>QKEL01000009.1 GCA_003252395.1 Spirochaetales bacterium
ATACATAGCCGGTAAGGAATGGGGGACCCGCAGGTACATGGATATGTCCAGACTAGGAGGACTGATCAGCTATCAAGTACTTGGCGCGTAGCAGTCGGAAACCAGATGGGATCGACAAATGTGCGAAAAAAACTTGACGTTATCAACAATAAACTGTAAGATAAATATTGACAATTCAAAATTCCAAGTAAATAATAAAAATCACGATACGTACTAAACGGTAAAGAACGTATTGGTGCTGTTCGATTGAATTTACTTTTTTTGGGGGGGTGTGGTAAGTGATTACTATCTAGCGAGATCGGATCGTTATATACGAAGCAAATAAAAAAAAAGTATCGGCAAGTCGCAAAAATAGGTAGTGCCCAAACAAGAATAAATTGCCTTATCGCCCCATTAATCAGATGAAACGAGCCAATGATTTTTCATTTCGGAAATATATTGAGTGATCGCGTTGTTAATCTTCGTTTTCAATTCTCTTTCTAGAATCAACTCGGGAGGTAGAACAATGTTGGATAAATCCTCATCCTCGTTTATGGATTCAAAGAGGCGAGAAATTTCTACGTGTAAGACTTTCGCGAATAATCCGATCGTATCCAGCGATACGCCTCGGTTACCCCGCTCAATATGCATGATGAACGTTGGCGATATTCCGATCAGTTCCGCAAGTTTTTTTTGCGTCCAACCCCGCTCCTTTCTTAAGTCACGGATATTTGCGCCTAACAGTTTTCGGACCTCAACCATATGCTTGATTATTCCTCGAAATTAGCGATTTAGCAACAAAAGTTTAGGGAAATATCAATTTTATCTAAATTTATTAACTACATGGAGGATAAAAGTAATGTTTAAGAATTTTGGTCTCGGCATTAAAATCGGCGGCGGGTTTGGAATTGTGCTCCTTTTATTGGGGGGGATTTCCGTAGTTTGCCTTACGGGAATGAACTCCATCTTAGGGAGTCTCGACCGTAACGACGTAGCGACGCAGATCGTGGAAAACGTCCAATACGCGATGATCGCGGGGAAGAACTTCGTCATTAAAAAAGATCAATCGTTCGCCGACGAAGTTGAGAAATACATGGGCCTTAACATAGTACTGGCATCAGACCTCGTAAAAAAAGTGAAGGATCCGACCAATATCGATCGCTTGGAAAAAGTAATCGCGGCTTCCGACGATTATCGAAAGTTCTTCAATGATTACGTTGAGGCGGAACTGAGTAAGCAGAATGAAATCGCGCTCGTCGAAAAAGCCGTCGAGTCGATCCAAAACGATTTCGACCGGCTGGAACGCG
The DNA here is from genome assembly GCA_003252395.1 of Spirochaetales bacterium. Taxonomy (GTDB): domain Bacteria; phylum Spirochaetota; class Spirochaetia; order Treponematales; family Treponemataceae; genus Teretinema. The sequence goes on from QKEL01000009.1 coordinate 1,287, forward strand.
CGGGAACCGCACGCGCCGATATTGACCGACTGAAGATTGGATTCTATGAGGCCCGAATATACGCGGATCAGTATCATCTCTACCAAGAGGCGAAATACCTGAACGAAATGAGTCTTACCGTTCGGAGTTCGCTCGATTTCCTGGCCACACTGGAAAAGAGCGTAAAAAGCCAAAACGAACGGGCTATACTGCAACGAATACGGGCGGAAATCGCAAACTTCTCCGAGGCTGAAGCCTCATACGAAACGACGATGACCGCGCAACTCGATTATCAGTCACAGGCCGTGAGCGCGTCTCAAACCGCCATTGCTAACGCGAAAGAAATCAGCCAAATCGGGGGGGACCTGGTTCATTCCACGTACGACCAAGCCGTTGTAACGACGTTGCTCATAGGCGTCTTGAGTCTCGCGTTCGGCGTGCTGCTTTCCTTGTTTTTAACGAAGTCGATCACCACCGCTATGAGAAAAGGCGTTACATTCGCGGAAAAGGTCGCGTCGGGAGACTTAACGTTCGCGACGGGTATTTCACAGAAAGATGAAATCGGCAGACTTGCCGCCGCGCTCGACGATATGCGGCTAAAGCTACAAACCATCGTGTACCATATCGATTCAGCGACCCAGCAAGTATCATCGGGTAGCCAACAGCTCAGTTCGACGGCGCAGCAAATGGCTCAAGGTGCCACGGAGCAAGCGGCGTCCGTGGAGGAAATTTCTGCCTCGATGGAACAAATGTCCGCCAATATCAAGCAAAATTCCGAGAACGCCTCAACCACGGAGGCGATCGCGAAGAAATCGGCGGAAATGGCGGAGGAAGGCGGAAAAGCGGTAATACGGACCGTGGAAGCCATGAAGCTTATCGCGTCAAAGATCGGGATAATCGGGGAAATTGCGCGCTCGACCAACATGCTCTCGCTAAACGCCTCTATAGAAGCGGCACGGGCGGGCGAATTCGGGAAGGGATTCGCTGTCGTCGCGGCGGAAGTCGGTAAGCTCGCGGAAAGAAGCCAAAAGGAAGCGGGCGAGATAAGCGCGCTATCGATCGAGAGCGTACAGATAGCAGAAAGCGCCGGCCAAACGATACTGAGCATGATTCCAGAGATAACGAAAACGGCAGAACTCACCCAGGAAATTAACGCTTCCAGTCGGGAACAGAATTTTGGGGCGGAACAAATCAATAAAGCGATTAATCAATTAAACCTGGTTGTCCAGCAAAACGCGTCCGCATCGGAAGAATCCGCTTCCATGTCGGAAGAGTTAGCGAGTCAGGCGGATTCGATGCAGGATACGATGAGTTATTTCACATTGAGCGCCGCGAATAACGTAAGCGAGTCAGCCGAGAAAAATCATTTTGAGAGAACGGGACAAATAAATAACGCAAGGCGACCCCATAACGGCTCCGTGGCCCGGATTGGCGCCTTGCGGGAAGAGAATAACCGTTCCGAGAAACTTGAGGAAGAAACCGAGAGCGGGTTTGGTGAATTTTAACCGAAGGAATGGAGATGAGCGAACTGAATCAATACTTGACTTTCAAGCTTGGCGACGAGGTTTTCGGTATTACGGTTAGTCACATTCGCGAGGTTCTGGTCGTGCCAAGCATTACGCGCCTTCCTCGAATGCCTGAATACTACAGGGGCGTCTTCAACCTACGCGGTAAAGCCGTTCCGCTTCTCGATCTGAAAGAACGGTTCAGTCAGGGAAGCACCGAGCTTATTCCATCGACGGCGATCGTAGTCCTGGAAATCCTGGTGAATGATTCCGATGAGCCGCTTCTTATCGGCATTCTGGTAGACGAAGTGATTAACGTGTTCCCGATTCAAGGGAATGACGTTCACGAAGCCTCCAGAATTGGCCTATCGATAGACGCGGGATTCATCAAAGGCATAGGAAAAATGGGCGAGAATTTCATAACGATACTCGACGTAAGCGCTTTACTTACCAATGACGGTTTACGAATCGACGAAATAAAGGGCGTGTAACAGCATTGCGTAAACGGATACGTTGTTAGTAAGGCACTCGATCCCCTGTCCCGCGTTTAATCGGCGCGTCCCCGCGCTAATCGGGATGGCGGTTCATGATCTCGACGATCTCGTCGATCGAGGCGATGAATATGTCGGTGAGTTCGGGATCGAATTGCCTGCCGCGTTCCGCTTGAAAGTGCCCTATGACCCTTTCAAGCGGCCAGGCCTTTTTGTATACCCGGTCGCAGCCTAAGGCGTCGAAAACGTCCGCGATGGCCACGATCCTGCCGAACACGCTTATCTGCTCGCCCTTTTTGCCGAACGGATACCCCGATCCGTCGTACCGTTCCTGGTGCTCGAGCGCGATGAGCGCGGCGACGGCCATGATCTGGCCGCTGGCGTTCTTGAGCATATCGTATCCCGCTTTCGCGTGGGTCTTTATGGTTTCGTATTCCGGCGCGGTAAGCTCTCCCGGCTTATTGAGAATGGCGTCGGGTATCGCGAGCTTGCCCACGTCGTGCATCGGGGAGGCCATGTACACGAGTTCCGCCTCCGCGTCGGAGAGTCCCGTTTTGAGCGCGAGGAGCCGGGAATACTCGGCCACCCGCTTTACGTGGTGCCCCATCTCCATGGACCGCGCCTCGGCGATCTCGCCCAGGGTGTAAATGATTTCCTTTTGGGTATTCTCCATCTCCTCATTGAGGTAGATATTGTCCAGTGCTACCGATATGTTCGTGCAGAAGATTCCGATAAGGTTTTTGTCCCATTCGTTGAAGTCTTCGCAGCTTTCCATGTATATGATGTTTTCCGCGCCGTTGGCGCTCATGAAATAGGCCACGAAGCGGTTTTCCCGGTAGACGCCCCGTTTCTCACGCAGCGCCAGCTCTATGACCGACAGCGCCTCGGGAGGAAGCACGGACTCGATGCTCTTCGCCGTTTCCCCGGAGTATTCCCCTATCCCCGCCTCTATGAAAAACCCGTTGTCCCTCTTTCGCGCCGACACCCCCGAGGTCCTGCAGTAGAGCGCGTTCTTGCCAAGGTGCATGAGTGCCGTTATCTGGGTCAAAACGCCCGCGATGAACTCGTGGAACGATTTTGGACGAAAGAGGGTCGCCGACGATTCCACGATCCGCTCGAGTCCCTTGCGGTTGCATTCGAGTGTCGCCAAATGATCGTAGGAACGCAGGGATGAGACCAGCGTGACGAAGAGCTTGTCGGCGGTGAGCTCGGTTTTCAGCTTGTAATCGTTTATGTCGTAGTCGATGATCACTTTCTTTTCGGGAGCCTGCCCCGGTTGGCCGGTCCGCAGGACGATTCGGGTCATCCTGTTTTTCATCTCTTCGCGGATGAACTTAACGATTCTCAGGCCCGAGTCCTCCCGGGTCATGACCACGTCGAGAAGGACGAGCGCGATATCGCCGTTGGTGCGTATCGCCTCGTAGGCCCCCGCTTCGTCGTAGGCGCTGATGAGGTTGAGTCCCTTGCCCGCGAAGGAAAAATTCCCGAGAACCATTTTGGTCACGGCGTGAACCGATTGATCGTCGTCGACGATAAGCACCTTCCAGAGCTCGGCCGGCGTTTCATTGGCCCGAGTGGACTCTTTGGAAAAGACGATGGCGTCTTCCCTATCGCCCCTGTGTTCGTTCGTCACGGCCGGGCCCTCCCGTCTGTATCGCCGGCTTGGCGGTTGGCTTTCGCGTCCAGCGGGACCTTCAGGAAGAACGTGGTTCCCTTCCCAGGCTCGCTTTCCAGCTCGACGCTACCCCCCATAACGTTTTTCGCGAGGTCGCGCGCGATGGTTAGTCCCAGTCCCGTGCCCCCGGCCTGGGGCCTCGTCGTGAAAAAGGGCGTAAAGGCGCGTTCCCGGGCGTAGTCGCTCATTCCGCGCCCGTCGTCGCCGTAGGTCAACGTAAGCCAGCCGTCCTTTGCCTCGGCGACAATTTTCAGCGTTCCCTTGAAGCCCTCGTCAAAGGCGTGGAGGAGGGAATTGTCGATGAGGTTGGTGACGATCTGGGATAGGGCACCGGGATAACTATGCATGCGTATTCCCCGATCGCAGCGGATCTCAACTCGATGCGGGGTTTTTCTGAGCTTCGGGCCAAGGCTGATGACGATTTGGTCGATGTATTCCCGAAGGTCGAATTCCTCGAGCGTCGCGGTGCTTTGGTTGATCGATATGCGCTTGAACCCCGCGACGAGTTCAGCCGCCTTTCCCAGGTTGAGGGCGAGTATTTCGGCGGTCTCCCTCGTCACTTCCGCGTGGCGCTGGAGCTCCGACTTTTTCAGCGAACCGTCCGAAAGCCTGCTCCCCAGCGTCTTTGCCTCGTCGGCGAGGTAGGTCGCGGCGGTGACGCATACGCCGATGCTGGTGTTCAGGTCATGGGTGATTGGGGGAACCAGTTTGCCGAGGGAGGCCATCCGCTCCGAATCCACGAGCATTTTCTCAAGCTTGACGGCCTTGCCGCGCTCCGCCGCGTACATCTTAATGAACACGACGGCTAAAGATAGGAAGGCGACGAGTGGCGCGACTAGTATTCCCATGCAGTAGAGTCTTGTCGAGCCCCGGTGGTTTGTCAAGCGCAATGACTCGGAATATGTGGCGCGAACGGGCGGTTGCGTTTATGCTTAAGGTGCTCGCAAATGAGAGGGAGAATGCCGTGAAGACCAAAATCCTAACCCCTACGATGTTCCTATGCGCCTTTTTGGGCCTGTGCGTCCTCGGCGGTTGCGACCGGAATAAAAACGCCGTTTCTCGGCCGGTCACTATTCGGTGGTGGCACCTGAATATGGATCAGCCCTCGCAAAAGGCCTTCGAAAAAATAGTGGGGGACTTTACGGCCCTTCACCCGAACGTGGAATTCAAGATAGTCGTGGTAGACAATATCGAGTTCAAGCAAAAGCTGGATCTCGAGCTCGCGGCGAACGATCCCCCGGATATCTTTCACAGTTGGGGCGGGGGCGGGCTGGTTGAGCAGGTAAAGGCGGGGTATTTGCGGGACATTACCTCGTGGGTGAAAAGCGACCGGTGGGAAACGCGCATAAACCCCTTCGCCCTGGACCTTTTCAGCCATGAGGGAAAGATTTACGGCTTTCCGCACGACCTTGGGGCCGTGGGCTTTTGGTATAATCGGGAAATGCTGGCCAAGGCCGGCTACGACTCGTTCCCCGCCGATTGGGATTCCTTCCTTGCCATGTGCGAAACCCTGAAAAAGGCGGGCGTAAACCCGATCGCCTTGGGCATCGCGGACCGGTGGCCGGTCATGTATTATTGGGTGTACCTGACCATGCGACTCGGCGGCGCGGGCATGTACCAGGATATTCTCGAGGGGAAAAGGGCCTTTACCGATCCCGCGGCCATTCGGGCCGGGAAGATGATGCAAGCGCTTTACGATCGGGGCTTTTTCCCCGCCACGAGCCTTGGCGACGACTTTAACATGCAATCCGGCCAAATGGGTGACGGGCAATGCGCGGTTCAGCTCATGGGGCAGTGGGCGCTCGCCATCCAAGCCGAGGTTTCGGAACGAAAGGACGCCCTCGTTCCCGCGATGGGTTTCGCGCCTTTCCCCGCGGTTACGGGCGGGCAGGGTAGCCTGTACGACGCCATGGGCGGCGGCAACGGCTTCGTAATCGGGAAGAACGCGCCCGACGAGGCCATCGAATTTCTCGAGTTCTTCAATAGGGCTGAAAACGTGCAGGGATACTTTGACATATTCCCGGCCATTCCGACCGCGCCCGGCGCTAAGGTCCAAATCGGGGGCCTTAACGAGGTTAAGGAGTATCTTGGCAAACTCGAGCAGTACCGTCTCTATCCCGACCAGCTTTTCCCGAAGGATATCGGTAACCTGCTCAACGAGACCTCGGCCCGGGTGATGATCGGCGAGATCTCCGCGGAGAGGGGAGCCGCGATCCTGCAGGACGCCTGGGAAAAGTACCGCTCCCGCTAAGCGCGCGCGGAAGGGGATAGGTCGAGGTACTTCAGCGGTATGCGCATGGAAACCCGAAAGCCGGGATTGCCGCCCGTAAAACCGATGGTGCCCTGGAGCTTGTTCCCGATGAGGGACGAGACGATGGACAGTCCGAGTCCCATATGGCCCGTTCCCCTCGCCGTGGTAAAAAAGGGTTCCGCGACCTTTGAGAGAAGTTCCTCGGGAAGGCCCACCCCGTCGTCCTCGAACGTTATCTCGAGCAATTCCCCTCGAACGGTAAAGGCGGCGGAAACGGCGCGGGCGCGGGAATGTTCCCGCGCGTTATCGAACAATTGGGCGAATATCATCTCCAGGTCCGCGTATCGGACGGGGGCGTTCCCCGCGCGGTCCCATCGGGCGTTTAATTCGAGGTTCTCCGCATGGGATCGGGCCAGGGCCGGCAGTTCACAGTCCACGAATTCTTCCAGGGGGATTATCGCGCCGCTCGATTCGCCGTTTACGCTGGACAACCGCTTGAAGGTATCGATCTGAAGTTTCATTCGCTCCAGGTTGCCCCTGATAAGGTCAAATCCCTCAAGGCTCTCGGCTATCTCGCGCTCGAACCGCTCCCGGGAGAGCGATTCGAGCGCGACCTCGTCGTGAAGGGCGGCGATTTTCGATTCCAGGTAACTCGCGGCGCCTACGCAATTGCCGAGGGGGGTATTGAGCTCGTGGGAAATTCCCGCGACCATTTCAAAGAGGGACTGCTGGAACTGGGCGTTATGGAGAAAGCCCTGCGCCTCGCTGAGGTGGCTTTGGGTGGTGACGAGTTCCGCGTTGGCCTTCACCGCGACTTTCCTGAGAAACCGGTTGAGCCGGTACAGCAGGATAACGAGTGCCGAGATGGCCGCGATGGTGACCGCGAGCACGAGGAGCCGCACCCGGAAAATGGAGAGGCTCATTCGATCCGACTGGAGGTCTATGGACGTAAGGATCTGGTCGAGGCGGTCCGAATGTATCTGGTCGAAGAGGGTATTGAGCCCCTTCAGCCTCCGGATAAGCTGGTAATACTGGTACGCGGAGAGCTTTCCCATCAGCGCCGTCACGTCTTTGCCCGAGAGGGTCGAAAGCCCCAGCCTGCCCTCGCTATATACGTTCGGCAGATCGGGTTGGGCCAGGAAGAGGTATCCGTTCTCGATAATCTCCTGCCCAAGCTGGACGCTGTTTTCGATGCTGCCCACGAAGGCCTGAATTTGCGTTTTAATTTCGGGATCCATTCCGCTCGCGGCGGCCCTGAGTTCCTCCATGAGGGCGGTGGTATGTTCTTGGAGGACCACCGCGGTATCAAGGGTATCGCGAAAGGCATTGGTCGTAAGGGTGAGTCCCTTGAGCGTGCCGATGTACCGGTGCCAGAGGGAGTAGGCCCGATAGGTCGTTGCTTGTATGGCGCGGTATTCGCTCTCCTTTCTGTAGGAAAAATCGTTAACGGCGATATACGCGGAAAGGCACAGAAAGCAAAGAGCGATAATGGAAATGGGCAATCGTTGTTTGGTCATCGTACGGGTTAACCCCCGGTATTAGTTTCGATCCTAAAGGGAAAGCGGGCAAGCCCCCTTTGAGGGAAGTACTGACGGTTTGGGCGCGGGCGGGGCGGGCCCCCGAACCTTAATCGATCAATTCCTCGTAAATCGCCTTGAACCGCGATTGCAATTTCGCGAAGATCCTCACGAGGTCAGGATCGAAGTGGGAACCGGAACCGGTTTGGATGTAGGATAAGGCTTCTTCGTGGGGCCAGGGCCGTTTATAGGGCCGTTTGCTCCTGAGGGCGTCGTACACGTCGGCGACGGCGGCGATCCTCGCGGAGAGGGGAATGTCCTCCCCGGCGAGCCCGCGGGGGTAGCCGCTTCCGTCCCATTTTTCGTGATGCCCCAGGATGATGGCGGCCGCCATGCCGAATTCTTCCTTCCCCTTGATGATATTGTGGCCAAGGATCGTGTGGGTTTTCATGACCTCGAATTCCTCGGGACTGAGCTTTCGGGGGGCGCGAAGAATCGAGTCGAGGATGCCCACCTTGCCGATATCGTGCAGGGGAGCGAACACCTCGATATCGTCGCAGTATTTTTGGTTCATGCCGTAATCGCGGGCCATGAGTTTCGCGAAGAGCCCGACCCGCCTGATATGGTTGCCCGTATCGTCGTCCCTGAGCTCGGCGAGGTCGGCGATGGTCTGGTACAGTTGCACGCGGCTTCTTTCCGCCAGTTCGCGGGACACGGTCATGTCGACCGGAAGCCCGACCACGCTCGTAAGCGTGCCTTCGGCGCCGTATACCCCGCTTACCAGAAGGTTTACCCATATGAGGCTCCCGTTCCGCCTTCGGTTGATCAATTCCCCCCGCCAGCTTTTCTTCGCGGGATCGCGCACCGATGACCACAGTTCCGAAAAGCGTTTCTCGTACTCGAATACGCTTACCCCAAGGTTTTCGTATACCTCCCTGCCCGGATTAAGGATTCGGGGGTTTTTGCCGAGAATTTCCTCCCTCGCGTATCCGTACATGGCGACGAAGGCGTCGTTGACCGAGGTAACGGTTCCCTCGGGGTCGGTAATGAGGATGGGCTGGGGCGTTGTTTGAAAGGCGGAGAAGTATTGATCCTTTTCGTTCATGAGCCGTTGCTGCTCGGAGACGTCCATGCAAAAGGTGAGCGTCATGCCGTTTTCTATGAGGATCGAGTCGAGCATAACGCGCGCGACGGTTCCGTCCTTCCGTTTCAGGGCGCCGTTTACCCGCATTTTGCCGGTGGTAAAAAGCGTGGATAGGCCTTTTCCGTAATCTTGGTTCTCCGGAATGTCCGCCACGTCGGATACGGAAAGCGCGAGCATTTCCTCGCGGGTATAGCCCAGCATTTCGCAGCCGGCCTCGTTCACGTCGATATACCGGAGTTTTTCGTCGGTGATAAAGATGCCGTCGGGGGCATGCTCGATATAATACCGGTTCTTTCGCTCGCTGTTTCTCAGCTTGTTTTCCGTTTCGCGGGATTCGGATATGTCGAAGGAGAGCGCCGTGAAGTAGCCCCGTTCCGAGGAGGAAACCGAGAGGCGAAGCCATTTTTCGGCCTGGTTGGAATAGGCTTCGAATTCGTATTGGCCTCCCGTCGCGGCAACGCGGGCAAAGGTGCCTATCCAGTCGAAGGAATCGTCTTTCAGGTCGGGAAATATCTCCAAAACGGTTTTTCCCGCGGCGGTGCCCTCCCTAAGGCCCACGAGCCGTTCATAGGCGGGGTTGACTTCGAGATAACGGTAATCCGTTGCCTCGCCTCGCTCATCGTAAATGATCCGGTTCCAGGTATATCCGAAGGACGATCCCATGAGGACATCGCGATAGGCGGTGTTTTCCATGTACATCATCTTAGGGCCTGATTATCCGGGGGTCAAGAACGGTTTTTTTCCCGTCCGGAATTGTGCACCATTGCTCGGAGGTCGCGTTGTCGGAAACCGCGGGCCTTGACCGCGCCTTGGGTACGGTATTACGTTAGTAATATCAGTTGTGAACTAGGAGAAGCCATGCGGATATCTACCCGGGGCCGGTATGCCCTGGAAGCGCTATTATTCCTAACCCTTCAAGGCGAAGGAACCCTGATGAACACGAGGGCCATCGCCGCGGGTACGGGTATTTCCGCGGGATATTTGGAGCAGTTATTCATTCCCTTGCGGGGAGCGGGCATTCTGGAGGGCGTACGGGGCGCCTCCGGCGGAAATCGACTGGCCCGTTCGCCCGAAAAGCTCACCGCGGGCGAGGCCCTTCGCGCCGTGGAGGGAAACCTCTCGCCGGTCTCCTGCCTTGGCGAGGAAACGTGCCCCGACGAAAGCCGTTGCCGCTCTCGGCATACCTGGAACAGTCTCTATACGGAAATCGAAGAATACGTTTCGTCGGTTACCTTCGCGGATCTCGCGGCGGCCTTTCGCGCGCAGGAAAACCCAGAGTATACCCTGTGAAAATTTCAACCCGCGGGCGATACGGCGTTCGGCTCCTCATTGACCTGGCGGAACGGGGGATCGGGGAAACGGTGCCCCTGGCCGCGATCGGGGAACGCCAGCGCATTTCCGCGCGGTATCTCGAACAGGTCGCGGTACTGCTCCGTCGCGCCGGCTTTATCAATTCCCAAAAGGGACCCTCCGGGGGCTTCAGCCTCATTCGCCCCGCGGATGAGATTACCGTCGCGGAGGTGCTTCGGGCGCTGGAAGGGGACATACTGATCGTGGATCCCCCCGTTCCCGGGCAAAGGGAAAGCCCCCTGGCGCGGTGCGTCCGAACGGTCATATATGACCGGCTCAACGCGCGCATCGCGCGGCTTTTGGACGGTACCACCATCGCCTCCCTGGTCGGTACCGTAGACCCCGACGAGTCCCTTATGTACCATATTTGAGGAAATCGCGGAATGCGGCTTACCGGGGCGCCGGAGGCGTTCCCTTTGCGAGGGCGTACAGGAACATGCCCGCGCTCACGGCGGCGAGACCGAGGCCGTTGTGGGCAAGGAGGGAAACCATGCCGGCGCGCCACGCGTGATTTTGGAAGAGGATCGCCGTTTCAAGGGCGTAGGTCGAGAACGTGGTGAAACCGCCGAGAAAACCCGTGATCGCCAGAAGCCTGACCGAGGTAGGGACCAGGGTATCGTTGACCAGGGAGACCGCGAAGCCGATGAGAAGGCAACCGATCAGGTTGACCGCGAGGGTACCCGCCGGGACGGCGGTCAGTATGCGCTCGTTCGCCAGTTTGCTAAGCGCGTACCGCGCGATGCCCCCAAGCCCGCAGCCGAAAAAAACATAGAGATAGTTCATAAAGGTCCTCCCGGGACACAGGTTTTTCCACTATAAAAAAAGCCCTCCCGTCCCGTCAAGCCGGCCGTTGCCGACTATTGACAGGCGCGGCCCTGACGGGGCATGGTGTGCCCATGCAGGACGATACGGAAGATACGGGCATTTTCGGGAACACGCACTGGGACCCGTGCAATCCCGACGCGGGCGGCGACGCTGCGGCCCGGGAACTCGTGGAGCTCGCCAACACGAAGATGCCCTTCGGAAAATACGCGGGTCGCTACCTGATCGATCTGCCGGAGTCGTACGTCCTGTGGTTCAAGCAACAGGGATGGCCGGAGGGGAAGCTCGGCGAGCGGCTTCGGTCCCTGGAGGAAATTAAGGTGAACGGCCTCGAATCGCTTTTGCGGGAATTTATCCGGTAACGGGAAAGGGCGGTTCCCCGCGCCGTTAACCATGGAAGAGGGACGGCACTACGGAGGCGACGAGCAAGAGCGCCATGGACACGTTGAAGACCCGTAAACGGCGGGGCTTCGCGAGCCAGGATTTTACCACCGTCCCGAAAAGCGCCCAGACGGAAACCGCGCCGGCGGCGAGCGACACGTTGGTCAGGGCGGCGAGGGCCAGCGATTGGGGAAAACGGGCGGGGTCGGTGAAGCTTGAGACCACGGTAACGGCGGCTATCCAGGCTTTCGGGTTTACCCATTGAAAGGCCGCGGAGCCGAGGACCGAAACTTCCTTCGCGCTACCCGTATCGCCGATGCCGTCGGACCGCGCGATATGATAGGCGAGGTACGCGAGGTACGCGAAGGCGAGATACCGCAGCGCCAGATACAGCGCGGGATAGAGCTTGAAAAGGCCGCCGAGCCCGACGCCGATGAGGGCGATCATGACCGCGAACCCCAGGGCGACGCCCGCCACGTGGGGGAGGGTTTTCCGGAACCCCCGGTTAGCGCCGGAGGCTAAGGCCAAAAGGTTGTTCGGGCCAGGGGTAAAGGCGGAGACGGTCGAAAAAACGAAGAGTCCCGCGAAAAGAGACCATGACATGGGAAGACTATAACGGATCAAACCCCCGCGCGGGAAGCGGGTCCGGGCGATCCTTCGGTTCGCCGAGACCCGCGGTAGCCATCAATTACCGTTTGGCGTTCGAAATCACCTTGACCATCGCGTCATACAGGGGCTTTTGCTTGCCCTTCACGTCGAAGGGATGGGCGGAGCCATAACCGGCGAAGGTCGCGGGAATCCAGCTTTTCGCGTCGCGCCAACCCCACAGGATAAAGCTGCCCGCGCCTTCCGCGCCGGTGGCGGCCTCGAGCAATCCCTCGTAAAACGCGGTTTGCTCCGCCTCCTTTTCCGGCGTGACGGGCATTAAAATCCGCACGTCCACCTCGGTGAAGGAGACGTACAGGCCCAAGGCGTTGAAACGGGCGATATTTTCCTCGAGGGCGTCGCGGCGAAGCGGGTTCTCGGCGATCATGTGCAGCTGAAGCCCGACTCCGTCAATCGGGATACCGCGTTCCACCATGCCGCGAACCAGTTCGTAAAAGGCGTCGCCCTTGGCGGTACCCGCGTACTCGTTGGAGTAATCGTTGAGAAGGAGCTTCGCGTCCGGGTCCGCGGCACGGGCCGCCTTGAAGGCGACGTCGATGTATTCGGGCCCGATGGTCCTCAGCCACACGGTGTTTCTCAGGGTCCCGTCCTCGTTGAGCACCTCGTTCGCCACGTCATATTCACGAATCCTGCCGCGATACCGCTTCATTACCTCGGTTATTTGCTCTATTAAAAGGGGAAGCGCCTCTTCCCGGGTTTGCAGGCCGCTTACGTAGGGCGGGTTTTGCTGATGCCAGACGAAGGTATGCCCCTTCATGGCGATGCGGTTTTGTTCCGCGAACTCCACCATATGGTCCATATCGGACCAGTTCCAGAATTTCTTCGTGGGCCTCAGGTTTGCCCACTTCATGGTATTCTCCGGAACGATCAGGTTAAAGTTCTTTACGATGAATTTTTTCGTGTCTGGGTCCAGGATATCTCCGGCCTGAATTGCGGTTCCATAGGTCAGCCCGGCATGGTCCGCCTTTTGCCGTACGGTGCCCAGGGCCGAGCACCCGGTTAGGGACGCGAAAATGACGGTTACGGCCGTCGCGACGGAAAAAAGGGCGGCCGCGGGGCGCGCGGCGTTAACGAGTTTCATGGTCATCCTCCGGTTACCTAGCTTATGGCCGCGGATAAAACCGCGCCATAGGCCGTTTCACCGATACGAAAACGGGGTATACTGCTTGGGTGGAGGTAATCCGATTCATGACCGCGTTTATCGAGCGTTTCCTTTCCGGCGCCTGGCGGGACGACCCCGCCGGGGTTAAGATACTCTATTCCCTGGCCGTTATCGCCGCCCTCACGGTGACCCGTTTCGCCTTCCATCGGTTCGTGTGGAAAAAATACGACGAGGCGCATACCCGTTACCGGGCCGGCAAAATTTCGGCGAACGTGGTCGCCGCCGCGGGCGTCGTGGCCCTGTCCCTCATTTGGATCCATGATTTCAGGCAAATACTGACCTATCTCGGTTTGCTGTCGGCCGGTATCGCCATCGCCCTGAAGGAAGTCATTTCCGACGTCGCGGGCTGGCTTTTTATCGTGGCGCGGCGGCCCTTCGTCACGGGCGACCGCATTCAGATCGGCGAAACCTCCGGCGACGTGGTGGATATCCGCATGTTTCAGTTCACCGTTTTGGAAATCGGGAACTGGGTTCGCTCCGACCAGAGCACGGGGCGCGTGATCCACGTTCCGAACGGGGCGGTATTCACGCAGGCCCTGGCGAACTATACCCGCGGGTTTGAATTCATCTGGAACGAGGTATCGGTTACGGTTACCTTCGAAAGCGATTGGAAACGCGCTAAGGCGCTCATGCGGACCATCGCCGAAACCTTTTCCGAGCGGCAGGACGAGGCGGCCCAGGAACGGATCCGGGAGGCGAACAAACGCTATTATATCGTGTACTCCAACCTGAAGCCCATCGTCTATACGCGGATCGAGGAATCCGGCGTTACCCTAACGGCCCGCTACCTCTGCCTTCCCCGGAAACGGCGGGACAGCGAAAACGCGATTCACGAGGCGATCCTCACGGCATTCTCCGCCGAAGGGGGAATAGCGTTCGCCTATCCCACGAAACGAATCGTCTCCGATCAGTCGTAAGGATCGAAAAATTCTATGCCCCGATAGCACAGGGGGCATTTCCAGTCGTCGGGAATATCCTCGAAGGGCGTTCCCGGCGGTATTCCGTGGGCCGGATCGCCGCGCTCGGGATCGTATATATAACCGCAATTCGAGCAGATAAACCGCTGTCCCTTTTCCACCGTTGACTCCTCTCGGGCGCCTTAAGCGCCGAAATACTTTGCCTGGGGATGATGCGCGATGAAAGCGCTCGTCGTTTGCTCGGGGAACATTTGGTCTCCTTCTCCCACGGTAACGCCGATGGCGCCGCTGTCGAGTATATCGCAGAGAATCCGGTTTTGGGCAAGGTCGGGACAGGCCGGGTAGCCGAAGCTGTATCGGCCCCCCCGGTACCGCTGTTCCACGAAATCGAGAATCCCCGCCCCGTCTTCCCCGGCGATTCCCAGCTCTAGCCGTATTTTACGGTGCCAATACTCCGCGAGCGCCTCGGCGGTTTCAACCGACAGGCCGTGAAACAAAAGATAGTCCCGGTAGCGGTTTTCCGCGTAAAGCTTCGCCGACTCGGCGCTGGCCCGCGGTCCCACGGTGCAGATTTGCAGGGCGATCAGGTCCGGACCGTCGGCTTCCGCTCGGAACCAGTCGGAGATGCACCGCCTTTCCCCGTCCTTTTGCCGCGGAAAGGAAAGCCGCGCCAGCTCGGTGCCCGGTTTTCCCGCCGGGTCCCATATAACGAGCGAGTCGCCTTGGGAGTTGCACCGGAAGTATCCCCAGCTTACGGCGGGCCGCAAGAGGCCCCCGTCACGGGCTTTCTTTTTCAGCGATTCCAGCTCCGGCCGTACCTCGTCCTCGATCAAGCGGGCGTACTCCTCTTTGGATAGCTTGCCGCGGCGGTATCCCCACCTTCCCCGGAAGAGCACTTCCTCGGTAAGGTAGCCGAATACCTCGTCAAGGTCGATATCGGCGGTGTGCCGAACGCCGAGAAAGGGCGGTTCGGGCACGGTCAGTTCTTTCGGCGGAATATACGGCGAGATCGGGCCGGGCGAATCGCCGGTCACGGCCGACTCGGTCGCATCGGCGGTGGGGGTCGCGCGGCGCTTCCAGGAGGCGAGTTTTTCCCGTTCCGCGGCGAGCCATTCGTCGAAGGAGCCGTCGCGGATCGTGTTCATCGCGTGAAGGCCGGCGAAGGCGTCGGCGCAGTAGGCGACCCCGGCGATATGGGCGGCGGCGCAGTCTTCGTGGACGAACGAGGGCGTGAGGGCTGCTCCCCCGAGCAATACGGGGATCTTCATGCCCCTGCGCGCCAATTCCTCGATATTTTCCTTCATTACCGCGGTGGATTTAACCAAGAGGCCGCTCATGCCGATGGCGTCGGCGCGGACTTCCTCCGCTTTCCGTATCATCTCCGCAATTTCGACCTTAATGCCCAGGTTGTATACCTTGTAGCCGTTGTTGGAAAGGATAATCTCGACGAGATTCTTACCGATATCGTGCACGTCGCCGCGAACCGTCGCGAGCACGATGGAGGTTTGGGCGCGGTCCGCCGAGCGCTCAAGGCGTGGCTCAAGGAGGGCCACCGCGGCCTTCATGACCTCGGCGCTTTGCAGCACGAAGGGCAACTGCATTTTTCCCGAACCGAACAGCTCGCCCACGGTCTTCATCGCCGGGATGAGTACCTCATTGATGATGGCTAACGCCGGCCGATTCGCCAGTTCCTCTTCCAGAAGGTCTTCCAGGTCTGCCTTTGAGCCGCGAATCACCCGCCGCTGCAACCGCTCCGACGCCGATTGCGGGGCGTCGGCTTCGGCGCCCGCCGCGTCGTTTTGGCCTCCTTCCCCGGCCTTTGCCGCGAAATGGTTAAGGAAGGCGAAGAGGGGATCTCCGGCTGAGGTATCGTTTCCGATAAGGCGAAGCGCGACGGCGGTATCTTCCTCGGGAAGCGAGGAAAGGGGGACTATCTGGGCGAGATTGACGATGGCCGAATCGAGGCCCGCGCGGACGCATTGGTCGAGAAACACCGAGTTGAGCGCCTTGCGCGACGCGGGCGAGAGTCCGAAGCTCACGTTGGAAAGGCCCAGCACGGTACGAACCCCCGGCAATTCCGCCTTGATTCTCCTGATGCCCTCCATGGTCGCCAACGCCGAATCGCGCAGGGTTTCGTCGCCCGAGCCCAGGGTAAAGGTAAGCATGTCGAAAATTAGATCGCCGGAGCGAAGGCCGCATTCCAGGGCGATTGAGTGCAGGCGACGCGCGACCGCCAGCTTATGCTCAACCTCCCGGGCCATGCCGGTTTCGTCGATAACCAGCGCTATGAGCGCCGCGCCGAACCGCGCCGCCAGGGAACATATCCTGCGGGCCCGGTCCTCGCCGTCCTCCATGTTGACCGAATTGACGATTGCCCGGCCGCCGTAGCGCTTTAGGGCCGCCTCGAGCACCGATTCGTCGGTGGTATCGATCACGATGGGCAAGGTTATGGCCGTGGCGATTCTCGAGAGCGCCGCGCCCATGTCCGCCTTTTCGTTCCGTCCGGTGTAGGCCACGCAGAGGTCGAGCGCGTGCACGCCCGTTTCCGCCTGTTGCCGGGCGATGTCCACCAGGCCGTCCCAATCGTCCTTCAGGAGCGTTTCCCGGAAAAGCTTACTACCGTTGGTATTGGTGCGCTCCCCGATAAAGAAGGGGGGCGGGACCTGCGTGAGGGTTTGCGCGGTGAAGAGGCTCGAAACCGCTTCCCCGGCCGGATCGGGGGTCCTTTCACCGGTGAATGCCCTTTCCGGCGACTGTCTGGCGCGTAGGTCCGGCAGGGCCTTCGCCAAGGCGCCGATAAACTCGGGAGTCGTTCCGCAACAGCCGCCTACCATGGTAACGCCGTCGTTTTCCATGAATGTGCGCATGCTGCGCACGTAGTCTTCTACCGCCAGGTCGTATACGAACTCGCCGTTAACGTTGCGCGGAAGGCCCGCGTTGGGCTGTACCAGCATGAGGCCGCCCCACAGTTCCGCTATTTCGCGCACGTAGGGCGCCATGTCGGACGGCCCGGTGGCGCAGTTGATTCCCAGCGCGAAAAGGCCGAAGGGCTTCAGGGCCGCGATAACCGCGCCCACCTCGCTTCCTACCAGGAGGGTTCCCGTGGTTTCCACCGTCATGGTGACCAGTATCGGAAGGTCTTTGCCCGCCTCGCCGCAAACGTCGCGGATCGCGACGATCGCGCATTTGATTTGGAGCAGGTCCTGACAGGTCTCTATCAAAAAGGCGTCAACCCCGCCTTCGAGCAAACCCGCCGCGTGTTCTCGGTAGGAGCGGTACATGGTTTCCCAATCGGTGTGGCCGAGGCTCACGAGCTTCGTTCCGGGACCCACCGAACCCGCGACGAAACGGGGTTTCTCGGGCGAGGCAGCCGAATCCGCGGCCTCGCGCGCGATTTGCGCGGAACGGCGGGCGAGTTCCCGCGCCCGGTCGGCGATGCCGTACTCGGCGAGAACGATCTCGTTGGCGCCGAAACTGTTGGTACCGATCACGTCGCTTCCGGCTGCGAGGTATTCATCGTGAATCGCGCGAATGAGGTCCGGTCTCGTGGCGTTCAAGATTTCGGAGCAGCCGGCAAGGCCCGCATAATCCTCGTCGGAAGGGTTTTTCCGGTGAATCATGGTTCCCATGGCTCCGTCAAAGAGCACGGGTCCCGCTTTGGCGCGTTCCTCTAGGGTCATCTTTCAATCCTTAATCAGGGCAATGGGTCTGGACGGTGAGTATACCCGAAAGCCGCGATTTTCGGAAGGCGTTCGGCCGTAAGGGCTCGCCGCGCACGGGGTACGCGAGTCGGGTCGGTACGGTTTGACAGCCGCTCCGGCCGCCCTTATACTCTTTTCAGGAGATCCCCGTGACGAACAGGAAAGGATACGGTTCATTCCCGCTTTTCGACAAAAAAAAACGGCGCTCGCTCCTCGGGGAAGCCGAACTCATAACCCTTTCCGTGACGGTTCTCATAATCGTCGTATTGCAGCTGGTGCTGCTCGCCTCCATCTCGGCCTACACGACCTCAAACCTAAAGAAAACCTCGATCGTTACCGCGGACGAAACGGTCAAGCTTTTGCAGGAACCCCTGTATAAATTCGATTCCGTGCGGGCCCAACGGATAGGGGAGGCCCTGCTTCAATCGGGGCGCGTGTCGGGCATAAAAATCGTTTCGGAAATAGACGATGTGTGGATGAACGTCGCGCCGCGCAGGGACGGCGGGCTCGTGCCCCCCCAATTCAGGGCCATCACCTACGGCGGTTCCCAGATCGGAACGGTCGAATTGTATTTCAGCGATGAGGAAGTAATCCGGACGCGCGACCTCTTCTTCGCCCTCATGGTAATCATGATGCTCGTGACCCTTTTTTCCTCCCTGTTCGTAAACTCCCGGGTACTGAAGCCGCTTATTTTCGGCCCGCTCGAAAAAATCGGTCAGGGCATAGACGCCATCGCCTCCGGCGCCTACGAGACCAGGGTGGAGCCCACGGGCTTCGAGGACGTGGACAGCATCGTCAATCTCGTAAACAACATGGCCTCGAAGATTTATTCCAAGAATATCGAGTTGACCGAGGCGAATAACACCCTGGAAAAGCGCGTGAGCGAGCGTACCGCGGAGCTCAAGGAATCCGTGGAACGCCTGAGTCTCGCCCAGGACAAGCTGATCGAGGCGGGCAAGCTCTCGGCCCTGGGCCAGCTCGCGGCCGGTATTGCCCATGAGCTCAACACGCCCATCGGGTCAATAAAATCCTCGGGGAAGAGCATCGCCGATTTCCTTGAGGTCCGCCATCCCCGCCAGCTCGAGACCTACGCGCGTTGGAACCAGGCCCAGCGATCCCTTTTTGAGGAGCTTATCGAAAGCGGGCGATCCTTCGCGGAGGATCTGGATTACCGCCCCCCGGACCGCAAGCGCTTTCGCCGGGTTGCGGACGCCCTGCAGCTCGCCGGTTTCCCCGATCCGGTGGAAACCGCCGGCCACCTAGAGGAAACCGGCCTCATCGACCGTTTTGACGAGCTTTTGCCCCGCATAGCGATTCCCGGGACCGACTCGGTGATCCACGAGGCGGCCGGTTGGATAGGGGCGTTGCGCATGTCCACGGTCATTCTCCTTTCCGTCCAGAAAGCCGCGACCGTGGTAGACGCCCTACGCTCCTATCTCGTTTCCGAGAGCGTTGACTTTACCGATACCATCGAGGTTGACCGGGAACTGGACAGGATTCTCGTGCTGATGCACAACCAGATAAAGCACGGGGTGAACGTGTTGCGGGAATACGGCAACGTGACGATCCGCGGCTCCGCCGAGCAGCTTTCCCAGGTGTGGATGAATCTGGTGAGAAACGCGCTGCAATCCATGAACTTTCAGGGCACTCTCACGCTGCGAACCCGCATCACCGATTCCCATGCAATCGTTTCCGTTATCGATTCCGGCCCGGGCATTCCCGAGGAAATCCGGGACCGAATCTTTGATCCCTTCTTCTCCACCAAAAAGCATGAATCGGGCATGGGGCTCGGCCTTGATATCTGCCGTAAAATCGTAGAGAGCCACAAGGGCACGATTACCTTCGAATCGCGCCCCGGGAACACCGCGTTTTCGGTAATATTCCCCGTACCCGAGAAAGAGGCAACGGATACACCCAGGGAGGGCGTTTGATGTCTTTTGAGCACTTAATTTGCGTTGACGACGAGAACATCGTGCTCCAGAGCCTGAAACACGAGATCAAGGCTGACCCGTTTTTCAAAAACATAATCATCGACGTCGCCGAAAGCGCCGATGACGCCGTGGCCTTGGCCCAGGAAATAAGCGATACCGGGGACACGATTCCGGTGATTATCTCGGACCAGCGGATGCCCGTCAAAAGCGGAAGCGAGCTTTTAGGGGAATTGCACGGCGACTTTCCCGACACGAAAAAAATACTCCTGACCGGCTATGCCGACTTGAACGCCGTTACCGATCTGGTCAACCGCGACGCCCTCTACCGCTATCTCGCCAAGCCCTGGGACAGCAAGGATCTATTGCTCAGCCTACGCGAGGCCTTTACCACGTTCCGCCAACACCGACAGATCGATGCCCTGAACGCGAAGCTCGAGAGCATGACATTGGCCATGGTTTCGGCCCTCGAAAGCACGAATTTCTTCTTCGATGAGGATACGGGCAACCATATCCGGAGAATTTCTACCCTGTCGGGGTATATCGCCCGTTTGGCCGGGCTGGACGAGACCTTCATCAAACTGATCCGGCTATACGCGCCCCTCCACGATATCGGAAAGGTGGGAATCGCCAAGGATATCCTCCTTAAGCCCGGAAAGCTCGATCGCAGGGAATTCGATACGGTCAAAGAGCACGTTCGAATCGGGCATCGAATCATCGACGACAATTCCATCGATCCCATCGCGAAAAACATCGTCCTGTACCACCATGAGAAATGGAAAGGCGGCGGGTATCTGGAAGGGATTAGCGGCGACAATATTCCCCTGGAGGCGCGAATCGTCTCCATCGCCGACGTGTACGACGCCCTGACGAGCCCCCGCGTGTACAAACCCGCGTATCCGAAGGAAACGGCGGTGGAAATTCTCCGTCAGGAACGCGGCATAAGCTTCGATCCCGATCTCTTGGACGCGTTTCTCGCCGATTCCGACGATCCTTATTGGCCGCGCGACGTTAAGTAAGGGCACTTCCCGGTCTTCATATCTATAAAAAAGACGTGAAAGCATTGTCTTTTTCCTATTTCTCCCATATACTTTGTTAATAAGTTATTCAAGCGTGGTACGGAAAAACCGGCTTGTGTCGGGTTACTTTCTGAACGACCACCGTACGCAATTTCTAGGAGGAATGCATGAATAAGCTCGTTAAAGTAGCGTCCCTGGCCCTCGTCGCGGCCCTCGTCGCGGCTCCCGCCCTGGTCGCCCAGGATTTCACCGTCGATTATCGGGCGAACCTTCTCGCCGCCGATACCGGCAACTACTTCAACTGGACTCTCGGATCGAAAACCGTCAAGGATAAGCTCGACGCCGCGACCGGCGCTTCCCTGGCCAAGTCCACCGAAGAGATGAACGCTGTCCGCTACGATACTCCCACGGCCAAGAAGGCCACCATGCCCGGCGGACTCAGGAGCATTTTCCTTTACGGCGTGGCTACCCTTGACGCGATCAAGGCCGACAGCCCCATCGCTACCGTGAACGGTAAACAGGTTACCGTGACCTACGTGCACCGTGGCACCGTCTATAAGTTCGTGACCGACAAGGACGGGAACCTCGACGTGCTTACCGGCGTGAGCAAGGCTTCCGTCGGCGGACAGAACGCCGACAAGGTATTCGAGCTCAAGAGCGAATTCGTGAAGAAGGGCGGCAACAAGCTCAACATGGCCGATCTGGACCTGACCAAGGTTACCTTCGCTCCCGACGCCAAGGCCGCCGACGCGAGCCGCTGGTACACCGGAAAGCTCGCCTTCGCCTACGACAAGGGCGTTCTTACCATCAAGGGAACCCTCAAGGAAACGAAGAAGTGATTTTTTCCCCTCGGGGATAAAAAAAACGCGGCCCAAACGGGTCGCGTTTTTTTTCGTTCCGCGACTCTTGCGGAACGGCCCCCCTCAGACATGCAGGAGCATTTGGTCGCTCTGCAGGTCCTTTTTCTTAATATCGCGGAAGCGCTGCACGATTCCGTCGATCGTGAGCTTCGATTTTTCCCGTGCGTCAATATCAAGGAGGATTCGGCCCGAGTCCATCATGAGGAGTCGGTTGCCGTATTCGATGGCGTGCTGCATGTTATGGGTGATCATCATTACCGTCAGGCCGTACCGTTCGGCGAAAGCGCGCGACAGGTTCATGACGATCTCCGCGTTTCTTGGGTCCAAGGCGGCGGTATGCTCGTCCAAAAGGAGTATGTCCGGCTCCGAAAGAACCGCCATAAGCAAGGTGAGGGCCTGCCGTTGCCCGCCCGAGAACTGCTCCACGTTGTCCTTCAATCGGTTTTCCAGGCCCATATCCAGTTCCCGAAGCCGCGACCTGAAATACTCCCGGAGCTTGTTGTTAAGGCTGATTTTCAGGCCCTTATAGCCCTTTCGGTGGCAGATCACCATATTGTCTTCCAGGCTCATCTTTCCGGCGGTGCCTAAAAGGGGGTTCTGGAAAATTCGCCCGATGTAGCGGGCACGCCGGTATTCCGGCGTTTTGGTAACGTCGGTATCCCGGATGGTTATCTTTCCCTCAGTGGGGGTAATGGTACCGGCGATGGCGTTATAGAGGGTGGTTTTGCCCGCGCCGTTGGAGCCGATCACCGTGACGAAATCGCCCTGGTTCACCCGAAGGGACACGCCGTCCAGCGCGCGGTTTTCGTCCGGGGTACCGCGATTAAAGGTCATGCCGATGTTGTCGAGAACCATCATGCCGCGGCCCCCTTCTTTTTGAGCGTAAAGCCCTTGCCGTACTTTGAGATGACCAGGCAGGCGATGATGAGCACGCCCGTGATGAGTTTCAGGTCATTCGCGGTGAGATGGATGACGTAGCCCCATTGCCTGCCGGCGAACATAAGGGCCCGGTAGAGGATCGAGCCAAGGATAACGCGGAAGGTCAATAACCCGATTCGGTTTGATTTTAGGAGGAATTCCCCGATCATGATCGAGGCGAGTCCCGCCACCACGGTGCCCGTTCCGGAGTTAACGTCCGCGAAGCCCTGGTACATACAGGCCAGGGCGCCCGAAACCGCCACCAATCCGTTCGAGAGGGCGACGCCCAGGAGTTTGATGATCTCGGGATTCATTCCCTGGGAGGTGATCATTTGCGGATTGGAGCCGAGGGCCCCGAGGGTGATCCCGAAGTCGGTATGGAAAAAGAGGTTTATCGCGATCAGGATCGCCGCCACGGCGAGGGCCATAAAGAGCAGAATGCCGTACTCGCTCGGCATGTAGGGAGCCGCGATTTCCTTGATGCTCTTGAAAAGCGTATCGACCTTGAGGAGCGAGATATTCGCCCTGTTTCCCATAATGCGGAGGTTTATGGAATAGAGAATGGTCATGGTGAGAATACCCGCCAAGAGGCCGGGAATTTTCAGTTTAGAGTGGATGACCGCCGTGAGCGCCCCGGCGGCGGCGCCGGCGGCGAAGGCGACGGCGATTCCGACGAATGTATTGACCCCCGAAGCGAGCAGCACCGCGAGCACCGCGGCGCCCAGGGGAAACGAGCCGTCCACCGTCAGGTCCGCGAAATCGAGAACCCGAAACGTGATGAAAACGGCGAGGGCCATGATGCCGTACACCAGGCCCTCGATGAGAATTCCTTGTATCATGCGGGGATTATAGCCCGCATGTCATTTCTCGGTCAATTTGCCGTTTTCGATAATTTTATTGGCGCTGGCCACGAGGTCGGCGGGGAGCGTGATGCCGCAAGCCTTCGCCGCGTCCAGGTCAAGGAGCATATCGAGCTCGGAGGGCTCCTTCAGCAGCTTCACGGGAATGTCGGCGGGCGCCGTTCCCCGCAGGACCTGGGCGAGGATCTTTCCGGTGGCGCGGCCCGCCTTGTAGTAGTCGAAGCCGCTGGCGATCACGCAACCGCCGTCCGCCGCGCTCGTGGTGTCCGAGGAGAATACGGGTTTCTTGTTGGCGAGCGCCACTTCCACCAGGGCGGGAAGGGCGGAGAACACCGTGTTATCGGTGGTGAGGTAAATGCCGTCCACGCGCTTGATGATGGCCTCGGTAGCCTGCTTGACCTCATTGGAATTGGTGATGGACTGCTCCACCAGGGCGATGCCGAGCGAAGAGCAGGCTGCCTTCACTTCCTCCAGCGACGCGGCGGAATTGGCCTCGGAGCTGGTGTAAATGTAGCCCAGGGTTTTGATCTTCGCGACCTTTTGGAAGAGGCTCAGGTGGCTGAAAATATCGGTCTTGTCGGAAACCCCGGTCACGTTGCCCTGGCCGCGATCCATGGAGGAAACGAGGCCGGCCTGTACGGGATCGGTCACCACCGAGAAGATGACCGGCACGTCTTTGATGGTATTCGCGGCCGCGACGGCGGTCGGGGTGGCGATGGCGACTACGGCGTTCACCTTGTCGGTCGCGAATTTCGTCGCGATTTGGGTGGCGGTGTTCACGTCGCCGTTGGCGTTTTGCAAGTCAAAGGCCGCCTCGATTCCCTCGGCGGCGAGTTCGTCCTGAATTCCCTTTTCAACGGCGTCCAGCGCGGGGTGGGCGACGATTTTCGATATGCCGACGGTGTAGGCTTTCGCCGCTGCGGCGGGAGCAGCGGCTTCCTTCTTGGCGCATCCGGCGAACGCGAGGGCCGCGAGAGCGATGGCGGCAATAACGGTCTTCTTCATGATTCTTCTCCTTCTTTCGGTCAGGCAATCGGCGCACGGCGGATCGTTATCCGACCTTGTTACTATTTATAGTAACAACTGCATGGTAACGCGCCGCGTCTCCCGTGTCAAGGCCCGGATCGGTAAAAGGTTTTTCTAGCCGAATTTGACAGCCCCTCCGCGATGGCTTACCGTATCGGTATTGGCTAAGGGAGGACGGCGCATGCTGTTGTCGAAATTCTCCGTGGGCGTGGGCGACCGTTTCGGCCGCGAATCCCACGCGCAATTGGCGGCCTTCGTGGAAGCCAAAAGGTCCGGCGCGGAACTCGCCGTAGTCTGGAATAAATCCTTTCGCGAACACTCGATTACCCATACCAAACCCGAGTCTGTACGGGCGGCCGCGGAACGGGCGGTTGCGGCCACGGGGTGGACCGGCCCCTTTCACGTGGACGCCGACCATATCAATTTGAAAAGCGTCGATCTTTTCGTCGATTCATGCGACTTTTTCACGATAGACGTGGCCGAGTTCATCGGGGCGGAGGCAAGCCCCGGGGAGATCGAGGCCTTCGTCTCGGCGCATCGATCCTATCTCGGCGAGCTTGAAATCCCCGCCCTGTCGGAACCGGTCACGGTCAGCGAGGCTTCGCTTCGGGCCGTGGCCGGGCGGTACCTTCGCGCGGTTCAGGAAGCAGGCCGCATTTACCGCCGCGTGGCGGCCCTGAAGGCCCCCGACGCCTTCATCGTGGAGATATCCATGGACGAGACCGACGTGCCGCAATCCCCCGCCGAGCTCGCCTTTATCCTTTCCGCCGCCGCCCGCGAGGGAATTCCCCTGCAAACCATAGCGCCCCGGTTTTCCGGCCGCTTCAACAAGGGCGTGGACTACGTGGGCGACGTAGGGCGCTTCGGCCGGGAATTGAGCGACGATATGGCGGTTATCTCCTGGGCGATACGCGAGTTCGGCATGACGGAGAGCCTTAAATTGAGCGTGCATTCGGGAAGCGACAAGTTTTCCCTGTATCCCCTGATTCGCGAGGCGATGCGGAAGCGCGACGCGGGCATTCACTTAAAGACGGCGGGAACGACCTGGCTTGAGGAGCTGATCGGCCTCGCGGAAGGGAACGCGGCGGGGCTGGCCGTGGCCAAGGAAGTGTACCGGAGGGCCCGGGGCCGTTTGGACGAGCTGACCGCCCCCTACGCCTCGGTCATCGATATCGACGCCGGACGCTTGCCCCCAAGCGAGGCGGTGGAACGATGGACGGGCGCCCAATACGCAGCCGCCCTTCGCCACGGCCCGGAAAATCCCTCATTCAATCCCGATTTTCGCCAATTGCTCCACGTAGCCTACAAGGTGGCGGTCGAATTGGGCGACGCGTACCCGAACGCCCTCGAGGAGAACCGGGAATCGGTAGGCAGGAACGTGACCTATAATCTCCTGGAAAGGCACCTACGGCCCCTGTTCCTGTAAGGTTCACCATTCGTCCGCGCGATTACGAAAAAAGCCGCGATACATCGTGCGTCGATGAATCGCGGCTTTTTATTGATTGCCGGGAACCGGGATCGAACCGGCACGACCGTTACCAGTCAAGAGATTTTAAGTCTCTGGTGTCTACCAATTCCACCATCCCGGCAATGCGTGCTATAGTACCGGATAAAAAACCGGAGGTCAATCATGTTCAGCGATACCCATTGCCATCTTTCCCATCTCGTAGAACGCGGCGTGGACGTAACCGAGCTCTTCGGCGTTTTGGCGGAAGAGGGCTACCGCCTCGCCTTCGATATAGGCACGAAAAGCGGCGATTTCTCGGATCGATTGACCCGAATACGGGAAGCCTCGGCGCGAAAAGGGGAGGCGGAACGGCCTTCCTTCCGTCCGGACGCCGCGGGAATTCCCCCCTTCGTGCACTTTTCCTGCGGAATCTGGCCCGACGCGGACGCGATCGCCGACCGTTTCGACGCGGTTAGGGCCCTGGCGGCGGACGTGCGTCTCATGAAGGATTTGGCGAAGGAGCGCGCCGGGTCGGGAAAGGACGCGGGCTTTGTTCCCCTGGCGGCCTTAGGCGAGTGCGGTCTCGACCGTTACTGGAACGGGGAGTCCGCCCCCGGCAGGCTTTCGCTCCTGGCCAATGGGGATTCTTCCTCGGATGACGGTCCGGGTACCCTGGATATCGCCGGAGAGGAAGAATTGTTCGCGCTCCAGCTGGATCTCGCGAAGGCAGAGGGCTTGGCGGTCATCGTGCACTCCCGTGACGCCTTCGCGCCCACCGAATCCATAATCAGGAATTCCGGCCTGTCCCGAGGGGTCATTCACTGTTGGTCCTACGGGATTAGCGAGGCGCGCGCCTTTCTCGACCTGGGCTACCATATCTCGTTTCCGGGAAACATCACGTGGCCGAAAAAAGCGGCCGATCGGGAACGGGTGGGGGAGTTACTGAAATTCGTGCCCCGGGACCGGCTCCTCCTGGAAACCGACGCCCCGTATCTGACGCCGGCGCCCCATCGCGGGAAAGTCAATACCCCCTATCTCGTCCGGCACGTATACGAACGGGCGGCGGAAGCCCTGGGCCTGAGCGAGGCGGCCGTATCGCTTCTCGTGTGGGAAAACGCGGTCGCCCTTTTCGGGCTCAGCGATCGGTAGTTTCCATTTTAGCGATAAAATACTCGTGGGCGGCGATAGTCGCCGAAAGGACGGCGTTTTGGAGCTGGCCGCGGCCGGTCCAGTCGTTGCCCGAATACACGTAGAGGGAATTGAGAATGCCGCGGATATCGTCCAGCGTGCAGGCTTTGTCATGGGTCCAACGCCGCTCGAGTCCCCGGAGCTCCTCTTCGAAAACCTCGGCGTATTTTTCCTCGAGAACCCTGACCGTTTCTCCGCTTTCCATCGCGCGTATCAGCCTTTGCCGCGTTTTTTCATCTCGGCGATGAAATGCTCATACGCGGCGATCGTGGCGGACATGGAGGCGTCGGCCAGCTGGCCCCGTCCCTCGATGTCGTTGCCCTCGCGAATGTACAGGGCCTTGAGAATGCCCTCCAACTCGCTCAGGCCGCAGGAAGGATCGTGGGCGCAACGGCGTTCGAGCCCCCTGATTTCCTCGTCGTATATTTGTCGGTAGCGCTCTTCGAATTGGGCGGTAGATTCACTCATGGATTGCCACTATAGTGGTTTTTTTTCGCCGATTCAAGTATACTGTTTCTCATGGAAGAAACGCGCGACGCCGATCCCGAGTCTGAACTCATCCTGAAAGAGGCCTTTGACGAGCTGTGCTCGGCCCTCGCGAAGACGAACGATACCGAATTGATCGCCGACTTCCTGACCGGTTTGCTCACCGCAACCGAAAAGCGTGAGGTTTCCGCCCGTTGGGCCCTGGTTCGCGAGATTGACGCGGGGACCACCCAACGGGAAATCGCGCGAAAGATGCGGTTATCCCTTTGCAAGATTACCCGGGGCTCCAAGGAGCTCAAAAAGGAAAATTCCCCGTTTAAGCGGATGATAGATTTACATAAATGAAAAACCCCCGAAAGCGATGCCTTCGGGGGCGATAGTTTTCTTCCTTCCTTCCCTTATTTGAGCATCTCGGCGATTTCCGGGTGTTGCCACCGGATGGCTACCTCGCGCGCGGTTTCTCCCGCGACGTTTTTCGCGTTCCGGTCTATCCTCGGCAGGGTCAGCAATCGCCGTACCGTATCGGCGTTCCCCAATCTCGCCGCGTAATGCAGTAGCCCGTCCCCGATGGTATCGGTTCTGTCCCCCGCGTATTCGACCAAAATCGGCAGGAAGGCGGGTTTTTTCTGCAAGGCGTAGCTCGCGGCGCTCTCGCCCGAATTATCGCCCGCGAAGGGATCGGCCCCCGAGGCGAGGAGGGCGGTGGCCATGCCGGTTTCCCCGGCCCGCAGCGCCAGCAATAGGGCGGTGGTTCCCGAACTGTTCCGGTTGTTCACGGGATAGCCCGCCTCGATCAGCGCCCGCACCGTTTCTTCCGCGTCCGCGCCGGACATCCCGCTTCGGGAATTGACCGCCACATGGAGCGGCGTATTGCCGTCGGAATCCACGAGGTTTCTGTTTCCCCCAAGGGTCGCCATGACCGCATCGGCGGATTTGCGGAAGGACAGGGAGAGCGGGGTATTTCCGAAGGAATCGCGGGACATGGGATTTCCCCCCGCGCCACGAATAAGGGCGATCACGTCGGCCCCGGCGAACTCCACGGCGGAATGGAAGGCGTTCCGGCCGTACATGTCCTGCATGACCGGCGAGGCGCCCGCGGCGAGCAGGAGGCGCACCGCGTCGGTCCGGGAAGCCTCGATGGCGTCCGTCAGCGGGGTTTTGCCCGTTTCGTCCACGGCGTTCACGTCGGCGCCCGAATCCAGG
The DNA here is from genome assembly GCA_003252395.1 of Spirochaetales bacterium. Classification (GTDB taxonomy): domain Bacteria; phylum Spirochaetota; class Spirochaetia; order Treponematales; family Treponemataceae; genus Teretinema. The sequence goes on from QKEL01000009.1 coordinate 29,783, forward strand.
AGGAACCGGGCGAAGGCGAGGTTCCCCGCGAGGGCCGCCTCGTGCAGGGCCGTTTTTCCCGCCAGGTTTCGGGCGTTCAGCGCGCGGCGGCCGTTGTATTTAATGTCACGGTCCGCGATGGCCCGGCCGGCGTTCTGGGAAGCCCAGCGGACGCAGGCGTGAATCACGGTGTTTCCCAGATAGTCCCGGGCGTTAATGTCTGCCTTCTTGTCGCCGGTCCCGTCCATCAGCGCGATCGCCGCCGCGGCGGAATCGGCCTTAACGGCGCTGAATAGGGGCGTCTCCCCGTTGGCGTTTCTCGCGTTAAGGTCGGCGCCCTTTTCGGTCATATAGGGAATGAGGGCGGTCAGCTGCCATTCCGCGGCGAGATGCAGGGGCGTATTGCCCGATCCGTCGGCCGACTTAATGACGTTCGAGTTGAGAACCCAATCCTGACGGCCTCCCATCCTCGTGAGCGCGGCCTTCAGGGCTGATTCGCCCGATACGTTCGGGGAAAAAACGTCGGCGCCGCGTGCTAAAAGCATTTCCCCCGAAACCTGATCGTTGGCCCGCACGGCCACGTGCAAGGGGGTGTCGCCGTTTCGGTCGCGCGCGTTCACGTCGGCGTTGCAATCGATCAGGTACTCGACTATTTTCGGCTGTGCTTGGGCTTCCACGGCGACGTGGAGTGGCGTGCGGCCCTTCGAGTCGCGGGATTGGATATTCGCCGGCCCGATGACCGAGCGGACCATTTCCATTCCCGCGGCGATTGCCTTCCTGACCGCGCCGATACCGTCCATATCCTCGGCGTGTATATCGGCGCCGAGAGAGACGAACGCTTGGGCCTGTCGGGCCTGTCCGCGCTCGATCGCCAGGGACAGGGGCGTAACCCCCTTTTTGTTCCTTTCATTGACGTCGGCGCCGGCATTGACCAGGGCCCTGAGGATGCTTTCGTCCATGCCGAGGCGGGCAGCGATATGAAGGGGCGTTTCGCCGTAACTGTCCTTGAGGTTTGGGTTCGCGCCGGCCGCCAAGAGGGCCGGGAACATCGCGGAGCGCGACGCCTCCGGCATGGCGAGGTGCAGGGGCGCGTTACCCGAGGAATCCTGTTGGTTGGGGTCGGAACCCGCCGCGAGAAGCGTGTTTACGCATTCCACGTGCCCGTAGCGTACCGCCTCGTGGAGCGCCGTGGCGCTGGAAATGTCCTTCGCGTTGACCGGGGCCGCCCGGGAAAGGAGGTATTTCACGTAACCCAAATGGCCCTTCTCGGCGGCCGCGTGAAGCGGGGTCTTTCCTTCGGAAAAGCGGATCGCCACGTTTCGCTTAATGACCGCCGTCTCGAAATACGAAAACTCGCCCCGTTCCGGTTCGGCGCCGGCGAGGAGGAGGGCCGCCGCGATTCTGGCCGCGGCGTCGCTTTCGGGTTTCCCGTACGCCAGGGAAAGCGGGGTTTGGCCCGCGGCGTCCCTGGTCGAGACGGGGACGCCCGATTTCAATATGGCCTCTACCGACGATTCGGCCAGGGCCTCCACCGATTTATGGAGTATGGTCCTGCCCGCGCCGTCCTGCTGGGTGATCGTGGCCGGGCTTATCACCGCGGCGATCGCGCCTTCGCCCGATTCGGCCGCGTAATCCCAGGCAGATTTTCCCGCCTGATTCGCCGCGAAAAGGGGAGCCCCCGCATTGGCCAGGGCCTGGGCCGCGTCCAGGCAACCCGAGGCCACCGCGGCCGCCATGGGCGTGTCTCCCATGGGATCGATCGCCGAAGGGTTCGCCTTCAGGGCAAGGAGGAATTCCACCATGTCGGCGTCGTTTCGCAGCGCGGCGATATGAAGCAGGCTTTGGCCCTGGGCGTTTTTTTGGTTGACCGATTCGTTTCCGGTAAAGCGCTGCTTGACCTCGGCGGTTTTTCCGGCCGAGATAAGCTCTACGAGGCTTTCCGGGTTTCCGTTCGTATTCCGTGAATCCGCGGCCGGGGTTCCGGCGCAGGATAATACCGCGCAGGCCGCGGCGGCCAAGATTCCCGCTAAGGGCAGTGGCGAAGCTAAAAGTTTCATTGCATAATCTCCCCTTTCATCATCGACCGATCGGGGCGGGCATTTTATGAAAAACATGGAAAAAGGGCGGGATACCTGATACACTAAACCTCAATGGACGAATCTTTCAGCTTTATCGACGATTATCAGGGCGTTATGGAGCGCCTCGGCGGCAACACCGCCCTGCTTCGGAAGCTGCTGGTCAAATTCAGGGATTCCTACCGCGATACGCGGGTTGAGTTGGTCCATATGATACGGGAAGGCCGGTACGAGGAAGCCCACCGATTGGTTCATACGATCAAGGGCGTATCGGGAAATCTGGGAATCGGCACGGTATATCACACCGCCGTAATCCTGGACGGCCACCTGAAAGCGGGCGATTCCCTGACCGTCGAAGCCGAAACCAGCGATTTCCTCGACTCCCTCGAATCCGTATTCAACGTCCTCGCCCTCTAATAAAAAAAGCCGCCCGACACGTTCATGCCGGACGGCCCTTTTCTCAAACGATTTTCTTATAACCAGGCGCCGTTACGCGCCGACGCTCGCGTCCTGGATCAACTTGACCACGTCTTCCGGTTTCTTGGCATGGTGAATGCGTTCCACCAGGTCTTTATCCTTCAAGATATAGGCAATGGAAGCCAGGAACTGGATATGCGGACCGGAATCTTTTTTGGGCGATACGACCATAATGAACAGGGTTGAGGGCTTTCCGTCCAGCGAGCCGAACTCAATGCCTTCCTTTTTCACGCCGATCGCCACGGACATCGCTTCGATTCCCTCGGTTTTTCCGTGGGGAATGGCGATTCCGTGCTGCATTCCCGTGCTCATGGTTTTTTCGCGCGCGAGAACGTCGTTGATAACCGTTTCCTTATCCCGTATCGCGCCGCCCTTCTCGAGCAGGTCAACCAGCTCCGTGATGATCTCCACCTTAGTGGTGCCCTTGAGGTTGGTTGAGACGGTTTCTTTCTTGATGAGTTTCAGGAGGCTCTTGTCCGAGCGGGCAGCCCCTTCCGAGAGCTCTTTTTTCAGGGACTCGGGATTGCTCGACTCCCTGAGCCGCTCGATCGCGTCGTGAAGCTTCAATATCACTTCGTACATGGAAGTCTTCACGAAGGCCTCGTCTTCCGGCGCGGTTTCGATCGTGACCTTATGCTCCGACTCGGTAATGGAAAGGGCGATATCGTTCTTTCTGGCCTGGGACAAACCGTCATCGATATTCATCATCTGTACGTAGAACCCTTCAGCCCGCAGGTCTTTGAGCAGGGTATCGATGACGAGGTCCGCGATTTCGTCGGAATGAAAGTCCCAGTCGAGGGTCACCATATCGGCGCTCTTCGCTTCTTTTCTGGTTCCCCGTCCTGGCCATTTGAGCATGAAGTTGAGCAGGGGAGGGGCGACGAGCGTCGTGAGGAGGGTCATCATGATCACGACGCCGAACAGCTGCTCGCTCAATATCCCGGCGGTAATACCGATACCCGCGATGATGAGGGCAACCTCGCCGCGGGGAACCATTCCCGTTCCGATACGCAGGGCTCCCTTCGCGTTGAAGCCCAGTGCGAGGGAGGGAAGGGCGCACCCTAATATCTTCGCGAGAACTCCTACGCCGGTATAGATAAGGCCGAAGGTAAGCACGCTCGGGGAAAAGAGCTCTCCCACGTTGACGAGCATACCCATAACGGCGAAGAAAAGGGGAACGAAGAATTCGTATAGACCGTGAATGCGTTCCTGGATGACCGCGGCGATATCCGTTTTCGAAAGGGCCAACCCGGTGATATAGGCGCCGATGATCATGGCAAGGCCTTCTTTCTCGAAGATTCCCGCGAGAATCAGCGCGATGCCCAGGGCGCAAACCGAGAAGTCATAGGAGTGCTTGAAGATCTTGAGAAAACCCGCGATTTTCTTGGAAAAGAACAGGCCGAGGGCGGTAAACCCGAGCCAGATCCCGAAGGCCCGGCCCGCAATGCCGCCGATCGCCGCCAGGTCAAGGCTGGTCGTCCCGCCGCTCCCGTTAATGACCGCCACGATACCGAGCACGACCGCGAGCATGATAATGCCCAGGACGTCGTCGAATACCGCCGCGGCGAGAATGGTAACTCCTTCCGGGGAATCCATTTTCTTTTGATCCGAGAGGATTCGCGCGGTAATGCCGACGGAAGTCGCGGTGGAAAGAATGCCCAGGAAGAGGGCCGTGGGATCCATGAAATTCGTGTGGAGGAGGAACATGCCGACCATGTCTCCCAGGATGAAGGAGAAGGCTACGCCTCCGAGCCCCACGATACCGCCGGCGACCGAATAGCGGAGGAAGAGGCCGATGTCCGTCTCGAGCCCGGACGCGAAAAGCAGTATGATCGAGGCGACCGTGGCGAATGAATACAGTTCGGGACTGACGGCGAGGGCCCCCTCATGCAGGGGGAATATGCCGTGGGGAAAAAATCCGGGGACGGGAATTCCCCCGAGGGCATAGGGACCGATCGCGACGCCGGCGAGCAATTCTCCCAAAACGGAGGGTATCCCGATCTTCTTGACCAGGCCCCCGCCCAGCCGAACGGCAAAAAGGATGATTCCTATCTGAAAAACCAGTTCAGCCATTACTTCCGTGACAGAACCCTCGCTCGCGTACAGTGAAAACACTGAAACGCCCAAAAAGAGGGCAACCAACAATACCCGGCGCAGCGTACCTTTCATATGTTCCTCCGGAAAAATAAAAAAACGACCGTGTTTTTTTTTTATTCCTTAATACTGTCACAATCATTTGAAAGGTTCAAGGAGATAGACCGCGGAAAATAACAAACCCGCCGTCGGGCGGGCTTGTTTTTTTTCCGTGCGCGGATGGCGGGGTTTACCAAACGATCAGATTTCCCCCGTAGGTGAGGCCGCCGCCGAAGCCGACGGTCATGATGATGTCGCCTTTTTTCAGCTCTCCCGTTTTGGCGTACTCGTCCAAGGCGACCGGAATGGTCGCCGCCGAGGTATTGGCGTATTTTTCGATATTCATGAAAAACTTGTCCTCGCTCAGGCCGAAACGCTTCGCGGCGGCCTGCACGATCCGCTCGTTCGCCTGGTGGGGGATGATTTTTTTCACCCGGTCCATGGTAATTCCCTCGCGGTCCAGGAGCTCCTGCATGATATCGGTAAAGGCCTTGACCGCGAAGGTATAAACCGCCCGGCCGTTCATGTAGATATGGGTTGCCTTCTCGATGGTTTCGCCGTCCTTATAGGGATTCCGGGTGCCGCCGCGCTCGCATTTGAGCTCTTGGGCGCCGGAGCCCTGCGCCTTCAAAACCGATTGGATAATCCCCCGCTTCCCCGGGCCTTCCGCGGGCGCGTCGGTCCTCTCGAGTATCGCCGCTCCCGCCGCGTCGCCGAATAGCACGCAGGTCCCGCGGTCTTCCCAATTGGTAATTTTCGTGAGTACGTCCGCGCCTATGACGAGGGCCCGCTTCCGGCGGCCGAAACTGAGCATGCCCGCCGCCGCGTCCAAGGCGTAGACGAAGCCGGTGCAGGCCGCCGCCACGTCAAAGGCCCCGGCGTTAACCGCGCCCAGGCGGTCCTGAATCAGGCAGGCGACCGAGGGAAAGCCGTAGTAGTCGGACGTTCCCGTCGCGACGACGATGAGGTCCAAGGTGAGCGCCGCTTCGGCGGCCTTGCCGGGAGCGAGGCTTTCGAGGGCGTCCATGGCGGCTTCGTAGGCGAGATCGCTCGTCGCCTGATCGGGGGAGGCGAAATGGCGGGATCCGATGCCGGTGTGCGAACGGATCCATTCATCGTTGGTCTCCACGGTTTTTGCGAGTTCGTCGTTGGTGACGCGGCGCTCGGGTAAATACCGCCCGGTCGCGAGAATTTCAATCGCCATTCATTTCTCCTCAGAAAAAACTGTTTTATGCGTGCAACCTAATTTGACCACCGGTGTCTAAATTGGTTGCATGCTAAAAATAGCACATATGCGTATTTTGTCAATATGTCAAATTGACATAAAAGTAAAAAGTGTCATAATCTATCTCTAGGAGTGATCATGAGACAAGGCAAGGTAGTGGTAGACCGTGAACGCTGTAAGGGATGCTATTTATGCGTGGCAAGCTGTCCTTTCAAGGTATTGGAACCCGATACGGCCATGAACGGCAGCGGCGTATACCCCACCCGGTTCGCCAAACCAGAAAAATGCACCGCGTGCGCTTCCTGTTACCGTATCTGTCCCGATACGGCATTAACGGTATATGAGTTGGAAGATACGGATACGACCGGAGGGAAGCGATGAACGCGCATTCCGATAAAGTGCTCATGAAGGGAAACGAGGCCATAGCGGAGGCGGCTATCAGGGCCGGATGCACGGCGTATTTCGGGTATCCGATCACGCCCCAGAACGAGCTTATCGCCTATATGGCAGAACGCTTACCGGAGTATGGGCGGGTGTTTATTCAGGCCGAGAGCGAGGTTTCCGCGATAAATATGGTGTACGGCGCCGCCTCGGTGGGCGTTCGCGCCATGACCAGCTCCTCAAGCCCGGGAATTAGCCTGAAGCAGGAAGGCATTTCCTACGCCGCCGGGGCGGACCTTCCGCTGGTGTTCGTGAATATCGTGCGGGGCGGGCCGGGGCTCGGCTCGATTGCCCCCGCGCAAAGCGACTATTTTCAATCCACGAGGGGCGGCGGCCACGGCGATTACCGCACCGTCGTGCTGGCCCCCGCCGGGGTTCAGGAAGCGGCCGACCTCACGGCCCTTGCCTTCGACCTGGCCGATAAGTGGCGCATGCCCGTGATGATCCTCGGCGACGGGGTGATCGGCCAAATGATGGAAGGCATCGAGCTTCCCCCGTTCCGCGACCTCTCGACCCTGCCCGATAAAAGCTCTTGGGCCGCCGGGCGCCAGCGGGAACAAAACCGCGCTCCCCGGCATATTACTTCCATTAACCTCGATCCCGCCGAGTTGGAGCGCCTGGTCTTTTCGCGGTTTGAGCGCTACGCGGCGATAGAGCGGGAAGAAACCCGGTTTGAAGCGCTGCGGTGCGAAGACGCCGATCTGGTCCTCGTGGCCTACGGCACCGCCTCGCGGGTATGCCGGGGCGCCTTGGACGCGGCCCGGGAAGCCGGCTTGAAGGTCGGCCTTTTCCGCCCGATCAGCCTGTGGCCCTTTCCCTCCGAAGCGCTGGTCACGGCGTGCGCCGGCGCGAAGCGGGTGCTTACGGTCGAAATGAGCATGGGTCAAATGATCGAGGACGTGCGGCTAAGCCTGCGCGACCGCCTTCCGGTGGACCTGTTGCCCCATGCGGGGGGCGTCGTGCCCACCGAGGAAGAGGTTTACGGGCGCTGCGCGCGGATTTTGGGAGGTAAGGCATGAAATTGGTAGCGGGACATCCCGAGAGCCTCGTCTCGGTGCAGACGAAATACTGCGCCGGCTGCGGGCACGGCACGATACACCGGATTATCTGCGAGATTATCGACGAGATGGGGTGGAAAACCCGCTCCATCGTGACCAATCCCGTCGGCTGTTCCATTTGGGCCGACCTCTATTTCGATTTCGATTCGGTTCAGCCGGCCCACGGGCGAACCCCCGCGGCGGCGACGGGCATAAAGCGCATGCTTCCGGACCATCTGGTCATTTGCTATCAGGGCGACGGCGATCTTGCGGCGATCGGAACCGCCGAGATCATTCACGCGGCGAACCGCGGCGAGAAATTCACCGTCATCTTCGTCAATAACGCGATTTACGGCATGACCGGCGGCCAGATGGCGCCTACCACCCTGGTGGGCCAAAAGGCGGCCACGGCGCCGAAGGGTCGCGATCCGGACGAGGCGGGCATGGGCTACCCGATTCGGGTAATCGAAATGCTGGCGACGCTCAAGGGCACGCGGTATTTGGCCCGGGGCGCGGTGAATACCCCGGCTAACGTGCAGAAAACCAAGCAATACATTAAGAAGGCCTTCGAGGCGCAGATGGAGGGCATCGGTTTCACCATGGTGGAAATCCTTTCCCCCTGTCCCACGAATTGGTCCATGACCCCGGTGGAAGCGGCCAAATGGGTCGGAACCGCCATGACCGCCGAGTTTCCCCTCGGCGAAATAAAGAATGAACTGCCCGCAAAAACCGCGGGAAAGGACGCCTGAGTATGGAAAAAACCATTTTTGCCGGGTTCGGCGGACAGGGTATCATCTCTCTTGGCCAAATCTGGGCGTATTGCGGCATGGAAGAGGGCAAGCAGGTGAGCTTTTTCCCCTTCTACGGCGCCGAAAAACGCGGCGGAATCGCCCGCGCCAATTGCGTGGTTTCCGAGACCCCGATCGCCAGTCCCGTCATCTCCCGCGCCGATTCGGCGGTCGTAATGAACCGGGATAGCCTGGACGTATGCGTATCCACCCTGAAGGACGGGGCGCTTATGCTGGTGAATAGCTCCCTGGTTCCCCTCTCGGACTTGCCGAAGGCGGTACTGGAGCGATTTCGCGTCGTACCCGTGGCCGCCACGGAAATCGCCGACCGAATGGGCAACGTGCGCGTGGCGAACATGGTCATGCTCGGCGCCCTGGCGAAAAAGACCGGAGCGGTGCTCTTAAACCGCCTGGACGAGGTGCTCGCCCACTTTTTCCCCGGCGCGAAGCGAACGCTCATTCCCCTGAACGTGGAAGCGGTCAAGGCGGGCATGGAATCGTGCTAGCCTAAGGGCGCGCGGTCCGGTATAATGGGCCGCATGCGCATCGTGATAGTCGGCGCGGGCCTGGTCGGAACGGCGATCGCCCGCGAACTCATCAAGGAAAAACACGACGTCGTCCTTATCGAGCAAAACCCCGAAACGGCCAGGCTCGCGGACAACGAATTAGATTGTCTCATCATCAACGAGGACGGCACGCGGCCGGAAACCCTGACCGCCGCACGGATAGATACCGCGGATTGGTTCATTTCCATGACCGGATCGGACTCGGTCAATATCGTGGCCTGCGGTCTCGTTTCGGCTGAATCCAAGCGGACCCGGACCATCGCCCGGGTCGAAACTCCCTTCTATTCGGGCCTTTCGAAGGCGCAACGCGATACCTTCGGCATAGACTATTTGGTGAACCCCGCCCTGGAGGCCGCCCGCCAGCTGGTCCGCATCGTCGCCCAGGGGTTCGCCGGGGCCGTCTATCCCCTGCATAACGGGGCGCTCCAGCTCAGGACGGTCCCCGCCACCTCGCTTCCCGGCTTTATCGGCCATACCCTCGGCGAGCTCAGGCAAAGCTCGCTTCGGCACTTTCTGGTCGCCGCGGTCGTGCGCGACGGCGGCATAATCGTGCCCAAGGGCGATTGCCGGATCGTGAGCACGGACCGACTTTACGTACTCGGCCCGCCCGATTCCCTCGACGTCCTTCTCGGCAAGGTGCACGGCCTGGACGACGCCGTCCGGAGGGTTTTGGTTCTGGGCGCCACGAGGGTTTCCGAGCGCATTATGGAGTATCTTTCGGCCGATACGCCCGTCGAGAACGGGCGCCGGGGCAAGGCGGTGCGCCTTTTCAGCCGGAAGCCGGACATAACCCTCATCGAGGCGTCCTCCGAATCCTGTAAGCGCGTTTCCCGTGAATTCCAGAATATTTCGGTCATTTGCGCGGACAGTTCCGAAACCGGCGTGTTGGAGGCCGCGGGGGTGGACCGGGTCGATCTCTACGTGGCGGCCACGGGTTCCCAATCCAAGAATTTCATCTCGGCGCAGCTGGCGAAGATGCTCGGCGCGAAAAAGGTTATCGCCCTGGCCGAAAACGACCGGTTATTCCCCCTGCAGCATAAACTCGACCTGGACGCGGTGGTTTGCGCCAACGACGCGGTAGGCGCGGCGGTCCTGGAAATCGTCAGAAAGGCGCACATGCGTACCATTTTCGGGTTTTACGAGGACGACGTGGAGATCATCGAGCTCCGCATGGACGCCGCCTCTCCCGTGGCCGGGCAGGCCCTGCGCGACGTGGTGCTCCCGGCGGACGTATTGATCGCCTTCATCATCAAGAACGATACCTTTATCGTGCCTTCGGGCGAAACCGTGCTCGTCGGCGGCGACGAGATCGGGCTCGTTGCCCGCAAGCAGCAGATAACCGCCTTGGAAGCCATATTCGGGGGCGCTGATGATCGCTAAACACGGCGAGGCGAAATCGCTTTTCCGGGCCGTGTCCGTCCTCCTTTCGGTGATCTCGGCCTTTATTCTGCTGTGCATGCTCGTCGGGCTTGCCTTGGGCGAGGGTTTGGCCGCGGTTCGCGCCTTCGCGCTTCCCTCGGCCCTGGGGGCGCTTCTTTTTGTCCTTTCCTTCCTGGTCGTTACCGAACGGGTCGTCTTGAGCTCCCGGTTCGGCTATCTTTTCGTGGTCCTTTCCTGGGTTTCGGCTTCCGTAATCGGCGCCTTGCCCTTTTTCCTTTCCGGCTGGATTCCCTCGTTCATCGACGCCCTTTTTGAGTCCATGTCGGGCTTTACCACCACCGGGGCGACGATTCTGACGGATATCGAGTCCCTGCCCCGCTCGCTTTTGCTCTGGCGGGCAACTACCCACTGGCTGGGAGGCATGGGAATCGTGGTGCTCACCGTGGCTATCTTCCCCCTCCTGGGCATTTCCGGCCGGGCGCTCATGGAGGCCGAGGCTCCGGGGCCCCAAGTGGACAAGTTTACCCCCCGGCTCTCCCAAACCGCCTCCATCCTGTGGCTCGTCTACCTGGGGCTTACGGTCGCGCTGGTCGCGCTCCTCATGCTCGGGGGGATGGACATTATCGACGCGGTGACCCATTCGTTCGCCACCATGGCGACCGGGGGCTTCTCCACGAAAAACGTATCGGTCGGCACCTTCGGTTCTGCCTACATCGACGCGGTCATTACGGTTTTCATGGTGCTCGCGGGCTCCAACTTCGCCCTCCATTGGAAACTGCTGCACGGCGATTACCGCTCCGTATTCCGCGATTCCGAATGGAAGGCCTACATCGCCATATTCTGCGTCGCCTCGGTCCTGGTTACCCTCAATCTCCGTTCCTCGGGGGCCTACGAGGGCTTTTTCGCCTCGTTTCGCTTCGCCTCCTTTCAGGTGGCATCGATCCTCACCACCACCGGCTTCGGCACCGCGGACTACCTGCAGTGGCCGTTTTTTTCCCAGGCGGTCCTTTTCGCCGTCATGTTTATCGGGGGCTGTTCCGGTTCGACCGGCGGCGGCATCAAGGTGGGCCGTATCCTGACCCTCGTGAAGATGGGCTTCGCGGAAATGAAGTATATGGTCAATCCCCGCGGCGTTTTCGGCATCTTTATGAACCGGCAGTACATGAATAAGAAGATCGTATACAACATCGCGGCCATGGTGTGGCTCTACCTGTGCACGGTCATTATTTCCACCCTGGTGGTGGCCTGGGGCGGGTTCGATATCATGACGAGCCTCACGGCCACCCTCGCGACGCTGGGCAATATCGGTCCGGGCTTTTCCCTGGTGGGGCCCCTGTTCAATTACGCCTTTTTCCCCGACTGGATAAAGCTGTGGCTGTACGCCATGATGCTGGTCGGCCGGCTCGAGGTGTTCACCGTCTTCGTCCTTTTCACGAAATCCTTCTGGAAACGATAAGCCCAATGGAAACGAGACCCGTAACGAAACGGACTCCCGGGAAGGGCCGCTTTGTACCGCGAATGGACGCGATCCCGCCCGAACTCAGGAAGAAAGCCGCGCTCCTCGCGCGGCGCTGCGCCCTGGCCCTCGGCTCGTTCGTGCTTTGGCTGCACCTTCTTTTCGTCGTGGCGACCATGCCCCTCGTCCTGTACTGCAAGTGGTTTGACCCGCCGGTGACGGGGATCATGCTGTACCGTAGCGTGATCTGGCAATGGAAAAACGAGCCGATCCGCTTCGTTCCCCTGGAAAAGATTCCGGCCCGCTTCAGGAATATGGCGGTAAAGGTGGAGGACGGCTCGTTCATGACCCATCGCGGCATCCTGTTGCCCGCGCTGAAAAACGCCTGGCGGCTCAATAAGAATCTGGGCGAACCCATGTACGGCGGCAGTACCATAACCATGCAAACCGCCCGAACCCTCTTTCTCAATCCCGAGAAGAGCTATCTGAGAAAATACCTCGAAATGATCCTCGCCCTGGAAATGGAATACGTGATGGGCAAGGACCGGATCCTCGAGCTCTACCTCAATTACGCGGAGTGGGGAAAGGGCGTGTACGGCATGAACGGGGCTTCCTGGCATTACTGGAAAACCGACGTGGGCCGGATCTCCACCGACCGCGCCGTCCGGCTCGTCACGCTGCTTTCGTCGCCGATCAAGTACGGCCCCGATACCATTTCCAAGAGCGCCATGCTCAGACAGCGCTACGCGTACCTGGTGAAGCGGTTCGAATAGGATTCCCTCAAACCCGCCTAAACCGGATAATGGCGAAGGTCCAGTCCGAGCGCGAGAGCGGCAACGCGATGCCCGGTCCCATCAGGTCGGCCCCGTAAAGGAGCGCGCCCGCGGCGGGGAACCCCGCCAAAAGGCCGAGCCCCACGCTCGTTTCCGTTTCCTCCACGCGGTACGGCGAGTCCGGATCGAGCCCGTCCAGGCTCAATCTGCCCGTGCCCGGGTTTGGCGCGTTCATCTCGCGGTAGAAACAGAATAAAGCCTCGCTTTTATCCGGCAAGACGAAGATCCATGCCGTCTCGTTACCCTCGAACGGGCTTTTCAGGCGCCAAAAATCTCCCGTGCGCACGATTCGTTCCCTTCGTTTCCACGCGGCGACCTGGCCCGCTATGGCGCTCAATTCCCCTGTATCTAGGGCCGTCAGGTCCAATTCGTACCCGAAGGAACCGGTGAGGGCCGCGGCGCAGCGGAAATCAAAGGGCATAACCCGTCCCGTTTGATGGTTCGGCGAGGCGGAAACGTGGGCCGACATGCCGGAAAAGGGGTAGACCAGCGAGGTTCCCCACTGTATGCGCAATCGCTCCCGGGCGTCGGTGTCGTCACTGGTCCAGAATTGCGGCATGAAGTAGAGCATTCCCGGGTCGTAACGGCCGCCCCCGCTCGCGCATCCCTCGAACAGGACCCGCGGGAAACGGGCGGTGAGTTCCCGCATGACCGCATAGGTCCCTTCCATGAAGCGTCGGGTAAACTCTCCCTGACGCTCCGCTCCGAGAGAAGCGGAGAATATGTCGGTGAGCGGGCGGTTGAAATCCCATTTGACGTAGGAAACGCCCGCGCCCTCGAGTACGCGCGCGATGGAGTCGATCAGATACCGGCGCACGTCTTCCCGGGTCATGTCGATCACCAGTTGGTTTCGGCATTCCTGCGGTTCGAGATCGGGCACGGTAACGGCCCAATCGGGATGCGCGCGATAGAGGTCGCTGTCCGGCGAGATCATTTCCGGCTCGAACCATAGGCCGAAGCGAAGGTCCCGTTTTTGCGCGTCCGCGGCAAGGGCCTCAAGGCCCCCCGGAAGTTTCTTCCGGTCACAGGTCCAGTCGCCGAGCGAGGTCCTGTCGTTATCCCGGCGGCCGAACCAGCCGTCGTCCAGGACGAAGAGCTCGATCCCCGTTCCCGCGCAGGCGTCCATAAGGGATACCAGCCTTCGGTGGTCGAAGTCGAAATAGGTGCCTTCCCAATTATTGATGAGCACGGGCCGCGGCGAATCGGCGAAGGCGGAGACGCAGAGGTTGTCGCGGTAGAGCCGGTGGTAGGTCCGCGAGAGGTCGCCCAAGCCGCGCGGGGCGTGCGCCAGCACCGCCTGGGGACTGGCCAAACGGTCGCCCGGCTCCAGACGCCAGGAAAAATCGGTACCGCAGGAAGAAACGACGATTCGCGACACGTCGAATTGGTCGGTATCCACGGAAATGGCGAAATCGCCGCTCCAGACGAGGGAGAAGCCCCAGGCCTTGCCCGACCGCTCGCCGGCGTCGGCGGTAACCAAGGCGGTAAAGGGGTTGAAGGCATGGCCCGAAAAACCGCGGTCGCTGCCGATAACCCGAAGGCCCCGGCGCACCGGCTGTCGGTCCGGTTGCCGTTCCCTCCCCCAGGAACCAGAGAGGGTGATCTGGTCCATTCCTCCCGACGGCAGGTATATCGCCGCCGAAGCGAGGTTACGGACCCGGATCGGCTCATCGCCCTCGTTGGTCAAGACCACGGAAGAGGCGATGGCGTTATGGCCCTCAATGAGGGTGAGGCGGAGTTCCGCCTTGAGCTTTCGAAAGGTATCCGCGAGGGTGAAGGTGAGGGTGCTCGCCTTCTCGCCGTCGCGGGCGCGAAGGGAGGGGAGGGGATTCCCCAAACTGTCGGGCAAGGCCGGAAAGCCCTCGGAGAGTTCCGCCGACAGGAACCGGAGCCGCGCCGAAACCGTCCCGTCGGCGAAAACGATCCGTACCGCGGCGGCCTTTACGTCGCCCGAACCGGCGCAGGGCAGCGCCAGGGGCGATGAATCGGGGCTCCAATCGCATCCCGGCATGGGCGGCGAGCGCGGAACCGCGTCGAGCAGGTCCGCGTACGAGCCAAGCTCCCGGTTACCGGCGCGGGCCCCCCACCAGGCTTGGAATAGGAATCCGTCGCGGACGACGTAAAAAAGCGAGGCGTCGGGCGTGTCCAGTCGGTACACCCCGCGTTCGGCATCGAGCGTAATGGGCATGGCGTATTGTCCCCTCTATGAAGTTAGGCGTGCAGGCTGAGTTTCTTGGCTTGCTCAATGTTCAGCGTTCCCGCCTCGGAAACGCTGTCGGTGGACCGGGAAATGCCTACCACGGCCGATTCGAGCCCGGAAACGAGGGCACGGAGCTGTTCGGTTATCTTGGCGATATGCGCGAAAGACGTCCGCTGTTCCCCCACGCCCTCCGTCACTTCCCGGACCTTTTCCGCGCTGGACTCGGTACTGGTGACCAACTCCCGCACCTGTACGACCATATCCTTCGCCCCGGTATCCATCTCCCCGATTCCCCGCAGAATCTCGTCGATCGCGCCCATTAAAGCGGCAGTCTCCGCGGTATTCCGTTCCACGAACCGGGTAAACTCTTCCATAAGCTTGCCGGTTTCGGCCACGGTGCGCCCGTTGTCCTGTAGGAGGGTTTCGATGGTACCCGCGTTGCGTTGCGTCTCTTCCGAAAGCTTTCGGATTTCCTGCGCCACCACCGCGAAGCCCTTGCCCGCCGAGCCCGCCCGGGCCGCCTCGATGGAGGCGTTCATGGAAAGCAGGGCGGTTCGGCTCGCTATGTCCTGCACGGTTTGCACGAAGCCCCCGATTCCCGAAGACGAATGCTCCACCGAATCCATGCCTTCCCGCAGGCGGGTCAGCAATTCCCTCTGCCGCGAAGCTCCCGTGGCGATATCGTTCAGATTGTCGCGGCGGCGGGTCGCGATGGCGCTAATGCTTTCGATATTCGACGAAATTTCGGTGATGGTGGCCGAGGTCTCGTTTATCACCGCGTGTTGCGTGCCGAGTTCCCTCTCCATTTCCCGTGCCTTTCCCAGAATCGCCTCGCTGGCGCCCTCGAAGCGCCGCGTTTCGCCGGCCAGGCCGTCGGCGCTCTCGTGAATTTCCTGCTGCGCCGCGACGATCAGGTCGGAATGGCCGCGGACTTCCCGCACGGCGGCGAGGAGCCGGTCGCCGATGGCGATGCCCTCCTTCGCGTCCTGCACGAGGGAGCGGAACTCGGCGAACGATTTCCGTGCTATCTTGCTCTCGCTCTCGGCCACGTCCAATAGTTCCCCGTAGAGGCGGTGCAAAACCATCAGGATCGTGTTTTCCAGGAGCAGGCCGATAAAGCCGGCGCCCGCCACCGCGATGGTTACCGTGGGGTACGCGAGAAGCGTGGGCCGGTAGAGGGTGGCGAAAAAAGCGAGCCACCCGACGACGACCGCCGCGAAGAAAAAGTAGATTTGCTTTTTCGAGAGCGAGACCATCATGTTGCATACCGCGACGGCGCCCGCGAACGCGAAGGGACGGTATGCCTCATGGGGCGAACCCTCGTATTTCATGAAAAAAAGAACGGAAAGGGCCGCCGCGGTCAGGGTCAACGTCATAAGCGCCACGGCCCGTTCCAGTTTTCCCGCGCGCAGCAGGAAGAGCGAGACGGCGAGGATAAGCGCCAGGCCCAGGAGCACGAAAAAGAAGGGGGTGAGGCCCGTGGACAGGTAAGAGACCGGCGGCAAAAACACGAACGCGATAAAACTGGCCAAGGCGGTAATAATGATATACGGAAGCTGTTGCGTGACGCGGAACGGCAGGCCGAGCAGGCGATCCGGCGGTATAAAACGGGAAGTATTAAATCCGGACATGGCATCCCCTTTCTAAATGTATCCTTACGGAAGGAGCGGTTTTATCCAGTATACCACCGGGTTTTTCTGTGGTACAGTAAAAATATGTTGGTATCCCTTAAGAACAGGATTATTCAGCTCAAAGACGCGGACTCGGGCGGCTTAACGCAAATTGCCCTGGGCCTGGAATGCGACGGAACCCTGGTCATTACCGACGCCGACCACGACATTCCCCAATTTACCGAGCGGGTCCGCCTCAACGGCTTTCCGACGGACGAAGCCATCGCCGCGGCGGTATCCAATGCCTTGGGCGGCACGCGGGAATTCGTTAAGGCCCTCGACTCCACCATCGATCTCGACGCCTCCGTACTCGCCGGGCTCGGAAAAATGCCCGTGGACATTTTCGACAACGTCTATTTAGCCGAGGTAAAAGACGACGCCCTAATCCTGTGCGTGGACATGCGGAACTTTTCGGACTTTCTCTGCGCGAACCCGGAAGAGACCGTCTTCGATCTCATCAAGGAGTTCACCTCGAACTTTCTTTCTTGCGTGAACCAGTTCGCCTTCGACTGTTCCTACTATAAGCTTATGGGCGACGGCGCCATCGTGATCTGGGATAAGACCAGCCAAAAAACCGTTTCCGAGGCCCTCAACGTGTTCGACACGTACTCCGACTTCACCGAAGAGGAACTGTTCAAGCCGTACGGCGGCCTCGGCCTGGCCGGCGCCCTCGTATCCGAGAAGGTATTTAAATACGAAATTTCCGCCGAAGCCTCGCAGCTCAAGTATCGCGATTACGTGGGCTACGGGATAAACCTCGCCTGCAGGCTACAGGCCTTGGCCCATAAAGACGAGTTGATCATTAACCAGGCGTTGCGGAAGACGGGCTATGTTCCGTCCGAATCCCGCGCCGACGAACGCGTTCTCGGGGAACTCCAACGCCTCAAAGGGCTTCGGGACGAGGATTCCCGCGAAGCCCTTTTTTACCGGCGCTAGAGGCTTTCTCAATCCGAGGCTATCTCAATCCGAGGCTATCTCAATCCGAGGCTATCTCAATCCGAGGCTATCTCAATCCGATGGCGTTTCGCCGTCGGCGCAGGTATCGTCCTCGTCGGTAAACCGTTCGCTCTCGTAGCTAAACGGCTTCCTGCAAACCTGCCGCCCCGCGATCTCGGTGTCCGAGGGGGCCGCCGGGCTCGTTACGGCGGGCGGTACGGTATCGACCCAGCACGCGGCGCCGCTTTCCCGTACGCATTCCGCGCCCTTTCCCGTTCCCTCGCAGTGATAGCAAATCTCGTTGTCCAGGGGTTTCCCCGTCGCCCAAGCGTCTATGTTCGCGAGCGTCACGCGCGCGATCTCGCCGAGGGCTTCCTCGGTCAGAAAGGCCTGGTGGGCCGTAAGAATCACGTTCGGCAGTTGCATGAGACGGGCCAGCAGATCGTCCCGGATGGGCGCCATGGACCAATCCTCGAAGAAATAGAGCTCCTCTTCCTCGTACACGTCGAGTCCCGCCCCCCGTATCCGGTCGGTTTTAAGGGCTTCCACCAGGGCCCGGGTATCGATGAGGCCGCCGCGTCCCGTATTGACGATTATCGCCTCGCGCTTCATGAGGGCGATGCTCCGCTCGTTTATCATATAGCGGTTTTCGGGGGTGAGCGGGCAATGGAGGCTGATCACGTCGGACTGGCGATACAGGGTATCCCGGTCCACGTAGGTCGCCTGGCCCCCCGGCATGGCGTTTATCGATTCAACGAAGGCCTCGTCGGGGTAGGGATCGGATAGGAGCAGTTTCATCCCGTATCCCGCCAGAATACGGCCGAGTATCTTGCCGATTTTACCGGTGCCGATTATCCCCGCGGTTTTGCCGTACAAGTCCCTGCCGACAAGCCCGGAAAGGGCGAAATTACCGTCCCTAATGCGGTTGTAGGCCACGTGCACCTTGCGGTTCAACGTTTGCAGAAGCGCCGCCGCGTGTTCCGCCACCGCATGGGGAGAATAGGCGGGAACCCGGACCACGTGAACCCGCTCCCACACGGCTTCCAGGTCCACGTTGTTGTAGCCGGCGCACCGAAGCGCGACCAGGCGAATCCCGTACTTTTCCAGGTCCGTCGCGACGTCGCGGTCCACGCGGTCGTTCACGAAGGCGCATACCGCGTCATGTCCCTGGGCAAGCTTCACCGTGGACGCCGAAAGCTTGCTCTCGAAATAATCTATCTCAAACTCCGTCTCCGCGAAGTTGGAATCCCTCAAGGCGGCGCCGAACCAGGCGCGGTCATAGGGCTTTGCGTCGAAAAACGCGATCTTCACCCTTTTTTTCATAAGACCTCCCTTGCCAGGAATTTTTTTGGAAAACCCCTTGCGTACACCGTAAATATACGGGTGCGTGTTAGCTGTGGGAAACAAAAAAGAGGGAATAAGCGAAAAAAAACCGGACAACCTGAAGGTTATCCGGTTTGGGCAATACTGGGATCGAACCAGTGACCCCTACCATGTCAAGGTAATACTCTAACCAGCTGAGCTAATTGCCCGTCGCGTCGGAACGCTTTGTTAAAATAATTCAAAAAGAGGATTGTGTCAAGACCGAGTAGTCGTATACTGTTAAGTAGCCGGTTCGCCTGAACGGCCCGGCCGATATTACCATTTCTAGGAGATGTATCAATGTGTAACGAACCGAAATTTTTCATCTGCAAGCATTGCGGCAACATCGTCGGCATGGTGCGCAATTCCGGCGTGCCCGTGGTCTGCTGCGGCGAGGAAATGGCCGAGCTGAAGGCCAACACCGTGGACGCGGCGAAGGAAAAGCACGTTCCCGTTATTACCGTCTCCGGCTCGACCGTAACCGTGAAAGTCGGGTCGGTAGAGCACCCCATGACCGCCGAGCATTCGATTCAGTGGATCTATCTCGAAACCGCGAAAGGGGCCCAGCGCAAATGCCTCTCTCCCGGCGAAAAGCCCGAGGCGACCTTCGCGATCACCGCCGACGACAAGGTCTTGGCGGCTTACGAGTACTGCAACCTCCACGGCCTCTGGATGGCCAAGGCGTAAAGGCCCGGCCTTTGAAGGCACGGCGTACTGAGCTGAGCGAAAAACTTCTTTGGATCGTATTGACACTTTTTCCGCCATTTGATACAGTGTCCCTCGTCAACGTCACGGAAACGGAGCGTTGACGGTTCGCGGCGATGGTGGAATTGGTAGACACGCTAGCTTGAGGTGCTAGTGGGGCGACCCATGGAAGTTCAAGTCTTCTTCGCCGCAACTCCTTATAAAATAAGGAATTAAAGCCTTCCTGATTAACTCGGGAAGGCTTTTTTTATGTCCTGATTTGATCGTTTGGGACCATTTTAGGACCACTTCGCCTTTTACCGTCCGATTTCCTTCAAAAATGCACAAAACATCGAAACGAACCGCTGAAAAAGCATAGTTCAGTATGATGAGGAGGAAATGATGGCACGTTATAGCGCACCCTATCGCCTTTTGAAGCCCACAACAAAGGGCGGAAACTATTATTACAGGTTAGGAAACGATCCGAAACGGATTAGGCATTCGACAGGTTGTAAAAATGAATCTGCCGCTCGTGCTTTTTGCGAGAATTTGCTCGCTGAAGGACAGAATAGTGGTCCCACAATGGTCTTAGCGCACTTTGCGGATGACTTTTTCATTGAAGGTCGGTGTCAATTCCTCTCTGACAAGAAAAGTGATGGACATCCGATCACTCCTAAGCTTGCCCAAGATTATCGTGCTTACCTCGATAACTACATTCTCCCATACTTTGGACAGACCAAACTAGCAGAAATCACAACTGCATCCATCAGGCGTTGGCGAAATGCGATTATGGATCGGTCCTTTGTCCCAGCAACCCTTCGAACAGGAAAACCGCCAGCAGCGGAAACGATCAACAAAGTCGTTAGAATCTTTAAGATTGTTCTTGATTACGCGGAAGATGAGGAATTTATTACCAAAAATCCGATCAATAAAATCGACTTCCTATCCCGTGAAAGCTATAAACGCCGCGACATCTTAACAAAAGATGAAATAAAACTACTTTTCCCTAAGGATGACAAAGAACTGCTTACCATCTGGGGAACTGTTGAAAAAATAGCTTTAATTCATGTTTTAATCACTAGTGGTATGCGATCAGGTGAAGTTCGCGCTTTAAAATGGACAGATGTTGATTGGGAAAATAATGGCATCAAGATTACCAAAGCAATAAAGGAGGATCGTAGTATTGGAACTACCAAGAGCGGAACAATGAGAGGAACAATACTGCCTAAACAAACCATTCATTATCTCAAGCAATGGAAGGAAACCGCAAATTGTCCCGAAAATGAATTTATTTTTCAGGGACAGAAACCTTATACCCCTGCATCACCCCAAAAACTGCGCGATGCATTCCTCAGAGGATTAAAAAAGGTTGGTATAAACCAAGACGGAAAACGAAATCTCGTTATTCACTCCCTGCGGCATACGTATAATACCACAATGCTCGAAGTTATGGACCCAGCCGATCTTCGCTCTGTTGTTGGTCATTCATCAGAAGTTATGACCATGAGGTATAGTCATCAAACACCTGAGAATGTAATCAAAATTGTAAAAAAGAGATACAAGAAAACTATTGATAAAATTTGGGAATAATTACGCTCCACCACAAAGATAAACCCATGGAGGAACACCATGGAGTTTATTAAAGTAATAAAGGAAATTCAAAATAAGAACGCTCGCAAAAAAGGTTTTAAGGCGTATATTGCTTCAGGTAAAATTTACCTCAGTAAAATCTTCGCTTATCAACGTGTGGGCGATTTTTACACCCCCATTCCCAAATACGCCGAAGCGGTAAAAATGATTTTTTCAATGCTAATTAGCGGAGAATCTCTACCAGCAATCAAAGAAAAGCTCGATAAAGATGGATTTCGAGATTCGTCAAATAACAAATATACCATAGGTAGGGTGGTATCCCTTATACGCCCTATATATAGTGGATACCTCAAGCAAGGACTTTCATATTCTCATGTTGAAAATGTCGAGCCGATTGTTACCTTGCCAGAATATAAAACTGCCAAAAAGAAGTTGGATGGAGAGCTTAAAAAAATAAAAAGAGTTCAATGAAAAAAATACTTAATTTGGAGATTTCTTTGATTTATTTTCGACTTTATGTTACTATAAAATCACTTAAGGAGGACTGAGTTTATGAACACATCATTCGTTGCACAATCCGTCCTTAATTTTTCTCAACCTCTTTACCACTTCCTGAATCTTATCATAACGAAATCAAATCTTACCCCAAACTTATAGGGCATGCAGCAAAAAAACATCTCCTAACTGATAATGCCGTAGGTATTATTTGGAGAGTGAACCCTAAAGGACACTGCATGTTTTCTATGGGGTTACTATGGATAGGAGAATTTCGTCACAAGTTAAATCTGTAACTATTCCGTCATGTGTTTATCAGTCTGATGTTTTCTTAAATCAAGAAAATTTGAACATTGTCATTTATGCAAATGCCCAAAATAACAATATAAATATTCAGTTGATTCCAAGAGTTGTTGGATATCGATTATCGTTTGGAAAAGAAGTAATTGCACATGAGTTAACTAACTCGGTTATTACGTGTGTTCAAAAAAATATCATAGATGATTTTCATACAATCCCTGCTTTCATGCAAAAGTCATTTATACTCGAAAGTAAGGACGCTTCATCTTTTTTTTACGATGATGTTCTGGGAATAACCGGAGGTTGGTTTGCAGGAAAATTATCATTAACAGTCCAAAGACAATACGAGTATTCCTATTTTACATTCAGATGGAATGATGAAGTAGGTCAGTTCGAGGGTGTAGATGTTTCAAGAGTGAATGGTAAAGTGATTGAAACAGTTGTTGAACTTATAGATATTGATGTTAAGCTGCTTCGGTTTCTTGTTACCTTTTCACTGGTTTTGGAATGCGAAAAAAATCCTTTTCAGATGAAACGAGAAAAGGTGCGAAATCAAAAAAAGCGCAGTAATTCATCTTCGCAAAATGAGTGGATCATAAACCGGGTTTACATTGATGGAAAATATCATTTTGATGGAAAACCATTGATTTATAGACCAATGGACAAGAGCAATAAAATGAAAGAAGAGGTTATGATAAAACAACCGTTTACTCGAATTCAACGAGTTGGTAAAGGTCGCACAAAAGAAGTTGTGAAAATTATACAGCCGTTTAAGACACATCGCTGGAAGAAGCAAGGAGATCGAAAGACGATTGTAGCAACACGTCAAGTTGTTTATTCTTAACGTGTTTGAGTGAGCCTTAGCCACGGCATAGTCCGTGGCTTTTTTTATACTTAGTTAAATACATAAGCAAGCTCCTGTCGTAGAAAGTTACATCATCGATTTTCTTGAAGAACTACAAGTTTATGATATACTCACTGATGTTGGGAACGTGTGTTAAATACACGCAACCAACAGAGTTCTGATGCTCTTCAAGAGTATTGCAAAATCTCGGACATACAATTTTAACTCATGCGCCAAAGGCATAATCCATGCCGGCGCTTGAGGTATGTCCTGAGGCGATCTTTGACAAATACCAGAGAGGGATTTTCTAAATCATTTACATGTGATGAAACATGTTGATTTTTGATAATGCATTCAGGGACTTAGACCTTGGAAGGAGAAAAATATGCATATTGAAATTAATAAAAATTATATTATGAATAATTTTGATTACATGTCAAACCTTGACGACGGTTCTGTTGATATGGTAATTACGGATTATCCCTATGGAACGAATTTTGAGAGCAACACTCTGTATGATGATTCGCCAGCAACAGTTTTTAAAAATCTCTATCCTCAAACTACTGATATGTATCGCTCTCTGAAGGAAGGTGGACGTTTTTATGCATTTGTTCCAGATAAAAATATTCACCTTTATTACAATGTTATACATGAAATATTTGGAAACTATCGGACTCTGACCGCTCCAACAAAATCAAGTAATAAAATACCGAAAGGTTTCTATCGATATGATTCTCAACATATTATTGTTGCAACAAAAAACGGATCGGATCGTATGAACTTGATTGATATTCAACCCATTAGTGAAGCTTGGGATAGAGATAAACGAAACCTACAAAAAAATAAATTTAGTTATCAGTATTCTTCGATCATGTCTATGCGAGCTAATGAGGAAAAAGGAAAACATAGAAACGCAAAGAACCCAAATTTGATTGCAGAATGGATTTTGCTCAACACAAAAGAAGGCGACGTTATTCTTGATCCTTTTTGCGGCGGCGGTTCTACAGCACGAGCATGTATGATGACCGGACGTAATTTCTATACATGTGACTTGGTTGATTATGGTGTGATTCCTTCAATAAAACCACATACTATTATCGATCCTTGCTGTGGTTCTGGTAATTTCCTGAGCGAAGTCATGAAACAAGTTGCATGACAACTGATTGGTATGACCGTTGGAGGTGCGGTCATGTCGATCTTGCTCACACTCGAAGTATGTCCAGAGGCGTTCTTTTACACATTACAGGGAAGGATTTTAAAAAAATATAATTCACGTGATGAAATATGATGAATGGGCTTTGTTTGGTATGACTATTGGTGGTAGCCGAGAAATGATTTACTAATGTTAATATTTATGGAGGAATAAAATGGGAACATATGTGCAGAATTTTACAACATTTCGATCAGAAAAAAACAAGCAAGAATTAATTGAATTGGCTAAGTTTCTTTTATCAAAACAATCAATTTTTGAAATTGATGAATTGTTTATAGATTATTATTACAAAGATGGCAAGATAAATGGTTATTGCCAAGTATTTAATCCGGCAATGAATGATTTTTATACAGCTATAAATAAAGTAAATATGATAGAGATTAAATATGAAACCAAGTGGTTTCCCTTGAATAGGCTCTTCAAACTTACATGTCATACCTTTACAGGTATCACGATATACAATACTTACTATGGTCCTGAGATTCCAGAGGAAAATGAATACTGGGATTATGATTTAATAAAGGATTACTCATATTCTGATTTCGAAGCGTATAATGATGAATGTATTGTTGATGATGATTAAAGTAAGATAATGTTTGGTATATTTTACTATTTCAGGGGGGGGCGGGAGGTATTCTTTCCCAGAATTATTTCTGAGAAAATTACACTATTCTACTTTTTTTCACAAGATAAATACATGAATAAAAAAATTGAAACATGGTGCAGTGTAAAAGTGCCAAAAAAGTTACACGAATTACTTAAATGGGTATCCTTCCAGAGGAAGAAATACATATATCAGATTATTGCAGAAATGCTAATGAAAGAACTTAAGGGAGAAAAAAATGACAGCAATTATTAAGACGATTGAAAATGAACTTATTATTGGAGATACAGAAAGAGACATACTATTTGCTGAAGATAGATCATCCCCTTATCTTCATTACTTTTACCATGAACAAGGGGCTATATATGCGACAAAGAAAGATTTTATGGGTGATATAAGGGTAGAGAAACTTTCGATACAGGAATTGAAAAATAGTATCTCTGGTGCAGAAATTATTAATGAAACAATTGCTGAAAAAGCAATCGATTTATTGAGTTAAAAAGCATATTTAATAATGAGGTTGATCCCCTTATACAACAGCTGGCCCTCGAGGCGATAAGAGTCCTTATTGTCATATATGGGTTATATACAAGTGTCAGTTGGCTTGTATGTAAGGATCAACCATATATGACAATAAGGATTTTTTTATGAGGTAAAAATGAAACAAGAAAATGAACGGAGAGAGTTTCCTGAAGAAATGGTTGAAGTATGCGGTTATGCACAAATACCTAATCCTGTTTTATGGAAAGAAATGGTATTAAGTTATCCAGCAAAAATAGTTCTAATGTATATGCTGTCACAACCACTTTTATGGATATTTTACGAGAGTAAAATACAAGAAGATACTGGTATAAGCAAATCAAAAATAAATAACGTCCTTAATAAGGAATTGATGGATTATATTGATAGAATGTATGTAAACACTGGTCGATATGGTAATGGGTTTGTTGTAAATTTCTCAAAACTTTATCAGAAGTGCATAAAGATAGGTGTTCATAAAAAAAACAGTCGATCCATGGAAAATGCAGATAGTTCTTTAATAAATGACTTTGTTCGCAAAAAAGATTGTATTGTTCTCAATAAAGACAATGGAGTTCGCAAAACAACCACTACTAATACTAATAATAATACTAATAAAGAATACTACTATACTAATATGTCTGGTAGTAGAGATTTTCAATCTGTAGATTTTGAAGAAGACGCTTCGCCTTGCGGCTCGCGTCAAACAAATGAAACAGAAGAAAAAGATTCTCAAGAAGAAGATAAAATCTTGCCAGTAGAAGAAAATAGAAAAGAAGAATTACAAAAATTACTTGCAACTGTTTGCCCCGATGGCGACCTGTCTCACCAAACCGATGAGCAATTGGACTCAAACAAATTTGCCCTTCATATCGTCAATGTATTATTTGCTAAGAAACATTATGCGCCAAATGTCCGGGATAAATGTCGAATACAACTATTGAAATATCCAGCTTCTGAGTTAAAAATGGTTATTGATAATCACGACAAGTGGGAATTTTGGTGCCAAAACATCTCAACTGATCAAGGTGTTAAAAACGCAAAAAACTCAGACTATGCACTGCCTCTTTTTACAAATAGTTTTATATATTCTAAATATGTAGAATACCTTTATTCAGAAAAAGCACAAAAAGAATTAGCAGAAAAAATGAAAAAAGAAGAGGATGCACGACAAGAACAAAAACGACAAAGTGGAAAAATAATTACAAGGCGGAAACAGTATATCGAAAATATGTCCTATAAAGAAAAGTTGAGAATACTGAAATCATTTCGGTTTGATCTTACAGAAAAATATAAACGGGAATTTGATCTCGAAGACATAGCAAAAAATAATAAACTTTATAACGATAATGAATACGTTGATCTATATTCAATTCTTGCTAAAAAATATAAACCAGAATTTTATGTTGGAAGAGAACAGTTTATGAACCGATATAACGAGTTAATGAATAAATCAGAATCTGAGGTAAAGAAAGAACTATGTTCATTTGATTTCTTAAAAATAAAAAAGAATTTTGGACTTAAGACCGACGAAGTGATCAATGCTATTGCAAAACGGCGAGAAATCGATGGTGATTATGATTTAATCCATAAAATAGTATTTCATGAATTTGCTGATGGTTATTACAAACCAGAAAAAAAAGAACCGGATATCTCAAAAGAATTTGAAGAAAAGCTTATGAAGTCCCTGAATGACGATGATTAGTCTGTGTTCTCAAGTAACTTGGTTGCTCGATCCCAGTCGCATTCACCTACCATTATTTTGACTGTTTCAATCTCTATACTGGTAGGGAAAAGTCCTGAACCATCGTTTGATTGGATGATGTAGGCGATCCCTACTTCATCAAGCTGCTGCGCAAAAATCTGTGCTTCAATGCGGTTGGTGAAAGAAATCAACTCTTTCATGTAATACCTCTCAATTATTGTTCAAATATATCTATTATTGGGTCAAATTTCAATCGAGAAGAACCCATAGTTAAGCACGGATGTATTTAAATAAGGAGATTGGTCATTTTGATGGATCGATGCGAATAAGGGGTGCTGTGACGCGAGTGTGGGTGTGATGGTAATAATATCTCTCTAAGAGCACAATGATGACTTGCTATACACCTTGCAGAAGGAATTATCTGGGTGAAGAAGTTGTTAGAACGCACCTTTTGTTATACTGTATTGTAATTAACTATTCCAATGCTTAGTAATGTAGTTTGTAGCTTCTTCAATATCTAAGTGTTGAACTGAAGCCGCTGCACGTATAACGAATATTTTATCATTTTCAATCCTGACATAAACAGGTTTTGAAGATTTTAAAACTTTTACATAGAAAACTTTTTTATCTGCTATAGATATTATAGAATGGTCAATAAATCCAAATACACTTTTTTCAAAATATTGTGTCATAAGTTGATTAAAATAAAGTATTAATCCATCTTCATTTTGCTTCTTTAAAGTCTTAAGATCTAGATCGATTCCGATTATATTTGAATAATCATCAATACCAATATATAAATTTCCTCCATCGGTATTAAGAAATGCAGCAAGCGCCTTTATAACAACAAGTTCTAGATCCTTGTTTACTTCATTCCTCCGGAAATCCCAGCGTAATGATGACTTAAACTCAATTTTCCTGCCTTCACCTTTTTTAATATTTTCTATGTGTTTCGCATTTTGTTCTTGTTCATTTTGAGTAGTTACTTGATCTTTTTTCATTGATAGATACACGACTCCATTATGTTCTTCTTTGTTAAAAATATTATTGTGTTTATTAATAACTCCATAAATGTTAGCACGTATCTCACCTTGACTGTAAAAATGATTAACAATTGACCGTAGAGGTAACAATTTATCTCTTGAATTATTTATATACTCAATAATATTTTGGTTTAGAATTTCTAATTTACTACTTGTTTTTCCCTGATCTGGTATTTTTACTTCTTTATTAAAGTAATAATAATTCTTAATACCTTTTTTTAGTTTTATTAGATAAGGACATTTATTGAATCTTACATGACAGTAACTCTCAGACCAGAATACATCATATTTCTCAAGTTTCTCTTGAAGTTCTTTAAGTAATAATTCCTTTTTAAGAGTAACTCTGTATATATCTCGTAAATACTCGTGTAACCGATCTGCGTCAACAATCTCGTTTTCGTCACCAATTTCTTTTGCATCTGGATACGAGTTTCGCCATTCTCTTAAAATATAACGACCTCTATCTATTTTTAAGAATTTATCTTTATGTTGTAGTAGTATTGATGGCACAGATTGAGGTCTTATGTCAGATCTAAAAGAATTAATGTGGTCAACTATCATCTTTACAGAGCATGGTGCGTTGTAATGATGAAAAGCATCTAATACCAATTCAATTATCGACTGAGTATTATAATTCCATTCAGATAAGATCCATTTCCCTGTTCTACCAATAGCTTTAAAACGATCATCAGATGCCATTTGATTATTTAAGGATCGAACTGAGTCTCTCGGTTTTTGACCTCTTGTTACTAACTGATGCTGTAATTCTCTAAAAATGTCATTCGAATGCAACACCTCATGCTTTTCTGAAAGTATTCTATAAGCCATATCTTTTAAAGATGTGAGTTTAGTAAAAGTAAGTTGAAATGATTTATCGGTTCCAATGATTCTGAGTTCTATATAAGGAATAATTGAAATTGCATGTTCAATAATTTCTTTTGATGGTGTAATCTTACTCCTTTTTAATTTAATAACTAAATCGAAAAGTGAAATAGGTTTAACGGATTGTTGAAGTATTGCAATAATTGAATTGCAAACTTTATGGAATTGATTATTATCAAGGCTGCCGGTTCTGTAAAAATAACCAACGTCTTCGTATTTCCCATTTGTAAAACCTAATAACTCAAAAACAAAAAACACAATTGGTCTAGGAGAAATATTTTTTGTTACTAATTTTTCTTTTAATTGATCAAGAGCGTCAGTTTCGGTTATAAAAAGCTGATCCTGAAAAATATTATATAGGTCATCAAACGTAGAAACAATCTTCTTGTTCGCATAACAAAAAGGTTTTTTTAAGATATTACCCGAGAGTAAAAGATTAATCCTTGACACTTGATTTTCTTCGATTTGCCTAATGCGCTCTCTTGTGAGCTCATAGAAAATTCCGATTTCTTCCAGAGTGTATTGCTTATTTCCTAGCAAACCATATCTTTTGGATAAAATATCTTGGGCTTTCGAATCATTTAAAATATTAAAATACTCAATAACAAGATTGTCTACATTACTAAAGAAATCATCATTTATATTTTGTGGTAATAGTCTAGGAGAATACTTTATAGATTCTTTGATTAATATGTCTGGTGTCGTGAATACTATACTCAATAAAGAATTGAATTCATCAACAGTAGTTTTCCCAACTGAAGCTTGAATAGATAAATAATCTGGCGTAATTTTTATAACATCATTAATAGTAGTAAGGCCCATTTTTTCAAATGTTTTTCGCAATTTGTTACTAATTGAATCTTTTAAATACTTGATATTTATACAATTTACTTCACTATCAATATCAAAAGAAAAAAAGCCTTGATCAGCAGAAACTTTAACAAGGCTCTCAGGATCATTTTTTAGTTTTTCTTGGAGTTCAATGAATTCCTCTACTGTTTTAGTCCCTACAGATTTTAGCAAACGAAAATCTTCTAGTTTTATATGAGATATTTCATCAACATTCTTCAGACCAAGAGTATTGAACTTATTTAATAGTCTGTTTGAGACCTGTTTCCTCAGGTGACTAATTGGAACTTGCTCACTCATATGTCTTATAAACTCCATAAATGTTTTGTTTTGAATCAAGAAGGAAAACATTTAATCCGCTAACTTGCTTGTATTAGTCCAATAAGGATAAAAATAGACTAATTTTTACTAGAATTCTAGTTGTTTATTGTATCACATGCGTTTAGGGAATATATAATATTTATTCTGATTCTTTTATTCTAACATTCGTTATACTCTTTTATATAGAACCTTGAAACTGAAAAACAACATTTACTCATAGAAAAATATTTAACGACATAATATTTTCTGCCAACCGTAACAATATGTTTTGTCATTATCCTCTCCTATTGTGCCTCGCGGTCCTTTAGAAACGCCCAATAAGCCAAGTCCCGGATAATTTGGATAAAATCATCTCGCTTTTTTGCATCAGTCATTATTTGCTTAGCCAAATCAGAATTAACTTTCTCTTGTTCCTCAACTGCTGTTAAAATTGCTTCCATCAGCTCGTCTGATTCCTCAAACTGCTTCTTGGTATTGTTTTCAGCCTGAGTTCGTAAAATACTGTTCTCAAGAAGCTTATCTCTGACAGCAAATGCATAGTTAACCAGATCAGAATCCGAAAGCTCGCCCTCGAAGATCAGATTAAGTTGCTCGATTAGTTCCAAGAGTTTTACTCGCTCTGGATCGTGGCTTGCTCCAGAGCCAACTTCGGTATAAGCAGCTTCCATTTCATTTACAGATTCAGGATCGAGTTTAAGGTGAATAGAATCCTTGGGCTTTATCGCATAATGGGAAAGGCGAACACCGGTGAGATCAATCGGCTCATTCTCCTTTCCATCACGAATGATTCCCTGCATAATCGGTAAAACTTCTTTGAAGAAGGCATACCGTTTCTCAAGACCAAGATCGTCCCCGTAGTCATAAATCTGAGTTAGGAATTCGAATAGTTTACAGAACGAAGCAAGGTCTTTAACAAATAGCTCGCAACCGTCTTTGGCTTCATTATCCTCATGCGATAGGGCAGATAGATATTTTTCCTTGAGGCGCTGCACTGGAGGCTGAAGATATTTCTGAAGCTGGAAGTGATTGTTCCTTGCTCGCTTTGGGTTCCAATACCAATCTGCGAAAGCTTCAACTTCTGATTCAAGGTAGATACCAACAGCATCAAGCTTGTTTTCAAGCGTATAAAGCAGGTTGGGATCAGTTCCAGTCGGGAGGGTTGCAGAACGATAGTATTGCTGGAAATCGGCCAGAATTAACTCTGGATCGTTTACAAAGTCCAGCACAACCGTCCAGTCTTTCCCCGGATAGGTTCGATTTAAGCGGGATAGTGTCTGAACAGTAGCTACTCCAGACAGTTTCTTGTCTACATACATGGCAACCAGTTTTGGTTGATCAAAACCAGTTTGGAATTTATTCGCCACCAAAAGAATCTGATAGTCATTGGTATCCAGAGCTTCTTTCAAGTCCATCCGATGAAGTCCGGGATTCATGTTGTATTCATTGTATGGAAGATCAGCAAGGTCTTTAACTTCGATATCCCCGGAGAAGGCTACAAGTGTTCCAATCGGGTATCGATTAGCTTTAATGTATTCATCGATAGCCAGTTTGTAGCGGATTACCTCTTCTCGACTCGCAGTCACCACCATAGCTTTCGCCTGTCCATTAAGTCGCCATGCGACATGCTCCCGGAAGTG
The DNA here is from genome assembly GCA_003252395.1 of Spirochaetales bacterium. Classification (GTDB taxonomy): domain Bacteria; phylum Spirochaetota; class Spirochaetia; order Treponematales; family Treponemataceae; genus Teretinema. The sequence goes on from QKEL01000009.1 coordinate 61,027, forward strand.
TTCTACAATCGTTTTAACTTTCTGGGAGATGTTGTGTTCATGGAGCCTAACCCAGCGATTTAGCGCTTTCTTGGCTTTATTCTTTAAGACCTCATCTTGATCCTGTTCTGCACTATCCTGAATAAGCTTGTAGGCTACTTTATAGGAAATATAGTTTTGGAGGGGGTCAAGGATGAAACCCTCTTCGATAGCCTGACGCATACTGTATGTATGAAAGGGTCGCTTTACGCCATCAGAGCCGAGCGTTCCAAAGAGTTCCATGGTTTTAGCTTTCGGTGTGGCAGTGAAGGCATAATATGAAACATTCTTTGGCTGATTTCGCGCTCCAAGATCGTTAGCAATCAAGTCTTCCGCGCTTATTTCTTCTTCGTCATAGCCTTCTTTTGCTAAGACTTTCTTCAAGGCACCTGCTGCGCCGCCGGTTTGGGATGTGTGAGCTTCATCAGCTATGACGGCAAAATGTTTCTGCTTGAGGTCTTCATCGCTTCCAATCTTCTCGAGAAGCGGCTTGAAGGTTTGGATCGTTACGACAATGACTCGCTTGCCGCCAAGGAGAGCATCACGGAGCTTTGATGATTTTGCCCCTTCATCATTGGTGATACCTTCAACAACACCCATAGTTTTCTGAAACTGATAGATGTTATCGCGGAGTTGACTATCGAGCACGGTGCGATCTGTAATGACCAAAACCGCATCGTAAACTGGATTATCCTCTTCATCCTGTAATCCTGATAAATGATGGGCGAGCCATGCAATGGAGTTGGATTTGCCCGATCCAGCAGAATGTTGGACGAGATAGCGATGTCCAGCTTTTTCCTGTTTTGATGTTTCTACCAGCTTCTTGACCGCATCCCATTGATGATAACGGGGAAATATCATTCGTTCACTGATAGATTTGTGCCCATTACTATCAGTCTTTTCTGATCGCTCAAGATGCACGAAATCCGAAAGAATATGTAGCCAATTATCGCGCTGTAGCACCGATTCCCAGAGATACGCAGTCCGAGGACCTGATGGATTCACCGGATTCCCCTTTCCTTCGTTATCACCTTTGTTGAAGGGAAGGAAATAAGTAGATTCACCTGCAAGTTTGGTTGTCATAAAGACTTCTTCAGTGGAGACTGCAAAGTGAACGACACAGCGACTCTTGAACTGTAGAAGGGATTCAAGTCGATTTGATTGAGTATCTTTGGGAAGCCGGTCTTTCTTGTATTGTTTGATTGCAGCCCAAACTGACTGCGTGCTTTCAGTCTTTAGCTCAAGAGTAGCTATCGGGAGTCCATTTAGGAAGAGCACAAGGTCAATGGAGTTTTTATTGTTTGCAGAATAGAAAACCTGTCTGACTACACGAAGGGTGTTTTTTTCGTAGAGTTGTGTTGCTTCAGGGTTTCTGGTGCTTCGAGGCTTTGATTGCATCATGGCAAAGTAGGTTCCGCCAGCTCCAGCTATCTTGAAGCCATGGCGAAGGACGTGAAGAGTGCCCAGTTGATCGAGTTCAGTGCAAAGTCTGCTCAGAAAATATTCTTCTGCTTTCGCTCCATGCTGGGATACAAGCCGATCCCATGCATCATTATAGGAGGTTTTCACCCATGAAAGAACATCTTCTGTATAGAGGGCTTGTTCTACATTATAGTTTTCCGATTTGCCTTCAACCCATCCTGTAGAGGCAAGATGAGAGACTATATCGGTCTCAAATTGTTTTTCAAGATGGACATTATTCATACCAGAGCCTCCACATTGATTTTCCCTGTGACAGCATTGGTGATTAGAGCGGAACGATGTTCATTTAGGAGAGAAATGGAGGATTCGGTTTCAAGGATTAATGAATCAACTTTTTGTAGATGTTGTGTTAAGTATTTGGCAATATGTTGCTGTTCTCGGAGCGAAGGGAAAACGAATTTTGTATCTCTAATTTGAGCTTGACTAATATTGGGGTCCTTTCTACTGCTTTCTGCACCAATCATCCAATACGGACGATAAAACTGAACAAAATAATGTAGAAAAAAGGGAGACGAACACGAGGCAGGGAGAATACCACATAGTGCTTGATTTACTGTTGATGGTGATGTTAACAATCCTGATTTTCCTATAGTTCCTTCTCCACCATACATCGCAATGAGGACGGTTTCTGATGGTAGCATTTTACAAGCACTGTTTTTTAGTGCAAGTTCGGAAATAAAGATTTCTCCACATGATAACGGCATATCATTCAAGTCTGTTGTTCGAATCCAAGAAATAGTCCCGTTATAGTTCTCATTTATATTAGTATCAGGTGTTGATCCGCTCAAAGTTTGAAAATACCATTTGACAGGACCCACGTCCCACCCTTCCGGTATTTCTCCAAGCCATTCAACTCCAGAATCCTTAAACTTGACAGGCTTAGCCCATTCCCCAAATTCAGGATCATCCGGGCTTACGAGTTCAGACAATCCTCTGGTTACAGCATGAGAGATGAGTGCTTGCCGCTTTTCTTGAAGGAGCGCAATAAGTTCTTCATAGTCTTTAATGAGTCCATCTATTTTAGCGGTTTCAGTATCGAGGAAGGTGGCTATGCATTTTTGTGTTCTTAACTCCGGAATAGGAATGTAAAACTTGTTTATATCTTCCTGAAAGAGATGAGGAACTCCCATTCCACCACGAAAAAGTTGAATAACTGCTTTCATGTATCCACTATCCAGCAAGAACTTAAGAAAGAACCCATATAGCCTTTTATACGGTGTAATAACAGCTATAGAACTATTAACTGTCGCAGGTTTCGGGAGTTTTCTAACAATATTCACAGTTCCAAGAGTTGATCCATCTTTCGCTAATAAGACATCACCAATTCTCAGTTGTATTTCAGGTGATTCAGCATATCTTTCATTATTTATGTAATTTACATTCTCAAAGTCAATTTCTCTATCTTTTATATTCGGCGTAGATAGAAAAATATACCCTTCATCAACATATTCTTCTGCCTTAAGACCTTTCCATCCCAATCTTGCTCTTACCCATGCCTCAAATCCAATTCTTGACACCACCCAGTCCGCAGGTATCTCTCCCAACCATTCGACTCCAGAGTCCTTATACTTGGGATACGCAGGATACTTCATTTGGCGATCTCCCCGAGGAGTTTCATAATCTTCTCGGTCTTTGCCTTGAGGTCGCGGTCAATCTCTTCCAGAGGACGGGGCGGCACATACTTGTAAAAGAAACGAGTAAAGGGAATTTCATAACCAACCTTGGTTTTTGAGTCATCAATCCAAGCATCAGGAACATGAGGCAACACTTCGCGCTTGAAGTATTCTTCAATATCATCTGACAACGACACATTCTCCGTATCCCTCAACGAAGCATCAGGCTTGGGATTCCCTTTCTTATCGAGTTCGACTTTTCCCTCCTCTTTTTTCAGAGGGCGCTCGACCGTGATGGTTGAATAGCCAAACTCAATATTCGGGACAATCTTACAAATCTCTGATTCCTTGAAATCCCCAAAGGTCTTCGTAATGGTTTCAATATGTTCATCACCAAGTTCTTTTCGTTTCGAACCGAGCGACTTCTTCATCTTCTGAAAGAGATCAATTCCATTTACGAGCTGGATTTTTCCTTTTCGCTCAGTTTTTTTATGATTTGTCAAAATCCAAACGTATGTGGCGATGCCCGTGTTGTAAAACATGTCTGTCGGCAATGCAATGATAGCTTCGAGTAAATCATTCTCAATAATGTATTTTCTTATTTCAGACTCACCGGAACCAGCTCCACCAGTAAAAAGGGGAGAGCCATTGAGAACTATACCAATGCGGCTTCCTCCATCCTGCACCGGCTGCATCTTGCTCATCAGATGCATAAGAAATAAAAGGCTACCATCGCTGACACGAGGTAATCCGGGACCGAAACGACCAGCAAAACCGAGTTTTTCCCGTTCAGCTTCTACTTCCTTCTGAACCTTCTTCCACTCGACACCAAATGGAGGATTTGTGAGCATGTAGTCAAACTTCTTGTCCGATAATCCATCATGGCTCAAAGTATTACCCTGAATCATGTTTTTAACATCAGCACCTTTGATAAGCATATCAGCCTTGCATATAGCATACGACTCTTCATTTAATTCCTGCCCAAAGACCTTCAATGATGCTTGCGGATTCATCGCTCTAAGATGTTCGTCAGCTACCGAGAGCATACCGCCAGTTCCGGCACAACAGTCGTAGAGCGTTCTGATGACGCCCGGTTTGGTCAAAGCTTCACTGTCTTCACAGAACAGTAGATTTACCATAAGCCGGATTACTTCACGCGGCGTAAAGTGCTCTCCGGCAGTCTCGTTGGAAAGTTCTGAAAACTTTCTGATAAGTTCTTCGAACACCGACCCCATGTCTGCATTCGAGACTACAAGCGGTCGGAGATCGAAGGCAGTAAATTTCTGGAGAACCATGTAAAGAAGGTTCTTTGCAGACAAGAAATCAACCTGTTCGGAAAACTTGTAGCGAGTAAATATGTCTTGGGCATTGGGTGAAAAAGAGTTGAGATAGTGCAGCAGATTCTGTTTAATCTGATCTGGCTCAGCAAGCATCGAAGTAAGGGTATGAGATGAAGTATTGTAAAAAGAATGCCCCGAAGCTTTACAAAGAGCGCGTTCGAGAACCAGTTCACTCTCGCCAGCCTTTTCTTTCGCTTCGGCGAGGACCTTAGCTTTATTATGTTCAAGCACACAATCGAGACGGCGTATCAGCGTAAAGGGAAGGATTACCTTGCCATAGTCGGACTGTTTATAGTCACCCCGGAGAAGGTCAGCTACGGACCAGATGAGATCGGATAAGGGAGATGCCATTTAGAAATACCTCGTAAGTTACAACTTGTTACCATTATATGCTTAAAAAAGGTCTCTGACAATTTGATTTTCTGGAGATACGTCAGTTATTTGTTCGAAGTATTTTCATACGAATTTTGACGAATTTTCCAAAAAAATTTGATTTATCTATTGGGAATTTGTTATCATGTAACAACTTACGGAGGGGAAATGAATCAGCTTCCGGTTTATGTATCGCTCTCAAACGGCACAGATTCCTACTGGCGTAATGGGAGTTTGATCTATACGGATGGTGTCAAAGCCATGTGCGAAGAATTTAAGGCTTATTGGACCATCGATGTAGTCAGGAGCTACCTCCCGCAGCTTACGGAATATGAATTTTTGATCATCTATTACGATGTCTTCGATAACCATACCTGCCATTTCCATGTCCGCGAGGACAGCGATTTGCCTGATATCGTGAGCCAAACAATCGAATTTACCGACTTGAAAGTGAGTTTGTGTATGTATCTCATTGATTCGGTCCTTTTAATGAGGGAAGAATATTGATGAAAATACTCTTCAAACAACTCCCTGACATTAACACTCAGCATGCTCTCGAACGACAGAGCCTCCGGGCTTACGGACGTTTCGGACTGCTACCAGATGGAAGCTTGTGGCTTGGCGATTCGCAATCAAGTCATCCGCGTGAGTTATCGGTCGGATGGTATTGGGGAGTTAACCATACCGAAGAACTGATCCTTTCATCACGGAATGTCTGGTCGGAAGTTGAACTCTTGCAGGGGGAGGGTAACATCATAATCAAACACCTGATCCACGAACTTATTATGCAGTGAATCATCTCCCGTCAACAGGGGATAGGACATGAACATCGATAACAAAAAAGAAACGGAGGAAAGATGAACGGCGATATCCAGCTTTGTATTAATTACTGGGCTGATGATAATGATTATTGTGATATCAAATACAGCGATACACCACTTGTCTTGCGAACTTACGGGATACCTCTAATTATGCCATTGGGAGCATGCATAGCAGACATAAATAGTATATCAATATTTTCCGATGAAGACTTTGTTTCTTCCCCAATAAAAAACAAAGATGTATCTTGGAAATCTGATACTGGTCAAAATTACTCCGATACAGCATGTGATGGCATTTCTCTCTATAACAAGGATCGTGCCGCAGCTTTTGAAATAAAGGAAATTCTGGGTGATGACCTCATTGAGATGCTTAAAAATCAACGATAATTGGGATTACCAACATGGTTTGATCTTATCCGTGAACGAGAAATATTTACTTTTCTGAGAGTGTCATCTTTCGGCTCTAAACCCCAATAACCGACCCAATCCGAAATACTACCAAGCTCTGAAAAAGAAATATCACCGACTATATAAATTAATGGTTTTATTTTTTTGTCTTGATAATGCTCATCTAATTTCGATTGTATGCTCTGATAAACAGGCATATCCAGTATAAAGAGATAGGCATCAGATTTGATAATTTCAGAGAAAAGGTCTTGGCTTTTAGGCTCTTGAAATATTTCCCGAGTTTTTTTTGTAAATATGCGGAATGTATCCTGCCAATTTTTATTCTCAACACAACAGAAGACCACATAGGGCTTGTATTTTCTCTTATTCTTTTTCTTCATACATTTATCTTTCATGGAAACAAAGAAAAGTGTATAAAAAAAGCACCCTGTAGGGTGCTTCCTAATTAATCTTGATTCTTATTAATAGATAGCATAAAAATTTCCAGTTCCAAAGAAATTAAAAGTGCCTGTTACATATTTTTTATCATCAGAGATATTTTTGACATGAAACTCGTATTGCATATTTTTCCAATGAATTATTGTGGTATTGAGGTCAGAAAAATCTCCATGAATTACCATATATCCAGCTGCCTTCACTTCTTCCGCAGATGTAAGACTCTTTGCAGGACGATCTTGTTCAATCGAAACAATCTCTTTTTTTACCGTGTCATAAGTCATTTTTTGGACTACTAATGTTTCACCGGGGATCATCAAAGTTACAGTAATAAATGTGTCTGGCTTATCATCAAAATAAACAGTGATTATACTATCTTCGACCAAAGATATCTGTATCTTGCCGAAGATGTAATCATCTTTTTTGATATTGTAAAGCACACCATCGATATCACACTTTTCTGCAATTAATCCCTTTTTTGCTATTGTTGGAAAGTTATATACTTTATTATCATATCCTATTTGAACATTCTCTTTGCCTTCGATTTTAATAAACTTTAAAGTCGGCTCTCCTTTAGGAAACATTTTTTTGTAAAACTGATAATCAGTTTCCATATTACCGAGCTTGAAATAGTATGCGGTTTTAGTGTCATCCGTCCCGCAGCTTGTGAAAAGCGTAATGCTACTAATGAGCATTACAGAGAGAAAAATTCCAAACTGTTTCTTCATATCACATTCCTTTAGGGTCTACCTTGATTTTTCTTTTCCATAACTTGTGAACTATTGTAGATAGCATTCTTCTTGTCGAAAACGTATTCAGCGCGCATACCATCATTGGTCCAAGCAATCTGATAAGCTTTTTCGATGTTGCCCGAGTTGGTCATTACTTCGGTTTCTTCGACTTGGTAAGTTCCTGAGCTATCAGGTTCGCCCCACGACGAGTCGCCTTTGACAGCGAGATACCATTCATACGTGCCATCTTTTTTGAATACCATTTTTGCAGTTCGATCCATAACCATATCGTCATCGATCCAAACCCCGACAGCTGCTTTTTTTGCAGCATTCAATGATGTTGGAGCCGCTTCAAGCTCCTGCATAGTATAACCGATAGCTGCAAGCACCATTAGAACAATAAAAACCTTTACTTTTGTGTTTTTCTTCTTTTCATCAGTCATTAAATTCTTGCTCCCTCAAATTAGTTTCCAAAATTCTCTACTGCCCGTTTTTGAGCAGGTGTCGCAGTTTGATTCCATTCATTAATAGCTTTAGTTGCACCATCAATACGAGAACGACTTGCAGCATCTGGGGAGGGATTAATGCAATTATAGACGATAGCTATAATTATCCAAATAATAATGAAAACAAAACAGCCAAGTTTAGACTTTTTCTTTGGTTGCTCATTCTCTTCGTCGCTCATAGGTTCACCTCAAAATTCTTAAAAAAATGTGATTACATACCTCTATAGAGGGTCGCTCGATTACAAGTTTAACTATACCTCTATAGAGGTGTCAAGCGAAGATAAGACAAAAAACGTGAGGTATCCTCGTGAAGTTCGCCTCGTTTTGGATCGAATCCGTCAGATACGTGAGGAAAAGGGTATGTCTTTGATTATTTTGGCGGCAGAAGCTGACATGTCTAAGGCGTTTTTATTTGATATCGAAACACACAAGAAAATGCCCAGCTTGATGACTTTGCATAAACTTTCCAAGGGCTTAGGTGTCCCAATGAGTGCCTTTTTTGAGGATAAAGAGGGTTAAGCTTTTTTCGCTTCCTTAGCTAACCAATGAATGTAGGCAGACCTGCTACACCCCAAAAGTTTGGAGATTGATGTCTGATTCAGCCCCAACTTCTGATATTTTTCAATTTCTTCCCTACGACTATCAAGCTTACTCTTTCCTTCTGGTCTACCGAGCTTAACTCCCTGAGCTTTCCGTGCCTGAAGAGCTGATTTGGTCCTCTCGGAGATCATATCTCGTTCGATTCTGGCTGCCAGACCGAGCGCGAAAACATAGGCTTCCCCAGCAACACTACTGTCAATAGTTGTTCCTGATTTGGTTTCGAGGAGGCTGGCTCCAGCCTCTCTGATTTGATTAACTATGGCAAAAAGCGCTGCAACTCCGCCACGGGTCAAGCGGGAAAGTTCCCACACAGCGAGAGTATGACCGGGTTTGAGATTGGCAAGGATTCGGTCCAGCTCAGGTCGATCCCCGTTGCCATGCGCCGTTTCCCGGACTATAAGGGGGGCACCGAGGCTATGGGTCTCGCAATAGGTTAGGATTTCACCCACCTGTCGCTCGGCATCCTGCTTGTCGGTGCTAACCCGGCAATAACCAATGACCTGTGCGCTTTTAGCCATAAATGACCTACCTGTAGCTTAAAAGTAGATTTATGACCTAAATATACTATAGGTGCATCGTAAATACAACCTTAAAAAATTTATTATTGTAGTGTTTATCGTTCGTTTAAATACCATATTGAATAACACATAATTGAAAAAATTGTAAACTGAAGAACAAATACGGTGTATAATTAAACTTGGAAAAAAAAAGGATATTTAATATGACCCGAGAAGAAATGTTTGTATCATTAATTGAAGGAATGCCATCTTTTGATGGTCGTTATTCGAATCTTTGTTGTATTAATAATTATGCTAATCCTATTCCAAATAAACGTCAGGGCCAGTTTTCCGTAGTTTTTTCTGCAACAGATGATGTTACAGATGAAAGAGTTATTATTAAGGTTTATGATCCCTTCCGCCCCAGTAAGTTTCGGATGGATTGCTTTGAAAGGGAAGGTGAAGTTCTTCAAGAATTGATTGATAAAAATAGATGTTTGCAATTAAAGAAAGCCATCAATACAACAGATGTTCAATTACCTGTCACACCATCACCAATTGATATTTCATTAAGTTATTTCGCCACAGAGATACTTCCAGTTGATATTTTTGAAAAGTTTAACCAAAAAGGAAGTATGCCTATTGATGATAAGATTGATTTGTTTAGAGAAATATTACTTGGTATTCGTGCATTACATATGCATAAGGTTTATCATCGTGATTTGAAACCAGACAACCTACGCGGAGAAGAAAAAGATAATCGTGTTATTGCAATTGATCTAGGAACAGCTGTATTACCTAAAACCGTTCATGTGCTTAGTAGTTATGAAAAAGTCCAAGTGGGACACCCTTCGTATGCTTCACCTGAAGCCTGTTGTGGGCTATATGGTCATCGAGAGTTAAGTATATATAATGACTACTATTCCTTGGGTTGCATAATGTTTGAATTATTTACCCCAAATACACTTTACCTAGAGTTACATAAAAAAAGAATCACGGATATCATATCATTATGTGAATTTCAGATGGCATCAGAACCTGAATCAACAAAAATCTCAAAATGGCATGAAATCGCACATTATTACACAAACAGATTAGATTATCCGACGTTAAGTGATTATCCAAACGATATATCAAAATCGATTATTAATTATCTTGAAAGAATACTTCATGGTTTTATTCGTTTTGATTACCGAGAACGAATAAACATTGATGAAGCTTTAAGATTAATAGATATATGTATTAAAATCAGGAGTAACGATAAGTTTGAAAAAGAACTTCAAAAACGCCATCAAGTATACAGGTTAAACCGTATTGCAAAAATTATAAAGATGAATACAAAATACTTATCAGCGGGAGAATGTCATGATTGAAGATAATGGGAAGGAGATTAGCAATGAAATCATGAATGCTGAGCATAATACTCGGATTGAAGTAGTATTCAACTCTCTTCAAATTGAACTACCATCATTTGAAGAAATTGCCAAAATTAAGTCGCTTGGGTTTGAACATATTCGAATATTAGAGCAAGGTTTAATTGGTAAAGACAATAGAGAGATTATCATTCAAGAAAAGTATAGCTTTGAAAAACATCTTGATAAATTGAATGATTCCGAAGTTTTTTTCTATAGACTATCAGCTTTCTATGAGTCTTTAGGAGATTATGACAAAGCAATTGAACTTGTCCAACGAAGTAGTGAATTATCTGATAAACCGTTTATTAAAGAAAAATATGGGGAGCTCCTTCTTAGAAGAGATGTTCCTGAAGGTGTAAAGATTCTTGATGAATTAAAGACAAATGATTCTTGTGTGAACTTAGCACTACTTTATATACAAAAAAGAGATATTGAAAAATCATTGTTTTACGCAAAATATGCTTATGAGAATTTTGATTTACATCATAAAATATCAACCACTTATGCATTATTACTATTATTAAATAAGGATTATTGTCAATCAATTGCTATTCTTAAAGAACTAGTTCATGAAAAAGATGCACCCTCATATGCGTATTATTTGATATCTTTATCATACTTTATCATAAAACAATATAAGAAAGCTTTTCAGAATATCAGGATTGCTTATGCGCTTAATCACTTCAATCGTGACATACTTGTTCTATACTGTGCATTAAATGAGATGGACGGTAATCTTAATCAATCAATTATTGCACTTGAAGAATATTGCAAGTGTAACAAGCCGGATGAATACATCTGGCAACTTTTATCAAAATACTATTATTTGACAAATAAATTTGAGAAAGCCATTAAACCATTACAAGCCGTTATTACACTAAACGATAAACTTGATTGGGCATGGAATAATTTAGCATTGATATGTTTGAAGCAAAAGAACTATGAAAAAGCAAACAAATATTTATCTCATGCGCTCACGCTAACTAATGATGATACAGTTGTGTTTAATTATTTGCAGTTACTTTACGAATTGAAAGAATTTAGTTCTATTATTGACATTTTTACTGCTCTACGACGTGATAGAAAAGATGCGACTTATTCAGATATTTTCTTTCAATCATTTGAATGCTATGTAGAATCATTAAAAAAGCTTAAGAAATATTCAGAATATATTAGCGAACTTTTATATTTCTATCAATTTTGCAAATCAAGTAATCAAAATGAAAATAGTATATTGAACTACATTTTGTGCTATTATGCATCTGAAGACAAAAATCGTCTTCAGGTATACCGCTTCATTGAATTACTTGATGAATCCATTAGTAAAAATGGGATTACTAAGAAAAGCTATATTAAATCAATAAACAATCTTGCATTCGCATATCTTGAGCATAATGATATTCAAGGTTCTGAAAAATATATCAAATTACTTACTGCTTACCTTGATAACAATCCATATTATACCGCAACATATGGTTTGTATTGTTTGAGGAACTATAATATTACCAAGGGGGAGCACTATTATAATAAAGCAATAGGATTTTCAATTGATCCAGAGATAAAGAAACTACTTGCACATAAACGAGACTATGAAATTGGGAAAGTGTATATTTTTGAAGGATTGCGAACTAATGCAATCACGTTTCTACGAAAAGCTACTGATGGTTCAGATTTTGTTGCAAAAGAAGCTTTGAGTCTGTTAGATGAAATTAGGTGATATAGATATGGACTATAATGGTTTCGTGTTAACAGTCTATTTCATATATGCACATGATCACCATATACGCCTACATTATGATTGAAAAATGAGTCCTGTTTCCTCGTAGGTCTAAGCTATTTCTTTGAAGTTGTTTACAAGGTAATAATAACGAGTAATATTGTTCCTTAGATTTCCGTAATGGCGGGTTAGTTAAGTAAATCATTGGAGTCAATAATATCTTCATGTTATTTGAAGTTTTTGCGAAATTTATAGATTATTTCTTTCGTTATGACCATACCTGTTACTTGCACTGGTATAGGCGTATAATCAATACTTTTTAAGTATCAATTATACGCGATTATTAATTCTATAATAGGGCAGAGTTGCCCCCGCCCTCGTGGCTAATCGTGATCCTCTTCCTCTCGTTCATCGCCACGATATTCGTTGTTGTTTGGGTTCAACTGATCGGCATGGTTATCGAGCGAATCCCAATAGGCATTATTGTTCGGATTCATCGAGTCACTGCGATCATCATTTGAACTTCTGCTTCCCATTCAATCCTCCTGTCCGTATCAAGAGATGTCTCTTGATGTTAAGTAAAGAGATTATAACGACTATATAGTCGTTCTGTGGGCGGAGCTTATTGAGGCTCTGAATAATCATTAGTAGTATCCAGCTTGTGCTGGGTAGATGATAGATACCAGAATTGAATCTGGCGATTGATAGTAGCTCCGGATTTCCCGGAGAAGTAGTATTTTGTTATTCAGCGAATATAAACCGATATTATCCGGTTGTCAAGGAGTCAAAAAAAAGGCGAGCTTTAGCCCGCCTTTCACTTACTTCTTTCCTCGTTTCTTTGGAGGGGTCTCACTAATCGAATTGTCGTTTAACATTGGGAGGTAATCTGCCCTGCTTTTTTCCTTAGCTGGTCTTCCACGCTTTTTCGGAGGCTCACCTGATTTTGAAACTTTCGTCTTTGGAGTTATTTCCTTTTTAGGAATTGCTTTTTTTGTTTTTGTTTCAGGAGACTCCAAGGGGTTCACTACTATCGGGTCAAGTTGCTCTGCTAAGTCCGCTATGGCAAAGGCAAGCTGGGCAGCCTTATTTTCGAGAGTTCTTAACTTTTTAACAATTTGAGCTTGGGTCATGGAGATACTCCTAAGAATGGTATGTAATTATTTTATCATAACTTACTGATTAAGCCAAATTTATGAACAGGCACTATTTATGAAAATATGTAAGGCATATTTTAATCGTCTGCCCTCTATTTTTTATAGAGCTTAGCCATTTCTTCATCATTCTGATGAATCCATTCTTGTATTGTATCCCATCGCCATTGGGGCTTCGTTCCAATGATGGCATCCGGCACTCCTCCGCGAGGTTTAAGATATGAATATGCCTTGTTTGCAACTGAGCCATCATTGATATTCTTGAGGGCGCACGCTTCTTTCAGGGTATAATATTCCTTCCTAGGGTTAAGCTTGGTCTTCAGCTCTTCTACTTCCTTATGTAAAGACTTGATTTCAACAACCAAATCGTCAAGGAAAGGTGCTCTGATAATAAATTCGGGGGACATTTCTGGATTTTTCATATTTTTTACTCCTAAGGTAGAATTCCAATCTACTCATCAAATTTAACTATGCTAAGTTCGAGTGTTTTTTGTGGTATTTTGACGAGATTTTTTTGGGACCATTTTAGGACCACTTCGTTTTTGTTCACTTTGATTCTTCTTATATAAAAAAAAGAAGCGACTCTTGAAACAAGCTAAATCTTTATACTATAATGATATTTAGAGATCGGATGGGCCTTGAGGTGCTAGTGGGGCGACCCATGGAAGTTCAAGTCTTCTTCGCCGCACGTAAAATCCCCGGTTTATGCCGGGGATTTTTTTTGCCCAGTCGGTTTTAATAAAGCCCGTTAAGAGGCACGACGGGCCACGCGGGGAGCGCGTCGGCCGCGCGGAGCCCCCGCGTTCGGTCGATCGAAGCGGGGAGAGCTTTTTTTATTCGCCGCCGCTTCTTTGGTACAAGGCGAGTTTCGCGTAAAAGTCCTCAAGGATAAAGCGGGAATCCACGTACCTATACGCCCGTATCGCGTGTTCGTTTCGCCCCGCGTATTTCATGTCGCCGTCGATAATCGGGGCCGGGACCGTCTCATAATGGAAATCGTGGCTATCCATCAGTAAGCCCACCGCCGCCGAGTCGCCCAGGCACCAGCTTTCCCCGCTCGGCCAGGAAGGATTGTTCCCGTACTGCTCGTTTACCGCGAGCAATTGGTCCACGAGATACCTGCCGATTCGGCCCTTATCGGCGACCCTCGTTTCCAGTTCCGCCAAGCTTACCAGTACCAGTGAGTACACGTTCCGGGGAACCTGCCACAGGTCAATGCCCGAGGCGAATACCTCGTTGGCGGCCTCGATATCGTTGAGGAGATTGTATTCCCAGCCGCCGTCGGGATAGGGGCCGCCGCCTATCCACACGACGGTTACGTTTCGCCCGACGATGTCGGGCCGCTTGCGGATGGCGAGGGCCATATCGGTCAAGGGCCCCATGAATACGCAAAAGAGCCGTTTGGGGTCGTCCCTGAACGCCTGCCGGATAATGAAGTCGCTCCCCTCGGAATCGTCGCCCCGGCGGTTTACCGCGGCCGTTGCCCCTTTCAGGACCGGAACGTCCAGGCCCATAATCGCGAGAAGCTTTTTGATCTCGTCGTGGCTGTCCCGCATGGAGGTGGGCGATTTATCGCTGCCGAAATGGGAAGCCACGAAGCCCTCTATGAGGAACTTCGGGGTTAGGAGGGAATGAACGATGGCGTACTGGTCGTCCGCCTCGTTTTTCGCGTCGGTATTGATTATGAGCCGTATCCGCTTCGCCTCCGGCACGGAAAACCCCGCCGTACATTGAGCCTTCATGCGTTCTCCTTACGCTTATTTGATTATCCCCGCGCCATTTCCCGGAGGTTGTCCATAAGGCGGTCGATGGTCTGAAGGCCGAGCTGGTCCTCCAGTGTCTCGCCGACGACGGTTCCCCCCGCGTGGCTGTAGGGAAAGCCGTCGTTTATCACCTTAAAATTTTGCTGCAGTAAAAAGGTATGGATGTTTTGCAGGGTCGTTTCCTGTCCCCCGTTCCGAAAGCCGCCGCACGCGATGCCGCATCCGATTTTGCCCGACAGTCGCGGCCGCCGCTCGTAGCTCGGGCGAAAGAGAACGCACCGATCCATCAGGGCCTTGGTCTGTCCGGAAACCATGCCCATGTATACGGGCGAGCCCAGTACCAGGGCGTCGCACCACCGCATCGCCTCGTACACCTCGCCCATATCGTCGTCGAAAACGCACCGATGGCTTTTCGCGCAGGAAAAACAGCCAATGCAGGGATTGATTGTTTTGCCGCTCAGGCCGATATACCGCGTCTCGTCGCTTTCGACCCGGGCAAGGGCGTACCGGACGGCGCGCGCGGTGTTTCCGTCCGCGTGCGGGCTTCCCGAAATTCCCAATATTCTCACGGTTAATCGATCCTTATCCGCATGGTAATCGGCATCCCGTTGCGGGTATCGCCGTCGTTTCGATAATAGTGCCGCTGCGTGGTCCCGTCCAGTCCGGTATAGTCGATAACGTACACCTCGCGCGCTTTTAATTGCATGGGGTAGTTGTCGTACGGCAAATAGTCCGGAATGATCGCGCTGTCTTTCAGGGTTTCGTACGCGCCTTCCAGCCGCCAGAATTCCCGGTAGGAGAAATCGTGAAAGCCGTACAGGGGCTGTTTGCCGTAATAATTCGCGGCGTATGCCCTGCCTCCCGCCTCGATCGTATCCACGCGCAGGGGCGTCGTCGGCTTTAAGAGAAGGCTTAAATCCGTCGAGGCGATCCGCGTTTTGAAATGCCAACTCAATTGATTCGCCATGCACGGAATCTGTCCGGTTATATCAAGCCTATCGAGACCGATATGGGCCGAGCCGTAAATGCCCATAATGGTCGCGTCCTGAACGCCCTCGGTTTCCCGGAG
Source organism: Spirochaetales bacterium (assembly GCA_003252395.1). GTDB lineage: Bacteria > Spirochaetota > Spirochaetia > Treponematales > Treponemataceae > Teretinema. Next base: position 76,965 of record QKEL01000009.1, read on the forward strand.
GAAATTCGTGACCATGGCGTTTTCGCGAAAGCGCGGGTCTTTTCCCCCGTAGAATTCCATGCCCTGCGCGATCGCCTCCTCCGCCAGTCGGTACCGCTTAGAGTTCTCCTGGCCCTGCGCCTCCATATCGCGCAGGAATCGCGCCCCGATGGTCGCGTACTGATGCCCGACGTCGGTGCCGTGAAATACCGTTTCCGGGCATTCCCGCTTGACTGCCTGGTAGAACGCGTAGGTATCCGGATTATGGGCGTTCGTGCCTTCCCAATCGGCGTAGATCGCGTCGAGTATCGCGTCGTCGGGGGCCCTCATCCACGTATTGAGGTATTCGGCGGTGTAATAGGGCATCTCGATGAATAAAGACCGGTTTCCCTTTTCGTAATAGCCGATCCATATCTCGATTTCCCTATCGAGAATTGTCTTCTGGCCATGGATTTCCCCGTACAGTTGAATGGTTCCCCCGTAGGAAACCTCGCTCCCGGCCGCTTTGTCCGGCGTTGAGGAGCAGGCGCTCATCGCCAGGGCCAGCGCCAGTAGTACGGTCAATCGGAATGTGTCTCGCATGTGATGGATTCCTCTAATTTTTTTTGGCGGCGCGTCGCGTGCCCTATTCGGATTCGGACAGGTTCGCCCGGACAAAAGCCGCAACGCAGCGGCTGTCGGGGAACATTTCTTTCAATGCCTTGAACCGGGGTCGGAACCGGTCTGAATCCACGCTGAATTCAGAAAGGCGATACCCGGCATGATCGTCCGAATATAGCTCGAATAGGTCGCTTACCCGCCTCAGCGCGCACTCAAGCCGCTCGTAGTTTTCCCGCTTCAGGAAGTGGTACAACGCGTGCTGTACCGGATGGATAACCGTGTCCATGAGCATGTAGCGCCACATGACCATGGAGAAGCCTGTGTCGAAGGAATCGGAGTTCACGTCCCTTTCCGAATAGGCGGCGATAATCCTGATATAGCTTCCGAGGGAATCGAGGTATCGCGATTCAATGTCCTCCCTCGAGGCTCCCCGGTACGTATCGAATATTCGGGCGTTGATTTCATCCAGGGTCGTAAGCCCCTGGTATTCTTGGCTTTGCTGCGTGCCGAGCTTGAGGCTTGAAAGCTTGTCTATCGAATAGTTCATCCAGCCCACGACGTGGCCAACGACGTCGGTATCGCTCCAGTCCTCATACGTTCCTGGGCCTTCCCCGCCCGTATCGTCATGGCGGAGTAAATCGCGAAATACCCCCGTCCCGTTCAGTATCATGTCCACTAGCTCGTTTCGATTCATCGTCTTCTTCCTTATTTGATGGGGGGCGTGGCCCGGGAAGCGTAGGAATGGTTCGCCGTACGCCGGATCATTCATTTTTGGGGAACCCGTATGCCCAATACAGAAGGAAGGGCTATCCGCTTGCGCAGATAGCCCTTTTCGTCAATCGAGTACGCGTACGGCTTTTAAGATCCTTCGCTCTGGCAGCGCTGTTCCGTTGGCCAATTTGGGCGATTTTAGGCTCACGATCGCGCTGAGGCGGACGCGTCGTTGCTCATAGGCCTGAACGGCTTCCCGGGATCCTTCGTCTATATACCAGTCGTTTCCCGAATCGTCTGTTATCACCAATTCAGGAAACGGCTCGCTTCCTACCAGCCGTATCTTTCCCCAAACCTCGATGGTTTGCCCGTCGACTACGTTGTCGGTACCGTCATTCGAGGACGTTTCCGCGACGGCGGCGGGGGTTTGTACCGCGGGCGTTGGGGGAATCTCTCCCTTTTTTTTCGCGTCTTTTCTTCCGCCCGCGAACGTTACGGAACACACAAGCAGGAAACTAAGACCCACGAGTGCGAACTTTCGCCATCCCGTCATTTCATTCCTCTCGACCATTCTTGCTTCGATAGGGGCCTTCGCGGTTTACTCGCGCCCGTCGCCGGATTGCGCACGGTTCCGTCCGGATTGAATTGCACGTCAACTTTCATGTTCGTCGGAAGCTGCCCGGGCGTTACGGAGGTCGCGAAACCGGATGCGGCGGACATTCCCGAGCTCGCCGCGAATCCGGTTTCATAATCGCCGCTATTGTCCGGATTGGCGTTGAATATCATGCACACCTGACCGCTATAGGGAGCCGTATCGTCGACCTGGAAGGTAGAAACGCTTAACCCGCGATAACGCATGTTATCGCCGCTTCCGGTCTCGGGCGTATAGGAAGACTCCGCTCCCTGTTCATTAAGCAACGAGCCGATCGCCTCCCCGGGGAAGAGTTGGATCTCAAGCCCGTCTTGCGGTACGTAAACGCGGCGGCTAAGATTACTGATAATACCCTTATACCCGAGTAAGCCAGAAGGTCGGTAATACACGTTCGCGACAAGCCAGGTACTTAAGAGTGTTTCCCAGTTCGATAGGGAAGAGTCGATTCGGCTGGTAGCCGCCTCTGTTACCGCGCGATAATCCCGGAAGTCCGACGCGAGGATTTCCTTGTATATGCCGATCCCGTTTGAGGCCTGGATCCGTAACCACTGGAAGAAAAGGTAGACGGTCGAGTAATTATCCAGTACCGAATCGGGATAGTAATACTCCCAGTATCCATTCCATACGTAAAAGTTATTTCCCGCTATGAGCGTATGGTAGGGATCATTATTGTAATAATTAATGCGGGAATCGCTTAAGCTACCGGTATATACGTACTCGGCGCCGGCGGAAAGCCCCTCGTTTATCCAAAGATCCTGGGCGGTACCCGTTTCCGCGACCGTATTCGAGAAATTGACCAGGTGCTGAAATTCATGCGCGACGGTATCGTAAAAATCGTCCGAGCCCGCCACTTGGGGATACGTATCCAAAAAGAGCATATCCGATTCGTTTGAGTGCGCCTGATCGGCTACCGAATACATATGCGCGTTTTGGAAGAACCCGCCGATGTAACTCCCCCCCGATACATACCCGTCCCGAATGTCCAGGAGTAGGAGCGTCACTTTACCGTCCTCGTTGACGTCAAGCGGGCTTCCGAAATTTTCGGTGATTTTTCCGTAAATATTCTCGTCGAATTCGGTGGCTATCTTCTTGGCCCACGCGCTGGTGAGTAAGGCGTTAGGCGCCACGTATACCTTTACGTAGTTCCCTGTCGCCCATAAACCCGCATCCACGGTATACCAACTATTGTCCCTTAGGTCCATGACGTTAAATTTCCGTCCCCATTGGACATAGAGGGCCATATTTTCGGTGACCGTAATTTCCTCGCCGGAGCGGTATGCCGTTCCCGTTCCCGCGGAAACCGTATTCCAATCGTCAAATACGCTCGGGTATTTCGATAAATCGCCGGAATTTCCCATTATAATGGCCTTTTGACCCGAAATATATTGGCATGCGTCAACCGGGGCCGTCCCAGACGTGGCTAGATTCGGGTAATAGGTTATCGTGTACGTCGGGGTGGTTTCCGCGATCCATCGCGCGTAAAGCGTCGTGTTTTCGGTGATTATAAAGGTTGAACCAGGCAGGTAGGCGGTACCGGTTCCCGCGTCCGATAGGGACCATCCGTTAAATTTATAGCCGGTTTTGGCCAGCCCGCCGGGGTTGCCGGGGATCGTTACCCCGGCGTTACCGAGATAGGCGGTCGTATCCACGGGCACGTCTCCGGAGGTGTTCGCATTACCGTCAAACGTGACCGAATACGTGGGCGGGGGCGGTCCCGGTGGGGTTGATGCCGTCGGGGAGGGACAGCCTAAAAGGGCTAGGATGAAGCCGGAAACGAGCGGCGGAGCATGACCGGATCCTCGGTGCCGTAGACGATCAAGGAGGGAATGCCTTCTGCGATAAGGAGCCCCCGTAATTCGTCGAAGGCTACGATCGGCGTCTGGAAAACCAGGATATCTTCGTTCGTTACGTACCCGCCTTTGATCTGATTGTACAGGAGGGCGGTTCCCAGGGACTTCGCTATGAAAATCCGTTTCTTGAACTTTTTCGTTTTTTTCTTAACGTATTCGCCTATTAATTCCGAATCGATATCGATCCATTTCGTCCTGGTTTCCGGGTCGGATTTCATGAATTCCTTGTTATCGCCGTATCGCAGGTCCACCCCGAAATAGTGAATCCTTCTCTCCGCGAAAATGGGGTGCAGGTAAAAAAGCGATGGGCCGGCGAGGGTATAGCCCTGGCCCGGATACACGATCCCGACCAACTCGTCATAGTCGTTTTCTTCCCGAACCGCTATTTCAACGTTGTCGTATCCCCGTATCGCGTTCATTTCGATCTCCTTCGCACCAGGCGGAAGCCGACGTCGGAAAAGGGGAAATAGTAGTCGGGATTGTTGATATTCTGCCTGAAAAAGCGCACGGTTTCCGTGTCTGAGATAAACGAGCCGCCCCGCCATATCCGGTTGCTCGTCTTGAGCGCGGAGCCCGCGGTCCTGGCGGCGGTAATGATGGGCTTATAGGTTTCCGTGCAAAATTCGTTCACGTTGCCGCTCAGGTCGTAAATGCCCAATGAATTGGGAAGCAATTCCCCGACGGGGTGAACGCGGTTATCCGAATTGATCGCGAACCACCCTACCGCACGGGGGTCGTCCGAACCGGCGTACGCGTGCGATTCCGCGCGGGGGCCGCCCCTTGCTATATACTCCCATTCCTCGAACGTGGGCAACCGATAGCCGGTGGCGCCTTCCGCGTAGCTCCAGTCCTGAAGATCATAACTGGGTTGCAGCCCGTTCATTTCGCTGAGTATATTGCAAAAAAGCGCCGCCCCGTACCAGCCAATATTGGTTACGGGCTTATTCGCCGAGGACGGAACGCAGGAAATCCTTCCGTTTTCCAGCGAGATGTCTTCCGAACGGGCGTCCAGATCCATGATGGCATTATTGAATTGCGGGAATAAACCGACGAGCGGCACGAGCTTCCCCTCGGACACCCGAACGTATTTTTTTCGAATGCCGTAATTCATGACCTGAGTAAAGGCCTCCCAGGTCGTCTCGTATTTCGCCGCGTAGAGGTCCTCGATGCGGGCTTGGTACCGCGCGCAATCGATATCGTCGCCGATATCGGCCAGTCCGCCCGCTACGGGAACCTCTTCCACGGTAACCCGCCCGTTCCCCGCGGAACAGGACGCGAGGAGAAAGAGGGCGGAGAGAAAGGGAAAATAAAACCTGCGGACCATGGGCGACTCCTTTACGCGTTCGCGGGACGCCTATCCCGTACGTACTTCTTGATTGACTCTATTTGTTTCCGGTCGAGCGGGTAGCCGAGCGCGTCGGCAACCTGAAGGGCGTATTCCTCGAACAAATCGATCGCGATAAGCAGGCTATCGTATACGCGCGGGAAGTTACCGTCGGAGTAAACGCGGCCGAGGCGTTCCGTTTCCCCGTCGGTCAGATAACGCGTTACGTTTTTATAGGCCTTGCCCGCCGATACGGAAAAGCGGTGCGCGCATCCGATTTTCCAGGATACCATCGTATACAGCAAATCGATTTCGTTATGGTCTAAAAAGGATTTTGCGTACGAAAGCTCTTGCCGGTGAATTCCCTTCAGGACGTAGAGCGAAAGCCAGAGAAATTCGTTTACGGCGTCGTCGAATTCCCCTTTGCTTGGCCGCTTTACCCAATAGGCCCCCGCGTGAAGCGTTTCCCGTATGCGTAGGCCGTTATCCTTGCATAAAAGCACCCTTCGGGGTTCCTCTTCGGCGTTAAAGCGCTCGAGATTCCTCACGTTAACGAAGGTGAAATCAATCCGGTTCCCGTCCTGAAATTGTACGAGAAAGGCGTAGTTTTCCTGGCTATCGATGTCGTAGGGGTGGGAAAACCAGTCATCCGGTTCCTGGAGGATAAGCACGTCCCCGAAATGCCCTATCCAGGACCTATCCCGTATGTACGGCCGAATGTCCCGAACGAGGTACTGAATGTCATAATCGGAATACTCGTCCGTGACGCATTCCCCATTCGCCCGGGACCCATTCATGGTAACGGCGAGAATGGTATCGTCCTCTTGCGCAAATCGCAGTATCACTTCGAGCATTTCGCCTTCCGGCCTCATTCTCTCCTCCGCGGGACTAAAGCCTTTTCCTCATTTCTTTGCGTATTCGCTTCACGATGACGGCCGTTTCCTTGGGAGAAAGGTTTTCATTGAGGCGCGCCGCGTACAGCGGCAAGAGCCAGGCGTTTATCTCGGCGCCCGTCACGCTGCTTACGGTACGATACTCCCTGATATAGGCCCGCGCAAGTTTTTTTTGCCCGAGGGCCAAGAAAATTCTCACGTACACGGGAACGGAATCGGGAATTTCGCCCGTTTCGAGTATTACTTTGCTCCTTGCCACGTCGCCGACGGGATGCCCCGACGAGCCGGTCATCCAATCGATTACCCATAGCGTATCGGTTACCAGTACATTGTCGGGATGGAAATCGCCGTGGCACAGGCGATCGGAGTCCGGTAGGGTCCGTAGATACGCGATAATCCGTTCCTTGTCCGGATCGCTTAAGACCGGCGCGGCCTTGATCGCCCCGGCTATATTGGCCTTTTGCGAATTCTCCGGCGCGTCGTAGATCACGGAATTGAGTCGATGGTGAAATCGGGCCATTTGTCGGGCGATGGCGTTAAGGCGAAAGGGGTTTTCCGACAGTTCCCGCAAGAGGGATTTTCCCTGAATCCTTTCATAGACAATGCCCGTCCGATCGTCCCTATTCACCAGTTCCATCGGTTTTGGGGTATGCAGCCCCATCGCGTGCGCATGGTTGGCGACCGTGTATTCCCGCTCCACCGCGGCCCGACTCATGAACGGCTTGAATAATTTCAACACCGAAGCGGTATCATGCAGGCATACGTCAGCGGTTCGGCCGTTCCCGATTGTTTCGTTTTCCATTGCTTATTCCTTGTAATGCGGCGATTCGTCGTAGTCGCTTTTCGCTCGGGTTACACGTATCGGTAATTCCGTCGGGAATGGCCTTATTTTACCCATTCGTTTACGGTCTTAACCGCGCAACCCTTGCTTTGATAATAGCGCAGCATATCGGTGATCTTCGTTTTATCGTAACTGGTAACGCAATCAGACAATACGGTCACCGTATACGACGCTTTGCGTAAGTTATAACAGGTTGATTTAACGCAGGCAACGGCATCGGCCCCGGTTATGAGGAACTCGTTTATCCCCGTCCTTTGTATGAAATCGATAAACTCCGGGGACGTCAGGGCGTTTCCCTTGGTTTTCGTGAATACGTGTTCCGATACGACGTTCAGTTCCGGAACCAATTCGAAGCCCTTGGTGCCGGGCTTAAAGGTCCTCGTTCCGGCCGAGGCGTTTTCGTGTTTTACGTACGCGACCGCTATACCGGATCGTACGGCCCAATCGATCGCCCGGTTGATATTCCCGATTATGTCCCGGTAGTTTTTGGTAATGTCGTTTTGGATATCGATGATCACCAAGGCTTGCTTCCGCGTGCCGGTTCCGCCGTATAGGCCGTCCCGATTCATTTCACGTTCGCTCATGTCGTTTCCTCCAATTTTCTCAAGGTTTCGTACGGTATCCCCACTATATGGCCTCAATGTTGACGGGGGTGTGGCAACAATATACGATTATGCAAAACTATTTTCTTTCAATAGCGGGTTTCCCATGAAAATTGACCGGCTCGTGAGCATTATCATGATTTTGCTGGATAAAAAGAGAATCGGCGCGAAGGAATTGTCGGAGACCTTCGAGGTTTCGCTACGCACTGTCTATCGCGATTTGGAAACCATCAACCTGGCGGGCATACCGATACGGTCAACGCCGGGAGTGGGCGGCGGTTTTGAGATTATGCCGGAATACAAGCTCGACAATAAGGTCTTTACCGCGGCCGACCTGGCGGCGATCCTAACCGGCCTTTCCGGCGTGTCGGATATGATTCGGGGCGAAGAACTGATTAACGCCATCGCGAAAGTCAAAAGCTTCATTCCCGCCGAACGGGAAAAAGACATAACGTTGCGGGCGAGCCAGATTCATATCGATTTAAGCCCATGGGTCGGCAACCGGAACGCGAATGTGTATCTGGATACGGTGAAATTGGCCTTACAGGAAAACAGGCTGCTTTCATTCGACTATTTTGACCGGTACGGACACAAAACCGCGCGCACGGCGGAGCCATACCAGCTCGTGTTGAAGGGCAGTCACTGGTATTGGCAGGGTTTTTGCCTCGAGCGAAACGACTTTCGCCTCTTTCGGGTGTCCCGTATGTCAAACCCGCGCGCGTTGGAAGCCCGTTTCGCGCCACGCGCCTATCAAAAACCCCAATTAGATATTCAGGAGATCGTTGATCGACGGCTCAAGGGCATACGGATCCGCATTCATGCGTCGATCATGGATCGGGTACTGGATTTTTGCGGGTTTGAATGCTTTACGCCAGACGGAGAAGAGCATTATCTCGTGAGCTTCCCCTTTATAGAGAACGATTTTTATTACGGCATCCTCTTAAGCTTTGGGCCCTCCTGCGAATGCCTTGAGCCCGCGAACGTTCGCCTCGAAACGCGCCGAAAACTGCTGGAAATGCTTTCCCGGTACGAAAACGGAGCCGCCCCGCGATATACTTCATAGCGGGGAGAAAGCACCGATGAGTCGAAGGTTGTTATTCCTTGGATCGGCCCTGTGCGCCGCGTTTTTTTGCGTTTCCTGCGCCAACGAAACCGAAACCGTTACCGTCCCGGCGGATAACGGGGACGTGGGCGGGTGGGTTTCCTTCACGATTGACGTGACGGGAACATTGGGCATAACCCCGACGGCCGGGACTGCCGTGAGCGAGAGCGTTTTCAGGCCGGCCCTCCAATTCGCGCCGAGCCCCGACGCCCCGGAACTCGCGGTTACCCCCGCGACGGTTACCATCGAATACGGCGACGGTTCCGCGTTGCGCGTCACCGTTTCGGCGTCTTCCTGGCAAGCCCCCGTTCACCGGTACGCGGTTTCCTCCGCGCCGGTTACGGCACGGCTTCGCGTGGAACCCTCGACCGCATTGACCGTGATCAATACGGGTTTTCGGGCCGGAGACGGGGGAAACGACCAGTCCGGCAAGACCGACGTTCCCTTCATTGCGTATCTTCCGCCGCTTGAGGCCCCGTTCGGCGACAGCGGGGACGCGCTCGACGCGCGAACCGTGCGCGCCTACGTGGGGACGGTGCTTGCGGTAGACAACCTGCAAGCCTACCCGAACCTTCATGCCTTTTGCTGCGAATGGCAGCCCCTTCGGGAATTGGACCTATCGGGCCTGGCAAGCCTTCGTACGCTCGAGGCGTTTTACTCGGAAATCAAAAAGACCAATTTTCAGGGCTGCGCCGCCCTTAGGCGCTGCTGTCTCGAATCGACCGGGGCCTATGCTTCCTGGCGCGTTGAGGGCGGCGTACGAATCGAATCCGAGGAGCTTGACTTGAGGGATTCCCCCCTCCTTCAGGATATCCGGGGCACCAACGACGATCACGTGCGGGTGCGGCTTTCCTCGGCGGCAAAGGGGTCTCTGTGGCACTTTTGCAAAATGAACAACGGCCGCATGCGCGATATCGCCTTCGACGACGGCGGGGCGGAATCCTTCGATCTTTCGGACTTTACGGCGCTAACCCAGTGTTGGGTTTCGGGGACGCCCCTGTTCGGCGAGTCCGTCTTGATAGGCAACGGCGTTACCGAAAGCCTGTGGGCGGGAGGCTGCGGTATCCGAGAGATACGGGCCGCGGGGCAAGGACAGTTGACCGAGCTGGATCTGTCGTTTAGCGGCGCCATCGACCTTCTTGACATCGGCGGCTGCGCGGGGCTCACCCGGCTCAATTTGGCGAACGATCAGCTCGCTGGCCTCGCTATCGGCGACAGCGCGCGCTTGGTCTGCCTTAACCTGACGGATTGCGGGCTCTCCCAAGACCTGGTAGATTCCCTGCTCGTCACCCTCGATTCCTTCCTTACCGTCGCGGACTATTCCTGGTTAAGCGAGGAGGAGCGCACCGATCCGCTGAAAATGCCGGTATGCCTCGCGAGCACCGCGAACGCGGGAAGGCCGAACGCCCCGCCGTCGTCGGCGGGCTTGGCCCACCTTGCCTCGCTTCGCTCGCGGGGATGGGTGATTTCGACCAATTGACCGGGACGGCGAACGGTTAATCGCTTTCCACCCGGTTTTTCCCGAGCTCTTTGGCGCGCAGCAAGGCCTGGTCAACGCGCTTTATCAATGCCGCATCGTCGTCCCTGATTTGGAATTCCGTCACGCCGAGGCTGATGGTTATGTATAGCTTTTGCCCCTCGCTTTCAAGGGCCTTTTTCTCGACCGCCGACCTGATTTTTTCGGCGATCTGTCTCGCGTCCGGAAGGGCGGTTGCCTTGAAAATCAGCGTGAATTCCTCGCCCCCGAAACGGCAGAGAAGGTCGGTTTTGCGAATTATTTCCTGAATCGTGCGGGTCGCGGTTTGGAGCACGAGGTCGCCGACGGGATGGCCGTAGGTATCGTTAAAGGCCTTGAAATTGTCTATATCCAATATCGCCACGCTAAAGGTTTCCCCGTACTTGCGGGCCTGTTCGATGGTATCGCGGAGGTACTCGTCGAAAAAGGCCCGGTTGCGCGCCTGGGTCAGACCGTCGGTTATGGACCTATCGTAGACCGATTCGTACGAGGTCATCATCCGTTTGCCCCATTCCCCCTGGAAGGCGAGAAGGATCCCTATTACCAAGAAATTCGCGATCAGAGAAAAAACCGAGGCGGGAACCAGCAGGGGGAAAAGCGCCTCTCTCATGAATATGAGGCCGAGGATCATTTCGGCGCAGAGAACGACCGTGGTGTACAGGGTAAACTCCACGTCGAAGTAGAGCGAGGCGCTGGCCAGGATAACGTAGAGCAGGAAGAGATTGTCTATATTGCCCTTTTGGATATAGAGCAATACGAACATGTAGGTGATGGCGAATAAGACGAAAAGGTATTTGAATACGGCGCTGGAGGGCCTGATGAAATATATGATCAGGGGGAGGCCGAACATGGCTAGGGCAAGGCCGAAGACCCTGATGGTGCCGATGACGGAGGAATCGACGAAATACGACAGGATAGTCTGCACGACGATCATGCAGATGGACGAATACGCGATAAGCCGGTTGGTCGTTGCCTGACTCACGATGAACTTGTGCATGCCCCTTGCCCCCATTCGAAAAGCGGTTCCCGTAACGAAACGGGTTTTAGTGTAAGCGTTTTTTTTTCGTACGGCAAGAAAGAATTGCGAATTCCGCATGCCCGCCGTTTTCGGCCGCGGCGGAATTTTTTAAGCGACGGATGCGCGCACCTTTTGACCGGCGCGGCATACCGCTCAATCCCTTTCCAGCAATTCCCCGAGAATGATCTCGGAATAGATATACGGCGGCCGAGTCGCTTTTTGGTTCCGGAACTCGCTATTGAACACCGCCACGAGGCTGAGGCTCGGCGTTATGAAAATATACTGCTCATTGGCTCCCCACGCGTAAACCGTCTTTTGGCCGCGATAGGTATTGATCCACCAACCGTATCCGTATTCGCCCCCGACATATTCATCCCATCGGTATCCCTCGCTCTGGGGCGTCGTCATTTTGTTGACCCATTCGGTAGACACCAACGATTCATTACCGTAGTTTCCTTCGTCAAGGATAAGCTGGCCGATCTTTAACGCGTCTTTCGCGCGCATTCGGATCCACGCGCCGCCGAAGCATATTCCTTGGGGGTCCTCGTACCACGATACGGACGTAATGCCGAGCTTGTCAAACAATCGCGCCTTGCCGAAATCCAGCATGTTTTGTCGGGTCGTTTCCTGGACTATTTTCGAGACGAGATGATGGTTTCCCGAATTGTAATTGAAGGCGGTGCCCGGTACCTCGATCAAATCGCGCGATAGGATGAAATCTATCCAATTGCCGCTTTCGACCATCGGCCTGAAGAAATGGTTCCAATCCGTTGACTCGGGCCATGAAAGCCCCGAGGTCATGGAGAGCAAATGCCTAAGCCGGATGTTTCCCTTAGGATCCCGGGTGCCCTCGAGGGCCGGAAAGTAATCGGAAATGGGTACGTCCTCATCCCGAATGTAGCCCGTATCGATGGCTATTCCCGCGATGATAGACGTTACGCTCTTTGCCACGGAATAGTAATTGTAGATACGGTTCCTATCCGAATCCGACAGATAGTATTCATAGACGATAGAATCGCGTTGGCTGACTATTACGGCGTTTATCTGGCGTTCGCTATCGAGTAATTTCGTTACACGGCTAAAGTCAGGGCGCGTGGGCTCCCGTTCCGCAATTTCCTGCGACCGCGAACAGGCCGATAGCAGAAGGCAAGAGGCTAAAACGATGGTAACGGCTTTCATTGGCTATTCTGTCCTTGGCCAGGGCGGCTTGGCCGTAAACGGCCCCTTATCGCGCGATAAAGTCCTCTATCATTTTCTGCTCGTCGTATCCATTGGCCTTCACCACGGTATTGTACCGTTCCAAGAGCGTAACCGCCTTCGTTGAGGCCTTTGAAAAAGCCACGTAAAAGCGCGTTTCCTCGCCGGGAATCTTGAGGGTCTTAATCTTCGACTCAACGCCCAGCCGTTTCGCCTCTTCCCGGTACGAGTAGGCGTTCATATCCATTGCCGCGTCGATTCTTCCCGCGAGCAGACGGGCAAGGTTTTGCCGTATCCACGAGTCGCCGCTCACCGACTCGAATGCCACCGACTTCGCGGAATCGAAGAAGGGGGGAATGGCTGCCCCGCTGAGAAACCCGATTTTCATTCCCGATACGTCGTCCACCCCGTCGATCCGGTCGATTTTATTCGTGGCAAGCACCGTTAAAGAAGGAACCATTACGTACACCGGTTCGTCCGAAAAATAGGCGTATTCTTCCCTTTCGGGGGTTTTGGCGATTTCGAGGCAGAGGTCAATCTGCCCGTCTTTTAGGTACAGAAGCACCCTCGACAGGGGCAATAGGCGGTAAACGGGCACGTAGCCCATTTCCGCCATTACCTGCGAGACGTAGTCGATCGCCGGACCGTACACGCCGTCGTCGGCTTCGTTTTTGTAAACGTGGGGGGCGTGCACGAACACGCCGACGGTCACTTCCCGGGCGTAAGCGGAGAGCGAAAGGATGAGGGCGAGCGATAGGAAAAAAAACTTCTTCATGGCGTTTCTCCAAGTCCCCAATCCCATTATCGCATGAAACGGCCCGTTTGCGGCAACGGCGCGTAGAATTTTTCCCGCGCCGTTCCGCGGTCACCGGAACGTTATCCGCACCTCGTGCGAGCCCGGGGATAGCGGAAGGGGAATGGCGTTGCCGTCCTGCGGCGCGCCGTCGAAGGAAAGCTCGAACGGCGCGTCCTTGACGCGGCGGAAGCCCGAAGGCTTTTCGTACCGGACGAGCAAATCGGCGTCTCCCATCCGCAAACGCAATTCCGCCTGGGTGTCCTCTCGCCGCAGGACGGGGTCCATGATGAGGCCGCGGTCGGAAAGCTCGATTCCGTACGCCTTCATCAGGGAAAGAATGAACCAGGTGGAGGTGCCGCTCAAAAGCGGGCCGATATTCTCCCCGGTTTCGCTGTTGTTGTACTGGGTGCAAAAGCGCGGGTTCCCCGCGAGCACGAAGGGGTTTTCCATGGCGCGGCCGGGATAGACGAGGTCGATCATGGACCACGCTTCCGCGGCGAGTTCCGCGGCGAGCCCCCCGTTTTCCACCCGCTTGGCCGCATCCAAAAGCGCCGACACGGCCATCATGCTCGCGTGTTTGAATACGGCCCCGTTTTCGCGGTCCCCGGGGAAATATTCCGCGCTCGCGGCGTCGCGCACGACCCGGCTCAGGTCGTTCGGCGAAACGAGTTTTAGCCCGTGGGGCGTTTTCAGCTTGCGCCTGACGGCCTCAAGCATCGAGCGGACCTGGGCTTCGTCGGCGACTCCGGCGAGGACCGACCAGGAAAAGCTATTAAGAAAGAGCGTTCCGCCGCTTCCGTCCGTATCAAGGCCGTCACCGTCGGCGCCCGCGTAAGTAAAACCCGGGTAGTCGTTAAAGAGCAGCCGGGCGTACGCGTTGCCCTTCCACGCATGCGCGCGCACCGCCTCGCTAAGCCGCGCGATAAGCGTATCCAGCTTATCGGCGGCGGCCGTATCGCCTCTCAGTCCCGCGAGCGATCGCGTTTCCTTCGCGGCGATTATGGCGAGGAACGCGTTCATCACGCTTTCCGTATTGTTGGATTCCATGCGGCCGGTCTCGCGGTATATCTTCTCCTTCTCGGAGCCGGAGCGGTAATTCCGGTCAAGGCGGAGGCAATCGTTCCAGTCGGCGCGGTCGAGGAGCGGAATGCCGTGCGGGCCCACCGAAATCTCCGTCGAATAGCGGAGGCACGCGAGAAGGGTCTCGAAAACGGTCCTTCGCTTGCCGTCGGCGCCGGCGACCGGCACGGCGGCATCGAGGAACGCCGCGTCGCCGGTCAGGTGCACGTATCGGCCCACGGCCTGATGCAGCCACAGCGCGTCATCGGACCAATGGCCCGCTTCCTTGCCCTCCCAGAAAAAGTTATGGTTCGCGAAACCGAATTCGTGAACCTGCGAAACCCATTCCGTCAGGAGACGCTTCACGAAATCGCCGTTGCCCCGGGCGTTGAAATAATACATCGAGGCGAAGAGGTCCTGAATCTCGCGGAAGCCTATTTCCCGGTAACCCTTTTGCGTCTGGTCAAACGAGCGGGACACGAAGGTTTGGTAGAGGACCTGGAAGGGAAGGTTGCGGTTGCAATAGGTAGAGAAACCGGGATCTCCCGTTCGCAGCTGAAAGAAGGCCGCGTAGTCCTTCAGGAAATCGGACGACTTGCCGAGGGCGAGCGGTACGGATTCCGGCGACTCGAAGCGGCCGAGCAGGGCGTCGATCTCGCGGGAGAGGGAACCGGAATCGAAGGAGGGATTTGCCCGTTTTGAAACGAGCCCGGTAAAATGGTCGACGAACACCGTCTCTCCCGGGTTGACCGCGAATTCCGCGGCCACCGCGAAGAAGCCCGGACCCTTGCGGTACAGCTCGTTCGGGAACGCGAAAAGGCCGTCCGGCGATTCAAGCGTTCCCCGCCCGACGAAGTCGTTGTAATTCAGGCAATACTCGTTCGGATAGGCGTTCCCCCCGGGCGCGCGGACGACCATCGCGTGAAAGCGAAGATCGTCCTGGTCATGGAGGGGAAAGTACCGCGGGCTCACCGCGCGAACGGTTCCGTCCTTATTGAGGAGGATTCCCGCTTCCATGATGATGTTGCTGTACAGCACGTCTTCCTGGAGGGCAGGGGGCTTTGACGGACCGAACATGCCGGTGTACGCCATACGGAGCCTGCGCGCCGACGTTCCCCGGTTGGTGACGGCGATTCGCTGGATCTCGACGGCCAGGGGGAGCCCGGCTTCCTGCATGGGAAGGAATATCGTGCGTTCAACGCCCAGGCCGCACGCGGTGGAATAGGATATTCGCGTATGGTTCTGGCCGTGTACGCAGGCGGCCTCGTTGACCGTCGCGCTTTCGGCGTCGGCTGAGTAAAAGACGCGCTTCGACCCTTCGGTCAGGTAAAACTGCCGGTTGCAGGGGAAGCCGTTCTCCTCCTGCCGGAGGTCCCAACGCGTGGCGAGTACCTGCGTGGCGGCATGAGAGCGGAAGCTTCCGCGTCCGTAGCGGTCCACGACGCTTTTCGGCGTGGTCTGCAGGGGATAATCAAAGCCCATTCGGTTTCCCATCAGGAGATTCACGAAGAAGTGCGGGCCCGGGGACGGCGACTTGAGGTCAATGACGTGCTCTCCGTCCCCGTTGAGCGTTCCGCCCCATCGTTCGGCCGCGGTTAAAACGGCGAGAATTTCCCCGGTAAGGGAGGCTGCGAGGGGAAAGTCGACGACGGCCTTTCCCTCGGTTTTAAACGCCGATAGGCGATTGCCGGTTTCGAGGCGGAGGAGGCAGGATTCTCCGGAATCTTTGAGCCCTTTCCAGAGTGCCCTGAACGATTCTTTCCTGAGAAGTTCCTTCAGGACCGGCGCCTTATAGGGCAGGCCGCACGCGCCGATCGCGTGCGCGCGTTCGCTCCCGAGGAACGCCGCGTCGCACGCCCCTATCACCCGCGACTGGAACAGGGCGCGCACCGCGCCTTCTGGCAGTATATCCTCGGTTCTCGCCGTAACGTATTGACCCATATTCTTTTCCTTTTTCTACAAAACTGGATGGGGAGACGATCGCGCGGTTTCAAGTTCGTTTCCGCGCGAACGAAAAGGACCTTGAAGGCTCCCGGATGCCGCCGCTGGCACGGGCGACAAAAGGGCGAGCAATGGCCAAGACACAAGATATCACACTCAGGCAATATGCGCCATGGATTTTCGCCCCTTACGGGACGCGCAGCGCCCTGACCAGGCTTTGAATGCCGTCGTTTATCCAGGCCTCGAGCCTCGGGATTCTCGCGGCCTCTGCGGC
Organism: Spirochaetales bacterium; assembly: GCA_003252395.1. Lineage (GTDB taxonomy): Bacteria > Spirochaetota > Spirochaetia > Treponematales > Treponemataceae > Teretinema. The sequence goes on from QKEL01000009.1 coordinate 93,320, forward strand.
GCCCCCGCTCCACATTAACTGGAGTAAGTCCTGCTCGATCTGGTATACGGTTTGCCGTTCGCACAGTCCGGGAACCGTGGCGCAGGGCGCAGAGGCGTCCAGAACCGCCTTCAATACGGCGTGGAAGGCGCGCCCTTCGTCGGGCGGAAAGAGGCACCAGTGGAAAAGGTGGCATAAATCGAAATCCGCCTCGCCGTATTGGGAGCATTCCCAATCGATCACCCCGGAGAAGGCCTTGTCCTCAACGATGATATTTTTTGGATGAAAGTCGTTATGAAGGAGTACCGGCCCCGTTTGATAGTCTAGGAATTCCCTATGCGCAAACAGGTAGTCGAAGGCTTCGTTCACGACGGCTTGCGCCCTACGGGTGAGCGTAATTTTCGCGAGGTTTTCCCCAAGGAACGACCAGTATTTCTCATGGCCTTCCCGCCACGTTCCGGTATGGCCCTTGACGATGGGGATATAATGGCCGATATCGTACGATTGTCCGGAATTGCGGTGTAAACCCGCGAGAAAACCGGCGATAGCCCGACCGAGGGCATCGTTTTCGCGGTCGTTCAAACCTTCGATAACGGAGTAGTACTCGACTCCCGGAACTTGGGTCAACAAGAGGTAATTATAAGTTTTCCCGGCCTCGAAGGTTCCCGTCTTGACGATTTTGGGAACGCGCGGAAGATGCCGTATGCGATGGAAGCACGCAACCTGTTCGTCAATGCCCTGTTCCGTCGGCCTGAGGATATACGAGCCGTCGACGATGAAAATGTCCTTGTCGAAACTGCCCTTGACGTGGGTCATTTCGTTCGCCGGTATGCACAGTCGCTCAAATAATTGAATGGCCTCGTCTTTCGTCATCGGTACGTTTTCCTCGCTTTTGCTCAAGATACGGTATATGGCCGCCTACGTCCTCGACCGAGCGTCGGAAAACCACTTCGCCAAGCGATCGGGGTCGCCGCCCAGTTCCAATCCCGCGCCGCGGCTTGAACCCTCCGCCACGGTACGGCCGGCGCGGGTCAAGGTAAAAGAGAGGGAACCGTCGACCGTTTCCTTGATAACCCGGTCCATCAGGCCGGCCGCCGGCGCCTGCAGCGGGCTTGCGCCGGTTTGTCTCGCCGAAATGGAAAGTTCCCAGGGGCCTCTGGCCACGCTGACCTCATAATCAGCCCCCTTGACGGCCATCCGGGTTACCCGCGCCCCGTTCCATGTCGCGAGCGTTACGAAGCCGAGGTCCTCGCCGCGGACGAAGGCGATTACGCCGGGGAAGTCGCGTCCCTTAAACGGTATCGCGGCCAGGGAAGCGAAAACCGACAGATCTTCGCGCGCGAAACCGTTGGCCTGCATCCACACATAATCCTTCGGGAATGAATGCCCCCAATCCTTTTCGATATATCCCTTTCCCCCGTCCAGGTTCCAGGTCCGTTCCGGATCGCCGGGAAAGCCGATCTCGCATGCGCCCCGAAGGGTATGGTTCGCGCTTACGACGCCGTGGTAGCATTCCAGGAAGCCCGCAAGGCCAAAGGGGCCCATAATGCCGGGGCGGAATAATCCCGCGGGGTAGGGGGTCCAGGGCCCAAACCTGACCTGACCCCTAAAACGTACGGCGCGGTCCCGGATATCGGCGGTTATTCCCCCGGCCCCGAAACCGCAGTTCCCGACGGAAACGGAAAAGGGCCTGCGGGTCCAGGAAAAATCCCCCAAAGGATACCGTTCATAATGGCTCCGGCCGTTCCGCCCGTCGATGAACTGAATGAAGGCGTGGGGATCGGTTCGCGAGGTGCTGAAACCCGGTATGCAGGCAAAGCTCTGACCGCTGGCGTCGCAGAGCTTAAAGTACCAGCCTTCGAATCGATCGGGTTGATCAAAGGATACCTGCGGCGCCCAGGGCGAAAATCTTCTCCACAGACTCATACGATAAGTATGGCCTACCCGAACCGCGGCTGTAAAGGCATTTCCCGTTTCTCGGAGGGGCGTTTTGCCCGGCTTTCCGTGTTATGCTTGTATAAAGGAGACAGTATGAGAAAGAAAATCGCGCGTTCGTATTTTTCCGCGGATTCGGTGCTTTTCGTGGGTTACTCATCGCGGAATATCGCGTTTTGCAAGAGCGTTCGCGAGGCGTTCGAGCGGGCCGGTACCCGGGTGCTTCCCGTTAACCCGTCGGGAAACATTGCCGGCGAGCCCGTCTTTCCTTCGATCGAGGCCGCCTCAGCGGAGGGAGCTTCCGGATCGGTAGATTTCGCGGTAGTCCTGACGAAAAAGGAGCGCAACCTGACCGTCGCGGACGAACTCGCCAAGGCGGGAGTGAAACGCGTTGCCTTCGCCAATTCGATGTGCGCCGACCGCGCGGTCTTGGATAAATGCGAGGAGCTCGGGCTCGAGGCCGTAGTGGCCTGCCCCCTCATGGCGCTTGGCGGCGGCTTGCACCGTTTTCACGGGTTTCTCGCGGGGGTTCGCTAATGGCCCGGTCTCCGTACGGGCGGCTGTATACGGCCCTGCTTTGGGTTTCGAAACTTTTCGCGCTGGGCGCGATCGTCACGCTGATTCCCTGGAAGGGTGCTTCCTGGCCGAATCTGATCGGGTACCGTTCATTTTGCACCTTTACGCCCGCCTCGACCTTCGCCTGCGCCCTCCTGGCGGGCATGACCTGTACCGTCCGCGCGCGTCTCGTGCGCAGGCGCCCGGGACCGGCCTTCGTGCCGATCGTCGCGCTCGCGCTCCTCTCGTTCGGCCTTATCTATTGGACCGCGGTATGGGTTCCGATTAAGGCCAAATACGCCGCGCCCCACGCGACCGTTGAGTCAGTCGACGCTACCTCTTCGGCCTCGATGGCGGAATAAGCTCCCGGTATCCCGGCGGCGGCAAAGCCCGATCGGAAGCCGTAAAAACGGACTATCTATCGGGCGCTTCGTGGGCCATTCGCTTCGCGCATTTCCCGAATCCCCTCGATTATCGAGTCCCTATCCGCATAGCGGGGGATGGATTCCAGTCCTTCGCCGTTATTGCCCTCGAAGGAGACAAACGCGTTCCCAAAGACCGGCAATAGTTCAAGGCTGTCCGAAAGGACCGTGGGGTTGTCAAAGGCCGCCACGTCGTACACGTAGCCCGTAAAGTCATAATGCCTGAGAAAGACCCGATAGAGCACGAGGAGTTCACGTTCCTGGTCACGGTCTAGGTTAAGATAAAAGACGTCGAGTATCTCGGGATAGTTCGATTCGCCGATAAAATCGCCAAAGACGATGTCGCGATAATAGTCAACGCCGTATTGCCTCATGTAGAGGTGGCCGATTACTTCCGGGTAGCGTCCGTAGTCGAACGGCGTTTGATAAAAGGCCATTATCGAGGGATCGGCCGCGTCCCATTCATCGGTTTCGAGAATTTCGTAGGTCAGGGCGTTATCGGGCGGTATAACGCGGCGAACGAAATCGGCGGGCGATTCTTCGGGCCCCCTGACCAAATCCTCGATACTCTGCGCGGACACGAGCGCGGCGCAAACGCATAAAACGCACGCAAGGGCTACTTTATCCATAACAACCTACCGTATCCCTGTCGCGTCTTTTATCAAGCCGGGAAGGCCGGATATTCCGCGGCGATTTTTCCTATCAGTCTTTCCATACCACGACCTCGTCGATCGGTTTCCGGTACCGAACGTTCCGATTCTCGGCGGGGTAGCCCAGGGTGAGCGCCGCTACCAATTCGGTGTCTTGGCCGCACCATTCGCAAATGCCCTCGTAGGCGATAAAAACGTCGCACACCCACAGCGATCCTAAGCCCAACTCCGTGGCCATGAGCGCCATATTCTCGATAGCCGCCCCGATAGACTGAACGTCGACCAAATCCTGGAACCGTTGCTCGACGTTTCGCCCTTTCCACGGCTTATCGCCGAACTGATTGAAAACCAGTATGGATACCGGGGCCTCGTCCATTATCCTGATCGAATTGCCCGCCCATTTGGCCCATTCCCGGTCCTCTTCTCCCTCCGCGCCTGACTTTAGTATGTTCACCAATTCCCGTTTGCTTTCGCCCCGCACCGCCACGAACTTCCATGGCTGCCTGTTCTTACCCGATGGCGCGTCGATCCCCGCCTGGATAATCCGCACGACAGACTCCTTGGGGATTTCCCGGCTTTCAAATGCCCGTACGCTCCTGCGAGCGCTTACTGCTTCTTGAACGGTCATGCTGCGTGTCTCCTTTATTCGAATTACGGTCGTTCGGTTACATTCTTAGGATATCACGTAATTGATTCCCATTATCAACATAAATACCGGGTTCCGCATCTTTTTCTGCGTAGGTATTCTGTAAAGGCGTAATCTTCTTTTTACCTTAAATTTAGATGAATGCAAGCTTCATAATACGAGTATTTTTCCCTCAATGAAGAGCAACGCTCCTCAGCCCAGTATATCCATACTATGTGAGTAAAAAATAGAATTACTCTTATGGCGTCGTGCGGAATAATTCCGTTCACGGCAAGAAATACCAATTCTTTGCCCGTAAATTATTGTATTCCTGGAAGTTTTGTACATAGTTAAAAACAGAATGCGTGCGCTCTATCTTGGGCTTCATGCGTAAATAAATAAAACGAATGAAACCCGCGTCCTGACGCAGAATCGCGTTTTTTTCGGTCGTTGCGCTACTATCCGAAACGCGGTTTCGGTGAATGTTGGCGCTTACTCCTTCCGTGATACGCAGCTGTTCCCTTCTTAGCGGGGATACGAGGCTCGGCTACCGTAATAAGAACATCACTCGGTAGCGGGATATTCCGGGTATCACTGCAACGATGGGGGGCGTAAAAAGCGCTTCATTAAGGTTACGGGAACCTTATGAGTAATCGAGGCGAATGTTTTTATGATCGAGCAGTACGAACGCCTCGTTCGGCCTGTTTACGATATTTCCGTAATCTCGGTTATTCTGGCTAATAATGTGGATGAAAACCTTAGTTAAAGGGATGAATGCTAATAGGCCCGGCAATAATCAGGGTGTGATTCCATCGCATGAGGTACTGTGCGAATTATTACTCTCCGCGGTACGCCTGTGAATTGAGGTATTTATGAATAACAGGAATTTATTGGAAAAGGCCTTTATTGCGCATTATGACGGCGATACCGATATCTCTGGTAAATCGTCGCGAGGGAAGCTAATCAAGCGCTTTATGTTTTGGATAACTTGTATAGCGCTCATCATCTTAACCTTGGTGTTCGGTGTGGGATACCTATTCGAAAAAGAGATACTCAAAGCAATGATAGATGAGGCGAAACAATCCCAAGCTTTTATCGAAGGAAGCTTTGAGGATGAACAAATCGGAATATTGTCAGATTTACGGATGATTTCATCCTTTACCGGTATAAGACGCTTCCTGAAAAACGGCGATGCCGAGCTGAAAAATCGCCTCACAGAGGATTTTCGCGTCGTTTCTGCCCAAAAAAAGAAATATGACCAAATACGAATCCTTAACCTGAGCGGTCAAGAACTGATTCGTGTAGACTTTCGCGAAGGTCATCCGGTAACGATTCCTGACGAAGCATTGCAAAATAAAGCGGATCGTTATTATTTCACCGAAACGATGGCATTATCTCCCGGAGAAATCTATCAGTCGCCGATGGATCTCAATATCGAGCAGGGAAAAATCGAAACCCCATACAAGCCAATGATCCGTTTCGGTACCCCCGTGTACGATGAATCGGGAGAGCTATTGGGCGTAGTGGTAATCAATTATTTGGCGGCAGAGATACTAAGTAAGATTAAGTGCATCGATGAGACTAGAGCCGCCTGTTCCATGATGCTGCTCAATCCGGCCGGGTATTGGTTGAAGTCAACGTGCAATAGCGAAGATGAATGGGGCTTCATGTTCGGTAATGGTAAAACTTTCGGTAGTAGATACCCCGCCGCCTGGGAGGCGCTCACCGCGGAAGAGCGAGGCGTTTATAGGGACAGAAACGGTATCTTCGTATTTTCGCCCATGCACCCCCCCGGCATTAAGGGCGAAATCGTATGGCAAGTAACGTTCATAAACCAAGGCCACATCGAGGCGGCCCTTTCTTTTGAACGAAGAATTAAGGCATGGATACTCGCCGCCTCGCTCATCGGAACCGTTTTAATCGCCTATTTAATGGCGCGAATACGGATTAGCGTCGAGGCTTCAAAACGGCAGATTGAACTCCTTTCCAACGTAGTAGAGCAAAGCCCGGTTTCCATAATAATCATGAAACCTGATCTCACGGTCGAGTACTCGAATGCGTTCGAGGTCAGGATGACCGGTTACACGACAGATGAATGCGTCGGGAAACCGCCGGTGTTCCTGAACGATCAAAAAGAAAACAAAGCCCTCCTGGATGAAATGGTCACAACCTTGGCGCAAGGGGATATCTGGCGCCGGGTTATCCAGGCCGAAAAAAAGACCGGGGAGCGTTGCTGGGAAAAAATTTCGTGTTTCCCCGTATTCGTTTCGGGCCTGTCGAGTTCCCATATAATCGCGTTCAAGGAAGATGTAACGCTGCAAAAAGAAGCGGAAATTGAATTAATACGCAATTCGGAGGAGATTAGCGATCTCTACGAAAACGCTCCCTGCGGTTACCATACCCTCGATAATGAAGGCGTATTCATAAAAATCAACGCGACGGAACTTTCCTGGTTGGGATATCAGAAGGAGGAGATCGTTGGAATGATGAAGATCGTGGACCTGCTGGCCGGGGAAAGCGCTTCCGCGTTGCACGCGATTTCTCAACGGCTGATTGAAGGCGGTATCATCGAGAACCTAGAGCTAGAATTCCGCAGAAAGAACGGAACGTCTATCCCCATATTGCTCAATTCCACCGCGGTCCTTGACGATGAAGGCGAGGTTATCGCAAGCAGGGCGATCATAATTGACAATCACGAACGGAAGGAAATGATTGGCGCGCTTCGCGCCGCCAAGACCGCAGCCGACCTCGCTAATAAGGCAAAAAGCGCCTTCTTGGCGAACATGAGCCACGAGATACGGACGCCGTTGAACGCCATAATAGGGTTTTCGGACCTGGCCCTCAAGACGCAATTGACTCCCCAGCAAGATGACTATATCAGCAAACTCAAAAGCGCCGGTATTTCGCTATTGACGCTCATAAACGACATTCTAGACTTTTCGAAGATCGAGGCGGATAGGCTCGATATCGAGGAAGTCGAATTTGACCTACAGGACGTCATCAATACCACGACGTCGATCGCGGCTCATGCGGCGAACCTGAAAGGCCTTGAATTGCTTGTCGATATTCCCCTAGACCTTCCCACTAAACTCGTGGGAGATCCGCATAGGCTTGGGCAGATCATTAACAATCTCCTGAGCAACTCGGTTAAATCCACCGAGAAAGGGGAGGTTGAGTTACGTATCATTACCTTAGAGGAAGCGGGAAACAGGATAAAATTCATGTTTTCCATACATGACACGGGAATCGGAATGACCACCGACCAGCTATCACAGCTATTCCAGCCCTTTGTCCAAGCCGACAGCTCGACGACGAGGAAGTACGGGGGAACGGGTCTAGGCTTAAGCATAACGAAGCGATTGGTGGAGCTGATGGGCGGACAAATTTGGGTGGAAAGCGAACCGAAGAACGGAAGTTCATTTAGCTTTACGGTCTGGCTCGGCATTGCCGCGTCAACGTCCCCCAAGCACGATTCGTTCCCGAGGCATCTTACTGGAATGCGCGTGCTCATTGTCGACGATAATAAGAATGCACGAGTGGTACTCGGCAACATCATGGAGTCGGTACAATTTCGGGTAGACTCGGTTCCATCTGGCGAATCGGCGGTCGATGCGGCGAATAAAGCACGGCACGAGGGTGATCCGTATGAACTGATCCTGATGGACATGCTCATGGATGGGATCGACGGAATAGAGGCCACGAGGAGAATCCGGGCCGATAGCAATTCCGAATGCGCGATCATAATACTGAGTTCTTCCGACGACGGGGGCTATACAAGGCAAGAGGCTATGAATGCGGGAGCATCCGATTTCATGTACAAGCCGGTTACTTCCTCGACCCTCGTGGACGCGATTATCACCATACTCGTACCCACCGTTTCGGGGGAAGTAAAAAGCGTCACAAACGCAATCGAAGAGGATGAGTCAGCCTTACGGGGAGCATACGCGCTTTTAGTCGAAAACAACGAAATAAACCAACAAATTGCCCGGGAATTGCTCGGTCACGTAGGCATTGAGGTCGTGGTTGCCGCTAACGGTAAAGAGGCGTTGGACCGTCTGATAAATAGCGGCAGAACCTTCGACTTTATCCTCATGGATATCCAAATGCCCGAAATGGATGGGCTAGAGGCAACGATCGAGATAAGGAAGATTCACGCGTTCGCTTCGATTCCGATAATAGCGATGACCGCCCATGCGTTAGTGGAAGAACGGCAAAAAGCGATCGAGGCGGGCATGAATGGCCATATCAGCAAGCCTATCGATTCGGATGCGCTGTACGCGATGCTCAAACGCTTTTACCCTGGCGGAAACCCAAGGGAACGGCCCGTGAATGAGAAAATGGTAAAACCCATGATGATGAGTAAGCCTGCCGAGACCGAGGAGACGGCCGCATCCGTCCCCGAGGAAATGAAAATTGAAGGGGTCGATACAGAGGCCGCGCTGAAGCGACTTTCGGGTAACGCCGTGTTGTTTAGGGAGCTCCTTGTGGAATTCGTGTCGGAATACCGTAATGCCCCGGCCGAATTGACCGAACTGATTGCCAACGAAGACTGGGTGGCCGCAAAACGGCTCGTTCACGAGATTAAAGGCGTTTCCGGGAATATCGGGTCCATGCCGCTTTATGAATTCCTTGGAAACCTTGAAAAGACGTTGAAAGCCCCCGAGCCCGAGACCGCCTTACTTGATCAGGTTCAGGTTTTCGAAAAGGCGATGGGGAGATTAACCTTAGCCATCCAAGAATTCATGGATTCCCATCAGGAGGGGAACGGAGGCGGCGAAACGGACGGAACGGGATTCGACGGCGAGGAAGGGCTTGATGATGGGCTCCTTCGCCAAAGGATACGCGCGCTGGCGGCCAAGAACGATATGGAGGCCGTTTATCTATTCAAGAAATTCCGTAACAGATTGAACTCGGGTTTGGGCCAGGAAACCGTGGGGAAGATTTCTACGGCCCTCGAATCCTATGATTTCACCGCGGTCGTGGAAATCCTCGACGCTCTCGCATAAAAAAATCACGTAAGGAGCGAGTATGGGCAATGTATACACAGCGAAACCCTGCATACTGGTAGTCGACGATACGGCGATAAACATCACCATGATGGCCGCCATTCTCTCTCCCGAATACCAGGTTACGGTAGCGAAATCGGGCGATCAGGCACTGAAAATCGCAAAGTCGGGCAATATGCCTGACCTTATTTTGCTTGATATTGAAATGCCCGGAATGGACGGGTACCAGACATGCGAAGCCCTTAAGAGCAACGATGTAACGGCCTCCGTTCCCGTTATTTTTCTCACTTCCCGGAACGAAATCGAGGACGAGAAGAGGGGCTTTGCGCTTGGGGCAGTCGACTATATCACGAAGCCGGTGAGCCCGCCGATTCTTCTCGCGCGCGTTAAAACGCATTTACAGTTAAAGAGCGTCAGGGATTTCCTTCGGAGCAAGAGTAAGTACCTTGAGGAAGAGGTCGTAAGAAGGACGCAGGAGATAGCCACCATCCAGGACGTAACGATGACGGCGCTCGGCTCGCTCGCGGAAACGCGGGATAACGAAACAGGAAACCATATTCGACGAACACAATACTTCGTTAAGGCCCTGGCCTTGGAATTACGAAGGAAACAAATGCAAAATCAGGCATTGTCCGTCGAGTGGATCGAACGCTTAGCGAAATCAGCCCCGCTTCACGATATCGGGAAAGTGGGCATTCCCGATACGATCCTGTTGAAACCCGGAAAGCTCGATCCTGACGAATTCGAGATTATGAAAACCCATACCACCCTTGGCAGGAACGCGATTCTTACCGCGGAAAAAATATTGGGTACCCCGACGTCTTTCCTAACGATCGCACGCGAGATTACCTGGAGCCACCATGAGCGGTGGGATGGATCAGGCTATCCTCAGGGCCTCTCCGGCGAGGATATTCCGCTTGCGGGGCGTTTGATGGCCGTAGCTGACGTGTATGACGCGTTGATAAACAAACGCGTATACAAACCCGCGTTCTCGCACGAAAAAACTCTCGAACTCATACGGGAAGGATCCGGAACCCAATTTGATCCTGAGATCATCGATGTCTTCTTGAAAATAACCGATCAGTTCAAGGTGATCGGACAGACCTATTCGGACTGATACCGCGTATGGGTCATTGACGCCCTGACATTTTTATTGGCGATGCCATTGCTCGTTTAGTTCGAATCCTTGTTTGCGTTCGCCCCGAAAAACGCGCGCTTACGATGGCAAGGGGTTACTAAAGGATCAGGTACCCCGTTGCCCTTGGCGGCTGAGTTTTCCTTCAAGGCGTAACAGTGGCTCACGTATTTTTTCCGTAGGAGTAGCCGGTTAGATACATCCTGCTTTTGTCTACCTTGTATTCCTCGGACATCGCCTGTATATGAGCGATCAGTACATCGAGCTGAAAGACCCATTCGGATTGGATTGGACATTGAGGCTCAAGGATAATGAACGGAAGTTTGCGTTTCAACAAAAGTATGCAGTCCTCCATCAGGAAGAACGTCAAAGTCCTTTCCCGATTCATCTTATCCGTGGGAAAAAATTGTAGGAAACGGATCGGTAGCGATATCAGAGTTATCCGGTAGATAAATATACTTGGTTAGGTTTCTATCTATCCGTGACGTAATGGATGTAACTTGTTTGATCGCTTTCATAAGTACCCCTTTCCTGACGCTTCTTCGAGGGCTTGCGGCGCGTGATAATACTACTTCAAGAACGACGCCATTTCCTCGATCGCTTTTTCGCTTTTCAGTATCGAGAGATGGCTTGTCGGCGATATCTTGGCGATTCGGGCGCCGGGAATCGATTCCGCGATATCGATGAGGTGCGCCTCTTTGATCATATCGCGGCTGGCGTACAGTATTTCAACGCTCGTTCGTATTGAATTCAGGTCTTGCCTCGTTAAGCCGATATCGCTGAGCATTAAGCCGAATCGGAGCCGTTGTTTCCTCAAACCGAAAAGCCCAAAAAGGGCGTACGCGCATTTAAATACGCCGAGCCACGAGTCGACGATTCCGCTCACGAGGTAATTGGGCGATATGGCCGCTATTTTTACGAACCTATCCGGCTCCTTTTTCGCGAGGAATAGCGAGACGTTTCCCCCGTCGCTATACCCGATTACGCGCGCCTTCTCGATGTTTTTCGCTTCGCAAAACGCGATTACGTCATCGCTGATCCGCTCAATCGATAAAACGCCGCCTTCGCTTCCGCTTTTGCCGTGTCCCCGGCTATCCAACGCATACGTATGGTAGTTCGAAAAAAAATCCGTTTGGTACTTATGGAAAATTTTCCCGTTTTCGGAGTTCCCGTGGAGGAGGATGAGCGTTTCCCCCTCTCCGTATTCCCGGTACGCCAGCGTAACGCCGTTGACCGTTATATAGTTCGGCGCGATCGTTTTAATATAAGGCCTCCTCCGGCGCGACGGTCAATGGTGCGTTCGCGATAGCGATAACTAAAGCCCGATGGAGCGCATTGGATAGGCACTTTTTCTTACGGCGTCGGTTTTCGAAAGTATACACCCCAAAAGAATCCATGAAAAGAAAAATGGGAAGTTACGTTCGTTCGCCGTTCGAGGGGGCTCCGAGAATGGCCCGTTCGCTACCCCTCGCTCGCGCTGCCTCGGTCCTTCCTTCTTATAGTCCCTCGCCCAATCGGAGGGAAGCTTATCGGGCGTTCGCGGGCGTCTCGGGATCGGCATCCGTTTTCGGGCAGGCGACCGGTTCGTCGGGGGCTTCGGCGAAGGCCGAGAGCATCCGTTTTAGTATGCCTTGCAGGGCCGTCGCGTCCGCTAAATCGAGGGGAAGGCAGGTGAAGAGGCGTTCGGGCACGGAAAGGGCCCGTTCCCGCAGGGCGAAACCCGCCTCGGTAAGGGTGACCCTGACGCTCCGTTCGTCCGTCCGGTCCCTCGTGCGGGTTAGGAGGCCCCTTCCCTCCATTTTTTTCAGGAGGGGGGTGAGGGTTCCGGAATCGAGGAAGAGCCTTTCGCCGAGGGCTTTTACGCTGATCCCGTTTTGTTCCCACAGAACCATGAGGGCGATATATTGCGTGTAGGTTATGTCGAGTTCGGCCAGGAGGGGGCCGTACCGGCGTACCACTTCCTTGGCGGTGGCGTAGAGGGGAAAGCATAACTGGTTTTCCAGCTTTAAGGATTCATAACGGTTCATACATGCAAACTCCAAATAATAGCATACAATTGAATATTGCCCAATTATGTGGCGAAAGTCAACCGATCGCTTGACAGTATCACTGATAGGTTGTATACAATAAAATAGCAAGCAATCGTAAAGGAGCATGTCATGAGTTTATATGATATTACCGTTCAGGATCGCGCGAAAAACGAGGTTTCCCTGAAAAAGTATCAGGAAAAGGTGCTATTGATCGTGAATACCGCCACGGGGTGCGGTTTTACCCCCCAGTATCCCGGGCTTCAGAAACTGTATGACGCGTATCGGGACCAGGGTTTCGAAATTCTCGATTTCCCCTGCAATCAGTTCGCGAACCAGGCCCCCGGGACCGACGAGGAGATTCACAATTTCTGCTCAGGCCGTTTCGGGGTGACCTTCGAGCAGTTCGCGAAGGTCGACGTAAACGGAAAGGGCGCCGCGCCATTGTTCCGCTGGCTCAAGAAAAAAAAGGGCAGCCTGTTCGGTTCCGGCATTAAGTGGAATTTCACCAAGTTCCTGGTCGACCGGGAGGGTAGGGTGGTCTCCCGCTTTGGGCCCGGCGTGACGCCCGAGCAGATCGAGGCCTCGGTGGCGGCGCTGCTCTGATCGGCGTCCGGCGGGACCGGTGCGGGCGGGACCGGTCCGGATTAGTCCGCCTTGAAGGCGTTGACCAGGCCCATGGTCCGTTCGCAGATGGTTTTGGTTTCCCTGGTCAGCTCGCTCATTTCGTCCATAATTGAGCCGAGCTCGCGGTTCATGCCCTCCACCTCGATCACGTTCGCGAGCGATTCCCGGGAACCCGACTCGAGGGCGCGGATGGAGCCCGTCATCGCAGAGCCGTCAATCGCGAGCCGTTTCGTGATCTCGCCGAGCTCGGCGGTTCTATCGCGCGTGTTCATGAGCTTTTCGAGCACGTCGGCGTTTGCACGGTCCTGCTCGCTCATGGTAAGGGAAATGGAACCGGTTTCCGCTTCCATTTCCGCCACGTTCTTCTTTACCGCGAGGAAGGTTTCTCCCGATTCCTTCGCCACGCGCTCCGCCTCGCGTATGGCCGCAACGATCGAGGCGAGGCTCTGCGCGCTGGTTTTCGTCTGCTCCGCGGTATTTTCCGCGAGCTTGCGAATTTCGTCGGCGACCACGCTGAAGCCCCGTCCGGCTCCACCCGCGTGGGCCGCCTCGATCGCGGCGTTCATGGCGAGCAGGTTGGTTTGCGAGGCGATGCCGGAAATGATCTCGTTGATTTCCATGAGCTCTTCCGAAAGGCTCGCCGCCTGGCCGATGGATTCGGCGGTTTGGGTCGTGGACCGGTAGCCCTCGGCGAAGCGTTCCGACATTTCCGAGGTTTGGCGGCGAACCCTCTCGGCGCGTTTTGATACCTCGCCGATGGAGGCGATCATTTCTTCGGCGGCGGCCGAGCTTTCAGCGATATTGGCGGAAAGCCGGGCGATCTCGCCAACCGCGGCGTCTATGTTACCGCTCAGGGCGTCGCCCGAGCGGAGGGTCTCGTCGACCATCGTCTTTTCCCTTTCAAAGTTAGCCCTGGTTCTCGCGACGTCGGCCTCTATGGCGTGAATGCGTTCGGTGGCGGTTTGGATGCTTTCGAACAGGCGCGTTTGGTAGGCGTTTTGATTGCCGAACATGGATTTCGTCTCGCCCAGGTGGGCGGCTATCATGTCGCTGAACACGTTGACCTTATGCCCGATGGCGGCCAATTCGTCCACCGACGCGATGAAGAGCCGTTGGGTAAGGTCTTTTTCGGCCGAGACCATGGCGTCGAGCCGCTCGTCCACGAGGCGGAAGAGCATGGAGGAGGAAGACGCCCAGGTCAGCACCAGGCCGGCAACGCAGGCGAAATAAACGACGGCCACGGGGAGGAGGCTCAGGATCGTTTCTTCCCTGACGGTATGCGCGCTCATGGAAAAGTAAAAGGACGCGAAAATATAGGTCATGATCGCCATGAAAAGGGGGATGACGATGTTTTTCGTCCTCTGGCGCCGTTCGCGTAAATCGGGGGGATAGCGGGTCAGCCTCGCCTCGTAAAGAAAATACATGACCTGACGGTCGAGAAGCACGTAGGAGAAACTCGCCGCCAGCATGCTGAACGCGAAGACGAATCCGGTGAAGCTTTGTACCAGCTCGCGGTCGATTCCCATGGTTCCGGTATACCTGACGGCATGCATCCATTGATTCATGACCAGGACGGCAAGAATGCCCAACAGGGATAGCAAGGGCATTTTCCCCAACCTAACGAGCCATGAACGATACTTATCGGGTTGGGCGTCGGGATCGATTTTGACCGTATAGCAGCGGGCCGTGAGCAGGGAAAAAAGGCAAAGGAGAACGATGAGGATGAGGTAGGGCAACAGGGCGATCCCGTTTGCCTTGAGGGAACTCGCCTCGCCTTGAATGAACAGTGCGTACCACACGTCTTGCATAGCGGCTATTATCATCGCGGGAATGACGACGGTTACCGCGTGTATGATCTTTTTTTTTGTTTTCATGGAACAAAGCCTAGCACCCGAACGGGGAAAAACCAATCGAATTTCGACGAGACTAGCCCCAGAACGGCCCGATCCGATCCCAAAAATCGGGGAAGGATTTGGAAACGCATCCGGGATTGAGGATCTCGACCCCGCCGAGGGCAAGGCCCGCCACGGCGAAACTCATGGCGATCCGGTGATCGTTCCAGGAGTCGATCACGGCGGGGCGAAGGGCAGCGGGGTCGCCGTGAATGACCAGATCGTCGTCGTATTCGCAGCGGATGCCCATCTTGCCGAGTTCCGTCTTAATCGCCTCGAGGCGGTTGCATTCCTTGTACCGGAGGTGCCCGACCTTGGTGAATACGCTCGTGCCGGCGGCGAAGGCCGCGGCTATGGCGAGCGGCGGGACCAGGTCGGGGGTATCCGCCATGGCCACGCGTATGGGGGAGAGCGTTCCGCCGGTAACGACCAGGTCTGGGCCGTCCCAGGCGACACGCGCGCCCATCTTCTCAATGAAGGACGCGAAGAGCCGGTCACCCTGTTTCGTATCGGCGCTCAAGCCGGTAACGCGTACCGTGGATGCACAGACCGCCGCCGCCAAAAGATAAAATGAGGCGCTGCTCCAGTCGCCTTCCACCCGATAATCGCAGGCGCGGTAGGACTGCCCCGAGGGTATGGAAACTTCCCGGTACCCGCGGTTTATCGCCTTCGCGCCGAAGCGCTCCATCATTTGCAGGGTTATGTCGAAGTAGGGTTTCTCCGAAAGCTCGTCGGGGCAGATCAGGGTCACGTCGTTTCGCGCCAACGGGGCCGAAAGTGCGAGGGAGGAAAAGTATTGGGACGTTTTTAAACCCGATACCCGGCTGGCGCCGCCGGGTATGGCAGACGAGCGCACGAGAAGGGGGGGATGCCCTGCCTTGCCGAGCCATTGGATATCGCAGCCGAGTTGCCGGAGCGCGTCCACGAGATCGCCGACCGGGCGCGCGAGTAAGCCGGGAGCCCCCGTCAGGACGATATCCCCGGGAACGAGGGAAGCGACCGCCGTCAGGGTATTCATGGCCACGCCCGATTCGCCGACGTCGAGCTCTCGGTTTGACGGCGTGAATTGGCCGCGCGTCCCGTGGATCGCGAGGTCGGCGCCCTTTTTCTCGATTTTCACGCCGAGGCGAGTAAGGCAATCGATGAGGTGCAGCTGGTCTTCGCCGAGGAGGGGGTCGCGTATCACGCTCGTTCCGTCAGCGAGGGAGGCGAGCAATATGGCCCTGAGGGTATGGGCCTTGGCCGGGGGCGCCGCCACGACGGCGTTGGTATTGGTCAGTTTGGGGACGGTTTTGCGTTCTTCCATATAGTATCAAAGCATGGATGCGGGAAAGAATTCAAGAGCGTCACTTGGCGATGGGCCTGCCTACCGGTCGGTAAAAAAGGTGTCAATATCACTTAATATACCTACCGGTCGGTAACCTTACGCGCTTACCCAAGAATTTCTCGTTTGACACGGCAAACCACCTGATTTTATAGTGGAACCACCGCCAACGTCGCATCGCTCAAGGAGAATCGCATGATCAAAGACATAACGTTCCGAGACTATGACGAAATGATCGCTCTCTGGAAAACCGATCCCCACATACGCCTAAGTTCGGCCGATTCCCCCGGGAGTATCCGCGTCTTCCTCAAGCGAAACCGCGGTTTGAGCCTAAAAATCACCGAAGGCGTAAAGATCGCCGCCACCATGCTCTGCGGCTGGGATGGCCGCAGGGGATATTTCCATCACCTGTTCGTCCGCTCCGAATCGCGACGAAAGGGGTATGGCAAGGCCTTGGTGGAAGAAGCCTGCGCTCGCCTCACGCGGCTCGGGATCGCCAAGGTGCATATTTTCGTTTTGCCCGGAAACGAGACCGGTCAGTCCTTTTGGGAAGCCTCCGGATTTTACCGGCGATCGGAATCGGACGTGCTTTTCTTTTCCCGCGATCTCGAATAGGCGGGGCCCGGCGCGCTATTTTTAGACGGCGGCCCAACGGGTTATGGCGCTCGCGCAGTGTCGCTCGCCCGCGTCGCCGCGGGCCATAACGCAATGCGCGAAGGCGTCCCGCTCGTTCGCCGCCCCCGCGCGGGATACGATGGCGTCGCCAAGGTGTGCTTCGTCGGTGAAGCGCCCGCCGATGGACCGCATGACCTTGCCCTTGACGAGCTCGGGATCGAGGGCGTCGAGCGCCCATTGCAGGTACCGAATATTGTTCGCGTGCCGATTGGCGTCGGTGTCGAAACCGCTTACCAGGAAGCGGCGTTCGGCGCTTTCCCGGGGAGGCTCGGGTATGGGCGATTCGAGGTTTCGCTCGCAGCTTTTGGCCGCGGCGGAGCCCCATCGGTCACGGATGTCCTGGGGAATTTTTACCGGCCGCCTTCGGGCAATATCGTATAAAACCCAAAGGCTATTCGCCCTCCCGATGGGGTTTCGGTCCCCGTCGAGGATCAGGTTTTCACGAAAGCCCCGCATGGCCGTATAGCCGGAAAGCCAGGTCCGCACGGTAATCCGCTCGCCGTACCGGGGGTACCGGTCGATTTCCATGGTTCCGGCCAGGAGGAGCCAGCCGATATTTTTTTGGGACAGCTCAAAAAGACCGTACCCGATCGCCTCGCAGTGGTCGGCCGCGGTGTCTTCGAGCATGGTAAGCATGGCCGCGGGAGTCGCGTTGCCGAAGGCGTCAGTCTCGTAGTAACGGGTGGTAAATACCGATTCATAGGTAGCGCAAGATGTGGCGTTCATATCCCTATAGACAAGAATGGGCGGGCCCCGGTTGCTTGTCATTCGACAATGGATCGCATGAAAGGCGATTACCGAAAAAAAATTCATTGATCGCGTTATGCGTGCCTTCGGGGTATAGTCCGCCACGAGCCCGTAGCGAGTCGTGGCCAGAGGCCCGATGACCTGCGTTCCGACGATCCTTTCCCGTTCGGCTTGAATCGGTTATCTCTGGACTGATGCGGGAAGGGTCAGAAGGGTCGGATAGTCCAGGAGGTAAGGCGGATGTCCCGCGCGATCTTCTCCGCCCTCATTTTATTCTCCTCGGAGAACGTGGGCTTTGCGCGCATCGATCCGGCGTTTTCATCGCGTAGGCGCTCCGCTGAGTGGGAAGTCACTAACAGCACCGAAAGCTTCGTGAAGATGTCGGTAAATAGCATAATCTCAACCTCCTATTAGAAATGGCAATTAGCTAACTACGTAATAACCATACTATTAAGATTATGAGCTGTCAAGGTCGAATACGTGAAATTTCAGTTTTTTTTCGTCGGGGATTCCTTACTGAGGCACTTTGCTCAACAGGGCGTGCCGCTTTCCTGATCGCAGCCGAAGATATAGTGCTCGGTAAGGCGTATCAGTTCCTCATAGGCCACGTGGTTCACCCGAACCCGTTTAATGTTTTGGGCGTCCGCTGCGTCTTCCATGACGAGGCCCGCCCCCTTGAGCTGGTCCAGGTGCCGGGAAACGGTCGCGGTGGTCAAGCCGAGGGTGGCGGCGATCTCCTTGCCGTAACTCGGTTCCACGGAGATCAACCGGAGAATTTCGAGCCTGCTCCTGTCCGCGAGCACCCGAAGTTTTTGCGCGATATGCTCTCCCTGGGCGTTGCCGCCGGCGCCAGACGGTTCCAGGTTGAATACGAAGAGAAAGGTAGGGCCGTAGGAACTGGTGATATTCATGAGACCCTCGAAATACGAGGGGGTAAAGACGTATTTGTCGTAGGGACCCCGCTGGAAGGGCCTTTTTTTGAGTTCCGCCGCCACCTCCAGGGGATGTTTCGCCTGGGTTCGCCGGGCGATGTCCTTGAGGACCAGCTCATAGCGTTTCGCCAGCGATTCTACCTTGCGCTCGAATACCGGGGTGCGACTGGATTTTACGTAGGCGAGCAGTTCCTCGCGGAACGCGGCGGGCTCTCGGAACAGCGCCACCATGTCAGGGGCGGGCATTTTGGAAAAATACGACAGTCGGGACCAGTATCGGGGCGCCCCGTCCGGTTCGGCAAGGCAGGAGTCGATCGCGGCGCGGTCCAGGTCGCCGTTCAGCACGGTAAAAAGGAATTCCGGAATCGAGTCGTTTCTGACGAGGTCGAAGAATGCGTCGAGATCGCGCAGTTCGCCGGTTTTGGTGACATAATCCACCAGGGAGAGGGTTGGAGAAGAATACTCCTTGGTATTCTCGATGAATGCGAGGGCCCGGGGGGAAAGCGCGGCGCGCTGCTCTTTTTGCCAGGCCGTATCGAACCCCGTGAGGGCCGAGGGCCGATCGGTCGCGAGGCTGGCCGCGAGGATGAGATCCACCACGGGAGAGTATTCAACCAGTATCTCGCTTTCGGGATACACGTCGTTCGTTAAGGGCATCGCATTCATAATACCCCAAAAACGGGCGAGGGTGAAGGGAAAACCGATCGCCCGCGAGGCGAAACCGAACGCCCCGTCCGCCCGAGTGCCCCGTTCTGTGAGGGGGCTCCGAACGGGGGCATTTCTCCCCGCATCCCTTGCCCTGCCTCGGCCTTTATGCCGTATACTGTCATTGTTCGATAAAAACGCATTACTTTGGGAGGTTTTTCGGTATGTATTCTCACGAGATCGATTACGAGATTTTGGGCGACGATATGCAGATTATCGAGGTGGAGCTGGACCCGCAGGAAACCGTTATCGCCGAGGCCGGGGCAATGAACTATATGGAAGACGGCATCGCCTTCGAGGCGAAAATGGGCGACGGCACCGACGCGGGCCAGGACTTCTTCGGAAAGCTCCTCAACGCGGGCAAGCGGGCGATAACCGGCGAGTCCCTCTTTATCACGCATTTCACGAACCGGGGGCAGGGAAAGCGCCGGGTGGCCTTCGCGGCCCCGTACCCGGGAAAAATCGTGCCGATCGACCTGCGCGCCCTGGGCGGGCGGTTTACCTGCCAGAAAGACGCCTTCTTGTGCGCGGCCTACGGGACCAAGCTCGACATTACGTTTACCAAGCGGCTCGGCACCGGCTTTTTCGGCGGCGAGGGCTTCATTTTGGAAACCCTCCAGGGCGACGGGAAGGCCTTTATCCATGCCGGCGGCACGGTGGTGATGCGGGAACTCCGCGGCGAGACGCTGCGGGTTGACACGGGCTGTCTCGTGGGCTTTACCGACGGGATCGACTACGATATCGAGCGGGCGGGCAATTTGAAGTCCATGGTGTTCGGCGGCGAAGGGCTTTTCCTCGCGACGCTCCGGGGCCACGGGACCGTGTACCTGCAAAGCCTTCCCTTCTCGCGCCTCGCGGACCGGGTGCTCGCCCACGCGCCGCGCGCGGCGGGAACGCAAACCGGCGAGGGCTCGCTCTTGGGCGGTTTGGGGCGGATATTCGAGCAATAACGAGTATTTTTTTTAAAAGTTACCGGGGGGCAGGAAACGCGTTGCCGGAGAAACTGCCCCCCTCAAGCCTGAGGGCGCCCCGGCGCGAGGCGAAGGCGTCCGCGGTGTTGTCCTCGAACGCGCAGTTTCGAAGCGTGAGGTCCCTGCTTTCGGAATCGGCCGAAAAGAGCGAGGAGCCCCAGTTGCCGCGGAACGCGCAGCCCTCGAAAAGAACGGCGTCGCTCGAGGCGATTTCCACGAGGTCGAACTCCCCGGTGTCTTCGAAGGCGACGTCGCGGAAGGTGACGCCCTCGGAGCGCGCTATCGTGACCAGTCCGTAGGTGCAGTCGTGAACGCGGGAGCTTTCCATGACGAAGTCGCTGGTTCGCTCCAGGCCCACGCCGTAGGTTCCCGAGCCGTAGAGGTCGCAGGAGCGGACGGAAACCCCCTCGCAGTTTTTGAAGCGGATGACCCCGCCCAGGCAATAGCCGGGAACCGTGTGTCCCAAGGTGAGCCCCCCGACCGAAATTCCCGAACAGGTATCGAAGGAAAGGACCCAGCCGTAGGCGGGCCGGATCATGAGCGTCGCCAGCCCGTCGCCCTCGAGGGTGAGGTTGGTCACGTTCCGGATGACCGGGCAGGGCCCGTCGTACTCGTCGACCCAGGAAACGTAGCGGTTTTTCACGCGGTAGCCCTCGGAGAGGTCGTAGTCGCCCGGGGCTACGCGGATGATGCGGTCCGGGCCGATTGCCGACAGCAGCTCGGCGACGTTTCGTACCGTGACCGCCTTGCCGTCGACGAGGGCTATGGCGCGCAGTTCCGCCGGGTCGGCGATCGGGGCTACCGCCGCCGCGAGGAGTCGGGCCGTTTCCACGTGCACGGCCTTCATGCGGAGGTTGTTCGAGGCGTCCACGTAGACGGTCACGATTACCTCGGCGCCGAGCATCTTGCCGATGGACTGGGCCGAGTCGTCGCTTACGTCGCCCGAGAGCTGGAAGCGAAGCTCGTCGCGGACCGCGTCGATATCCTTGCGCTCGAGCATGACGAGCCGGCCGGAGGCGAGCAGGGCCTGGGTGGCGGCGTCGGTGAGGTAGTCGGCGAGCAGGCGGGAATCGGTTTTTCCCGGCACCACGGCCACGCGGCTCCCGTCGCCGAGGCTCGCGGCGATGCCGAGCGAGACGGAGGCAATGGCCGCGTCGAGGGTGGGCGAGGCGGCGCCCAGGGCGGCGGGCAGGAAGAGGGCCAGGAGGGCCGCGAGGGCGGAGCCTTTGAGGCGCGAAGGGCGCGAAGGGCGCGAAGGGCGCGTAGGGCGCGTAGGTGCGCTGTCCGGAAGGTTGTGGGTCATTTTCCCATTTTCCCGGGGACGGCGCCGTTCTGTCAATCGAAATAATCGGGCGAAGGCCCGGGATTGCCGGGAATGCGCGGGAGTTTTAGCCGTCTGACGGCGGGATTCGCCGCGATCCGCGTTCAGAAGAGCTTGGCCAGGGCCCTCATTTTCTGTTTGCGAGAATCGATCCAGGACAGGGGACCCGTGCCGAATTTCGCGAATTGCGCGACCCCAAGCAGTTTCTTAACGATGGCGCGCACGGTGGCGCGGGCCGATTCCGGGGCGTCGCGGAGCGCTTCCTCGGCGTAGGACGCGACGTGCTGCGCCACCGCCTCGAGTAGGTAATCGTTAAAGGGGACTTCGACGATGCTCGAGGGCACGGGCCTGACGCGTCGCGCGGGCTTGGCGTAGCCCAGGCCGCGGACGGCCGCGGCGAAGGAGGCGAGCGCTTCTTTTTGGAGCCCGTTGGGCCGAATCGTCGGCTCGTAGAGCACGGGCATGACCGACTCGAGATTCCGTTCCTCCCAGGCCAGGGGGGCGATATCCAGGGGATTGTCGTAGAGGGCGAGGGCATTCCCGAATTCCCGTTCCAGGGCGTCGGAGAAGGCGGCGTTGCCCGCGGTCGGGCCGGCGAAGGCGCAGACGGAGAGCTCCACACGCTTCGCCAATCCGGCCGCGGCCAGCTCGTCCCGGAGGTAGAGGGCGTATGCCGTGGACATGAGGCCGCCGAGACTGTGGCCGGTAAGGCTTAAGGCGACGCGCTTGCGGGAATCGGCGGCGAGAAGGCCCATGAGCCACTGAAACGCGGTTTTACCCCCGTCCGCGAGGGTTTCGTGGATATCGAGGGCGTTATCGGCGGCCATGGAGATCCACGCGTCTCGGTGCGTCGTATTGGGGGAGCGTCTCGTCCAGGGAATCATGCCGCTGACGGCGAGGTCCTGGAATATCCAGCTGGTAACGGAGCCGGGATTCGTTCCCCGAAAAACCAGGGCGTACCGTTCGGTTCCGTCCCCGTCCTTACCGGGAATTTTCGCGGCGAACATGAGGCTGTCGGTCAGGAGGAGGCCCTTTTTTCGGTAGGCTACCGGGCCCCAAACGATTTCCCCGACGCCTGAATCCGCGGCGCACCGCTCCACGGCTTCCCGTACTCCCCGCTCAACCTTTTCCCGGTTGGGGTTCCAGCATTCGGCGTAGGAGAGGTAGGAGAGAATGGCGAGCCGCGCGTCGTCGGGCGGCATGGCCCCGCTTTTTCGTTCGGTGAAAAAGGGCCGTTTTGGCGTATTCCTCATGCCCCCAGTGTACATTCCGCCGCCGAATGGCGCAAGGTTATCGCGCGGTTAGGGGTTTTCGGCGAGTTGAAGGAGGGCGTCGGCGACGGCGGCGGGGTTTTCCTGATGGGGGAGGTGTCCGCTCCCGGGCACGACCGCGTACCGGGTTCCCTTTTCGCCGAGAACGGAACGCAGGGGCTCGCTCCCTTTCAGGGATAGTATGCGGTCCTCGCTTCCCCAGAGTACCAAAAAGCGGACGCCCGCACGGGCGAGTTGTTCGAGTCCCCGCGTGAAGCGGCCTCGGGAGGCGAGGGCGAGGCGGAGGTAATCCCGGAAGGAGGCGTAGTACGCCCTCAGTTGGGTTTCGCTTTCCACCCGGGCCATGACGCGCTCCCTGAGGAAGGCTTGGTCGGCTTCGCTCAAGCTTCCGAGTCTCGCGTAATAGGGCATAAGGGAGCGGTATGCCGCCTCGCCGTGATTTCGGTAGGCGCGATAGCCACGCTCGGCGAGACCGGGAACGAATACCGCGAGTATTTTGGCGCTGAAGGGCTCTGCGGTGGGAAGACCGCCGTCCAGGAAGGCGAGGCTCGTCGGCACGGGGGGCTCGCGCGAGCCGGAAAAGCCGCTTTCGCGCGGGGAAAAGGCCGCAAGCTCGCAGACCGCCGCGCCGAGGGAACTCCCCACGAGATGGACCGGCGCGGCATTCCGGGCATGGTCCATGACCGCGCGGAGGGCCCGGGCATGGCGCTTCATCGTCGCCTTTCCGGGGGCGATCGAGCGACCGAAGCCCGGCAAGTCGGGGGCGATAACCCGGTAGCCCCGCTCGGCGAGGAGGGGGAAGAGGGCGCGCCAGGAATCGGCTTCGTCTCCCAGTCCATGGACGAGGATGAAGGTCGCCTTCGGCGCGATGGAACGCGGTGGGGCCGCGCGGAGGCAAGGACTCTCTGAATCGTAGAGGAAGAGCCGGGTCGGCTTGGGCCGGTCGGGAAGCTCCAGCCAGCGGCCGAAGGGCTCAAGCGCGGGCGCGGGGCGCATCGCCGCGAACGGGTTTGTCGGCGCGGAGGGGATGAAGTACTCTATTTGGTCCAGCTCGTTTCCCCCGAGGCCCCGGCCCCGGAATTCCCTGAGCGGCCGACCGCCCATGCCTTCGGCGATCTTTCGGCTGGCGACGTTTCTGCGGTCCACGGGGTAGAGAAAGCCCTCGGCGCGGAGCGAGCGAGACGCCCAATCCAGAGCGGCGCGGGCCGCCTCCTTTCCGTACCCCTTGCCGTGCCGTTCAGCGGCGAGCCAGAGGCCCAGTTCGGGAGTCTGCGCGCGGGCATTGTGGAGGCCGAGACAGCCGATAAAGGCGCCGGTTTCCCGGTCGGTCACGGCGAACTGGAGGCTCTCTCCGCCCGCGCGGTCCTGGGAGGCCGACTCGATGAAGGAATCCGTTTCCTCGATTGAGGCGGCGGGGCGGGGATACATGAAACGCGCTATGTCCGCCGTGAAGGAAGCGAAAACCGCGCTTCGGTGGACGGGAGAGAGCGGCACGAGGGCGAGCCGCTCCGAGTAGAGCGCGAGGGATTCGGGGAGAAGGAGGGGAGTCGGCGCCTTTCCCGAGAGGAGAAGGCGCAATACCCGGATTTCCCGATTGAGCCAGGGTATGGCGGCGCCGGTTGGAGAGCCCCGGATCGCCCGGTTCTCGCGCAGCGCGCGACGCGGGGAAACGAAGGCGGGCTCGAAGCCCAGTTCCCGCTCGTACTCGTCCAGTTTCAGCTCGCCCCATTCGCTCCCCACCTCGGCGAGGTAGTAGTCGGAGCGCATGTCGAGCGCGTTCTTCGGGTTAATTCCCGCCGGACGGCGTTCCCTCACCGTGAGGTACGGGCCCGAGAGGGCGGTAAGGACGCGCCCCGTTTCCTCAAGGATTTCCCGCGCCAGGGCCTTTTCGGGCGTTTCCCCTTCCTCAACCCCGCCGCCGGGGAATTTCCAGTCCCCGGTCTTTCGCGAGCGGACCATAAGGAGCTCGCCGTTCACGAATATGATGGCCCGCACCGCGTGTCGGCTGACCGTTCCCTCCGGTTTGAAGCCCCGCGGGAAGTTCTGTATTTCGAGCCTTCTGACGGGGTCGCCGCGTCGCGCCTTCCGCTTCATGATCAGTATTTAGCCCGTTGGGTACGGACCGCCACGGATAGGCTAAAGTTTACCGCGAAGTAGACGGCCAGAAGCGTCGCGAAGAGGAGGAATACCTGGGTTCCGTTCGCGAAGGTTCCCATGATGATCATGCCCTTTCCGGTGAGCTCCTCTATGCCGACGGCCCAGAGAAAGGAGGTGTCCTTGATAACGGTTATGAACTGCGAGAGGAGCGAGGGCAGCATGTTCCGCAGGGCCTGGGGGAGAATGATCGCCTTCAGGGCGCCTCCCTTGGTGAAGCCCTGTGAATAGGCCGCCTCGTACTGGCCTTTTTTGATGGAGTTGAGCCCGCCGCGCACGATCTCGGCGATGACCGCGGAGGTGAATAAGGTCATGGAGAGAATGCCCGTGTCGATGGCCTTCATGGGAACCAGGAAGCGCATGGCCAGAATGACCAGGAGGTTTGGCACGTTACGGAAAAACTCGATATACGCGGAGCAGAGCCGGGCGATAAGGCGGTTTTGGCCGCCCTTTCCCAACGCGAGGAAAATGCCGAAAACGACGCTGAACGCGATGGTCATGCAGGCGATGTAGAGGGTGGTCTGAAGCCCCTTAAGCAAAAAGAGCATGTTGACGGGGGTGAAGACCTTTATCATTGCCTCGGTCATGCGGGGTTCCTCCCGATCGCCTCGGCGGGAGCCGTGCGCCCCGGCGCCTTACCGCCCTCGGCGGCCGAGTCACCGGCGTGGAAAATTTCCTCGAGCCTGCGGGAAAGCCGGGTGAGGGGATAGCAAAGCGAGAAATAAAGGAGCCCGGTGAACACGTAGGCGGGCCCGTAGTAGAGGTTGCCGCTGGACCAGGAATCCGTATGGTACATGAGGTCGCCGCCGGCGATGATGGCGAGGACCGAGCTGTTCTTGATCAGGTTTACCGCCACGTTGGTCAGGGGCGGCAGCATGACCTTGATGGCCTGGGGCAGGACGATGTGGCGCATGGCCCCGGCGTAGGTGAAGCCCTGGGAGTAGGCGGCCTCGAGCTGTCCGCGGGGAATGGCCCCGATGCCCGAACGCACGACCTCGGCGACGTACGCCCCCGTATAGATGGATAGGGCCGCGAAACCGATAATCAGGGTCGGAAGGACGATGCCGATATAGGGCAGTCCGTTATACCAGAAAAAGACCTGGATCACGAGCGGTGTGTTTTGTATGAATTCGACGTACACGCGGTTTACCGACCGGAGGAAGGCGTTGCGCGACGTCGCGAAGGTGCCGAACACCGCCCCGAGAACCAGGGCGATAAGCAGGGCCACCAACGACACGAGAACGGTCGTCAGTAGCCCCTGTCCGAACACTTTCCAATCGACAAGCAAGGCTTGCCACTTGAAGAGCGCGAACGGACCGGTCATATCACTTCAGGCCCCATTTCGCGAGGAGGGCGTCCAGCGAACCGTCGGCCTTCATCTTGGAGACGACGCCGTTGGCGACGCCCGCGAGGGTCTTGTTGGCGAGCTTGGTCGCCGCGCCGTACTGCTGGGGAGCGAAACGCTCGCTCAGGATGACGGAGTTGGCGTCCACGTAGCCGGCGAGGATCGCGGCGTCTACCGAGAAGGCGTCGACGCGGCCCGACTCGAGAGCGGTCTTGATCTCGGGATAGCTGGCGTATTCGGAGAATTTGAGGGTATACCCGCCTTCCGCCGCCGCCGCTTCCAGCGATTTCTTGGTGGTGGCGCTCTGTGCCACGCCGATGGTCTTGCCCGCCAGGTCCTTGAGGAGCTTGTAACCCGAGTCCTTTTTCACCAGGAGCGCGACGCCGTCGGTGAAGTAGGGATCGGTGAAGTTATAGCTGAGCTTGCGTTCTTCGGTGATGGTGAAGGTGGCGATAACCATGTCCAGCTCGCCCGAGTCGAGGAGGGGGCCGCGGGTTTTCGCGGTAACGCCCTGGAACTCGACCTTGGAGGGGTCGCCGAGGATTTCCTTGGCCATCGCCCTCGCGATATCGATCTCGAGGCCGGAAATCTCGCCGGTGGCGGGATCCTTCAGGCCGAACTTGGGCACGTCGACCTTAACGCCGACCTTGAGCACGCCGGCTTTCTTAATGGCGTCGATCTCGGTGGCTCCGTCTTTGGAACCCCCGGCGAAGGACAGGGATACCGCTCCGGCGAGGAGGGCCCCGATGAGGATGGTGCGATTTCGTTTCATGCGCGTTCTCCTTTGTTGAAATGTCTATGGCTCACGACCCCGAGGGGTCACTTACGGAGTATTTTACCCAGGAAGGCCTTGGCCCGGGGATGTTCCGGATTCGTGAAAAAATGGTCCGGGCTGCCCGTTTCGAGGATCTCGCCGTCGTCCATGAAGACTACCCGATCGGCTACTTCCCGCGCGAAGCCCATCTCGTGGGTAACCACCACCATGGTGATGTTTTCCTTGGAAAGCCCGATCATCACGTCGAGCACTTCCTGGATCATCTCCGGGTCGAGGGCGCTGGTGGGCTCGTCGAAAAGCATGATTTTCGGGTTCATGCTCAACGCCCGCGCGATGGCGACCCGCTGCTGCTGCCCGCCGGACAGTTGGGACGGGTAGGAATCGAGCTTGTCCTTGAGGCCGACCCGGTCGAGGTATTTCGCCGCCGTCTCGTTCGCTTCCGCCTTCGGCCGCTTTTGGATCTTTATGGGGGCGAGGGTGCAGTTTTCCAGCACCGTCTTGTGGGGGTACAGATTGAATTGCTGGAAGACCATGGCGGCGGATTCGCGTACCTTCCGCACCTGGGAATGGTGGCCGTCCAGGGCAATGCCGTTCACCTGGATTTTGCCGGAGCTGGGTTTTTCCAGATAGTTCATGCAGCGGATCAGGGTGCTTTTTCCCGAACCGCTCGGTCCGATCACCACGAGTTTCTCGCCTTCGCGAACGTTGAGATTCACGTCTTTGAGCACGTGGAGTTTACCGAAATGCTTATTGACGTTTTCAAGCTGTATCATATTCAGCCTCCGTCACAGTGTGTTGCATAAATATACATAAGAAGTGAATAAATAAACAATATAAAAAGGCCGCGTCAGCGCTCTTTTTTTACGAAAACCGGTATAATAGGGGAAACTTTTATTGATGAGGCGGGGTAGGTAAGGATGTATGGGCGGGATGAAGGGTGGTTTGATGTCCGGGGGGCGTAATTTTACCGCGATCGACATTGAGACCGCCAATTATCCGCGGGCCAGCGCCTGCGCCGTGGCGCTGGTCAGGGTTCGGGACGGGGAGATAACCGATTCCTGGTACTCCCTGCTGAAACCGCCGCCCGGCATGGAAATCCTTCGGTCCTTTACGGCCATTCACGGCATAACCAACGCCCAGGTAGGCCAGGCGCCGACCTTCGACGCCGCGTGGCCCGCCTTGCGCGATTTTGTCGGCGACGATACCCTGGTGGCGCACAACGCGCCGTTCGACCGCGGGGTATTGCGCGCCTGTCTCGACTACTATGGCATAAATTTTCCCACGCCGCGCTTTGAATGCACGGTGGTCCTTTCGCGCCGGGCCAGGCCCTCATTGGGAAACCATCGGCTCGATACGGTTTCCGCCCACCTGGGCATTTCGCTGCGGCACCACGAGGCCTTAAGCGACGCGATGGCCTGCGCGAGGATCAGGATAGCCGCGGGGTAACGCGGCGCGCCGGGCTTGATTCCCTAAAGAGCCTTCCCGCAGTTGAAGCATTCGGTTCGATAACTGGAATTTTCCTTTCCGCATTCGGGACAGGTTACGGCATAGGCCCCGCTCGGGGTTTGCCGGCGCAGGGCTGCGCGGGCGGCCCGTTCGGCGGCTTCCCGTTCCCGCTCCTCAGCGGCCTCGCGGAGCTTACGCTCCTGTTCATCCCGCTCGCGCTCTTCCGCGGCCTTTTTCGCCTGTTCCGCGGCCAAAAACTCAGGGGTCGGAACGATGAGCGTCTTTTGCCCCTCGTTTGAGGCGGTTCCGCCGGCGCCGGGGGTTCCCAGATTTACGTTGATGGTCTGACCGCTTCCGGGGCTATCCCGGCGCGGCTCGGTTTCACGCGCCGTAAGTTCGTGGCGCCCAAGCCTGAGCAGAATGGCGTAGAGTTCAAGCGCGATGACGGCGAGTAGTAGTACGATGAGCGAGACGAGGATGGTATCCATAATATATACTTTCTAGTATAGGTGGCATTCCGAGAGTTCGCAATCTCGTTTACCGGCGCGGCGCCAATGAATCGCGCTTTCGGCTTCTACGCGGTCGGCTTGCCCGCGCGCCCCTTAGGGAACGATCTCCGCGGTAAAGCGGAGCTCGCCTTCGGCCCGCTCGACCCTAACCGGCGTGCCCGAAACGGAGACCGTTTCGATGCCCTGCGGGTTTTTCACCGAAAAGGAAAGGCCTTTCCCGAACGGGAAGGATGGGTTGCCCTCCCGTATCAATTCCAGATTGAGATTATTTTTCCCGCGCGACCAGAGTAGGCGTACGAGCGCGTAGACGCCTTCCTCGTAAGCGAAGGAGCTCCCGTCGTCGTCGTAGACGAGCCACTCGCCCGACCCCACCGAATCGTCGTGCCAGAGGGTAACGTGTATCGGCGCGAGGCCGGCCGCGCGGTCAGCGGCGGCGGGTCCGGTTTCGGCGCCGCTTGCCGCGGTGACGAGCAGGGAACCCGCGCGCGCGAAGAGGGGCATGCGGGCCAAGGGCGCCTCGGCGAGAATCCAACGCCCGCCCGGGAGCCGTTCTCCGGTATGAAGGTCGAACCAAACCCCCGCGGGGAGATAGACCTGCCGAATATGAACGCCGGGGCGCAGTACGGGAGCGGCCATGAGGCCGTGGGCGAAGAGGAACTGGTCGTAGAGGTGGCGTACCTCGATATCGTCCGGGTAATCCCAGACCAGGGGCCTCATGACCGGCCTCGCGGTTTTGGAGGCGAGATGGAAAGCGGCGTAGAGATCGGGCATGAGCCGTTCGCGGAGCCGCATGGATTCAACGAGCAGGCGTTCGGTTTCCGGGCCGAAGGACCACGGTTCCTGCCTGCGGGCCCCTTCCGCGCAATGGTTGCGGGCGAAGGGGTAAAACATGCCGAGCTGATACCAGCGGACCATGAGCTCTCCCGTGGCGTTGTACGAAAAGCCCCCGACGTCGGCGCCGACGAAGGGCAACCCGGAAAGGCCCATATTCAGGATCATGGGCAGGGACAGTTCCAGATGTTCCCACATGCTTCGATTGTCGCCCGTCCATAGCGCGGCGTATTTCTGGATCCCCGCGAAGCCCGCGCGCGAAAGGATAAACGGCCTCCGTTTCCGCGCCCCGCGAATCGCCTCGTAGGTTGCCATGCATTCGTAATAGGCGTAGAGGTTGTGAAAGCGGCCGTGGGATTCCGTCGGTTCCTCCCCGTGGCACACGGCCGAATCCATGGTCGACTCGTCGTTGAAAACCGCGGGTTCGTTCATGTCGTGCCATACGCCCTCGATACCGTGTTCGTCCAGGAAGGCAAGTACCTTTCCGCCCCACCACTCGCGCACGTCCTGCCGCGCGAAATCGGGAAAGACGCTTTCCCCGGGCCATACGCGGCCCACGTAGGGGCGGCCGTCGGCGTAGCGGCACCAGTAACCGTTTTTAACCATCTCGCGGTACGTGCCGTATTCGGGGTCGGCCTTGATCGCCGGGTCGATAATCGCCGTGAGCCGGATTCCCCGTTCGGCGAGCCGTTCCGCGAGGTCGGCCGGGTCGGGGAAGGCGTCCTCGTCCCAGGTGAAGGTGCGGTTCCCGTCCATATAATGGATGTCCAGATGGATCGACGCGCAGCCGAGGTTTCGGTCCGTGAAGCCTTGGGCTACCTGGAGGGCCTCCTCGGCGGATTTATAGCTATAGCGGGATTGGTGGTGGCCCAAGGCCCAGCGCGGGGGCAGGGGCGCCTTGCCCGTCAGCTCCGCGTACCGCGCGAGAATCCCGGGAAGGCTTTCCGAGGCGATGAGATAGTAGTCAAGGTTTCCGTCCGGCGCCTGAATCCCCGCCGCGCCGGGATCGGTTTCTCCCAGGTCGAAGGCCGCGCGGTAGGAGTTGTCCAGGTAAAACCCGCAGGCGGCGGTTCCCGAAGACGGCGCGCCGCCCAGTCTAATAAAGAAGGGTACGGAAACGTATAAGGGATCGGTGGTGGCCGTATGGGCGGAAAAAACGTCGGAGTTCCACATTTCGTAGCGCCTCCCCCGTTTATCCAGAAAACCGGTCTTCTCCCCCATGCCGTACACCGATTCGCCGTCGTACAGCCGCTGGCGGAGCAGGAAGCCCCGTCGGTTCCACGAGGCCGGTTCGGCGTCCGCCGCTATCTCGCGGTCGCCGCGGAAGACCCTGACCGTGAAATCAGCCTTGTTTATCAAGACGGTCAGGCCGCCTCCCGCGACCTCAAGGGTATCGCCGTCGTTTCGCGCCGCGATATCGGACGCTCCTGAGGGATCGGCCTTGACGATACCGGTTTCCTTGGCCGCGTCGTAAGTTCCCAACCAGAGGCGAATTCTCGCGACGAGCGGAAAGGGGAAACTGACGGCGAGGCCTCCGTTGCGGGCCTCGCACACCGCGGTCTTTCCGTCCACGTGAAAGCCCTGCCATTCCCGAAGGCGTTTTACCCGCTTTCGTACCGTTGGCGTCGGCGTAGTGGTCAGTAATTCGCTTGAGTTCATGCGGTACTTCCTTTGGATTCGTGGTAGGTAAAACGTTAAACGTACGCTATATGGTAGCCAGAGGCATGAAAACAGTCAAGACTGCGGGATTCGGATTCGGGAACGGGGGCGTCCGAACGACGAGTTTCTATTCAAAGGTACAATTGTTTGGTAAGATGTATTCATTATGACGATCACGATTCATGACGTTGCCCGGGAGGCCGGCGTATCCATTTCCACCGTGTCGAAGGTTATTCACGGTTCCACCAGGATTTCCCAACCTACCAAAGATCGGGTGCGGGCCGTAATGGAACGTTTGGATTTTCAACCCAACAATATCGCGCGCTCCTTCGTGATGCAGAGCAGCGGAACCATCGGCGTTCTCACGGATATGCGCCGGGACTCGGTTTCGATGACTCCCCACGTGTACGAAGTTCTCGCGGGCGTCGAAAACGCCCTTTTGGACGCGGGCTATATCCTCTCTCTTTTTCACATTTCCTCGCCCGAGGAGATCCGCGAACGGATGGATACCATGACCCGGTGCAAGCGGATAGACGCCTTTATCCTCCACACCACGTGGCTGACCGACCCCATCGTCGAATGGATCGTGCGGAGCGGCATTCCCTTCGTGGAGATCGGCACGGACCGCCGGGTGGGGGCGGAATACACGGTGGACGTGGACAACGCCCTTGCCGGGGAGCTCGCCGCGGCGCACCTTCTCGATATCGGCTGCGAGCGGCCGGTATTTTTCGCGGGCGGCGCGGACGACGGAATCAGCGCGCGGCGGCTGGAGGGCATCGTAACCTGTTACCGAAAGCGGGGCTTTACCCCCCCCGAAGAGCGTATCGTGTACGGAACCCAGGAGCCCGGCGTGGCCTTCGATACCCTGATCCGCCTGTTAGGCGCCCCTCGGGGAAAGCGGGCCGACGGGATAATCTGCGCGAACAATTTTTCCGCGCAGGGCGCGATACGCGCCGCGCGAAAGCTCAACGTTCCGATTCCCGCCGAAATCGCCTTCGTCGGTTTTGACGATTTTCCCCTGGCCCCCTACCTCGACCCCCCGTTAAGCGTGGTGAAGCTCGATATGTTTAGCCTGGGCATAGAGGCCGCCCGCACGGTGATTCGGAGCCTGGGAAAAAGGGGAGCGCGGCCCGACGCGGCTCCCGTGCCCGCCGAGTCCGCGCTCCTCCCCCCCGAGCTTATCGTCCGCCCGAGTTCCGTGGAGGCCTAGGGCCTTCTGCCCGGTATTCCCACACGTCTTGCCGGGCAATGACGCGGAAACCCACGGCCTTATAGAATTCCTGATCGGAACCCACGAACAGCCGTTCGGCCCCGAGCCGCTCCAGCCGCCTCTCGCCTTCGGCGATTAAAAGCCTCGCGAGACCCCGCTTGCGGTACTCGGGTACGGTTCCCACCGGCTCGAGCACGCCGAGGCGGGAAACCGGATCGAGCCATAAACCCACGAAACTCACTATCTCGCCGTCCCCGTTTTCGAGGGCGAGATCCAGGCCTTTCCGATAGGAAGGAGCTTCCGCGAGGTTTTCAAACGCGGACACGCTCGCGGTAATCTGCTCGGGCTTATCGGCGTACCCGAAGGCGCGGGCATGGGCCACGGCCTTCCGGTCCGGGGCGACGGCCGCGCCATCGATGAGGCGGAGATCGCCGGGAACTTCCCCGCTTTCGGCGTCGCGGGAAGGATAGGGGATCGGGCGCACGGAAAGGGGTTCCGAATAGTCCCCCTTACGGTACCCGCGTTCCGCGGCCAAAGCGGCGGTCAGCCTATCGCTTTGGGGAATCCTGAGGCCGAAACCGGTCCCTCCGTTCCTCTCTTTTACGCAGGCCCGCTCGGCGAAGGCGAACATTTCGCCCAATAGCCGTTCCCCGACGCGGTCAGGACGGTCGAATTCGAAAAAAACGTCGCCCCGCTGCTCTTCCTCGTGGGCCATCGCCACGATGCGCCCATCCTCGTCTCGCCACAGGCCGATTGCCTTGGCCCAGTCCGCTACCGTCGCCCCGTGCATGACGCGGCTCACGGCGTAGGTGAAATTCCACCGGTCGATAAACCAGTTTCGCGGGGTCTCGAAGGCGGCGACGCTCCGGGCCAGGAAGCGCTCTACCTCGAGAAAGGCGTTCGCGCCGTGTTCGTAAGGGGTAAATACCGTTTTCATGAGAATCTCTTTTGGTGCCCGTCTGATATGGGTCGTTCGGTTGCGGGTGAGATAGGTGGAGACGGGCGGGAATTTCCGACGCGACCCGAAGAAGATCGACTGCGAAAAGCGACGTTTCGTATGTGTGACCTTCTTTGGGTTACAGGCTCATGTCGGAAGTCCTCCTTTCGATGCGCGCGGGGTTATATGGCTTACGTCCCGGTTCTCGCCTTACGGCGAATCAACGGACGGCGCCTTCCATTTCGCTCAATAAATCGCCTACCAGATCGTCGATATCCGACTGCTCCAGGTCGGCCTTGCGTTCGTAGGCCAGTTCCTGATTCGCCGCCCTCAATTTTTTCAGAAGCCCGTAAATGGTAATGAGCAGTATCTTGTTGCCCGCGGAGGGAAACGTGCGGATAAAGGACGCGAGTTCGGTCCGCTCCAGGCGGAAGACCACGGCGCGGTCGCGGGCGATTACCGAGGCGGTGCGGTGAATTTTCAAAAAGAAACCGGCCTCGCCGAAAACCTCGCCCTCGCCCAAGGCGCATATGAAAACGTCCTTGCCGCCCGCCTCGCTCACGCTCACGCTGACGGTACCGGACAGCACTCCGAAAAAATGGTGGTCCAACTCGCCTTCCCGAACGATCGGCTCGTTTCGCTCGTATTGCAGGATCGAACCGGTCTCTACCATTTTGTCCAGTTCCTCATCGGAAAGGTATTTGAAGGTCATGATGTTCCGAACCTTCTCCCGCCACGTTTGCTCTTTCTCGAGTGCCTTCATAGTGAACAGTATAACCTATCTGGGCGGATTCGCAACAAGCGCGTATTCGAGAATCGCGGAAATGCTCGTGCCGCCCATGGGATAGCCCTCGACCAATTCATAGGATTCCCCGAGGGCGTTATTAAGGTGCACCGTAAGCTCCGCCTTCTTGGATAGGGGTACTTGATACGACAGATCGAGGGTAAACCAGGGGGAAAGGGCGGCAACGTTGCTGGCATCCGCGAACCGGAGGCCTTCGTAGTTCCCCCGAAGGGAAAGGCGCCCTCCCAAGGCGGGAAAGGCCGCCGATAGGGCAAGGTTCTGGGGGCTTTGATAGGGCATGACCTTCCGGTTTGACCAGGAGAGGCCACGGCTTAAAAGGCGGGTGAAAAGCCACCGGTGCCGAAGCGAGAGGGTAATGTCACCGTGCGGCTTCCATTGTAGGGTTTCCTCGGTGCCCAGGTACCAGGCTTCGCCGATATTCTCGGGACGGAGTCCGGATTCGGTTCCCGACCAGAGGATGGCGTCGTCGTAATGGCTTGCCCTCAGGGTGGCGGAAAGGGAAAGGTTCCCTACGTCCTTTTCCGTTCCCAGGGAGGCGACCCAGCCGTCCTCGCTTCGCAGATCGGGATTTCCGCTGGCCCCGGGGGTACCGGACCAATAGAGGTCGTTCAGGGACGGGAATCGGAAAGCCCTGCGGATATCTCCCCTCCAGAGGGTAGCCCCGGCGGTTCTCCAGGCAACCGCGACGGCGGGGAGGGGTACCGTACGCTTCCCGTCGGACAACAGGGCCAAGGACGGCGAAAAACTCAGGTCCGTACGGGGCGTCCATTCGGCGCCGACGCTGAGGCCCCCGCCCAGGGCTTCCCGCTTTCCGGCGTTGTCGGAAAGAACCCGGTCGTAGCGGGCGGTAGAGCCGAAGGCGAAAAAGAGCGTAGGTGCCGGGAACCATTGAAGGGCCAGGGCAGAGTAAAGCGTATCCGCGCGGTGTTCGCTCGATTCCGCCATTCCTTCCCAGGAAAGGCCCGTTCCGGCGTGGCCCAGGGTAAGCCCGCCGGATAGCCGATCCGAGCCCAGGCGCAGGGTTTCGAACCTCAGGGACTCTACCGCAAGGCTGTCCCTCTGGCGGCCGGAAAGGGTCGTCGTGTTTACGGGCCCGGGAATTTGTCTGTCCGCGCCGTGCAGGAGGGCAGAAAGCGCGAGGGTGGCCATCGCGGAAGGATGATAGAAGATCGAGGCATGGGTTCCGCCCTCGATCACGGGAGAGCGCTCCCTGATTCGCTCGGTTCCTTCGTCGTCGGTCCAGGGATAGCGGTTAGCGGCCCCCGCGAGATTGCCCCCCAGTTTCCAGTCCGCCCTCTCGCCGCCCCGTTCGCTCAGGAAAGAGGCCCTCATGAGGTCTCCCGGGGCGACGAGTAGGGGGTCGGGGAAGTCGTTGGAGAGGTAGGAAAGAACTTCGAGGGAGACCGAGGAGCGGAAACCCCGCCGGAGGGGCCCCGCGGTCGTTATGGAGAGATTCCCGCCGGGAAGGCTCGCCCCCAGGGCCGCGGAGGAGTCTACGGGGTCTCCGAGGGAGGGGGCTCCCTCCCGTACGCTCAGTCTCTCCACTGCGCCCAAAGCGAGTTCGCCGGGATCGAAGCCGCCCGAGAGGGGCGAATTTAGGGGAACCCCGTCAAGACTAATACCCACCCGGGACCCGGAAAATCCCCCCAGGGAAAGGCTCGAAACCGTGCCGAAGCCCCCGTTGGAAACGACGGAAACCCCGGTTTCCCCTTCCAAGAGCTCCGAAAGGGTACGGGCCCCGGAGTTTTCGATATCTTCCCGGCTCAGTTCCTTTGTGCCGTCGGCCGAAGGGGGAGTCGCCGCCACGGTTATTCCCTCGGCGCTTCCCAGGTCGACCCATAGGGTTTCATCGTTCTCTTCGCTTTGGGCCGTGAGAATTCCCCCGGACACGAGGAGAATGGCGAAAAGGATTCTGCAAGGGCGGCGCCCGTGGCGGCGCCCGTGGCGGCGCCCGTGATTTGCCGGGAGATTCCGAAACATTCGCATGATTCGTCGAACTTACTGCCGTTCGTAGGGGCCTAGGACGTCGAAGTAGCCGTTCTCCTTGGTCAGTTCCGCCTCCGCGTCCTCCCGGGTCGCGAGGCCCGCGTTTCCCGGAGCGGGGGTTCCGTTCGTATACTTACCGGCGCCGCCTTGCTTAATGCCCCTCGCTCCCAGTTCTTCCCAGCGGAGGACGTAGTACGTCCCTTCCAGGGGGGCGTATACCTCGCCGCTTTCGGTAACGTGAATAGTCAAATATCCGGCCGTAGCGGTTAGGTCCGGCTCATTGACGACGATTCCGCCGTAATTCGACGTGGGATAGCTTGGGCTCACGTAGGCAAATTGATAGCCTGCGTCTGCCTTTGTCAGGGAGAACCCGTCTCCGAAGGACGAAACCCAGGTCCCCACGACCGAGGGAACCGCTGCGGCCGGATCATCCTCTCCCCCCATGAGGGCGCAGCCCGCGAAGGCGAACGAGGCGAAGGCGGTTAGGACCGCGAGCGCGATTGCCGCGGCGGGCCGTCTCGGGGCGATGCGCGCCGCCGAACGGCGCTCCGGCGATTCCTGTGGGGAAAAACGCGTAAACATGATGCACTCCTTATGGCTTCGGCGGCCCACGACGGGCCGAATCCGAAGAAAGGAGCCTGAGCAAAACCGGACATGCCTTCATCCGAAAAGGGGAAAGGGGGAACGGTTTTCCAGACTCAATCCTCGAAGTCCGAAAAAAAAACGAATCGGGCGCCAAAGTCTCCTGGCTCGCGAAGTCGCCGTCTCGTGAACGGCGCGGGCTCTTCCTGGCCTTCCCGGTTTTACCCAGTGGCCGCGGGCGGAAGATCCTCCTTCGATTACAGTTACGGGCTAGCGGCGGATTTTCACCGCGCTTCCTTTGAAACGTCCGTTGTTGGAATGTAAGGAAAAGCGCGTCTTCCGTCAAGCGAGCGGGGGAATGGGCCGATACATCCATTGTCGGAGCAACGAATGACACAGACCCAGGAACGCATAACCATAGAACGGCATCTCAGTTTCGTGATCGGCGCGACGGTGGATCTCCGCCGCGCCGACGCGGGAATGCTCGATCCGATATCCCTCAAACGGGCCTACTACCGCCGGGCCAAGGAAATGCACCCCGATCGCGCGGCGGGCTTAGGCGTAGACCCGGCAGTGCTGACCGAGCGCTTTCGGAACCTGCAAAACTCGTACGAGGCGGTATTGGATTTTCTGGATTCCGGACGATTGCAACCGCTGCTTCGGGGCGCGTCGAATCGAACCGAGGCCAAGCCGAATCGACCGGCAGCCGGCGCGGGAAACGCGGCCGCCGGGGGTAATGCGGCAGGCGCGGGCTCTCGCTCCGGCAATCGGTGCGGGGCCTCGGCCTACCGTTCGTGGCGCAGAGCGCCGAATAACCCGCCTGGCCGTACCTTCTACCGGGGGAATCTCCCCCCGTTCCGGTTACGATTGGCCGAATGGCTTTATTATACCGGCCGGGTCAGTTTCGAGAGCTTGATTTCCGCCCTGGCCTGGCAGTACGCGGAGCGCCCGAAGGTGGGAAGCATCGCGGTGGATTTGGGCTACCTAACCCATGATTCGGTGAACGCGGTTATCCGGCACAGGAGCCTGGGCGAGCCCTTTTGCGGCGCCGCGGTCAGGCTCGGTTTCCTCTCCGACTTCGAGCGATCGGTGGTGTTGGGCCGGCAACGCCTCATGAATCAGCCCATCGGTTCCTTTTTCGTGGATCGCGGCATCGTCGACGCGGCGGAGCTCGAGCGGGCGGTCCGGGACCTTTGGTCCCACAATATGCGCGCTCCCTCCCGCGCGGCAATGTAACGGAACGAAGCGGTCCCGCCCGCGATGGATGTGACCGGATTCCCTATCTCATAGTTTTTTGCTAGGATACCTCATGGCAAATCCGAAGCTGTTCAGGATAATCGACCACGGGGTCAGCGAGTACGCGATGATTGAGGAGGGGGACCGCATCCTCATCGGCGCCTCGGGCGGCAAGGATTCCACGGCGCTGGCGGAGTATTTCGGTTCCCTCCTCAGGCGCCCGTCCGGTCCCCGATTCGAGGCCGCCGCCCTCCACGTTTCCACCGAAATCGGCTCTCCCCTCGCGCCGGAACTCGCCGCGCGCTTCGATTCGTGGGGAATTCCCCTCCAAACGGTAACGCTCTCGGTGCTCGGTCGGCTGAAGCCGGGCCGTAAGATGAATTGCTGGTGGTGTTCCACCCAGCGACGCACCGAACTGAACGAGTTCGCGATGCGCGAAGGGTACAACAAAATCGCCCTGGGCCACCACCTGGACGATATCCTCGAAACCCTCTTGATGAACGCCCTGACGAAGGGCGAGCTCTCGACCATGCCGCCCCGGCTCGCCTACGACAAATATCCCATCACGATTATCCGGCCCCTGTGCTTCGCCGATATACCGACCATCGTGCGCCACGCCACGGAGCGGGGCTATATCTCCTCTACCTGTACCTGCACGTACCAGGACAATTCGGGGAGGAAAGAGGCGAGAGGCCGCCTGGAGGCGCTGACGGGGGGAAGGTACGACGAAAAGAGAAAGCTCTTCGAGGCGCTCAGGAACGTGAAAACCGATTACTTGCCCTGAACGTCGCGGCTTTCCGCCGCCATAAGGGCGTCGCCCTCCGTTTCGGACTCCACGGCCTCAAGCTCGTCCAGGTTTTCCTCGGCGCTTTCCGATTGCTGGTATTCGAGGATCGAGGCCTCAAGACTCGCGTAGACCATCTGCACCACCACGATGCTGAACCAGGTCTTCTGCACGATCGCCCGCTTTTGCTCGTCGTAGAAATTCTCGGACACCGCCCTCATTCGGGTAATGTATTGGTCGTAACTCAGGAATTTGGGCCGTTCCTCGGGATCGGGCTCCGCTTTCACGTAATCGAGATACTGGTCCATGTAATTGAGGATGCGATAGAGCGATACCTTGGCGCCGTTCGCGACCTTTTTGGCCAGGCGGGGGGAAATATAGGTCACGAGTTCCTGTTTCCGGAACTGAATGCCCATCCGGGCGAGCCGGGCCTCCATGCAATCGATCACGTAGCGGTTGCCGCGGTAGTAGCGGAAGAACTCCAGTATCTGGCCCACGCCGTTCGGTCCCTGCTTGATCAGCGCTTCCGCCTGGTTGGCGATGGATTCAGGCAACTCCGGAAACACCTGCACGCTGTACGTTTTATAGACCGCGTTTCTTTTTTCCAGGAGGGTCACCTCCCGGTATTTAAAAAGGTCGTCCCATTTGATGCGGGAATAGGTACTGCCCGCCCGCCGCGCGTCTTCCCGAAAACGGGTGTAATACTCGTCGGCGATTCCGTTGGCCTTGAGAATCTCGAAGAATTCCGCGGATATTCTCAGGCCGCCGATGGGCGCGGTGGCTTCCATCCTTTTGGCGTTAATGACCGGCAGGCCGATTACGTCCCAGTGTTTCGCCCCGTCCGGCCCGAAGTTGCCTATCATCACCTCGCCGATATTCGCGCCGATCCGGATGCGGATCTGGAAAAAGGCGGAGAGGGCCGAGGCGATATCGTTTTTCTTGCGGAGTGTTTGAATGATGTCGAAGGCGCTCGAAAGGGCGAGCTTCGCCTCCTCGGAGGCGGTTTCGTCCAGAAAGCGATCGTCGGCCTCGTTAAAGAGGATGCACACGCGCTGCATGTCGATGCAGGTATAAAAGAGCTCCCGGGCGATAAAGGTGGAGCGGTTCTCGGAGGGAATGTCCCACATGCGCTTATCGATGATGTCGTCGAAATGGAACATCATCGCGTCGCCCTCTATCTTATTGAGAAAGCCCCCGTGGCGCTCCAGGACGATGGCGAAGGCGGTATAGAGGCCGTTTAAGAGGATTTGGTTTTCCTTGGGGCTGAGATAGCGGGATAGGCGGGTATAGTCGGCGATATCGATAAACCCCACGCCGACGAGGCCCTCGCTGGAATGGTCGGGGATGCGGCCGATGGCGTATATCGCCTGGACAAGATGCTTGGGGAGATAGAATTCCTCTATGGACTGCATGAGGTGTTGAATATCGGTTTGTTCAGGCTCTACCATCGCCGCGCGCTCCCCACTTTTTGTTTTCATGACCATGGGATAATCCTACTCCTCAAGTATGCGTTATTTTTCGTAGATTTTCAGGAAATCCCGCTTGATTTTCCTGAGTTCCGACGTGAGGGCGACCTTGTATATGTGTGGGTTGAGGATTCTGCGATAGCTTCGGTCCAGCCGTTCGAGCCCCTCGCGGACCCTCGTGCGGGTTTCGGCCAAATGAACGGGGCCGTCCTTTCCGTGGCAGTTCGGGCAAACCGAGCCCCCGGAAAGCCGTTTCTTCAGGAGGGGTTCCGCCTTGGCGGGTGAAAAGGAAAAGTTCATGTGGTCTATGGAAGGGTGATAGAACCGCCGCTCCTGGCCCGGCCTGACGGTCTCTCCCTCCAGGGCGAGCACGTCGGCCTTAAAGGTTCCGTCTTCGTGATAGAGCCGCCACACCTGCTTTACCCCGGGATTGGTGGTTTTGTCCGGGTTGTCCGAGAGCTTCATGGTCGGTTCGAGCCCGCCTTTCCCGTCGGGCCGCGCCGCGAGCTTATATACCCCGGTAAAGGAGGCCTCGTCGCCGCCGGTAACCAGGTGTGTGCCCACGCCCCACCAATCGATGGGAGCCTTATTGAGCATGAGGGACTCGATTATCTCCTCGGTGAGCTCGTTTGACACCGTTATGGTCGCCTCGGTGAAGCCCGCCCGGTCCAGTTCCTCGCGTACCTTGCCGCTCAGGTACTGGATATCCCCGGAATCAAGCCGTACCCCGAAGCTCTTGCCCTTGAGCGCCAGGCGCTTTCCTGCCGCGATTGCGGCGTGAATGCCCGACCCGAGGGTATCGTAGGTGTCGATGAGGAAGACCGATTTGTCGGGATACAGTTCGGCGTAGGCGTCGAAGGCCGCCTCCTCGTCGGGGAACGACATGATCCATGAGTGGGCCATGGTGCCCATAACCGGTATGCCGTAGGCTTTCCCCGCCAGCGCGTTGCTGGTGCCCGAGGCGCCGCCGATATAGGCAGCGCGGCTCGCGCTCATGGCCCCGTCCCAGCCCTGCGCCCGGCGCAGGCCGAATTCGAGCACCTTTCCACGGTTCGCGGCCAGCCAAACCCGGGCGGACTTGGTGGCGATGAGGCTTTGGAAATTGACGATGTTCAAGAGCATGCCCTCTATGATGATCGCCTCGATGACGGGGGCGTGAACCCGGATAAGCGGTTCGTTGGGGAAGGCGATGGTGCCCTCGTCCATGGCCCACAGGTCGCCCGAAAACCGGAAATCCGCGAGATAGTCGAGAAAGCCCTTTTCAAACTGGCCTAGGCCCCGGAGCCACTCGATATCCTCCGGGGAAAACCGGAATTCGGTAACCGCCTCGAGGAGCGGGGCGAGGCCGGCGAATACCGAATATCCCCCGGAAAAGGGGTTGCGCCTGAAGAACATATCGAACACCGATACCTCGTTGGTGCCCCGCTTCCAATAGGCCTGGGCCATGGTCAGTTCGTAAAAGTCGGTGAACAGCGCGCTCGTGGTCATGATGGGATTTCCTTTTGAATGGTCGAGCCGGCGGCGGTCTTGATGACCTCGATCCGGTTCGGTATGCGGTTTCGCAGCTCTCCCACGTGGGAGATAAGGCCCACTACCCGGGACCCGCGAATTTCGTCGAGAATCGAAATGGCCCGTTCAAGGCTCGCCTCGTCCAGGGAGCCGAAGCCCTCGTCGATGAATACGGCGTCGAGCTGAATGCCGCCGGAACGGGCCTGGATGGAGTCGGCAAGCCCCAGGGCGAGGCTGATGGAGGCCATGAAGGTCTCTCCCCCGGAGAGGGTTCCCGCCGGCCGGGAACGTCCGGTCCAGGCGTCCAGTATTTCCAGCTCGAGGCCCGCCATGCTGTTGCCGGTGCGGTAGCTGTCGTTGACGCGGATGCGGTAGCGGCCGTCGCTCATGCGCTCGAGCCGCGCGTTGGCGAAGCGCGCGATCTCCTCCAGGTACATGCCGAGAATCCAGGCGTCGAAGGGCACTTTCTGGGGATTGTTCCCCCAGAGGTCGCGATAGAGCCGGTCGTAGCGGAGGGCTTCCGCGGAGCTTTTTACCCGATCCCCTTCCAGGGCCGCCCACCGCTCCGCGAGGTTCTCCTGGGTCGCGAGGGCGGCGGTCTCGCTTTCCAGTTCGGCGTCGCGGCCCGCGATGGCGAGCTCGAGTTCCGTCACGGCGGCCTCGGCCGCCTCGGGGTCGGGCCCCGTCCACTTCGACGACTCCTCTTCCAAGCGCTCGAGGAGGCTCCCCGTTTCGGCTAGCGCCCGGTTCCATCCGTCGAGTCGCCCTTCCGCCGAGGCGATATACGCCTGGTCCCGCAGCGCCGCCAGCGCGCTTTCGGGATCGGAAAAGCCGGCGGCCGCGCATTCGGAGCCCAGCTCGGTTTCCAGGACTGCGGCGGCGCGTTCCCCGTCGGCGAGGGATGCGAGTAGGGTTTCTTCCCGGGCGGCCAGGGCCGCGAGCCGGTTTTCCTGGCCCTTCGTTTCCTTTTGGTGCCGTTCGATGGCGGCTTCGAGCCTGAAAATGGAATCGGCGCATTTTTCCAGGGCTTCTTCCGCGTCGCCCGGCGCGGGAACCGCTTCCGAACGGGCTCCTGCCGAGGCGGGAAAGGCCTCGCGGTAGCGTTCGGTGCGGTGCCGAACGGTCGTTTCTCCCTCGGTGACCTGCCGTTCCAGGGCGGATAGCCGGGTTCGCAGCCCTTCCGCCTCCGCGGCGAGGCTTTTTTGCTTGAGGGCGAGGGCGCGCTGATCGTTCACGGCGCGATTGACGGCGGTAAGGGCCTCTACGGCCTTTTGCATGGCGGCGGCGGCGGTTTTCAGGGTTTCGGCCGCCGCTTCCGGGGTGGGTATTTGGTCCGCTTCGATGCAGGCCGCGCCCGGCTGGGCAGGAGCTCCCTCTCCGGATTCCGCGCAGTACCGCTGGACGCTCCGGGCCGCGGTTTCTTCCGCCGCGGTTTTCCGGGCGGCCTTGGCGGTCCAGTCGTCGGTTCGGCGGCGGCGCTCCGCTTCCAGAAGCTCAAGATTGCGCTGCGCGGACGCAAGCCGTTCCGCC
Organism: Spirochaetales bacterium; assembly: GCA_003252395.1. Lineage (GTDB taxonomy): Bacteria > Spirochaetota > Spirochaetia > Treponematales > Treponemataceae > Teretinema. The sequence goes on from QKEL01000009.1 coordinate 136,883, forward strand.
AGGGAAAACGAGTCGAGGGCGGCCGGGGCCGCCGGCGCCGGGTGTTCGATCGAGCCGCAGACCGGGCAGGGTTCCCCGGTCCGCAGTCCCGCCGCAAGGGCGGCGGCGGAATCGCGCGAGGCGGAGCGCGCTTCCTCCGTTTTGAGATCGTTGAGGGCGGCCTGGGCGATGGCGAGGTCTCGTTCCGTCTCTTCGAGCGCCTTCTGCGCGCCGGCGGCGGCGCTTTCGTGGGCCGCCAGGGCAAGCCGTTCCTTTTCGAATTCTTCCGCGAGCTGCTTGAGCCGTTTCGCCCTTTCCAAGGCTTCTTGTGCGCGGTCCTTGCGCGCGGCGCGTTCTTCGAGCCCCGCGATGACCGGCTCCAGGGCCGATAGGGCGTCGGCGGTCCGTTTCTCTTCCTTTCGGATGTCGTCCAGCCGGGTCGCGAGGCCGTTCCGTTCCGCTATCAGTTCCCGGAGGGCCGACTGCTCGCTTTCAAGCTCCCGGGCGATATCCGAGGCGACCTGCAAGAGCTCTTTCCTGGCCAGAAGGGCCTTCTTTTCCGCTTCCGCCTCGGCGATTACCGGCGCCTCCCGGGCGAGGGCGGCCAGGGCCCGTTCCGTCTCGGCCCTGTCGGACCGGGTCCGCGCGATATCCTCGCGAAGGGAGCCGATCCGCCGGCGCTGTTCTTCCAGATTACGCTGGCGCACCGCCACGGGCTCGGCCTTTCTCGCGGCGGCGAGTTCCTTGCCCAGGGCCTCCATGGTTTCGCGTTCCGCCTCCAGCGCCGCGAGGGCTTCCTTTTTTGCCGTGAGCTCGGAAAGCCGCGCCGCGTGCTGCCGCGCCCGTTCGGCCTCCGCGGTAAGCCGTTTCAGCTCGATCCGGCCCGTTTCCTGTTCTTTTCTGAGCGACGCGATGCGACCGGTAAGGGTCTCCCGTTCTTTGGCCGCCGTTTCCGGGTCATAGGTCGCGCGCAGGGCGCTCACCGCGCGTTCCGCCTCTTCCAGCCTGACCCGGGTTTCCCGGGCGCGGTTTTTGACGGTTTCCATGACCGCCAGGTGATCGTCTATGGGAAAGAGTTTCGCGAGGACCTGTTTGCGTTCGGTCGTTTTTTGGCGGAGGAATTGCGCGAACTCGCCCTGGGGCAGCAAGACGATGCGGGAAAACTCCTCGGCCGACAAGCCGATGAGGTCGCGGATGGCCGTATCGGTGTCGCTTTTATTGGCCGAGGAGCGGTCGACGAAAGCCGCGCCGTCCCATTCCTCCAGGGTAGACTCTTCCGGCACCCGTTGCACCTTGTCCGTCCGCTTTCCGGCGCGGTCGTAGGGAAGGGTGCGCCGTACCCGCCAGCGGCCCCGGCCCAGGGCGAACGTGAGCTCCACCGCGCTTTGCTCCCCGTCGTCGGCGAACTGGCTTCTCATTTGCAGGGTCAGACCCTTTCGGGCGCCCGGTACCTCGCCGTAAAAGACGTAGGAAAGGGAGTCGAAGATCGTGGTTTTGCCCGCGCCGGTCTTGCCGTATACGAGGAAGATATCGCCGAGTCCCGTGAAGTCAATCTCGTGGAGTCCGGTGAAGGGGCCGACGTTCGAGAGTTTCAACAGCTCAGGCTTCACTGCGGCACTCCTTTAAAAGCGCGGCGAAGAGGGCTTCGCGGTCGGGATCGGCCGTTCCGTACAGGCTTTCCTCAAAGGCGCGGAAATCGTCAACGGCGTTTCTTCGCGCCCCCGTTTGGGCCGCCTGGTCGCCCGCGAGGGCGTCCCCTTCCGGGTCGGGGAGGGCGTTTTTCTCAAGGGCGGCCTGACGGACGCTCAGGAGCCAGGGATAGCGGGGCTTGAGGAGATTCATCGGATTCGCGACGATTTCGCCGTCGGTGAGGGAAATTTCAAGATAATGGTCGGCCCAGGGTTCCCGGGAAGGCGCGGAGTAAAAGGAGTCAAAGGCCCCCGCCTTCCGGGAAACGGGGCGCAGGGCCGCGACGGGAAGGGGGTTCACGGTAACGGGGAAGCCCGGTTTTTCGGCGTCTATTTCTACGTTCAGGAAGGCCTTTTCCGTTCCGGCCTCGTCGAAGGCGTAGACGAGCGGCGCGCCGGCGTAGTGGATGCGCTCGGAAACCCGTTGCCGCTTGTGCAGGTGCCCCAGGGCGACGTAGGAAAAGCCGGAAAAGAGGGCGGGGTCGACCCGTTCGGCGGTTCCCAAAAATACCCGTTCGGAATCGGAGGGATCGCCGCCCAGGGCATAGCAGTGGGCGACGAGAACGGTTGGCATGCCCCGAATCGCCTCGTCGGCAAGGGCGACACGGAACCGGCGGGCCGCCTCGGCGGCGAGTTCCGCCTGGCTCGCGAGCAGGGCGTTGGCCGGCGGCGGCGACGGGACTTGAGCGGAAAAGTCGAATTCGAGGGCGAGCTCGCCCTGCGGTGTCGCCTTGTCCGCCCCAGCGGCGGCCCTTTCGCCCCCTCCCGCCGTGGCGCTCCCTGCGTCAATCTCCCTTCCCCCGGTCAGTTTGAGGCTTCCGGGAGCGAGGAAGGGCAGGAGGAAGAAGGCGGCGCGGCTTTTTCCCCGACCGGCGACGATGGGGGTAAAGGATTGTTCGGGATTGCAGATAATATAAATGCCCTGCGCGCCGAGAAGGGGCGAGGCGAACGACAGTCGTTGCGCGGAGTCGTGGTTTCCGGGTATGATAAAGATGTCCAGGCTTGGCGCCTCGCGCTTGAGTTTCACCAGAAAGTCGCTGAACAGGGCGACCGCCTCGGCGCTCGGTACCGTTCGATCGTACACGTCGCCCGCGACGACGAGCGCGTCGTAGTCCCCGTTCGCGAGGAGAAGCCGCAAGCCGTCCAGCATATGCCTTTGGTCTTCGATCAGCGACGTTTCGTGGAGGGTTTTTCCGAGGTGCAGATCGCCGGTCTGGAGCAGTTTCATACGTATAATTTATGTGCTATGGCCGCCCGTGTAAAGGGTGGCGAACGGGGGACGTCCATTCATGAATACACCGGTCAAGGCGGCTTTGTTCGCCCTCGCGATTGCCTTTCTCGCGGCCTGCACGGCCGGGGTGTTTTTGGTCGCCGTCGCGCCGACCGCGGGGCTTCAGGCGGATTATAACGCGTACGAGTCCCTTTCGCTCGCGCTTTCCCGGCTTCGCTCCGGGCTGTACCGAAGCGGGACGCATCCCTTCGCGGACGGACTGGAGCGGTTTTCCGGGGAGCTCGAATACCTTGAAGCTGCGTCGGCGCGGGTCGATTCGGTGGACCCGGCCCTGGCCGACTCGCTTTCCGGCCGCACGGCCCTCATCGACGACGCCAAAGCCTGGCTCGCTTCGTACCGCACCCTCTATGCACTCGCCCAGGAAGCCCTGGATTCGTCCCTTCCCCTGAGTCCCCGCTCCCTCTACGCGGAAGCCGGCTCCGGCGCGCCCCTTTCCGTTATAGACTCAGCCTCCCTCTCCGCGGCCCGGCGCCTGGCCGATTCCCACGCGCAAGCCGCCGCAGACCTGGCGGAGCGCGCCCAGGCCCTGGTGGCGGAAATCGAGCGGGCGACGCCGGCGGTTGCGGCTTCCATTCAGCGGTGGCGGTTTACCGCTTATGCCGTTTCCGGCGCGATCATCGTGATTACCTGGCTTTTGGGCCTGTTCGCCATGTGGCTGTTCGCGCGATCGGTTTCCCGCTCGGCGCGGCATATCCGCTCGGCCTTCGAGACCGGCTCGGAGGGGAATATCAGCGAGGGCCTCGCGCGTATCCGCACGGGGCGCGGCGACGGCCTTTCGGCCAGCGCGGGCCGTTTCGTGGGGCGCATATCGGAGCTGGTCGCCTCGGTAAAGGAAGACGTGGGCCGGACGGTGGAATCCAGCGCGGAGCTTTCGGCCTCGGTGGAAACCACCGCGTCTACCTTCGAGGTGGTGGACGGCTTTATCGAAAGCATTCGGGGCGAGGTGACGGTGCTCGAGGAGCAGGTTCGGGGCGTAAAGGCCTCGCTCGAGCGGGTGACCGGGGGCCTCAATCGGCTGGACGAGCGGATCGCGAACCAAAACGTGCTGGTGGAAAAGTCCACCGCCGCGGCGAGCACGGTCATCGATACGATTATCGACATGGCGGAGACGGCCGTGGCCGACGAACGGCGGGTAAAGAACCTTTTACGGTCCTCGGAAACCGGGCAAACCCTTTTTTCGTCCACTTCGGAAAAGATATCCCTTATCAACGACAGCGTGGCCCGGATCAACGGCATGGCCGAGGTTATCGAGAATATCGCCGAGCAGACGAACATGCTTGCCCTGAACGCCGCGATCGAGGCGGCGCACGCGGGTTCGAGCGGGAAGGGCTTCGCCGTGGTGGCCGAGGAGATAACCAAGCTCGCCGACGCCAGTTCCGAAAGCTCGCGCGAGATCGCCGAGTCCATCGAGGAAATCGTGCTCAATATCACGGAAATGGTAAGCTATTCCAACCGGCTCGATACGGCCTTCGAGGAGATCACCGGCGATATCGGCACGGTGAGCGCCACGATTACCCGGTTTTCCACCGGCCTGGTGGACTCAAGCGGCCTCGCCGAATCCGTGCGGGTTTCCATGGAGAGCCTCAGGGAAGAAACCGGCGAAATTACCCGCGATTCCGGTTCCATGGCCGAGGGCGCGGGCGAGATAGCCCGTTCCATGGGCGAGTTGGACATGATATCAAGCCGCGTATTCGACGGCATTACCGCCATGTCCCTCATGCTGGACGGCCTCAAGGACGTGCTGGGCCAGTTCAAGGCCCACGCCGAGACCATGAAGAGCTCCGGCCTGGAGATGGACAGAAAGCTGTCGCTGTTGAAGTGAGACGGGGTTTCATGGTAACGTTTGCGCACCATGAAACTCGATACCACGCTCAATAACCTCGCAGACGCCTTTCCTCGGGACTTTTCGGAGGACGAAAAGGCCTCGGCGAAAACCATCTTCCTGAAAAAACTGTCCCTGCTCGCCCACGCCTTTTACGGCGGCAAGATGCAGACCCTGCCCAAGTGCGGCCTTTCGGGCTTTAACTGGTTCAACGTGTGGTATACGCCGGGCGTGTCCGCCGTTTCCACGGGGATTCGCGACGATAACGACCGGTCCTTCACCCTTTCCAACCGGGGAAACCTGGTCGCGGTGGTGAGTAACTCCACCCGGGTGTTGGGCGACGGCGACTGTACGCCTCCCGGGGGGCTCGGGGTCATGGAAGGCAAGGCGATGCTCATGAAGTATCTCGGGGGGGTGGATTCCATCGCCCTGTGCGTGGATTCCCGGGCGCGGGAAGACGAGGCCGCCGCGCGGGGCGTTCCCGCGGGCAAAAACGACCCCAAGAAAATCATCGAGTTCGTGCGGATGCTGGAGCCCTCGGTGGGGGCGGTGAACCTTGAGGATATCAGCCAGCCCGACTGCTTCGAGGTGCTCGATACCCTGCGGGAAACCTGCGATATTCCCGTGTGGCACGACGACGCCCAGGGGACCGCCTGCATTACCCTGGCCGGCCTCCTGAACGCGTTGAAGCTTGCGGGCAAAAAGCTCTCCGAAGCGAAGATCGTGCTCCTCGGCGCGGGAGCCTCCAATACTACCATCGCCCGGCTCATCCTCGCCGACGGCGGCGACCCGGCCAAAATGATCGTGTGCGATTCCCGGGGCGCCCTGCACGCGGGCCGCGCGGACGTGGAAAAGGATACGCGCTATTACCGAAAGTGGGAACTGTGCCGTTCGACCAACCCCGGCCGGATCGAGACCGTGGAAGAGGCCATGAAGGGCGCCGACGTGCTGATCGCCCTTTCCACCCCCGGCCCCGATACGGTCAAAAAGGAATGGATCGCCTCCATGGCGCCTAAGTCCATCGTATTCACCTGCGCCAATCCGGTGCCGGAGATTTGGCCCCACGACGCGAAGGCCGCGGGAGCCTTTATCGTGGGCACCGGCCGGGGCGACTTCCCGAACCAGGTGAACAATTCCGTGTGCTTCCCCGGCATTCTCAAAGGCGCCCTGCTCGTGCGGGCGAAAAAGATCACCGACGGCATGGCCATAGCCTGCTCGCACTCGATCGCCGACTATTCCGAGAAAAAGGGAATCGACGTGGACCATATCGTGGTCAATATGGAAGATTCCGGCGTATTCGCGGTAGAGGCCGCGGACGTGGCCATGAAGGCGATCGAGGAAGGCGTCGCCCGGCTCGAGCTTGACTGGGCCACCGTGCACGACCTGGCCGCGGCGGATATCGACCAGGCCAGGCGGGCCACGAAGCTCCTGATGGACAAGGGCTTCATCGCCGACCCGCCCGAATCCATGCTGGAAGAGGCGATGGAGTACGCCGTCGCCGCCATAACCGAGAAACGGGCCGCCGGGAGCCGCCTCTCCTGATCATGCTCCGCGACAGCCGAAATTCCGCGATCGTCTCCCTGGCGCTGTGCGCGCTTTTGTGGAGTTCCGCCGGTTTCCTCATCAAGCTCGTGGATTGGGAGCCCTTCGCCATCGCGGGGGCCCGCAGTTTCGTCGCCTTCCTCACCATGCTCGCCTTCGTGAGGAAGCCCCGGTTTTCCTTTTCCGCAAACCAGGTTTTCGCCGCGGTTTTCTACGCGCTCACGATGATTCTCTTCGTGACGGCCAACAAGATGACTACCGCGGCGAACGCCATATTGCTGCAATACACGGAGCCCATATACATTATCCTCCTTTCCCCCCTCTTATTGCGCGGCGAGAAGACCGACTGGGTCGACTGGCTCGCCGTGGTCGGGGTGTTCGGGGGGATGATCCTCTTTTTCGCGGGCGACCTAAACCTCAGCGCGAACGTGGGAAACCTTCTCGCCCTGGCCTCCGGCGTGTGTTTTGCCCTTTTCGCCATGTTTATGCGCCGGGAGCGGGAAGGCCGCACCGCCGAGGCCTTTATGCTCGCCCACGCGATAACCTTCGTTTTCTCGTTGCCCTTTATGGTTCGCGCGGGGCTCCCGGGCCCGGTTTCCGTCGGGGGCCTGGCGCTCCTCGGCGTTTTCCAGATCGGGCTGCCCTCCGTCCTGTACGCCCGCGGCATTCGCGGGGTTACCGCCATAAGCGCCGCCTTGATTACCATGATAGAGCCGGTCATGAACCCGGTATGGGTTTTCCTTTTTATCGGCGAAACGCCCGCGCTGACCGCGGTGGCGGGCGGAACCCTCATCGTGGCGACCGTTACCGCGCGTACGGTTCTCAAAGCGGGGAAAATGCGCTATCATGAGCGAAATTTATCGGAGGACTAAATGGCAATTCAAAGAACCTTTGCCATGCTGAAGCCGGGCGTGCTTCAGCGGAGAATCGTCGGCGACGTGCTTTCCCGCCTGGAGCGGAAGGGCCTGAATATCATCGGACTCAAGGTAATGACCATTCCGCCCCTTCTGGCGGCCACCCATTACGCGGAGCATAAGGGAAAATCCTTTTACGACCCGCTGATCGAGTACATTATTTCCGGGCCCGTGGTGGCCATGTGCATCGAGGGAGACGAGGCGATCCAGCTGGTTCGCCGCATTTGCGGCCCCACCGCCGTGTGCGAGTCCCTTCCCGGCACCATTCGCGGCGACTACTGCATGCATACCAATCACAATATCATTCACGCGTCCGATTCGCCCGAAAGCGCGGAACGGGAACTCAAACTATTTTTCCGTCCGAAGGAACTGGTTTCCTGGGAAGACGGCAACGGCGGCTGGTATTAATCCGGCTATCGTTTCAGGAGGAAAGAAATGGGTCAATCTATAGGGGTTATAGGAGCGGGCGCCTGGGGCACCGCCATGGCGATTTCCCTCGCGAAAGGCGGCCATTCGGTCGAGATTTGGGCCATGGAACAGGACGTGGTGGACGGGATTAACAAGGAGCGCGAAAACAAGCGGTTCCTTCCCGAATTCAAGACCCCCGAGGGCCTTTCCGCTTCCACGGACATTAAGGCCGTGGCCACGGGCAAAAGCTTCCTCATTCTGGCGAGCCCATCCCTCTATCTCGCCCGAACCATGCAAGGCCTCCTGGACGTTCCCTCCATTCGGGACGGCTCCACGGTAATCGGCGTGCTGACCAAGGGTTTCATTCCTTCCCCGGAAGGCCCCAAGCTGATCCTGGAAACCCTGGAATCGGTACTGCCCGACAGCTTTAAGAAGAACCTGGTGTACATCGCCGGCCCGAGCCACGCCGAAGAGGTGGCCATGGGCAAGGTGACCGGCCTTATCGCCGCGAGCGAAAACCCCATGAACTCCATCCGCTTCCGCGAGGTGCTGAAGTCCAAGGGCCTCCTCGTGTTCTCCAGCCTAGACGTGATCGGCGTGCAGATCGCCGCCGCGGCCAAGAACGTGATCGCCATCGCCTTCGGCTGCCTGGACGCGATCGCGAAAAAGAGCGAGATTTTCGGCGACAACACGGAAAGCCTCCTTTTCGCCGCGGGCCTCAACGAGATCCAGACCATCGGCCGCGCGTTGGGCGCGACCCATCCGGAGACCTTTACCTCGCTCGCGGGCGTGGGCGACCTGGACGTGACCTGCCGCAGCAAATTCGGTCGCAACCAGCGCTTCGGGCACGATATCATCGACAACGACATTCTCTCGAAATTCGGGAACATCGACGACCTGATCGCCCGGATTTCCGAGGTGGGCTACCTTCCCGAAGGGGCGGTGGCCTGCAAGTACGTGCATGAGTTGAGCCAGAAGAAAAACATCAAGCTCCCGATCTGCAACGGCCTGTACCGCATCCTCAACAAGGAGCTCCGACCCGTCGAGTTCATCGAGGAAATCCTTCAGGGAATCGAGATTTAAAGCCCATGCTCGAAAAAGTAACCAATACCTTCAGCGATATAGTCCGCAAGATCGGCGGCAAGAGCCAGATCACGGAAAAGAACATAGAGGACGCCGTAGAGGAAATCAAGATGGCGCTCCTCGAGGCGGACGTAAACCTTCGGGTGGTGCGCCGCTTCGTAAACGGCACCATAGAGGAGGCGAAGGGCGAAAAGGTCCTCCGCGCCGTGGACCCGGGCCAGCAATTCGTCAAGATCGTGCACGACCGCATGGTGGCCCTGCTCGGCGACTCCAAGCAGGATCTCCGCCTCAAGGGCCCCGATACCCAGTCCGTCATCCTCTTTCTCGGCCTTCAGGGCTCCGGTAAGACCACCTCGGCGGCCAAGCTCGCCGCCCGCCTCGTAAAGCAGGGCCGCAAACCCATGCTCGCGGCGTGCGACCTCGTGCGCCCCGCGGCCGTGGAGCAGCTTTCGACGCTCGGCGAAAAGGTCGGCGTGCCGGTCTATAAGGAAGAATTCGTTCCCGGAAAGGGCGACCCGGTCAAGGTCGCGAAGAACGCCCTCGCCGCGGCGCGAAAGGGCGGATACGATACCCTCATCGTGGATACCGCGGGCCGACTCCAGATAGACGACGGGATGATGAAGGAAATCGCCGACGTCAAAAAGGCCGTGGACCCGGTGGAGACGATCCTCGTCGCCGACTCCATGACCGGTCAGAACGCCGTGGACATCGCCAAGGCCTTCGACGAGGCCGTAAGCCTTTCCGGCGTGATTCTCACCAAGTTCGATTCCGACGCCCGGGGCGGCGCGGCCCTCTCGCTTAAGAGCGTGACCGGAAAGCCCATTCTCTTCATGGGCGTGGGCGAAAAGATCGAGGACCTCGAGCCCTTCTATCCCGAACGCATCGCGGGCCGTATCCTCGGCATGGGCGATATCGTCTCTCTCGTGGAAAAGGCCCAGGAGACCGTCGACCTCGAGGAGGCCGCCAAGCTCCAGAAAAAGATGGCCAGCGAGACCTTTACCCTCCAGGACATGCTTGAACAGCTCGAGCAGATGGGGAAGATGGGCTCGATCCAGTCCATGCTGGAAATGCTGCCGGGCATGGCGGGCCAGATCAGCGAGGCCGATATCGACACCAGCGGGATCAAATACCAGAAGGCGATAATCCTTTCCATGACGAAAAAGGAGCGCGCCAACCACCTGATCATCGGCCCCTCGCGGCGGAAGCGGATCGCCCGGGGCTCGGGCACCTCGGTCCAGGAAGTGAACAAGCTCATCAAGAATTTCGAGAAGATGCGGAATACCATGAAAAAGTTCGCCAAAAACAAAGGCCTCGCCGCAAAGATGATGGCGCAGATGGGCGCAATGCCCGGCCTACCCGGAATGAAATGAGGGTAGGCATTTAATTCGATTCCACTAGGCAAACGGCCCGCAGGGACGTATGAAATGAGCCCATCAGTAGATACGATTCCTATCGCCAAACGGCCCGCAGGGACGTATGGCGGGCATGGCCGGAATGCCCGGCCTACCCGGAATGAAATGAGGGTAGGCACTTAATACGATTCCACTAGGCAAACGGCCCGCAGGTTAGGCCGCTTTACGCTCCCGCGCCGTCAGTTTTGTGACGCGCCAGGGACGCCCGCTCCAAAAGCCCTTCGCAATAGAGGGTAGAGCGATTTCGCCCGCCTTCCTTTGAGCGGTACAGGGCCTTGTCGGCGTCTTCCACGAGCTTTATGGCGGTAATTCCCGGAACCGGCCTAATCAGGCGGGCTCCCAGGCTGATGGTGACGGATAAGGGTCCTGACCCGTCCGGGGCGGGTACCTCAAGCCGGGAAACCGCCGTTCTGATCCGTTCGGCCACGAGCAGTAACCCGTCCGCGTCGCAGTCCGCCAAGAGAACCGTGAATTCCTCGCCTCCAAAGCGCGCCGGGCAGTCCTCCCCGCGCACCAGGGCTTTCAGCTCGTTCGCGATATGGATCAACACCTCGTCGCCGGTAACGTGGCCCCAGGTATCGTTGAACCGCTTGAAATGGTCAACGTCCATCATGATTATTCCCGAGGTCGTGTTGCGCCGTCGGGTGTGGGCGATGGCCTCTTCAAGGCGTCGATTGAAATAGTCGTGGGTAAAAAGGCCCGTCTTCGGTTCCGTGATGGAGCTTTCGTAGTGAAGTCCGTTTTGGACGCTCACCGAAAGGAAGCGGATCATGCGGTCAACGTATTTCTTTTCCAGTTCGGTATAGCCGCTTCCCACGATTTTTTTGCCCAGAATGACGATGCCGTACAGTCCGCCGATGCCGAACATGGGAAAAATGACCTCGGGCTGAAGCCTTCGGAAATCCTCCCCGAATACCTCGGGACCGAGCTCGCTTTCCAGGTCGGCAAAATCGGCCCCGGCGGGGTTGGCGTTGAATCGGAGCCTGAAAATTTCCCAATACAGTTGGGGAATCCGGTCCGCGCTTTCCTTGAGATTGCGGTAGCAGTATTGTCGGTTGGTGGTTCCCCGGGGCGGCTTGACGATAAAGCCCAAAAACTGGGGAATGAAGTGGTCGAGTATTTTCGCGATGAAAAAATCGAGCATGGAGTTTACGTCGGTATAGGCCAAAAGCAGGGCTGCGTCGTTGATTATCCGTTCAAGTTCCCGGTTTTCTTTCCTTAAATCGCCGAGGGCATCCAGGGCGCCCGACTTTTCAAGCTGATTGAACTGTGTTAACACGTCCGCAGAGATTGGCATGTCCAAATTGTAAGGCTTTTTTCCGGAAATGTCACCAAATGGATTCGAAAGACGCCTATACTTTAAGCATGGTTGCCAACGAATACGCGCTGTACGGTTTGCTCCTCCCCCATCCCCCGGTATTGGTACCCGCGGTCGGGGGCGGTCGCGAATCGGACGCGGGAATAACCCTCGCCGGGCTTCAGAAGGCCGCTGAACGGTTTCGGGACTTCGCGCCCGAAACGGTGGTGATAATATCTCCCCATGCGCCCCTGTATCGGGATTACCTTTTCGTGTATCGCCAAAACCCGCTTTCGGGATCCTTCGCCGCCTTCGGCGCGGGCGACGCGCGGCTATCCTTTCCGGAAGATTCGGAATTCGCCGAAGTCCTTTTGGAAAACCTCGCCAAGGCGGGCATAAACGCGGGCTCCGAGGGCGCCCAGGAAACGGGAGCCCTTGATCACGGCGCGCTGGTACCGCTGTGGTTCCTGTCCCGCGCGTACCCGAACTTCTCCCTGGTCGCGCTTTCCCAATCGGCCTTGCCCGAGCGGGATATCCTCGCGGCGGGCGCCTGCGTCGCCGAAACCGCCCTCCGACTCTCCCGCCGCGTCTGCGTCGTCGCCAGCGGCGATATGTCGCACCGGGTTAACCGGTCGAGTCCCTACGGCATGCGAGTGGAGGGCGCGCGGTTCGACGCCGCGGTATGCGACGCCTTGCGCGCGTCCGCCCCCGGCGCGATACGGAAAATAGACCCGCGCGTGCGGGAAGCCGCCGGCGAATGCGGGTATCGTTCCATCGTGATGCTCGAGGGCGCCATGCCCGACGCCCGAACCGCGCTTCTCTCCTACGAGGCCCCGTTCGGCATCGGGTACTGCGCGGCGGAGTTTACGAACCCGGAGGCGCGCGCATGAACGAGACTGGCCATTCGAGTCCCGTGCGCATAGCGCGGCAGGTGGTGGAAACCTTCGTCAGAACCGGGAGGATTCCCTCCGTAGAAGAAGTCGATTCGTTGGATATTCCGGTCCCCGAGGGGAATCGGGCGGCTTGTTTCGTGTCCCTGCACCGTCACGGGGACCTGCGCGGCTGTATCGGCACGATCCTGCCGACCATGGCGAGCGTTGCCGCGGAGATCATCCGGAACGCGGTCAGCGCCTGCTCGGAGGACCCCCGGTTCGATCCCGTTTCCCCGGAGGAGTTGGAAGGCCTTGAGATCAGCGTGGACATTCTCGGGCGCCCCGAGCCGGTACGGGACGCTGGCGAGCTCGACCCTGCGGCGTACGGGGTGATCGTGACCGCCGGTTCCCGACGGGGCCTTTTGCTGCCCGACCTGGAGGGCGTGGATACGGTAACGCAACAGCTCGCGATCGCCTGTAGAAAGGGGGGAATCAGGCCCGACGAACCCTTTGCCATGCAGCGGTTCACGGTAACGAGGTATCGGTGATATGAGGGAAGCCATGTTTTGGGAAGCCGTGGGTTCCACGGAAGAAAGCGAACGGCGCCGGGTGCGGTGCCGCCTGTGCCCGCACGAGTGCGTGATCGCCCCGGGGAGCCGCGGCAAGTGCCACGTTCGCCTGAATCGGGGAGGGGCCCTGTTCGCCGAGGCCTGGGGCGTCGTGCCCGCCTTGGCCCTGGACCCGATCGAGAAAAAGCCCCTGAGCCGATTCCATCCCGGCTCGTATATCCTTTCCGCGGGCGGCTACGGCTGCAATCTTTCCTGCCTGTTCTGCCAGAATCACGGCATTTCCCAGCGGGGGCTCGATCCCTTTAACCGCTCCGGCGACGAGCCGGCCGACGACCGCCGCGTCCTTCCCGAGGATCTGGTGAACGAGGCCCTGGCGCTCCGCGACGAGGGCAATATCGGCATCGCCTTTACCTATAACGAACCCCTGATCGGGTATGAATACGTATGGGACACGGCCCGCCTCGCCAAGGAAAAGGGCCTTCTGACGGTGCTCGTGACCAACGGCTACGTGAACGCGACTCCCCTGCAAAGGCTTCTCCCCTACATCGACGCCATGAACGTCGACCTCAAGGCCTTCTCCGATTCCTTCTACCGCGATCTTTGCGGCGGGTCCCTCAACCCGGTCCTCGAGACCGTCCGATCGGCCGCCGGCTCCTGTCACGTCGAGATTACCACCTTGGTCATTCCCGGCGAAAACTCCTCCGCGGAGGAAATTGACGCGCTGTCGCGCTGGATCGCCTCCGTCAATCCCGGCATTCCCCTCCACCTCAATCGGCACCATCCCGATTACCTGATGAACGAGCCGCCGCCCATCGATCGCGATAGCCTTTTCCGCCTAGCCGACGTTTCCCGCCGCAGCCTTTCCCACGTGTACACGGGTAACCTGTGATTTTTTTGCGATTGTGGGTACGGGAAATCGGGGGTATAATCGGCGTATGCAGGACGAAACCATAATCACCACGAGTAAAATCGGCCAACGGCTCGACGCCATCGTCAAGAAGGAACAGGTCTCTTACCTCATGTTCGACACCGGGCAAATCCCCATGGTCAGCACCATAACCATCGGGCGGTCCTCGGATAACGACGTGGTGATCGACAACAAGCTCGCGAGCCGGCATCACGCGGTGATTCAAAAAATCAAGGACGACTACTATATCAAGGATCTCGGCAGTACCAACGGCACCTTCCTCAACGGCGAGACTATCCCCAAGGACAAATACGTGAAGCTGGGCCACCAGGACACGATTTCCATCGGGAAGACGAACCTGACCATAGGCTGATGGGAGCCGCCGGTTCCCTCAAGGAGGCCATAGCCGCCATCGTCGTACGGGAAAACCTGCCCGACGGGGCGGAGCTAACCGCATTGGCCCGCGAAACCGCCGCCGTTCTTGAATCCCTTCCCGCCCAGAGCCGCCCCCGGTCCCGGAACGGGCAAGCGGGCGGCCTCTTCGAGTTGCCCGCGGACAGGCCTTCCCTGGTTATCCCGGACCTCCATGCCAGAACGGGTTTCCTCGTCGACCTTCTCGGGGGCGCGTGGTGCGGCGAACGCGCCACCCTGGACGCCCTGGGAGAAGGCTCCCTTTCCCTCCTATTCCTCGGCGACGGTTTCCATTCCGAAAGGAACGGGATAGAGCGCTGGCTTTCGGCGTGGGTGGACTACCGCGCGGGCTTTCCCCGGGGCAACGCCATGCGCTCCGAAATGCGGGACAGTTTGGCCGTTATGGAAATCGTCATGCGCCTCATCCTCGCCTTTCCCCGATCCGTCGCCTTCCTGAAGGGCAACCACGAAAACGTGCGCAACGAGGAGGGGGAGGGCAACCACCCGTTCCGCAAATACGCCGACGAGGGGCAAATGGTGCTGGATTTTTTCCTGGCCGAATACGGCGAGGGGGTTTTGGGCGACTGGGCGCGCTTCGAGGGGAGTTTGCCCCTCATGGCCCGGGGCGGCCGCTTTATAGCCTCCCATGCCGAACCCCGCAGGGCCTATTCTCCCGAGGAAATCATCGGGGCCCGCGGCGACCACGACATCGTGACGGGTCTTACCTGGACGCGCGATGGGGAGAGCGCGGAAGGCAGCGTGAGCGGAATGCTGGAATCTTTTTTACCCGGCGTTGAAGACGCCTTTTATTTCGGCGGCCATCGCATCGTCGGCGGGGGGTACGCGCTCCGCGCCGGGGGCCGGTTCGTGCAGCTGCACGACCCGGTGAACCGTTCGGTGGCGCGCGTCGCCGCCGATGCCGCCTTTAATCCCGAGCGGGACGTGAGGAGCGTGAAATGAGCGGTACGGTACCGGATAGGATCGGCAAATACCCGGTGGAATCCCTAGTCGCCAAGGGCGGCATGGGCGCGGTGTATAAGGCGGCGCATCCCGAGCTGAAACGGCCGGTGATAATAAAGAAATTGACCATTCGGGGAAACGCGGCGGTGGCGGAACGGTTCACCCGCGAGGCGAGAATCCTTTTGGACCTGCACCATCCCCATATCGTGCACCTCTACGACTATTTTCTCGATTCCGGCTCCCGGTACCTGGTGCTCGAATACGTGGACGGCATGTCGTTGGATCTGCTTCTTCGGCGCAAAAAGCGGTTTTCCGGGCCCATGGCCCTCTTGGTGTTGCTGGAAACCTGCGTGGCGCTCAAATTCGCCCACGATCACGGGATCATCCACCGGGACGTTAAACCGGGCAATATCCTCATTTCGCGGAAGGGTACCATTAAGCTGGCCGATTTCGGCATCGCCTCGGACGCCCAGGTTTCCGGCGAGGAGGGAGAGCGCCGCGCGGGTTCGGTAAGCGACGCGGCGAAGGATCGGGGCGGCGAGTTGACCATGGCTGGCTCGGTTTTGGGCACGCCCGCCTATATGCCCCCCGAGCAGTTCGCGGATTCAAGCTCCGTGGATGCCCGGGCCGATATCTACGCGGCGGGGGTCATGCTCTACGAGATGGTAACCGGTCAGAAGCCCTTCCCCGGGGGAAACACGCCCGAAAACCGCGAGGCGATCCGCCGGGGAAAGTACCCGAAGGTTCGCTCCCTCGTTCCCGAGGCCCCGCCCATCGTTTCGCGCTTGATACGGAAGATGATGCAGGCGAACCCCAAAAAGCGGTACGCCGACCTCGCGCCGGTCATCCGTACCGTTACCGCCTATCTGAAACGGTATCCCGTCCGCGATATCCGCTTCGCCATGGTGCAGAATATGCTTACCTCCAAGGTAGAGGAGCCGGAATTCCTCCCGGCCCGGCGCCCCTTCCTCGCCGTGCTGGTCGGTTTGGTCGCGGCCCTGACCCTCGGCGCGGCGTCCCTGTTCGCCTGGAATGGCGGTTACGTGCACCGGTTCCTGCTCCGGCCCTGGTTCGCCCCGGTTACCGTTCGGGTAGACTTGCCGGCGGAGGTCGCCGATTCCGTATACGGTTCCGCTGACCTCCAGTTTCGCGCCTTTTTCTTTCGTGACGACGGCGCCGACATTCCCGAAGCGCCGGGAACCCGCAGGATACTCGCTCCCGCCGAATCGCCGAACGGCGGGGCCGCGCCGGCGGGGGGAAGCGTTACCATGGAATGCAAGACCGTCTGGCTGCGCCCGGGCGTGTACCGCCTGAAAGTCGTGGCCGGCCCGCGCATTTGGTGGGAATCGTTCCGCCTCGATACTTCGGGTCGGACCCTCGCCCCCCGCTTCGGCGAACCCGGCGCGCGGTCACTGTCGGTCAAAACCTCCGCCTTCGACGCGGATACGGGTAAGGAACTTTCCGGAACCGCCGAGTTTTTCGCCCTCTACCGGGGCTCTTGGGTTCCCGTCTCGCGCCTTGAGCCGAACGCCCTCAGAACCGGCTCCGTGCAAAAATTCCGGGTTACCTGCCCGGGCTACCGGAGCGCCGAATGGTCCCTCAGGATCGGCTGGTACCAAGACGAGCTCATGCTCGACGCCGGGTTGGAAAAACTGCGGTAAGGGAGGGTTCCCGATTCGGGGCACCGCTTCTCGGTCCGCGGGCGCGAGCGCCGCGCGCGGCCTCACCTCTCCCCGGCCAGTATCTCCCGATACACCTTTTCGGTAATGGGATATGAGGCCATCATGAACACGCCGGCGGCGAAGATGATCGCCGGGAGCAAGCCCACCAGGATTCGAATGGCGAACAGCGACGAGGCGGACTGGATCGCGTCGGCGACGTACCCGCTCTTGCTCAGGATCAGGCCGGAAAGGCCGATGGAAAGCGCCTGTCCCAGCTTTGAGATGAAGGTCCACATGCCGTAATAGGCCCCCTCCTTGCGGCTTCCCGTGTGGTGCGCGTCCCATTCGATGGTATCGGGCACCATGGCCCAGGGCGCCACGAAGGAAAAACCGAGGCCGATGCCGGCAATGCCCATCATGATAAAGACGAAGACCATCCCCATCGCATGGCCGGCGACGAAGATCGCCAGGCAGCTCGCCGCCAAAACGCCGAAACCGATTTGGTACGCGCCGCGCTTGCCGATCTTTTTGGAGACCGGGATGGAAACCGGGATGGTGAGGATGGCGACGAAGAGGAGGGCGACCATGGCCACGGTGGTCATGGCCTCCTGGCGGAATACGTACTTAAAATAGTAGACGAGCGAGCCCTGCACGAAATTGATGGCCAGGATATTGAGGGCGTACGAAAGGATGAGCGTCACGTACGCGCGGTTCTTGAACACCGCGGTATAGGTCGCGATGATATTCTCCTTGGGTATTTCGCGTGTTTCGTGCGCCGGCTCCCGGACGGAGAAAAAGGTCGTGAGGGCGGTGACGGTCATGACGGCGCCCATAAAAAGTCCCGCGACGGAAAAGCCAGCGGACCGGTCCGCGAACGACGAGACGATGGGCAAAACCACCGCGGCGCCGAGGACCGTGCCAACCAGGGCGAAGCTGAATCGCCACCCGTTCAGCCTCGTGCGCTCATGGTAGTCTTGGGTAAGTTCCGGGGTAAGCGACGAGTAGGGGATATTCACGATGGTGTACATCGTATTCAGGAGGCATAGGGCGAGGGTCGCCCAAACGGTGAGCGCCGTAACGTCCGTAATGCGGGGGTTGGTGAAGAAAAACCACATGGAAAGGCCGAGGGGTATCGCGGCGCCGAGAATATAGGGCCTCCTGCGGCCGAAACGCGTCTTGGTCCGGTCCGAAATATAGCCCATCATGGGGTCGGTCACGGCGTCCCATATCTTGCCGACCATTATCGCGAATCCCGCGGCGGCGGCGGGGAGGGCCACCGTATCGGTGAGATAGTTGAGCGCCCAAAAGCCCATGGCGGTAAAAAAGAGGTTGCCCCCCAAATCGCATACGCCGAATCCCGCCTTGGTGCCTATCGAAAGCGCGTTGCCTTTTGTCCCGGTGCTCATGCTTCGTTCTCCTTACACGGACTTATAGTCATGAATGCAATCCTCAAATCGCCTTTTAATGATGAGGGTAGCCTTTTTAATCGCCTCTTTCTTGCCCGCGCGATATTCTTCCGCAAGGTCATCGAAGCGAACCGGCTCGCCCACGACCACTATCGGTCGCTTTCGTGCCGGGCTCGGCCGATCGGCGAGGGTGCCGCCGCAGGCGCGGCCGAGAAGGTCGCCGAGATTGATCGCCCGCTCGAAAAGGTCCGAAAGGCCCTCGGGAGCGGAGGCGGGCGAAAGGTCCACGTGGTAGAGCAGCTCGGCAACCTCCATGTGGCGCATGGCAAACCAGGCTTCCCCGGCGCCTCGGTCGGCGAGGTTTCGCTCCAGGCCGCCCATACGGGAAAGGTCGCCGCGGAAAATTCGGTCCCAGGCGACCCCTCTCATCGCGTAAAACCGTTCCATGGGCCCGGCTTCCTCCTTGGGCGGCTCGATCCCGAGGATCCGCTCGCACGAGCCGATCGCCGCGAGTAAGAGGTCGCCCTGGGGCGAATCCGGGGGAAGGCCGTACGAGGCGGCGAGAATCGAGCGAATGGCGGAAGCCGCCCGGTCGAGCGCTCTCGCGCGAGACGCGAACGGCCATTCGCCCGCCGTTGTCCCGCCCTTGCCGCCCGCCGCGTCGGTTTCTCCCGAGCCGCACTCCCGCTCGATCCGCCCGATGAGCCTGTCGAGCGCGCGAAGGGAGCCGAGGCGGTACTTATAATGATAGGAAAGGGGAACGAAAACGGTCTTTTCGGCGCGACCCCGCTTGGCCAAGTCCTCAACGCACCAAAAACCGAAGCGGGCGGTCCCGCTTTCAATTTCGGGAGAGGCCTCGCTCCGGTATGTTACGTGCCCCTCGGGAGCGAGGGCAACCGGATAGTCGCCCTCAAGAATGGCGCGTCGTATGCGGTTCATGCCGGCCGGATCGGGGTGGGAATGGTCCACGGGCACCGCGCCGATGGCGATTAGCAGTTTGCCGACCAGGGGATGGGACCAAAGCGGCACTTCCATGCCGTACACGAAAAGCACGTGCGAAAGCCCCTTTTTCAGGCCGCGAAGGGGGGAGCCGAGCCGCCGCGCCGCCTGGGGCAGCGCCTTGTGAAAGAGGTAGCCCGTCAGCTGGGGGTCGTCGCCGTAGGGATGGCGAAAGCCGACGATAAGCCGCGTCTTGCCTTCGGTGAAGTCGCGATACGCGTTCACGAGCCGTTCCGGGTGGACGAAAACGGGCGAACGAAAGCCCGCGATGCGCGCGGCCGGGGTCAGGAGCGTTCTCGCGAGATGTAAGAACGGGGCGTTCAGCTTTGGCTCCCTCGCGGGGAGCGTCGGGCGCGCGGCCCAAACCGGTAAGTGCATTCCGTCTATTTTACGCCCTAAGCCGGGGTTTCACAAGCTCCCCCTTTCGGTGTACTATCCGGGACCATGAGCGCGACCGAAAAAACCCTTATCCTATTCGTATCGCTGCAGGTCCAATCGTCCTGGCAGTCCGTGCCCCTCGGCGCGGCGTCGGTCGCCGCCGCCCTGGGCGCCGATCCGCGCCTGGCCGGCCGCCTTTCGTTCACGCTCGCGGACTACTCGCTGGAAGACGCCGACCTTTCCGGCCTGGACGCCGTACGGGCCGGCTCCCTGCTCGCCCGGAAAATTCTTGCCCTCGCGCCGAATCCCCGCATCGTCGCCTTTTCCGTATACGTATGGAACCGGCCCGCCTTCGAGGAATGCGCCCGCGAGCTCCGCCGGCTCGGTTCCCGGGCGACCCTCGTGGCCGGCGGACCCGAGCCCACCGCGGCTCCCGAAACCTTCGGCGCCTTCGACCATGTCCTGGTCGGGGAGGGCGAGCGGGGCTTCGCCGACTTGGCGCTGGCCCTGCTGGACGGCTCCCCGCTCCCCGCCGCCGTCGCCGCCAAGCGACGCCTCCCGGTCACGGACTGCGCGAGCCTCGCGTCTCCCTGGCTATCGGGAACCCTCGACTCCTGCCGCGCGGTCTCCGAACATCGGGGCGCCCTGTGGGAGCTCGCCCGGGGCTGTCCCTATTCCTGCGCCTATTGCTATGAATCCCTGGGCGAGAAAAAGGTACGCCCCCTCCCCCTGAAACGGCTCGAGGCCGAGCTTGACCGCTTCGCGCGATTGGGCGTGGAACGGGTGTTCGTGCTCGACCCGACCTATAACGCGAACCGCGAGCGGGCCCTGACCCTGCTTTCAACCATAGAAAAGCGCGCCAAGGACATGCATTTCAGCTTCGAGGTGCGCGCGGAGCTTCTGGACCGCGAGTTGGTTTCGGCCTTTTCCCGCATCCCCTGTTCCCTGCAAATCGGCCTCCAAAGCTCGAATCCCGAAGCGCTCACGCTCGTCAACCGGCCGTCCGATATCAAGGGCTTCTCGAAGAAAATCGGGCTCCTGAACGACGCGGGCATCGTATTCGGCCTCGACCTCATGTACGGCCTTCCCGGCGACAGCCTGTCGACCTTCCGCGCCAGCCTGGACTACGCGCTTTCCCTGTACCCGAACAACCTCGAAATTTTCCGCTTGGCGGTCCTTCCGGGAACCGCGCTCTTCGAAAGGCGCGCCGAACTGGCCCTCGATAGCGAGGCGAAGCCCCCGTATGCCGTGCGCTCCACGCCCAAGTTTCCCGCGCCCGACCTTGACCGCGCCGAAACCCTCGCCGCCGCGACCGACGTCTTTTACACCCAGGGAAGGGCGGTCACCTGGTTCTTGGCCCTGCTGCGCCCCCTCAAGCTCAAGCCCTCCCAGTTCCTCGCCGATTTCGCCGAATGGCTCGAATCCCCTGACCGCGCCGCCCGCCCCGGCGCGGCGCGCGCTCTCGCCGCTTCCCGCGCTCCCCATGCCGAGATCGAACGGCTGCAAATCGCCTTCGCGGAAAAAAAACTCGCCGAAAAGGGAAAAGGCTATCTCGGAAAGGCCGTTCGCGATATCATAGCGTTGAATGGCGCGTGGACCAGGGCCTTCGCGGAAGGGGAAGAGTCGTCTCTCGAGCTTTCCTACCATCCGGAAGACTTATTTTCCACCGACGCCATGGACCTCGAATATTTCGCGGAAAACGCCTGCATGGAACATTGCGCCGCCCGGGTCTTCCCGACCCCCGACGGTCCCGATCTGGAGTTGACGTAATATGGCCTGTTAAGAAAAACAACCGAACCGACGTTTTTCGAAGATCCTCACCGTTTTCCCATAAAAACGCCGCGGGAATACCCGTCGGGGCGCCTCTCGGCGCGGTGACCGGATTTACCAATGGCCAGCCCGAATCGACGGGTACGTGGAATCATGAACTTACGTAAACTAAACCCCTTTACGGTGTACCGCGGCCTTCCCCGGCCCGTGTACGTTATCTTTATCGCGACCGTGGTGAACGGGACCGGCATATTCGTCTATCCCTTTCTCGCCCTCTTCCTGACCCAACGGTTGGGGTACGGTCCCGCCAAGGCGGGGCTCTATCTCTTCTTCGCCTCGCTCGCCTATTTTCCCGGGTCCCTGATCGGCGGGAAACTGGCCGACGCCGTCGGCCGAAGGCTCGTCATGGTCGGCTCCCAAACGCTGGCGAGCGCCGCCTTCGCGGTCTGCGGCTTTCTCGGCGACTCGACCCTGATACCGGTACTCATTCTCGCCAACCTCTTCTTCGACGGCATAACCGATCCGGCGCGTTCGGCCATGATGAACGACGTGACGGTGAGCGAGAACCGGCAAAGCGCCTTCGCCCTCACCTATCTCGGGCATAACCTGGGCTACTCGGTGGGGCCGCTCCTGGCGGGCTTCCTCTTCGTCCACGCCACCGACTGGCTCTTTTTCGGGAACGCCCTCATGGGCTTCCTCTCCATGGCGCTGATGGTTTGCCTCGTCGGCGAAACGAAACCCGACCGCGCGGAACTGGAGCGGAGCGCCAAAACCGACGAATCAGACCGGGCCGTCGAGGGTTCCGTCCTGGACGCGTTCCGGGAAAAAAAGGGGCTCTTCGGCTTCGCGGCGCTTATGTTCCTCTATCAACTCGCCTACGAGCAAACCATATTCAGCCTGCCCCTCACCGCCGTGGCGGTATTCGGCGACCGCGGCGCGGCGGTCTACGGTACCCTCATGTCAATCAACGCCCTCTCGGTCATCTTCCTTAACGCCCCCATGGTCAGCCTGACCCGGAAATTCCCCACGCTGGCCAACGTGGCCTTCGCCGGCGTTCTCTACGGCCTCGGCTACGTCGGTTACGCCTTCGCCCGGGGGCTCCCCCTCTTTTGGGCCTGCACCTTCCTGTGGACCCTCGGCGAAATCGTCGACGCGGTAAACACCTGGGCCTACATCGCCAACGAAACGCCGAAGAGCCACCGCGGCCGCTTCGGCGCCCTTATCAACTTCGTGTCCGGTTCGGGTCGCTGGGTGGGCCCGGCCGCGGGCGGAAAACTCATCGCCGCCGCGGGAACGGCGGTTCTCTGGTGCCTCACCTCGGCAACCGCCTTCGCCGCCGCGTCGGGAGTCGGCCTTATGGAACGGTTTTCCTCCAAAAGGAGAAAACGCCGATAAACCGGAGAAGAGGCAGAACGGGGGATACGGGCGGACGGGCCATTCGCGGAGCCCCCGCGAAGCGCGCCGCTGCCGGGGCGACGACCGCTGCCGTCAACGTGAACGCCCCCGTAACGGGCGGTACGGAAGGCCTCGACGCGGGAAGGCGAGCGCGCCTTCCCGCTTACTTTTTGCGCGCGGTAAAGCGTTCGCGGTAGGTGCAACCGGCGCACAGGGGCTCGACCGTCCTTCGCGCGGAGAAGCCGTCGTAGAGCGCCTTCGCCCGCGGCGCGGAAAGAATCGCGTCGAGCGGCGAATCGAAGAGGTTGCCCAAGGCGATATCGCCGTTCCGGTCAAGGCAGCAGGGCACCACCGTCCCGTCGGCAAGCACCCCGATCTGGTCCCGAAGCCCGCGGCAAAAGCCGACTTTCGGCTCCGCGTTGAGCGGGGGAGAGCGGGGCCAGTCGAAGGTGTCGGCCGCGTGAATAGCGATTCCCGGCGCCAGCGGATAGCCGTTCCCGCCCCCCGCGAGCGCGTCGGCGATCCCCCCGGCCCGGAATTCCCGCGCCAGAAAGTCGAGAAGGGGAAGCGTGAATTCCGCGTCGTCCCGGGTCCATAGGCGGTAACTCGCCAGGAACGAAGGACGCACCGCCCTTTGCGCGTCGACGAGGGCCCTCACCGAATCGGAAAGTTCCCGCATCAGCGTAAGCCGCTCTCCCTCGGGAACCCGTTCGAGGCTCTGCACCGAAAGGTTGACCCTCTCAAGGCTCTTTTTCCCCGACAGCTCCGAAAGGCGCGCGGGAAGGAGCGTCGCGTTGGTGGTGAGTCGGACCGAGAATCCCCGTTCCCCCGCGCGGTCAAGGAAAACGGGGAGGAGCGGATGGAGGAGGGGCTCGCCCATCAGGTGGAAATAGAGGACGGGAGCGTATCCCGTGAGTCGGTCCAGGGCGAGCGCGAACCGCTCCTCCGTCATGAAAGCCTCGGTCCTACGGGTTAAGCCGCAAAACGAGCAGGCGAGATTGCAGGCGTTCGTTATTTCCAGGTATATCTTGTCGAACCGGGTTTTCATGCGTCTTCCGCCGCTGGTAATGGCTTTACTGTCTTTCATATGGCCTAAAAAAAGGCACCTGAGCCTTTTCAGGTGCCTTTCTTCGATATCCTTACAGTCGCTCGGCGATCTTGTCTATGAACTGCCAGGAGTCCACGACCAAGCGGGCGGGGGGGCTCGCAATTTTCGCCAGGTCGCCGGTCATGATCCCGTCCTCGATACAGCCGAGGGTGGCCTTTTCCAGCCGTTTCGCGAAGTCCGCCAGTTCCGGGGTTTTGTCCAGTTCCGCCCGTTTCGCCAGGGCTCCCGTCCAGGCGAAGATGAGGGCCACGGGGTTCGTGGAGGTTTTTTCGCCCTTCAGGTATTTGTAATAATGGCGCTGCACCGTTCCGTGGGCCGCCTCGTACTCGAAGACGCCGTCGGGGGATACGAGCACGCTGGTCATCATGGCGAGGCTTCCCGAGGCGGAGGCAACCATGTCGCTCATCACGTCGCCGTCATAGTTCTTGCATGCCCACAGGAAACCGCCCTTGCTCTGCATGACCCGGGCGACCGCGTCGTCGATCAGGGTGTAGAAGTACTCGATGCCGGCGGCCTCGAAGCGGGCCTTGTATTCGGCGTCGTAGATCCGCTGGAATATTTCCTTGAACCGTCCGTCGTAGGTTTTGGAGATGGTGTCTTTCGTGGCGAACCAAACGTCGATTTTTTCCGAAAGGCCGTAGTAAAAGCAGGCGCGGGCGAAGCTTTCGATGGACTCGTCCAGGTTGTGAATGCCCTGAAGCACGCCGGGGCCCTTCATTTCCATGATGGTCTTGCGAACCACGGTGCCGTCTGCCTTGGTAAAGACCAATTCCGCCTTGCCGGGCCCGTCTACCGCCATCTCGCAGTTTTTATATACGTCGCCGTAGGCATGGCGGCCGAGCACGAGCGGTTTTTGCCAGCACGAGACCGTGCCCTTCACGTTTTTCACCACGATGGGCGCGCGGAAAACCGTGCCGTCCAGTTCCGCCCGGATAATGCCGTTGGGGCTGGGAGTAAGCTGCTTGAGTTCGTATTCTTCCACGCGGGCTGCGTTGGAGGTGATGGTCGCGCACTTGACGCCCACGCCGAGCCGCTTGATCGCGCGGGCTGCCTCGTAGGTTATGCGGTCGTCGGAGTCGTCCCGGGCCTTGAGCCCCAGGTCAAAGTATTCGGTTTTCAGGTCGACGAAGGGAAGCAGGAGCTTCTCCTTGATCACGCCCCACAGAACGCGGGTCATTTCGTCGCCGTCCAGTTCGGCGATCGCGCTTTTCATCGGTACTTTTGCCATGTTCCCCTCTTCAATGTTGCAGGTGTCGCCATAATACCGGAAAAGGGCGGTGGTCGACAAGATTTGTCGGCCCGAGCGAAAGGGTTCGCGCGACGCGGTCCCTTGACCCCCCGGGCGTTTCCGGCGTACAAAGGCTGTCATGACGGAGCGAAAGATCGCCGACATGGACGGCATTCTCGATATCGCCCTTGAATCGGGCACGCTGATCCTGCAAAGCGGCGGGGAAACCTACCGCACCGAGGAAACCATGATAACCGTGGCCGAATCCCTGGGCGCCGCGGAGGCCTCGGCCTTCGTTACCCCGACGGTCGCGATACTCACCTGCGTGGACGCCGAGGGCCGAAGCCGGACGAAACTGCGGCGCATCGTATCCCGTACCATTAATCTGGGAACCATCGCCCGGGTGAACGCGCTTTCCCGGCGCATCGAGGGGCGGCGGCCCCGCAACGATCTTCCCCTCATCACGGCCCTGCTCGCCCGCATCCGTTCCATCCCGGAACGGCCCGTATTCGCCGTGTCGTTCGCCACCGCCGTCGCGAGCTTTTGCTTTTCCCTCATGTTCCGGGGAACGCCGGGCGAGGCGTTGACTGCCGCCGCGATCGGCAGCCTGATGCGGCTCTTCCTTTTCGCGCTTGCGCCCCTGGCCCTTTCGGGCTTTATCTATAACGCTCTCGGCGGCGCGGTCATTTCGCTGCTTTCCGGTCTGGCCGTCATGGCGGGGCTCGTCGGATCGGGGGGCAACGTGAGCATTTCGGTGCTTATGTCCCTCGTTCCCGGCCTCGCGATCGTTAACGCGATTCGCGATATTATCGCCGGCGACCTGGTGGCCGGTTCCGCCCGGCTTATGGAAGCCTTCGTTATCGCCGCGGCCCTTTCCCTGGGCGCTGCCTTCGGGCTCCTCGTGTTTCCCGTCGGCGGGGCGTACGCGGCGGCCACGGGCTTTCACGAATCGCTGGGCCTGTCCTTTCTTCTATCCGCCCTCGCCGCGGGCTCCTTCGCGTATTTCTTCCATATTAGCAAATACGATATCTTCTGGACCTCAGTGGCCGGCGGCTTCGGCTGGATCACCTTCCTCGTGCTTCAGCGGAGCCTGGGCGCCCCCATCGCCGCGTATCTGGCCGGGGCGCTTTGCGTGGGCCTTATCTCGGAAATTCTCGCCATCGTTTTCCGCAAGCCCGCCACGGTCTATATCGTTTCCGGGGTCATCCCCTTCGTTCCGGGGGGCGGCATGTACGAGACCATGCTCTATTCCACCCTCGGCAATATGGACGCCGCGGCCAGGACGGGCTTTCAGACCCTCAGCGCCGCCGCCGCGATCGCGGTGGGCATAGCGGTCGCGTCGTCGGTGGCCAGGCTCGCGGCACGGTTTATCAAATCCCGGAACCGCGGTCGCCGACCTGCCCGGTGACGCGGACCTTGTTGATTCTGTTTCCGTCCATCTCGATCACTTCCCACCGGTAACCCCCGGCCATAATCGCGTCTCCCGCCTTGGGAATCGAGCCGTTGGCCGTGAGAAGGTATCCCGCGAGGGTGTAGTATTCCCCGCTGTCCTCCTCGATGCCTTCCAGGTCGTAGCTTTCGAGAATTTCTTCCATTCTGGTCTGGCCGTCTATGCAGCGCCCCCCTTGGTCTTCCGCCGACTCGACCGTAACCCTGGTCTCTTCCAGCAATTCCCCCACCAAGCCGTTCCTGGTGACTATGCCCTCGATACCGCCGTACTCGTCGATAATAAAGGCCATTCTGCTTTGCGCCTCGTCTAGGGCCTGAAGCGCCTTCAGAATCGTGACGGTTTCGCTGAGGAACACCGGTTTTTTGACTATTTCCCGCAGGCCGGGCCACGAGGGCTCGAGAAGGGTCTCCAGGAAATGGCGGACCGAGACGGTTCCGAGAACCTTATCTACGGAGCCGGAACATACCGGAAATTGGGTAAAACCCGGATTAGCCGCCATTATGCGGCGAATGGCGTCCCCGTTGGAGGCCGCGTCGATCCAAACGATGTCGGGGCGGTGGGTCATGCACGATCCTATCCTGCGGTCCGAGGGAAGGAATATGCCGCCTTTCACGGCGTTGGCGGGATTCAGTTCTTCCGGCGAGGATCGCTTCAAGCCGGCGAATAAAGCGCTCATTTTCATGGTGTAAGTGTAGCATACGGGCAGGGTTTTGGTGCAGATGTAATTTTCTTGCATGAAAAGTGCATAAATATGCAATAACGTCTAGTCGCGGAATCGGGATTTCGCTAGTATAAAAACCGTTCCCGATGACGGGAATATTCGCTTTTCAAGAGGTTTGTATGTTGGTGATGAAGTTTGGCGGTACTTCCATGGGAAGCGCCGCCCGCATGTGCAATTCGGTCGACATCATGTGCGACCGGTCCGCAAAGGATCGTGTCGGCGTTATCGTGTCGGCGGTAGGGGGAATCTCCAACCGCCTGCAGGACAGTATCAATTTCGCGATGCGGTTCTACGCTACCGGAACCGGACAGTTTGCAACCACAGCCACCTCTACCATGCCCCGTACCGCCGATACTCCCGCTCCCGATTCCGTCGAGGCTTGGGTCGCCCTGGTACGGAACATCCATATCGATATCATTCGCGACCTGACGGCCGCCGTCGCGGGCTTCTCCGCGGAAACCGTCGGCAGGGAATTGGAACCCCTTTTCGCCGAGTACGGACGGCTTCTTTCCGCCGTCGCCGCATTCGGCGAGTGTCCGGAAACCGTGGAATGCCGCCTTATGGGACTGGGCGAGCAGTTTTGCGTGCCCCTGGTCGCGGAAATTTTGCGCGCCCGCGGACAAAACGTCGAGGTGCTCGACAGCCGCAAGCTGATCGTCACCGAGGGCGGGCGGCTCACCGAGGCCGATCCCGCGTACGACAGGATAGAGGAAAACTTCGCGTATTGGCGCGAATCGGGCGCGAGGGTTTTGCTGGCGCCCGGCTTCATTTCCTCGGACGTATCGGGGAAACCCTCCCTGCTCGGGCGCAACGGCTCGGACTTTTCGGCCGCCCTGATGGCCATGGGCTTGCACGCGCAAAAACTGGAAATCTGGTCCGACGTGGACGGAATCTATACCGCCGACCCCCGAATCGTGCACGACGCCGTTTTGGTAGACGACATTAGCTACGAGGAGGCGATGGAGCTTTCGTTCTTCGGCTCGAAGGTCCTTCACCCCAAGACCATTACGCCCATCGCGGCGCGGAGGATCGAAACCTGGAGCCTGAACAGCTTTAACCGCAACGCGCGGGGAACCCGCATCGCCGCCTCGGATACGGTGGTGGTCTCCCCGAGCGCCGGCCCGGTCCGGGGCGTATCCTGCCTCAAGGACACGGCCATGGTCAACGTATCGGGCGCGGGGCTCAAGGGCAAGAAGGGAACCGCCGCGCGGGTCTTTTCCGCGGTGAGCAGGGCCGGCATTTCGGTGCTGCTCATTACCCAGTCCAGTTCCGAATACACCATCAGTTTTTGCGTGAAGGGCAGCGAGGCGAAGGCCGTGCAAAAGGCCCTTCAGGAGGAATTCGCCCTCGAGATCCGCGAAAACCTCATCAACGACATTTCGGTGATCAAGCGCATGGCGATCGTCTCGATCGTCGGCGACGGCATGAAACACCGCAAAGGAGTGGCCGGTACCTTTTTTACCGCGCTCGCCTTCGGAGGCATCAACATTAACGCGATAGCGCAAGGCTCCTCGGAGCGTTCAATAAGTACGGTGGTCGCCGACGAAGACGGCGACAAGGCGGTTCGGATCGCCCATCGGTTCTTCTTCAATACCATGCAAACCATCGAGGTTTTCCTCGTGGGCGTGGGCGTGGTGGGCGGCAAGCTCCTCGAACAGATCAGGCTCCAGCGGGAGGAATTGAGAAAGTCCCAAATCGACATTCAGGTGTGGGGCATCGGCAATTCCCGGAAAATGCTCATCTCGAAGGCGGGAATCAATCTCGACACCTGGCGGGACCGGCTTTCCGCCTCGAAGGATATCTCCTCGGTGGACACGATCATCGAATTCGTAAAGGCCGAAAAGCCCCTGAACCCCGTTTTCGTGGACTGTACGGCCAACGGATACCTGCCGGAGCGCTATACCGACATTTTCGCCGCGGGTATGCACGTCATTACGCCGAACAAACGGGCGAATTCCCTTTCCATCGGCTATTACCGCCAGCTGCGCGAGGCCGCCGCCGCGAGCCGGAAGCGCTTCCTTTACGAAACCAACGTGGGCGCCGGGCTGCCGGTCATCGATACCTTCCGCAACATGCTCAAAAGCGGCGACTCGCTCCATTCCTTCTCGGGCATCATGTCCGGTTCCCTTTCCTACATCTTCGGCCGGCTGGACGAGGGGGCGACCTTCTCGCAGGCCGTGTCGGAAGCGCGGGAAAAGGGCTTTACCGAACCGGACCCCCGCGACGATCTGTCCGGGACCGACGTGGCCCGCAAGGCCCTCATCATCGCCCGCGAGGCCGGCTGCACCCTGGAACTCGATCAGGTCTCGGTTGCGCCGCTCTTTCCCGCGGACTTTGACGAGTCCGGCACGGTGGACGAGTTCCTTGCCCGGCTTCCGGCGGTGGATTCCCATTTCGCCCGGAAAACCGAGGCGCTTCGGGCCGCGGGCAAGGTGCTTCGGTTCGCCGCGGGAATCGACGGTTCCACCGGCTCTGCCCGGGTCGGCACCGTTGAGGTTTCCGCCGACGATCCCCTTGCCGCCATCAAGGGCGGCGAAAACGCGTTCGTGTTCACCACCAAATATTATTCCCCGATACCCCTGGTAATCCGGGGCTACGGCGCCGGCGCGGACGTTACCGCGTCCGGCGTATTCGCCGATATTTTAAGGACAACCACATGGTAATCGTACTTGAATCCAACATTCGGGACGACGATAAACAGCGAATTCGCCGTTTCCTCGAAAAAAACTCCCTCCGGGTGAACGAAATCGCCGGCGAGGAAGAGACTATCTTCGGCGCCGTGGGCAAGGTGGGTATCGATCCCCGGGAAGTGGAAATCCTGCCGGGCGTTCAGCGCGTCATACCCATCTCCAAGCCGTACAAGATGGCTTCCCGGGAATTTAAGCGGGAAAACACCATCGTGGACGTGCGTGGCGTGAAAATCGGCGGTAACCGGGTTTCGGTAATAGCCGGTCCCTGCGCGGTCGAAAGCCTTGACCAGATAATGGAATCCGCGGCGAAAGTCGCGGAATCGGGGGCGGTTATGCTCCGGGGCGGCGCCTATAAGCCACGGACGAGCCCCTACGCCTTCCAGGGCATGGCCGAGGAGGGAGTGCGCATCCTCAAGGAAGCGGGCGAGGCCTACGGGTTGCCCATCGTCACGGAAATCGTTTCTTCGGACCATATTCCCGTCATGCGGGACTACGTGGACGTGCTTCAGATCGGCGCCCGCAATATGCAGAATTTCGAGCTCTTAAAGAAGGTGGGCGCCCTCGGCAAGCCCGTCATCCTCAAGCGCGGCCTGTCTGCCACTATCGAGGAATGGCTCATGGCGGCGGAATACCTGCTCGCCAGCGGCACCGAAGACGTGATTCTCTGCGAGCGGGGCATACGCACCTACGAGAAGGCGACCCGAAATACCCTGGACCTCTCGGCTATCCCGGTCCTCCGGTCCCTGACCCACCTTCCCATAATCGTGGACCCCAGCCACGCGGTTGGCGTGCGCGACAAGGTGCCCCCCATGGCCCTGGCGGCCGTGGCCGCCGGCGCCGACGGCCTTATCGTGGAAGTGCATCCCTGCCCGGAATGCGCCATGTCGGACGGGGCCCAGTCCCTGTATCCGGAACAGTTCGAAAAGATGATGCGCGATATCGAGGTGCTTGCCCCGGTAGTCGGGCGTACCGTTTCCCGCCGGACCGCGGCCAAAACCGGCCACGACCGATCCGGTGCGAAGTTGGAGGCGAAACGGGCCGCGGGCGCGCTCGCCCTTTCGGGTGCCGCCGGACCGGTGGTATGCGCCTATTCCGGCGGCCGCGGGGCCTACGCGGAAATCGCCATTCGGCGGTTTTGGGACAACGGTGCGACCGCCCTTTCCGCGGCTAATTTCCGCGAGGTCATCAACGCGGTGCTCGGCGGGGGGGCCGATTTCGGCATGCTCCCCATCGAGAACAGCCTGGCGGGATCGGTCTACGAGAATTACGATAACCTGACGCGCTGCGAGGACATCGAGATCGTCGGCGAGGTTACCATCAGGATCGAGCATTCCCTGCTGGCGCCCCGCGGGGCGACGGTCGAAACGGTCGGTTCCGTGTACTCCCATCCCCAGGCCCTCGCCCAGTGCGACGAGTTCCTGGCGAAATACCCGCTTTGGAAGCATATTGAGACCGCGTCCACCTCGGGCGCCGCGGAGATGGTCGCCGCGGAAGGCGATATCACCCGCGCGGCCATCGCGAGCGGTAGCGCGGCGGATATCTATAAGCTCGAGACCCTAAAATCGGGCATCGAAACCAATCCGCGGAACTATACCCGCTTCGTCATTATCGCGCGCTCGGGAGAGGTGGTCTGCGAGGCCCCCAACCACGCGAGCGTCATTTTCACCACGGCCAACGAGCCGGGCTCCCTCCATGCCGCCCTCGGCATCTTCATGAAACACGGGCTCAACCTGACGAAACTCGAATCGCGGCCGATTCAGGGCGAGCCCTGGCGCTACCGCTTTTACGCCAACGTCAACCTGCCCGACGGGGTGGGGAACAGCGTCGTTTCCGGCGAGCGGCTGAAAACCGCGCTTGCGGAAATGGAGAAAATCAGTCACGATAACGGAATCGTTCAGGGGGTCAGAATCCTCGGCCTTTTCAATACAAAGGAGCTGTCATGAAGCGTTATGTCATTTCGGTACTCGTGGAAAACCATTCGGGCGTTTTGAGCCGGGTTTCCGGCCTATTCAGCCGGCGCGGCTACAATATCGACAGCCTGACCGTCGGCGTGACGGAGAATCCCGAACTGTCACGCATGACCATCGTGGTCAGGGGCGACGAATACATTCTTGAACAGATCGAAAAGCAGCTCGCGAAACTCGTCGAGGTGGTCTCGATCCACCATTGCGAGCCTTCCTCTACCGTAGTGCGCGAATTGGCGCTGATTAAGGTGAACGCCAAGGCCTCAAACCGGGTCGGCGTTATCGAAACGGCGAATATTTTCCGCGCGCGAATCGTGGACGTCGGCGTGGATTCCCTGGTCGTGGAGGCCACGGGCGGCGAGGACAAGATCGCGAGCCTGATCGAGCTCCTGGAGCCCTTCGGCATTCTGGAACTGGTCCGCACCGGGCTGACCGCCATGGGGCGGGGAAATTCGATCCTTTCGTCCGAGTCTACGGAACGGGCCGCTCGGGAATAAGGGGTTCCCTTAGGAAATCCCGGGCGAGAAGGTGGCGCACCCCGTCGGGGGTGAGCCCTTCCCCTTCCGCCGGGCCCGTCGGGTCAATCAGGTATTTGGGCCATCCGTCGCGGATCGAGAGCAGGGCGCGGTATTTACGGATTCTCTCCCCCGCGGTTGCCGCGTTTCCCACGGACTGAACGTACATACGCCTCCCTCGGGCCTCGCACACGAAGGAGATTTCTTCCTTTCTTTCCCGCCCCGCGTCCAGCCGGCCCTGACGAACGTTCCATCCCGCGCCCTTGAGGCTCAGGAAGAGCAGATTGCGCAATGCCCGATCGGACTCCCCGGCGTTATCCCGCCCGGTAAACGCCGCGCGCAGGCCATTATCCCCGAAATACCATACCTGCGCGGACCGTAACTCCCGGCCCGCCGAGAGATCGATCATCGGAACGGGTATGATCAGTCCCGACAGACGGCACGCCTCGAGGTAATCGATGACCGATTGGGGCGAAAGGCCGCAGGAACTCCCCTCCAGGGCGTCGCGAATTTCCCGGGCCGAAAGAATCTCGCCCATGTGGGCGGCCAAAAGGGAAAGCATGGGGCGAATCGCGGCGGGGTTCCGCAAGGAAAGGTGTTCCACGATTTGGGTGAGAAGGAAGGAATTAACCCGCATCTCGAGCAGTTCGCGGTTTCGCGCGTCGTCGGCGGGGAATAGGCCCGAATCGGGGAGTCCCCCCGTACGCGCGTAGGCTTGAAGGGCCGTGGCTGAATCCCGCAGGTTTCTGTCGGCGAGCCATTCGGGGTAGGAGAGGGGGGGAATGGCCACCCGTGCGACCGATTCCCGGCCGAAGCGATTTTCAAGGGCCTCGGCCAAGGCGACGGTCCTCTCCCCGGTGGCGATGATCCTGGTATCGCCCCGAGTAAGGATTTCCCCGAAGGCGTCCAGGTAGCCCTGGATCCTATCGGCGTTATCCAGGCACAACGCGGAGGGTCCAATGCCCAAGCCGCGGGCAGCGGCGCTCAGTTCGCGGCCTGAGACGATTCCGTGACCGCTTTTCAGGTGGATAACGTGGACGGGCGGGCTTGAGGCGCGGAGTTCTTTTACCGCCGCGCTGAGGGTCCATGACTTCCCTGAACGGTGAAGTCCGTCCAGCACGACGATTCGGTATCGGGTTGCTGCCGTGAGGATCGCTTGATATAGATTTGAACGGGTATACTGCATTATTTGTTTATTATAATGGACAAAACTATTATTTGTAAATTATCGTTCGGTATAAAAGACATATCGAGCTGAATATTGCCGGCGTTTCTCTTGAGTTATGACGGGCGACCCGACTATAGTGCAGTATCACCGATAAAGGAGCCTTATATGGCAAGACAGATCAAGATTTTTGACACCACGTTGCGCGATGGCGAACAAGCCCCCGGCTGTAGTATGAACCTGCAGGACAAGCTTGAGGTCGCCCATAGCCTATCCCGCCTCGGTGTCGATATTATCGAGGCCGGTTTTGCCATCGTCAGTCCCGGCGACTTTCAGTCCGTACAGGCCATCGCGAGAACCATCCGCGGGGTCTCGGTGGCATCCTTGGCCCGGGCGCTGGAGAAGGACATCGACGCCGCCTGGGAGGCGATTCGCGAGGCGGAAAACCCCCGCATTCACACCTTTATCGCCACGAGCCCCATCCATATGGAATTTAAGCTCAAGAAAACGCCGGACCAGGTGTATGAGCAGGCGATTAAAATGGTGAAATACGCGCGGAACCTCTGCGGCGACGTGGAGTTCTCCCTGGAAGACGCGTCCCGATCCGATCCGGCCTTCATGTACCGCGTGATCGAGGGGGTCATCAACGCCGGGGCCTCCACGGTCAATATTCCCGATACCGTAGGCTACGCGACCCCCGACGAGTTCGGCGCCCTCATTCGGAATATCCGCTCAAACGTGCCGAATATCGACAAGGCGGTCATTTCCGTGCATTGCCATAACGATTTGGGACTCGCGGTGGCCAATTCCCTCGCGGCGGCCCAGGCGGGGGCGGACCAGATAGAATGCACCCTGAACGGGCTCGGCGAACGGGCGGGTAACGCGGCCCTGGAAGAGATAGTCATGAGCCTCCATACCCGCGGCGACCATTTCGGCATGGCGACCCGGATCGATACGACCCAGATTTACCAAGCCTCCAAGAAAGTGAGCCAGGCCACGGGCGTGCGCTGCCAGCCCAATAAGGCGATCGTCGGCGAAAACGCCTTTGCCCACGAAGCGGGGATACACCAGCACGGCGTGCTCGCCAACCGCGCCACCTACGAAATCATGACGCCCGAGTCCATCGGCTTGCCCCACAACAAGATGGTCTTGGGCAAGCATTCGGGGCGCCACGCCTTCGAGGAGCGGCTCCAGTACCTGGGCTATCCCGTGGGCGAAGAACGACTGAATGAGCTCTTCGAGGCCTTCAAGGTCCTCGCCGACAAGAAAAAGACCGTATCCGACCGCGATATCGAGGCCCTGGTGGGGGGCTACCGGAACATTCCGGAAGCCTGGCGACTGGACCGCTACGTTATCAACTCCGGTTCGTCCATTACCGCGACTTCCGTGGTACGCCTGTTGCTCAAGGACGGCACGAAGGTCGAGCGGGTGGCCATCGGCGACGGCCCGGTAGACGCCTCGCTCAACGCGATCGACAAGATAGTCGGCGGAGACGATATTCGGCTGGAGGATTTCAACCTCGCCATCGTCGACGCGACCGATACGGGGACCGACGCCCAGGGCGCGAGCCACGTCCGCATCACCCGCGAGGGACGGACGTGGAACGGTTCCGGCGTGTCCACCGATATCGTCGAATCGGTTATTAAGGCCTATTTGGCGGCTCTTAATTCCATGAATTACGAACTAGAACAGGAACGCACCCGGGAGGAAGCATGAAAAAAAACGATACCGCCGACCGCCTCGCCTCGCTGCACATTTTCGATTCGACCCTTCGCGACGGCGCCCAGGGCGAGGGCATCAGCTTTTCCGTCCAGGATAAGCTCCACGTGGTCCGCGCCCTGGACGAGCTCGGCGTCTCGTATATCGAGGCGGGAAATCCCGGCTCTAACCCGAAGGACCTGGAGTTCTTCCGCGAGGTCAAAAAGATTCGCCTGGAAAACGCCCGGCTGGTCGCCTTCGGGTCTACCCGGCGTAAGGGAATCAGGCCGGGCGAGGACACGAACCTCGCGAGCCTCCTCGCGGCGGACACGGAAGACGTGTGCATCTTCGGCAAGACCTGGGATTTTCACGTAATTGAAATCCTTCGCGCCTCCTTGGACGAAAACCTGGAGATGATCCGCGACACCATGAAATACCTGCGTGAGCAGGGCCGCACGGTCATTTACGACGCGGAACACTATTTCGACGGCTATCTTTCCAACCCCGCGTACGCCCTGTCCACCCTCCGCGCGGCGGTGGAAGGCGGCGCCCAGTGCCTGACCCTCTGCGACACCAACGGCGGCTGCCTCCCCGACGCGATACGGGAAATGACCGAGACCGTGGTGAGGGAATTCGGCGTTCCCGTCGGCATTCACTGCCACAATGACGGGGGAATGGCGGTGGCCAATTCCCTCATGGCGGTGAAGGGAGGGGCGGTGCAGGTGCAGGGAACCCTGATCGGGTTCGGCGAACGCACCGGAAACGCGAACCTTTCCACGATCATCGCCAACCTGGAACTCAAGATGGGCTTGCCCTGCCTTCCCGCGGGAAAGGTGGCGACCCTTACGCCCATGGCCCGGCGGGTGGCGGAGATCGCGAACGTCACCATGGACGACGGCATGCCCTTCGTGGGGCATACGGCCTTCGCCCACAAGGCGGGCATGCATATCGACGCCATGACGAAGAACCCGAAGGCGTACGAGCACGTGCATCCCGATTCGGTGGGCAACGAGCGCACCTTCCTCATGAGCGAGGTCGCGGGCCGTTCGATGATCATCGAGAAAATCCGCAAGTTCGACCCCGCCATCGGCAAGGATAGCCCGGTCGCGCAGCAGATCGTGGACCGCCTGAAGACGCTGGAGCACGAAGGCTATCAGTTCGAGGGGGCCGAGGGGAGCTTCGAGCTTTTGGTGCGCAAGAACATGGGAAAGTACAAGCCCTTCTTCGACCTGCACTATTATAAGATCATCGGCGAACAGCCCGACGCCGACCAGGCGTGCACGGCCTTCGCGCAGATAAAGATCGGGGTTGACGGGGTGGACGCGATCACGGCGGGGGAGGGCGACGGCCCGGTCCATGCCCTGGACTGCGCGCTTCGTACCGCCCTTGAGCGCTTTTATCCGGGAGTGCGGGAAATCCGCCTGACGGACTTCAAGGTGCGCGTATTGGACTCGAAAAGCGCCACGGCGGCAAAGGTTCGGGTCTTGATCGAATCTACGGACGGCGAGGAAGTCTGGACGACGGTGGGCGTTTCCAGCGACTTGATCGAGGCTTCGTGGCAGGCGCTGGTGGATTCCTTCGAGTACAAACTGATCATGGACGTGGAAAAGCGTTTCAAGGCCTATTTATGACGGCCGGGGTCGGAGCGCCGCGGGATCTTTCATGGTCCTGCCGGCGCCCGGCTTTTTCAGCGTTCAGGGTTTACAAAAGCTTGTATAAATACTAAAATACTTTAACTATACTGTAGGAGAAAGCCCGATGAATTGTAACATAACCACCATTCCCGGAGACGGAATCGGTCCGGACATCGTTCGCGAAGGTTGCCGCGTGCTGGACGCGATAGGCAAAAAATTCGGCCATAGCTTCGCGTATACCGAAGTGAAGGCAGGCGGCTGCGCGATCGACGCCACCGGCGACCCCCTTCCGAAGGAAACCCTCGACGCCTGCGTGAAAAGCGACGCGGTGCTTCTCGGCGCCGTCGGCGGCCCCAAATGGGATACCCTTCCCGGCGCCAAGCGCCCGGAAAAGGCCCTCCTCGGCCTTCGCGCGGGCATGAAGGTGTACGCGAACCTCCGCCCGGCCCTCATGTTTCCCCAACTCGCCGCCGCCTGTCCCCTTAAGGCCGAAATCGTCAAGGACGGGCTCGATATCCTGATCGTGCGCGAGCTCACCGGCGGAATCTACTTCGGCGACCGGGGCCGCAACGCCGCGGGCGACGCCGCGTGGGACACCGAAGCCTATAGCAAAGGCGAGATCGAGCGCGTCGTGAAGATCGGCTTCGAGTCGGCCATGAAGCGGCAGAAGAAGCTCTGCGTGGTGGACAAGGCGAACATACTTGAAACCAGTCGCCTTTGGCGGGAGGTCGCCGAGTCCATGAAGGGAAAGTGGCCCCAGGTCGAGCTTTCCTATATGTACGTGGACAACGCCGCCATGCAGCTCGTGCGCAACCCGAACCAGTTCGACGTGATCGTGACGAGCAACATGTTCGGCGATATCCTCTCGGACGAGGCGAGCCAGATCACCGGTTCCATCGGCATGCTCGCTTCCGCCTCGCTCGGCGATTCCGGTCCCGGGCTGTACGAGCCGATTCACGGTTCCGCGCCCGACATCGCCGGTAAGGATCTCGCGAATCCCCTGGCGACCATCCTCACCTGCGCCATGATGCTCCGCTTCTCCTTCGGCTTGACCAAGGAAGCGGACGCCATTGAGAAGGCCGTGGAATCCGTTCTGGACGCGGGATGGCGCACCGGCGATATCGCCGGCGGGTCCGCCGACCGCGCAGCCCTCGGCGACAAACTCGTGGGAACCCGCAAAATGGGCGACCTCGTCGTCGCGGCGATCTAATCAATGAACGCGCCGCGCCGTTCCGTAGGGGGACGGCGCGCCCATGCTATACTGGCCCGAGGGCCCGACCGGAGGTAACGCAGATGAAAAGCGACAAGACCAAAAAGGGAGTGGAGCGCGCGCCGCACCGTTCCCTGTTCCGCGCGATGGGATATACCGACGAAGAGCTCGCCCGCCCCATCATCGGCGTCGTCAATTCCAAAACCGAAATTATCCCCGGGCACGTTCACCTGCAACCCATCGTGGAAGCGGTGAAGGCGGGAATCCGCATGGCGGGCGGCACGCCAATGGAATTTCCCGCGATCGGCGTGTGCGACGGAATCGCCATGGGCCACGAGGGCATGAAATATTCGCTGGTTACGCGGGAACTCATCGCCGATTCGGTGGAATGCGTCGCCACGGCCCACGCCTTCGACGGGCTGGTCATGGTTCCCAACTGCGACAAGATCGTGCCCGGCATGCTCATGGCCGCGGGACGGCTCGACCTGCCCACCGTGGTGGTTTCCGGCGGGCCCATGCTCGCGGGTAAATACGGCGATCAGCGCCTTTCCCTTACCGATATGTTCGAGGCGGTGGGTTCCGTCGCCTCCGGAAAGATGAGCGAACGCGAGCTTGACGCCATGGAATCCGCCGCCTGCCCCGGTTGCGGCTCCTGCTCCGGCATGTTCACCGCCAATTCCATGAACTGCATGACCGAGGTGCTCGGCATGGGCTTGCCCGGCAACGGCACCGTTCCCGCGGTCTACGGGGAACGGATCGCCCTCGCGAAAAAGGCGGGCATGGCGGTCATGGACTTAGTGTCCAAGGGCATCACCGCCCGCGCGATCATGACGGAAAAGGCCTTCAAAAACGCCCTCACCGCCGACATGGCCTTGGGGTGCAGCTCAAACACCATCTTGCACCTTCCCGCCATCGCCCACGAGGCCGGCGTAAAAATAGATCTCGCCGAGATCAATGCCATATCCGAACGTACCCCGAACCTCCTAAGGCTCGCCCCCGCGGGCCGCGATTTTATCGAGGACCTCTACGCCGCGGGCGGAATTCAGGCAATGCTCGCGGAATTGGCGAAAAAAAACCTTATCGACGCAAGCCTCCTGACCGTGACCGGGAAAACCGTGGCCGAGAATATCAAGGGCGCGGTAAACCGGAACCCCGCCGTTCTCAGGCCCATCGACGATCCCCATTCGGCCAACGGCGGCATCGCCGTCCTCTTCGGCAACCTGGCCCCGAACGGCTGCGTGGTTAAGCGCTCCGCCGTGGCGCCCGAGATGATGAAACACTCCGGCCCGGCGAGGGTTTTCGAATGCGAGGAAGACGCCTTCGCCGCGATCCAGAAAGGCAAGATCGTCTCGGGAGACGTGGTGGTAATCCGCTACGAGGGACCGCGCGGCGGTCCGGGCATGCGTGAAATGCTGGCCGTAACCGCGTCGCTGGCGGGGCAGGGTTTGGGAAAGGAAGTCGCGCTCATTACCGACGGGCGTTTTTCCGGCGCCACCCGCGGCGCTTCCATCGGCCACTGCTCCCCCGAGGCGGCGGTGGGCGGCCCCATCGCCTTGGTGCGCGACGGAGACCGAATATCAATAGACATTAACGCCTATTCGGTTACCCTTGAGGTATCCGAGTCAGAACTGGCAGCGCGCCGCGCCGAGTGGAAGGCGCCGGAGCCGAAGGTTAAAACGGGGTACCTCGCCCGGTACGCGAAACTCGTGACGAGCGCGGATACCGGCGCGGTGCTTTCGGTGTAACGGGGAGATACGTATCGATGAAATGCACAGGCGCCAAAATCGTCATTGAATGTCTGGCGGAACGCGGGGTGGATACCGTTTTCGGCTATCCCGGCGGCACCATACTCAATATTTACGACGAACTCTACAAGAATTCAGACAGGATCCGCCATATCCTGACCGCCCACGAACAGGGCGCCGCCCATGCGGCCGACGGCTACGCGCGTTCCACCGGCAAGGTGGGCGTGGTGCTCGCCACGAGCGGCCCGGGCTGCACCAACCTGGTTACCGGCATCGCGACGGCCTATATGGACTCGGTTCCCATGGTCGCCATTACTTGCAACGTGCCCACGAACCTGCTCGGGAAGGACAGTTTCCAGGAAGTGGACATTACGGGGATTACCATGTCCATCACCAAGCACAACTACATCGTGCGCGACGTTAGCCGGCTGGCCGAGGTCATGCGCGAGGCCTTCGACATCGCCGTTACCGGCAGGCCCGGTCCCGTGCTTATCGACATACCGAAAGACGTGACGGCGGCGGTGACCGAGTGGGAGGGCGAAAGCCGTCACGAGGTTTCCGCGCGGGTCGAACGCAACAGGGCGAAAAACCCCGTTCCGACCGAGGAACAGCTCGCGGCGGTCGCCGAGACGCTTTCCGCGGCGAAGCGGCCCTTTTTCTACGCGGGCGGCGGCGTGATCATTTCGGAGGCCTCGGCGGAACTGCGAGCCTTGGCGGAAAGGCTCAACGCCCCCGTTTCCCTAAGCCTGATGGGCAAGTCCGCCTTTCCCTTCAATCATCCACTCAATACGGGCATGATCGGAATGCACGGCACCAAGGCCTCCAACGCCGCGGCGAACGAATGCGATCTGCTGGTGGCCATCGGCGCACGCTTTTCCGACCGGGTCATTTCCGATCCGGCGAAATTCGCCCGCCACGCCCGGGTCGTCCACATCGATATCGATCCCGCCGAGATCAACAAGAACATTCCCTCCGCGGCGAGCCTGAACGGCGACCTCAAGCTGGTCCTGGCCGAGCTCTCGAAGCGGGTCGCCGTTCGCGCGCGCGACGAATGGAACGAACGGGTGGACGAGCTCAAAACCCACGTGCCCGCCATGTACTCCAAGAAAACCGCGCTGCACCCGAAGTTCGTGCTGGAGCATATCCACGAGCGGCTCGGCGACGACGCGATCATCACCACGGAAGTGGGCCAGCACCAGATGTGGACGGCCCAGTTCTATCCCTTCGTCAAGCCCCGCACCTTTTTGACCTCGGGCGGGCTCGGCACGATGGGCTACGGAACGGGCGCCGCCATGGGGGCACAGACGGGAAATCCCGACCGGCAGGTCGTGCACATCGCCGGCGACGGTTCCTTCCGCATGAACCTCAACGAGCTTGCCACCATTTCCTACTATGATATGCCCATCGTGATCGTCGTCGCGAACAACGGGACGTTGGGCATGGTCAGGCAATGGCAAACCCTGTTTTACGGTAAGCGGTATTCTTCGACCACCCTGGACCGTCCGCCCGACTTCGTGAAACTGGCCGACGCCTTCGGGATTCGGGGCTTCCGGGCAACTAACGAAAGCGAATTCCGCGAGGCTTTCAACGCGGCCGTCTCCGTGAGAAAGCCGGCGCTGATCGACTGTTACATGGATATCGACGAGAAGGTCTTGCCCATGGTTCCCGCCGGGAAGCCCATCGACGAATTGCTCCTGGACGCGGAGGGATAAGGGCGGATGCTTTTTCCAACCTTTGAATTCGCGGGTTTTTTTCTCCTCGTGTTCATCGGGTTTTGGTACGTTTTTCGCCGCGCCCGCGACCGGAAGCTCTTTCTGATCGCGGCGAGCTATTTCTTTTATTCCCTCTGGGACTGGCGCTTTTCATTCCTGCTTCTCGCTTCCACGGCGGCGAATTACGGTTTTGCCTTCCTGATCGGGAGAAGCAGGGAACACCTTCACCGGAAACTGTTCCTGGTTCTCGCCGTGGCGGCGAACCTGCTCTTTCTCGGCTTTTTCAAGTATTGGAACTTTTTTGCCCAATCGGCCACGGGCATATTCGGCGCCCTCGATCTGAGCTGGAGCCTGCCCGCGCTCGCCGTCGTCATGCCCGTGGGAATCTCCTTTTACACCTTCAAGGCGCTCAGCTACGTTTTCGACGTGTATCTGTGCAAAATCGCCCCGGCGAGCGATCCCCTGGACGTCGTCCTCTACGTTTCCTTTTTTCCCCAGATCGCATCGGGCCCCATCGTGCACGCGGCGGACTTCCTTCCGGGCGTGGAGGGGGCGGTTGCCGCGGGCATTGAGCCCGGCTCTAAGCCCATCGCCTTCGATCGGGCAACGCTCCTCATCCTTTCGGGGCTATTCAAGAAGATGGTGTTCGCCAATTTTCTTTCCACCCTTTTCGTGGACCCGGTCCTCTCAGACCCGCTTTCCCACGGAACCCTCGAGAACCTGATAGGGGCGCTCGGCTATTCCGTGGTGATGTACACCGATTTTTCCGGGTACAGCGAAATGGCGATCGGCGTCGCCCTGTTGCTCGGCTTCGAGACCCCGGCCAACTTTAACCGCCCGTACGT
Organism: Spirochaetales bacterium; assembly: GCA_003252395.1. Lineage (GTDB taxonomy): Bacteria > Spirochaetota > Spirochaetia > Treponematales > Treponemataceae > Teretinema. The sequence continues at coordinate 179,332 of QKEL01000009.1, forward strand.
ATCCTTCTCGGTCACCGAGTTTTGGAAGCGATGGCACATAACCTTTTCGTCCTGGCTCCGCGAGTACCTTTATTTCGCCATGGGCGGTTCCCGCTTCGGCAAGGCGCGCACCCTCGTTGCCCTCTTTTTTACCATGGCGCTCGGCGGGCTCTGGCACGGCGCGGCGCTCACCTTCCTGGTCTGGGGCGTCATGCAGGGCGCCGCCCTCGCGCTGGAACGGGGCTTCGAATACGGCACCAAGCGCAGCCCCGTTCCCTGGAAGGCGGTCCTGCAGGTCCTCGCGACCTTTTCGTTCACCACCCTCAGCTGGGTCGTGTTCCGCGCCCCGTCCCTTTCCGCCGCGGGGGACTGGTTCCGCGGGCTTTTGAACGTATCGGTTCCCCCGGCAAGAATGAGCCCGCTCGTGGCGGCTCTTTTGGTCCTCGGCTTGGCGATGCAAGCCGTCCCGACGCGGGCCCGAAAAACGGCCTTCCGTTGGTATATCGCCCTGCCGCTCCCCGTTAAGGCCGTCGCCGTCGCGGCCGCCTTGCTCGCGTTGGGCCTCGTTTCCATGTCGGGCGTCGCGCCGTTCATATATTTCCAGTTTTAACCACGATGCGGAGAGCGAAAGTGAAAACGAACAAGGAAGACGCGTACAGCCCGAACCAGGTTTTGCTCACGGTCCTTTTGGCCGTCTCCATTACCACGATTTTCGCCGGTAAAAGCCTCTGGATTCCCGCTTCCCATATCGAAAACCTGCATATCCGCTCCATCGCCCTCGCCCTGGCCGATTCCCTTTCGTTCGTCGCCGCCGAGACCGGCCTTGACGGGTACTTGCCCGCCGCACGCGAGGGCTTTCTTTCCGTTACCGGACTCGCGGAACAAACCGAATGGGATACCCGCTACTTTAACCGGAGGGCCTCAGGCGTAGAAGCCTCACCGTCGGCTCTCTCGACGGCTTCGCAAAGCACCGTCGTGGAAACCGCCGAACCTTCCGGCCTTTCCCCGGCCCTCCCTGAGGCGCACGCCGCCACCGCTACCGCCGATGCCGCGACCGACCCCGCCGATGCCACGATCGCGCTCGCGCCCGTCGATGCCGCTACCGGGCCCGCGCCCGCCGATGCATCGCCCGCGCCCGGAGCGGCGATACCGAGCGCCGTCCCGGCAAACGCCATCCACTCAAGCGCAAACCCCTTGCGCCTATACATGTTTGGAGATTCCCAGGTATTCAGCCTCGGCAGCGGGCTTTCGCGGCTTGCGGGAAAGGATTCGCCCGTGTCGGTTGATTTTCTCGCGGTGCACTCCTCCGGATTCATTCGCGGCGATTATTACAATTGGCCCGCGAAACTCGCCGATACCCTCTCGTCTTCCCGTTACGACGCCGTGGTGATGATGCTGGGGATGAACGACTATCAAAACTTCTGGAACAACCGCGGCGAGATCATGAAAAAGCATACCCCGGAATGGGAGGCGGCCTACGCGGAGAAATGCTCCGCGCTCATCGACGAGGCCCTCCTGTACGTTCCGAAGGTTTACTGGGTCGGCATGCCCCGCGTTAAGGACCCGCAATACGAGCAGAGCCTCCGCTATATCGACGCGGTCCAGTCTCGCGTTGCCGCCCGCTACGGGCCGGATATCGTTATCCGCCACCCCATAGCCGACTCGCTTCCCGGCGCCGCGGGCTCCTATGCGGAAACCGTGTCGCTTCCCTCGGGTAAATCGATCCAGGCCATGAGCCCCGACGGGAACCATTTCACCGTCGAGGGAGGGCAATTCGCCATGGCGGGGCTTTACCGGCGCCTTTCCCAGGACTGGCTCTTTTCGGAAATCCCGATTGAACACCTGATCGAATAGTTGCTATAGTTTCGCAAACACATAAAACGGAGACCCGCATGATCCAACGCAACCCCCATATCGCCAACCTCGCTTCCGGTTACCTATTTCCCGAGATTTCGAAGCGCCGCGCCGCCTTCGCCAAGGAAAACCCGGGGGCGAAAATCATCAGCCTCGGAATCGGAAACACGACCGAGCCCCTGACCCCGCACGTCCAAGCGGGACTGGCCGGCGAGGTTTCGCGGCTCGGCACCAAGGAAGGCTATTCGGGTTACGGCGACGAAACGGGACTGACGGAGCTGCGCGCGAAGATCGCCTCGGTATTGTACGGCGGCATCGTCGCCCCGGAAGAGGTTTTCATTTCCGACGGCGCCAAGTGCGATATCGGCCGCCTTCAGTACTTATTCGGCGAACGGGTCGCCGTCGCGGTACAGGACCCCGCCTATCCCGTGTACGTGGACGGCTCGGTGATGATCGGCGCCGCGGGCGCCGCGAAAAGGGACGGCAGCGGCTATGAGGGCATCGTCTACATGCCCTGCACGGCCGAGAACGGCTTTTTCCCCGACCTTTCCCTGGTGCCCGCCAACGCTCTCGTGTACTTTTGCTCCCCCAATAACCCCACCGGCGCGGTCGCGACCAAGGCCCAGCTGGAAGCACTGGTAAAGAAGGCGAACGAGAAAGGCTCGATCATCGTGTTCGATTCGGCCTATTCCGCCTTTATCCGCGACCCCGCGCTTCCCAAGTCCATATTCGAGATCGAGGGTGCCCGCACCTGCGCCATCGAGATAAACTCGTTCTCGAAGCCGATCGGCTTCACGGGGGTTCGCCTGGGCTGGTCTATCGTTCCCAAGGAACTCCTGTTCGCCGACGGCACCCCGGTCATGAAAGACTGGACCCGGCTCATGACCACGATTTTCAACGGCGCCTCGAATATCGCCCAGCGCGGCGGGCTTGCCTCGCTCGACGAGACGGGCCTTGCCGAGACCAGGGCCCTTACCGATTACTATCTCGGGAACGCAAAACTGATCGCGGATGCGCTTGCGGGGCCGAACTTCGCGCGCGCGGGGGTAGAGATATTCGGCGGCGATAACGCCCCGTACGTGTGGGCGCGCTTTCCCGGCCGCAAGAGCTGGGATATATTCGATCGAATACTCAGGGAGTGCCACGTCGTCTGCACGCCGGGCGCCGGATTCGGGCCTGCCGGGGAGAGCTTCATTCGCTTCAGCTCCTTCGGGCACCGGGAGCAGGTGGAAGAGGCGTGCGCCCGGCTGGCGAAGCTTCAGCTCGGGTAATACGGCCTAATTCCCGCGAAAAAAAACGGCGTTTCCGAAAGGGAACGCCGTCTTATTTTCCGTAGGCTCCCTTAGGGAGCGTCAAGCGTGGGCAGGCTCAGATTGATTCCCGCGCGCAGGTTGAACATGAATTTGTCCAGTCCGTCCACGGGATCGCCTAGGGAGAAGGAATACAGGGAGCCGTCGCCCGCGAGGAAGAGGCTGTATTCGGCCTTGGGGGAAAAGGTCAGTTCGCCCCCGAGTACGAGATTCGCGATCTTGCGGTTGTCCGGGGAGTCGGCGACCACGTAATAATCGATTACCCGGTAGATAAAGTCCAAACCGATCCGGAAGGGCGATCCCTTTTTGTAGGCGGTGGTATAAAAACCGTAATCGGTCGTGCTCCTGATTTTCGCGTCGGCCCCGTCCTGAATGCCGCTCGTGCGCTGCGAAACCTTAAGCGTGCAAAGCACGTTCGGCAGGAAGAAACCGGCGGACAGCTCGCTTTTTTGAAGGTACGCCTGGCCCTCGGTTTGAACCGCCGCGGGAAGGGCGAATTCGGTATCAGCACGGGCCACCACGAAACCCGGCGCCGTTACGCTAAAACCTATCCCTAAGCCGGGCTGGAAAAGAATGGGCACGCCGTCCGACGAACCGTTCGAGTTCAGCACGCCGAACGAGGGTCCCGCGGCGATTTCCATATACGAAGTCCGGTACATGGCGCGGGCCGAAAGCACGTTGCCGTAGACCGGGTCAGCGTCGTAGGAAAGCTTCCCGAAGAGATTGGCCGATAGACGGTCGCTCACTTCTATGAACCCGCCGTAGCCGATTGCCGAGGGCTTCAAATTCCCGTCCTCCGACATGGCGAAGGAACTGGCCTTGATTTCCGCCGATATATCGACGGGCTGGGCGAACCGGAGGGGAATGAGCGCGAGCGCCGCGAGGGCGATAAAACGTTTCATCAATAAACCGCCTTGAGGGAAACCCGAAATTCCCCGGCGGTTGCCGGGTCATCGAGCCGGAATGGATTGATCGACAATGACGATTCGAGCACGTAATCGGAAAGGGCGAATTCGCAAAAGGGATTCAGGGAAAAACTGATGGGAGTGGTCACGCCGGGGTTCATCGGATCCATGGCGCCCGATGCCGCGACGCCGATCCGCACGCGGTCCTTCTCCGGGGAGCCGAAGGCGACGAGCGCGTTTGCCCCGATATAGGTTCCCTGGTAGGTCGCGCTCCCGTCTGGCGCGAAATCGGAAATGGGCACGGAAAAAAAGGATATGGCGAAGAGCGCCCTGTCCCGGTGCAGCCGCGGCTCAAAAAGCATATATACTTTTTCGTTGACGTTCGTCAGGGGCGTCGCGTCGAGCATCCCCATCTGAACGTAAAATTCATTGGCTTCCGGGTCCCCGAGGCTTGCCGAAAGGTCGCCGCGCATCTTGAAATCGGCGGAATCGAGCGCGACGAGGGTGCCGAGGAAGGCGTTCAGCCTGACGGGGTCCGATACGAAGGCGAGCTGCGCGTCGTTTCGTTGAATGGCTTCCTTCCAGGGCTTGGCGTTCCAGTGGGAATACAGGGCCACGGCCAGGGGCCCGTTGGCGGGAACGCCCCAAACCCCCAGTCCGGTTCCGTTGATTCCCGCTTCACCGGCGAGGGCCAGGCCCAAAAGCCGCGAGCCGAATCGCGGATATTCAATGCCCCGCTTAAAGGCTTCTTTCATGAGTCGGTTCGATTGCGGGGTGTCATAATTTCCGGTAAACGCGATCCAGGTCAGGGGACTTCCCAAAAGGCGGGGGAACACGAGCGAGGCCCCGTCGAAGGCGACTATTCCATACGTCCGTACCGCGTCGTCGGCGTGAAAAAAACGAAGGGTGTCGCTCGCGCCGAAAAGGAGTCCCATATTCAAATTGACGAAGGATAAAGGCGCAAAGCGGCCGGCGACGTGCCCGGCGGTTGCGATATCGGGCATGCCGCCCGAAGAATCCAGGGTGCCGGCCGATTCCACAAAAAGATTCGTGCGCGTAACGGTTTGAGCCCCCAGGGGCAGGCCGAGAAGCGCGATGAGAGCGAATCTGAACAGGCTTTGTGGATGCATCATTTCTCCTTAAAACAGTATATACTATAAAAATAGTATCGGGCTATAACGCCCCAAAAAAAAGACGCCCGACCTATAATAGCTTGACTAATGATGAAAACCGTATAAACTTGACAATATATGAGTGATTATCTGGATATCAACAATGCGGAGCTCCTGAAGGACTTTTTCAGCGAGGCCGAACAGCAGGTATTTACCCTCGAAAGCAATATCCTGGTTATCGAAAGCGATCCTTCAAATCACGACGCGATCGACGAGATATTTCGGGCCGCACACACGCTCAAAGGCGGAGCCGCGACCGTGGAGATGCACGAGCTAGCGGGTTTTACCCACGTCATGGAAGACCTTTTGGACGTGATCCGCGAGGGTACCGTTCAAATCAACGAGTCGGTCATCGACGTGCTGCTTCGATCCCTCGATACGATTAAGGCCATGCTTTCCGCCCGCGCCGAAGGATCTGTCTACGACGAGGACGTGACCGGCCTGAAAAACCAGTTAACCGCCTTTATTCCCGCGAAGGAACCGGCGAAGGGGAAGGCGCCGAAGAAGGCTCCCAAGGAAGCCGCTGCTCCCGCCCCCGTACCCCAGGCCGCGAAGCCCGCGCGGGTATCCATACCTACCACCGACTCGGACGTGCTTTCCCTTCTATCCGAATACGAAATTCTCGAATTGAAGGAAGCCATTCCGTCCGGGGAGCGTCTGTTCGTCGTGCAGGTGGATTTTGACGAGGCCAATCCCATGAATACCGTGGGCGGAATTCAGGTATTCGCGGCCCTGAAGCAAAACGGGCAGGTCCTGAAGACCATTCCCGATTTTGACGCACTGTACGAAGACGTGTTCCATGAACGGGTCGTATACTTCATCTCTTCGACGTCGGACGAGGCGGTGATCCTGAAATCGGCCCAGATATCCGACGTAACCTTGGGCGTCTCGATCAACGCGATCAACCTCAAGGCCCCCGCGCCATCTACGCCGCCCGCCCCGCCCAAAAGGGAAGCCGCGCCGAAGGCCGAATCCGCTCCGCAGGCGAAACCCGCGCCCCGGGAAACCCCGCATGCCCAAGCGGCCTCCCCCGCGCCCGAAGCCGAATCGGACGCCGGCGAATCCATACAGGACGCTCTCGCGCAAGCGAAAAGCGATGCCTCGCGAAAGGCCGCCCCGGCTTCCGCGCACGGTTCAGGCTCCGTGTTGCGCGTGGATTCCCGTCGAATCGACTATCTCCTGAACCTGGTCAGCGAGACCGTCATCACCAAGGCCTCGTTCAACCAGAGCACCATGCAGTTCACCGACCTCCTCAGCGAGTTTCAGCAATCCGAGGCCGCCTATAAGGAAAAGCTTAAAAGGCTCCTGGATCATCTTCCCGAGTATTTCGAGCAGATCGAATCGGGCTATAGCATTAAAGACATAAAAAAGGATCTGAACGCCGAATACGCGGGCCTTTTCGACGTCTTCGGGGCATTCGAGGGGAGCATGAAGGGCGCGGTCACGAAATTCCGTTCCGCCGCGCAGAACCTCGGCCGCATTACCGGAGAGCTCCAGGAAGGGGTCATGAAGATCCGGATGGTGCCCATCAGCCAAATTTTCAGCCGTTTTCCCCGGCTCGTCCGCGACCTTTCCCATGACCTTAACAAGAAGGTACAGTTGGTTATCGAGGGCGAGGACACCGAACTGGACAAATCCGTGGTCGAGGACCTCCTGGACCCGATCATGCACTGCGTCCGCAACGGGCTCGATCACGGCATCGAGTCTCCCGCCGCGCGCGTCGCCGCCGGAAAGAGCGAGGAGGGAACCCTTCTGCTCAAGGCGAGCAACGAAGGCAACATGATCGTTATCGAAATAGCGGACGACGGTCACGGGATAGACGTGGAGGCGGTTAAGCAAAAAGCCATTTCCCGCGGCATCATTCATCCCGGGAAGAACCTCACGGACGTTGAGGCCTTCCAGCTCATTTTCGAGCCGGGGTTCTCGACGGCGGAAAAGATCACGAACCTTTCGGGCCGTGGGGTGGGGCTCGACGTGGTACGGACCCATATCGAAAAGCTCAACGGAACCGTTACCATTTCCTCCCAACCGGGACTGGGATCGCGGTTCGTCATTCGGCTCCCCCTGACCCTGGCGATTATCCAGGGCCTGCTCGTGCGCGTCGGCACCGAGGTTTACTCCATTCCGATAACCTCGGTAATCGAGAGTCACCGCGTGAAGGCCGAGGAGATCCAGAGAATCGACAATTACGAGGTATTCAACGTCCGCAACGAGGTTATTAGCCTCTTGCGATTGAACCGATTATTCGGCATCAAGTCCTCCGAGGCCGTGGAATACAGCTATATCGTCATCGTGGGAACGGCCGAAAAGAAGGTCGGGCTCATGGTGGACAGCCTCATCGGCGAGGAAGACGTGGTCATAAAGCCCCTTCGCGACCAGTTTACCAATTCACCGGGAATCGCCGGCGCGTCGATTCTGGGCGACGGATCGGTATCGCTCATAATCGACGTGAGTCAGTTGCTTGATCTCGGACTCAAGCAGGAAATGGAAGCCCGCGACCGCCGCGAAGCTTCGGTGTGGTAAGGGGAAGGTATGGCAGCAGAATTACAGACGAAGGACATTACCGATACCGAAGACCGCGAAAAGGACGGACGTTCCGAGCGGATCGCGGTAATCGACTATAAGATGGTGACCTTTTCCCTGGCGGGAAAGGATTACGGCATCGATATCATGCAGGTGAAGGAAATCGCGAAGGCCGGGCGTTTCACGTACGTGCCGAATACGTCGCCCTTCGTGCTTGGGGTGTATAACCTTCGCGGCGATATCATCCCGATCATCGATTTGCGCATTTTCTTCAATATCCCCGTCAAGGCGCGGGCGAACGACGCCCTGGAAAACCTGATCATAATAAACGTGGAGGATCAGACGTTCGGTATCGTCGTGGACGAGATCGACAAGGTAGTGGGAATTTCCAAGAGCACGATCCAGCCGCCGCATCCCATTTTCGGCGACATCAATATCAAATACATTCACGGCGTGGTCGAAAACCAGGGCCGCCTGTATATATTGCTCGAGGTCAGCCGGATCTTCGGCACCCGCGCCAAGGCGGCGGAAGCCGAAAAGGTACAGGAAGTACAGGAAAAGCTTTCCACGGAGCCCGTATCCCGGGCTGAGACTTCCCGGGAAGAACTCGACCTATCCTTTATCAACGATACCCTGGCCGCCTTGGGAAAATTCTACGTGTCCCACGTGAACGACCGATGGGTCAAGGCGCGATTCGAGCAATGGCGCGACATGCGTTCGCCCGCGGACCTGCAATTCCAGTCCGAGGAGGACGCGCGCGCGTATCTCGAGACCTTCGCCTCTCCCGAATCGGGTTCGTTCTGGAGCGATCAGTATGCCTCCGAGTTCATGAAGATCCTGCCGCAAAACCAGGCAAAGCAGATTAACGTTTGGAATATCGGCTGCGGAAAGGGGCACGAAACCTATAGCCTCGCGGTCATTCTCAAGGAAAAGTACCCGAACGCGCGGATCAGGATTTACGCGAACGATTCCGACCTGTTGGCCATTTCCAACGCGCCCATGCTGACGGTCGATCCGGCCCAGGTTTCGCCGCGCTATAAGACTTGGCTCGTTCAGGGCGTCGGCGGCGGTTGGACCTTCAACCAAACCATCAAGGACATAATTCTTTTCGAGTATCACGATTGCACCAACCAAAACGCGATACCCAACATGGACCTGGTGGTCGCCCGCGACGTCCTTTCGTTCATGAACGTGAAACAGCAAGCGAGCATGATGGCCGACCTGAGCGAAAAGCTAAAGGATAACGGTATCGTGGTTCTCGGCGCCAACGAGGCGATGCCGCAGCACAGCGGCTGGCTCCGGACGGTCGAGGGAAAAGTGGTCGCGTTCAGCAAGGAATAAGCCGGAACGAGTCAAACCGTAAGGGATTAAACAACGAGCCGTCCGAAGGACGGCGAGGTTTCAAGGAGAAACTGATGCGTGTAGAGTATATTAACCCGTTCGTCGAGGCGGCTTACAACATCCTTACCGAGGTACTGGGCGGGCAGATCCGCAGGGGTGAGCTTTACCTTAAATCAACCTCTATGCCGGTAATGGGTGTCGCGGCGCTTGTCGGTTTGGCGGGCGACGTTGAGGGCCGTGTCATTTTTGATATGGAAATGGATACCGCCATGAAAATCGCCTCGAAGATGAACGACGAGGAACTGAAGGCGTTCGATGATCTGGCCAAGGCAACGATCACCGAATTGGCGAACTTAATAACCGCGCAAGCGGTTACGAAGCTCCATGACCTTGGTTTCCGGTTTGATCTGACGCCGCCGGCGATCTTCACCGGACAGAACATGGAAATATCGGATCATGAGGTGGAAGCCCTCATCGTGCCCATGGAAACCAGCCAGGGTCGCGTGGAAGTGAACGTCGCGATTCGGGATCGCATGTGATAAGGGGTAGGATATGATATCTAAACAGGATTTTCCGTCAATCAATGAACGCGCTCCTGAGGGACTGAACGCAGACGGCGTCCCGTATAGGGTATTGGTCGTGGATGATTCCATGTTCGTCGCCAAGCAGATCGGGCAAATACTTACCAGCGAGGGATACGAGGTTGTCGCGACCGCGGGAGACGGCCTTGACGGCGTTGAGAAGTATAAAGAGCTCTGCCCCAACGTCGATCTCGTGACCATGGACATTACCATGCCCAAGATGGACGGCATTACGGCCCTCGAGCAGATCATGGCCTTCGATAAAAACGCCAAGATCGTGATGATCAGCGCCCTGGGCAAGGAAGAGTTGGTCAAGAAAGCCCTATTGCTCGGCGCGAAGAATTATATCGTCAAGCCGCTTGACCGGAAAAAGGTACTGGAACGGATCGCCTCAGTCCTCGGAAAGTAAGCGCCCGCGGGAGGGCCGGTTGCCTTTCCGATCGCAGAAGCGATACCGCCCTTTATCGTATAGTATAGCGAAACGGTTCGGCTCCGCGGAGTCGAGCCGTTTTCTTATTTTTGACACGTAAATCTGCAGGTCTTTCCGCCGGTCCCGTCCCCTTTTGGGCCAGAGCCGGCATTGAAGCGCCTTCGCCTCTATCCCTGCCTGTCCCGACCCGATTATCGCCGTAAGCACTTCCGCCATCATCCGATGCAGGCCCGAAAGGCTCAAGAGCCCGTGAAGCGCGGCTCCCCCGTAGCCTTCTTCCTTTTCGGCCGCGAGCCGGGCGTGCCGATACCCTTTGCCCGCTGACCTTCCCGCTTCGCGGATGGTTTCGCAGAGTGCGGCAAAGCATTCCGGCAAAGCAAGGGCTCGGCCCGTTTCCCGGTCCGGACCGTTATGGACCGTATACGACCACGAAGGGCCGTATTTGGTCCCGCTTCGGCTTATGACCAGGACGGTGACGGGAATCCTAACCTGCCACAGGTGGCGGGTTACCGAGATCTTGTGCGAGAAGGTTTCCCTCTCGGAAACGAGAATGGCCTCGAACCGCCGCGAGGAAAGCAGTATGTGCAACCGGGTAAGGCTGGTCGTGGCGGTAATACCGAACCCCGCCCCGCGGAGGCCGTCGATAAGGCCGCCATGGGCCGATCGGGAAAAACCGAACAGCAGAAGGTTCTTTTCCATACGCTAATTGACGGAACGGAGGGCATTTGACTTGAAACCTTTATTCCATTGACCGTGACCGTGGCCCTGGGGTAAAGTATATGCTGATTATACGGATTTTATTCTAAGGGGCCAACGCCAAGTGTTTCTTAAAAGTCTCGAAATTTTCGGATTCAAATCCTTCGCCGATCGCACGCGCATAGACTTCTCCGACGGCATTACCGCCCTGCTCGGTCCCAATGGCTGCGGCAAGAGCAACGTGGTAGACGCGGTAAAGTGGGTTCTCGGCGAGCAAGCCTCCAAGGCCATGCGGGCCGACAAGATGGAAGACGTGATCTTCAACGGAACCGAATCCCGCAAGGCGCTGAACGTGGCGGAAGTGACCCTAACCATCGCGAACGATAACAATCTTCTCAACCTCGAAATGAGCGAAATCGCGATTAAGCGGAGGCTGTACCGTTCCGGGGAAAGCGAATATTACATAAACGGCGCCCCGGTTAAGCTGAAGGACATTCGCGAACTGTTTTGGGATACGGGCGTCGGAAAGGCCGCGTACTCCGTTATGGAACAGGGCAAAATCGACCAGATCCTCTCGAGCAAGCCGGAAGAGCGGCGCTATATTTTCGAGGAAGCGGCAGGCATTACCCGGTTCAAGGTACGCCGGGCCGAGGCGGAGCGCAAGCTCGAAAAGACCGAGGAAAACATGCGCCAGATCGAGGGTATCCTCGGCGAGGTAAAGCGCTCCTACGATACCCTGAAGGTGCAGGCCGACAAAACCGTTAAATACCGGGCCTTGCGCGACCAGATTTTCGAGAACGAGTTGGATATTCAACTGCTTCGCCTGAAGGGCTTTACCCAGGATCGCGACCGCAGAACCTCCGATATCGAGGAGATTCGGGCCAAGCGCGACTCCATCAAGGAAGAAATCGACGAGATAAACGCCTCGCTAGAGGAAAACATGGACGTGGTGAACGCCATGGAAGAAAAGCTCGTGGATTTTCAAAAGCAGATTTACGGCCTGGCGGTCGAGAAAAACGAGAAGGACAAGCAGGCCCGGCTCTTAGTGGAGCGGCAAAACGAGGTTAAATCGAAGCTTGCCCAACTCGACGGCCGCAAACGCGCGGTGGAAAGCCGCGTGGAGAGCCTTCGGGAAGACGCGGACGAACAGGACGAGATGGTGCGCGACCTTACGCGTCGGCTCGGCGAAATAGAAAAGAACATCTCCTCGTTTGAGGACAATATCGCGGTGGCGGGAAACCGCATTTCCGATAACGACCGGGAGGCGGCCCGCCATGAGGCAACCATCGCTGAATTGGACGCGGCCCGTTTCGGGATGGAAACCGAGCTGAAATCCATTACCGAGGATATCGTGACGGAACTTGACCGCAAGCTCCGCGACGCGGGGTATTCGTCCCGGGCCCACGGCGACGCGGCGGGAGAGGTCGATTCGATCGTGTCCCAGCTGCGGGTGCTCGTCTCCGGCCGCAAAAACATCTTTTCGGACTTTGCGCAATTGCACGCGCCCTCGGCCCAGGACGTGAAAAAATTCGCGGATAGCGCCGTTTCATCCTTCTCGGAACTGGATCGCCTTCTCGGCGAGCTAGAGGTCAAGATCGCCGCTTACCGCGCGACTACCCCGGGCTTTATCGATGAATTCCTCTCTCCCGAGGGTATTATCACGAAAAAGCGCGCAATCGACGCGAAAATCGCCGAAAACCGCGACTCTATCGAAAAGCTTCGCGAGAAAATCGGCGAGCTTAAGTCGGAAAACGCGGAATTGGTCCGCAAGATGGACGAATACCGCAAAACCCTTGAGGGCTTGCGCCTAAACCGCGTTCAAATGAAAACCCAGGGCGAGGCGGCGGAAGAGCAAGCCCGCCTGATTCGCCGCGAGCTTGCCTCCCAGGAAGCGGCCCTTCGCGATCTCGAAAACGAGCTGTGGGGCGAGCAGAAGAAACTGGAAGAAATCAAGGACCAGGTAAACGAGATCGAGAGCGAGCTTGCCACAATCGAGCACCGGGGCCGCACGCTGACCGGCGAGCTCGAGCGGCTCGAGACCGACATCAGTTCCCGAAACAGCGACGTGACCTCGAAGCAGGACCGATTGAAGGCGCGGACCGCCGATATGGGCAAGGTTCAGTCGCAACTCGAAAAGCTGCACATGGACCTCGCCATGAGCGAGACGGAAATCCGCAACATCAAGGAGAATTTCAGGGAGACCCACTCCCGGGACTTGATGGAATTCGAGGAGCGGATGTTTACGATCAATACGCCCGCCGGCGACCTTCGGGAGCGGCTCGCGGCGTCGCGCGCGCAACTGAAGGATTTGGGCAGCGTAAACCTCATGGCCGTGGAGGAATTCGCGGAGACCAAGGAACGGTACGATTTCCTTACCTCTCAAATCGCCGACCTGCAAAAGGCGCGCGACGACCTCAAGCGAATTACCGAAGAGATTCGCGCCGAGTCGACCGAGCTCTTCCTCGCGACCTACAACATGATCAAGAAGAATTTCCACAACATGTTCCGGCGCCTTTTCGGCGGCGGGCGAGGGGAGATTCGCCTGGTGGACCCGGCAAACGTACTGGAGTCGGGAATAGACATTTTCGCGCAGCCCCCGGGAAAGAAGCTCGAGAACATCAGTCTCCTCTCGGGAGGCGAGAAGTCCATGACCGCGGTGGCGCTCCTGTTCGCCACCTATATGGTTAAGCCCTCTCCGTTCTGCCTTTTGGACGAGATAGACGCGGCCCTGGACGAGCAAAACGTAACGCGGTTCGTGACCGCCCTGCGAGAGTTCGCGAACGTGAGCCAATACATCGTCATTACGCACAACAAGAAAACCGTTATGGGCGCGGGAACCATGCTCGGCGTGACGATGGAGGAATCGGGCGTTACGAAGGTAATCGCGATTAAGCTTGAAAACGATAAGGACGGGAAACTCGAGACCCTGCCCGACCTTGAGAATTTCGAGGACGAGGACGTGGAACCGGAGAGCGACGTGGTCATTCCTCCCCATCCCCCGAAACGCGCGAGACCCGCGGCGGAAGCATGAGCGTTCGGGATCGGGCGATAGAATTCGTTGAGGAGAATCATCGCGCCGTGATCGGCGTAACGGCGGGCGCGCTCGCGGTTTTAGTGCTCGTTTTGGGCCTCGCCATCGGCGCTGAATCGAAGCGGGCCGCGGACCGGAAGCGCGAGGCCGCCTCGCTTGAATCCATGAGGATCCGTCCCGAGGAATTTCGATATCCTTCCGACCCCCTGCCGATTCCGGGAATTCAGCGTTTCCGGGAACGGAAACCGGTTTGGTCCGTAGCCGAGGCCCGGTCGTGGTACCTGGAGCCGTCGCCCGAATCGCTGGATGTTCTTCGGGAAGCCGCGACGGCGCAGATAGATTCTATTCTGGAGGCGGTTCCATGAAAAAGACCGTGGTGATGCTCGTTGCCGCAGCGTTCGCGTTTTCGCTCGTTTCGTGCCTTTCAACGCCGCCGGCGACCCCCGCCGCGCCCCCTGAGACCGGCGAAACCGAATCAATCGACATACCCGCCGAAACCGCGGCCTCGGGTGAGACCGCGCAGGCCGATGGCGGCGAAGGAAGCGCGGCTTCTGCCGTCTTGGCGGACCAGGCTGAGCCCCCGACGGCGGCGAATGGGGATGCCGAAGCGCAGCAGGCCGCCCCGGCGGAACTCGACGATGCCCCGGTCCTTCCGCCCGGCGAGCGGGTGATTACCTTTTATCCCGAACCAGATCTTCTCATACCCGACCTTTCGCCCCAAAATACCGTCGCCCCCGCCTCAAAGACGGCGGTGGAGCCGGCATCGGAGCCAGCGGTAAAACCGGCGGCTAAAGCCGAGAGCGCCGCTAAAGCCGAGAACGCGGCAAAAGCCGAACCCGCGGCAAAAGCCGAACCCGCGGCAAAAGCCGAACCCGCGGCAAAAACCGTTTCGCCAGAGCCTGCCCCCAAAGACGTTCCCCCGGCCCCAACGGAGGCGAAACCCGTCGATACGGGTATCTGGACCTCAGAGCCTACCGCTCCCGCGATCGAGCCCCAGGCGAAAGAAGCCGCGACCCAGGCCTCCCGGTCCGTGACCGTATCGGTGGGCCAGACGCTCACCGTTTGGTATCCGGGATCGGGCTGGGTGTATTTAGGCGACGCCTCCACCCTGAACGGTTTGGCGTACGACAGTCGAAAACTCGATAAATCCGATACCCTCTTCCAATTTAAGGCCCTAAAGCCAGGTTTCTACACCCTCGAATTTTCCCGGTACGACGTGCTCAGCGACAGCTTTTCGGACGATGCCCTGGCGGTGACCGTCGTCGAAGCGCAAAAGTCTCCCGTGGCAACCGTGCGGGCCCCGGACTATCGGTCTGCCGTCGATACCGTCGCGCCGGAAACAACCGCGCCCGTTGCCGAAGCGGCCCCTCCCTCGAAAAAAGCCTCGGTCTCCACGGTCGTGAGCGATGAGCCGGGCTTAATGGCCGCCGGCAGCCAGGCGACCGCCTTGAATAACGCCGGTGCCCTCGCCGACGACGGATCGACGTATCTTGAAGCCGCGCGGGACGCCTTGGCCTCGGGCGACGGGAAAGCGGCCCTCTCGGCCCTTGACTCCTTTTTTTCGCGCGCGGTGACCGATCTCGACGAGGGATGGTATTTGCGCGGTCAGGCATACGAGGCGAACGGCGCCGCCAAAAACGTGAAAAAGGCGCTGGAAGCCTACCAGACCCTGGTCGCCGCGTACCCCGACAGCGGGCGTTGGAAGGACGCGGATGCCAGAATCCGCTATATCAAGCGGTTTTATTTGGATATACGTTGACTCGTACGCATTCTTTCCCCGAACGGGCGATAGCTGAGAATAATTCGAATTTCTTAGAAAACGCCTGAGAATTGGGGTATATTGGTGAATATGAAAATCGCTTTCATTTCGGATATACACGCAAACATTTTGGCCTTCGAAGCGGTTCTTAAGGATATCAAAAAAATAAAGGCTGACCGTATCGTGTTTCTCGGCGACGCCTCGACGCTCGGTATCCGCCCGGCTGAGACCCTTGATCTTTTGGAGTCCATCCAATGCGAATGCGTTATGGGAAACCATGACGAGTTTATGATCTCGCCGGAAAGAATCTATAAGTATACCAAGGACAAACTGGTAATCGATACGGTGGAGTGGTCTCGGCGCCTCCATGAGCCGCGGCATTTCAAGTTCATCAATACCTTTAAGCCGGAATTGAGCATCCCGCTCTCGCGAAACGCGGAAATCTTTTGCTATCACGGTTCTCCCGTTTCGAACATGGAAAACGTGACGCCGGCGTCCGGCCTGGATTGCTTTCAGGGATACCTCGACGAGCGGCCGAACCGCATTTTCATAGGGGGCCACACGCACGTGCAGATGCTTCGAAACGTGCGGGGCATGCGGATCGTGACTTGCGGCAGCGTCGGTCAGCCCTTCGTCGGTTACGAGATGCCGCCGACGAAACACCCCTGGGCGGAATACGTGGTCATTACCGATTCAGGTCGCCATTACAACATCGAATTCCGCCAGGTTGCGGTGGACAACGAGCGGATCAACCGCGAGATACTGGAAAGCGACAGCCCCATGAACCGCTTCATAAGCGAATAGGGCCGTCGCCGTTCGCCTATTTCGGGGGCATTGACGAAAGGGCGCCCGCGTTAAGCACGTTGCCGTAGCCGAGCCGCCGAAGCAAGGCGGCGGCCTGGGCGCTCCGCGAGCCGGAGGCGCAGTAGACCACGACCGCCCTGTCCTTCGCCCCGAGCTTTCCGCTTTTTTTCTGAAGGGTATCGAGGGGAATATTAACCGCCTCGGGGTAGTGCCCCGAAGCGTATTCCCCGGCCGTTCGTACGTCTACCACCAAGGCTCCCTCGCCCACGGCGGCGCGCACTTTTCGAGCCGTATTCCGTTTCCTGATTTGCCCCCAAACGACGAAGGCCGCCAGGGCCGATATAAACAAGATTCCCGTGAATTGCTGATCCATCGCGTAACGCTCCTATGGCTTGTGTATAAGGAGATGATACGGGAACGCTGGCGTTTATTCGGTGACCGCGGTTACGTACGGGCAAAAAAAAAGCGGTTCCGTGGAACCGCTTTCGTCTCGCGACATAATTTTTTCGGTCGGGCAACCCGGACTTGAACCGGGGACCCCAAGTCCCCCAGACTTGTACGCTAACCACCTGCGCTATTGCCCGACCCAAAAAACGCCGCCGTAAGACGCGAGAACTAAACTATCATGGGTTATCGGTTGTGTCAATACGTCTTGCCCGACAACCGTAAAACCACTATGATTATTATCATAAGAATACGTCGCTGGCGGAGCTGCACATGTCGGATACGAACGTTGATTTACGCGCAAAGGTACTGATCGCCGAGGATGACACGATCGTCGCCCTGGATCTTCAGGGCATGATCACGCGCCTTGGGTACGACGTGGTGCAAATCGTCAACACTCCCCAAACCGCCGTCGTCTCCGCGCTCCGCTTCCGGCCGGATATCGTTCTGATTGACATGGGCCTCGCCGGCACGCCCGACGCGGTAGACGTCGCCCGGGAAATTAACGGGCAACTCGATATCCCCGTCGTCTTTTGCGTGGGAACGCCGGATATCGCCTCGCTGACGCGGACCAAGAATCTCGACTACGCGACCTACCTCCTCAAGCCCATCAATCCGGATAGCCTGTCCACGACGCTCGATACGGTTCTGTATAAATACAAACTCGAGCGGCGGGTACGGCAGGCGGAAGCGCAGTTCCGCAAGCTCGCCGACACTTGCGGCCTATTGACCTATTTCACGGAGCGGGGAGCCGCCGCGGAATGGCGTTGGTCTCCCTCCGCCGGACTGGAAACCGAGCGGGGCAGCCTATCGGATACGGTACGGGAACGGCTCGCCGAGGGAATCGCGGCCACGTCGGCGGGCGGCATCCCCGAGAAGGTCAATTTTATCCTGCCGCGCCCGGATGGGGCCTGGGCCGTCATCGGTATCCTGGACCGGGCTGACGGCCGCCTGCGCGGGCTCGTTATCCCCTTAAACGACCTTCCGGGCTAAACCGTGCCGGCCGAATATTTTCACGTAGCCTGCGCCCGGGACGCCCTTTCGACCCTGCCGGCGCTTCCTTTCGAAATCGATTCGGCTTCCTTCGCCCTTGGCTGTCAGGGCCCGGACATTTTTTCCCATAACCGGCGAACCAAGCCCCTCTCGCTGGCGTACGCCCGACTGTTGCACCGCCGTGAATACGGCACGTTTTCCGGGCATCTGGCCGCCCTGCTTTCCCGAAGCGGCGTCCGCGCCCAATCCTGGTTCCTCGGCTTCCTTACCCATGCGGCGGTGGACCGTACGGTGCATCCCTACATTATCAGCAAATCATGCCCCCTTCCCGGCGAATCGGGGCCCGATATCGACAGGGCGCGGCTCCATGCCTTTTTTGAGCGGATTCTCGACGATGCCCTTGAGGGCTATCGCGGAATTGACGGCGAAGGAGTAGCCTGGCACTGCGCTCCGGTGCGGATTCCCGCGGGCCTGCCCGAGGCCCTCGCCGAACCCGTGGCGGAGTCCCTGACGCGAACCTATGGGGACAAGGCCGGGGACCGGGTCGCCGAGCGGGTCTTGAACGCTTTCGCCGACGCGGGACGGGTGTTCGCGCTTACGGCGCCCGACCGCGGACGCTCGGTTGTATCGGACGATTTGGCCCGGCTTATCGGCTACGGACCAGACGCGGTGGCTCTCTTGCGGCCCGTGGGCTTGCGCGAACGCGCCGACTGGCTCAATCTCGAGCGCGAAGCGTGGCCCGAACCCGTTACGGGCGAATTGAGGCGCGAATCGGTGCCTGACCTCGCTTCCCTGGCCGCGGAACGTGCCGCGGCGGCCCTCATCGCGGGAATCTCCGCCTTGACGGGCGAGCGTGAACCCTCGGCGCTGGCCGCCCTGATCGGCAATCAATGCCTTTCCGCCTGCGGGGACGGGGGGTTGCCCGCTCCGGCGCGGTACTCCGCCCCCTTCGACCTGACCCCCTTCCTCCTTCAGCAAACCGAGCTGCGGCAGGCCCAGGTCCTCCGGGGAACGGCCTTCGGTTGACCGCGCGCGGCGGCGCTGGTATGATGCAGCGATGAAGGTGAACGACCAGCGCTTGAGCGCGTACCGCAAAACCCTCGACGCAAGCGAAGAACCCGCCCTGATCAAGGTCCCCCAAAAAGACGGGCCCCGTCCCCGCGAAGGGTCGGGCAATGAGCCGGCGGATACGCCCTATCGGAAGGTCGCGAAATTCCTCCTTTTGATCGGAAAGGAAGAAGCCGGGCGGATATTATCCCGGCTTTCTGAAGGTCAGGCGGAAAAAATCGCGGCGGAGATCGCCTCGATCCGCAGGGTTGACCCGGACGAGGCCTCGGTGGTCTTTGCCGAATTCGAGTCGCTTTTCCGAAAGGCCCGCGTGCCCTCGGGCGGATTGGATACCGCCCGCGAGATACTCTCCCAGGCGTTCGGCGAGGACCGCGCGGAGGAAATGCTCCGAAAGTCCGTGCCCGACATGGACGGAAAGCCCTTCGATTACCTTTCGGGCATGTCCGCGGAACGGGTCGACCGCCTGCTCGCGGGGGAATTGCCCGCGGTTAAGGCCCTCGTTTTGTCCCGGCTTGAACCCGCCCAGGCGGCCGGGATCATTAAGCTCATGTCTCCCGAAGAGAAAAAGGAAATCGTGATACGCCTCGCGAAGCTTACCTCCGTCAGGCCCGAACTGATCCGCAGGGTCGACGAAACCATGCGCGAAAAAGTGCTCTCGGTTTCCGTGAGCGACGAGAGCGCCATCGACGGGCGGGCCGCGCTCGCCGAAATCCTCAGAAACATGGACATGAAATCAGGCTCGTCCATTCTCGAAGGACTCGGTTCGAACGATCCCGAGCTCGGTCGCGACCTCCGGGAACGGCTGTTCACCGAACGGGACATAGAACGCTCGGACGACCGCTTTTTGCAGGAAAAATTGCGTGTCCTCGAAGACCGCGAAATCGCCTTGGCCATAACGGGCCGGAGCGAGGGATTCAGGACCAAGATATTCGCGAACATATCGAAGGCCCGGGGCGCTCAGGTCCTTGAGGAAGAGCGCCTGGCGGAACCCGTTTCCAAAAAGGAGGCGGACCGGGCCTATAATTCTTTATTCGCCGCCCTTCGTACCGCCTGGGAGCGGGGCGACTTGCGGGTGGCGGATCACGACGAAAAAGAGGAGTGGGTTGAATGAACGTACGGAAAGGCGATTACATACACGGTTTCGATATCGTTTCCCTCGAAGACTTCGAGGAACTGCGCGGGGTGGGCGTATTCGCCAGGCACCGGGTCACGGGCCTGGAACTCTTCCACATCGTGAACGACGACGAGGAAAACCTTTTTGCCTACGCCTTCGCCACGCCGCCGGCGGACTCGACGGGGGTCGCCCACATCATCGAGCACTCGGTGCTCTGCGGGTCGCGCAACTATCCCCTGAAGGATCCCTTTCTCGTGCTCGCGAAACAGAGCGTCAAAACCTTTTTGAACGCCATGACCTTCCCCGACAAAACCGTATACCCGGCCAGCTCGATGGTCGAGGCGGATTATTTCAACCTCATGTCGGTCTACGGCGACGCCGTGTTCTTTCCCCTCTTGGAGGAATGGACGTTCCGGCAGGAGGGGCACCGGTTCGAGCGGGACGCCGAGGGACATGTATCGATACAGGGCGTGGTTTTCAACGAGATGCGGGGGAATTACTCGAGCTTCGACAACGTCGCCGGCGACTGGTCCCTCAAATCGCTTTTGGGGGGCACCGTTTACGAACACGATTCGGGGGGCGATCCGGCGGACATTCCCGCGTTGACCTACGAGCAGTTTAAGGCCTTTCACGCGAAATGGTACCATCCGTCGAACTGCCGCGTCTTTTTGTGCGGGAATATCCCGACCGAGCGCCAGCTCGAGCTTCTGGACCGCCGCTTTCTCTCATCGTTCAAAGCGCGGGAACGTGAGGAATTTCGCTCAACGGTAGCGCCGTTCGACCGCCCCCGCATCCTCGAAGTGCCCGCCCCCGCGGGGGAGGGACAGGATAAGACACTGGCCACGGTCCAGCTCAATTGGCTCCTGCCCGATTCCACCGATACCGTCGCCTTAATGGAGGCGAATTTGGTGGCCGAGATCCTGCTCGGGCATGACGGCGCCCCCTTAAGCCGGGCCCTGCTGGAATCGGGACTCGGCGAGGACGTGGCTCCTTCCAGCGGACTCGAGACGGAAATTCGCCACATGTGCTTCAGCGTGGGCTTGCGCGGCGTGAACCGCGACCGGGCCGACGCCGTTGAGCGCTTGGTGCGCGAAACGCTCGAAGCCCTCGTCGAGGGCGGTATCCCCGCCGAGGACATAGAGACGGCAGTCCGGTCCATCGATTTCGGAAACCGCGAGATCCGTCGGTCCGGTGGCCCCTTCGCGTTAACCCTGATGCGCCGTTCCCTGCGGGGCTGGATTCACGGGTTCGGTCCCGAGGCCACCCTTCGCTATATTCCCGCCTTTGAAACGGTGAAGCGCCGGATCTCCGAAGATCCGGAATACCTGGTACGGCTCCTTCGAAATTGGTTTTTGGACAACGGAAACCGCTCGCGGGTCACGGTCTATCCCGATCCGGATTACGAGAAACGGTTGGAAGATTCCCTCTCGCTGCGGGTGAAAACCTTCGAAAGCGGCCTGACCGCGGAGGGCCGGGAAGCGTTCGCGAACGCGCAGGCGGCTTTTTTCTCGAAACAGGCCGAGATTGACGATCCTGAACGGCTCGCCCTCATACCCCACCTCTCCCGGAAGGACTTACCCCTCGTCGCCGATTCCATCGAAACGGTCATGGAGAAGGCGGGAAATATTCCCGTTTTCGCCCACGAACAGGCGACGAACGGCATCGCGTACCTGGATTTCGCCATACCGGTAGACGTGCTCATGCCGGAAGACTACCCGTACCTCCCGCTTTTTTCCTCCGCGCTGACGGGAATGGGCCTCGACGGCCTTTCCTGGGCCGAAACCTCGGCGCTCACCGCGCGCATAACCGGGGGCTTCGGTTCCACCCTGTTCACCAGTTCCACCGTACCGGGCTATACGCCTCCCGCAGGCGTGGACCCGCTGACCGTGGGCCGCGACTGGCTCATTTTGCGGGTAAAGGCATTGGGCGAGCTTTCCGGCGAGGCTATCGACCTGGCGTTCAGGTTCCTGGAATCCGCGGACTTTTCCGACACCAAGCGATTGATCGATCTCGTGCGGGAATATCGGAACGATCTCGATTCGTCCATCGCGCCCGCGGGCAACCAATACGCGGTTTCCCGTGCCGCCGCCGGGACGGGGCGAATCAAGGCGGTGGACGAGTTGTGGAACGGCCTTTCGCAAATCGCGTTCATGCGGTCGCTCGCCTCCGAGATCGGGAAAAAGGGCCGGGCAGGGGATCTTTCGACTCGGCTGGAAGGCATAAAAAAACGCCTCCTCGAATCCGGCCTCGCGATCAACCTGACCGGGACTCGGGACCTCCTGGATTCGATGCTCGCCGCGATCGGCCGGCGGGGTTCCGCCTGGAAGGGTCCCGTCGCCGCCTCTCCCTCCGTTTCGGGGATCGAGCCCTTCCGCTCCCTGGCCTTCAAGGGCTTGCGGGAGGCTCCATTCATCGAGTTGATTACCGCGCCGATCCAAGTCGGCTTCGCCGCGGCGGTTTTGCCTTCTCCCCCGTACGGTACGGAGGAACACCCGGTGGATATCGTGTTCGGGCACTGGTTCGCCAGCGATCATCTGTGGGAAAAGATCCGCATGAAAGGCGGCGCGTACGGCGCGTTTTCCTATCCCGACTCGCTGGAAGACATTTTCGTGCTCGCCTCCTATCGCGACCCCGATCCCCTGAAATCGCTGGAGGTCTTTAAGGAAGCCTTGGCCGACGCGGCCGCGAATCCGCCGGACGCGCTCGCGCTGGATAAGACCGTAACCGGTTGCTACAGTCGCGAGGTGCAACCCCGCTCCCCGTCCGATAAGGGCTTTACCGCCTTCGTCAGGGTGTTATACGGCATTACCGACGAGGTGCGTCGGGCGAAAATCGCCCGCATTCTCTCCGTAACGCCGGAAGATATCCGAAGGCGCGCCGAATCCCTTCTATCCGCATGGCCGGTTTCGGCGCAAACCGCCCTGGCCGGCAAGAAGCAACTCCAAGGATATGAGGATTTCGCTGGCATTGCGTCGAGATTCACTATATAATTGGTGTACACCCGCGCGGGAGGAATGCAGCATGAAAAAAATGGACCAGGAAGGGTATACGATTCTGAAGCAACTCGTGTCCGACGTTCAAGGCGCTCCGTATCCGAACGTAATCGATAACGAGCTGTACCGGATTTGGTACGAACACGCTCAGCTCGTGGCCATACAATGTCTTGAGTATATCGACCGCAATTTTCCCAAGGACAAGGAAGACACGCACCTTCCGAAATTTTAAAGGGCCCTTTCACGCCGCCGCGACCGCTCGGGGATAAAAACTCGCGTGGACGGCGACCGGGGTTTATGGCTATATTTATGTCATGAACCTCGAAACGTGCACCATTAAAACCCGCGAGGCGATTCAGGAAGCGACCTCCATCGCCCAGCGGGAAGACCACCCTCAGGTAGAAACCGATCACCTTCTCATCGCCTTGCTTGAGCAGGAAGGCGGCATCGTTCCCCCCTTGGTCGAACGGATCGGCGTAGCGGCCGAAGCCCTCGCGGATTCCGCGCGGGAACGGCTTAACCGAAAGCCGAAAGTCCACGGGGAATCGGCGCAGCTTTACTTTTCCCCCACCGCGGGCAAGGTTCTCGCCCGGGCGGAAAAGGAAGCGGGCGACCTTCACGACGAGTACACCTCCACGGAACACGTGCTGTTGGCCCTCTCGGGCGCCGAAGACGACGCCGGCAACGATCTGAGAAAGCGCGGGATAAACCGCGACGCCATTCTCTCCGCCCTGAAGGAAGTGCGGGGCAACCAGCGCGTGACCACCGAAGACCCCGAAGCGACCTTCCAGAGCCTTGAGAAATACTGCCGCGACCTGACCGCCCTGGCGCGGCAGGAAAAGATAGACCCGGTCATCGGGCGCGACGAGGAAATCCGCCGCGTTATGCAGGTTTTGTCCCGCCGGACGAAAAACAATCCCGTACTGATCGGCGAGCCCGGCGTGGGAAAGACCGCCATCGTCGAGGGCCTGGCCCGGCGCATCGTTTCGGGCGACGTTCCCGACAGCCTGCGCGGCAAAAAGCTCCTGTCATTGGACCTGGGCGCCCTGGTGGCGGGCGCGAAATTCCGCGGGGAATTCGAGGAGCGGCTCAAGGCCGTCATCGCCGAAGTCCAGAAATCCGACGGGAAGATCATCCTCTTCATCGACGAGCTGCATACCCTGGTGGGCGCCGGGGCGAGCGAGGGTTCCATGGACGCCTCGAACCTATTGAAACCCGCCCTTGCCCGGGGGGAACTGCGCGCGATCGGCGCCACCACGCTGAACGAATACCGGAAATACATCGAAAAGGACGCTGCCCTCGAGCGGCGCTTCCAGCAAGTCTATTGCGCCGAGCCGACCGTGGAAGACACCATCGCGATACTCCGCGGCCTACAGGAAAAGTACGAGGTGCACCACGGCGTGCGTATCCGCGACGACGCCCTCGTCGCCGCCGCCACCCTCTCGGACCGCTACATCACGAGCCGCTTTTTGCCGGACAAGGCCATAGACCTGGTGGACGAGGCGGCGAGCCGGCTCAAAATGGAAATCGAGAGCCAGCCGACGGAACTGGACCAGGTGGAGCGTAAAATCCTCCAGCTCAATATCGAGAAGGTGTCCCTTTCCAAGGAGAAAGACGTCGCCTCGGTGGAGCGGCTCGGCAAGCTCGAGAAGGAACTGGCCGAGCTCACCGCAAAGCGCGACGCGATGAAACTCCAGTGGGGCAACGAGAAGGGAAGGATAGACGAGTCGCGGAAGCTCAAGGAACAGCTCGAGCAGCTCCGCCTGGACGAAAATCGGTATACCCGCGACGGCGACCTTACCAAGGCGGCGGAGCTCAAATACGGTAAGATACCCGAATTGGAAAAGCGCATCGCCCAGATGGCCGAGGGCGCAACGGGCGAGGGCGGGGTTTCGTCCCGCCAGCTTTTGCGCGAGGAAGTGTCCGAGGAGGACATCGCACTGGTCGTTTCCAACTGGACGGGCATTCCCGTGGCGAAAATGCTCGCGAGCGAGATGCAGAAGTATTTGGAGCTCGAAGCGGTTCTGACCAAGCGCGTCGTGGGCCAGGAGCGGGCGGTTACCGCCGTGTCCGACGCGATACGGCGCAACAAGGCGGGCCTGTCCGACGTGAACCGCCCCCTGGGGTCTTTCTTGTGCGTGGGGCCCACGGGCGTGGGCAAGACCGAACTGGCCCGGACCCTCGCCGATTTCCTCTTTAACGACGAAAAGGCCCTCACCCGGATCGATATGAGCGAGTATATGGAAAAGCATTCCGTGAGCCGGCTGATCGGGGCGCCCCCGGGGTACGTGGGCTATGAGGAAGGCGGCCAGCTGACCGAGGCCGTACGCCGACGCCCCTACAGCGTGGTGCTCTTCGACGAGATAGAGAAGGCGCATCCCGACGTATTCAACGTCTTTCTCCAGATTCTGGACGACGGCAGGCTGACCGACGGGCAGGGCAGGGCGATCGACTTCCGGAACGCCATTATCATCATGACGAGCAATCTCGGATCGGACCTGATATTGAACGCCGATTCCGCCGAGGAAATCGAATCGCGGATTCGCGAAGTGCTGAAGGCCAATTTCCGCCCCGAGCTCCTGAACCGAATCGACGAGGTGCTCACCTTCGGGCGGCTCGGTATGGAGCAAATTCTCGCCATCGAGGACATTCAGCTCGCGTCGGTGGCCAAGCGCCTAGCCGGCAGAAGGCTCACCCTGGAGCTTACGCCCGGGGCGAAGAAATACATCGCCGATATCGGGTACGATCCCGTGTACGGCGCCCGGCCGCTCAAGCGGGCGATCCAGAGCGAGCTCGAGAATCCCCTCGCCAAGGCGGTCCTTTCCGGAAAGATTCCCGACGGCTCCCGGATAGTCTGCGATCACGCGCAGGGGGCAGCGGGCTTAAGCTTTAAGGTGGCGAAATCGGCTTAAGGCGGCCTACCCGGCGCCGATCTTTGAACGCCCCTTTTAAACCTAAAAGCGGCGACTTATGCTATACTGGGCCGGTATGGAGCATCATACCGGCACCCTTTATAAAAGTTTGGGGTTTCCCTCGGTGCGCGTGCACGAGGCGAATACCCACTTCGATTTCATCGAACCGTCCAGAACCATTCTCGTCATCGGCCCCATGGGGTCGGGAAAAACCGAGTTTTCCGCCCGGGTGTGGCGAGACGCGGCGGTGGCCCGGCGGAAGGGCCTTTCCATCGCGTGGCTGACCAGCGGCGGCGGGACCCAAAAGGAATTGTTCGAGCCCGAAAGCGGGGTGGGGACGGCGGACCGCCGAAATACCTTTTTCGCCCGCTACTCCCTGGATAAAAGCCGCTTCGCCGACTATCCTGACGACGCGCTCGCGTATCGGGGCGGGTACGAGCGCTGCGGCAGGCATATCGCCACCATTTCCAATTCCTTCGACCTGGAAGAGGCGATCCGCTCCAATCCCCATATCGGTACCTGGATCGTGGACGAGGCGGCCTTTTACGACGAACGGCTCGCGTACCTCGTAAAGCGCGAGTCCGAGCAGCGCGGGCTCGTGTTCATCCTGCCCACCCTTTTGCTCAATTTCCGGGGAGAGGTATTTAACGCCACGGCGCGCCTTCTCATGGAAACTTCCACGGATATCTATCCCCTGGCGGCCTACTGCGAACACCAGGAATGCCTGGAGAACGCGCACAATACCTACCGGTATTACGTGGTGGACGGGACCGAATGCCCGGCGCTGTACTTTGACCCGCTTATCATCGTGGGCGGCGACCGGGACAAAAACGATCCCCTTGAGCCAAATTACTGTACCCGGTGCGACGCGCACCACTATCTTCCGGGGAAGGAGTATACCTATTTTACCCTGAAACCCCTGGGGCAACGGGCAAGCGTGGGGGAACTCGCCCCGCTGGAAACTGAACTGCGCGCCATTTCGACCGATTTGGAGAAGTCCGAGCTGTACCGGTCACTGAAGGCGAAGCATTTCGATACGGCGAATCCTTCCCATGCGCACATGAACGCGCTGAAGGTTCCCTGCATCGCGGAGCGAATCGTGGTGTACCTTTTCGCGGAGCAAAACCTCCTGTCCGCCGAGCAAACCAGGGGGCTCGTGGAACGGCTCGGCTTGAACCGCGAATACCTTTTCCGCCGCTTGCGGGACAATAAACGGCCGCTGGAGATTTAAGTTCCGGAAGTTTATGCAACTTTTGCGGTTTTTTATGCATTTTATCCCGTCTTTCTCTTGACCTGTCGTATTGAAAGAACTAGTATGGAATAAATTCTTTCAAGGAGAAGCGCGATGACCATGCTCGTATGGAATAAAAACGTCAGCATCATTCAATCCCCCCTGTCCCTTCTCCCTTCCCTCCGTCGCCGTAGGGCGTAACCAATCCTTTTCCAATCGCCCCGTTGCCCGGCGTTCGGCCTGGGAACGGCACAACCCCCACGCGGGTAATCAAATCGTACCATTTTAAGCTATAGTATTTTAAAGACACTGGAGATCAGTATGATAAAGGCCGGTATTATCGGCGCGACGGGCTATGTCGGGGTCGAACTCGTCAGGTTCCTGCTCGCGCATCCCCATGTATCCGCCCTTGCCCTCAGCTCGGTGAGTTTCGAGGGGCAGAACATCGCGGATATTTATCCGAACCTTCGGGGGCAACTCCGGGGGAAAACCGACGGAATCCTCGGCGACGCCGAGACGGCGGTTGAAAAATCAGACGTGGTTTTTACGGCCCTGCCCCATGGCATCGCGGAGGAATGGGCGGCGAAATGCCTCGCGAAGGGCAAGAAACTCATCGATCTATCGGCGGACTTCCGCTTTGACGACGACGAGGCAACCTTCAAGGCCTGGTACGGCAAGGACTGGTCCCATCCGGAAACCCATGCCGCCTCGGTCTACGGGCTGCCGGAAATGAACCGCGAGGCGATCGCGAAGGCCTCGGTGATCGGGAATCCCGGTTGCTACGTGACCGCCGCGACCTTAGGCTTAATGCCCGCGCTGGAAGCCGGCGTTGTCGACCCGCTCATGCTCATCGTGGACGCGAAAAGCGGCATAACGGGCACCGGCAGGAACCCGAGCGCCACGAACAATTTCTCCGAGTCCGGCGAATCGTTCATGCCCTACGGGGTCGGCAAGCACCGGCACCAGCCCGAGATCGCGCGGAACCTGGGAAAGGCGGCGGGCGGCGCGGTGAACGTGGTGTTCACCCCCCATCTCCTGCCCATGAGCCGGGGCATTATCGCGACCTCCTACGCGAAGCTCCTCAAGGGCGCCACGGCCGAGGACATGCACGCGCTTTACGAACGGCGCTACGCGGGAGAACCCTTCGTTCGGGTTTTGCCCCTCGGCACGGTCGCGAATACCAGAAACGTCCGCGGTTCGAATTATTGCGATATTTCGGTTCACGTGGTCGCCGACGGCACGGTTTTAGAAATCGTTTCCGCCCTGGACAACATGGTGAAGGGCGCGGCCGGACAGGCCGTCCAAAACATGAACGTCGCGTTCGGTTTTGAGGAAACCGCCGGCATCGACCTGATCCCGGCCGCTTTCTGAGGCGCGGATCCCCTTTAATTAAGGAAGGAAAAACATGACTTTTATCGATGGGGGCGTGTGCGCCCCGAAAGGCTTTACGGCGAACGGCGTTCTGTGCGGCATTAAAAAGGGCCGGACCAAGAACGATATCGCTGCCATCGTTTCCGAGACTCCCTGCGCGGCCGCCGGGGTATTCACGAAAAACCTCGTGAAGGCGGAACCGGTCAAGCTGACCATGAAAAACCTCGCCGACGGCAAGGCCCAGGCCGTTATCGCCAACGCGGGAAACGCCAACGCCTGCACCGGCGACGAGGGCTACGAGAACGCGAAAAAGACCGCCGCCTTCGCCTGCGCCGCCCTGGCCGCCGCCGGGAAATCCGTGCCCCAGGACGACGTGCTCGTCTGCTCCACCGGGGTGATCGGTCAGCAGATCAATATCGCGGCCATTGAAGCGGGCATGCCGGCCCTGATTAAGGGACTCTCCGGCTCGGGCGCGGGCAACGTGGCGGCCCGCGAGGCCATCATGACCACCGACACGAAGCATAAAGAGGCGGCGATCCAGGTCGATATCGGCGGAAAGACCGTAACGCTGGGTACCATGGCCAAGGGTTCCGGGATGATCCACATCAATATGGGCACCATGCTCGGCTTTATCACCACGGACTGCGCCATTTCAGCCGCCATGCTCGACGCGGCCCTCAGGGAGAGCATCGAGGTTACCTACAATTGCGTGTCGGTCGACGGCGATACCAGCACCAACGATACCCTGCTCGCGCTCGCGAACGGGCTCGCGGGAAACCCGGAAATAACCGCGAAGGGGAAGGATTACGACGCCTTCCTCGCGGCGCTCAACGCGCTGAACGTCGCCATGGCGCGCAAAATCGCCGCGGACGGCGAGGGAGCCGAGCACCTGATCGAATGCCAGGTCACCGGCGCCAAGGACGACCTGACCGCGCGGAACCTCGCGAAGTCGGTCATCTCCTCGAGCCTCGTGAAGGCGGCCTTTTTCGGAAAGGACGCGAACTGGGGGCGGATTCTCTGCGCTATGGGCTATTCCGGAGAGACCTTCGGCCAGGCCGGGACGAGCGTTTCCTTCCGGAGCGCCGCGGGCGAGATCGAGGTGTTTCACCAGGGCGTGCCGTTGGTGTTCGACGAGGATAAGGCGAAAAAGGTTCTCAGCGAGGGCGAGGTGGCCATATTGGCCAAACTTTCCGACGGCAAGGGCTCCGGCACGGCATGGGGCTGCGACCTAACCTACGATTACGTGAAAATCAACGGAGACTACCGGACATGAAAGACTTAATCGACAATAAGACCTGGGCCGAGGTGCTCGTTCAGGCCCTTCCGTACTTCAAGGAATTCGCGGGCCATACCGTGGTGGTCAAATACGGCGGCAACGCCATGCTCAACGAGGACCTCAAGGCCGCGGTCATGCAGGATATCGTTTTGCTCAACACGATCGGCGTGCGGACGGTGCTCGTCCACGGCGGCGGTCCCGAGATCAACGGCATGCTCGAGCGGGTCGGCAAGGAATCGAAGTTCGTCAACGGCCTGCGCTATACCGACGCAGAGACCATGGAAATCGTCCAGATGGTCCTTACCGGCAAGCTCAATAAGGATATCGTCGGCATGATTCTCCAGGCGGGAGGGCCAGCCATCGGCGTGAGCGGCGTGGATTCGGGCCTCCTGAGGGCGAAAAAGATCGACAAGGACGGGGTAGACCTCGGCCTCGTGGGCGAGGTGACCAAGGTGAATCCCGGCATCCTCGTCTCCATGCTCGATCAGGGCTATATCCCCGTGGTTTCCACCGTGGCCGTGGGCGAGCAAGGCGACATGAACCGCTATAACATCAACGCAGACACGGCTGCCGCCCAGATCGCGGTCGCGCTGAAGGCCGTGAAATTCGTCCAGCTCACCAACGTTCCCGGCGTGCTTCGCGACGTGAACGACCCGACGAGCCTGATCAAGCGGATCAAGCGGGACGAGATCGCGGGCCTTATCGGTTCGGGCGTCATCTCCTCCGGCATGATACCGAAGATCGAGTGCTGCCTGACCGCCCTCGACGGCGGCGTGCCCCGCACCCATATCATCGACGGCCGGGTGCCCCACGCGCTCCTGATCGAGATGTTCTCCGACCGCGGGGTGGGCACCATGCTCACCGAAAAGGAGGTGTAAGATGCCGGGAAATATCGTCAATAATCTGGGAAGCCTGCCCGTCGCTTTCGCGTCCGGCAAGGGAAGCGTGCTCACGGACGTAAACGGCAAGGAGTACGTGGATTTCGTGAGCGGGATCGGGGTGAACTGCCTCGGCCACGGGCACCCGGCCCTGGTCAAGGCCATCGCCGAGCAGGCCGCGCGGCAGATTCACGTTTCGAACTACTATAATTCCGACAAAGGGCTCGCTTTTTCCAAAGCCCTTCTCGAAAAGACCGGCATGGACCGGGTTTTCTTCGGAAACTCCGGGGCCGAGGCGAACGAGGCGGCGATAAAGATCGCCCGCAAATTCGGCTTCGCCTCCGACGCGGCCGCCGGGAATAAAGAGGGAACGAGAAAGGTTATCGTGACCCTCTTTAAGTCCTTCCACGGCCGGACGGTGACCACCCTCGCGGCCACGGGGCAGGACAAATTCCATAACCCCGCGTTCGCGCCCTATCCGGCCGGCTTCAGGCACATTCCGGCCAACGACTACGCGGCCCTCGAAGGCGCCTTCGACGATACCGTGTGCGCCTTCATGATGGAATGCGTGCAGGGGGAGGGCGGGGTAAACCTGGTCGACGCCGCGTGGGCAAATGCCGCCGCCGCCGCCGCTCGGAAGGCCGGGGCCCTGGTCATAGCCGACGAGGTGCAGACCGGAGTCGGCCGAACCGGCGCCTACCTCGCGAGCGACGCGTTGGGCCTGGAGCCCGACGTGGTGACCCTGGCCAAGGGCATCGCCGGGGGCGTGCCCATGGGAGCCTGCCTCGCGCGGGGCAAGGCCGCGGATATCCTCGTCGCCGGGGACCATCAGTCCACCTTCGGGGGAAACCCCTTGGCCTGCGCCGCGGGCCTCGCGGTGTTGGACGTGGTGGGAAAGGCGGAATTCCTCGCGAAGGTCGCCGAGAAAGGCGACTATATCCGGGCAAAGATCGCCGCCTGGAAGCTGCCCGCCATCAAGGAGATTCGGGGGAAGGGGCTCATGATCGGCCTCGATATCACGCGAGCCGCCGCCCCCGTCCAGCTTGCCTGCCTCGAGTCCGGCCTGTGCGTTTCAACCGCCGGCGCCGAGATTCTCCGCTTCCTTCCGCCGCTCACCATAACGATGGAAGAAATTGATAGAGGCCTCGATATTCTGTACACTGTCCTGAACAAATAAAACGCGAGCCGGCCTTCAACGAAACCCGGCGAAAATAGAGGAGAATCGACATGAGCAAGAAAAAGGTAATACTCGCCTATTCGGGCGGACTCGACACCACGGTTATCATTCCGTGGCTCAAGGAAAACTACGACTACGAGGTAATCGCGGTCTGCATCGACGTGGGCCAGGAAGACGATTGGCCCGTGATCAAAAAACGGGCCCTCGATACCGGCGCGGCCTCCTGTTACGTGGTGGACGCCCGCGAGGAATACGTGACCGACTTTATCTATCCCGCGCTCAAGGCCAACGCCATATACGAGGACCGCTATCTCCTGGGAACCTCCACCGCGCGGCCCCTTATCGCGAAGATCCTGGTGGAATACGCCCGTCAGGAAGGGGCCACGGCGATATGCCACGGCGCCACCGGCAAGGGCAACGACCAGATCCGCTTCGAGCTCACCATCAAGGCCTTCGCGCCCGACCTCGAGATCATCGCCCCCTGGCGAATCTGGGACATCCAGAGCCGCGAGGAGGAAATCGAATACCTCGAAAAGCGCAATATCCCCGTCCCCATGAAGAAGGACCAGTCGTACAGCCGCGACGAGAACGTATGGCACCTTTCCCACGAGGGCCTGGAGCTGGAGGAGACCGAGAACGAGCCGAACTGGAAGCACATGCTCAAGCTCACCACCGTTCCCGAAGAGGCCCCCGAGGCCGGGGAGTACGTGGAACTCGAATTCGAGAAGGGCTTGCCGGTGAAGCTGAACGGCAAGGCAATGGGCCCGCTGGCCCTCCTCAAGGAACTAAACAAGATCGGCGGGCGCAACGGCGTCGGCCTCGTGGATATCGTGGAAAACCGTGTCGTCGGCATGAAAAGCCGGGGCGTGTACGAAACCCCCGGCGGCGCGATTCTTTACTATGCCCACGAGCAGCTCGAGCACCTTTGCCTGGACCGGGATACCTACCTCTTCAAGCAGCAGGTTTCCCTCAAGATGAGCGAGCTGATCTACAACGGACGCTGGTACACCACCCTGGCGGACTCCATCCGCGCGTTCATGGACAAGACCGAGGAAACCGTAACCGGTTGGGTCAAGCTCAAGCTGTACAAGGGCAGCATTCGGGGCGCGGGCTCGTCCTCGCCGTATAGCCTTTACAACGCCAACATCGCGAGCTTCACCACCGGCGACCTCTACGACCACCACGACGCCGAGGGCTTTATCAACCTCTTCGGCCTTCCACTGAAGGTTCGCGCCCTCATGGAACAGGCGGCGGGTAAGGGCCAGGCGGTGGACGGTCAGGCGCTCAAGAAGCGCGCGACGGAATAAGGGGATCCCCGGCATGAACAACGTGCGCACTTTTTTGGTCGGAATCGTCCTCGGTATCGCGAACGTTATCCCCGGCGTGTCCGGGGGAACGATGGCGGTGGTGTTCGGCGTATACGACCGGCTCATCGCCGCGATAACGCTCAACGTGAAAAAGATCCTCAAGGACCTTCCCTTCCTTCTCCTTCTGGGCGCGGGTCTCGTGACCGGGATAATCCTGTTTTCCCATATCGTCACCTGGCTTTTCGGCCGGTGGCCGTATCAAACCAACTACTTCTTCCTGGGTATTATTTTGGGAAGCGTTCCGTTCATCCACGTTCGGGCGAAGGGCAAAGGCTTTACGCCGGGTTCGTGGGTGGCCATCGCCGCGGGAATCGCGGTGATGGTTGCGATGTACTTCCTTGATTCGGGACAGGAAAGCGGGGCCGTTGCGGTTACCCAGGCGAGCCCGGCGTTAGTCGCCTGGCTCGTCGCCATGGGTTTCATCGCCGCCGTCACCATGATTATCCCCGGCATTTCCGGTTCCTTCGTGCTCCTGATACTCGGCGCCTACCAAACCATCGTTCAGGCGGTCTCTGACCTGAATATCCCCCTCCTCGCGCCGGTCGCGGCGGGCGTTATCGCGGGCTTGCTTCTGGGCGCCCAACTGGTGCGTTTCCTGCTTGGCCGCTTTCACGGCCTCACCTACGCGGCGATATACGGACTGGTGATCGGTTCCCTGCTCCCGGTGTTTCCGGGCATGCCCGCGGGCGCTCTTGCCCTGACCGGCTCGGTCCTCGCGCTGGCGGCGGGCACCGCCCTTTCCTGGTTTTTCTCGCGTACCGATAAAGCCGAGGGGGCTGCCGGATGAGCGATTTCCTCGTTCAGGACGCGGATACGGCTCCCCTGGACATGCTGCTCAAGCCCTTTTCCTCCATCGGCCATGACTGGATGCTCGTCACGGCGGGAAACGGAACGGGCCGCCGCGAGTGGAACACCATGACCGCGTCGTGGGGGAGCTTCGGCGTTATCTGGAATAAGCGCGCGGTAACCTGCGTGATCAGGCCGACCCGGCATACCTTCTCGTTCGTAGAGCGGGAGCCGCTTATTACCTTCTCGTTCTTCGACGACGAGCGCCGAAAGGCCCTGCAGGTCTGCGGGAGCACCAGCGGCGCGGACACGGACAAGGCCGACGCGGCGGGCATCACGCCCGCGCTTCTGGAACCGGGGGCCGTGGGTTTCGAGGAAGCGAAAATCAATCTCGTGTGCAAGAAACTGTATTGGCAGGACCTGAATCCCGAAAACTTTCTGGATCCGGCCATCGAAAAGAATTATCCCCTCAAGGACTATCACCGCGCGTATATCTGCGAGATTCTCCGGGTTTACCGGACACCGCGGGAAACGTACTGAACCCGCCCGCGGCGAAGGGTCGCCGGGCATGAAGGAAGGCAAGATGAGTGAGAAAAAATCCCCCCTTTGGCACGGACGTTTCGCCGAGGGTCCCGACGCGGAGGCTGTCGCCTTCGAAACCTCGATCCATATCGACGAGCGCCTGGCCCAGGACGATATACGCGGGAGCGTCGCCCACGCGGGCATGCTCGGCGCCTCGGGAATCATTCCCGGCTCCGAGGCCGCGGCCATCGTGGCGGAATTGAAGAAAATCGCCTCGGAACTCGAAACGGGTTCGCTCAAAATAGATCCCGCCGCCGAGGACATCCACTCCTTCGTGGAAGGGGTGCTCACGGACCGACTCGGCGACGCCGGGCGAAAGGTTCATACCGGCCGCAGCCGCAACGACCAAATCGCCCTGGACGAGCGGCTGCATCTGAGGCGCGTGGTGCCCCTCATGCGGGAATCCATCGTCGACCTCGTGGAAGCGCTCGTGACCATCGCGGAGGGGCACACGGAAACCCTCATGCCCGGCTATACGCACCTTCAGCGGGCTCAGCCCGTTACCCTGGCGCACCATCTCGCGGCCTGGTGCTGGCAGCTCGTCCGGGACCACGGGCGGCTGGGCGACGCGCTCAAGCGAATGGATTTCATGCCCCTCGGCTCCGGGGCGCTGGCGGGTTCAGGCCTTCCCCTGGACCGGGAACGGGTGGCGAGGGAGCTTGGCTTCTCCGCCCTTACGCCCAACTCCCTCGACGCGGTTTCCGACCGGGATTATTGCATCGAGCTCGCCGCTGACCTTTCCATACTCATGATGCACCTCTCGCGGTTTTGCGAAGAGCTCGTCATCTGGTCCACCGAGGAATTCAAGTTCGTGGAGATGTCCGAAAAATGGTCCACGGGCTCGAGCATCATGCCGCAAAAGAAAAACCCGGATTACGCGGAACTCATCCGCGGCCGCTCGGGCATGGTTTTCGGTAACCTCGTCGCCCTCCTGACCATGATGAAGGGCCTCCCCCTTTCATACGACCGGGACATGCAGGACGACAAAACGAGCCTTTTCGCCGCCTGGGATACCGCGGCCTCGAGCCTACGCATCTTTACCCGCATGATCTCCACCGCCTCCTGGAACGAAGACCGCATGGCGGCCGCCTGCACGGGCGGGCACGCCAATGCCACCGATCTCGCCGACTACCTCGTCCGCAAGGGCATGCCCTTCAGGACCGCCCATGGCGTTGCCGCCGCGGTGGTACGGGAATGCATCGAAGGGGGAATCCGCGACATGACGGAACTTCCCTTTGAGCGCATGAAAAAGCATTCTTCGCTGATCGCCGAGGACGTGTACGCCTTGCTGTCTCCCGAAGCCTGTATGCGGGCGCGCGACCTTCCCGGCGGGCCGAATCCGGAACGGGTGAAAGCCCAGCTCGCGGAGCTTAAGGGCCGCATCGCCGCGGCGCGGGCCGAGAAGCAATAAAATTAAGGCGCAACTTCGGGCCGGCGTATGCCGGCCCTTTTTTTCTTCCCGACAACGGCGCACGCATTTTTCTTTTCGGGCACCGCCCCCGTTTCTCCCGACAAGGGATTCGGGAAGGGGTTCGGTCATCGGGATCGGATGCCTCCCCGCATATCACGTCGTGGAGGTATATATGAACGCTCTCAATTCAATCTTGCTGGAAGGCAACGTCGTCCGGGACCCCGTCCTCAAGGAAACGCCCCGGGGAACCCTGGTTTGCTCCTTCTCCGTCGCGTCAAACCGCTCCTATCGGCAAGACGACGAATACGAGCAGGAAACCTCGTTTTTCGAGGTGGAAAGCTGGGCCAAGCTCGCCGAACAGTGCGGCAAGCATTGCCTGAAGGGCAGGGGAGTCCGGGTCGTCGGCCGCCTAAAGCAGGACCGCTGGGAAAGCCAGGACGGGAAGAAATTCAATAAGGTCAAGATCGTGGCCGAGCACGTCGAGTTTAAGCCGCAATTTCGCCAGAAGGACGCGGTGGCCGAGGATGAGTCCGGCGAGAGTCTCGGCTACGAGCCGATCAACGAATCGGACGAGGCTTCCGGAGCGCCCGAGGCCGGCATGGCGATGGCCGCCGGCGCCGAGGATTCCATGCCCGCGTTCTGAGGGCCCGGCGTTCGAGAACCGCTTTTCCCCGCCGAAAATACGGCGGGGGATTGCAAGGATCAGCCGCATTCGTTACGCTTTACCCGATACGGGTTTCCTAAACCCAACGGAGTAAAAACATGAATATCTCGGCCCTTTCCCCCGAATTGAAAAAAAAGATCCTTCGCTTCCAGCAAGACGAGGCCACCAACGCCGAAATCTACGAGCGGGTGGCAAACCTGCTTCCCGACGCATCCAACGCCGATATTATGCGGCGCATCGCGGAGGACGAGCGCAAGCACACCCTGCGCTGGGAATCGATTACCGGTACGCGCCTGAAACCCCAGGGCCTCAAGGTTTCCCTATTCGTTTTCCTCGCCCGTTTTCTCGGCCTAACCTTCGCCGTAAAAAAGCTCGAAAAGGGCGAAGCCGACGGCCAAAACGGCTACGCGGGCATTCTCGCCGATTTCCCCGACGTACAGGCCATTATCGACGAGGAGAATTCCCATGAAGACGCCCTGGTCGCCATGATAGACGAGGAACGGCTCAAATACGCGGGGTCCGTCGTGTTGGGCCTGAACGACGCCCTGGTAGAGCTAACGGGCGCCCTCGCGGGCTTCACTTTCGCCTTCCAAAACACCCGGCTCGTGGCCATGACCGGATTAATCACCGGCGTATCGGCCGCCTTTTCCATGGCTGCCTCCGAGTACCTTTCCCAGCGTTCCGAGCCGGACTCGCAAATATCCGCGGGAAAATCGTCCCTGTACACCGGCATCGCCTATATAATAACGGTGTTTTTGCTCGTGCTCCCGTTCTTCCTTACCGCGAACTTCCTTTTGGCCCTGGGATCGACCCTCATCCTCGTGATCCTCATTATCCTGGGCTTTAACTACTATCTCTGTACCGCGAAGGACCTTCCGTTCCGCCGCCACTTCCTGGAGATGTTCGCCGTAAGCATGGGCGTTACCCTGTTGTCCTTCGGCGTGGGCATGGCCGTCAAGAAATTCCTCGGCGTGGAGATTTGATCCGACATGATAATGGGTCTTCCCCTCTTTTTACTTTTCGCGGTTTATAGCGTATTCAATACGTATTTATCCATCCTGCTGTCCGGATTGGGTTTCTCCCCGGCGATGATCGGCGTGCTTCAGGGCATCTTCGAGGTCTCCGGCTTTATCTTCCCCGTGTTCGTTTCTTCCCGTGTCGATAAATCGGGGCGCTACGGCCAGGCGATGGTCGCCTTCGCCTTCCTAATGGCCCTAGTTCTGCCCCCCCTGGTGATCTTCAGGAATTTCGCGGTGACCGCGCTGTCCCTGGCCGTATTCGCCATCGGCTTCAAGGGCGCGGTTCCCGTTTCCGACGCCCTGGTATCCAGGATGCTCGGCGATAACCGAAACGATTACGGGCGCATACGGGTTCTGGGGAGCATCGGGTTCGTATGCATGGCCCTCGTGCTCCAGTTTACCCCGCTGGTGCGCTCGGACGAGCCCGTTTCCATCGCCTTTTGGATCGGCGCCTCGGCGATCGCCTTCGCCCTCTCCGTTATCTTGGTTCCCGGACTCCTCAAGGTATGGCCCGCCCACGCCGAAGAGGCGGCCCCGCCCGGCGAGGGGAAAGCCGATGAGCCGCAAAATCTTGCCGTTGAGCCGGAAGCCCCTGTGCCCGTGGGACCGCCCGGATTCGACCGCTACCGCAAGGCGATGCGTTCCTTCGGCGTTTCGTACTGGATCGGCATAGCCCTTATATTCCTCGGCTTTCTCGGAATGGTTCCCTCCCAGCGCTTCCTTTCGCTCTATGTCAGGGAATATCTCCATCTCGAATCGTATGCGGGGCTTTGGGCGCTGTCCGCCGCGGCGGAGGTCCCCTTCATGTTCCTTTCCGGCTGGTTCGTGAAGAAGTTCGGTACCGCGAAAATCCTCTTATTCTCGGTAGTGGCCATCACCGTCCGCAACCTTACGTACGCGATGATTCCCACCTTTGGCGGGGCCGTGGCCGGCCAGCTTCTCCATTCGGTCTGCTTCGGCCTCTTTCACCCCGCGGCGATTCTCTTCGTCGCCGAACGGGCCCCAAAGAGGTACATGGTCGTCGCCATGACCATTTATACGTCCGTGGCGGTAGGCATTTCTTCCGCCCTGGGAAACGTGCTGGGCGGATTCGTGATTCAGGGGTTCGGGTACCGCACCCTGTTTTTCCTTTTCTCGCTCTTTCCCGCGCTGGCCGTCCTTGCCTTTCCCTTCCTGAGGAAACGGCTCTACCGTTTCGATTGACAGTCCCCTCAGGCTTCCCTATCATAAGGCAATCATGATAGCGACCATCATCAACGCATTGGCGATCGTCGCGGGTTCCTTTCTCGGACTCGCGTTCGCCCGTAAAATCACCGACGAAATGTCGGATATCATCGCCTCGGCGGCTGGTATCGTCACCCTCGTTATCGGCATGCAAATGGCGTTTCAGACCCGGAACGTCATCTACCTCGCCCTTGCCCTCATCCTTGGGGGAATTTTCGGCACCTGGTGGGATATCGACGGCCTGATCCTTTCCCTGGGCCGCTTTCTGGAGCGGCGCTTCGGCGGGGCAAAAAAAGGCGCGATAACCGACGGGCAGCCAACCAATTCCCGTTTCGCCTACGCCTTCCTCAATTCCTCGGTGCTCTTCTGCGTGGGGGCCATGGCCATCGTGGGCTCGTTTAAGGCCGGTGTGGAGAAGGATTACACCATGCTTTTCACGAAATCGGTGCTCGACGGTTTTATGGCCATCGTATTCGCCTCCGCTATGGGGATAGGCACCGCGTTTTCGGCGCTCTCGATTTTGGCGTATCAGGGCCTACTGACGCTTGGATCGGGCTTTCTCAAGCCCTTTATGACCGATCAGATGGTCGCCGAGCTTACCGGAACCGGAGGCGCCCTGGTCTTGATGATCGCGGTAAACCTACTGGGCTTGAGGAAATTAAAGACGGCGAATTACTTACCGGCCTTGGTCATCGTCGCGGCCTTCGTCCTGCTCGATCCCTGGGTTCAGCGGATTGCCGCACATTTTGTTTGACATTTCCTTCCTTTACCCGTAAAATCTTTACTATAAGATAACCCCTAAGGAGGCCAGAAATGGCAAAGGTAGAACTCAAGGGCATTGGCAAGGTGTACGACGGAAACGTCCGCGCCGTGGACAATGCGAACATCGTGGTGGACGACCAGGAATTCGTCGTATTCGTCGGACCTTCCGGTTGCGGAAAGTCGACGACCCTGCGCATGGTTGCCGGTCTTGAGGAAATCTCGGAAGGAGATCTCTTCATCGACGGCGATCGCATGAACGACGTTCCCCCGAAAGACCGCAACATCGCGATGGTTTTCCAGAACTACGCGCTGTATCCCCACATGACCGTATACGACAACATGGCGTTCGGTCTCAAGATCCGCAAAACCGACAAGAAGGAAATCGAGCGCCGCGTGAACGAGGCCGCCCGTATCCTCGATATCGAGAAGCTCCTTGACCGCAAGCCGAAGGCCCTCTCCGGCGGACAGCGCCAGCGCGTGGCGGTCGGCCGCGCCATCGTGCGCAACCCCAAGGTCTTCCTCTTCGACGAGCCCCTTTCCAACCTCGACGCCAAGCTTCGCGTGCAGATGCGCGCCGAGATCTCCGATCTCCACAACCGCCTCAAGGCGACCATGATCTACGTTACCCACGACCAGGTCGAAGCCATGACCATGGGCGACAAGATCGTCGTCATGAAAGACGGAAAGATCCAGCAGATCGGTTCCCCGCTCTATCTCTATAATCACCCGATCAACAAGTTCGTCGCCGGCTTCATCGGATCGCCGCCCATGAACTTCCTCACCGTGAAGGTACTCGAGAAGGGCGGACAGGTCGTTTGCGACGAAGGTTCCTTCGAGCTCGTTCCCACCGCGGATCAGCAGAAGTTCCTGAAAGATTACATCGGTAAGGAAGTGTTCTTCGGCGTTCGCCCCGAGGACCTGACCTACGTGAAGAGCCCCGCCAGCAAGAACAACATGCAGATGAAGGTCAGCGTTAAGGAGCCTCTCGGCGCCGAAACCCACCTCTATCTCGCGACTAAGGCCCAGCAGGTCATTGCCCGCACCTCTCCCGACATCGTGTTCCAGATTGGCGAAACCGTCAATTTCGAGCCCCTCATGGAAAAGGCCAAGTTCTTCGACAAGGAAACCGAACGGAGCATCTGCGAAGAAGTGAAGTCCGAGTAATCCAAAGCGATTAACGAAAAAAAGACCGCCTATCGGCGGTCTTTTTTTTTAAGGAGCAGTCCTTCGCGTATCGATGGGACCCTTACTAGGGTTGCTGATTCGGCTTGTTCGGGTCATGAGCGCAGAGCCAGTCGCAAAAAAAGCACATATCGCCGGTTTTGCCCGGGAAACGGAAGCCCCGCGCCTCTAGTTCCGCGCGATGGGTCGCGAGCCCGGTCTGATAGCAAAGTCGCGTGTGATTCCCGCTCAAGCCGGCCGCAATAAGCGCCTCGACGGGATCGTCGACGGTTCCCAGCGCGAGTTCTGGCCGCTCGTTCGCGAAACCGCAGCACGCCGCCACGGAACCGTCCGCGTGCGCGTAAAGCACGTTGCCCGGGCCGAGGCACCAATCGTCCTTGAACCATTCTTCGGCGTTCCATGCCGCCGGGTCGTCCGCGCCCCGGGAGAGGGGAATCCCGGTTATCGGCAGCCGCAGCCCCCGACCGTCGGCGATGGCCGCGGGTACCCCGTAATCGCGGACCAGGGCGGCTTCGGGGAAGCCAAGGCCTTTCAGCGCCCGCGCGACGTCCTCGAGGAGTTCCACAGGGTAGCTTCCGTCGGCGTTCAGGGCGCAGTCAATTTCTATGCCGTCGTTTCTGCCCGAAATATCCGCGACTCTGGCGATTAAGAGGGCAACGCGCCCGCTTTCCTGCCCGTGCCACCGGTCAAGGCTTAAGCCGACGGTCCCGTCGAAGCCCGCATCGTATACGGCTTCGAGGGCTTTTCTCAGGTGCGCCTCGTCGCGATACCAGTCGCCGTTGGTCATGAGCCGGTCAAAGTATAGGTCGAGACTGACGGTTTCGGCGCAAAGGGCGACGAGGAAGTCCAGGGCCAGAAAGGGCTCTCCGCCCGAGAAACCCACGCGCTCTATGCCCCGTTCCGCGCAGTCGCGGAGAAAGGGAATGGCCCTCTCGGCGGTAAGCCGCGCCGCGCCGGCTCCCCTGGTCCGATCCACCCGGCAATGGGCGCAATGGAGGTTACACGCGGCGGTGGG
Organism: Spirochaetales bacterium; assembly: GCA_003252395.1. Taxonomy (GTDB): domain Bacteria; phylum Spirochaetota; class Spirochaetia; order Treponematales; family Treponemataceae; genus Teretinema. Next base: position 221,186 of record QKEL01000009.1, read on the forward strand.
GGCGAAAATGACTTCCTTGGGATTGAAGGGGGCCCCGCCCATCATTCGCCCTCCGGAATGAACGCAAGGCGTTGGGTGGGTATATCGATGTTGCCGGCCCGTACCGTGATTTCCGCGTTCAGCGGCAGGTCGTCCTTGAGGGCAATCTTGGATTCCTGGCCCAGCTCAGGCACCAGGAGGGTCGACATGGGGCCGTTTTTCTCGACGACCACGGCCTTCCCTCGCCACTGGGGGTTTCGCGACAGGAAGACGAGAACCCAATGCAGGTTGGAGCTTCGTTCCGCCAGGGTGCACTCCCTGGCCGCGCCGTCCGCCGCGGCGACCTTCAGGAGGAGCTCGTCGTCGTCCATGGGCTTGCGGCCCTCGATAAAGGCCCTGAGTTGCTGATGGGCGATCAAATCGCCGTATCGCCGGAGCGGGCTCGTGACTTGGCTGTACATTCCGATTCCGAGGCCCGCGTGGTCCGAGGGTATGGTTCCTACCTTGCGGGACTTCATGGCGCGTCGCTTGCGATATTCCCCGGCAAGGCCTTCCGGCAGATCCTTGGGAATATCGGGCTTTTCTTGGCTCACGTATTGAAAGGGAATCGCGTTCTTAAAGGCGAACCGAGCCGCCGCTTCGCCCGCAAGGAGCATCATTTCCCGGACCATGTCCGCGGCGATCTCGTCCTTAACGGGCTCTATGATTACTTCCGCGGTCCCGTCCGCGCCTTTCGTTACCGAAAGGTGCACTTCCGGCAATTCAATGGACACGGCGCCGGCGGCTTCTCGACGGGCGATATTGCGCCGGGCGATGGCGAAAAGGGGCGCGAGGCCGCTCTCTTCCTGCCTGGCCGTGGCCTCGGCATAGGTGAGTCTCGTGACCCGTATTCTCGTTTTTTTCACCTCAACGGTATCCACGGCGCCCGTTTCGGTAAAGGTTAAGCGGAACGAGAGGGCCCGCGAAACCGGGGTCAGGCCGAGGGCGTACCATTCCAGCGCCCGATCGTCCAGCATGCGCGCGGCTCCCTCGGGAACGTACAGGGTCGCGCCCCGTCCGCGGGCGTCGAGATCGGCGGGTGAGTCGGGGGTAACCGTGGCCGCGGGATCGGCTATGTGCACCCAAAGCGCGTTGCCCTCAACGCATACGGCGTCATCGGGATCGGTGCTCCAGGCGTTATCGATGGCGAAGGACTCAAGGTGCGTCAGGTCCACGGCGTCGGCTTCGTCCGCGGGTCGCGGAACCTCTACGGTAGAGGAGGCCAGGCTATGGTTTCGGCGGCTCGGCCAGGGGTTCCGCTCCAGGGGCCAGTAACCGCAGAGCAAGAGGAGCTTGTGGGCCATTTCGGCCGTTTCCGCTAAGCCCGCGTCGCGAAGCGCCCTCGATTTGTCGGTATTCCCCAGGGCGAGCGCCTCGGCGTCCTGAAGGAATTTCGCGTCGCCGGGCAGTTCGATTCCGCCCTTTCCCGCTAACGTCGCCCTGATCCGGCCCGCGAAGGCCTCCCGCTCGGCGGCCTCCGATTCCTTCGCCTCCGCCTTGCGGATAATCGCTTCCGCCTCTTCAGCCGTCCGCACCCTGATCGGGGCATCGGGGGCCGTCGCCTCGAATAAGGGCGATGCGCAGATTGCCTGCCAGGCGGCCCAGGCGCTTTCAGGGGCAATCGCGCCCCAAAGGAGCTCCGTCAGTTCAGCGAAGAGCGGGCTCTCCGCGGAGAAAAACTCCGCCGCTTCGCCCATATCGGCGTCGGGGAGTCGTGCCGTAAGCGCCGAGGACAGGTTTTTTACGGGACCCTCATGGAGCAAGACGATATCTTTATCGCGAACCTTTTTTTTGTCGTCCGCCAGGGTAATTTCATATTTATCGCCGTCCCGTCCGGTTACGACGGCGGGGCGAAGCTTGAATAAAACCAGTGAAAATTCCTTGAAACTCATGGGGCACTGTACCATTTCACGCGGCGGGCTTACAAGGTGGCTTGCTCTGCTTTCCCCAATTTGGTATATTTATGCAGAACTACTCGACTGTATTGAATAATTATTACTGAGGGAGCGCATCATGATCGTAATGAAATTTGGCGGATCCTCCGTGGCGAACGCGGAGCGGATTAAGCATGTCGCGAATATTATCAAAAGTTTCGAGGAGAAACGCCCCGTCGTCGTGCTTTCCGCCATGGGCGATACCACCGATCACCTTCTTGAAGCAGCGGACGCCGCCCTCGAGGGCCATATTACGATCGATGCGGTAGAAAAACTGCATATGGACACCGCGGCGGAACTCGGCGTCCCCTCAGGCGATATCGTGAAGCTTCTCGGAGAGCTCAGGACCCTGCTTACCGGCATATCCATGCTGCGCGAGGTGACCCCCCGCTCGAAGGACTATCTGGTCTCCTTCGGCGAGCGTCTATCGGTCCGCCTGATGGCCGCCTACCTCAATTCCCTCAACATTCGCTCCGTTTTTCGGGATGCCTGGGACGTTGGCTTCGTATCGGACTCGAATTACACTTCCGCCGACCTATTGCCCGCCACCTGGGAAAATATCCGCAAGGAATTGGGCCCCTACCGGGACGGAAAAAGGGGAGACGGATTGCCGATCCCGGTCGTTACCGGCTTTATCGCGAAAGACGAGCGGGGCTTCATTACCACCCTGGGCCGGGGAGGAAGCGACCTCACCGCGACCATGCTGGGCGCCGCGCTGCGGGCCGACGAAGTACAGACCTGGAAGGACGTCGACGGCATCCTGACCACCGATCCCCGGGTCGTGAAAGAGGCCCGTACCGTGCCCGTGGCGACCTACGACGAGGTGGCCGAGCTCGCGTATTTCGGCGCGCAGGTGCTGCATCCCCGTTCCATGCAGCCCTGCCTCCAGACCGGGACCCCGGTTCGGGTCAAGAACTCCTACAACATCGACGCGCCCGGCTCCATTATCGTGACCCGGCATGAGGTAAAGCCGCCCTCGGTCCGCGCGATAACCTCGAAAAAGAACGTAACCCTCATCGATATCGTTTCCACCAGAATGCTGGGCCAGCACGGGTTTCTCGCCAAGGTGTTCGAGTCGTTCGCCGCCCACTCTATTTCTGTAGACGTGGTGGCCACTTCCGAGGTCTCCGTCTCCCTGACCGTCGACAGCGAGAAGGCCCATTTCGCCGGCCTCCGCCACGATCTGGAAAAATACGCGAGCATCGATATCCGCAAGGACAAGGCAATCGTCACCATTATTTGCGACGTGCGGCGTTCCAGTTCCATTCTCGCCGCGACCTTCGCCGCCTTGGAAAAGGAAGACATAAACGTGCAGATGATCAGTCAGGGCGCCTCGAAGGTCAATATCAGCATGATCTGCGATTCCTCGGAGGCGCAGCGGGTCGTTCAGGTGCTACACGACCGTTATTTTGGCGACGCGGGCATCGCGACCGGGGAGGGACAATGAGAATAGGCATGATAGGCTACGGGAAGATGGGGCACATGATCGCACAGGCCGCGCGACTGCACGGTCACGAGATCGCGTGCACGATCGATCCCTTCGCGAAGGACGCCTCCTGCGTGACCGGCGATCCGGAGAAGATGAAATCGTGCCTCCTCGATTCCGGCGTCGAGGGCGCGATCGAGTTTTCCCACCCTTCATCGGTGTTCGGCAACATTCGGACCATCATCCCCACCGGGATTCCCCTGGTCGTGGGCACGACGGGCTGGCATGACCGCCTCGACGAGGTTCGCGCCTCGTTGGAGGAATCGGAAACGTCCCTGCTTTATTCCTCGAACTTTTCGATCGGCGTCAACCTCTTCTATCGGATCGTGTCCGAGGCGGCGCGGCTCATGGCCGCCTTCGACGAATACGACGTCGCGCTTTTCGAGTCACACCACAACCAAAAGGCCGACAGCCCATCCGGTACCGCCTTGGACCTGGCGAAGCGCGTCATGGACAACATGCCCCGAAAGACGAGGCTCGTGACGGACTGCTTCGTTCGCAAGCCCGAGGCCGACGAGCTGCATCTATCCAGCGTGCGCGTCGGGGCCGTGCCCGGAACCCACACCGTTTGGTTCGATTCCGCCGCAGATACCATCGAGTTGACCCATACCGCCCGAAATCGCGAGGGATTTGCCCTCGGCGCCGTGCGGGCCCTGGAATGGCTCACGTCGCCGGACGCGCAGGGCGCCAAAAAGCGCGGCGTGTTCACGATGAAAGACGTGTTTAACGACCTATAAGATCAGGGCGCCGCGTCCGCGAATTCCACGGTGATTTCGCGGATGCGCGCCGTCAATCCTTCCTGTCCGTCCCCGCCCAGGTAGAGCACCGATACCCGGTTCCCGTTCACGAGATACACTTCCCGATCCCCCGAGACCCAGGCGGGTTTGCCGAAGGCGTTCTCGAACTGCGATCTCGTATCGTTGGTCCGTATGTCCCCCCCGGGAGAAACCGGGGACCGGGGCCCGATGCCGACCGTTCTCAGCGCGCTCGCCCGGCTCCCCGCGGCGGGCGCGAGGGTCACCGTCGCGTTGAGGCCCGGGTAGTACCAGGTCTCCGATTCGAGGTTGTACACGATCTCGGCCGGGGTTCCCCACTTGTCCAAGACGGCGTCCGAATCGTCGCCGTTGGTCAGCCCCCGGGCCGTGATCCTGCCGAGGCTTTTCGGGACCGCGAGCTCGAGGAGCCGGGATCGAAGCGCCGTGGCGGGATCTCCGTTCCGTTTCGCGGCGAGGATCGCGTTCAACAGCAGTATGCGCGTGTCGCCCGGCGTTCCCGTGGGTACGGTCCAGGGGGAGGCGAACGCGCCCCGGTTCGCGGAAAAGTCGGAAATGAGCCCCTCGAAAAGGAACGACGCCTTCAGGGTATCCTTGCCGGTAAGCAGGGTAACGGCGGCCTGGTTCGCGCGGGCCGCGAAAGAAAACCGCCCCGCCCTGGTTCCCGTTTCGGCCGCCGCCGCCGTATCCGCGATCCGCCGCGATCGGGCAAGGAGGGTCTTGTCGCCGGAGTAGGCGAGGAGCATGGCGTAGGCCGATTCGGCCACGGGGTCTGAATATTTTCCGGCCAGTTCCTCATAGGCCGCCGCGGCCTCGGTCCAGGCGGGCCTCGCGCTGACCGGCGCGGCGGTGAGCGCCGTGACCGAGTCCGCGATGAGGGGCGCCAGGCGCTCGAATTCCGCGGAACCCTCGCGGGCAAAGGGCAGTACGGTGGCGACGGAAAGCCGTGCGGGCTCCACTTCCGTAAGCCAGCGAAGATGGGACGCGAAGGCCCTGAGGCGGATGAAGTAGGGCGAATCGGGGTAGCGGTCGGTGAGCCCCGCGAGGGCTTCCTGCAGCTCTTCCGCGCCCGTTCCGGTACGCAGGTCGCGCAAGACCGCCCGGATCGCGGTACTGTCCGCGGCGGCGTTGCCGGCGTTGGCCCGCAGGTTTTCGAGCCGCGCGGCGGGGGCGGGCAGAGGCGAAAGGTAGGCGAGCGCGTTGCCCGGATTGCCGGAGCGCACCCTCGCGTTGAGGGAAGAAAGCCATTCGCCATAGACGGCAGCGTCGTATCCCGCGGCGGCCAGAAGCGATAGGGCGAGGGTATCCGCGGCGAATACCTCGGCCTCGGACGGGGCCGTAAGGGCCGCCCAGGGAAGGGTTTGGGCCGTCGCCGGATTATCCGCGAAGCGGCGAGCCGCGGCGCGATACGGCTGGTCAAGGGCGAAGCGGGCGGCCTCGTACGCGAGGTAGGGCAGGACCAGCCGTTCCCGGCTATCGTCCATGTCCCGCGTCCGTCCGGTTCCCGCGGCGGTACGCGCGAACAGTTCCTCGTCCACGCCGTCGAGAAGCCCTGAGGTGACCTTGAAGGTTCCCCCCGTCAGGTACGCCGCCCCCGCGTCGGGACTGTTTTCCACCGAAAGCGTTATCGAACCCCGGTACAGCTCGGTTTTACGGAACAGGAGGAATAGCGACGAGGTAAGCACGTCGTTCCAGGTGCCCAGGTCCTGCGGCGAGAGGAAGCTCCCCTTTCCGGCCGCGGCCGCCGCGGAATCGGCGAGGGCCTGACGTATCCGTACCTCGCCGGTCGAGGGCTCCGCGAAGGCGATTCCCCCCGCGAGAAACGCGAAAAGCGCGATGCGAGCTGGTTTCTTCATGCCTTAACGATACCATACTGCTAGCTGAATGGCAACGAAAGGGATATACTCCCTCTCCATGGACAGAGTGTTTCTAAAGGCCCGCGAGGAAGACCGCATCCTTCTCGGGCATCCGTGGGTATTCGACAACGAGATAGAGCGGTATCAGGGTACGTGCGCTTCCGGCGCCGTGGTAGAGGTGATGACCAAGGCCGGCCATTTCTTGGGCAAGGGCGTGGTTAACCGCGAGTCAAAGATCACCGTCAGGCTTTTTACCCGCGACCGGGCCGAGGAAATCGACCGGGAGTTTTTCGCGCGCCGCGTACGGTCGGCCCAGGAAGCCCGGCTTCCCTTCTACGCGGTCGGGGATTCGTACCGGCTCGTTTTCGCCGAATCGGACTACCTTCCCGGCTTGGTGGTGGACCGCTTCGCGTCCATTGACGGCACGGTCTTCCTTTCCGTCCAATTCCTTACCCTCGCGATGGAAACCTTTCGCGATCACATCGTATCCGCCCTCTTGGAGGTAACCGGCGCCGACGGCGTTTTCGAGAGAAGCGACGTGCACGTGCGCGCCCTGGAAGGGCTGGAAGAACGAAAGGGCTGGATCGGACCGTCCTTCAATCCCCGCGTCACCATCCGCGAAAACGGCATAGAGCTTGAGGTAGACCTCGAAAACGGGCAGAAAACCGGTTATTTCCTCGACCAAAAGGATAACCGGGCGCGCGTCGCGCAATTGGCGGCGGGCATCGCCCGCAAGGACGGTCGCTGCCGCGTCCTCGATACCTTTACCCATACCGGCGCTTTCGGCCTGAACGCCTGGAAGGGCGGAGCCACCGAGGTCGAATCGGTGGATATTTCCGAAGAAGCCGTGGAGACGGTGCGGGCCAACGCGAAACGCAACGGCGCCGCCTCTGTCGTCACCGCCCGCCAAGCCGACGTGTTCGACCTTCTCAAGGAATACGAGCGCGAGGGGCGGACGTTCGACCTCATCGTCCTTGACCCCCCCGCGTTCACGAAGAGCGCCAAAATGATCGAGAAGGCCTACGGCGGCTATAAGGAAATCAACCTGCGGGCCATGCGCCTCCTGGAAAACGGCGGGTATCTGGTCACCGCCTCCTGTTCCCACTTTTTCGGGGCCGACCGCTTTTACTCGATGCTCCAGCATGCCGCCAAGGATTCGCGCCGCACCCTGCAGATTCTCGAAAAACGCGGGCCCGGACCGGATCATCCGGCGCTTTCGGGCTATCCCGAGTCCGATTACCTGAAGTGCGCGATCGTTCGCGTATGGTAAACGGCCTTTTCGTCCTCGGCCCCACCGCGGCGGGGAAAACCGGCCTGGCGGTGGATCTCGCGCGGCGCCTGGCCGCCCGGGATATCGCCGCCGAAATTATCTCCGCCGATTCCCGGCAGGTATACCGCGGCCTGGATATCGGCTCGGGAAAGGACCTTGCCGAATACGGCTCGATTCCCCGCCACCTGATCGACATAACCGCTTTGCCCGCGGAATACAGCGTTTTTGACTTTCAGCGCGATTTTTACGCCGCGTGGGACGATATCCGCCGCCGCGGGGCACTGCCCATAACCTGCGGCGGCACGGGTCTCTACCTCGACTCCGTGTTGAGGGGGTACGGTTTCGTCCGCGTTCCGCCCAATCCCCCGTTGCGCGCCGAGCTTGAGGCCCTATCCATGGAAGCCCTGACCGAGCGGCTTTTACGCCTTCGGTCGGCGCCGCACAACCGGACCGACCTGGAAGAACGGCCGCGCCTCGTTCGCGCCATCGAAATCGCCGAATACGCCCGGGAAAACCCGATACCGAACGACGAGGGCGGATTGCCCGCGCTGGACCCCCTCGTATTGGGCGTCCGCTTTGAGCGGGGCGAATTGCGTCGGCGCATCGCCGAGCGGCTCGACGCCAGGCTCGGCCAGGGGCTCGTGGAAGAGGTCGCCGGGCTTCACGCCGGGGGCATCGAATGGGAACGGTTGGAACGGCTCGGCCTGGAATACCGCTTTACGGCCGAATTCCTGCGGGGGGCGATTCCTTCCCGCCAGGAATACCGCGACCGCCTTTACACCGCCATTTGCCAATTCGCCAAGCGGCAGGAAACCTGGTTTCGCGGAATGGAAAAAAAGGGAGTGCGCATACTCTGGGTAGACCGGGGAGATCGGGAAGGCGCGTGGGATCGCGTGCGGGCGGAGCTGGAAGGGAACGCGCAATAAAAAAGGGCGCCGGATGCGTTCCGACGCCCGTCTTGTCCGGGACTATCGTTCGGTTTCGGCGGCGGGATTAGGCGGTGGCGACCGCGGTTTCGGCTTCCATTTCGGCAAGGTAGCCGGTTCTCAAACAGCTTTCGAAAAGCATGCGGGTCATGTATTCGTCGACAATCTTGATATAGCCGTCAAGGTCACGATAAATGCGCACCATAAATCCTTCATCGGTTTCATTGAGAACTGACAAGTAGTCCGCGGAACCGGGATTGCTCCTGATAAAGTAGTTTTTCATAAAACCTCCAGATAGGATAATTTTCGGGTGCCTGCGGGGAATCTTTAGCGTTATAATCCAGATATGCTTACCGACGCCCACGCGCATCCCTTCGATTTATTCACGGCCTCGGGAACCGAACCGGCGCTCGGCCTCGTCGCCTCGCTGTGCGCGAACGCCCATGAGCCGAACGAATTCGCGTGGAACGAGCGCTTTGCCGAGCGGTCCCGCGATACGGGCCGGGTGGTGCTTTCCTTTGGCGTGCATCCCCAGAATCCCGATCCGGATACCGTGCCCTTTCTCGAGTCCCTGGCGCGTCAGGGACGGATCGGCGCCGTGGGCGAGGCGGGTTACGATCTATTTACCGAGGCGTATCGGTCCGACCTGGAAAGGCAGCGCCTCGCGTGGGCAGCGCAACTCAGGATCGCCCGGGAATGGGGCTTACCGCTGGTCGTGCATTGCAGGAAGGCCCTTGACCTTGTTTTCGCGGATTCCCGCCTTCTCTCGGCCCTCAATTCCGTTATCTTTCACGGGTGGCCCGGCTCGCCCGTCGAGGCGAAGTCTTTTTTAAAACGGGGCGTGAATGCCTGGTTTTCGGCGGGAAAGGGCCTTTTGCGCGGCGACCGTTCCCTGATAGCTACCGTTGAAAGCCTGCCTCGGGAACGGATTCTGGCGGAAACCGACGCTCCCTGGATGACGCTGCGGGGCGAGCGGTATACGGTATTAAGCGATATCGGCGCCGTACACGAACGGATAGCGGCCCTGTGGCGCACGGACCCGGAAGAAACTGAGGGAATTATCGGGGAAAACTTTGACCGGGCGTACGGAATCCGGCGATAAGCCGGCGGGTTTCGCGTATGGAAAGCGCGAATACCTCATTAAACCCCGCGGAAAGGGCCTTGGCCCCATCGATCCTGAGTTCCCGAATTTCCAACTCGAGGGACTGACTGATCGAGGCGAGGCCCGTCGCGCCGATGGTGGCCGAGGCCCCTTTCAATTTATGTATATGATAGAGGGCGGCCCGTGAATTTCCCGCTTCTAGCGCTTCCGTAAAGCCGTCATGGTCCGCCTGTACCGTTTCGAGCCACGTTTCCGCGAATTCGGACCAGAGCGCCGCGTCGTTCTCGAACCGTTCTAGGGCCTCGTTTATGGAATACAGGCTCACGGCAAATCCCGGTAAAAATCCTCGCCCCGATCGTTGATCAGCACGAAGACCGGGAGGTCCCGTACCGTCACGAGCCGTACCGCCTCCATGCCCAATTCGGGGTAATCGACGATCTCCGAGCGCACGATGTGCCGTTTTGCGATGAGCGCGGCCGTTCCCCCCATGGTTCCGAGATAAAACCCGCCGTAAGCGGCGCACGATGCCGCCCAGGCCGCGCTCCGGTTCCCCTTCGCGAGGGTTACCAGGGCGACCCCCCGGCTCATGAGCAATTCCGCGTAATCGTCCATCCTTCCCGCGGTGGTGGGGCCGAAACTTCCCGAAACCTCGCCCTCCGGGGTTTTTGCGGGCCCTGCGTACAAAATGGCGTATCTGTAGGCGTATTCCGGTAAGGTTTCGCCCTTATCCAGTAACGATTTCCACCGGGCATGGGCGGCGTCGCGGGCGACCAACAGGGTTCCCGAGAGTATGACCGGCGTTCCCGGCTTTATTCCCGACAGGGCCGCTCGGAAGGCGTTCAAGCCCCGGTCAAGGTCGGCTATGAGCGCTCCCGGCGGAACTCGCTCCGCGAGCCCGGCGGCGTCGGACAAGCCGGGAAGGGCGGCCGGATCGCCGACTGTCCGCTGCACGTGCACGCCGTTCCGGTCGATTCTCGCGAAAAGATTCCGGTGCGCCGAACAAGACACTCCGATGGAAACGGGGCAACTGGCTCCGTGCCGGGGCAGGTGGAGGACCACCGCCTCGCAGGCGAGGGCCTTTCCCCCGAATTGGGCCCCGATTCCCGTCGCTCCGGCGATTTCCAAAACCTTTGCCTCCCATTCGGGAATGCGCAGGGGCCGTACGCCCATAACGGCCCTATCCCGTTCGTCCCCTTCCGCTGACCACAGCCCGGCGGTGGCGAGCTTGAGGGCGAGAAGGTTTTGTTCCGGGCTAATGCCACCGACTACCACCGCGATGGTGTAAGGCGGACAGGCCGAAGTGCCAAGCGCCGCGATCTCGCGCTCGAGGTACGCGGTGAACGAGGCCTCATTGAGCAGGGCCTTGGTAGCCTGCGTCAGCTTCGTCTTGTTGGCCGATCCGCCGCCTTTGGCGCAGAAGAGGAAACGGTAGGAGGGTTCGCTCGCCCGTTCCCGCGACATCGAAGCCGCGGTAGACTCGATGAGCACTTGCGCGGGCATATTGTTCCGCGGGTCTTCCTCGGTGAAAAGGTCTCGGGGTACGGTGGTGGAATACCGAAGGTTCCTGCCGGTATAGGCGTCTTCCGCACCCGCCGCGAGGGCGGCGCGATCGTCGGCGCCGGTCACGACTCCCTCGTCCTTCCAGGCGAAGACCTGGGCCGTGCCGGTGTCCTGGCAGAGGGGATAGACGCCTCCTGAGGCGATTATCGCGTTCTCGAGGAGGCATCCTGAAACCATACGGTCGTTTGCGCTGTTTACCGGGTTTAGGGCAATGTGCCGAAGATGGTCCAGGTGCGTCTTCGGGAAGGTAAAGGCGATACGCTCGAAGGCGATTCGGGAAAGCTCGCGAAGCGTGCCCTCGGGAACGGTAAGCGTACCCGGGGCGTAGGAAGGCGCGAGGCTCGGATCAAGGGAAAGGGTTTCGAAATCCATAGGGGCGAGTATAGTCCTATCTCCCCCTTTTTTGCTATACTATTCCGACTATTGCACATAACGGAGGGGAATTCATGGTTGTCAGTCTTCTATTCTGCGGGATAAGCGCCGCCCTTTTCGCCGCGACGTGTTTTACCGCGACGGCAGACGTTGAGTCCTTGGGCTTTCCTCTTGCCCTCGCGTACGTGGCCATCGCCGCGTATCGGGGCTTCCTCCTGGTTCGATGGCAGGACCGAAGGTCTTTGGGCATTTTTCGCAAACTCCTCGAGTACCTTCCGTTCGTATTGTTCACCTCGTTCATATTGCGGCGGGCGGGGGAGGGCGACGGGAGCTTCCTTCTCGACCTCGTATCGGCCGTTCTCTGGGTGGCGGCGACCGTCTCGTCCTTATACGTCCTGTTCAGGCTGGCCGACAAGCGGGTCGCCGCGTGGCTGCCGCGCATGGGCGAACCCTCTGCCGTAAAAAAAGGGCTCGCGGCCCAGGGCATTGAATGGCTCGATGCCCTCGTGCAAGCCGCCTGTCTCGTTCTCCTCATCAATCTCTTCTTCTTTCAGCTATACGCCATTCCCTCAGAATCCATGGTGCCCGAATTCATGATCGGCGACCGCGTGGTGGTGCTAAAAACCCCAAGCGGGCCCAAATTCCCCCTTTCCGAGGTCGGCATACCCCGAATGCGCTCCTATAGCCGGGGCGATATCGTCGTGTTCAACAATCCCCACTATAACGATACCAAGGCGGCGCGCGTGCGTTCCTTCGCGTCGCAGCTCGTGTACATGCTCACCTTCACGGGCGTAAACATCAACGTGGACGAATTCGGCGCGGTGAAGGCCGACCCTTTGGTGAAACGGGTAACCGGCGTTCCCGGGGAAAAGCTCATGCTGGTCGACGGTGTCCTCTACGCGAGGCGCGCGGGGGACGAGCGCTTCACTCCCGTATCGGAAGACGCGCAGTGGGCCACGTGGAACCTGGCCGCCCTTCCTCGGTCTGAATTGGCGCAGGTACAGCGCGTGGTTCTCTCTGCCGAGGCCTTTCGGGAGCTTGAATCCGTGGAGTCGGTGCGCGCGAACCTTGACCTTGAGGCGACGGCGAAGGAATGCAAGGCCCTGGCCGACCGATTTGTCGCCCTCAAGACCGTCCGCGATACGGTAACCGAAGCCCCCGATCTCCTTACCCGCGGAAACCGGGAGATCCTCAACCTGTTCCAATCCCACGCCGCCTTGGCCCGAACTCTCCTGACCACGAACGGAGGCGCCCGATGGTTCTCCGATTTTATGACCGACTGGATTGGCGATTCCGGCAGGGACAACCTGTTCGAGGAGCGGATGCGAAACACGAACCTCCTGATGAAGCTCGATTTTGGCAGGCTTATCGTGCGCGACGCGGAATTATTCGCCTCAAACGCCACCGCGGAGCGGTTTCAGGGCGACCAAGAGCTCGCGTCCCTGCTTTCCGACGCCCAGAAATACTACTTTTACATGACCGAGAGCGATCAGCGAAATATGGGCGAGTTTCCCCCGGGACAAAACGAGTACATCCCCGAAAACAACTATTTCATGATGGGCGATAACCGCTTCAATTCACTTGACATGCGCCATTCCCTCGTCTTTCGGCTCGCCGAGGTCGACCCAGCGGATACGTGGTCCTTCCTGTACCGATCGAACCTCGAACCGCAGTACGTTTCCGTTGACCGTATCCTCGGCACGGCGAATTTCAGGTTCTGGCCCGTTTCACGGGCTGGCGTTCCCCGGTAAAAAAAAGGCCCGGCTTACCTGTTAAGGAAAACCGGGCTCCGTTTCATGGCCGATGCGGCGTTTCGCGCCGCCCGTCAAACGTTAAAAGGTAAGGCTCTTAATTTCCTCATCCCGCGCCGCGCTTATTTCTTCCGGGCTCGGCGCCCATGGCTCGGCAGCGGCGCTTCCGTCCGCGATTTTCGGCAGTATTTCGCTCGCGGAGGGCACTATCGAGGCGCGTTCCAGCGGCTCCAACGCGATGATCCGCCACCGGTCCTTCACCAACCCAAGGGTGAGCCGGTCCCTATAGCGGAGTATGCTCAGCTGGTCTCCCGGATCCTTTCCCTCGATGACCGGATCGTCCGATGTGGGCATCCACAGGTATAACGATACGGTATATTCGTTTTTCCCGGGGATATCCCTTTCGACGTTCAGGCCGCTCACGCCGTACACCGGTCGGTTATCGGTTTTTCCGTGCGCGAATAGGAGGGCGGGCGAGAGAACGCCGCCGTTGCGCTCATAGGATTCGCGCACCTTCGTGGTAACGTAAATATTGGTCAGGATCGCCAGGTAGTCGGGCTTTACGCCCTTGGCCAAGCAGGTCGCGGGCCATTCCTGGTCCAAAGTCGCGACGCTCCGGTAAAACGTTTCCACGACCTCGTCAGGATCCATTCCCTTGGTCGTGGGGCGACGCGACATATCGTTAATCGTTACGCCCGTTACTGCCCCGATAATGAGGACCGCGATCCCCGCGCCATAGAGGAGTCCCCGGTACCTTCTCAGGAAGGCTTCCCGCTTTCTCGCGTTCCGCAGTTTCGTATCGTGCAGTTCCTTCCTTCTCGCGAACGCGACCGTTACGGACGCCTCGGTCCGCGCCGGATCAACCTGGGAAGAAAGGGGCGCCCCGTTTTCGAAGAAAGCAATCAGGGCGTCGTCGGTTTCAGCCCCACGCTTGAGGTCCAGCGCCGCGTCCAGGGCTTTTACGAGACCCTCGGAAAGGGTAGGGGCAACGAAATAAAGCCGCTCGAATCGGCCCTTCCTCATTTCGTTCGTGAGCGCCTCGAATCGCGGCCGTTCTTCCTTTTTTTCCTCGGCGGACATTTCGCGGGCGCCAAAGGCGCTCTTTCCGGCGATAAGCCGGTAGGCGAGATTGGCGGCCATAAAGGAAAGGGCCCGCTCCGGCGTCGCGGCCTCGGGATCGGGATGAATCCACGTTAGCCGATTCCCGATTTCCGAATCGTCCCCCGCGTTCGCCGCGCAACGGCGGTACAAGGTGGGCGGCAAGACGAAAAGCGAGCCGTCCTCTCCGCACAGAACCGATTCGGGTCCGGAACGCGCGGCGGCTTCCAGCGGGAGCCGCCCGTGTCCACCGGCCCTAGCGAGGCGAAAGAGGGTCGAAAAGGCGCGACTGAGCGCAATCCAGGCCTGGTCCCGCTCTCCCGGTGTCTCATAACGACCCTCGGCGATATCAAGGAGGCTTTTGCCGGAAAAGTCGGGAAAGAATACCTTCATCCGGTCCCGTTCGCCTTCAATGTCCTTATCGCCGGACGAGAACGTTCCCTCGCTCAGCGTTTCGGTCACGTCGAGCGAGGGCGATATCCTGAAACCCGCCTCGGCGAGAAGCCGGGGCAGGCCGGACTGGGCGAAGGAGCGCGGGGCCATGCACGTATCGAGCGTGAGAACCGCGCGACCGTCGTTGGTTTCGTGTCCGATAATGGTCATGTACCCGTTACCGCCCGTTTACCGAATAGAGATACTTGAAAAAGTCCATATCCGTGGAAAGGATCTTATCGAAGTTGGGCAGGGTGGTCTTGTAGGTTTCTATGCTCTTCCAGAAGGCATAAAACTCGGGGTCCCTGCTGTACGCGTCGGCGTATATCTTGGAGGCCTTGGCGTCGGCTTCGCCCTTGAGCGTTTCGGCGCGGTTATACGCGTCGGATAGGAGCCCCTTTTTCTCGTTCTCGAGCTTACCCATCCATTCCGCCTTCTTACCCTCGCCGGTAGACCGGAAGGTTTGCGCGATCTGGTTGCGTTCCTTGATCATGCGGTTGTACACGCTTTCGGTCAGCTCGTCGGAGTATTTGATCTGACGGGGAACGATATCCAATAGTTCGATCCCGAAGTCGAGTACCTTTTCCCGGGCGTTGGACGTCATCTCGTTGCTCAGCTCCTGGCGTCCCATGCTTATTGCCTCGTAAGTGATTTTCTCCCCGGAAAGCTGGCTCAGTTCCACCTCGTCGGCGTCGGCCCCGAGCGCGAAGTTTTCCCGGTGCTGCAGCTCGTTGATCAGGTTTGAGTTGCGGACCACCTCGTTCAGGCTCGAACCGGTTATGACCGTCCTCACGGCGGAATCGATAATGTCGCTTACCCTCGAATACGCGGCCTCGATGGTGGTGAGGGATTCGTAAAACTTAATCGGGTCGGTTATTCTCCAGCGGCTCGTGGTATCCACGATAATGAACTGGTTTTCCTTGGTGGGGATGCGCTGCGAGTCGCCGTCCAGGGACATGACCTTTTTGGGGTAGGTGACCACTGAATCGATGAAGGGCATCTTAACGTGGAGGCCGGCGTCGCGGGCCGAATTGACGATTTCGCCGAAGCGGATGACGATGGCTTGGTTTCCCTCGTTCAAAACGTAGAGGGGGTTAAGGATGAAGGCGCCCGCGAGCACGATGGCCAGGGCGATTAAGCCGCGCGTGGTCGACTTTTTCATTGGTTGCCTCCCTTGGTGATGTTGCTAAGCGGGAGGAAATTGTCCAGCTTTTTGTCCACCAGGGTCGTTCCCTTCTCATTGGTGAAAAGCGATTCGATGGTTTCCAGGTACAGTCTCCGTCGGGTAACCTCCGGCGCCTTTCGGTATTCCTCGTATACCGCCTTGAAGCGCGCCACGTCGCCGATGGCGCGATTCACGCGTTCGGTGGCGTAGCCTTGCGCTTCCAAAACCGTCTTTTCGGCTTCGCCGGCCGCCTTTGGTATCTCCGCGTTATACGCTTCCTTTCCCTCGTTGATCAGGCGGTTCATGTCCTGAATAGCCTTGTTTACGTCCTCGAAGGCCGATTGAACGCCTTCGGGGGGAACGATATTCTGGAGTTGCACCGTGGTAACGGTGACGCCCAATCCGAATTCGTCGAGTTTTTCATTGGTCATCCGGAGGGCCTCGGCCTCGATTGCCGTGCGTTCGGCTCCCATGACGTCCAGAATGGCGCGGTCGCCCACCAAGAGGTTGATAACCGACTGGGAAACGTCGCGAATCGTATCGTTGCGCACGTCCTCGTGTACGTTGAAAAGCCAGGCGCGCGGGTCGTTGATGCGGTACTGGATAATCCATTCCACGTCGACGATGTTCAGGTCGCCGGTCAGCATGGTCGATTCTTTCGAGAAATTGCTGTTCGCGTACGTGTTTTGCACCCCGCCCCTGACCGTCCGAAACCCGAACTGCTCGGTTTGAATGGATTTGGTCGGCACGTTGTACGCCCGGTCAATCCCGAAGGGGATCTTGAAATGGGCGCCGGGCCCGACGGTTGAAAGATACTTACCGAAACGGGTCACTACCGCGTCTTCGGTCGGATTGACGATAAAAAAGCCCGTACCCGCAAGGGCGAGCGCCGCAAGCACTACCGCGATCGGGATAATGATTCCCGGCCGCGCCCATTTCGGAGCGCGGAAGGCCATGTTCCCGTTTGAATTATCCATAAGGATTCCCCCTTCATATTGATATAAATGTACCGAATACCGGGGCTCGGGGCAAGGGATTCGCACTTGCGCCTGAATAATGAATTCTGTATAATGGAAAAATGATATTTCCACTTGAACAACTTGTCGAATTTAAGGGCAACGTATACGAGATAACCTGCGCTTCCATCCGCCGCGCGTTCCAGCTTTCCATGGTCCGGGATCCCGAGATCGAGGAAAACGACGGCAAGGTCGTATCGCTTGCCGCCCGTCAGGTATTCACCAAGACGGTCGACTACCAGATCGAGAAGCTCTGAGCCCAGCCGATTCCGGAACCCGACGGATTCCGGTCATCGTCGTGTTCGGGGCGACCGCCTCGGGTAAGACCGCGCTCGCCGAAACGCTTTTTTCCGCCGACCCAAGCCTTCCCCCCGCGCCTGAGCGTATCGGCGCGCTCCGGGGCAAGGCCGAAATAATCAGCGCCGATTCCATGCAGGTATATCGCGGCTTGGACATCGGCACCGCGAAGCCCGATTCCCGTTTTCTCCGCTATCTTCCCCATCATCTCATCGATATCGCCGATCCCCGGGAGCAATTCGGCGCGGGAAGTTTCGTTCGCCTGGCCGACCTCGCCTGCGCCGACGTTCACCGGCGGGGCAAGGTACCCGTCGTATTGGGCGGCACGGCGTTTTACCTGAAGAACTTCATATACGGCCTTCCCGAAACGCCCGAAGCCGACGCCGGTATCCGCGCTTCCCTACAGGAGCGCCTCGCGCGGGAAGGGGCCGCCGCCCTCTTGGCGGAATTGCGCTCGGTCGATCCCGAAAGCGCCGGGCGTATCCATCCGGCGGATTCCTATCGCATCGTTCGTGCCCTGGAAGTCTGGAAGGCTACCGGGCGGCCCCTAAGCGCGTACCGGCTTCCCTCCAGCCCCCGCGCGGCTTATCGGTTTCTGGTTATCGCCCTGGAGCGCCCGCGGGAAGCGCTTTTCAGCCGTATCGATTCCCGCGTGGACGCCATGTTCGAGCGGGGGCTCGCCGAAGAATTTTTCGACCTCCTGCGCTCTGGGCTCGGGCCCGATGATCCCGGCATGCAGGCGATAGGCTACCGTGAGTTTTTCCTCGCCTCGCCGCCCGGATCGGACAGTGAGGGGGCCCGTACGGCGATAAAGCGCGATTCTCGGCTCTATGCCAAGCGGCAGGAAACGTTTTTCCGCCCTCTTCCCGACGTAGCGCGGTTTTCGGCCGACGATGCCGCCGGAATAGCCGCGGCGATCCACGCGTTCCTCGGTACTTGACTGTTTCGCGCGTTTTATTCATAATTAACAGACTTGATTTTATAAGGAGTGCCGACGTGCCCTGCGGAAAGAAAAGAAAACGCCAGAAAATCGCGACGCATAAGCGCAAAAAGAAACTCAGAAAGAACCGGCACAAGAAGAGATAACCACATTCCGGGCTCCCTTTCGCAAGTATACGATGGGTCCGGAAGGTTGCTTTTCGGGTCGCGAATGACGGGTTGGCGCCTGTCCGCACTGAGTCCCGGTTACGCTTATCGCCAGCAAGACCGCAAGCGTTCAGACGCAAGCGGTCTTTTTTTTTGATTTCGCTTATGGTATAATCGTTTTTCATGAACCGCCCCCTGCTATCCGCCGTGAAATCCCCGGCGGACATAAAGAAAATGTCTTATGCGGACCTTCGGCTCCTTTCTGAAGAAATCCGGAGAACCATAATCGAAGTCGTCGGTTCCAATGGCGGCCACCTTTCCAGCAACCTTGGGGTCGTGGAGTTGACCATTGCACTCCATCGCGCCTTCGATTGTCCCCGCGATGCCTTCGTGTGGGACGTGGGGCACCAATGTTATAGCCATAAACTGCTGACGGGCCGTTACGACCGTTTTCATACCATCCGCAAACGGGACGGCCTTTCCGGCTTCCCGAAAAAGGAAGAAAGCCCGTACGACGTGTTCGATACCGGGCATTCCTCTACCTCCATTTCAGCCGCGTACGGCCTTTTGGCTGCGCGACGGCTTGCGGGTGAACCGGGAAAGGTCGTGGCCATAATCGGCGACGGGGCGCTTACCGGGGGTATGGCCCTTGAGGCCCTTTCCCACGCGGGAGAGGATAAAAAAGACTTGGTGGTGATCCTCAACGATAATAAGATGTCCATCAGTCCCAATACGGGCGCGCTCTCTCAGTACCTGAGCCGCCTTACCATGGGCGTCAGCTACCAGCGGTTCCGCTATCGGTTCGACCGAGCGGTAGGCGATCTCCCCTTACTCGGCCCGTTCCTTTCGAAGTCCATCAACCGCCTCAAGCGCGGCCTGAAAGGGCTCATTTTCAAGGATAATCTCTTCGTGGACCTAGGCTTCGAGTACGTGGGCCCCCTGAACGGGCACAACGTCGAGGAACTCGAGAAGGTTCTGCGCGACGTCCGAAGGCTGGACCGCCCGGTAGTGGTCCACGTTTTGACCCGAAAGGGCAAGGGCTACAGCCTTGCCGAAAACGACCCTTCCACCTTCCACGGTATCGGGCCCTTCTGCATCAGCGACGGCAAGGTGGAAAAATTCGATACCCTTAGCTTTACCGAGGCCTTTTCCAACGCGCTCGTTGCGCAAGCGGCCAAACGGAGCGATATCGTGGCGATTACCGCAGCGATGTCCAAGGGAACCGGCCTCGTGCCCTTCCAGCACCGCTTTCCCGAGCGTTTTTTCGATACCGGCATTACCGAGCAACATGCGGTAACCTTCGCGGGCGGCCTCGCCGCAGGGGGAAGAAAACCCGTGGTGGCCATTTACAGCACCTTTATGCAGCGCGCGGTGGACCAGGTTATCCACGACGTTTCTCTCCAGAAACTTCCGGTTGTATTTGCCCTTGACCGCGCGGGCGCGGTTCCCGACGACGGCGAAACCCATCAGGGCCTGTACGATCTGGCCCTATTCCGGCCCGTTCCCGGCCTGTCCATCCTGACTCCCGCCTCAGCCGCGGAAATGGAACTCATGCTCGAGTGGGCGCTGAACCAGGAAAATGCCGTGATTATCCGGTATCCCAAGGGGTCTTGCCCCACGGAGCTTCCCGCGTTTTCCGAGCCCCTCGAGACGGGGAGGGGCGTCTTCGCGAGCAGGGAAGGTTCTGACGTACTCATCGCCTGTACCGGCGGCATGTACGCCGATGCCCACGAGGCGGCGAATTTGCTTGCCCGGTCGGGTAACCCCGTTGACGTGCTTAACCTGAGATTCGCCAAGCCCGTGGACGAAGCCTGGCTCGTCGAGGCGGCGGCGTCGTATCGCGCGGTGGTTTTCGTTGAGGACGGTATACGGACCGGCGGTCTCGCCGAATACCTCGTTTCCGTGTTGCGGCAGCGCATGCCCGGCCTGCTCTGTTCCGCCCTCGCCTTCGATGAACTGTATTATCCCCAGGGCACCCGCGCCCAGATACTCGCCTCGGCGGGCCTTTCTCCCGCGCACCTGGCCGACGAGGTTCGTCGCGTTCGAGACGTACTGTCCGTGGAAAACCTGGCATGAGCCTTCGCTTTCCGTTGCGCGATCGGGATATCGTTACGGAATATCCCGCGTTCGTCATGGGCATTCTCAACGCGACCCCCGATTCCTTTTGGGCTAGTAGCCGAACCGGGGGCGTTTCCGGCCGTTCCGTGGCCGCCGGCGTGGAACGGGCCCTTCGCCTCGCGAAAGAGGGCGCCGACGTGATCGATATCGGCGGCGAGTCGAGCCGCCCCGGTTCGGCGTACGTAAGCGAGGATGAGGAACTTTCCCGCGTCATTCCCCTGATCGAGGGCATTCGCCGCGAAAGCGCCGTGCCGCTATCGGTGGACACCCGAAAATCCTCCGTGCTCGTCGCGGCGTTGACCGCCGGCGCGGACATGCTGAACGATATATCCGGCCTTTCCGACGACCCCGCCATGGCGCGCGTCGCGGCCGGCGAGAATATTCCGGTGGTCATCATGCACATGAAAGGCAGCCCGAAAACCATGCAAGAAAACCCCGCGTACGATAACGCGCTCGAAGAGGTCGCCGCGTGGCTCGCCGAGCGGGCTTCCGGGGCCGAGGCCGCCGGGATTCGGCGGGACCGGATTATCCTCGATCCGGGCATCGGCTTCGGGAAACGGCATGAGGACAATCTTTCGCTCATCGCCGGCACCCGCAGGATCGCGGCGGCGGGCTACCCGGTCATGATGGCCCTCTCGAGAAAATCCTGCATCGGGACCATCACTTCCCGCGACGTTCCGGACCGGCTCGCCGGGACCTTGACCGCCAATATACTGGCCGTGCAGCGCGGGGCGACCTGGCTTCGGGTGCACGACGTCGCGGAAACGAGGGACAGCCTTGCCGTTTTGAGGGAGATCGAACGCTATGGACATGCTTAGCCGGGCCCAGGCCCTCTACTCGGTAATACAACCCATCCTCGACGTGGGGACCCTCGCGGTGCTCCTGTACGTCGTCTACGGCATTCTCGTAAAGACCCAGGCGATACAGCTCATTAAGGGGGCCGTATCCCTCTTGCTCATCTACGCGGTCGCCTTCGTCCTCCGGCTCAACACCCTCCTGTGGCTACTGAACGTATTGGCCCCCGGGCTCCTAATCGGCGTGGCCATCGTGTTTCAGCCGGAGCTCCGCAAGATATTCCTCCGGATAGGCCAAAGCGACTGGCTCCGGATGGGAAAGCGGTCCAAGCATTCCCATCTCGATTCGGTCCTTACCGCGGCCGAGATCCTTTCGCACCGAAAGCGGGGCATGCTCGCGGTTTTTACCCGGAGAAACAACCTACGGGACATATCGGACACCGGTACCCGGCTGAACGCGGAACTTTCTTCGAGCCTTATCGTGACGGTCTTCGGCCACGATACCCCGCTTCACGACGGGGCCGTGGTCATTCAGGGCGGGCGCATCGTTTCGGCGGGGTGTTTCCTGCCCCTTTCCGAGCAGCAGGATATCCGGAAAACCTTCGGCACCCGCCATCGCGCCGCGCTCGGCCTTTCGGAAGAAACCGACGCGGTAATCATGATCGTGTCCGAAGAGACCGGGGCGATGAGCCTCGCGTACGATTCGAAACTGTATTACGACCTCACGTCGGCGGAGGTGACGAAGCAGCTGGAATCGCTGCTCGACCTCGGCCAGGAATCGGGGGGAGAGGAGTCCGGCCATGAAAGCGCCGAGTTTGGTTGAGCGGGCGCTCGTTGACTGGCCGGCGAAGATCGTCTGCCTGGTCCTGGCGTTGCTGCTTTTTCTGTTTTACCGCATGAGTACCCTCGACCAGCGTTACTTTTCCGTGCCGCTCGCGGTAGAATCGAACGCGAATTTCGCCCCCGCCTCAACCTACCCGAAAATGGTGAAAATCAAGTTGCGCGGCGAGACGGACAGTATCTACCCGATTCTCGAAAGCGACATAACCGCCTCGGTCGACCTTGCCCGTTTCGACGCGGAAGGCGAGGTTCGGGTACCCATTCGCGCCCACCTGTCCGGTACGGCCCTCGGCATCGACCCGCTGGAAGTTACCGTAGACCCGCCGGAAATCAAGGTGCGGCTGGAACGCCGAATCGGCAAAAAAGTGCCGGTCAATCCCGATTTTCGCGGGTTTCCGGAAACCGGCTTCGAGCTGACCGGCTACACCGTCAATCCGTCCACGGTCGATATTTCGGGTCCCCGTTCCGCGGTTTCGAAAATCGCCACCGTGACCACCGACGCGGTGGATCTTTCGGGGCGCAGCGCGAATTTCTCCGGCACGACGCTTTTATTGAACGCGAATCCCCTGGTAGACCTCGCGGGAGGGGAACGGGTCGAATATAACGTGGCGATAGAGCCCACGACGTACGTGCGGTCCTTTTCCGATATACCCATATTGATGAGCGGTCTGGATCCCCGCTTCGAGGCGGTGGGGGAATTGCCCTCCGGGACCTTGCGCCTTCGGGGGACCAACAGCGAGCTTTCGGCCTACGTATTGCCCTTCGATATCCTGTCCGTCAACTGCGTCAACGTGAATCAAGGCGGCGTGTACAGCCTGCCCGTGCAGGTTTCCGCTTCCGCATCCTTCGACGTGGTGGAAAGCGCCCCGACGGAAATTCAGATTACCTTCAGGGAGGTGTCCCCATGATCGTGGGTATCGGCCTCGACGTGGTTCACGTGAACCGGCTGGAGCATTGGAAAAAAACGCCGGCGCTCCTGTCTCGTTTCTTCCATCCCGACGAGCTGTCAGCGGCCATGAGCCGGGGCAATTCGGCCATTTTATCGCTTGCCGCCCGGTTCGCCGCGAAGGAGGCCTTCGGCAAGGCGGTGGGAACGGGGCTTTCAGGCATTACGCTCAAGAATATCATGGTCGTGAACAATCATAACGGCAAGCCCTGCATGTACCTGTTCGGAAACGCGCTCGAGGCCTTCGAGCGGGTGGGCGGCAGGACTATCCACCTGAGCCTGACCCATGAGCGGGATAACGCCCTCGCCATGGTGGTCATAGAAGGAGATCCCGTTGAGCCCGATCATCAATAAGGCCGATAATCAGCCCGCCCTCACCTTCTATTCGAAGGATCAAATCGAGTGCCCGATCTGCTCGACCAAGTTCAAGCGGGAAGAGCTTAAATCGGGCGGGGGCCGGCTCATAGCGGGCTCCCTCACCGACGAGCTGCGCAGGCTGTACGAGCCCTCCACGAAATTCGGCGAAATCTTTCCCCAGGTATATTCCATGACCGTCTGCCCCAAATGCCACTACGCTGCCTTCCAGCAGGACTTTTGCGTTTTGGACAAGGAAAGCCTTGAGCGGATCTACGAGCACATGCAGGACCGGTACAACTCGGTTCGCCGGCTTTTCGCGAAAATCGATTTCTCTTCGGCGCGTACCCTGAGCGACGGGGCCGCATCGTACTACATGGCGATCATGTGCTACGAGCTCGTGGACGCCAAATACTCGCCGACAATCAAGCAGGGAGTGTGCGCCCTCAGGGCGGCCTGGCTCTTCGCTGAGTTGGGCAAGAAGTATCCCGAGGAGAATTACGCCTACGCATCGAACCTGTTTTACCGGAAGGCCCTGTTCTTTTATCGACGGGCCATCGAGCTAGAGTCGAACGGAAAGGAAATGATCGCAAACCTCAAATCCTTCGGGCCCGACGTGGACAAGAATTACGGGTACGACGGCGTGCTGTATTTGGCCGCGCTGTTGGAGTACAAATACGGCGCCCGGGGCGATCCGGCCAAGCGCTACGAGCTGCTTACCCAGCAGCGCCGGTCCCTGTCGAAGATGTTCGGTCTCGGGAAGTCCAGCAAGAACAAGCCCGGCCCGCTTTTGGAACACGCGCGCGCCTTGTACGATAACCTGGTCGAGGAATTGAACGGCGAGGAAGACGACGAATAACATGCCCGAGCCGAGAAACATCAAGCTGCGCATATCCTACGACGGTACCCGTTTCCTCGGTTGGCAGCGCCAAAGCGGCAAGGGCACCGGGAACGGCCGAACCGTGCAGGAAGAGATTGAAAAGGCCCTCGCCAAGATGCACGGCCACGAGGTCGGCCTTATCGGGTCGGGAAGGACCGATTCGGGGGTGCACGCCGCGGGGCAGGCGGCGAATTTTCTCAGCGACATAGAGCGTATCCCCGCGGAACGGTTCGTGAACGCCCTCAATTCCCTGCTGCCCAAAGACGTGCGCATCCTCGATTCCCGGGAAGCCCCCGCCTCGTTTCATGCCCGCTTCGACGCGAGGGCCCGGACCTATCGCTATTTTCTCTATTGCGGCGCCCATCCCCTGGCGCACGAAATGCCCTATATCTGGCACCTTAACCGGTGGCCCGACGTCGCGAGGCTGAACCGCATGGCCTCGTACCTCGCCGGCGAAATCGATTGCACGACCTTTACCGCCGCGGGCGACCAAAGCCTGTCACGGTCCCGATACCTTTATGGCGCCCATTTTTTCCCCGAGGGGGAGCGCCTGGTTTTCGAGATATCCGCAAACGCTTTTTTATGGAAGATGGTGCGCTCCATAACCGGAACCCTTATAGACCTCGATTCCCGGGGCGCCGATCCGGCCGAATTCGGGAAAATACTCGCCTCGAGGGAAAGAAAGAACGCGGGGCCGACCGCCCCGGGGCAGGGGCTTTTCCTGTGGGACGTCCGGTATTGATCATAGAAGGTGAACCGGGTCCACGTCCACCTCGATATGAAGGCGGGCGGGGGGCCGGTAATCCGAGAGAAAGCTCCTGACCGCGCGCGAAAGGGGCGGGATCGACTCTCCCCGAAGGATTATTTGATGCCGCGCGTTCCCGGCCAAGAGGGAGATCGGGCATTCCGAGGGGCCGAGGATCTCCGCTTCCTTCGGGATGAGAGCGGCCAAAATGGATGCGGCCCCCTCGGCGCCCGACTCCGCCACCTTGGCGTCCTTGCTGCGAAATACCAGGCGAATCAAACGCGCGAAGGGAGGAAACCCGAGTTCCTTGCGCTGCGCGAGCTCCCATTCATAAAAGCCCTCGATATCGCCGCGGCTGGCGAAGGCGATGGCCGGGTTATTCGGGCTCCAGGTTTGCACGATAACCCTGCCGTCGGGAAAGAAGCGTCCAGCCCGGCCGGCGACCTGCACGATCAGGGCGAAAGTTCTCTCGGCGGCGCGAAAGTCGGGCATGTGCAGCCCCGTGTCCGCGAGGGCGATGCCCACCAGCCGAACTCCCGGAAAGTTCAAGCCCTTGGCGACCATTTGGGTTCCCAGGAGAATGTCCGTCTTCCCGTCCCTGAATTCCTCCAGGGCAGACTTCAAATCGTCGCTTTTCTTGAGGGTATCGGTATCGATACGGCGAATGCGCGTTCCCGGAAAGGTCCTACGCACCTCTTCCTCGATGAATTCCGTGCCGAAACCCGCGTATCCCACGTCGAGCGACCCGCAGGAAGGGCACTGGGTAGGCGGCTGGACCTGCCAGCCGCAGTAATGGCATTTCATGTAGCCCTGCGCCCGGTGCCAGGTCACGGGAACGGAGCAATTCCTGCACAGGAGTTCATGGCCGCAGGTGCCGCAGCGAAAATAGTGGCTGAAGCCGCGACGGTTCAGGAAGATGATCGATTGCCTACCCGCCCCGTGGGCCTCGCGGATTTCCTTGACTAACTCGTCCGACAGGGCGCCCGATCCCGAACCCACGCTCACGACCCTGATCTCCGGCGGGGCGCCGCCGGAAAGCCGCTTGGTCAGCGGGTACATGGCGATCGCGCCCTGCTTGATCTGATGCCACGCTTCCAGCGAGGGGGTCGCGCTTCCCATGACCAGACGGGCCCCGGTTTCCGCGCAGCGTCGCATGGCGACCTGCCGCGCGTGATAGCGGGGCGAGTTGCCCGATTTATAGGAACCGTCGTGCTCCTCGTCGATTATGACGAGTCCCAGGTCGGCGATGGGCGCGAAAATCGCGCTTCGGGCGCCGACCACCACCCGCGCCTCAGCGCGCCGGAGCCGCATCCATTCGGCGAGCTTCCTGCTCCCGGTGAGACCGGAATGGAGCACCGCGGCGCGGTTTCCGAACCGGGCCGTCACCGCCTCGATAACCTGATGGGTGAGGGCGATTTCGGGCACGAGATAGATAACGCCCTTTCCCGCCGCGAGCGTCGCCTCTGCGGCCTGCAAGAAGACCTCGGTCTTGCCGGAACCGGTAACGCCGTACAAATACGCAGTCCCATCGCCGGACAAAATGCCCGCGATCGCCACCCGCTGCTCCGGGGATAGCTCCACGGCGGCGGGCGCCACCGACACGTCGTCGATATCGCTCCCCAGGGGCGCGCTTTCCCTTTTTCCCGAAGGCAGCATGGCCGACAGGGCCTCTCCCTCGGAACAAAGGTAAAAGAGCGACATCCAGCGGGCCAGGCTGACCTGTTCGGTCCCATAGAGGGGCTCCTTGTCCACGACGCGGAGCACGTCCTTTATTTCCCCCTCGGGCACGGGAAATCCCGCTGGTAGGCAGTCGCGGACGCCGGTAACGAAGCCGATCAGGGTTCGGGAACCGAAACGTACCTCCACCCGCCTCCCCGCGAGGTCTTGGTCGGGAAGGGGATTCTTATAGGTAAAGGTGCGGAATACGGGAACGTTAAGGACTACGTCGAGCCAGCGGCCGCCCATGGTCACTGTCCGTCGAGCAGTTCGTCGAGGCGGGCGCGGAATTCCTTTAAGTCTTCCCAGGCCGGACGTTTCAGCGCTTCGTCCCGCAGGAGCGCGCTGGGATGGTAGGTGGGCAATACCGGAATTCCCCGATAGTCGCGCCAAGAGCCCCTGAGCCGGTTGATGCCTTCGGACGTGCCGAGAAGGTTTTGCGCCGCGGTTCTCCCCAACGCGAGAATGGCCCGGGGGCGTACCAGGGCGATCTGCGCCTCAAGAAAGCGACGGCACGCCGCGGCCTCCTCGGGCGCGGGTTCGCGGTTCTCCGGGGGCCGGCACTTGACGATATTCGCGATGTAGCAATTTTCCGCGCGGGAAAGCCCAATCGCGGAAAGCATTTTATCCAAGAGCTGCCCGGCCCGGCCCACGAAGGGTCGTCCCGTCGCGTCTTCATCCGCGCCGGGACCCTCGCCGATCACCATGACCGGCGCCCGCCGTCCGTCCGCGGGGCCCTCCCCGGGAACCGCGTTGAGCCGCCCTTCCGCCAGGGGGCAGGAAACGCAGGCGCGCACGGCCTCGCCGAGTTCCGCGAGATCGGAGAATCCCGCGCCCGGCTCGGGGGGATTTTCGGGTCGCTCGGGATCGTCGACGAAGGGGGGCCGCTGGGCGGCAACGCGGAATCCGTCGATCGAACCTTCGGCGAGGGAGAGTAATTCGTGGAGTATGCTCTTCTCCGATGCGGTCATGGTTGTAGAATATAACAGGTATTCCATCATCCTTCAATAACGTGGTATACTGCCCGAAATGACAGCGACGCAATGGGGCTTCTCAAGATGAAAATCGTCATGTTTACCGATGCGTACTGGCCTCGGGTCAACGGGGTGACCGTTTCCGTGGAAACCTTTTCCCGGGCCTTGATCAAGGCAGGGCATCAGGTCGTGATTATCTGCTCGTTCTATCCCGAAAGCCAGGCGATAGAAAGAATGTCAAACCCGGTAATGGACCGCCGGGATAACAAGGACGACCCCGTGGTAATCCGGGTACCGTCGTATCCGCTTCCCATTTCCAAAGAGGATCGCCTCGCCAAATTCCACAAATGGTTTTGGGTGTCGAAACAGCTGAATGCCTTTGATCCCGACGTGATCCACGTGCAAACGGAGTTCATCATCGGAGAATTCGGGTTCTACTACGCGAAACTGCACAATCTCCCGGTGGTGTACACGTTTCATACCCTCTGGGAAGACTATATCGCCAACTACATACCCTACGCGCCGGAGTTCCTCCTGCGGTTTATCGCCCGTCGCGTCGTGAAGCATATGGCCCGCCGCGCCGATGCGGTGATTGCCCCGACCGAGCAGATCAGCGAGGTATTGAGACGGTATAAGGTCAAAAAGCCGGCCTATTTGCTTCCCACCGGCATCGATCCGACGTTATTCACCCATACGCCCGAAGAAACGGCCGAGTTCCGGCAATCCTTCGAGGCTAAATATCCCTCATTACGGGGAAAACGGTTCCTTCTGTTCGCGGGCCGGGTAGGCAAGGAGAAAAACATCTCCTTTTTGCTTGCGTGCGCGGCCGACATCATGAACCGGGCGCCCGATACGGCCCTGGTAATCGCGGGCAATGGCCCAGACCTGTCCGGATTCATAGAAGAGGCGGAAAGCCTGGGCATATCGGAGCGCTGCGTCTTTACCGGCTATCTCGATAGAAAGGATCTCGCGCTTTTGTACGCCGCGGCCGAGGTCTTTACCTTTCCGTCGCTTACGGAAACGCAGGGCTTGGTCACGGTGGAGGCGATGCTTTCGGGTACCCCCGTGGTGGCGATCGGCGCGATGGGAACGCTCACGGTAATGGGCGGGGATAACGGGGGCTTTATGGTCCGGAACGACCGCCGGGAATTTACCGAACGGGTGATGGATCTTTTGGAAAACCGCGACCTACTCGAGCGTAAGTCAGCGGAGGCCATAGAGCACGGCCATCGCTGGACCATCGACCGCATGGCCGACAAGCTTGAGGCGATTTACCGGGAAACCCTCGAGCGATGAAGCAAAAAATCGCCTTCCTATACCTCAATACCGGCGGCGGGCACGTGGCTCCCGCCAGGGCCCTGGCGACCCGGATCGCCGAGCGCTACGCCGAAGACTGCGATACGGTCCTATTCAACGGATTCGATCGAAGCATGGTCCTTTCCCGCTTCGTGTTCGAGGAAGGGTACAAAATCACTTCCAACTACTTTGAGCCCGGGTACGTATTGTTTTATCAGCTCACGTCCCTTTCCCACAACATTCGGACGGGAAATTATTTCGTGTCCCTGAAGGGCTTGCCTCGGCTGGTTCGGTTCCTGCGTGAAGAGGGCATTACCAAGGTCGTGTGCCTCCACGAGGTTCTCATTATCATGGCCCGGCGCGCCATCGACCGGGTCAATCCCGCTATCCGGCTCATCACCCTGGTAACCGATCCCTTTACCGCGCATCCGCTGTGGTTTTACGAAAAAAAACTCGATCTGGTGGTCTTTTCTGAAAAACTGAGGAAAGAGGCGATCGAGCGTCATGGGTTTCCTCCCGACCGGCTCCACGTGTTCCCCTTCATTTTGAACACCCTCTACGATACGCGATACGACGACGGTCAGATCCTCGCCGCGCGGCGTAAACTCGGCATTCCCGACGGGAAGAAAGTCATCCTCGTGGCCGGGGGAGGCGAGGGCCTCCGGGGCGCCGAGCGGATAGTTCGGCATTTCGTTAAGCTTCGTAGGGACGAGATTCTGGCGGTGGTATGCGGCAGAAACCGGCTTTTGAGGCGGCAGACCCGGCATATCGTGGAACGCTCCGGAGCGAACAACGTCCTGGTTTTTGGGTTCGTCGATTTCATGGCCGACCTACTCAATATCGCCGACGCGGTAATCACGAAAGGCGGCGCCTCCACGGTTCTCGAGGTTCTGGCGACGGGGAAACCGATCATTTTTTCTACCTACATTCGCGGTCAGGAGCTCGGAAACGTTCTCTATGCCGTTTATAACGGCGTTGGCTGGTACATAAAAAAGCCCCGTGATATCCTTGAAAAGGCCTTTACGCTCACCGAGGACGATGCGCTTCGCGGTAGGCTCCGGGAGAAAATAGACTCCCTGGGCATCCGGAACGGGCTTGAGGAAATGGCCTCGTTCATTCATGAAGGGTGAACTTAAAAAAAAGAGGGAGGAGGCTCGCGTGAAGCTCCCCGTGAAATTTCTTTTGATCGCAGCGCTTTTCCTGGCGGTGGCGTTCGCTCCGGCGCAGGACGCGGGTTATCAAGGTTCCCGCCTCGTAAAGACGGGCTCAGGCGTGTACGACGCCGTCGATTACTTATCCGTTCTTTCCGGCGAAACGACCCTCTTGTCCCATACGCCCGCCTCGGCGCGCGAAATCCTTGAGGCCCTCGATTCCCTTCGCGGCTCGGCTTCCTTTCCCGGCGATGCCGCCCTGGAAGCCTCCATACGATCCGCCCTGTCGCCGGAAAAACCCCTTATCGCCGTGGGCTCCGGCCCCTCGCTGGCCTCTTTTTCCGTGGTACCGAGCGCGAGGCTCTCTCTGGCCTCGCCACTTTCTACCGCGAATCTTCTCGCGGCCGATTTGTTGCGCATTTCAAACGAGACCGAACCGGCGATCAACGTACCGATCGCCCTCGCGTTCGGGGACTGGGTTTCCTGCCGTTCGGAGTTTACCGCCGGTAAGGGGTACTGGGCATCCACGCAATCCGGGTCCTGGACCAACGCGCCCCTCACCGCGAGCGAGGCGGACATGAACGTGCCCACCGACGCCTGGGTATCCGTCGGCAACCGGTCCTTTACCCTCGCCGTGGGTCGGGGTCCCCTCTCCATGGGACGCGCGCTTTCGGGCAGCATGGTGCTTTCGGATTCTTTCGATCGCCCCGATTGGGCCTCTCTTTCCTTCCATTCCCCCGCTTTCAGGCTCTATCTCCTTCCGGTCGAGTTGGCGCCGAACCGATATACGTATTTCCACGGCCTGTCCCTGCGCCCCTTCCGGAACCTCTCTATCGACCTTTCCGAGGCCGCTTCCGTAAACGCGCCCCTGGATCTACGCTATCTCAATCCGGCCATGATATACCACAATTACGCCGGCTGGCGCGATCGCGCCGCCTACGGTACCGTCAATACGAGCCCGGTAGGCACCCAATTCGGGGCGAGCGTTGAATGGGTCCCCATCCCGGGCGTGAAGGTTTACGGCCAGTATGCCATGAACCAGTTCCAAACGACCTACGAATTGTCGGAGTACAGCAGTACTGCCTCGTATATACCCAATTCCCTCGGCGGGCTTCTCGGGGCCGAATGGATCCTCCCCGACGGTACGGGCTTTTGGGTCGTGAGCGCCGAAGGGTCCTACGCGAACCCCTGGCTGTACGTGCTGGAAAACGGCGCCATTAGCTACGTGTGGGCGCGCCGGGAATTGGTCGCGCCGAACGGCCATACCAGCGAGTGGATCTACGGTTGGACGGGCAACCCCTACGGCCCGGATACGGTTTCCGGCGTACTCGACGTGCGCTACGATATTCCCCTTTCCCGACGGCTCGGCCTTTCCTACCGCATCGTGGTTCAGGGTTCGAACGGCACGGCCTTTCTGGATAATCTGAGGGAAAAAACCGGGACGGAATGGTATCCCGATACCCTGTCCCAGGCCACGATTCGCACGCCCTCCGGGAAAACCGCGGTTCAGCACGCGCTCCGGCTTTCGGGAGCCGCGACCCTGTCGGAACGGCTTGAGGCGGAAGCCGATCTCAGCTATTATAAGATCCTCGGCGGCGCCGATCTTGGCAACCTTCGCGGTTCCCTTGCCCTGAACGTGCGTTTTCGATAAGCAACTCGATCAAATAAGGATACGGTACATTCCATGAATACGCGTACGCTCATAACGATAGTTTTCGTACTGCTCGCTTCGGGTTTCGTCCACGCGCAGGTCGCCTGCGATCCCCAGGATTTCTTTTACGACGACCTGGAAGTGTGGGAAGCGTCGGGACTCGTGAACAATCTCCCGCAGGCCCGTCCCTATCCCTTACCCCTCGTGAAGACCGTTCTCGAAACAGTTCTCGAGCGGGGCGATTCGACCCAGAGGAGGATCGCCCAATCCCATTACGACCGGTTCTTTGGCCGCGTTTTCACCTGGGGGTACAAGGCGGAGCTCGCGACCGATACCTATAAGCAGCGCAAGGAAATGGCCCTTTCCCTTTCGGCGGACCTGAACTTCGCGATCGAGGAATTGGTAACCGCCAGCCTCTCCGCCGACGGGTGGGCCACGAATAAGCTGCGCAGCCAGGAGCTGCAACCCCTGGGAGAAGACTCTTCCCGCGACGTAATCGCGGACAACGCCAAAGTCGGCCCCTTTTGGATACTGCCCTCGGTGAACTCTTCTGTGGCTATCGGTACCGACGAATACTACCTCAACGCGGGAATCATGCGCGCCTCCTTCGGCCCCTTCAGGAACGGAATTTTCGCGGGAGAGCAAGCCTTGCATAGCGGTCAGTACAATTTCGCGGCAAACCGGGAAAAGTGGGGGTTCAATCTCTCGCTGAACGCCCTCACGGCCACTGACGGGTACGCCGACAAGCCCTATCCAGAAAAGTACGTATCGATTCACAACTTCGAGTGGCGCCCCGTTTCCTGGTTCAATATCTCCGTCCTGGAATCCATCGCGTTCGGCGGCCGGATAGAGCCCATGTATATCTTGCCCCTCTCGCCGTACATAATAAGCCAGGGGCTCACCGGCTTCGCGGACAGTAGCTGGCTTGGCGGCATCTTCACGGTAAAACCCTTTCCGGGGCTGCGCATTGACGGCACCCTCTACGCGGACGACCTGAGCTTTAACGATATCGCCCACCTTAATTTTGACACGAAATGGCGGCTCGCCGGGCAGATCGGGGCGAAATGGGCCCCCCCGGAGTCGGGAATCTTTACCCTCGCGGGCATCGACTACACTATGGTTACCCCGTACGCCTATTCCCACAAAAACGGGGATCCCCTGGACCTCTCGGCACCGAATTACCAAAATTACACGCATTACGGGGAAAACTTCGGGGCCGCCCTAGACCCGAATTCCGACCGGTTAAACGTAAAGATCAAGCTTCGGCCGCTCGAGGACGTCGATTTCGATATCGTGGGCGTCATGATCCGCCACGGAAACGTTAATGAGGGAATCGATCAAAAGTGGGCGAGGGAATACGTGAGTCGCCCATCGGGAATGTACGATACCAGCGGCACGGTCCTCAATTCCTCTGGCTCAGAGGTGGGCCACGCGTATAACGACAGTACCCCGTTTTTAACGCAGAATCACGTACAGTACGTTTGGCAAACCGGCTTTGAGGCCCTTTGTCGCCTGCCCGTGCTTAAAACCGGCGGCTATATCGTCTTCCGCCTGGGGTACCGGTTTGAGTACCTGACCTATCCGAATATCGCCGACCAGGTGTACTATTTCGATGAGGATAATTTTGCCAATCCCGACGCTCCTTCCGAAACGGAAATCGATAGCGCCGTGAACTCACAGCTCCAAGCCTGGATCGACGGTCTCGGGAATCCGGTCGTGAATAACTACATTCGCGCCGGGTTCGAATACCATTACTGAGTTTAGTCTTTGCCACGGGCGGCGTAACGCTGCCCGCTTACCCGATAGACTAAAAAAAGCCCGTATCCGCGCGCCGGATCGGGCTTTTTTTTTATTCTTCCTCTTCTTCCTGTTCCGGGGTTCGGACCACGCCGCCCCAGAGAACCTTCGGATAAATGACGATACCCAGCCGTTTCTCGACCCGGGCGAGCTTTCGCAACTCAACCTCGTCGCCGAACACCGCGTTAATTCCCGACTTTCCCGCCCGCGCGGTCCTTCCCGCCCGGTGAATGAAAAAATCCTCGTTCTCGTTAACGTCTAGCTGAATAACGTGGGTAATATCCGGGATATCCAGGCCCCGCGAGGCGAGGTCGCTCGTCACGAGCACCTTTATCCTTCCCGCCTTAAAGTCGTCTATGGCCTTTTTCCGGCCCACCTTGTCCAGTTTCGCGTGCAAACCCGCGCATTCCACGCGCATGTGCTGAAGGCGGGAAGCGATATGCTCCACCTGGCCCACGACTGACGTGAAGACCAGCGCCTTGCCCGGCCTTTCTGCCACCAGGAATTTCCTGAGATTCTCGATCTTGTCCCTGCCCTCGCAATAAAAGGCCCAGTGGGCGATCTTCCGCTTCAATACGTCTTCGGGCGGCAAATTGACCGAGACCACCGTCCGTTTCGAGCCGTCTTCCCGCAGGGGCAACATGGACTCCAAAAGATTGGAATGGTATTTCCCCAGGGTCGCCGAACAGGCAACGTATTGCGCTTCTTTCGGGAGGGTGGTCAAAAGCTCTGCCAATAGGTCGCGCATCTCGGGAGCGAGCATTCGGTCCGTTTCGTCCATTACGACCAGGCGGACGCGGGACGCGTGCAGTTTTTTCATCCTGATGAGCTCTAGAAGGCGCGCGGGGCCGCCCACGAGGACCGCGGGCTTGCTTTTAAGCAATTCTATCTGGCGCTTCAGGGGCGCGCCGCCGATGCATAGGCCGGCGCCGGACTCTATTCCCGCCGCCTTGGTTAGCTCGGCGGCTTCTCCCTTTATTTGGGAGGCGAGTTCATGGGTCGGGGCGATGACCAACATCCACGGCGAACTGCGGACTGGCTCGTTCAAATAGGCGGTAATGGCGGGGAGCAGGTAGCAGAAGGTTTTGCCCGTACCCGTTTCCGAGCGGAAAAAAACGTCTGAACCCGAAGCGATTATCGGAATAACCTCGGACTGGACCTTGGTCGGCGCCGTCACGGCGCGTTGGGCGAGATGACTGACCAATGCCGGGGAAACGGAAAGATCTGAAAAGCTGTTCATTCGATCAGGATAGCATAACAGAAGGAAAAGTGCTATAATTCGGTCTACAACAGCCCAAGATACGGAGGATCTCGTTTGAAAGTCGGCATCAATACCTTCGGTTGCGACCATGGGCGTTCGGGAATCGGATCGTACATTCATTCGCTCGTTAGAAATATCCCTGACTCGGGCCATAGCGTCGAGCTTTTCGGGCCCGAACTGGACCGCTTTACCTATAATTCCGGCCTGGATTCCGTGGAATACTCGGGGTTGGCGGTTTCCGACAGCATCCTGGCCGAGCGCGGCTGGCACGTCACGGGCTATCCCTCCTTCGTGCGCAAGCGCAAGTACGACGCGGTGCTCTTTCCCGCGGGCATACGGCTATTGCCCCTGAAGTTCGAGGCGACTCCCGTCGTGGTAATCCAAGACATCATCTCCGACATGTACCGCGATTCTGATCAGGGCATTTTGACCGG
Organism: Spirochaetales bacterium; assembly: GCA_003252395.1. Taxonomy (GTDB): domain Bacteria; phylum Spirochaetota; class Spirochaetia; order Treponematales; family Treponemataceae; genus Teretinema. The sequence continues at coordinate 256,285 of QKEL01000009.1, forward strand.
GCTATTCAAGATGCAGCTCAAGAAGGCTCCGGCGATAATAGCCGCCAGCGGCTTCATTCGCGACGATCTCGTGCGCCTCGGCATTCAGGAATCGAGGATACGCGTTATTTATAACGGGATCGACACGGGGCTCTTTTACCCGAGGCCCCAGGCGAACAACGAGGCCGTGCTCATCCATCCCTTCTCGATTCGCAGGCCCTATATCATTTATGCCTCCCGGGTTACCTATCCCTCGAAGTGCCACGTGGAACTGGTTCGGGCCTTCGAGATATTCAAGAAGCGCACCGGCGCGCCCCATCGGCTCGTTATCGCGGGTGCCGACGGCAGCAACGCGGAGATAGTCCACCGCGAGGTGATCAAGTCATCGGTCTCCTCCGACATTCTCCTCACCGGCTATTTTCCCCACCAAAGCCTTCCCGAATTGTATTCCGCCGCCGACGCCTGCGTTTTTCCGGCGGCCTCCGAGGGGGTGGGGCTCCCCGTTTTGGAGGCCATGGCCTGCGGCATTCCCGTCGCCTGCGCTTCCTCTGGGGCGCTCAACGAGATGGCCGGGGAAGGCGCGCTTTTCTTCGACCAGACGGACCCGGAATCAATCGCGCAGTCCATCGCGCGAATCGTCCGCCTCCCCTCGGGCGAAAACGACGCGTATCGCGCGGATTTGATAGCCAGGGGAATGGCCTGGGTCGAGCGGTTCAGCTGGAAGCGGTGCGCGCAGGATACGTTCGATTACATGGCGGAAGTCTCCGGCCACTAAAGGCGCAAAAAAAAGCCGAACCCCGTTTGGGAGTCCGGCTTTATTTTTAAGAGGCCCGCGGGGCTCTCGTTCCCGTTTAGGCCGTTTTCTGCTCGATTTTGGTGACCTCGGGCTTCTTGATCCTGATCACGTTGTCCTTCGATATCGTAACCTTCTTGCTCCCCTCGATCGAGGGCAACTCGAACATCAGTTCCATCATCATTTTCTCGACGATGGCGCGAAGCCCGCGGGCGCCCGTATTCTGGACGATGGCGAGGTCGGCGATCGCGTCGATGGCGCCGTCCTCGAATTCAAGCTCGACCTTGTCGATGGCAAGCGAAGCCTTGAATTGCCGGACGATGGAGTTTCGCGGCTCGGTGAGAATGCGCTTCAGGTCCTCCCGGAACAACTCGTTCAGGGAAACGGTAATGGGCAGGCGCCCGATAAACTCGGGGATCATGCCGAACTGGATCAAGTCGTCGGGAGACAGTTCCTCGTAGAGTTCAGCGAGGCTGCGGTCTTTCTTGGCCTTAATGTCCGCGCCGAAGCCCATCGGATGCTGCGCCACGCGGGTTTCGACCATCTTGTCGAGCCCGACGAAGGCCCCGCCGCAAATGAACAGGATATTCGTCGTATCGATCCGGAGCATTTCCTGGTTGGGATGCTTGCGGCCGCCCTGCGGAGGCACGGACGCCTGAGTGCCCTCGATGATTTTCAGGAGGGCCTGCTGCACGCCCTCGCCGGAAACGTCGCGGGTAATGGACACGTTTTCGCCCTTGCGCGCGATCTTGTCTATCTCGTCGATATACACGATGCCCCGTTCCGCCGCGGCGATATTGCCCCCGGCGTTCTGGATAAGCTTGAGAAGGATATTCTCGACGTCCTCGCCCACGTACCCCGCCTCGGTTAAGGTGGTGGCGTCGGCGATGGCGAAGGGTACCTTCATCTTTTGGGCGATGGTGCGCGCGAGAAGGGTCTTTCCCGAGCCGGTCGGACCGATGAGGAGTACGTTTGATTTCTCGATCACCACGTCATCGGGTGCCTTATTGGGATTCGCGATGCGCTTGTAATGGTTGTATATGGCCACCGAAAGGGTTTTCTTGGCCTGTTCCTGACCGATGATATATTGGTCAAGGTGTTCCTTGATTTCCTTCGGGGTGGGGATATCGCCGGTAAATTCGGTGGAAAGCTGCTGGTTTTCCTCGTCGAGAATCCCCTTGCAAACGTCCACGCAATGGTCGCAAATGAATACGCCGGGCCCCGCTATTATCTTGCGGGAGGCGTCTCCGCTTTTACCGCAGAAAGAACAGATCTGTTCCTTCTCATTTTTCAGTCTTGCCATGTTTCCTCCGGATCATCACGTCGTCGACGATTCCGTATTCCTTCGCCTCTTCCGCGGACATGAAAAAATCGCGTTCCATGTCCTCGGCGATTTTTTCCTTGGTGTTTCCCGTGTGGTACGAGAAGTACTCGATGGTCAGTCTCTTCAAGCGAAGAATCTCGCGGGCCTGGATGCCGATATCGACCGCCTGTCCCTGCACGCCGCCCCATGGTTGATGGATCAAGACGCGGGAGGAGGGAAGCGCGTGCCTCTTGCCGGCGGAACCGCCGGCAAGCAGTATGGCGGCCATGCTCGCGGCCTGTCCGAGGCAATAGGTCTGAACGTCGGACCGGATCTGCTGCATGGTATCGTAAATCGCGAGACCCGCGGTAACGGAACCGCCGGGACTGTTGATGTACAGGTTAATGTCCTTCTCCGGGTTCTGCGAATCGAGAAAAAGGAGCTGCGCGACGACGAGATCCGCGTTGGCGTCGGTAATCTCGCCGTCAATGAACACGATCCGGTCCTTTAGCAGACGAGAGAATATGTCGTAGGAACGCTCGCCGCTGCCGGTCTGCTCGATTACGTAAGGAACCAGATTGTTCATTTGCTCATTCATGTTTACTGTCCGTCTTTAAAGAGTTCCGCGAAAGACGTTTTCTTGCCCTTCGCGAGGGTGCACTTCTCGAGAAGCTGGCCGTACAGGCGCTGCTCCTTGATGTCGTCAATAAGATACTCTTTTCGGCGGGGGTCCGCATAGTGTTTTTTCACTTCTTCCACCGAAACGTTCGCTCCCTCCGCCATACGCACATATTCGGCCTCAACGTCTTCGGGCGTTACGGTTATTTCGCGATCCTTGAGGAGTAGCTCCACGATTACGCGGCTCTTAAGCATTTTTTCGGCTTCGGGGCGCCACGCGGCGAGCATGTCGGGCTTTGCCTGACCGGACGCTGCCATGAGCTTTTCCAGTTGCTCCACGTCGGTGCGGAACCGCTGGGCCATCATCTGCCAGCGAGACTCCAGCTCCGCGGCCACCATGGACTCGGGAAGCTCGAAATCGTTCTTCTCGATGATCTTCTCGAGGAGGGCGTTGCTCTTGATTTCCTTGAGCTTGTTCTCGATGGCGGTTTCCATGTTCTTCTTGATATCGGCCTTCAGGTCGTCGAGCGTCTTGTATTTCTCGCTCACGTCCTGCGCCAGTTCGTCGTCAAGCTCGGGAAGGTTGCGCGCCTTGAGCGCGGTGAGGGTCACGCGGAGTTTCTTGGTCGTTCCCGCGATGTCCTTATCCTCGAAATCGGCGGGGAAGGTCTTGGTGAATTCCTTCACGTCGCCTTTTTTCATGCCGGTGACCTCGTCGTCGAACTTAAAGACGTTGTATCCGGTTCCGATGGTGAACGTGAAATCCTGCCGTTCGGTCCCGGGAATGACGGCGCCCGACTCGTCCAGCTCGGCGTAGTTTACGGTGGCGATATTGTCCTTGGCCGCCTTGTCGGAGTCGTTGCGGTCCACGACGATGGCGTTCCGCTCGCGGATCGCCTCCAGTTCCTCTTTCATTTCCTTATCGCCGACGGTCACGACGGGCACGTCGATCTTGAATCCGTCAACCGTGGCAATCTTGACCTCGGGGAACACGTCGTAGGTTACGGAAAAGCTCATGTCCTTTTCCATGTCGAAGGCGGGCGCCTCGTCCATGACCGGCTGGGAATAGGGCAGGGGCCGCTCGAATTCGTTCGCGCCCTCGAAAATTTCCCCGAGGGCCTTTTCCATGATATCGCCGGCCACGTCGCCCTTGAGGGCCTCGCCGTATTTCTGCTCGAGAATTTTTACCGGAACCTTGCCCTTGCGGAAGCCGGGAATCTGTATGGATTTGGCGTACTTCTGAAGCTGCTTCTGGTACGATTCGGCGAGTTCCGCCTTGCCGATGGTCACGTCGAGCTTGACCCGTGATTTGTCGAGTTTGGTGAACGTCTTGTTCAGGTTCATGTGCGTATCCTCTTTCATGAAAAGGTTGGAATTGATGCCGGTTCAGGAGACCGTCCGGGATAATTCCGCGGCGCGGTTCCATCGGGGTTAAATTAAAAAAAAGGCGATTCGGATTTTACCGAATCGCCTTTTTGGAGAGCGGGAAACGGGAGTCGGACCCGCGACATCCACCTTGGCAAGGTGGCGCTCTACCACTGAGCTATTCCCGCAAAATCGCTACTAACCTGCGCTTGGCATCCTTGCGAGAGGAGGGACTTGAACCCTCACGCCGAGGCACCAGATCCTAAGTCTGGCGTGTCTGCCAATTCCACCACTCTCGCTCACTCATTCAGTGACCGCTTGCGAGCGCGCAAGTTTTTGTAGTCTAACGAATCTCGCTTACCGTGTCAAGCACCGTACCTTCGATTCGTTTTGAGCCATGAAGGGATCGAACCTTCGACCCACAGATTAAGAGTCTGTTGCTCTACCAGCTGAGCTAATGGCCCGTACTTTGAAACGATAACCTTCGTTATCACTTCGCTTTTTTGTCATACCGTGGCAGACTATGCTATTTCGTAGCATCCTTTGCACCGGCAACGAAATCTGTTATATACGATTCCGTTTTTTTTGTCAATCCGTTTCCGGATTTTTTTTCGCTGCGTCCGGAGGGGTTCGAACCCCCGACCTACGGATTCGAAGTCCGGCGCTCTATCCAGCTGAGCTACGAACGCATACCGTCGGATACTCACGCTAAACCCGGTGAACGATTCGTTCACCGGGTTTAACCAGGGTGGGTGATGGGGTTTGAACCCACGACAACCAGATCCACAATCTGGCGCTCTACCGCTGAACTACACCCACCAAAACTGACAGGAGCCATACTGACAGAACCGGGAAAAAAAGTCAATAACGGCCGCGAAATCTCCTTTCTTCCTTTAGTTCCCCCGCGGAAAACCGATAATGAGTTGAAGAGGTATCGGCACGATGACTGAACGACTGGAAAAAATACTTGACGCGGGTATCGAGAGCCTGACGGAGCTCCATGCCTGCCAGCGGCGAATGCACGAATGCGTATTGCGCCGCGACTGGGTTGCCCTTCAGAAGGAGATGGCGGTACGCGATTCCGTGGAAGCGGCCATCGTTTCGATAGAGGAAGAGCGCCGTTCCGTCCTGAGCGCCCTGGCCCCCGATCCGTCGGAGGCGTCCGATTTTTACCGTATAACCGCCCGCCTTGAACCGCGCGCGCGGGCGGCCCTCAACGGGAAATTTCGCGAGCTTAAGCGGCTCGTTATACTGTCGAAAACCGAAAACGAGATATTCGAAACCTATCTCGCCCATGCCCAAAGCCTGTTGAAGGGGCTGATCGAGGCGGTCATGCCCTCGAGAAGAAACAGGATATACACGAGAAGCGGGGCTCTTAATTCGGGACCCGTCGAGAGCCTCGTGCTCAACAAATCGTTTTAAGGAGTGGCCATGTCAACCTTTTCCGGCATTGAAATGGGCAAGCGAAGCCTATTCGCCCATAACCAGTCCATACAGACCGCGGGCCATAACCTCTCTAATTCCTCGACGGAAGGATACTCTCGGCAACGCGTGGACTTAAAGGCCACCGATCCGCTCTACCGCCCCGATTTGGCCCGGGCAGAAACGCCGGGACAAATAGGGCAGGGGGTTTCCGTTCAGTCCATCCATCGGTTGCGGGACGAACTTCTCGATCAGCGCATCGTCGCCCAGTCAAACGGCGAGGGGTACTGGCAGTCAAGGAACGATTATGTCCTGCAACTCGAACAAATCTACAACGAGCCCGCCGATACCTCGGTTAGGACCCGTTTGGACCAGTTCTGGGATTCCTGGCAGGAACTTTCCGTTTATCCCGAATCAAAAAGCGCGAGGGAGGCGGTCCTGACCCGGGGGGAAACCCTCGTGGACTCCATACACCAGCAATATAACGCCCTTAAGGGCGTGCGCGATATGATAGAGGGCGATATCGAGGGCGTAACCCGCCAGGTGAACGATATAACCACCCAGATTGCCGCCCTGAACGAAGAGATCGTCAAGGTGAAGGCCATGGGCGACAACCCGAACGATCTCATGGACAGCCGCGATCTCCTTTCCGAGAAATTGGCCAAACTCATAAACATTACCGTGGATCAGCGCGATCCCGACGAATACGTCATTCATACCGCCGGTTACGAACTGGTACAGGGCCGCACGAATCGCCTGTTCTCGCTCGTGGCCGGGACCGATAACGACGGATACGCCAAGGTAACCTGGGCAGATTCGGGCCGCGAGGCCCATTTCGAGGGGGGAAAGCTCGGCGCCCTGCTCGAATTGCGCGACGGCGACGTTCGCGACGAAATCAGGAGCCTCGATACCATGACCATGAGTTTCGTCGACCTGGTGAACGACGTGCATCGGGACGGTACCGGCGCGAACGGGAAAACCGGCGTGGACTTTTTTACCGAGCAGCCCTTCATTAACAACGTCGCGGGAAACTATGACCGGAACGGCGACGGTACGGACGATTCCTCCTATATCTACCGGGTAAGCGGCTCGCACGCCTTAAGCGCCCGTGAGCAAATCGGGCTTGAAGGCACCCTGACGCTTTCGTCGGCCGCGGGAACCCTGACCGTGCCGTACCACGCCAACGACATGGTCGCAGACGTGGTGGAGCGCATCAATAATTCCGGCGCCGAGGTCGTGGCGAGCCTGGACCGCGACGGTCGCCTCGTCATGAAGGGCACCACCGCCGCGGACAAGGAGAATCCCGATTTCGTCATTCGATACATGGCTGATTCCGGGCAGTTCCTCGCCGGGTACGCGGGAATTCTCGGCGGCTCCGGCGACGCTGGTTCCTATTCCTGGGACCGGGTTAACGCGGTGGATTCCCTCGCCGAGGGGAAAAAGTACGCCGTATCGCCCATAGCCCATCCGTCCGGCTGGATGGAGATCTCTCAGGCCGTAAAGGGCGACCCGCTTACCATAGCCGCCGGTTTCGCCGATGCCGACGGTACGTTGCAGGTAGGCGACAATCGCGCCGCCTCCGCGATCGCGGCGATTCGGAATACCCCGGTCATGGTGGGCAATACCCGAACCTTCGACGATTATTTCGCCGACGCGGTTACCAACATCGGTCTCAAGGGCGAACAGGCTGAGCGCGCACTGGCGACCCAGAGCGCCATCATGGCCGACCTGCGCAATGCCCGCGACGCGATCTCCGGCGTCAATATCGACGAGGAATTGTCCGATATCATCAAGTTCCAGCACGGCTATAACGCCGCGGCGAAATTCATTTCGACGGTAGACGAAATGCTCGATACGATAATAAACCGCCTGGGCGTATAGTCCGCAGAAGGGGTAAGGAATGAGAAGAATCAGCACGAACATACAGCATGACGATATTCAGGGCGCCTTACGGCGGCAGGAATCGAAGGTTAACAACCTGAACAACCAGATCGCCAGCCAGCGGAAAATACAAAACCTGCGTGACGATCCCCTCGCGGCGGGCCATAGCGTGCGCTACCAGTCCTTTCTCGCGCGGCTAGAGCGGTTTGACCGGAACGCTAAAACGGTCAGCGACCAGTTCAAGATTACCGAGGGGTACATGAACCAGTCCATGCAGGTCCTCCAGCGCGTTCGCGAATTGGCGGTTACGGGGGCGAACGGAACCTTCACAAAGGACGACTTGCGAAACATGGCAACCGAGGTAGACGAACTGCTAAAGGAGTTGGTGTCCAACGGGAACGCCTCCGGTCCCGACGGTACCAGGCTCTTCTCCGGGACCAAAAGCTTTACCGAACCCTTCGAGAGCGTACTCGGCGACGTGGACGGCGCCGGCAATCCCATGATCATGCAAGTGCGGTATAACGGGAGCGTCGACCCAAAATCGGTGGAAATAGACGAGGGCGCGACGATTCGTACCGACCAATCGGGGAACAGAACCTTCTGGGCCGAGCGGCAAAGCCTCTTTTCCGAGGTTAACGCGACCGAGTACGCCGTTCCCGCCGACACCTCCATCCAAGTCGACGGAATAGACGTTCCGCTCGCCGCCGGCGACAACGTGTACGCGATCATTTCGAAAATTAACGACTCGGGCGCGGCCGTCAAGGCGGCTTTGGACCCGGTAACAAACGGCCTCAATCTCGAAACGACCGACGCGCGCCAGCTCTGGCTGCGCGACGGGGAAGGAGGCACCGTGCTCTCGAGCCTGGGCCTCATTCGGGAAGGGCAAAAGCCCCCGTACAACGTCGCTCCCTCGGTCAGGGTTTCCGGCGGATCGATGTTCGACGCGGTCATAGCGCTGCGCGATTCGCTCCTGGAGGGCGACCAGGAAGCGGTCGGCAGCCGCGTGCTGGGCGCCGTGGATTCCGCGGTGTCTAACCTCGCGGACCGCCTTGCGGGTATCGGCGCGCGGTATGAGCGCGTTCAGGCTACCATGAGCCGCACGGAAAACCAGGTGGTAAACGTGACCGGCGCGGAAGCCCGGGAGGGAGACCTTGACTTTACTCAGGCAATAACCGATCTTAAGATGTTGGAATACACTCAGCAGGCTACGCTTAGCACCGCGGGTAAACTGTATTCCAATACCCTTTTGGACTACGTAAAATAAGGCAAGGAAGACATGGAAATTGAGACTAAGGCGATGGGGCGCGTATCCATCGTGGAAAGGCAGATCATAGATATCCCGTACGGGTTTTACGGCTTCGAGCAATTCAAGAAATTCGCGCTTATAGACGCGCCGCAAAAGCCTTTCATTTGGGTGCAATCCACGGAAAAAAAGGATCTCGCCTTTCTGGCCATAGACCCCTTCCTGTTCCGTGAGGATTACGAGATAGACATAGACGACGGTTTGCTGGGCCCCCTCTCCATCGCGTCGCCTTCTGACGTCCTCGTTTTCGCCCTTATCACGGTACCTACCGACGGCTCCCCGATAACGGCGAACCTACAGGGCCCCCTGATCATTAATCGCGAGAACAATCGGGCGATGCAGGCAATCCTCACCGATCCCCGCTGGAAGACAAAGCACGACCTCGTGGCGGAAACCGCCGTAAAGCGAGGCGTTTGATGCTGATATTATCCAGAAAAGTCAACGAGAAAATCATGATCGGCGAGGATATCTCGCTGACGATCATCGAAATACGCGGGGATCAGGTAAAAATCGGGGTAGAGGCGCCGAAATCGGTCAAGGTGTTTCGTCAAGAAGTGTACGAGGCTATTCAAAACGAAAACCGCGCCGCCGCGACTTCCTTACCCAACCTTGACAGCCTCCAGAACATAATTCTCGGCGATAAATAGCGCCCGCGGGCGGTCATTCGTAATCTATCGTTATATCCGTGTTAAACGGCTCCGTGGCGTTGGAATCGGTAAACCGATTCCATATTTCGTCGAAGCTTTCATGGGTATCGGTGAGTACCCTGACGATGCTCGGGTCGAATTGGGTGCCGCTGGCGGCGAAAATACGCTCGATGGCCTCCTCATGGGTAAATTCCCGTTTATAGGTCCGTTTCATCCTCAACGCGTCGTATACGTCGGCCACGGTGACGATTCGCGCCGACAGGGGGATCATGTCCCCTTCAAGCTTGAAGGGATATCCTCCGCCGTTCCACCATTCGTGATGGCTCAGGGCGATTTCTTTCGCCATGGGATTGGGATAGGACGAAAGAATGAAGGTACCGTTGATGGTATGCTCCCGCATGATTTCCCATTCCAGTTCCGTAAGTTTTCCGGGTTTTTGCAAGATATAATCGGGCGTACCGATTTTCCCGACGTCGTGCATCATAGAAAGGAATTCGATGTTATCGATAAAATCGGGATCTATCTGGGGATAGAGCTGTTTTTTGTAGAGGTATTCGGTTATTTGTTTGGAGTAGTGGCTGACGCGCTCGTTGTGCTTGCCCGTATCGTTGTCCTTTAGCTTCGCCGCTTCCAGTATGCTGCTAAAGGTGGTCCGTAACCGGGTATTGTATTTATCCGTTACGTCCTCAAAATGGACGAGGTAGCCGAGAATCGCGTGGCTGCCCGCGAAAAAGGGATTTATGACCGTTCTCGTGAGCAGGGTCCGCATATTCGGATTTTTATGAACGAGGGTGCCGCTCCAGGAAAAGCCCCGCTCTGGGGATTTAAGCGACATAATGAGAATGCGGAGCTCGGCCGTTCCCAAGGGTTGCCGAAAAACGTTGAAGAAGGGTTTCGATTGAATTCGGTAATAACCGGTGAATAAGGCGGTTGCGGCGGGGCTCGTGTACCGAATGGTAAGGTTATTGTCGAGAATTATTTGGGAAAGCCGGGGGTTTTGGCCGAATTTGAGCATGGTTTCGAATTCGGCGGCTTCCTCTGAATTGGGCGACAAATCAAGCATGGTCTCCGGGTCTGACAACCCCGAGACCTCCGCCTCCAGTTCGGCTGGTTCTTCTTGATAGCCGGACTCCTCGGCGAGATTCGCTTTATTGCTGTCCGTTTCTTTCGGAGAATTCAATTTCTGCGTCACTTCTCCTCACGTATATTGGCCCGGCATGATCCGGTACCGTTTCATTATAGTCCGCATATCCCGACTGCGCAATCAAAAGTAATTCGGCCGACATCCCGTGTACGCCCGAGGGGAGGGAGTAACAATCGAGCAAGGGGTTCGCTCCCGACAATTCCTCGGCGAAAAGGGCTGCGTCGGGACCGGTAACCAGGATACGCTCGCCTTCGGCAACATACCGGGCGAATTCTGCCGCGGAAAGGTCCATCGGCTCGGTAACCACGTCGCCTCGCCTGAAAATCTGCGCGTAATATCGGGATTTTTTCGCGTCCAGGACGGAAACCACGGGCCCCGGCCATGACGAAAAACCCGCAGCGTACGTAATAAGCGTGGGTACCGCGCGAATCGGGCAATCGGCAGCGAGCGAAATGGCCTTGGCGGCAGACCATGCCAAGCGAAGTCCGGTAAACGACCCTGGTCCTTCCGGTACCGCGATCCATTGGGTTTGCCGAGGGGTGAACCCCGCGCGGGCAACGGCGGCGTCGATTAATTCCAGCAGGGCCGGGGCGTGTTGCCCCCCGTTGATTACCGAAAGGGTACAGGTTCCTTTCGGACCGGAGGCGGACACGGAAAGCGCCGGGGTTATGGCGTCAATGGCGAGCGTATTCATGGCATCAGTTCCTCATAGGGCCAGTTTTCGACCGTAATGGTCCGGCGTTCTCCCTCCTCGGCCTCGAGTTTTATCACGATAGCCGATTTCGGGAGGATTTCCATTACCTTTTCGCTCCATTCTATAATGCAGACTCCGTCTCCGTATATGAGTTCCTCAACCCCAAGGTTTAAAAAATCATCGGGAGAATCAAGGCGGTATACGTCCATATGATAGAGGGGGAGGGCACCGGGATATTCGGAAATAAGGGTAAAGGTAGGGCTCGTTATATTGTCGTCAATGCCGAGCCCTTGGGCGATTCCTTTGGTGATGGTCGTTTTCCCGGCGGCAAGGGTGCCCTGAAGGGCCAATACATCCCCTTTTTTCAGGCGTTTGCCCAGGGATAAACCGAACGCTATAGTCTGTTCGGGAGATTCTGAGTGAAAAATCATGGCATCAGGGTAATAGAATCAGGCTAGTCGGTCAATATGACAATGTTGTATACGGTGAACAATCATGGTAAAGAACCCTCGTAATCGGCAAGTCGAATGGCTTCTTTAAGGGCTGAGAGTACCGGCAATAGTGGGTAATCAACCGGATCGAGAATCCGTACGCTGATATCCTTCTTTCCGGTGGGTTCCGTTTCGATGGTAAATTCGATTTTTCCGGTTTTTTCGCCTTCCGGTAACTCATAGACGGCTCGTGCGTGAAATTCGCGTCGGTAATAGATAAAATTTTCCTTCCGCGTAATTTCTACCAAGTTTCTGACATTCACTGCTTACCGTTCTCCATAGTTGTAAATATACGTGAAAATGCGGTTTAAAGTAATACGGGGCATTTTGGCGAAGCGTACGTGCATGATTACCGTGTTTTTCGCCTCTCCGGGGTTCAATTTCACGATCTTTCCGATCATCGTATCCTCGGAATTGCCCGCGATAATGCAACTGATCTCGATATATTCCCCTTCAGGTACCGGGGTTGCAGTGATGAGGCTACATCCGCCCGCCGAGATATCCAGCATCGTGGCCATAAAGGATTTTCCCGAAGGATAAAACCGGTGTTCCGTATGCTTCCCGTTCACGATATTGGCGACGGTTACCCGCGAAAAGTTGGCGGGCGTACGCATTTGCTTGCGGTCATGGCGGCGATTCGGCAAGGCCCTTACTTTTTCGGTATGCCGCAACATCATCAACGTTGCGGTATGAGCCGAGATATAACGGCTGACGCGGGTTACGAAGCTGTAGGACTGTCCGGTTCCCTGATAAAAAAGGACCGTAAGTTTGGACAGGAGCGGCATTCTCAATTCGTTCCCGAAAACGTCGCGGGGTACCGGGAATACCAGCCCCGCCTGGTTGTTCTCGTGCAGAATGGCGGAATAGTGCTCGTTGCTTTTGGTGATGATGGTCATCTCGATTCCGTCGTTAATCGATCGGGTAGACGTGACCAGTTTCGAGTTTCGTTTTTTGTTCTCAATGGCCTCGCGGATGGTAAAAAGGAGCGTCTTTGAATTTTCTGCCTCACGGGAGGAATGCCCCGGCGTTTCCAGCTGGTGGAAGGTTCGGCGGAACAGCTCGTCGAGCTGCCTTGAGTTGCGCACCAGGTGCAAGGGGCTGGAGATATTGTTTTCCGTGCAAAGCTCGGCGAAATACTCGCTCTGGGCGGGAGTAAAGGCGAATTCTTCGCTCACCCGCCTCAGCTCATGCCGGTCCGTCGGCATAACGAGCTTGCGGATAGGAACCGGTTCCGCCGAGGGACTTGAATACACGGGCTCCCGCGCCCGTCTCGCCTTGTCTTTCAGCGGCCGCGACGGTTTATTCCTGGATTCCCTCCAGTTGTTATAGGCCCTGAGGATTACGATCCCAGCGATGACCAAGCCGAGGATGATCAATAGCGACGGGTCTACGTTGGTCTTGTAAGCGAACACTTGCGACAGGGCGGGCTGCGCCATGTAACCTCCTCCGCTTAAAGCGCCGACAATACGGCGCTCAGTTCTTCGATTTTCGGCGCCAACTCATATTCGGAAAGGTCGCCGACCAGTATCGTGTCCTTTTTCTTGAGGGCATCCAACAGTTCCTCGAGTATAGGCGATAAAAATCCGGGCAACTCGCTGAGCCGCGTATCGCCGACGTTCAGCGCCTCGTCGTCAAAGCCGCCGAGGGGCAAGAGCGGCAGCAGTCGGTACAGCCGTTCCAGGGAGACCGAAAACCGATTGATGGTTTCCATGACCGCCAATTCCTTGCCGGTTTGCAGCTGGATCGGTACGTCGGTCAGGGGGACGACGCAGAGGGAGAATTCTCCGCCCAACTCGCGCAGCATGCCCCGTATATCCTGGCCGCTTATGGTCTCCAGCTCGATTTTTGACACGTCGTCCGGGTCCTGGGCGAAAAGCGCGTCCAATTCCGACGCTTCGAGAGCCCGGTCGTCCACGCGGATTCCCGTAATGGTCATGCCGGAGCGTTCGCATTCCGATTCCAGCGCCCCGAGGATTTCCCCGAGATTGGATTCGTTTTCCCGCGTATAATTAATAGTAAGGCCGTTTATCAGAATTTCCAATTGTGTCGCTCCTTGATCGCGTCGTTTTATCGTATTCAGGTTTTAATTACCGCTATTCTGTTTCGAGAAATTGCTTATTGCGTTGGACTGGCTTTGCAGGGAACTTAAAGTGCCTTCCATCTGGCCGTATTTCGCCTTCAGATCCGCCTCTTTATCCGCGAGTTGGGCGTCCAGTTGCGCGATTTTTTTCTCCGTGGTATCGATTTTCGTTCCCAAGCCGGAGGTCCTCATGGCGAATATACCGCCGGTCTGGGTATAGGGCGTGAGGATAGAATCCAGTTGCCTGCCTACCCCCGAATCCACGATCAGGTCCCCGTCGGAGTCGTACCCGAAAAGGGCCTTCACGTAATCCATATGGTTTTCCAGGGCATCGTCGAGCTTTTTCTCGTCGATCTCGAGGTACCCCCGCAGTCGCGCCGTGTCCACGCCGGCTCCCGCGGTCGCGCGGGTCGAAATGCCCAGTTCCGAGAGCATGGTATACCCGGCGTCGCCGGCGGTCTTATACGCGTTGCTCGTTATGCGCTGCATGGAAGCCTTGACGCCGTTGAGCGTGGTATCGCCCAGCATGAGCCCGAGTTTTTCCGTTTCCGCCTTTTTTTCGTCGGAGGTGAAATACTGGATTTCCGTGATAACCTCTGGTTTGTTTTGCGTAAGGATATTGATTTCGGCCATCGCGCGGTTATACTTGCCGACGAATTCGATGATCGATTCCTTGGCGGTTTCGGTGTCCGGCTTGATACGCACCGTTTCCGTCTTACCGGTGGCCTCGTGAAGGTTTATGGTCACCCCGGGAACCAGATCGCTAATCTCGTTGGTTTCACGCTTGATGGAAATGCCCTCGTATTTCATGACGGAATCCTGCGCTACCGAGACCGGATTGACGGGCACGTAATCGCCCGCGGCCTTGGGGTCGAAAATGCGGATATTCGAGAGGGTAACCGTTTTATCGGTATTGCGGTTATGGACGATCAACGCGTCCACGTCTCCGTACTCGGCCAGGGGAACGGTTACCGCAAGGCGGTCGGCGCCCTCGGGTATCGCGGGAAGCGGAATGGCGACTCCCCGAACGCTTCGGAGCGCCAGGACGTCGGGGTCGTTGACCGGTTCCTGGGGTAGGGCGGGCGCGTCGGCGGGAAGGGCCGTTTCGGGGCTGGCGTTCCGGATCGTGATTCCTTGCCAGGTAAGGCTTCCCGGATTTCCCAAATCCGGTCCCGGGGGGAGCTCTGGAGGCGGCTCTTCGCTCCGTAAGGCGACAGAAACCTCATACTCCAGGGTTAATCCGCGGGCTGCCCGCACGGGAGCGGAAAAATCGACCGTATCGTTGGTTTTCGGTCCAGCCGTTAACTCGGTTTTTTCAACGCCGACGACGTTTGTGTCTTTCTTTTTCACGAGACCCGTGTCGAGCGCAAACTGCAACGCGTCGCCCGAGAACGTCAGGCGGTTTTTTTCGCCGGTTTTCAGCGATTCCACGAGGAGCGACTGGGTATCGGGGGTAATCTGGATGATTGAGGCCTGCACAACGCCCGTTCCCCGGCGGTTGAGCGCGGAAATAAAATCGCGGTAGTTGCCGCCTTTCCAGGCGAAATTGACGGAACTGTCGCCCACGCCGAACGTGTAGTTACCGGCGGGTACCTTTGCGTTTTTATCCACCTGATTCGAGAGGAACGCGTCGGCTTCGGCGAGTTGATTAACGGATACCCGGAACGATTGGTCCCGGGCCTCGCGGGTCGCCGAGGCCGTTAAGGCACGTTCATCCGTGGAGGTTCCGGTTTTTTCCGAGAACGGGTTGTTATAGGAATAAAGGGATCGCGCGATATCGCGGAGGGAGGAGGCCTGCTGGTTCACGTCTCTCCACGCGGACTGCTCCTTTTTATACGACTCAAGGTCCTCGGCCGCCCGATCGCGGGGGAGCCGCTCGACCTTCATGAGGCCTTGAATGAGTTCGTCGGTTTTATATTTGCTCGCGGTTACACCCGGTATGCTAATGTCGGACAAACCGACCTCCCCGTTTCCTCATCGCCGGATGCTCGACTGCAGCGAATCTTCGGGTGAATCAAATAGATTCGTCGAAAAGAAGTCCCAATGCTTCCTTGATTCGCAGTTGAAGCTTTTGAATTTCGGCGGAGGGTATTTCCCTTATAACCTTATCGGTTCGGGAATCGATAACCTTGACGATAACGTCATTTAGCTCGCGATTCACTTGGAATTGGAGTTTGCGGTCGAACATGCCGGATATGTTCTGCAATTGGTCGGCAATCTTGCTGACCTGGGCTTCGCTGAGTTTTGCCCGTTGTTCTTGTTCGCGATCTGGGGTTGCGGTCTGTAAAGCTGCTGCGGTACTTCTTAATGATGAATTGACTGAACCTTCAAGACGGCGATCCATTGCCGTTAGCTGCTGCGCGAGGCCGGATATTTCCATGCTCATCGGCAACCTCCTTGTAACCGCGCCGACTTCCTGTCGCCCTTTGGGCGAATTCGGCGCAATATCTTGAAAGAATGACTACCCTTTGCATCTTCCATGATGCAGGTATATATAACATCCCGAATTTCTTAAAAAAAACCGGGTCGGTTGAGGTGGAAGAAGAAGGGCGCTTCTTCTTCTTCCGGAACGATTCCCGTCGTTTTCCAAGAGAGGGATGACGTCCAGATATCTCTCTTAATGAATCGTACGGGCTCCACATTCGCTTACGACATCAGCCTGAGGACTGACTGGGGCTGCGAGTTGGCCTGCGAAAGCATCGCGTTGCCTGCCTGCGAAAGGATCTGGTTCTTCGTAAAGTCGACCATTTCCTTAGCCATATCGGCGTCGCGCACGCGCGACTCGGCGGCTTGGAGGTTTTCGGCTGCGATACTGATGCCCTTATACGCCATTTCGAACCGGTTTTGGTAGGCACCGAGGTCGGCGCGCTGCTTAGACACGGTCTTGAGGGCAGAATCGAGGGCCGCGATGGCCATATTGGCGCCTTCAACAGATGATAGTGAAATCATTGAATTATCCGTTCCCTGGATTCCGGCGAGACCAAGTGACTGTGCGGTCATGGTACCGATAAAAATTTTCTCGTTCTGGTCCACATTCGCTCCGACCTGGAGCTGCATGGCTCCGGTGGGGGATGCGCTGGCGAACCGTCCGGTAAGGATATTCATTCCGTTGAACTGCGCGTGGCTTGCGATGCGGTTTACTTCATCAACGAGCTGAGAAACTTCGACCTGAATCTGCATGCGGTCCTCGGAGGAATAGATTCCGTTCGAAGACTGGATGGCAAGTTCGCGAAGTCTCTGAATGATGTCGGTGGTTTCATTCAGGTACCCTTCGGTAGTCTGGATGAACGAAACACCATTCTGGATATTCTGCCCGGCCTGGTTGAGGCCGCGGATCTGGCTGCGCATCTTTTCGGATACGGCGAGTCCGGAAGCATCGTCTCCAGCGCGATTGATTCGTTGACCGCTCGAGAGCTTCTCTATATTCCGTTGCAGGTCGTTTTCGACAATGGCGGTCGACCGCTGGGAATACATAGCGCTCATGTTGTGGTTAATAACCATTTATGACCCTCCTTGAGTCTTTGGTGATCCGGCAATCCTTGCCAGACACCGTACTGCACTTTCTGCGCGGTAAGATCAGGGAGAGCGCCTCTCCATCCTGCCGCTCGTACACAGTACGTATCATTTGCCTCGATCCGAAGATAAAAAGACAAATGATCCATACTGTGTCATGCACATACCCAAAGGAAGGTGTTTTTCAAAGATCATTATTCGGCGCAATAGGCCGAAATACGCCTAATGCCGCCCCGTAGGCGGCTTTCGGCTTCGATTTCCGCTTTCGCGGCGAATCGGCGGGAAGGGTCGGGCTTCGCAAGAAGCCCGACTTATCCTTCTACCGATTATACTACGTTATCTCAGAAGAGACAATACTTGCTGGCTGTTTGAATTGGCCTGGGCAAGCATCGCAGTACCGGACTGCGAAAGAACCTGGTTCTTCGTGTACTCAACCATGGCCTTGGCCATGTCGGTATCGCGAATGCGGGATTCCGCGGCGGTCAGGTTCTCGGAAGCGATGTTCAGGCCGCCGACCGCGTGGGTCAGGCGATTCTGGTACGCGCCGAGGTCGGCCCGCTGCTTATTGACGGTCTTCAGGGCGCTGTCGATGATTCCGATACCGCGGTTAGCGCTGTCGGCGTCTTCGAGCGTCATGATGCTGCCGTCTCCCACGTTACGAACCCCGAGGGCCGACGCGGTCATGGTACCGATGTAAACGCGGACGCGCTGGTCCATGTTTGCGCCGATGTGGAACCACATGGAACCGGTGATGGCGTTTTCGCCCGTTTCGCGGGCAAAGCGTCCGGTCATCATGTTCATTCCGTTGAACTGCGCGGCACTGGCGATTCTGTCAACTTCCGCAACCAGCTGAGAAACCTCGACCTGGATCTGCATGCGGTCTTCGGCGGAATAAATTCCGTTCGAGGACTGTACCGCGAGCTCGCGGATGCGCTGCAGGATGTCGCTGGTTTCCTGGAGATATCCTTCGGTCGCCTGGATAAAGCTGATACCGTTGGAAGCGTTCTGGGAAGCCTGATTCAAACCGCGAATCTGGCTCCTCATCTTCTCGGATACCGCAAGACCGGAAGCGTCGTCGCCGGCCCTGTTGATCTTCATCCCGGACGAGAGCTTTGACACGTCGTTCTGGATGTTGTCGCCGGTGACACCGAGGGTTCGCTGAGCGAACATGGCAGAGAGGTTGTGGTTGATAACCATAGTCATTCCTCCATGGAATGTCGTTTTCCGGGAAGCGTCCATGTTTCCCGGTCGGAATATCCTTAAAAAAAGGCATAAAGCCCCTTTCAAGAACCTCCGATAGTGAAGATAAGAGGCATTTTACGTGACGGCCCGAAGGCCTTCGCGGAATGCCGACAGTATCTCCGATAAGAGTTTCGGCATAATGGTTGGTATACTTGAGCGGAATAGCGAAAAAAAACGGAAAAAAAAGCGAAACGTGCCGCGTTTGTTCCGGAGCCCCGGTTGTGCCCCTTCCGTCCCCCGTGGAAATGTATGGGCGATGCGATCGATGCGGTAGCGTCATTCTTGACCCCCGCTTCTTCCTTTCCCCGGACCAAGAACGATCACGATATCTACAACACGAGAACTCTCTGTCCGATCCGGGCTATAGAGCCTATCTAGAAGCCTTTCTGGACGGCGTTTTCGGGCATGAAGCCCTTGCCGAGGATGGCATCGCGACGGTATTTGATTACGGAAGCGGTCCCGAACCGGCCTTGGTGGATCTTTTACGCCAGCGTGGCTTTACGGCCTCGGGATGGGATCCCTTTTTCAATGCGGACGGGGAGCGCTTTGATGCCGGAGCCGATTTGGTGACCTGCCTGGAAGTAGCCGAGCATTTTCATAACCCGACTGACGATTTCGCCTCTTTGGCGGGCTGCGTCCGACCGAATGGATGGGTTGCGGTGGCCACGCGTGCGGTAAACGGGGATCTCTCAACCGTAGTGCGGGACTTTCCCGATTGGTGGTACCGTCGCGATCCGACCCACGTGGTTTTTTATACCCGCGAGGGCTTATTTTTCGCGGCCGAACACGCGGGGCTCATCTATCGCGGTCAATGCGGGCCGCATACGTACTTATTCAGGCGGGAATAGGGAAAGCAGCGCCGAAATTTTCCTTCCTGCCTTGCCCCGATGGGATAGAAGATCTTTTTCTTTTGGCGATAATTCGGCGACCGTCTTTCCGTATTCCCCCAGATAGACGAGGGGGTCGTAGCCGAACCCCCCTTCACCGCGACCTTCCGTCACGAGCTCGCCTTCCAGGGTTTCCTGGACCGACCAAAACCGGTCGGGCCCGAGGAATAAGACCATATTGCACACAAAGCGGCATTTTCGGTCGGGTATACCGGCCATTTTCGCGATAAGAAGGGCGTTTCTTCCCGGTGAATCGAGAATCTGCCCGTTTTCGGACCCAAAACGCGCGGAAGTTACTCCGGGCGCGCCTCCCAAGGCGTCGACGCAAATGCCCGAGTCGTCGGCCAGTACCGGGGCGCGGACGATTTTCCAAAGAGATTCGGCCTTGATTAAGGCATTCCCGAAGAAGGTGTTTTCGGTCTCCTCCGGGTCAAACGCGATTCCCTCATCCTTCGGAATTCGTATCTCGTAGTCCGGAAAGATCCGGGCCATTTCTTCCCTTTTATGCTCGTTACCCGACGCGAAATATATTTTCATAGGCGATTATCATAGCCGGTAGGCTTGGCGGACGCAAGGGTAGAGTCCACGGTTCCCCGGGGAATGCCCAGGGTTTTCGCGAGGAGCCTATTGCTCGGCGCCTTCAGGTGACGGGAAGCGAGCCGACGGGCGGCTATGAGGCGGCGTTCGCAGCTTTCGCACTCCCTGCGCAGATCGGCGTACCTGCTGGAATCGCTCTCAAGGTACTTCATTTCGTATTTGCAGCGTTGTACGCGAAAATACAGCGCGTTGACCCGCTCCCTGCTTTGGCGAATGGTTTTGTCCTTGGCCCGGCAAGCGGCGCGAAGTTCGTCGATCTTCGTTCGGAGCATTTCTTCCGGGAACCCGGTGGCCCGAGAAACCTTCGCGATGTCGGAATCGTTGAGGAACGGACTGGACTTGCACGCGAGCAAAAGAATTTGCCGTGCGCGGATATCCCGTTGCTTTGGGGATAGATACGGCCCCCGTTCAAGGGCCCGGGGCGGGTAGGGCGATTCTTCGTCCCGGGTGCACGCTACCCAATAGTCGTTCGTGCGGTTATCCGGGTCCAGGCAGAGAATGCGCGTCTTTTCCTCGGCCTCGATGACTCGATGCAATGCCTGGGCGCTGAACGCGGACCGAATGAAGCTTTTCCATGACATTCGAACGTTCCAGTACAAATAGGTCGAAAAGGAGGCCTTAGCGGGATCGAATTTTTGAATGAGGCTTGGAAATTTCGGGTATAGCCAACTGAAAAAGTCGCATTTCTTGTCTTCGTCCTTCCATTCGAGGCGGTATCGGTCTAAATTTAGATACAGGTATTCCGCCAATCCCCGTACCGTTTCCGCAAGGTCTTCCTCGTCGCGATTCCGGCTCCATTGGGTCACACGCGCGGAAATTTGCTCTAACGTCATTCATTCCTCCTTGGCGCGCCGCCGCTTTCCGGGGAGGATTTCCCCGGGGCGGCGCCTTTTCGGAGGGACACAGCAACAATCGTGCCAGGGATATATGTAAGGTATATGAGTGGGTTTTTCGGTTGAATTCGCCTGAATTCAACCGCGAATGGCGTCTCGGCCGGTTGAATTCAGGCGGGACCGTTACGGTTCCACCCCGGGAAACTGGGAAGCAAAGGACTCGACGAACCGGGGAATCAGTTCATCGATGGTTCCCGCGATGCTCAGGCCCGACGCCTGACGGTGGCCGCCGCCGCCGAAAGCGGAAGCGACTATGCTTACGTCTACCCGGTCCAAGGAACGGAAGCCCACGGTACAATTGGTTTCGGTTTCCTGCCGCACGATCACGATTGCCTCGACACCGGCGATGCTTTGGATCAACTGGTACAGGATATCGGAATCGCGTCCCTCGAGGCCGAATTCTTGTGTATCCTCAAGGTTTTCCCAGGAGATAACCAGTTTGCCGTCGTACCACCGATTCATGCGGGTGAGAATCCGGGCGACCAATATGCGGGATTCGTAGGATTTGCCGCCGTTCATGCGGGCAAAGGTTTTTTTGGGGTTCGCCCCCGCGGCGACGAGGCGAGAGGCGCAGGCGAAGCTTTCGGCGCTTTTATCGTCGAGGTGCCTGAAGAAACCGGTGTCGGTGCACAGCCCAAAAAAGAGCAATTCCGCCTCCTCAGGGGTGACCGAGCCCGCGATAGCCTCGATGATCGATTGCACGAGCAGGGTCGTGGCGGGAGAAGCGCTTTCCACGAAATCGACCGGACCGGAAGCGTCATTGGTGGCGTGATGGTCGATGATCGCGTGGGGGAGCCCCTCGAACGACGACGCCACGTCGCCGGTTCGCCCGGCGTTGGAGCAGTCAAGTATCAATACGCATGCCGAGCCGGAAAGCGCTTCCGGTACCGCCGCGGTACCGAATAAGGGTTCGTATTCCCTGATCTCGATTCTCTTAAAGGGTCCGGCGGACACCAATTGGACCTGCTTGCCTATACGGCGCAGGAACGAGGCCATGGCCAGGCAACTGCCTATGCAGTCCCCGTCGGGTTCTTTGTGCCCGGCTATGACGAAAGAGTCGTGGTCTTGAATGAAACGCACTAGGCGTTCGGGTACGGCGATCATGGTAGCTCCTCTGCTTGAAAGGCCCGCGCCTCCTATAGGGTCAGCAGTTC
Source organism: Spirochaetales bacterium (assembly GCA_003252395.1). GTDB lineage: Bacteria > Spirochaetota > Spirochaetia > Treponematales > Treponemataceae > Teretinema. The sequence continues at coordinate 278,291 of QKEL01000009.1, forward strand.
CCGCTGCTCCCCGGGGCCGGATATGATGGGTTGCCCGCCTTTCACGTAAATATCTATTTCTGTCCGGAATCCGCAGTCTTCAAAGTACACGCCCGGCTCCACGGAGAAACAGCTCCCCTCGAGCAGAACCCGATGGTCCGGAAATTCGACTGAATCGAGGTTGACCCCGGATCCGTGGCAATCGGTGTCTATCCCGTGCCCGGTCCGGTGGCGAAGCGCCTCGGGCGGGAAACTTTCCAGGAGCCGGTTCCTTACCAGCGAGTCCAGCTCGAAGCCCGAAACGGCGCGGCCTTCGGCAAAGGCCCGTTCGATTTCCGGCTTGACCAGGTCCCGGGCGGCGAGGAGGTTCGCGAATCGGCTCTTCACCCGGTCGGGAACCTCCGTATCGCAGTAACCCACCCAAGAAATATCGGCGTAGATTCCGCCGGGACGCTTTGCCCAAATATCGAACTGAAGTACGTCTCCCCGATTGATCGGGTTACCCTGTCCGCGGACTTCGTAATGCGGGTCGCCGGCGGCCGCTCCCGCCGCGACTATGGGCGGGTGATCGGTAATCAAGCCGGCATCGTGCAGCTTCTCGAGCATGGCCTTCAGGATATCCCCTTCATGAAGGGTCGTTCCGGCCCGGAACGAATCCCTGACCGTATTCCAGCATTCCCCGACGATACGGTACAGGTGGGCGGCCGCGTTTTCGTGACTCTCGATGCCCTCCGGGGTCAATAGGCCCTTAACGCGCTGTATGACCGGCGCCGCCGATAGGCATTCCGCCCCGGAAGAGACGGCCAATCGCCAGGAAGAAGCGTCCATGGTCGACAGAACCTGGATGTAAGGATCCGAGAGGACCGCGATTCGCTTACCCCCCAAAAAGGAGAGGGCTTTTTCGAGTTCCTCGCGAGAGGAATAGACCGTCCTGGCTCCGGGGAGGCTATCGAGAATGCCCTTCTCGATGGCGTGAACGATCTTCACCGGATTGCCTTCGGAGGGAACGAGATAAAACCAACGGCGCGACGAAACGTTTTCGCGGTCCAGGCCGAGAATATCGTCGGTAAGGCGGTCACGATGTGCAAAATTACAAAAAAGCCATCCGTCGAGGCTTTCCCCGTGGATGGCCTTTTGTATTGATGGGACAGTCATCATGGTCGTAAAGAATGCTTCCTTATGCTATTTAGAACTGCAGCTCGAGCTTTTCAATCTTGAACTTATCGGGCTGATCGTTGCGCTCGACCATGCTTCCCCATGTCGGATGCTTGAGGTTCTTGGAAGCGACGATCCTAACGTGATTGAATTCGCCGTCCTTGAACATGATTGACAAATAGGGGGTTACGTTTTGGTCAGTGAGATTCAGGACCGCGCGTTGGTCGCGGCGGTCAAGCCATGCCTGCGGAATGTACGCCTCGCCCGTTTTCAGGCCCGCTCGACGGTAGATCACGTAATATCCCTCATGAAGGGGGAAAATTTTGAGAATCTGCACGTTTACATAGTACATATCCGATTCTTCAGCCGCAGCCGGAAAAGCCGCGGCAAACGAGAAGACCAGCAAGAACGTAGCCAGCAGCAAAACCGCTTTCTTCATGGGGAAACCTCCTGAATCTGCAATAATTATATAACCGTGGCTTAGATTGTTGCAAGCATAATTGCTTTTATCGTATGTTTCCTGTTTTCCGCCTGGTCCCAGACCTTGCTCGATTCGCCTTCTATGACGTCGATGCTCACTTCCTGGCCCTTCACCGCGGGTAGGCAGTGAAGAAAAATGGCGGCGGGGTTTTCGGTTTTTTGCATAAGCGCGGCGTTCACCTGGTACGGGAACAGGAGCCTGCGCCGTTCCTCGCTATAGCTTTCCTCGCCCATGGAAACCCATACGTCGGTATAGATACAGTCGGTCCCGCGGACCGCTCCCGTATCGGACGATACCGCGATTTTCGCTCCGGAAGCCGCTGCCCAGGGAGCGACCTCATCCATCAATTCCTTCGCGGGATACAGTTCCTTCGGCGAAACGACGGTAAGGTTCACCCCCAGTTTCGAGCATATTATGAGCAACGAGCGAACCACGTTATTTCTGCCGTCGCCGACGAAACAGAGGGAGCGCCCCTCGATCTTGCCGAAATTCTCCTCGAGCGTCATAAGATCGGCCAACACCTGGGTCGGGTGATATTCGTCCGTGAGACCGTTATAGACGGGCACACCCGATTTTTGTGCGAGGATTTCCACGGTATCCTGCTTATAACCGCGGAATTCAATGGCGGAAAACATTCTGCCCAATACGCGGGCGGTGTCCTCGATCGATTCCTTGGCGCCGAGCTGAATGTCCTGGGTGGATAAAAACACCGGATGTCCGCCTTCTTCCCCGAAGGCCGTCTCAAAGGCGCACCGGGTACGGGTGGACCGTTTTTCGAAAATCATCGCCAGGGTTTTACCGACGAAACGCTGATGGACGTCGCGATTACGGGAGGATTTTTTCACGGTATGGGATAGCTCGAGCAGATACCGGATCTCATCGGGAGTCCAGTCCTTCCAGTTGACGAGTGATCGTCCTTTCAACGTTGCCGGGTTCATAACACGCTCCTGCGAAAGGTAAAAAATCCGAGGCTGTCAGCCTGCATAAATATTAAAATAAACTCGATTTTTATGCGTTTTATGTTTATACTAACAAGCTGACCGCCGGTTGTCAATGTGATCTTTAGTCCTGGAGAAATCATGCTCGTCATATATGTTCAATTGCGTTATCATCGCCAGTTAAACATTATCGATCCTGAATCAGTAGCGTCGTTTTTTGGCGCCGTTTCCGATTCGGTATCCAGAAACGGCGGGGTCGAACACCCGGTTTCGGGGGGAAACGTATACCGTTTTTCGCAAGAAAGCGTGGGGTACGTTTTCGCCGCCGCGCGGGTGATCGCTGACATCGCGGTAGCCCTGGCCCGCCACAAAGACCGGATACGGGAATACGTAGCCCTCGTGGACTCGGCGCACCCAGGTAAATCGACGGATTTCGCCGCCGAATTCGCGGAATCGTACCAGCACATCCCCCTGCCCGACGAAGGCATTTTGCTGACCGCTTCCGCCCTTGCCCAGCTTGACGCCTACGTGGCCCATGCGCCCGTGGAGGCCACCCCGTTCCGTTCCTATCTGGGCTCGCGGCTCGAGGGCCGGCAATCGCCGGAACCCGATCAGGGCGAGGCTTCCATCGATCTCTATACCGACGGCGGAATCGATCCCGTATTGTCTCTCGTCGACGCGCTGGAACGGCTCGGGCTTTCCCCCGGGGTCGGCCAGGACGCCTCGGCGGTCGCCATGTACCGTTCCCTGCGGTACGAATACGAAAAACCCGAATACCTTCGCGTCGCGTGCGGCGCCTGGATAGACTCCGCCCTCAATACGCCTCCCGGCCAATCCTTCCCGATACGGGTTTTGGGCGGCGCCGATACCCGCAATACGGAAAAATACGTTCGTGACCGCGTACGGGAGGGGGATAGGGTCATTCAGGACGCCTCCTGTTCCATTTCCGACTGCGATCTAGTCTCGATACCGAAAGACCTGCTGGACCTCGCGTATCTCTCGTTCCGTTCGTCGCGGTATCTCTGCGGCGACGAGCTAATCCGTTTCTTCTCCTCATTGGACAGAAACGAGGATTTTCTTTTGGCTTTGGGAAGATGGCTTTGGTCTTTTTCCCTACTGGCCAGGGCCGACGATTTTCGCTCCCTTAATTTCGCCGTATTCGGAAAAATCAGGGACATGCTCGCGGGCCGGTGCGCGGAATTGGACCTTTTGATCGCGGACTTTATCTGGAAGGAATACGAAGCGGGCGCCTTGCAACCGGCCTTTTCGCTATTGGACGTGCTGTCGGAACTGGGTTTCAGGATTCCGGACCGCTTTTTGGTCGCCTGCCTCTATCACGGTGGCGATCCGCGATCCGAAATCGAGCGGCTTTCGAGCCTGTTCTCAAGCGCGCAATTGACCGACGCGGTCTGGACGCTTGAACGCGCCCGCGCACTCTACGCCGAGGGAACTCCCGGCGAGGCGCTTTTGCTGGCGCGAGACGTGTTGCATCGATTCCAAAAGACGCAAATCCTCGCCGGGGAGTATCACGCCCTGCGATTGATCTCGGACATCACGTTCCAGAAGGGAAAGGGCGACGAGGCGGTGACCTATCTCGAGTACGCGTTGGAAAACGCCGAGCGTCTGCACGATTCCTTGTTCATACTTTCTACCCGCTTCGATATCGCCATGCTGTATTTCGTGAACGGCGATCTTTCGTCGGCGCGCTCGATTCTCGCCGCCCTGGATAAGCCCATAGAGGTCAATTTGGCGAAGGACATGGAACTCCTGTCAGTGTTCATGAACGGTCGCATTTCCTTCGAATTGGGCGAGTACGCCGAAGCCTCGGCCTTTTTCCAGAAAGCGGCCGCTTCCGCGGGGTCTGACGGCCTGCCAGAGGCGATACCCTTATGCAAGGTGTGGTACGCCCGATCAATCGCGCACCAGCACCGCTACCTGCAAGCGATGGAAATGCTCTCTTCCTGCGTAAGCGCGGTTATAGACGCATGGCCGTTCCTCTTGGAGGCGGCGATACTCGCGGGAAAGCCGGTAACCGGCCATGCCGTGCCCGACTCGATCGACTCCCTCGTACCGACCGCGAATAAGCGGGGCCCCTTCGATTGGTCGAGCGGATTTCTTCTTGCGGAAGACCGCCTGGGCTCTTCAAAGGAGAGCGAACGTACCCCGCGCCGAATGTTCAACGCGTTCAAACGCTATTATCGGGCGGGCATCGACCGGGAGGGGGCTTTGGGATCGGAGGCTTCCGGATTAATCGAACTTGCCCGGGAAGCGGGCGAGTCGGCCGATCCCTCCGCGGGCGTATATTACTACCTCTGCTATCTCCTCGGAAACGGCCAGGGGGAAAAAGAAGGCCCCGAACGGCTTTCGTGCCTGAGCCGGGGTTTTAAGTTCCTGCAGCTTCGGTGCGGCGCCATAGGAAATGTCTCGTTGCGCGAATCCTTTTTGCAAAATCCAACCTGGAACAATCGGCTCTATCGGGCGGCTCGCGAAAACAAACTGATCTGATGGGCCGTGCGCGCGCATGGGGTTAAATTTACCCGGCCCCTCCTTGACTTTTTTCAACCGCCTTGCTATTCTGCTTTTCGTTGCGGCGGTATAGCTCAGTCGGTAGAGCAAACGGCTCATATCCGTTAGGTCATAGGTTCAAGCCCTATTGCCGCTAAACATTCTGAATTGGAAAACTCCTTACGTTGTAAGGAGTTACCTACCCGAAATCGGGCGGTATAACACCAAAACTGGTCCGAGTAACTTAGGAGTAACCTAAAGTTACTTGGAAACAAGGTGGGTTATATGCGCCCGATTTTTCATTCCCCCTATTTCCTTTACAAAAAGCCTCTGAAAAACTCTTCCATTCCGATGTGGTATGCCCGTTTTTGGGATGAGTCCGCCGGTCGTTATACGGTTACCCGCTCGACAGGAATCCTTGCCGAGGGAAAGCGGGAGCGTCATTCGGAAGCTGACGCGGTGGCGAAACAGATTCTCGAAGGCTTGGCGATTGAAACCGAAACTGGGCAAATGCTTTTCCTGGATTTCCTTCTCGATTTTTGGCGGGAGGATTCCGCGTATGCGACGGAAAGGGCCCTTGTGTACAAGCAACCGTTGAGTCGGGAATATATCAAGACTGCTCGAGGGCAAATAAAATTACATTTCGCGCCGTATCCGAAACTCCGGGGCATGACCCTCGAGAAGGTGACCCCGGCTTTTATTCGCGACTGGATGATCTGGGGCGCTGCGAAGGGAATGAGCGGGAAAGGAATAAATACGATTTTCGAGGCGATGCGGGTCGCCGTCCGGTGGGCCTATATGCGCGAGGAGATTCCAAAAAATCCGTTCGGGCAGATTAAGAAGGCGTATCACAAGTCGAAAGAACGCGGGGTGTTGACGGCGAAGGAAGCGGCGCGGGTGATGCAGCTCGGGACGGATGACGCGAATCATGCCCTTGCGGTGCAGCTTGCGATGTTTTGCGGGATGCGGTGCGGCGAGGTCCGCGGGCTTTTGTGGGGAGATATCGATTTTGAAGAGTGCGTGATCAATATCGAGCACAATTACGTTTTGCTTGACGGGATGAAAGCTCCGAAGGCGGGGAGCAATCGGCGGGTTCCTCTCCCTGAAGCCGTGAAGGCGATGCTCGAATATATTCGATCGGTGTCGATGTGGACAGATAGCGACGATTTCGTTTTTTGTCAGCCCGACGCGCGGAAGACCGCGCGGGGACAACACTTTTTCCGTTACTCGGTCGAGGTGGTCTTGCGGGATATCGGGATTCCCGTCGAGGATCAAAAGAAACGCAATCTTGTTTTCCACAGTTTGCGCCATACCTTCGTGACGCTCGGCCGTCTTTCGGGTTTGTCGGATATGGTGATTATGAACCTTGCGGGCCACAAGACCTCGGCGATGATGGAGCGGTATTCCCATGCGGGTCAGGTGATCGATTTCGCGGAAGCGAAAAAACGATTGGAGAGCATCGCGAATCAGGATTCGGTTTCGGCGTCGGAGCGATAGTCGGTATCTATTTTTTTTCATTTAGGCGTTTATGTTAGCGTCGATTCTGGAAAACCTCTTTCAAGATTGTTCGTGTATGCTCTTGTTATCAGGAGGGCGCGCGTGAGTGTAGAAGCGACAAACAAGAACGAATTGATGAACATCGCTATGGTGATGGATTTTTTGCATTGTAGCCGTATGACGCTTTATAGGCGGTGCAAGAATGGCGATCTGCCTTTCGTGAAGGTGAACCGTCGGATCCTTTTCAGGAAACGCGATCTTGAAAGCTGGCTCGACGCGAATACGTTCGGCGCCGATCGTTTATCATCCGCGGAGGTTGATCATGGTTTTGCTGGATGAAGCCGCGGTCGATGCGGTCGAGTGGTTGAAGTCGATGCTGGCTTTAAAGCGGTTCGGTTCGATATCGCTCGAGGTGAAGTTTCACGACGGGCGTGTCGTGGCGGTCGAAAAATCCGATTGCGTTCACTATCAGAAATCCGGGGCGTGTAAAAATCCCCAGTAACGAATAAAGGCCCGGGCGTTGTCGCCCGGGCCTTTTGCTTTTTTATTTGTCGAGTTCCACGAAAATGAAACTGTCGGCGCCGGTGCCGATTTGCGCCTGTACTTTTACTGGCGTGTAGCCTTCACATTCGGTGAAGAAGGGTACCTCGAAGCGAAGTACGGGATTGTCGTATTGTTCCAGGTCGGCATGGTAGAGAAGGGCATGGCACAAGGTGGCGATGCGCTGCCGTGTTTGTCCATCTTCAGCGCGTATCCATTTTCTGTAAAGTTCGGCCGAGACCCGAAGGTTTTTTGTGACCCCGTGCGAGATCGCGTCGGGCGAGATGGAGATCATAGTATCGCAGAGCCAGTGACCGTAATAAGCCTTGTGGCTGAACACCTCCTCGCATCCGCGGTACCTCGCGCTGTAAGACGGTTCGAAACGGCTACGCGTTCTGAACGCGAACATGGTCGGATTTTCTTGTACTGCATCACTCATAAAAAAGCCTCCAGAGAAAAAAAGATTTCAAAGCTGTATCAGCTTTCGCCCACGAGGGCAGACCGCCCCCGAAAAGCTTTTTCTTCCGGGGGACGAGAAAAACATTCCCGGGTGGGGGCGGGTTCACGCAAGGCCGAACGGATGAGCGTAGCGAAGGAGTGAGCTTGTCTTGGCCTTGCGGGGTTCCGACCCCACCCGCACAATTTGCTTACCCCCGGAAGAAAAAATTACCGGGCACTGCTAAAAGTTTGGGCCGATCTGGCGGTATAACTTTTCTAGTTTTTTTCCTTACTCATTTGTTTGGCGGCGCAAACTAGAAAACTTACATACTTCGGAAGGCGGTACTGTAAAGGCAATGAAAACGACAAGGGAGACGAGCGGAGCGCTGTAGGGACGTTCCGTTCGTGAAACCTGAAGGGGGTGAGCCGTCATGAAGAAGCCTTACCTGACTCCGTTCGGAATCAGGCGGGCGCTCCTGTTTCTGGAAGGCCGGAGGCAGCATGCGGCGAGAGTAGAGAACGCTCGATGGGTCGAGGAATACGCGAACGCCATCAGGGTTGTCGAAACGCTTTCGGCCATCGACCTTCCGGATAAACGGGAGTTAGCGGTTTCGGATGAAACCTGATGCGGGAGGGAACGGGCGATTAACGCGGAGTGGGAGAGAAAACCGGAAGAGACGAATGCCGCATGGAACGCGTTTTGCCTGTACCGCGATTACGGCGCGGAGCGCGGGATCATGAAGGCGATTACGTTTTCTGGTTTGCCGCCTTCACGTTTCGGGGCCTGGTGCAAGTGGTCGGCGAGATTCGATTGGGTGAAGCGGTGCGGCGCCTACGACGCGTATCTCGATTCGCTGAAGCGTGCGGAGCGCGAGAAGGAATTCGCGGAGCGGGAACGGTTATATCAGCGCATTACCGAGCGGGTGCTCGGGATCGTGGAGAAGAGGCTTGAGGGGTTCGACCCCGAGGAGTTGAGCCAGGCGAACGTGATGGAGTGGCTCAAGAACTCGATAGACATTGAGCGGGTGATTTTCGGAAAGACTGAAGCCGGCGAGAAAGAAAGCTTCGCGGGCCAGCTCGAGATCAACTTCGTGAATGACTTCGAGGGATTGTGACGCCCATAAAAAAAGCGGGCGAGATATTCAACCCGACGCGGATTCAGCGCGCGGCCTTGCGGCTTTTGAAAACAGGCGCGAAACACGTGCTTCTTTTCGGCGGGTCGCGGAGCGGTAAAACGACGATCCTCGTGATCGCGATTATTTACCGGGCGGTGCGGTACGGGGGAAGCAGGCACTTGATTTGCCGCCTTCGCTCGAAGGACGCGAGGAGCTCGGTACTTCACGAGACGCTGATGCCCTGGCTTGACAAGATTGTCGGGAACGGCAGATACCGGCTCGTGGTTCACGACAACTACATCAGGCTGTGGAACGGCTCGGAGATCTGGATAGGCGGACTCGGGGACAAGGAGCAGGTGGACAAGATACTCGGCCACGAGTACAACACGATCTACTTCAACGAAGTGAGTCAGATTTCCTACGCGGCGATTAACGTCGCGTATTCGCGCCTCGCGATGAACGTGCCCGGTTGCCGGAACCTCTTCTTGTACGACTGCAACCCGGCGAGCCCGATGCACTGGGCATACAAGGTGTTCATCAGGAAGATTGAGCCGAGAACTGACACTCCGCTCGTGAAGCCCTTGCTTTATACGTCGATGCTCCTCAATCCCGAGGACAACGCCGAGAACCTGGCCGAAGACTACATCGAGGATATCCTCGACACGATGCCGGAGAAGCAGCGGGCGAGATTCAGGGACGGCCTTTGGGTGAAAGCTGAGGGCGTGATTTACGACAAGTTCACCGAGGAGATGATTCTTGCGGACGAGGCGATGCCGGATCAATTCGACTTCGTGACGGCGGGGCAGGATTTCGGCCTCAACATCACGAATGTAAAGGTGGGGTGGATCGGGAATACGGTGTACCTGATCGCCGATCACGGCGCGTACAACATGCCGACCCGGACGTTCAACGAGGAACTGCACGAAGTCGGTTGGTACAAGAGAGGCGACGGGAGCGCGAACGTCTTTCCGACGTACTGCGACCCGGCGGGCGGAGAGCGGCTTCAGGAAATCACGGGCGGCGTAAAGGCGAATAACTCGGTAGAACCGGGGATTGACTATATCAACGCCCTGATGGAACGAAAGCGCTTTTTTGTGAGCCGACGGTGCACGGGTGTTCTGCAGGAGATCAGCGACTACGCGCGGGATGAATCGAACGCGATCGTGAAGGTGAATGATCATTACATGGACGCGATGCGGTACGCCATATTCAGCCAGGTACAATACGGTATCGTATGCGCCTGAAAAAAAAAGAACCGAGGTTCTCGTGAAAAAAATATCCATTGTTGTCGAAAACATAGAAAGGAGGTGCCCCGAAACTAACAAGCAACACGAAGGAGGATTTAGTAACGTAGCGGGATGGCGGTGCGAAAAACGGGAAACCTTGAAGGAAGGTGCCCGATGAACGCCGTAGTCAATTTACTGTCCGGGATACGCAAAGCACTCGAAGGCTTTGCTGTTGCGGCCCGAGAACGGGATGAGTTCTCCGAGGCAATGCAAATACCGGGAAACCAGGATTATTATTTGACCCATGCATGGGTAAATATCGCGATCGGCATTTTGATGCGCAATATCGGAAGAACCGAATATACCATTACGAGGAACGGAAAGAAAGTGAGCGCGGGGCCTGTCCATAAGCTTTTTTCCGAACCTAACGCTTCGCTTAATAGATTCGACCTTTGGAAAGAGACCGCAGCATGGTGGAGTCTTGAAGGCGAAGCATTCTGGTATTTCGGTACGGGTTATTCTGGCGGCATTCCCGAGGAGATCCATATCTTGAACCCGCGGAAGGTGACGATGCGGGTAGAGGGTGGAAGGGTTGTACGCTGGTTCTACCAGGGGGAAGGGGATATCGTTCCGCTCCTTCCCGACGAGGTTGTGCATTTCCGGGACTGGAACCCCTGGAATCCGTGGCGAGGCGTTACCCCGATAGTGTCCCTGAAATACGAACTCGAACAGGACACATGGGCGAATAAATCCAATTCAGACCTTCTTAAACATAATGCGATTCCCCAGGGAATTCTTAAGACCGATCAGCTGATCCGCGAGGAGGAAGCCGATCTCATTGAGGCACGTTGGGAGGAAAAGTACGGCAGGAACACTAAGGGCAGGAAGATCGCGGTGATCGGGAAGGGGACGGAATTCAAGCCCCTGACCTTTTCGCCTGATGTGATGAAGCTCTTTGACCTGAAGCGCTGGAATCTTTACACGATTCTTGCGAAGTACGGAATACCCCCGCGAGTGGCGAACATTCAGGACCCGAGGGCGAACCTTTCCGGAACGGACACGGAAAGCCAGCACGCGGCCTTCTGGAAGTATACGCTGATCCCTGTACTCAAGAACTTCGAGCTGATAGTGGAGACGCAGCTTTTCAAGCGCTTTGGCTTCATCGAACGGGGGCATTTCGATTTGACGGTTATACCGGAACTGCAGAAAAGCGAAGACGAGCAATCGCGCCGCGACATCGAGGAGATCACGAACGGTCTCAAGACGATTAACGACGTACTCGCCGAACGCGGCCTTGCCGGGAAACCATGGGGCGATATCTGGTATCGCCCGTCGAATCTGATGCCGGAAAACGGACTAACAAAAACCAAAACCAATGTTTAAGGAAAGCGACATGAATCAAAAAAGAAACATTTTATTCGGGTTCGAGAAAAAGGACGAGATACTTATCAAGCCTCTGATACGCGAATGCCTCGAGTCGGGGACATTCGAGATCATCAGGACATTTGACGAGCTTGAGGGATGCGATGCATCGAAACTGGTCGATACGGTGGTGATAAACGTGGAATACATAGGATTCCTGGTGAAGGACAGAATCCGAAGGATTACCGAGTACTTTCCCGAAGCTTTCCTGATTTGCATAGCCCGCTATACCCTGGCGCCGCAAATCTGCCACAAGTTCGCGAAAAGCGGCGTGGAAGTCATGTTCGCCAACGTGGATAGCGACGTGGAATACGAGCGTGTTTGCTCGGCGATCAGGAAACGACGGCCATACCGGCCCGCGAACCTGAGGCACGCACTTGACGAAAATGAACTCTCCGAAAACGGAGGTATAGATATAATCAGCAAGAAGGAACTGGAAGCGCTCCAACTGACCGTAGAGGGCTGTCCTTTGAAGGAAATCGCGTACAAGATGAACGTGCGCGAGGCGACGGTGAGCAAGATGAGGACGAACGCCTTCAAGAAAACCGGAGTGAATAGCCTTTCTCAGCTCATTACCCTCGCGTACGAGTTCAATATCCGCTGCCCGGAGATAAGCTGATGCTGTACCGATTCAAGGGCATGACGGCCTTCGAGCCGATTGAACGGGGCGCGCTCTATGAGTTCCTGAAGCTCTATGCGCGAAAGGACGGAACACTCGCCGAGCCGCTTGAGGCCATTCGCGAAGGCTACCTCAAGGATTCGGGCGAGGGCTGGTATGACTGGGTGTTTTCGACATTCGATAATGACCGTTACGACGAGCGGATAGACCAGACCGGCTGGTTGCTCGATGCCTACCGGATGAACCCGGTGGTGCTCTGGGCCCATAACCACGGAATACCGGCTATCGGGATAGCAGACGAGGTTCGCTCCGGGGATAACCTTGCCGGTAAAATACGGTTCAACGAAAAGGAATGGGACCCCTTCGGTTGGGGGATCGGAGAGCGGGTGAAGCGAGGAGTCCTTCGCGCGGGAAGCGTGGGCTTCCGGGTTCACGAAATAGAGTTCGTGGACCACAAGGCGCACCCTGAGGAAACCTGCGACCTGATTTTCAGGAAACAGGAACTCCTCGAGTTCTCGATCTGCAACGTCCCGGCCAACCCCTTCGCGCTTCGGAAGGATTCGACTAAAGAGATGAAAGAAACAAAAACGCAAGGAATGACTGCCCCTACCAGCGATTCCGCCATTACCTCCGGGAAGAAGAGCATGCTTGGATTTCTCGGGGTCAAAATGACAGGAGGCGCCCATGGGCGAAACAATGCTTCTGGGGCTTGAAAAGAGCCTTCAGGGGATGAAGCGGGTAGAGGCGACGGGATTCTCGAGCGAGAAGACCGCCGCCGACTACTTCATGGAAAAGGAAGGGATTCTCGACGAGATCGGGAAAAGCCTCGGCGAGGTTAAGGGCGCGGCAGACACCGAGATCGAGGCCCTGAAGGGGACGCTCAAGGAGATGCGGCAGAACCTGAAAGGAATGGCCGCAAACCCGAAGGAACTGACCCGGCGGGAGCTTTGCCACCAGCTCGGGAAGGCGATCGCCGCCGCCTGGACGGGAAACCTCGCAACGCTCGGAGAACTCAAATGCAGTCCAAACCTGAAAAGCGACAACTGGAACAACCCGAAGGACTTCCAGTGGACGGCGGAGAAGGGATTTCAGCTCACGGGAACGAAAGCCGTTATCGGGGAGCCGATGGGGAACATGGCGACGAACGAACAGTTCCTGATAAACCCGATCTACGAAACCGCCCTCATGGAAGACGCGGCAAAACAGTCGGTGATGATGAACCTTGTCCGCCATCGCCCGATGATGGGCCCGAGCGTGTTCCTGCCCCAGCGGGAGCGGGGCGGGGTGGAGCTGAAGTGGCTGACGGCCTACGGCCAGAAGATCGACGGCTCGAAACCCCAGGGCGCGACGAGGGTGGAACTGAAAGCCTACACCCTCGCGGGATTCATCCCGTGGTACGACGAGTTCGAGGAGGACGTATTCGTAGACTTGGGCTCGATCTTCATCGACGAGTTCACCGAGGCCTACGCCGTCGAGTTTGACCGCCAGTGCCTGATCGCGAACGCCTCGCCTTTCACCGGTGCCTTCAACGCCCCCGACCTCAAGCAAAAGACGATCTCGGGCGCCGCCGCTACCGCGCTCACGTACAAGGACCTTCGAGAGGCGACGCTTCTCGTACCGGCTGAAGAGCGGAAGGATTGTCGCTGGTTTTTCCATGAGTCGGTCCTTGCGCACGTGACCGGGATCGTGGACGCGAACGGCCGGCCGATCTGGCGCGGCCCCGCGGACGGGAAGCCCGGCTCGATAGACGGCTACCCCTACACGGAAAGCCACATACTTCCCCAGATGGGGGACATTGGGACGAACACGCCCTTCGCGATCTTCATGAACCCGAAGCGGATCGTTCACGGAAACCGGAAGGGCGTGGAGATCAAGCGCTTCGACGCGACGACCGAGTCGCTCGAATACGGCGAGCTTTTCCTCCGGTTCAGGAAGCGCGATGGATTCCTCGTGACGCGGAGCAAGGGGAACATGGTTACCCTGAAGACGGGGGCGTAGAGCATGGGATACAACGCAAACCTGACCAAGGTCGGCTCAATCCCGGCCAAACGGGCAACGGCGGGAACCAACGTGCTTCATGTGATCACCGCAGCCCTCGATCAGCGCATTACCGTGCCCTATTTGAGCGTACGGAACGCGGCCGCGGATGCCGTTCTCTCGGTCCTCCAGACCGAAGGGGTATACCGGTTCACGCAAGGCCTAGCCGCAAGCGCGAACGTGATCGTCCCGGGCATTCCAGCAGGGATCTCGAACCGGTACGCGGTGATCCGGGATCAGGACGGGATAAACACCCTGTTCAGGATATCCGCCCAGACGGGCGAGACCCTGACCCTGGACAACCCGATTCCGGCCAACACCCGGTGTATGCTCTATCTTTTGGGAAACGGGACGAGCCCGCATACGGCTTCCCTTTCCCTCGAGAACGCGGGTACAACGGTTTTCGAGACGGATTGCCCCGGCGCGATCGCGGGGAGGGAACTCGGCTGGCCTATCGGATTGTTGCTTGAGAACGGGGACGGAAGCGCCGAAATTGAAGGAGGAATGGTAGCCTACATCGGCGTTTAAAACGAAAAAGACTGGCTCAGTCAGAGCCGGTCTTCCTTGTATCTTCATAGTAAGCCCGCCCAACTTTTCTGTCAATAATGGTAGAGGTCAAAAATGCAAGATTTAATGGATTTTAATACCGTTTCTGAGCTTCTCGAGCTTGATGCCCGGGATGAAAAGCGGAACCGGATGCTCCTCGGGGCTGTTTCTGAGCAAATCAGCCTTCATTTGAACCGGAATCTCATTCAGAGTACGACGACCGAGCAACATACTACCCGCAGCGGTGAGTTTTTACCCCAGGAATACCCCTTACGCGCTATTGAGACCCTGATTGACGCGAATACGGGGGAAACTATCGCTCTTTCAGCCAGTACGCCGATGAAGGATATTTCCAGGCCGGACGCGCACCATCAGAGGCATTTCAGGATCGATAGCGACAAAGACAGGACTATCCTTATTACGTACCAATACGGATATGATCAAGCGGAGATGCCCCAGCTCATTCAGGAAGCGGTACTTGAGATGATTTCCGACCGGATTATCATGTTCGGGAAGGGAACGGTTGAGGATACGAGAAATATGGACAAGGACCGTCTGATGAACCTGACGCCTTACAAGAGGATTTTCTATCGGTGAAAAGGATTCCGGAGCTGGAGATACTCGCAGAGCTTTCCGACCTTCTGATGAACGATCTGCCGAAATACCTTCTACAGATGGAGGAGGAATCCGAGGAATCGATACGCCTGCTTCCGCTCCGGTATGCCGGGGTGGAGGAGGGCTTGAAGACGCCGCCGAACGGGCCGTACGCGATACTGGAGATAGAAGAGGCGGAACAGATGGAGAAGGATAGGATAATTAAGCAGAGAGTATACGGAATTACAGTCAAGTTAAGAAAAGTGGAAGGAAATGCAGTGTTTTACTATTTTACCGGTCTGCGTAATAGTATATTGCCGTTACGAAAGTACCGCGTTTTCCAGGAAATGAAGAAAGAAGCGAAAATATGTTTTGAAATGAAAGCACAAAATACTTTCGTGAATTGAATAATATCGAGGTATACTCTTCATAGGGACTAAGAAATACTAAGACACTGAAAAATGGCGAGAGAAACTTTATTTCAATGTATAGAGTGTAAAAACGAAATTTCTTCCTGGGACGATGGGAATCCTTATTATTTTACCCGAACCGGTAAGAAGAAATACGCATATCATCCGGATCCGAAGAGTGAAAGATGCGTGGGGAATGATTCCCTTTACCTTTGTCTGGACTGCGGAAAACAATTTTTAGCAGATTTTCCAGAGGAACAAGGCAAATGTGATAACTGTAATTCCGTTAATATTTGTCAAACGGATTTCCTAGAAGGAAAAAGTTGCCCCTACTGTAAAAAGGGTACATTCAGGATAAGGGAAGATGTTTATTCCATATCCTGATTTTTGAGAAATCATTTTTTTAGCCATTATTCTTTACATGATTCGTTACTGTTCTTTTATTCTTTTTCCATATAGCGGTTATTTGAAATGAATAGTTCAGTGTGTGATTGTTACATCACAGAATTTGAGGGTCTCTGAAAGGGTTGAGCTTACTTTTTTTACAAGCGATGGGGAGTTTTAGCTTATTTTTTTTTTCGTTAAAGCCGACGGAACGAAGATTCTGAAACAGGCAGAATTCCAGGAAGGTAATTGGTACGAGTTTCAACTGTAGATTCGAAATATCGATGGTATAATAGGGTAAAAGGACTAAAAAATGCGAATAGACGCCGAATCTTCGCTCTATGATATTATCGATTTAATGCTCAGGCCACAGGGAGCGAGTATACAGGAGATATGCTCGGCCCTGAACTGCCAGCGAACTACCTTTTACCGTTACCAGACCAAACTTTCAGCCTACGGGATTCTATTCTACGAGAAAGAGGATTACAACGGCAATACGAACTCAAAACGGTGGTATATAGACGCTAACGAGTATACGCGCGGAATACCGGTCAGGTTTGATCATACCGAGCGTATGATGCTCCGCACAATCCTTGGGCGAACACGTATTTTCGATAAAACGAAGCTCAAAGGGCGGATGGACGGTCTTCGGGCGAAGCTGAATGCGGCTCTCCTTCATGACCGGGTTAAACCAATTTCAACCACTCTTTACAGTTTCAAAGGCAGTATTTCATATGAGGGGAAAGAGGAAATAATCGAGCGTCTCTGCGTGTCTATCGAAGAACGGCGTAAAGCGATCGTTACGTACAAATCCATCAAGGCTATTGAACCCAAGACCTACGATATTGAGCCCATCACGCTGGTGGACCACAATAATGCCCTGTATGTCATTGTTTCCGTACCAAAGCACAATCGGGATATCCGCATTCTGGCAGTAGAACGAATTTCTGATTTGGTAGAAACCGAAACGATTTTCGAGATTCCTGACGGGTTCGACCCAGAGGCCTACCTTAACCCCTCCTTCGGTATCACGGTAGAGGAGCCAATGAAGGTGAAGATTCGTTTCACGGGAGACGCGGCGTTCTATGCCCGTGAGCGAACCTGGGGGCAGGATCAGAGCATTGAGGAAACAGAAGACGGCATCATCCTCTCGTTCACCGCTGCGGGGTTTACAGAGATAACCGCGTGGGTTCTTTCCTGGGGACGGAACGCGAGGGTACTTGAGCCTGAGTCGTTGGCAAAAAAAGTGGATGAAGAACATGAATCTGCGTTGAGACCCCTAGATATTGGCAAGATTCTCGAGAACATCAGAAAAAAAGGTGCAGAAGCCGCACGTACTCAGCCAAGGGTTGAAAGTTATGAAACACCGGAAGGAACAAACACGATAACGCGACCATGGAATTCGGAGAATAAGGGCGGGGTTAATCCATTGCCGGAACAGTGACGGAAACGGGAGTTGTGCATGAACTGTAGCGGGAAGTGTTACATATAGCCATTATCCTCCAAGTATCACTAAGGAGGATTCCTATGACTAAGAAGATTATTTTCGTTCTTTGCGTACTTTTTTCATTTATTCCTGCATTCGCAGGCCCATTCGGTCTTGAAATGGGCATGACCTTGGAAGAAGTTACTGAAATCTGCGGCCAAACCCCTGAGAAGGCAAATGGGAATTTCTATAAAGTAGCCCCACCCAAACCACATCCAGATTTTGAAACCTATGTAGTGGAAATTAGTCCTAAGTACGGGATTTATTTCATAAAAGCCATTGGAAAAACCATTCAGACCTCCGTTTATGGGAACGAGATAAAGAATTCCTTTTCATCTATAGTGAATTCTCTAGAAAAAAATTATGGAAAAGGTACCGTGTACGACTTTCTGCGTTCGGGCAGTATTTGGGATGAGCCAAATGACTGGATGATGAGCCTTTTAAAACAACAACGTTATCTTTCCGCATTTTGGGAAAAAGAGAACAAGGAAGTATTTCCCGGGAATATTTCTACAATCGGTATTTCTGCAGATGCCCTAACGACCGAATCTGGTTATATAAGCCTTGAATACTATTCAAAAGACAGTGATGCGGCTGCAGATGAGGCAAAAAAAGTTACGGATAGCGTTTTCTAATGGAGAATTCTCAAAAAGTCGTAAGTGGAATAAGAAAAATACCAATGGTAGCTTTTCTTATTCCACTCATTTTAATGGCATGTGCGATTCCAGAGGAACCAGTCTCGGTTTCTCCCTGGCCGCAATACCGGTTTCGCCGGTCCGTTTGCCGCCTACCCCCACTTTGGGAGTAGGCTGAATTTTGGGATAAGTCGATTTTTTATTAGTGCGGGGTTTAACCTTGACGGTTATAATTATTGAAGCATATCATTCAACCAGTGAAGATTGCCGTTCACGTACAATCAGAATAAACTGCTCAAGATTAATCAACCACTTTTGTTGTGAAAGGGTAAAAGACTCCCTAATTCCTTCAGGGATGACGAGTTGGACATTCCGGTCTATCATTTCCTGTGTTTGATTCTCGCTAATAGCTGTTTCCAATGTAAACAGATGCTTTTCCGTTATCCTGTCAGCTTCGGAAAGGATTTGCCGCCACCGGTCCTTGCAGGTGGTTTTTGCAGCCAACATAGTCAATCGGTGGGCTACAAAACCGGGATCACGATACTCATTGATACCCGGAAAAAGAAAATCCGGTTTTGATTTGTTTTCGGTAACCGGTGTTCGTGAAAACCTGATTCCGTTTAACTCAAAAACAGTTGCCAGATGATGTTCAAGGGATTGCCCCGCTCTGCTCTTCCTTCGGTTTTGGACGGATAGTGAAAAACTTATGAAATCATCTACCTCTTTAAATCCCGTCTCAAGCCTTTTTTGTATCAGGTACCTTTCAAAAATCCTGAACAGGGCTACCTCCTGCTCCAACCATGAGAGTAGCAAGGAATCAGGATCAGCTTTTGAATCAATTTCTCCCAAAGATTCACGGGCAAATGCTGAAAATACAGCAGTTTGTGGAAACCTGTTGTCATATCGGCGAATCATTTCTTCCAGCCATTCATCTCCGATTGCATAGGTATCAATACCCAAACGATCCAAAATAAGTCTTGATGTGTAGTTCAACTTGTCTTTTTGGGTCTGCAATTCAAGCCGGGTTACAAAAGAACGGTCTGTAAGACCTGACAAACCGAAAAGATACAATAACTGGTTGGAAATATCGGATCCACTTTCGGCAATGATTGCCAGGATTGTTTCATCCGTCTTTTTTGCAAGAATAAGAAGATCCCCGGGACGTGATTCACGCGTTACGTCGTTCACAGGGTAGTAAAGGCGGTATTCCCATCGCATGACTGCCCGCTCATCACGTGCCTTTTTCCGTGCGTCATACCATGTCAAAAAACCGGAATCCTGTAGCGGAAGATCGTGCTCATCAGAGAAGTACAGAAATTCGGTCGCATAGGATGTATTCTCATCAGGCTCACCCAAAATGTCCGTGAGCCCTGAAACTCCATTATACTCATGCTGGTGAGAAACACCGGGATCCGTCTCAACCGGAGACAGGAACTTCCCGGCAATCCCGTTGAAATAGCTTGCTAAATGCCCCTCATTCATCAGAAATCTCCATTTATTCACGCAAAATATAATCTAAAAAACATTTCGTATGAATTGCACAATAATATTGCATATGGGGAAATTATAATGCATAATGCAATAAATAGTCCCCATGGAGGCTTATAATTGGTTAACGAACTCGAGACAGTCAGTATTCCTGATTTGCTGCTTCATGTCCAGCAATACTATACCATACCAGAAATTGCCAAAGAGATGGGGCAGAATCCGACCACGATACACCGATGGCTGAAGGGTGAACATGAACCAAAACCGTATGTTTCTGACAGATTGCATTTCATGCTTGAAAGATACCTGAAAAATGGTACGACACCGGGAAATGATTTTCGTTTCATAGATTTGTTTGCCGGAATAGGCGGAATACGTTACGGATTTGAGAAGGCTGGGGGTAAATGTGTTTTTACCTCGGAGTGGGACAGCTATGCCCAGAAAACTTACGCCACCAACTATCCGTCAAAGGAACCTATACACGGAGACATAACGGTGGTAGATGCAGCATCAATCCCGGACCACGATGTGCTTTTGGCGGGATTCCCCTGCCAACCGTTTTCGATTGCAGGGGTTTCCAAAAAACAGTCTCTTGGAAGGGCAACAGGGTTTGAAGATGAAACGCAAGGTACACTGTTCTTTGATGTTGCCCGAATAATCAACACGAAAAAGCCAAAGGTTTTTATCCTGGAAAACGTCAAGAACCTGAAGTCCCATGACAAGGGAAATACTTTTAGAATCATCATGAAAACACTTCAGGAAGAACTCAAATACCATGTTTACACCAATGTAATTGATGGTCAACATTGGGTACCACAGCATAGGGAACGGATAGTCATAATTGGTTTCAAGGAGCCAACAGACTTCAGCTTTGACGCTGTGAGAATGCCGCTTGAAGGCACCGTCAGGATTGGCGACATCCTGCACAAAACCGATGGAACAGAACCCATGTTACTTCATGATGAAAATCGTTTTTTTGATCATGACAGGCGGAAAGTTCTTGAAAAATATACCCTGACAGACAAATTATGGGCCTATTTGCAGGCTTATGCAACAAAGCACAGATCTCTTGGTAACGGATTCGGTTTTGGTCTCGTAAAACCGGATTCGATATCCCGTACCCTGTCTGCCCGTTATTACAAGGATGGTTCTGAAATACTGGTATATCAGGGCAAAAAAAAGAACCCCAGACGACTAACACCAAGAGAATGTGCACGATTGATGGGGTATGATGACAGCTTTATAATTCCGGTCTCTGATACCCGGGCATACAAACAATTCGGCAATTCTGTTGTTGTTCCTCTCTTCACGGCAATTGCTGATGCCCTTCTTCCTTATATAAAAAAATAGACATGGACATCGTTAATCCCGAGACACGAAGCAGAATGATGTCAGGGATTAAATCCCGAAATACAAAACCTGAAATCCATGTTCGCAAGGCATTATTCCGCCGGGGTTTCAGGTTCCGTTTACACGATAAAAAACTGCCAGGAAAGCCGGATATTGTCCTCCCGAAGTATCATGCTGTTATTTTGATACATGGATGCTTTTGGCATGGACATGACTGCCGGTATTTCAAGATTCCCAAGACTCGAACAGAGTTCTGGATGGACAAGATACGGTCGAACAAGAACCGTGACCAAAGGGATGTTGAAAAACTGATTGCCCTCGGCTGGCGGGTCGGCATCATCTGGGAATGTGTCCTGCGGACAAAAAATCCGCCATTCTTCATGAATGGCGGGGTGGATAGATTGTGCTTCTGGATTGATTCTGATATTTCCACATTTCTGGAATCATCCATCTGATTTCATCCCAGTTTAAGGCTATAGGGGGGCATAATGCTCTCAGTCAGGTTTTGGAAAGTAGTTGTAGCAAAACACTGATTTCCATCGGAGGATCAATTCTGTGAACGACTGCGTGACAGTTAGCGCAGAGAGGTAACAGGTCATTTACGGGATCGAGCTTGTAGCTACCGCCCATCTTTGAAACGGGAACCCGGTGGTGTACTTCGATGTACCCGTGAGCCAGCGGGCCATAAACCGCGCCGAAATCAAAGCCGCAGACCTTGCAGACGGAACCATGGGCGGCAATGCATGCCGCACGATTCGCGGGGCTTCGTTCGTAGCGATTCACGGTAACTGTGCTGCAAGCCCCCTCGGGCAATCCTGTCTCGTACATTGGAGAGCTGATTGACTCGTCTTCTTCCAATGGCAGCAGGACGAGGACCAACGCCATACACGCGGCGGCAATATTCTCTGCACTGACCTGAAGACCCGTCTCGCCGCCGGATGAGGTGTCTGTGAGCTTGCGGACGTTGAGCTCGAACTTGCTCCATGGCGGCGATGGCAGGCCATTTTCCAATGACACCACCGAGCCGTTAACTTTGACGCCGACGCGGTTACCAATCGACTCGAACGACTGCGCGAGTGAAACAAATGTCTGACTTGATTCTGACGCCTTTTGGCCCATCGCGCGAACCAGTTCGCCCGCATAGGTATCGGGGAAGAAATCTGCTTCAAGACTTTTCCAACCAGTGGAAACCAGAATTGCAAACCCGTTCGGTTCGGAAATATCCGTCGCCCGCACACCGTACCGTGTCCTGCTGGAGGTTTGCACTACACAACCGGAAAGGGCAAGCCGGAATCGCGCTGCCAGAACGTCGGCCAGGGATTTCTCGTCAATATGCATGGATACCACCGCCTATCAAAGGTCGTCCTCTGCCGGGTCAGGTAAATCTTCTACCAGTCTGCGCAGGATTCGCGACACCTCGTAACGCATTTCCTCAAAATTACGCTTGTTGCTTTCACTTACATTGCCGAGCTCTGCCGCACACAACCCCCAGATCAAGGAATCCAGCCCCTGCACTGTCACACCTGACTTTCTGTTCGGGATGTAGACCTTATGATAGTACGGGTGACCGGTGTTGATCCTGACCGCCTGGTTCCCGTCAATGAATGCCGGCTCCCAGAGTACGCCGTCCTGAAGGCTATCAACCGCCTGAACATGACACTCCCCGCTGTTCTTCTGATCGACCAGCTTGATCTTGAGCCTTGTCACGCCGTTCTTGTTGGAGATGGTCACGTCCCCTGTGGCGCCATCTACCTCTTTCAGAGAAGCTGTCTTGAGGTTTTCCGCTTGGGCATGAATGGCATTGTTGGACACCACATGTAGCAGTGCTGCAGTTCCGGTTACGGTCGCGGCAACGCCCTTGCGATACCGCTCAGAACCTTCGCGGCGCAACCCTTGCAGAAAGCTCTGCATCCAGTCGTACAGCGAATCGTCGAGAAGTATTCTGGACTTCTTGATATCGACCTGGAATGCGTCGTCCAGCTTGTGATCAAACGAAAGCTCGATCCGGCACAGCGTCATATGCGGTTCCTTGCTGTACATTTCCAGCCAGTCCGGACCATGGATCAACCGGTTTTCGCGATAAACGTACAAGCCCTGCATGTCATTCGTAAGCCGTGCATTCTTGACTGCGGTCTGGTCTGTGAATTCGTCCTTGCGCGGCAGGATGAAGGCCCGGATGGTGAATTCCGCACGGTCGTTGTCACCGATCTCAACCTTCTGCACCTTCTCTGCAATTGGAGCCTTTGTTTCTGACACGCAAAAAGGATCCCACGGCAAGACCTGTTCGCCGTTTATTCGGATACTCACGTTTTGAGCTCTTTTGTCGTTTTCGTCCAAGAACCGTTGGTAGACCATTGCTACGTGGAATCGAAGTTTTTCGACATAGCCTTTAAGGGCATTCCGTGCGTGTCTGCCTGCGGGGTCGTCGTATATCTTTTTGAGCAGACGATCAACACTTTCCCACAAGATTACAGTTCCCGTTTTTCCCTCGGCGATGTTGTCCAGAAGCTTTATTTCGTCGGGAGTTGCTTCCACCAGCTGAAGATCCCAACGCTCAACGGCGGCAATGTGGTCCAAGTCCCATGTCGCTTTCAACACTTTACCACCCTCTAACCCACGACTGATGGCTGACAGCCTTCGGCAGAATGCCGTGGAAGCAGTTTTCAAGCCAAGCCCGAATTTGCCGAGGCTGGCCTGGTCAATTCGCCGCTTTGATCCATAACGCATTGCGTTAATAAGACCGTCACGGTCCATCCCGCAGCCGTCGTCGGCAACCATTACAATTATGTTTCCCATAAAGTCCATATCGACAATTACATCAATTTTTCGTGCCTTGGCGGCGATTGAGTTATCAATCACGTCGGCCATTGATGTATTGAATTCATAACCGGTGTCCCTTAACCCCTCAATGATTCTCTCAGGGTCGGGAGGTACGTCGAGGTAGGTTGCAGCAACATTATTTTCAGTAGCCATTTGTCTTCTCCTTGTTCAGATCCGTATGACTTTCCACCCACCGGAAAGCACCAGGACATCATCCTCGATGACTTCCGGAGTTTTCGCGCGTTTCAGTTCCACCTGTAGGCGACCCTCCGCATCCTTCGACATCACGACCAGATCGCCAACCGCAGCATTACGCGCCCGGAAATATTTGGTCATGCAGGTCAGACGATATTCGTTTCTCGTGCCACCGAAAAACCGGTTATTGTAATAAATGAAGTTGAAATCCCAGCGGGTAATTCCATCCGGTTCACGAAATACCAGCGTTACTCGGGGGTTTTTATCCCGTGGATTCAAGCTAGGGAAAAATGACAGAATTTCCCGCTCCTTGGGCACAAGGATACCTGCCTGATGCCCTCCCGTTTCTCCTACATCGTTTGCACTCAACGTCTTGGTGATCTGTGCTGTGTGGGTCATTCAAGAACTCCAATTTTTGATAACGGGGAAATACTCAGAGCCTGCATCAGATCACTGGCTGTTGCATCTCCGGCGTGTCCTGTTGCCGCATTCTCGGCAAGCCCCCGTTTAAGGCCGAGCCGCCCGACAACCACTTCTTCGACGCTATCCACGAAAAAAAATTGATGTACAGTAACGGGGCGCTGCTGTTTCCGTCGATACGCCCTCGCCGATGCCTGATCTTCCAGGGCAGGATTCCATTCCGGGTTGTAATGGATGACATGGTTTGCAGCGGTGATATTAAGTCCAACCCCCGCAGCTTTCGGGTTCAGGAACAGTGCGCCTCCGGGTGCAGCCGAAAAATCGTCAACAACAGTCTGTCGATCAGGTACCGGAACCCTGCCATCAATGAAATTGAAAAACTTTCCAGAAAATCGCTTCGGTAAATCATTCAGAAATATGTCCGTCATTCCGGTATAACTGGTAAAGATCAGGCATTTTTCGTCCCTTGAGAATATTTCCTCCAGGAGTTCAAGCAGCCGCTGATATTTCGGCATCTCTTCCACAGGGTCGGCTTGATCGGCACCTACCAGTAGCGGATGGGTACAAAACATCCTTAGACGCTGTAACGCGACGAGGGAAGCTGATTTCCCGTATTCCGCGATTATTGCCTGTCGTGTTTGCTCATAATGCTCGGCCATGCGACGGGACATGGAGATTGGCTGGGAAACGTCGATCCTCTCCGGTAAATCCCTGGCAACCTCCCGCACCCGACGGCGCAGGAGGATGGGGGCGACAATCGGTGCCAGGTCTGACGCATCGTCATCAGTATCCGAGAATAACCGCTCAAATGATTGTCGATCCCCGAGCAAGCCAGGAAGGGCAAAATCGGACAGCGACCAGAGATCGACCAACCTGTTTTCGACGGGCGTCCCGGTGATAGCCAGGGACACCCTGCGCGGGATGCCCTTGACCGCCAATGTTCGCTGGGCATCGGGATTTTTTATGTTCTGTGCTTCGTCCAACGCCAACAAGTTCCATGACATCGCAGAAAGAAGCGGTTCATCCCTTACCGCCGTGTCGTATGAAGTGACAATGACATCGAAACCTGCAAGGCGTGAAGCGATGCCGGCCCTGTCCGGACCGGCATGAACCTTGACCGCAAGAGACGGGGAAAAAAGGGAAAGCTCACGACGCCAGTTTTCAAGCAATGTTGCAGGAGTGACCACGAGCGAAGAACCGCGGCCGGCTGCTTTCTCTGCCAGCATCAGCGTAATCACCTGGATAGTCTTGCCCAAGCCCATTTCATCGCCAAGAATGCAGCCCAATCCCTGGTCAGCAATCAACCTCAGGTAATGTACGCCATCCCTCTGATAGGGGTACAGATCGGCTTGCAAACCCCACACCTTGGCGTCCATGGCTTCCGGTGCATGTATATCGGCGGGATTTTCATCCTGGAGCAAATCAAAAAGTTCAATTCCCAGATCGGCTTTATGGGTCCTCAACCAGATCAACTGGCCGACGGATATTGCCTGACCGATGACAATGCCTTTAGAGCCAATGGCAGCCAAGGATTCCACGTAATTGTCGATCTGGATGGGATACCAGGTATTCCCGATGAAGACCTGATCTGTGTCTGGTGTTACAAGCGGAGCCCGATTACTTCCTCCAACACCAACCAGTGTTACCCGGATATTAGACGGAGCCTCTCCGGAAAGCTCAATAGCCATCTCGGCGGGAAAGCGTGAAAACTCAAATTGCGGTAGTACATCAATCGGCGATACAGTTGCGTCGGTATTTGACCTGCTGCCGAAAACAAGTGACCAAACCTCAGATGCTGACAACTGAACCCAGCTTCCATCTTTTTGTAAATTTAAGAGCTGACCTTCTTCTACCTTCCATGAAGTGTTCGTCATTTCATCAACCGGTTGTGGATCATATCCATATAATTACTTTCCCTTTTACTTTGATATGTCGAGATTTGCGTGGCAAACAGCGCGCAGCGACAATCCAACGCCTAGTTAACCTGTATTTTCGGTACGAAAATTTCAGGTTGAACTAGATGTTAGATGATCTTGTTTTAGTTCCCAAAGACAGTCTACTTTTTCTTCCGAGTCAACCTAGTGAGCTGTGCTTTATAGTATCGGGCCCGATTGTTGGCTTTATCTTTTTCTTTCAAGGCTCGATCAATTTCTGAATTTTGAGCGCGAAATACTTTGTCGTATTGCCCAATGCGCTCCTGCAGAACTTTCTGGATGACTTCGTCCAAATTTGTGAATCTCTGTCCCGTCTTCTTGGCGCTTGCGATTTCATTGTCGACATCTGCCATTGCGGCTTTGTTTACTGCGTCCTTAAACATTCCATTGAGAACGTCCTTGTCGGACACCTTTGTGTCAATGTTTCTCTTTAGTATCTCGGTAATCACTGATGCTTCGAAGCTATTCACCGCATGGTGCATTGCAGATGACATCAGAATCTCATTGTACACGCTCTCGTTCAAATCTTCCTTATCTGACAGTGTCAGTATCTCCAGCCACTTATTTGGCTTAATAAAGCAGGGAAAATATTTTGAATCATTATTGCTTGTCTTGTAGATAGCTATACTTGTATCATAGATAAAACGATCATAGGTAACAAACCAATAGTTCTGACCTTTGTCTGTCCTAAGTTTATACAGGATTTCTAGTTGCTTCGCCTCGTTGGCCCTAAGGTTGAACTGACGCTCTTCTTCAGACTTAGGGTCAAATGACTGACTCACACTCCTTTCAATTGGTCTTGAGCGGCGTTGCATTAAATCGTGGATAATACTTTCGATTTCCTCCCACTCTTCAATATCGAACTCGCCATTACGGTAGATGACAATAGATAGAACGTTGCTGAGATAGGTCTCGAGCGCCTTGTTTGACTGAGGTGAATAGTATTGACTAAGAAACTCATCCCATTCCAGGTCCGGGTTCTTTTGGTTTTGAACAATATAGGCATCAACCACGTCGTGTTTTCTCTCCAGATTCTCAAGCAATTTAATGACGCGATTGAGGTCGCCCCCACAATTCTTGAAGAACCGATTTGCTTGTTCGAAGGCCCGAGAGATTTCCTCGAAAAGAGGCTCGGATACGAACATTGGAACTTTCAACTTCTTTCCTCTCGCCAGAATATCCGAACAGATATTTGCCTCGCTTCCCGAATTTAACATACCGCGCAGCACCACGTGAGAGTCAAAGAATATGTTATAGTCTTCGACATTCTCTCGGAAAAGACTATTTGATTCGCCATCGCACCCAATTGCAGCAAGAAACCAAAACGACTTGTGAATTGTGTTGAGCCAACTTACCGTCTGTGGATCGTGTGATTCAAAGATCTCAATCAAGTGCTTTTGCCATTCTGCAGCGATGGCAACATCCCCCACAACTCCAATCGCGCTATCCAAGATTGTCTTTTTTAGGAACTCGGCGTCGTATGCGGTTCCGCCGAGAGCGCTGAAATAGTCATTGACGCGAGAAGTGGTCTTGTAAACTATGAGCGAAATGCACTTGTCAAGAGTCTCAATGAAGCTATCGGGAGCAAGTTTCAAAAGATGGGCATATTTCAACGCCAAGCTTTTGTGAACCGAGGCTTCCTGGCTATCTACTGATTGGGAGATTTTCTTCAAATCTGTCATTCTGTGCGCAGGCAATGAATATTGACCACCACTGTTGAGCACTTGAAGCTTGGTTTCCATATGGGAAAGCGCAGCAACAACTTTGCCTTGGTCTTGTATTGGTAATTGGGCGTGTAGTTCTGACGCGGTAAGGGTTTGGCCCAAGAGTGCTTCAGAAATCAGAAGCGGTAGTATATTTTCAACAGATACTTTCTCAGACTGACGATTTAGGGCAAATAGGGCGATTTTTAGTGATCTTTCATTCGCATCAAACTCCTTGCTCCCTGCAAGATCTTCAACCGCCTCCTGCGAAGCCACTTTGGGAGAGTAATAGGCAAGGAGAGAGCGCTCAACGTTTGTGGAGAGCTCGACAAGAGTTGAATAGTTCGAAGTCGTCGAGTATGTACGCAAGTCGGCAATAAATTCATCTGCTTCAATTGAACGCGCGGTGTTGTTTCGAATGAAGACATATATCGGTATCGAACTTCTCTTGGCCTCGGCGACCTCGTTCCGCACGGCATCCCTAACGATAGAGTCAACAAGAACAACAACCAACGCAGACTGACGGACGTTTCGAATATATTCCGCATCTATTGGAACACCAGCTGATTGATTCTCGATTTTCCATAGCTCAAATATTGAAGAAAGTGGTTCTTTCCCAAAGAGGATCGGGAGGAACTCTCGTTCTGTCTTGAACTCATCTCCAAACTGGGTTGAGCTAAGAAATACTTTACTTTTGTAACTCATGGGATCTCCAATTCTACCTCAAATTTCTTAGCGTCCAAAGGGTCCATCTAACATTTGCTTAACTTGCACATACGAAGTATTTGTCAAGTTGAAGCAGTTGTTAGAAGAAAATTTTAATATTTTTATCATGGTATAGTTTTTTTTGCTCTTGGTTTTCTGGGTTTTTTCTGTGCAGCTTTTTTGGTAGGAAGACCGACTATCTGAACCTTTTGCAAAAATACTTTATATCCAAAACTTTCTATTTGCTTCCAAACATTCCTCAAACTTACTTTACTGAAAAAAGGAATATTTAGTGGCTTTACTGAATTACTCAAAATTCCTAAAACTATGCTGTAATCTCGACAATCTACTGAAGACACATCTTGAATTTTATGAGTTGTACCAAGCTTACTATTTACATCAGTTCGAAAATTGATATCTGAACAGAATAATTCTGATGATACAAATGCCTGGTTAAACAAATGACTTAATACAGCAGAACCACCATAAATTTTCACATGATACATAATTTTATTTATATGGTATAAATCACAGAACTCAATTTTACTATAACCACCACCGTAGTAAATCATTTTTTTGTCCATCAAGAAATAATTACCATCCTGGGCAAATACACTCTTGTTGTACACGTCCTCAATATCTGTATTTGAATTTGGAAGAGCAATTGGTGGTGTCTTTCCAAGATAGTTTTGATAATCTTGATTTACAGAATCCTTAAAATTATTCTCTACGGAGTAGTATTTACCGTTTGTCAACATGTATAAAACGCCTGAATGTTGAATCTCTGCATAAATACAGTCATAATACTTCCATTTCTTAATTGCCAAAGTTCCTGTTGTTGGAATACATTCAATTTGTCTCTTTTTTAGGAAATTAATATCAATACTCTTTAACTCTTCTTCATTTATGGTGTCATACAAATTATGCAAGGTAATATCTTCAAATAGATAATCCTTACATTTTGGGTATTTAAAACCATCAACATCAGCCCACTCAATAATCTCCGGAACAGCCATCCAAATTGTTTCTATTGTTTTAGATCTTATATTTTTTATTAACGTATTATCCAACAAACTTATTGTTGATTTATCCTTACATTCTTTGATATAATCAATCCATCCAAAATTTGTTTTATATTCATCCTTTAAATAGTAATCGTAAATTTTCTTAAGTATCGCTTCAACGTCTTTAATGTTATTATTGACCGAGATGCATAAGCTGTCTTTTCCAGTTATGATCTTTCCAAAATCCGATTCTTTTGAGTTGCCAGTTACACCAAGAATCAAGTCTTGTTCAATATCAATACCAAAACTTTCAACTTCGCTATTTATACTAATTTGTTCTCTCGCATGCTTAGGAACATTTGACATATTTTTTTTGTCAATGCTCTTCATCATTTTCTCATCCATTGCGTTTAAGGCAACTTTTAAGCCGAATCGCTCTTCGATAACATCAGGATTCAATAAGTGAAAGCCAATTCCAAACGGTATAGCAAAATAGCGATATTCAGTTGATGAAGTGTTTATTTTTATTAATACAATCATTTGTGCTGATGATTGATGTAATTTATATTGTTTCGGATCTTCAAGGAAAAAGTTTTCTATCCACTTTGGTGGATATGTAATCGACTCATTATAATAGTAATTAATACCACTTTGAGAATCAGTTTTTTTCTTCAGTTTATCAAAATCTTTTAGGATGGAATTTTCAGAGGAATAATTTGCTTTAATTAAATACACCGTTAATTTGTTCTTTTTTTCCTTGTGCATTTTTCTTCCTCCTTATTTTAGCGCAGCGTCCTTCTAACATCATTTCTACGATCCACATAATCAGAAAAAAAATAGAAAACTTCATTCCTACTGAACAGTATAAACTCCACCCAAGGAGCACCTATGTATATCCTTGGATCAAACTGTTCCATCACAATGATCGCCAAAGCTACAGCCTTCCCAATACCTTACACCCTGGAAACAATCCGGGAAAAAACTGCAAATATTACTTTAGCTTCTTTGATTGACAAAAATATGAAAAGTGTCAAAATAAATACTGGTACTACCGTTTCGGGCTGCTTCGTAACCCTCCTAAATGATCAGAACATTGTTTTCTTATTTAGTCTTATTACATCTTCTACAGCTATAACTATACACCTCAACCGGCTAGTTGAAAAGCGAAAATACGAAAATCTCCAAATTGTGGGATGGGAACTCCGGGGAAACCGGGACGCTACTATCTACTTACGTTTTGACCTCACCGGCTCCGAAGCCGCCGAATGGGACCAAAACACCCTCGACCTACCTTGGGAACAAACCCCGGTTTACGCCTTCCACGACGGCGACATCGCCCTGGACGGGGAGAAAAGCGACAACATCTACCGCTTCGCCCTCACCAGCACCCTTGAACCACAACTCGAAACCATCCTTCAGCTCCATTACCCCCTGAAAGAAGGCGACACCCCCAACAATCGCCGCCACTTCGACATCATCACCCTCACCTTTGAAAACACTCTCCTCATAACCCTCCTAAACGTTAACCTTCTCGAATTCGCCGCAAACACCGATAACGCTGAAGAAATCCTTGTCGTGCGCCAGTACCGCGTGGACGGGGAGGAAACCTTCGAAGTCCGGAATGCCGAAGGAGTGTGGGAGGTTCCGGAATGAGATTCTATGCAATCGAAGACCGCCTGGCAGAAGCGATAGCCGCCTGCGAAACCCCGTTACAAGTACGCGTGAAAATAGACTTTACCGGGGAAGGCGACTACTTCCCGATCGTGGACTCCGACATCATCGAACTCAACGTAACCTCCCTCCGGGAAAAGATCGGCGGAACTATCACCTTCGGAACCCTCATCCTTAACAACACTTCCGGCGCCTACAACCCCCGAACCTTCGGTGAATACCTCCCGTATTCCGGACTATACAACGGTCTGGAACAGGAAGACGGCCAGGGGAACCTGAGGAGCGGCCGCCAGCTCCACGTCCTTTACACCACCGGGAACGGAATACCCTTCGTCAAACGCTTCAGTCTCTTCGTTGATGACCGCGGATTCCAGCAAACCGCCACGGGATCGAAGGAACGGACCTGCACTATAGGACTCGTAGACCTTGCCCGGAAACTCAAAGATACCGACAAAGCCCACGATTGGACCGAAACCGCGACGATAGTCCGCTCGATCATCTGCGACAAATCGGCTCCGGCGACCTCCGTCGTTCACCAGATCGCCGCCCGGGCTGGACTCGGCGTAAACGACATAGACTGCTCGACCATAACCGAATACCTGCCCTTCGTGCGTTTAACCCGTTCCGTATGGGCCGAACTTTCTGACCTCGCCACGATCTATGAAGCTCACCTCGAAACGGCGGTCGAAAAACCGCTCATCTTCGTCAACTCAACAGACCCGGTACAGTACACCCTGGACAAGACCAACCTTACTCACATCCGCATGTACGACCTTGCGGACCAGTATCGAAACACTATCCGGGGAAAATGGACGCGGTACGTGGAAATGGAAGACGTGGAAATATGGCGCTATCAGGATGATCCTGCCGTATATGACGAAAACCTAACTCCCTCTTACCCCTTCATCGCGGGAGGGGAAAAGCGGGCGATAGAAGAAGACGGTTACGAAGCGCATTTCGTCGTAAAAGCCACGGGCGGCCGAACCCTGCCGGTCGCCTGGGCTGATAACGTATCCGATGGGGAGGCCTTTTCCGCAAACCTCGTAACCGACGGCCCCGCGCTCGAAGTGCTTGCCTACGACGCGACGAGCTACCGGGACCGCTCGATGCTAAAGCTCGGCTGCACCGAAAGCACCATACTCCGCTCAGCCGTAATACGGGGTGACGCGATCACGGCGGAGACCAACTTTTGCGAATACGTGAGCGACGCTGACGCCATCGCGCGGGATGGCACCGTCGCCGAAAACATCACCACTCCTTACTTCTCGGAAACCCTACGGGATGGCGTTCCCTACTATCGCATTTGGATAGCGCGTCGGCTTGTAAGACTACTCCGCCGGAGAAAGGGCTTTTTCTGCAAAACGAACAGAGCCCTTTTCCATGCGCGGGTGGGAGCTGCCGTGCGGGTGGAACTTGCGGACGGCTTGAAGAGCGAACGCGCTGAGATAGTCCGCATGGAACTGAGATACAAAAAAAACGAGGCTTTCGTGACCTCGTTCTACCTTGAAGAGGGGTGACGTGGAAGAAGAAGATCGACGCCTCATAGCCGATACCGTGAACGTCATGCACGAGCTTCGCTCGGAGCTCCTTGAGTTCAGGGGAGAAATGAAAGAGTTCAAGACACAGGCCGTGACGCGCCTTAACTCGCTTGAAACCGAACAGGCCGAATGCCAGAAAAACCCGACGGTCTGCGCGACTGCCCGATCGCTTGATGCCCATACCCGGGGACACGCTGGAGCGAAAAGCCTCGCTATTTCCATCTGGGCCGCGTGCGTCTCGAACGTCATGTGCGCGTTTACGCTCTTTATGGCATTCATCAAAAAAGGACCTTGAAAAACATGATTGACTGGAACGGATTATTCAGCGTTGAAAAAGCGCAATTCGAGACCATGACGAAGAAGGAGAAGTACGTGTACTTCCTCCTCCTTCAATACCGGACGCCCTACCTTTGGGGAAAGGAAACCCCTGCGGGCTCGGATTGCTCAGGGGCCGTGTGCCTTGCTCTCGCCGCGGCGACTGGGCGGGTGATACGGACGACAGCCGAAGGCCTTTACAAGAAATTCTTTACCAAAACGAGAGTGGACATTGACGACCTGCAGGCCGCTTTTTTCATCACCCGGTATGACCGCTCACATGGAGACAGAACCGCTCGGCGCGGGGAGGTAGTCCACGTGGCAGGGCTGATCCACGAAGGCGTGGTGATGAACGTGGTGGAGCCGAAGGCCGACATCAGGCTCGTATCCTCCCTGAGGCATTCCTACGACCTCATGGGATGCGACCTCGTGATCCGGGGACTGGACCTTGAGGCGCTGGAAAAGGCAGCGGATGAAGGAACCGACCTCTTCGGATTGGACGGGGACTTCGCCTCATTTTTCAAGACGGAGGCGGTACATGGCGCGTGACGCGGAAACGGGCTACCGGGAAGCCTGCGACTACACCTTCCGGGAACACCTCGCGATCCTCCTGAAGCGATGTATCGCGCTTCCATCGAAAATGATCGGCTTTAAGCCCTTCAGCCTCTACCTTGCCACCTGGCTCCTCGTGACCGGGAAGATCGGGGAGTGGATATGGTTCGCCGTGTTCGTATCGGTGATCTTCGGGATTATGGGCTTGAAGGTACTGGCAGAGTTCAGGAATGGAGGGAGGGAAGAGTGAAAAAGATAGCGCAGAATATACGGATAGCTTTCGCGGGCTTTCTCACCGGTCTTATCGCGGTGCTCCTTTTTCTTATGTCAGGCGCGGTGAGAACGAGAAGCAGGATCGAGGAGAAGGTAATTTCGCTGAAGAAGGAGACAAATGATGATGGGCGGATACGAAAACGGGCTGAAGCGGAGGTTCGTAGCCGCGACCCTCGCGCTGTGCTTCACGATTACCCAGAGCTGGACGGAATCATTGGAAATGGAAGGGAGCGCCTTGCCCGGCGGACCCGGGAGCGTTTATACCCGGGCCGAAGTGGAAGCAATCGTGGCGAACCTTCTTGAGGACGCGGCGGCGGAAATAGAACGTACCGCATTAGAGGCTGCGCAGGAAGTTGCGGCGAAGGACGCCGGCGAAATTGCATTCCAAAAGAACCTGGCCGAAAGCCTCGCGCGGGAAAAAGTGAAGGCCGAACAGGGTAGGGCGTGGTGGAGAAACGCCGCGCTCGTTGAGATTGCGGTGATTGCCGGGGGAGCGCTCGTACTGGCCTTGAGCCGATAAAAAAGAAAAGCGGGAGAAAAATATGAAATCGAAATATCAGATAAAAGGCATGGTCCGCGTGTGCGTGATTGGGCCTGATGGACAGGTCAAGCGGTATAAGCCGACCTGGTGGCGGCGACTTTTCGGGCTTCCCGGACGGCCCATGATAAACCGGCGGCACAACACTGTGACCCGGCAAGGAGAAGGGCTCATTGCGAACCTCCTCCTCGCTGCACCTGTCTATGCCAAGGTTGTTGCGGGCTCGGGGTTCATACAGGTCGGAACCGGATGGACCGGGAGCAGCCCGAAAACCAATACCCGTTGCAATAGCCCGACCGGGAATATGGAAGCGCTCGATTCTGGATACCCGGTAACGGTCGCTTCGTTTGGGGCTACGGGAGATAATACCCTGCGTTACCGGGCGAGCTTTGAGGCGGGGAAGCTCAATGCGAACGGGATAAACGAAGCCTGCCTTCTCAACGGTAACTCGGGCGCTTCCCTTTCTCTGGCCTATGCCCAGATAAACCCGTCGGCGAACGTGACGAGCGTGGACACCCTCCAGATCGACTGGGAAATCACCTTCACGGGCGCATGATGACGCGGGGATTCGTTCAATCGGTCCGGGATTCTCCGTGCGCGGTGAGGGTAGCGGGTGGAAAATCGCTCTTTTCGCTTTCGAAGTGGGGAGGACATGCACGGCTGGACTTTGCGCCGGGTGAGACCCATTCGGGCACGGTACGCGCTTCACGGGAAGAAATAAGGCTCAACCCTTACGACCGGAAACGGGAGGAGCATGTATTCCGGAGACTGGACGCGGACCGATTCGAATACGACCTTGTTCTCCTTTCAGAACCCGAGACAAACCAATTCATCTTACCCCTCGATTTTCCCGAAGGGCTTGAGTTTTATCGACAGCCCGATGAAAGGGAAGCTGAGAGGATAGGCCTCAAATGCGACCCTTCGCTTTACGGCAGCTACGCGGTGTACTGGAAAGAGAGGAACGGGCTATTTAAGACCGGCAAGTTTTGCCATATTCACCGGCCTCTAGCCTACGATACCCGTGGTCGGAAGTGGTGGGGCGAGATTTGGATACGAGGCAGTGAATTGATACTCGAGATATCGGAAGCCTGGCTCGCCGACGCTCAATACCCCGTGGTGATAGACCCGATCATCGGAACGCAAACGCCCGGGGCTTACGACACGATCGACTGGTTCAATAGCGGAACCCCCGACGGATTCTTTTGGGATAACTGGATGGGCGTGAACGGCTTTACGGCTTCCGGGTTAATCGGCGGCGCCTGTACCGGATACATCTACATCGCCTATAACCAGTCGGGACAAAAGACAAAGGCTGCGATTTATTCCCATTCAGGCGGAGTGCCCGCGACGAGGCTATCACGAAACGAAAGCTGGGTGGATTTGGGGAATCCGACCCCGGCCTGGAAGGCTTCAACGTTTACGCTCTCGCGGAATATAGAGCCTGCTGAGCATTTCTGGTTTGGCTTTTACCCCGAGTATGGCTTTGAGACACACTATGACTTTGGAGGAGATTTCAGGCGGGGAACGATTTACTACACCGACGATCCCCCTACGACTTTTGACCCCGACCCTGTTTCTTTCAACGTACTTTCAAGCATGTATTTTGTCGCCCCTGATCCGAAAAGCCTCGCCCGAAGCATGAATGATACGATCGGCTTGGCCGAAATTCCCAGAAGAAATTCCTCATTACATCGGAAGGGCTTGGGCGGACTCGGCATTACGGAAAGTGCGAGCCGTATTTTAAGAGCGACCCGTAAGAAAACTGACGGATGCGGGATTTCGGAGACTTTTGGAATTGTCATGGGAATCGCACGGATGATCGATTCAGTGCTTCAGCTCTCGGATACTATGCACCGGCTCGGGTTTTGGATGCGAAGACTCTCTGATGGGTTGAGCGGACTTTCAATATCGGCCCGTTCGGTCGGAATTATCAGGATGGTGACGAGCTTGGAATTCTTTTTCGGGCGAGTGACGGGGCGATTTATCCTCAGGAAAGATGAACTCATCATCGTGTCGCGTATTACCAGGGAGATTGAAGTCAGGAGCGACTTTGTATGACGAATATCTATCGGGGGCAAAACGCCCTTCGGATTTCCGCGAGAACGGGGACCGCTCTCGCGGACGTCGCTACGTGCGAGATACGCTTCGAAAAACCGGACGGAAGCCGCGGCATATGGGAAGCCTTCGTAAGCGACGCAGGGCGCGGCGTCATCTCATATGACCTTACGGGAAACGAACTGGATGTCGCGGGGTGGTGGCAACTTTGGGCATTCGTGACTTTCGAGGACCTTCGTTCCGCACCAGGGGACCCGGTACGGGTTTACGTGAGGATGGAAGGCAGATGAACAAGGCGCGAAGGGTATACGCAAGCTGGCAATACGAGAAGCTCGCAAACTTCGTTCGGTACGAACTGGACGAGATTCACATACAGCGGGTTTTTATCGACCTGACCGGAATTCACCTCGGGTGGAACGTGGGGGAGGTAATGCACTTTCTCGAAAGCGGCCGGTATCGGGAATACCCGGGCGCCCTCGTTACCCTTTACCGGGCTTCACGGAATGGGAATGGAAAAAGCGTTGTGTTTACTGAACGGTATGAAGCCTTTCACGAAGCACTGAAGCGGGAAGGGTTTTTGTGAGCGCCGAGGAGCGGGAACAACTTGTCGATGTATACGACGCCCTTCAACTTCGCATTGATGACCTGATTGCGGGGAAGGAACAGTTTACCGATCTCACGAACGGGGAGCTCTTTGTCCAGGAATTCGGGGACAGGGTGCGCTACTGCATGGCGTGGAAGCGATGGCTTATCTGGAACGGGAACAACTGGAAAAGCGACGAGTGCGGGGAGATATTCGCCCTCGCGAAAGATTTTCTTAGGGGGATGTTCCTGCGCGTCGCGCGGATAACGGACCATCAGCGGGCGGTGGACCTCGTGAAGCATTTGATCAAGTGCGAGTCCTTGCGGAGGCGGCAGTCGCTTGTTGAAAGCGCAAGCCTCGAGCGGTCGGTTCGTATCACGCCCACGGAGATAGACCAGGAACATTTTCTTCTGAACGTCGCTAATGGTACCCTCGACTTGAAGACCGGGAAGCTTCACGAGCCCTTGCGGGAGCGGTTTATCACGAAGTACGCGCCAGTCCGTTATGTAGACGATGCCCCGAGCGAGGTGTGGAACTTTTTCCTTATGAGGATAATGGACGGAAACGCGCGCCTCATTACTTTTTTGCAAAAAGCGGTTGGCTGGGCTCTTACAGGGGATATGAGCGAGCAGGTAATGTTTATCCTCTACGGCTCGGGGGCGAACGGGAAGAGTACCTTTTTAAATGCAATCATGGAAATTCTCGGTGACTACGCGATGTCGAGCCCGACGGAGACGTTCATGAGAAAACATGGGGAGGGGATTTCGAACGACATAGCCCGTCTTCGTGGAACCCGGTTCGTGACCACGGTTGAGGCGGAGGAGGGAAAACGGCTGAGCGAACCCCTTATCAAGCAAGTGACCGGCCAAGATACGATGACCGCGCGGTTTCTTTACGGCGAATATTTCGACTTCATGCCGACTTTCAAGATTTTCATGGCGACCAACCACAAGCCGGTAATCAAGGGAAACGATTTCGGTATCTGGCGGCGGATTAAGCTTATTCCCTTCACGGTGACGATACCTTACGAGGAGCGCGACCCGAATCTTATGGACAAGCTTCGGGCAGAACGGGAAGGAATTCTTCGATGGATGGTGGAAGGGTGCCTTCTGTGGCAGAAGGAGCGGCTAGGGGAGCCCGAGGAAATCCGTGCGGCCACGGACGAATACCAGGAAGAGATGGACGTGATCGGTTCGTTCATAAGGGAATGCTGCGTGGTGGACAAGAAGGGATACTTGAAGGTTACGTCGGCCGATTTGTACCGCGCGTATATCGGGTGGTGTGAGACGAATAGCGAGCGCCCCTTTTCCCAGCGGATGTTCGGGATTCATTTGCAGAATATGGGATTCGGGAAGGACAGGACCAACCAGACAAGGTACTGGGTGGGGCTGGGGGTGAGGTAGACTCGCTCAGTAGATTTTAAAAAGTTTTTCGGCTATACATTCGTCATGATATTTCCCCAATTCTCGGATACCGACGATAGAAAAGCGATAGCAGATTACAGGAAAGAAGTCGACACTCTTTGTGCATCGTTTCCTCCGGGAATTACCGCGGAATTCGTCAGTAAGAATTGCAAGATGTATTTCAGGGTTTTTTTTAACGGGATGGCGAGTAATCTTTATATCGATAAATACAAGAAGTTTGTTTATGTGGAAGATGAAGTTGTTCAACCGGCTACTAAGGCTCAGGTGATCGAGTATTTTAAAAGCAATAGCCGGTTTATGGATTAAGCTTTAGCTTTCGGTTTCCTGCCGCGCTTTTTCGGCGCTGTGGTAGCCGCTTCACTGATAGTCGCGTCTGAATCATTTACGGAAACAGGTTTCTTTGGTTTTCTCGCTGCAGTAGTTTTCGCTTTAGTGGATTTTGCAGGACCGCGTTTCACCGGTGATTTTACAGGCGCCGCTTTCGGGGTTGCTT
Source organism: Spirochaetales bacterium (assembly GCA_003252395.1). Classification (GTDB taxonomy): domain Bacteria; phylum Spirochaetota; class Spirochaetia; order Treponematales; family Treponemataceae; genus Teretinema. Next base: position 317,359 of record QKEL01000009.1, read on the forward strand.
CTGGAGCGGGTATTTTTAGTGCCGCTTCCAAGGCGGTAATATCTTCGATCATCTTTGCGGCTTGCGTTTTCATTTTTGCAAGTTTTTTCAGAATGGCGGCTTGTGTCATTGAATGACCTCCGGATGAATTGTTATTCACAATCGTAACATGGATGCGATTTTCTATCAAAGCTTTAAACCTGCCGTTTGTAGATGTTTTCCAGTTTTTTTCCATTTCAGTGGGATTTTCCCCCGTGCTCCCCTCATCAATGACGCGAAGGCGTGACACAAAGATGAGGAAAAAATCTCAAACATAAGTTAACTCAAGTTAGCCCGTGTAATACAATGAAGTATGAAATCTATTATTATTTTCCTTTAGTCACTTCCGTGACACAAAGAGAATTAAAAAGAGAATAATTTGTAAGAATGGTTCTGTATTGCAAATAATGTGTCATTATGATTTTTTACGTCACTAACTAGCGATTAATTGCGAGCGGTACGCGCGCTCCCCGAAAATATTTTTCGGGGAGATAAAAATATTTTGCGCCCGCGAAGCGGGCGCAAGGTCGCAGCGTGAAAACCTCGTGATGAGCGTCCCGGAGGCATCGCTACTGTAATCGACTCCCCGGTCGGTCTGGCGCCCGAAGGGCGTCTGTCCGACCGGACAGCGTGAAAGCTCGATGCCGGAGGGGCGCGGTCTGACGGTTTATCGGAAAGCTGAAAGTGAATCGTGGAAGCTGAAAATGAACGCTGAAGAAAGATGACGATGAGCCGGTAAGCAACGTCATCGATTTGGATAACTAACATGAAAATACGAAATCCGAAACGCAATAAATCTGCAAAGAATTAAATAATTCCCCGGCCCGCGCAGGCAAGCGGAGCTCGCTGGAGCCCCTAAGAGGCCCCCTCCCCCCAACTTCAATCCGGTACCTTAGCCGGGGTATGCGGGGGTGGGGGGCTTGGGGGGAGGGGGCCGGCAGGGGCGGAAGGGACCTGCGCGGGCCGGGGCGTGAGGTGTGGAAGCTGCAAGATACGGGGCGATGAGCGGGTGATTTGTTGGGTGTTCGGATAGTTGCGTGCGTTGGGTGGTGGGAAAGGAGTCTATGAGCCGGTGCTCGGAGCCGATCTGCAGAATGTGCTGAAAATTAGCACGTCTGCGAAAGCGGGTAAAGGACGGAAGGCGGGGCCGGGAGCGCAAGGCCAGGATGGCCGCCGCGCGGAGGGACCGCCTGGAGGTGGAGCCGCGCATGGACGCGCGGCGGAACTCGTGAAAACCCGAAAGCTTGAACATGCGGTGAAATGGGGGGGGTAGGCGTGGTGCGTTTTCGAGACCCGATAGATTCCTGGAAACAAATACTTTTCGCCGGAGACCGACCGAAGGGAGGGCGCAGGCGATAAGTATTTGTTGACATTTATACAGCTTGAGAGCTTGGATCCAAGGATTTTTCTGGGCCGAGTAACCTAAAAGTTATAAAAAATGCATGAAACTCGTGAAAATCAAAGTTAGACAAAGTTTTATAAAGATACACTAAATGCTTGCATTGTAATAAGTTATGAACTATAATGATACTAGGCGTTATACCAAGATTTGTCGGATGGGGCGCTTCAAGCCCTATTGCCGCTAAAGCGCAAGGCCCTTCCCATTCGGGAAGGGCCTTTTTTTTCACGTACCGGCGTTTCTGGGCGACGGATTACCGTTTTCCCGTAGCGGTCCCGGTTCCCGCCTTACCGGAACCATCCGAATTGGCATCCTTGAGTTCCGTCTGCGTTTGCTCCTGCGTCGCGTCGCCGTCACGGTCTGCCGTGCGGTCTTGATCGCGGGTTTGGTCGCGGTCTTGGGTTTTTAGCGACTCGCCTTCGTATAGCCTTAATTGGTCCCGGTCGCGGCTTTGGAGCGCGATCGGTTCGTTAAGCGCGATCGTTTCGCCGCGAAGCGCCATTACCCGGGCGAATATGCGCTCTTCGGTACGGACGCGTTGGGTGGATCCGACGAAAACGCCCTGCACGCGAAGCGGCTCCCTTTCCGCGATCCGTAAGGAATCGATCTCCCGGGGATCGGCGCGCACGAGAATCTCGTTCCCGTTTTCCAGCCTCACCCGTACTTCTGTCTCACCGGCCGCGTTCCTCGTCATGACCGCCTCTCCCTCGATCCAGGTCATGGGTTCCCCCGATCCCCTGGAAAATCCGGGCAGTATCGTTACGAACAGCGCGACTGCCGCGATCAACGTCTTTCTCATGGGTGTACCTCCCGAAACAAAAGATGACCGCCTTCGCGGTTCATTAACAGGTACCCCCCGACCCGCGCTTCGGTTACATTTCTTTCGCGACGTGACCGGAGTTGCGTTACAGTGGTATATATATGCGGTAACGCGCGGGGGAAACGTTGGAAGAGAGCGAAGTAATAGGCCGAGTGCTCGCGGGAGATATTGACTCGTTCAGGGCCCTGGTCATCGCGTACGAAAAACGATTGCGGTCCTATTGCCTGAACCGGCTCCCCGCCTCGGAAACCGAGGACGCAATGCAGGACATATTCATCAAGGCATTTCGGTCCCTGCGGACTTTCGACCGCTCGAAGCCCTTCGCTGCGTGGTTTTTCGCGGTGGCCCGTTCGTCCATCTCCGCGCGGAAGCTTCGGTTCCGTCGGGATAAGAGTAAGGAAAACCGCTTGCGCCTTTATTCTACCGAAGCGGATAACGGTAACGAGGGACAATCGAACCTTGAGGCGGAGATGGCCCGGCGCGCCGTGGCGAAGCTCTCGGGTCGCTTGCGGGAGGTCGTTGAGCTCCATTATTTCGCGGGACTTTCCGTGCGCGAGACGGCCATCGCCCTGTCGATCGGCGAATCTGCCGTCAAACAGCGTCTCTTTCGCGCGAGGAAGGAACTCGTTCGCTTTATGGAAGGTACAAGATGAAGCTAAACTGTGAAGGCCTCCGCGCCCTCGCCCGTCAATGGTCCGATTTCCCCGACGGGGAAATGCCCGAAGCGCTCAAGCAAGCCGCGCGGGAACACCTTGCCCGTTGTGACGGGTGCGCCGCCCGATACGGCGGACTCCCGGCTTTGTTCGACGGACCGACGGCGGCGGCGATCGGCGATTCAGGAAGGCCTTCAGCCTTCGCGGATTCCGTTATGCGCGCCGTCCGGCGAGAGGCATTGGCCGAAAGGGAAGCCGGCCGGTCGAGAACCGGAAGGTGGAGGGCTTTCGCGACGGCGGCCGCGATCGCCCTGGTATTCGCGTCCGGTTTTTTGGCCGGAGCCCTTTTGAAATCGGCCCAGCCGATCGAAACGGCAAGGGGCGCGGGCGGCAACGACTACGTAGAGGTGCGCTTTACCTTGAACGCTCCCGCGGCATCCTCCGTCGAGCTTATAGGCTTTTTCCCGGAATACCCGGGCGATGATAAAACGGCGATGGCGCGCGACGCGAACGGCCTATGGTACGTAAAGCTGCGGCTCAGGAAGGATACGGTCTATACGTACAGTTTTTCGGTAGACGGGAGGGAAGCCATGCCCGACCCCGCGGCGGAAGAGTTCGTTGACGACGGCTTCGGGGGACGCGATTCCCTCATTCGATTATAGGAGGCATTCATGAAGCGACGGTTGCTGACCGCATGCGCGCTCATTCTTGCGTGCGCGCTTGCCCCGGCCGATTCGGCCGCGGACTGGGACGCATCGGTTACGGCGGCGTTCTACGCGGCGCTTGGCCCGTCCTCGACGGCGGAGAATCCCTCCGTTTGGCTTGAAAAACGGGGGGGCTTACTCGAAGAATCGCGCCGTCGCGGACTCGATCCGGGCTCCGTCGGGCAAAGGGCCGCCGAGCTGATGCTTGAGTGGGAGTGGGACCTCCGCTTGGGCGCGACGTTACAGGAGGCGGACGCGCGGCTTCGCCAGCGTTTTCGCGTGGAATCCGCCGACGGAAGCCAAGGCGCGCGGCGGCTCGCGGCGGTACGGAACGAAGAGCGGAACCAGGGCGGCATGAATCCCCCTCGGGGAAGGCGCCGCGGCGAGGAATCGGGTTCTCTCGGATACCGTTTCGGGAATTCGAGGTAAGGAAATGGGTCCGGTTCGGGTTTCCCTCGCGTTGACCTTGGCGCTCTGTGTCGCACCGTCTCTCCATGCCGACGTCGTCACGGACTGGTTTTCGTCCGACCGCTCCGAAGGGTACCGCGGTATCGAAACGGAAGCGTCTCTCCTTCGCGACGAACTCGCCGAAGTGGGGGTTCTGCCCCAATTGTTGCTGGAGCGGATTCAGGAGGGACAGGCGAAAAGAATTGACCCCGAACGGCTCTTGTCCGCCCTCGAGGCCGATACGGCGCGGTTCCTTTCATTGGCACGGCTTTTCGACGGCCTGCCGCGCGGAACCGCCCGGCCGGAAGAAAAAAACCGTTTTATACGGGATGGCGCCATCGCGTCCCGTTCGGGAATCGACGACGCGGCGATGGAATCGATTTGCGCGGCGGTCACGCCAGGCGGCCTTTCCAGAATGACCGACGCCCTTCTCGCCGTGGGAGCGGTGAACGCCCGTTTTAGTCTTGATTCCGGGGCGCTGACCGAGTTGGCCGTTTCCCTGTACGGCTCGCCGGAACGGGAAGGCCGGTTTTCCCGGCTTTCTTCCATTTTCGTACGATCCCGCTCGTTAGGAAACGGCGCCGACGAAACGGCGCGTCGCGCGATCGCTTTATTGCGCGCGGGGGGGACTCTATTCTCCGTAGAGACGGCAATTGAGGAGGGGCACCGGTGAAAGCAATGCGTAGGCGTCTGGTATGTACGCTTCTTCTTTCGATTTCGGCGTTGGCGGTCGGTTACGGGGAAACCGGTTTCCGGGTTTCGGCGGGAAACCTCTTCAACGAGGGGCAGCCCTTTCCCTTCGCCATCGCCTCGTTCGATTTCGGCGCGCGGAACAGGTTCGGGGCAACGGGCTTCGTCGCCATCGACGCGGGCGGGGGCGTTTCCGCTTCGGCGGAGGAGGACGCGAACTCGGCTTCGGGATACGCGCGTTTACGGGTCGGCCGATTGTTCGGCTTGAATTCACTCGCGGTCCTGCTCAGCGCCCGGGGCGCTACAGGCGACGCGGAGTCTGCCGCCCAGGCGGTTTCCGGCCTTTCGCTCCCCCTGTCCTTAAACGGCGAGTCGGTTTCGTTGAGCCTGGAACCGGGCCTGGAGATAGATCCTTCCGAAGCGGGATACTATCAGGCTTTCGGAAGCATGACGGCGAGCGTATCGGCGGGCGATACGGTATTGCGGCCGGGACTGTACGCGTCGGCGCGCGGGAATCGCGACGGGACGACGGCGATTGCGTTCAAGCCTTCCGGCGGAATTTCATGGTATCCCGGAATTCCCGCCACCGCGGGCCTGTCAGTGGAATTTATCCGCTCTACGGCGGAGGATTCGGCGGTATTGACGGCGTGGGGATCGGTCAGTCCCACGGAGCTATTGCTCGTCTCCGGCGAGTCGGCGATCCTTTTCCAAAATGGACGTATCGAAACGGACGAAAACGTGACCATCGAGATTCTCGTTCCCGGCGACGGGCTCTTGCGGGTTTCCCTTCCCGTTGAAGTCCGATTCCAAACCGGCCCCGCCCTTAGGGTCTCGGTATCCGCAGGCTGCTCTTTCCGCTTTTAACGGGCCAATTTCGTTTCGCGAATGGCGTTTAGGTGGGTTATACTAAATGCATGAAAACCACGAACCGAATGAGATCGCTTCATGCCGCGGCGTTATCGCTTGCCGCCTTCGCCGCGCTCCTGTCTTCCTGCGCGTCCATGAAGCCCATAACCGAAATTCCCGGCGTAATGGACGTCGACTGGACCCTGCACGACGGAAATAATTCTTCGACGGATGCCGTCAATCCCCTGGAACTACGCGCGGGCCGTTCGTATTACGTCTCGATTCGCTACCTTCAGCAGGACAAAAAGGGAAGGACCTCTTGGAAGCGCCTCATCAATTACGAAGGGGTCTACCTTTCCGCGGAAGGCGCCCTATGGGCCGTTTCCGGCACTTCGCTTCTCGCGCCGCCGGATCCGTTCGCGGCCTTCGACGCATCGGGCGCCTCGCTCACGGTCCATCTGCCGCTGGTGAATCCGAGCCGGAAAACAAAAGCGGTCGCCCTTGGATTGCCGCTCTTTCTTCCTTCGTTTCGGGGGGCGGACGGGGAAAACGGATCGGACGGCGATACGGCGCCAACGGGAAACCCAGACGGAAAGGACGGTGACGACGGCGAGCCGGGAGCCTCTCTGGAACTTGAGATCGCGCGCTACGATCTTTCGGGCACGCGGTTCGAGGCCATGGGAACCGCCGTTTTGGTGCATGAGATCCAAACCGACCGGATATGGATAGTGGGTAGCCGGGGCGGGGCCATCGAGCTCGACGCCTCCGGGGGCTCCGGGGGAGCGGGTGGACGGGGCGCCACTCGGAAAATCCCCGAAGAGTCCGCCGAAACCTTTCTCAAGGGCGGCAACGGCGGCGACGGGGGCGACGGCGGGAACGGCGGCCTCGTGCATATGGTCATTCCCGAGGGAAGCTCGGCGGATATGGCGTTCGCGGTCAACGTGTCACGGGGGCGGGGAGGCGCGGGCGGCGCCGGCGGGGACGGGGACCGCAAGAAAAACGACAACGTGCTCGTGGAGATCCTCTCAGCCCTCATGGTGAACGGCTCGGACGGGGAGAGCGGACGGGACGGGGCCCAAGGCAGGTTCTGGCGCGAGGCGAAACCCCTGGAGTCGCTTTTTCTCGCGGTACGCAGTCCCCTGTTCGAAAGGACCCGGTTGCGGCCTTAGAGCTTGTAGCCGATCCTTTTCAGGAAGTCCCTTCGCGCGGAGCGGTCGGCGTCCGATTCGATGCCGCGCGGGCTCAATCCGTCCACGACGCCGAGTATGGCGCGGCCCTGTTCGGTTTGGGCGAGAATGACCTCCACGGGATTCGCCGTGGCGCAGTAAATGCCGCATACCTCGCTCAGGCCTTTTATGGCGTTCAGTACGTTTACCGGGAATCCGTTTTTCAGGAATACGATGAAACTGTGGCCCGCGGCGATCGCGAGGGCGTTCCGTTCGGCGAGTCCGGTAAGCTCGGCGTCGTTGCCGGAAGAGCGCACGAGGGCGGGACCCGAGGCCTCGCAAAACGCCAAAGCGAACCGGAGGTTCGGCGAGGACGCGCTGAGGGCCTCGTGCAGGTCGTCGGCCGTTTTGATGAAATGGGCCTGACCCAATATGAAATTGAGCTCGTTTGGGTTTTCAACGCGAACGGATAGTAGTTCCATAATCTCTCCTTTAAAAACTCACGCCGTATGAAACGGTTTGGCGGCGTTTCCGAACGCCAGGCTTCTCGAACACAAAAAGCGCGGTATCGCGCGAAATGCGCCCATGCTTCGGGTTACCGGGACCGTAGCCCCAGCAGTTCGATCAGGATTTTCTCAAGTCGGGCGTTCGCGCTCCCGCAATGCGTTCGCGCGCCGGCCAGTATGGCTTCCTTCGGTTGTACCCAGGCTGCCGGGAGCAGGTCGTTCGCGCCGTGCTCGGTCATGAGCGAGACGGTCTCGTACGTGGCCTCCAAATGAAATTGGAGGGCCACTACCTTACCCTGACGAAAGCCCTGATTCGCGCACGCGTCGCTTTCCGCAATTCGCGTCGCCGCTTCAGGCACGGAAAAGGTTTCTCCATGCCAGTGAAACGCGAATTCGGAAGCCCTCGCTTCCTCGATCCATCGAACGGGGAACCACCCGATTTCCCTTTCCCCGTTTTTCGTTATTTTCGCCCCCAGGATCTCGGCGAAGAGCTGGGCGCCGAGACAAACCCCGAGCGCGGGCTTTCCCGTTTGGACCCAGGAGCGCAGAAAGGCCTTCTCGGGAACGAGCCAGGCATATTCGCCTTCGTCATGCACGCTCATGGGGCCGCCCATTACGATGAGGAAATCGTACGCTCCCGGATCGGCGGGAAGCGCGTCTTTACCGAGGAGGATCGAGTCGATCGAGACGCCGCGCGATTCGAGAAAGGCCGCGACGTGGCCCGGGCCCTCAAAGGCGACATGCTGAATGACGAGCGCTTTCATTGCGTTATTTCCTTATCGTTTTCGCGTAAGCGGCAGCCGTCCACGGTCCACCCCTCGGCCTCGAGTAGCGCCCTCTGTTCGGCGCCGCCTGAATCCTCGGGCAATCGGATTATCAGTCCCTTCCCCAAAACGCGGTGCCAGGGCAATCCCCGTTTCTTGCTTTGCGCGTTTAGAACGCGCACGACCTGACGCGCCGCGCGGGGGTTCCCGGCAAGCTCGGCGACTTCCCCGTACGTTAGGGCCGAGCCTTCCGGAATCGCCGCGATCACGCGAGCCGCCCGGGCGGTAAAGCTATCGTCCCGACTGTCTGAATCGATTGGTTTCACCGGTTCCCTCGTTGGGGAATTGTACCATAATTCGGCGCGGGACGGTTGCGAGAGGGCGAAAAAAAGGGTTTAATGACGGTGGTTTTCTTAATCTTTAAAGGAGTTTCAGTATGGAAATGAGAGCGTCCCATATCCTCGTGAAAGATCGGGCACTCGCCCAGCAGATACTGCAGAAAATCAAGGGCGGAGCGAATTTCGCGGCCCTCGCCCGGGAGTTTTCGACCTGTCCTTCAAAATCTTCCGGCGGTGATTTGGGCTGGTTCGGCGAGGGGAAGATGGTACCCGCCTTCGAGAACGCCTGCAAGCGGCTCGGCGTCGGTTCCGTGTCCGACGCGGTCCAAACCCAATTCGGCTATCATATCATTAAAGTCACGGGAAAACGGTAAGCCGGCTTGAACCCCTTCTATCTCGTTTGCATCGCGTTCGGCCTTTCGCTGGACGCCTTCGCGGTTTCCCTCACCAGCGGGACCATAATCCGCGAGCTTCGGTTCTCCCACGGGTTACGCATGTCGGTTTTTTTCGGCGCGTTCCAGATGCTGATGCCGATTCTCGGTTGGGCGGCGGGAACGGTTTTTGCCGATTCGATTTCCGGCTACGACCATTGGATCGCCTTCGCTCTGTTGGCCTTCGTGGGAGGCCGCATGGTTTGGGAAGGCTTGCCCTTCAAGAAGGAGTCAAGCGATACCGATTACTGCAATCCCGCGACGCATGACTGCCGCCACCTACCGACGCTGCTCATGCTGTCCCTCGCGACCAGTCTCGACGCCATGGCGGTCGGGCTCACGTTCGCGATGATTCGGGTCGCCATCCTGCTTCCCTCCCTGGCGATAGGGGTGATTACCTTTTTCGTATCGCTGTCCGGCTATTTCCTGGGGAAAAAGATCGGCGAGAAAATCAACGTGGAGCTGGATATCGTCGGCGGTTTGGTATTGATCGCTATCGGCGTGAAAATTCTCCTTGAGCACCTTTTATCGTAAGGCGATTACCCGAAACCGATATTCGCGGCCTGTAGGCCCAGGGCGCAAATGGCGCCTAAGGCGAGAAAGGGCCCAAAGGGCATTTTCTTTTTCCGGCCAAGCCTGCCCAGGAACGCAAGGGGCAGGGCGAACGAAAGGGCGAGGGCGGACGCGATGCACAGGGCAAAAAAAACGTACGCCGGTCCCGTCGCCATCCCGATGGCCAAGCCGTATTTTACGTCTCCCAAACCCAATCCGCCGGTCATCGATCGGATACCCAAAAAAAAGCCGAAGCAGAGCGCCGCGCCGATCGCGCCTTCCGCAAGGGAGCCGCCGCCCGACAGGGCCCGATAGAGCGCGAGCATGGCAGCGGCGGGGAGGGACAGGGCGTCGGGGATTCTCCCGCTCCGAACGTCTATGATTGCGATGGGGATAGAAAAAAGCATGAACAGCGTAAAAAGCATACACATGACGGAATTATTGCGAAAATAGCGCTGTTTTGGCCATTTTTTCGCACGTAGTATACACGCTTGCCGTTTTTTGTTATATTTAGCCCAGCAAACAGTTGTCCCTTGTCCATCGGGTTTTTTACGGCTTAGGAGAGGGAGACGTTCGGGGCGGCCGATTCTCGGTATTTCGCCCGCTTTCGTTATCGGCACTCCCACCGTAGCCGCCGGCCCAGTATTTCCGGTCGCGCCCATGAGTCCCGTCTGGCTTTTCGCAAAACTTTATTACTCAGTACAAGGTACACTCAATGAGAACCACCAATTCAGCGCGGGTTCGCGCGACTCCCGGCGACCGCGCCACGGGAGCGCTTAACAGAAATTCATCGTATTCCGGCGTAAACGCGGAATCCTTTACCAGAACCAGGGACATCGTGTCGCAGGTAGCGTCGTCGGGGGATTATCCCGCCGATAGGCGCGCCCCGGCGGAGAACCGAAACGCGAATCGCCCGGCGCGATCCGGCGGGGCCTCTTCAGGCGGCGCCGCTTCCGGCCGGGCCGCTTCCGGCCGGGCCTCCCCGGATACGAACCGGAACGGGGGGCGGGCACGGACCGCGGAATCACGTTCCCGCTCGGATAGGAACCGTCCCGATTGGTCCCGCGACGAAAACCGCGCGGCGGCACAAAACTTCTCGCGGGAACGAAATCAGGAATCCCCTTCCGGCCGGGGCCGCGCAACCGGCGGGCCTAGCCTCCGTCCGGCCGCGGCCGAACGCGCCACGGCGCCCGGTCAGGACCGGAACCGTTCTCGGTCGCGCCCGGGCGAACAGGGCCGCGGTCGCCAGCCCTTCTCCCTGCCTTCGGACGGAAACGGCGGAAAGCAGCGAATCGTCCGCGAAAAGGGCAAGAAGGGCGGCTGCGTCAAGGAGATCATCGATCCCGCGCGCTTCGTGAAGAAGGCGGTGTTCGTGGAGAAAACGGAATACTCGCCCGTACACGCCTTTTCGGACTTCGGCTTGAACGAGCGGATCCTCAAGAACGTGGAAGCGAAGGGCTACGTAAAGCCGTCCCCGATCCAGGACAAGGCGATCGGTCCCGTCATGGAGGGAAAGGACGTGGTGGGCATCGCTAATACGGGTACCGGCAAGACCGCGGCATTCGCCCTGCCCATGGTTCACAAGCTCATTCACGACATGACGGCCAAGGCCCTCATCCTGGCGCCGACCCGCGAGCTCGCCCAGCAGATTCAAGAGGAAATCATCTCCTTTTCCAAGAATTGCGGCATTCGAACCGTCCTCATCATCGGCGGCAATTCGATCAACGTGCAAACCCGCGATCTCGCGAAAAACCCGCGTATCGTCATCGGCACGCCCGGCCGCCTGAAGGACCATATTAACCAAGGTACCCTGGACCTTTCCGGCGTGACCTACACGGTCCTCGACGAGGTGGACCGCATGCTCGATATGGGTTTTATCCGCGATATCCGCTCGATATTCTCCCACGTGCCGAAGGCGCGGCAGTCTGTCTTTTTCAGCGCCACCATCGACAAGGAGGTTGAGCGCCTGATCCTGGATTTCGCCAAGGATCCGGTAACCATATCCCTCCGCGAAAACGTCACCGCCGACGGCGTCGACCAGGACGTGGTTTGGTATCGCGACAACGATGAGCGTATCGAAAAGCTCCACGATCTCTTGATTAAGGGCTGCGAAAAGACCATTATCTTCGACGATACCAAGCGCGCCGTGGAAAAGCTCGGCAAGGAACTCAAAAAACGCGGCTTCAGGGTCGACCAGATCCACGGCGATAAGAGCCAGGGCCAACGCACGAGGGCCATCCGCCGCCTGAAGGAAGACGAGATCGACATCCTGGTTGCCACCGACGTGGCGGCCCGCGGAATCGACGTGTCGGATATTTCCCACGTGATCAATTACTCGCAACCCGTAACCTACGAGGATTACGTGCACCGTATCGGCCGTACGGGCCGCGCGGGAAAGACCGGACAGGCCTTTACCTTCCTGCAGAAAGCCTAAGAATAGCTGGCCCGCGGGCGCTTTTCGCGGTATACTAAGCGTAAACCATCATGCGGGTCATTTACGATTTCGGTTTAGGACACTCAACGATTCGCCAATCCTCCGCCGCGCCCGGCAGCGGCCGCGAAACCGTTTTGGTTATCGCCCGGCGGGACGGTGCGGAAAGCGGCGGCTCCGCGGTTCCTTCCCCGCTCTCGGGCGGCATCGCCCAGGGCGACTCGGTACGCGTTTCCCCGGAAGCGCTCGCGAGGAGCCGCGAGGTGGAAGCCCACGAAAAATCGCACCTCGCCCTGCTCGGCGGAGTGGCGTCGTCGCCCATTATGTACGATACGGCGCGCGGCCCGAACGGCGAGGCCATAAAGGTGGGGGGAAGCGTAAAGGTCGATATGGCCGAAGTGCCCGGCGACCCCGAGGCGACGCTTCGTAAGGCCCACGCCATCATAGCGGCGGCGAACGCGCCCAACGATCCGTCCGCCGCGGACGCCAGAACCGCAGCCCGTGCCTATCAAATGGCGGGCAAGGCGCAGGAAGAAATCGATCGGGAACGCGGCGCGACCGTTAACGCCCTTCGGTGAAGGGACCCGCGCCCGCCTCTTCCGTAGCGACCGGTTATACTATCGCGGAAATTCTCATTTCGCGGGCGCGTTCTCTATCCCGTCCCAATCGTCTATCAAGCCCGAGGTCATGAGCCGGTGAATCTGGCTTATGAAGGTAAAGACCGCAGGATCGTCGGGCGTTTCCGAGGCGAGCGCGCGAAACATAGACATCGCCTGCTCGTAATCCCCGTTTCGATAATGGTGCAACCCTTCCTCAAAACGGGCCTTCGTGGCCTCGAACATCGCGAAATCCTTTTCCGGTAGGCCGTCGTAAATATGGACGGTTTCAACCGGTTGCTTGCGGCCCTGTACCCGTATGAGGCCCAGGTATCGCCAATGGTAGAGCGTCGCGTCTTCCAGAAGATCGAGGAACTCGAAGGGCACGATGATTCCCGTGCCGTACATTTTGCATAGCCCTTCGAGGCGGCTACACAGGTTCACCGAGTCGGCGATAACCGTGGTATCCATGCGGTGTTCTTCGCCGACCGTCCCGAGGATGAGTGGCCCGAAGTTAAGACCTATCCCGACCTCGATCGAGGACATCGATTCCGAGAGCCGGGTCCCGTTGAACTCGTTCACGACTTGCTGGATGCCGATCGCGGTGCGCAGCGCGGAGTCGGGGGAGCTGGGAAACAGGGCAATGAACCCGTCGCCCAGGTATTTGTCGATAAAGCCGCCGTTCCGCCTGATTACCTCGCCGATTCGCCCGAAGTAATCGTTCAGGAACTCGAAGGTTTTCGCCGCGCCCATTTGCTCCGCCAGAAGGGTAAAGCGCCGAATGTCGGAGAACATGATGCTCATGCTGTGCTCGACCTGGTCCCCCAGTCGAATTTCGTCTACCTCGCGGCGTTTCAGCAACTGGAAGAATTCCTGCGGGATAAAGCGCCGGAGCGATTCGTTCATATTGAGCAAGGAACGACCCAGATGCTCCGACTCGTCGAAGGCCTTCGAGAAGCGCATGGCGAGGAGGACCGACTGGGTGAAGAGGAAGAGCACCAGGCCCACCGAAAGGGAATTGAAGGTATGTATTATTCCCATATTGAATAGGATTTCGTTGATCCCGAAACAGAGGAAGATCGCGATCCCTATCATGGTGGTCATGGCGCCCTCGTAGCGCCTGACCAGCGCTTGCGCGATGATAAACAGGATATAGAGCGCGTAGACGCCGGTAATGATTTCGTAGTATAGGACCGTCACGTTGTACACCGAGGGGGGGAAGAACAGAAAAAGCGAGAAAACGATCCCGAGGGCCTGATAGACCGTGATGGCGATCTTGGAAATGTTTCGCTCGAAGATCAAGGTTAAATAGGCGCTGAATATCGGTATGCCGAGATAAAACGTGAGATGGTCTATCCGGTTGAAAACCGACCAGGGAACGCCGGGAAACAGGTCAAAGGCGAAGCGCTCGCCGTAGATCAGGCTGCGCAGGGCTATTATGATGCAGAATATGCCGAACCAAAGGGGCGAGCGGTCCTTTTTGCGCAGCCAAAACAGGCAAAGGTGGTAAATTCCGATCGTTATGAGGGACCCGAAGACGATCAGGTCCATCGCGAGGCTTTTGTTGTACATATTTTTCACCGCTCCTTCGCGACCGACGTACAGGCTGCGATTCACGCCGCCCCTGCGTTCCCGGTAATTGGCGATATGCACCACCAGCTCGTTGTCCCCGGCCACGGGATTGATGCGCACGTAGCCGGTCCTATACCGGGGCTCGGTTCGCGTTTCCTCTACGCCGGGCGTTCCGGCGGAGAATACTTGCTGTCCGTTCAGGAAAATGCGCGAGGCCGAAAACAGTTCCGGGACGCGAAGGGCGAGATCGCTTTCCTGTCCCGAAAGAGAGAGGGTAAGGCGGTACGATGCGTATCCATAGATCGAAAGGGGCTTTCCCTCGATTCGCACGGTGTGCCAGAGGCCGGATTCGGGCAATTGGGCGTAGATCGCGTTTCGCGGCGCGGCGTTGACGCCCGGTTCGATAAACGCCCCCGGATAGAAAGCCCATTCGCCGTTCAAGGGAACCGGGTCTCGGTCGGAAAAGGCCCAATTCTCGAGGGACAACCGGCCTTCTTTCGCCACGGGCGGCTGATCGCTCGGATTTACGCACGAGCCCAGCAGTGTGATGAAAATCAGGCATAATATGGCCACCGGAACGATCGCGCCGGCGATTGTATAACTTCTCTTGATCATGAAAACCTACGCTTGACAGGATCTAACCAAATAATTGTACCATGTTACCGGGCCAATTGCCACAGGGCCGAGAAAAAAGTCGACGCTTCGGGGCTTCGCTCGGTCGCATTACCCCGGAACAAAGGGATAATTGAATAAAATATTGGAGGAAACGCGGATGCAGATGCTCACTGAATGGCGGTATTATCAGGGAAGGTGGAAAGCGATATTGCTGCTTTACCTGGCTTCCTTCGCGATCGCTACGTCGACCCACTCGTACGACCTCATCACCGGCGGGATGTATCGCGTCGCCGGAATTCCGGGGTGGATCAACTGGTTTTGGTTCGCACTCACTTTTTGCGACCCCTTCGCGGCTATTATGCTCGTTGCATGGGTACCGGCCGGCGTTGCCCTCATGTTGGCCATTATTTACGCCGACGTGGCGATAAACGCCTACGTTTCCCTGACCCTCGGGGGCGTTTCTTCCCTTCTGGATTTCTTTTTCGCCTGTCAGTTCGGCTTTCTCGTCTTTATTACGGTCACCGCCGCGCCCCTTTTGCGGTCCGTAAGCCGCTGTAAAATCGCCGAATCCGATCGGCTTTATCTGCGCCCGCTCCGGACGGGCGACGTCGATAGCCTGGCGCTCATCCTTACCGACCCCGTTTCCATGGCCTACTATCCGCGACCGTACACCCGGCGGGAAACCCGGGAATGGATCGCGAGAAACCGCCGTAGATACCGGAAATACGGGTACGGTTTATGGGCGGTAGTCCTGAAGGAGTCAAACCGCTGGGTCGGCGAATGCGGGGTCACGCTGCAGAACATTGACGGGGAAATCCTTCCCGAAATCGGGTACCACGTACTGAGCGAATATCGCGGCAACGGGTACGCCCCCGAAGCGGCGGCCCTCGCCCTGGAATATTGCGAAAAGCGGTTCGGCATAAAGGAATTCTATTCGTATTGCGAAACCGGGAACCTCGCGTCCAGAAGGGTTATGGAAAAACTGGGCCTGGCTCCCTATAAGACCTACCCGGAAAACGGGCAGGAGAAGATCGCGTACCGCGGTGTACGCCCTTGACGTTATTTGGTATGGTGAGCGCATGGACCTTGTGGACGTCGCGATTATCGGGGCCGGGCCGGCAGGCCTTATGTGCGCGTACCGGTGCGCCTCGGCCGGGCTAAAGACCCTTCTCATAGAAAAGAACGAAAAACCGGGAAGAAAGCTTCTCGCGTCCGGCGCGGGCCGGTGCAACGTGAGCAGCGCCCGGGCGTTGGACGGGTATCTTTTGGCTTACGGCGACAAGGGCCGCTTCGTGAAGTGCGCCCTTTTGAATTTTTCGAGCGCGGCCCTGCGTGCCTTTTTTGAGGAGCGCGGCCTTCCCCTTGCCGAGCTTCACGACGGGAAGCTGTTTCCCGCCACCGAGCGGGCCTCGGACGTACTGCGGGCGCTTGTGGACTCATGCGACAAAGCGGGGGCGACCCTGATTCGCGGGAATCCCGTACGGGAAATCGCCCGTTTGCGCGAGGCCGACGGTGGCTTTGAGATACGTGGCGAGCGCGAAACGCATCGCTCCGCCCGCGTCGTCATTTCCTGCGGCGGCGCCTCGTACCCGGCTACGGGTTCCACCGGCGACGGGTACCGCTTCGCCGCCGCCTTGGGCCATGCCATCGTCGCGCCCCGACCCGCGCTGGCGGCGGTGTATCCGGTTTCCTACGATTGCGTTTCCTGCGCGGGCATTGCCCTGGAAAAAACGCGGGTTACCTGGCGCCGCGACGGAAAAAAGGTCGGCGAGCGGGAGGGTTCGGTGCTTTTCACTCACGAAGGCCTTTCGGGGCCGGCTATCCTCGATTCAAGCCGGGATATCAAGCCCGGCGACGAGATCTCGCTGGCCATCGCGGGGACATGCGCCGTTGAGACGCTCTCGGCGCGATTGGTAGAAGCGTGCGCGGCCTCTCCGAAAAAAAACCTGAAAAACCTTATCGCCTCCCTTGGCATCCCGGAAGCCCTGGCTCTCGTGGCCCTATCGCGCTGCGGTACGGGCCTGGAACTTCAGACCGGAGCGACCCTTTCCCGGGAAACGCGGCGGTCGGTCGCAGAAGCTCTCGCGGATTTCCGTTTCACCGTGGCGCGGCTCGGCGGTTTTGGAGAGGCCATGGCGACCGCGGGCGGGGTCGATACGCGGGAAGTGAATATGAGGACCATGGAATCCCTTGTGGTTCCCGGTCTCTATTTCGCCGGAGAGGTGCTCGACGTGGACGGGGATACCGGCGGTTTTAACCTGCAATTCGCCTTTTCTTCCGGGGCGTTGGCCGCGACTTCCTTAATAAAAACGGCGGGGCGGCACGTCGCTTCGTCTTGACGCGCGCCCCGCCATGATCCCCTTAGGCCGTCTTTTTTTGCCGTTTATCGAATAGAAGCCCGTAGAACGTGGGAACCACCGTTACCGAGGTGACGGTAGAGAACACCAGGCCGAAGATAATGGTGCTCGCCATGGGGCTCCACACCGCCGAGTAGCCGCCCAAGCCCACCGCCGTGGGCAGGAGGCCCGCGATGGTGGTTACCGAGGTAAGGGTAATGGGCCTGAGCCTCGTGACGGCCGCGTCTATCACCGCTTCCTTAACGGTCTTTCCCCGCAGGCGGTCCCCATTGATAAAGTCAATGAGCACTATCGTATCGTTTACCGCTATTCCCGCCAGCGCTACCCCCGCGTAAAGCACCGTCGTAGAGAAGGGGGTTCCCGATACGGCGAGAAACAGCATGACTCCCGCGAAGGCCATGGGAATGGAGAGCAGGATCAAGAAGGGTTGCGTGTAGGATTTGAACTGTGCCCCGAGAATGGCGTATATCAGGAATAGTCCCAACAAAAATACACGGAGAATCTGGATCAATAGATCGGCGAATTCGGAGAATTCACCGCCGGTAACAAGGACGGTGCCCGGGTGCGACGGTGCGAATTCATCCCGGTACCAGGCCTCGATATCGTCATTGATGGCGGGAACCGCGCGTTTGTTGCCGATTTCGGCCGAGAGGGAAACTTCCCGCTTGCCGTCCACGCGCTTGACGGCGCCGATGCCTTCTTCGTTCGCCACGGAGCAAACCGCCGAGAAGGGCACGGAAGCGCCCGACGGCGTCGGGATCTTCAAGGTCATCAGGTACTCGAGGGGAGATATGTCCGCGGGCAGGGCGTAACGCACGGTAATGTCCGTTTCCACGTTATTGACGAAGATGCTTCCCGCGCCGTACCCGTCGTAGATGCCGCGTATAAAGGAGCCGATGGTAGCGACGGAAAGCCCGTAGGAGGCCGCGCGTTCCTCGTTGATCCGGATCTTCAGTTCAGGCGCGGATTTTTCGAGGGTATCCCTCACGTCATAGACTTGCGGATAGGCGGCGAGCCGTTCCCGTATGCCGGTAATCGCTTCCTGGAGCGCCCCGAAATCGTTGCCCCGCACGCGGAATCCCACCGGGGCACTTACCGGCGGCCCGGATTGGGCCTTGGAGAAGGTAACGGTTTCCGCGCCGGGGATATCCCTGGTTTGGTTTCGGGCCTCGTCCATTATGGTTTGAATGGACCGCTTGCGCCCCTCGCTCCGTTCGGTTACGTCCACGACGATGGTTCCCCGGTTCGGGGCCCCGTCCGCGACGGTCGCTATGACGTGGACGACCTCGCCGTTGCCGATGGAGGGAATCAGACGGGATTCGAATTCCCGGAGAACCCGCTCGGTTTCGTTCCTATTCGCGCCGGTGGGCATTTCCACCTCGATGTTGTAGAGGGAATAGTCTTCCGTGGCGAATAGGTCGACCTTGACGAAGGCCAGGGTCGAGAAGAGGAGAATCGCGAAGGCGAAAAAGCCCGTCACGGCGATAAGGCGGAATCGATAGAGCCGTTCCAGGAAAGCGCGGAAGGGGCCCCTCACGCGATCGAAGAAATCCCCCTCCCGGGGAAGCCGCTGTCCGCCCGGCCAGTGGGCGAGGTGGGACGGTATGAAGATAATCGATTCCACCGTGGAGACCGCCAACGAAATGGTGACTACCAGGGGAATTACCTTGAGGAATTTGCCTATGGTTCCCGGAATAAGCATGAGGGGAAGGAAGGCCGCGATCGTGGTCAGCGACGACGCGATGATCGGGCCCATCACCTCTTCCGTGCCCCGTATGGCTGCCTCGCGAAGGGGCATGCCTTCCTGACGGAGCCGGAGGGCGTTTTCGGTAAGCACGATCGCGTGGTCGACGATCATGCCGAGCACCAGTACCAAACCGAACAGCGTATTCGAATTGAGGGTCTCGCCCAAGCCCTCAAGGATGAGGAAGGTGATGGCGAAGGTCACGGGAATTCCCAACGCCGTCATGAGGGCGTTCCTGAGCCCGATGAAAAAGAAGAGAATGACCGTAAGGAGCAACAGTCCTTCAAGGGCGTTGAGTACCAGCACGGAGATGGAATCGCGGATTTGCACGGTCGAATCGTTAACTAGGTTGATGGTCAGTCCCTCGGGAATCGCGATAGGCGGATTCTCGATGATTTTCCCTATCTTTTTGACGATGGAAGCCGCGTCGCCCCGGGGCACCTTGGTAACCTGAACGCGTATCGCCTCTTGGCCGTCCATGCGCACCGTCGCCGAGGAATCGTCGTAGCCCGGCGTTACTTGGGCGACGTCGCCCACGTGAACGATGCCGCCGTTCGCGCCGCGCCTAATTATCACCCGGCTGAATTCGGCCGCGTCGGACAACTCGCCTACCGTTCTGAGGGTAAAGTCACGGGTTTCCGTGGCGAGTACGCCGCCGGGCACCGAAACGTTCTTCCCCTGTATCGTGCGGACTATTTCGGCGATCGGCAGGTTGAGGCTGTCCATCTTGGATCGGTCCGCCTCAACCACGATTCTTCGGTCCATGGAGCCCCTGAGCTCGGCGCCCGATACGCCGTTCAGCTCGAGTATGGCGTCTTGAAAGGCCTTGGCAGTATTCTCGAGTGTGTCGCGGGAAACGGATCCTGAAAGCACTACCTCGATTACCGGGAGAAAGTCGTTGGAGGAAAAATCGGCTATGGTAGGGTCAAGCGCCCCGTCCGGAAGGGTAACCCGCGAATATCGCGTATTGACTTCCTGGTACAGCCGCTCGAATTTATCCTTGGCGATGCCGTCGTCGAATTCGACCCTTACCGTGGAAACGCCGTCGCTGGAAACGCTTTGTATCCTTTTCAGGCTGTCAATGCCCTGCATTTCCCGCTCGATGGGGATGGTTACCGATCGTTCGATATCGGTGGCGGAGGCGCCCGGATAGGGGACGACGATATTCACCCAATAAAACGGGACTTCCGCGAATTGTTCCCTGGGCAATCTGCCGAGGCTGACGGCGCCGAGGGATAGGAGCGTCACCAGGAGTATGTTGAGCAGTACGTGGTTGTCGACGGAAAATTTCGGCAAACTCATGATGCCTCCCTATTCCCGGTCGGGGGAATCGCCCCGCAGGGTTACGGCTATCGGTGTCCCGTCCACGAGCCGGGAAAGGGCGCTCACGATTATCGTTTCGCCCGGTTGGACTCCCCGCGCGATTTCGGCCTTCACGCCGTTCTTCGCGCCGACGTCCACTTCGCGTATTTTCGCGCGCCCGTCGCTTTCAACGAAAAGGGCGTAACGCTCTCCGCGTCGTACGAGGGCAGCGAGGGGGACGATGACGGACTCTTCCTTCAGGTCGGGACTGATCTCGACCCGGGCCGACATTCCCGATTTTACCAGGCTTCCCCAGGCGTTGTCGAAGCCGACCACGACCGAGAAACTGCCGGTTTGGGCGTCGGCGCCGCCCCCGACGGCGGTTACCGAGGCGGTTACCGTTTTGTCGCCGAAGGCGGACGGGATCAGTACCGCGGCCGAAAGGCCGGGCCGGACCCTGCCGATTTCCCCTTCGCCCACGCCCACGGTAACA
This sequence comes from Spirochaetales bacterium, assembly GCA_003252395.1. Lineage (GTDB taxonomy): Bacteria > Spirochaetota > Spirochaetia > Treponematales > Treponemataceae > Teretinema. The sequence continues at coordinate 337,803 of QKEL01000009.1, forward strand.
CGGAAGGCGGAATCGTCTACGATCTTGGCGACGGTGGCGAATAAGCCGATAACGTTGCCCTCCATAATGGAGGAATCCCGCGATACGATAATTCCTGCAATCGGCGCGGTAATAACCGTATCGTCGAGGCTCTTTTTCGCCTGTTCGTACTGGGCTCGCGCCGCGCTTTCGTTGCTTTGGGCGCGCGCCAGGGCCGAGGCCGAAGTACCGCCTGAATCAAACTGTATTTGGGTCGCCTTCAAGTCCAAGGTCGCCGAATCGAGCTGGTCCGAGGCCCGCTTGAGATTGAACCGTGCCAGTCGGTCGTCTAGCCGGAGCAGTACGTGGCCTTCCTTGACCCGCTCTCCCGCGCTAAAGCCGACCGCGGTAATGACTCCTTGCGTTTGGCTTACGACCGCAGCCTCGCGTACGCCTGAAACCGTGCCGGAGCCCGGAATGGCGACTACCAGTTTACCGGTCCGCGCCGTAACGCCCTCAACCGCCAGGGCATCGAATGTTTGCCCGCCGCTCCAGGCGGTCGCGCCGCTCATCGGCATCGGTTTGGAGCACGAGGCGAGTATAAAAGGCAGAATGAGCAGGCAGGATATGGAAAGCGGCGACAGGTACCTTTTACGTACCGTCGCGTTTCTGGTTAAATCGGTTTTTGCAGACATAACGATCCCCTTGGTTTTTTTAGGCTTAAAATAGTATAAACCGAAAATAATCATTTCTGTTGAAATAGTTAACAATAATCGTTATCGTTAAGCTTAACCGGAGGTAGTATCCAATGGGAAAAGCAGGAATATTCGGGTGTATTCTATTGACCTCGACGATGGCGATCCTCTCGTGCGCGTCGCCTAAAGGAGATTCTGATATGGCTAAACAAAGCGATAAAGCGAATACCGCGCGGAACGCGGACCAGGCTCTCAAAGAGCGGCTGTCCGAACTGCAATATGCCGTGACGCAGCAATGCGGCACCGAACCGGCCTTTAACAACGCCTACTGGAATAACCACGAGAAGGGGCTGTACGTGGACGTGGTTTCCGGCATTCCCCTCTTTAGTTCGGCCGATAAGTTCGATTCCGGATCGGGTTGGCCGAGTTTCACGCGCCCGGTAACGGACGAGGCGATTTCCGAAAAAATCGACGACAGTCTCGGCATGGTTCGGACCGAGGTGCGCAGTACCTTGGCCGATTCGCATCTCGGTCACGTATTCGACGACGGTCCCGGGCCCACCGGGCTTCGCTACTGCATCAATTCAGCGTCCCTTACCTTCATCCCCCTCGCCGAGATGGAAAAACTGGGGTACGGCCCCTGGCTTCCCGCGGTCGATCCTCCTCGCGCGGGCGAGATTCAACGGGAGACCGCGCTTTTCGCCGCGGGTTGTTTTTGGGGTACCGAGGGCTATTTCCGCCAACTTGCCGGCGTGATCGCCACGACCGTCGGCTATTCGGGAGGAACGGTTCCCTTTCCTACCTATGAACAGGTCTGTACCGGCGCTACCGGGCACGCGGAAACGATTCGGATCGATTTCGACCCCGCGATAATCTCCTATCGTGAGCTTCTCTTCCATTTCTTCCGCATGCATGAGCCTACCTCCCTCAACCGGCAGGGCGGCGATATCGGTACCCAATACCGTTCGGCGGTTTTCACCGTGAACGGAAGCCAGCGGGCGATCGCCCTCGAGGTCATTGACGGGCTCAAGGGGGAATACGACCGACCAATCGTGACCGAGGTACGGGAGGGGGGGCCGTTTTACCCGGCTGAAGCGTACCATCAGGACTACCTGGTAAAAAACCCGGGCGGATACTGTCACGTGGATCTGACGCTCGCGGGGCAACCCTTAACCATACCGCAAAATCGTTGACGGGCGCCGCCGTTTGACAAATCCCCTTACGCCGTCGAGAATTCGTGGTAAGGGGGATCGTCATGGGCAAGGTACGGACTTTTTTCGGAATACTCAAGCTGGAATTGCAGGACGCCGCGGACGATGCCGCCGTGCTTATCGAGGCAGCCCGCATGAAGCAGGCAGAAGGGACCTATACGGATTACGTAACCCGCGAGAACACGGCGCTGTACCGGATCGAGATAGATTCGCTCGGCGACCTGGTTCATGAAATTTCAGACCGCGAAGGGACTTCCTTCGAATCGGTGGATGAGGCGATTTCCGCCGTCCGCGAGATCGTGCTTCTAAAAATCAGGGAATGGAATTATCCGGCGCTTATAACGGGCCTATTGGACAGAAAAATCGAAAAAGCGCTGAAATATCTCGAAATGGGTACCTAATATCCCTCCCCTCGGTGTTATACTTCTGTGACAGGAGGGTCGTCTCATGTATCAACCTTGGTTAATTTGGGCCATAGTGGGCGTCGTATGCATCGGTCTGGAGATGCTTTTGCCCGGTTTCGTCATTTTCTTTTTCGGACTCGGCGCCCTAGCCACGGCGCTCTTTAGCCTCATTCCGTTGGTGACCGCGCTCGTCTGGCTCCAAATCCTGCTTTTCGTTATCTTCTCCGTGGTCTCCCTCATCGTCCTTCGTCGCCGTTTCGCGAAAATATTCGCCGGGACCGTATTCGACTCGCGTCATCCCGATCCCGAAGAAACGGGCGCGGGCGAGACCGCAGAGGTGATCGAATCGGTAACCCCCCACGCCGACGGCCGAATCCGCTTCCGGGGCACGACCTGGCCCGCCCGAACGCGTTCGGGAACGATAGCCGCCGGTTCGCGGGCCCTGGTAATAGAACGCGACGGCATGACTTACATAATCGCCCCGTTCGGCGCTGCGACGAATTCCGAATAGTCTTTCACGGCAAATAACAAAACCCAAGGAGGAGTTTTCATGAACGTAGTCCTGATTTACCTGGTGGCCTTCGTGGTTATCGTGGTGCTTTTCAAAATCGCGGTGGTTATCCCCGAGCGGGAAAGCTACATAGTCGAGCGGCTCGGTAAATACACCAAGACCCTGGAAGCGGGCTTCCACCTTTTGCTCCCCTTCATCGACCACGTCGCCTATCGGCAAACCCTAAAGGAAGAGGCCCTGGACGTGGACCCCCAGCTTTGCATAACCAGCGACAACGTACAGGTTCAGGTAGACGGGATTCTCTACCTTCGCGTGGTCGATCCGGTAAAGGCGAGCTACGGGATCGAAAGCTACAAGTTCGCCGTGACCCAGCTGGCGAAGACCACCATGCGCAGCGAGATCGGAAAGCTCGAACTGGATAAGACGTTCTGCGGGCGCGAGGGCATCAACGACAATATCGTCAAGGCGCTGGACGAGGCGTCCGATCCCTGGGGAATCAAGGTGACCCGCTACGAGATCCGCGATATTACCCCCACCGAAACGATCATGGAAGCCATGGAAAGCCAGATGCGCGCCGAGCGGATAAAACGCGCGAGCATTCTTTCTTCCGAGGGGCAAAAGCAGGCGAGGATCAACGTGTCCTTGGGCGAAAAACAGGACGCGATCAACCGCTCCATGGGCGAGAAACAGCGGCGCATAAACGTCGCCGAGGGCCGCGCCCAGTCCATCGAGATTACGAGTAAGGCGAGCGCCGAGGGCCTTCGCCTGGTGGGTCACGCGCTTTCGCAGCCCGGCGGAAAGACGGCCATGGGCATACGGCTGGCCGAATCCTATATCCAGCGATTCCGGAAAACCCTCGAAAAATGCGACGTATCGGTGTATCCCCAGGAACTCGCGGGGCTTGCCACGGTCGCGGACATCATTAAAAAGGCGGGCAACGCCCCCGCGGGAGGCACGAAATGAACCCCTTTACCCCGCTGCTCGTATTGCTGGCGTTTTTCGCCTTAGTCTTCGTCATTACCCTGTTCCGCAGCATTCGCGTCGTGCCGAACAAGACCGCGCTCATCGTGGAGCGGCTCGGAAAATACAACCGCACCCTGGAAGCGGGTTTTCACGTGCTGTTTCCCTTCCTGGACAAGGTGCGCTACAAGCAAACCCTGAAGGAACAGGCTATCGACGTTCCCGCCCAGGACTGCTTTACCCGTGACAACGTGAACGTTCGGGTGGACGGCGTGCTGTATCTCATGGTCATGGACCCGAAAAAGGCCAGCTACGGAATAAAGAATTATTCCTACGCCACGGTGCTTCTCGCCCAAACCACCATGCGCTCCGTGATCGGTCAGCTGGAATTGGACAATACCTTCGAGGCCCGCGAGCAAATTAACGCGCAGGTCGTCAAGGCCGTAGACGAGGCCTCGGACCCCTGGGGCGTAAAGGTTACCCGCTACGAGGTGCAGAACATCAAGGTTTCTTCGTCCATCATGGACGCCATGGAAGCCCAGATGAAGGCCGAACGGGAAAAGCGCGCGGAGATCGCGCGTTCGGTCGGCGAAATGGAAACGAAGATCAACCTTTCCCTCGCGGCGCTCACCGAGGCGGTAAACCGGAGCGAGGGCGAAAAGCAGCGGATGATCAACGAGGCCGAGGGCGAGGCGAGCGAGATCGTGGCGGTCGCCAAGGCTACCGCCGAGGGAATTCGCGTGATCGCCGAATCGGTCGTCATGGAAGGGGGCTATGAGGCGGCAAACCTCAAGCTTTCCGAGAATTGGATCGACGCAATCGGCGGAGTCGCGAAAGACGGCTCACGGCTGATACTCGGCGCCGACCTGACCGACCTCACCGAGGTAACCACCCGGGCTTCCCGCATGATCGCCGGAACGAACTAGTACCCCGGGGGAACCTCGTTCCCCTGTACGCTCTTAAAAAAAAGACCGTCCGATCCTGACAGGGTCGGGCGGTCTTTTTGTTGCCGAAAGGGCTTAGCGCAGCCGGGCGCCCGGAACCAAAGAGCGGGCGAGGTCGCTCAGCCGCGCCGTTTCCGCGGGGCCATAGGGTTGCCGTTCGTCCCATGAAGGATCAAGGCAATGCCCGGAGGCGAAGGCGGCGAGTTCCCAATCGGCCTGGGGCGGGAGCAGGGACGCGATACGGGCGATTTCCGCTTCCCCAACCAAGCCGGGAACCAGTACCGTTCGGTATTCCACGCGAAGCCGCGGGTATTCGCTTTCGTCGGGACGGTTTGCCTCCCGCTCCAATAGGGCAAGGCTTTGCAAGAGGTTTTCCGCGTCCCGGGGGCCGACGCTGGGCTCCACCGCGAGTTCCCCGTACCGCTCGGGCGCGGTCTTAACGTCTATGGCGATCATGTCCGGTCTCGTTTCCGGGTCCGAAAGAAGGGCGGCGAGGCGGTCAGGCAGCGTGCCGTTGGTATCTACCTTAACCGCCAAACCGAGTTCACGGGCCTTTCGGATTAAATCCCGGAGGGCGGGGGAAAGAAGGGGTTCGCCGCCCGAGACGGCGAGTGCGCCGAGGAGTTTCGCCCTTTTTTCGAGGTGGGCGAACGCTTCCTCCAGGGGGACGTATTCCTGATCGGCGTCGCTCGCGTTCTTGGGCCCCGATACGACGCTGGCCGTGGCCAGCGCCCCATTGTGACAAAAGGGACAGCGAAGGTTGCACCCGGGAAGGAAAACGGCCGCGCTGACGCGGCCGGGGTAATTCACCAGGGTGGTCTTCAATAGACCGACGTTCATTTTTTTACGCGCTTAGAAGAGGGCCGGTTCCTGAACGGGAGCCAGGGCGGGAAGGGCCCTGATCTGCTTTACCGAGTGGGCCCGGCCCGCCTCGTTGCCCTCATTATCGAAGAAAATGACGGTGGGGGCCGAAAAAACGCCCCAAATTTCCGCGCGGGCAAGGCCTTCAGCGGAATCCACGTCAATCTGTTCTCCCGAATAGGGGAGGTTCGCGCAGCATTCCTTCACGGGCGGGCAATTGGGGCAGGTGGCGCGGACATACAGCTCGTAACGCGCGATGGGCCCCGCGGGAACGGGCTGAGCGGCGGAGGAAACGGCCTGGGAAACGGACGAGACGTTGGCGGCGCTATCCGTCGGAAGATGCGCGGTTACTCCCGCCTCGTCGGCGACAAAGAGCCTTCGATGGTTGTATTCCTCGCGCTTCCCGCGGTTCCAGTTCCGTACGGAACGATAGTAGCCTACGATCCGCGCGTACACTTCGGTTCCGGTGCCGTGCACGTCATTCATTTCCGCCTTTACCTTCGCGATATCGGCGTCAATTTCAGCGATAGTTCTCATAGTTCCCCTCCCGGGACTTTTATTTTTTTTCCGGCCGGGCTTACGCCAAACCGTCGTTCGTCAGTTATTTTGACTGGCCGCCCGCAGTCTGACCGCTCACGGACTGACGCTCCGCTTCCAGCGCCGTCAGCCTTCCGAGCAGCACTTCCTCCCGTTCAGCTTTGCACGTCGGGCATTCGAAGTGCTCGCCGTTCAGGTAGCCGTGAACCGGGCAAATGGAGAACGTGGGCGACACCGAGAAATAGGGAAGCCGGTAATTCGAGGCTACCGCCTTTACCAGGTCGCGGCATGATTCCCAATCCTTCACCGCCTCGCCGAGGTAGATATGGAACACGGTACCGCCGGTGTACTTGGTCTGCAGGGCTTCCTGATGGTCCAGGGCCTCGAAAATGTCGGAGGTAAAGCCGACGGGCAGTTGGCTCGAGTTCGTGTAGAACGGGTCGGCCTCGCCCGAGGTAACGATATCGGGGTAATGCTTTTTGTCGTGCCGGGCCAGGCGGTACGAGGTGCTTTCCGCGGGAGTCGCCTCGAGGTTGAAAAGATCGCCCGTTTCTTCCTGGAAGTCCGCGAGCTTTTGACGCATGTGGAGCAGTACCTTCTCGGCGAAGGCCTTGCCGCGGTCGCTCACTATGTCGACCCCGAGGAAATTGAGGCACGCTTCGTTCATGCCGCAGATTCCGATGGTGGAAAAATGGTTGTTGAGGTGGCTCAGATACCGCCGCGTATAGGGGAAAAGCCCGCCTTCGAGGAGGCGTTCCACGACCTTTCTCTTATACACGAGACTGATCTTCGCCTGCTCCATGAGATAATCGAGGCGCGCGAAAAACTGCGACTCGCTTTTCGCCAAATACGCGATCTGGGGCAGGTTAATGGTCACCACGCCGATGGAGCCGGTAAATTCGTCGGAACCGAAAAGCCCGCCGCCGCGCTTGCGGAGCTCCCGCTTGTCCAGCTGGAGGCGGCAGCACATGGAACGCACGTCAGACGGGTTAAGGTCCGAGTTGAGGAAATTCTGGAAGTAGGGCGTTCCGTATCGGGCGGTCATTTCAAAAAGCAGCTGGGCGTTGGGGCTGGACCACTGGAAATCGCTGGTGATGTTGTACGTCGGAATCGGGTACTGGAAGCCCCGGCCCGCCGCGTCGCCCTCGAGCATCAGCTCGATAAAGATGCGGTTGATCGTATCCATTTCGCCCTGGCAGTCGCCGTAGGTAAAGGGCATTTCGCCGCCGCCGACGACCGCCGGCTTATCGGCAAGGTCCGCCGGGCAATTCCAGTCAAGGGTAATATTCGTGAAAGGCGCCTGGCTTCCCCAACGGCTGGGGGTATTCACCCCGTAGATAAAGCTTTGCAGGCACTGTTTTACCTCTTTATCCGTGAGGTTGTCTTTCTTTACGAAGGGCGCCAGGTAGGTATCGAAGGAGCTGAACGCCTGCGCGCCGGCCCATTCGTTTTGCATGATGCCCAGGAAATTGACGATTTGCTGAATCAGCGTGGAAAGGTGCCGGGCGGGTTTGGACGTGATTTTGTCCGGAACGCCGCCGAGGCCCTCGGCGATGAGCTGACGGATAGACCATCCCGCGCAATAGCCGGAGAACATGGAGAGGTCGTGAATGTGGAAGGCCGCCGTCCGATGCGCCTCGGCCACCTCTTCCGGGTAAATATTCTTGAGCCAGTAGTTGGCCGTAATGGTTCCGGAATTGTGCAGGATAAGCCCGCCCAGGGAAAAGTTGACGTTCGCGTTTTCCTTGACCCGCCAATCCGCCTGGGAAAGATAGCCGTTCATGGTCTCGTCTATATCGAGCATGAGCCGTTCGGTGTCGCGGATGGCCTCGTGGCGGGCGCGGTACAGGATGTAGGCCTTCGCCACGCGTACCTCGTTGGCCTCGATGAGCACCGATTCTACCATATCCTGGATTTCCTCGATGGCGGGAATGGAATGGGCGTGGCGGCCGGCCATGAGGGCGCGCAGATGCTCCTCAACCCGGTCGGTCAGCTCGTGGGCCCGGTCCGGATCGGGATTGCCCTCCACGGCGACGATCGCCTTGCCTACCGCGGCTTCGATCTTGGATCGGTCATAGGCCATGATCTCACCGGAGCGCTTCACCACGTTGCGGATAAAACCCGCGGCCTCGGGGTCCCGGGACGAACCGAGAAAGTGTTTCCATTCGGGAAATACACCCTGGCTTACCGCCTGATCGTTATTGGCCATTTTCTCCCTCCACCTTTTTCACTTCCGAAATAAACTCTTCTAAATTCTCAAAATGCCGGTACACCGACGCGAAGCGTATATACGCTACCTTATCCACGGCATGCAGTTTCGCGAGCACCAACTCACCGAGACTGGAACTCGGGATTTCGTGGGCGCCCTTGCCTGCCATAACCGCTTGATCCTCTATCTCGTTGATCACGTTCTCTATGGTCATGCCCGACACCGGGCGCTTTTCCAGGGCCCGTTCAATGCCGTGCTCGAGCTTTTTACGGTCGAACGGCTGTCTGCGGCCGTCCCGCTTGACGACCATAAAGGGTTTTTCCTCGATGCGCTCGTAGCTGGTAAAACGGTAGCCGCAGGCTATGCACTCCCTTCTCCGCCTGATGCTGTCACCATTCGCGAGGGTTCTGGATTCTATGACCTTATCGTCAAAACTACCGCAGTGGGGGCATCGCACCTTTTTTAACCTCTATTCGTGATAAGGGCCAGATATGGTGTACCTGGCCCGTAAACACCACTATAGCACCATTGATAGTGTTTGGCAATGAGAATTTCATGGAAATTCCAGCGAAAAAACTGATTATCGCGAGCGATTGCGGATAGCCCGATCGGTATCCACGGCGAGGGAAAAAAGGCGAAGAAGAAGAAGGGGAAGGAGTACGGAAACCTTTCGGTAGGCCCCGCGAAAGCCCTTTTGACTGCCGCCCCGGGCTTGCCAGGCGCGTTCCAGGCTTTCCCAGGCCGCGAAAATGCGGGGTATGAAAATGATGGTGAGGGAGAATACAAGGGCGAATCGGACCCCTTTCGGCGCCTTTTCGGTACGGCGATACGGTATAAGCCCAGAAAGGCCCCTAACGGCGCGGTTCACCATATCTTCGGCCCGGGCAAAGGAATCGCGAATTTCCAGGCCGCTCGTGGTTTCGTAAAATACGGAACCGGCGAGGAGCACTGCGGCGAGCCGCCAGGCGTAAAGCCCGGTTTCCCCGAGTTCGACCGATAGGATTCCCGGGTCAAGGGGTTTCCCCACGAGCCGAAACGCGCCGATGAACGCGACCCATATCGCCAGGAGCTTCACGGCTCCCCGAAGGCCCCGGATATCTACCTTCCCCACGATTGCGAAAACGCAAAGCAACGCGCTGACGGGTACGAGAAAGGCCCAAGGAAGGGCGAAGACCGCGATGGTTACGCACAGCAGAATCGCGAATTTGAGGGCAACGGGCGCTCGGTGCACGGCGGTGAAGCCGCTTCGATAGCCGAACAGGGGAGAAGCAGGACGGCTCATTGCGCGAGATCTCCCGTATCGGACCACAATAGGTCTTCGAGTCGCTCGTAGCAGCCCAAGGGGTTCCGGATTCCCCAAGCTTCCAGGGGTTCACCGCGTAAGGCCTGGTTCGGGCTTCCGTCGTAGACGAGCTTTCCCTGGAAAAGAACCAGAAGCCGGTCCGCGAGGGCCAAAACCTTTTCCATCTCGTGGGTGAGTATGACGAGCGTTTTTCCCATATGCCGCAACTGCCGGATAATGTCGTTGACCTGAACCACGCCCGGCCAGTCAAGATTCGCGAACGGTTCGTCGAAAATGACGATTTCGGCGTCCATGGCGAGAATTCCCGCCACGGCGAGCCTTCTTTTTTCACCGCCCGATAAGCTCCGGGCAGGAACGGTTTCCCGTCCCTCAAGCCCAACCCGTTTGAGGGTTAAAGCCGCTATACTCCGGGCTTCCTGCCTGCTTTTACCGAGATTGACCGGGCCGTAGGCGACGTCTTCCAGGGGCGTGTCGCCGAGAATTTGCGAGTCCGCGTCTTGAAAGACGAGGCCGACACGCGGTTCGCTCGAGTCCGTGTCGCCGAGCGAAACCGTGCCTGAGGTGGGACGGTCCAGAGCGGCGATCAGGCTCATGAGCACGCTTTTCCCCGAGCCGTTGGCCCCGCTGACCACCACGCATTCGCCCCGCCTCACGGAAAAGGAAACGGAATCGAGCGCCGGACGCGCGGAACCGGGAAAATGGCGGGTGAGCGATGAAACCTCAAGCATCGAGATTGAGGTATCGGAGCACGATCGGGCGAACCTTGAGCACCACGGGCACCACTACCGCCGTTTTGATCAGGTCGCCGAGAATAAAGGGCGTAAAGCCCTTGGCGAGGGCTTCGGCCAACCCCAGATGCAGAGCCTTCCGCAAGACGAGGACGCCCGGTATATATACCACGAGAAAGCCCATTATCGTCGCGCTGATTATTATGGGTAGGGCCTTTGCCATGGGGATATCCTTGTCGCCGGCCAACCGATTCATGGCGAAGCCCGCGACCAAGGCACCGATAAAGTATCCGGCAAGGTATCCGGCAGTGGGTCCGGTAAGTACCGCGATGCCGCCTCGGCCGCCTGAAAAAACGGGGAGTCCCAGGGCGCCCAGGATAAGGAAGATGCCGACCGCACCCGCGCCCTGCAGGGGCCCGAGCAGGAGCCCTGCCATGATCGCGAAGGCGTTTTGGAGCACGATAGGCACGGGGCCAAGGGGAATGGTGATTAAGGCTCCCGCGCAGATAAGGGCCGCGAACAGGGCGGTAAATACCGACTTGATGGTGTTCGAGTTCATGAAGAGGTTCCTTTATGTAAGATGGATACGCTTCCGGGTTGGAAGCGCCGTTCTTCGGAGGAGGAGTCGAGGAGCATACGCGCGTTGCCGTAGGGGTCCAGGCCCTTAAAAAGGCCTTTCAGTACCGTGCCGCCGGAGACGAGGCGGCACTCGCGGTTATGATGGGCGGATAGGGCGTTCCATCGCGCCTCGAGGTCGGGGGTTTCAAGGGACGCCTTTGTCATGCGGCGCAAAAAGCCTTCCAATAAATCGCGCCTGCCTATGGCAAGCCGGGCCGTCCCGCCCAACTCGGGCAGGTTGCCCGTATTCATGCCGATTCCGAGGTTTAAAAACCTCACGGAATTGCCGGAACAAAGATGCTCGCAGAGTATGCCCCCCGCCTTGGCCATTTCGCCGGTCTCTTCGTTGCGCGCCAAGATATCGTTGGGCCATGCGGCGACGGCCTTTATTCCGTGGTCCCGCAAGGTTTCGACCAAGGCGCATTGCGCGGCCGTAACGGAACGGAAATAATGGGCGCTCTGGAGGGAAGGGCGGATAAGGAGGGTAAAAAAGAGCCCGCCCTCGACCGATTCCCACGCCTTCGAGCCGGTTCCGCGCCCGGCTTTTTGCCGTTCCGCGATGAATAGGGAACCGTCCGCGGCCCCGGCGATAGCCGCTTCAAGCGCGCGGTTCATGGTTGAATCGGTTTCCGGAAAGTGGGAAACCGGGGAGGAGACGGTATCGAGGTCCCAGGGTAATAGGCTGTCTTGGGGATGGGCCAAAAGGGTATAGCCGCGCTTTTCGGCGGTGAACCGATACCCGTGTTCTTCCAGTGCCTTGATATGTTTCCAAACGGCTACCCGGGACATACCCAATTCCCCTGCCAGGATTTCGCCCGAGAGAGGCCGCGTAGCCGATCGGAGAAGCGAAAGGATTTTCATTCTGGCCTGGATTGAGTCGCGGTTATCGTTAACCATATATTTTCTTAGGTTAACGAAAAACGCATTTTTAATCAACCCGTGCGGTTTCTCGGCTTTTACCGGGTAACCGCTGGGTCTTCGATACGGGAGGCGTACGCGGATTCGGAGAGGATATCGCCCCTGTCCGGAGCGGCTTCATCCGCCCCCGGCAGTTCTTCAAGGCCCTCGTCCCAATGAAAACGGACGATTGGACCCGCCGTCGCCCCAAGCCCCAGCCGTGCCTTTTTCGCGGTTCGGTCCGCGAGGCGAGCCTGAAACCTTCGGCCGGCGGAATAAAAGAGGGCTAGGAGGATAAACCCCGTGAGCGCCGCGGGAAACCAGTCCCGATATCGGGCGTAAAACGTGACGGTGCGGGGATAGATAGGAACGTCCGCGTTGAGAAAGCCCGCTTCGAACAGGGGAAGGTCGGCGATTACCCGTCCGGTCGGATCGATTACGCAGGTGTATCCCGCGTTGGTGGAGCGTATCATGGTCGTTCGCAGCTCGATGGCGCGGAAAGAGGCCACGGTAAAATGCTGGGTTTCGGCGCTGGCGGTTTCGGACCAGGAATCATTGGTCAAATTGACGAGCACGTCGCTCCCCGTCGCGTGAAGGTCCGCCACCACGGGGGCGAAGGCGTCTTCGAAGCATATCGGGGTCGCGAACCGGATATCCTTTCCGGCCGCGTTTCGTACCGTAAAGGACTTAAAATCCTTTCCCGGAACCCAGCCCGAGGAGAAACCGACCAGGGTATCGAAGAATTCCCGGACCCATTCGTATTCCGTAAAGGGCATGTACTCGGCGAAGGGCACGAGCTGTATCTTCGCGTACCAGTCGATCAGCGAGCCCGTAGGGGAGAGGTATATCACCGAGTTGGAATAGCCCTTCCGTTCCGGGTCGACCAATACCGGCGCGCCGGAAACCAGGGGCGTATCGATTTCGGCGAGGAAGGGAATCACGGGATCCTCGCCGGGATACCGCTTGTAGTAGCCCCGGTATTCTTCCCAAGTCCACGGAAGGGTCGACTCGCTCCATACCACCAGATCCGGTTTCGTCCCGCGGGCGGCGATGGCTTCCCGGGTCAGTCTTTCCGATTCGATGACGGGCGTTTCCTGGTTGAGGTCCCAGGGATCAACGTTATGCTGAATCATGGAAACCGCCAGCGTCGTTTCGGGCTTTCCGAGAGTGGCGAGCCGATACCACCCGTAGCAAAGGACCAGCGAAAGGGCGAAGGCGGTGAAGGCCAGGGTCCGGGCGCCGGTCATGCGACCGAGGCGGCTCGGAACGTCGCCTTCGCGGAAAAAGGCGGCTATGCGGGATGGATGCAAAAGCGTGGTTTCGGCGAGAACGGCGTTTATCAGCGCCATAAGGAAGGAGATTCCCCATGCGCCGGTCAGGTCGGCGATCTGGATAAGCGGGGTAAGGCTTCTCGACGTCATGACGAGGGTTCCCCAGGGATAGGCGAGAAAGCCCGTGGACTTAAACCATTCCCACAGGGTCCAGGCGGCGGCGAAGAGGAAGGGGCGCGCCCATTTCGGGCGGAGCAGGGTCCAGCGCAAAACCCAGCCGACCACGATACCGAACGCCACGTTCACCAAGGCCGATCCGCCGAGGGTAAAAATGGCGAATTCCTTGAAGTACGCGAGCCAAAAACTCGAAAGTACGTGGACGATTCCCATGGCAAGGCCGCCCGCGAATCCCGCCGCGGCCCAGCTTTTCGAGCCGAGGAGGCTCCGGTACAGGGGTACCAGGCAGACGAGACCGAGCAGCGCGCTTCCGTCGTGCAACAGCTCGTTGGGGATTCCGAGGGAGAGGGTTATGCCTGTGAGCAAAATGCCGATCAGGTAAGATATGGGTGCCATTTCAGGTCCTATTTTACTAATTTTTGTTGAATAGTTTCAATATTGACCCTATTATATTCATATGCATAAAATTGTGCCCATACATGCCGGAGAATACGACGCGGAACCCGAAATCACAGTCAAAGTTCCCGGCCGTTTTCAACTGCTTGGAGAGCACACCTGGTTCGCGAAGGGCAATTCGCTCGCCATGGCCATTGACCACGCGCTGTGGCTGACGGTTTCGGAACGCCCCGACCCGAATTACCGGGTCTACTCCGTGGCTCTCAACGAGCGCAAGAAAATTTCCGCCTCAAACCTTAAATACCGCAAGGAAGACCGCTGGGCCAATTCCATCAAGGCCGTGATCTCTTCATTTATGGAATACGGCATTCATATACCCGGTCTCAACTTCACGGTGCTCTCGGAGATCCCTCCCGACGCCGGACTGGGTACCCCCAACGCCATGAAAGTCGCCGCCGCCCTTGCCCTCAGGAAGCAGTACGCGCCCAATCTCACCGACGCGGTCCTGGTAGCCCTGATCGAGCGCGCCAATACCCATTTCCTGAAAACCCACGCCCATCGGGCGGATATCCTGACCGCGCTGTACGCGAAGGCGGGTCACCTCGTACGAATCGACCACAATAAGGTTACCGCCGATTTGGTGGCCTTCCCCGACGGGGGCTACTCGATAATCCTCACCGATTCCCGCGTACCGAGACTGCTCGCCCGCGAGGAATTGGCCCTGCGGATCCACGAGTGCATCCGGGCGTACGAGATCGTACGGGCGGATCCGGACTCGCCCTCGGATTTCAATCAGCTTACGGAATCCATCCTGGAGGAGATTACGGACATACCCGAATCGGTCAGGCGGCGGGTAATATTCATTATACGCGAATCCGAGAGCGTTCGGGAAGCCGTTCACGCCCTGTCCTCAAAGGACCTTTTCAGCTTTTCCCGGATCATCAACCGTTCCCACGAGGGTTTGCGCGACCGTTTCGAAATTTCCTGCCCGGAACTGGACTGGCTCGTCAAGCGGGCGCTGGAGTTCATCATTCCCGACTCGCCCGATCTCGTGTGCTCTCGCATGACGGGTCGCGGTTTCGGCGGCTGCACCTACGCGGTTATCCGTACCGCCGACGAGGAAAACTACGGCAGGAAGCTGGAAGAATACGAGCGAATATTCGGTTTTAAGCCCGTCCGGTACAAGGTCACTCCTTCGGACGGAGCCCAGATCATGTAACGATTAAAGCCATGAAATTACTGCTTACCAATGACGACGGTTACGGGGCGGAAGGCCTGATGGCCCTCGCCTCGATTTTATCCGCCGAGCACGAAGTGTGGATCGTCGCGCCCTCTTCCAACCGTTCCGGCGTGTCCCACGGCATTTCCCTCATGGGGGAGCTTGCGTACCGAACGGAAGGCGAGCGGGCGTGGTCCTGCAGCGGCCTGCCCGCGGACTGTGTAATCGCCGGGGCCCTCGGCTTCATGGACGAGCCGCCCGACGCCGTTATCTCCGGCATCAACCGCGGCGCGAACCTCGGTACGGACATCGTGTATTCGGGTACCGCCGCGGCGGCCAGGGAAGCCTCGTTCATGGGCATTCCCGGCATCGCGACGAGCTTGGTGCCCGACGGGGAAAGCCGCTGGGATTATCTGGCCCTGGCGCGGTTCGTCCGCGACAACCTTGCGGCGTTGATCTCCCTAACCGAGCGCGACTCGTTCGTAAACGTGAACGCGAAATCCAGAGCGGCCTACAAGGGCGCCCGGATCACCGATATATCGCGGCGGGTATACAATAACGGGATCGCGCTCAGGAGCGACGGCGCCGATTCCTTCGTCGGGGAATTTCGCGGCGGGCGGGTGCATACCGCGGGGGGCGAGGATTCCGACTGGCATGCGGTGGAAGAAGGCTATGTCTCGGTAAGCCGGGTTCAGTCACAGCCCCGTTCCGCGCGGGACGGTCTTCTCGGAACCCCGGTTTTCCGCGTATAATCGACTCGGGAGGGCATGCATGGCCGATACGATGAAAGAGGGAATTCGCCATTACCGGAGCGGCGCCTACGAAGACGCGCTGGTTTCGCTTTTGGAGGTACCGGCGGGAAATCCCGAGATAAACCACGAGTTGGCGTACTATATCGGTCTGTGCTATGCCCGGCTGGAACGCTACGACGATGCCCTCGTCTACCTCGAGCAGGTGGTCACGGCGGATACCGATCTGGCCCGCGTCTATCAGTGCCGAATGGTCCTTTCGATCGTCTACACCCTCACGGGACGGACCCGGCTCGCGGATTTCGAGCTGAGAAAGCTGATCGACGCCGGGTATGAATCCACCCAGGTCTTTTGTTCCCTCGGCTATATCGCCTTTGAGCAAAACGACGCGGAAAGCGCCGTCGATTGGTACGAGCGGGCCCTGTCCCTTGACGCGGAAAACGCCACCGCCTTGAACGGGCTCGGCTTCGTCCTGGCCGATACGGGCCGCGACCTTACCCGCGCCCTGACCATGTGCAAAAAGGCGGTGGACATACAGCCCGATAGCGCCGCCTATCTCGATTCCCTCGGCTGGGTGTATTACAAGCTCGGTCTCGACGTGGAGGCCCGAACCTATACGCGGCGGGCCCGGGAAAAGGCCCCGGATAACCGCGTGATCGGAACACACCTCAATGAAATCATGCAGAAACGGAGGGATTATCGATGAGCGCAACCTCGCGAGGTTCGATCCTGGCCTCGTTTCTGGCGGTCGCGCTGTTCGGCTGCCCCGCCGCGCTATTGGAAGCCCAGAGCGCCGATCCGGGCCTGAATGCGTCCGACAAGATTCTCGCCGAGGAGGAATTTCGCCGCGGGGTGCAAACCTTCAATCGCGGCGCGTTCAACGATTCCATACTCATGTTTGAAAAGGCCCTCTCCTACGCGCCCGGAGAGCCCTTAATACTCGATTGGCTCGGCCGCGCCTACTTCAGGAGCGGCGTTGAATCTTCCGCGGTGCAGCAATGGCAGTTCGCCGCCGACTCCGGCTGGGAAAAAACCCGGCTGGACCAACTCATCGAAACGGTGCGCGAAAGAAGCGCCCTCCTTCCGGAATTCGGCGAGGATTCCCGCTTCGTGGAAGCGGGCGCCATCGCGGCCGTCAATGGGGAGACGGTGCTTTTCAGGCAGCCCGTTTCGGTGGTCGCCCTCGCGGACGGGTCCTTCTGGGCGTCGGCCTACGGCTCGAACGAGCTTTTGCGGTTCGACGTAAACGGCCGCATAGTCGCGAAAAGCCGCGGGCCGCTTCAGGGCTTCGACCGTCCCTTTGACCTTATCGCCCTGGATGACGGGCGAATGCTCGTCTCGGAAGTGGCGGCGGACCGGGTGTCGGTGCTTTCCCCCAACGGCGCCTGGCTTTCCTCCTTCGGAAAAAAGGGGCGGGGAAACGGGGAATTCGTGGGACCGCAGTTTATCGCCGTGAGCCCCGAGGGGAATATTTTCGTTACGGATTACGGAAACGCGCGGGTTGTGGTGTTTGATCCCCAGGGCGCCCCCCTCTTTTCCTTCGGGAAGAAGGGCCCGTCCTTCGCGGGCTTTACCGCCCCCGCCGGCATCGCCATCGTCAACGATATGGCGTACGTGTGCGACTCGGTAACCGGCGCCCTCTACCGCTTCGATACCTCGGGCAATTTTTACGATACTTTTTTGCCGCCCGGTTCCCTGCCCCTGGCGGAATCCATCCGGACATGGAACGGGTATCTTTTGGTGAGCCAGGAAAACAGGGTCGTCGCGGTGGACGCGGAAACCGGCGCCATGCGCGAAGTGGCCAAGCTGGGGAACGCGCCGGTCAGAATAACCGGGGCCGTGCCCGACGCGAACGGCAACCTGATATTGGCCGATTATCGGGGCGACTCGATACAGATCGTTTCCCGGATCCGGGAGCTCGTCGGCGGCATGTTCGTCCGCGTGCAGCGGGTGAACGCCGACGCCTTCCCCTCCGTTCAGCTGGAAGTCGCGGTGGAAGACCGGAACGGAAACCCGGTGGTGGGTCTGGACAGGGAGAATTTCTCGATCACGGAGGAGGGGCGCGCGGTATCCGAACTCGCCCTGACCGGTTCGGCCTACGTAGAGAACTTTTGCGACATTACGGTTATCCTTGACCGCTCTCCCGGATCGGACCTGGCGATGGGGGATACGAGGAACGCCATAGACTCCATCGCGAAGGCCATGCAGGGAAAGGGCACCCTCCGCGTCGTGTCCGCGGGCCGCTTTCCGGTCCAGGAAGGCTCAGGGCCCCCGAATACGGGAAGCTGGAACGCCTTCAGGCCAAAGGCGCCCGCGTCGTCCTCGTGGGCCTTCGACCTGGCGCTTCGCCTCTCGGTGAACGACCTGATCAACGGCGCCCACAAGCGGGCGGTGGTTTTCCTCACGACCGGCGCGGAACCGGTGAATGGCTTCGCGAAATACGGATTGACCGACCTTGGGTCGTACCTTCGCAACAACGGCGTGACCTTTTTCGCGGTGAACCTCTCGCAGGGCGCGATCGCTCCGGAGTTTTCCTATCTGACCCGGGTTACCGGCGGCAAGGAATACTACCTGTACCGGCCCCAGGGCATCGGTTCCCTCGTGAAGGACGCCGTGGAACGGCCGAACGGCACGTATCTTTTTTCGTATACCTCCGCCATGCCCACCAACTTCGGCCGCGCCTATTTGCCCATTGAGGTGGAAACCTGGCTCATGAACCGCTCCGGAAGGGACGAGACGGGGTATTACGCACCCCTGGAATGATCAGTACCGCAGGGTTCCCCCCGCAGACAGCCTGACGCTCACTACCGCCGTCCCGGTTGGCTCGGCGCGGTAGGTAAGGCCGCCCGAAAGCTTTATCTCGCCGTTAGCGCCCACCTTCGTAATGAGGCGATGGTCGTATTCCGCGTTTTGGGCGGGAGCGTTCAGGGCATGCCAATTCCAAGTAAGAATGTCCTCCCTGCGGGATTCTATCGGAAGCCCCGTCCATTTTCGGATAAGCGGTTCGATCGGGGAGCGCTTGGCCTCCCGGCTCAAAACGGAGCGAACCGTCCCCCCCAGGCTTTCTCCGGATCCGTCGATTTTCGCCGAGGTATAGGAAACGCCGTTATCGATCGAAAAGGTACCCGCCGAACCCCAATACAGGCTTATGCCGTCCCACGCGTCGAGGGTCCACAGGAAATAGCCCGGTCCCCATTCCGAGGTCCAGACGTACGACTGGGAGAACTCGTCCTGCTCGTACCACTTGAACGCGCTTTTAATCCCGTACGCGCCGAATAGGTTGAGCGCCGAGAACGAAAGCCTCGCGGATGCCATCCGCCTATCGGAATGCGACGCCGCGAGGGTTTCAACCGACGATTCCCGCGCCAGGGAGGCGCCGGCGCTGACCGGAACCCAAAGGTCCGAAAGCAGGCCGACCGCGGGGCGGTCCCAATCCACTGAATAGGCGGTTTTATGCGTGAAGGCGCTTTCCTCGTCGGCCGATCCGTCGGGCGCCCGAAGGATCAGATCGGCGACGGGCGGGGCCGTCCAAACCCAGGATAGTCGGCCCGCGGAATCGCCCAAGGACCGCGCGTCGGCGAGCCAGGAACCGCCTGAGGGGGTTTCCCGGCGGCGGATGGCGGAGCGCTTCCATGACGGGGTGAGGGCGGTGCCAAAAAGGGAAACGGGCAGTGACAGGTCAAAACCCGCCCCTGAGGCGCGGCGCGCGGCGCCGGTCGCGCCCGCGGAATAGGTTTCGTCCAGGGTAAAGCCGGCCGATGCCCCGAGAAGCCATCCCCGTTCGGGTTTCCACGACGAACGGGCCCCCGCGGTAACCGTCCTTTTCTTCGCGTCGCTTTCCCCCGGCGAGGCCATAAGCGCGAGGGAATCGGCCCAGACCTCGGACCATTCCCTATCGGTAAGCCGGTCCCACGGCGATACGCCGGATTGCGAAACCTTCCCGGTAATGTTTAGGGTGACCGCGCCCGCCTTTCCCAAGGGGAGGGAAGGCGTCATGTCCAGGGTATGGTCCCGGGTCAATGACGCGTTTCCCAGGGAGAGCGCGCTTTTCGCCGCAACGGGGAATATGCCGGAGAGGCTGATCGATTCCGCCCGCGTGAGGGCGTTTCCCGAGAAGTCCGCGGCCATGTTCTCGGTCACGTTTATGGGCCCCAGGGGCACCGCTACGCGGTGGGCGGCGTTTTCGAGAATGCCGTCAGCCTCAGAAGAAACCGCCACGGAAACGTCGCCGCGGATTCCCGTAAACGTGAGGCCGGCCTCGGCGGTGCCGGAGAGGGCGGTTTTTCCGGTTTCAAGGTTGTTCGCGGCGCGGCTCGTGACGGAAAAATCCGGGTTTGCCAGGAGTATGACCCCTCCCGCCGTCGCGATCGGGCCCTTGCGGGACCAAGAGACGGCGGTCTCGCTCGCCAGCGAACGTACCGCTTCGGTTTCGGATAGCCGTATCTCGTCGAGGCCGCACGTCCATCCGCCCGGGGGAACGACGGCGGGGGCGGGGATCGTAACGGCGAAGCGGGCCTTAGTCGGCGCCGGGACGAGCGGGTTGCGCGTGAGTGTCGCGCCTGGGAGGGTCGCGCCGTCGGCGGTTACGGTGGCGGAATCGAGTTCTACCGTGACGGTGCTCCACGCTCCGCTCGCAAGCGCGGCCGCGGGTATGGTAAGCTCCCAAGCCGCTTCTTCCGCTCCGGAGGAGGCGGGCGATACAAGCGATAGGGTAAGGTGGGCGTCGGCCACCGTAGGAAGAAGGCCGGGATTGAGCTCGAAGGAGAGGGTTTTATACGATTCCAGGGGCACGGGCGCGAGGAAACGGGAAACGGTGACGGTTTGATCCTCGCTTGTCGGGTTTGAGCTTGTCGGCTCGATAGTAACCGCCAAGAGGGTATTCCCCCCGCCGGGATTCAAACGGTTGATCAGGTCGGGCGAGTGGGCCTCAAGGCCTT
The DNA here is from genome assembly GCA_003252395.1 of Spirochaetales bacterium. Lineage (GTDB taxonomy): Bacteria > Spirochaetota > Spirochaetia > Treponematales > Treponemataceae > Teretinema. The sequence goes on from QKEL01000009.1 coordinate 358,388, forward strand.
GGGCCAGGCTCCCCGACGATACGGGCACGGCCGAAAAGCGGCCTTCCGGGGGTTCCGCGACCAGGGCATAGCCGCCGTCGGCAACGGTTATGGGACCGGATTCGAAGGCAACGTCGAAGGGGGTGGTGACCGGTAAAAGGGGCCGGGCGATCAGGCGCAGGTTTTGCCAGCCGCCGAGGAGAACCCGTTCCGCTTCGGTGAGGGTCACCGTTTGCTTTTGCCAGGGCGCGCCGGGGGCGGGCGTTGCCAGTTGCCATTCCGCGAGTGTTTGGCCCGACAGGGTATATCCCGTATCCGGGGCGCCTCCTTGGAGGAAAAGCCCGAACGCCGCGTTATTCCCCGCGTTACGTACCGTAACCGTTATGGTAGAGGCGTTTCGGAGGTCGGCCGAACCGAATTCGCCCACGAGAATGTCGGCCGCCACGGCGCTATCGTCTTCGGTGAAGGTCCCCTGAACGCGCAAAACCGAACCCGATATGCCCTCTACCGTGAGCGCCGAAATGGACGTATCCCCGTATTCCGGGGCCGTTCGGTACCATTCCTTCGCGGGATTAAAGGTAACGGAACCTTGATTCATGCCCTCCGCGCGATAGAGCCCGGTGGTATCGTTGACCGTGAGGGTAAACGCCGCGGCGGTAGCGGCTTTGAGCTCTCCTTTCGTCCATTCCGCTCCCGCGGAGGCGATCCAGGAACCGGGACTGCCCTCGGAAGAATCGGTAAAGCCCGAATTCGAGAGGTTCCAGCGCAAGGCGGAACCTGCTTTCAGCGAGAGCCCGGGAACCGGATAAAGGGCGCCGCCCAAGGCGGCGTTGAACGCGGCGTTTCTGGCGGAAGGGTCCTGGTCGAGCCAGGTAATGCGGATCGAGTCGGTCAGGGCGGGCGGCCTATCGGGGGTCAGGATACCCGAGTCGGGATCGAAGGAGAACGCCGTATCGGTCACCCCGTTGCGGGTCATGACGATGGTGCCGGGAATCACCTTGTCGCCCAGGGAAATCTCGGCAACGGGGACGTACGCGCGCGATCGCAAAACGATATCCGTGGCGTTCGTTCCCGGGGTGAAGGGCGGAAGATATACGGAAAGAAAGCGATCGGCCAGGGGATACCGGCCCGCGGGATCACGGGGACCTCCCGCAGTCGCAAGGGCGGGGTTGCCAAGCTCGGTATATTCCTCCCCAAAGCCCGCGGTTTCGTATCCCGACACGGGCGTGCCGCTTTCGCGGTGGACGAGCTGAACCTCATCGCCACCCAGGGCGTAGCGGGATAGGTTTTCGAAGGGGCTGAAGCGCCCGGGTTCTGCCAAAAGCAGGGCCTGCGCTCCGTTGATCGTGACCAGGAACGAATTCGCGTACGTGCCTGATAGTACGTCCGCGTCGGTCATAAAAATGCCGGTGAAAAGGTCGCCCGTAACCGAAAGCCCCTGGCCGGTAAACCTAGCCGCGAACCAGGCGCGAACCGAAGCGGCGAAAGTCGGAACGCTTCCGGCGGCCCCCGAATAGGCAACCGCCACGGCGCCCCGGGCCGGCTGCGCGAGAGCCACCGTGCCCGAAAGGCCGTCAACCTGGTACTCCGCGTCCTTAAGCCGCCGCCACTTCCGCGACGAACCGGCCTCGGCGACCGTGCCGGCGGGATCCTCCACCCAAACGGCGACGGAACCGGTAACGGGGGCCGAGGGCAGGGTGAACCAGGTTTTCCTCACCGGTTGGGCGACGCTTACGGTCGTGTCGGTGGCCTCGTTCATCCCCGAAAGCAGGAGCTCCCGTGCGGCGGCCGCGTCGTAGCGCACCATGGCGTCGGCCCGCCAGGCCTTGCCCCCGAAGCTCCCCATGGCGCCGGGTGCGATCACCGGGGAAAGGGCTTGCCGATCGGCCCCGCCCAGGGCGATAAAGGGATACTCGTCGGGAAAGAGAATGCCGGAGTTACCGATCCTGACATGCCTTACCGCGTCGTTCTCCCCGCCAACGTACCCGAAGGCGATGGTGTTTTTCGTGAATTCCTCGGCGAAATCCGCCTGAAAGTACCAATGCCCGGCGATGAATATCCAGGCGGAAAGGTTGACCGCCTGGGTAAAGACGGGAGGGGTTACGGAAACGGAGGTGACTCCGTCGGCGGTGGTAAAGTCGAGCGTGCCCTCGAAACCGGCGGTCCAATCGCCGTCCAATAGGAATTCGACGCTTTCGTCGTACACGGACATTTGGTAGACGGACGTGGGATCCTCGGCCGCGAAGAGTCCGCTCAAGCGGGCGAGAAGGGCCGCCTCCGCGTTGAGACCCGGCGGGAGGTTCTCGCCGCTTTGGCCCGCATCGGCGCCCTGCGCGGCGACGGGAACGGCCACGAGCGCGCAGATCAGTAAAATCGATATCCCCCGCGGCGCCTTCATTCGTCATCCCGCCGGTCTATGAGCCGGGCCTTGGTTACCAGTCGCTTTCCCCGCTTTCGGGCAAGGCGGTGCAGCGCCTCTTCCACGGCGCGCTGACGGGAGCGGTCGCCTTCGTCAAAAAGGCTCATCTGTTCGGGTTCCTTGTCCTCGCTCACGTTGTAGGCGGCGACGCCCAGGAGCCGGACCGGTTCGCCCCGTTCCCATTTCCGGGCGAATAGGGCGCGCGCGCGGGCGTACAGGTCGCCTGAATCCGCGACGGAGCGTTCGCCGGTTTCCTGCACGGACACGGTTCGAAAATCGGAATAGCGAATTTTTACGTGTATCGTCTTGCTGGAATAGCCGTGATCCATCAGGCGGTACATTACTTCGGCGCACAGTTCCATGAGGGCGGTCTCAAGGGAAAAGGGATCGGCAATATCGTCCGCGAAGGTCCGCTCGCTGCTCACCGAGCGGGTTGCCGCTTCCTCGGCGAAGATGCCGGGATCGCCCCCCGAAAGCACCGTATGGATCCAGGCGGCCCCGGCGTTCCCCACGATCGTCGCGAGCGTGCGTTCGGGACAGGCTTTCAGGAGGGCGACGGTCGGCAAGCCAGCGGCCTCGAGCCGGGCCCTCGTTTTTTCCCCCACGCCCCATACGTCCTTGAGCCGGAGGGAGGCCATGAAGGCCGCCTCGTCTCCCGGCGCGACGACGACCAGCCCGTCCGGTTTGGATAGTCCGGACGCGATTTTCGCGATGTACCGGTTCGTCGCCGCGCCGACCGAAACCGTGAGGCCCGTTCGCTCCCGCACCGTTTCCTTGAGCCGGGCAGCCGTTTCGGCGGGGGGGCCGAACAGGCGTTCGGTTCCGCTCAGGTCCAAAAAGGCCTCGTCAACCGAAAGCTGTCTCACCTCTGGGGAAAACTCAGAAAAGATACCCATTACTTCCCGGGATTTTTCGTGATACCGGTACATCCGCCCGGGCACGAAAATCGCCTGGGGACAAAGCTGCACCGCCTTAACCATGGGCATGGCGGAACGGACGCCGAAGGCCCGCGCCTCATAGGAGCAGGTGGAAACCACGCCGCGTTTCCCGGGGTCGCCGCCGACGATTACCGGCTTTCCCCTATAGGACGGGTTGTCCAACTGTTCCACCGAGGCGAAGAAGGCGTCGAGATCCACGTGAAAGTAACACGGGAGCGAACTCATTTCGGCTCCCCTTCGGTCACCGTTCCCTCCTCGGAGATTCGGAAATCGCGGCGAACGGTTAATTCGTAGGAAGCGGCGATGGCCGGGTCATTGATGGTGACGCCCCAGGGATTCCGTTCCGTTCGGCTTTGGAGCCGAAGGTCCAGCGGACGGCCCGATACGGCGGTGAAGGCTATCGTTACGCTCTCCGCGCCGATTTCCGAAAGGGTAAACGTAGCGCGGTCTCCCGACGGGGAGCGCTCAAAGTCCCGCGAGGAGGCGAGCACCGCTCCCGTTTCGTCCGATAGAACGTCCAACGTGAGACTTTGGGGGGCGAGGGCGCCCTTCGCGGCAACCGTCACGATTATGCGCCCGAGCGCGTTCCGCACGCCCACCGTCGCCTCCAGTACGGCTGCCGCCCTTTGGGGAAGGAAGGGGTCCGTCGCCAATCCCGGGTCGGAGACAACCGTAAATTGCGCCCTACCCACGTCGGAACGGGTGTCCGTGCTGAGACGGTCTTGTTCGAGGGTTTGGGATACCGATACGGGAAGGGGGCGTTCCGGCGTCCAGGCCGGGGCCAATACCAGGAAACCCGTAAAGAAGATCGCGGGAACGAGGGCTACCAGGGGCAAAAGGGGAATATGGACGCCCCGCTTCGCCTTCAGCACCCCGATGGAATGGGTGAGCCGGGTCATGAAAAGCTGGAAAGGCACTATGAAAAGGGCAAGGCGCGCGTTCCAGCCAAAACCGGCGGCGTAAAGCGGGGCCAAGGTGGCTGCGTCACCGCGGGCAAGTTCCCTGAAATAGGGCAAAAAGGGAACCACGAGGAGCGCCAGGCCGCCCAATTGCCACGTCGCGTTCCGTACGTGGGAAAGGCCGTATGCCAGGCCGAAAATCAGGGCGAAAAGGACGGAAAGGGAAAAATCGAGATACGAGAAGACGAAAATATTCACCAGGCAGACGATGCTCGCGATATAGCCGTAAATAAAGCCGCCCTTCGGAAAGGGAATGAGCTGATTGAAGGTTACGAGCGCCGAGGTGAAGAAAAAGGCGAATATCAGCTTGCCCGCGAAGGCACGCGCCGGTATTACCGTCCATCCTTCCGGATCGCCGAAGGTTAATTTCGTTAGCCACGAGACGATCGCCTGTCCGGCGGCCAGGGACACGAGGGTAACGGTAAAATAGAAGAAGGGAAGCCACCATACCCGGAAGAAATCCCGTAAATGCTGTTCGCTTTTTTTTCCGTAGGCGAAACTGAGAAAAAAGAGATTGAAAAAAACGAGGCCGAAAACGCCGATCATGAGGGTTACCAGGGTCTCCTCGCCGGGCGCGAAGAGTTTTCCCCGGAACTGAAACGCCAGGTAATGCGCGTCTTCGCCCTCGTCCCCAGCGTCCGACAGGGCCTTCGCCGCGACGGGCAGAAAGGCGGAACCGTTGGCCGGAACCTCCACGAGGATCGCCGGAACGTCGGCCGGGGCCGCGCGGGCCATATCCGGGTCGTCGGGAACCCAGCCGAGGCGGTAGATGGGCATGTCGGGGACGGAGAGCGAAAAGGGCTCTCCCTCGCGTTCCAGGGCGTCGGCCACGGCAAGGAGGAGCCACCGGGGGCTCGTCGCGCCGCGCCGCCCGTTCACGATCCGCGCCGTCGCGCCGTCCGTCTGCCGAATCGCGATTACGGCCTTGGCGTTCGCCGGAATTTCGGCGCGCTTTCCCGCTTCCGGACGGAGTATGATCGAGTCGGGCCAGTGCGCTTTAAGGGTCTCGAGGGTTTTTTCGGTGCCGGGAAGGGTATCGGCGGCCACGAACACCGGAACGGTAGCCCGCTCGGCGAGGCCCGGCCCAGCGAGGCCCGGCACAACGAGGCCCGCCTCCGCGGCGAGGCCCCCGCGGGCGATTAGGAGAAACATCGATATAAGGAGACTCAACTTGCCCGCGTTCATACCGGTTCAGCATAAAAGCTGGCGAACGGCCAGTCAAGGGATAACCTTTTTTGCGTGTACAAAGTTTTTGATCTGGTATATACTGACCTAGTTCCAGATCTGCTTGGGGGTTCGGCATGGCCGCTGGGGAAAAAAAAAGTATTTTAAATTTGCCTTTGAAAATCATTTTGACCCAGGAAGGTTCGACCTTTTTCATACGTCAAAATAAAAAACTGCTGAAATTCAAATTGGCCGACAACGTTGAGGAATACGGCATCTCCCTGGATGAGTTCACGCCCGCGACGATTCAGCGCCTGCTTTTGATAGATTACATCTCGAAAATCGAAATCTCGAAGCCCGAGTTCGTGACTTCCCGGCAGGAAACCATGGACCTTTCGAAGCTTATCGTGTATTCCGTCCTGTATCGGCAGTACGACGACTACATTTTTCACCAAATCCTCTCGTCAGACGTGATAAAAAAGTGGAATCGCCTGAATCCCGCGAATATAATCGATGAAAAAACCCATATTAACGATAATTTTCTGCGTTCCGTATTGAAGAAAAACGAAAAAATCATTTTCGAGGCGAAACAGGAAATTCTTTCGCCCCTCTACACCTTCATCAACAAGAATACCTCCCTCCTCCCCGAGGAAAAAAACATACAGCTCCTCTTAAGCGAAAAATTCATGAACAACCTGCGGCCGTTTACCTGGTTTATCATAACCAAGTTTCGCGATGCCGACGGTTTCGACTCGATTCTCAGAACCATACGTTCGAGCCTGACCGAGTACATGGACAAGGCGAAGCTCGCCGAGTACATCTCCCTCATGCTCATGGAATTGGTGATCAACGCCGAGAACACGAATTTGCGGAAGGAAGTGCGCGAGATGTACCGCGGATCGGTGGACCCTTCCACGGTCATGTTCGACCCGAATATCCGAAAGAAGGTAATCGCCGAACTCGAGCGAAAGCACGAACTCGTATTCCTTTCGTGGAAACTCGGCGGGGGCAGCACGTCCATCGGTACCCAGGGAAAGCTTCAGATTACCCTGTATAACAAGGAAGAGCAGTCCGAGACGGTGCGCGAGGCCATCAACGACAAGAAAACGGCGGACCTGAAGAAAAAGTCCCTGATCGACTTCTATCGGGAAATCCCCGAGGGCGGAGAGGATACGAGTTTGGGCATGTACTACATCTCGTACCTGAGCGAGGCCTGCGAGAAGGTCAACGTGCGTTTTGAATCCATGGCAAACCAGTTCAGGGACAGCGATTTGACGGTGATCAACCTCACCTTCATGTTCTAATGTCCCGTAATCGAAACCGAACCCGCAGAAAGAAGCCCGCCCCTTTGACGATCCTTGCCGGCGCGCTTGCCGCTTTGGTTGCCCTCATTCTCTGTCCCTCCTGTTCCCAATCCTCCCCGACCATAAACGCGGTTACCCTGCAGGCGTTGATGGCGGAAACCGACCCTGACTCCTTCGAGCCGCGGCTTTCGGTATTCGTTTTTTGGGACGACGGGGACGGCGCCCGGGATTTCTCCTCTATCCGGGTGGTGAGCGACGACGCTTCACTGGAATGGACCATAGACGCCTCCAACGCGGCGGTGCGGCTGCGCGGCAAGGACCGCTGGGTCGGTTCCTCCCTGCTCGCCCCGCCCCTGGGCGAAGCCGTACCCGCCGGAAGCTATACCGTTACCGTAACGGACCTCGCGGGAAACGAGGCGACCCGTCCCGCGACGCTGCCCGCGGTGGCCTTTCCCGAACGGTCTCCCGCGCGCCTGCGCGTTTCCGCCGACCAATGGACCTTGGAGCGAAATACGCAAAGCGGGGACTTTACCCGGGTTTTTTTCCTGCTAGAGGACGACGACGGCAAGGCCCTCTATTCGTGGCGCGTCCCCGATAACCGGTCAACCGTTACGACCGGGACCCTTGCCCAGCTGAAAGCCATGGCCCGGAACGCGACGCGGGTCCGCTGTTACGTAGAAAACGGCTCGGGTACCGCGGGGGTATTGTTGAGTCCCGTTGAAATGGAGTAAAATAACCGCTAAATGGATACCACTGATTCCGACACTTCCGTGCCGCTGCGCGGCGTCCACACGTACGTTCTCCGTTCCGGTCGCATGACCGAAGCCCAAAAGCGGGATTACGAAATTCATTCCGCCCGCTGGTGCATTCCGTACCAAGAGACCATTATCAATTTCGCGGACGTGTTCGAGAACACCAATCCCGTGACCATCGAGATTGGCTTCGGCATGGGCAAGGCAACGGCCATCATAGCCGCGGAAAACCCCGACAAAAACTATATCGGCGTGGAAGTGCACCACGCCGGCGTCGGGCGGCTCCTCGGGGAAATCGAGCGGCGGGGACTGACCAACCTTCGCGTGATCGAGTACGACGCGATCGAGGTGCTCTCCCACATGATTCCGGACGACTCCGTCGCGGCCTTCCATATTTTCTTTCCCGATCCCTGGCCCAAAAAAAGGCACCACAAGCGGCGGCTCGTGCAGCGGCCGCGGACCGACCTGATCGCCAGCAAGCTCGCGCAGAACGGATACCTGTATATGGTAACCGACTGGGAGCCCTATGCCGAGGAAGCCTACGCGGAGCTTACCGCCACCAAGGGACTGAAAAACCTGTACGAGGGCTTCGCCCCCCGGCAAACGTGGCGTCCGGAAACCCGCTTCGAGGAAAAGGGCCTTGAGGCCCATCACCGAATTTGCGAACTCATGTTTGCCGCGACCAGCGAGGGCGCCATCGATGGCGGAGTCTCGTAAGGCCCGGTCCCCCCGGGCGCGGGAGCTCGAAAAGAGCATCCTGCGGCATCAAAGGCTGTACTATACCGGGGAACCGGAAATATCGGACGCGGAATTCGATGAGCTCTGGGACGAACTGAAGGCCCTTGAGCCCGAAAACCGGGTGTTCGTCTCCATCAATTCAGAATCCACCGACGGATTCCCGAAAGAATACCACCTCATTCCCATGGGGAGCCAAGAGAAGGCCGCCGATCCCGAAGCGTTCGCAGAGTGGGCCTCGAAACGGGATTTTACGGAATTCCTGGTGCAATACAAACTGGACGGCGCGAGCCTTGAGCTGCAATACGAGGGCGGCCGCTTCCTTCGGGCCGTCACCCGGGGAGACGGGCGCGTCGGGGACGATATTACGGCCAACGCCGCGAAAATGTCGGGCGTGATAGGCGCGCTTTCGGGCGATTCCGGACCGGACGGCGCGGCCCCCTTTTCCGGCGGAGTGCGGGGCGAGGTAATCATGACCCGCGAAACGCTGAAAACCCGGTTTCCCGACAAGGCCAACTGCCGGAACGCGGCGAACGGGCTCATGAAACGCAAGGACGGCCAGGGCTGCGAGTTTTTGCGGGTAATCTGTTACGACGCCGCGCCGGGCACCCCCGGAAATCCCTTCTCGGGGGAGAGCCCCTGGACCGATGAGGAAGACAAGCTTTCGTGGCTCGATCGTTCCGGTTTCGACACGGTCCCGATGCGCATCTGCCACGGCGTAGACGAAGTGGTGAACTATCGCGCGCGGGTAATGGACGAGCGTCCCCAATTGCCCTATGACATCGACGGCCTGGTGGTGAAGGGAAGGGCCATAGACCCCGAAGACCTCGCCCGGTCGCGTCCCGAGAAGCAAATCGCCTTCAAGTTCAGCCTGGAAGAGGCGGTTACCACGCTGCGCTCCGTCGAGTGGAGCGAATCCGGGGTAACCTATACGCCCATCGCCACGGTGGACCCGGTCCAGTTGGCGGGCACCACGGTGCAGCGGGCCAATCTCGCCAACCCGAACATGATATCGTCCATGAACCTCATGATCGGCAGCCGGGTGGTGGTTACCAAACGGGGCGAGATAATCCCGAAAATCGAGGCCCTCGTGGAAAACCCCGCCGACGCCCGGGCTATCGAAGCGCCCGCGACCTGCTCCGCCTGCGGCGCGAATCTTCTGGACGAGGGCACGAGACTGTATTGCCCGAATCCCGAATGCCCGAAAATCATCCACCATCGCCTGGAAAAATGGATCGATACCATGGACGTGCGCGATTTCGGGGTGAACCTCATCGAGCGGCTCTTCGCCTCTGGCCGGGTTCGCTCTATACCCGATTTATATACCCTGACCGCTGACGAACTCTCCTCCCTCGAGCGCATGGGCGAAACCAGCGCCGCGAAGGTACTCCGTTCCCTGAAAGGCCGCGACTCGGTCAGCCTCGCCCGTTTCGTCGCGGGTTTCGACATTGAGGGAATCGGCGAGACCATGGTGGAAAAGCTCGTGGACGCCGGGTACGATACCCTGGAACGGCTTTTCGCCGCCAGCGAGGAAGATATCGCCTCGGTGTACCAATTCGGCTCCATTATGGCCGCCACGCTTCGCGCCGGGCTCGACCGGCTTCGGGCCGAGATGGAGGCCCTGGTCGCCTCCGGCGCCGTGACCATCGAAAAGCCCGTGTCCGGCGGCCTTTTCTCGGGGATCAGTTTTTGCTTTACCGGCGAACTCGTTTCCCTAAAGCGGGGACAGGCCGAGGATCTGGTCAAATCCCTCGGGGGATCGGCGAAGTCCTCGGTGGTCAAGGGCCTTACGTACCTGGTAAACAACGATATCGAGTCGGCCTCATCAAAGAACCAAAAGGCCAAGAGCCTGGGAATCCCGATCATCGGGGAGGATACCTTCCTCGCGATGACCCGGGGCGAGATTCCCCCGCGCTCCTCGCCCGGTAGTGACCCGGCTCCGGGCACCCCGGCGGCCAAGGGAAGCGAATCGCAAATGGAGCTGTGGTCGTGAGCGCCCAGGTCCCGGGAAGGGCCGCCCATTCGGCGGTCGTCCATACCCTCGCCCCGGTATGGAACGCGGAAAGCCGCGTTCTCCTTCTCGGTACCATGCCTTCCCCGCAATCACGCAAGACCGGCTTTTATTACGGAAACCCGCAAAACAGGTTTTGGCCCGTCCTCGCGGCCCTGTTCGGGGTTGCCGTTCCCGAAACGGTCGAGGGCCGCCGCGAATTCGCCCTGAGCCGCGGCATCGCCCTCTGGGACGTACTCGCCTCCTGCCGCATCGTCGGCGCTTCGGACGCGACCATCCGCGACCCGGTGCCCAACGATATCGCGCCCCTGCTGTCCGCCGCCCCCATCGGGCGCGTTTTCGCGGTGGGCAAGGCCGCAGGCGCGCTCTATGACCGGTTTTTGCTCCCGCGTTCCGGAATTCCCCAGCAAACGCTTCCGTCCCCCAGCCCAGCCAATCGGGGGCGATACCCCCTGGACCGGCTGGTGGAATCCTGGCGGCCCGTCGCGGAGGCCCTGCGATGACGAAGGCGCGCGCCCGATTCACGAGCCCCTCCCGGCTATCCCTATTCGCCGCTTGCCTTTTCGCCTTGGGCCTATGCCTGTACGCTTCCTTCCGTTTCGTCTCGTTCATTTCCGCGGCCTACGGGCAGAATACCCCCCTGGCGGCGATTTCGGTTCCCGCGGGTGAATTGCCCCTCGGTTTGACGATTTACGGACGCGGTTCCGACACCCTGAGCATGCGTATGCGCTTTTTTAATCCGACGGGCGACGTGATCGGGACCATGGAACGTTCGTGGACCGGCTGGGAGCTGACCTTGGACGCCATCGTCGTCGGTACCGGCCACGGCTGGCTGGTGTTTCCCTTCCGGGTTTATACCGACGCGCCCCGATCCGGTCGCGGAATGGACCTTACCCGGTACTATAACCAAAACGGCTTTCCTTCCCTGTGGGACGCTTCCGCCCTGACGGGGCCCCAGATTCGTGCCCTGCGATCCATTTTCGGCATCGTCCGCACGGAACGCTGGATACCGCGTTTTCTCGGCTCCCTACATCACGAGCGGCTGACGGTCAGGAATTTCGAGGCCGGCGCCGAATATTCACTCTCGGTGCTCAGGGACGGCTCGCTCGAATTGCTCAAAAACTGATCGAGCGCGCCTTGCGCCCGCAAATCTTGCGGCCCGCAATACGCGCGGCCCTTACATCGAGAACTTCTTTTTCATAGCCGCCAGGATATCCAGGGCCTCGTCGGTCTCGACCGGCGCCGAGGGCTCGTGGTACTCCACGAGGTTTTCGGGTATTTCCTGGATAAAGGGAGAGGGCGTGCATTCCACGGGACCGCCCATTTTGCGCCGTTTTTGGCAGCTTGAGATAAACAGCTTATCCCGGGCACGGGTGATGGCCACGTAAAAAAGCCGGCGTTCCTCCTCCACGTTGCCGTCCCCTTCCTCCATGCTCCGCGCGTGGGGAATAATTCCGTCCTCCGCGCCGATGATGAAAACCACCGGGAATTCGAGCCCCTTGGAGGCGTGGATGGTCATGAGGTTTACCTTGCCCTTGTCTTCCTCGTCTTCCTGGTCGTCGCGGCTTATGAGGGTAATGCGGTTCAGGTAGTCGAACAGGGATTTCTTGAAGTTGTCCGGGTTTTTCTCCCAGGTCGTCATGGAGTTGATCAGGCTGTCTATGTTCAGGAACTTGTAGCGCGCCGCCTTCTCGTTCTTCTGGTATTCCTGGACGAGGTAGCTCCAGTAGTCGATCTCGTCCACCATCTTCTTGACCTTGGTACCTAAGTCCTTGCCCGAAAGCATGGTGGAGCGGTGCTCGTTGATGAAATGGGTAAAAAGCTGCAGTTCGATGGTCATTTTCTCGCCCAGGGGCGAGTTCGAGGCGGCTATCAGCGCGTTAATCGCCGTCCAGAGGGAGCATTTCTGGCCCGTGGCCACCGCGCTGATTTCCTCGATGGTCTTGCGCCCGATCCCGCGGCGGGGGGTATTGATAATCCGCAGTAAATTGATGTCGTCGTCGGGGTTCGCGATTACCCTGAGGTAGCTGATCACGTCCTTGATCTCTTTCCGCTGGAAAAAGCTCGTGCCGCCGGACATGACGTAGGGTATGTTCGCCTCGAGGAAGGCTTCCTCAATGGCGCGGGAAAGCGTGTTCGCCCGAATAAGCACCCCGAAATCGGCGTAGCTCCTCCGTTCGTTCATGCGGATGGTCTGGATCATCTCGGAAACGAAATCGGCCTCGTCGGTCTCGTTGTCGGGCATGTATATCTCGATGGGCTTTCCGGAGCCGTTGCCCGACCAGAGCGCCTTAACCTTTCGGTTCGTGTTGTTCGCGATTACCCCGTTCGCCGCCGCGAGGATGGTTTCCGTGGAGCGGTAATTCTGTTCCAGCTTGATCTCTTTGAGTCCCGGGAAGTCGCGCTCGAACATAACGATGTTTTCGTAGTTCGCCCCGCGCCACGAGTAGATGGACTGGTCGTCGTCGCCCACCACGCACACGTTCCGGTCCGCGATGGCGTGCATGAATTGGTACTGCTGTATGCTCGTGTCCTGAAACTCGTCCACCATCACGTATTTGTACCGGTCGCGATACTTTTGCAAAACCTCGGGGCGCTCGCGAAAGAGCCGGAGGGGAAGGATGATCAGGTCGTCGAAATCCACGGCGTTGTAGAGCTTTAAGCCCGACTGGTATTCCTCGTAGAGCTTGCGGTACATATCGTTCGAGCTTTCCCAGTTCCAGCGGCCGATTTTGATGTTGGAAAAGAGGTTCCCGATCTTGTAAACGTCCAGGGCGTCGGCGGTGAAGCCGAGTTCCCTGCCGGTATCCTTGATCAGCTGGTTCCGGTCCACGTCGTCGTAAATGCTGAAATTCTCGCGCCATCCGAGCTTGTCGATATCCTCCCGGAGAATGCGTACCCCGAAGGCGTGAAAGGTGCTCACCGTGAGCATTTGGAGCTTTTTGCCGGTGAGCTCCTTTACGCGCGCCTCCATCTCCCGGGCGGCCTTGTTCGTGAAGGTCAGCGCCAGGATCTGGGATTGGGGAATGCCCGAATCGAGCATGTAGGCCATGCGAAAGGTGATAACCCGGGTTTTGCCGGAACCGGCGCCGGCTATGATCAGGACGGGTCCCTCGATCGAGGTGACCGCCTCGTATTGTTCGTCGTTCAGTTCTGCTCGGTAATCGTGGGTCATGGGACGTGAGAATATACCGGAACGAGGGCCTTTGCATACCCTTTCCGCGCGCGGTTACCGTTCGGCCGCGCCGAAATCCATGGCGACGAAGGCCTCCGCGACCGTCGGGTCGAATTGGCTCCCCGCGTTCCCGCGGATTTCCCGCAAGGCCTCTTCATGGCTCATGGCGCGCCGGTACGATCTGGCCGCCGTCATGGTATCGTAGGCTTCCGCGACCGAGACTATCCGCGCGTTCAGCTTGATCTCCGTTCCCATCAGTCCCCGGGGATATCCCTTCCCGTCCCAGCGTTCATGGTGGGAAAGAATGTCTTCCGCGATGGCGGCGTAACAGTCCACGGCCCGCAGTATCTGGTACCCGATTTCCGGGTGCTTTCTCGCCTCCTGGTATTCTTTCTCCGTAAGGGGCGCCCGTTTATCGAGGGGGCCCGCGTCTATCACGATTTTTCCGATATCGTGGAGCCGGCCCGCGGTTTCCAGTTCCTTGACCGCGTCGCGGCCCAGGTTCAGGGCCTCGCCCGCCCGTCGGCACAAATCGCCCACCCGGCTCGCATGGGCCTTTTCCCGCAGATTCTTGTCGCCGAGGGCGCGCATGATGATTTGCACGGTTTGCGTCCTCATGCTCTGGCTTTCCGCCAGCTTGCGGCGGTACATGTTTTGTTCCGCCTCGGAACACACGTTCTCGATGCTTTGGGAAAAATCGGCCTTCACCGCCAGGCCCGCCGAGATGGACACGACCCATTCGCCCTCCGGTTGCGAATCGAGCCGCCGGTACAGGCGGCGCAGCATGCCCTCTCCGGCCTCGCGATCGGTATTGGGAAGCAGTACCACGAATTCGTCGCCGCCGATTCTGGAAATTATTTCGCCCTCCCGGCAGGCCAATGAGAGCACGTTGGAGACCGTAATGAGCAGTTCGTCTCCCCGCTCGTGGCCAAAGGCGTCGTTTATCATCTTTAGGCCGTTCACGTCGATCATGACCACGGCAAGCGGCATGTTGCGCGGGGAATCGAGGCGGCGGAGTTCTTCTTCGAAAAAACGCCGGTTAAAAAGCCCGGTGAGCTGGTCGTGGTAGCTTAAATACTCGTTTTTTACGCGGGTTTCCATGAGTTCCGTGGTATCGCGCACGAGAATCATGGTTTGGTTGTCGTCTATGGGAAAAAAGCGGGCCTCGTACCAGATTTTCGCGCCGTTGAACGCGAGGCTATACTCGAAGGAGTTTTGTTCCCCCGAATCGAACGTTTGTCTCAGTTTCAGGAGCGCTCCGTTCGAGACGTCGGGCGGAAGCACCTCCGCGAGGCCCTTGCCGATAAAGGCGGAACGGGGCATCAGAAGCTTCTTTTCGTCGGTGGTGGCGCAATCCAGGAAACGGCCATCCCGGTCCAGAATGAAGGCCAGGTCGGGTAAAACCGCGATCATGGTCTCGAACCGCTTCTTCGCCGCCTTGAGCTCGCGCATGGAGGCGAAAAGGTCATGGACCAGCTTTTCCGATAATTGGGCGATGGCGGCGAGTTCCGCGATTTTGAACTCCTGAACCGGGATATCCCGTTCGGTACGGGAAGAAGACGCGAGATACGTCTCGATGGCGCCGATTTCGCCCCTGATGCGTCGATAGAGGAATCGATTGATGAGGGCGAGGGCCACGACCAGGAGGAGGGCGAAAAGGCCGTTTCGCGCGACGAGGAACATGAACCGCTGCCGGTATCGATCGGATATGCGGTTTTCGATGGCCGTAATCTCGGTCAGGGTAACGCCGGCGCCGATATACCACCCGAATGGATCGAAGGGAAGGACATAACTGATTTTCGGTTCCTGAAGGTAGCCCTCGATGGGCGGCATGACGTACTCGACGTATCCGCCCCCGGCCCTCGACGCCTTCAGGAGTTCCCGCACCACGTAAAGGCCGTTCTTGTCCCGTATGTCGTAGAAATTGGCGCCCTTGGACGGGCCTATGGTCGAAACTCCCGATTGGTCCGCGCCGAAAATATAGCCAACGTCCGCGCTTTCGATAGACTCAAGGAGCGCGACGACGTTGGCGCGCGCCTCGGCGTCGCTCAGCCGGTTCCGGTCTTTATCCCAGAGAAATTGGGCCGTCACCCGTGCCGCCGTTACCTCGTCCCGTATCCTGGTTTTAACCCGCTCTCGGTACGCTTCGATATCTTCCCTCACCACGGCGGCGGTTTGGGCCTTTTCCGTGGCTATATCCAGCGCGAACCTGAGGAAAACCGTGCCGATGATCAACGCGGTAAGGGCGGTAAGCCAGGCGTGGCGGATACTTATGCGACTCGTGGACTTTCTTGAATTCATTCCGGGTAAAGTATCGTACCCTCGACCGGCCGCGCGCAACGGCCCAGCGATTATCTTCCGCTTTTTTTTCGCTTCTCATTCATCGGTTCCGACCTCAGTCGGCCGACGAAGACGATGGCCACCGCGCAGGCGGCGAGTCCCGCCATCAGATTGCTGATCATCATGGCCCAGCCGAGGCCCTCGGAACCCAGGCTCGTATAGCGCAGGATGAAATACAGGGGCGGAATGCGGAAGGCGAAAAGGCGGAGTATATTGAGGATCATGGTCACCCTCGTCAGACCGAACCCATATAACAGGCCCATTATGGCTGCGGATACCGCGAGCAGGACCGTGGCGTAGCGCTCATACGCGTAGATACCCGCTATTTCTGCGGAAAACTCAGGATCGCCGCGGGCGAACAGCGAGATAATGGGCTCTTGGAATACGCTCATGGCGGCGAACATGAGCACGCCTATTCCGAGGTTAAGGGCCAGTACCCGTTTGAATATCGAGAGGGCCCTCCTTTCGTTTCCGTTGCCCAAGTTCTGGGCGACGAGGGCGGCTTCGGCATCCTCGAAACCGATGGGCGGCATGGTGGAAAGCCCGCCCAGCCGATTCGAAACGCCCAAGGCGCCGATGGCGAGGCTTCCGTATGAGGCGGCCATGGAATTTACCACGACCTTGCCGTAATTGAACACGAATTTTTCGAGGAATACCGGTAGCGACAGGGCGAGGAGGGGTAGGAGGGTTCGCCTGGAAAAATCTGCCGAACGGGCGTTGACGCGAAACGGGTGGCCCGGTTTCAGGAAGGTGATGACGGCGATGGCGGTCAGGCTTCCCTGGGCGATGAGCGAGGCCAGCGAGAGCCATACCAGTCCCCCGCGGAACACGCAGACGAAAAGAAGGGTCAGGCCAAGCTTCAGGCTCAGGATTATCGCGTTTAGGAAAAAAATGCCCCGGGTTGAGCCCTTCGACCGCAAAATCGCGATGTAGATGGTGTTGATGAATACAGCCGCGATACCCGCCACTTCCAGGGTGAAATAAAGAATCGTTTCACCGGTAAGGAGGTCCGGCGGCATGCCGAAAAGGCGGAGCGCCGCGGCGGGAAAGGGCAGCAATAGCAGGAGGAGGACGGCGGCGAGGCCGAGGGCGAGGAAGACCACGGTACTGACGAGGCGTTCAACCCCCGCCCGGTCTCCCGCCCCGAAATGGCGGGCGATCATGATTCCGCCGCCGACTCCCAGGCCGGAGCCGATCGCCGAAAGCATTTGCCCGATTTGCGAGACAAAGGCGACCGTCGATACCGTCGCCGAGCCGATATTCGAGGCGATGAGGGTATCGAAAAAAGAGAAAACCTGGCTAATCCCGTTATAGAAAACAAGGGGAAGGCCAATCGAGAGAATTACGCGCAGGGGCGGCGCTTCCAAGATGAAGTCCCGCCTTTGTTCTTCCCTCGAAAGGGCTTGTCTTTTCATGGGGCAAGAATAGGGGCCCGGCGCGGAAAAATCCGCTCGTTTCTTGTCAAAAAACGGGCAAACCGTGCATAATTTGTCTTATGGATCACGGATATCGCCACGAGGACCGTACCGCGGGAATATCGGTCATATATAAACCGAGAGCGCATACCAATCCGGTGCGCCATCATCACGGATTTTGGGAGATTCTCTATCTTGCCTCGGGGGAGCGCACGTTTTTTCACGGGAGCGCGACCTGGCTCGTGCGCGCCGGCGACGCGCTTTTCGTGCGGCCCCAGGTTTTGCACCGCGCGCTTAACCGCCATGAGCGGGACTGTTCGCTCTACAATCTTTCCTTTCCCGCGCTCGAGGCAAGCCCCTTCGCCCAAATCCTTCCCCTTTTGGAATCCTGCGCTACCGATTCCAATCCGGTAATCACCGTGCCGGAAGGGGAACGTTACCGCATAATCCGCCTTTTTTCCGATATCGCGCGGGAACTTGAACTGAAAAGGGCGGGCTATGAAAATGCCGCCTGGGCATCCGCCTTCCTCTTGCTGGTCTCGCTCTCGCGGCTCGCGGCTGACCGAACGGCCCGCGCGGAGGGTTCCCGACCGGGAATTCCCCTGCGCGCCGAGATCGCGGCCCTCGTGGGGTGGCTCGACGCCCATTACGCCGAATCGGTGAGCCTCAGCGTCCTGGCGGAGCGGGCCTCGCTCTCGCCGGCCTACCTCAGCCGTCTCTTTCACCGCGAAACCCGCTTTACCGTCACGGAGTACCTTGCCGCCCTCCGCGTTCGGGAAGCGTGCCGGCTTTTGTCGGAAACCCGCCTCGGCGCCTGGGAAATCGCGGAACGGTGCGGTTTTGGGAGCGCGGCCCAATTCGGGAGGGTTTTCCGGGGCCTTACCGGCCAGTCCCCCGTGCAGTGGCGCAAAGCCCAAGCTCCCGCCCGGTATTGAAAGGTCTTTCTCGCGCGTATACACTCATGACCATGTCGAAACGACCCTATGCCGCCGCGCTCCTCTTATTCCTATTGTCGTGTACCGCCCTTTCCGCTGAATCCCGGGAGATCCTTCGCACTCGCTGGTTCGACATTATCTACTCCCCCCAATCGGCGGAAAGCGCCGCCCTGGTCGCCTCCCGAGCGGACGGGTATGCCGAGGAAATCTGCGCCCTCCTCGAAACCGACGTCAAAAAAAGAATGCCCGTGTACATCGAACCGGGCATTTCCGTATTGAACGCCCATTTTTCCCCGTACCCCTACGATCACATCGTCCTCTACGATACGTTGCCCTCCGACGGGGACCTGGCGAACAATACCGATTCCCTGCTCGCGGTGTTTTATCATGAATTGACCCACGCGCTCTCTCTGACCATCCGCACCCCCTTTTGGCAGTTTATGTCCTCCGTGTTCGGCGATTTTATCTCGGTCAATTCGGCCCTTACCATGCCCCTTTCGTTTATGGAAGGCGTTACCGTATCCTTCGAGAGCCTGGGCGGCGAGGGCCGGCTCGCCGATCCCGCGGCGCTTCAGCTTCTCGCCCAGGATAAACTGGAAGGGCGGTTCCTATCCTGGAAAGAGGCGGCGGGCGCCCGGGACGTGTATCCCGGCGGGCGGGCGCATTACCTTTACGGGGGCTTTTTCGCCCGCTGGCTCCAGCGCACGTTCGGCATGGAAAAATACTCCCTTTTTTGGAACCGGGGAGCCGCGTTCAATCTCCTTGAGAGCAATGCCCAAACGCGCTTTCGCCAGACGTACGGCATTACGCTGGACCAGGCGTGGGAGCGGTTCGAGCGATCCGTTCCCGTTCCCCCGCTGATACGCCACAACGAGCGAACGCTGGCGGGCACCGCCGAGGGCGTGCAGTCACTTTTGGACTCCCGCTCGGGAAGGACGGTGTGGCTGGACCTAGACGCCGAGGCGGTCTTTCTGCGCGATCGTGACGGAACCGTCCGCAGGCTGTTGGACGCCGACGGTACCGTGAGCCGTCTCGCCCTCTCTCCGAACGGTTCCGAGCTGTTGCTTTCCCGTGCCGTCCGGTCCGGGGCTGAGGTAACGGATCGGGCCGAGATATTCGACATAGACCGGAACGCGTATTCGGGTGAGACCTTTCCCGGCATTCGCGAGGCGGCCTTTCTGGATACTCCGGGGCGTATCGTCGCCGTTCGGGTACGGGGCCAGAGAGAGAGCCTTTTTTGGTTCCATCGCGCCGATCCCGGCCGGGAGCGGGAACTGTTGACCGCGGGCCCCGGCGAGGCCCGTACCCTCATGCTCTCTCCCGTGGACGCGGGGACCGGCGCCGTTGCCTGTCTCTGCGTAAGCGGCATAGAGCGGTCAATCGCGATAATCGATCCGGACACGGGCGCCTTCGAGTCCGTGAACCTGAACGGGCAGCTCCGGTTCGTGCGCTATTTGGCCCGGGGCGACCGAAACGGATCGAGCCTGGTAACGTTCGGGTGGACCGACGAGAATACCTTTTATCGGGCCGCCCTCTGGGACCCCCGCGAAGCGTTCGTGGAGCTTCAGTACGTCGATTTTTCCGGCGGGGTCTACTATCCGGTTTGGGACGACGGCCTTCAATCGGTCGTATACGTCGCCAATCTCTCCGGACGAACGCGGCTTCAGGAATTGAACGCGGGCTTTTTCGCCCGATCTACCCTGACGGAACCGGCTGACGGCGATGGGCTGATCCTCGCCGGCGCCGATGCGGGCCCGGAAGGGGAGGCCCCGTCCGACCGGGCGGGACAAAATCAAACCGGTTTCGCCATCTATCCGTATTCCCCCGTGCCCTGGCTTTTCGACGGCGTATTCCTTCCGATACCCAAGCGGGGGCCCCGCCGGGTTTCCCGGGCGACGGGCAACGTTCTCCCGGGCTTTCTCTACGTGACCGGCTCGCCGACGGAACGTTCCGCCTATCAATTGCAGGGGGCGTTCTCCGTCGATCCCTTTTTCGTCGATTTCTCCCTCGGGGGCGAGTGGATCGCCGGACCGGGAACGTTTATCGCCTCCCTATCCGACGCGTTGCAACCCTACGCGAACGGGTACGACGCGTATCGGGACCTTTCGGCCATCGCCGGTTTCGCGGCGGTGACCCGGTTTACTCCCTCGTGGAATCGCCTTACCGCCACGGTACGCCTGGTAAACCACTGGTACGGGCGAAGCTCCGACCTGGACGGCGCGCTGTACGGGGAACCCTTCGCCTCGGCCTCCTGCGGGGCCGACGGGCAATTGGAGTGGCGCGCGATTCGGAGCGCCTCCGTGTCCCGCTTCCCCCTTTTCGCCGTTACCGCCTCCGGTCCCCTGGCCGCGCTCTACGGTTGGGCGGGAATCCAACTGCCGGACGGCGTCACGACCCGCGTCGTCCAGGGCCGCCTCCAGTGGCTAACCCCGGCGATACCCCTCTCCCTTCAGGCCAATGCCCTGGTCTCTGACGGCCTTATATTCGGCAGTTCCAAAACCCGGACCGACGCGGAAAGCGCCCGGGACTTTGAATCGGGCGTAACCCGTCTCGTCGCGCGCTTTCCCGAGTACAACGGGACCGACATGGAGCTCCCCGGCTCATCGGTCGCCGTTTCCGTCGAGGCTGAGGCGATCCCGCTCACCCTGGAAATTCAGCGGGGCGTTCCCTTTCTTCCGGTCTACGCGAACAGGATCGTCGCGGCGGGCGGCTATCGGGGCGGTTGGTTCGGGGACGCAAAGGGCGACCTTCGCTACGTCGATTCCGGGTATGCCCGCCTTTCCGTTCAGGGAGCGCTATTGTTCGGGGCCCTCAGTAACGTGGTTCTCTCCGTCGACGCCTACTATACCCGGGCCATACGCCGGGAAGGCTACGACGCGGGCGTTACGTTCCTCTCGTCTTTTTCCCTTTGAGCGCGAAGAAATAAAGCGCGCTTGTGTTCGCGCCTCACATGTGGTTATAATGGTTCAAACAGGGGGATTAAGTGGCATCACGGGGTACCATCGGCAGGGTTATTGTCCTGCTCATCTTGATCGTATTGCTCGGCACCGGCGGTTTGCTCTGGTTCGATTATCTCGGCATCGTCGAATCCCGTCAGGCATTCGCGCCCGTGTACAGACTGCTCGGCATGACCCCGCCCTCGGGCATTTCCACGCTCCCCACCGAAAACGGCGATCTGGACGCCGACCGAATCGCGAAACGCCTGGAAGCCATCGATCTCCGTTCCCAGGAGTTGGACCTGCGCGAACAGGACTTAACGAAGAAAGAGGGCGAAATAACGCAAAAAGCCCAAGAGCTGGACGACCGGCTCGCCTCCGTGGAAGAAAAAGAAAAAACCTTCGCGGAAACCCAGCGGCAGGCGGGCGATCGCGCCAAAAACATCGAACAGATCGCCGATTATATTAACGGCATGCCGCCAAAAAACGCGGTGGAGAATCTCCTTGCCATGGACGACCAGGATATTATCGATATTCTCCGCGCGGTGGAGGCAAAGGCCGCGGCGGCCGGAAACGCCTCTTCGGTCGCGTATTGGTTCTCCCTCATGCCCGCGGCCCGCGCGGCCGAAATACAGCGCAAAATGGCCAATAAGCCCGCTTTCCTTCCCTAAGACGATACCGACCGTCGGACGCGTCTTTCCCTGAAAAAAGATTCATACCTCCCGTCATCCCTCCCGACAATTGAAATGCGGCGGAGTCGCCGCGAATTTTTTCTCGGAGGTGCATGACGTGACGCAATCCATGGATGTCCAGCTTCGCGACCCGGTCCGGCTACCCGATTCCCCCAAGGGAAAAGCGGAAAAGAGCGGTACGGAAGCGAACAAGGCTGAAGGGAACGCGCGCGCCGACACTGCACGAAAAGGATATTCATTCCTCGCGATCATCGAAAAGATGCTCGCCGGCGCCAAGGACAGCGCGGCTTCCGTCGAATCGGACGGGGCCGCCGGCACAGCCGGAAGGGGAGCAGGGGGAGCGCGAATCCCGAACGTAGGGAACGGGCGAACCGAAACGGATGAAACCGCTGAGCCGGCGGTTTCGGGAAAGGTAAAGGGCGGACGGCGCGCGAAAGCAGGCGCTACGGCCGAAACCGGCGCGGCGCACGCCCAAAGAACCGTGAAAGGCGCTCCCGGCACGAACGGGCTGGGTACTGGCGCGGAAAAAGCTACGGCTTCGGCCCAAGCGAGAGCCGACGGCGTTCTCGATCCGCGACGTACGTCCGCCGATTCGCTTGAGTCCGGCGCGGCAAAAGGGGCTGAGGCGACGGAAAAAGAGGGCGGAACGGAACGCGAGCCGCGAAAGCGAGCCGTCGATCCCAAATCCGCCAACCCGTCCCCCGCGGGCTACGCGATGGGCGGCGCGATCGGGGTAGCGGCAAAGAACCCGAACGCAGGCGCTTCTGAGCGGCCGACGGCCGATGATGGCGCGGGGAAAATCCGGGAGTCCAAGGGCTCAAGGCGCGAAAAAGGCGCGGTGATCGGCGTGGTGGACGAGCGTTCGTCCCCGGTGTACGAAGCGGCGAAAACCGCCGATACCGGCTTGGAAACCGCGGTGAAGGACACGGGCTCCGGCACGGCCGAGATGACCATTTCCTTCAGGGACGACGGGCCGGGTCGCCAGGGCGGCGGCATGTACCGCCTAACCGACGGCGCCGAATCGCGTTCCATGAGCTTTCAGGAAGCCCTGACCCAACAGCTTCGCTCAAACGCGCAGGATTTCGTGCGGGCGGGGCAGATCGTGCTGAGGGACCACGATTCCGGCTCCATCAGGCTCAACTTGCATCCCGAATCCCTCGGCCACGTCAGGATCAACCTGGAATTGAACGACCGGAAAATATCGGGCCGCATCGTGGTTTCCTCGAAAGAGGCCTACGAGGCCTTTCGGGAAAGCCTGGACGGCATACGGGAGGCCTTCGCGGACTCGGGCTTCGATTCCGCGGGCTTCGATCTATCTTGGTCGGGATCCGGCGCGGAAGGCGACGGCGGTGACGGACGGGGGGCGCTCAGTTCTCCCTTTTACGCTTCGTCGATTCCCGATGTAATGTCGACGCGCTTTTCCGCCGATAGTGAAACAGGCGGCCAACTCCCCTACGGGGCGCGGGCCGTAAACGTATACGCGTAAGCGAGGAAGGAATGGATATCGGAACAATGCTGAACACCTCGATGTCGACTCAGGAAAAAACCCTGACCCAACTACAGGTGGACACCTTCAACAAAACGCTCGCGGTCAATGGAAGGACCTCTAAGCAGGAACTCGGCAAGGATGATTTTTTACAGCTCCTCATCGCGCAGCTGTCCCACCAGGACCCGACCGCGCCGATGGAGGATACCCAGTTTATCGCCCAAATGGCCCAGTTTTCGAGCCTTGAGCAAATGACGAACCTAAGCTCCGGCTTCACCAGGCTCGCTAACCTACTGGGTAATACCGACGCCGCCAATTCGGTCGGCAAGACCGTGGACATCGAGTTCGGAAGCTCGACCGTTTCCGGTCCGATCGACGCCGCGACCCGGGGCGACAATCCCCAGGTAATGGTGAACGGCTCATGGTACGACTGGTCGTCGGTAAAGACCGTATACGCACAAAACGGGGGAACCACATTATGATGAGATCGCTTTATTCCGGCGTGTCCGGAATGCAGAACCACCAGACGCGCATGGACGTGATCGGCAACAATATTTCCAACGTGAACACCACGGGCTTTAAGCGCGGCCGGGTGAATTTCCAGGATCTCCTTTCCCAGCAGATGTCCGGCGCGGCGAAGCCCACCGACGAGCTCGGCGGCGTGAACCCCAAGGAAGTCGGGCTCGGCATGAACATCGCGAGCATCGACACCATCTTCACCCAGGGGTCGCTCCAGACCACGGGCGTGCAGACCGACATCGCGATCCAGGGCAACGGCTTTTTCATCGAGAAACAGGGCGAAAAGACCTACTTTACCCGCGCGGGAAACTTTGGCCTCGATTCCGACGGCCTTCTCGTGAACCCGGGCAACGGCATGCGCGTGCAGGGCTGGATGGCCCGCGACGTGGGCGGCCAGCAGATTCTCAATACGTCCGCGCAAACCGAGGATCTCCGCATTCCCGTCGGCTCGAAGATCTCGGCCAAGGAAAGCACGATGATCAACTACCGCTGCAACCTTGACAAGCGGACCCCCGAAATCGCCGAGGGCGCCTCCGCGGCGGACGTGCTGAAGTCCACCTGGGGCACCGAGTTCCAGATCTACGATAGCTTCGGCGAGCAGCATACCCTGAACGTGTCCTTTACCCGCGTGCCCGGCACCAACAACCAGTGGGACGCCGCCGTGACCGTGGACCCGACCCAGGCCGACGCCACCGCCACCCGGGTCGGGGTCGGCACCACCGACGGTACCACCAACACCTTCCGCGTGACCTTCGACAACCTCGGCCACCTGTCGGGCATCGTGGACTCCGCAGGAAACGTGTCGCCCGCAACGGGCACCGTGATGGTCCAGGCGTCCTACAACGTGCTCGCGGCCAATCCCGACGAGAACGGCGCGCCTACCCGGCATACCTTCAACCTGAACCTCGGGCAGATCGGCAGCACCGATAACACCATCACCCAGTTCGCCGAGAAGAGCTCCACCAAGGCCTTCGAGCAGGACGGGTACGCCATGGGCTACCTCGAGAATTTCAAGATCGACCAGTCCGGCGTGATCACCGGCGTGTACTCCAACGGAACCAACCGCACCATCGGCCAGATCGCCATGGCGAGCTTCACGAATCCCGGCGGCCTCGAAAAGGCCGGAGAGAACACCTACGTTCGGTCCAACAACTCGGGGCTTCCCGACGTGAGCGTGTCCGGCGTGGCGGGGAAGGGCAAGCTGATCGCGGGCGCGCTGGAAATGAGCAACGTGGACCTGACCGAGCAGTTTACGGACATGATCGTCACCCAGCGCGGCTTCCAGGCGAGCTCAAAGACCATTCAGACTTCCGACACGATGCTGGACACCGTGTTGAATCTGAAGCGCTAATAGGATAGTATCTTAAGGCATGCCCCCCGTTCGGGGGGCGGCCCTCCGGTAGGGGGGCGGCTTGATCGGTAATCGGGGGGAATAATGGCATGATAGCGATTACGCAATTAAACGGTCGGCAATACTGGATAAATCCCCATCAGATAGAATCCATAGAAGCCAATCCCGACGTGACCCTGAATATGCTCTCGGGGAAACACGTTATCGTGCGCGAAACCCCCGAGCAATTGATCGCGCGGATTATCGAATACCGCAAGCAAATCGGCGCATTCAAAAACGAGGAGTGACAGGCAATGGATATAGCATCGTTAATCGGCGTGTTCGGGGGCCTCGGCGTCATCATATTCGGCGCGTTCATGAGCGGTTCCCTCGGCGGCCTGATCGATTTACCCTCGGTACTCATCACCATCGGCGGTTCGTACGCCTGTCTCTACCTCACCTATCCCCTCACGCAGGCGATCGGCATTATCAGCGTTATGGGCCGGGCCTTCCGAATCTGGGATTTTGGCGAGAAGGCCATCGTTCAAAGGCTGGTATCCTTTTCCGAGAAAGCCCGCCGCGAAGGAATCCTCGCCCTTGAAGAAGAAATACAGGACCTGGACGACGACTTCATGCGGAGCGGTCTCCGTCTCGTGGTAGACGGCACCGACGGTGAGGTAATCCGTACCCTCATGGAAAACGAACTGAGCCAGATGGAAGGCCGCCACATGACCTGGATTTCCGTCGTGAACGCCTGGGCGACCCTCGCGCCCGGTTTCGGCATGTTGGGTACCGTTATCGGCCTTATCGGTATGTTGAACAACCTCGAAGACAAGAGCTCCCTGGGACCGAACATGGCCGTGGCCCTCGTCACGACCCTGTACGGATCGATCATGCAAAACTGGATGCTGGTACCGATCTCGGGAAAACTCGGCTACCATAACAACATGGAAGTAAAGGCCCGGGAAATGGTAATCGAGGGCGTGCTTTCGATCCAGGCCGGCGATAACCCCCGCATTCTGGCGCAAAAGCTCCTTACCTACCTGTCGCCCCGCGACCGGAAGGCCATTGAGTCCGACGTTCTAAAGGACTGACCATGGCAAAAAAGAAGCGGGAGGCCCAGGCCGCCGGTTCCGGCTGGCTCAATACGTACGCCGACATGGTTACCCTTATGATGTGCTTCTTCGTCATGCTCTACGACCCGTCGGAAGTGGATATAACGCAGCTCGCCACCATGAC
Organism: Spirochaetales bacterium; assembly: GCA_003252395.1. Lineage (GTDB taxonomy): Bacteria > Spirochaetota > Spirochaetia > Treponematales > Treponemataceae > Teretinema. The sequence continues at coordinate 384,716 of QKEL01000009.1, forward strand.
CGCCTCTATCCAGGGCGAGCCAACCGGCGGCGGACAGTCCCTGGCGGCGGGTCGGCTTGCCGACCTAGGAAATACCATCAATTCCATGCCGTCCATGGAAAAGGGCAAAAATCTCGGCTTGGCGGTGAAAAAGGCGATCAGCGTATTCGCGCCGGAAATTAAGACCAATAAGATAACCATCTCCAGCGACGAGCGCGGCCTGGTCATTACCCTCGCCGCCGACGCCTTTTTTAAGGAAGCGAGCGCGGAGCTCAACCTTGACGAAACGCGGGATTCCCTTCTCAGGATCGCGCAGTTTCTGGCGGACAGGGAACTCTCCGGCCGCAGGTTCAGGATCGAGGGGCATACGGACAACGGCTCCACCGACCCGGCCCAATGGCCCAGCAACTGGGAGCTTTCCACGGCCCGGGCGAACAACGTGCTCCATTACCTGACCGATTTCGGCGCGGACGAGCAGCGTTTCTCGGTAGCGGGTTACGCCGATACCCGGCCCATGTACTCCAACGACACGGAGGAAGGCCGGGCCTACAACCGGCGCGTGGACATAATTATTCTGGACGAAGGACATTTTTAATGATACTATCGTTGGAAAAGGATTTGCCCTATGGATGATCAGGACGACATCAATCTCGAAGGCGGCGACGCGGGTTCTGCCGAAGGCGGGAAGCGAGGCGGCGGGCCGGGGTTGATACCCCAGTTACTCAAGTGGGTAGCGATCGTACTCGGCGCCCTCATCTTCATCGTGACGATAGTCGTGGTTACGGTAAATATCATGGGCGGTACGGGGAAAACCCAAACGGCCATACCCGTTTCCGAAGAGTATCAGGGCGTGCGCGAAGTCCTGTCTTATTACCAGGCCATCGGCGCCATCCAGACGCGGACGATCGATCAGAACCCCGCCTCGGTGGTGGTCGACATCGCCCTGGGATACACCTTCGACGACAAGGCCACCCCGACGGAACTTTCTGCTCGCATCGTCGAGCTCAAGGATTTTCTCCGTTCTTTCTTCCACGGAAAAACCGCCGCGGAACTGCGCAACGAGGACAAGATTAAAATCGAGATCCGCAATTACATTAACGATAACATACTCTCAAAGTCCAAGATCAAGGACGTCCGGTTTACCCGATACGAGATCGTAGAGCAGTAACCATGACAGAAGTTCTTTCGCAGGATGAAATAGACCAGCTTCTCACCGCGATCAGCGCCGGAGATACGGAAACCGAGGATTTTCGGCCCGTTAACGACACGCGCAAGATCAAGATTTACGATTTCAAGCGGCCGGACAAATTCTCGAAGGAACAAATCCGCACGGTTTCGATCATGCACGAAACCTTCGCCCGACTGACGACTACCTCCCTGTCGGCCCAGTTGCGGAGCATGGTGCACGTGCACGTTGCCTCGGTAGACCAGCTTACCTACGAGGAATTCATCCGGTCCATCCCGACCCCCACGACCCTCGCGGTCATCAATATGGATCCCCTGAAGGGAAACGCGATTCTCGAGATTGACCCTTCGGTCACCTTCTCCATCATAGATCGCCTCTTCGGCGGCACGGGCCAGGGAACCAAGGTGCAGCGCGACCTCACGGACATCGAGCAGTCCGTAATGGAAGGCATCATCGTGCGCATCCTCGCCAATATGCGCGAGGCCTGGACCCAGGTTATCGACCTCAGGCCCCGGCTCGGTCAGATAGAAACGAATCCCCAATTCGCCCAGATCGTTCCCCCCTCGGAAATGGTCGTTCTCGTCACCCTGGAAACCAAGGTCGGCGAGGAAGAGGGCATGATGAATTTTTGCATCCCGTACATCACCATCGAGCCCATCATTTCCAAGCTGTCGAGCCAATTTTGGTTTTCATCGGTCCGCAGAAGCTCAACCACCCAATACATGGGGGTTCTCAAGGAAAAGCTTTCGTCGGTGGACATGGACGTGGTCGCGGAAATCGGCACCATAAACCTGCCGGTCCGCGACGTGCTGAACCTTCGGCTGGGCGACGTGGTGCGCCTTTCCAACGTGCGGGTAGGGGATCCCTTCACGCTGAGCGTGGGCAACAAAAAGAAATTCCTTTGTCAGGCCGGCGTGATCGGAAAGAAGGTAGCCGTTCAGGTGCTTAAGAAAATCGCCGACATTGAAGCGGAAGAGTTTGAAGAATTGTCAGTAGAAGGAGACGAGGCATATGAGTGACGGTTCCATTTCCCAGGACGAGATTGACGCCCTCTTGGCAGGCGTCGACATGGGTGGAATGGGCGCCGCGCAATCGGCCCCTTCATCGGCAATGAGCGACGCCCAGCAGGGCGCCGTTAAAACGTTTATTTCGGGCAATATTCCCGGCCTCAAGTCGAATCTGGACTCCATGACCGGTTCTTCGGTCGAAATCGGCAGCCCGTCGGTCGAGATCATGAAGCGCGACGGCTTTTTGCGGAAAATTCCGGAAATGGTGGTCGGTACCGTAATCGACTTCAGCGCGGCCCTGCCCCCGGATCACCTTTTCGTGCTGGCCCCCGAATTCGCCCAGAAAATCGTGAGCCTCGTAAACAACGAAGCCAACGCCGAGCTCGACGACATGTCCCTCTCGGTCATTAGCGAAACCATATCCCAACACGTGGGCATTGAGCTTACGGCCCTCGAAAAGGCCGGCTTCAAGGGCGTCGCGAACAATCCCGCGGAATCGGTGCACGTGCCAAAGGCCATGATCCGCTTTCCCCAACAGGATTTCGCCGTCATTACCTATCCGGTAAGCCTTGACGGCACCGCCTTCTCACTCTGGGAGATCGTGCAGCTCCAGGCGGCGACCGAAATCGCCGGGGCTTTCGGGGCAAAGCAGGAACCCGCGGGCTCGGCCATGGACCCAATGGCAATGATGGGCGGCGGCATGAATATGAACGGCATGAACATGGGCGGCGGCATGAATTCCGGCGCCATGGGAGCCGGAATGGGCCAGATGGGCGGCATGAACATGGGCCAGATGGGCGGCATGGGCCAAATGGGCGGTATGAACATGGGCGGCATGGGACAGATGGGCGGTATGAACATGGGCCAAATGGGCGGCGGCATGGGACAGGTTATGGGCATGAATCCCAATGTCCAGTCAGTGCAATTCCCGAGCCTGCAGCTTGGCAACATGTCCATGGAACAGGGCAATATCGGCCTTATCATGGACGTATACATGGAAATGACCGTAGAGCTCGGCCGCACGAGAAAGGTCATCAAGGAAATCCTCGGCATGGGAGAGGGCACGATCATCGAGTTGGATAAGCTCGCCGGCGAGCCCGTGGATATTCTGGTAAACCACAAGCCCATCGCCAAGGGCGAAGTCGTGGTTATAGACGAGAATTTCGGCGTCCGCGTCACGGAGATCCTTTCGCCCGTGGAGCGGGTAAGCGATATGTAGGTACGCAGAAGAAAAGACGAATAACGGGGTGGGGGAACATGACGATATTCTCTAAAAAATACTTCAGGGCGGGCGCATTGGCGCTCGCGTTCTCGTTGATGGGCTTTCAGGCCCTGGGCCAAAACGCCCAGCCGGGAAACACGCCCTCGCCGAGCGATACCGAGACCGCCGTTCAGGCGGTGACCGACGAAACCGCCCTCCCCATCGGAGACGCGCCCGCGGCCGCCGACAATAAAGACGGTTCCGCCCCTTCCACACTCTTTTCGCTCATGCGCGTGGTCCTCGTTTTGGCGCTTCTGTGCGCGGGGGTGTGGGGAATTATGGTCTTCCTGAGAAAATCCACGGGCGTGAACGTTGCGGACGACCCCTACCTGAAGTCCGTGGCGAATCTATCCCTGGGGCAAAACCGGTCGGCGCAAATCCTTTCGGTCGGGTCCCGCGCCTTCCTCGTCGGCATTACCGATCGTTCCGTGAATTTGATCGCCGAGCTGGACGACCGGGAACTCATAGACGCGATGAACCTTGCCGCGGATAAGACTTCCTCCGCCGGGGTGGCCGGTTTTCAGGCCGTGCTATCCTCGTTCCTCCCCGGCTTGGCGAAGCCGAAAAAAGGCCGCAGCGAAGCCTCTTCGGCGAATTTCGGCGCGGAATTGATCCGTAGGCAGCGGGAACGCCTAGCCAACGGTGGCTCCGCAGATTCGGGCTCCGCCGAGGGGGATAACCGATGAAGCGGCCCCGACTCGCGAAAACGGCCGCGGTATTCCTCCTTATACAGCTTCTCGCGCCGGCTTTCGCCGCGGCCCAGGCAACCCAGGGCTTTCCCCAGGGCTCTGCCGCCGGTACGACCTCGATCAACGCGAACCGCCAGGCGACGCGCATTCCCTTCATTAATTTCAATATTCGCGAGCCCCAGACGAATCAGGAAGTGGCCTTTTCGGTGCAAATGCTCCTGCTCCTTACCGTGCTTTCCCTCGCGCCGAGCATTCTCCTTCTTACCACGAGCTTCCTGCGCATTTCCATCGTGCTTGACTTCGTAAAACGCGCCCTGTCGCTCCAGCAGGTGCCGCCTACCCAGGTACTCAACGGCATCGCCCTTTTCCTGAGTCTCTTTATCATGTGGCCCACTTTTACCGAGATCTACGAAAAATCCTTTAAGCCCCTGTCCGAGGGCACCTTGAACGTCGAAAACGCCTGGACCGAGGCCGAAAGGCCGGTGCGCCTGTTCATGTACCGCCAGATGGCCAACGACACCTCTTCCATCGCGCTTTTCATGTCCATGGCGAAACTGGAAAAACCCAGAACGCTCGCCGACGTTCCCACCCGGGTGCTCATTCCCGCCTATATCCTTCACGAACTGACCGTCGCCTTCAAGATAGGCATTTTGCTCTATATACCGTTCATCATCGTGGATATGGTCGTCGCCAGCATCCTCATGTCCATGGGCATGATCATGCTGCCGCCGGTGCAGATATCCATGCCGTTTAAGCTCATTCTGTTCATTTTGGTCGACGGCTGGGGCTTGCTGACCCAGCAGTTATTCAATTCGTTCCTTTGAGGGGAGGGGGTAGGACATGTCCATAGGAACCGTCGTGTCCCTGATGCGGGGCGGCGTCTTTCAGATTTTGCTCTTGGCCGCGCCGATTCTCGTGACCGCCTTGGTGGTTGGGCTCGTGGTCGCCATTATACAGGCCGCCACGTCGATCCAGGAACAAACGCTCACCTTCGTGCCGAAGATCATGGCGATATTGGGCGTGCTTGCCCTGCTGGGGGGCTGGATGTTCACCTCGCTCCGCCAGTATACCCTCGGGATTTTCGATCTTATCCCGCAGATGGTGCGTTAAGGTTCCATGAGTCCCTTTGACGATATCGTCGCGCGCGCGCCTATTTTCTTTCTCGCCGCCGCCAGGATTTTCGCGATTATCCTCACCACGCCCCTTTTATCAATCCAGTCCGTGCCGAGAACCGCGAAAATCGCCCTGGCGGGCTCCATCGCCTTCTTGGTCATGCCGGAAACCTATCCCGGCGGCTGGAACGTCGATCCCTTTTCCCTTCAGTACGTGCTCTTGGTGATCGGCGAGGGGATGATCGGCGTGATCACGGGTTTTTTCATCAGCATGATATTCGCCTCCTTCAGTTCCGCCGGCCAGTTTTTTTCCTACCAAATGGGTTTCGGCGCCTCCGAGGTCTACGACGCCCTCGCCCAAATCGAGAATCCCCTGCTCGGGCAATATCTCAACCTGATCGCCATGCTCGTTTTCGTGCAGATCAACGGCTTTCAAACCCTTTTCCTGGGCGGCATACTCCGCAGTTTCGAGAGCGTGAACTGTTTTTCCTTGGTGAACGCCAAGGGCGAATTTCTGTCCTTTTTTCTCACGGGCCTTTCCGGCCTCTTTTTGAACGCCATGGTCATAGCCCTTCCGATCATCGGCACGCTTTTTTTGATTCACGTATCAATGGGACTCCTTTCCAAGGCGGCGCCGCAGATGAACCTGCTCTCCGAGGGTTTCCCCATCACCATCCTGGTTACCTTTTTCCTCCTCGTGGTCGCCATGCCCCTGATGATCAATCTTTTTATCCAGGTAATGAGCGACGGCTTTCAGGCCTTCGAGGACCTGCTCGCCAGAACGGGAAAGGCCCTATGAGCGCGTTCCCTGCCCCTGAAGCCGAATCGCGGCCCCTGAATCTTATGGCGCTCCCGCTCGCGGCGGGCAATAGGCCCGACGCGGGCAATAGGCGCGCTGCGAACCGCGCCGCGCTGGAAATCGTTCGTTCCCTCGACCTGCAATGGTTCGCGGCGGAAGACGAGGGCCGAACCGAGGACCCCACCGATTACAAGCTGCGAAAGGCGCGGGAAGAGGGCCGGGTAGCGAAAAGCCAGGAGCTGAACGGGGCTATCGTTCTGCTGATTCCGGCGATAACCCTGGTCGCCCTGGCACCCGTCATGATGAATACCTTTACCGAGCTGATGCGCTTTTATCTTACCCGTGCCACGACGTCCGATTTCACCGACCCGGAACTGATACTCGCCTTCTTCCATTATTTCGTAAAGCTCGTCCTGCCGGTGACGATCGCCGCTATGGCGGCGGGCGTTATTTCGAACGTAATCCAGAACGGCGGCTTCCTTTTCAGTCTTAAGCCCATGGAACCAAAGCTGAGCAAGGTCGCCCCGAATTTCGGGAAATTCTTCGGCCGGCTTTTTTCCGCCGAGGGGCTTTTCAATCTCGCGAAATCCCTTTTCAAGGTTGCGGTCATCGGCGTCGTGGCGTACGTCAACGTGCGGAACGAGCTTCCGAAACTCGTGACCATGCTCAACACCGGCCTTTGGAACGGCGTGGCCTTCATCGCCTCCATGTCCGCGCGGCTTTTGATAACCGCCGCGATTCTCTTTCTCGCCATCTCGGTGCCCGACTATATTTTTCAGCGCAGGCAATTCATGGAATCGCTGAAAATGTCCAAGCAGGAAGTGAAGGAAGAATACAAGCAGATGGAAGGGGACCCGCTCGTTAAAAGCCGCCTGCGGCAGCGCATGCGCGAGCTTTTGAGCCAGAACATGGCGGTAAACGTGCCCAAGGCCGACGTGATCATCACCAACCCGACGCACTACGCCATCGCCATGCAGTGGGACCGGTCCACCATGAGGGCGCCCATGCTCACCGCGAAGGGTGCCGACCAGGTCGCCCTGCGGATCAAGGAGATCGCGCGGGAACACAACGTTCCCATCGTGGAGAACAAGCCCCTGGCGCGTGCGCTCTATGCGGAAGTGGAAATCGGTGATATGATACCGGATGAGTATTATCAGGCGCTCGCGGTTATCCTCGCGAGGGTCTACGCGCTCGATTCCAGAAAGAAAAACATCCTCGGGGAACTGTGACGGTTAGGTGAATGGCTGATAAAGGACTATCCATAGAAAGAAGCGATCTCTTCGTGGCCGTCGGCGCCATCGTGGTCGTCCTCATGCTCATCATCCCCTTGCCCACGGTCCTCCTCGACCTTCTCATGGCACTCAACCTGGTGCTGAACCTGCTCATTCTCCTGACGGTGCTGTACACGAAGCGGGCCATCGATTTTTCGGTGTTTCCCACCCTGCTGATGGTCAGCACGGTATACGGCCTCGGGCTCAACGTGTCGTCCACGCGCCTCATACTGACCAAGGGCATGAAATTCGACGGAAAGATGATCAAGGCCTTCAGCACCTTCGTGATCGGTTCCTCGGGAACCGAGGGGCTCGTCATCGGGTTCGTGATCTTTATCATCCTCATCGCGGTCCAGGCCTTCGTCATTACCAAGGGAGCGACCCGCGTCGCCGAGGTTGCCGCCCGCTTTACCCTCGACGCAATGCCCATGAAACAGACCGCCATCGAGGCTGAATACAACTCGGGCGCCATTACCGAGGAAGAGGCGCGCCACCGAAAAATGGAAGTCCAAAAAGAATCCAACTTCTACGGCGCCATGGACGGCGCGAGCAAATTCGTTTCCGGCAACGTGAAAATAGGCATCTTCATTACCGTGATGAATATCGTCGCGGGCCTGATCTTCGGCATGGTGTTTCGCGGCGAGCCCTTTTCCCAGGCAATCCAGACCTATGCGGGACTCACCATCGGCGACGGCCTTCTATCCCAGCTGCCCGCCCTTTTCGTATCGGTAGCCACGGGCCTTATCGTCACGCGGTCGGTCTCCGACGGCACCCTGGGAACAGACATTCAGCAGCAATTTTCCCAGAACGCCTGGATATACTTCGTCGGGGCGGGAACCTTGGCGGTCATCGCGGTGCTGCCGGGCTTTCCCTGGTACGTTCTCCTGCCTCTCGCGGCTGCCCTTGGTTGGGTAGGCTGGAGGCTCCGGACGGTCCACGCGGCCAATTTCCGTGAAAAGATGGAAAAGGCGGAGGGCAAGGAAAAGGCCAAGGCGGGGGAACCGAACGCTGAAATCAGCCCGGTCGTTCCCCTCGACCCGCTTTCCCTTGAATTGGGCTACGGCCTCATTCCCCTGGTGGACAAGGACAAGGGCGCAGAACTCCTGGAGCGGGTAACCCGAATCCGGCGGGAGTCGGCGCTTGACCTCGGACTCGTGGTGCCCCGCATTCGAATTATAGACAATATGCGGCTTGAGCCGAGCGAATACTGCTTTAAGATAAAGGGCGTGGAAGTGGCGCGGGGCCGCATCCGGATGGGCTGGTACCTGGGCATAAACCCCGGCGGCGTCACCGAGGACCTGCCCGGCGAAAAGACCACCGACCCCACCTTTGGCCTTCCCGCGATTTGGATTTCCGAGGAAAACCGGGAGCGGGCGGAACGGGCCGGATACACCGTGGTTGATCCCCCCTCGATCATCGCGACCCACCTGACCGAGATCATCAAGCGCCACGCCTCCGAGATTCTCGGCCGTCAGGAAGTCCAGTCCATCATCGATACGATCCGGAAGGACTATCCGGCGGTGGTAGACGAGGTTACGAAGCTGTGTTCCGTCGGCGAGATACAGAAAGTGCTGCAGGGCTTGCTTCGGGAACAGGTTTCCATCCGCAATATGGTGGTGATCCTGGAAACCCTCGCGGACTGGCGGCCGGTCACCAAAGACGCGACCGTTCTCGTGGAGAAGGTGCGACAGGCACTCTCCCGGCAAATCTGCCTCCAGTACGTGGACGATTCCCGCACCCTCCACGTGCTAACGGTATCGCCGGAGCTTACCCAAAAGATAGCGGATTCGCGCGTGGATACGGTGAACGGGCCCATAGCCGCCCTGGAGCCGGCCGAACACCGCGCCTGGATTCGTTCTCTCACCCATTCGGTGGCCTCCGTGCAGCAGGCGGGGTATATTCCCGTCGTGCTCTGTCCCGAAGAGGCGCGCATTTTGGTAAAGAGTTCAACGGAACGCGAAATTCCGGACCTGGTGGTATTATCGGTGCCGGAAATAGCGAATGATATACGGGTTGAAGCGATAGGCGAAATAAAGCAGGAATAGACGAGACATGGAGATTTTGACCGAACAGGCCGCGAGTTACGACGAGTGCCTCGCGAAGATTAACGCAAAATACGGCCCCAACGTACAGGTACTTCGCCAGAAGAGGGTTAAAACCGGCGGATTTTTAGGCTTCTTCGAGCGCGACGCGATCGAGCTCAATTTCATGCTGCTTCGTGACCCCTTGCGCTCGGTCCCCTACGGCGCCCCCGCCGCGTCCGCTCCCGGCGCCTTTCCCCCGTCGGGCGCTTCCCGTCCCGCGTCGTTCGAGGAAGAGCGAAGGAAAATCCTTACCCAGGCGGCGAGAACCTCCCCGGAACTCGCCTCAAAAATCGGGCCGCACCTCGAGTCGGCGCCGAAACCTGCTTCCCCCAAGATCGGCGATGACCGCCTGGATTCAATCCTCGAGGCGGTGAGAAAACTCGAGAAAAAAATCGATCAGGGCGACGAGAAGGCAGAATCCTCCCAGGGCGAGCACGAAACGGTGGCGAGGATCGAGCGGCTTTTGGAGCAGAATGATTTTTCCGCCTCGTACGTTCGGTCCATAGTGGCCCGGGTCAGAAGCGATTTTTCCCTCGAGGAGCTTGAGGATTACGACCGCGTGCAGGATAAGGTCATCGAATGGATCGGCGAGTCCATCGAGATCCATGAATCGGCCCATACGGTAAAGCCCCGGGTAATCGCCTTGGTCGGGCCAACCGGGGTGGGAAAGACCACCACCGTGGCAAAACTCGCCGCCGCCTATTCCCTGGCCGCGTCAAAAGGATCGAGACCGCTAAATGTTCACGTCATTACCATCGATAATTACCGTATAGGGGCGAAACAGCAGATCGAGATTTACGGAAATATCATGAATATTCCCGTCTCCTGCGCCGAAACCGCGAAGGATCTCGAGTCCCTCATCGCCCTGCATCAAGACGTGGACATAATCTTGATCGATACGATCGGGAAAAGCCCGAAGGATTATTCCAAAATCGCGGAAATGAGGCATTTCCTCGAATCCGCGGGGCAGCTCTCCGACGTTCACTTGGCCATGAGCGCGACCACGAAACCGAGCGATATGCGGGAGATTATGCAGCAGTACGAGACCTTCGGCTACGATTCGGTGATCATTACCAAGTTCGACGAAACGAATAGGGTCGGCAATATCGTAAGCGTTCTCGGGGAGAAGAAAAAACCCCTGGCCTATATCACCACCGGTCAGCGGGTGCCGCAGGACTTCGAACGGGCTTCGGTGGTCCGTTTCCTGATTAACCTCGAGGGATTTCGCGTGAATCGCGCGCGCATTGAGTCACTCTTTCCGGTCAGCGATAACCGGTTTGAATGGAGATAAAAATGGAAGATCAGGCAGAAGCGCTTCGCGCCCTCATGAAGGAAAAAACGAAATCCGAAATGTCCTACGGGGGAGATCCCGCCGCGCGGCAAAACGGGAAAACCCGCATCATTACCGTGACCAGCGGGAAGGGCGGGGTGGGTAAGACCAACGTCGCCACCAATATGGCCATCGCGTACGGGCAGATGGGCAAAAAGGTAATCGTGATAGACGCGGACCTCGGCTTGGCCAACGTGAACGTCATGATGAACCTTATTCCCCAGTACAATCTCTACCACGTGATTCGCAAGCAGAAGAAAATGAGCGAGATAATCCTAGACACGGGGTACGGCATTAAGCTCGTGGCCGGCGCGTCGGGGTTCTCAAAAATCGCGAATATGACCGAGGACGAGCGCAATTCGTTCATCAACGAGCTGTATACCCTGTCCGACGCCGACATCATTATCATCGACACGAGCGCGGGCGTATCACGCAACGTGCTCGGCTTCGTCGCGGCGGCCGACGAGGTAATAATCGTCACGACCCCCGAACCCACCTCGATTACCGACGCCTACGGCATCATCAAGATAATCGCGACCGAGGTGGATAACCTGAACATCAATCTGAAAATGATCGTTAACCGCGTGTCTTCCGCGACGGAAGGCAAGCGAGTGGCGGACCGAATGACGCAGATAGCCGCGCAGTTTCTCAATCTAAAGGTTGAATACCTCGGCTTTATCTACGACGACCAGCTTGTCCCGCAATCGGTTTTGCGCCAAAAACCCTTCATGATCGCCGATCCAAAGGGCAAAGCCTCGGTATGCCTCAAGCATATCGTGTCCCGGATCGAAAAGACCGAATTGCCCGATTCCGAAGGTTTCGGCGGGTTCGTGAAGCGTCTTTTCGGTCGTACCTGGGATTAGCCGCTTTCGCGTATCGCCGCGCCCTTCGCGAAACCCAGTCAAAAACTCTCCAAAGCCTCCAGGCATCGCGTGCCGGAGGCAAAAAAACCTTGACCAGTAACACTTTTTCGCATAGTCTATTATGAGGGAGGTGGAATCATGTTCAAGCCCAAATTGGCGCTTTTCGGGGCGGCGACAGGTTTCACGCTTTCCTTCATCGTTGGCTTACTTGGCGGGAATCCCTTTGGGATCGTGTTGTTTCGCGCGGTATTAATGGGTATACTGTTTTCCGGCTTAGCCCTCGTTTTGGGAGCCGTGGTATCGAAATTTTTACCGGAGTTGGAAAACCCCGCGGCGGCGGAACCGTCCGAAACCGGGGGAATGGTCGACATTACCCTCGGCGATCAAAACGATCGGATCGATCCCTTCGCGCCGGGCGCGGACGCGGACGACGATATGGCCGAGGCGGAAGAGGTTCCCGATTTTTTGGTCCGTAACCGCGGGCCCGCTTCCGAAAGCAAGGCGCAGGGCGAAGCCGCGCCGTTTGAGGGCGGTTCGCGCGAAACGCCGGGCCCGTCCGCGAGCGTGGCGCCGAATCCCGTTGCCCAACGCGTCGCGGCGCATTCAAGCGGGACTTCCGGCGGTCTGGACGTGCTTCCCGACCTGGAAGACTTCGTGCCGGCAAAGAAGCAAGAGGACGCCGACGAGGGACTCAACGATGGATTCAACGCGGCTTCGGTACTATCGGGGCCCTTGCCTTCCTCGGCGAGTCCCGGAGGCGGAAACGATTCAGAAACAATGGCGAAAGCGATTCGCACGATTTTAACGCGCGAACCGTAATCGGGTCACTATTTCGAAAAGGGTGTTTACATGGGGAATTCGCTATTGGAGCAAAAAACGGAAGAGGAATTGTGGGAGGAGTACCAAAAAACCCGCGATCCCGCGATCCGTGAATTTTTTATCAAACAGTATGCGCCCTTGGTCAAGTACGTGGCCGGGAAGGTTGCCGTGGGCATGCCGAGCAGCGTTGAATTCGACGATCTCGTCGGGTTCGGCGTATTCGGCCTTATCGACGCGATCGATAAATTTGACCCGAACAAGAACGTTAAATTCAAAACCTACGCCGTAACCCGCATTCGGGGCTCTATTTTCGACGAGCTCCGATCGATCGACTGGGTTCCCCGGTCGGTTCGTCAGAAAACCCGCGAAATCGAGGACGCCATCGTGCGGCTGGAGGCGAAGCTCGGGAGAACCGCATCTGATACCGAGATCGCCGGCGCGATGGGAATCAGCGAGGGCGAATTTCAGCAAACCCTGTATAAAATCTCCGGAACCAGCATAATGAGCCTCAACGACGTATGGTATTCGGGAGACGATTCCGAACGCATCTCCATCGGCGATAGCATTGAGTCCCCCTCGTCCCTTAATCCCGACGTAATCGTCGAGCGCGAGGAGATCAAGCGGGTGATCGTCGAATCGATCAACGAGCTTCCCGAAAAGGAAAAGATGGTATTGGTTCTCTATTATTACGAGGACTTGACCCTGAAGGAAATTGGGCAGGTATTGAACGTGACCGAGTCGCGCGTTTCGCAGCTTCACACCAAGGCAAACCTTCGCCTTCGGGCAAAGCTTACCAACATCAGGAAAGGAATTCTCTAGACGCAAGGAGCCGCAAGCCATGGTGACGCTTGATACGATACGGGAAATGATGGCTCAGCGGCTTGAGGAAGACAAGTCGCGGGTGTTCGTCGAGGTGACCGGCGATACCCTCGAGCAGGCACTGGAAGACGCGTCGGTCCAGCTGGGCATTCAGGTCCGCGATATCGATTACGAGGTCCTGCAAAGGGGAGCCAACGGCTTTTTCGCCCTAAAAAAGAAGAATTGGTTCATCCGCGCCTACGAAATGCAAAAGCGGAAATCCAAAAAGGAAGAGGCTCAGGCGGTCGCCGAAGAACAGCTCGAAGACCTGGAGCATTTGCGTGCGGCGCCGGACCGTAACGGTTCCGCTCACGTCTTCTGCGCCTCCGACGGCGTATACCTGAAAATCGCCCCTCCCGTGGGCGCCGGTTCTCCCGCCACGGTCAAGGACGCGAACGAGAAACTTCGCGAGCGGGGCATACAGACCGTTCCCGAGGACCTAATACGGCAATTGGTCAAACAAGCTTCCGGCGAGTACGTAAAGGTTGGCCCGTATCGCCACAATCCGGCCGGCGACGCGATGATGGTCGTGGATATCACGGACCAAGACATGAAGGCATGGCTCTACGCCACGCCTCCCGGTCCGGGCGGGGCCGACCTCTCCGCGGACATGATCATTACCTTCCTGAAGAACAATCGGGTATTGGCCGGCATCAATGAACAGCGGGTCCGCGATTTTCAGGATAATCCCGTCTATAAGGAAAACTATCTCGTCGCCGAGGGCGTGAAGCCCCAAGACGGCGCCGACGCCTATATCGTCTACAACTTCGAGACGGACCGCACGAAAATACACCTCAAGGAAAGCGCGCAGGGCAAGGTTGACTTCAAGGAGCTCAATCTCGTCCAAAACGTGGTGGAGGGACAGCCCCTCGCCCAGAAGGTCCTGGCGCAGCGGGGAAAGGGCGGCAAGACGGTAACCGGCAAGTACCTCGAGGCCAAAAACGGCAAGGACGTGCCCCTTCCCCTGGGAAAGAACGTGAAGCTCGCCGAAGACGGGTTAACCATCGTGGCCGAGACCAACGGCCAGGTGCTCATGCTGAATAACAAGATCAACGTGGAACCGATTCTCAATATCGAGGGCGACGTGTCCCTCAAGACGGGAAACATCATGTTCCTCGGCACGGTCTTCATTTCGGGCAACGTGGAGGACGGCTTCTCCGTGAAGGCCTCGGGCAATATCGAGGTAAAGGGCTCGGTCGGCAAGTCCGAGCTCGACGCGGAAGGCGATATCGTGGTGGGTCAGGGAATCGCCGGAAAGAACGAGGGCTCGATCCGCGCGGGGAAATCCATTTGGGCGAAGTTTATAGAAAACTGCCACGTGGAAGCGGGGGAATTCGTGATCGTCTCGGACGGTATCATCAACTCCAACGTTACCGCGAACCGAAAGATACTCTGCCAGGGAAAGCGCGCCGCGATCATAGGCGGCTCTCTCAGCGCGGCCGAGGAAATCCACGCGAAAACGCTGGGTAGCTTCGGCGGCGCCAGCGAGACCCTTTTGAGCGTGGGATTCGACCCGAAGAGCAAGGAGCGGTTGGACTCCCTCAGCGCCATGTACGCCTCGGCGGAAAAGGAACTGGAAGACGTTCAGCTGAACTTCAATACCCTGGTCGCGATGAAAAAGCAGCGCAAGGAATTGCCCGAAGACAAGGAAGCGGCGCTCAAAAAGCTCGGCGAACGGCAATTTATCCTCCAGACCCAGTTGGAAGAGACCGGCATAGAGATGAAGCAGATTCAGGATTACCTGAATACCCTGAAGAACCGGGGCAAGGTATCCGCCTCGGTAAAGGTTTTTGCGGGCGTGAAAGTCGCCATACGGGACATAACCGAAGACGTGCGGTCGGATTGCAAGGCCACTACGTTCTATCTGGAAAACGGCCTGATCCGGTACGGAAAATACCAAGGACCGGACGAAGACATGAAGCGGGTCCCCAGTGGCTATACAGCCGATTGACCTGCAAACCCTGTACACCCAGCTCGACAAGGTGGGCAAGACCCAGGTGCAGCAGCAGGCAGCCGCCCAGGCCGCCCGGGACGCGGAAAACGCGAGCAATAAAAAAGAGGCCGCCGACCGCATGAAAACCGTGCAGGGTACCGAAACCAGCGAGGACAAAACGGGCCGCGTGCACGGCAGGACGGAACCGGAAGAACGGGACCGCGAGGGCGGCAAGAAAGAGCGTCGGGAAGGGGAGGCGGAAACGGAACAGGAAACGCTTCCCGAAGGCCCGCCGCCGGAAGTGATCAAGGATCCCGCTTTGGGAACCCACATAGATATTTCGGGGTAATGTCATCGTGACCGGATTCGTCATATTCCTGCTTATCGCAAATCTCGCGGCCATGGCCGTCCACTGGATCGTTTTGCGCTCCCGCTTTTCCGAGAAAAAGATACTCGCTGACCTTCGCGAAGAGGTGGACCGACTCGTGACCGATCTTGGGCGCGAGGCTGACCGCGACGTGGCCTTGCTGGAAGGCCGCATCAGGCTCCTACGGGAGGTAATCGCCGAAACCGATTCCAGGATACTACTGGGCAAGCGCGAGGACGAGAAGCGGGAAAGGACGGCGAAGGTGGAAACGACCCTGGTCGCGCCAACGCCCGCGCCCGCGCAACGGAACAAGAACCCGGGCGAGAAAGATAACGAGCCCATAATGGTGTACACGAAACCCATGATCGTCCGGAGCGAGCGCCCCATAGAGCCCCTCATCCCGACGCACGAGCGGGTGCTGGACATGGCTAAAAAGGGAATTTCCGCCGATATGATCGCTTCGACCCTTGCCCTTTCCCAGGGCGAGGTTGAGCTCATAATCGACATGAATAGTTCAAGTCTTTAAGCGCCGCGTCGATACTCTAAGAGATGGTATCGACGCTGAAAAGGTATAAATTCGATAACTTTCCCGTATTGCGCGCCAGCGTTGCCCGCGGCGAGCGTTTGTACAACGTACGGCTGTACGCGGACAGGGCGGCATTCGTGTCGGTTCAGTCCAGCCTTTCTCGAATGCGGGTCATTCTGGCCTTCATAGAGTCAAAGACGACGGTTATCGACGGCTTGATCGAGGCCGACGAGTCCCTCGATTATCTGTCGGTGCTCTGTTCCTCTCCCGCTCCTCCCCCGCTGTTCTCCCGAATCGTCAACAGGGCTGCCCCCCGGGCCGTGATAGAAGAAATATCGGTAAAGCGGGCGGAAGAGCATTTGGCGAACGGGGCGGTGCGCGAAAGCGGCGCGCGCCGAACGATTCCCCATTCGGGAATCATTCAAAACGTGAACGAGTCGCGCAGGATCCTTTTGGGCTTGCTCCTGGAATATCGCGCCCTGCTCGCCGAATGCGAACATACCGCCGTTCCCCGCATAACGGCGGCCAAGCACCTTGCGAACGCCGATTTCTCCATTCCCTTTTTGCTCTTCGAGCTTGAGGGGCGCGTTTGCGGCATACCGGCCTATCAGGTAATCGGTTTAGCGCAAGGTGGCTACGATACTACCCAGTTGCGGGTCGCGACGGGCTCCGGAGAGAGGGTAATAACCTGTTCCGAGGTTTTGTGCGTTAAGGAGATCAACGTTCCCTTATGCGAATTTACCGAGCGGAGAAAGCGCGGCTACTATGCGGTCCGCTCGCCGCTGGCTGAAGGGGAATTGCGTTTCACGCTCGTGGTTCCGTCGTTGCTGTAACGCCGGATCGAGGGCTATTAAGTCAAAAAAAAAACGGCAAGAACACGAAGCGTTCTTGCCGTCTTTTTTTTAGGCGAAACCGGGCTCAGAGCTGTATGCGCGCCCCGAGATTGCCTCCCCAATTGCCCGTGAGCACGTCGTAGGAAGCGGTGGTATCGAATTTCAATACGAGCACGTTGAACGAGAACCCACCGAAGACCCGCGCGCCGTACACCGTGTCCTTTTTGGAATCGGTTACGTCGGCAACGCTTGAATCGAGCAAGTACGACGACTTGGAGGTCGCCATAAACGCTCCCACGCCCGCGTAGGGGGTTATTACGATAAAGCTCTTGGAAACCTGGGCCTTAAGCTCGAACACGTCGGTCGCGAAATCCAATCCAAGATTGACCTTTTCGTCCGCAATCACGCCCGGAACCGACGAGCCAAAGGTAGAACCCGCCGTGAGGGGGAAGTTGAAGGAACCGTCGGTGTGGTAGTATCCGAGCCCCACGCTGACCGCGGGAAGCACGAGCCCGCCCTTGAGAAGGGCATAGCGGATATCCGCGCCGTAATGGAGATAATCCACCTTTACGCCGAAGACTTCCATTGTGGGCATCGTTCCCACGCGAAGGCCGATATCGAAGGGCAGGATAAAACCGCCGATGCGTCCCTCAACCGCCACGTTCGGAAGGATGAGCGTGTCCGTCGGAAGCTCCGTTCCGGTCAATTCCATGGCGTCCTTGAATCCCTTGCTCGGGAAACTCGTAACGCCGGCTGCGATACCGATGCCGAAATGGGGCGGAATGCCCACGATTTGCCCGATATAGGCGTCGGACCAGGTCCCCCCGATGACTGCGTTATCAGGAAGGGCGGTATTGATTTCTCCGAGAAAATCGTTGAGGGAAGAGGAGAACGCGTCGGCCACCTGGGCGAACGCCGTTGAGCTTACCGCGAGCGCTACGGCCGCGGCCAGTAAAATTTTCTTCATGGAAGTACCTCCGTCAGTAACTATACTATCCCTTAAACCATAAAGCAATGCCGAAGTGTCCCCCGGTTTTTTTCTAAGGCGGTGGTTGACTTTTTTTTTCATACAGGATATAAATCTATTCGTCGGGCCGTTGTAGCTCAGTTGGTAGAGCAATGGACTGAAAATCCATGTGTCGACAGTTCAATTCTGTCCGACGGCACCAAAAACGAAGGGGAGATGACGTAACGTCGTTTCCCCTTTTTTTATTTCCATGGGTTTACAATATCCCGTTTCGCGCCGAAACTAGAGTGTAGCAGAAATGCAAACGAGGTTTCCGTGAACGTTTTGGTTTTTCATGATCTGGGCAACGAGCATTACGTGAGCGCCGTCGAGGCGATGCTCGGCGCGCAGGGCTGCGCAATGCGGGTCCTGAAAATTCGCGACGTATTCGATCAGGCGCGATACCGAAATCCCCTACATGCCTTTGAGGGCATTTCGCACGTAGTTTTCCTGTATGGCGGCGTCGAAAACGATATGGCTGCCCACGCTTTTTTGGCGGGGTACGCCTTGGGCCGCGGCCTTCGGGTTATCATCGTCGAGTTCGACGCCCATATGGACCTACCCGTAAACTGCGCGCATTTGGGAATCGTATTGCGTCCGGAAGAGTTGGAAGACTATCTCGCCGCCGAGGAAATTCGGTACCGCGAGGAAGAGCGGCATACCCACGCCCGCGAAACCCTCCTCAATCGGGGCATATCGGTCTTTCCGGAAAACTTCTCCATAATAGTCGCGGCGGGGGATTCGGAGTCCACCAGGCTTTTTATAGACGCGGGCTACGATCCGGACATGAAAGACGCCCGGGGAAACCCCCTTCTTACCATTGCGGTTCGCTCGCAATTTCCGGAAATAGTCAGCATACTCCTAGAGGCCGGGGCCGACGTCAATCGGCTATCCGGGGACCGGGGGTATTCGCCGCTGATGGACGCCGCCCAGAAAGGCGACTTAGCCATCGTGGAAATCCTTTTGGCGCACGGCGCCGACCCGAATATCTGCAGCAGGGACGGCCAGACCGCCCTCATCCTTTCCGCCGGGCGCGGAGACGCGCCCATGTGTCGGGCCCTGGTAAGCCGGGGAGCCGACCCGAACGTATCGGACAAACTGGGAATGTCGGCCTCGGGGTACGCCAAGCTCTTCGGAAACAGGGAATTGATGGAGCTTTTCAACCCGGGTTCATCATGATACACTGGGCGGCATGACAACCATTGTTTTTGCCGGGGGCGGTACCGGGGGCCATATATTTCCGGGACTCGCCATAGTGGACGAATTGCGAAAAGCCCCAGATATCGCGGTTGCCTGGATCGGCTCGTCCCGAGGGATGGACCGAAGCTTAGTGGAAGCCCATGGCGTGCCGTTTTACGGAATTCCCTCGGGAAAGCTCCGGCGGTATTTTAGCCTCGAAAACCTTATAGACCTTTTCAGGATCGTCGGCGGTTTTTTTTTCGCGGTCGCGGCGTTACTGAAGCTCAAGCCGGCCGTTCTTTTTTCCAAGGGCGGCTTCGTGAGCGTGCCGCCCTGCATGGCCGCGCGGCTGCTCGGCATTCCCGTGATTACCCACGAATGCGACGTGACCCCGGGCTTGGCCACGCGGATTAACGCCCGTTTCGCCGCTTCGGTCTTCGTATCCTTCGAGGAAACGGGCCGTTACCTCCCTATCCGGCACGGAAGGAAGATCCAGGTCACGGGCAATCCCGTTCGCCCCGGTTTTTACTCGGCTTCCGCCGAGCGGGGCAGGGGCTTCCTCGGCGTCGGCCCCGATTCGCTCCCCATCCTGTTCGTACAGGGCGGAAGCCTCGGCGCGCGGCAGATAAACGCGTTAGTGGCCGAATCGATCGATCTCCTGTGCGAACGCTTTATCGTGGTGCACCAAACCGGCGCGAAAAACGTCGATCAGGTAACGTATCCCAAACGGGACGAGCTTCGCGAACGGTATAAACCCTATCCATTCATCGGAAGCGAAATGCCCGACGTTCTCGCGGCGGCCGACCTCGTTCTGGCCCGTTCAGGCGCGAATACGCTGTGGGAATGCGCGGTAACGGGAACCCCCATGGTGTTGATACCCTTGAGCGGCTCGGGCACCCGCGGCGACCAAGTCGACAACGCCCGTTACTTCGTCGAGCGCGGCGCCGCGGTCATGCTGACCGGAAGCGAGGCGTCCCGGGATAGCCTGATCGGGGTGCTTGACCGGATCCGAGCGCCGGGCGGAACGCTCGGCGAAATGGCCGCAAACGCCGCGGCCCTCGCGGGCGCCAATCCAGCGAAGACCATCGCGTCTGCCCTTCTCGCCGCGGCGGGTTTGGGCTCCCAGGGGGAGGCGAATGACCATCGCTCCCTTTGATATCGTACTGTTGGTTTTGGTCGTTTTCATGGCCATACGCGTCGTGCTTACGGGCTTTATAGCCGAATTTTTTTCCAAGGCCGCCGTTATCGCCGGGATTATCGCCGGGTTCCTCTTCTATAAACGACTGGCCGACGTGCTGAAGCCCTTTACCGGCGAGCAAATCTTCACCGGGGCCGCGGCCTTTTTGCTCATTTTCGTGGCGGTGTACCTACTGATCAAGATTATGCAACAAGTGGTCGGTTCCGCCTTCGAGGGCGAATCCATGTCTAACCTGGACCGCGCGCTCGGTTTCTTTCTGGGAATCGCCGAAGGGCTCCTGCTGGTCATGGGCATACTCGTAATCCTGCGCCTTCAGCCCTGGTTCGATCCGCAACCGCTTTTGAACCATAGCGTATTCGCGCGGCTTTTCGATCCCGTTCTCGCCCATACCGTTCGAGCCTTTCCGGCGATACTGCCCGTCACGGGCCTGGAGTGAGGAGACAAGATGTTTGAAAACCTGATCGGACAGCCGGCGGCCGGCCTGCTCGCCGAGGATATCGCCTCGAAACGGCTTCCGCCGTCCATTTTGTTCTCCGGCCCCTCCGCCTCGGGAAAGCTGACGTGCGCCATTGAGCTCGCCCGGGTCCTTTCGTGCGAGAAAGGCGGCTCGTGGACCTGTACCTGCGCTTCATGCCTTCGCCATAAGGAACTGGCGCATCCGGACCTCCTGATCGCCGGCCCGAAAGACAGCATCCTTGAAATTCGCGCCGCCGCGGCCGCCTTTATCGCCAACCGAACGCCCGCAACGCGATATCTTTTTCTCCGCTCGGTCCGAAAGCTTTCGCTTCGCTTTCACCCGTCGCTGTCCGACCGCGACGATTCCAAATTCGCCAAGGCCCTTCCGCTCCTCGCGGACCTTGAGGAGCGCCTCGAAGAGCTGTCTCCCTCGAGGCCCTTGCCCGAAGACGGCGCGGAACTCGAAAAATGCGTGAAGGGCGTGGTGGGTATCGCGGAGAAACTCGAAACAGATTGCCTGTGGGACAGCATGCCCGTGGCGCAGGTAAGAAACGCCGCGGCATGGTCACGGCTTTCGCCTTCCGGCCGGACTAAGGTCCTCGTCGTCGAGGGCGCCGACCGGATGCAGGAATCCGCGAGGAACGCCTTCCTGAAGGTATTGGAAGAGCCACCCGCCAACGCGGTGTTCATCCTCACCACTTCGCGCCGGGGGGCGATAATGCCCACCATCCTTTCCCGGGTGCGTACCTACGCCTTTATTGAGCGGGACTCGCAATCGGTCGCCGAGGTCGTGTCCCGGGTCTTCCGCGCCGATCCCGCGGGAATCGACAATCTCACGAATTTCTTTTACCGTTTTTTGCCGGTCCAGCCGGATACGATTACGGCGGCGGCGGCGCTTTTCGTCGACCTGGTGCTCAAACAGGCAATCGATTCCGGCAGGCGCCCGCTGCCGGGCCTCCGCGGCGCGGTGTCTTCGGTCCTTTCCGAACCCGATTCGCTCGCCGACCTGGGAATTCCCCAGATCGTCTCCATGCTGAACAAGTGCAAGCCAGGAATAGTGTGGCATCTTTTTCTCTCGTCGGTCGCGGGCTTCATGCGTAAGGCCCTGGCCTCGGGAGGCGCCGACGCGCGGGAAACGTCGATCTTCGCCCGTTGGACGGCGTCCATCCGCAAGGCCCTCGATTCCGTGGATATATACAACATCAACCCCGTCTCCGCCCTCGAGATGCTTTCTCTCGAGATGCGCGAGGCCTGCTGATACGGGGGCGCTTCGGTGCGGGAGTTTATCAGGCGGGCATTGCAGAAAACCTCCAAGATGAACGGGGACCAAATTCACAGTCTCCTTTCGCTGGTAACGGAAGAATACGAACTGCTCGACGCGGTGTTGGATTCGCTGGGAACCGGCGTCCTGGTCTGCGATCCCTATCACATTCTGGTACAGAACAATAAGGCCGCGACGAGAATCCTTCCCTTCGAATACCACGACGTTCAGGACCGGCCGGTATGGGCCTGCATCAGGGACCGGGACATCGCCGAATTCGTGCAGGAAACCATCGAAAACGAGGAAACCGTTACCGCCCGGGAGTTCTCGCTTGAGGAACTGTCGGGATCGCGCTATCTGAGCATAAGCGTTATGCCCTTGGTACGCTCCAAACGGGTGCGCGGAACGATTATCACGATTGAGGACATAACCGAAAAGAAGGGCGAGGAGATGCGGCACCGCCGGCTCGAAAGCCTCGCGAGCCTCACGAACCTCGCCGCGACGGTCGCCCACGAAATAAAGAATCCGCTGGGTTCCATCAGCATTTACGTGCAGTTGCTCCGTAAGGCGAGCGTCGCCCGGGGCATCGCCGACGACGATCCGGCGCTCAAGTATCTCGGGATCATCGACGAGGAAATCGACCGGCTCAACCGAATCGTCGTGGATTTCCTGTTTGCAGTGCGGCCGATTCGCGTGGATCCGGCCCCCCTGGACGCGAATGCCCTGGTCGATTCCCTCGTGGACTTTTTCAGCGAAGAGTGCGAACGCGCGAATATCGCCATAGACCGCACCCTCGACGCGGATTTACCCAAGATATGGGGCGATGAGCGGCTCCTTCGGCAAATGTTCATCAATTTGATAAAGAACGCCATGGCCGCCCTTCCTTCGGGGGGCCAAATAGCGCTTAAAACGAGAAAGGCAGACGACTTTATCACCATCTCCGTCAGCGATAACGGCACGGGCATTCCCGAAGACGTGCTCCCCAAAATTTTCGAACCCTATTTCACCACCAAAATCGACGGAACGGGCCTGGGGCTCACCATGGCATACAAGGTCGTTAAGGAACACGGCGGCGACATTCGGGTACAGTCGGAAATCGGCGCCGGTACCTGCTTTTCGATCAAGCTGCCGGTCATGAGACGCGCCCAGCGAATGATTGAATACGAGGAGGGTACCGGTTCATGAAATTCACGATTCTGGTCATCGACGACGAAAAGAATATCCGCACGGGATTGCAGGCCGCCCTGGAACTGGACGGCTACGACGTTATACTCGCGGCCGACGGGGCCGAGGGGTTGGATATCGCCCTTCATTCCGACGTCGATCTCGTCATAACCGACTTGCGAATGCCCGGGGTGAGCGGCGAGGAAGTGCTTCGCCGGGTCACGACCGAATCGCCGGGAATCCCGGTCATCGTCCTGACCGGTCACGGTACCGTCGAAAACGCGGTCGAGGCCATGCGGTCCGGCGCCTACGATTTCCTGACCAAGCCCCTTAATCTGGACCGGCTTTCCCTCCTGGTAAAACGGGCGCTCCAAAACCGCGAGCTCATCCTTCAGCACCGCGAGTTGGAAAGGGAAATTGAGAACCGGAAATCGTTCGAGCATATCATCGGGAAGAGCCCGGCCATGCTCAAGGTGTTCGAGGTGCTAAAGCGCGTGGCCCCGACGAAGGCGTCGGTCCTCATTACCGGAGAGAGCGGGGTCGGAAAGGAATTGATCGCGAACGCCCTCCACAACCTGTCGCCTCGCAAGCCGAACCCCTTCATCAAGGTTCATTGCGCGGCGCTGGCGGAAACCATTCTGGAAAGCGAGCTATTCGGCCACGAAAAGGGGTCCTTTACCGGTGCGGTGGCGAGAAAGCGGGGGCGTTTCGAGTTGGCGAATTCGGGAACCATTTTTTTGGACGAAATCGGCGAAATAAACCAGCAGGTCCAGATAAAAATCCTTCGGGTACTGCAGGAGAAGAAATTCGAGCGGGTAGGGGGCGAGGAAACCCTGGAGGTGGACGTTCGGGTCGTAACCGCCACCAACCGGGATCTTGAGAAGGAGATCGCGGAAGGCCGATTCCGCGAGGACCTCTACTACCGCCTGAACGTGGTCCGCATCCACGTTCCCCCCTTGCGGGAACGGAAAGACGATTTACCCCTCATGATCGCGGCCTTCATCAAGGAATTCGCGGAGGAAAACGGAAAGACCATAGAGGGCATAGACTCAAAGGCCCGTTCGGTGCTCTACGCGTACGATTGGCCGGGGAACGTGCGCCAGCTGCGGAACTGCCTGGAAAGCGCCGTGGTCATGACGTCGGGCACCGTAATCACCCTGGACGACCTTCCCCCCTCAATCCGCGCGGGGACCGATTCATCCTCAATCAGAATACCCGTGGGGGTTACCATGGCCGAGGCGGAGAAGGAAGTAATCCTGCAAACCCTCAGCGCGCAGAACGGCAATAAGAGCAAAACCGCTGAAGTGCTCGGCATCGGCAGGAAAACCCTGCATCGAAAGCTCGATGAATACGGCATGGACAAAAACGCGGTCGGGGACGACGACGGCGACGAAACGGGGGATTGACCGCCTATTCCAGTTTTCCCGTTTCGTACCAGCGGGCGATCCGGCGATAGGCCTCGGTAATCCGAATCGACTTGGCCGTGGCCACGCCCGCTTCGTCCTCCCGGTCCGCGAATCGGTCCGGGTGGTTTACCTTAATGAGGCGCTTCCAGGCGGCCTTGCAGGTTTTCGCCGACACCCCGGGAAGGAGCCCGAGCGTAAGAAACGCTTCGTTCAGTTCCGGTGGAACGGGAATTCTCTCTTCCTCGGTTTTCGGTTTTTGCGGGGGGGTACGGGTACGACGCCCCCCGGCGCTTCGGGTTTTCGCGTCGTTGGGTTTCCACGCCTCGAAGGGATCCTCGTCCGAATTCAAGCGGTCCTTGAGAAGGTCTCCTAATCGGTCATAAAAGTCACGTTGCGCCATATAGTGAAAAAATTATACATTCGAAAAAAAACTTTGGCAACATTTACTTGCAAAGTGCAATCTTGTTCGGTACACTGTGTGATAAGCGAGCATCAGGAGTTTATCGTGAAAATCAAAAAGCGTCGGTTCGGCGTCCTCTCTACCGGTGAGAAAGTTTCCCTTTTCACCGTCTCCAACGGGCACATGTCGTTTTCCGCGACAAATTACGGTTGCATAATCACCAGTATCCTGCTTCCGAACCAAATCGGAAAAAAAGACGACGTTACCCTCGGGTTTTCGACCCTTGAGGGCTATATTTCGAACCCGCCGTACTTTGGCTGCCTGGTCGGTCGGTACGCCAACCGAATCGCCGACGGCAGTTTTTCCGTGGGCGGAAAAACCTATCAGCTCGAACGAAACGACAACGGTAACTGCCTTCATTCCGGCACGAACGGCTACCATAAAATGGTATGGGAGGCGGAGCCATTCAAGAATACCCGTGAGGCGGGTATCATATTCCGGCGCCGAAGCCCTTCGGGCGAGCAGGGATTTCCCGGTAACGTGGACCTGCGCGTAACCTACAGCCTGAACGCCGAGAACGATCTAATAATCCGCTACAACGCAAAAACCGACGCCCCTACGCCCATTAGCCTTACCAACCATACGTATTTCAATCTTGCCGGACCTTCCGCGCCGAACGTGCTTGAGCAAGAGCTTCAGCTTTTCGCGGACCGCTACGTTCCGGTCGATTCCAAGGCGATACCCCTCGGGCCCATCGAGAACGTGGCCGGAACCCCCTTTGATTTCCGGGCCTCGAAACCCATCGGGCGCGATTTGAATAAGGTTCCCGGCGGTTTTGACCATAACTGGGAGATTAACCGGTCCGGCGAGGGCCCCTCGGAAGTAGCCGTCGCGCGGGACAGCGCGACCGGGCGGAAACTCACCGTTTGGTCCACCCAGCCCGGGGTTCAGTTTTACTCGGGCAATTTCCTTAACGGCATAATCGGGAAAAACGGCGTGCCCTATAACAAGCAAGCCGGTTTCTGCCTTGAGACCCAGCATTTCCCCGACGCGCCGAACCGGCCCGAATTCCCGAATTCGATACTGATCCCCGGCGAGAAGTATTCGGAACAGACAATCTGGCATTTTGACTTCGAGTCTTGAACATCGAATAATTACGGTATTTTTTTTACGAATCAAAGAGGTGTATATGGACGTTCAATTGCAGGAACTGGTCAACAAGATCAAAAAAGACGGCGTTGAGGCCGCGGAAGCCAAAGCTGCCGAGATTATCGCTAAAGCGGAAGAGAAAGCGGCCGCCATTCAGTCAGCGGCCAAGAAAGAGGCCGAGGAGGCCGTAAAGAAGGCCGAGGCCGAGTCAGCCCGGCTCGAACAGGCCGCCGTTTCGGCGATAAAGCAAGCCGGAAGAAATTTACTCATTTCGTTCCGCGAGGGTATCGCAGCGGAGCTTGACGCCCTCGTCCGCGCCGAAACCGCCGCGGCGTACGACGCGTCCGTCCTCAAAGAGCTCGTTCCCGCCGCGGTAAAGGGCTGGATCGCGCAGTCCGGTACCGACGACCTGGCCGTGATTCTTTCCCCCCAAGACGCCAAGAAACTGGAAGCCGATTTCGCCGCGGCGCTCAAGTCCCACCTGGCCAAGGGCCTGGAGATCAAGACCGACTCCGGCGTCGCCGGCGGCTTCCGAATCGGGACCCGCGACGGGGCCTCCTACTATGATTTCTCTGCGGAATCCGTCGCGGACCTGTTCTCCGCCTACCTTAACCCCCGAGTCGGCGCCATCATGCGCGAAGCCGCGAAGGAGCTTTAACCCGTGGCCCAGTATTATTACCTGATGGCTACGCTTCCGGGCATCCTGCCCGGGGCTCCCGTATCCATCACGTACGGGGAATTCAGGGAAAACGCCGAGCGGTTCCTGAACCGAAAGGACCGTTCGGTCCTGGAAAAAATATCGCTCGAGCCTCCGCGGGTTCCCGAAAAGACCGGCTCTGAATTTCTTGACCGCTGGTTTTTACGGGAACGGGGCTTGCGCCTCGCGCTGGAGCGCGTTCGCGCCTCGAAGCTGAAACGCGATATCAACGTGTCCGGCGTCGAGGAAGCGATCATCAACGAGGCAGCCGAGGCGGCCAGCGCGGCGCGAACCGCCGCGTCGTTCGATGACCCCCTTGAGGCCGAGCGCTTCCTGGACAAGACCAGGGCCTCGTACGTTTCGGAACTTCTCGGGACGCATTCCTTCGATTCCGAGTCGGTTTTTGCCTACGCGCTTATGTTGCTCCTGCACGAACGAGAGGCCCGGTTCAGCGCCGAGGCCGGCAGCGCATCATATACCACCATTTACAATCAGATTCTTGGAGAATAGCATGACGGATACAAAAGGCACGGTAGTCGCCGTCAACGGCAACATGATCTCTGTCAAGTTTGACGGTATCGTTGCCCTTAACGAAGTGGGCTACGTTCAGGTCGGCGACCGGAAACTGAAAAGCGAAGTGATCCGCATCCGCGGCGATATCGCCCAGTTGCAGGTTTTCGAGATCACCAAAGGCATCGAGGTAGGGGACCCCCTCGAATTTACGGGCGACCTGCTTTCCGTAGAACTCGGACCGGGGCTTCTCGGCCAGGTGTACGACGGTTTGCAAAACCCCCTCCCGGAACTGGCCGAAAAGGCCGGATACTTTCTCGAGCGGGGCCTGTATCTCGATCCCCTTCCCGATTCGAAAAAATGGGAATTCACGCCGAAGGCACAGGTCGGGGACAAGGTAGTCCGGGCAGATACCCTGGGAACCGTTCCCGAGGGCAGCTTCACGCATCGTATCATGGTGCCCTTTTACCTGCTCGAAACCTATACGGTAAAATCCGTAAAGCCGGCGGGTACGTATGCGCTCAAAGACACCATCGCCGAGATCGTGGACGCGCGGGGCAAGGTGATTCCCCTCACCATGAGCTTCAATTGGCCCGTTAAGCGCGCGATCGACTGTTACGCAGAGCGCATGAAGCCGACTGAAACCCTTACCACCAAGGTCCGCACGATCGACACCTTCTTTCCGGTTGCCAAGGGCGGTACCTATTGCATTCCCGGACCCTTCGGCGCGGGAAAAACGGTATTGCAGCACTCCACGAGCCGCAACGCCGAAGTGGATATCGTTATCATCGCGGCCTGCGGCGAGCGAGCAGGCGAGGTCGTGGAAACCCTCAAGGAATTCCCCGAGCTCACCGATCCTCGGACCGGTCGTTCGCTGATGGAACGCACGATCATCATCTGCAATACGTCTTCCATGCCCGTTGCGGCCCGCGAGGCCTCGGTGTACACCGGCGTGACCCTGGCGGAATACTACCGGCAGATGGGGCTCGACGTGCTCCTCCTCGCCGATTCTACCAGCCGCTGGGCCCAGGCGCTCCGCGAAATGTCCGGTCGCCTCGAGGAAATCCCGGGCGAGGAAGCCTTCCCCGCGTACCTTGAGTCGTACATCGCCGCGTTCTACGAACGCGCCGGCATCGTGCGGCTGCGCGACGGCTCTACCGGTTCCGTCACCATCGGCGGTACCGTTTCCCCCGCCGGCGGAAACTTCGAAGAGCCGGTAACCCAGGCGACGCTGAAGGTCGTGGGCGCGTTCCACGGACTTTCCCGCGAACGCTCCGACGCGCGCAAATACCCGGCCATACATCCCCTGGATTCCTGGTCAAAGTATCCCTCGGTCATCGACCCGGCCCCGGTTACGTACGCGAGGAAATTCCTCCGCCGCGGCACCGAGGTAGAGCAGATGATGAAGGTCGTCGGCGAGGAGGGAACGAGCCTTGAGGACTTCGTCATTTACCTGAAGGGCGATTTCCTCGACGCGGTATACCTCCAGCAGAATTCCTTCGACGAGGTCGACGCCTCCGTGGGAACGGATCGGCAAAAGCACATGTTCCGCCTCATTCTCGAGATACTCGGAACACAGTTTTCCTTCGAGAACAAGGACGAGGCTCGCGCTTGGTTCAACCAGACCCGCATGAAATTCCTTGACTGCAACTATACGGCGTGGAAATCCGAGGGATTCGCGAAGATGGAAGCCGAGATCCGCGCCTCGATCGACGACAAGGCGGAAAGCCTGGACGGTGACGCTGAAAAACTCATGGACCGCGTTACCGCGGACGGAAAGGCGGTATAAGAAATGAAAAAGGTATACAGCAAAATAGAATCGATCAACGGTTCCGTCATTACCGTGAAGGCCGACGGGGTAAAGTACGGCGAGCTCGCGGAAATCGAGACCTCGTACGGCACGTCCCTGGCGGAAGTCAACAAGCTCTCCGGCGACCTGGTATCGCTCCAGGTTTTCGCGGGCGGGCGCGGCGTTTCCACCGGCGATAAGATCCGCTTCCTCGGCAACGAGATGCGCGTGAGCTTTTCCGAGAACCTGCTCGGCCGCATATTCAACGGTTCCGGCGATCCCCGCGATTCCGGGCCCAGCCTCAAGGATAACCTGGTGCCCATCGGCGGCCCGTCGGTCAATCCCTCAAAGCGCATTATCGCCAAGCGCATGATTCGCACCGGTATCCCCATGATCGACGTGTTCAATACCCTCGTCGTTTCCCAGAAACTCCCGATTTTCTCGAGCTCCGGTGAGCCCTACAACGAGCTGTTGGCGCGAATCGCCATGCAGGCCGAGGTAGACGTTATCGTCCTGGGAGGCATGGGCCTCAAGTACGACGACTATCTTTTCTTCCGCGATACCCTTGAGGAAGCGGGGGCCATGAGCCGGACGGCCATGTTCGTGCATACCGCCGCCGATCCGACGGTAGAGTGCCTCATGATTCCCGATATGTGCCTCGCGGTGGCCGAGCAGTTCGCGATTCAGGGCAAGGACGTTCTCGTCCTCCTCACCGATATGACGAACTTCGCCGACGCCATGAAGGAAATCGCCATCATCCAGGAACAGGTTCCCTCGAACCGCGGTTACCCGGGCGACCTTTACAGCCAGCTTGCCGCGCGGTACGAAAAGGCCGTCGACTTCGACGACGCGGGGTCCGTGACCATCCTCGCGGTAACCACCATGCCCGGCGACGACGTGACCCACCCGGTTCCCGACAATACCGGCTACATCACCGAAGGCCAGTTTTACCTGAAGAACGGGCGCATCGAGCCCTTCGGAAGCCTTTCCCGACTGAAACAGAACGTCAACGGGAAGACCCGGAACGACCATCGCGCGCTCATGGACAACATGATCAAGCTTTATTCCGCCTATAAGGATACCCTTGAGAAAAAATCCATGGGCTTCATGATGTCCGAATGGGACTCGAAACTCCTGAAGTTCGGGGCGATGTTCGAGAGCCAAATGATGGATCTTTCGGTCAATATTCCCCTGGAGCAGGCCCTGAACGCGGGCTGGAAGATCCTTTCGGAATGCTTCAAGCCCGAAGAGACGGGAATTAAGTCGGAATTGGTACAACAGTACTGGGTCAAATAAGGATAGGCGACCATGGCTATAAAGCTGACTAAAAACGAGCTGAAGGCCCAGAAGGAAAGCCTGAAAATGTATCGGCGCTACCTTCCGACCCTACAACTCAAAAAACAGCAGCTGCAAACCGAGATACGCACCATAGAGAACCGGGCACGGGACGTCCGCGCCCGCAGGGACCGCCTGAACGAGGAATTCCAGGCCTGGATCGCCGTCTTCGGCGAGTCTGGCGCGTTCGCCCCGGAAACCCTGGAAGTCCGGGAAGTGAAGACTTCCACCGGGAATATCGCGGGCGTTTCCATTCCCATATTCGACGGCGCGGATTTCGAGCGGGGCGATTACGATCTCTATAGCGTACCGCTTTGGGTCGATACCGCCGCGGACCGGCTGGAGAAGGTCCTTTCCCTGGACCTCGAGGCGAAAATTCTCGATGAGCAGGTGCGCCTGCTCCAGCAGGAATTACGGACCACGACGCAGCGCGTGAACCTGTTCGAAAAGGTGAAAATCCCCGAAACGCGGGCGAATATCAAGAAGATCACCGTGTATCTCGGCGATCAGCAGGTTGCGGCGGTCGTGCGCGGCAAGATATCGAAGAAGAACCTGGAATCAGGAAACGGGGGGGCAGGCGCATGATAGTACCGATGAAAAAAGCGACCCTTCTCGTGATGGACAAGGATCGAGACGAGGCCTTATTGGCCTTGAGGTCCCTGGGCGTACTGCATGTCGAAAACACGCAAAACACGACCCAGGTCACGGTTGAAATTCAGAATCTCGTATCCCGGATCGATCAGGCGATCGGCGTGCTCGAGGAATTGAAGGCGGACACGAAGAAGCTTCAGCCGAAGCCCCTCACCCGGGACGAGGCGCTTCAGGTCGTCGACCGAATCATGACGGTACGGGACGAGAAAAAGGTCGCCGAAGACCTGATTCTCCAGGGTTCCCGCGAGCTCGAGCGGCTTTCGCCCTGGGGCGAGGTGGATCCCGCCGGATTTGACTGGCTGGCGCAAAAGGGCCTGTATCTTTTCCCGTTCGAAATGTCAGAAGCCGACTACGACGCCTTGCCGGCGGAGATACAGCGCATTGAGCTTTCCCGTTCAAAAAAGACCGTTCGCTGCGTGTTGTGGGCCGAGGACGATCTCCTCCACGAGGGAATACCGGAGTCGGCCAGGGAATTGGCCTTGCCGGCCCGTTCGACGAAGGAAATCCGCCATGAAATCGAGCGCGAACGAAAGGCCCTGCCCCTGTTCGACGAGCGCCTGGCAAACGACGCGCCCTATCTGTCCTCGCTGAGGCAGTTGAAGGCGGAAGTCCTGAAGGACCTCGAACTGGCCACGGTGAGCGCCGGAATGGGGAAGGTTTCGTTTGAGGAAGATACCGCGCTGGTAAAAAACGCGAATCTCGCGTGGCTTTCCGGCTACCTTCCCGAATCTGCCCTGTCCGACTTGACCGCGGAAGCCGGGCGACGCGGTTGGGGACTGCTTGCGGACGAGCCCGCCGAGGACGACCCGGTGCCGACCAAGCTGAAGAACAATCCGTTCGTGAACATCATATCGCCGCTTCTCGAATTCCTCGGAATCGTGCCGGGATATCGCGAGCTCGATATATCGCTTTGGTTCGTGATATTCTTCGGCATCTTCTTCGCCATGATTTTCGGCGACGCGGGATACGGCGCGATCCTGGTAGCCCTTTCGGCGGTCGGTATCGCCATAACGGGCAAAGGCGGGAAAAAGGTGCCCACCGGGCTTTTTATGTTCCTCTACCTCGGCATTATGACCGTCGCGTGGGGAACCATAACCTGTACCTGGTTCGGCATCGACGCGAATAGCCTTCCCGCGTTCTTCCGGAACATTGCCCTGCCGGCTTTCTCGAGCGTGGATCCGGACCGTGCGGGGGCGAATATTAAGGTGTTCTGCTTCACCCTCGGCCTCGTCCAGCTTTCCCTGGCCCACGTGATCGGGGTAATTCGGAACGCCCGCGCGAAATCGCTTAAGGCCCTGGGCGAGTTGGGTTCGTTGGGCATGACGGTCGGCATGTATTTCGTCGTGCTCAATATGGTGGTAGACGCGGAAAAGTATCCCCTTTCAACGGCCGTACTGCTCCTGATCGGGGTGGGGTTCGCCCTGAACTTCGGGTTTATCAATTACGCGGGCAGCGTCGGGAAAGGGTTTCTTGAAAGCCTCAAGAACATCATTACCATGTTCCTCGGCGTGGTGAACGTGTTCGGCGACATCATGAGCTATATCAGGCTCTGGGCGGTCGGTATGGCCGGCGCCGCGATCAGCGCCACCGTCAATTCCATGGCGGGACCGATGTTCGGGGGCTTTGCCTTCCTCGCCGCGATCGTTCTCCTCGCCTTCGGGCATGGGCTGAACTACATCATGAACGTTCTCTCGGTAATCGTGCACGGCGTGCGCTTGAACACGCTGGAGTTTTCCAACCACCTGAGCCTGACTTGGTCAGGCTTCAAATACGAGCCGTTCGCTGAAACGGCAAACAAACAGGAGTAATAATATGGACTTCAATTTCGGAATGTTTGGCGCCGCCTGTGCTCTCGGAATTTCGGCCCTCGGATCGGCTATCGGACTCGGAATAGCCGGACAGGCCACTATCGGGGCCTGGAAACGCTGCTACATGAATAACAAGCCCGCCCCCTTCCTTCTCGTCGCCTTCGCGGGCGCGCCCCTCACCCAGACCATTTACGGCTATCTGCTCATGAGCCGCATGCTTACCTCGCAGAAGGATCCCTTCCTCCTGCTGGGCCTGGGCATCGCGGGCGGTCTCGCCATCGCGTTCTCCGCCATCGCCCAGGGAAAGGCCAGCGCCGGCGGATCCGACGCCCTCGGCGAGACCGGTAAGGGCTTCAGCCAGTACATTACCATCGTCGGTCTGTGCGAAACGGTCGCGCTTTTCACGATGGTATTCGGTTTCATTACGGTGTAAGGCGCAACCTATCCGGCCTTAAGTATCTTACGGAAGCCTCCCGCGAAATCGGGAGGCTTTTTTTTATTCCGGGAGCGTTACCGCGCGCGGGGCGTCCCTCATGAATATGCTTTTTTCCTCTGTACAAGCGGGCCTCTCGCCGATAGTATGGGTATATGAGCGATTACAGAAGCCCTCGGGCCATCGAGATCGGCGGGACGGGACCGGTCAGGAAGCTGCTGATCGGCGGTTCCGCTCCCGTATCGATACAGACCATGTGGAAAGAACCGCTTATCGGGGCGGATCTTCAATCCGTCGCCAGGATCCTGGCAGAACTGGAACAGCTTGGCTGCGATATCCTTCGTTTCGCCGTTCCCGACATGGAGTCGGCGGACGCGCTGGTCAGGCTTTCGGCAATGACTTCCATGCCTTTGGTCGCGGACATTCATTTTGACCATAAATTGGCCTTGCGGTGCCTTGACGGCAACGTGGCGAAAATCCGGATAAATCCGGGGAATATCGGCAGCGAGGACCGCGTCCGCCAAGTGACCGAGAAGGCGCTGGACCGCAATGCCGCCATAAGGATCGGCGTGAACTCCGGTTCCCTGCCGCGGGACCTTCAGCAAGCCCTGGAAGCCGGGGCGGCGCGGCCTCCCCGCGAAAGGGCAGAGGAACGGGCTTCCGCCCTCGTGGAAGCGGCCACCCGCGAAATGGAAGCCTTCGACCGGCTCGGATTCGATCGGGTCGTGGTTTCGATGAAGGCTTCCACCGTGGAAGAAACGATTATCGCCAACCGGAAATTCGCGCGGGCCTTCGACGCGCCCCTGCACCTCGGCGTAACCGAGGCCGGGCCCCTCGTCTCCGGCGTCGTGAAAAGCGCCCTCGCCTTTAGCGCCCTTTTCGCGGACGGGATCGGCTCCACGATCCGCGTCAGCCTTTCGGATTCGATGGAAAACGAAGTGGTCGCCGGCCGGGAAATCCTTTCCGAATGCGGGAAGAGGGCGGGGGGCGTGCGAATCGTTTCCTGTCCCCGGTGCGGAAGAAACGGCTTTGACGTCCATTCCTTCGTGAAACGCTGGCAGAGCGAGCTTTTGTCCCTGAACCGGGAATTGACCGTCGCGGTCATGGGCTGCGTGGTTAACGGTCCGGGGGAGGGAAAGCATGCCGATATCGGAATAACCGGCGCGGGCGATTCCGTCATTATTTTCCGCCACGGAAAGACGGTCAGGACCGTCTCGGGAGCGCTCGATACCGGCACGATCGACGCCGCTTTCCGCGAAGAGCTGGGAAAACTGTGAAAGCGGTGAATGCCTTTCGAATGCGCAGGCTCGTTTTCGTCGCCCTCCTGCCGCTGGCCGCGTCGCTTGCCATGGCCCAAGCCGTCGATCCGGTATGGATACAGCTTGACCGGGCGCGGGAATTCTACGCGGCCGGGGAATACGGCGACGCCTTATCGGCCGTCCAAAAGGCCCGCCAAACGAAACACGAAATTACCGCCCGCCGCGTCGCGGTGCTCGAGGCGGCGTTCATGCCCGCCGAGGTGCGCCGGGTAGGGGACGACCTGTCCCTGATTCGGCCGGTTTTGGTTTCCCGCGACGATAAAGAGGCCCTGGATACCCTGGATATACTCGCGAAAACGCGCGGCGCGTCCGCTTTAGCCGGTTCCGCGTCCAAGACCCTCGCCTGGCTGCGGCGCAGCGACGTGTTTCCCGAGGCGGATTACCTCGAAGGCCTTATCCACGACGCCGAGGGCGAGACCGCCATCGCGCTTCGCCTTTATTTGCAAGCCTGGGACAATCGCGAGTTTTTGGATATCCCCGATCAAAGTTACGATATCCTCTACCGTATGGCAGAATCGTCCCTCGGCATGGGCGACAGGGACACTGCGGAAAAGGATTACCTCCAAATCCTCAGCGATGACGAGGTATACGGCACGCCCGACCTTCCGAGCCCAACGCTT
Organism: Spirochaetales bacterium; assembly: GCA_003252395.1. GTDB lineage: Bacteria > Spirochaetota > Spirochaetia > Treponematales > Treponemataceae > Teretinema. The sequence continues at coordinate 420,014 of QKEL01000009.1, forward strand.
ACGGCGATGAAAAATACCCTCGTCGCCGGCCGCGATACGGCTAAATTCATCAAACTGTACCGGCACGAAAACGGCAAGGCCTTCAAGGCCGCGTCGAGAATCGCGGAACTGTACCTTGAAGACGACGCCAGCCGAGACCGGGCGCTGAATAGCGCGATATTGGCCGCTTGCATGGCGGTAAGCATGGCGGACCGCGTGCTCGCTACCCGAAGAATCGCGTGGGACGGGACCACCGCCGAGTCCCTTTTTCATGCGCTGGGAAAGTCCGCGGAGCTTACCCGATGGGCGACGGAAAACGGCGTATGGGGCCCGTTTATGCTGCTGCCCCGGGCCCTGGGCGCGGTAGGAAACGACGCCCAGGCTATCGACCTTCTTTCGGCCCTGAGCGCCCATTGCCCCGATCCCGTTATCGCTAAAAAGGCGTCGGGATTGCGGAAAACCCTTTCCTCCCGGTATTGATTTGGCTATCTTGATGGGGTATATTTACCATGCTTTGAGGAGTGCTTCATGAACAGGATCACCAAAGCGGGCTTGGTCCTCGCTATGATGATTGCCGGAACCGTTCCGGCTTTTTCCCACGCGGTGGGCTTGCATTTTGTCGCGGCGCCCGACGCGAGCGGCGGCGGGTACGGACCCGCGCTTACGTTCAAGCTTAACGGCATTCCGTTCGTTTTCGGCGTGGATTTTTCGATTCACGGAAACGACGTTTCCCTGGGGGCCACGGCCGACCAGTGGATGATACACGAGAAAATCACGGACGATTTACCCCTGATGTGGGGTTTGGGATGGGGCGCGTACGGGTATATCGGAATGTCCGATAAGACCAGTATCTCTTTCGGCGGAAGGTTCCCCCTCTTTCTCGACGCCTATTTTCGCGACGGAACGCTTGAGCCCTTCCTTCAGATAGTACCGTCGGTAGGGATCGCGATCGCGCCCATCCTCGATTTTCCGGATTGGGCCATCCCGGTTTCGATTGGCATGCGATATTGGTTCGATGAACCCTAGGAAATAAACGTAACAGGAGTAGTGTATGAAAACCAAGGTATTGGGTCTTGTAGCGGCACTCGCGGTTCTTGGAACCTCTAGCGTGTTCGCGTTTGGAATCGGTTTGCAGGTAAACGGCAACGCCGGTAGGGTATTCAACCCGGGCGCGGCGGTTACCTTCAAGGTCGATTCAATCCCCCTCGTTTTCGCCGTGAACTGGAATGCCGGAGAAGACTCGACCACAATCGGCCTTACCGCGGATTATTGGGGCATCAACAAGCGTCTCGTTAACATTGGCCGCACCCCCCTCAACTGGTTCTTCGGCGTCGGATTCTTCGTAAATACCATATTCGCCGACGAATTCGCGCTCACCGGCGGTATCCGTTTCCCCTTAGGCCTCAATATGTTCGTCCTGGACGGTTTCCTTGAGCCCTTCGTGCAAATCGCGCCCTCGATGGGGCTTCAGTTCATTCCCTCGTTGGGAATCGATGACTTGTTCTGGCCGATTTCCGCGGGATTCCGGCTCTGGTTCAAATAATCGGAAATTCCGTAAAAACCGTCCCTTTTCGGGACGGTTTTTTTATGCTATTGTTTCGAGTTAAGACTAGGAGGTCGTATGAATAAGGTCGTTTTGGGAGCCGATTCGCTGGACGGTTATTTGACGGAGAAGGATCAGAGTTATCTTGCACGGATGGATGCCCTGTACGCGCGGGCCATGGACTCGTTCAAGATTCTCGCTGCGGGAGGATTCAGCTCGGCCCTCGCGAACGAAGAAAAAAAGGTTATCGATATATATAACGAAATGGGACACGTGATGCAGGAAATCTGCAAGGAAGCCCCCGGCATCAAGGTATATTCCTTCGAGACCGAGGAGCAAAGCCACGCCGAAGCCTCCCGGGTAATCGCCAAGCTCCGCGATATCCGCACGGGCCGCAGCGAGTTCCTCTACTATACCCAGCGCGCTTTCGAGATGCTTTTCCGGCTCGCCTATAACCGCAACCACTCGGACAATAAAAACTACCTGGTCGTGAAGACCCCCGTTACCTTTCCCGTACAGAATTACGCCGTCCATAAGATTCCCGATATAGACTATAAAATCGAAAACTCGGTAATGTGCGTCCTTTTACGGGGCGCCCTTCTTCCTTCAATGATTATGTCGAAGGAGATCGAGGAATATTCGTCCCATGGGTACGTGACTCCCTTCGCCCTCTTTAAGATTAAGCGCGACGATTCCAAAAAAGAGAGCAATATGGAATATATACTCGATTTGGATAGATCGTTCTTCAATATCGAGGACCTTAACGGAAAGGACCTGATATTCGCCGATCCCATGAACGCTACCGGCGGAAGCCTGGTGACGGTGGTGAAGTACCTTCAGGAAAACGGCGTTAAGCCCAAATCCATAAGCTTTTTCAACGTGATCTCCGCCTTGAAGGGCGCGCTCCGGGTCGTGCGGGCCTTGGACAATTGCACGGTGTACACACTCTGGATGGACCCGGTGCTCAACGCATCGGCGTATATCATGCCCGGTCTGGGAGACGCGGGAGACCGCATTAACGGCAAAGACTCAGACGAGTATCCACGGAACATTATCCAGCTGCTCGCGGATTACGGTTCGGACATATCCGGCCTCTACCGCTCGCAGCTCCGGAAAATCGAAGAAATCGTGCTCGGAAGCCATTGATGGAAACCCGGTTCGGCCGCGCCGCGGGGTCCGGGGGAGGGCTCTGGCTCGCGGTAGTCCTTCTGTCCTGCGTCGCGTCGGTCTCATCCTGCGCACTCATGCCCGGATACTCTTCGGCAGCCGATATCGCGGCCGAAAACCTCGCCATCGCGGACGGTTACGCCGGGCTTTCGAATTTCGATAAGGCAGCCTCTTACTACCAGAAGGCGGCCCGGGTAAAAAGCTACCGGAACGCCGCCCAGTGGGGCTTGGCCCGTTCGAGCGCGATGTTGGGCGATTGGGATACCGCCGTTACCCTGCTGGAGGGTTTACTCAGGCAGGACGGGGCAAACCGGTTGGTCAAGGAAGCCTTCGCCTATGCCTTGGTCAAAAAAGGCGATACCGAGCGGGGGCTTACCCTCTATAAAGCGATAATGGAAGAAGAAACCGAAAACGCTACCGCGGCCGTTAATTACGCCGAGGCGCTATGCATCGCCGGTATGTGGGAAGAGTCCCTGTCCGCGGCGCATGATACCCGGGAACGTTTTCCCGAGGCCGAGGCCCTGTCGCGACTGGATGCCATAGAATTAAAGTGCGAAACCGAACTCGGCTTATCGCAACCGGCGACTGACGGAGAGGCCGAAACCCCTCCGGCAACCGATACCGCGTCCGACGGGCAATGATGTACGCCGCCGGCCGCGAACGGCGCGGTTAGTCTTCCTTCCAGCCGAATCGCTTGTGTTCCCGGCCTTGGAAAGCCTCTTCAAGAAGTCCGTCAATTTCCAGGGCGTCATAGATTTCCTGGGTTTCGTCTTGCCTCGCGCGCAATACCGGGTGTTTCGGGGAAAATAGGACGCAACAATCCTCGTAGGGCAGAATCGACGTTTCATACGTTCCGATACGCTTCGCGACGGCGATAATTTCGTCTTTGTCCATGCCGATCAGGGGCCTCAGTACGGTGAAGGCGGCGCAACCGTTCGTTACGGTCAAATTCTCGATCGTCTGGCTCGCGACCTGACCCAAGCTTTCTCCGGTGATTATCGCTTTTGCACCCGTCATCTCGCAGGCCATATTGGCGACTTTCATCATGCACATGCGAAGGAGTATCGTCGCGTAATCCACGGGAGCCTTGTCCCGGATTCGTTCCTGAACCTTCGTGAAGGGAACGACGTTCAAGTGCGTTCCGACTCCGAATCTGGCAAGGGTTTTCGCGAGCTCCTCGACCTTTCCCTGGGCTTCCGGCGACGTATACGGATGGGAATGGAAATAAAGGCAATCGATTTTCATGCCCCGGCTCAGCATGCGAAAGCCGGCCACCGGGGAGTCGATTCCTCCCGAAAGAAGGAGCAGTCCCTTTCCTCCGGTGCCGCAAGGAAGGCCGCGATGTCCGGGATGCTGTTCCCCGTACACGAAACAGCGTTCCCTGATTTCCACCGAGAGGGTTACGTCGGGCTTATGCACGTCAACGGCTAAAATGCCTTCCTCGTACAGGGCTTCCCCCGCTTCCCGCGCGATTTCGTAGGAATTGAGGGGAAACGCCTTGTCCGATCGCCTGGCCTCGACTTTGAACGTTTTTGCGCCGGCCTTGCGGGCCAAGAGTCCCTGGTCGTAGACGGCTTTTTTTATCGCTTCGATATCGCGCTCCACGATGACCGCCCGAGCCCAACCGGCTATGCCCACTAAATGACTGAGGGCGTATTCCACCCCGGGAACCGATTCCTCGGGCGCTTCGACGTACATCCGTCCCGCCCTCAGCCTGACGCGGGCGTTCTTTCCCTCGAGGTATAATTGGGCGTTTTGCGTCAAACGCTGCTCAAAATCCTTTATATTGCCGCTTTTTAGGGTTAATTCCCCGACTTTTACCAGGTAGACGGCGTTTCTTTCGATTTCCACTTTTCCTTACACTCCCATCAATTCGGACAACGCGGCAAGAACCGCGTCAATATCGGACTCGGTCGTTCCCGGTCCCGAAGAAATTCTAAACGCGTTTTGCTGCGAATCGGGGTCTACCCGCATCGCCTCGAGCACGGGCCTCTTTTTTTTCTTGGACGAGCAGGCCGATCCGGTGGATATATATATATTCCGGTCGGACAGGGCCCGAACCAAAACCTCGCCGGGAAATCGCCGATTAGTGAATTGGGCGATGAAGGGCGAGAAGCGAGGATCGGCTTCGGCTCGGCCGTCGGGAATCGGTCGGATACCGGGTATATTCGCGATACCGGCAAAAAGTCGGTTCGCGATTTCTTCGCCCGCGGTCCCTTCCGCGATTCTTCGCGTTGCCCCTTCGAGCGCCATGGCCAGGGCCGCGGCTCCCGCGACGTTTTCGGTTCCGGGCCTGAGCCCGCCTTCCTGACCGCCGCCCCGTACGAAGGGTTCTATTTGCTTTGAAAGCTTTAAGAGCCCTATGCCGCGGGGGCCGCCGATTTTATGGGCGCTCAGCGCGTAGGAGTGTACCCCGGGCACGTTAAAATCGAAGGGGATTTTCCCGACGGCCTGAACCGCGTCAACGTGGAAATGTGGCATGCGTTTCGCCGGGCGTCCCGCTTCCAGCGCATCGGCGATTTCGCGGATGGGCTGTATGGCCCCGGTTTCGTTGTTCACTCCCATGACCGCGACGAGGGCGGTGTCTTCGCGAATCGTGGACAAGACCGCCTCGGGCGTGATAATCCCGTCCCGATTCGAGGGAATGATAAGGGTTTTCCAACCGGCCTGCTCCATGGCCTTGGCCTGTTCGGAAACCGCGGCGTGCTCGATGGCGCTTATCGCGATCGAGCCCCTCGAGGATCGCTGCAGAAGGGCGAGTAGGGGAATATGGTCGCTTTCGGTTCCTCCGGAGGTGAATACGATGGACTCGGGATCGGAGGAAAGCGCGTCCGCCGCGCGTCTGCGGGAATCCTCCAGCACGGACCGAACCCGTCGGCCCCCCTCGTGGGCGCTTGAGGGGTTATACCAATCGGTCTGGGCGATTCTTGAATATTCGGCGATTACGGCGGGGTCCGGCGGGGTCGTCGCGGCCCAATCGAGATATACGCTCAAGAAAGAACCGCCAGTACGTCTTCGTCGGACACGGTTTGGGCAAGGGTGGAATTCATTTCGCGCTGGAGAATGAACCGTACCGCGCCGCCCTTCTTTTTTTTGTCGTTTTTCATCGCGGCCAATAGCTCTCGGGACCTATCGCCGCCGGAAAGCGCGGGGTGGACGGGCGCGGTGCACCAGCCATAGGATTCCAGTACCGGAAGCACGTCGGTCAGGTATTCGGGATCGGTAATTCCCAGCCGCAAGCCCAGGTTCAGCGCCCTCCCGATACCCCAGGCCACGGCATCGCCATGGCTTACCCTGCCGAAACCGGCGACGCTTTCAAGGGCGTGACCGAAGGTATGCCCCAAATTGAGGTACATTCGTTCCCCGCTTTCTTTCAGGTCCCGCTCCACGACGCGGGCCTTGGCCTGAACGCACCGTTTGACAACCTCGAGCATGAGATCCGGATCGCGGCTCAGAATGTGCTCCCGTCGTTCCTGCATGATCTGGAAAAGCTTTGGCGCGTAAAGGAGCGCGGTTTTCATCACCTCCGCGAGTCCTGAGCGGAATTCAGCCTCGCTGAGGCTCGCGAGATAGGAAACGGATACGCGGATCAGGGAAGCGGGGTAGAACGTGCCCACGCAATTTTTGGCGTTTCCGAAGTCGATTCCCGTCTTCCCGCCGATGGCGGCGTCAACCATGGAAAGGAGGGTTGTGGGCACCAACTCAAGCCGGGCCCCGCGCATGTAAAGCGAGGCGGCAAACGCGGCCATATCGGTGATTACCCCGCCGCCGAAGCCGATAAAAAGGCTATCCCTGCCCAGGGAGGCGTCGAGCGCCGCGGTCAGGATTTTCTGTATCGAATCAAGGCTTTTATGGTCCTCGCCCGGCTCAAGCGATACCAGGGGAGCCTTAGGGTCAAAGCCCGCGCAACGGCGGAGCAAGGGCTCCGTATGCTTGTCGACTACGTATATCCCGCCTTCGGGCCCGAACGCCGTTACCGACGGTTCGGGAGAAAAGGCGACTGATACCTCGCCGGTTTGTAGGGTAAAGGTAAAAAGGTCCATGGCGGGTATTTTAGTAGGTATTTTCGTCCATGGCAAGGAAGGCGGCGCGAACCTTCTCAAGCCGCGCCAGCTCGCGGCCGATGGTTCGCTCATAGTTTAGGTCCCCGGAACCGATCCTTTCGCGCTCGTCTTCCCATTCCTGAAGATCGGTCAGGAAAAGAAACTTGAATTCCCGGACATTCGCCTTCTCCGCCCATATTTTTGCCTCGTTCCAGTAGTAGAGGGCGGCGTTGTAACAGGTTTCGGCGGTTTTCAGGCTATCCAGATTCTGTTCTTTCCAGGGCGCGTTATAAAAATAGGCAACCTGTTTATCCCACTTGGAGCCGAGCCGGAGGTGCTGCTCGACGAGCTTGAGATTGAGATGCATCATCAGGAGGTACCGGTATTTTTCCCAATCCTTCTCGTTGGCGATTTTACCCAAGGCGTACAGCGGATTGCAAAAATCCGCTTCTACGGCCCGCTCGAGCCAATAGATATTCTCCATCGTGTCGTCGGGATACTGGATATAATGGGTGTGGTATAGCCGGTAAAACTCTTCCTTGAACGTGACTGCCCATGCCTGCGCCGGTAGGGGCATGAGGACGAGGAAAAACGATACGAGCAATGCCGCTTGAGCCGACCGAAGGGAAAATCCGTTGGGTTTCACCCTAAGAATATCGACAGTTTTTGAAATTCATTCCAGATAATTTCCGATATTTCGTTGACGGGCAAGGCTGCGTCGACGGTGACGAGGCGCATGCGCGGTTCTTTTTCGGCGAACCGGGGGAGTATCTCGTGATATTTGTCCCTCACCCGTTTCTGGAATTCGCGTTTTTCGTATATCTCCAGCTTGCCGCCCCTGCGTTCAACGCGGTTCATGGCGGCTTCGCTGTCCAAATCGAAGAAAAACAGCAATTCGGGAAGGGGAAAGCCCGCGTTTGCCTCGAATGGCAGTTTCTGATCGCCTGCGGCGCCTTGGTACGCTATGCTGGAAAAAAAGTAACGGTCCGTAACCGCTATCTCGCCCACGTCCAAATGCGCCTTAATGCCGTTGACGCCCCACAAATGCTCCCCGCGATCCGCGGCGAAAAGCCGGGTCATGGTATCGGGCGTAAGGTGAATATCCCCCGCGAGGGCCTTTCGGATAAGCCGCCCGATGTCTCCGTCGGTAGGTTCGCAGGTAAACCAGGCGGGAACGCCGCGTTCATCGCAACGCCTTCTCAGTTCCCGAATTTGAGTGGTGGTACCGGTGCCGTCGATACCCTCAAACGCGCAAAAATTGCCTAAAATCATGGATATGATAGTAACCGATTTTCTGCTATGATACTACACTGGCATGAAACGTCCCCGCTTCTTCGTGGCAATAGAAATCCTCCTCCTTTTACTGGTCATTGCCGGTGCCTTCATGATCGTCAAACCCGCGGGAAGGAGCCTGGATCGCCTCCTTTTGGCGTCTCGCGACCGGCTCCTGGAGTCCGTTTACCGGCAATCCGGCTTGGTCGTCAGGTACGGCTCCATGTCCCCGTCCCTTTTCCGTTCCGTGCGCATCAGGGACCTGTCCGTGGCCGATTCGGGCGGCGCCTTTAGCGCGACTTTCCCGGACGTGGAGATCGCCTATGGCCTGTCGGATCTGATCGGGGGAAAGGGGGTCGCTGCCCTCAGGAAGATCAGCCTGCGCGGGGGCAACCTCATGATCGATCCCGCCGCGGATGCGACGTCTTGGAACCGCATGAAGGCTCTATTCTCGTCTTCGGGCTCGTCCCCGGCCGGTTTGCCGCAACGCCTTTCCGTCGAGCTATCCGGTTTGACCGTATCGTATCGGAGCGCCGAATGGTCTTTGTCGGCGGTAATCGATCGGGGCACCGCCGCGTTCGAGAGCGACGGACTGCGTTTGGTTTTGGATTCCAGGGCCCAGTATTTGGATTTGCGCGGGAAACGGGGCGTCTTACCCGGTTCGGCGCGCGCCACGGTACGATTGGACGCTCGGTTCGACCCTTCGCTCAGTTCCGGAACTTCCATGGTCACGCTCAGAAACCTCGAAGGGGATAGCTTCTCCGTAGACTCGCTGCGTTTTCTCGCCACCGTTCGGGATGGCGTCGTCAGGCTCGATTCTTCCCAAGACCTCCAGCCCGTGGACTTCAGCGTAACTTTCAACCCGAAAGCGTCCGTCTTTTCCGGTACCTTTGCCTGCGATGGCCTACTCCCGCTCCGCTGGTTCCGTCTGGATACCTCCAGCCGTTTTCTGGGTAATTTACGGGACTTGCAAACTACCGGAACGGGTTCATTTGTCTACCGGGACGGCATATTCGATTGGAATGTGAATCTTGACGCGCTGATACCCTCCGGGGTCTGGGGCGGCGGAAGCCTTAACCTCGACTGCGGCGGGAAAAACGACGCGATAACGGTTAATTCCATTTCATTTGACGGGCCACGCGGCCGTTTTTCGGGGAGCGTATTGGTAAACGTTTCCGATCTATCGTTGGACGGCATGCTTACCCTGAATTCCGTTCGGGTTTGGCGAGGAACCCCGATTAGCGGCGATTTTTATTTCCAGCCAGAGAGCCGCGGCACCCGTTGCATCATTCCCGACCTTGCCCTTGGCGAGGCCCGGTTTACGGGCACCGAGCTGAAAGCCGTCCGCAACGCGGATTCTTTTGATCTCTCGCTCAGCGGCTTCGATTCGGACGGCCAATTTTCCGTGGACGGTACCTTAACGACCAAAAACCGCTGGTATCTCCAACTCTATGGCGCCTTCGATACGATCAGCGTCTCTAATACGGTACGATGCGTTTTTGGTATCGTTTCCCCAACCCGGGGAAGTCCCGCCGTTACGGGGAATCTGGAGCCCTTCAAGGCCACCACCGAGGCGTATTTTTCTACGGATTTTAAGAATTTATCCTTTAATTTCACGCGCATGGTTCTCGCGTCGACCGAGAAAGACGGGCTATTCATGCTGCTGTCGATTAAGGGTACCGAATCCAGCGTTTCTTTGACCGATATATCCGTGGCTTCTTCCGGTTACGCCGTGACGGGAAATATCGGCTCGGAATTCGGGAAAGACGAGATTCTTTTCAGCTCGGATTTTCAGGTCAATTCGTTGCCGTACCGCTTTACCGGCATGCTTTCGGGCCGGAATCTCTCGTTTTACGGTGATTACGGTTTCGCGTTATCGCTGCTCTTTGACAAATCCGGCGGCATAACCGGCGGGCTCAGTTTCGCGGGGCTTCCCCTCCCGCTCGGGAACGCGTTGTTCTCCCTTTCCCTCGAGGCGGGAATACAGGTATCCTCCGCGTCTGACTGGCGGGTAACCTTGGATCGTTCCCATATCGAAGAATTGAACGGACTGGCGCCCCTCGCCACGGTGGCGGATTTCACCGGATCGCTGGATTCGAACGGCCTATTCCTCGATTCGTGCGTGTTATCCGATCGCGCGTCCAAGCTGAGCGGTTACCTGGGAATCAATCGTCTTCCCGTCGGAAGCGATTCGCTGCGATACGAAGCCGAGGCCGTGTTTACCGCCGATTCGGGCGACGAATCTATTCAAATCAACGCTTCGCTCATACCCGGCGACGATCTTTTCATGGACGTTTCCGGCTCCTTTAAAAACCTTCCGTTATCGCGTTTTTTACGGGGTCAGGCTTCTGGAAATCAGGCGACCGGCTCCTTCACCCTCTCGGGAACCCCAAAAAACCCGTTCGCGAATCTCTCGCTCGATTCCGTTTCCTACCGGCTCTCCGGCTTCGATCTTAACGGTCGGGCGCGCGTAAGCCTCGACGATCGCGCGTGCGCCTTATCGGACGCGTCTCTTTCCTGGAACGGGAATACCCTGAGCGCGCTCTCGGGCACCGTGAACCTGACCGACCTGTCGTCGGTATTTACGGCTGACTATCAGACCGTCCTTGGCAACTCCTCGCTCAATGCGCGAGCGGACATGCTTTTTACAACCGATTCCGCGGCGGGAACCGACCTGGTCGAACGCGTGAAGCGCATGTTCGATACTTGTGAGGTTCAGGCGAACATCAGTAATTTCGCGTGGAAGGATATTCGAAAGGATGCCGCCTTAACGCTCGTCCTCTCGCGTCAGCCCGGCATTTCCGAGATAAGCGCCGGCCCCGTCTCGGGTTTTATAGCCGATACCGGCGAGTTTTCTCTTACGTCCCCCGAATCCACCCCTATCGCGTTTTACGCCTCCGGTAGGCTCGATCCGGAAGATATGCTCATCAGAATCGACGACGTGAACATCGATGCCGCTTCCGTATGGAGGCTCACGGGCCTGGAATCCGTCTCTGTCTCAGGGGGGCGGCTTACGGGAAACCTTGAGGTTTCCGGACTGCTTAACGATCCCGACTTCGGCGGTATCCTTAACGGTACCGGGGTGATCGTGAAGGCGCCTGGTTATTTGCCACAAGATCTAACCCCCTTTGACGTAACCCTTGTCGCCGATAAAAAGGAAGTGACGCTGGAACCGGTCCGCCTCGCCGCGGGCAAGGGCTTGATTGACGTAACCGCATCGTTTTTCTTTGAACGGTGGCTGCCAACCTCTTTTTCGGTGAAAACCTCGGTTCCGCGAGAGAATACCGTGAAAGTGAACGCGAAAACCGGCATGTTTTCGGTGGCGGGCAATGCGGGGTGGGACCTTTCCATCGACCTCAACGGCGGAAAACTCGCGGTGGAAGGCGACGCATACTATGAAAAGGGCTCGTTTGCCGTCGGCAGCGCGGACTCGGGAAGGGGCGCCTCCACGGAAACCAATCGCTTTATCGATAATTTCAATTTGGATTTAGCCATTGAAATCGGGAAAAAGGTTGAGTTTATCTGGCCCCTTGAGGAATTTCCGATTATTAGCGGCTTGCTCCAGGCTGACGCCCCGCTGCGCTTAACCGTGGATACCGCAAACAAGCAGTTTTCCCTGAAGGGGACCACGAATATCAAGGGCGGGGAGATTTTCTACGTAAAGAGAAGCTTTTATCTGCGTCAGGGACGCATTGAATTCAACGAAAACGAGAGTATTTTCGATCCGGTAATAACCGCCCGCGCCGAGATCCGCGAGCGGGATTCCGAGGGGGCTCCGGTCCGTATTATTCTTTCCGCCGAGAACCAGCCGCTCTCCCGGTTTTCTCCGGTCTTGTCTTCCGATCCCGCTAAGCCGGAATTGGAGCTATTGGCCCTTCTCGGGCAGGCGGTTACCGCCGACGCGAGCCGCGAGAGCCTGATTCGCGACGCGGTTATCTCCTCGTCGGACATTTTCACCCAGTTAAGCCTGTTCCGCCAAGCGGAAAACGGCATTCGCGATATTCTGGGATTGGATCTTTTCTCCATACGGACCTTGATATTGCAGAACGCGATTTTTGGCCCCGCCATGAGAACCAACGCCGATACGCCCATGACCATCGGTAACTATTTCGACAACACCACTGTTTATATGGGAAAATATCTTGGATCAGCCATGTATGCCGACGCTTTGCTGCATTTCAGCTATTATGACCCGAAATCGGATCAAAACACGGGAACCGAGCAAAGCCTGTTCGAAAACATGTTGGTTCAGCCCGAATTCGGCTTAGAGGTAACCACGCCCTTTTTCCTGCTTCGATGGGGTATCACCCCGGGCTTTACGCCGGAGAACCTGCGGACCCTTTTCGTACCCGATAATTCGGTTACCCTGTCCTGGAAGTTTTCATACTGACGGGAATTATGATATAGTAATGTCTTTATGGTATTATTTACTGAGCCTTTCCCGGGGAATGCCATTCCCGGGCAGGCGTAGTCAAGGAGCTTTCCGTAATGCGCACTCGATTAATCGCTCTCATTTTGATTCTTACCGCCGTTTTTGGTCTCGGCGCGCAAACCTCGTCTGACTGGTACCAGGATAAGCCCATTCGGGCGGTTACCTTCAGCGGTTTGAAAAACGTATCTGAAGCCGAGCTTTCAGGTATTTTTTCCTCCTACAACGGCAAGAACTTCAATGATGATATGTATTGGGAAATCTTGCAAAAGCTGTATGCCCTGGAATACTTCGACGACATAACGCCGCTTGCCCTTCCGGGAGACAAGGACCGCAATACGGTTCTTTTGCAATTTACCGTGACGGAAAAGCCAGTCATCGGGAAAGTGGAGTTCGAAGGCCAGGATAGGCTCCGGAAAGGCGATCTTTTGACGAAGGTTACCCTTAAGGAAGGCGATATCTACAATGAGCTCAAGAGCCGATCGGACGAGCGGGCGATTCGCGATTATTATCTCGAAAAAGGGTATGCGAACGCCCGGGTATCGTCCTCGGTCCGTTCCGAGAAGGACGGCAGCCTGACCTTGCTCTTTTCCGTCGTTGAGGGAAAGCAAACGGTCATATCCTCTATTTCCTTCGAGGGCAACCAGGTAGTGGCGACTCGCACGCTGAAGGGCATCCTCTCGCTCAAGGAAGCCAAGCTGCTTTCTTCCGGAACGTTCCGCGAGATTATGCTCGAAGCCGACAAGGTAACCCTAAAAAACTATTATACCGAGCGCGGCTATATCGACGCGGCGGTCACTGAGGTTCGCCGGACGGTTGACGCCGAGACAAACCCCGAAAAGAATTTGGTATCCCTCACGTTCGTGATCAGCGAAGGGGACCAATATATTTACGGCGGCACCGAGCTCGAGGGCAATACCATTTTCGATACCGCGACGCTTCTATCCAACATTCGCCTCAACGAGGGCGACGTCATGAACCAGGGCCGCTATGACGTCGGGTATCAGGCCATAGCCGACGTGTATTTCGAGAACGGCTATACCTCCAATTACATTACCCGCCGTGAAATACGCGACGCGGAAAAACACCGCGTGTCCTACGTGATCACCGTGGTGGAAAGCGAACGCAGCCACGTGGAAAACATAATCATCAAGGGTAACACGAAGACCAAGGACAAGGTCATACTTCGGGAGTTCAGTCTCGAGCCCGGCGATATTTTCTCGAAGGGAAAGCTCATAAACAGCGTCAGGAATCTGTATAACCTCCGCTATTTCTCCGTCGTGGCCCCGGACCTCGCGCAGGGTTCCGAGGAAAACCTGGTGGACGTGATAATCAACCTGGAAGAGCAATCCACCGCCTCGGTACAGTTCGGCGTGACGTTCTCCGGCGTTACCGACGCGGATTCGTTCCCCCTTTCGGTATTCGTGCAATGGGAGGACAAAAACCTCTTCGGAAACGGCCAAACGCTCTCTTCCAACGTGACGGCCTCGCCGGACACGCAGGAGCTCTCCCTCGGCTTCGCCCAGAACTGGTTCCTCGGCACGCCCCTGACCGTGAGCTTTAACCTGTCGCTCTCCCATCAGCAGCTCTTCGCCTATCAGGACAGCCTCTATCCCATCTTCTCGGATAGCGATTACGAGGACATCGGCATGGTTCCCGACCCGTTTACCTCGGTGGCCGAATATAAGGCGGCTACCGCCATAGACGATTCCTTCCGCATGAAGTATGACCGGTGGAAATACGGGGCGGGCACCTCTACCGGCTATCGATGGAACCCGAACTTCGCCATGGTCACCCTTCGCGGCGGCCTCAATTTCTCCGTGGTTCAGAATTTCTACGACGATAAGCTCTACCGTCCGGCGGACAAAAGCATTCGCGATCAGCACGGCGGGTGGGGCTGGAGCAACTCCGTCTGGTCAAGGCTGTCGCTCGACGACCGCGACCTGAATTACGATCCCTCCAAGGGGTGGTTCGCCAGCGAGCAAGTCACGTTTTACGGCATCCTTCCCGGCATTGAGACCGATTACTACATGCGCTCTGACCTGAAGGGCGAGGCGTATTTCACCTTGCTCGATTACCCCCTTACCAACGTCTGGAACCTGAAACTGGTTCTGGCCGGCTATACGGGGCTTTCTTTCCTCAGGAGCGTGGACGGAAACGAGATCGGCGATACCAGCAAGCTCTACGTCGACGGAATGTTTACCGGTCGCGGATGGAGCGGCCTGTATTCCACGGTACGGGGCGATCTTGAGGTCAATCACTGGCTTGAATTGCGGGTTCCCCTCGCGCCCGGCGTCATCGCGGCCGATCTGTATCTCGACGCGGTGGCGATCAAGGACCGCCTTGAGGATATAGGCTCGCTCACGTTGGACGATTATTATTTCAGTTACGGGCCGAGTTTGCGGTTCTCGATTCCGCAATTTCCCTTGCGCCTGATGTTCGCCAATACGTTCAGGATTCAGGACGGGAAGTTCGAATGGGGCAACGGTGTCGGACCCGACTGGAAATTCGTCCTTTCCTTCAATATCGCGAATCTGTAAGTCCCAAGGAGTATCGAAATGAAAAAGGCATTGCTTATAGCCGTATCCCTCGCCCTCTTTGTCGGGGGCCTCGGCGCCCAGCAGATCACGAAATTCGCGGTAGTGGATACGGCCCGCATCTACGCCGCCTTTTACCGCGATTCCCGTAACGTACGCGATTACGAGGCCAAGAAAACCCAATACCAGGGCGAGATCAAGAGAATGTCCGACGAGATCAAGAAACTCCGCCAGGACAAGGTCGACGCCGATACCCTGGGCGATCAGACGAAGGCCGCCCGGCTTGAGTCCGAAATCAATACGAAGACGAGTTTTCTCGTGGAGTATTCCCGGGTGAAAAACGCGGAATTGGACACGTTGAAAAAGAAACTCATTACCGACGACGATTTTTACTCAAGTCTGTACGAGCAAATTCGAAAAATCGCCGAATCGGACGGGTATAGCATGGTATTAAGCCTTCAAGAGGACAATTCCATTATTTGGTATAGTCCGACGGTAGATCTCACCGAAAAGGTCCTGCGGGCCATGACCAACCTGCAATAGCCATAGATCGTATCCATGTCCGACGTCACCCCCATGATGGCCCAGTACCTCGGGATTCGGGAACAGTACCGCGACGCGGTATTGTTTTTCCGGCTTGGGGACTTTTACGAGATGTTCAACGAAGACGCCGTCGAGGTGAGCCGTTTATTGAATCTTACCCTCACGAAGCGGGGCGGGAGTCCCATGTGCGGGATTCCCTATCACGCCTCCCGGGTATATATCGCGCGGCTCTTGCGGGTGGGCAAAAAAATCGCGATCTGCGAACAGGTCGCGCTAAACGCCCCCGGGAAGGGATTGGCCGAGCGAAAGGTCGTGGAGGTAATCACGCCGGGCACGGTAGTCGACGACGATTACCTCGAGAGCGGATCGAATAACTATCTCGCCTCCCTTGCCGTAGCCGAATCGGGCGGCGTTCGGCGTTTTACCCTTTCCTGGATCGACATTTCTACCGGGGAACTCTCGGCCGCCTCGGCGCCGGAACCGGAAGCCCTTGAATTCGTTCGAAGGGAAACCGGGCGGTTGCAGCCCCGGGAATTATTGGCGCAACAGTCGGTCTTGGAAGAATGGCCCGATATCGCGGAATCATGCGCCGCGATTCCCGGGATGGTGGTAAATCGGTATCCCGATTGGAGTTACAATCGGGAGAGCGCCTACCGCCGGCTTTGCTCGCATTTCGGAACCGCGAGCCTCGCCGCGTTCGGGCTCGGGGAAAAAGACCCGGTCATTCCGGGCATGGGCTTGCTCCTAGAGTACCTTGAGTCCACCGCCGGCGGTTCCATCGCGCATATCGACACCATAAGAATCGGCATCGAGGGGGAATTGGTCTCCATCGACGACGCGACCAGGAAGAACCTTGAGCTTACCAAGAACTTACGGGACGGGTCGGAACAGTATACCCTGCTCGAAAGCCTGGACTATACGCGAACTTCCATGGGCAAAAGGCTCCTTCGGTCCTGGATTCTCTCTCCCTTGACCGATCGAACGGCAATCGCCGCGCGGGTCGATAGGGTAGAGCGGCTTTATCGCGACCAACGGAACCTAACGAAAATCCGGGAAGTACTATCGGGCATCTTGGATATCGAACGGCTCGCCGCCCGCATCGGGATGTCCCGCGCCCACGCCAAGGATTTGGTCGCGCTCTGCCGTAGCCTTTCGTCATACCTGGAGTTGGCGGATTTAACGCAATGCGAAGGTGTCGACACCGAATTGGATCCCTCCTCAAAACAGGGCTTGCTCGAAGTGGTGGAACTGCTCAACGGCTCGCTGCTCGAGGACGCGCCGGTCGCGCTCAACGAGGGCGGCATGATCAAATCCGGATGGTCGAAGCGCCTCGACGAGCTTCGCGGCCTCCGGGACAATTCCCGTGCGGTCTTGGAGTCTTATTTAGACGAGGAACGCCGGATAACGGGCATACAGAACCTGAAAATACGCTACAATCGCATGCTCGGCTATTATCTCGAGGTTTCCAAGGGCAATCTCGATTCAGTCCCCCCCCATTTCATTCGACGCCGGTCATTGGCCGCGGGAGACCGCTATACCACCGACCGTTTGGTTGAGCTTGAAACCGAATTAAACGGCGTATCGTCGGGCATCACCGAATTGGAACAGGAACTCTTTCTCGAAATACGGGCAAAGGTCGCCGAACATTTACCGGCGTTGTCTCGCGCCGCCCGTGCCATTGCCCGCATCGACGTATATCAATCCTTCGCGCGGGCTGCGACGGTTTCGGCGTGGGTTAAACCGGAATTTACCGACGACGGGATAATCGACATCGTGGACGGAAGGCATCCCGTGGTCGAAGCACACCTGCCCAGCGGGGATTTTGTCCCGAACGGCATATGCCTTTCCGGAGCCACGTCGGGCGACATACCCTCTTTCGCCTTGATTACCGGGCCGAATATGGCCGGAAAAAGCACTTTCCTGCGCCAAACGGCCCTCATCGCCATAATGGCCCAGATCGGTTCGTTCGTTCCCGCTTCGGCGCTTCGCATCGATCCCGTGGATAGAATCTTTTGCCGGGTAGGGGCGACCGACAATCTGGCCCGAGGCGAATCGACTTTTCTCGTGGAAATGACCGAAACGGCGCTGATACTCCGTTCCGCCACGCGGCAAAGCCTCGTAATCATGGACGAGGTTGGACGCGGTACCTCCACGGAAGACGGACTTTCCATCGCCCAGGCAGTGACCGAATACCTCCTCGAACATATTGGCGCCCGAACACTCTTCGCCACCCACTATCATGAATTGTCCCGTATCGAGCATCCGCGACTTGCCGACTGGTGTCTCGACGTGCTTGAGACCGAAGGAAACGTGGTGTTCCTGAAAAAGGTGAAGCCAGGCGCTTCCGGCAATTCGTACGGAATTCACGTAGCGAGGCTCGCGGGAATACCCGAGCCGGTTTTGAGTCGAGCCATGGCCCTTTTAAAAAGCCATGCCGAGCATACGGTTGCGTATCCGCCGTCGAGCCGCGCTATCGAGGCGCCTATCGCTCACGCTTCCGCTCCCGGGCCAATGGCGGCGCAGTCCGGCCTCTTCCCGGAAGAAGAACTGATCTTGGACGAAATCCTCTCTACCGACGCCGACCGTTGCACGCCCTTGGAGGCGTTACAGCTTATTGACCGTTGGAAAAAAAGGCTTTCAGGTACCTAGATTCGGGCAAAAAGACGCGCCTGCGCGACGAGAAAGCCATGATACCCAGTGTCACAGGAATCGCCTCGAGGGGCTTGGCCGCCCTTTTGGCGCCGCAAACGTGCGCGGTATGCGGCGGGGCGGCTGAAGCGGGTATTCCCGTTTGCGACCGCTGTCTTGAACAGCGGTATTATCGGGAAGCCGTAAGCCCCCGCCTTCCCCGTTGCTCGGTATGCGGCAGGCCGCTCCTTTCCGCCAAAAACCGATGCGTGTGCTGCAGGACCGATACGAGCCCATCCTCGCCGTTGGACGGAATCCATGTCCTGTATCCCTACGACAGCGCGAATCAACTTTTGCTGACGGCCTGGAAAATAGCCGGCTTACGCGGGCTTTCCCCTTATTTCGCGCGGTGCTTTGCCCTCGCCCTAAGCCGACTGGATGCCGGCGAGCGGGCCGTGATCCCGGTTCCGCCGCGCCCGGGAAAGATCCGCGAACGGGGTTGGGATCAAATGGAGGAAATCGCGGCAATTCTCCGGAAACGACATCGGGTCAACGTAGTGCGGCCCTTGACCAGAAAATCGGCGATACAGCAAAAAAAACTGGGGCATGAGGAACGCCTTATGAATTTGAAGGGCGCGATTCGCTGCGGGCGTTTCGAATCCTTTCCTCCCGCTATCTACGTGATCGATGACCTAACGGCGACGGGGTCAACGCTGGAAGCCTGCGCCGAAGCCCTTAAATCGGCCGGCGCTGGAAAAGTTTACGGTTTGGCGCTGTTCTATGATTGATATTCCGGATTGCTTGACATTTTAAGTGGCATATGCTAATTTCTTTATTGAACATTACTAGATTCTGTATTTTAAGGAGTCGTTCGAGCGGCTCCTTTTTCATATACGGACCCAATCGTTCATGACCAAAAGGTCGGGGGAGTCATTCGGCAGTGGAATTCATTGCTCCGGAAAACATTCCGTATTTTCAAGACTGCGAACCCTTAATTCAGGGGCTTGGCTGTAGTCTCGTGGAGCTTGTCGTTTTCAAGCGTCATACAACCTGGCACATCAAGGTTGTCATAACCGGGCCCGAAGGCGTGGGCATAGCAGAATGCACCCGGGTACACCGCGCGCTTTTACCGCGGCTAGAAGCCATACTGTCCTCCCAGGATATGTACGTAGAAGTAACTTCGCCCGGATTGGATCGCATACTGAAAAACGCCGCCGAGTTTTCCATTTTTACCGGTAAACAGGTGAAGGTCTGGAACTCCGATATATCGGACTGGATGGCCGGAACCGTCGTATCTTCCGATCGGGAAGCGGTGACCTTGCGCACAGACGACAAAGATATGCGGATCCCCTATGGAAAAATATCAAAGGCGAAATTGGCCGGCCCCCGATAATTCGAGTCGGCGTAGTTTCAAGGGATTTACCGACAAGCCGACGGTGAGTCGGCGTAGTTTCAAGGGATTTACCGACAAGCCGACGGTGAGTCGGCGTAGTTTCAAGGGATTTACCGACAAGCCGACGGTGAGTCGGCGTAGTTTCAAGGGATTTACCAACAAGCCGACGGTGAGTCGGCGTAGTTTCAAGGGATTTACCAACAAGCCGACGGTGAGTCGGTGTAGTTTCAAGGAGTCTTGAATGTCCGCAGAAATGGCAGAAGCGATACGCCAACTAGTTCAGGAAAAAGGCATTGACGAGGATCTCGTATTCAGGATGATTGAGGATACCCTCAAGGCCGCATATAAGAGAAAATACGGGATGAACGACAACGCGGTCGTTTCCTTTAACGCCGAGCATACCGACGTTTCCATATATTCCAGAAAGACTATCGTGGACGGCGTTTATAACCCGGTGGTGGAAATAGAGTTGGAAGAGGCGCTCGAGCTTGATCCTGAATGCGAAGTAGGCGATGAACTCCTAATCGAGGTAGACCCCCGTGAGTTTGACCGCATTTCCGTCCAGTCGGCGAAACAGACCGCGCATCAATCCATTCGAGACATACAGAAAGACAGCCTGTATTCCGAATACAAGGATAAGGTGGGCGAGATCATCATCGGTTATTACCAGCGCGAGCGAAACGGCAATATCTACGTCGACCTGGGCAAGGTTGAGGGAATTTTCCCCAAGAAATTCCAGTCGCCCCGCGAGACCTATCGCCAAAACGACCGCATTAAGGCGATGATCTCGGAAGTCCGAAAAACGCAAACCGGCCTCCAAATCGTCCTTTCCCGGACGGATCCCGATTTCGTGAGGCGCATCCTGGAACTTGAGGTTCCCGAGATTTACGACCGGACCGTGGAAATCCATAAGATCGTCAGGGAACCCGGATACCGTACCAAGGTGGCCGTTTCTTCGCATCGCGAGGACGTTGACCCCGTTGGCGCCTGCGTGGGCCTTAAGGGCGTACGCATTCAGGCCGTAATACGGGAGTTGGAGGGCGAAAAGATCGATATCCTCAAATTTGATCCCGATCCCCGCGTCTTTATCCGAAACGCGCTGTCCCCTGCCGAGGTTAACGATGTCGTGATCCTCGATGAGGTGAAACGAACTGCCCTTGCCGTCGTTTCGGACCAGCAGTTCTCGCTTGCGATCGGCAAGCAGGGCCTGAACGTGCGCCTCGCCAACCGGCTTGCGGACTGGAGCATCGACGTAAAAACCGAGGAACAGTTCGCGGAGCTGGACCTTACGGCCGAGTCGCGCAAGGCCGTCGAGAACCTCTTTAGCGACGAGCCTCCCGTGGAGGAGATATCCGACGTCGCCGAGTTGCCCGGCGTATCCGAAGAGCTTGTCTCCGTGCTCCGCAACAACGGAATTGATAAAATAGAAAGCCTGCTTTCGATGGATAACGCTGCCATCGAAGCCCTTGACGGCATGAACGGCGAACTATCGACCGCCCTTGAGGGAATTATCAAGGAAAACCTCGAAGTCGTGGAGGACGCGCCCGATACGGAAGCGGTTCTCGCGGCGGAACAGGGAGCGGTGGAAGATACTGATTCCGAAGAATATGAATGTCCCGAATGCGGGGCTTCAATTACGATCGATATGACAACGTGTCCCAATTGTGGTATTGGTCTCAGCTTTGAATATGAGGACGAAGAATAGGATACTGTATGGCCGAAGATCTTGAGAATACGCAGAAACCGAAGGTAATTCTGAATAAACAGAAAAAATCCGATCCCTCAATGGCTGACCAGTCCACTGCCGGCGCTTCGCAAGGCGAGAAGAAAAAGGTTGTCGTGGTGAAAAAGAAAACACCGACTTCCCATATTCCCGAGCCTCAGGAAGCACCGGTCAAGAGGACCGTTCACGTTATACCGGTGCATGGAAGCGACGCGGATAAACCCGCTGCCCCCGCGGCGGCGGAACCGGCTCCCAAGGCATCGGGAGAGAAAACCGAAGAGGTTTCGCGGGAACGCCGCAAGCCTCAATCGATAGAATTAAGCCCCCCTCGGCCCAACGTTAAGGTCGGCAATCTCGCCGACCGCGGGCGGCCTGGTCCCAGGACGGGCGGCAATTATAACGGACCTCCTCGCGGCGGTTACGGCAACCGTGATAATTTCTCGGGTACCCAGGCCCGCGAAGGCGCCGGTTCCCGCGGACCCGGCGGCTACCAGGGCGGTTCGTCCGGACCCGGCGGCTACCAGGGCGGACCCGGGCGCGGACCCGGCGGCTACCAAGGCGGTTCCGGCGGCTACCAAGGCGGACCCGGCGGCTACCAAGGCGGACCCGGGCGCGGACCCGGCGGCTACCAAGGCGGACCCGGGCGCGGACCCGGCGGCTACCAAGGCGGACCCGGACGCGGACCCGGCGGCTACCAAGGCGGACCCGGACGCGGTCCCGGCGGCTACCAAGGCGGACCCGGACGCGGACCCGGCGGCTACCAAGGCGGTCCCGGGCGCGGACCCGGCGGCTACCAAGGCGGCCCCGGGCGCGGTCCCGGCGGTCCCGGCGGATCGCCGATGCCCCTCGCATCCGGGAAAGGTCCCGCCAAAAAGCAAACTTTCAAGGGTAAAAAGAGCTCGTCCTATCGGAAGGACAAGGAACTTGATTTTGAGGAAAAACTTCTTCAGCAAAAGAAGAAGGCTCAAGACAAGGCCAACGCGATTCCCAAGGAAGTCGAAATCATGGAAACCATATCGGTTTCCGAACTCGCGAGAAAGATGAACCTCAAGGCTTCCGAGCTCATCGGTAAGCTTATGGGTATGGGCATGATGGTGACCATGAATCAATCCATCGACGCCGATACCGCCACGATACTCGCGTCTGAATACGACTGCACCGTCCATATCGTCAGCCTGTACGACGAAACCGTTATCGAAAGCGAAAGCGACGCCGGGGCCGAGCTCATGCACCGTCCGCCCGTGGTTACGATCATGGGTCACGTTGACCATGGTAAGACCAAGACGCTCGACGCCATCAGAAGCGCCAACGTCGCCGGCGGAGAATTCGGGGGTATTACCCAGCATATCGGCGCCTACACCGTGGATACGCCGAAGGGAAAGATTACCTTCCTCGATACGCCCGGTCACGAGGCATTCACCATGATGCGCGCCCGCGGCGCCGAAATCACCGATATCGTGGTTCTCGTCGTGGCGGCAGACGACGGCGTCATGCCCCAAACCATCGAGGCGATCAATCACGCCAAAGACGCGAAGGTGCCCATCATCGTCGCGGTCAACAAGATCGATAAGCCCGAGGCGAATCCGGACCGTTTGAAGACCCAGCTCTCCGATTACGGGCTCATCCCCGAAGAGTGGGGCGGAGAAACCCAGTTCGTGCACATAAGCGCGTTGCAAAAGACCGGTTTGGACGAACTGCTCGACGCGATTCTCATCCAGGCCGAAGTGCTCGAGCTCACCGCCAATTACGATTGCCGCGCCGAGGGCAAGGTTATCGAATCGCGCATCGACCACGGTCGGGGTATCGTCGCGACCATTATCGTGGAACGCGGTACCCTGCGTACCGGGGATCCCTACGTCGCGGGCGTGTATTCCGGGCGGGTTAGGGCGATCTTTAGCGATCGGGGCGATAAACTCGAGGAAGCGACCCCGAGCATGCCCGTGGAAATCCTCGGTCTCGAGGGTATGCCCAATGCGGGCGATCCCTTCCAGGTTACCGAATCGGAACGGCATGCCCGTCAGATTTCCTCGAAGAGACTCGAGCTCAAGCGGTTCGAGAATTCGAGGAACGTTAAAAAGGTTACGCTGGACAATCTGTACGATACGATTCACGACGGCGAAGTCATGGAACTCAAGGTCATCATCAAGGGTGACGTGCAGGGTTCCGTCGAAGCGCTCAAGTCCTCGCTGGAAAAGCTTTCCACCAAGGACGTCCGCCTGAACGTTATCCACGCTTCCGCGGGAGCCATCAACGACTCGGACGTTATGCTCGCGGCCGCAGACTCCAACGCGATCATCATCGGCTTTAACGTGCGCCCCACCCCTCAGGCGAAGATCCTCGCCGACCAGGAAAAGGTGGATATCCGAAAGTACAACGTCATTTACAAGGCGGTCGAGGAAATCGAACTCGCCATGGAAGGGATGCTCAAGCCGGATATCAAGGAAGAGGTTATCGGTTCCGTCGAGGTTCGGGAGGCCATCAAGGTACCCAAGATCGGTACCATCGCCGGTTCTTACGTGCTTCAGGGAATGATAAAGCGCAGCTCCACCGTGCACGTTATCCGCGAGGGTATCGTCGTGTACACCGGAAAGCTCGCCTCGCTCCGCCGGTTCAAGGACGACGTGAAGGAAGTGGCCGCCGGCTTCGAATGCGGTATCTCGGTAGAGAATTACAACGACGTGCGAGTCGGTGACCAGTTTGAGGTAATCGAGTTCGTAGAGGTCGCCCGCAAGCTGAAGGATAGCGAGAAGCTAAGTTCTGACAAGCCAAAGGCCGAGGGACAGAAGGAATAAATGGGCGAATATCGACTGGATCGGCTCGGCGAGCAGATTCGCGAGGAAATTTCCAAATTGATTCTCGGGGGTCGGATAAAGGACCCCCGGGTTTCCACCTTCCTTACCGTTCACCGGGTTGAAGTATCCGGCGATCTCGCGCACGCGAAGGTATACGTATCCAGCTTTCTGAGCCCTGGCGAAACCCGTCAGGGAGTAAAGGGCCTGGAGCGAGCCGCCGGCTTTATCCAGGGCACGATCGGCAAGAAACTCAGAATTCGGCAGTTTCCCCACCTGACTTTTATTTTCGATGAAAGCATCCGCGAGGGTTTTGAAATGGTCCAGAAAATCAATAAACTTGAAATTTCGGACGTTGAAACCCCCGACGGAGAAGACGGGTCGGACGAATAGATTTGGGCAGCTCAAACGAGGGAATCGTATTGCTGGCAAAACAGCCCGGCATTACGAGTTTTTCCGCACTCTGGCAAATTAAGGACGCGCTAAAAACCAAGAAAACCGGCCATACGGGAACGCTCGATACCTTTGCGGACGGGCTTCTCGTTGCCCTTACCGGTCGGTATACGCGCCTGGTTCCCTTTATTACCGATTGCGATAAGGAGTATATCGCCTTTGTCGCCTTCGGTTCCGAAACCGATACCCTGGATCCCGAAGGAACGGTAACTAAAACCGGTCCCCTTCCGGATTTGCCTTCCGTTACGGGCGCGCTCAATGCCTTCAGGGGCGAAATTGAGCAAACGCCTCCCTTGTATTCGGCGGTCCACGTAGACGGTAAAAGAGCCTCAGACCGGACGCGGGGAGGGGAGACCGTCGCCCTTGAACCGAGGAAAATCGTCATTCACTCCATAGAAATCGAATCTACCGTTACCGTTCGGGATAATGAACGTGAACTCATTCAAGGCGCCGTGCTACGGGTCGTTTGCTCCAAGGGCACCTATATCCGCTCCCTCGCCCGCGATATCGCGGCGGCGTGCGGTACCTATGCCCATTTGGCGGCGTTGCGCCGAACCCGAATCGGACCCTTTCCCCTGGAGAAGGCCGCCGGAGCGGCGATGCTTCCTCCCTTTTCGCCCGAGATTCGCTATCAATTCGGAAAAGGCGAACGTCCCCCGCGCGCGGAGGCCTCGGACATCCGTTCCTCACTGATTCCCTTTACCCGTGATATTTCCGCGATCATCGGTTTGCCTCCCCTCGAATTGGTTCCTGATAAACGGGAAGCCTTTTTACGCGGCATGAAAATGGATACAAGCTGGTTTCTCGCCGCCCCCTGTAACCGCCAGGCCGTATTTTGCGGTCCTGAATTCATGGGCGCCATAGTCGCCAGCGAAGATCGCCTTACGTATGGTTTCGTGTTCGGGGGACCCCCTTGAAAACGATACTATGGGATTCCCTCGATACCGAAGAAACCCAGTGCCTGATCGATACCCTGTGCCGTAACCGCTCTGGAACGGCATTGACCATCGGCGGTTTTGACGGTCCTCACCGTGGCCATAAGGCCTTATTCGACGCGGTTATGAACAATGCGTCCCTTCATCGGCACGTTCCGGGCATCGTCACCTTTCTCCGTTCGCCGAGAACCCTTAAAAAGGGCGACCAATACCCGGGAGACGTTTCGACGCTTCACCTTCGCCTATCCCGCTTTGAGGAATTAGGCTTTGAATTCGCCCTCCTGATTGACTTTTCCTCGGATTTCAGTAGAATATCAGGAGGTGTATTCTTTGATATTCTGGTAAAAAAGGTTCGCATGCGGTATGTGGCCGTTGGCCCCGATTTCCGTTGCGGGCATCGCCTGGATACCGGAATGGCGGAAATTTCCGCCATTGCCCACCGGGATGGTTTCCGCCTCGATTCCATTCAGCAGATAGAGCTAGACGGACTGAGAATAAGTTCCAGCGCCGTGCGCAAAGCGGTTCAATCTGCCGATTTCTCCCTCGCGGAACGTTTTCTCGGTCATCCATTTTTACTGGACTTCATGGCATTGAAATGGCTGGATACCGGGCTTTCGTTGGAAGTCCCCGTTTCCGACATTACCCAGGCCCTTCCCGGAGAAGGTCTGTATACCGTGAGCCTCATTCTTACCGAGGGACGGGAATGCGCCGCGAAACTACGGGTATCCCCGCAGTCAGTCGTTTTGAGTCCCCTTGAGGGACAAACGCTGCCGGGCGAGAACGAAATACTCGCGGTTCGATTTTAGGTTATCATGATGATATTGATAGAGAAGGAGTAAGTATGGCACTTACAAAAGAAGAAACCACCGCGGTGGTCTCGAAATTCGGCGACAACGAAAAGGATACCGGAAATACCAAGGTTCAGATCGCGCTTCTTACCGAGCGCATCAAACAGCTCACGGAGCACTGCAAGACCTTCAAGAAAGATAAGAACAGCAATCGCGGTCTTATCATTCTGGTCGGCCAGCGCCGCCGCTTGCTGAAGTACCTGCAGCGCAGGGACCTCGCGGGTTACCGTACCCTTATCCAGGAACTCGGGCTCCGCAAGTAAGATCAAAGTTACCTGCCTAACTCGGGCGGGTAACTTTTTTCATTTTCGGGAATAACATCAACTTTAAGGAAATAACCATATGTCTACTAGAGTAACGTACCGGATCGGGAATGAGGATCTCATTCTCGAGACCGGGCACCTCGCCAAACAGGCGAACGGTTCTGTTTACGCTCAATACGCGGGTTCCGCGGTATTGGCCACGGCCTGCGCCTCTTCCTCCAGCCAGGAAGGCCTCGATTACGTGCCGCTTACCGTGGATTACAACGAAAAGTACTATGCCGCGGGAAAAATCCCCGGCGGGTTCATCAAGCGCGAGAGCAGGCCCAAAGACAAGGAAATTCTCGTTTCCCGCCTGATCGACCGCCCAATGCGCCCCTTGTTTGACAAGGCCTTCGGCCGCGATATCCAGATCGTTCCGACCACCATTTCGTCGGATATGATGAATCCCCCCGACATCCTCGCCGTGATCGCGAGCTCTGCCGCGGTTACCATTTCCGACATTCCCTTCAACGGCCCGGTCGCCGCTGCGCGCATCGCGTATTTGGACGGGGAATACGTCATTAACCCGACTTTCGAGCAGATCGAGAAAGCCGACATGGAAATCGTGGTCGCCGGTACTGCCGACGGCATCACCATGGTCGAGGGCGGCGCCCATGAGGTTTCAGAAGAGGTAATGCTCGGAGCCCTCGACAAGGCCAGCGAGTTCATCAAGGTGATTTGCAAGCTTCAGGACGAATTGCGCGCGAAAGTGGGCAAGGAAAAACTGCCGCTCAATCCCATGAAGGTCGAGCTTGTAAACCGCGACGCGATTCACGCCGCCGCCTATCCGCGCCTTTCCGAAGCCCTGTACGTAAAGGGTAAATTCGAGCGCCGCGACGCGTGCGACGCGGTCAAGTCGGAATTGGCGGCCAAATACGCGGAACAGCTTGAAGACGGCGTCCAGAAAAAACTGTTCGACGCCCTTTTCGAGGAAATGGAATACAACATCCTCCGCGGGACCATCTTGGAAAAAGGCGTGCGCGTCGACGGACGCGGAACCGAGGATATCCGGGACATAACCTGCGAGATCGGCGTGTTGCCCCGCCCGCACGGTTCTGCGGTGTTTACCCGCGGCGAGACCCAATCGCTCGCGGTCGCCACGCTCGGCACCGTTTTCGACGAACAGATTTACGACGACATCGAGGGCGATCGCCGCGAGAATTTCATTCTCCACTACAATTTCCCTCCCTATTCCGTCGGCGAAGTCGGCCGCATGGGTACCGGACGCCGCGAAATCGGCCACGGGTATCTGGCCCGCCGCTCTCTCGAACCGATGGTTCCTTCCCGGGAAGCGTTCCCCTATACGGTTCGCGTGGTATCCGAAATTCTCGAGTCCAACGGATCGTCCTCCATGGCCAGCGTCTGCGGCGGCACCCTTTCGATGCTTCACGCGGGCGTACCCATGAAGGCTCCCGTTGCCGGAATCGCGATGGGGTTGATCACCGAAGGCGACAAGTACGCCATCCTTTCGGACATCCTCGGCGAGGAAGACCACCTCGGCGACATGGACTTTAAGGTTGCCGGTACCGAGCGCGGAATCACCGGGTTCCAGATGGACATCAAGATCGCCGGCGTTTCCACCGAGATCATGAAGAACGCCCTCGCCCAGGCGAAACGCGGTCGCCTCCATATCCTCGGCATCATGAACAAGACCATTTCCAAGCCCTCCGCCCAGATCTCCGAGTACGCGCCCCGCATCGAGGTCATGAAGATCGACACCGACAAGATCGGCGCACTCATCGGCCCGGGCGGCAAGAATATCAAGGCGATTTCCGAGCAGTATTCCGTTACCATCAATACCGAAAACGACGGTACCGTGACGATTTACGGCAAGACCGCGAAGCACGCGCTTGGCGCGAAAGACGCCGTCAAGGGAATCGTGGAAGATCCCGAGGTCGGCCGCATATACGATGGAACGGTCAAGCGGATCATGGATTTCGGCGCGTTCGTCGAAATCCTCCCGGGAAAGGAAGGGCTTTGCCACATTTCCAAACTCTCCCGCACCCGCGTCGCAAACGTTTCCGACGTGGTTAAAGAGGGCCAGCGAATTCCCGTGAAGCTTCTTGAAGTCGATAAAATGGGACGCCTCAACCTCTCTTATATCGATGCCCTCGGGGACGATGCCGATAAATAGGCACGCGCTCGATAACGGGATTACCCTACTATCAGAACCGGTTGCCGCGACGAAAGCCGCGGCGATCGGTTTTTGGTTTTATACGGGCTCCCGCGACGAAACGGTTTCCAATTCCGGAATAACCCATTTTATCGAGCACATGCTTTTCAAGGGCACGAACGCGTTCTCCGCGAGGGACATCGCCCGCTTTTTCGATCGAACGGGCGGTTACGTGAACGCCTTTACGGATCGCGAAATCGTTTGCCTATACGCGGTCGTTCCCGGTTCCGCCGCTACTGCCTCCCTTCGAATGATGGTAGAGATGCTGGCCGCAAGCTCATTCCGCAACGAGGATATCGAAACGGAACGCTCGGTCATTGAGAGCGAAATTCTTTCGTATCTCGACGACCCGGAAGAATCCTGCGCCGAGTGGTTCATGGAAACCAGTTTCGCCGGAGCGGGCCTTTCGCTGCCGATCGCCGGGACCGTCGAGTCGGTAAGCGCCATAAGGCCCTGCGACCTTCGCCGATACCATGCCGAAATCGTGATGCGACGCCTGGCATGCGTAACCCTATCCGGGTCTTTCGACGAGAATCCCTGCGTTCGCGAGCTGGAGGCTTTACCCCCGGCGAACGATGGGCCAAGCGACCGTCGTATCGGGGAGCTTCCCTCCCTGTGGGTACCGGGAACGCGGGTCAAGAAAACCCGATTCAATCAGAGTCAGATCGTCGCGGGATGGAAATTGCCGCCGATAAAAACCACGGTCGACTGGTTTGAATGGTCCGCGATCAATGATATACTTTCCGATACGGTAAGTTCGCGCCTGTTTCAGGAGATGAGGGAAGAACGGGGCCTTTGCTATTCGCTTTCCGGATCCGTCAACGTGTTTAGGGATTTATCGTTCCTCGGCGTTACCCTTTCGGTACCGCCCGAAAAAACCCGGGAATCGGTCGAAACCCTGAACGAACACGCGGCAGCCTTCTTTGAGAAAGGGCCTACCGAACGGGAAGTTTCAGACGCCAGGGAGCGGGAGATCGGCGCTATCACCCTCGCGTCAGAGGATCCTGAATATCGAATGAAACGCCTGGCCAGGCAATTCTTTCGTGAAGGAAGGGTACAGGATCTTGAGCACGACTTGGAAGCGGTTCGACAATGGTCCTCAGAGGCTTTGATGTCCCGTTTGGCCTCGGTCTCATGCCAGGCCGACCGAGCGCTCTGCGTGTACGCGCCGGGTAAGTACGGTAAATCCTTGGTAAGGAGTAGGTAAGGTATCATGGACTGCACAATTCTCATACGCGCGGAACGGGGAGCCCGTATACCGGAATACAAGACAAAAGACGCCGCGGGCGCCGATATTTGCGCGAGAATCGACGCTCCGCGGGTAATCCATCCCGGCGAGCGCTATTTGGTCCCAACCGGGCTTTTCATGGAAATCGAGCCGGGATTTGAGGTTCAGGTACGCCCCCGCTCGGGGCTCGCCTTAAAGCACGGCATTACCGTATTGAATACGCCCGGTACCATAGACGCGGACTATCGCGGTGAAATAGGCGTCTTATTGATTAATCTCGGTGATGCGCCTTGGACGCTCACCGACGGGGAGAGAATCGCGCAAATGGTCGCCGCCCCGGTTACCCGCGCGGTTTTTCGGGTCGCCGATTCGCTTTCGCGGACCGCGCGCGGCACGGGCGGATACGGTTCAACGGGAACCCATTAGCCATGAAGGGCACTTTTTTCAGGTACGTATTCCGCGAGATGCTGATATATTTCGCGGTTTGCTTCCTTTTCTTTTTTCTCATTTTTTTCGTCAATCAAATTCTCTACATGGCGGAGGACATCCTTTCGAAAAAAGCGCCCTTAGGCGACGTCGCGTTGCTGATGTTTTATTCCCTTCCGGCGATAATCGCCACGTCGGCGCCCTTCGCTGCCCTAGTGGGCACCCTTATGGGCATCGGAAGGATAGTCAGCGATCGGGAGTTAATCGCGGCCAACGCCCTCGGCATTCCCCTTCGAAGCGTATTCCTTCCCGTCTTGCTCGCGGGCGCGCTCATCTCGATCGGTTCCTTCTTCACCAATGACATTCTACTGCCCGCGGGGACGATCCGGTTTTCCAAACTGTACCGCTCCATCCTTACTTCGACCCCGGCCCTCGAACTCGAGGCCAACTCCATAAAAAAGAACCAAAAGGCTATCGTGGTTACCGGCGGCATAACCGACCGGGCCATGGACGGTCTATTGGTCATAGATTCCACCGGAAGCGGAGAAAGGAGATTCATCGCCGCTCCCAAGGCCACGATCAGGGAAAGCAATGACCCGGCGGTACTCATGAGCCTTGACATGGAAACGCCTCAGATCGTGTCCCTCGACCGGAAGAATCGCGCCGACTATGACGTTATTTCCGCGGAATCCATTTCGTACCAAATGCTCATGAAGCAGGTCGCGCCGAATTACTCGGCGTCCATTACCCCGAGGGAAATGAGCTCTCGGGACTTATTGGGTGAATTGATAAAAAAGAAAAAAGAGGGAAACGGGCGCGAGATTAACCTCTATAGGATGGAATTCAATAAAAAGTTTTCCATTCCCTTCGGCGCCTTTTTCTTCGTTATCCTTGCCTTTCCCCTGGGACTTTCGGCAAAAACCAACGGGCAAAGCGTTGGCTTTATACTGGGGCTCATCATCGCGGTTTTATACTGGGCAATGCTCATCGGCGGCCAAACCCTGAGCACGCGGGTCGGTTTTGACGGCGCGGTGATGATGTGGCTTCCCAACGCGGTCATACTTTTTTTCGGGGTTGCCATATTGGGAAGGCGGGCGATGCGATGAAACTGGTACAGCGCTATCTAATCACGGAGTTCCTGCCCGTTTGTCTCGTGGCCCTCCTATTCTTCGTGCTGATGCTTGAACTGGGCGACCTATTCGCCAATCTATGGAAGTATCTCAATAACGAGGTGTCCCCGCGCGATATCCTGAAGGTAATGCTCCTGTACGTTCCAAAGTGCGTTTCCTTTTCCTTGCCACTATCGGTTCTTTTCGGGAGCGCCTATACCATGGGAACATTGTACGCGCGAAACGAACTGACTTCCGTTTTCGCGTCGGGTTATCCCCTCCATGCGCTGGTCGCGCCGCTTATCGTCCTCGGCGGCATACTTTCCGTGGCCATGTTTTTTTTCGAGGACAAGGTCGTGATTCATTCCTATGCGCAGCGCAAACAGCTGACCAAAGAGCTATTAAAAGAGGATGAGTCGCTCAGCAACGCGAATATCGTCGTGAAAACCCAAGACGGCCTTACCGTATACACGGCGGATTATTATCAGGATCAGGACGCGCGGTTGTTTTCCGCGTATATCGTCGTCCGCAATCCGGATCTCTCCATATCGGCCATAATTCAGGCCCCGAGCGCGACCTGGAATGGCGATGAGTGGGCGCTCGACGACCCGCGCTCGTACCGTTTCGATTCTGACGGAACCGTGTCGACGGTTCCTGACGCGTCGGCGTACCGCTTTACCGAACCTCCCATCTC
Organism: Spirochaetales bacterium; assembly: GCA_003252395.1. Classification (GTDB taxonomy): domain Bacteria; phylum Spirochaetota; class Spirochaetia; order Treponematales; family Treponemataceae; genus Teretinema. Next base: position 452,228 of record QKEL01000009.1, read on the forward strand.
GTTTAGGAAGAACGTGACATCGGTCGACGAGCTTGAGTCCGCGGACGCGAAACGGTTTATCGACGGAATGCGCAGGGCAGGGCAGCCTTACGCGGAACAGCAGGCGAATTACTACAAACGGTTTTCTTTCCCCTTTACCGTCTTTATCGTAATCTTCTTCTCCATTTCGCTCGGCGGTCGTTTTAAGAAAAACATAATACTTATGAGCCTCCTGATAAGCCTATCCATCGCGGTTTCCTATTACGTTACCCAAATGGTGACCATGCTGTTCGCGAAATGGGACTATATTTCCCCGCTGGCCGGGGCATGGTTCCCCGTGCTATTATTCACCGCCCTTTCGGCGGTCATTCTCAAATTCGCAAGGACGTAAGGTTTATGAATAAGACCGATTCTATTTATTCGTTACAGCATCAGGACGCGGCCTGCCGCGCCAGGACAGGCGTAATCCAATTGCCGCATGGTCCCGTACGGACGCCGGCTTTCATGCCCGTGGGAACCAATGCCACGGTTAAGGCAATGACGAAGGACGGGCTCGAGGAAATCGGTTTTGATATAATCCTCGCCAATACCTATCACCTCTACCTTCGCCCCGGCGTCGACGTGCTCAAGGCCGCGGGCGGGCTCCACGGCTTTTCCGGTTGGAAGGGCAATTTCCTTACCGACTCGGGCGGATACCAGGTATTCTCCCTTTCGCAATTTCGGAAGATAACCAACGACGGCGTGAAGTTCAGGAGCCATATTGACGGGTCTTCCCATTTTCTCACGCCCGAATCGGTGGTTGCCCTGCAAACCGCCTTCAATAGCGACATTCAGATGCAATTGGACGTCTGTACCGGCTTTGGCACTACGTGGAAGAAAGCGAAGGAAGCCTTGGTAATCACCACCGACTGGGCGAAACGCGCGATGAACGCTTGGAAAAACGCCGGGGACGAATACCAGGGCAAGTTATTCCCGATAGTGCAGGGAAATTTCTTCGAGGATTTGCGCAAGGAGAGCGTCGAATCGGTGATCGACCTTGATCCACCCGGAATCGCCATCGGAGGCCTTTCGGTCGGCGAGCCGGCAAATGTATATTCCGACTTTCTGGCTTCTACCTCCGCGCTATTGCCCCCCGAAAAACCCCGGTACGTCATGGGTATCGGCACGCCCGATTATATCCTCGAGGCGGTATATAACGGTATCGATATTTTCGACTGCGTCTTGCCCACGCGAAACGCCCGAAACGGGTCGCTTTTTACCCGGGACGGCCAGATCTCAATTAAAAAAGAACGCTATGCGTCCGATTTCGGGCCTATCGATCCCGAATGCGGTTGCAAGGTATGCAGGGAATACAGCCGTTCCTATTTGCGGCATTTGTATAAAAACGACGAGATACTCAGCTCAATGTTGGCCACCTGGCATAATCTGGCGTTTCTCCACGGAATGATGGGGGAAATCCGAACGGCCATAGAGGAAGATCGCTTTCCCGCGTACAGAAAGTCCTTCCTCGGGAGATTTTTCGGTAACAAAGAATGAAAAAACTGTATTGGATACTGCCGCGCGTTTTTTTGATCTCTTGCGCCCTCTCTACTCCTTTTTCGGAAGAACCGAAGACGCAACGGGAAAGCCGGCTAGACATTATCAACTACGGCATAGAAAGCGAGTTGATTTCCCTGGTGGAAACCCTGGGAAAGGAAGATACCAAGGAATTTACGCCGGAGCTCACGGCCCTATTTTCTTCAACCAGAAGCGTCGGGGTGCGGGAAAGCATTATAACGCTCTTTTCAAATCAGGCAGTGGATACGCTGAAAGATTGGACCGAAACCCTTCTCGAAGACCCCTGGGACGAACGGTCTTCCACGGTTACCCTTGCCCTTACGTACGCGTCGAAACTTTCTCTTAAGGAATGCGCGCCCTCCGTTAGGGCGTTGCTGGAAACGGAAAATACCCAGTTTCGGGGACCGGCAATCGCTGCCTTGGGTAAAATCGGCGGAACCGAAGACGCGGCCTTCCTGTCGGACATGCTGGATGACGAAATCTCGGGAGACGAAAAGCAGCGCCTCGTGACGAGGCAAGCGATTATGACGGCCCTCGCCGAACTAAAGGACCCGTCCCAATGGGATAGATTCCTGGAAATCGCGGAAAATGAGGACGAGAACGGGGTCATCCGGGCGACGGCTGCCAAGGCGCTCGCCGCCATCGGGGGCGACCGAGCGTACGACGCGTTGGCGAAAATTTACGAATCCACCGATCCGGTGCTGCGGGAAGCCGCCATGTCGGGAGCGGCGAAGTTGGAGGGGAGGGGATCCGAAACCCTCATCTCCGACGGGCTTCGCGATTCGTATTACAAGGTACGCATTCAGGCGCTGGTTTCAGCCAAGGAGAAAAAGCTTAACGATATCACGCCGTTGGTCTTGTACCGCGCCAAGACCGATCCCGTCGAGTCCGTTCGGGACGCGGCCTACGAAACGCTTGCGGTACTGGGGAATAAGGAGGGCCTGGATTGGCTTTCATCCCTCGTGAGTGACGATAAGGCCACAGACGCGAGACGGGTCAAGGCGGCGAAGGCCCTCTCTCAGTATCAAAAGGATATTGCCTGGTCGGTCATACCGACCGTGGCGCGAAAGACGCTTGCGGACGATAAAAAGACCTGGCTACGCTATGAGTTGGGAAAAATCGTCGCATCGGCCGCTGACTCACGCTATGCCGATTTGGCCTTGGAATACCTTTCCCATAAGGATACGCTTACGAGAAGCCTTGGCCTGGATATGTACGAAAAACAGCGTTACGCCTCGGTAAAGAGCAGGATAGAGACCATCGCGGAAGACGATAAACAGGGCGCGCTTCAAAAGCGGGCAAAAACCATACTGGAAAAGGATCGCGCGGTTGCCCCGGATTCCCCAGAGACCGGTAATCCGGCTACCGAATAAGGCCTTAAAAGCGGATGGACGTAAGGAGCCGGTTCAGTTTCACGACCGGATCCTCATACTCTTTCAGGGTGAAGCGAACCTCGTAATCGCGGTCCGAAACGATAACGAATTCCCGGCCAACGCAGTTGTCCACGATATTCTCGCTTTCATACGGGAAATACTCTGGCTTGAGGATAGCGAGGCTGCATTGCTTCCCGTCAAAGCGTACGTCCGCGATGCGATGGGGGAATTTGACCAGGAAGACGAGGAACGCGGAATTGCCGCCGCCCAGGGAAAGCTTCGATCCCGCCTTCATCACGTGGACGTTCCGTTTGCCGATCATCCTCGTCTGATATCGGACCTGGAGTTCGAACATAAGAGAGCGCCGTTCCAATACCGGAACCGCGGTGTCCGGATCGGCGCCAGCGGGTATGTGGGAATGGTGAATCGGCTTTCTGGCCGATTCGGTGAGCGTATTGTACCGATCCCGTTTCTGCTGCTCCTGAATCGCGGCAAAATCGTTAACCTCATGGTTAAGGTCAATCGACCGCGGCGCGTTGAACGCGATTTTTTTATCCGCTTCATGCGCGAAGGCGATATTCTTATCCGCCTTTTCCCTCTTGAGTATTTCAGAACCGCTCCAGGCGGAGGCGGCCATATCCGCCGCGATTTTCTTGTCTGCGGCGGTACGGTACGCGTCGGTCGCCATCGTCTTATTCGAGTCGGCTGAAGCCGCGGCCGCGTAATCGTCCAACGATTTTTTGCCGGAACGGTCAGCGTTCGCGGTAGCCGATAAGCCCGGACCGAAGGTATTCGAGGCAGCCGTCTTCTTATCTTGATCGCGCTCCCGAATGCCGATAGCCGACGCGCCTTCCTCCGCTTGCACGGAACGGAGGGCCTTGTGCGCGGGCGCGGCGGTATGCCGAATAACCAGGATAATGAGCGTGAGCACGAACGCGGCCGCCAAGGCGATCAATAAAATCGCGAACGCCACGCTTCCGCCTTGCCGGAAGGCGATGAGGGGGGAAAATCCGGTCACGAACATGGTCACGGTGCCTTCTTGGGGGTGAACGCGGGCATTTCCGGCGAATTGCAGGGAAAACCTGAGGGATTGATCGCCGTTCGCGATGGAATCCGGAAGCTTGATTTCCGCCCTGAGGGTTCCCTTATCGTTCTTCCCCAAGCTCACGAAGGCGTGCTTTTGGAGTACCTCCGCCGCGCCGACGGTTACGCCGGTCAGCTCGAGATGCACGTCCTTATTTCCCTTGTTGCGGATCCCCAGGGGAAGAATGAAGGTCCTGCCCGTTTTTCCGAGGGACGAAGGAAAGCTTACCTCCGGAAGGTCAAATACGGAATCGATAAAGTCGAGCGGAATATCCCCTTCCGGTAAGCTCGTCGTGCCTATTCCCACCGCTTCCGTGAAGCTTCCGGAAACGTCCACGTACTCGGTGGCTTTCGCGGGAGCTGAGCCATCCCTGCCGTCCTGGGCCTTGCTGGCCGTCGCGTTCTGGCCGTCGGCGGCGTTTTCGGTCTGTTTAACGTCCGGAGCCGTTGAACCGGCGGGAATCGAGACGGTTGAACCGTCCAGCGCGGTGATAGTGGCGTTCTCGGGAAAGGGAAGCTTGATGTAATAGACGCTCCACCCCGCGCTTCTAATCTTTTTCGCGTAAGATTCGAGCTCCGAGGTGACTTGCTCGTTGCTATAGGAGGCGAACTGGCTGGAGGAGGGAGGATTGAAGATGCCGTCAGAGATGACGATCACGATTTTCTGCTTGAGCTGATCGAGGGTATTGATGTATTGCCACGTGTATTGCAGGCCGGTAAGAAAATCGGAATTTTGCCCGATCGGATACAGGAGCATGAATCGGGATACGATCCGAGATACGTCTGCCTCTCCCAGCACGGGTTGTACTATTTCCAGATTGGACCTTGAATTGAAGGATATGAGGTGAAAGGTATCGCCCGTCCTCACGAACTTTTTCGTAATGTCCGTGAGGATTCTCCCGTTGATTTGGTCAAACCATGGCAGAATGGTGCCCGAAGCGTCCATCAAAACGACTATGTCGGCTCCGGCGGCGCGGGCAGTGCCTCCCGCGCCGGCCAACAGAAATAGTGTGAGGAAAAGGATGCAGACTTTTTTCATACCGTCCTCTTAAGGCGAAGGGAATCAGAAGGTCGCGGCGGTAATCGCCTTGATCGTGTAATTATACTCCCGATCGTTGATGGTGAATACCAAATTTTCCCCTTCCCGGTGGTTCATGATCGCGTTGCCGAACGGCGACATGTATGAAATGACCTTATTGTCCGGATCGGATTCCCAGGGCCCGAGAATGGTATAGGATTCCTCGTCCTTCGTGTTGTTGTTCATCAGATGAACCACGGTGCCGAAGGAAACCCTCGCGACGGTAACGGTCGTGGGGTCGAATATCTGCGCTCGGTCAATCTCTTCCTGGAGCCTCGTCGCCGTGGAATTAAGGATCGTTTGGCGTTCCTTTGCGGCCTTATACTCGGCGTTTTCGCGGAGGTCTCCCAGCGAAAGGGCATAGCCGATTTCCTTGGAGTTCGCGGGCATATCCACGTCAACGATGTTTTGGAGCTGCTTCTTCTTCTCTTCCATCATCTTGGAAGTGACGATTAGGCCGCGGGAGACCACGGTCTTTTCCTCGGTTCCGAAGAACTTGAAGCCCTTGTGGATCTCAAGGATCTTATTGCGCAAATGCATCTTTACCGCCGGGTCCAAGTCCTTCACGTCGTCGATAAGGGTATAGAGCCGGGTAATGGTGTCCACGTCGCTGGCGAGAATGTACGTTTCGAGGAGGGCGTCCTTGCCGAAAAGAATCGTATGAACCTGTCGGTTGATCTTCCTGTTTTCGGTGGTTTCGCGATGGTTCGCGATCTCGCGGAACGTCACGTCGAGCACGTGAATGAGCGCGATAAGCTGCTTCTCGTACGGAATCGCGATTTCCTTAAACCAGTCGGCTTCCTGCGCGTTCTTGAAGAACCAGATGACCGCCTCGCGGTAATCGCGGTAATTATCGAAACAGGCGAGGGTAAGGGACTTTACCTTGTCGGTATAGCCCTCGCGCAGTAGGGAATCGATGATGTCCGTGGTAAGGACCGTGGGGAACAGCTTGATGTAGATATCGGCCCAATCGGGAAGGAAATTCTTGATATGCTGGAGATAGCTCTTCTTGAGGTCAGAATCCTTGATCTCGGTATAGACGATGGAAGGATTCTCGATCTCGGCGAAGAGGTCGGCGAAATTGTACTGGATCCCGGGATTGAGATGGGGATGCTTCGCGACGATCTGCTTCACCACGAGGTAGGAGGCGATAATCTGCTCGTTGACCTGATTGAATGCCTTCAGGTAGCCCGCGAAATAGCTGAACATCTCGGAGAAGAACTCGGAATCGGGATCGGCCTTTTCGGAGAATTCCATGAGTATATTGATGCGGGCGAAAAAGTTCTTCTGAGCCTTAAACTCATTAAACATCTTCTCCTCTTGGGAGATCGGGCGGTCGCGAACGGTGTAAATGTCAATATTATTCGGGTTAACCCCGAAACTCGCGTCTTCCTTCAGGAGCTTGCGGGCCTTGGTGCTCCAACTGGTCCACTCGTTTACGGTTAGGACGCCGGGAACGAGCTCCGCCTTGATATGCTTGAGATCGCAGTTGTTGTCGTAGCTTCGAATAATGGTCTTAAGCGCCCAGGTCGGGTCTTCCTTGACTTTCTTCGCGAGCTTTTCCTTTTTCCAAATGGATTTCAGTACCCAAATATGGTCCTTACTCAGGGTTTGCAGCGCGTTTACGCCCATCTTGAGGCTCATGGTATGCGCGCGCTTTTTCGCGAAATCGATGGTGATTTCGTCGTTCTTGACCTCGGAAATCCTGCCGACGCCCCACGAGCGATGGAAGACGAAGTTGCCCGCGTCAAAGGAAATGTGCTTTTCGAATTCGGCGATCGCCTCGAACACGTTGCGCCAGCCCTGGTTCAGGTTGGAGGCCTTCACGTATTCGTCGAGGAGGCTGTGATCGGCGTATTTGCCGCGGAAGCATTCGACGATTTCCTTTCGCGCCCAACTGTCCTTGTCGTCGTAGGAAAGAATGATTTTCAGGATATCTATGGAAGTATTCCAGTCTTTTTTATCCTTATAATGGACGTAGACTTCCTGCATCAGCATGGCGCTGCGGTCGTCGCCCATATTCTTGGAGATTTTCCGCTGAACGTGGTAGAAGAAGTCGATTTCTTCGGGGATAAGCGTTACGAGATGGGTCCAGATCTCCTTAACGGAATTGGACTGACGGCGGTTGATGTAGCGATAGAGCGCCTTCTTGTAGAAATCGATGGCGTTTTCCATATCGCCGTCTTTCTCGTACTTCTCGGCGAGAAGCTTCGTGATGTCCGCCTCGTCGTAATCGATCTTGACCAACCGCTCGTATATCTCGTAAAGGGCGGTATTGCCTTCTTCCTTGTAGCAGTCGGCGAGCGTTCGCAGGGCGAACCGGGATTCGCCGAAATCGAGGATTCGGAGACAGAGGTGTTCGACGATTTGGGTCCGGTGGTTGTCTATGAAGATATTGATGAGATTTACCAGGGCCGAATCGTCGAGAAGCTGCTTGGAGAGCGCGATGACGCCCGAAAGATACAGGGCGATGATGCTGTTCTTCGTGTGGGCAAGGTGTTCGTCGCAGAGGGTTTTAATCTCGTCGAGACTCTTGTCCAGTTGCGATTCGCGGATGATGGCGTCGAGATCCTTGAAATTGTTAATGGAATAATTGCTGATGGTGGCGCGAGTCCACTTTTCCTCGTTCAGCATTTCCTGGACGGATTTAACCAACGACTCAGACATATTCAAAACTCCTGCACAGTTTACATGGTATACCGGTTGTAGACTTCGGCATCCAGCAATTTGATTTTTAACAAGACCTCGTTGATTCGGGCCTGATCGTCATGCACGTTTATATAATGATCGATCAGCCAAAAGTAGCGATTGATCAGCCGTGGCACCAAAACGCCGACGGTTTCCCGGGGCGCGTCGCGTATCTCGTTCTCCAGGGCAAAAATGGCTTGCTTTAGCTTACCGAATTCCAAAGCGCGGAGCTCGCGCTTGACGTTCAGTACCCCGTATAAAAGGCCGTACACGGGTATCCATTCAAGCTGTTCCGCGCCGGTATAACCGAGGGCGCGGACCTGATCGACGAGCCGGTTTATTATGCCGGACTCAAGAAAATGGAGCTCCACCGAAGATGCTCCCTGAAAGAAAGCCTCGCGGAAGAGCACTTTGGAAAGCCGAACCTCGCCGCACAGGGCGTAGCAGTCAGCCAATTCGGCGAGTATCGCCGGTGATTCCCGATCGCGGTCCTTGGCGAGCTCTAGCAGCTGAAGAGCCCGTTCGTAATCGCCGAGTTCCTTGTAACAAAGCCCTATCTTGCGATAGAGCTCAGGCTCCCCGGCGGTGTCATCCTCCCGGTACAGGGATTGGTAGAACCGGAGCGCCAAGGTAAAAGCGCATTGCTTCAGGGCGTACATCACTGCTTCCCTGGATCGCAAGCCTTCCGGCTCTCCATCCAGTTTTCGCATGTATGCGGTGAACGGCTTCCATTGGGAAACCAGGTATTCGCCCCTTTCGAAAGCGGTGGAGGCGAGCTGCGCTTTTTTCAGTTTGTCCGACCAGAAATTAACCCCGGTAAGGGCATAAATGACTTCCGAATTCTCGAGATCCTGCTCTAGTATGGCCGCCAGATCCCTATTTGCCTGTTCCAGTTCGCCCAATTTGAGTAGTTCGTAAACTTGTTGAATCGAGCCGAGAACAGATTCGTTAATCATACTACTGTTCCTATTATACTCATTCCCCGCGTTTAGTCAATTGAGGCTTGTATTTACAGGTTTGGGCGAGTTTGCTAATATAATGCATATGACTCGAACGTATCTACTGGCCCCATCCATATTAAGCGCAGATTTTTCCGATCTTGGTTCGTCGCTTGACGAAATTCGTCGCAAAGGCGGCGATTGGATCCATATCGACGTAATGGACGGGCACTTCGTTCCCAATTTGACCCTGGGACCGCCTATCATAAAGGCTCTACGGAGAAAGTCCGACCTTCCCTTCGACGTTCATTTAATGGTGAACGACCCCGCCTCTATGGTCGACCAGTTTATCGACGCGGGCGCGGATTGGTTAACCTTTCACGTTGAGGCGGAGACCCATGCCCACCGTTTGGCGGCGAAAATTCGTGAATCGGGCATAAAGGCGGGCATCAGCATCGTCCCTTCCACTCCCGTATCGGCGATTATGGAACTATTGCCCTTCGTCGACCTTGTGTTGGTCATGACGGTCAATCCCGGTTTCGGCGGCCAAACCCTCATTCCGCGTTGCTTGCGAAAGGTCGCCGAGCTGAAAAAAATCAAGCATGATCTTGGTTTATCGTATATAGTATCAGTAGACGGAGGGGTAAACCGGGAAACTTTGGGCGCGGTGGTAGAGGCTGGAACCGACGTGGTAGTCTCGGGTTCGGCGTTTTTCTCGGGAACCCTGCTGCCGGATGGTGACGCTTAATAGGAAGAGGCCGATGAAAAAAACGACGTTCGTAATACTCCTTCTCGCGGTTATATTGCCGTTGTATGCCGCCGATCCCCTGGTCTCAGGGCTTGATTCCTACGCCAAATCGGATTGGCCCGGAGCCATGCTCGCCTTCCGCAAGGCGGCCGCCTCCAATCCCGGCAGCCCCGAGCCCGCCTACTGGCTGATCATGGCGGAAATATCGGCGGGAGAACAGGATTCCGCCCTGGCAGACATGAAACGGTTTCTGAAATCCTTTCCCGACGAGAGCCGCGTGCCCGACGTGACCTATCAGCTTGGCCGGGTCCTATACGCCCAAAAAAAATACGAGGATTCGATATCCACGCTCTACGATTTTTTAACCCGATGGCCCTCGCACGAACTCGCTTCCTCCGCATACTACTGGATTGGCGAGAGCCTTTTTGCGGTGGGACGCTTTACCGAGGCTCGCTCGGTGTTCCTTACGGTCCTCGAACGGTACCCGAATTCGGTTAAAAGGGAAGCCTCATGGTATCGGGTCGCCCTGATCGACCAGGGTTCCCGGGAAGACGAGCTTCTAAGGCTTTTAAAGACGAGCCATGAAGAATCGTTACGCATTATCGAAGACTATCAGCGCAGGGAAAAAACCTACGAGCAGGCCATTACCGCATACCAGAAGCGCATTTCCGACCTAATGAAGGACACGCGGCTCGGCGACCTGGAAAAACAGGTATCCTCGCTTCAGTCGACCAACGCTGACCTCGCCGATACCGTGGCTGAACTTAAAAAGAAAAACGCGGAACTGGAAGAAATGCTTTCCCTGACCGGAACCTCGAAAGGCGCGTCCACCGGCGTTATCAATGCCGGCGACCTTGATGACGCGTCAAAACGCCAGCAAATTCTTGAGGAATTGAGAAAGAAGGCGACTGCCCTACAGGGTATGTACAATGAATCGCTTCAGGAGAGTGCCCCATGATAAAGCGCCTCGCCGCGGTTTACGCATTGGTCTTGGCCGCCATGCTCCCCGCGTTCACGGCAAATCCGGAATTGATTTCCGGAAACCTAAAACTGGTGGTGTATGCGGACTCAGGGCGATTTACCCTTTATAAACTCTCTCCGGTGGGAAAAAACCGGTTTGAACCCCTTTTTGATGACCGCAACGGGAGTTCCACCAGTTGGTTTTCGGTATTGTCCAATGGCCGTATATTCAACTTGATGCCTCGTGCCGGCCGAAAACCCGAAGTAATCTCTGAGGATGCGTCCATCCGGGTCGTTTTTACCCCTTCCGACGACTTTCAAGTTGTTCAACGGTATTCATTCGGCGGCTTTGCCGCGGATAATACGCAGTCCCTGACAATAATAACCACCGTGGAAAACACGTCCGGAAAGCCGGGGGATTTCGCGGTGAAGGCCTTAATCGACACCAATCTCGGGGAGAACGCGGGCATTCATTACCGTACGAACCTAAAGGACCGTATCTCTTCGGAGACCCGTTTGATTCCTTCGGAATCCATGGATTCCTGGATCGTGTCGTCGGGGAAGGACGCGTCGCTCATGTTCCCCTTCGCTTCGTGGTCGCCCGTCCCCGAGACGGTTTTCGTGGCGAATTGGGAACGCCTCAAAACCCTTAGTTGGGCGCCGAGCATTTCCGAGGGTCGCTCCTTCAACACGATCTATTCCGTAAATGATTCCGCTTTGCTCTTCCTTTGGCCTACGCAAACGCTGGGGGCGAATAAAACACTCACGGTCAAAATGTCGATCGGGGACCAAGAAAGGCTAAGCCTTAACCAACTTCCGCCTGCCGCGTCCGCCGCCGAAACGATCCCAAATCTCGACCGCAGCGGTTCCAGAAACGAGGTGATCGAGCGAATCCTCACGAGAATCGCGGAAATCGAGCAAAACCCCGGATCGGCGTCTGATACCGAACTTCTAGAACTGAACGAGCTACTCGATACGTATCTTTCCGAGACGGGGGCACCGTAACATCAATGTCGATCTCTGTCTTGGACAGGGCAAAACGTTCGTTTTCGCGCAAGCGGTATTACGACGTTATTAGCCTTCTTGAACCCGAGGTAATCAACTATCGCGATTCCTTTATTTTCTATTATATCCTCGGACTTTCCTGCCTCTATACCGGCGATATCGGCGGCGCGGGATCGTATTTTCAAAGGGCTCGCCAGATCAAGATGCGTGATCCCGATCTATTGGCCGCCCAGGCCGCCTTATACTTACGGCGGGGAAATACGCAGCAGGCCGTGGATTATTATCTGGAAATACTGGAATACGCCCCAAAACACGCGATCGCGAAAAAAGCCCTCCGGTTTTTGCGGTTAAAGGCCGACGAAGACACCATTTCCGATTTGGTTTCCACCGGGAAAATAACCCGCTTTTATCCGCGGCTTCGCTTTGGCCTCCCTAAGGCGGTGCCCGTCGCCGTCGTTTCCGTCGTCGTCCTATCGCTGATCGCCTGGCAGCTCGTCGTACCCGTTATTGCGGGACCGGGAACAAAGAATCGCCGGGCGGACTTGAGCGCCTTCGAGCTGAGTAATGAAGAGAAGCAGCACCTCGTCGTAAACGGCGGTAGCGCGCGGTACATCCTCACGTCCAAAGAAATCGAATCCGCCTGGGCGCGCTCTCGCGCTTATTTTCAGTCCTGGCGCGATAACGCGGCCCAGGTGGAAGTGAATAGGCTCTTAAACTCAAACGCCAGCGCCCCGGTCAAGCAAAAGGCCCGCTTGCTCATGTCGTGGTTTACCGCACCCGGATTCGATACGTTTAAGGATAATTACGAATACGCGGCGGTAATGGCCGAACCTTCCCTGTATCTTGATTGCTGGGTCCGGTGGAAGGGGATGGCGACTAACCTCGCGATAACCCAAACCGGCACGAATTTCGATTTTCTGGTCGGCTACGACACGCGAAACCGGTTGGAAGGGATTATACCGGCAACCTTTGAGGGCGGTTTCGCCTTGGATACGGATACGCCCCTGGAGGCCCTGGGTCGGCTATACCTTGAAGACGGGCATTTAGCCCTCAGGGTAACCGCCATCCACCAGACCGGAAAGCCCGTAAACCCGTAATGGGTACCCGTCTTATTTCATTCCAGATTCGAAAGATAGTCTCGGGGATTGAAGGTATCGATTAAATCGGACATCGGTCGTTCCTGGGAAATGGTCAGCACGATCCTGGAGCTTAATAGCTTTGACGATATTACTTCCATAAACGGGAGCGCTTCTTTCGCGTCGCTACAGTCAACGGTATCGCATACCACCAACCTTCCGAGGGCCCCGGCTTCCCAAAGCTCTTTCAGGCGCGCCACGGCGGGGTCGGAAAGGACGGGATGGACGATGATTATGTTGACCGAGCCGCATCCCCGCGCCGAGAGTTCCTTTACCAGGCCGTACACCGAACCGGCGGTATCTATCATGTCGTCCACGATCCAAACGGTCTTTCCCTCGATCGGCACGGCGGAAAGGATGTTGATGCATTCAATGGTATTGGCCTGAAGTTGGCTTCGCTGTTTATGGGCCACCACGAGTTGCGTCCCGAAGGAAACGGCGAACCGCCGGGCGAGTTTTTCTCCTCCCGCGTCTACCGAACAAAACAGCCATGAATCGCTGACTTCGCGATCGAGGCTTTCCAGCGTGCGTATCGCGGTATCGCACAAGTATTTCTGCAATAGGGCGACCGCGGGAACGTCATCCATGGAACAGAGGCAGGGATCGAAAAACGACTTTGATTTATCGGAATGGAGCTGATAGGTCACCAGGTGATCGATTCCCAGGGAAACCATGATTTTATAGTGAATCCATAAACCGACGGAATTCCGACGGGTCGTCCGGTCGGAACGGCTACAGGAAATATAGGGCTCGAAGATGACGATTTCCGCCGCATGGGACCGCTGAAGTACGTCTATCGTATGGTACAGCTCGATTTTGCAGGTTTCCACCGGTAATCCCGCATCGTTTCGGGCGTTGGTGGCAAACAAAAAAACCCGTTTCCCTCGTACCGAACGGTGCAGCGTGACCTCGATTTCCCCATCCGCGAAATCCAACACCGACAAAGCGTCGATATAGTCTATCGACTCCGGGAAAAGTATCCGCTCGGGGTTCTCGTTGAGTTCTGTCACGACTTGCCGCGCGTACGTACGGCAGGAGCGGGTAGCCATGACGAGAAACGGCTCTATCATAGACGAATCATACAACGAAACCGCCGGTCGCGCTATTTTTTTTCGCCGTTTTTTGGTAGAATACGGGCATGATCCAATGGTTCGCCTATATGAGTAGAGGGAGGGAAAGGTGGCTAAAGTGACGAATGAAATCAATCCGAACGCGGATATGAGCGAAAAGCTGAAGGCGCTGGAGATAGCGCGCCTTCAAATCGAAAAGCAGTTCGGTCAGGGTTCCCTTATGAAGCTCGGCAACGGTACCGAAACCGCCGGCATCGACGTCGTTCCCTCCGGGAGTATATTGCTCGATGAGGCCCTTGGAATAGGGGGATACCCCCGCGGACGCATCATTGAGGTGTATGGGCCGGAGTCTTCCGGTAAGACGACACTGGCGCTACACGCTATCGCCGAAGCCCAGAAACTGGGTGGCATTGCGGCATTCGTAGACGCAGAACACGCCCTCGACCCCATTTACGCGAAAAATCTCGGCGTAAACATCGATGACCTCTGGGTTTCCCAACCCGATACGGGCGAACAGGCCTTGGAAATCACCGAAAGCCTCGTCCGTTCCGGCGCCGTAGATATCATCGTCGTAGACTCCGTCGCGGCCTTGACGCCGCAGGCCGAAATTGAAGGGGATATGGGCGATTCGCACATGGGCCTCCAGGCTCGACTCATGAGCCAAGCCCTCCGGAAATTGACCGGAATCATCGGGAAATCGAAGTGCATTATCATTTTCATTAACCAGATCCGCATGAAAATCGGCGTGATGTTCGGGAATCCCGAAACCACCACCGGCGGTAACGCGTTGAAATTCTACGCCTCGGTACGCCTGGAGGTCCGCAAGATCGAAACCTTCGACAAGGGCGAGGAAGACGCCGTAGGCAATCGCGTACGGGTAAAGGTCGTGAAGAACAAGGTCGCGCCGCCGTTCCGCAAGGTTGAGATGGACGTTATATTCGGCAAGGGCGTATCCGCCGTTTCCAGTTTGCTGGATTCCGCCGTCAAGCATGAGTTCATCGACAAAAAGGGCGCTTGGTACGCCTTTGGCGAGGAAAAAATCGGGCAGGGCCGGGAAAACGCGATTAAATTCCTGGAAGACAACGCCGACATTCGCGAATCCGTGGAAAAGAAGATTCGGGAAAAGCTGTTCCCTGGACAGGTCTTGAAAAAGGCCGCGAAGCCCGCCGCGAGTAAGGAAGCGGTTCCGGAGCAAAAGACTGCCCCCGCGCGCAAGGCAAAGAGCGAATCCGCTGCCGTCGAGGACGGAGGCTTGTTCTGAGCCTGAAACGCGGGGTGACCGTCGTTCTTGGCTTGGGTTCCAATCGGGGCGATTCCTTAGGCGCCCTGAGGGGAGCGGTCGCGTCGCTCGGGGAAGTGTTGGAAGATATGCGCGTTTCTTCCCTGTACGTGACGAAACCGATGGATTACCTGGCGCAGCCGGATTTTTTGAACGCGGCGGTGGCCGGACAATACCGGGGAACCCCCAGAACCCTTCTTGAAGCCGTCGGAGCCATCGAGAAGCGCTGGGGAAGGGATCGGGCAAACGAAATTCCGAAGGGTCCGCGGACCCTTGATATCGATATCGAGCTATTCGGGGATTCCCTCATCCGCGAGACGGACCTGGTCATTCCCCATGAACGGATGGGCGAACGGCTTTTCGTGCTCGTTCCCCTTCTTGAGTTGCTGCCGGATTCCGCCGATCCTGTTACGGGAGAACCGTTACGGGAGATAGCCGGACGGCTTTCCGACCAAGGCGTGAAAAAGGCAGGAGCATTATGACGGACGTTGAAGCGGAACAGTCGGCGATTGAAGACGGAAACACCTTCAAGATTAACGAATTCGAGGGCCCTCTCGATCTTCTTCTCTTCTTGATAAAGAAAAACGAGGTTAATATTTACGATATTCCGATCGGGCACATAACCGAACAGTACCTTGAGTACCTCGATTATACCGTTTCCACCGACCTCGCGAGCCTCACCGATTTTTACGCCATGGCGGCATCCCTTCTGTACATAAAAAGCCGCATGCTGCTTCCCGTGGAAATCGCCGCCGACGACGATGAAATAGACGACCCCCGCCAGGAATTGGTGGATAAACTGATCGAATACCAGAAATTCAAAAAACTGTCCGAGCTCATGGAACGGAAAGAGGACGAAGCCGAGTGGGTATTTGAACGCAAGAAAATACAGCGCGCGCTTCCGTTCGGCGACGAGGAATTGTGGGAGCGGGTCGATACCTGGGACCTGCTGAAAACCTTCTCGAACCTCGTGTCCTCCTACAACTCGGAACGCATTCTCGATTTGTACGAGGAAGTATCGGTTAACGAGAAAATCACCCTGATGAACGAGCTCTTAGAGGAACGGGGCGAATGCCTTTTCACCGACCTAATCGTTCGCAAGGGAAACCTCATGGATGTCGTATGCGCGTTCATGGCGATCCTCGAGGCGGTGAAATTCCGCATGGCGAGCATTTGGCAAAACCGCATGTTCGGCGACATAAAGATTAAGCCTTGGGAGAAAATTTCACCCTCGGACATAGAAATAACGGTTGAAGGCGATTGACGATGGCCCAAGCCGAGAAACCGGCGGAAGACCGGCGTAACTTGAAGGGGTACACTATGGAAAAAGAAGCCGCCCTCGTGGAGGCGATTTTATATCTCGAGACCGATCCCATAGACGAAGCCTCGTTAATGAGAATTACGGGGTTTTCGAAAGACGTGGTAGACGCGACGATCGAGCTGCTCAAGGACCGCTACTCGGATGAATCGCACGGCATTGAGCTCGTGCAAATTTCCGGCGGTTGGACAGTCAGCCCGAAACGGGAATTATGGGAGAGCCTGAAAGACCGCTACGGCAAAAAAAACGACAACCGCCTTTCCCGGGCGGCCATGGAAACCCTATCGATCATCGCGTATTCCCAGCCGATAACCCGCGCGGAGATCGAGGCGATTCGGGGCGTATCGGCCGACAATATGATCCGCCTGCTCGCCGAGCGGAACCTCATTAAGGAAGTGGGCAAAAAGGACATCCCCGGAAAACCCGTCCAATTCGGCACTACCAAGGATTTCCTGAAACTCTTCCGGCTGAACAGCATCGCCGACCTTCCGAAGCTGGAGGAGGGCGAAATTGACCGATTCGAACTCGCCCGATAACCGATCATGAACGACGCCGATAAAACGGAATCCATGCGCCTGCAGGTATTCCTCGCGCATTCGGGAGTCGCATCCCGACGGACCGCGGAAGCCATAATCCTGTCCGGCCGGGTAACCGTAAACGGCTCGACGGTAAGCTCCATGGGGTCAAAGGTCTCTCCCGGCGACGACGTACGGTTGGACGGGAAGCGAATCGAGCCGGAACGGGAAAAAAGGTACGTCCTGCTCAATAAACCCGCGGGGTACGTTTCTTCCCTGGCGGACGAGAAGGGGAGGCCGGTGGCGGCTGACCTTTTAAAAAACGATTATGCCGAGCGCCTGTACAACGTGGGCCGCCTGGATATGTTTTCCTCGGGAGCGCTCCTGTTCACGAATGACGGGCAATTCGCCCTCCGGGTCGGGCATCCCTCGGCGGGAATAGAGAAGGAATACATTATTGAGGCGAGTTTACCCTTCAACGACGAGGTTATCCGCTCATTCGAGCGGGGCGTGCGGGTCGAAGGGGTTTTTTACCGGTGCGAACGCGCCGAACGGCTCTCGTCACGGCGGCTCAGGGTCGTTCTCGTGGAGGGCAAGAACCGGGAAATTCGCCGGGTTCTGGACCATTTCGGCATACGGGTGAAACGCCTGACCCGGGTGAGGATCGGCCCGGTTTCCCTGGAAAGCCTGCAGCCCGGGGAATTCCGCCCCCTTACTCCCGTCGAAATCAACGAATTACTCGCGGCGGGCGAAATGAAGGAGCAGTGATGGTAGTCGCCATAGACGGTCCGGCCGGATCCGGGAAAAGCACGATAGCCAAAATGTTGGCGGAAAAACTGGGCCTCATGTTCATGAATACGGGAAGCTTCTACCGGGGCGTTACCCTTGCCCTGCTCCGCGCCGGCGGCGGCGGATTGGACGGTTCCGGCGGGACAAAGCCCGATTTGTCCGATGAAGGGGCGATCATAGCCTTCGCGGGGTCCGTGCCGCTGGATTACCGAAACGGGCATCTTTTCCTCGGGGAAGAGGACGTGGACGCCCTCTTGCGGGGCGACGCCGTGGAATCCATCGTGGCCCCCCTTTCGGCCATCGTGGGCGTTCGCCACATCGTAAACCAAAAAATCAGGGCGGTCGCTCAAACGTCCGGAATCGTCTGCGAGGGAAGGGATATGACCACCGTGGTATTCCCCGACGCGGAGTATAAGTTCTTCTTGGACGCGAGCCCGGCTGCGCGCGCGAAAAGACGGTACGAGCAGGGCACGAGCAGCCTTTCCTTAAGCCAAATAGAGAAGAGTATCGCCGAACGAGACGAGGTTGACCGCAACAAAAAGGAAGGAAGCCTCAAAATAGCTCCCGATGCGGTCTATTTGGATACATCGGACTTGACCATAAACGGCGTTTGTGACATCATAGTAAGCAAAATTCACTTATAAGGGTTGGTTATGGATCAGATGGAAGTGGCAAAGGATGTATCTAAAAACTCCGGAGATGACATCCAGCAGACACGATTACAGGAGGAGTACCTTAAGTCGTTCCAGTCGCTTGAAGAGGGACAGCTCGTTGACGGCGTCGTCATTCAGGTAACTCAGGACCAGGTATTCGTAGATGTCGGCTATAAGTCCGAGGGGAAAATTCCGGTTTCCGAGTTTACCGAATTGCCCAAAGTTGGAGATACCGTCAGCGTCGTTCTCGAAAAGAAAGAGAACCGCAATGGCGAGGTAATCGTCTCCAAGCAGAAAGCCGACGTGAAAGTATTCTGGAAGAACCTTCGTCAGGCTTTCCAGGACAAAGCGTCCGTGGAAGGCACTATAGATAAAACGGTTAAGGGCGGTTTCGAGGTAGATCTCGGTTCCGGCGTTCGCGCCTTCCTGCCCATTAGTCAGTCAGACAGTCAGAAAGTCGAAAAACCCGAGAAGCTCTTGGGAATGAAGAGCAAGTTCTATATCGAGCGGCTCTACTCGGACAATAAGGTGAACGTGGTCGTCAACCGCCGCAAGTACCTGGAAGAGCAGACCGAAA
Source organism: Spirochaetales bacterium (assembly GCA_003252395.1). Lineage (GTDB taxonomy): Bacteria > Spirochaetota > Spirochaetia > Treponematales > Treponemataceae > Teretinema. The sequence goes on from QKEL01000009.1 coordinate 470,974, forward strand.
CGAACCGCGAGGCTTTCTTCCGCGACATCCAGATCGGCGATTCCGTTACCGGTACGGTCAAGAGCTTTACCAGCTTCGGCGCTTTCATCGATCTTGGCGGCTTCGACGGCTTGCTCCACATTAACGATATGAGCTGGGGCCACGTTACCCGCCCGAAAGACTTCGTCAAGAAGGGTCAGGAAATCACCCTCAAGGTGATCCGCCTCGATCCCGAGGAAAAGAGAATCAACCTGTCCCTGAAGCACTTTACCGAGGATCCTTGGCTTCATTTCGAGACCAAGTACCACGTTGAAGACGTCGTGAAGGGTAAGGTTACCAAGCTCACCGAATTCGGCGCGTTCATCGAGCTCGAAGAGGGCATTGAAGGCCTGGCGCATATCAGCGAATTCAGCTGGGTCAAGAAGGTCAACAAGCCCGAAGACATGGTCAAGATCGGCGACGAAGTCGAGTGCATGATCCTCGGTTACGACATTCAGGCCGGTCGCGTTTCCCTGGGACTTAAGCAGGTTACCGCGAATCCCTGGGACGGGCTTGTCGAGAAGTATCCCGTCGGAACCCGCCTAACCCGCAAGATCGTAAAGGTTACCAATGCGGGAGCCTTCGTTCAGCTTGAGGAAGGCATTGACGGATTCCTTCACGTCGACGATCTTTCGTGGACCAAAAAGGTGAAGCACCCGGGCAGCGAGCTGACTCAGGACGAGGAAATCGAGTGCGTGGTAATCGAGAACGATCCTGAATCCCACCGCATCCGCCTCGGCGTAAAGCAGCTCTCCGACGATCCGTGGGTAGCGTTCGCGGAAACCTATAAGCCCGGCACCTATATCGAGGGCGAGGTTACTTCCATTACCGACTTCGGTATTTTCGTGCGCGTTCCCGGCGGGATTGAGGGGCTCATCAACAAGATGAACCTTACCGAGAGCCGCGAGGAAACCTACGAAGACGCCGTCAAGAAATACACTGTCGGCGATAAGATCAAGGCGGTTGTCGTTGAAATCAGTCCCGAGAAGCAGAAAGTCGCTTTCTCGATCAAAGACTACAAGAAGAAACTGCAGCGTGACGAAATCTCCCGCTACATGACTTCGGAAGAGGAAAAAGGCGATGGGGCTTATACCCTCGGAGACTTCCTCAAGAACAAGAACAACTGATTTTACATACGATTTCGATGAGCGGTATTGATGAAACTCTCGAATAGCATCGACGCTGAAAAACTCAATGCCCTCATCGAAATCAACACGCTGATCAATTCCAATTACTCCGATATCAACGCATTGCTGGCTCATATCCTTGACTCGGCAATGCGTCTCGTTTCCGGGGAAGCTTCCTCCCTCTTGCTCGTCGATCGTAATAAAAAGACCCTTCGGTTCGAGATAGCCTTGGGCCCAAAGGGCATTGAGGCGAAAAAATTCGTCGTGAAAGCCGACGAGGGAATCGCGGGTTGGGTAGTGCACAATAACCGCAGCCTGATCGTTAACGACGTCGCGAACGATCCCCGATTCAGCCCGACCGTACAGCAGTCCACCGGCTATAAGACCCAAAACATGCTCGCCGTTCCCATGCGCGTCAAGGACGAGTGCATCGGCGTGATCGAGATCCTCAACAAGGGCATGAACGACGGGTTCAGCCACGAAGATCTCGAGGTGCTGGAAATACTCGCCAATCAGGCAGCCATCGCGTACGAGAACGCGAAGCACTTTCAGCGCTCACGCGACGAGATAGTCGCGCTCCAAGACCAAATAGTCACCGATCGCGGCTATCATACGATGATCGCGAAAAGTCCCGTGATACTCGAAAAGCTCGATATCGTGGAGCGGGTAGCCCGCTCGGAATCGTCGGTCCTGATTTTGGGCGAAAGCGGCGTGGGGAAGGAATTGTTCGCCGAACAGCTTCACCTGAAAAGCGAACGGGCGTCGGGACCCTTCGTTCGGGTAAATTGCGCCGCCTTGCCTGAGGGCCTCCTGGAAAGCGAGCTATTCGGTCACGTAAAAGGAGCCTTTACCGACGCGATCAGCAATCGCAAGGGCCGCTTCGAGATGGCGGATAAGGGCACGATCTTTCTTGACGAAATAGGGGACCTGCCCTTGTCTCTCCAGTCTAAGCTGCTGCGGGTGATCCAGAATAAATCCTTCGAGAAGGTCGGTTCCAGCGAAACCATAACGGTAAACGTGCGGATCGTGGCGGCCACGAACCGCGATATTGAAAAACTGGTTGAAGAGCAGAAATTCCGGTCCGATCTTTATTATCGCCTTAACGTATTGCCCTTATATATCCCCCCGCTGCGGCAGAGGATCGAGGATATACCCGAGTTGGCCTTGTTCTTCCTCAATAAATTCCGCCATGAGGTGAAAAAGGAATTCGTCGGGTTTTCCGAATCCGCCATCAGCGCGATTTTATCTTATTCGTGGCCCGGTAACATCCGTGAGCTGGAAAACACCATCGAGCGCGCTTGCGTCATCGGCAGGCCTCCCTACATTCAGGAAGAGGATCTCCTCTTGAAAAACCGCTCAATGCCTGATAATAATACATATTCCGACAAAAGCCTAAAGTCGGTCATTAATCTTTTCAAAAAGCACTACATACAAAAAGTGCTCGAAGAAACCGATTGGAATCAGACTTCCGCGGCGCAGGTTCTTGAAATACAAAGAACCTATCTTTCTCGACTGATCAAAGAACTGGAAATTAAGGATTCGTCTAGCAAGGCGACCTGATAAGATAACGACGAATATCGACGAATACCCGTCCGGCCTTTTCGTAAGGTTGGCGTAATTATCAAGGAGAAGCATCATCATGGCCAAAGTCACCCAGCAAAAACACGAAGAGGTAACCCTTCAGCATCGCATTAGCGGATTGATCGTTAAAAACAGGACTTTCATCATCGCCGGCTTAGCCGCCGTTTTCGCGGTCATTACGGCGCTCATCGTCGTTACCGCGGTATCCGACGGGAAACGCGAAAGCGCGTACGAGAAGATAGATAGCCTGATAGAGAAGTGGAACGGCGAGAAAAACGCCGGTTCCGACACGCTCTCGGCCGCCGAGGACGGAATCCTCGCGGATCTGGAAAAAATCGCCTCGGCGAACAGCAGATCATTCGCAGGCGCCCGGGCGAATATGGCGGAGGCCGAGATTTATTTCACCCGAAAGGATTGGGCTAACGCCAAAGACAAGTACCTGGCCGCCGAGAGCGCCGCTCCCGCCGCCTATACCGCCGGTTTGAACCTATTCAACGCCGCCGTATGCGCGGAAGAGATGGGCGATTCCGATAGTGCCGTGGAATACCTGGAGAAAGCGGTGTCCCTCGAGAATTTCTCCCTGAAAACCAGGGCCCTATTCAACGTCGGGCGAATTCAGGAAAACCTTGGCCAGGTGGAGAAGGCAATCGCCGCCTACGAACGCCTGACCGGCGATTACGCCGAGGACGAATGGACCAACCTCGCGAAATCGAGACTGATCGAGCTGTCATTGAAGTAATTCGTTCCGAAGGCCCCGTACCGATATCCCGGGAGGGGCTTATTCGCTTTTCCTTTGAGGAGGTGACCCATGGGATCGTGGCAAAGCAAGCGGCTATTTAAAACCCGCAATTTCGGTTTGCTGATCGGGCTCGCGGTTTCCGTCATCGCGTGCGTGGCGGGTTTCTCCTGGGGTCTCCTCGGAAACGTGGAGGCAAAGCTCCTCGATTCCTATTTCTCGATAAAGCTACAGTCCGAAAAAAACGCGATCCAAAAGGGCGTTTGGAAGTCGGAAGCGAACGAAGCGGTCAATCCGGACATTCTTATCGTCGGCGTGGACATAAAAGCCCTTCAGAAATTCGGCCTTTGGCCCTTCCGAAGGGACGTACACGCGGACCTCCTCAATTCCTTTACGCGCATAAAGAACCAGGACGAGCGGGAAAAGGCGGTTTTGCTCGACTTTTTCTTCGTCGACGATTCCGGGGATCCCGTCGCCGACGGGAAACTCATGGACAGCATGAGCGAATCCGGCAGGGTGTTCCTCGAGAGCATGCTCGATCGCCTTTCTTCCGGTTATACCATCGAAGAGGAAATGTTCGCGCGCCAACAAACGCTTCTCGACAACTACGGCTCTTTCGTGAACGTGAAGGGCGATTGGAAGGCGATCGCCTCGTACCGCGGGCTCCAAACGAACCTGGAAATGTTCAACGCGCGCGTCGCGGGGTATGGGGTCGCAAACGTGGAACCCGATACGAGCGACAACGTGGTGCGCCGCCAGCCGCTCGTACTGAAATATTCCCGGCTCGCCTATGAGGTTCCCTTTGAGGCCCTCAGCCCGGAAAGCTATACGGATGAAGCTTCGTTTGAACGATTGGCCTGGTTTGACTCCCGCGGGGAAGAGCACCAAATCGTACAGCCCCTGACGGCGGAATCGCTCGCGAAGCTGAAAAAGCAGATATACCGACAGGCGCCACCGCAGGAATACGATTCGGACGGCGACGGGATTCCCGACGCCGAAACGAGGGCGGTGAGCGTGATCCAAGACGTTTTCGAGCCCTCCACCACCATGGCCCTGGCTCTCAGATATTGGGGGGCGTCGGTTTCCGATTGCGTTATCGAGCCCGGAAAGAGCATTACCGTAACGCCGCCCGGACGCGATCCCATCGTCATTCCGGTGGATTCCCAATGCGCCATGATAATCAATTATGCCGGGTTCCCGTCTTCCTCCGCCGCGGACGGCTACAGAACCTTTCCCGTGCGTTCATACGCGGGCTATTGGCGCCAAACCCCCGAAGATCCGGAAACGTGGCCCGAAACCCGCGCGGTAAAGGATAAAATCATCCTGGTGGGGGCTTTTGACAAGGGAATGGCGGACGATCAAAAGCAAACTCCTTTCGGCATGATGTTCGGGATAGAGATACACGCCAATTCCCTGAATACCATGCTGACCGGTAACTTCATACGGCATGTGCCCTTATGGATTTCGGTGGTTTTCTCCTTCTTCTCGATCATGCTGGTTTCCTTTGCCGCCGCGCGCATGAAGAACCTCTGGTCCATGCCGGTTTCGCTCCTGTACGCGATCCTCGTTTATATCGGGAGCAGCACCCTCTTCGACGCGAAAGGGATTCTCGTCAATTTTAGCGTACCGTTTCTCGGGATGGTTTTTTCGTACATCATCATCATCCTGTATCGTTCGAGCACGGAGGAACGCGACAAGCGGAAAATTCGCGCGATGTTCGGGAAATACGTCAGCCCCGAGGTCGTGGCGCAGATGGAAGACAACCCCCCGGAACTGGGCGGCGTTGACCGGGAACTCACCGTATTCTTCTCGGATATCCGCGGCTTCACGAGCCTCTCGGAAACCCTGACTCCCCAGGAACTGGTTAAGCACCTCAACGAGTATCTTTCGGCCATGACCGATATTATCCTTGAAACGGGCGGTACCCTGGATAAATACGTGGGCGACGAAATCATGTGCTTCTGGGGAGCGCCCATAGAAGTGAAAGACCACGCGTACCGGGCCTGTAAGTGCGCGCTTTTGCAAAAGGCCGAACTGGAACGCCTGAACTCGACGTGGCCGCCGGAAAAAAGGCTCGCCATCGGCATCGGCTTAAATACCGGCATAATGACCGTTGGCAACATGGGTTCCGAGGGCCGAATGAATTATACCCTTATGGGGGATAACGTAAACCTTGGCGCCCGCCTGGAGGGTACCAATAAGGTATACGGAACCATGATCATCGTGAGCGAGTATACCTACGCCCTGGTGAGCGACCGATTCGTATTCAGGGAGCTCGATACCATCCGCGTAAAGGGAAAGAACCGGCCCGTGGTTATATACGAGCTATTGGACGAACGGTGAAAGCAGTGCGTACTACCGCCTTATCGATAACCGGCGCCGCATTGTGCCTCCTCGCGTGCCTCGCCGGATGCGGCATCGACGAATATATTTACCTAGAGCCGGTTACCAACGTGACCAATAACCCGACCGATACTCCCGACGCCTCCTTCAGGTATTACTCGTTCATAACCAAAGACGCCGATAACGCCGCCAATGCCTCGGGGTACTTCAAGGGCTGGGAGATCTATTACCGGATATATAACTCCCTCACGGACCGGAATACGGATACGGCCTCTATCGCGGCGAAAATTGACGCCGATCCGGCCAACGCGTTTTACTACGTCCGCACCACCAAGAAGTATAGAAGGATGACCTTCATTCACGGCAACGATACTTCCGCACCGTATTCCGCCCCGCTTTTGACCGGAGATACCGTCGATAGGGCCATAATGATCAGGCCCTATACCATAAACGAGACCTATCCGGCCGCATTTACCGTCAATGCGGTTCCCTGGACGATTTCAGGCGAAAACGTCCTGGTTTGGCGTTCCGTGAGCGAAGTTCTCGCCAAGTCTTTTGAATACGCGGATATTGATTCGACCGACGCTGACGTTCAGTACAATTCGGGTTCGTCTACCGGATCATGGTACGCGCAGGCATATGCCTTCGCCTACGGTTTTGACACCTCCTTCAAGGTAATATATAGTAAGCCCGTCAGTCTTGGGTCCATAACCATAGAACCTTGAGTTATTGACCTTTTCGTCGGTTTTCTGTATAGTGGTTTTCACGGGCGCTTAGCTCAGCTGGCAGAGCGTTTGGTTTACACCCAAAATGTCGGCGGTTCGATCCCGTCAGCGCCCAATTCGCCGTCACGCTCGTGACGGTTTTTTTTTATTTTTTTGGCCCAGACGTCTTGAAGGACCGATGCGAAAGGGATAGTATTAGGCCATGGGTAATAAGCAAAATGCTTCTTTTCACGGACTGACGAAGCTCGTGGTCAAAGGGGCCAGAGAACACAATCTGAAAAATATAGATATCGAGCTTCCTCGGGACAAATTGATCGTCATATCCGGGCTTTCCGGGTCGGGCAAGAGTTCCCTCGCGTTTGATACCATTTTCGCGGAGGGACAAAGGCGGTACGTCGAGTCGCTTTCCGCCTACGCGCGACAGTTTCTCGGCCGCATGGATAAACCCGATATCGACTATATCGAGGGCCTTTCCCCGGCCATATCCATCGAGCAGAAAACCACGCATAAAAACCCACGGTCCACCGTGGGAACGGTCACCGAGATTTACGATTACTATCGGCTCCTGTTCGCGCGCATCGGAAAGGCACACTGCCCGGAATGCGGAAAGGAAATACAGGAACAATCGGTCGATCAGATAATCGGAACCATTCTATCCTGGCCCGAAGGGACGAAGGTGCAAATTCTCGCTCCGGTGGTCAGGGGAAAAAAGGGCGAGCACAATAAGATCATTCAGGACGCGAAAAACGCGGGTTACGCGCGAGCGCGGATAGACGGTTTATTGGTAAGCCTTGAGGATGAGATCAAGCTCGATAAGCAAAAGAAGCATACCGTAGAATTGGTAATCGATCGCATCAAACTGGGTCCCGAGGTACGAAAGCGCCTTGCCGAATCGGTTGAAACCGCCCTGGAGGGCTCCGGCGGGATATTGCTCGCCACGCGCCAAGACGGGGAGGGCCCTGAATCCGAGGTATTTTTCTCGCAAAAAAACGCCTGTCCCGACTGCGGCATATCCATTCCCGAGCTGCAACCCCGTCTCTTTTCCTTTAATAACCCCTTTGGCGCCTGTCCGGAATGTACCGGCCTGGGCGCAAAAATGGAATTTGACCCCGACTTGCTCATTCCCGACCCGGACCTATCCTTCGAGGAAGGCGGTATCGCCCCGTACAATCCCGATGCCGCCTGGAATCGGAGCCGGTTCGAGGCGTTGGCCCGACACTTTGAGTTTTCCCTCTCAACGCCTTGGAAGGATTATCCGAAGAAAATCAAGGCGCTCATCCTGAACGGTTCCGGCGATACGGCCATCGATTTTACCTATAAAAATAGGGAAGGTACCGGGCAATTCAAGTATCACCAACCCTGGCCAGGAATCATTTCCGACTTAAAGCGGCGCTATAACGAGACCTTCTCCGATTCCCAGAAGGAGAATTTCGAGCGGTATATGTCGAATAGGGACTGCGAGGTGTGTCACGGGAAACGGCTCAAGCCCGAGGCCCTCGGCGTGACCGTGGGAGGGATAAATATCCACGACCTTTCCAGTTTGTCCGTCGGGGAGTCAATTGATTTCTTCGAGAAAATCCGGTTTACGGATACCGAAAAAAAGATCGCCGAACAGATTCTCAAAGAAATCCGGGCAAGGCTCAGTTTTATGCAAAACGTCGGCTTGGATTATCTTTCGCTTGAACGAAAGGCCTCGACGCTCTCCGGCGGCGAGGCGCAACGCATACGGCTCGCCACGCAAATCGGTTCAAGCCTCATCGGCGTGCTCTATATCCTGGACGAGCCCTCGATCGGCCTCCATCAACGGGACAATCAAAGGCTGATAGATACGCTGGTCTACCTACGGGATTTGGGCAATACCCTTATCGTGGTGGAACACGACGAGCAAACCCTCCGCACCGCCGACCATATCGTGGATCTCGGCCCGGGCGCGGGCGTTCATGGCGGCTATATCGTCGCGCAAGGATCTCCGGAAGAGGTCATGAAGGTTAAGGAAAGCCTGACCGGCCAATATCTGGCGGGTACGCTGAAGATGGACTTGCCCAAGGAGAGACGGGCAGGGAACGGGAATACGATACGGCTCTTGGGCGTTGCGGAGCATAACCTGAAAAACGTGGATGTAGAGATTCCCCTCGGCGCCTTTACGTGCATAACCGGCGTTTCCGGTTCGGGAAAGTCCACCCTGCTTTCGGACGTGCTCTATCCGGCAATCTCGAACCGCGTATCCGGGACCTCGTATCCCGAAGGATCGTTCGGGGCTATCGAGGGCATCGAGGCGATCGATAAGGTAATCAATATCGATCAGAGTCCCATCGGGCGTACTCCCCGTTCGAATCCGGCAACCTACGTGGGCGTCTTTACGGCCATTCGCGATCTATTCTCCAATCTGCCCGATTCGAAGGCCCGGGGTTACAAGCCGGGACGGTTTTCCTTTAACGTTAAGGGCGGGCGCTGCGAGCACTGCCAGGGAGACGGCACGATAACGATCGAGATGAATTTTCTTCCCGACGTGTATATCACCTGCGACGTATGCCACGGGCATCGGTTTAACCGCGAAACCCTCGAAGTGAGGTATAAGGGCAAAAATATCTCCGAGGTCCTCGATATGACCATCGAGGAATCCGCGGAGTTTTTCGCGCCGGTGCCGCAAATCGCGCGAAAGCTCGAAACCCTTCTTTCGGTGGGGCTCGGGTACATAAAGCTCGGGCAATCCGCCCTAACCCTTTCGGGCGGCGAAGCGCAGCGGGTAAAGCTCGCGAACGAGTTGGCGCGCCGTTCTACGGGCAAGACCCTGTATATCCTTGACGAGCCGACCACCGGCCTTCATTTCGCGGACGTAAAGCAGTTGATGACCGTGATTCATCGCCTGCTCGACCAGGGAAATACGGTCATCATGATAGAGCACAACCTGGACGTAATACTGCAGGCCGACAAACTGATCGATCTCGGCCCCGAAGGGGGCATTCGGGGCGGCACCGTCGTGGGCACGGGAACGCCGGAGGAATTGGCGCGGAATAAGAAATCCCATACGGGGTATTACATTAAAGAAATGCTGGATCGCATGAAATGACCGTCCGCCGCCGCTTATTCGCCGCCTGTTTTTTAATCGCAATCCTCGGGATCGCAGGGGCGGAAGAGCGGACGGTGCGGATTGAAACGGCGCGATCCACGGAGTATTCGGGGAAGACGGACGAAACCGGCATTGAAACGGTTCGCTTCACCGGCGGCGTGAGCCTCGTGGTTACGGAAGGAACGACGGTGTCCCGCATTTCCGCGGACGAAATCGTGTACGATAAGACGAACGAAACCCTTATGGCCCGGGGTAACGTCACGTATGAAAGAAAAACCGGGCAGAAAGGCGGCCAGACCTTTACCGGAGAGGCGCTTTTTTTCAGTATACGCGACCAAGAGGGAGAATTTCTCGCCGGTTCGGTCACCCAAGATTCCGGGAAGAAAAACGGGGATCCGTATATCGTGCATGCCGAAATATCCGGCCGCGATTCCGGCACGACCATGGCGTTCAAGAGCGGTGTACTGACTACCTGTGACGATCCCGATCCCCATTGGTCGATTAAGGCCTCACGGATATGGCTATTGCCCGGAAACGAAATCGCCTTGTTGAACGGGATTTTCTTTATCGGACCCCTACCGTTGCTGTATATCCCCGCGTTTTATTATCCGTCCGACGAAATGATCGTTCATCCGGTATTCGGCGTCCGCAACCGACAAGGCGCATTCGTTCAAACCACCACGTACCTGGCGGGGCGTAAGCCCATAGAGCCCGATACCGGTAACGGCGCCAAGACTTTTTCCAATTTCTTGCAAAGCGATACCCTAAAGGAACAGGAGCGCAACGGGCTCTTCCTCAAGAATCTCGAGACCGACGCCAAGGATACTTCGCCGGATTACGTAAAGCTGATGGTGGACGCGTATTCGTCATTGGGCGGAATGGCCGGATTGGAAGGTCAATTCACGCCGAAATCGTCCTATATCAGGTCGCTCTCGTTTTCATCACTGTTCGGCGTTTCTCGAACCCTTTATCCGCCCGTTTCGGGAATCGCCTACCTTACCTACGATCCCACCGGGGAGCAAAATCTCGATTCCGGGTGGATCGCCGGCGAGAAAATCCCCTTTCGGTACCGTTTCGATTTCTCCCTGTCCATGGACAAGGCCCCCTTTAACGTGACGGTAAAGCTTCCGTTCATCTCGGATCCCTACTTTAAGCAGGATTTCATGGACCGAAGCGAAAACCTGAATTGGTTTAACTACATCTTGAACCAGGAAGATTTGGCGAAAGGCGCTTCCACGGCGACGGAAACGTCGTTCGCCTGGAATCTCTACGCGACGGTCACCCCGCAAGTCGCCCGATTGAACCCCTGGATAACCACCCTTTCCATAAGCGATTTATCCGGTACAATGACGTTCAGCTCGAAAAAGAACGCGTCGCTAACCGGTTATTCCTCAACGTATACGAGCGAGCGGTCTTTTTTCTATCCCGAGGTATTAAAACCCGCCATAACCCTATCCCTCGGCGGGACGCTCCTTTCCGGAGGGGATAACCGCTCCGCCGCGCCTTCCGCGACCGCACGGGTCGATACGGGCTCGCTCCCCGATCCCTTCGCGGAAAAGACCGATCCCGACGCGGAGGAAGTCCCGTCGGATTCTGAGGATACCGAATCGATAAGCATGTATATACCGCTCGTTCCGGTATCGGGAAGCCTGAACGTTCAGTCATTCGATCCGAAATGGTCCTTAGTCTGGACGTATAAGCCCTCCCTGCTCGAAGAGATACGTTACGATTCCGCCTCATGGAACGAGCCCTCAGACGTGGATTGGAACGAGTTCTCGTCGGTTTTTTGGCAATTAAAAAACAGCGCTTCCCTGAATGGGAAATATTCGGCAGGCTCGCTCTATTCGCTTTCCTCCGCATTGAATTTCACGTCTACGAATCAGGAGAGACCCTGGGTATCGGATAGCCTGGATACGAATACGAAAAACGCGAATAAGCTCGCCGACTATAAAGCCTCGACCTGGCTGCTCTCATCGTCGGACAATGCGACCTTTTCGCCCTTTCCGAAGCCTTCCGCGTTTTATCCGACCAGCGTTTCATGGGATCTTACCGGCAAGGTATATCAGTCGGAGTTTTCGGGTACGCTCGATAATCCGACCTGGAAGATAAAACCCTTTCGTTGGGAGAAGGATTACGTTACCGCGCATAAAACGACCGTTACCGCCGGCGTGAGCATCGCCGAAAACGTGCAAACCCTAACATTGGTTAGCTCGCTTGACCCCCTGCTTCAGTCGTATGAAGGCGACGCAACGCTGAGTTGGGCCCCCTTTTCGGTGGTAGCGGGATCAAAACTGTTCGAAAAAGAAAAACAGGCGAAACGTTGGTACTGGGATCCCTTTACCTCGGTCGTAACGGTTTCGCTTCCGTATTCAACGACATTCAAACAATCCTATACCTACGATATCGAGGAAGGTGAATCCAAAAGCCTGGTCTATACCCTCTCCGTCCCGTACGTTACCGCAACGTACGAGATGAATTATACCCTGCCGTACCGATTGGATCCCTTAAAGGGTTGGAATGCTTACGGGACTGATAAGAAATTTATGCCGACCCTGGCTTCATTGCGCTATACCAATGTCGCAAATCCCCTGAGGGTCTCTTCATGGAAGAATAGAATCGCGTTGCAGGCGGCCATTTCCTCGAACCTAAATATGGACCTGTTACGAACGACGAATAGCTCCCTGGATTTCGTTCCCCAAATCACCCTTAAGGTTCACGATTTTCTCGATCTGAGCTTTTCCACTACCAGCAGAAATGACGTGATAGCCCGATATTTTCAGGATTACGTGGAGCTTCCCACCGTATTACCGGGCGAAACGAACCCTTTTCTCGATTTAGCGCGTTCCTTTTGGTTTTGGGACACGAAAGCGCGCACCGATTCCGGTTTTAAGCTAAAAAGCCTCACATTGAAAGCCACCCACTATGTGCACGACTGGACCGCGACGCTCGATACTTCGGTTCAACCGGACCTGGTTCAGGATGGCGCGAAATTTTACTACGATTTCAAGCCGACCATATCCTTCATGGTGCAATGGAAACCGATATCCGACATAAAAACCAGCGTTAAGTCCGAAAAAGGCGCGTTTACCCTCAATACCGCCAGTTCCGATTCGGTGAAGACGAAGTAAAATGGCCCGCCTTGACGACACGAGCTGGTTCTATGTACACTGATTCAAAGAGGTTTTCTTGGACTTAGGCTATACCATTGTCGTTGACGATTCTGAGATTCTTTCTGCCCTCTGCGGCGCAAACGATCGGAACCTACGGTCTATCGAGGACTATTTGGGCGTCACGGTAGTAACCAGGGGAAACGAGCTCACCGTCGCCTCGAACGACGCCGAAACGTGCCGAAAGTTTCAGGTTCTCATGGACAGAATCGTCACCGGGCACGACGCGGCAAACGGCATTGACCGAATTGCGGCGATAATCGGAAACCTCGAATCCGATGATACCGCGTCGCTGACCGATTATTTCATACACATACCGAACGGACTCAGGCGAATCTATCCAAAATCCCAAAAACAGGCGGAAATGATCGCCCTTTTGGAAACGAAGCAGCTCACTTTTTGTCTCGGTCCCGCGGGAACGGGCAAAACCTATATTGCCGTGGCCTCGGCCCTTTCCCTGGTTCTCTCCCGCACGGTAAGGAAACTCGTTCTAACCCGCCCGGTGGTCGAAGCGGGCGAAAGCCTGGGATTCCTTCCCGGAGATCTGGAACAAAAAATTAGCCCGTATCTCAGGCCCCTATACGATGCCATGGAGAGCCTCGTCTCTCCGGAGACCGTCCGAAAGCTCGAGGATTCCCGCATGATCGAAATTGCGCCGCTAGCGTACATGCGGGGCAGAAGTCTCGACAATTGCGCGGTAATCCTCGATGAGGCGCAAAACACGACCAAAGAGCAAATGAAGATGTTCCTTACCAGACTTGGGGAAGGCTCCCGGGCTATCATCACCGGGGATCCCACACAAGTCGATTTGCCTACCAGGGCAGAGTCGGGACTTTCCCACGCGGTCAGGGTTCTCGCGGGAATTCCTGATATCGGAATTATTGCGCTGGATAATCGGGACGTGGTCAGGAGCCCGCTCGTGAAAAAAATCGTACAAGCCTATGAACAACAAAACGACTGAACACCCCCTCGCGAAACCGGAGTCCCGGTTCCTTGCCTTTTTTTACGAATACCGTTGGCACGCGTTATTGATCGCCTCCGCCTATTTTCTGCTCTGCCTTTCGACTTGGTTCGCCTTTTTGCAGTCTACCGGCTTCAGGCAGCTATCCCTCATGGATTTCGAGATCGGGAGGGTAGCGGAGCGCGACGTGGTCGCCAACAGGGAGATCTCCTACGTCGATGAAGCTTCCACGAAACTCAGAAGGGACGCGCGGCAAAAGCTGGTTACGGCGGTTTTTCGCTATGACCGGCTCACCTCGGCTTCCATGCTGTCGGAATTTTCCTCTTTTATCGACCGCGCCCAGGAAATGCTCAGGAACGCCGCCTCGTCTGAGCGTTTCGTGCTCGAGATGCAACAGCAATATCCCGGTTATTTTGACCTGAAGGTCATGCAAACCCTGTTTGCCCTCAAGGACCGGTCTACGGCCCTCCAATCGGCAAAGAACCTCTTCACCCAGCTGGTGTCCGAGGGTATCGCGGAATTCCCCGACGCGGGAATGGACCAATTCAATAAGACCAACGTCGAGGTGGTAACCTGGCGGAACGACCGGCAGGAAAGAAACGAGATGCCCATCGGCGACGTCTTGCTTATCGCGGACGTTCGTTCGCGGATAGCCGATTATCTGACCCTGCAAAAACGTGCCCCAATAAGCGCGGATACCATGACCGGTATCGTTCTGCCGTTTATCCGGGTAAACCTGATGTACCAGGCCGAAGAGAGCGAGGCAAAGCTGGAAAACGCACTCAAGCAGGTACAGCCGGTTTTGGTGGTTATACAGAAGGGGCAAAAGATCGTAAAACGCGGATTCATCGTTACCGAAGAGCAGTATACGCAACTCAAGGCTTTGTCCGAGTCCGGCGTTCACGTCGACGCCCGGCAGTTCCTGGGGAGCATCCTCTTTCTGGCGCTGGTCATCGTCATGGCGGTATTTCTCTTGCTTCCCAAGCTATCGGGCATTACGCTCGGGTTTCGCAACGCCTGCGTTATTACCGTCGCGTTTTCGGTACTCTACATCCTGTCGCTTATCGCGAGCCGCGCCCGGGCCACCTCGGATCCCTATTACCTGGCCGTGTTATTGCCGGCCTCCCTCCTTACCATGCTCATAACGGTATTGGTTCACCAGCGCGTAGCGGCGCTTTCCTCGTTCGTGCTGACGCTGGGCGTGCTTTGCGCGACGTCGTTCGCGGTCGTACCCTCCCTATTTACCCTTTTCTCGGCCCTCGCGGGCGTCGCAGTGATGCGCATTACCGGAAAGCGGATTGACCTCGTAAAGTCGGCCTCCTTTTTGGCCCTGATCAATCCGCTTATCCTGCTCGTCATGTACCTTCTCGCGCCTACGCCCACCGTCGAGCTATCCCGGTCCCTTGCCCTCGCCTCGGTCAACGGGTTTATGGGGGGGATACTCGCGCTCGGTTTTCTCCCGATACTCGAGTCCCTGCTCAATACGTCTACCAGTTTCCGGCTTATGGAATTTTCGGACCTGAATTCGCCCTTAATGAAGAAAATGCTCTTATCGGTTTCGGGGACCTATAACCACTCGATCATGGTGGCGACCCTCGCGGAAAGCGCGTGTCGGGAAATCGGCGCCGATCCCCTGATAGCCAGAGTCGGCGCCTATTATCACGATATCGGCAAAATGGACCAGGGCGAGTATTTCGTGGAGAACCAAACGGACTACAATAAGCACCTCGATATCAATCCGCGGCTTTCGGCGACCGTCATCCGCAGCCACGTAAAGCAGGGTCTCGAAAAGGCCCGCCAGATGCGGCTTCCGAAAGAAGTTATGGAAATAATCGCGGAGCATCACGGGAATAGCCTCATTTCGTACTTCTATAACGAGGCGAAAAAACGGGAAGAATCCGTGGATCCAGAGGATTTTACCTATCCGGGGAATCCCCCGACAAGCCGGGAATCCGCCGTGGTAATGCTCGCCGACGTGGTAGAGGCCGCCTGTAGGACGTTGGATAAGCCCTCGGTGCCGCGGCTCGAGAAATTCATCGGCGAATTGGTGACCCATAAGATCGAAACGCACCAGCTGGACAATTCCGACCTGACCTTCCGGGAAATCGGGATAATCAAGCGAACCTTCGTTAATATACTTGCGGGATACTACCACTCCCGGATAGAATATCCCAATCAGAAGGATCCCGATTCCGGCGATCAGTCGCCGAGGGAAAGCGTTTTGAAAGGAAAGAAACATGAGTAACAGAATCGCGGTCGACTGCGAAGAGGGCATGGACGTTCCGTCGTGGATTGACCGGGTTGAACCGTTCGCGCAAAAAGTACTCGCCAGGCTCGACATAGAGGGGTGGGAACTATCGATACTTTTTTGCGGCGATTCGTTCATTCAGAAACTCAACGCCCAATATCGCGATATCGATTCCGCGACGGACGTGTTATCCTTCGAACAGGGCGACGAGTACATAGACGACGAAGACAGGACCTGGTTCAACGCGGGCGATATCGTCATAAGCCTCCCCGCCTTGGATAGAAACGCCGAGGATTTTTCGGTTCCCCGGGACGAGGAACTGAAAAGGCTTATCGTCCACGGCATATTACATTTAGACGGGATGGACCATTCAGACAATTCCCCTGAGCAGGAAATGCTTCAATTCCAGGAACACCTGCTTGCCGGTTTTACCGGCGATAAAGTCTGCGGAGACTGACCGGATGGGATTATTTTTCAAGAAAAAAAGGCCCGTTGACGAGCTACTGGACGATAAGATCGAGGAAAACCTTAACGAAGAAAAGCGGGACATGATTCAGGGCATCGTTGACTTATCGAATACTTCGGTCAAGGAAGTCATGATCCCCCGGATAGACGTCGATTTCCTTCCCCTGGACGTAACGCCCCAGGAGATGCTCCAGAAAGTGGCGTCCAGCGGGCATTCGCGCTTTCCCGTATACCGCGAGTCCATTGACAACGTGGTGGGTATCCTCTACGTCAAGGATCTCCTAAAAAACGCCGCCAAGCTCGATTCCGTGGAGCTCGAGAAGATCATCAGGAAACCGTATTTCGTCCCCGAGTCAAAACGCATCGACGGGCTATTGCGCGAATTCAAGCGGCGCCACGTCCATATCGCCATCGCCATCGACGAGTACGGCGGCGTTTCCGGCATCGTATGCATGGAAGACATAATCGAGGAGATAGTCGGGGACATTCAGGACGAATTCGATAACGAACGGGAAGACGCCCTTTCGATCGGGGACGGGGTTTGGCTCTGCGACGCCCGGATCAATCTCGGCGATCTTTCGGAAATACTTTCCATGGCCTTGCCGGACGAGGAATTCGATACCCTGGGCGGTTTCGTTTTCGACTTATTCGGAAAAATCCCGGTAAAATACGAAAAAGCCTCCTGGAACGGGGTAGACTTCATAGTGCAGGATATGGACGGTCACCGAATCAATACCGTCAAAATCGTAATCAAAAAGGAAGGCTAACGCCCATGGTATTCCGCGGAAGGTTCGGTCCGATCGCCATTATCGCATTCCTCGGCTTTCTTTGCGCGAATCTTGGGGCCGATCCCGTATCGTTCGCCGCGCAGGGGCGCGAGAGCCAAAACCGGGAAGATTGGTATTCGGCGATCGAATTCTACCAAGAGGCGATTCGGGAAAACCCCTCCTACGTCATTGCCTATCAGGGAATGGCGGAATGCTTTTATGCGCTGGGGGAGTACGATAAGGCGCTCGCCGAGGTCGATAAGGCCATCGCGCTGAAAAAGACGGATACCTCCCTCGCTGACCTGCGGGGCTTCATACTCATAGGACTTGGTCGGTTGGACGAGTCGCGTACCGCATTCGAGGCCGTTTTGCGCTCGGTGCCCAACGACCTCGACGCCCGGTTCGGACTCGGCGAGATCGAGGTCGCCTCGGGTCGGCTGGGCGCCGCCAATTCCCAATACGAGGAAGCGCTGCGCCGGAATCCGATGAACCGGAAAGCGTTGCTATCCTTGGCTCTTCTAAGCAGGGAAGCGGGTAACCAAAAACTTGCAAGGGAATACGCAGACAAGGCGCTGCGGTATTACAGCGACGATCCGCAAGCCTATTATATTTCGGCCTGGCTTTCCGCTGCGGCGGGAAACGACGGGGAAGCGGAAAAAGCGGCGCGAAGCGCCTTGGCTATCAAGCCAAATTACGATGACGCGCTCTCTCTTTTAGCCACGGTTTTGTACGGTAAAAACAGGCTAACGGAGGTTATACAGATATGCGACGCCCGTATCGCGGATAACCGAAACGCCGCGGGCTCATGGTATCTTCGGGCCCTCTGTTTGGAGGGCCTCGGCAAGGTTCAGGAAGCGCTTTCTTCCGCCCTGACGGGCCTGGGCATCGATCCCAACGACGAGATTCTACGAGCCCTGTATGAACGGATACTCTTAGCCCATTACGACCTTGAAAGCCCGCTCCGAGCGCCGGCCGCCGCCTGGCATTCGAAAAAGGCCGCCGAATTTGAGACGAAGAACCTTTCCGATCAGGGAATATTCGAATATCGAAGGGCGCTTACGCTCAATCCGTATAACGCGGAAACCCGATTCGCTTACGCGAAGCTCCTGCTTACGCGGGGCTATCCCGCGGCCTATTTGGCGCAACTGGAATTCATCCAATCACAGGGTAAGGGCAGTACCCCGATAAACGATTCCGTCGAGGCATACCGCAAACTGCTCGCCTCCTCGGCGGCCGTAAAATGGGGGATTGACCCCCTTTACCTAAATAGGGACTCGGTCAGGATAGGCCTCTATTGGACAGGCTCCGGGATTCCGGCGCTTCATGCCGACGCCACGGGCTTGACCGCCGCAATGATTGCGGATGCGTTCGTATCGGAATCCCGATTCTCGGTCACGGAGGCTAAAAATCCCGTATCCAGCTACTCCGAGGCCTTCAGGCTATCCAGAACGTCCGGGGAAGACTATTTTGCCCTGGTATCGTTCGCGGAAGGGGAGCGGGAAATTCAAATAAACGTGGATATGTACGTTTCGGCCACCGGGTCTCCCGCGAAGAAATTCAGCGTGTATCGCACCGGAAACGACCGTTATGCCAACGCCCTTCGCCGCTTGGTGAGGACCGTGGCCGACTCCATGCCGATCCGCGGAAAGCTCCTTAAGCGCTATCAGGGAGAAGGAGTCATTAATCTCGGAAAAATCGACGGCGTCGCGGCGGGCGCTTCATTCGACATACTCTCCGTTCCTTCGGTGCGATTCGCCGAGGAGGGCCTCTCGCTCAAATACGATCAGGCGGGAGTCCTGGGAACCTTCACGGTCACGAACGTGGAGGGCGAAATATCGCAAGGCTCTATCGCCCGGCTCGGTTTCTTTGACCGGGTTAATGAGGGAGACGTAGTGGTCCTAAAGCCGAAAGACGCGAACAACGAGACAGCGGCTGCGGAAGCGCCGCAAGCCAGGCCGCCCTTACTGGATTTGCTTCGGCAAATACGGTAGTGGCCTTACCGACCCTCAGCCGTTAAGGCCCCAAGGGTATACTGTATCCATTCCCCCGCCTGATTGGCGTAAATATCCCGCGCGAGCAAAAATTCCAAGAGGGCATCCTCGTATTTGCCGGAGAAATAAAGGGCCTCACCTCGATAGAACCTTGCCCGCGCGGCGGCTTGGTCGCCCCTGCGCAAGGATAGGTATTCGTCCAGCGCGGCGAGGGTGGCGGTGATTTTCTCGCTTTTAAAGCCGTCCGCAACGATCTTTCGCAGGGCATAATCGTCGCCGCTCGAACTCTGGGACTCAAGGTCCGATCGGAAAACGTAGGGAACTTGGGCTTTTACCGTCGGACGCGAAGCGCCGGCGAGCGACGCTATTTTCGCCTCGGTGCCGCGGGAGAAAACGTGGGCGGGCAATGCGGGTTCCATCGTGGGATTGAGAAGGGGGAGGGGCATCGGGCGAACCGGTTGAACCGAGGCCCTCTGTATCACGGCGAGCTCGGAAGGAATCTCTACGGGCACTGCATTGGTGTTTTTCCCGTCGGCGAAGGCCACGGTACCGGTGTGCACGTCGTCTTCGTCGAGAAGCGCGTAATAAAAGGGCACCCCCGGGACCGGATAATCGGTAAACGTATTACCCCTATCAGAGATAACCGATACGAGAACGGCGCGAAGAAGGCTCGAAAAGGCGGTAAAGGGCTCGGTTGAACGGTACAGTACGAGGTTTTTCTCCCGTGACGTTTCGTTCCAGGTCGCGATTATCGCGTCGTTGCGGATACGGAGGGAAAACGAGTCTATGTCAGCGCTGACCGCGACAGTCTGCGGCTCCGCGCTGACGGGTAAAATGAGCGAGTTGCTCGCGGGAAGGAAAAAGGCGTAGCGGGTGCCGTCCGCATCGATTGAGACCACCGCATACCAGTATTCCTGACCGCTTTCAAGGGAATCCACGAATTCAGTTACGTTCCAGTCTACCGTTCCCCGGACTTCCGCGGAAGCCTCGTTTGCCGCGGTAATGGGAAAAGCCGCGCGCAGAATTTCGCTTTTCCCGCGGATTCCCGGCGCCGCCGACCAGCGCAAGCCGACGCTCCCGTCCTGAACCGTAGCCGAAAGGGATGAGACCACCGGCGCTGGCGGTACTCCCAAGCCCGAAAAGGCGGTATCCGATTCCTGAGACCCAAGGGCGAAAACGGGAAGAAATAATAAGCAAAAAAGTCGCTTTGCGCGCCTGGATATCATTGGTACGTCCCCTTACCTTTTTTATTTTCGCAGTTAATCGATGATTTGACAAGACAATTCGTTTCTCGTATGCTAGGCTATGTTTGTTTCCGTTATGCTGGATCCAGGCGGGGAAGAATCGGCGCGGCTGCTTGCCGATACCCTCGCAACCTGGGGTTTCGACAAGGTACAGCGCGCGTGCTGGGAATCCGCCTCCGTCGCAGAATCCTCTCTCGTCCAGATTAAGCAGGAGATCGACCGCGTCACCGATTACTACGATACGGTGCGGCTCTATCAATTCCCGGTAGACGGCGTGTTAGCCATAACCGTTCTCTCAAAGAAACGATGGAAACGCATTCTCGTGCGCCCACCGGCGGGCGGAAAGCCGAAACGATGACCGTTTGCCCGCCAAGGGCTATTTCAAGGCATTGTCCAAGGAGCGACTAATGATACTCGCAGAGTTCAAGACCCCTATCAACGAGGTGAAAAACCAGGTTGAGGAAATTTGGGGGCGTCTTTGACCCGGCCGCGATAAAGGCCAAAATTGCGGAGAAAGAGGATTTTTCCGCCTCTCCGGGCTTTTGGAACGACAGCAAAAAGGCCGAGAAAACCATGAGCGAACTACGCTCGCTCAGGAGCCGCATAGATCCCTGGGAGGGACTCAGGGCGGAGATAGGCGACCTTGAGGCGCTTTTCGAGCTTGCCGAGGAATCGGGCGACGAATCCATGGCGGCGGAGATCGAGTCAGCGTACAAGGCCATCGTCGAAAAATACGAGAAGCTGAACATTCTCAACCTGCTCTCCGATGAGGTCGACCGAAACGGCGCCTTTCTCGAGATTCACGCGGGCGCCGGCGGAACGGAAGCCTGCGATTGGGCCTCCATGCTTTCCCGCATGTACCTTCGCTGGGCGGAACGCCGCGGTTTCAAGGTAGAGACGGTGGACCTGCTTGAGGCCGACGGCGGCATTAAATCCGTGACCTACCAGATAACCGGCGATTACGCCTTCGGGTACCTGAAAAGCGAGTCGGGAGTCCATCGGCTGGTCCGGATTAGCCCGTTCGACGCGAACGCCCGTCGCCATACCTCCTTTACCTCCGTTCACGCGTTCCCGATCCTGGACGACACCATCGAAGTGGACATTCGGCCCGAGGACCTTCGGGTCGATACGTATCGCTCAGGCGGGGCCGGGGGCCAGCACGTCAACAAGACCGACTCGGCGGTGCGTTTTACCCACCTTCCCACGGGAATTGTGGTTGCCTGCCAGAGCGAGCGAAGCCAGATCATGAATCGCCAGTTGGCGATGAACGTCTTGCGCGCGAGGCTCTACGAGTATTACAAAAACAAGAAAGAACAGGAAAACCAGAAATTCGCCGCCGAGAAGAAGGATATCTCCTGGGGCAACCAGATTAGGTCCTACGTATTTCAGCCGTATACCATGGTCAAAGATCACCGCACGAAGCACGAAACCGGCAACATACAGGCGGTGATGGACGGAGATCTCGATCCCTTTATGGAATCCTGGCTGAATTCCAAGTGGAAGGGCCTTGACCTGGACAGCGGGGACGATGACCTATGATTCTCGTATTGTGCCGTTCCGCGCTTTTTTTCGAAACCCTTGCCTCCATGGCGCCCGATGAGGAATTTCGGCGGTCCCCGGATGGGGACCTTGCGCTTTTCGCGCGGGAGCTAGAGCGCACTAAACCGGAACTGGCCATTTACGAGGCCTCGTATTTCATCGATCCCGCGCCCTACCGGCTCGCCTCCGCGGCTACCCGGTTCGTGGTGGCAGGCGATCCCGGGGACGAGCGGCGTACCGATGAAGCCTTGCGTTACGGAGCCGTCGCAGCGCTTCATAAACCGCTCGTGCCGGGGGAGACCCTCGCGGTACTCGCCCTTGCGCGATAATAAGCGGAAGCTCGCGCGGAGGAGCCTCGCGGCGGCTTTGTGCGCGCTTATTTCCCCGGTTTGGGCGGAAACGGCGCCCTTGTCCGCGCTCGCTCACGCCGACGATTGGAAACTTGCCGCTTCGCGTTTTACGGTAGCGGAACTGCCAACCTTTTATTCAGCGTACGCGGAGACGGTACCCCTCATGGTGCTGCAAAAACTTACCGGCACATTCAAGCGAAACGTGCAGAACGTC
Source organism: Spirochaetales bacterium (assembly GCA_003252395.1). Taxonomy (GTDB): domain Bacteria; phylum Spirochaetota; class Spirochaetia; order Treponematales; family Treponemataceae; genus Teretinema. Next base: position 493,520 of record QKEL01000009.1, read on the forward strand.
GAGATACGGGCGCGAGCCCTGCAATCGTACGACCAGGGCCTCGAAAAGCTCTTGCAGGAGAGATCCGCCTTGGTCTCTATCCGGGATAAGATTCTTTTCGAGACGGTTTCGCCCGCGACGAGGACCAAGCGCCGTAAGACGGCGGACGCGAACATTCGCGCGAAGGAATCCGAAATACGCCAATACCAGAAAACGGGAGTCTCCTTCGAAACCCCTGCCGGGAGTACCGATCGGGGAGCAGGGGAAACGGGCATTCCCGCGTTGGTTAGCCTCTGGGAAGGCGGGATAAAGCTTTTCGACCCGGGAACGGCGCCCTTGGCCCAATCCCTCCGAAACTCGGGGATTCAGGGTTTGTTAACGGGTTCCCTGGAAGACATTGCGGGCTATCTCGTGGTAACCCTTTCGCTCGAGACGGGCTTACCGGGCCTAGACCCCCTGGTAACCAAGGCCGCGGGGCCGTACGAAGAGCTGGATTCCATCGTAGACGCGCTCTCGTCCGCCGTAAAGACGACCCTTTCCTTCGTCGACCCCGTTACCCTGCGCTTTTCCGTTACGCAGGAAAACGTCTCTATTTACGTGGACGGCGCGAAGCTTCCCCCCGGCATGGGTGAATTTACCGTCGCCGAGGGCTATCATCGAATCGAGGCATCGGCGCCCGGATTTCTCCCGTCCTCGGAGGAAAGCGATTTTTCGGGGGCATCGGCCTTTTCGGTCGCGATTGACCTTGAAATCGAAACCCTTGTTTCCGCGGGGTTTTCCTCATCCGTTACGGGGTCGCTCCTATACTTGGAAACGGTGTATTTGGGGGAATCTCCCCTGCAAGCGCGCATTCTTCCCCGCATTTCGCTGGGACGGGCGGTTGCGGGAGACGTTTCCACTTGGTATTATCTTGACGCGACGGAGTACGCGACCGCGTACCGAATAGAGTCGAACAAGGTAAACACGAAGACCTTGATCGATAAACGGCGTTCGGTTCTGTATTGGTCTTTGGGGGCGCTCTATATTTCGCTGCCATTCGCCATGCTCACCCACGGGGTAACCCAGGACATGCTACGCGCGTACGACGCCGATTATCTGACCAAGGATCAGTCGACGATCAACGAGATAAACGGATGGTTCTTGGCGTCTAACGTAACGACCGGGATAAGTATAGGTTTGGGGATAAACTATGCGGTGCAACTCGTCCGTTATTTGCTCGCGGCCGATCAGGCCTTGCCGCAACGGGCAAGGCCGGTGAAGCATGCAAACCCCGTACCAGGAGAATAGATGGCACGCTTTTCGCTTGCGGAAGGGCTTAAAAAGCTCTTCGGCGCCCACACACGATTAGACGACGATTTTTTCGACGATCTCGCCGACAGCTTGATCGAGGGAGACCTTGGCCCGAAGACGGCCTTTGAGGTTTGCGAGACCCTGCGCGCCCGATGCATGAAAGACGGGATTACCGACCGAGATTCGATGTCGGCCCTTTTGGCGGAACTCCTTTCGCCCTGGATACTGGAGTACCGATTCGAGCCGCCCGCCGGTCGCGTATCGGTGGCGCTCATGTTGGGCGTAAACGGCGCCGGAAAGACGACGACCGCCGCGAAAATGGCGGTATGGTATAAAAAGAACTTCGGCTCTCCTATCGTTCTCGCCGCTGCAGATACCTTCCGCGCGGCGGCCATAGAGCAGTTACAAACACACGGAGAGCGGATTTCCGCCCGCGTCGTCGCCCATAAGCACGGAGCCGATCCGGGCGCCGTGGTATTCGACGCGGCGGAAGCGGTCAGGGGCGCCGGCGGCGGCCTGGTTATAGCGGATACCGCCGGTAGGCTCCACAATAAGGATAATTTGATCCGCGAGCTCCAAAAAATCGACAGAATCGCGGCGTCGCGCTCGGACGAGGGGTGTTACCGTAAATTCCTCGTGATAGACGCCACCACGGGGCAAAACGGTCTGCGTCAGGCGGAAGTATTTCACCAGGCAATCGGCGTGGACGCGATCGTGCTCACCAAGTACGATTCTACCGCCCGGGGCGGAATCGCCGTCACGGCCGGAAAGGAACTCTCTCTTCCGGTAATATTCGTCGGGACCGGCGAAACCTATGGGGACTTCATGCCCTTCGAGCGGTCAGCCTACCTTAAAGACTTTTTGGGAAACCCATGAACCCCCCGTACCGTTCCCTTCACGTAGCCCTGCTTTTCTCAGGCTTTTTCGCCGCGCTTCCCGCCGCCGAGAACGCCTATTCGCGAATCGGGCAAGATTCGATGACCGTGATAGACGATACCGGGTGGTACCTCGAGGAATACGACGGGCTCGGAAGGCCGTTCCGCGGCTCCCGGTGGGAAAACGGCGAGATCGTTTCCCGCACCGATTGGACATACCCGGGAGATTCGGCCCAATGCGAAACGAGCGTCACGACCGGCCCATCCGGGAGCGAGGAAACCGCGTACGATTCCCGGGGCAGCGAAATTAGGGTAACCCGGAAAGACGAGGGCGGGAACGTCGTCTCCCAGACCGATCGTCACTGGGATGAGGAGCGCCGGGAAATCGCGAGGGAGACCAGGACGGGAAAGACGACGACGCGCGAGGAATGGCAGTACGCCGATGACGGGGCGCTTACCGCCAGAAAGCTTTACAAGAACGGCGTCTGCGTTTTTACGGCGGACTACGAAACCGAAACGGTCTGGACGGAGACCGTATACTCGGACGGATCGCCGCTTCACTCGCAGCGGTTCGTAGACGGTAAAAAGGCGGCAAAACCGTGAAGAACAATAACGCCTGGCTTCTCTTCGTGGCTTCCCGATTCGGTTCGGTGGACCGCAAGGGCCGTTCGGCCGCGACCAACCTGCTTTCTTCGCTCGGAATCGCCTTTGGCGTCACGGCGCTTATCGTTATCCTCGCGGTGATGAACGGCTTTCAACAGGGCTATATCAAAAGCATTTTGGAGACCAGCTCGTACCACGCCCGGCTTAACCTTCCCTCCGGCGCGGTCGAACAGGTACTGGGCATGGACGGGGTTAGGGCGGCGGTTCCCTTTCGGGACATACAAACGCTGATACTGGGGAATTTTTCGCGGCAGTCCGGATGCGTGCTTCGCGCCCTTCCACCCGATACGGAAGCCCGGGACCCTGCTTTCGCGGCGGAAACGTCCATGGTCTCGGGCGCGTTCGACCTTGACGACGATCATTCCATCGTCCTCGGATACGAACTGGCCTGGGCCTTGCGGTCCAAGGTTGGCGATACGGTATCCCTCGTCGCGGTTGCCGGCGGCGCCGACGCGGACCTTTTCCCCGCCGACGCGGACATGACGGTGCGGGGAATCTTTAAGACGGGGTACGGCCCTATCGACGCGGGCTACGCATACGTTTCGACCGATGCCGGAATACGGCTCTCGGGCGAACTCGATACGAGGGTGATCGGGGTGAAGCTGGAAAATCCTGACAACGATTCCCGTTTTTTGCGGGAAGCGGAAAGGGCGTTCCCCCAAAGCGCGCCGGAGTCGTGGAGGGTATTCAACCGCGCGTACTTCGGCGCGTTGAAGATCGAGAAAAACATGCTGATGTTCCTGGTCATTCTCATATTCGCCGTCGTGGCAGTGAACATATTCCATGGCATGCGCCGTTCGGTGCTAGAAAGGAAGGAGGAAATCGCGGTGCTTTCCGCGCTGGGCGCCCGTCCCCTTTCCATTCGCCTGGTTTTCCTTTTAAACGGGCTCGGTACGGGCCTTGCGGGAAGCTTTCTCGGGCTTATCGCGGGGCTGTTCATTTCGGTGCATATCAACGGGGTTTTTTCGCTGGCTGAACAGGCCGTGAACTTCGCGAACCTGATCGCAGCCGCGGTGGCGGGCACGGATCCCAAGACGGATTTCGCGCTTTTCAGTCCCCAGTACTTTTATATGGATTTCATTCCGATCCGTATCTTCCTTTCGGAGACGGTCGCGGTGTTTACTTTCGGAATTCTTTCGGCGGCGGGTGCCGCATGGTTCGCGAGCGGCTCCGTGCTCCGAATGAAACCCGCGGAGGTAATGCGTTATGAGTGAGACCGCGCTTTCCGTTTCTAACCTTTCAAAACGATTCCATACGGGTTTCGAGGAATTGGTTATTTTCGAGAACCTGAACTTCAGCGTGCCCCGCGCCAGTAAAATTGCCATAACCGGGGAATCGGGGTGCGGAAAAAGCACGCTGCTAAACATTCTCGGTGGACTGGAATCGCCCAGCGAGGGGACGGTGCGCTCGGGGCCCTACGAGGTTTCATCCCTCGACGAAAAGGGCCTTACCGCCTATCGAGGAGGGTATCTCGGGCTCGTTTTTCAGTTCCATTATCTGCTGAAGGATTTTACCGCCCTGGAAAACGTCATGCTTCCCGCGCTGATGGCGGGGCTAAGCCGCCGAGAGGCGACGGAACGCGCCAGACAGCTCCTCTCGGACGTCAGGCTGGAGCATCGTCTCGACCATCTGCCGTCGCGGATGAGCGGCGGCGAGCGGCAAAGGGCGGCCGTCGCGCGCTCGCTGGTCAATTCCCCATCCCTCATACTCGCGGACGAGCCGACGGGAAACCTGGATCCGGAAAATTCCGCCCTGGTCAGGGATATACTGTTCGAAGTGGTAACCAGGTACGGCAAAACACTGATCCTCGTCACCCACGACCGGGAAATCGCGGGACTGGCCGATCACGCCTGGCGGCTCACCAAAGAAGGCTTGGTTACCCCATGAGGCTTTCGCTCTCTATTACGTTGTCCTTGCGGTTCCTCGGGTTCGGGGCCGGCTCGTCCGAGTCGAACGCCCGCAGAAGCCTCTACGGGGCCATGGCGGGCATTGGGCTGAGCCTCGTTCCCCTTATCGTGGTCCTCGTGGTCGCCAACGGCATGATCGAGGGAATATCCGCCAGGATCATCGAGCTCTCGACCTCCCATCTACGGCTAACGGATTACGCTGCCATTTCGCCGATCGCCGATAATCCCGCGTCTTTGCAGCGTTTTGCCGAATCGCTCGTCGCCAACGACGGAACCGGCCAAATTACCGGCGCGTGGGCGGAGCGAAACGGAACGGGTATCGTCATAGGTCCAAAGGGAAGGAGCGGGGGAACGGTACGGGCGATACAGCCCGATTTTATCGCCGATCCGGCCGTGGCCGGCCTCTTTCGGGCGGTGGGCGGCGACCTCTCCCTTGCCGGACCCCGCGACGCGCTGTTGGGCGAAAAGCTCGCCGAGGAAACGGGATTGGGCGTGGGAGATCGATTTCGGCTGCTCACCCTTTCCCTTCGTCCCGACGGGACGAAAATTCCCCGCTTTACCTCATGGACCGTCACGGGCATCGTTTCCTCAGGCTACCGCGAATTGGACGCGTTATGGGTTTTCCTTCCCTACGAGACGGGCTTCGCGGCCATGTCGCGCGAATCGTCCTCGACCTTCATAAGCGTAAGGACCCGCGACGCCTTCGGGAAACTCGACGCCGTCCGGTACGGGCTCATGCGGTCGGCCCCGGAAGGCTTCAACGTTTTAAGCTGGGACGAATTGAACCGCGGGCAATTCCAGACCTTCAATACCACGCGCACCCTGTTGCTCTTCATCATGTTCCTCATCGTGCTGGTAGCGACGGTGAACGTCTCCTCGGCGGTGGTCATGCTCGTCATGGAACGGCGCCGGGACACGGCCATTTTAAAAAGCACCGGAACCGATGCGGCGACCATTTCGTTCGCCTTCGTTCTCGCGGGCTTTATGACGGGGCTCGGGGGCGTTCTGGTCGGCATACCGTTGGGAACCCTTGCCGCGCTCCACGTCAACGGGCTTTTTTCCGCGATGGAATGGGGACTTAACCTCGCGAACCGGTTGTGGTATATACTGTTCCCGTCGGGCCTCGCCTCTCCGCCAAACATACACGTCCTTGACCCGGAGTATTATTTACAGGTAATTCCCGTGACCTTGAGCTTGAGGGACTTAGTCTTGATCGCGTGCGGTACGCTCCTTCTGTCGGTTATCGTATCCCTCGTCCCGGCGGCGAAGGGGGCGGGAGAAAAGCCCATCGAGACGATGAGGAAATTCTGATGAAATGCGATATTTGCCGGCAGCGTCCCGCCGTGATTTTCGTTCAGCAAGTGAGCCGAGGCTCCTCCGTGGAACTCCATTTATGCGAGCTTTGCGCCAAGGAACGGGGCTATAAAATCAACGAGGACCGAATCGATATTTCCCTGGGAGGCCTCTTCTCCGAGGCGCTTTCGGGAGACCGCAAAAAAGAAAGCGTGCCTTCATGCCCGGATTGCGGCACGACCCTTGAGGACATACGAAGGAAAAAACAGGTAGGCTGCGCTTCTTGCTACCGGGAATTCCGCGCCGAGATAAGCGCCTTGATGCGGTCCGAGGGCTTTGAGTCGGGCTACGAGGGAACCTTGCCGGAAAAGCTGGAGGCCTTCAGGCAAACGCCTCCCGATCCGGAAAACCTCCGAAAGGAGCTTCAGCGCGCCATTGACGCCGAAGATTACGAACTGGCGGCGTACTATCGCGACAGGATCCGGGCCCTGGGAGGAAATTCGTGAACGCTTCCACCCGAGATACCTGGTACGTGCAAGAAGGGCCGCAAAACGACGTTATCCTCTCCAGTCGCGTACGGCTTTCCCGAAACCTCTCCGGTTTCGTCTTTCCCGCCGCCATAAAATCAGACGACGCCGAACGGGTGGAATCGCTCGTTTTCGACGCCTTTAACCAGAGCGCGGAAAAGGAACGCTACCAGATGGTCCGCATGTCCGCCCTGGATCCCCTCGGGAAGCGCATTCTCGCCGAACGGGGCATCGTCGCCGCCGAATCGGGCAACGAACCGTGGCGGGGCATCGTGATTCGGTCGGACGGCATGCTGTCGGCCACCGTCAATATGACCGATCACGTAAAGGTCTCCTGCTTTACCGCGGGGCTGGACCTGCGCAAGGCGCTTGCCGAGGTCGTCGCCGCCGAGGCTGAATTGGCCTCGCGCCTCCAGTTTTCCGCTACCAGGGATTTCGGCTATCTGACCGCGCGCATCGAGGACGTGGGTTCCGGCATGAAGGTTTCGGCCCTTCTGTGCCTGCCGGCGCTCTGCGCGAGCGGCCTCATCGACCGGGCGATCCGGGACTGTCTCGGAAACGGGTTCGCCGTCCAGGGGTATTATGCCCAGGGCGGGGAAAAATCCCTGGGATTCCTGTATCGGCTCTCCCTTTTCTCGGCCTCGGGCGGGGATCAGGAAAGCCAGCTCGCCCGGGTGGAGCAGGGCGCTTCGCGGCTCGCTGAGCTGGAACGCAAAACGCGGAAGGAACTTTTTTCGCAACGGCCGACCCTGGTGGAAGACACCGTTTACCGCGCCATCGTAACGGCGAAATACGCGCGTTATTTGCCGTTCGCGGAGGCGGTGGAGCTTTTGGGAAACATTCGGTACGGCGCCGACCTGGGCCTCGTGACGGGCATAGGGAACGTGGACCTCACGGCCCTCCTGTATCGGGTCCAAAACGCGCATCTCGGCTTTGTTATTTTGGGCGGAAGTATTATCATTGAAGGAGACGTTCAATCCGAGGAATCGAGATTGGACCGTCTCCGCGCGATGGTTATCCAGGAAGTCCTCAAGGATGCCGATATACGCGAGAGGAGATAACGCAAAGTGTTCAAGGGTTTATCGCAACGCGCGCAAAAGCTGCTTACCATACAGAGCCAGGAAGAGGCGAAGCGTTCCAACGCGGATCAGCTCCTGCCCGAGCACGTCCTTCTCGCCGTGATACAGGGCGCGGACAGCACCGCGTTTTCGGTTTTGCAAGCCCTGAAGGTGAATCTTCTGTCCCTTCAGCTCCAGCTTGAACAGTCCCTTCCCCCCCGGTCCGGAACCATCGTATTCGGGGACATACCGCCGTCCCGCCGGCTGAGGGCCATGCTCGACGCGGCCTCCATCGAGGCGCGGTCGCTTCGGCACGATTATATCGGAACGGAACATATCCTTTTGGCCTGCATCCGGGAAAACCAGAGCGTGGCCCATCAGTTTTTCGAGAAAGAATCGCTGTCGGTGGACGAGGTACGGAAAGCGGTGCAGGACGCCACGGTCTCCCGGGATACCTCCCTCGTGACGCGGCAACGCCGGGTACAGGGCCCGGAAACGCCGCCGGTCGCGAAGAACGCGAGCCTTTTGGCGGAATACAGCAAGGACCTCACCGCCATGAGCCGCGAGGGAAAGCTTGACCCCGTCGTGGGCCGCCAGCACGAGATACAGCGCGTTATCCAGATTCTTTCCCGAAGGAACAAGAACAATCCCGTGCTCATCGGCGAACCGGGGGTCGGTAAAACCGCCATCGTCGAGGGCCTGGCGGAACGCATCGTTTCCGAGCAGATTCCCCGGAACCTGGTGGGAAAGCGACTTTTGGTACTGGACCTCGCGTCGGTGATCGCCGGGACTAAATACCGGGGAGAATTCGAGGAACGGCTCAAGAAAATAATGAAAGAAATCGGCGAGGCGGGAAACATAATCCTGTTTATCGACGAGCTCCATACGATAATCGGCGCCGGCGGCGCGGAAGGCGCCATGGACGCCTCGAATATGCTCAAGCCCGCCCTGGCCCGGGGCGACCTGCAGTGCATCGGCGCCACGACACTGGCGGAATACCGGAAGTACTTCGAGAAAGACGCCGCGCTGGAACGGAGGTTCCAGACCGTTCTCGTGAAGGAACCCGACGCTGAGGCGACCCTGCGGATTCTGGAGGGCATTAAGGCCCGCTATGAATCGCACCATAACGTGCGCTATACCGAGGAAACGCTGAAAACCATCGTTGACCTGTCCCGCCGGTATCTCACCGACCGTTTCTTTCCCGACAAGGCCATCGACGTTCTGGACGAGGCCGGCGCCATGAAGAAGATAGAAGGCGACGTTCGTCCCTCGGAAATCTCTTCCCTCGAAGAGAGGATCGTCGGCCTCGGCGAGGAGAAAAAAGAGCTCGTGCTCACGCAGAACTACGAGCGGGCCGCCCTGGTCCGCGACGAGGTGAGGCGGCTTAGGCAGGAAGTGGAGGATATCCGCAAGCGCTGGCAAAACCCGGAACCGGGCGACGCGAACGTGGTTACCCCCCAGGACGTGTGCGCCATCCTTTCCGTCATGACCGGAATTCCCGCCAGCTCGCTGAGCGAAACCGAGGCGGCGCGCCTGGTGAATCTCGAGAACGAGCTCCACAAGACGGTCATCGGCCAGGAAGACGCCATCGCGTCCATATCCAGCGCCATACGAAGGTCCCGCGCGGGCATTTCGTCTACCCGACGTCCGCTGGGCTCATTCATCTTCCTCGGGCCGACCGGCGTGGGTAAGACCCTGTTGGCCAAAACCCTCGCGAAGTTCCTCTTCGGCTCCGAGGAATCCCTGGTGCGGATCGATATGAGCGACTACATGGAAAAGCACAACGCGTCTCGGCTGGTGGGCGCGCCCCCCGGTTACGTCGGTTTCGAGGACGGCGGCGTGCTTACGGAAAAGATCCGCCGCAACCCCTACGCGGTGGTATTGCTCGACGAGATAGAAAAGGCCCATCCCGACGTCTTTAACCTGCTCCTCCAGGTCTTGGAGGAAGGCGAGCTTAAGGATAACCTGGGGCATACGGTTAACTTTCGCAACACGGTAATCATCATGACGAGCAACGCCGGTTCGCGCGCGATCTCGAAGGAAAACCGGTTGGGATTCTCCGTGGGCGAATCCGGAATCCTCGACTACGCCGATATCCGCTCGGGCGCCCTGGAAGAACTCAAGCGCATGTTCAATCCCGAATTCATCAACCGGGTAGACGATATTATCGTGTTCAACGCCCTGGACCGCAAAGAGGTCTCGGCCATTCTCGATATACAGATCGCCGAACTGGCCTCGCGGCTGGCGGAGCAGCGGATCGACTTGGTCATCCGCCCGGCGGCGCGCAATTACCTCGTCGAGAACGGCTATGAGCCCGTTTTCGGGGCCCGGCCCATGCGCCGCCTTATCCAAAGGGAAATCGAGGACCCCGCGTCATTCCTTATCATTTCCGGAAAGGTCGGCCCCGGGGACACCCTTCGGGTGGATTCAAAATCCGGCGTCCTATCGGTACGGGTAAAAAAAGCTGAGCCAATACGCATAATGGCGGAAATACCGCGGGAAGAGACCCGCGAAACCTGCGAGAAACAACAGTGATTTTTTCTTCATTCGGAACCAAACTCACCGCAGAATCGGGGATTTTGCAATTGATGGACGATCTCGGGCGCCCCTTGCCCGAAGGCGTGACGCCCTACCGGCTGGGCGGCGGAAACCCGGCCAGGGTTCCCGCCGTGGAAGCGGCCTACCGCCGCGCGATGGAGCGGCTGCTTTCCGACGGCGATTCGTTCGAGCGGGCTATCAGCCAATATGACCCGCCTCAGGGGCGTTTGCGCTTTATCGAGTCCTTGGCGGAATTCTTCAATCGGGAATACGGCTGGAACGTCGGTCCCAAGAACATCGCCATAACCAACGGCAGCCAAAGCGCCTTCTTTTTTCTGTTTAACCTTCTTTCGGGCGACGGCCCGAAACGCCGAACCATACTGTTCCCCCTCGTGCCCGAGTATATCGGCTACGCGGATCAGGGCATCGAGCCCGATACCTTCGTGACCCTTCCGTCGCGGGTGGAGATTCTGGGTGACCATGAATTCAAGTATCGGCTCGACGTGGACCTGGTTCGTTCCTATATGGCCGAGCACCCCGAGGTGGCGGCGATATGCGTTTCCCGTCCGACCAACCCCACCGGCAACGTTTTGACCAACGGGGAAATTGCGGCGCTTTCGGATATCGCCCAGGGTCACGGCGTTCCGCTCATGGTGGATAACGCCTACGGCATGCCCTTCCCGGACATTATCTTTCCCGAATATATCGAGGGTACTCCGGCGCCCGCCTGGAACGAAAACACCATCCTTTCCATGAGCCTTTCCAAAATCGGGCTCCCCGCCCTCAGGACCGGTATCGTGGTGGCGAACGAAAGAATCGTAGAATCCCTCGCTGCCCTCAATTCCATCGTTTCCCTCGCCTCCGGCTCCCTGGGGCAGGTGCTGGCGGAGGATCTGGTGCATAGCGGCGAATTGAAACGGCTCGCGACAAACGAAGTGCAGCCTTTTTACCGCGCAAAGTCCCTTGCTGCCCAGGAATACCTCCACGGGGCCATGGAGGGGCGCGCGTACATGTGCCATAGAAACGAGGGATCCATGTTTTTATGGCTTTACTTCGACGATCTCGCGAGCGGGACCAGGGACCTATACCTGCGGCTGAAGGAGCGGGGCGTGGTCGTGGTTCCGGGAGAGTATTTTTTCTTCGGCTCGGAAAAGGGCTCAGGGGCGGAAATAGCCTGGAAGGAGCACCCGCACCGGCATAAATGCGTGCGCATAAATTACGCGCGCCCCGAAGGGGAAGTGCGGGACGGCCTCCGGATAATCGCCGAGGTATCGGCTTCGCTTCGCCGATAACGCGGTTTTTTTAACTCCCTAGAACGCAAAAAAAAGCCCGGCTTCCGCCTACGGAACGCCGGGACTTTTTTTTGTGGGGCTTTCCCGTCAGATCACGGTTCCGTCGGGAACGACGGCGTTTTTCGTGATAACGTAAATGCCGTCGACCACGTGGTACCACCCGTAGTCGCCGTCTTCGGGTATGCGTCCCATGCCGATGGAAACGTCGTTTCCGATACGGGCGTTTTTATCGATAATCGCCCTTCGTATGACGCAGCGTTGGCCGATGCCTATGGGCGGAATGCCCTTGCCCGCGTTTTCGCGCCGTTCGCTTTCCGTTTCATAGGTATCCGCGCCCATGCAAATCACGCCCTCGAGATACGCGCCCGACTCTATGGTGGAACGTATCCCGATCACGGAGCGCTTAATGGTCGCGTTAGTGATGACGCACCCCTCGCTGGTGTTTACCTGGTCGAGCGACGCTTGGTTGATCTTGGAGGAGGGAAGATTCCGGTTATGCGTGTATATGGGCCGCCCCTCGTCGTAGAAGTTGAACTTCGGCTTGATGCTCGTCAGGTCCAGGGTCGCCTCATAGAAGCTCCGTATGGTACCGATGTCTTCCCAATAGCCGTCGTACACGTAGGCGGCAACGTTGAACCGGGAAATGGCCTCTGGAATGACTTCCTTCCCGAAGTCGGTAAGGGTATTGTTGAGCGACTCCTCCATGGCCTTGGCGCTGAAAATGTAGATGCCCATGGACGCGAGATAGTCCTTGCCGTTAACGGCCGCGGGAGTGCGGGTTTCGTCGGGAATGAGCCATTCGTCGATGTTTTTGGTCGGGCCCGGCTTTTCCATGAATTCCGTAATTCGTCCGCTTTTATCCGTCTTCATGATGCCGAGACCGGAAGCGTCGGCCCTCGTAACGGGCGTGCACGCAATCGTTATTTCCGCCCCCGATTCCTCGTGCATGCGAAGGTATTCGGCGAGGTCCATGCGATACAGCTGGTCGCCGGACAGTATGATGTAATGCGTCGGCTTTTGGGTCTTGAAATGGAGAAAGTTCTTGCGTACGGCGTCGGCCGTTCCCTCATACCAGCCGGAGTGCTCGAAGGTTTGCTCCGCCGCGAGTATCTCGACGTAGCCGCCCGAGAATGCGTCGAAATTATACGCCCGGGCGATATGGAGATGGAGCGAAGCGGAGTTGAACTGGGTCAGGATATAAATCTGATTGAAACCCGAATTGATACAGTTCGAGATCGGGATATCGACGATACGGTGTTTCCCCCCGAAAGGGACTGCGGGTTTGGAACGTTCTTTGGTGAGCGGATAAAGGCGCGTGCCCTTTCCGCCTCCGAGGATGATTGAAAGTACCCTAGACACGGTGTGAACTCCTTGCGACTTCGCATTTCTTGAGAATGCCGGAAGACGAAATAATGGTGTGATTACCCTGAAGTATAAACTGCCCCTTGAACATCTTCCACAGAAAAAATAAAGTTAAACCGGTTTACGGATTTCATTTTTCCGACCCTGTGATATACTGCCGCCATGGACCAGGCTGAGCGATTGCAAACCATACTTGACGATCCTTCGTTCGCGCCCTTTATCGCCGACGTGAAGGTGTTTACTCCCAAACCGGGGAACTACGCGGAGTTCCCCCGGGACCTCGACGAGCGGCTCCTCGCGGCGTGCAGGGACCGCGGCATGGATAGGCTTTATTCCCATCAGGCCGAAAGCTATGCCGCGGCGCGCTCGGGCAAAAACACGGTGGTCGTGACGCCCACCGCCTCGGGAAAAACCCTGTGCTACAACCTGCCGGTCATGCAGACCCTTTTGGAAGACCCCGACGGGAGGGCCCTCTATCTCTTTCCGACCAAGGCGCTCAGCCAGGATCAACAGAGCGAGATAAACGGAATGGTGGGCGAGGGGGAACGTTCCGGGCGAATACCGCTCAAGGTCGGCGTTTACGACGGGGATACGCCCCAGTCGGTGCGCTCCGAGGCCCGCGACAAGGGGCGCATCATCATCTCGAACCCCGACATGCTCCACGCGGGAATCCTTCCGAACCATACGAAATGGGTCCGCTTCTTTTCGAAACTCCGTTTCGTCGTTATCGACGAAATGCACACCTATCGCGGGGTATTCGGCAGCCACGTGGCGAACCTCATACGGCGTATCAAAAGGATTGCCCGTTTTTACGGTTCGGATCCCGTGTTCATCCTCTGTTCCGCCACCATCGGCAACCCGAAGGAATTGGCTGAGCGTCTTATCGGAAGCGAGGCCGTCCTCATTGAACGCAGCGGCGCACCCTCCGGAAAGAAAACCGTGGTGCTTTACAACCCCCCGCTGGTGGATTCGGTTCAGGGAATCAGGCGCAGCGTCATGAACGAGAGCCAACGATGGGCCCTGGCCTTTTTGAAGGGAGGGGTGAAAACCATACTCTTCGCGCATTCCCGGGTGAGAACCGAAGTCATAGCCTCATACGTGAACGACTCCCTGCGAAATATGTATAACGACAATCACGGGATAACGGTGGTTCCCTACCGGGGCGGCCTTTTGCCCAACGAGCGCCGAAAGATCGAAAAGGGCCTCAGGGAAGGCGATATACAGGGGGTGGTCTCGACGAACGCACTGGAATTGGGCATCGATATCGGCGGCCTCGACGCCTCCGTGGTCGCCGGCTTTCCCGGTTCTTTCGCCTCGTTCTGGCAACAGGCGGGCCGCGCCGGAAGAAGGCAAACCGAATCGGTAGCCGTCTTCATCGCCTCGGCCTCGCCCCTGGACCAGTTTATCATTTCCCACCCCGATTATTTTTTCGACCGTCCCCAGGAAACCGCGCAAATCGACCCGGATAACCCGTTCGTTTTGACCGACCACATAAAATGCGCCGCCTTCGAGCTTCCCTTCACGGATCAGGGCCTGCCTTCCGACCCCTTCCCCGAGGAGGGCACCGCCGAAATCCTCGAATGGCTGCAGGAAGACGGCATCCTTCGCCATACCGCCGGGCGCTGGCATTGGTCGGATCGTGCCTATCCCGCGGAGGCGGTTAGCCTTCGCTCCGCCACCGTCGACAACGTCGTGATCGTGGACGTTACCAAGGGAAAGAACGAGGTAATCGGCGAGATGGACCGGCCCTCCGCGAAGGAACTCATTTTCCCCAACGCGATCTACATCCACCTCGGCAAGCAATTCGTGGTGAAAACCCTGGACATACCGAACCGAAGGGCGGAAGTCGAGGAAACGGAATCGAACTATTTCACCGACGCGGTCGTAAAAACCGACATACAGGTGCTCTCCGAGGACGAGCGGAGCGAGGGTATCGCGCCGGGAACGACCCTCGTGGTGGGCGATCTTTTAGTGCGGACCCAAGTGTCCAAATTCAAGAAGCTCAGGTTTCATACGCACGAAAACCTCGGATTCGGCGAGATTGCCCTCGACGCCGAGGAACGCGAAACCCGCGGCCTTATCCTGCTCTTGGACGGAATCGAACGGCGCGGCAACAAAGACGCGGCAGACCTTTTGGAAGAATTGGACGAGGCAGCCCAGGCAGAAACCCTTGGCGGAATCGCCTCGATAATTCGGTCCGTCGCTCCCTTTTTTCTCCTGTGCGACCGCCGGGACATCGGCGTGGCGCCCCGCGTACGGGATCTCCATTTTGGCTGTCCGGCCCTCTACGTGTACGATTCGGCTCCCGGGGGTACGGGCCTTTCCGAGGCTCTGGCCGCGCGGATTCACGACGTGTTCGCGGCGGCGGCCGGTCGGGTAGGGGCCTGCGAATGCGAGTGTGGATGCCCCTCCTGCATCGGCGTAAGCGCCACCGGAAAGATCGTGAAGGATACCGCGCGACTAGTCATGACGGCCCTCTCCGAGCGAACGGAGACGCCGTGAGGTCGGGAAAGCTCTCTTCACGCCTATCGCGCATTCGGGAGAACCAAAAAGCGAACGATTCCCCGCCGAGCGAGGCCCGCGGCCCGGCCATGGGCGAACGCGCCGCGGTTAGGGCGGAAATCGATTCCGTGGAGGGCGCCGGGACCGCCCTCCCGGGATGGCGGCAGACGGCCGAGAACCTATTCGAGCGAACCCTTCTTTCCCCGGCAACGAATTGCCGCGCGGAGCTCTCTCCGCGCTTTCCCCTTCTTTTTCCCCGCGAGCGCGAAGCCCTCTCCCGATTGGGTTCCTTCTCCGGCTGGAAAGGCCGCCTCGTCTTTTTTGACCTGGAGACAACGGGCCTATCCCACGGCGCGGGAACGGTCGCCTTTATGGCCGCGGTGGGCAGGATGGAGGAACCGGGCCAATTCGCGGTTACCCAGCTATTGATCGACGACTATCCCGGCGAGCCCGCCTTCCTCTCCCGGTTCTCGGAACTCGTCGGGGAATCCCCCGTGTTGGCGTCCTTCAACGGGAAGGGCTTTGACGCGCAGATCCTGCAGACCCGCTTTCTCATGAACGCCATGAGACCGGGTTTTCTGTCCTCGGTCCACCTAGACCTCCTCTATCCCGCCCGAAGGCTTTGGAAACGAGAGTTGGGAAACTGCCGGCTCGGAACCCTTGAGGCGGAAATTTTCAACGCTCCCCGCGTGGACGACCTTCCCGGCAGCGAGGCTCCCGACGCCTGGTTCGAATACCTTCGCGGCGGATCCCCGGAAAGGCTTCTCGCGGTGGGCGAGCATAATCTCGAAGACGTGAAAACCCTCTGTACCCTCCTTTTCGAGCTCGATTCGAGGATCGATTCGGGCGAGGGCAGGGCGGCCCTCATCGTGGCGCTTGAGATGCGCTCGCGGAGGGACTATGAGGGCGCGCGGGCCTTTCTTGAACCCCTCGCGCGTGCGGGCGACCCCATCGCCGCAAGGCTCCTCGCCATCGACGCGGAACACCGCCTGGACCGTTTGGACATGGCGCTCGACCTGGCTACGGGCCTCGGGGACGAAAAGCGGGCCGCGCGGATTAAGGAGAAGATCGCGCGCCGGGAGGATCCCCTCTTTTGAGCGCGAACGCCCTTCCGATAATCCCCTATCTCGATTCAATCGTGGGCGATACCCTCTCGTCGCCTTCCCGCTCCCTGGTGCTTACCGCGGAGACGGGCGCCGGAAAATCGACCGCCGTGCCGCAGGCCTTCCTGGGGCGCGTCCCGGGGAAGATACTCGTTTTGGAACCCCGGAGGGTGGCGGCCGCCGCGGTAGCCTCCCGCATTGCGGAATTGTTGGGCTGCGAAATCGGCGAGACGGTCGGTTGGCGCATGCGTCTCGACACTCGAGCGTCGGCCGCGACGCGGATCGAGATTATCACCGAGGCGATACTCACCAGGATGCTGCAGTCGGACCCCGGCCTCGCCGGCGTTTCGGTAGTGATACTCGACGAGTTCCACGAGCGTTCCGTTCATTCGGATTTGGGCCTCGCGCTCCTCAACGACGTGATGTCCCTCAGGGACGATCTCTATCTCCTGGTCATGTCCGCGACCATCGATTCCGAGCGGCTTTCCTCTTTCCTTTCCGCCCCCGCCATACGCGTTCCCGGTAGGACCTTTCCCGTCGACATACGCTACCGACCGGTACCGCCTTCCCGGGACGGGCGGCAAGTCCGAATCGAGGCGGCCGTGGCGCAGGCGATAATTGACGCGCTCAACGATACCGGCTTATCGGGCGACGTGCTCGCGTTCTTGCCGGGCATCGCCGAGTTGCGCCGCTGCGCCGAGCGCCTTACCGGAATCGACGCGGACGTTTTTATCCTTCACAGTTCCGTTCCGCTTTCGGAACAGCGTGCCGTGCTCTCGGGCGGGAGTGGGAGGGGCGGGGCGCAGGTCAGGAGGCGGGTGATCCTTTCTTCCTCCATCGCGGAAACCAGCGTTACCGTGCCCGGCGTATCCATAGTGGTGGATTCCGGCCTTTCCCGAACCGGCCGGCTCGACGTGCCCACGGGCATGTACCGCCTGGTCACGGGACTCGAAAGCGAATTTTCGGCCGCGCAACGGGCCGGCCGCGCGGGGCGCACGGGGCCGGGAACCTGCATTCGGCTGTGGGCCCCCAACGATCCGCGGATCGCGAACCCTCCTCCCGAAATTCTCGTGTCCGACCTGGACGCGGTCGTGCTCGAGTGCGCCCTGTGGGGCGTGACCGAAAGCGACGGGCTCCGCTGGCTGGACCCTCCCAAGAGGGAATCGTGGGCCGCCGCCCGCGAGCTGCTGAACGCCATGGGCGCCCTAGACGGCGAGGGAAAAATCACGGCAAAAGGGAAGCATATCCTCCGGCTCGGTCTTCACCCGCGCCTTGCCGCGGTCGCCCTGGCAGGGAGCGTTTCCCTCGCGGTGAAATATTCGGGGACCGACCCCGCGTCGTACGAGGGAAAACGGCTCGCCGACGACCTAACCAGGAAGATCGGCAAAGAAACGATCCGCTCGGCGAGTCAGTCTTCTCCTGACACCGTCGCCGCCCCATCCCCCTTGCTCGCCGGCTTTCCCGACCGCCTCGCGCGCCATGCCGGGGAAGGGCGCTACCGGTTCCCCTCGGGCCGGATCGCGGCGCTGCCCCCGGACGAATTGCGCGCGACCAACGCGTTTCCCGAATGGATAGTCGCCCCCGAAACCGATCCGGGAGAGCGGGAAGGGCGTATCAGAACCTGGGAACCCCTCAATACGGACAAAACCCTGCAATGGCTCAACCAACGTTTATCCGTGCGGGTTTCGGTATCGTTCGCCGGCGGCGAGTGGAAAAGCGGGGGCAGGGTCGAGAAACGGGAAACGGGAAGCTACGGTAAAATCGAGGTGTATTCACGTCGGCTCGAAAGCGGCGGAGACGACGTTTCGAAGGCGGTTTGCGAAGCCATACGGACGGCAGGGCTCGACGCGTTGCCCTGGGGCGCGGAAGCGGCAGCCTACCTCAATCGGGCCCGTTTCGCGAATCCCGAACGGTTCGCCTCGGAAGCGCTGTTGGCTACCCTCGAGGAATGGCTCGCGCCCTTCGTGAGCCCGAACGGGCGCCTTACCGAGGACGCGCTACTCGAGGCGCTCCGGTTCGCGGCCCCGTCCCGCGAAATCGACCGCGACGCGCCGGCGAAAATCAGGTTGCAAAACGGCCTTGAGCGAAAGCTTGCGTACGAGCCCCTCGATCCCGGAAAGCCCCCCGAGCCCGTCCTGGATATTCGCGTGCAGGAACTGTTCGGTTGTCCCGAAAGCCCGCGAATTCGGGGCGTTCCCGTGCTTCTCCGGCTCCTTTCGCCGGCCCGGCGACCGCTCCAGGTAACCCGGGACCTTGCGGGTTTCTGGAAAAATACCTGGCCCGAAGTCAGGAAGGAAATGCGCGGCAGGTACCCGAAGCATAAATGGCCGGAGGATCCCTTCTCCCTCACCTAGAGACGTCGATCCTTCTGCATTCGACGGAACCCCTGACGGAATTGATCATGAATAGTTTCTCCGCCGACCGGTAATCTTCCTCGTAGAGGACGCGCTCGCGCAAACGGCCCCGGTCGATCATTTCGGCCCTCATGGTCCCGCTCAGGGCCCCGCAGGACAAGGGAGGCGTATAGAGCCCTCCGTCAAGAAGAACGGCGATGTTGCCGCGGGTCGTTTCGGTAAGTTCCCCCCGTTCGTTCATGAGTATCAAGTCGGCGCTGCCTGGTCGCGCGGCCAACGCCTCTTCGATAAAGTACCTGCGGGAGGTTTTATGGCCCGTGAAGGGGTCGTCAGATCGTGTCGCGTTACGCGCGAGCGCGACGGTATAGTCAGCCGGTAGCGGGGGAACGCCCTCGACCGCTATTTCGCAATCGGTTCCCGGGCCGTCTTCCGGGCGAACCGTTACGCGAACCTTGTATCGCCCCTTCTGTAGGTCATCGGCAACGCCTTTGAGCCGGGCGGAAAGCTCCCCCATAAAAACGTCGACGTCGTACCCGTCACGGTTTGGTCCCAGACGGTCGAGACCGAAAAAGCGGATCGCGCGCGCGAGCCGTTCCAGATGTCGCCCCAGTAGATAAACGACTCCTTCCTCGAGGAGCAGGCTTTCGAACACGTAAAAACCCGGCTCCTCGCGCAGCGCCGCGGCCTTAACCAGGGTTTCCTCGAATTCCCCGTCCCGTTTTGACTCCCAGACAATCCCCCCGCCGACCCCGTACCGAACGATGCGCGATTTTTCGGCGAACAGGGCCGTGCGGATCGCCACCGAAAACCGCGCGAACCCGTCGGGTTGGATATATCCGAGGGTACCGGTATAGATGCCGCGTGGCTTCGTTTCCAACTCCGCGATTATGTCCATGCTGCGCCTTTTCGGCGCGCCGGTAATCGAGGCGCAGGGGAACAGGGCGCCGAAGATTTCCGATAGCCCCGCGTTCGTCTTCGCCTCGACGGTCGAAGTCATCTGGATGACGGTCGGGTAGGCTTCCGTTTGAAAGAGCGACGGAACGGTAACGGAGCCGGGAATCGCGATCCTGCCCGCGTCGTTTCGCGCCATGTCTACGATCATGAGGTTTTCGGCCCTGTTTTTGGGGTCGTTGCGCAAGAACTCGGAGAGCTCCCTTTCCCTTCCTTCTTCGTTTCGAACCGTACCCTTCATGGGTTTCAGTATCAGGGTCTGAGGGGCCGCTCCCGCCTGGCGCTCGAAGAAAAGTTCCGGCGATAGGGAACAAATCGCGTACCCATCCCATTCCAAATACGCCGGATACCCCCGGGGATTCCCGCGTACCCGTTCCGCGAACCAGCCGTAAGGATCGCCCGAATAACGGGCTTCAAGTAGGTACGAAAGATTAACCTGATAGGAATCGCCCGCGCCGAGGCATTCACGTACCCGATCGAACGAACGATCGTAGAACGCCCGCGATATCGTCGGAGCGAAGGGGGATACCCGGCAGGGAAGGGGATCGCCTTGAACGGGTAGGTCAACGAGCCGCCTTGAGTCGCGAAAGAGGCCGAAACAGGCGAGGGGCAGCCCCGGCTGTGGCGTCCGCGCGCGCAGCGAAGGATCGAACGCGGGGGCCGACTCATAGGAGAGAAAACCGGCCGCGAATAGCCCCTCTTCCCGAACGCGCCTTTCGATTTCCGGAACGAGTCCCGCCGCGTCTTTCGCGCATCGCGCCTCGACGATACGCTCCGGGTTCTCAAAAAGCGTCCAGCTCATTCCGTTCGGATCATAAAAAAGGGCTCTCATCCGCCCACTATACAAAAAACAAAAGTCTAATTACCACCCCTTCAAGAGCCGATAAACAATGCAAGAGGAGTGAATCATGGTACGTGGATGGTACACCGGCGCGAGCGGAATGAACGCCCAGCAGAACCGGCTCGACGCAATCTCGAACAATCTCGCGAACGTGGATACCACCAGCTACAAGCGCGATATCACGGTCAGCAAAAACTTTCCCGAGCTTCTCCTTCGGCGCATGGGCGACGACGGGGTCTACAAAACCCCCTTCGGCTCCGCGGACGTCGCGCCGATCATCGGGAAAATAGGCTTAGGGGTAGAACTGAACGAGCTTTTTACCGATTTTTCCCAGGGTTCGTTCAAGCCGACGTCCGGCGATTCCGATATGGCCCTTGAAGGCAACGGGTTCTTCGCGGTGGAAACTCCCTACGGCGAGCGGTACACCAGAAACGGAAACTTCACCGTCGGCGTGGAAGGCTATCTCGAGACCAAGGAAGGCTATCCTGTCCTGGGGGAGAACGGCCGGCTATTCCTGCAGGGCCAGAAATTTACCGTGAATAAAAACGGCGAGGTCTGGGTACGGCCCGTTTCCAATACCGACGCCGACCCGATCCTCCTCGATCGCATGAAACTCGTCAATTTCGAAAACGATCGCTACCTTTCCAAACAGGGCTCGAGCCTGTATAAGGACACGCCCGTATCCGGTCCCGCGCTCCCCGCGGAAGGTTCGTCCCGGCCCAGAATTCAACAGGGCTTCGTCGAGGCTTCCAACGTAAACGTGGTAAACGAAATGGTGCAAATGATCGAAGTTAACCGCGCCTACGAGGCAAACCAGAAGTCCATCCAGTCGGAAGACACGATGATGCAAAAACTCTGGGGCGAAACCGTTCGCCTAAAATAAGGGGATTGAATAAATGGTAAGAAGCCTATGGACCGCGGCGACGGGAATGAACGGGCAGCAAGCGAATATCGATACCGTCGCGAATAACCTCGCCAACGTGAACACCACCGGGTTCAAGAAGCAGCGCACCGAATTCGAGGACCTTCTCTATCAGACCGTCAGGACGGCCGGGACCCCCGCCACCGAGGATACCATTACCCCCGTGGGCGTTCAGATGGGCCACGGCGTTAAGGTCGCCTCGACGCTTCGCATGTTCGATCAGGGATCGCTCCAAAACACCGGAAATACCAGCGACGTCGCGATACAGGGCGAGGGCTTTTTCCGCGTCCTCCAATACGACGGCTCGTACGCCTATACCCGCGACGGTTCCTTCAAGATCGACGCGGACCGGCAGCTCGTAACCTCCAACGGGCTGAAAGTCCTGCCGGAAATCACCTTCCCCGAAGGCTACCGGCAAGAAACGGTGAACATAAGCCAGGACGGGCGCGTATCGGTCCGGGTGGCGGACCTCGACGATCCCGTGGAAGTGGGGCAGATCGAGCTTTACCGCTTCGAGAATCCCGCGGGCCTTTCGGCGACGGGAGAGAACCTCTTTAAGCAAACCCCCGCGTCGGGAGAATCCATGACCGGACGGCCCGGTTTCAACGGATACGGGAAAACGATACATAAATTCCTCGAGATGTCGAACGTTTCCACCGTTAGCGAGATGGTGAACATGATCGTGGCCCAGCGGGCGTACGAGTTTAACTCCAAGGCGATCCAGACCAGCGACAGCATGCTGCAGACCGCGGCGTCGCTCAAGCGCTGACCCTAGGGAGAAGGCAGGACCATGTCGGACTTTGTAGCGTCGGTTAGCGGCTTTTCGGGGATTACCCAAACGGGTTCCCTCCTGGCGAACAACGCGAAGGCGAAAGAAACGGAACGCCGTTTCGCGTCGCTGATGGACGGCGTATCGGCGGGTATGGACGGGGCGTCCGGAACCCTTGCCGATACCCGGCTGAACGGGGACTATATCAGCTCCCTCGCGTACGATCCCCACACGCCCGCGAACCGGGCGGCCTCGGTCAGCGGGGCCGCGGCCAACGCGGGACAGTCCGGCACCATCGACAAGACGAGCAAACTGTACGAGCAGTCCATGGAACTCGAGTCCCTCGTCGTCAAGATCATGCTCGATTCGATGAAGGGGACGGTCGTGAAAAGCGGGCTGGGCGGCAACACCGGCTTCGCCGCGAAAATGTACGAAGACATGCTATACGACGAATTGGCGCGCGATATGACGCGGAACGCGGGATTCGGCCTGGCTGACCAAATATACCTGCAGCTTTCCTCCGGGGAATAGGCCTAACTGGTACAAGATTTCGTTTCATGATATACTTTTTTTCGACAATAAGACCGAAAAGAGGTGTTTCATGAATCCCAAGCACGCCGTCCACGCGTTTCTCGGCCGCAACGATTTTTCCGCAGGCGGTCCCGACGTAGATTCCGTAATCGAGACCATGATGTTCGATATAGAAGAGGGGCTCGTTCGCGATCCCTCGAATCCCCCGGGAGACGGGCCTTCGCTGGACATGATTCCCACCTGGGCGACCCCGCCCGAATCCGCGCCGAAAAACAAGAAAGTAATCGTTATCGACGCGGGCGGAACCAATTTCAGGTCCTGCCTCGTGTCCTTCGACGGCGACGGCAAACCCACGATCAGCGATATGCAAAAAACCGCCATGCCGGCCACCGACCGCGAGTATTCAAAAAAGGAATTCTTCGAGACCATCGCCTCTTTTCTCGATCACGTTAAAAACAAGGCGGACCGCATCGGCTTTTGTTTCTCCTACGCCATGACCATCACGCCCGAGGGCGACGGAAAGGTAATCCAGTTTTCCAAGGAAATCAAGGCGAAAGAGGTAATCGGTTCCCTCGTGGGCGCGAGTCTCTCGGACGCGTTGGTCGCCAGGGGCTGGAACCGTCCGGAAAAAATCGTGCTCCTTAACGATACCACCGCTGCCTTGCTCGCGGGCGCTTCCGCGGCGACGGGCGGCAAGGCTTACGATTCGTACGTCGGCTTTATTCTCGGTACCGGCATGAACGCGGCGTATATCGAGTCGGGCGCCATCGCGAAGATCGCGGGCCTGCCCTTCAAGGCGCCGGATTCGCAAATAGTCGTCTGCGAATCGGGAAAATGCAATAAAATTCCCCGAAGCGCCTTCGATATCGCGCTCGATTCAACCACCAACTCCCCCGGGCTGTACGGCTACGAAAAGATGTGTTCCGGAGCCTATCTCGGCCCGCTCGGAAAGCTGGCCCTTACCCGCGCCGCCTCTGCCGGCCTTTTTAGCGCGCCCGTAAACGAGCGCCTCTCGAAACTCGACGGCCTTGAGCTCAAGGACATGGATCAATTCTTTTACGGGCCGTACCGAACCGATACGAAACTCGGCGCCCTGCTCGCTTCGGGCACCGAAGAAGACCGTGAGAAAGCCTTCCGCTTGCTCGACGCCTTCGTGGAGCGCTCCGCGAGGCTCGCCGCGGCCAATATCGCCGCGGTAATCATAAAGAGCGGGAAGGGCAAGAATCCCGCCCGCCCGGTGAGCGTTCTCTGCGAGGGAACGACCTTCCTCCGTACCCACAACCTCCGCGAGCGGGTAACCGGCTACCTGAACCGCGTTCTCACCGAAGAACGCGGCATCTGGTACGAAATCGTGACCATGGACAACGCGGTTACGCTCGGTTCAGCCGTAGCCGGGTTGATCTGACGGAGACTCATTCATGACGATCGTGGCGCTGTCTCTCGTGGCCATTCCCGTTCTCCTCATCGTCGCGCTGATGATGACCGACAAGGGCACGCGGGTCAAGGAATTTTTCCGCTTCGCCATGACCGGGCTGGATTCCGGTTTCTCCCTTCCGCAAATCATGATGCTTGGGAAAATCGGAAAAACGGCCGGACTCGAGGACCTGACCACCCTCTTCTGGTCCGTTCCGGCGCTGGATTCGTGCATTTCCAATATCGTTCAGATAACGAAAAGCACGGGCACCGAGAACGAGGCCTCCAACCAGAAGATACTCACGCAGCTTTACGATTACCGAACGAAGATAGAGCTTGAGCAATCCCAAAAAAGGCACGGCCTCGACTCGACCAGGGATATCTCCGTGGGTCAGCGCGTCAGGATCCTCCTTCGCGGCATCGGGCTTTTCAGCTCCAAAGTGATCAGGAACGGCCCCCGTCATCTCGTGCTCGAGTATCCCATGGGTACCCGAGTTCCCGGCACGTCCATCGAGTGGGTCAACAAAAAAATATCGGTATACTTTTGGAGACAGGACGACGCCGGATACGTTTTCGATACGGCCGTCGTTCCCGATCCCTCCGGCTCCAATAATGCCGTGCTTCACCTGGCCCATTCCTATATGCTTATACGCTCGCAAAAACGGCGTTCCATTCGGGTAAAATGCTCGATTTACGCGCAGCTATATATCTTTCGACCGGGAGATCCCATCGATAGCGCGCTGGAGCCCGAACCCGGCATGAAATGCCTTTTAGAGGACCTTTCCGAGGACGGCGCCATGATCCTTATCGGCGGCAAAGCCGAGAAGGGCATGAAGATAAAGCTGCAATTCATGCTCCGCGACGTGCTGATCGTTATGTGCGGGAGCATCAAGGCGGTCGATTTTAACCGAGAAACCAACCAGTCCCGCATCCATTTCGAGAGCAACGAGCTGAATCCCCGAATGAGGAACGCGGTGCTCACCTTCGTGTACAACGTGCTTCCCCAGGAAGAAAAGGAAGAGCTGGACGCCATCCGATTGAGCGAGGAAGACGGTATTCTCGACGCGGAATCCGCGGAACCGGATTCGTCCGGAACCACCGCTTTGGGACCGGACGTGGACAAGCTGGAAAACATGCCGGATTTACCGGATTTTGCCGAAAGGAGTCCTTTATGATCACGCGATTCGATTCAAAGGCACGAGCGCTCGTCTTGGCCTTTCTTTCCTTCCTTTCCGTTCCCGGCCTTTTCGGTCAATCGCCCGACCCCGTCATACTCTCCTATCAGCGTAATTTCATTCGCGCCAGCATGAGCACCAAAATCGAGCTTTTGGGCGACGCGACGAGGATAACGACCATCAATATGGCGCCGCTTTTCAACGATGCCTTCGATTTCGTTTTGCAGTACCGTCCGGTACTCGGCAATGACAGCCAATTGATCGATCTGGCGGTCATGGCCGCGTCGAAATGCGGTCAATGGAACGATCCTTCCATTTTACCGAAAGTCCTGAAAACCTTTCTCGAATATCCGGATTCCCGCGTGAGAATCGCCTGTTTGGAGACCTTCGCCGCGCTTTCACCCGGAAAGGCCGAGGACATAAAGCCCCTGAACGATTGGTTCGGTTCGCAGTTAGGCGCCGCTCCCTCGGGCGGGGATTCGGCGACCCTAATCGCCTGCGCCAAAACGCTGGGAAAGATCGGGAGCGGCACCTCTTTTTCGGTTCTATTCAAGGCCGCAACCTCTCCCTTGGATTCAGGCCTCGTTCTCGCTTCCAAAAAGGCGATCAATTCGTTAAAGGACGGATACGCGGACCAAATCTTGGGCATTTTCGCCTCTCGCAAGCTACAAGACTCGTACGCGGCCTTCGCCCTTTCCCGAGAACGGACCGATCTGCCTACGGAAACCCGGGGCACCATCGCCCAGTCGGCTTTTTCGCTTGCCCTCGAATCGGTGGCGACCGCGAAGGGAGCGGAGGCTCAGACGGGCAAGAACCTGCTCGCCGAATCGCTTGAGGCGCTGACGGAACTGTCGTGGTCACCGTCCTCGCCCGAGGTGGTTAAGTACTTTTATCAAGTACAGGGCGACTATAAAAACGGAAACGCCGACGTGGCGGCCCTCATTCCCGTGATTCGGGCAATGGGATCGCTGGGCACTACCGAGTCGGCGCAAGCCCTGTCCATTTTCCTCGGATTGCTCAATTCCGAAACCGAACAGAAAAAAACATATAACGAGCAATTGATGCTCGCCATAATCCAGGCGTTGGGAGACCTTGGAGACAAGACGGCGTTTGACTATCTCCTGTACGTTGGCTACCTGGACTATCCCGAAACCGTGAAAAAGGCCTCTCGCGACGCGCTCGCGAGGTTGCAGTGGTAGGAAAAAAGCACTATTTCCCCTTTCTTTTAGCGTTCGGTTCCTTTTCCGGCTTCATTGCCGCTAACGCAATAAAGCCGGATGGGTTCGCCTCCTTCATCGTTTTTTCGTTTCTCGCCGCGGCTTTAATCGCGGTCAATGCCGCGCGAACCCGCGAAATACGCGCGAGCGCGGCCCTCATCGTCCTTGCCGGCGCGTGCGCGGGACTGTGCGCGTATCAAGCGCGCTCCCTTTCGGAAGCAAATCCGATTACCCTCGCTGAAATCTCAAAGGTCATAACCGTAGATTGCGTCGTGTCCGGTGAGCCCCAATCCTTCGGATCGGATGGAAGGCGCATTCCGGTGCGGTTAAGGCGCGTTACCACCGCGGACGGCTACCGGTACAGCGCCTCGGGCAACGCGTCGGTCATACTCCCGGAACCGTACGCGTTGGGCAATATGCCCGGCCGGGCGACCCTGGCGGGGCAATACGCCATCGGTAAGGGCTTACGCACGGAATTTTCTGGCCGGTTTCTCGCGGAGCGAAACGGCTCGGGAACGCTTTTCATCGCGAACGCCTGGGACGGGAACGGGACCAGCCCCGGGGCGGATGCGGGCGTTCGCCTTTCTCTACGCCATTCCCTGATCCGCGCAATCATGTCACGCGGGGCGACGGGCGGTTTGCTTTTGGCGCTCCTTTCCGGAAATCGCGAATACCTCGAAGGGGGATTGGCCGACGCCTTTCGCGAAGCGGGGCTTTCGCATATTCTCGCGCTTTCCGGCATGCACCTCAGTATAATCGGCCTCCTGGTCCTCCGGTTCGGCCGCGGAATGGCCGGAGAGCGATTTTCGATACGGCTATCCCTAATCGCGATCGTTTTTTTCGTATGGTTTGCCGGTCCCTCCCCGTCGTTGATTCGGGCGGTCCTGATGGCATTCCTCCTTTTCGCGGCCAAATCGCTCGGGCTCACCGTTTCGCCCCTCGCGGTCCTGGCTTTCTCGGCGTCCGTCCAGCTATTTCTCCTTCCGCTCGACGCGGTTTCGCCAGCCTTCGCGCTTTCGTACGGAGCCCTCGCGGGCATACTTTCCCTTTCCGGCCCCCTTACCGCTCTTTTACCGTCGGTAATCCCGCTGCCTCTCAGAAGCTGCTTGAGCGCCTCGATCGGGGCGCAACTAGCGACCGTCGGGTACGCCGCGGCGGTATTCGGTTCATTCGTTCCCTGCGGGTTTCTCGCCGCCGTTGCGGTCGGCCCCTTGGCGACGCTTTTCCTTTCGAGCGGAATCGTTTGGGTCGCCCTCTACGCCGTATCTCCCGCGATAGGAATCGCCGCCTTCCCGGTTATGGAATTCCAATACCGGATCATCGCGCGGATCGTCAGGCTCTTCGCCTCCTTTCCCTCATTCCAAACCAAGGACTTGTCCGGCATTCTGCTCACCGTTATAATATCATTCGCTTCGGCGGCGTTTATCCTCGCCGCCCATCACGTGACCCGGAAGGGGAGGCTACCCGATGCCGGTTTTGCCGGATTATGATTCACCCACGGCCCTTAAAAAATTCCTCGATGACCGGGGAATGGCCATGCAGAAAAAATTCGGCCAAAATTTCATGGTCAACCGGTCTCACCGAAATCGCCTCGTCGATGCCCTCCGCCTTGAACCCGATATGGCGGTCTGGGAAATCGGGCCGGGGCTCGGCGCCATAACCGAAGAACTGCTCAATCGCGGCGCCCGACTGTCCGTTTTCGAGATAGACCGGGGCTTCGCCGCCGTTCTGCGGGATATTTTCGCCGATCGAGAACGGTTTACGCTTATCGAAGGCGACGTGCTCAAGACCTGGAAACGGGCCGCTTCGGAAGGGGTGCCGCCCCGACTGTTCGGCAACTTACCCTATAATATCGCCGCGACGATCATCGCCGATACCATTTCCGCCGGCGTGCGATTCGAGCGTTCTGTTTTTACCGTTCAGAAGGAAGTCGCGCTCCGCATGGCCGCCGTGCCTTCCAGCGAGGATTATTCTTCGTTTTCCGTGCTATGCCAGTGGGCGTATAAGGTTACGCCGCTTATGGACTTGGCGGCTGGCTCCTTTTGGCCTAGACCTAACGTTACGTCGAAAGCGGTAGCCCTGGACCGACGCGGGGACTGGCCCTCGTGCGAGTCTCCGGCACTGTTTATGTCGCTGCTTCGGGGCCTTTTTTCCTCGCGAAGAAAAACCATCAAGAATAACCTAACGCCGTGGCTGGGCGCTGGTTCGCGGCTCGCTCCCGGCTCAGAGCCGCAGGAAATCATGGAGCGATGCTTTGAGCGCACGGGGATTCAACCCCTCGCGAGGGCGGAAACCCTCTCCGTGGAAGACTTCCTTCGCTTCTCGGACGCGCTGTACGAACTCGGGGTAACGCCGTGAGTATCGCGGAAAATCTCGAACGCGTAACGGCTTCCGTTCGCGAGGCGGAGCTGAAGGCCGGCAGAAAGCCCGGTTCCGTCGAGCTTCTCGCCGTAAGTAAATTTAACCCGGCGGAATCGGTGCTGGCGGCCCTTCGCGCGGGCCAATGCCTTTTCGGGGAAAACCGCGTTCAGGAAGCGCGCGAGAAATTCGAAGGCCTCCGCCGCGACAATCCCGCGCTTCGCCTCCATTTGATCGGAACCCTGCAAAGAAACAAGGTGCGCCACATTCTCCCCATGGTGGAATGCGTCCAGTCGGTCGATCGGGTCGAGCTGTTATCGGAAATCGGGAAACGGGCCGCCGAAACCAAAAAAAGCGTGGACGTACTGTTCGAGTTTCACACCGGGGAACAGTCGAAGGCCGGCTTTCCCGACGAAACAAGCCTTTTGAAGGCGATAGACCTCCTGGCCGGGATGGAATACGTACGGTGCAGGGGGCTCATGACCATGGCTCCGTGGTCGACCGATGAGAAAGCCGTTCGCGCGTCTTTCCGCGCCCTCGCCGCGATGGGAGAGTCCTGTTCCCGGCGTTATCCGAATCTGGACTTTTCGACCCTTTCCATGGGCATGTCGGGGGATTACCGGATCGCGATAGAGGAAGGCTCAACCTTGATCAGGATCGGTACGGCGATTTTCGGAGAAAGAACGTGAACAATCCCGGCCGACGTTTCCTTCTATTCGTCGTCCTCGCCTGTTTCCTTTTCCCCGCGTCGGGGCAAACGGCTTCCCAGGGGCCTGACGACGGCGTCCCCGTCCCCTACGGTCCGGCGGAATTTCCCGACTGGCAAAAGGACCTCAGGCGCGCTGAAATCATTTCTTTCGGCGCGCTGCCCTTCGTGACGTTCATGGCCTCCGTCTATTACGACGTCTTTCGGTACTATGATCATGGTCAAGACGAGGCATATCTTCCGTGGCCGCTGAAGAAGCAGAATATCGCGGTACCCTTCTCGGAAAGCGAACAGAAAAACGTTTTTTTCGCGGCCGTCGGCATTTCCGTCGGGGTGGCGGTTTTTGACTTTGCCTGGCATTCCGTCGGCCGCCTCCGATCGCGGGGCATACGGGACCGGGAAATAAGAAGACGCCCAAAACCGATACAGATTTCCCCCCTCCCCGAGGATAATCCCGATGAGTGAGCTTCGGCTGACCGTTTCGGGCGTTTCCGCGGAAGGAATGAGACTTGATCGCTATTGCGCCAACCATGCCGGGGCGGTGAGCCGTTCTCGCCTGAAAAACGGAGCGTTGGGCGTAACCGTTAACGGCAAGTCGGCGAAGCTTTCGCGTACGGTAAAAAACGGCGACGAGATTGTCCTCGCCTGGGAAGACCCCGTGCCCGAGAGGATCGAGGGGGAAGACATACCGCTTTCGGTCATCTACGAGGACGATAACGTCACCGTGATAGATAAGGCCCAGGGAATGGTCACCCATCCGGCGGCCGGAAACTGGACGGGAACCCTCGTCAACGCCCTTATGTGGCGCTGGGGCATTGAATGTCCGGGCGCAAGCCTACGGCCGGGCATCGTTCACCGATTGGATAAGGATACCTCCGGCGTTATCATTACCGCGCGAAATCCCGAGACCGAAACGTTCTTACAGGAACGGTTCCGGACGAGGCAAACCCGTAAGGTGTACGTGGCGGTCCTTCAAGGAGTGCCACGTACGGCAAGGGGCGAAATACGGACCAGGATCGCGCGGGACCCAAAAAACCGGAAGCGCTTCACCTGGACCGACGACGAAAGCCGCGGAAAGCCCGCCCATACGGGGTATCGGGTAATTAAAACCTATGGCGGCTATTCCTTGGTCCTCTTTCGGCTTTACACCGGCAGAACCCATCAGCTAAGGGTTCACAGTAAATACCTGGGCTGCCCGATCCTGGGAGATCCGATATACGGAAAGAAAGATAGAAATTTTCCCGACTCGACCCTCATGCTCCACGCGAGAAGGCTCACTATCGCCTTGCCTGACTCGAAAGGGGTTATGACCTTTCGCGCGCCCCTGCCAGACCGATTCAAGGCCGTAATCGGGCGCTTAGGGGAAATGTACCTTGAGTAGCGCGGAGTCCCTGATTGAAAGCCCCTTCGTCGTACAGGACGCTCCCGGCTGGTCGGCGGTTTTCAAGCCGCACGGCATGCCTACCGCCCCCTTGCGCGCCGGGGAAAACGGAACCTTGCTTGCCTGGTTCCTCGCCTTGGCGCCAGAAGCCGCTTCGGTACGGGGAAAAAAAAGCGTTGAGAACGGGCTCATACACCGATTGGACACGCCTACGGAGGGGTTGGTACTCATCGCGAAGGACCAGTCGGCCTATGACGCGCTACAGGAATCGCAAAACGCGGATTTGATCAGGAAAACGTACCGAGCCATTTGCGATCCGGAAAGCCGGGCCGAATTGGATCGAATCGTAAAGGGCCTGCCTTTGGCGATCGAAAGTCGCTTTCGCGCCTGGGGCCCGGGTGGCAGGGAAGTCAGGCCCGTTTTCCCCGCCGACAGGCGATACGACGCGGCGGGAAGGGATTACCGAACAGTCCTTGTATCCGCGGAATTTACGGAGGGGGAAGGGGTCCGTTGCGCGTGCGAACTCACCCGGGGCTATCGGCATCAGGTTCGCGCGCACCTCGCCTCTATCGGCTTGCCCATTCAGGGCGACGATTTGTATAATCGCCGCTATACCGGTAGCGATACGGGTTCGCTCCGCATTCTCGCCCTGTCCGCCGTTGGCCTTTCGTTTCCCGACCCTATTACGAAGGCGCCAATAACGATTTCGCTTCCGTGACGAGATAAAAGGAACCGGTGATGAGGAGCGGAACCCCAGCCGATTTTGCGTTGGCGACCGCGGCGAGAATCGCCCGGTCGAACCGTTCGTCCACCGCGAGTTCCGCGCCGCCGCGCGCCGTCTGAAACGCCGAAACCGCACGGTCCAAGTCGCTCGTCTTCTTTATCCCCGGCTTGGTAAGGGTCACCCGCTCAAAGGCCGGCACGATGATTCCCGCCATGGATTCCACGTCCTTATCCGCGGCGCAGGCGAAAAGGATATGGGCCTGGCCGGGAAAAACCCTTTTGAACGTTTCCACGGTCAGGGTGAGGCTGCGCACCGTATGGGCGCCGTCCAGCACGATGGCGGGTTCCCGTCCCAGTATCTCGAACCGGCCCGGGAGCCAAGCCCGCGAAAGCCCGCGCTCGATGGTTGCCTCGTCTAGGTCCGGAATCAGGTATTTGCTTACGTAGGCGGCAAGGGCGGCGTTTCTCGCCTGTATGGCGTTGGGCATGGGAATGAGCGCCTTGATTGGCCTTTCGAACGACGGCCCGCCGTTGAGTCGATTAAAGGATAACGTCACGTCAAGGCCGCGGACCGAGGATTCTGCCTCCATTGAACGCACGGCGTCTTCCATGGAAAAGGCGATTGCCCTTCGCTTTCTCGCCGTCTCTTCCAGTACGGTTCTCGCTTCCGCCGTCTGTTCGGAAAGGAACACGGGAACGCCTTCCTTGATTATTCCGGCCTTCTCGCCCGCGATCAGGGCGACGGTGGAGCCGAGGTATTCCGTATGCTCAAGCTCGATGGGCGTTATTACCGCTGCCTCGGGGATTATGACGTTCGTCGCGTCCAGCCGGCCACCCAAGCCCGTTTCTATAACGGCCCAATCCAGGCCCGCCTCACGAAACGCCACGAAGGCGAAAAGGGTAACGAGCTCGAACCAGGTGGGTTCGGCGTTGCCGGGTACGTTCGAGGGTATTATCGATTCCACCAGCGGTACCACGATATCCGCGGCCCGCCCGTACAGTTCATCGTCGAAGGCGCCGGAGGGCCGTGCTACCCGTTCGGTGAAATCGAGCATATGGGGCGAGGTATACAGTCCGGTAGAACGGCCCGACGCCTCGAAAATGCGGCCTATCATGGCGGAAACGGAGCCTTTCCCCTTGGATCCTGCCACGTGAACGGATTTAAATGCCCGTTCCGGATGCCGAAAGCGTTCCACGAGATACCTCATGGTATCCAGGCTGAACTCGTCTTTTTTCTTGATTCGTTCGTAGTCAATATAGTTTTCAAGCCAGTCCGAAAACAGCTCGCTTTGCCGTTTTTTCACCATCGCCATATTATGGGGGAAAAGGTTCTTGCGGTAAAGTACCTTCTTTGGTTATTATGTTCCAATGACGAAGTTTACCATGCCCGACGATTTCCGGGGTTTTCGGATCCATATGGTCGGGATCAAGGGAACCGGCATGGCAGCGCTCGCGGAGCTCCTCTCCGCCCGTGGCGCTGTTTTGAGCGGCAGTGACCGCCCTGAGGTATTTTATACCGATGCCATCCTCGCCCGTTTGGGAATCGTTCCTTTTACCGAATTTGACGGCGCCAACGTCTCCTCGGACGTACGGCTCGTCATATATTCCTCCGCCTATCGGCGCGACGCGAATCCGGAACTCCTCGAAGCGGATCGCCGGGGCATTCCCGTGCTCATGTACACCGAGGCTCTCGGCGAATTTTCCGCAAAGAGCTATTCCTGCGGCATCGCGGGGGTTCACGGGAAGACCACTACCACCGGAATGGCGGGCACCATCCTGCGTAAGCTCGATTTCAACGCCTCAGCCCTTGCCGGCAGCGTCATTTCCGGCTTTGGCGACCGTTCCACCATGATCAACGGCGATAAGTATTTCGTCGCCGAAACCTGCGAGTACCATCGCCATTTTTTAAGCTTTCATCCCCGAAAGATCCTCCTTACCAGCATAGAAAGCGACCATCAAGACTGTTTTCCGACCTATGAATCCATTCTCGCGGCTTTCATGCAATACATCGATTTACTGCCCCAATTCGGCGAGCTCATCTATTGTACCGACGATCCCGGGGCGGTCGAGGCGGCGCGCTTGGTGTTTCAAAGCAGGCCCGACCTGATTTTCACGCCTTACGGGGAAAAGGCTACCGGCGAGTTCGCCCTCCGCATCAAGGGGATTCGCGAGGAACGCCTCGTCTTTTCCCTGAAGGGCTTTGCCGGCGAATTCAAGCTTCGCGTACCCGGCCACCATAACGCCCGCAACGCGGCCGGCGCCATCGCGCTCGCGGTAAGCCTTATCCGCGAGGAAAAGGGCGAGCTCTCGGTGGGCGACCTGGGCTTGATCCGCGAGGGCGTTGAGCTATTCGCCGGCTCCAAGCGGCGAGCCGAGATTATCGGCGAGGCAGGCGGCGTTTTGGTTATGGACGACTACGGCCACCATCCTACGGCCATCAAAACCACCATCGCCGGGCTCAAGGAATTCTATCCCGGCCGCCGCATCGTGGTAGATTTCATGTCCCATACGTACAGCCGTACCGCGGCGCTCCTCGGCGATTTTGCCGCCTCGCTTCGGGGCGCGGACGAGATTATACTCCATAAAATTTACGCCTCCGCCCGGGAAACCTACGATGGGACCGTCAGCGGGGAAACCCTGTATCAGGCCACCAAGGCGAGGCACAAAAACGTTCGGTACTTTGACGAGGTAATGGACGCCAGGGAATACCTCGCGAAAAACCTGAGGAAAGGGGATCTTTTCGTGACCATGGGCGCGGGAGACAACTGGCAACTGGGCAAAACCGTTCTGGAGGACAGAAAAAAAGCATGAAGAGCATGACCGGCTACGGATACCGCGAATCGGTGACCGAAACCATGACCGTTTCCGTGGAAATAAAGAGCTATAACTCCCGTTTCTTGGACCTTTCGGTAAACCAACCCTATTGGCTGGGGCGGCTTGAAAGCCGGCTTCGGGAATACGCGTCCGCCCGTATACAGCGCGGAAAGGTCGAGGTGAACCTGAGAATCCGCGAGAAAAACGCGAACCTTCAGGTCACTTCCGATCCCGAGGCGGCCCGCGCCTATATGGGCGCGGTGGTGGAAATCGCCGACGCCCTCGGCCATAGCGGCGAAATTCCCCTTTCGCTCATCATCGCGCAGGAAGGGGTGCTCAAATCGGAGCGGCTTACCGATCCCGAAAGCTATTGGGCCGCGGTGGAACCGGTCCTCGAGGCGGCCTTCGCCGATTTCGAGGCCTCCCGCGTCGCGGAGGGGAAGGCGCTCGAGCGCGATATCCTGGAAATGACCGCCCGCATCGAAAAAGTCGCCGAACTCGTCGCCTCAAAGGTCCCCGAAATGGAAGCCATGTTCAAGGAAAACGTGAGGACCCGTTTCGCGGAGATGCTCGACAACCAGATCGACGAAGCGCGCGTCCTCCAGGAAACGGCGTCGCTCATGGTCAAATACACCATCAACGAGGAACTGGTGCGTCTCCGCGCCCACCTGAAGAGCCTCCGCAAGGAACTGGCCGAAAACCCCTCCCCCGGGCGTAAAACGGACTTTATCTGCCAGGAGATAAACCGGGAAGTGAACACCATCGGCTCGAAGAACCAGATGCTGGAAATAGGGCAATCCGTTATCGAGGCGAAAGACGCGCTCGAGAACGTCCGGGAACAGTTACGTAACATAGAATAAGGAACGGTCATGGAGTCTACTGATAAACCGCGTTATTACGTGAAGGAAGGCAAGGAACTCCGCGTCGCCATATCGGGCAGTTCCGGTTGCGGCAATACGACGGTTTCGCGCCTTCTGGCGGAAACCCTCGATATTTCGCTGATTAATTACACGTTCCGAACCCTTTCCCAGGAACAGCATATTCCCCTGGAAGAGATAATCGAACGCGCCAAGAGCGACGATTCCTTCGATCGCGTGGTCGACACCAAACAGGTGGAGCTCGCCCGCGAGTCCTCCTGCGTTTTGGGGTCGCGTTTGGCGGTCTGGATGCTTTCGGAAGCGGACTTGAAGGTATTCCTCACCGCGTCGCCCGAAGTGCGCGCAAGGCGCATTCTCAACCGCGAGGGAGGGGATTTAGAGGCGATCCGCGCGTTTACGGAGCTGCGGGACCGAGAGGATACCCGCAGGTACCGGGAATTGTACGGCATAGACAACACGGATTTCAGTTTTGTCGATCTGGTCATAGACACCGAGAGGGAACTTCCCGAGGAAATAGTCGCCCGCATTCTTGACGCCCTGGAGGAGAGAGGCTTCATTGCCCGGGAATAGCGCCCTCACGGAACGCGAGATCGACTCCTTCAAGGATTCGATCATGGACAACTACCGCTCGGCCGGAAGGCGGTTTCCCTGGAGGGAGTCCCGAGACCCGTACGAAATCATGGTATCGGAGTTTATGCTTCAGCAAACCCAGACCGAGCGGGTTATCCCGAAATACGAGGCCTGGCTGAATCGCTTCCCCGATATCGCTTCGGTAGCCGAAGCGGGCCTAGCCGAGGTCCTTTCCCTCTGGGTCGGCCTGGGCTATAACCGGAGGGCCCGTTACCTGCGTGAAACCTGCGTCGCCCTCAGGGATTCCCATCGTTCGCGCATACCGGATGATCCCGAAACGCTCGTCCTCCTTCCGGGTATCGGGCCGTATACCGCAGCGGCGATTACCACGTTCGCGTACGGCCGCGCAAACGCCTTTATCGAAACGAATATACGATCGGTCTATTTGCATTTCTTTTTTCAGGGAAAAAAGAACGTCACCGACAAAGAGATTCTCGAGTTGGTCAGGGAAACCCTCGACCGGTCGAATCCGCGCGAATGGTACTATGCCCTCATGGATTACGGGGCGGAACTGAAACGGAAGTTCGGGAACCCCAATCGTTCCGCCTCGGGCTATGCCCGCCAAGCGGCCTTTAAGGGCTCTAACCGCGAGGCCCGTGGGGCGATTATCCGTTATTTGGGTTCCGCTAGCCCCGCCTCTCCGCAGGAAATCGCGAAGGCGGAAAGCATAGAAACCGATAGGATACGTCGGGCCCTTGAGGGACTGGTCAAGGAAGGGCTCATAGCCGAGCGGGGCGGCAGGTACGGTCTCCCTTAAAAATTGCCTCCCGCTTCTTGACATCCCGGCCCCTTTTTTGGTATAAATTGCCTGTCAGCGAAGCCCCGATGGAGCGGATGTCGTATAACGGCTATTACCCCAGCCTTCCAAGCTGGAGACGAGGGTTCGACTCCCTTCATCCGCTCTATCGGGGTTTTTTATTTCTTTATCCCGTAATGGCTTAAATCGTCGAAGCCCAACAGTGTAGCCAGAGTGTAGCCAAAGAATTGCATTTTATTATGGCACACGGAAATTACGATCTTTACAAAAGAAAAACCTCAAAGAAAACAATTTATTACTATCGCGCATATCGAAGCGACGGAAGCCGAACCTCGGGGAGGTCAACCGGCCAAACCTCAGAGCGCGCGGCGCGGAAGTATTGCGAAGACCTATATAAATCGGGACTTCTCGTTCCGACGCCTTCAGTTCTATTTTCGACCTACGCACGCCCCTGGTTCAAGTGGGATGAATGCCCCTATGTGAAAGATCGACGTGCCTCCGGGACCCAGCGGCGCCCCGGAATAACGGCTGACTATGCCCGGCAGATGCGCGGGTATCTTACGAACCACATCCTACCATATTTCGCTTCTATACCGGTATCGAAGATCAACCCGGTCATGATCAGAAAATGGCGCCTATGGCTCAAGGAGGGGCGAGAGGAGGCCGGGAAACCGGTCCCGGGGTTAACCAACAAATCAATAAACAACGTCGCCTCTGCGCTGAAAATCATGCTCGACTGGGCCCTAGCCGATGAGGTCATCCATAAGGACCCGTTCCGCGGGGTGAGCCAGCTCCTCGTGGACGACGATACCCGCGGAGCGTTTACCCTGGAACAAGTCGAAACCATTTTTCACGCGCCCTGGTCCTCATACGATGCCTGGCTCTTTGCGCTCACGGCCGCTACTACCGGGATGCGCGAAGCCGAGGTGCGGGCGATCAGGCGCGAGACCCTGCACGAGCGATATATCGACGTCAATCTGCAATATAAGGCCGGCAAGGGCCTCGCGCCTCTAAAAACAAAGGATGAGCGCAAAGTGCCGATCTGCGACGCGTTATACCGGCTCCTTGATGCGCACACGGCGAATAAACGCTTTACCTTCGACGTCGGGGAAGGCGTTCCGATAGGGGTAAAATTCGCTACCACGAGATTCAGTGAAATAGTGAACGCGAATTACAAAGAGGAAAAAGAGGAGGGCGGGCTTGTCTTCCATTCCCTCAGGCACTTCTTCAATACCTACCTCCAAGCCGAAAATGTCCCTGTAAACAAAGTTGACGCCGTGATAGGGCATTCGAGCGGGAAGGGCAGCATGACGGCGCGATATACGGATTGGCGCCCCGAAATGTTCCCGGAAGTCTATGAGGCCCAAGAAAAACTTTTAAATACCCTCTTGACATAAAGGGCCATTGGCCCTATACTAATAACATAAAGACCGGCCGCATGGCATGGTTAACCCCTCCAGATAGGAGATGCAAATGAATCACTACTACCGACTGATGGTCCCAACGACCATCTACAACGAACCCGCTCCGGCCGACCTGGTCGATGAGGTTCGATCCAGCGTGAAGCTGGCGCTGGCCGAAGCGTTCGGCGGGTACACTGAGACCCGATCGACCGGAGGCTACCGGGCCGAGTCCGGCGAGCTGATCGAGGAAACGGTCTACCAGATCGAGGCCTCCTACAGCGAGCCGAACGACGAGTTGGTCTGGAAGCTGGCGGCCGAGATCAAGGGCCGGCTCTCTCAAGAGTCGGTGATGATCCGGAAGGACCACGAGGTAACCTTCCTGTAAGGAACCGGCCCCCGAAAGGGGGCCACTCAAAGGAGTATGCAACATGAAAGCAATTATCAGGACCATAGAGAACGGGAAGCGCATAGCGCTAGAACAGGTAGAGAATAAGCGGCGCTCGATCAAGGATAAAATCCTTGAAACAGGTATGCAATACATCGAAACCGAGTCAACGCTCGGGTCATTTAATGCGATGGGGCAGCGAGTCGAGGAACAGGTATTTATAATCGAGGACGTGTCGGAGGGAAACTATGTATAAAACGCCCACTCCGGAAGAATTCCGAGCCTTCCTCAAGGAGCGAGGCTTATCCGGATCCCAGGCCGCGCGGCTTGTGGGGAAGGATTCTCGCGCGATTAGGCGATACACCGCCCCGGATGACCAGAAGGGTGCAAGGTCGATGCAATGGGATACCTGGGCGCTGATAAGGATCCTTTCCGGGGCAGCCTCGGTCGACGCCGTTATTGCCGAGATTTCGCGGGTCTCCATGGAAATTGAGACGACGGACGGCAAGGTGGAAAAGCGTGATTTTGAGAGCGAGGAAGCGTTTCGAGCCTATCTAAAGGCTCATGACGGTGAGATAGTCGGTTTTATGGAGCTTTCCCCGGGTCAACTGGATTCCCCGTCGGGAATTCAAGCTTGATATCGATATCCCGCGGAGTAGCCGCGGGGTCCCCGGCGAGGTAGGGCGGTTCTCTTCCATTGTTTTCGTCGATGAAATCTGCCTTAGCCTTCGCGAGGGCCTCGCTCGTCGTGTTCGCGAGCACCTTCACCTTTTTAACCCATGTTTCCAATATTTCGATCGTGTAAATTGATGGCGGCATGGGTTAATTTATCCTTGAAAACCCGATATACGGATTAAACCCATAGCTGTAAAAATCTACCTCTTTGAAGTCGGTTGATTCTGAGTCGTATTTCGTTTTGATGCTAAATCGCTCTTTCCTGTAGAACGTATAGAACGCGGATAATCCCGCCAGAAACGAACATTTTTCGAGCACCTTATACCTTATTCCGATATCACCAACTAGACCCATATTCGTAGAATTTACCGTTGCGTTTGTGTCAATTTTTGTAGGGTAGAAAATGCCTCCAGAAACATAACCCGAATTGATAGTCCCTGTAATAAATTCATAGTCAGACGAGAGCCTCGCGCCTATGTTTGAAAAAAGAACCGTTCTTTTCTCTGGATTTGAGCGGAACGTAAAGCCAACTTTTCCGTTTAACCCGAGCACCCTATCATCATTTATCGAAACCGACGCCCCGACATCTTCAAATAGTGGACCATAATCATCTTGCGAGCCCGCAACCTGAAGAGAGTCGAAACCGATTCCAAAGAATAATCCGAAAGATCCTCCAAAATATGAGGCGTAATTAAATCCGGCGCCTATGCCGATAATTGATCTATCAACCGCCGGAGGCTCAGTATACGAATCCCTTCTCGGTGCTAGTCCGAAAAAGAAATCGGCGTTTGATTGCGAAAAAACAAAACCAGAGAAAAAGAGAACAAAAAATGTAAAAGCAACCTTTTTTGCCACGTAAAACTCCACAAAAATAATATTCTCGCGACCAATGACCATTATAGGCCAATGTTAGCGGAAAACATGATAAATTATCTTAGGCCTGTCTCTTTTTTTGTTCATCCTGTAAGGTAGATGCTTTTAGATGAAGCATTTCACCTACAACCTTCCGCGTTTGTTCATCAAGACAATCAAAATCTTCAAGAAATTTACGATATTTTAAAGCTAATTGTAACAGAAAGCGATTTTCCTTATGACTTTTTTCATCGATTTCGGGAAAGAAGCGCTCAACGCTCACCCCGAAGTATTCTGCAATCTGTATCGCGATATTAACCGGGGGAAATCTTCCACCATTTTTCCAGGAAGAAATAGTCGAAGTAGAAATTCCTAAGTGCAAAGCGAGGGCTGCTTCCTTGGTTTCTCCAAGTAAATTTGAGTAGATATTCCAGTATGTTTCGGCTCCGGTATTCCTTCCTCTGCCCATATTATTAGTATCGTACGTATTTACGAAAAAAACTGAAAAATTTCTCTTGACAGGTTCGTAAATAGGCTTTACCATGGCCTCATGAAACGTAAATACGAATTCAGGAACATATCAGTGCCTATGAACCCCGAAAGAAGGGCTTATATCGAGAACAGGGTCAAAGGCGGCGGATTCAAGCTTGGTGGCTATGTCGCATCTTTGATCGATTCCGACATGGTCCAAAACGGGGCTAAAAAACCGTCGCGCCAGTGGGATGATACCGAATCGTCATCCAGGGAGGCCAAATGAGCGATCTTCGCGAAACCGTGAAAGTAATTGAGCATATCGATTCCGCAATTGCCGTGCTTACCGAAACCCGTCAGCGTCTTACCGGCGGCGATCTCGAGCCCCTCCTTACCGTCCGCGACGTGGCTAGTCACCTCAAAAGCACCAAGCAGCATGTCTACAACCTAATCACGAACGGATCGCTTCGAGTCGCGAGAATCGGAAGCGCGATCCGCGTCACGAAATCCGATCTCATAGCCTATATCGAGGCATCAAAGTGAAAGGGGCAAGGGAGATTCACTATCGGCGCGCGGCAAACAATAAAAAATGCGCGCTCTGCGGGTATCGATGCCCGGGTTCGCTCCTTACGGTTATTCCTAATCATGGTGAGGTTAAATGCCTGCTTTTCGGTGAAGACGTCAAAGAAGAAAACACGTGCGACAAATGGCGGCACGACTAAATAGCATCAGGTTCTTTTAGGGTGGAAATTCGGGCCCGTATGAGCCCGGAATACTAAACGTTAGGAGGTGCGGTTCGTGGCTCACTGAAGCTACGCAAATGGCTTTTTCGACGTTTCAAGCTGTCGATTGTGAGCGATTCCTACGGTTAAAGATTCTTGGAAGGCATCTTGAAGCTGGGCGGGGGATTGCGTGACGGATAGGGAAGGAAAGGGCCGGCGCCGAATCAGCGGGCCCGTCGTGGTTGGGTAGAGCAGCGGTAGCTTGGCGGCCTCATAAGCCGTAGGTCAGTGGCTCGAATCCACTCCCAGCCCGGAGCGGGCATTTAACCAGGTAGTATGGGAAATGTGTTATCGGAGTGGCTACACACTCGCGGGTAACTGGTGCGCTGAATCAGTAGCGCGTGTACTAGGCGATAGGTGGTCCAAGTACCGCAACTCCTCGATGCGTGAAACGGGGAATACGCCAATTTAGCTCAGCTGGCCAGAGCACGTGATTTGTAATCTCGGGGTCCAGGGTTCGAATCCCTGAGTTGGCTAGAAGGTCGGTTCAATCCCGACTCGCTCGTCGAGGTCAAGGTGACTAACTAAACGAGGTTCAACTCCTCTGAAAACCAGCGGTACTGGTAGACGCGCGTTTTCCCGGCGATACGGGATTCAAGGAGTCGGGAGGAGTTGGTAACTCGCCCAGGCACGCGTGGCGCAAGAAGGTCGCTCCTTAAGCGCAGATCAGGGAAAGCGGTTCAAGTCCGCACGATTCCATAGTCTCGTTGCTTGACGTAATAAAAAAATGCAACCAGTTGCCAGACTGTAACACTGGACGGCGCCGAACGACTCGGTAGACAGTCCCGGGCGATTGCTTCGTCCTTAATCAATCGCTCGGGGCTTTTTTTGAAAGGGGAAATTCCATGGATGATAAAAAACAGGCTGTAGCGCAAGCATACCAACCGGAACGCTTTTTCTTATCTTCATCGTTCTAAAGCTCACGGGGCTTATTACATGGCCTTGGATTTGGGTTTTTTCGCCCCTTTGGCTTCCGTTTGCCTTTATTCTTATCTGCCTGGTGGCGCTTGGAATAATCGCCTTTTTCGCGAGCCTATGAAAAACGCAAATGCGCTCGAATCAGAAGTCCTCGAATCCTCCGTCGTTCGCGAAGTGCAGAACATCATCGACCTTTACCGACTTCCGATCTACCGGACGAATACCGGCGCGGTGAAAGTTGAAAAACGCCTCGTTCGCTTCGGGAAAACCGGAACAGGCGATTTTACCGGATGGTGCCCGAATTCTGGCCGCCACGTCGAGATCGAGTGTAAGAGGCCGGTCGGTGGCGTTCTTTCGGAAGCACAGCGTCGCCGCCTCGACGCGATAAACAAGGCGGGCGGCGTCGGAATAGTGGTTATGAGCGGGGCGGACTGCCTCGCACAACTTAAAGAAGCGGGGGTAATACGGTGAGCGAAATGAAGAAATTACGGTTAGACACGTTTCAGCACGGTGCTGTCGTGGACCTGTTTGACGAGGAGCTTCGCAAAGTCCTTGACAATATCGCAGACCAGAACACGAAGCCGAATGAAGAGCGAGTAATCATCATCAAGTTTTCGATCAAGCCGGACAAGACGCGTTCGACCGCTGAAACGACGCTCGATGTGAAATCGAAACTAGCAGGAATCAAGCCGCAAAACTCATTCCTCTTTTTCGACCACCAGGAGCGCGGCGAAGGAATCGAGGCTTTTGAAGATGACCCCGGACCGGAGCTTCCGTTCGTGGTTAAGCAAGAAGTGGCGAAGTAAGGAGCGCCTTAGCAATGGATAAGCAGACTATCGAAAAAATCGAGGAAATGGCGAACGCCAAACACCTCGTTCAATCTGGGGGCCGCGAATGGACTCCATCGTCTCTCAAGCCGATCATTTTCAATCCACTCGCGCAGACGATCGAGGTTCATACCCTTTCAGGTCTCGTCGATTTCATTTCGAACGATATCGATAAGGCCGAAATCGCAGAGAAGTATTTCATCCACGTCGTCAATCCCGAGAAAGTCGAGCTCGTTTCGGCGATTAAGGGCGACGACCGTAAGCGCGAAGTGCTTCTTCAGTCGGTTATCGACAAGGAACTCGACACGTTCCCGTTCGGAACCTTCATGTCTCAGGAAGAATTCGCGATCCGCTTCAGGTCGATGTTCGAGGTGCAGAAAGGCGATGATTCAGAATACGTGCTTTCCTTCACCTCCAAGTTGACCGGGGGTACCAATATCGACGTTCAGGACGATGGCGTCACCCAGAACGTCGGTGTTAAGAAAGGCCTTTCCGGTGCGCTCAAGGCAACCGAAGCCGCGAAACCGATCGTTCTTCTCGCTCCTTTCAGGACGTTCCGCGACATCAAACAACCAGCGAGTCAATTCCTGCTCCGTATTCGTCTGAGTGGCGATACTCCGACCGTCGCGCTTTTCGAAGCTGACGGCGGACGCTGGCGGAATGAAGCGGTCAAATCGATCGCTGAATACATCAGCTCAAGGCTTCAAAACGTTAGGGTAATCGCATGAAAAAGCTGCACGTTCTAAACTTTTTCCTTTTCGCGGCAATTGCTTGGAACGTGCTCTTTTTCCTCATGGTCGCGACTGAAAACGTTCCCGGGTGGTTAAGGTGAAAAAGGTAAAGCTTCGAAGAATAGCGCGCGAGGTTTTTGACTTCGCGGTAATCATACTCGCGGCCGGAATCGTTGTCGTAGTGC
Source organism: Spirochaetales bacterium (assembly GCA_003252395.1). Taxonomy (GTDB): domain Bacteria; phylum Spirochaetota; class Spirochaetia; order Treponematales; family Treponemataceae; genus Teretinema. The sequence goes on from QKEL01000009.1 coordinate 537,558, forward strand.
TTGCGGCTGAAACCATGGCGGTACTGGGATGAACCTGTTTCAGGAATACGAACCAAACAAAAAAGGCCGCGATTTTGTAGTTTCCGATATTCACGGATGCTATACCGATTTGCAAAATGAACTTGACCGATTGTCATTCGACGCCGTTAATGATCGTCTCTTTTCTGTTGGAGATCTCGCCGATCGCGGGCCTGAATCAAAAACCGCTCTCGAATTTATCAAGAACCCGTGGTTTTACCCCGTTCTCGGAAATCATGAAGAAATGTTTATACAATGCTGGATCGAACGGAACGAACCGATCGAATGGCATTGCCATAACGGAGGAGATTGGGCGCGTGAATTATCTTTTTCAGAAAGAAAAGATTATGAAACAAGTTTATCAAAGCTTCCCTTGATTATTCGAATCGGGAAGGTTTTGATCTGCCACAGTCTGCTCCCTCGACAAAAAATAGAGACCATTATCGCGAACATCGAACGTCTTCGCGAGTTCATTATCTGGCAGCGTGACGAAAGCTTTTTTGGTGGCCCTGATGGTTTTATTACCTATGCCGGTCATACTATTCATTCTGAAATTACTCAATACGGAAACGTCCTTGATATTGATACCGGCGCTTTCTTGAAATATTGGCCCGGTCGTTCGGGAAAACTCACGATCGTTGAAATAACGAACGAGGAAACAAAATGACCCCCCGCAAGCACCAGCGCGAAACCGCCGAACTCTGCCGAGAGATTCTTTCCGGCGCCCCGATTCGGGAAATCATCGAATCCGTCACTCCTGGCGGCGGGAAATCCTCACTTCCGGTTATCCTCGCGGAAAACCTAATCCCTGCGATCGCTGACCGGATCTGCTGGATCGTTCCGCGCGACTCTCTCAAATACCAGGGAGAAGGCGAATTCCTCGAGCCGCGCTGGATGACGTCGAAGCGCATTCGCGCGGCCGATAACGGAAACGACCTTTCACGGGGCACATGCGGCTATGTTACGACTTATCAGGCGGTCGGCGCGAATCCGGCTTGTCATGCCGAGGAATTCCGGAAGCATCGATACATTCTTTTTCTCGACGAAGGTCATCATATCGCGCGCGGTTCCGAGTGGGAACGCGCCGTCGCGCCGCTCGTCGAGTCCGCGGTCCTCGTCGTCCACGCCTCCGGGACACTTTCCCGCGGCGACGGCGAAAAGATCGCTTTCCTTCCGTACAAAAACGGAGAGCTTGACCTCGACGAGAGCGATTCCCGGCGCGTTATCAAGTATTCCCGTTCTGACGCGATCCGCGACGGTGCGATCCTCAAGGTCGGATTTTCGCTTCTCGACGGTGAGGCAGAATGGGAAGAACTCGACGGAATGAAGGGAACCTCGAGGCTTTCTGGCGAAGAATCCGCGAAGGCTCTTTTCACCGCACTGAGGACCGATTTCTCGAAACACCTAATCGACGCGACCATGCTCGATTTTCACAAGGAATTACTCGTCTATCCCGCGGCAAAAATGCTCGTCGTCGCACCGAATATCGAAGTAGCTCAAACCTACGCGAACTACCTTTTCGGGCTCGGAAAGGACGTTCAAATCGCAACGTCGGACGATGGAGTTATCGCGAAACGAAGAATCGACGACTTCAAGCGGGGCGTCTACAAGATCCTCGTAACGGTGGCCATGGCCTATGAAGGCCTCAACGTTCCGGAAATCACCCATATTTGCAGCTTGACCCATATTCGCTCGGTTCCCTGGCTCGAGCAAATGATCGCGCGCGCGAATCGTCTCGCGCCCGGAAAAACTCGCGCCGTCGTTTTCGCGCCGGCAGATCACCAGTTCAAACGCGCGCGGAAGATGATCGAGGCCGAGCAGCTTGTTCCCCTTGCAAACCCCGAGGATCAACTCGAACTTTCTTCTGAAACCAAAAAGCGAGGCGAGGGCTCAGGCGAAGCCCGGCCGTGGATCATTCCGGTCGGCTCGAAGGCTCTCGACGGCTCAACCCCGTCCGCAAGCGCGCCCGCGGCGACCAATGCGCCGCCCTGTAGCCACTCCGAAGCGGAAAAAATCCTCCGGAAGAACATTCACGCGCACATTACGGACGTTCTTGAGCCCGTAAATAACGGGTCGAAGCTCGCGATCCAGAAAATACTATACCGCCGCATGCGGCTTCAAGTTCCGAAGCCGGTAGCGGACATGAGCGTTAAAGAGCTCGAGAAGGTTTGGGTTTGGTTGAGAGAGGAATATCCGACTAAGGGAGGGATTTTATAATGACCATTTCAATCAGCATTGTCGATTTCGTGGTTTTACTTATCTGCATGTTCTGCCTCGGCGGCGGAACGGTTTGCGCTATCTGGCTTGTGCAGATCGAAAAAGAGGCGAAGGCCGCGGCTAAGGAAGACGAGGAGCGCGAGGCATGACCCACGCCTACCACAACCCATGGGCGGGCCCGAACGACCACCAGGACTTCAAGCGCGACGTTGAGCCCATCGAGCACTGCGACTGCCAGATTTTCCGCGTACATCAACACCAGTACGACGTCATTAAAGCGGGCGTTTGCATTTCTCAGCGCGGAGGGCTACAGGGCGCGAAGCTCGTCGCTGAAGCGGTCTCCGATCTCATTTTCCCGACGTACCACGACGTTCGCGATCGGATGCTCGAGAAGCACGGGTTTATATGAGTATCCGTCGTGAAGTTTTCAAAATCCTTGATTCACTTCCGGAAGGAAATATCTCGGGCTGGAAGCTTCACGAAATGATTTATTTCAAAACTGGTCGCCGGCCGTATCCGCCGACGCTTTTGCAATACGCTCGCGATTACGCGGATATCTCGGGCGGTTCGTTTGACTGCGTTGATCCGCAAAAAAGCATTTACCGGTACGTTCCTGGGTTCGGTGTTGGGAATGCGATTTTAGGGGGGAGTGAATGAATAGGATTCCGATAAAACGAAAAACTGCTCAGATAATCGACTATACGCTTTGGGGCATAGCGGTTGTCCTTGCCTTCATGGTTGATTGGAAAGCAGGAGTTTCGCTCTTGTGTTTCGATTTGATGCGCGTTTTCGAGGATATTCAAAAAGATATCGACAAAGAAAATGCGGAAAAGGAAAACCAAAAATGAAAGAGCGACCGATTCTGTTTTCCGCGCCGATGGTGCGAGCGATTCTCGAAGGCAGGAAGACGATGACGCGGCGAATTATGAAAGTTCAGCCTTACGAATCGGAATATGAACCAGGACTTTTTCACATGATGTACCGCGCTCCTGAAACCGTTGTACGAGAAGGCAAGGTGTATGATCCGATCACCAAGGCATGGACCCCAGAAAAAAGCATCACCAGAAAGGGCGATATAATTTCCGCGTCCGGTGGAATTGGTATGTATTTGCGATTCTGCCCATACGGACATACCGGTGATCGGCTTTGGGTTCGCGAGACGTTCGCAGTATCAAGCACGGGGGCTATTTATCGAGCCGACCCCATGTTCGATAGTTGCGCGAAGGGGGATATCTCATGGAAGTGGAAGCCGTCTATTTTCATGCCTCGGCAATTCTCCCGCATTACCCTTGAAATTACCAACGTACGCGTCGAGCGGTTGCAGAATATTAGCGAGGATGACGCGAGGGCGGAAGGCGTTGAGAAGTTCGCCTCCGGATGGAAAAACTATACCGATCCCGCTGTTGTGTGCCAAACCGCAAAGGCGTCGTTTCACACTCTTTGGGAATCCATCAACGGCCCCGGCTCCTGGGAAGCAAACCCGTGGGTATGGGTCGTCGAGTTTAAGGCCATACAAAAATGACTCCCGAAAAAATCCGCGCCGCGTATGTTCAAAAACTGTCCGTCGAGATTTACGGCGTTTTCCTTCCGTACCTCGACGAAGAAATGTCCGTTCGCGAACAAGCCGACGTTGAGCATCGTTTGAAGAAAATAATTGACCGAGAATATATTCCCGCAGAGGAAAGGAAAGAGGTGGTAGGCAAATGAACTTCGAACAATTCATCAACGATCAGGCAATTCCGAAGAATTGGGAAATACTTTCCGCGAGGCTCGACATGAATAATCAGACGGTCGAAAAACAGCGCCGAAAAATCATTGGCGAAATTCTCGAATACTCCGAGGCAGCAGAGAACTTTCGAGCCTCAAATTCCGAGCAAGACTACCGCGAAATGTGCTTTGAGCTCGCGGATATCGCACTTGCGATTTGCTCCCTACTTCATATCCAGGAGCGCCGGTACGTTCAAAGTAAGCACCCATTCGCGACCGACGCGGAATCGATGATTATGCGAATAATCTGCCGGGCCTCGAGCGAAGTGCTTTCCGGACTTCGCGAGTATACGCTTTTACTCAATATCGATCTCATTGGGTTTATGAAAGAGAAAATGGAATACAACCGGACCCGGAAGGATTGGTAAAATGAACGGGCACGGAGCTTCGCTAGACACCTTAGAAGACCTCTGCAAGATGATGGAATACGGAGCAACTATCGAATTTATGTCAGATCAAATCGATAGATCAATGCGGACGGTACTGAATTACCTTGCAGTTTTAAACGAGGCTCATGTTTCCTACACTATTTTTGGGAAAGGAACGAAAGGAGATCCTAAAAGATACCAACTTGACATAACGCTTAATCGATCAAAAATACTTTTGAAAAAACATTTTTCGGCAAAATATAAAAAGCCGAAGAGCGAAAAGCCGAATCAAGTAAAACACGCTCCACTTGGGGTTGGAATATCGAGATGGCTTTTTCTTACTAGAGATAGGGCAATCGCATATGCTGATTGGAGTGGTCAGTGGACAAAAGACTAACCCTTCGCAATGCGAAGAGCTTCTTCAATTCTCGAAGCAACCTCAGAGAGCTTTTCCTGGGCGAAATTATGCGGGTTTTCGCCGGTTACAAGAAATTCGACAGAAACACCGAGCGCGGCCGCAATCCTTACGGATTCGTCGGCATCGGGGAGTCGCTTCCTTGTCATCCAGTTCTGGAAGGTCCGAAAGCTTACGCCGGCCGTGTTCGCTACCCACTCCTGCGTGGTGTTTTGATCCTTAATGCACTTTTTGACGTTTGTCCAAAATGTTTCCACGGTGTCCATTTCTCCATAATATCAGAAAAATATCGTCAAATGGCGTTTTATTCGCTTGACTATAACGCTGTACGGCGTTATAACTAATATAAAGATAACGTCAAATGACGTTAAAAGTAAAGAGCCCATACGAAAGACTGTCACCTTTCGTACCGGCTTTCAGGCCATTTAGCCGGAAAATCGCGGGTGACAGCGCGGGATTTTCCGGCTTTTTTTATCAAAAAGGGGATGGATTATGAAGGAAATAGAAGCCTTACGAGACGCCTTTCGACAGGCACACGCCGGTATGAGCTTTTCGCCGGACGCTCGCGCCGAGAGCCGCGTCCGGGAGTTCTCTGCCGAACTTGCGGCTGACATTTCGGAGCTGGGAGACAAGGCAGGAAACTATGCGCAAAAGTATGCCGAACACCTCAGAAACTGGACCGCGCGTATGTCGCGCTGTATGTCCCCGATGATAACCGGTCCCGCTAACTTCCCTGCTGAGGCAAACCGCAGGCGTATGGAGTCCGCGCAAAGGGCTTGGGACGAGTTTCAGGCGTGGCGCGAGCGATACATCAAGCGCGCGAACAGGGTACCGACGAAGACCCCCGAGGAAGAAATCGACGACGCCGTGATCAAGCTCGAAAAAGAGCGGAACGCGCACACCCTAATGGTGGAGGTGAACAAGATATTCCGCAAGAAGATAAGCGATGAAGAAAAAAAGAATGAGCTTTTCATGGATTTAGAGCTTTCAAAAGAAATGGTTGAAAAACTAATGACCCCGGACTGCATGGGCCGCTTTGGGTTCGCCTCCTATGCGCTGACCAACTCGAACGCGCGAATCAAGTCACTTGAGGAAAAGGTTCTTGTAATGAAAAAGCGTATCGAGCGCCGCGATGCTTTCGAACCAATCCAGTTCAACAGCGGGTCAGTTTCCATCGAGGACGACCGCGTAGTCATTAGGCACAACGAAAGGCCTCCGCGCGAGGTTATCGACGCGCTGAAGGGGCACGGGTTCCACTGGTCCCCGCGCGGCGGGTTCTGGTGCCGTAAACATACCGCGGCGGCTATCTACGCCGCAAAGTTAGTCTGCGGAATCAAATAAAACCGCCCGCCGGGAGCGCCCCGGCAAAGGAGCACTTTCATGCTGAATCCTGAAATCTACAGAGACGGCGCCATCGCGCAGATCGCGAAGCTTTGCGAATCGGTAACCCCGGAGGACGCAGAGATCATCGGAGACGTCTTCCAAAACATGATGACGCAGTACAAGGCCGACCTCATTGACCAGATCAGCCTTGATTGCGTCTCCGGCGTTCGCGACCGGCTGGAATCCGTGCTTTCCGCCGCGAGGAGCGCTTAAATGTACGCCCTCGAAACGTTCGAAAACGGAAAATGGTCACCGGTCTTAAAGAGCAATCAGCGCGATTTCCTTGAAAACGTGCTTTCGAAAATGGAATCCTCCGGCTTTACATGCCGGATCGTATAGAGAGGGATCATGAGCGATCAGCAGAACGCGCGGACTCGGGCCAACATCAGCCTGACGTCGAAAGGTACGGTTCAGTTCGAGGTGACGGCGGAATACGACACCCCGGAGCTGATGGAGAAGAACCTCCGGGAAGGCATCGAACGCGCCCGGAAGGTAATCTCGGATCTCGGCCTCAAGGAAGTTCCTTTGGTCGAGGAAAAAACGAAGTAACCGCGGAAAGCGGTAAAGGAAACCAAGATATGGACGCGCGATCGGTAGAAATCTGGCTTGACGAAACTTTTCACGACGCTTCGAAGCTCACGCCAGACGAGGCGAAGGCGCTCGGAACGGTTCGCGGGATGCTCGTTGCAAGAATGGCTGCCGATTGCGCGTTTGTATCGCGGTTATTCGCGAGAGAAGAAGGAAATCGAGCGATGCTCGAAAGGAGATAAATCATGGGTAATGAAAACGCACTTGCGATAATTGAGAGGGCGCAGAAATCCGGAGCCCTCGTATTCGTGAACCAGGAAAACTTTCAATCGAAGGTTGAGCTCTACAAAACCGAGGCGACGGTCATTCAGGCGCGTCCTGACGAATTTCACAATCTCCAGGGAAAATTTATGCCGAATCGGCCCGTTACCGACAGGATCGGCGAAGCGGCAGGCGTTGAGTTCGTATCCGGGCACGTTCGCTCCGAGATGCGCGACGACGCGATCGCAGGGCGCCGTACGGTTTTCATCGGAACCGCCCAGGGCAAGGTCAGGATGCCCGATGGACACTGGCGTATGAGCGCGATCGAAGAGTACGAGTTCGATCCCGTTCTTCGCGCGATGCTCGATAAGAAAATCGACTACATCACCGAAACAAATCGCTCCGTTTTCGCCCGCGCCGCCATGGAGTATACCAAGGTCGCGACTCAGCGTGCCGCCACCGGGGCCCGGCTTCGCGTGATACGCCAGCTCACCGGGATGCCGACAGCTTTCAGTGCCGAAGACATGAAGCGCCCGCTGGTTTTCACAAGGACCGTGCTCAACACCGAGCATATCCTCGACACCAAGGAGGGCCGGACTCTCGCGACTATGCAAGCCCTCGGGATGAACACGGAAGCCCTTTACGGGAAGCGCTCCGACCCTGAAGAGCACGTTGAGCAACTCCCGAAGAGCAGCGAACCCGAGGACGAAGACCTAAAACAAGCTGATACCTCGCTCTCCAGCGAAGAATTGGCCGCACTCGCTGACAAGGCCACCGGAGGGCAGGGGGGAATCCAGGGCGAATTCGAGGAACTGACCGTCCAGCTCGAAGCCCTGGTCGAATCGAATAAGGAGCTCCTCGACGTGACGCTCCCGAGTAAGATCAACCCGTACCAGAAAGCGAAGGAAGAACTCGAGAACTTCGCCGCGGACGTGGAATCCCGCAGGGCCATGATCAAGCGGACGTCCGACTTTATCGAGAAAACGAGGAACAGACCGTGAAAATACTCCATACCGCGGACATTCACACCCGCAAGGAAAATGAGCGCGAGGTCATTACTTCGCTTCGCGAGATTCGGGAAGCCCAGGTCAAAAATCGCGTTGATCTCGTCGCAATTGCCGGAGACTGGGGCGACGCCGCTATCCAAAATACCGAGCAGGGCGGTCTTGACCGCTTCCTGGGAGAACTCCAGGCGATGGCGAACGAATGCCCCGTAGTTATGGTCGAAGGAACACCGAGCCACGACGTAGACGGCTCGCTAGAGGTGATCAAACGCCTCGACACGAAGTACGGAATCACGATTCTCGAACCGGGAAAGCCGTATTTTCTCTCGAAACACAAAATTGAGGGATGTATCGGAGTTGTAGATCGTCTCGGCGAGTTCGACGATCCTTCGCTCCTCATTCTCGGCATCCCTGAGCCTCGGAAGAAATACCTTCTCGCGAACGGTACGGCCGGGAAGGACGCTACCGAAGAGGCTATACGCACCGCGATGAAGCAGTTTTGCTTCCAGCTTGCCGCAATCCGAAAGCAGTATGCCGACCTCCCGTGCCTCGTCGTCTACCACGGCGACGTCGCTGGAACGACGCTACAGAACGACCAGACGATCGAGCGCGGGACGGGAATCGCGATCACGATCGACGACCTTGCCTCGATCGGCGCGGACTATTACGCGCTCGGCCACATCCACAAGCCTCAGCAGATCGGGAGTCTCCCGGCGTATTACGCTGGATCGGCCTACGCGAAGAACTTCGGAGAAGCGCACAAGCCAGGATGCAACCTGGTGGAATTGATCGACAAAAGGTTTTCGCCCACCACTCCGAATGATCTTTTCAACTATGCGACGGGCTGGGAGGCGAAAGTCACCCGCATCGACTTCTCGCACCCGCAGAATATAAAAATCTGCCTGAAAAAGAACGAAAACTATTCTCTCGAGCAAGTAAAAGGAAAGCGCGTCTGGGTTGAAATCTCCTGCAAGAAGGAGGATCAAGCGCTTTTCGATCCTGAACAGGTTCTTCGCGATGTTCTCGCCGCCGGCGCCGTCCAGGGCTCACGGGTGACCGTGGCGCTCGAGGCCGTCGAGACCGTGCGCGCGGCAGAAATTTCCGGGGTCCTTATAACCCCTGAGAAAAAGTTCGAGATTTGGGCTGAACAGTCCGCGCTTCCCGTAACCGCTTCGCTCCGATCCAAGGTAAAGGACCTTTCCCTTGAATGCCAGCACTCGGGCGTATCGGTTTCGGGTGAATGGGCCCTCGTCTCGGTCCGGCTCCGAGGCTCAATCGGGATCTGGAAGGGCATCCGTAAGGACGAGATTTTCGTCAACTTCGACGAGTTCGATGACGGCCTGATCGCGCTTTCCGGCAAAAACGGGAAGGGGAAGACGACCTTCATCGAAAACTGCCACTCCTACCCGCAGCTCCTTACCCGCAAGGGTACGCTCAAGGAGCACTTCCGGCTCCGCGACTCGTTCCGCGAGGTCATCTACCGCGACGTTTCTACCGGCGCCGAGAAGCGCTTCCTGATCCAGATCGACGGCTACACGAAGTCGGGCGGATCGAAATACTTCATCTTCGACCGGGCCCCGGGCGATACCGAGTGGACTCCCGCCGCGGGCATCGACGGAAACCTCGACCCATACAAGGAAGCCGTCCAGGCGGTCTTCGGGCCTCTCGAACTCTACCTCCGGACCGCGTTCATCACGCAGCGCCCGAACAAGGACGCGCCCGACCTCACGGAAGCGACGAAAACCGAGAAGAAGATGCTATTCGCGAACCTCGCCGGCATCGACTACCTCCAGAAATTCGCCGATACCGCGAAGGAAAACGCCGACAAGACGGCCGCGGAGAGCCACGACGCCGAGATAAAGATCGGGATGCTCGAGCTGTCGGTTGAAAGTAAATCGCGCGTCATGGAGGACATGGCAATCACGCAGGACTTCCACGATAAGACGGCAGAGACCATCGAAACCGTGAAAACCGACGGTACCGCGGCGAAGAACCTGGTCGAGAAGCTGCAGATCGCTGCCAATGCCGAGCGGGCCCGGGCGCAACGCGTGAACGAGGTCGAATTCTCTCTTAACCGCCTCGGACAGGAACTTGCCGAAACCGCGGCCTCGATTGAGGCTCTCACTGTCCTTTCGGAGCACCGGAGCGCGATAGAATCCGAAATATCCCGTTACGAGGCCCTCAAGGCGACGATTGAGACCGAAACCGAGAAGCTCCGCGCGGTTGAAAAGCGGAACCAGGACGCGACGACCAATTATCGCGAGAAACTCGACGCTTTCAACGCAAAAAAGAGAGATATCGACGAAAAAATCGCCGCGGCCCGCCTTTCCATGACCAAGGCCGAGAACGAAGCGGATAAAATCACCAGGGTAATATCTTTCGCCCGCTCCGCTGCCCCCGAAATCGAAGACTCTTGCCCCACGTGCGGCCAAAAACTCCCCGCGGCGAAAATCGAAGAATTGACCAAGGCGCGCGAGGAAGCCCTACAACGCATCGAATTACTCGAAAACGATGCAAATACCAAAGACGCGGAAATTGCTTCAATTCGGGCCGCTCTCGACGAGCTCGTCGCGGATTTGGCTGGTATCGAGTATGAAGAACCGACAAAACCGGCGCCGATTCCCTTCGACGAAACGATCCTTTCGAGCGCACGTACCCAAGCCGGCGCAATCCGTATCGACGAGCTCCGCGCGAACCTCACCCGGGCGACCGAGGCTTCGGCCAGAATCGACGGATACAAGGCGCAGATCGCCGAAAAGAACCGGCAGATCGTTGAAAAGCAGGGCGAACTCGATGAGCTTCTTCGCAATGCGAACCCGGACGCGCTTACCGACCTCGAGCTCTCGAAAAAGGAGCTGGCCGACCTCACCGAGAAGTACCGGACGCTTACGGCAGACCTCGCGTCGAGCGAAGCCTCTCTCGACGCGCAGAAGAAACGCCTTGCCGAGATCGAAGCGTCGGAAGCCGAGCTCAAATCGCTCCGGGAGTCGGTCAAAACCGCGAAAACGGAATTCGCCGAGTGGGACCTCCTTCGCCGCGCGTTCGGCCCGGACGGGATTCAAGCCCTCGAACTCGATGCCTTGGCGCCCGGGATCGCTCAGGTCGCGAACGATATTCTCATGGCGTCCTTCGGCGACCGCTTCCGGATCGAGTTCCAGACGACGCGCATGGCCGGCGCCGGTAAAAATACGAAACAGGTCGAGGACTTCCTGATTTACGTCATCGACACGCTCGATGGCGAGGCAACGCTCCTCGAGAACAAGTCGGGCGGCGAGGCGGTCTGGATCAAGCGGGCGATTTACTCCGCGTTCGCGATCATCAGGTCCAGGAATACTGGCTTCCGATTCCTCACGTCGTTCCAGGATGAAGCCGACGGCGCGCTCGACTCGGCTTCCAAGGTTGCGTATTGCGACATGCTCGGAGCGGAACACGAGACCGCGAAGCTCAAGCATACGATCATCATCACGCACTCGGAGGAAGTGAAGGCCATGATCGACCAGAAGATCGACATGGAATCGTTCGCGGAAGAGAAGGAGAAAGACGGGGAGGAAGTGGCATGAGCGAGATAATCACGATTGATCCCCGTAGAATTAAGGCCGAAAGAGCCGCTTGCATCGGATTCACAACTGAAGAGCTTGAAGATGGTTTGCCCGGTAAATATCGAGAGGCCGCGTGTGTTTGGGAAAAAACGCACATTCAGGCAGTTGTCGAATCAATTGAGGCGATAAGAATTCAGCGCGATACTGCCTTGAGAGAACTCCGCGATATCCGGGAGGCGATCAAGGCCAACGAGAACGAATCGACAGCGGACGAAGTGAAGAGGCTGGTAGCGAAATACGATACCGCGCGCCGAACACTCGAAGACCACGGGCCAGAAGGTCATAACGTCAAGAATCAGCAGTACGTAGATCTCAGGTTTAAGTGGATCGAAATGAAAGAGCGTCTCGCCGCTCTCGAAGATATCGCGACGGCAATTTACGAGAGAGAGTTCGGATCAGGTCAGCCAACAGGCTATTTCCATGACGATCTTTGCGCCGAACTCATTCGCGCAAGGAAGTCGCTCGGAAAATTACCGGAACAGGAGGATAAGTAATGAGCTGGGGAGAACGATCATGCACAGTTGCTCCGTGTTTAATCGCAAAAATTGAAACGTGCAACGTGCTTTGTCCAAAGTTTACATGGGATCAAAAAACAATTCCAGACAGCGCAGAATTGCTTACAAAGATTCAGCGCCGGATGATGGAAAAGCAAATCAAAAGGTGCCCGCGCACATAACAGCGGGAAAGGTGGGGGAATGATAAAAGCAGAAACAGTGAGAGGTATCGACCGTATCTATCGCGAGATAGAAGCAGGAGAAAAACTCCTCGGCGAGGTCGATGAGCAAATAAGCAAGGCAACCGAAAGAATCGGATTCCATGGTGAACCGCAAACAACAGCACGTCCGTGTCAACTTGGATGGCCTGACCGTGACGGGTATCGAATCTATAACGTCGAACCGATCATTGCTCGGGCCGTAATCGTTGCGCACCTCTCAGATCAGCGCGCGAAGCTCGAGAAACTGAACGAGATCGCGCGACTCGAGGTCCTGAGCGAGGATAACCATGGCTGACGTAAACCACGTAATCCTGATCGGCCGGCTTACCCGAGACGCCGAACTCAAGTATACCTCAGGGGGGATGGCCGTTTGCAAGTTCGCTATCGCGGTCAACAAACGCCGGAAGCAAGGCGAGCAATGGGTCGAGGAAGCCAATTTCTTCGATATCGTCCTCTGGGGACGGTCAGGCGAATCCCTGAATCAGTACCTGGTGAAGGGAAAACAGGTTGCCGTCGAGGGTGAACTGCATCAGAACCGCTGGGAGCAGGACGGGCAAGCACGGTCAAAGATCGAGATCATGGCGAATAATGTGCAGCTTCTCGGAGGCCAAGGACAGCCGCAAACCGGCGCAAATGCTTCGGGATACCAGGGAACCTCGGGAAACGCAAATTCGGGCACGTCTCGTAGCGATCAGGGCGATTCCGGGCCGCCTGACTACCCGGATGATATTCCGTTTTAGGGGTTAAACCCTCGGCGCATTTTGCCGGGGGTTTTATCCGGAACCGTAGAAACGGAGTTAGCCGGATTCTTTAGCAGTCTACCGCGCTTCGCGCACTAGACTGACACGAACCAAGCTGGAGGAAATCGTGGAAAAAATAAACCTCGACGAAGGTATAGAAAACGGAACAATCATAGTTCCGGAGTTTTTCCGGAAACGCTACCGACATGATTGCGTCGTTAAGTTTCGCGATGGATGGTACGGCCATCCGAATACGATTGTAAAAAGTGTCGATCAGGCGTACCGATACACTGAGTCCGAAGCAAAGGCACTTATCTCGAACATGGGCGGAGGAGAAATCCAGCGGCTAACAACTGCTTCAACTGGATAGTCTGCTTCGCATCCTGCCAGTTAAGCAAATGTTAGACCGACAATCACGGCATAAGCCCTACGGGCTTACACCGATTGATTGCGAAAGGAGAAAGATGTGAAGAAGAGTTTTACTATTGAGATTTATGTCGACGTTGAAATACCCGACGATAAGATAGAGAAAGCGGTTAAGGATTACCGCGAGTGTATCAATGAAACTGCCGACATAAACGATGTCATGGCTCAAGTCGCATGGAACGAGGCGCGGTACGGCGGGTTCTGTGAGGGTGTCGGCGAGAATGGTGAAGACTTCACGGCAACCGTAACCGGAGACAATACATCGGAAGATGTCTAACAACAGCTTCGACCTGACACGCTATGGTTCTCAATAAAACCTATGATACCTGAAATTGATTTTACAAAATAAACCGCATTGTATCGGGTTGTAAAGCCTAACGGAAATGAAGTCCACCAATACAATCCGTTTATAACGGTATTCTTAAATGTATATCTAAAATTGATTTTACTGGCAAAAATGCCCAAACATTTGTTCTTGATTGATTTTGATTCTCGTGATGATTATGTATTCGATCAATCGATTCTGGCGGACCGGTTGACGAAAAACGCGTAAGGCGCGTAATTTTATGAGAGGATTTCACGATACCAGGGCGGCGCCTTACGCCTCCCGAACACCCCGCCAGGTGGGTATCGTGAAGTCCTTTTTTTATGTCAGAAATTATTTTCCGTGGGAGGGAAACATGGCAACACAGCGATATATTTCAACATCGTTTTGGGATGATGAATGGGTCCATAAGCTCGATCCTTCAGAGAAATTGCTTTACATGTACTTCATGACGAACACCCTTACCAACATTGCCGGGGTGTATAAAATATCGGTAAACCGCATTTCTTTTGATACCGGATTCAACGAAAACACCATCCAGCACATCATGGATAAGTTTGAAAAATCCGGAAAAGTACACCGTCACAACGAATACGTCGCTCTTCCTTCTTGGCCGAAGCATCAGAAGTGGCAAGTCAAGAAAACCATTTGCGAAGGCATCGTAAGCATACTCAACGACCTCGACGATGACACCTTCAAATGGCTTTTCCATACAGGATATAGATTTGATTTTTCCCTGACACGCCATTCAGGGGATATCCTACCCATACCATACCCATATCCTACCCCTACCATACCCATACCACCCGATACCGCCTCATATGACCCGAGCTATTCTGATTTAAATTCTGATTTAAATTCTGATTTAAATTCTGATTCTGATTTGGATATAGATTCTTCGCCGGAAAATCCGGCTCAGGAGTATTCTCATCAGAAACCTTTTCAACGTTTTAACATTCCGGCTAACGACGCAAGATCGCGTATTGAGCCTCTTCGAAGAACATGGAACGCCCTCGGGCTTCCAGAATCTCGAATATCCGTTACTGCGTCGCCTGGCCAAAATTCAGAGAGCCTCGTCTTCTTGCAATACTATTCTGACGATGAGATTACAAAGGCCATGCAGAACTATAAGCGGATCATTTCAGAACCAGAGTTTGATCTTCCCGTTCAATTCCAGTACAAAACCTTTTATTCGTTCATGGGAAAAGGCGTTGAAAAATTTGCCGACGGAGCAAAGCCGTTTGAATATTATAAAAAACGAGAGTCACAAGGTAGCGTAAAAAAACAACACCTCGTAACGAATCTTGAAGGTATTGAGTTTTAGGAGGCCATGAATGCAAAATGCGAAAGAGTTTCTTCAGGAAATCGTTCTCTACTTTGGCGGATTCCCGAACGAACGCGTTATGCAGCTTTACGCGACCGAACTTCGTTACGTGAAACCCTCAGACCTTGATCGTCTTTTCAAGCAACTCATTATCGATCAGCCGCAAGCGTTTTGCCCGGATTATAAAGCGCTTAGCGACGCAATAAAAAAATCAAAAATAGAGCTGCTTGACGAAGCGTTCCAGGAAGCTCGCATTTGCAAGGTGTGCGGAAAGAAAAACTTTACCTCAGGAATATGCCCTGAATGCAAATACGACGGCGGCGTAAAAGACGGAACCCCTGAAGAATACCGAGCAATTTGGATTGACTGGAAAAATAACGGACCTCGGTATGATGTCGGGTCCATGATGAAAAACATCTTGAAAAAAAGGTCGGTACAGGCAATTAACTACCCAGCCGATTTCTGACCATGACCTCAAATCCCTGCTATTCCAAAACCTGAGCTTTGACTATTTGCGGCATTTGCTTGTAAAACGTGAGGTGATGATACATGGAGAAAGCGCACTGATAGGCGAACAGCTCATGATCAAGCTCGACTTGAAAGGGATCAAGTCCTGCATGAAATGCTCGCTTTCCGGTTCTGCCTATGTGTTCATCAAGGATTCGCAACAGGTCGTTCGTATTTCAAACCACGGGAAGCACCGCGGATGGTTCCGGTATAACATCAGGACCGACCTCAAGAAAAGCAGGACGTTTTACTTCAGCGGGGAGCGAATCTTTATTTTTACGAGCGACAAGATCGACAACGTATGCTTCCGGATTGACCAGGACGGAAAAAACAAAAAGGTCAAATACGGAGAACCCATTGTCATGAAGAAACCAAGAAAGAGGAGGTAGGATTCATGCCGGCACCGAAAACGACAAAAAAGGCTAAAAAGTCAACAAAAACGACGAAACCGGCAGGTAAGGCTTCGACGAAAGTGAAAAAGCCCGCGGTCGAGGAGAAGAAGAAGAGGGGAAGGCCGAGAACTCGCCCGATAAAACCTCCGCGGCCGGCAGAAGCAAAGCCTATTGGTTCCCCGACGAAATACCGCAAAGCATACGACGAACAGGCGTATAAGCTTTGTTTGCTTGGATGCGTTGATTCAGAACTCGCGGAATTCTTCGAAGTCGAGGAATCGACGATTAACAACTGGAAGCTCGAATTCCCGTCGTTTTTGGAGTCCTTACGGCGGGGTAAAAAAATTGCCAACGCCGAAGTCGCTGCTTCGCTTTTTAAGCGCGCTACAGGGTTTGAGAAAAAAGATTCGGTCAAGATTTTTATGCCGGCGAACTCGAAGACTCCGGTTTACGCGAAATACACCGAGTATTTTCCTCCCGATGCCTCAGCGGCCTTCCGCTTCCTCATGAACCGGGAACCAGAAAAATGGCGCGACAAACGTGAAGTGAAACTCGAAGGCATGCCTGAGATCGGCGTACTTCTCGATCTACCGAAAGACGGGGAATCGGATGATGGTCACTAAAACTGAAACGCAATCCCGTCGTGGGGAGGCTCCTAATCGAAAGCTCATGCGTCTTTCCAGGCCGCAATCCCTCGTGTTCGCGAATAAAGCGCGTTTCAAGGTTCTTAACGCGGGAAGGCGTTTCGGCAAAACCTTCCTCGCGATCATCATGCTTTTCATCTGGGCGAATCAGCATGCGGGTGCGATCTGCTGGTATGTGGCGCCGACATATCGCATGGCCGAGCAAATTGCCTGGGACGAGCTGAAGCGCCAAGTTCCGGAGCAATACGTCTCGCATAAGGACGAATCGGACCTTTCGATTACGCTTTTGAATGGGTCCATAATTGCGCTCCGCGGTTCTGATAATCCCGACGCGCTCCGCGGGCCCGGGCTCGACGCCCTGGTGCTCGACGAGTGCGCGTTCCAAAAGCCCGAGGTTTGGAAGGTTCTCCGTGCGGCTCTTTCGGATAAAGAAGGCTGGTGCCTCTTTATCTCGACGCCAAAAGGATACAACTGGTTCTACGACCTCTATTGCGCGGCCGAGGATCGTAAGGGCTGGAAAAGGTTCCAGTTCACCACGCTCGACGGCGGAAACGTCAGCGCGGAAGAAGTTGAAGACGCGAAGGCCGAGCTCGATGATCGGACTTTTAAGCAGGAATACCTCGCGTCCTTTGAAACGCTCACCGGCAGGGTATACTACAACTTCTCGCGCGAGCTCAATAAGACCGAGTACGAGGTTACCCAGGCGCCCATTCTCGTTGGTATGGATTTCAACGTAAACCCGATGACCGCAACGATCGCTCAGCGCGCCGGTACGCAGCTTATTTTCATCGACGAAATCGTGATAGCCGACGGAAACACCGAAATGATGGCGCAGGAAATTAGGAAGCGATATCCAAAACACGCGATATCGGTCTACCCAGATCCAACCGGGAACCGAAGACAGACGAATGCGCCAGCGGGCCAGACTGATTTTACGATTCTGCGATCTCATGGATTTACCGTTCTTGCGCCAACGAAGCCGTATTCTACCGCGGATAAAATAAACACGGTAAACGCAGCGCTGTGTAATGCGAAAGGCGTCCGACGGGTACTCGTGAAAAGCGGGACCTGTCCACTTCTTTGCAAGGGCTGGGACGGGTATTGCTATAAGGACAACACGGGGATACCGGATAAATCAGGCGGCCTTGATCACGAAACCGACGCGGCCGCGTATCTCATAAATTACGAGCTGCCTATTGTGGGGCGCGGATTGACCGTCGGGTCATATACGGGAGCATAAAGCCTTCGCATTGCGAAGAAACGGGGGAAACCATGGGTGTTGATACAAAATGCGCGGAATATCTTAGAAACTCGGGAATGTGGCAAAAGGTCCGGGATACGATCGCCGGAGAGGAAGCGATAAAGCTTCAGGGGACCAACTATCTCCCGCGGCCCGAGGGCATGTCCGACTTGGAGTACAAAGCATACGGAGACAGGGCGCACTTTTTCGGGGCGACCGGAAGAACCGCGGAGGGTCTTCATGGCATGGTGTTCCAAAAGGCCCCGGTTCTTACGGATTGTCCCGATAAGCTCAAGGCCATCATCGAGGATATCGACCGCGGCGGGACGAACGTTGACCAGTTTGCATCGGATCTCATTTGGGATACCATTCCGACGAACTGGGGCGGCATCCTCGTTGATTACCCACAAACCGCAGAAGAAACCGACCAGGCGACCGCCGAGCGCGCAGGGCTTAGGACCTACGCCGCATGGTATTCCGCCGAATCCGTGATCAACTGGCGCAAGAAGACCGTGAATAATCGGCAAATGCTCACCCTCGTCGTGCTCCTCGAGCCCTACGAGGCTATCGGGAAAGACGAGTTTTCGACCGAGACGAAAAACAAGTACCGCGTCCTCGATCTCGACGAGAACGGAATTTACCGGCAACGCGTGTTTGACCAGGCGGCGCCTCAAGGCCTGTCCGTGCCCGTAAGCGAGTATTTCCCCAGGAAACAGAACCAAAACCTCGACTACATCCCGTTTTTTACGTTCCCTTCGCGCAATCCCGAAAAGTCGATGATCTTCGACCTTGCATGCGAAAACATCGGCCACTACCAGAAGACAGCCGACTACGAGAACGGCCTTCACCTCACCGGAATACCGACGCCCTACGCGACGTGCAATCAGCCGCGAGATGATAAGGGCGAGCTCGTGAGCGTCAAGCTTGGGGGGAATACCTTCCTTTGGCTGGGAAGCCCCGAAACAAAAGCTGACTACCTCGAGTTCAAGGGGCAGGGCCTTGCCGCGTTGGAAAAAGCAATCCAGAGCTGCGAGGAGCGTATGGCGATTCTCGGCGCCAGGATCATATCGGCCGAAAAAAAGGGGATTGAGTCCGCGGAGGCCGCGCGCATTCACCGAGCCGGTGAGAACTCGGTCCTCGCGTCGTTTGCGCTCAACGCTTCGGACGTACTTACCGCGATCATTCGCGAAATCGGCTCCTGGGAGAATATCCCGGGAAGCGATAAAGTAACCTACACCCTCAACACGGACTATGACGTCTCTGAGATGGATCCGCAGCTTTTCACCGCGTGGACGAGCGCGCGGCTTAATGGCGAAATCCCGCGCGAGGTGTACTTCAACAAGCTTAAGACGAACGGCGACGTTCCCGCTGACATGACCTACGAAAATTGGCTCTTGGCTCTCGATTCTGACGGCATGGACCACGGAACTGACGGTGACGGAGCTGGAGCGAAGGGCGGAGAAAGGCAGAAATGAGCGTTACTTACTTCGACCGCATGCTCACCCACGCGGTCTACTTCGAGCGTTATAAAACGCACGAGATTGACCAGCTCATAAAAGTCATCGACGCCGCAAATACGTCGTGTAAAGAGCTTATCGCGAAAACGAACGGTGCCGCAACGAAGGCTCGTTACGCCGAAATCATGCGGGCGATCACGAAGATCAAGGACGAGGCAATCGAGGTCATCGACGGTCAGCTCAAGCTCGACCTCGGAGAGCTCGTAAAGTCCGAGCTCGAGTCCACGGCCTCGATGCTCAAGAACGTTGGTGTTGATCTTGAACTCGTCATGCCGGCGCCCGAAAAGGTCTATGCCGCGGCCACGTTCATGCCATTCGCTGGATCCGTAACGTTCGAGAAGATGCTCAACGATCTCGGAGACGGTGTTTACGACACTTGGGACATGGCCGTCAGGACCGGGTACCTTACCGGCCAGACCGCGCGCGAGATCAACCGCGCGGTGCTCGGATCCCTGAAGGGCCTACTCCCGGGAACCATGCAAAAAATCCGGAACGCGCTCGAGCGGAATACCAGGACTATGCTTTCCCATTACGCGGAACAGGCGAGAAACGCGCTTTACCGCGCGAACGAAGACCTTTTCCTCGGGTATCGCCGACTCGAAACGCTTGACGGCCGCACATGCCTTGAATGCGGTATCCAGGACGGGAAGGTGTACAAAACACTCGATGAGGCTCCTTCACTCCCGGCGCATTACAATTGCCGAGGGCTCTATCTTCCGCTGATCCGTGGAATCGACAATTACGAAGGCGAGCGCGCTTCGAAAGACGGGCCCGTTCCCGCGAAGACAACCTGGGAGGAATGGCTTAAATCTCAACCAGAATCACTGCAAAAAGACATCCTCGGGCCATCGAGATACCAGCTTTTCAAGAATGGGGCCCCGCTTGGTGGATTCGTGCCCGACGGACGGAAGCTTTCCCTCGAGCAGTGGCGCGCGATCGAGGGTAATACTGCTTTTATACCAAAAATCGAGAAGCCAAACCTCACCGAAACAGAAATCACTTCCCGCGGGTCGAAAATACTTGCACGTTCCAGAGAAAATAAAACCGGAATCTTTGAAGAACTCCGGAAGGAGCGGGAGTTCGGATCTGCAGCAGCACATTCGTTTGTAAAAGGCTCGAGCCTTGAGGCTAAGGCCATGATAAAGGCCGCTCAAGAGTTCTATCCTCGGGAGTGGGTAAACGAATCTATAACGCGGTCGATTGATTCACCAATTAAGGCTAAAAAAACAACACGTGCTTATTTTAGAAACGGAAAAATCCCTGAGATCTCGGTAAGCGCTTCTCCAACGAGTGCCTTACATGAAATGGGTCACCGTTTCGAATCACGAATACCCGATATTGTAAGGCTCGAAAAGGAGTTTTTTGATCGACGAACAGGTGGTCAGAAATCAATCAAACTAAGGCAATTAACCGGAAACAGGGGATATAGGCCTGACGAGGTGACGAAACCAGACAAATTCCTGAATCCTTATATCGGCAAACACTACACTGGCGATAAATACTTTGAGATTCTGAGCATGGGTGTTGAAAGATTGGCCGGGGCGAAATATAATCAAGGTGTCGATGATGACTTTGATTCGTTCATAATTGGCCTATTGGCAGGGGTTTAAATGTTTACGATCCGTGGAGAAATTGACAGGAAAGTATACTCGATCAAATACCTTGACGGTAAGCTCTCTGGTGATGAGCTTGCAGTTTCAAGAGCCCTAGCAGAATCGAACCGTGATCATGGAATTGTTGGGCTCGGTCCAGATGCCTTGATAGGCGACTATCTCTCGCAAGAGATTCCCGCTCATGAGCTTATTTCTAATTTCGTTTTTGACACCATAACCGCCGAAGAGAATGACTGGGAAAAAATACCTGATGACGCGATATTTTAAGCAGCACTATTTTTAGCAGACAAGGCGCTCAAAAAGAGCGCTTTTTTTATTTTTTTTTAATTTATCCAATTATAAAGCATTTAATCCAGTCCCCGCAATAAAACAAACTGTTTATAACAGCGTATAACGAAGCACTTATACACTCCGTACAATTCCAAAACCCACTCATTGATAGTTTTTATGCAATCTGTTACATCGCAAGGTGAATACTTTGTCAGCGCAGGAGCGCAACGGCAGGAGCCGCAAAAAGACAAGCAATTGCGAATTAACCCCAGGAGGGGACGGGAGACTTTATGCCTATCAATGCAGAGTTTTTGAAGACCGTACTGTCAGGAGACGGAGAAGCGGACGCCAAGATTGCGAAGATCATGACCGAGTACGAGGTTGACCTCAACGGCTTGAAGACGAACCGGGACACCATCCTTCGGGAAAAGGAAACCCTGGGAGAAAAGCTTAAGGCCCTCGAAGCCGAGAAAAGCGGATTCGATGCGAAGGTTAAGGACCTCGAGGACAAGATCAAGAAGGCCGGCAGCGAGGACACGAAAGCGTTCTACGAGGCCGAGCTCAAGAAAGCGACCGAGGCTCACGCGGCGGAACTCACGAAACTGCAGGGAGAACGGGATTCGGCACTCGCGGAAGCATCGCGCTACATCGCGAACGACGAATTTTCCAAGGCAATCAAGGATCTCAACATAAGGCCCGAACTTCGCGACGATCTTCGCGACGTACTCTACGCGCGGAACAAGTTCGAACGGAAGACGATCGACGGCGAGGCGAAGTACCTCAACGGAGAGAGTCGGAACGTGAAAGACGTTCTCGGGGCCTATCTCCAGACGGACGCCGGCAAGGCGTACCTGGTAAACGGAAACTCGGGCGGCGGGGCCGGCGGAAGCAAGACCCCGAACGGAGCCGGAGGGAAAACCATCAAGCGCGCTGACTTCGATGCACTCGAGCCGGCCGCACAAGCCCAGACGATAGCCGACAAGGTCGTCGTCGTAGACTAAAAAGGAGCCAGTTATGGCAAACACTTTGACCGGCCTTATTCCCACGCTATATGAGGCCATGAACACCGTTTCCCGCGAACTCGTCGGGGTTATTCCCGGTTGCCGCCGAGATTCGAACGCTGAGCGCGCCGCCGTTGACCAGGTGATCCGGGTCAACATCGGTGAAGCCGGGGCAATCGAGGATATTACCCCGGGCATCAACCCTGCCTCTACGGGTGATACTACCGTCGGTTATACCGACGTAAAGATCACCAAAAGCAAGGCGGTCCCGATTCGCTGGAACGGAGAAGAGCAGAAGGCTATCGGCACTTCCGGTCAGTATAACAAGGTCCTCGCGGATCAGTTCACTGACGCAATGCGTAAGCTTACCAACGCTATCGAAGTAGACCTCGCCGCCGCTGGTTACAAAGGTGCTTCCCGCGCCTACGGCACCGCGGGCACCGCTCCCTTCGGAACCGCCGCCGATCTCTCCGACTTCGCCCAGATCGCCAAGATTCTCGACGATAACGGATGCCCCCGCACCGATCGCCAGCTTGCGCTTAACTCCGCGGCTATGGCGAACCTTCGCGGCAAACAGTCCGTGCTCTTCAAGGTGAACGAAGCAGGATCCGATCAGATGCTCCGCGAGGGCGTTGCCGGACGGATCCAGGGTTTCGCTATTCGCGACTCCGCCGGATTCCGCGCCCACACCAAGGGCACCGGCGCGAGCTACCAGACGAACCTCGGTGAAGCTCTCGCCGCAGGGGCCTTGAGCGTTGCGATCGATACCGGCTCCGGTACCGTACTCGCGGGCGACGTCGTTACTTTCAACGGCGACACCAACAAGTACATCGTGAATACCGGGGTTTCCGCCGCTGGATCAATCGTCATCGCGAAGCCCGGCCTTCTCGTCGCCCTCGCTGACGGCGTTGCGATGACCGTCGGAAACAGCTTCACCCCCAACCTCGCGTTCGACCGGAACGCCCTGGTGCTCGTGGCCCGCGCTCCCGCGGTTCCCGATGGTGGCGACTCCGCCGATGACGCCATGACCCTCACGGACCCCATTTCCGGGCTTACCTTTGAGGTTCGCGTTTACCGGCAGTACCGCCAGGTCAAGTACGAGGTCGCCCTCGCCTGGGGCGTCGCGGCCGTCAAGCCCGAGCACATCGCGGTGCTCCTCGGCTAATCAATCGAGCCTCGGCCTTCAATGGCCGGGGCTTTTTGGTAAAGGAAAAACCAGACATGAAACTTGTGAAAATGGTTCGATCAGTACCCGAAGTAATCGGCGGCCCGGTCTCCTGCGATATCCAAATCCAGGACAAGCCGGCTCTCGAATCCCGCGGATGGGTACAGGATGGCGACGAATACGATCAGCCGGATGCTTCCGGAGCGAGCGATCCCGAGCCTGAGCACGAAGGACAGGGCACCACCGATCAGCCGGATGCTTCCGGAGCGAGCGACAAGGAAGAGCTGGTCCAGAAGGCTATCGAACTCAAGCTTGGTTCTCCCTCGACGCTTTCCCGCATGAGTGTGGCGAAGCTCGAGGCCCTCATCAAGGGAAGCGAGGCATAAGCCATGGCCATCACGCTCGTCGTCGAGGACGGAACCGGTCTTTCGACCGCAAACACCTACATATCCGCGGCCGATGCTGACGTTTACAACGCCAATCTCGGCCGCGCGGAGTGGGACGAGCTTGAAGCCGATGAAAAGGCCGCGGCGCTCGTGAAAGCCACCCAGTACATCGATACGACGTTCAACTGGCTAGGCCTCAAGGGCTCCCGGGCCCAGGCTCTGCAGTGGCCCCGGCATCTTGGGATCGGAACCGACGGAGAGCCGCTCCCAATCGTAGATCGCGACGGTTACGACATCGAAGGCGTGCCGATTGAAGTGATCAAGGCAACCGCCGAGGCCGCTTTCCTTTCGCTTGAAAACGATCTTTTCCAGATTGCTGACCCGAACGGGAAAATCATTCGCGATAAAACGGACGTTCTTGAGACGCAGTATCAGGAAGAAACCGCGAGCTCGAAACCCGCAGAGGCAACGATATTCCAGGCGCTCAACCTTATGCTCCGCGGTCTCTATGCCCGGCCGACGTCCGGCGCAACCGTTGGAAAGGCGTTTCGAGGATGAGTACCACCTCGAAGGCCCGAGCTACCCTTAAGAAGCTCAAGAAAAAAGGCGCTCCGTGTACGCTTTTGAAGCCAGACGGGGAAGCGATTTACGACGAATCAACCGACGAAACAATCCAGCCAACGATACCCCACGACGGGTATTGCCTGGTTTCCTCGTTTAATTCGGCGCTTCTTGATTCAGGGCTCGTACAGAACGAAAGCGTCCTGAGCACCGATGTAAAGCTCATTTGCTCGTTTACTGACGGCGCCGAGCCCGAAGATGGGAAGGACGTAATCGTCATCAACCCTGGAACCGAAGATGAGCAGCGCTTCAACGTCGTGAACGGCAAGAAACTCGCGCTCGACGGAAAGCGCGCAATTCTCATTACGGTGAGGGGAAGGAAATAATGTCTGGTTGGTCGCTCGATCTTAACGAATGGGCTTCAAGACAACAGGGCGACATCATCGACGTGAAGCGCATGTTTGCTTTCATGGTTTTCACGAAGGTTGTGCAGCGAACCCCCGTTGATTCAGGAGCCCACCGACAGAACTGGCTCGTGAGTATCAATAGCGAGAACTACGGCTACAACCCCGACGCCCGAAAGGGTGGGAGAGTGATAAGCGATGGGCTTGGCGTTATTGGCGGTTCAAAAGGGGCTGATCGTATCGTTATTCAGAATAACGGGCCAGCGATTACGAAGCTTGAATATGGCGGGTATGGACCGAAAAGCAAGAGCGGAAAAACCGTAAACGGGTTTTCGAAACAAGCCCCCCGCGGAATGGTTGGCGTTACGATGGCAGAAGCCGGCGCCATTCTTAACCAGGCAGTAGGAGAAGTCAAATCGTGACGAATTCGATCATCGAAGGCATCCTCGAGACGGCCCTTAAAACCCTCACGACGTTTATCCGCACGGACAACGTTGCCTGGCCGAATAAAACATTCATTAAGCCGGCCGCGAATGGATGGTACGAGATTGATCACATCCCGGGCGAACCCTACCAGGCGGCGCTCGGGGAAGACGCACCGAACCGGTGGGTAGGTATCTACCAGGTAACGATCTGCGTACCGATCAACTCCGGCAAGGCCGCGGCAAACGCGAGATACGAAGCAATTGCTGGATTATTCTCCCGGGGATCCATTTTCTCCGGGGTAGAGATAGAGCGCGTGTACTCGGGACCCGAAGGCCCCGAAGAAGACCATTACAGGCTGCCGGTACGGATTGTGTACAGAGCAGATATCGAAAACTAAAAGGAGTCGATCATGGCAAAGTATAAAACCGGCGCAAACCGTAACATCTACAGCGGACAGACCACGGGAAAAAACGTTATTCCCGGATCCCCCGTGGCCTTCGCATTGCGAAATACCTCCGATTCGCTCGAAGGTAAAACCGAGCTTATCAAGTCCGGGGAACTCCTTCCCGGGCGATCAGCGAGCGAGCCCATGGCAGGACAGCCCTCGAACGGCGGCGGTGTTGCTATGGAGTTTTCCGCGCTTTCATTCGATCGCCTCCTTTCCGGCGTGATGATGAACAACTGGGTTCAGGACGACGTCGACACCCATATCGCCACCCTTACCCCGGGAAACATTTCGAAGGCGTTCTGGATCCTGAAGCACTTCTCCGAGGCCGATCGCCCGCTTTTCCAGCTTTTCGAGGGCGCACAGCTCGATGCCCTCGAGCTTACCTTTGCGATTAACGCGATCGTGACCGGGAATTTCTCGTTCATGGGGATCAACGATCCGCTCATGGAAACCGCGAACCCGGTTGCGGGCCTCTCCTCGCTTCCCGCGTCCCTTGCCACGTCGCCGTTTACGAGCCGACGTGGTTTCCTCAAGCTCGGATCAGGCGCCACGGGCGTTCCTATCACGTACAGTAAGGAAGTCAAGCTCTCCATCAAGAACAACCTCGCGGCCGTCGGGGCCCTTTTCCAGGATACGGCATCGATCGTCGAAAAGATGTTCGACGTCGGCGGCTCTATCACGACATACCTTACCGACGAGACGCTTTTCAACAGCGCGGTAGACAAGGACAACCTTGCCTTCGCGATCCAGGTGGAAGACGCGGCGGGGAATAGCTACCTTTTCGAGCTTTCGAACACGAAGCTCGATACGCACAGCGCCGCTGCTTCGGGGCGGGACGAACTCTCCCCGACATATCCTTTTACGGCGTTCGGAACGGATACCATCAAGATTACGCGCACTCTCGCTACCGCGCGGCCCGTATACACGCTCACCTACGACGGGAACACCGAAACCGGTGGAACCGAACCCGCCGCGGTGACCAAGCTCGAAGCTGGATCCGTGATCTATGCGCCGGCGAACTCAGGCGCCCTCGTAAAAACAGGGTCGGTGTTCGCTGGCTGGAATACCACCGCCGATGGAACCGGAATCCACTTCGATGTCGGAGACCCGATCCTCGTGGAAGCCGCGACGACCATCTACGCGGAGTGGGAATAAACCATGAGCGCCAAGCTTGAAGACCTTAACCCGTCAACCAGGCTTAAGGCAGGGAAGGCCCTCGCTAGGCTCCTGAAAGATGGCGTTCCTTTCATAGTGACCTGTACCTTGCGCACCAAAGAAGAGCAGTACGCTCTTTGGTGCCAAGGCAGGAAACCGCTCCACGTCGTCAATGCGGCTAGAGCGAAGGTCGGGCTTTATTTGCTCGTGGAACGTGAAAATCGGTACTCCGTTACGAACTGCGACGGAACCAGGGTGAGTGAAGGCGGCACCGGAAGAAGCGCGCACCAGGGCGGTAATGCAATCGACTGCGTACCGTTCGAAAACGGACACGCCGTCTGGCCGGTTGAATCCGATCCGCGATGGAAGAAAATCGCTGCTGCCTTCATCGAACAGGGCTTTACCTGGGGTGGGGATTGGGACCGCGACGGGAAAACCAAGCTCGACGGTGATGACGACGAAGATATGGTCGATTATCCGCACTACCAGATTATGTGAACCAAGGCGATCCCGCACGGGATCGCTTAACGAGAAAGAAACGAGGTATTTCATGGCAAATCTTGATCGATTCGCGACTACAAAAAACGCGAACGAGGGTGTATGGGTCGAGCCGGTTCTTTTCGGGGAAAAGCTCGGCGTTGAATTCTGCGTAATCGGGTCCGATTCCGATGAAGCCAAACGATACACCCGGGAACAGGCGAAGGATATCGCCTCACTCAAGAAAGAAGAGCGCGAAAACATCGACTGGTCCGAGCGCTCGAAGATCGGCACCGCAAGCCGCATCAAAAACATGCGCGTCGTTGGAAGCGATACGGCCCCGGTGGAGCTTGGCGGAGAAGTAATCGAGAACACGAGCTCAGGGTATAAGAAGCTCTTTACCGAAATACCTGAACTTCAGGATTTTATCTGGAGCTTTTCGGAGGCCCGCGCAAATTTTTTGTCTCAGCTGAAGAAGGCCTCGAAAAAGCCGTAAGGCGGTTCTTCTTCAGGAATCACCCCCATGCAGAAGGGAAGGGGGATAAACGAAAGATCGTCGTGAATCGAGAGATTTACGACAACTTCGTGAAAGACTTTGGCGAGCCTGAAAAGGGCTCAAACGAATATGGGCGCTTCGAATTCCTTATGCCTATCGAACCGCCTGAATGTTTCGCATGGCTTTTTGGAGAGTTCATCAAGCTCTATAACGCCAGCGATACCGAGATAACCCCGGAAGCGGTCGAGTCTTACCAAAGGCTTAATCAATTTCGGTTTTCACTCTACGAGGTCGAGCTTCTATTCCGCATGAAGGGATGGGGGTCTGACGAACGCGTAAAACTCGACCGGGGGGATGACGATGCCTGAACTGAGCCGACTTGTACTTGAAATCGACGATAAAGGCATTGTCACCGCCAACGGCAATCTCGACCTTTTTAAGAAGAAATCCGAAGAGGCCGCGAAGGCCGCGACCGGCATTGAAAAATCCAACAAAGCGAACGCGAAAAGCTTTGACCTCGTAAACCAGCTCACAAACCTCAATACCCTCGCCATGGGAGCCGCGAATCTCGCGGTGCTCAAGTTCGCTGGATCGATGGTCGAAGCCGCCGGCAAGATGGAGGCGATCAAAACGCAACTTCAGGTAGTTACCGGAAGCGCAAAGATTGCCGATTCAACTTTTCGGGACCTACAGCAGTTCGCCGCTCGGACCCCGTTCTCGATTGAGGGTATTACCGATACCGCAATCCAGCTCATGCAGGTAGGTGTTCAAGCAAAGGACCTTCAAAGCACACTAACCATGCTCGGAGATGTGTCCGGAGGCTCCCAGGACAAGCTCAACCGCATCATGATGAACTACACGCAGATTCTTTCCGTCGGGAAGGCGTCTACGATGGATATTCGCCAGTTCGCTCAGGCGAACCTCCCGATTTACCAGGAACTCGCAAACGTTACCGGAAAATCCGGTGAAGCCCTGCAGGACATGATTACGAATGGCGAGATCACGGGGGAAGTCGTAACCGAAGCGTTCCGTAGAATGACTGCTGAGGGCGGAAAGTTCTTCAATGGCATGGGGCTCGCAGCAGAGACCTACCAAGGGAAGCTCTCGACGATGAAGGATTCCGTATCGAACCTCGCGGCGAAATTCGGGGAGCTTTGGCTTTTGAATTTCCAAAAGACTGCGCTCGATGCGATTACGAAAGTATCTGATGCCGCCGCAAACGCGCTCGATAAGAACATGTTCGGTAAAAAGGCATTCGATACGTTCGAAAATGATTATCTTAACTCCTCGTTCGATCAGCGCGAATATGTTGCGAATGAGCAGATAAAATTCTGGTTAAATCGTTCGCAAATGCTTAAAAGGGCAGGACTTGATTACCAAAGCGATCCTGAATACCAGGACGCAATCAAGCAACTCAACGAGTGGTACGACTACCTCGACAAGATAACGAACCAGGAGGCCGTAGTTATTCGAGACCAGCGCGAGGCCGAAGCCGCCGCAGAGGCCGCCTCCGCCGCCGCGAAAGCCGCCGCAGAGGCCGCCCGGGGCTGGCAAGAAGCTCTTAAAAAAGCACTCGACCTCGAGGAGGTCTCAACCGGTAGTCAGGCCGTTACCGATTACATCGACAATATCGAAACATCGCTCAATGGATCACTTGCGTATGCCCAGGCGTTCGGCGGTAAGGTAACCGATATTTACGACGACTACGCAACCAGGGTAAAAAAAGCGGTCAAAGAGCTCCTGCAATCTGGTTTCTGGACGCCCGACGAAGCGACGATTCAGCGCCTTATTTCGTTCGCGAACCGTCTTGAGACCGCGGGCGGCGGTACATCTTCCGCCGGGTTCTCGAATCCTCAGTTCGGATACTCGCAGGACCCCGCGTTCATGAATCAAGGCGGAAGCCCGTTTGCCCTTTCTCCTTTTGGGTCAGAGACCGGATTCAACGTGCAGTTTTCGGAATCCGATGCACTTTGGCTCGACGAAGAGCGCGTAAGGAAAGAAGAAGAACAGGCCGCGCGCCTCGCAGCAATTTACCGCAATCTCGGGGATCAGCTTAAACAATTCGCCGCGGACGCCACTTTTGATGCTTTATGGACGATGGGTGAGGCCCTTTATGAGGGCGGAAACGCCGCGGAAGCTTTCGGGAAGTCCCTCGCGAAGTCCATCCTTCAGAACGTCCCGGCTATGCTATTTCAGACCGGATTCCAGATGGCGATTACCGGAAACGTGTACGGAGGCCTCGCGCTCATGGCTCTTTCAGGCCTTGGCGCCGTTGCCGGCGGATACCTCACAAAAGGCATGGATGGGGCAGATGACGGAGACGAGAAGGCTAAAAAGCTCGAAACACTCACGAACCAGCTCGCAGACCTCATCACGCAATCGAAGGCTGATGCCGAATACTTCGCGACTGGGCTTCGCTCGAGGAATGCGCAATACCTCAATTCGACGGTATCGGTAAACGATGCGATTATCACGAAACAGGGCCAGGTAATTCAGACACACCCGGACGACTATCTCATCGCTACGAAAACCCCGGGTTCTCTCGGTGGTGTGAGTGGTCGAGTCGTTATCAACGTCAATAACACGATTTCAAATGAGGCATCCGTAGATATTCAGGAAAAAGAAAATGCCGACGGAACAAAAGAGCTTTTCTTCACGGTACGGAAGCTCATAAAAAGCGACATGGCCCGCGGGGAATATGACGCTGTTCTTGCGTCAAGACAACCAGCGATCGCAGGGCGTGGAAAGAGGGTAAGTCAATGATCGGATGGCCTTCAGGAGTAAATCAGATAGTACTCAACCAAACAGCCGGGTCGCTCGGGGATGGAATAATTTCCGACACGATGCGGAGTGGTAAGAAGAAAACACGGCTCCGGAGCACCTCAGCGCCCGAGTCTTTTTCGGTAACCATGAAGATGACCCGCGAAGAGCTCGAGCTTTTCCGTACCTGGTACAAGGTCGATCTCCGCATGGGCGCTCTTTCATTCCAATTTCCGAAAATTGCCGGGACCGGTAATGCGGAATACAAAATACTCCCTTCCCCTTCATGGTCCCAGCTCGCGGCAAACCATGTAAGCGTTTCGATGCAATGGGAGGAAGCATGATTTCTCCAAAAGCGGCACAGCAAATGCTTCGCCTCAGCTCGAAAGCGTATTTTCCCATTCTTCTCGAGATAGCTTCACCGGTCTTTGTGGGTGGGGTGATGCGCCTCGTGAACAACGAAACCGATCTCGAATACAACGGATACACGTACCGCGCGGCATCTTTCCGCTTCACGCCGCCGAAATACTCTGACAAAAAAATGGGAAACGCCACACTTTCTATCTCGACCATCAACCAGGAAGTGATTGTCGCAATCCGGGAAATGACGGAGCGCGCGAGCGCCCAAGTTGTCGCCGCGTTCTATTACGACGATTCCGGCGTTCTGACGTTTGAATCTATGGAGGAGTGGTCTTTCCAGCTCGCGAAGGTTTCCTGGGGGGACATCATCGCCACGTGGGAAATGATCTACGACGACGTTATGGAAAACGTCGCCATCGCTGACCGGCTCACGCCCCAAAAGTGCCCGGCGCTCGCATGACCGCCGACCTCCGTGACCTCATTGGGAAGCCTTACGCGCCGCACGGCCGCGGTCCTGACGCCTACGACTGCTTCGGCCTCGCAATTGAAGTTTTACGCCGGTACGGGAAATCGCTTCCTGACGCGTACTACCTCGACGAGAACAGGAGCTTCAATTCGGTAGTAATCGAGGATTTTGCAAGAGCTTACGTTGTGCCGCGCGTAGAGGCCCCGGAAGAGGGTGACCTGGTGCTTATGAAAGTTGGCGGGGTCCCGAGTCACCTTGGGGTGTATATCGGGAACGGAAAGTGTATTCACGCATGGCGGCCGACCGTGAAGGTGTCCGACATGACCGAGATTAGAAACAAAATTGAAGGAATTTACCGATGGCCGCGATAACTATTTTTAGAAACCCTTTTTCCTCTGAGCGCGAGACCATTCAAGCAGAAGCAGGGAAGCGCATTTCCGAGGTAGTTTCGTTTAGCGAAGAGCGATCGCATGTATTCGTAAACGGATCCAGGATCGCTGAGGATTGGATTCTAGGGGTCGATGACGTAGTTTTGATCCGGGAATACCCTGCCGACCCAGCGACGGCCTCAGCCATCATTTTTGCGGCTATTGTTACATACCTTTTTACTGAAGTAGTCGTCGAGGCTATGACCGGAAAGTATCTAGCAGATTATGTGGGTCTCGGTAAAAAACTCAACGGATATTTTGGTCTCGGCGATGACGATTCTTCAGCGCTTAATAGCCAGGAGAGTATCAAAAAAACTCCTCAGCTCCGCGGATCAAAGAACCAGCTTTGGAGCGGTAAAAACGTTCCGCTTCTGCTCGGCGAGCACCTCTTCACACCCGGCATTTGCGGGAAACCTTATTCCCAAATCGACCCAGTTACGGATCCTGATGGTGAGAAACCGTACATTACTATTCTCTATATGCTCGGTTATTCACCACTCATCGCGACCGATTTACGACTCGGTGAAATGCTCCTCGCAACCAACACCGCTCTCACGCTTAACGGTAACATTGCTGTCGACGGAAGGTACTCAAGCGCAGATTATGGTACCGTTCTCGAAATAAGGGATTCTTCCGAGGTTTCTATCTATCCTCAGAAAGTTATCGAGGACCAGACTGGCGGAATAAAACTCCTCAACACAGAAATAACCGGGCCCGAGTACCCAATCCGTTTTTCAGCCTCCAACGTAATGAAGCTCGAGGTTGAAATCATGTTCGGAGGTCTTTTTCGGGTAAACGATGACGGAAGCCGCGGCGATGCTACCGTGACAGTTCGCGCTCAGTGGAGACCTTTAAACGGCAATGATTCACAATGGTCCGACTTCCCCGGGTTTACAAACGCAACATCTTTCGCGTCCGGGGTAAGCACCTTTACTCGAAACGCCTCCAAGGAAATGCGCTTTATCACCACAAAAAACTTTACGAAAACCGAAATGGACGCTATCCCTTCGGGTATCGTCGAGATTCGTGTTTTTAGAACAAATGCCCAATCATTGGACACGAGAACAAATGATTCCGTTTACTGGACCGCCTCCCGTTCGTGGTGCTTCGATAAAGCTGCCTCATCTGCAGCCGGATATCTTGTCGCTCAGGCTCCAGTTATCCAAAAGGTGCGCGATAAAACCGTCCGTCTTGGGTTTAGAATTTACGCAAAAGACGACCTTAACGGAACGCTCGACTCGCTCAACATGATTATGAAGTCAATCACGCGCACCTGGACCGGAAGTGCTTGGACGAGTAAGTCTACAGCGTATTCGAATAAATCAACCTCAAAGAACCCTGCGGCTGTGGCCCTTTCGGTCCTCCAGGGCAATAACCTCGGGAAAAACGCATATCTTGATTCCAAGCTCGATATGGCTGAATTCGGCCGTTTTTACGAGTTTTGCGAGACCAAAGGCTTTACGTGTAATGGCGTCGTGACGAATGATGTGAAGCTCGAAAACCTCGTCAAGGATATACTTTTTACCGGCCGCGCGCAAAAGATCATGAAAGACGGGCTCCATTCGCTCTTTATTGATCAGCCGCAAGCGATACCGATAACAATCCTCAACAACCAGAACGTAATTTCCGCGAGCAACACGAAGGACTTCGATAAAGTTCCTGACGGCCTCAAAGTCTCTTTCGTGGATGAGTACGACAGGTATCAAACGAATGAGATTTACGTCATGGATGACGGGAAATCATCGAGCGATCCCGACATGGAATTTCTCGACGTGGAATTTACTTTTGTCACGAATAGAAACCACGTTTGGAAGCTCGGAAGGTATATTCTCGCGTGCTTAATCCTTCGGCCGGAAGTATGGACCAGAAAGGTATCGATCGACGGCGGAAGGCTGCCTGTCGGCTCTCTCGTTGAGGTTCAAGACGACACCATCGCTGTAGGAATCAACTCAGGGGGTGTGATAAAGTCGATTCTTACCTCGGGCGGATACATGACTGGGATCGTTTCGGATTCGTACTTCGATATGGAGGACGGGAAATCCTATGCGGTAAAAGTCCTTCAGGCAGACGGGGCGAACGAGCCTCGTATAAGGCTTATGCCGGTAGTCACGAACGCCGGGACCCACAACACGCTTACTTTTGTTACGCCTCTCGCACTGACCGAAGACCAAAAGCCGAGCGAAGAAGATATTTTCTCATTCGGGCTCCTTGAAAAAGTCACCGCCGACGCGCTCGTTGTCGGATACAGCACCTCGGACGACGGAACGTATGAGCTATCGCTCGTGCCCTACAGCGACGACCTCTACGATTGCGATACTGGAGAAATTCCGGAATTTGACTCGAAAATAACCCCACCACTCGATAATTCAGCGCTTGAGAAGTTTTCTCCGACACAGTCTCAGCTTGAAACCATTACTAGCGTTGTAAATCCAATCGTCGAGCAGATCGAACTTACTCCTGGACCGCCCGGTGTTGGTATTGATTCCGTGTCGATTTCTTACCAGGTAGGAACCAGCGCAACGACTCCGCCGACAGGAACGTGGACGACAACGCCCGGAGCAACGTCGCCCGGACAATACCTTTGGACCCGGACAATAACTACCTATACCGACGCCTCTGGTGTTACGGCGTATTCTGTCGCGGCACATGGTGCGACTGGTCCGGCCGGCGCCACAGGTCCAACGGGCCCCACCGGCGCGACCGGGTCACAAGGACCCACCGGAGCCACTGGTCCGCAAGGGGCGACATCCCTTGGGCTTGGATTCATTCTTAACGCTTCGACATTCGCTGCAGAAGGTTCAAATACTGGAGAAATCTATATCCACGGCTATACATCAGCCGGAGCGGCCGCAGATACGAACGGGTTTATTTTCTTCAAGAACGCGCAAATAGCCATTACTCGTGGAATGGTTGACCCCGGCGTCGCTGTAGATGGATTCTTACTTGCACCGAAAGCAGGGGGATCCGTCATTGCGGCGTTTTTCCGGATAAGTAATCAGACCTGGTATAGCGTGATCGGGGGCACTCTCACCGCACTTACCGAGGCGAATTACGTTGCAGTCGGAGAGATCATAAATACCGCCGCTGAAACAACCGAATCCGCGCGGCTTTATCCTACCGGAAGAGACCTCGTAGATATTCGCACGTCAATCGAGGCGAAGTATATCGGTATCGCTGGCTCGGTAACAAACGGGTCTGGCACGGTGTCGATTTACCAGGCAATAAGCGCCACGCAATTCTCGGCTTCAGGTGTCTCTCGTCGTGTTCGTCCTGGGGCTTGCGTTTTCGTTCGAGGCGGTACGCTTAATCAATCCGGTTCCGCTGATTCGGTGAAGGCCCTGCGTGTTTTCGACGGGTATTACTGGGAAGCCCCAAGGACCGAGGATTACGAGAAATATCGCCAGCTTGCGGGTCTTTCGCTTCTTGGGGTCGCGCGCATTTACAGCGCAAGCAGCACTGTACCGACAGATTGCGGAACGTACATTGACTTCCTTATTGCAAACGCGGCTGTCATAGCCGCCCTCTCATCCGAAGAAATCCAGTTCCTTGAGTATGTCGCATCGATTGCCGATTCAACGCTCGTGGCTCGATCCGGCTCTACCCCAGGTACTCGACAAGTTTACATGGGAAAAAACCCGCGCTACCCTAATGATGCGACGCGAGAATATGAGTTTGCGCTGCAGGAATATCTTGGAATGAATGGTTCTACGGAGGTATGGATGAAGCATTTATGGACCAGACTTTTATCAAGCGGTGCTCTGGCTTTAACACTCTCGGGGTGCGTTCAAGCGAATAGTTCAGTCTTATCGAATCCTGGTGTGGTGTGGAAATCGCTAGTTTCCATTTTTGGGACATCTTCGGTGCTCTGTGTAGCCCATAACAACGGAAGATGGGTAGCGGGAGGATTCGATAGTAAGATCGCGTACTCAAACGATGGCATAACATTCACACTCGGGTCAAGCGGATTAACAGGGGGCATTCGCGGAGTCGCATATGGCAACGGGCTATGGGTAATTGTAGACAGTGATGGAGGCATAGCGACTTCTGAAAACGGAATCACTTTTACTAAACGGACAAGCCCATTCACTGCTCAGATAAGAAGCGTTTGCTATGGCGGTGGTAAATGGATTGCTGTTGGTTTTGATGGAAAAATTGCATCGTCACCGAATGGTGTAACATGGACCCTACTGAGCAACCCATTTCAGTTGTCAGTGTTAGGAGGTGTTGCATATAGCAACGGGAGATGGGTAGTAGTAGGGGGTAATGGAAAGGTCGCATATTCAAATGACGGTGTGACATTTACACTCGGGTCAAGTGGATTCGGTACAACCAGTATCTATGCTGTTGCATATGGTAATGGAAGATGGGTAATAGCAGGAGATAGCGGAAAGGTCGCATATTCAAATGACGGTGTGACATTTACACTCGGGTCAAGTGGATTCGGTACAAATGCTATATATGGTGTTACTTATGGAAACGGGAAGTGGGTAATTGTCGGTACTGGAGGGAAGGTTGCATACTCAACTGACGGTATAACATTTCTCTCGGACAATTTACAACAACCATTTGGAACAGACGGGTATTTTACAGCAGTTGCAACGGATCAGTTGGGTATTTTCATAGCTGTTGGTAATTCAGGTAGTACTCAAAACGGGCTCCTTGCTCGTTCCGACCCACTCGAAGCTGGTGGCGGTGTTGTCGGTAAGGTATACGATACCGTTCATGGGGAGCTAAATAAACTTTGGGACGGACGGTTCTTCCAGAGCTACGCGAGTGTAGCTGATATTCCAACGGAGAAAACAAGGGTACTAGAGTTTTCAAGTGCGGCAACGAGGGGAACCGCATTTGCCGCAATCAGCGCATTGCTCAATCCCGTCGTTGGTTCTAAGATGTCCTGTCATGGCCAAAGAACATATAGTTATGGTGTCTCGTATAGCTGTGATGTTAGTAGTATATACCGATTAAGTGCATCGCAGATAAGGCTTGCGAGCTTGGACGGAAGCAACGCATTTGATCTTGATACCTCGGCAAATACTTTAGGCGTAGACATACAAATCGAACTCATTATTTATAGAGATGTCTAAGGAGGCGCTATGTACGTACTGACATTAACCGGAGTAACTGGATTTGCTGTGGACCACGTTGAACGAAAAGGGATAGAGCATTTATGCAATGTGCACCTTCCCGAGGGGACTAAGTGCTGGCCGTTTACCGAGGCAGAATACGAGGAAATGGGACGGCCAGAGTTCGGCGCGATAGGGCCTAAAGAGGATCCGGCGTTTACCACCATCGGAAAACCGACATGGAAGGAATTACACCCGGAGCTTTTCGACGATTACAGGCATCCAAAAGAGCCTGAAAAAGGGGAATCTGATGCTGGTCAAAGTTAATAACGAGAAAAACAAAGCGATTAAGGCTGAAAAAGAAAAAGCCGAAAGAACGGCATCCGCGCTTTCCAGGCTTGCAGAAATAGACGCGCTTTCAATCCGGCCGCTTCGTGCGAAACTCTCTGGATTATCAAGCAAAGGCGACGACGAAAGACTGGAATCCCTCGAGGAAGAAGCGAAGAAGTTACGAAAAGAGCTTTAATACAAACCGAGACATAATTCCAAAACCCCATCCTTGTTTTTTTATCCATTTTTACGGAAAATGACCCTATATATGGTGTGATAAGCGGGGGTTAAATATGTTCGACGCGATAAGTAAAATGAGTACGCCCAATCTGATAATCTTATCCGTAACGGTTTTGATTATCGTTGCGATGGTTCTTTTCCTGGTTTGGAAACGCGGCTTCAAGGCATCGGCAGGGGGTAAAACCCTCGAATTTGCAGGATCCGACGGAGAGGTGCAGCAAACCGACCAGCTCGGGCTCATGTATATCATGAACGACAACTGCCATCAGATCGAAGAAAGAAAAAAAGAGCGCATTGACTCGATCATACCGGCGCTTTCCTACCGATTAAGCGACATCAGCAATCTTTCCTGTATCAGCCTCAAGGCGGAATCCATTCTTCAAAACCGGCGCCGGCAAAACGGATTCGCAAAACTCAAGACCAAGAAAGCATTTTCCGAATACGTTGACGACGTTTCCGGGGAGCTTCTCGGGAAAGCAAGATCTGAGGCTAGCAGGGTAGTATCCTGTTCGGTCCTTCCGGTTGGAACCATCGACGAGTCTGTCGTTCACTCGGTTTCTGAAGCATTTGCTTTGAAAGCGATTCAGGCAGTACGGGACGAATACGCCGAAAAAGCCGAAATGTACCGCAGATTCAAACCTCAATTCGAAATTCTCAAGGACAAGCCGCGCGTTGACTTCTGCGAACAGAAAATTAGAAAGCATGACGACCGCGCGAAAGTGTTCGGGGATCTTATCGAGGAGATAGGCGGATGAACCGCTGGATACTTTGCTTCGCCGCGGCCCTCCTCATAGGTTCGTGCGCTCTCGGGTGTAAGACGGCTCCTACGCCTATTCCGGTGGATGAACTTGAGATCGCGACGGAAGCTGCGGAGGCCTTAGCCGGATTAGCGAGCACCGTTTCGAGCCAGGCGGAGAATCTCGCAGTTGCCCTGGAAGAGCTTCCGGTCCCGGCCGAGGTAAAGACCGCCGCCCGTATACACGCAGAAGATGCGAAAAAGGCCGCGACTGTCGCTCAAGGCGTCGTTATTAAAGTTGAAGAAATAAAACCGGCAGTCGAAATGATCGCTGGTGAGCGGAATGAATCAACAATCGAGATAGAAAGAGTAACGAAACAGCGAAATGACGCTTGGATCGGTTTAGTTATCATTTTGGTAATCGTCGGGGTCGTTATTTTACGGAAAGCAAGAATTATTTAAGGAACGGAGGGTAAAGCTATGCCTGCAATATTCGGGAATCAAATGTACGATGAAGGGCTCCTGGGATTCCAGGCCCGCGGTCAAACAATTCATCTTTGTTCGGCTCAGCCGACCAATTACGCTGGCCTAGCGGCGGTTTCTCTCGGAAACGCAGCGGTGAGCATCGGGGATCCGGCGAACGGAACAACCGGACGGAGGGTTACCGTTGCCGCTGTAACGGCCGGAGAGAAGACGCTTCTGGCAGAAACCGTAGCCACTCATTACGCAATCGCCGATGATACGAACGATATTCTCCTCGTATCTCAAGAACTCGAAGCCCCGATTACTCTTACGCCTGGAGGTACCTGGGCTATGGCTTCGTTCGACGTTACCTTCCCAGCACCAACGACGTAAGGGAGTAAAATATGTCCCTGAGATTTAACGCCGCCGAATATTTAAGCCTTGCAATTGCTTCTCGGGCTACATACCCCGTCACTCTCGCCGTGTGGCTTAAAAGCGAATGGGCTTATTCAAGCCAGACGTATTTATCTGCCGGAGACTCAGGGGCAGAATTATATTTCCATGCTGCAGAACTCGTAAACGATCGTACACGCGCGATATCCTTCACCACCGGCGATGCCATAGAAAGTGCCGGAGCGATGCTTACCAGTGACGACGGATACCACTTAATGATTGTTCGCGTTACCGGTACTACGATTCAGCTAATCCTTGATAATGTACCTAGCACGGCCGTTGCGAACGTTCCGTCGGCAGGGAATTTCAACCTCTTAACCATAGGTCGTACTGCAAATAGCGAAACATGGGACCTTGCAAACGCATGGATCGAGCATGCGATGGTATGGGACGCCGTGCTCACCGATGCTGAATGCGCCCAGCTCTATAACCGCTCAGTGGCCCCTTCATCGATACAGAGTGCGAGTTTTTCGCATTACGTCCCCCTCGTTGACTCTCTTTTAAGTGCGGTTGGACCGAACTTTACACCGACCGGGCTTTCCTCCCCTGTATACGAATCGTCTGGAATAGTTTACCCAGGCGGAGGAGCCTCGACGTATTCTGTAACATATGCCGGAAACGGGGCTACTGGCGGTTCAGTCCCAGTTGATTCAGGAGAATATGCGGAAAACGACACGGCAACCGTTCTCGGAAATACCGGATCCCTCGTTCGACCTGGTTATTCATTCAACGGCTGGAACACCGCGGCTAATGGAAGTGGAACGGCCTATGCGCCAGGCGCAACGTTCTCAATGCCCGCGGAAAACGTCACATTATACGCCGTGTGGGTCCGGTCCTCTTATCTTGTAAACCACGAGAATTTCGACGAATGCGACAACATGAGTGCCGCGACCATAACAGCCGCCTCCGCACTCAAGGTTGTTTTCGAGCATGCTTCAACCGGACAGGATATCGTTGGAGATTCCGATACTGATTGTTCAGCCGGGCAGAATTACGACAATACCGAGGATTGCGGTCTTAGGGAGTTGCACGCTATCAATTCACGGTATAATTGCGACAGGCTTTCATTAACCGAATATGAATCACTCGATCCCACTTGGTTCTCGACTCATTCAGGCCTGCAGTCCTGGCGCCGAAACAACCCCCCGCCTTCCACGAAGCTGTCGCAATTCCTCGGCATGGCTTCAAACGTTCTTTCGGCCATCGACGTGGCGATGTATAAATACTGTTGGATCGATGTCTGGCCCGAAACTACCGGTTACGTATCTGATGGTGCCGCATACGCCGCCAGTGAAATATCCCAGCGGGAGACCTTCGAGGCGGAGAACCCAGACGTTATCATGCCGTACTGGACCATGCCTCTTGAGTCTACCGAGTCGTTCCCTCAGCGCGACGCCTACAATGACGCAATCCGTACCTATTGTGCCGCAAATGATAAATGGCTCATTGATATGGCGGACATCGAGAACTACACAACATCCGACGTAAAGGTAACGGACGTTGGAGGCTATGATACCGCTGACGCGAGCTATACCCAAGCTGATGGGGGTCACCTTGTAACGGCCGGACGCCTCCGCATGGCCCGAGCTTATTGGACCCTTCTCGGGCTGATTGTCGGTCAGGTTACTTATCATTTGTCCGATGTAACCAGGGACAATTCTGGTAACATTCTTGGAGGATGCCAGGTGTCGCTTTTCAAGCACGCTGGGTCCGGGGTTTATTCTTTCATAGCAACCCAGGTGAGCGACGCAACGACGGGAGCCTATGATTTTACGGGAATCGCCGACAATGATCCTGATTACTTCATAACCTCGAGGAAGATCGGATCCCCTAACGTTTTCGACTGCACCGATAGTAACTTACAACCGGAGGTCTAAATGGCTTTATACCTTCGGAGTATCTTAGAAAAATCAGGAAACAACCTCTTATTAAGATCAGATGCGGACAAGATCAATCAAGAAACAACCGGAATTCCATTAGACTCTTCTTTTGGGATACCAACTTCGAGCCGCCCTTCAGCCTCCCAAGAAAATATTTTATCGCCAATCAACTCGATATATGGATTTCCTGTCTCAAGTACCCCGGGCGCCGTTCAGAATCAATTGTTTATCCCGAATGATTCTGCACTTGGGCAGCCCGTATCAGAAAAACCCACTGCGTCACAAAATCAAATATTTACTGCAAAAAACTCATCATATGGCATTCCGGTCTCAGAAAAAGCAGGGATATCTCCGGTGATTATAGGCAAGCCGAAAAGCTCAATATTCGGTATGCCCATTTCAGGTAAACCATCGTGCGCGCAGAATCAAATTCTTATCGCGAGGAGTTCCTCTTTCGGGATTCCTAGATCAGATAAGGCTACCTACGGCGCAATTGCCTTAGAAAGAGAAATCCATATTGATATTGAATGTTCTCCGTTGTTCAATATCGACCTTAATATTTGCGAAAACGTCAGTATTGAACTCGCATGTTCCCGGGAGGTATCATTATGAAAATTGAATATGGTGTTATCGGTCAGTCGCTCAAGGTTTACGCGACGATAAAAGACAGGCAGGGTAAAAAGCAGGACCTCACAGGGGCTACGGAAGCGGTTTTAAGATATAAGCCTCCCGCCGGCGCCGAAGGCGAAATCGCTGCGGATATCGAAGCTGACGGTAGGATTTCGGCAACTCTCAATGAGACCGTTTTATCCTCAGCCGGTGAATATCGCATTATGGCGAGTGCTATGCTTGGAACCGAAGAAGTAAAATCGTTTGGGTTTATTATTCGGATTCTTCCTGAATTTCAACCGCTTCCAACTTAACTACGTTTTAGACCGGTAATACTCCGCGATTAGTTTCTCGATCTCCTTCCGGTCTCCCGCGGGTATTCCTTCAGCTATCACAACAGGCTCAACACCATTAACGAACACCTTCCCGCGCTTGAACTCAATAACCCGGTTCTTAGAACTTCCGGGTTTCTTATCCGGCCCTGGGATAAGTTTTTGCTTTAACCCCCCATACCATGCTTTAAACTCAATCCATTGATCATTCACGAGGTGATCGATTACAAGGGTAGGGTCCCCGCAAACAGATAAAGCAAGATTCGCCCGGGCCAGTTTTCGCATGGATCGTTCCGGCTTCCATCCTGCAGCGAAAAGCTCCTTTCCATACTCCGCAATGAACTTACCGGCCGAAAGGGCCTCTGAAAACTCTTGATGATCCATTCCGAACCGATCACGGGTTTGCTTCCGGTAGTCTTTCCAGCGAAGTCCCGATTCGGAATATAGCTCTCCATCATAAACCACGGAATATATCGCGAGAGAGGTTATAAACCACACCGCGGACACCTGTTCGTTTAACTTTTTTATGCTTTTTTCGAGCTCGGATAGGCTCGTGACTTCAAGAATGCTCGCGTTTTCCCGGTATTTTTTGGGGATTATCGAGGTAATTTGACTTCTTCCAGCCATAAAAGCCCCCTTAATATGCTGTAGCCAAAAATGTAGCCAAAAACAAATATAAAACGATTACACCTATGGACTGCAAGACGATTGTACTATATAACAGTGTATAACACAAATCTATAACTTTGCGCTATGCGTTGGGTTCGACTCCCTTCATCCGCTCTATCGGGGCTTTTTATTTTGGATTTTCGCTTCGTTGACAGCTCAAACCGGTGATGCTATTATATTCACAAATGGTGGTATTACATGCATGACCTTCTTTTAACCGATTCCGTCCTTGATCACTCCCCATCATATATTTGCATAGTCGATTCCGAGTGCGCTATCCTGAGCATTTCGCAATCCTTCGCGGGTCTCCTCGGCTATCGCTCGCGCGACGTCCTTACCGGAAAGTCGGCAATCGACGCGATCAAGGACAGCGTCGAGTTGAAGTCCTTTTTCGAAAGCCTTCTCGCCGGCTTTAACGATACGGTAATCCCCGCGCAAATCGTCCAGCCGGTGCATAGAAACTCCGAGAAACCCCTCTGGATCAAATTCGACGTTACGAAGATACAGTCCGCGGAACAGGGGCTTTGTACCCTTATCGTCGGCACCGACATTTCCGCCGAGATAATCGCCCGTCGGGAGGCCGAGGCCAAAGCCAGGGAACGCAGCAGTTTCCTCGTGAGGATGGGACACGAACTCCGCACGCCGCTTAATACCGTTTTGGGCTACGCCCAACTCCTGCACGGTATGAACGATCTTTCGCCGGTGGCCAGGGAATACGCCAACACGATAATTTCCAATGAGTACTCCCTTTTGCACCTCCTCAACGACGTTTTCGAGCTTTCGAAGTACGAAGCCGGGCAAACGGCGACGATCATGACCGATACCAACATCAAGAAGCTCGTGAACGAGGTGACGCGCTCCTATATAGACCAGTTCAACTCGCGCTACCTCTCGTTAACCGTGGAATACGCCGACGATATCCCGGAGATCATCTCCACGGATCCCCAAAAGGTTACGCAAATACTGTCCAACGTAATCGGTAACGCGCTGAAATTTACCCGAAAGGGCGGCGTTACCGTGAAGGTATCT
Organism: Spirochaetales bacterium; assembly: GCA_003252395.1. GTDB lineage: Bacteria > Spirochaetota > Spirochaetia > Treponematales > Treponemataceae > Teretinema. The sequence continues at coordinate 581,167 of QKEL01000009.1, forward strand.
TACGATCGCAAGATTATCGTCGACGTGGAAGACACCGGAACGGGAATTCCCCAAGACGAGCAGGACTCGATTTTCGAGATATTCTCCCAGGCGGGCACCTCCAAGGAGCACATGTCGGGCGCCGGTATCGGCTTGGCCGTTGCCAGGATATTCGCGCGGATGCTTGACGGCGACGTGGTCCTCGTTCGTTCGAAGGAGGGGAGCGGTTCGCTGTTCCGAATTACCTTCGAGTCGAAAACCGTCAACGGCCAGAAGTCGCAGACGCAGCAAATAACGGACTATACGGCCATCAAGGGCATTTCGAAGCCCTGCCGGGTCCTTCTCGTGGACGACGTGGACATTAACCTCGCGATGCTGGAAATATTTCTCGCGCCGGCGGGGTTTGAGGTATTCACGGCGGCAAACGGAAACGAGGCGGTATCGCAATTTCGGGAACATAAGCCGGATATCGTGTTTATGGACCTTATCATGCCCGACAAGGACGGATTTGAGGCGACCCTGGAGATTAAGGAGATAAACCGCGCGGTGCCGGTCATTGCCCTCACCGCCTCCATAGTGGATAGCGTGAAAAAGCTGGCGCTCGAATCGGGCGTCAACGATTTCATGAGTAAGCCCTTCGTGCCCGAACGGTTTTTCGAGATCATAGCGGAGCACACCGGGATTACCTATACGGTGTGATCCGTGGCGCCTAAACGAGAAAAAAAAAGGTTCCGGGCCTTAAGCGGCCGGAACCTTTTTTTTTATTTGCGCTAATCGCGCTTAAGAGTCGCCCTTAATAATGCAGGCCGATCCCGAAGAACATTTCGCGGACCGCCTCCCCGTCACGCTCGGCGTATCCGGATAGGCTCCCCGTGGTTATCACGTGCTCCAGGTCGTACCCTACGCTAATGCGGCCGTAAATGCTCCGCATTTTCGCCGGATACACGATGAGTTCAAGGCCGCCCGAATACCAGCCGTCCGAGAAGGAGAAGTTCCGCCCGCTTACCGTATCGTGGGAAAGGGTCATGTCAAAAAAAGGCGATACCTGGAGCTCAAAGCCGATGTACTCGGTCCACGAGACGCCCGTCATCTCCTTGAAGTTTACCCGGAGAACGCTGAGCGGCAGGTCTAGGTTCAGCGTAAGCGCGGTATCGGTTTGGAGCCGGTCGTTCAGGATTCCCCGCATTTCCTCGCCGGCGCTATTCGACGTGCTCCCGTTGAAATTGTAAAACGCGCGCGCGCGGCCGGTTACCCCGAGACGATTGAATAAGGCCGTATAGCCGGACGCTGAGCCGCTGATAGACGTGCTCACGTCTTCGCCATGGTCCAGATTATAGGACCATGACGTTCCGGTGGAAGCCTTAAAGCCATAGCGATAGTTGCCTACCCAATCTATCCTTCCAAGGCCCAGCCCGTATCCCCAGGAAACCGTCGGGCCGAGTAAATCCTCGTTCTGGATGCCGTCGAACGCCCAATTGAAATCAACCGAAACCGACGGCGTTAGGGTAAGGTCCCCGATTCTTTCGAAATGGTACAGGGGGAACGGTACGTTGGCGTACAGCTCGTTTCTCAGGTAATATCCGTCCCCGCGGTAATATTCGTCCTCGGAATTCCTGTCGTTGATGACGATCGATTGGTCGAGACCGCAAACGATCGAAGTCCACCCGACGGGGAAGGCGATGTTGAAACCCGTGGTGAATTTCCATAGCGGCACCTGGTCCTGGGGCAGCTCAACCGAGGCCTCCGCCTTCCAATTGGCGTCGTAATTCCACGCCCGAAAGGGAATCGAAAAATCGAGATTGGACGTTATTGCGGTTTTCCCGTCGTTGTCTACCTTGTAATTCACGTCTCCGGTTAAGACCTGCATAGAACCGAAGAAATTGTAATCCTTGAATTTAAGCTTTAGCTCGAAGCCCGAATTGGAATCGTACTTCGGGTAGGGCAGGGCGATGATATTCCAGGTATCCACCGTATGGATAACCAGTGAGACGGGTATTATCCCGTTTTCGTCCGCCTCATCGTACGCGCTTTCTACCGTCGCCGATTCAAGCACGCGCTGGTTGTTCAGCCTGACGGCGAGGTCGTCCAAATAGGTTTTGAGTTGGGCTTCGGAGGCGAACAGCCTGCCTGAATCCACGGGAACCGCCATGCTCAGGGGGTATTCCCGGGTAGAGCCTTTTATATCGTACCGTACCGAGCCGATACGGTACACTTGGGCGAACGAGTTTGCCGCTGCAACGGCGGTAAACAGGAGAAGGGCGGCGATATAAAACGTTTTACGTGCGGTCATGGGATACTCCAATGGCTAAGGTGCGTTAACGGCCCGTGCGCTTCAGCACGGTGGTGATCGTCTTGAAAAAAATCGAGATGTCCAGCAAGACCGATCTGTTTTTTATGTAGTACAGGTCAAGCTGGAGCTTCTTATACGTATCCTCTATCGAAGGAGAATGGTATTCGCCCGAAACCTGGTCCCACCCCGTTATTCCCGGCTTTACGATAAGCCGCTGACGGTAATAGGGAATGGCTTTCTCCAGGTCGACCGCGATCTCCGGACGCTCCGGTCTCGGTCCGATGAGGGACATATCCCCGCGAAACACGTTAATCACCTGCGGCACCTCGTCGATTCGCGTTTTCCGCATGAAGTTTCCCAGGGCGGTAATGCGGTTGTCGTTGGTTCCCGTCGGCCTAAAGGTGTTTCCCTCGACCCGCATGGTACGGAATTTCAGGATCGAGAAGGCCTTTCCCCCGCGCCCTTCGCGTTCTTGGCGAAAAAAAACGGGGCCGGGACTTTCAAGTTTTATCAGCAAGGCGATGACGGGCCAGAATAGCGCGGTAACGGCGAGAATGATCGACGAAATGATGATATCGAAAATACGCTTCAGGCCGTCGAACCCGAAACGGGGGGCCGCATCCAAATGGGAAAGCAGCCAGGTATCGTTGATCGTTCCAATGGGAATGCGGCGGGTAACCATTTCATAGAAATCGGGTAAGCTGTAAAACACCACGCCCGAGCCGAGCAGCATGAAAAGTTCCTGTCGAATCTCCATGGGAAATTCCTTTTCCCGGGCAAGCACGCAATAACCGAGCCGCTTCGTCTCGAGAAATTCCGAAAAGGCCTTCGAATCCGAAAAGAAGGTGACGTTTCCGGCGTCGGAATTGCCGGGATTGGGATCGTACACGACGAAGGGCGTAAAGCTAAAATAGGAAAAACGCTTCATTTCGGCGATCAGGGACCGCACCGTATCGTTATTTCCGATAAACGCGATTTTGGGGCTCGTCCGCCTCACGCCGAAAAAGTAATTGTAGGCCGTGCGCCACAGCATCAAGAGGACGAAGGAAAGCAGGCAATAGATCACCAAAACCGTTTTCGGCGTTATGATATCGCCGAGGAAAAGGTAAAATTCGGCGAATCCGAACAAAAGGGTTACGACCCCGATGGCGGACATTTTTACGATTATGTGAAAGCCCCGGTACGGATTCTCCAGGGAATACAATCCGGAACCGTACATCAGCATGGCCCAAAAGGCGATTATGGGGATAAAGCTCACCAAGTGCTCAAAAACCCGCCCTACCTCGGGAAGCTGCAGCTTTCGCAGAAAGAGCGTTATGGGAATCGCCAGCAGCAATAGCGTTAAGTCTGCAAGGAATATGAAAAACTGGGTGCGTTTTCGCGAAATATGGGTCATGAAGTCCTCCCTCCCTGAAGGATATCGATATAGGCGTCGCTGACGAACGCGTCGGAAAACCTGTTAACGGCGATTCTCCGCGATTCGCGCCCCATTTCCTCGCGTCTTGCGGAAGGAAGGTCAAGAAACGCGAGCATTTTTTCCGCGAGCGACTCGGTAGAGCCGGGTTCGCAAAGATAGCCGTTTATTCCGTCCGAAACCGGTTCCCTCGTGCCCGCGGAATTAGCCGCGATGAGCGGCTTGCCCATGGCGGCGCCCTCAAGGAGAATGCGGGGAACCCCCTCCCGGTAAAAGGAAGGCAATACCACGCAATCGGAACGCGCTATACGGGATTCAGTATCGCGTATATTGCCGCCATATTCCACAACCCCCGAGTCCAAGGCCCTTTGAAGCTCTTCCCGGGGGATGAAGCTCCTGAAATCCAAATGCTCGCCGATTATATCGAATTCCGCGTTTGGATGGCTTTTTCGGACGATTGTGGCCGCCCCTATAAATTCTCGGATACCCTTGGCGATTACTAAACGGCTCGCGAAGAGGAAACGTACGGATTTAGCGCCGGAAGGGGCGCTGGCGGGCACGAATCGCTCGATGTCCACGCCCGAACCCGGGAGACGCCCCGACCGTTCGGCCGTGACGATACGGGTCGTCAGGAACAGCTCGCGGTCTTCGTTGTTTTGAAAAAAAACGAAGGCTCGTTTTCCGCAGAAGGCGGCGCGATACAGAAGATTCACGATGGCCCTCACCGCGCCGCCCGGACCCACGTATACGGTACCTAAGCCGGTCACGTTGCTTACGGAGCGAATCCCCAATAGATTGGCGGCCACGGTGCCGTATATATCCGGTTTGCTGTTGAAATGGAGAACCGCGTCGGGTTTTTGCCGCGCGTATAGCCTGTAGAAGGAAAGAAGCGTCTTCAGATCGGCCCACAGTGCCGTTCCCTTGTTCTCCATGGGTATGGGAATAAAGCCCACGCCCATGGCTTGAAGCTCTTCCACGCCGTGGTCGACGCAACCCGCGGCCGTTACGGTCCATCCCTGGCGTTGTAAGGCCAGGAGCAGGTTCTTTCGCGCTAAAATGTTCGAGGATAGATTGGCGGCTACGATGGCCTTCATTGGTTTTTTCCGGTAATGATTTGAAGGTTCCACTTTTTGGGCCGCGACAGCCCCTTGACGTAAATGGCTCCCTTTCCGGGGGCGTACAACTCGAGCTTACTGAGGGGAGTCGTGATCAGAAAGCGGCTCACCTGAACGCCATAGCAGCCATCGAGCAAAAGGGGCGAGACCCGCTCAAAACCGAAGCGCCGGTCATAATGGGCTTTGCCTATCTCGATGAAGGACTCGTACTCGGAGTCGAGGTAGATATCCAAATCCCTTTGCCCGGGGGAAACCGGCGTACCGATCTCCAGCCGCAGGACTTTGTCGATGGGCAGTATCGAAAGGACCCGTTCGTCGCCCAGGGAAAAGCTGCCTTCCGTGGCTCGAAGGGAATCGCCGGTTATCAGGATGCGGGCATTCTCGCCTTTCGCGTAGCGGGCGGCGCAATCGATTAATTCAAAAACGTTAATGCCCTCGTTCGCCGAAAGAGCAATCAATGAGGCCGTTTCGCCGTCGTTCAGTTCCCTTGTCTTTCCCGCTTCGAGGGAAAGGCTCGATAAATGGCGTTCGATCGCGGGATAGGCGCTGTCCGCGCCGCGACGCTCAGCCGTGAAGGCTATGGATGTAATGGTAAAAACCGCAATAAATGCGATCATTCGCGTAAAACGGGTCATTTCTCCAATATACCATAAAAAAAAGTGGAATTGATAGTCATATTGTAAACGCGCGGGAGAAAGAATGGTTTCAATCGGGCTTCTTTATGGGCGCCGAAGCCCTCCGGAAAAGCCTGAAAGCGGTGACGCAGAATCCCCCGCCGTAAATGAAGAGATAGAAGAGCAATACCCAGGGAAGATACCCAAACGCGAGGGCAAGCCCATAGAAAACGGGCATATATCCCGTAATGCCGATTTCCTCGCTGAATCGCTTTTCTTTGCCCGCGGGACGCCGTATGCCCGCCAAAAGTTCCGCGTTCTTAAAGGCCTGATGATACAGGCGCATGAGCAAATTGGAAGAAACGGCGAGCGTCGCGACCAAAAACCAAACTCCCGGGAAGTCATTCCCGGCGACGAGCGTAATTCCGGAAAAGGGGATTCTGAGGTCTTGTCCGCCGGGGAGGCGCGCGGAAAGGGCGATGGCCGTCATTTGGGCAAAGTAGGTAAAGTAGCCGCCGGCCGCGTCCACCCATCCCCCGAAGGGATTTTTCGCCCCGATTGTTCTCGCCATGTTTCCGTCGGCGCAGTCGAGCACGCCGAAAACGAAAAAGAAACCGACGGCGAGCGCGTGTAACGCGGGAACGGCCGTCATCGTGAGCGCCAGTCCCGCGGCGCTAAAGAGCGCGCTAAGCGCGGTTACGGCGTTCGGAGACGCTCCCAAACGCAGGAAAAGCCATGCCGCCGGCCATGAAAGCGGCCTGAGGATCACGGTCGTTACGGTTCCGTCGGCCTTTCTCTTTTCAGCGGGCAAGGATCCAACGATTTCATTCAGCGAGTATTTCATCCGATTATTTCCTCCATAATGGACGAGAAGCGGGCATCCATGGCGTCCAGCGCGGCCCTGTAGGCGTACGCCGCGTTTTTCGCGATTTTTGCCCTGCGCGCGTGGTTCGCGAGCAACTCGCGGGCGCGTTCGGCCAAATCGTCCGCGTCCCACCCAAAGGGCTCATACGTTTCTCCCGGCAGGAAAATATCCGGCCAGGTTTCCAGATGCGACATATCGGGCTTTAAGAGGAGCGCACCGGACCGGACGGTCTCAAAATCGCGCAGGCAGAGCTCGCCCCACCCGAAGGGGCTTAACACGATTTTCGAGTGGGCCGTCTCGCGGTTGAACCGCGATTGGCTTACCGATCCGGTCAAGAAATCGGGATTGCCCTCGATTTTCCCCAAAATCAGTTTACGCTGAAAGGTAATGCTCGGGCGCGAAATGAGGCCCATTCTGGCATGAACCGGATAGAGTCCCCGATTCCGGGAAATGGCCCGATCGGGGTCGAAGCGGTCCTTGAGGGAAAAGGGCAGGGCGGCCCTTGGGCCCGCCAAACGGGCAAACGCGACGCCCGCCCGCTGTCTCGTCTGGTGCCGGGGATAGTCGCCTATCCCGATATTCCAGGAAAGGCGCAGCTTCGCCAACTGCGCCGGGTCGGTTTCCACCGCCCTCGGCCGATGATCGGGATCGTTCACGCCGAATTTCGCGTGATAATAGTCCGAGTACAGTTCCTTGCCGTAGAGCTCACGCCCGTAGAGGCTTCGGTCGCGGAGGAGGGCTTTGGAATAGAAGAGGTCAACGTGGGGAAGTATCTCAAGCCGGGGAATTCCGCCCCCCGCGTCGTCGTGAAAAAAAGCGATGCGGTCGTATTTCTGCCGCAATTTTTCAAGGAGACCGATATCGACCCGATCGGGTTTGATGAATTGCCGCATCATCACGAGAACCGAGTTCGTGTCCCTTTCAAGGCACCAATCGGCGTTGTCCGTGAAGGTGAAGGAGAATCGACGGTCTGAATTGTTAAAAAAGGGTTTAAGCGAGTAAAAACAGGAGATCCTGTCCACAAAGGTCAACACGGTGATATTGATCATAGATTTCCCCGATTATATACTAAGTACCATGAATCGTACAGACGGCCCTCTCCGGATTGGAGTGACCACGAAACCGTTGGATAATTGGAAATCAGGCTCAGGCCACCATCTCGACGAATTGATGAATCGCGTATTGGACCTTAACGAGCGCGAATTCGGTTTCGAGTTTACCTTTATCCATTACGAAAAAAGCCCGAATTCCCTTTACGGACGGGTGAACGAGCTGATCGTGCCGCGAAATCCCCTCAGGTCGGGGCGAACCGTCGCCAAACAGCGCTTTGATATCGTTCACTATACGCCGCTTTCGGTATACGCGCCCCTTTTCGGCGTTAAGGCGCTGAAAACGGCCACCATTCACGGGATAGAAGAGCGATTGTTTCCCCGGGGATATCCCCTGTACCACCTCATCCATGAATGGTACGTACAGCCGTTTTTCATGCGCGCCATGGACGGGATCGCGACCGTTTCCGAAACCGGTAAGAAGTGGTTCATCGAGCATTACGGCATTTCCCCGAACCGTATCGTCGTGACCCCAAACGCGGTTTCGTCCGAGTACCGGGTCCTTTCAGAAAGCGAATCCTCTCTGGACGGCGTTCCGGCGATAGACCGGCCCTTTATCCTCCACGTCAGCAAGTATTCACAAAGGAAAAATCCGGAAGGAGTCCTTGACGGTTTCGCGAAATGCCTGGAATTTACCGGAAAGGACCTGCAATTGGTCTGCGCCGGGAAGGATTGGGATTCGCCCGATGCGAGGGAACTCGCGATCCGCTACGGGGTATCGGACCGGCTCGTGACCCCCGGCTTTATCTCCACGGAAACCGCCGTGAGTCTCTTTAACCGGGCCGAAGCCTTCGTATTCCCGTCCTGGGCGGAGGGCTTCGGCATGCCGAACCTCGAGGCGATGGCCTCGGGCTGTCCCGTCGTCACCAGCGGCATATTCGCGATACCGGAAATCGTCGGCGAGGCGGCGACGGTCGTTGGGCGGCCCGACGACCACGAGGGAATCGGCAGGGCCCTCGCGCGGCTGTTGACCGACGATGGGCATAAAAAAACCCTCGTAGACCGAGGGTTTGAGCGGTGTCGGGCGTACGACTGGGAATCCAGCGCGCGCACCCTGCTTGATTTTTGGCGGCGGCTCGCCGCCGAGAAGGGGATAGTCAGTGGCCGCTAGCCTAAACGCGGGCCTCACGCTCATCGTCGCCGCGACCGTAACCTACCTTCTCTCCTCGTGCGTTTCCCCCCGGGGGCCCGGAATGGCTCGGTTCGGCCCGTTAGAGGCGCACGAAGTCACGGACAGCACCGATTTTTTGCAATCCCTTCTCGATTCCGCGGAAGGCGAGATAACGATTCCAAAGGGCAACGCTCCGTGGTTTACTCGGCCGCTATTCCTGCGCGCCGAAGGCAAACGGATAATCTTCGAGGAAGGCTGCGAGATCGCCGCCTTGCCGGGCGCGTTTACGGGGAGGGGTGAATGCTTGATTACCCTGGACTCGTGCCGAAACGTGACCCTCTCGGGGTACGGCGCGCTTTTATCCATGCGCCGGGGCGATTACGCGCGCGCGCCGTACGAGAAGGGCGAGTGGCGCCACGGGATATCGCTAGAGTCGTGCGCCGGCGTAACCCTTGAGGGGCTGACGATAGCGGAGACCGGGGGCGACGGCGTGTATTTGGCCCATCACGGAGATTCGGTTAACTCGGATATTATCCTCAAGAACCTAAAGCTCACCGACAATTACCGTCAGGGGGTGAGCGTTATCGCGGCGGATCGGTTTCTCATGGAAGGCTGCGTCGTTTCCGGCACGAAGGGAACCCTCCCGTCGGCGGGGGTCGATTTTGAGCCGAATACGGGAACCGGGGGCTTCAGGCAATGCGTGATACGCGATTGCCTGCTCGAACGGAACGCCGGCCCGGGCATTATCGTGTATCCCGTGAAATTGGCGGGTTCGGGCAAAGAAGTCGAGATACTGGTCGAGAACACGATCTCGCGGAAAAACGCCCTTTCCGTTTCCATTTACGGAATCCCCGGGGACGTGAAAGGCTATATCGAATTCCGCAATTGCGAGCTCTCGTTCCCGAAATGGATCGGCCGCAAGGGGAATCTAAGAATTACGGTACGCAAGGATTAACGGTATTATGTCATCGCTCAAACGCTACTTAGACAAGCTCATGCTCGGGAAAACCGACAACGTTCTGGTTCAGTTATTCAGGTACTTCGTCGTATCGGGATTCTCTCTGGTCATGGATTTTTGCACGCTCTTTCTCCTCACTGAGGTCTTCAAAATCCATTACCTGGCCTCGAGCGTGCTCAGTTATTCGATCGGGCTCGTGATCAACTATTATATTTCCGTCAATTGGGTTTTCGGTACGAGAAAATACGCGGATCGCCGCAAGGAATTCACGATTTTCGTCGCTATCGGGCTTGCCGGGCTCGGAATAAATACGCTCGTCATGTGGGTGTGCACGGGCCTGCTTTCGCTGTATTACCTAGTCGCCCGGGTGATCTCCGCGGCGATAGGCTATACGTGGAAGTACGTCGCGAGGCGGCTCGTCCTTTTCAGGAAATGATCACTCCTTGCGGGAAATGGCGTCGGCGATAAGCCCCATGCAAAAAAACTGAATGGCGCTCAATGACAGCATGATAAAGGTCCCGTCGTAGAACTTGCCGACTGCGGTAAGGCCCCATACCAGTATGCCGGCGCCGAGAAAGAGCAGAATGAGGCTGAGCGGGATAAATATGCGCAAGGGATTGAAGAGTACGCACATCCTGAGGATAAGCATAACGAAGTTCATCGTATCCTTGATCGGCCGAATCTTGGAAGAGCCTTCCCGCTTAAAATAGTCTATCTTGACGTATTTCACCGCGTAGCCGTTCGTGAGGGCGGCGAGGGTAATGGTGGACGTGAGCGAAAAGCCGTTCGGGTACAGGCGGTAATACCGGTCGAAAAGCTCCTTCGTAAACACCCGGAGGCCGGAATTAAGGTCGGGGATGCGCACTTCGGAGACGTACGACGCCAGGCCGTTGATAAATGCCTTCGGAGCCCTCCGAAGCCAGGGAATGTGCACGTTTTTACCGATCCTGGCGCCCACCACCATATCGTGGCCCTTCATGTCCGCGTAGAGATCGGGTATGCGCGCGTTGGGATAGGTGCCGTCGCTGTCGGTGATGCACAGCACGTCAAATTGGGCGTATTTCGAGCCTGTCTTTATGGACGCTCCGTATCCCCGATTCAGGTCATGGTGCACGAGGGTTACGCCCAAGCCCTCGCCGCCGCCGTTCGACTCGAGAATCTCCCGGGTCTTGTCCTTCGAACAATCGTTGACGATGATGATCTGGTAGGGAATTCCGCTCGCCTTCATGGTCTCGTGAAGCTCGCGAATGGTGTCGAGAATGGCCTTTTCCTCGTTATAGGTCGGGATAATTATGCTTATGCCGTTCATTGAATGCTCCTTTCTGCGTCAATTTCCGCTATTTTCGTAATCGGGACCGTCGTAATTCGGAAGGGGAATCGCACGGCCTGTATAAACGCGGACGAGGAAAAATCGCCCGTTCCCGAGACTATCGTTACCGCCGTGCCGTTAATGCTTTCCGTCCTCGGTTCGGTATTTGCCTTGAGAAAGTACTTGCATACGGTCTCCGCCGCGTCGTAGCCTGCCGCCCCGGCGGCGGAGAGAACGGGAACGCCGTTTTCCCAGGCCTCATTAAGCGTTCGGTAGTAACGATCCGTTACCGCGAAGGTGTGCTCAGCGGGCCGCAGGGGCGTGTGCGCGTATTGCCGTACCGAAGCGGGTATGACCGGCAAAGAAAAAAGGGCCGAAACCGCGAGACAAGCCGTCAAAGAGGCTACCGCGAAGGGAGCGGCCCCGGCCGAGTCCCACCGTTCGACGAGTCCCGGCCCCACCGTGCCGATCGCGTCTTGGACGGCCCAAGAAATAACGAGAAACGCGAATGGCAACAGCGCGCAAAAATACCGATTGATAAAATCCTCGGCGACCATGATCGGGTCCAATTTTGTCACGGTGAAGGTTATGAAGAAAATAAAACTAAACCCCGTCAAGATAAGCGTCGTTAACGCCTTTGATCGGCCTTTCACGAGATAGTACGCGCCGGCTCCCGCGAATAGGCCGAGCGGAATTTGCCAGTACGGCTGTAGGTATTCCGGACTGTACCTGAGGAATACCTGCCAATACGAAGAGAGCGGGTCCGCGTAATCGCTTGAAAGGTGGTTTGCCGTTATTATCGATAGCTGGCCGAACCGAAACTCCGTAAACGCCGAATAGAGCGCCGTTTCGCCCAAAAAAAGAATCAATAGGGGCAACCCAAAGGCGAAACAATCCCGAACCCCCGTTTTTCCCCCAAAAAGAAGGAGCGCAAGGAAAATGCCCGGAAGGAAAAAGAGGTTGGTGATTTTCGTCTCGTACGCGAGAAACAGAATCAAGGACGAACCGACGAGCAGGAAGAGGCGACGACGTCCTTTCTCGTCCATGGCGAGGACGAGTAGGTACGCGCACAGAAGCATGTACGTAATGGAAAAAATTTCGGGCCGCACCTGGCTCGCCGCCCTGATTTGGTACGGGAAGAATATGAGCATGACGGCGGATAGAATGCCGACGAATCGGCCCCGAATCCTTTTGCCGAAAAGGTATAAAAGGAGGGTTTGCGCCAAAGCGTTCAAAAGGGGCGCGACGTAGTACACGTTAGGATGCGTCCCGAGAAGCTTCTGGAGCAGGGCCACGGGAAGGATTATGGCCCAACGGACCGTACGATGTGAAAAGGCGGGGAAGGGCAATCCCTGCGAGAGCGCCTTGGCCGCGTACCAGTAGTCCCGCTCGTCAACCCCGGTGTGTATCATCATCTGCGTAGAAAGGCGAACCCACAACGTGAGAAATAAAAGTGAAAGAACGACTAGAGCGTCCGAAGGGAGCCGTTTAGCCGGTAATTTCATGGTAGAACCCCAATAAACGCGCGGTCAATCCCGCGATATCATACTTGGATAGGGCGAATTCGCGCCCGGCAGAACCCATCCTCGCGCCAAGGGCGGGGTCAGAAAGTATACTCGCGATGCGGTCGGCGAGTGACCTCGGATCCTTTTCGGGCACGAGAAATCCCGATATCCCGTCGAGAACGCCGTCGGGAATACCGTTGTGCAGCGTACTCACCACGGGAATCCCGCATGCCTGCGCCTCTTGCAAAACAAGGCCTTGGCCTTCCATATCGCCGGAAGCGGCCGTGACGCTGGGAAGGCAAAAGACCGTGGCCCCGGAGTATAGCCCCATTACCGTGGAGGAGGAACAAACGCCGAGAAATTCGCAGCGTTCGGCGATCCCCAACTCGGCGGCGTACGCCTTCAGCCCGTTCGAAAGCGACCCCTCGCCGGCTATGCGATAGCGTATTCCGGGAAAGGCCTCTTTGAGAATCGCGACGGCCTCGAGCAAATACCGGTGCCCTTTTTTTTCCTCCAAACGGCCGACCGTAAGGATCGACGCGGGCTCGATATTGGACCGATCGATCGCGGCGTATTCGGAGGCCACGAGGCCCACGGGCAGAACGCGGATTTTATCCCGGGGACAGCCGTTCGCGACGATTTTGCCCTTCGTGAATTCGGTGTTCGCGGTAACCAAGTCGGCCATTTTATACAGGGTCGCGTATACGTCCTCGCCGTGCCGTTTGGGGTAGGTATTGATGTCCGAACCGTGGAAGGTCGCCACGAGCCGGTCGCAAAAGCCGCATTCTTTCAGGTAAGACCCGATCAGTCCGTTTACGCCGAAATGGCAATGTACTATATCGAAACGTTCCTTGACGAAGGAAGCGCCAAAAAAGAGGAGCTTGGCGTTTTTCGCCACGGTCCTGTATTTACCGAGCCGAAGGGCCTCGAACGCGGCCTTGGGGCGGGCGAAAAGAAGGCCGAGAAAGAGGGCGGGGGCTCGGAGGAAACGCGCCCGCATGGACCGGGGAACGTTCACGTAGCGCGTTACGGCTTCCACGTTTCTCGATTCGAAAAGCCGGTGCCTCAGGTTTTCCCGGGGACGGTGCGCCGCGAAAACGGTAACGTCGGCCCCGGCGTCCATGAGGCCGATCACGGAATTAAGCAGGAATTTTTCCGATATCTCGGGAAACGAGTTAACGATGAGGGCTATCCTCATTCCTTATCGCTCCCGCCCGAACGCGCCCAACGTGGACACGAGCCTATCGTTATCCTCCCTGTTCCGTACCGCGAGCCGAATCCACTTATCGTCGGGAATGCCCTTTTTGCCGGTAAGGTCCTTGATGTAGATATCGTGTTCTCCCAGAAGGTACTTGGTCAGGTCCCGTGCGGAATAGTCGCCCTTGATTTTGCAGAGGAAATAATTGGCCTGCGAGGGCATTATCTCGAACATGCCCAGCGAGGCGAGCCCTTCCCGGAACCGTTCGCGCTCCGCGATGATTTTCGCGCATGCCGCCGCGTAATCCTTTTTGTATTTTCCGATGATCTGCAGAAAGTTCTCGCCGAAGGAATTGATATTCCAGATGGAAAGCTCCTTCCGTATCCGCGCGAGTAGCGCGCGATCCGCGGTAGCCAATACGCCGAGCCTGATGCCGGGAACCCCGTAACTCTTGCTAATGCTTTTTATAACGGTGAGGTTCGGGTACGATTCGAGCGTTCCCTGGTCAAGAAGGGTTTGGGAGAGACCCGAATCGGAAAAGTCGATGAAGGACTCGTCGAGGATAAGGCGCTTCCCGCCTTTTTTCATGGCGTCCAGGAGCGCGATTATGTCGGTTCGATCCAGGCAATTCCCCGAGGGATTGTCCGGGTTAATGACGAGGAGGGTATCGCATTTCGACTGCCATTCGAGTAGCTCGGGAAGGCCGTACCGCATGTCTTTGGCGATAAAGGGAACGATTTCGTTTTGGGTAAGGCTTTCCGGGTATTCGTTGAAGGTCGGGTAAATCACGCCGACGCTGCCCTCTAGGGAGCGGGAAAGCGCCCTGATAAGCTCGGCGGCGCCGTTGCCGACCAAAATGCGGTCATCGTCCACGCCGAAGAGCTTTCCGGCAAGGAGGTTCTGAACGTTCAGCCCGGAAGGATACTCGGAAATGAGGTCCCGAAAGTACGCCTTCATCTCGTTGAGCATGGCGTCGGTGGGAAAGTAGGGATTGACGAGGTAGCAGTAATCGAGGAGGTACGGAAAGCGCCAATAGCCGCCGTATCTTTTCTGTATGCGGCTCAGCTTCTCCTCGCTCGAATTGCCGAAAATATTCTCGGCGATATCCTTGTCCTGCACGTCGTCGATCTCGTACCAGCGGTGTCCCTCAAGGCAAAACGCCTTAAGCTCGTTCTTTTCGAGCGTCGCGATCACGCGGAGGACCTGCTCGTAGTATTCGTTATTTCCCATTGCCGCTGAATACGCCACGAGGAAGGGAACGTACGATTCGGTAAGGAACTGACGCGAGAACTTATAGATATTGACGGTCTTGTAGTACGTATGCTTTTCTTCGTAATTGAAGAACTTTTTCGGGATAAAGTTGGTAATAAGCTTGTCCTGCGATATCTGGACCACGGTCCCGTCCATCCAGGACTGGTACTTATCCACCACGGCCAGGGTAGGCTCGGGATCGGCGAGGAGATCATGGATGATTCTGCTTTCGAAGATTAGGTCGCTTTCGAGCAGTATCGTATCGTCTTCGAGTAGTTTGTCTTTCGCGAGGGCGAGAGAGTAGATATTGTTCGTCTTGTGGTACACGTCGTTCGCGACGTACTCAATCTCGATTCCCTTGTATTTTTTCCCCACGAACGACATGAGGTTTTCTTTTTGGTACCCCACCACGATGACGCATTTTTTAATGCCATTATCGTCCAGGGCGTCCAAGGCGCGCTCGATCAGCGTTTTGCCGTTAATCTCGAGCATGCATTTCGTGTTGTCTTTCGTGTATTTGCCGAGGCGGTTTCCCATTCCCGCGGCGAGGATAATTGCCTGCATGGTTTTTATGTACTCCCTTTATTTTCTCGAGATGAATGAGGTGATTGGGCCCTTGAGGAATTTCCAGTAAAGCTCCTTTTTCAGGGAAAATTTCCTCGTCCCTCGCCGTTTTAGGTCCTCAAGCCACGCGGGATCGATCTCGATCAGATCGTCCATCGCCGCGGAATAGCTCCTATGCCAATAGAACGGAATGCCGGCCTCGCGGCAGAGCCGGGCGGTAAGCCACGTCTGCTCGATAAGCGCGGAATTCTCTACGGGATCGGAGAAGGAGCGATAGCCCGGGCGCATGGCGTGGTGATCGCCTTCTACTTCCGCGAAGTGCTCAAGCCCGCCTTGGCTATAAAGGTTGTGGCCCGCCCCGATGAGGTGTATTTCGGAAGCGCCCATGAGTATCGCCATGTAGAGGCAGGTATGCAGGCAGGAACCGTGGCCGCCCCATACGGTGGCCCGATTCGCGAGGGTTTGGGCGATCTTAAATCGGGTAAAGCCCTCGTCAATCCTGCCCCGAACCCCGAACGCCGGGTAAGAGACCATTTTGTGGAAATACACTTTTTCGTTTTTCGAAAGGAGCTCCAGGGTCTCTTTTTTGGTTTTTCCGTACATGGGATAGGCGGCGATGAGCGGCCGTTTCGCGTAGCCCCCGTCTTTCGCCAATAGGTATTCGGAGCGGTCGTACTCGCTCGAATAGCGAAAGGTAGCGTTCGGGAATTTCATGTGGGCAAGGTGAAGCGTTATCGCTACCTTATCGTCGAAAAAAGAATCGGGATAACCGGAAAGGGACGGGTCCGAACCCGCTATCCAAACCGGCTTTCCCGCCATGGCGCGATACAGTTCCCGGGCATCCCGGAAATTTTTGGAGTTGAATTTCATCGTTGCTTATTTTCCTTTTGCCTTAACCCGTTGCGTATTGAGATAACGGCGTGCGTAAAAGAGGATTTTCGTCGGCGCCCGCGCTAGCTTCGACAGTCGCCAGAGCCACCCCGTTCTCGAGGGAATATCCTTCATGGGGATACGCCACGTCTTTCCGTAAAGGTCCTTCATGAGCGCCTCCGGTTCGGAGGGAATTAAGAACGTTTCGCCGAGAAAATCGGCCTCGACCAGTCGATCGAGGTACCGGCCGGAAACCGTAACGCGCTCGTCAATGGCCCAGCGGTGCGCAAAGGGGACGGATACGCGGACGGCGACGAAAAGGTCGACTTGCTCGTCGCCCCGAAGGAATTGCAGGAGCCTTCCGTGCCTTTTGCTTTCGAAAGTGAATCCCGCTTCCGCCAATTCGGGAATCGCCGTGAGGATTTTATCGAAGTCCTCGTCGAATATGCCCAAATCCGCGTCGTCGTCGTGGGGAATGAACCCTTTTTCCCGTATGGCCCCAAGCAGGGTGCCGAAATGGAGAAAGCAACGCGCGCCGCGTCGGGCGAGTATGTCTCGCATCAACGCCATGTTCTCTAAAAGTTTATCGGGATTCCTAATGGCGAATTCGCGCGCCATATGCATTACCTCGCTTTTCTCATTGACTCTTCAAAACGTTCCGGCCAGTCAAACCTGAAAACCTCCGCCCTTTCGGCGCAGAGCCCCTTTAGGTATAGGTAGTAGTCCGCGTCGAGGATGCATTTCTCGATCGTATCGGCAATGCCCGTAACGTTTGACGGCTCAAACGTCAATTCGCCATAGGAGAGAATATCGGGAATGCCCCCGACCGCGCTCGCGATTACGGGACAACCGGCGTGCAACGCCTCGAGGACGGTATCGGGAAACGCGTCGTATAGCGTGGGGTATATCATCAAGTCAGCCGCCGCGAAAAACGGGAAGGGCAGTTTGAACCCCTCAAAGACGACATTCGACCGTATGCCGAGGATATCCACCATTTCGTATACCCCGTCCCCCTCGTTAATTTTGCCCAGAACCGTCAGGGTAATATCGCGATGACCGCGCTTAACGAGCTCCGCGAGGGCTTCCAGCGCGTAGCGAAAGCCCTTGGAAACGGACAGCGTTCCGACGTAAACCAGCCGCCGAAGCCGGTCCGATGCATTGATATTCCTAAATTCTTCGGTAAACCGCGGCAGGCCAATGTTCCCCGGTATTATCACCGTGTTCTCCGGAGAATAACCCGTTCGCGCCACGAATTCGTCACGGTCATCCGCGTTTTGGAACGTGACGAGTTCGGCGAAGGATGCGACTTGCCGTTCGCGAACCCGATTCATCGCCTCGTACGCGAGCGAGAGCAGTCGGTCCTTCGCGCTCAGTTGCCCGCTCTCCCGGAGGATATGGGCCCGCTTAATGTCATTGCAGCGGTACGCGAAAAAAAGCCTCGCGCCGAGCCTTTTTCTGATGATGAGCGCGGCTTTCAGGTGTAAATCCCCGTGGATATGCACCCATACCGATTCCCGCGTTTCCCCTTCCCCGATATGCGCGGCTAATGCGGGCAATGCCTTACGAATCGCCCTCGCGAACAGGAACGACGCGGGGGGAAACCCCTTCCGTTTATAGCGAACGTCGAGTTCAATGCGCGTGAAAGAAGTGGGCGCGTAGGGTAGATTGGCGTTCATGAGAACGAAAACGCGGTTTCCCCGGGAAGCCAAACCTTCCATGAGCTCGAGATACCGACGGTTTGCGCCGGTACGCATTTCATTGTTTAAAAAGAGCCCGATCACGGTCATTTTATCAATCCCCGGAAGAGGGGTACGAGCCGATGGAACGGGGCAAACCGACGCGTTTTAATATCGCGAATAACATACCGCGACGCAGCATTGTAGGTGTGGGTGCATACGGCATGAAGCGCGCGTTCCGGCTTAATAGTTTGCGTTTTTTCCTCTTGGAACGCGTCCTGGGTCAAAGCGGTAATCCTATTGAGGCTGAGGCTCTCGCCGTATTCGCGAACGCAGGATTGCGCCGGGCGGATCAATTCACCGCGGCCGTTGCGGAAAACGCGTCCCGCCATCCTTGCGTTATCAAGGCCGGTAACCACGGGGTTTTGCCGGTGGGGGGTCCATTGGTCCGTATCGAAAACGGACGCGGAATACGCGTAAAGGGAGGAATTGAATCCCGTGTTTTCCGTCTTCTGCGAGGTGAACAGCCACCAAAGCCCTTGATGCTCGAAAAGGGTTGAATCGACGGCAATCGCGCCGGGCAGCAATTCCCTCACGAATTCCCAGCGGTCCGGAAACGAAACGGCCCTGTAAAGCCTGATTTGCCCGCAATCAGCGCTTTCGGGAACCATGTACCATTCGTCCGATCCGTGGCGGTTTGACCGAAAGACCTGTGGGTAGGAAAGATGCCAGGGCTCCTCCAGAACGGGGCAGAACGGGCCATGCGAAAGGTCGCCGAACAGTTCGATATATCCCAAGGTTCCCTTCGAGCCGTAAAATTGCTGCTCAATAAATATCAATATACGTCCATCGGACTCAACCGGAAAGGGGTCGGCCCATATACGGTCCGCGGGGGGAACGATCTGACGAAGCGCCTCCCCGTCGGGACCGCAGACAAGCAGCGACCATTGCTCGCGGAAGAGGAGTTTCTGGATTTTTCTTTTTAGCTTTTTCAGGTTCAACTTAATTCCCTTTAGCGCGCCGTTTCCCTTTCAATAGCCGATAGAGCGGTGAACCGTATGGCACCAACGCATTCAATACTTTCTCGAGCCTCTTAATCTCGCCTTCTTTAAATTTCCAAGTCGGTTTTTTCGGGTTAAACCTCAGCTTCGGATATCGATCGGTAATCCGGCGCAGTAATTCTCCTGATGCGGCGTAATCGCCTTCGATAAGCGCTTCAGTGAGCGTCTTGGCCTGCCGGACCCCATTTGCGCCCTCGTTCCAGGTCGCCGCGAAGTGATGGCAAAGGCAGGTATCTTTACCGAATGACGTGACCGTCATCGTCCCGTCGCGCGACGTAACCGGCGAAAAGTATTCCGGCGGCAAGATAAGCATTCTATCGGTCACGATTTTTTCCTTGAGGCCCCGAAACCTGCCTTCCACAGAATCGGTAAAGCCCTCACGGCGCTCCTTGTCCAAGAAATAAAGCGACATGAGGTATGGCATGTCGAATTTCCTAATCGCGTAGTGGAGCGGCCCGGAAAGGCTCGTCTCGTACAAATTCATCATAAACCGAAGGATGGGATGCGACTTTCCCGCTTTGACCCCCATAGAATGGGCGGTAAGCTGGCCGTTGGCAAAACTTTCTACCCCGATAAAAAGGTCGATCGCAGGCGAAATCTGGGTTTCATCATAAATGGAACGAAGCCCGTTCCCGTCCAGGATTTCAATATCCGCGTCGAGGTATATACCGCCGTATCTATCAAGGAGCCAACAGCGAAAATAGTCGCTTAGGAAGGCGTGATTCTTTTCTGCCGAGAGGGTCTTCGTGTATTCATTCAGATCGAGCGGCAAGTTGGTCTTGTCCCACAGCTTAATCTCGAAGTCCGGAAGCTCCCGTTTCCAGGTTTCAAGATAGGGGAGGAAAGGGTCGGGACCATCGTCGAAATTGAAGAAAATCCGGTGAAGGATTCTGCTCATGCGAATTCCTTAAAATACTCTATGGTTCGCCGAAGCCCGTCCTCGAGCGTAACCTTCGGCTCCCAGGAAAGCTGCTTTCTGGCGAGGGTGATATCGGGCTGTCGCTGTTTCGGGTCGTCCGACGGCAGCGGCATATGCACGATTCTCGATTTTCCCCCGACGATCGAAATGACCTTCTCCGCGAGCTCGAGCATGGTGAACTCCCCCGGATTTCCGATGTTTACCGGGCCGGTGAACTCCGGGGGCGAGTCTATCATTTTCATGAAACCGTCGATCAGGTCGTCGACATAACAAAACGAGCGTGTTTGCTGACCGTCACCGTAAATCGTGATGTTCTCGCCCCTGAGCGCCTGCATGATAAAATTACTCACAACGCGACCGTCATTCGGGTGCATGCGCGGTCCGTAGGTATTGAAAATCCTCACGACCTTGATTTCAACTGCGTTCTGGCGGTGGTAATCGAAAAAGAGCGTTTCGGCGCATCGCTTACCCTCGTCGTAGCAGGACCGGATTCCTATGGGATTAACGTTCCCCCAGTACGATTCCACCTGCGGGTGAACCGAAGGATCGCCGTATACCTCGCTCGTGGAGGCCTGGAGTATTCTGGCGTTCGTCCGCTTCGCCAGACCAAGCATATTGATGGCTCCGTGAACGCTCGTCTTGGTCGTTTGTACCGGGTCGTACTGATAATGGGGCGGGCTCGCGGGGCACGCGAGATTGAAAATGCGGTCTACCTCGACGTAGTAGGGGAAGGTCACGTCATGCCGAACGAGCTCGAAATAGGGGTTTCCCAAAAGATGCGCCACGTTTCTTTTCTGCCCGGTGAAGAAATTATCAAGGCAGATTACGTCGTATTTCTCCTTGATCAGCCGATCGCACAAATGGCTCCCGAGAAAACCAGCCCCTCCGGTCACGAGGGCGCGCGTGTTAAGGGCATAGCATTGTTTGTTAGAATTCATGCGTTATCCTTTCGATAATTTTACTGATTTATTTAAGCAGAGTGCGAACGCGGCCCGCGCGGCGTTGAGGTTTCTTGACATGACTCCCTTGCTATCCCGTTTTCGTAAAAGCGCGTAGAAAGCAATTTTCAGGAAGCAAAAAAGGGTGAAAACGAGGTGCGAAATCCACACGCCCCATTTACCGAAGTTTTTCCTAACGTAATAGTATTTACTTCGGTAGTAGTGGTCGCTCGAGTTCATGAGGTTTGCCAACGAGGCGCCCTTGAGGTGTGCTATCCGTGCCTCCGGAACGGAGACGATATCATAACCAGCCCTGGTTAAGCGGAGGCTCAGGTCAGTCTCTTCATAGTACATAAAAAAAACGGGATCAAAGCCGCCGACTTCGCGGAATACTGAAGAGCGTATCATCATGTCGGCGCCTGTAACGTAAGCGACCTTCATTGGCCTGCCGCTTTCGTTATATTCCCTGCGACGGGGTCGAATCGCGCCCGGCAAAAGCTCCGAAAAGCGGCGGAAATCGGTCAGCGGGTTCGGGAACGAGGTTTCAAAGCTGTGCATTGGGGTGCCTTCGAACGATACGAGGTTTCCGCCGCAGGCTACGCAGGCAGGGTTTTCATCCAGGTACTTCGCGAGGATGGAAATCGCGTCGTTCAACACTTCCGTGTCGCTATTAAGGAGAAAGAGGTATTCGCCCGAGGCGATTTTCGCACCGGCGTTGTTTGCCCTTCCAAAGCCGACGTTTTCGCTCAGGGGAATGAATAGTGCTTCGGGGAAGCGTGCGGTCAACACCTCTTCTGTCCCGTCGCCGGACGCGTTGTCTACGACGATGATTTCGTAATCACAACCGATAACAGTGCGCTTTACCGATTCGATCGCTCCTGCGAGTAGATCCTTTGTCTTGTAGTTGACGATTATGATCGAAACTTTCAATGTTATTTCCAATCGATGACCGGTGCGAGCCAGCGTACTTCCGCATGGGTGGCTTTGGCGGGAACCGCTGATATGAGCGTATGAGTCCGTCTACGTGATAATAACTTTTTCACGAGGAGCAAGGATTCCCGTTTTCTCAAGCGAACAATAAACGAGAATAGATCGGATAGTGTCGTGGGGGTGATTTCCATAAACGCGTGATAATCGTCGGGATTACGGTGAACACAATACCTTTTCCAGATGTTAAGGTCGGCTTCGAGGGTAGAGACCTTGCACGCGAAGGTCATGGTCGTGGAGTCGGTCTCGCGCCAATGAGACGATTCTGTTGCATACAGTCGGGTAAGACGTAGTGATCGAAAATTCATGGGGCTTCCGCCCTTATCTTCAGTGAAATATTTATCGGGATGATCGTAAAGCGTGACATAATCCGCGATGGCAAGTCCCTCGAGAATCGCCTTACGACTGCCGGGCAAGTGAATATAATCGTCCTCTAAAAGGTATACCGGAATTTCAGAATCATGATCACTAATTATTTTGTTGACCATGTATATAAATGAACCCGAATTGCCAAAGCTTGTTTCTTCGAATTTCAAGCCGTTACTGGCAATAAAGTCGAGGGTTTCTGAATTACAGTTGTCCGCAATAACGTTGATGTTATCGGCTCCGAACTCTTTAATCGCATTATCTAAACAAGTGAACTTATCGGCGTTAGGAATCTTTTCCTTCGGGTTTCCCTTATCTGATATTCGATAGTATACCTTTAACCCATCCAATTAAATATCCCCCTTGATCGATACATTCTTTGGATCCTCATAATTGTTTGCATCTCCAATAAGTACGTATTCTTTTTACAATTCGAACTAGCTTGCGTTTTAGCAAAGCTGTTTTTTCAATTCGATTTCGCTTTTGGGTATTAGCGGTAATAAATTTTATGGGATAACGATCTTTCAGTACAGAGTAATCTGCATGGTATACCGTAATTGCTTGATATTTAATGAACGGCATTCCGTAATCAAAAACTAACTCTCTCCATAATTTAAATATCGAATGTGTATCTTCAAATTTAACTTCTTTCGGTACATAGGAGTCATACCTGAATCCACGATCAGCCAAAAAACTTGTTAAACCCAACTCATATTTGAGTATTACGTCGAATTTATCCTTTTTCGGTCTGATTACTGACATGAAACGTTGAAATTCGTGAGAAGAAAACACGTTCCTTTTGAAAACCAAAAAATAACTCTGTAGATGCGGTATTACGGCTTCAACTAATTCGGTTCCGTCTCGGACGAACCCGCGTTCACTAAAAGTCATTCCCCAAAAATCTGCAGGTCGTGAACCCATTTCGTCCAAGATAGGGCCTAATGCCGTAATTGGACCAAAAACGCTATCGTTAGCAAATATTAGTCTGTCAATATCTTCAAAGGTACTTTCGCTGACTAAATATGAAAAACCCCTTTTATAGGAGCCAAAATCGTACGCATTGTGCCTTCCGATAATCAACTTGCTCACGATTTTTTTTGCCCTACGTATATCTCCGTACTTAAGCGTTGGACAATCCGATACAAATATGATCTTGTCCGTAATTTCCCGAAATTTCTCCAGAGAATAAAATACGTATTCGTCTATCTCGTTTTTCGCATCAAAATGCGAGAATACTATAGCTGTTTTGTTACTCATTCAGTTAATCTACATACCGCTTCAGGAATGGTCTTCTTCCGACAGTACGTTTTTAATTGATTCCAAGTAACCAGTCCCGAATTTCATATCGGGTTCAAGGTAATTGCCCTCGGCCCATTCATTCCAGGATTTAACGAAAATAATCCGATCGCTCACCGGCTTTTGTAAAACAAGACGAACTGCTTTTCTGAAGTATTCCGCGAATAATTGCGGCGTAGATCCATGCAGGACAAGACCCTTCTTCCCAGATCTTGCTGTATGATCCCAGTTCGGATATACGCTTGGATAGCAATTCGGTGATGCTTCCTCAGGACCGAGAAAAAAGCGTACGGCCTTTGAATAGTATATTTTCTTCACTAAATGAAACTTACGGATAAAAGACCGTGTAATACGACTCAATCCACGGTTATACGCATTAAAGAGCCTATTAAGGTTAACGGAATCAAAACCTATGCCTACCAGACCTTTAATTTTATCCGGATCGTCTGTTTGCGCTACAAAATGTATACCTTTAAGGCCGTGTTCCACAGCCAGGCGTCGCCATAATCCAATGAATGCACCCGGATCCGGAAGATCATACGGTTGGAATACCAAGAATACCGGTTTACCGTCAATCATGAAATAACGTTTGTCTCTAAATGCGCGTAATACTTCGAGGAAATGCGCCGTATAATCTTCTTCGCCGGGATATACCTGCTCAATCAAAACATTCCGTTCGTTATTGCAGCCATAATCGAATCCGCGCCAGGAAGAGTTTGCCCAACCAAGGCAAAAAGGAAAGTCGGGGGTCCCGCTCTCGATAACCTCATTGATCGGTCTTTCCAACAGTCGCTTCCCGTGGCCAAACCAGTAATGCCAATAACAAAATGCCGATATTCCGTATTCTTTCGCCAAGTTGGCTTGTGCGATTCTCGACTCGGGCACACGAAGGTCGTAGAAACCTAAATCTGCGGGTATTTTTGGCTGATAATGTCCCCGATAGAGGGGTTTGGCTTTCGCGACGTTCGTCCATTCCGTGAAACCCTTTCCCCACCATTGGTCGTTCTCTGGAATGGGATGAAATTGTGGTAGATAGAAGGCAATAACCTTAACGGTTGAATCCATTTTATATACTCCCAATGGCTGTTATCGGACATTTAAGCTTTCTCCCATAAAGTGAACGGAAAAAACCATATATGCATCTTAAGGGATTATTGCTTGAATTCAATGTTTTGAAATTACATAAATAAAAAAATGCCGAAGAAAAACGGATTTTTTTCTGGAAGAACGATTCATAGTATGCTTTTAAGGCTCTAATTTTACGTACATTCTCTTCGGAAAGACGTTGCTTTGCGTAACTTTCCAAGTAAGAAAAGCGATTCATCCTATCAAAGTATATTTCTTCCCGTTTCCGTGCATTCTCTATGTTATCTTTACAGGAAACTAAAGCGCCTATAGAATTATTTCCGTGTTGACGATATGACACGAGAGGTTTATCCAGGTACTTAAGACCACCCTGATCTTTCGCAACAATTGCCAACCAATGATCATGCATAAACATTTCGGGAAAGGGTAAGGCTTTATCGAGAAGCGTTCTGCGAAAAAAAGCGGTGCATCCGGTTACTGAATTATTGACACATAATTCCAGAAACCCATTAGCGTGAACACGCTTTTTGGCGCTTTTCGTAAATGAATCGCAGATTTCTTTATCGTTCTGGTCTATTAATCGGGCGTCAGTATGTATCATATCCGCGTTCCCGATCGAACATACCAGCGTAGTTAATTTGTCAATATCCCAAAGGTCATCTTGATCGCACAGTGCGACATACGTTCCTTCGCATAGGGATACAGCTCTTTCGAAATTTCTTACGTATCCCAAGTTCGTTTCGTTAGAATAAAACTTAATTTTCGTTGGAAATTTCTTTGAATAATGGCGAATGATTGAAACTGTTTTATCGGTGGATTTGTCGTCGCATATCACAATATCATAAGATTTGTAAGTTTGGGCGAGAAGCGACTCAAGTTGTTTCTCGAGAAACTTCTCACCATTATAGGTAGCCATAGCTATAGATACTGAAGGGTAATCCATAATCGATTTATTTTCTCAAAGATCAATACTTTGATCTAGTCCTATCTAAATGTTTCCTGATATACCGTATTGGGTATTCAGATTTTAATTCAATTTCACCTAATATTACTTCGTAATCCTCAAGTTTAAATGGATTCTTCCGTAAAAGCTCAATTTTTACGAAGGGAAATCCTGTTTGAAGATTATGACGCCAATAATACTGTGAAGGATTTATGGTTCCTTTTAATATTATTGTATTGAAAAAAGCTATAAAATTCCTTAAATAACGAATCAAGAATCTTATTAAGGCAATAGGAAGCTTAACGTTTGAGCCTCTAAACTTAACGTTATTCATTTTCATGCAGAAAAGCCTTACTTTCTCCTTGAGCGAGGGTAGGGTTGCCACCCAAGCGTATTTATAACCCTCACGGCAAAGATATTGGGTGAGTCCTATTTCATACTTTTGGATAATATCTTTTTTTGATTGCTCTATACACACTTGTGTAAAGAAGGCGACCAAATGACCTGATTGCAATACTGGTTTATTGAAATAAATAAAGTAACTTTGAAGGTGTGGCGGTCCTTCAAGCGAACGAGTCATGCCCCAGAAATCGCATGATAATTTGTTCATCCTTTCGATGATTACCTGTAAATCAAATAGAGGTCCGTAAACGCTATCATTACATATCAGAACTGATTCATAGGTATTAATATTTATCCCCGATTCCAGAAGGCCAACTTTATAGCTCATGAAGTCATAACCGATGTTTTCTCGGACAATTATCTTGAGACAATTATTAACAATCTTTGATAATTCTTGATTATCAAGTTGTGAGGTTGTTACGAAAACAATTTCACATCCTAATGAGGATAACTTTTCAAGGTAAACTTGAACATAATCATCAATAAGGTTGTCAACGTCGTAATGTGAGAACACTGTTAGTATGTGATTAGTCATAACATTGTGGGAAAAAGAGCAGTATTAGTGATTGACCATGAAAGTCTTCTTTATTTTCCGTTCGATTTTATTCATATATCGCTTTATCAAATATAACCTATAAAATTTAGGAATGCGAAAATAGTATTCTTTTATGAATTCAAGTTCATCTTTCAGGCTGATGTTTTTATTACGTTCAGCCCTATACGCATCTAATAATTTTATATATTTCTCCTTTATATTTGAATCGTTATCATGAGTCCAATCTGAAACGTCGAATGAGATAGAATTTTGATATTGAATTGTTTCTTCCGAGGGATTTAGAGAATCTTCATACCAAGGTAAATGCTTTGCTAAAAACGGACCTGAGACCCGAAGCGATTCCCACCACTTCTTTCTATTGGGATAGATACCAGGTCGATATAGTGCGAAAGTCGTATCAATCGGCGCATAGTAAATATCCTTCTCAATTTCATTGGCCCAATATTTCGATTCCCATTCTATTACTTTTTTCTTTTGATTGAAATGGTCGGGCAAATCATCTATTTTCAATGCAAATCCTACCTTTGTTATCTTTTTATTGCGGGTAAGTAATTCCAAAAAATATGCAATAAAATTCTCAGGGAGATCATCAGAGGGCAATATATCACAATCTGAAACGACGTAAAATTGATTTGTTATAATATCGTCAAATAAGCCGCATTCCCACACAGCTTTGTGACCTAAATTATTAGACAATCTATGTACTGTGCACGGAACGGTTGAAAGATATTCGAGCAATGGCTGATATGATGAATTATTGTCAATAATATGTATATTCGTATAATGCTTTTCAATTAAAAAATTTACAAGTCTCTCTAAATAACTAAGTCTATTAAAAGAAATAATAAATATTGTTATGTCATGATAGTTTATCAACAGGAACTCCTTAAAAAGTGGATTGTTTTATCCTTATCTACGTTTTAGAAATATATTGTACTACGATTATTGATTTTACCAGAATTATTTCTTATTGCTTTCGGTTCAAAGATTTTTGACTTCTCCAAAGAGGACCTATAGGGAATATTATTAATCTTTTCCAGTTCGATTATTTACAAAATATTTCACCGACCGTTTAATTACTCGCTTGAATGCATTCATTTTATTAAATATCATTTTGAGAAAGTAATATGGACGATTTAAAAAAAAGAATAGTAAATATGCATTCTTATTTGGGCTTTGATAGTTATTATTGAGCCATAAACGATTCAATTTTTTTAGTAAATTTGGAGTAATTGAAGGATGTTCAAATTGAGAGATTGTTTCAATAGTCAACCCATATTTATTTACAATAGATGGGAAGTCTCTTTCAAAAAAATAACGATCAGCGTCATACTCCGATAACAGATTCTCTGTGAAAAAGTTATCTTGAGCATCATCAATAAATGACTTAATTATTTCTCCTTTGAATATATACCAAGAATATAATGGATATATTCCGAAGAAATCATAACTACTTCTTGTAGGTAAAATCTGATTAATTGTTTTGTTTACAAGACTTATACAACTCGAAGAATGACCTGTTATCTCGTGCTGGAAACGTAACCAATTCCCGATTAAACCAATATTACTATCTAGATCAAACTTTCTTATTGTGTCATATGGTTTTTCTAGGAAATGATGGCACAACTCTTTTCTGAATTCATGTTGATTGCTTGTAGATCCTTTTGTATGAATAAACCATACATAATCATATTCAATTTGTTTTGACCGATCTTTGAGTAATTTTAAGGCTGTCTGATAAGCACTTGCATCACTATCAATAACATTATCAGTTGGTGTTATGGCCCATTTTAAAGATATATTTTTAGAATATTTCTCCAATAAATAATACCATTCAGGTGTTGACGGATTACATCCAACAAATAGATCATATGAGATAAAGTTCTTCGCTATGTGGTCAATTATCTCGGATCCGACTAACAGTTTATCAGGGGATGGGATATAAGATGCTAAAACAATTGCAATTTTCAAACAAAACCACCAAAATATAAATCGCTTATCGTTCATTGAAAGGATACTTTCCACTCAATTATATATTTGATTTATAAGTTCTATTATGTGAGTAGAATGTAAGTCATTTTCAATAATATTTAACGCAATTTCTAATTATGATCTGAACCCACCGGACTTTAAATGTAATTCCTTTTGGGCAAGATTCATGTCGTTATCGACCATCATTTTAACCAATTCTGAAAGCTGTACCCGTGGTTCCCAACCCAACTTCATTTTGGCCTTGCTCGGGTCTCCAATAAGAAGTTCAACTTCAGCAGGGCGAAAATAACGAGGATCAATCTCGACAACAGTTTTACCGGATTTGATATCAATGCCTTTCTCGTTGATACCGCTACCTTCCCATTTTAGTGATATACCTGATTCATGAAAGGCCATTGATATAAAATCCCTAACCGTAGTCGTAATGCCCGTTGCCATCACGTAATCGTCTGGGTTATCCTGTTGAAGCATCAACCACATAAGCTCTACATAGTCACCTGCAAATCCCCAATCTCGTTTTGCGTCGATATTTCCCATGTAAAGCTTGTCTTGTAGACCAAGTTTGATCCGTGCTGCTGCCCTTGTCACTTTTCTAGTCACGAATGTTTCTCCGCGTCGGGGACTTTCATGATTAAAAAGGATTCCATTTGACGCATGTAAACCGTATGACTCGCGATAGTTTACGACTATCCAATACGCGTACAATTTTGCTACGGCATAAGGGGATCTGGGATAAAAAGGCGTGGTTTCTTTTTGAGGAATTTCCTGTACTTTACCAAAAAGCTCACTCGTTGATGCCTGATAAAAGCGAACTTTTTGTTCCATGCCTAAAATTCTGATTGCCTCCAGGAGGCGCAGCGTTCCTATTCCGTCGGCATCAGCTGTATATTCCGGGACCTCGAATGAAACTTGAACATGACTCTGTGCACCCAAATTATATATCTCGTCAGGCTTAACTTCCTGAAGGATTCGCACCAGATTTGAAGTGTCTGTAAGGTCTCCATAGTGTAAAAAGAAATGATTCTTCGTGGAGTGAGGATCCTGAAACAGATGGTCTATTCGTTCGGTATTGAAGCTTGATGATCTTCTCTTTATTCCATGGACTTCATATCCTTTTTGTAAGAGAAACTCAGAAAGATACGCTCCGTCCTGCCCTGTCACACCCGTAATTAATGCTTTCTTCATGGTAATATCTCCGTCTATCATCCAATATTTCATTTGGTGAAAAAAAGCTGAGCGACTTTACCTATTGAATCGGCAAAGTATTCACAGCTAAACTTTTCTGCGGTCTCGGATCTCAGAAACGAATCAATGTTTTTTCTGTATTCCAGAAACTCGTACTCGGTTATTTCATTTAATCTATCAAAAAGTTGTTCATGAGTTCTAAAAGAGTTTCGGTCTATGTATGTATTCGCTGGTATATAATCCGAGATATTTGGTGGGCCCAGGTAAACCGGAACAACACCGGAAATAAAACAGTCAAATATCTTTTCTGTTATGTACCCTGGAATATTTACTGCATTCTCATAACAGATTGTAAACCGATAACGGGATAATGTTTGGTACTTACTCTCAACCGAACCGTGATATGTTCCATTCGGGAAAAAAACACGCGGGGATAAGGCATTAATCCTTCTACCCAAAGACCTGCGTAGTCGCGTAGAACGCGGTTCTATCCCCATATCCCAGCCCTTCCCGTAGAGATCAAGATCATCGGGATGATATTTCTCGAACCATTTAATAGTTTTTATTCTTTCCGAGTAGGACTCATTCGGATGACGGGATGACTTATTGGAAGCAATTAAACATACCAATTTTTTCTGGGAGAAGGGTAACGGATTTTCATGGACTTTTAAATGTGGCTGTGCAAAAAACAATTTAAAATATTTTTTATTGTCTACGATGGTATCATTCCACGTGAATATATACCTGAATTTATCGTGATTTTTTATGTCCCAGTTATAGGGTTTTACTACTGCGGTTTCAAAAAGAAGCGCTATCGATGTATCGGGATTATGCCAAGGAGGGAACAATTCCGGTATATCGTTATAAATAGTAAATAAGGCGTTTTTTGGAACGGATTTATCCTGAGTTGTTAACTCAATCCCATATTGGTTCAGTCTTAATCTAAGGGTGCGGTAAGCACGAAGACAATCATCGCGATTAAGCTCTGTATCGTCAGGATTGAAAATCCTGTTATCTTGATATGGCGGATCCACAAAAAGAGTTGCATACTTCATTCCAGAGCCCCTAATATGGCTTCAAATCTGGCTTTATACAGATTGCGAGACGCGACTTGGTATCCCGAAAGTCTGATCTTTTCCCGTTCGATATCATTACATAGATAATACCTAATAAGTTTCTCAAGCTCATCAATCGTCGAAAACAGAACAATTTCCCTACCGTTTACGAAATAGTCTTCGATTTCAAGTGCAAACTGGCTGATTTGAAAACCAGTAGCTGCAGGTATTTCAAAGTTTCGAGCCTTAATCTGTTCAACATTCTTGCATGGAAAACTTGAGTGCAACTTGTCTGGACGTAAAGACTCTATAAATCTCCTCAACGCGGTTCTATAACCCTTTATACGATAGATCTTCAAGATGCGTAATAGTAATTCTTTTCTTCTTTTCCTTTCCCGTTCCTCGAGTCTCTTCCTATAATCAAAGTCTCTTGGTATGGAATTTGAGAGATTCAATGATATTTTCGTGCTCTGAAAAATTTCGTTCATCCGTTCGGTGCTCACACGACCATTTTTCCATCCCGAACCGAAGCATTCTACGAATATTCCACGACGGTTAAGTTCATCGATATACCACTCTCTTACATCGTTTCGGCCACCGACAAATGATACCTCATAACGATACGGCTTCTGTTCATATTTTAAGAGGTTCTCTGCAGCCCATTGCGTGAGTATTATTCTGGTATTTCCCAATTCCCGATATTTTGGAACTGAATACTTATCGACTGTAATCACGGTATGAAGGTGCGGTGCTACATTTCTTGAGAAACCATCGAATCTCCATTGATCGTCGCAAAAAAAATTTACCGTTTTACTGATTTCGTTTAACCGATCTAGCGTTTCAATCCTGATTTCATTGTTCATTAAAACGAAGAAAACGTAATCAGGCTTTTCAAAAGTACAGTAAGCAATCAAATCCTCTTGCAATTGGTATTGATCCTCTGGGAATCCGTGTTCTTCAAGCCAAAAAGGAATTGATTCGGGAGACAACTCCTTTATCTGTTTATAAAAGACCGTCATCTCGGTTGATGGTCCACGATCCTTAATTCCATAATCATATTTCAGAAAAGCCGTGATAATTTTCATTTTTTAGAAACTTTTCCCCAGTACATCACGCAGATAGCTTAGCTCATGAGTCAAATCGTATTGATGGTTTCCCACGAAGAGCCCGTATTTATCGATATGTTCGGCATTTTTTAGGGAGCCAGAGATTTCGTGCGGTATAAATGCCATCACCGGATTTTTGGAGAAATTACCGGCAACAATGGGCCGACACTCAATGTCAGCGGTAATGAGGGCAGAAGCCAGTTCTTTTCTCGTTATGGATGCGGCTTCTTTGATGATAATGGAAAAACCAAACCAGCTACTTGAGCCAATCTCAGCTTGAATATCGAAAAAGGGATTCCCTTTAAAGTACTCCTGAAAAACAATCGCGTTTTTTCTGCGAAAGTCGATGAAACCCGAAAGTTTATCAAGCTGTTCAAGTCCGATCGCAGCTTCTATTTCCAAGGGTCTTACGTTATACCCGGGAAGGACGAATTTAAATGACTCCTCGAAAGGATCGTCGCTCTTTACACCGCTTACCATGTTTTTCTTCGGGAGATTCCTCGTCCAACCATGGGCACGCAGGCAAAGTAAAATATGATAGAGTTCAATGTCATCGGTTACAATAACCCCACCTTCCATCGTTGACATATGATGGCTGAAGAATGTGGAGTATGTTCCCATAAGCCCAAAAGTTCCTGCTTGTTTTCCCTTATATACAGCTCCTAGGGACTCACAGTTGTCTTCTATTACAATAATATTTCGCTCTTTAGTAATTTTTGCTATTTGATCGAAATCATTGGGGTTACCCAACAAGTTAACCGCCATGATAAGCTTCGTCTTGTTTGTAACCGCACGCTCAAGCGCCAAAAGATTATAATTAAGCGTATGTCTGTCGATATCCACGAATTTCAATTTTAGCCCATATTGATAAAGCGGATAATAAGTTGTCGGCCAGGAAACTGCAGGAACTATAACTTCATCGCCAGGGGATAGTTGATTTTGTTTCCGATAGAATAATGCCGCAACCATGAGCAAGTTTGCCGATGATCCTGAATTGACCATCACGGCGTGTTTAGAACCAACGAACGAGGCAAATTTTTCTTCGAACCGTACAACTTTCTCGCCCATTGTACACATTCCAGACTCAATTACCTCATGAGCCGCTTTTTTTTCTTTATCGTCCCATGTGGTTGTTGCAAGTGGATATTTCATGACTTACCCCTTTATCGTCGTTAAATAGTATTTGTAAGTTTCCTCAATACCCTGTAACAGGGAGACATTTGACTTCCAGCCAAATGAATTAAGGAGTGTGGTGTCAACAAGTTTTTGTTTCATGCCTTCCGGCTTAGTTGTATCATGAACGAATTCGCCCTTATATCCGATCACATCAGCGACTGTTCTATAGTAGTCGTTAATCGAAAAATCCCTGCCTATTCCCGCATTTAATACTTCGGGCATTGACTTAAAATTTCTGATACAATGAGAAACACAATCAGAAAGATCGCCTACGTACATAAATTCGCGCTTAACTTTTCCTGTTCCCCAAACCGTAACGATCGATCTATCCATTTTAGCTGCATGTACCTTGTTGATCGCTGCTGGTATCATATGGGCATGAGCAAGGTCAAATTTATCGTACTTACCGTATAAATTGCAGGGCATTAAGGTTTTATATGAATAGTCTTTGTTTTCCTTCATGATATAGGAACATAACCGCTGAGCGGTAATTTTCGCGAGAGCGTAACCCTCGTTAGTTGGCTCCAGCTCACCTTGTAAAATGTACTCTTCTTTTAATGGGTTATCTGCGTTTCTCGGATACATACAAGAACTACCGAAATTTAACAGTTTTCCGATTCCTGCCTCGAACGCTGCCATTATTACATTTCGACCCATATCGATATTATCAATGAGAAATCGAACGGGTTCTCGTATATTTGCTTGAATCCCACCGACCTTTCCTGCGCAATGTATTACCATCTCGGGATTTTTTGATGTCATGTATCTGAAAACGTCATCATAAGACAACAAATTCAGTTCAGCATGAGAAGGGGCAAGAACTTCATGGCCTTCGTCTCTGAGCCTTTCACTTATGTTTCGACCTACCAGGCCCGAGCCGCCAGTAATCATGATTATCATATTTTAATTCCTATGTGTTTGAGTATATATCTACAACATCTATACACTTTTTTTTTACCGTGCTCGAAAACAATCAATAATCGCGGAAAATATTTATAGCAATTAAACCAGATTTGGAAAACAAAATCAGTGGCCCGATTCAACACAACGTTTTTTTCCAATCTCAGTAAATCGGCCTTGCCCGGCTTAAACCTCAATATTTCATGCTTGATTTGATTATTAGCATAACTAATCCATTGCTTCCCAAGATGGGATGTATAATGCTTATCTAGAATACTATCTAAAACCGGCTTCTTGAGCATTGGAATCATCCATAATGAATTTCGACTATCTTGTGCATCATGTAACCTATAAAAAAACAATTTTTCTTGTAAATATTTCATATTACGTTTTTTATTTAGCTCAAACCAAAAAAAGGTATCTGCAGATTTACCCACATCCGTACGGTATCTAATTTGATCTTCGTTCACCGATTTCACCCGAAGCATTACAGTAGGACAACATATGTAATTTTTACCGTGAATGTAGCCTTTTAAGTATTCACCTTTCCGAATTAATTTATTCTGATTTCCAATAATCCTGTCATAAGCCCTTCCAATAACGGGATTGCCGTTTACATCAATAAAGTCAGCGTTCACGCATACAAGATCTACATCAAGATTAACGGTTAATTCCTCAATTTCTTTTTTAACCATATCTGGATGCATTATGTCGTCATCGTGAGTTAATAAAAGGAAATCAGATTTACAATTTTCAATTGCTATATTGAAATTTCGCAATGCTCCGATGTTTATACTATTCTTGATATACTTAAATCTCGTATCATTCAGATACTTCTGTACGACATAATCGGTTTCATCAGTAGAGCCATTATCGTATACCTTAACTACAAAATCTCTGTAAGTTTGATTTTGAATAGATTCAAGCATAAGATCAAGGAATCTAGACCTGTTATAGGTCATTACCGCGATTGTTACCTTGTATTTACACATCATTTAATAGCTTTATTGAACGGAGGATTTTGATTATTCTTTTTTAGGTGTTCTCTGATTCTCTTAAATAATCTTTTATATCTCCTATATGTTTTACCTATACTAACAAATGTTTTATTATCTAAAAAGACATTAAAAAAGAATAAAATCATTCCTTTATAAGTAAAACAATATAGTTTTGAAATATGTAATAATTCGACAAGGCTTACACGTCGTCCGTACTGTTTAGCATTGTGCATTAGTAGTGAAATTTCAGATGACTTATTAGACAAATGATTTGTTACAATTTCTGGATATCGTTTTTGATAATAAAATCTAAATATTTTAGCAAGTTCTAGGGAATTATCAAGTAGTAATTTAGATTCCCACCAGCCATGGGACTCCCTGTATAATACAAAAGCTTTTTTTGCTGTCTGTACAGTAATTGTTTTTGGATTAGTAGTTAACATATTATGCAATATTTCTAGGTGCGCCCAGTTTTTAAAATATAATTTTGTATTAATTTTATCAGTTTGAAATATATTAGTTGATAAAGCTGTACCAATACCTATTCCATTTTTTAAATAAACTTCATTAGGCTCAAAGTAGATATTATCTTCTGTTAGTTTATAACTTTCCGAATCGCTAAAGGAATTATTTTTTTCGTTATAAATTAAAAAATTTAGAAAAATATTATGCGGCGAATATTGGGTAATTATTTCAAGAATTGAGGATAAGCTTCCGTCTAACAAATAATCTTGACATCCAAGCAGCCATACATATTCTGTTGTTACAGTATTTACGAGAAAAATGATATTACCATCATAACCAAGGTTTTGTGCTTGTCTGTGGTAATTAATCTTCCCTTCAAAACGTTTTACATAACTCAGGCAAATAGATTGAGTAGTGTCTGTTGAGGAATTATCAGAGATAAGTATAACAACCTTATTTGATTGGAATTCACTTTGCTTGATAATACTCTCAAGCGTATTCCCAATATAATCACCGCCATTGTATACCGGAATCGCTATTGTTAAAATCGAATCAATCAAGTTTAAAACCCTTATTACCTAAAATAAACGCAGTCTCTGAATCAAGGCAATTCCTAGACGTATTCTTAACAATTTTATCAATATCTGATGATTCATTCTGGGAATAGTATATTTTCTTTAACCCTGTAACAGATACCGTATCAGAATTTGTAATTTCAAATTTTAACCCATACTTATGTTCGAATAATGAAATAATCTCAAATTTTGTTATTGGATGTTTACTGTAAATATCGATCGCATTGTTAATTCTAACAGTTTGTTCAAGATAAAACATTATTATTTCAAATAGGTCATCCGGATGTATATAGTCACGAACGATATCAATTTCATTCGTCTTGAAGACTTCATCTTTCTTTATACAGTTAATTATTTCCGTGAGCAGAAAATTTGTATGAAGATCAATATATCTACTAAAAAAACTGAAAATACGAAAATCTATAATTGATAGTCCTTGAAGCGAACGGTGCTTTGCCTCTGAATTCAACTTAGCGACCCGGTAAAAATCACCAGCAGTAAGTTCATTTACTTTATATTCTGCGATTGTTTCTCTATTTACAGGCTCTGAAAAAGAAGTCCCGTAAACTGCTCCACTTGAAAAATTAATATATTTTGTTTCCGGGTGTTCCATTATATACTTCAAAGCCATATTGTCATAAATTTCAGTCGCTTGAAAAACTTGAATACCTGCAGTTTTTTGCTTTAAAGGATCTGCAATACCTACGCAATTAAATATTGCATCATAAAAGCCAGCTGTAAATTTCGAATAATCTGATATTTCGTAACCTGGGATAGTAATTTTGTTCTCATTGAAAAAATTGCTTACTGATATAGGATTTCGTGCAAACAAAGAAAGACTGATCTCATTTTGAGAAATAAAACGAATTAATAAGTTCTTGGCTATATGACTATTCGCTCCTAGTATTGCAATATTCATATCAGTTCATCCAATTTGGGTTTCTTTGACAACCCAAATTTATTACGTAAGTATTCCTGTGAACCAATATAATGACTATAGGTATCTTGTATTGCAATATTTTTAACGGGAATACCATATCCTTTATTTCCAGCAAATGCAGCTATAGCTTCACCTATACCACCAATAACGTTATGTTCTTCAACAGTTATGATTGGTATCCTTAATTCCATTATATGATTAAGGAAATCGACATCTAATGGTTTAACAGTGTGTAAACTTGCAAAAAGAGGATCATGCCCCTCGATTTCCCATTCAGAAACCCATTTGTTTACGGTTTCCAACATATTACCCATCGATAAAATCGCAAACTCTTTTCCATCACGAAGAATTGAGGCTTTCCCAAATTCAATAATACTTTGTTGTTTATGGATTAATGGTTCGTTATTCTTTCCTAATCGAATATACATAGGTCCCTCTTGAATAAAGCTGTACTTGATTAAATTCCTTGCTTCTAAAGGGTCTCCTGGACAACACACAGTCATATTAGGGAGTGCACGCATAATTGCAACGTCTTCTATTGCATGATGTGTAGCCCCTGCCGGTCCATATGAAAACCCTCCCCCGACACCCACCAATTTAACATTTGTATTCATGTATGCAACATCAACACGAATTTGTTCAAAGCAACGCATAGTCACAAAAGGCACTATAGAATACAAATAGGGTTTGTATCCGGATAAAGATAACCCCGCTGCGATCGAAACAGCATTCTGTTCAGCGATTCCAACATTTAAGAATCTATTAGGAAAAGAATCTATAAATTTTTCAAAAACTGAAAAACCGAGATCAGGAGTTAACAAGAAAATAGAGTCATCTACTCGTGCTTGTTCAATCAACGTTTCAATAAAAGTCGTTCTCATATAGACTCTCCCAACTCATCAAGCGCCATATTAAGCTGTGTTGGATCAGGAGACTTATAATGCCATATAAATTCACCTTCCATGAAGGATACGCCTTTCCCTTTTATCGTATTAGCTACAATCGCGGCTGGACCAGAACAATTAATTAATGCATCCTTTATAGCTTTTTCGTCATGACCATCAATTTCAACGACGTTCAATCCAAAGGTTTTCAACCTTTCTGCTAAATTATTTTGATTTATTATATCCCCTCCCATTCCTTGCAGTCTATTATTGTCGATGATCAGAGTATAATTATGAACCTTTAAAGTACCAGCGAGCATTATGGATTCCCATACAGAACCTTCATTACATTCACCATCCCCAACGAGAACGTAAACATGTCCCCCCAGACCTTTCTTTAGCTTACCAATGGCAATACCTAACCCAAGACCGGGTCCATGTCCCAGAGAACCTGCAGAGACCTCAATTCCCTTGGCAACAGTCATGTCTAGGTGTCCAGGTAGAATGCCTCCATCAATGTAATAAGAATTCAACAATTCTTTTTCGATTATACCCGCTTGAGCTAATACAGAATATAACGCGGCGCTTGCATGTCCTTTACTTAGAATAAAAACATCTCGGTCTTGTGCATGGTCTTTAATCTTTTGAATATTCATAAGATCGAAATACAAGACTTTTAAGATGTCCACAATTGAAAGAGCGCTTCCAATATGTGAAGATTTTGAGTATGACATCATTTTGCAGATATCTGCTCTGATTCTATTCGCGATTTTCATCTTAAGATATAATCCTTAATTACCCGCACCATGCGGTCAATCATATCTTCCGTCATACCGGGATACACGCCGATCCAGAAAGAATCTCGCATTATTCTGTCGGTATTCGTTAGGTTCCCGACAATTCGATATCCTTCACCCGAATTGCGCATTTCGTCGAAACAAGGGTGGCGGGTAAGGTTTCCGGCAAATAATGCCCTGGTCTGAATATTCGAATTTTCGATATGTCTAACGAGAGCATTCCTGTCGACGCCTTCAGCGCACGTCATAAGAAAACCGAACCAACTCGGATTTGAGTTTTCTACTGGTACCG
Source organism: Spirochaetales bacterium (assembly GCA_003252395.1). Lineage (GTDB taxonomy): Bacteria > Spirochaetota > Spirochaetia > Treponematales > Treponemataceae > Teretinema. The sequence goes on from QKEL01000009.1 coordinate 619,914, forward strand.
GTAGGATAATCTTATGGGCGACTGGCTTTAAGCCAGAAAGTAACCGATTATAATTCATTCTGCGCCTTTCTACAAAAGACGGGAATTTTTCAAGCTGCGCAACACCGATTGCGGCTTGCATATCGGTTGCCTTAAGATTATACCCAAAGTGGCTATATACGTACTTGTGATCGTAACCCGGGGGGAGTTCGCCATATTGCTTGTCGAAGCGATGACCGCACACGTTGTCCCTCCCCGAGGGGCATACGCAATCCCGACCCCAGTCACGCATGGAGCGGATTATTTTGTTTAATAAAGGATTATCAGTGTAGACCGCACCGCCTTCGCCCATGGTCATGTGGTGCGGAGGATAAAAACTGGACGTTCCGATATCCCCAATCGCCCCGGTTTTCTTTTCTATTCCGTTAAGCGTATAGGTAGATCCAAGCGCATCGCAATTATCCTCTATCAACCAGAGCCGGTGTTTATCGCAAAAAGCCTTTACCGTGGCGAGATCAAAGGGGTTTCCGAGCGTGTGCGCGATCATTACGGCTTTGGTCTTGGGTGAAAATGCAAGCTCCAACTGGGTAACGTCAATATTGTATTGAGGTATAGTAACGTCTACAAATACCGGGATAGCGCCGAACTGGATAATAGGCGCAACAGTCGTCGGGAAACCGCAAGCAACCGTAATTACCTCGTCTCCTCTACGTATAGCTCGTTCTTTTAAAAGAGGCGAGGTGAGCGCCATAAAGGCAAGAAGATTGGCAGATGATCCGGAATTGACGAGCGAACAAAACCTGACGCTAAGGTATTCCGCCAGTTTAGCCTCAAATTCATCGGTGTAGCGTCCGGAGGTTAGCCAAAATTCAAGGGAACTATCAACAAGGTTGATCATTTCCTTTTCATCAAAAACGCGAGCGGCATACGATATTCTATCGCCATCGACGTATTCTTTTTTCCTCATGAATGCCTTATGGTATTCTGCTACGCTCTTTAATATATTCTTAGCCGCTTCGTCTTGTGTCATCGTTTCAAACATCTATTTTCTCCGTTAAAGTGAAAAGTATTCGCGAATCTGCCCTTCCATACACGATCGCCTGTCCGGATCCGTGGGGCATTTAGCGAATTCAACTGTTTTTTGTACGGCAGTTCTTATATCCCAAACCGGTTTCCAACCAAGCTTCGTTTTTGCCTGTGAGCAATCGAGCTTGAGAAAATTGGCCTCATGCGGTCCGCCGTCCCCCTGCGCTGACCAGCGGGCGCCATTACCCCAAATACCGCAAAACAGTTCTACGAGATCCCCGGTCGTAACGCAACTATCGTCATCGGGTCCGAAGTTGTATGACCCGGAGAGACCCCGTTCTTCATATTGCTTTCGTGCCAAAAGTAAATAACCCGAAAGGCATTCCAATACATGTTGATAGGGGCGTGTTGAGTGAGGGTTTCTGATCTGTATAGTCGAGCCTTTCTCGGCAGCTCGAATGCAATCGGGAATAATCCTATCGGTAGAGTAATCTCCGCCACCGATCACATTTCCCGACCTTGCGGTGGAAATAGCCGTTGCTTCTGGCGATGAGAAGAATGAATTGCGATAGCTGAAGGTGACCAACTCACTACAGGACTTGCTGTTCGAATAGGGATCAAAACCGCACAGGTTCTCGTTTTCACGATACCCCCAGGCCCATTCCTTATTTTCATATACCTTGTCAGTCGTGACATTTACGAACGAACGGACTGCCGGGAAATTCCTAAGGGACTCGAGAATGTTAACCGTTCCCATCACGTTCGTCTCGTATGTGTTTACCGGTTCCCGATATGATAGCCGAACGAGTGGTTGGGCCGCTAAATGGAAGACAATATCAGGTTTGGCATTCTCCATGGCTTGGGAAAGGGTGGGGAGGTCCCTCACATCGCCAAACACGCACTCTGATTCTTTATGATTACCGGAGATGGTTAACAGCGAGGGAGTCTCGGAAGGGGGTAGCGCATATCCTGTTACTTTCGCGCCTGCTATAGAGAGAATCTTAGTAAGCCAGCTCCCCTTAAACCCGGTATTTCCGGTAATAAAAACGCTTTTACCGCGATAAAAGGAAAGATCAATCATTCCAGACCTTCCATTGAGCGCGATGTGTGTCCCATAACTCGTTCAGTTCTTGCTTATCCCGGAGGGTATCCATCGGTTTCCAAAAACCGTTGTGTTTGTAAGCGTGTAACAGATTATCTCTGGCAATATTCTCCAATGGATCCCTTTCCCAGATAGTACCGTCGCCTTTCTGGATATAGTCGAATGCACCTGGTTCGCAGACAAAAAAACCCCCATTAATCCAGGAACCATCGCCTTTGGGTTTTTCCATAAAGGACGTGACCGAATCATTTTCGGAAAGCAGCAAGGCCCCAAATTTTCCCGTCGGTTGGACGGCCGTAAGCGTCACCATCTTTCCCGAAACGCGGTGGCTCTCGATAAGGAGCGGTATATCGACGTTCGAGACCCCGTCACCGTATGTGAGAAGGAAAGGTTCGTTCCCGACAAACGGCTGAATCCGTTTGATTCTCCCTCCGGTCATCGTATTGAGGCCCGTATCCACGATCGTTACTTTCCAGGGCTCGGCGTGAGAATTATGATACTCGACCTTGTTATGTTCCATATCGAATGTCATATCCGAAGAATGCATATAATAATGGTAAAAATAATCCTTGATATAATATGACTTGTATCCCGCGCAGATAACGAAATCGTTAAACCCAAAGTGCGAGTAAAGTTTCATGATATGCCAGATGATCGGCATGCCGCCGATCTCAACCATCGGTTTCGGTTTAGTGTCCGTCTCCTCGGATAACCGAGTGCCCAGCCCACCGGCTAAAATTACCACTTTCATGCGTTATTGCCCTCCACTGACAAATCGTCGAGCTTAATGGTATTCCAATAGAGCTTCGGTCGAACCGCCCCGATCCAAGTACCGACATATTCCTTTCGCATTTCTCCCGTATCCTTAACGTCAAAGCACAAGGCACGCTCGACTGCGATTTCGATAGACGTTCTGTTCGAGACGAAGAAAAGGTTTACGCTGTAATTTCCCTCGTTCAGGAAGAACGCCGGAATTCTGCATATTGTTCTATATTTACCGGCTGAATAAGGTTTGCCATGGTATTTACATTCATTCAAGCTTACGGACGGTTCGTTGAAAGAAGCGAATACCACGTTCCCGTTTGTATCGAGAAGATGTAAAGAGACCTGACAATTCATGCCCGCTTCTTTTACCAGATATTCCGTTACGATATCGACGTCTCGGTTTAATTGGATCTCGTTATCGACGACCGAAGACGGATCGATCGATATCGATAACGCCTCAATGAAATTGCTTTTCGTGATATACGAAAATTCGTCTTTTGATACGCTGAGTTTATTTGCTGATGTACCGGTAAGATATTCTTCGATCAGCGGGCCAATTTTTCCTATGCTCTCAATTTGTCCCTTCCGAAGTATAATTCCGGTATTGCAAAGGGATCGTACCGCCGTCATTTGATGGCTTACGAAAAGAACCGTACGCCCTTGACTCATGCTCAAATCTTGCATTTTACCCAACGCCTTTTTTTGGAATTCGGCGTCACCTACCGCAAGAACTTCGTCGGCAATCAGAATTTCGCTATCGAGATGCGCTGCGACCGCGAATGCGAGACGAACGTACATTCCACTGGAATAACGCTTCACGGGCGTATCAATATGGTTTTCAATACCGCTAAAACTTATGATCTCATCCAGTTTCCGGTCTATTTGTCTTGATTTCATGCCCAGAATCGCGCCGTTTAGGTAGATATTTTCCCGACCCGTCAGTTCTCCGTGAAATCCAGTGCCGACCTCAAGTAGGCTCGCGATCTTTCCCCGTACCTTAATTGAACCTTCTGTGGGAGACGTAATTCTAGAGAGAAGCTTCAGTAACGTGCTTTTACCCGCGCCGTTTTTCCCGATAATACCGACACGATCGCCCTGCTTTATCTCGAAACTTAAATCCTTTAGCGCCCAAAAATGGTCCTCGTCGCCTGCGTATTTATCCTCTCCGATTTTTGAGTGAGGATCGGCTCTCCCTGTTTTTATCGCGGCCCAGGTTTGTAAATCTTTCCATAAAGTGCCATTATTTATTACCCCTAGTCGGTACATTTTTGACAGGTGCTCAACGGCAACCGCTATATCACTCATAGTTAAAGTCCTTATAAACGCTTAGATAACATCGATATAATTACGCTCGTTTTGATTAAACATAATTAACCCGAGTATGAAAAAAACAATCGTCATACCGATACTCGCGAAAATCATTAACGGAGGAACGTAACCGGCTCCATAAAACCAAACGCGGAATAATTCGACCGGCGCGCTGACTGGATTAACGAAATTCACCCAAGTAAAACCTGATGGTATTTGGGATAAGGGATAAACGACGGGAGTCGCGTACATCGCAAGGGAAAGAGCAAAAGATACCAAGTGTTTAAGATCCCTATACTTCGTGGTAAGGGATGAAATTATCATTCCCATGCCGGTTCCGAGAATAGCGAGCCAAGCAAAGAGAACCGGGAATGCTGCGAGAAATGGTGAAGGCGTAATAGGAGCTTTTTTTAGTAAGTAATACGCGTAAAAGACCATCAGCATAACAAATTGTACGAGAATTTTTGTTAAATTGCTAAAAACATTGCTGATTGGCACGGTTAACCGCGGAAAATAAACTTTTCCAAACAAATTGGAGTTGTTCAGGAACACATTGCTTGCGTCATTGAAGCAGCCCGTGAAAAACGTCCAAAGCATCGTTCCAGCATAATAAAAAAGCAGGAAAGGAACTCCGTCAGTTCCGATTTTTGCGAGATTACCGAACACAAAGGTATACATTACCGTAGAAAACAAGGGATTAATCACAAACCATAGAGGGCCCAAGATAGTCTGTTTATATTGCGTAACGAAATCTCGCTTTACAAAAAGCCAAACCAGGTCCCTATATCGAATAACTTCCCGAAGCCGTAAATCCAGAAGTTTTCGCTTCGATTCTATTATCATATCCCACGATTCTTCGTTCATAAAAAACCTCTCATTCAATTCGCCATGGCCACTCAGGGGAAATGACGTTTATTCGTTTTAATGATTCTTGATAAGTGCGTTTTCTTTTCACAATATCAAAAAACAATGCCGGTTCGTCATTGATTATTCGCTTAACGCAATGAATGGCAAAATCGAAGTTAACGAAATATCTCCCTTCGGCAAATATTGACGTATCTACTTCAAGCGAAACTCGATGTTTGCCGACAGATGACATCTGTCTATGCATAGTGTCGCCAACATTGTCTGCCGCGGAACAAACGCAAATAAACTCACCGCGTTCATTGAAAAACTCAAGACTGAATACGTAATTTACGTTATCGCGAAGTATTTCATATTCCATAATGATGTTAATGGGGTCTCCTTTTGTAAACACCGGATCCCCACTAACGTCATCCCTTTTATGTGCGAGTGCAGCTCTCGTAAGCCTGAGGTTTGAGTCACCTTTTTCTCCCCGCCAATCGCTTTCCCCATTATTTAATGAACCGGTATATTGAAGAACGGCATCATCAAGGGAACCATATGCGGCGATTTCGCCCTTCCGCAGGAACAAACCCTTATTGCACAATGCCCTTATTGAATTCAAATTATGGCTTACGAAAAGCACCGTACGACCTTGAGTATCGCTTAACTCTCTCATTTTTCCGAGAGCCTTATTCTGAAATTCTGAATCACCGACCGCGAGAACTTCATCTGCGATTAAAATATCGCTATCTAGATAGGCAGCAACCGCAAAGGCCAATCGGACGTACATTCCGCTCGAATACCTTTTTACAGGAGTATCGATATGTTGTTCGACGCCACTAAAATCGATAATTTCCTCAAGCTTCCTGTCGATGTGCCTTTTTTTCATTCCAAGAATCGCGCCGTTTAGGTATATATTCTCACGCCCAGTCAATTCACCATGAAACCCGGTACCAACTTCGAGTAAGCTAGCAAGTCGCCCCCTGATTTTTACGGATCCGGAAGTGGGCGAGGTAATGCGCGATAATATTTTCAATAGCGTACTTTTTCCTGCGCCATTTAAACCTATTATCCCCAAACGATCGCCCTCATTAACCTCAAAGGATAGGTTCTTTAAGGCAATGAAAATATCCTCTTTACGTAAGGGATCCGCTCCTATTAGCGAATTCGGGTCTTCCTTTCCTGTTTTTGCCGCCAACCAACTTTGGATATCTCGCCATAAAGTCCCGGAATTTATCGTACCTAGTCGATATTCTTTTGAAAGGCCTTCAACTTTTATCACGGGATTATGCATCGGTCATTGCTCCCATTTAAGTGCGAGCGCACAACGGGGATTACTCCTGATTTCCGTTTTCCTCCAGCTTAAACCCTCGTAGGTCGGGTTATGCTCGAAAACCAACGCGAATTCAATGGTTATTTGGATATTTGAATAGATATACCAAGTAGTAACGGCTCCGGGTGTAATAGTGGCCCGAAAGTCTGTTATTGCGCTATCCAAATCATTCGCAGGGTTTAGAGTATTTATCGATTTGGCATAAATATAATCATTATCGATATTGGTTCGTAGGACATACACCGTAAAGGTACCACGGGTATGCCATCCTCTTATTCCTAAATATTGACTGTTCCCGCCCGTACCGTTACCTGCGCCCAACCATTGACCTTGATTTGTATAACCGGTTTTCATTTGATGATGAGCATAAAAGGTTGTTGGCCACTGAAATTGGAAATCCTGGGACAATTCTAGGTTCGAACACTCAAAGAATACTTCAGAAGGAATTCCAAGCGGAAGCATAAAGCCCTTAGAAATTCCTGCAGCGTATACCATGCTATGAAAAGGGTACCTTATATAGCCTAGTGTACTCGGCCCATAGTCGTTTATCCCCGCCTCTCCGTAGACTTCAATCCCGCCAGCGGGCACGAGGAAGTCGAAGCCAATCGACGCCCGCTGATCCCACGCGTCCTGGGCGCCGCCGCCTTCAAGGTTTACGAAGAAAAGGCTTCCAATCGCGGGAAAGCCGGAGCCATCGAATTTCGACAGATACACCCGATTCGCGAAAAGGGTCAATTCAGGCAGGATCGAAGGAGAGTAGGCAAGGGTTAACAGGCTTAATAGGTTATGGTCATTGGATTCATCGCTATCGAACCATTCCGATTCCGAGAGGTACCCCGCCACGAGCCGGCCCTCAACGTAACCCAAATCCCAACCGAGCCAGGGGAGGGTGAGCTCGGTCTTCCTTACGCCAATGTCCGCCTTGGGAAAGGGAGGTGCGTTGTTGGACATGAGAATGGGGTTAATTTTCGCGGGACCGAGCCAGATGGATTGGGTTCCGAAGCCCGCGGTGAGGGTTTTCCAGCTAAAGCGGATTTCGCTGTCGCCCCAGCTAAAGCCGCCGAACGGGTCGTCGCCGAAGCGCTGGGGGGCGTCGATATACTTTATTCCGAAATAGCCGTATTCGGAGGCCTTGCCGGCGTATATGCCGCCGGATTCGATATCCGAATACGCGGGCGGGACCAATTCGAACGCGAGGTTTTGCGAGCCGTACGCCATCGGCTTGAAGGTCAATTCAACCCGGGCGTCCCCGAAGGTAAGCTCGCCGCGGGCGCCGGCGGTAAGGCTCGCGTTAAAGCCGCGGCCCTGCCAGAGCGCGCCGTCGTTTTGGCCGTAGGGAGCCGCGCTATTGAACGAGGTGAATAGTTCCGGACCATATACGCGAAAGGAGAAATTATCGGAAAGATTCCGTTTTCCCCCAACGGCATTGGCCGACCAGGGGTCTCCCGAAAGGTTCGACGTATCCCAGTCCGAATCGGAAAGGGTGCGGTAATTCAGGTAGGGCCGCTCGAGGCTTCCGTTCAGCGCGAGAAACTCGTAGTAGTTTTCGGTAGGGGAGAGCAGGACTTCCTGGGCCCCTGCGGTTACGTTATTCGCGACGAGGGCGACGATTCCGGCAAGGACGGTGAGCGCGCGTCGGGTCATCGGTAGGTATGAATGCATTAGTTTCCCTGTATGAACGCGGTTTCGGTTCTCGCGGCGAATCCCGCGTAGAGCGAGCCTATGACCTCTTCTGCGCGGGCGTTCGCCTCGTCGAGAAAGCCTGAGGCTTCCAACTCCGAGGCCACTTGGTCGCGGAAGGCGGCGATTTCCTGGATCTTAAAATCGGTGGATATCGGGACGAAAAGGTTCCGCTTGAGGTCCCATATCCGTATGGTGCTCACGTCTACCTCGTTGGACACGATTGTCGAGCGGGGAACGGAAACGCGAACCGTGTCGGTCTGTCGGTCCCACCGGGCGTTTACCGCGGAAACGTCGGCGATACCGGCCTTCACGACGCCGGAAAAGCGGACCAAGGAAGAGCTTTGCCCCCCGATAATGAATTTCCGCTGGAGTTCCATTACGTCGGTATACCGGTATTCGAGCACCGAAAGCTCGGCGATGCGCTCGATAACGTTTGCGGTCAGGTTGTCGAAGGCGGCGAGACGGCGTTTTTCCTCGGCGCCGCGCGCGGCGCGGTCGGCTGCGAACCAAGTCGCCCCGGCGACCGCGAGGACCGCGACCGCAACGGACGATATCCTGATTATCGCGGAACGAAGGGATTTGCGAACGCGCCTCGCCATTCGACTACTGCCCCACGGCGAAGTACGCAAAGCCGGCCGCTTCCACGTCGGCGCGCCGGTAAACGTTGCGCAAATCGAAGAATACCGGGCGCGAAACGGTCGATTTCACGCGGTTCAGGTCCAGGTTGCGATACTGATTCCACTCGGTCATGAGGACCACCGCGTCGGAACCGGTCATGGCCTCCCACTCGTCCTCGCAGAAGGTAACCTTGTTTTTTACCGCTTCAAGGCGCCAGGAGGCTTCCTTTACGGCGGCGGGGTCGCAGGCCCTAATTTTTGCCCCGCGGGACGCAAGCCCCTCGATAATGGTAATCGCGGGGGCCTCCCGCATATCGTCGGTATTCGGCTTAAAGGCGAGCCCGAGAACGGCGAAGGTCTTTCCCTCGAGGCTTCCCACGCCGCCCATGCCGTTTTCGATTTTATCGACCATGCGCAGTTTTTGTCTCTCGTTGGCGTCGATGGTGGTTTCCACGATCGACATGGGGGAACCGGCGTCGCGGCCGATGCGGGCCATGGCCTGGGTATCCTTGGGGAAGCAGCTGCCGCCGTATCCCGGTCCGGAATGGAGGAACTTGGAGCCGATGCGGCCGTCGCGGCCCATGGCTTTCGCCACGTCCTGCACGTTGGCGCCGACCTTCTCGCAGAGGTTCGCCACCTCGTTAATGAACGTGATCTTCACCGCGAGGAAGGCGTTCGAGGCGTATTTAATCATCTCGGCGGTCTCGACGTTGGTTTCGATATACGGCGTTTCGCCGATGAAAAGGGATCGGTAAACGTCCTTCATGAGGTGCTTCGCGCGGTCGCTTTCGGCGCCGATCACGACGCGGTCGGGATGGGTAAAGTCCTGGACCGCCGATCCCTCGCGGAGGAATTCGGGGTTAGACACGACGTCGAATTCGTATTTCGAGGCTTCGCCGCCGCGGTTCGCCAATTCCTCCGCTATCCAGCCTTTCACCTTCTTTCCGGTTCCGACGGGAACGGTGCTTTTGTCCACGACCACCTTGTAGCCGTTCATGGCCCGCGCGACTTCGCGCGCGACCGCTTCCACGTATTTCAGGTCGGCGCTCCCGTCGTCCGCGGGCGGGGTTCCCACGGCGATGAACACGACCTCTGAATCGCGCACGGCCTTCGCCATATCGGTGGAAAACGAAAGGCGGCCGGAGGAAACGTTGCGGATCACCACGTCGTCCAACCCGGGCTCGTATATGGGGATCCCGCCCTTTTTCAGGGTTTCTATCTTTGCCGCGTTATTGTCCACGCAGATTACCGTATTGCCGAAGTCGGCAAGGCATGCTCCTGAAACGAGCCCTACGTAGCCGGTCCCGGCTACCGCGATTGTCGCCATTTTTTATTCTCCTTCGATTATTCTTACGCTATCAGTAAAAATTCTTATACCATTCAACGAATTTCTTCAGGCCGTCGGCGATGGGGGTGGAAGGTTTCCAGCCGAAATCGCGCTCGAGGGCCGACGTATCGGCAGCGGTCATGTATACGTCGCCCGCCTGCATGGGCAGGTAATTCCGTTTCGCCTTGACGGCCAATTCAGTCTCGAGGATCGAGATGAAGGTTTCAAGCCTCACGGGGTCGGAATTCCCGACGTTGTATATCCGGTACGGGGCGGAGGATCGGTCCGGCCGCGGAAGGGCTTGGGGGTCGTCCGCGGTAACGGGGCAGGGGAGCGCGGGTCGATCGGCGATCGATATAACGGCCCGAACCACGTCGTCGATATAGGTGAAGTCCCGCAGCAGGTCTCCCCCGTTGTAGATATCGATTTCCCGCCCCTGTCGGATGGCGTCCGCGAATTTGAAATAGGCCATATCGGGGCGGCCGAAGGGGCCGTACACGGTAAAGAAGCGCATGCCGGTAACCGGGAGACCGTACAGATGGGCGTAGGTATGGGCCATGAGCTCGTTCGCCCGCTTGGTCGCCGCGTACAGGCTTACGGGATGGTCAACCGGGTCCGATTCGGAAAAGGGGACCTTGCGGTTCATGCCGTAAACGGAGGAACTGGACGCGTAGGCGAGATGCTCGATTTTATGGGCGCGGCATTCCTCGAGTATATTGAGAAAGCCGTCAAGGTTGCTTTCCGCGTACGCGCGGGGATTCGTTATGCTGTACCGGACCCCGGCCTGAGCGGCGAGGTGTATGACCCGGTCGAAGCGGTGCGAGGCGAATATGGCGGACACGAGCCCCGAATCTTCCAGGTTTCCGCGATAAAACCGCCAGCTTTCGGGGGCAAGGCCTTTCGCGACCCCGTCGATCTCGGAGAGCCGGGCTTCCTTGAGATCGACCCGGTAGTAATCGTTTACCGAATCGAGGCCGATCACCCGGTGTCCCCCGGCGAGTAGCGCTTTCGTTACGTGATATCCCACGAAACCGGCGCTGCCCGTTACGAGATAGGTCATTCGATTCCCTTCCTTTTCATCGCCCCCAGCGCGTCCTTCACGAGATTGGTCTCTCCCTTTCTCGCGACAAGGGCCTTTCCGTTGCGTATGACGACCACTACGTCGTCGACCCCGCATAGGGCGACGGGTATGTCGGACTGCACGAAACAGTTTCTCGATTCCACCGGAAAGGCGTTTTCGGGCAACCCGTCGAAGTATTTCGCCAGGGAATCCCACGTGCCCACGTCGTCCCACAGGAAACTCGCCTGCACGGTCACGGAGCGGTCGCATTTTTCGCTCACCGCGTAGTCGATGGAAATGGACGGCGATTTCTCGTACGCGAGCTCAAGTCCCGAGAATTCCGTCATGACGTCGACGCCCTCGCGGCTTTCAACGCGCACGGTCTCGCCCGTTCCCTCAAAGGCCGCGGATACCGCGGGGGCGTGCCGGGCAAGTTCCTCGAGATACAGATCGGCGCGGAACGCGTAGAGCCCGGAATTCCAAAAGTAGTGCCCGTCCTCTATATATTGCCGCGCGGTGGCCGTGTCGGGCTTTTCCTTGAAGGTTTCTATGCGGTAGGCGGGCGTTTCGTCTTCCAGGGGACTATGAACCGCCGCTCCCGCCTTGATATAGCCGTATCCGGTGGAGGGGAAGGAGGGGGGGATCGAAAAGGAGGACAGATACCGCTCGGAGGAATACCAACAGGCGGTTCGCACGTCGCGGGCGAATGAGTCCAGGGGCTTGATGATATGGTCGCTGGCCATGAGGAGCACGTTGGGCGATTCCTCCCGGTCAAGGGAAAGGAGATAGCGACAGGCCCACGCGATGGCGGGCGCGGTATTTTTCCCGAAGGGCTCGCTCATGACTAGCATTTTGGCGAGCAACCCGGGCTCGCCCATGCGTCGGGCGAGGCTGACCGCGTCCGCGACCACGAGGCCGGTCCAGTCGCTCCGGGTAACCACGATTATCCTTCCCTCAATCCCGAGATTCCACGCCCGGCGTATCGCGGACTGCAGGAAACTGTCGCCGTCTTCGAGGGTCATGAATTGTTTCGGTTTCGCGGCCGTTGATACGGGCCACAGCCGCTCTCCGGAACCTCCTGCGAGGATCAATACGTCGGTGCACATTTTGATTAGGCCTCCACTGCGAGTAGGTCGTAAATATTCACGGTACTGGCCGCGGGTACGTCCGCCGAGCCCTCGTGATTTTCCGAGACGAATACAAAGGAATTATGCGGGACTTTCGCGCCGCTTTCGAGTTGGATATAGTCGAGCCCGGCCGACGAAGCGGCGTATTCCACGATAAAATCGATATCGCTCCGCCCCAAAAGGGCTATGGCGGCAAAACCCTGTTCCCGGGCTTCCTTGGCTATGGCGCTGATCGCCTCTTTATAGGTTACCACCGTTTTCATGGTCCTTTTCAGGTAGCGGTAGGTCCTTCCCGCCAGTTCGTTAACGCCCTCGGGCGTGAGCACGTAGGTAACGTTGCGGGACGAGATTTTTTGCATCAGGATAAGGCCCTTCTGGCTCAGGCGCTTTAATAGCACGTTGGTCATGCCGAGGGAAAGGTTAATCGCCCGCGCGAGGTCGCGCTGGCTGATGTCCCGCTGACGGGCGGTCAGCTCCTTAATGCTGGAGAGTAATAGAAATTCTGAGTCTTGTTCCATATAAAACGACTTAAAAAAGGGGAAGGGGTGACGGTTCAAGGGCGGACGATACCGCCGAAACAGGTTCTCGCCGTCGAATAAACGTTTGTTCAAATCGTGAACAGAGTATCATATGGTTAAGACCGTGGCAATATGAATGGTTACAAATAAATCCCTATGTGTTATGCTTTGACTTAGAATATAAAGCAGTAAGGAGCCCGCAAATGCCGGTCGCAACCCACATCACCGAGGCCATGTCCTCTTCGTCGTTCATCCGCCGCATGTTTGAAGAGGGATTAATGATGAAATCCCGTTTCGGCGCCGATAACGTGTACGATTTCAGTATCGGGAACCCCGATCTCGAACCCCCGGCCAAGGTGGCACGCATGCTCGCCGCCGAAGGCGCCGAGGCGAAGCCCGGATCCCACGGATACATGCCCAACGCGGGATACCCGGAAACGAGGGCCGCCATGGCGAAAAAGGTATCGGGCGAGCAGGGCGTGGAAATCGACGCCGGGCGGGTCGTTATGGGCGTGGGGGCCGCGGGGGCCATGAACGCGGTATTGAAGGCGGTGCTCTCCCACGGGGACGAGGTTCTGGTAAGCGCTCCCTTTTTTCCCGAATACGCGCATTACGCCAGAAATCACGGGGGAATTCTTCGTTCCATTCCCGCAAAGGAAGACTTTTCCCTGGATGTCGCCGCGATCGAGGCGGCCATTTCCAGCAAAACCGCCGCGCTGATCATCAATTCGCCGAACAATCCCACGGGAAAGATATACCCGGCGGAGCTCCTCGCCGAACTCGGCGCAGCGCTCACCCGGGCGAAGGCGCGCACCGGACGGGCGGTCCTCGTGATCGCCGACGAGCCCTACCGTGAAATCGTATACGACAACCGCAAAGTGGCGCCGATCTTTCCGGTTTGGCCGGATTCGGTCGTCGTGTCGTCGTTCGCGAAAAACCTGAGCCTGCCGGGAGAGCGAATCGGCTACGTCGTCGTAAACCCCGCCTCTTCCTGGGCGCAGGAGCTCACCGACGCGGTCATTTTCTGCACCCGCGTGCTCGGGTACGTGAACGCCCCCGCGACCTTCCAGCGGATTGTCGCCGAATGCTGGAACGAGAAAGTCGACTACTCCTCATACCTGAAAAGGCGTAACCTATTAACGGGCATACTTGACGAGGCCGGCATAGAATATTCGGTTCCCGAAGGGGCGTTTTACCTCTTTTGTAAGGTACCGGAGCGGCGCGTTACCTCCGGGAATCCCGCCGACGACGCGGCTTTCTGCGACCACTTAAAGGCCAATCACGTGCTCGGCGTGCCCGGAAAGGGGTTCGGAAAGCCCGGCTGGTTCCGCCTCGCGTATTGCGTCTCCGAAAAGACGATCACCCTCTCGCGCGAAGCCTTTAAAAAGGCGAGAATTGAATGGTGAGGCCATGGGCGGAATACTGTTGAGGGAGTTGAGTTAAAATGAAAATATTGATGGTAACCAGCGAAGCCGTTCCCTTCGCGAAAACCGGCGGGCTCGCGGACGCGGTGTCCGCGCTGTCGCTCGCGCTCGCGAAAGAAGGCCACGACGTCAGGATCGTCATGCCCCGCTACTATCGGATTGACCGGTCAAAGCTCGAGGCCTTGCCCGGGCCGATGGGGGTACACCCCGGATATCAGGAAATTTGGACCGGGGTGTATACCGCGAAACTTCCGGGGACGTCAGTCCCGGTCTATTTTATCGATCACGAGCAAAGCTACGGGCGCGACGGCATTTACGGCGTGCCCGGCGAAACCGATTTTAACGATAACCCCCAGCGGTTTTCCCTGCTCGGCCACGCGACGTTTCAGCTGTGCCGCAAGCTGGAATGGTATCCCGACGTTATCCATGCCCATGACTGGGCCGCGGCCCTGCCGGTCATTCTCCTTAAATTCAACGAACGCCGCGGCAACTTCGCCAAAACGGCCAGCGTTTTCACGATCCACAACATCGGCTATCAAGGCGTGTACGGAAAGCACCTGTACCCGTACACGGGCCTGAGCTGGGACCATTTTTACGCTGCCGGGTTCGAGGATTGGGACCGCATGAATTTCCTCAAGGCGGGCATTATTTCGGCGGACAAGCTCACGACCGTTTCCCCGACGTACGCCAAGGAGATTCAACACCCCGAATTCGGCTTCAGGATGGACGGGATTCTCCGCTATCGTTCCGGCGACCTCACGGGAATACTCAACGGGGTCGATACCGACACCTGGAACCCCGCCAAGGACCCGCTCATCGCCAAGACGTACGATTCGAAAAGCCTGGCCCATAAGGCGGCGAACAAGGAAGCGCTTCAGAAACGGATGGGCTTGCCCGTGGACCCGGACGTGCCGATCGTGGGAATCGTGACGCGCCTCACGGATCAAAAGGGCGTTTCCGAGCTCTTCGGCCCGACCTACGGCTCAGCGCACCGCATTTGCGAGGACATCAAACTGCAGATGGTCGTTTTGGGGGCGGGGGAACTCTGGTGCGAGCACGAGCTTGAATCGCTCAACAATGCCCTCCCCAACTTCAGCGCGTACATCGGCTATGACGAGGGGCTCAGTCACCTGATCGAGGCGGGCTCCGATTTCTTCCTGATGCCCTCGCGCTACGAGCCGTGCGGGCTGAACCAGATGTACTCCCTGATCTACGGTACCCTGCCCATCGTGAGGAAAACCGGGGGCTTGGCGGACACGGTGGAAAATTACGACGAGAAAACCGGGGCGGGAACCGGATTCGTGCTCGAGCACCTTACCCCGCAAAGCATTTATGACACCGTTGGCTGGGCGGCCTATGCCTGGTACAACAAGCGGGACCATATCGAGGCCATGAGGAAGCGCGGTATGGGCCTCGATTTCGGATGGAACGTTTCGGCGAAAGCGTACGAAGCGGTATATAAGGACGCCTTGAAATCTTTGGAGACGCGCTGATGTTCAAGTATATCAAGTCATTCTTTTCGGCCCTGAACGCGAACGCGCATCCCGGCGATATCGCCCATGCCGTCGCGATGGGGCTCCTTCTCGCGGCCATCCCCAAGGGGAATTTGCTGTGGGTCCTGTCGTTCTCGGTGCTATTATTCGTGCGGGTGAATAAGGGGGCCTTCTTTCTCTCCCTGATTCTCCTCTCCTTCGTGACCCCCCTTGCGGACGGCTTTTTTGACGCCTTCGGCTATTTTATCCTGAACCTGAAGCCCACCGAACCCCTGTTCGTCGCGCTCGTCAACACGCCCTTCGTCGGCCTTACCCGATTCAATAATTCGGTCGTGGCGGGCTCTCTCGCCGCGGGCTTGCTCGCTTACGCGCCGGCGTACCTTCTCGTCCGGCTCCTGGTGCGGCTTTATAGGACCAAACTGCAGCCGAAGATCGTCAACAGCAAGGCGTATAAGGTTATCGTGAACCTTCCCGTCATAAAACAGATAATCGCGGCCCCACGCCTCGGGGAGACCCTCAAATGAAAAAGATCCCTTCGGTATTTAGGAAACGCTACACGGAAAAGAAATACGCTTCCAAAATTCGCAAGAAACTCCACATCGACGCGGATCGCGAATTCATTGAATCGCTTTTCTCCGTACGGACGGACCCAAAATCCGGAATGACCGTTCGCGTATTCGACGGGGACAAGGTTACCGACAAACAGGCTGAAAAACGCGTTGGCAAGATCGCAAAGGAAATAAAGAAGCAAAAAGGGCGATTTAACCTGGTATCCCTTTTTGCGGCGCTTCTCTTTTTCGGTGCCGTCGTATCGGCCTTTGGCGTTTTCAGAAACCAAATCGCCCGAATGGCCATCGTCTCCGCGGCGGAAAACGCGTTCGGGGCGAAATGCGACCTACGGTCGGTAGATTTCGATTTGTTCAATGCCAGCTTCTCGCTTGAGGGCTTGGCGGTGGCCAATCGGGACAGCCCCATGACCAACCTGTTCGAGATAGGCGAAGCGGAGCTGAAATTCGACCTGCTCTGGCTTACGAGAGGCAAATTGCACGTGGATACGGGAAAGGTTACCCATATCGCGTGGGGAACGCCGCGGAACGTTTCCGGCGCCTTGCCGCCAAAACGGGAAAAGGCCTGGAAGCAAAGGCAGGATTCAGCAACGGACGGAGCCGCGGGAACGAATAAGGCCGCCGTTGGCGGCAAGGGGTCCCCGGTTAACCTTTCGGCGGGATTTTCAGCGGTTACCGATATGCTCGATCCCCAGAAGATTCTCGACGCCGAAATGGCGCAGCTCCTCCTTCCGGCCGCCGTGGACCGGGTATCGAAAACGGTGCCGGACCTTACGGCAAAATGGGCCGAGCAAAACAAAACGCTGAAAACCAGTTCCGACGGCGTCGTAAAGACCGGCAAGACGATCGCCGCGATCAATCCCGCGTCGCTGAAGACCCCCGAGGATATCCAGGCGGCCCTAAAAACCGTCGAGGCCTCGAAAACGGTCATTGAAGACGGGGTACGCGTCGCGAAAAAAAGCGCCGACGACGTTAAAAACGATATCGCGACGGTGGCCGCGCTGAAAAAAGAGGCGGAAACGGCGTACAAAAACGACGCCGCGCGGTTAGCCACCCTCGCGTCCTCGGTCAAGGCCGCGAACCTTGAAACGGGAACGAAGGTTCTTTCTTCCGTATTCGAATCGTTCGCCGCCGCGACGCTGGGAAATCTCTACCCCAAGGCCGAAAAGGCCATTGCCCTGGCCGTTAAGCTTCAGAATAGGCCGAAGGACGCGCAAGCGGTGAGCCTGAAGAAAAAATCGGGAGCCCTATCCCGCGCGGCCGGGCGAAACGTTCCCTTCGGCGTCGGCAAGGCGCCTACCGTGCTCTTTAAGAGCCTGGAACTCGGTATCGACGCTCCCGGCGTTTCCGGAACGGGTTCGCTTACCGACATAACCGATGACCAGGAGGCGAACGGCAAGCCCTCGCTTTTCGCGGTGAGCCTTTCCCACGGGAGCATGTCAGAGCGGCTCTCCGGCTCGTTCGACCTCCGTTCCCGAACCGATACCGCTTTCAACGCCGATTTCGCCGCAAATGGATACGCGATCTCGATTCCGGCTCCCGATACGCCGGGTATTCCCTCGGTTCGGGGCACGTTGAACGCGACCGGCACGTTGCTGATTTCCCGATCGGGCGACGCGTCGGTTCGATCGCGGCTCTCCCTCGCCGATTCCCGGATCGAAACGAAACCGTTCGACCCTTCCTGGGCGTATGGCGCCTATCAGGACGTACTCTCGAACCTAACCGCCATAAACGGCGAGCTGACCGCGGAGTTGCCCCGTTCGGGAAATCCTTCCGTCTCGTTCTCTACCGACGCGGACAAGATTCTTGGCGCGGCCATCGCGGAAGGAGTGAAAAACCGCATCGCGGGCTTACGGAAAGACGTTCAAAAACTCGCCGATTCATGGCTTGCAGAACAACAGGCGGCCTACGCCCCGCAGATAGCCACATTTACCTCGGTAACGGGCCTTACCCCGGAAATGGCGAAAAACGCACTGGCGTATGAAACCGTCGTGGACGACAAGAAGGCGGCCCTTGAACGGCGGGCCAAGGACCTCGTGAACGAGCAAACCGAGGCGGCTCGCAAGGCCGCGGAAGCGGCGGCGGCCGAGGCAAAGGCAGCCGCGGATAAGGCGGCTGCCGAAGCAAAGGCCGCGGCGGACAAAGCAGCCGCGGACGCAAAGGCGAAAGCCGCCGATTCGATCAAGAAGATCTTTTAAAAAGCGAAACGGCCCCCGGAAACCAAGGCTTCCGGGGGCCGTTTCGTTTCAGTACGTTTCCCTTATTTCCCCGCCAGATCCACCAGATCGGTGGAGCGCAAGAGCCGAATGAGACCCTTGCTGTCCTGAACGAGAATGCCCTTATCCGTGGCGGTGATGACCGTGGAAGGCAGGACGTTCACGGTCGATTTTGCCTTGATCGCGAGGTTACCGTCAAACCGGGCCAAAGCGGCTCCCGAATCCGTTTCCACGACGGCGAAATAATCATTGTTCAGCCGAACCAGCATGCTCGATTCCGCGATCGAATCGGCGCCCTCCTTGATCAATTCCAAAGAGGAGGAATCGACAAGAACTAGCCTTACCGTGGCGTTTCCGCCTTTTTTGCCCGCGACGGCCATGAGGCCCGCGCCGGTATCCACGAGGGTTCGGTTCCGTATCGAATTGAGGGGCGACGTTTTCAGGAGCTTTCCGGAATTGAGGTCTACCAGCTGGAGTTCGGCGAGCAGGTTCTTCTCGTCCACGATACGCAGGGCGTACGCGGGAACCGTTTCGGCGAGGGCGTTTTTCTCCGCGGCCTTCGCGGCGGCGGCGTTTTGGTCCACCTGCTTCTGTACATCCGTCGCGATATCCTTGCGTTCCGCCTGAGCCTCGGTATTTTTCGTGTCCGCGAGCTTTTGGTCCGCGGCGGCTTGCTGTTCGTTCTTGGCGACCGTCGCGTTTGCCTGATCGGCTGCCTGCTGCTTATCGGCAACCTCTTGCTTCTTTTCCGCCGCGGCAGCGGCCGTCTCCGCCGCCTTTTGCTGGGCAGCCTCATCCTGTGGGTTGGCAGCCGCCGCTTTCGCCGCCTGGTCGGCGGCCTTTTGCGCGGCTTGCGCGTCGGTTTTCGCCGCCGCGAGGTCGGATTGCGCCGCCTGAGCGTCGGTACGGGCCGTCGCGGCGTCCTTTTGGGCCGTTTCCGCGCGATTTTGGGCCGCGTCGGCCTCGCGCTCCTTTAGGTCCACCATATCCTTTCGGGTATCGACGCCGGCGTTCGCGTCTTCCTTGATCTTTCCGACGACCTCGGGAGCGGTAAGGGACGTGGTATCGATGGTGCTGACCGTTCCCGTAAGCCTGGCCTCGGAAAGGGGAACGATGATCTGGGACCGGCCGGCCCACTCGTCGTATCGCAGGGATAGGCCCACCTTATCGGATGTCACGTACCCCATAACCACCGGTTTGTATTTTTTAGAAAGCGCCTCAAGCTTTCCCCTGTTCACGGCGTTATACACCGTCACGAAGACCGCGAGGGTATTCGCGTCCTTCGCCGAATAGCCGTACGCCGCGCTCAGATACCCCGCGAGGATTCTCCTGATATTGTCTATGTGATCGACCCCGGCGTTCGCCCCGAGCACGAGTATGTCGGCGTCGAGCCCCGTCGCCACCGCGGGATCCACGGCGTGAATTATCCGATAGCGGGTCCCGTCGCCGGATACGCCAGCGGCGAGGAGGGACGAACCCAGGGCCGTGCCTATCCCGGTTATCTCCGCCGCGGTACTTACCACCGAATGGGGGCCGTTATAGTTTATGAACTCGATCGACGCCGCGTTGGCGGTTCCCAATTCGTTTCGATCGACTTCGAGGGCGAAGGCCTCGGGGGCGAGGGCCCCGATCGCGGTCAAAAAGAAAAGAACAGCAAGGGTAAAGCCTTTTTTCATTCGGTTTTCCTCCGGAGCGGGATATTGCTGGCTTTATTGTACAATATTTCCGATTACCTGTCGCGCGTATTCTTGCGTGGCCGGGCCGTACGGCGATTTCGTAAAGGAGACGAGGAGGGCGGCATAGTCCCGCGCGTCTCGGTCATTGCCGTATTTTATCAGCGCATACAGGGTGTCGCAGGCCGCGCGGTTGACCGAATCGTTGCCGCTGCCTGACGTTCTGATGATCCTTCGTACCGCCTCGCCCACATCGCCGCTGCCGCCGCCCGCGGCGGCCAGGCCGTACAGGATGCCGAGGGAGAGGGTTTCGCCGTTCGCGTACCTCGATTGCTCTATGAGAAAATCACGGTATTCGGAAGACCCAAGCTGGCCCAGGAGGCTCGCCGCCCGGGCCCGTTCCGTGTCAAAAAAGCCCGCGCGAACGCCGGGAGCCAACGCGAGGCCAAAGGTGGTACCCCGAACGATGCCCGCCAACCGGCGCGCCCATTGTGGCTCGTCGACTCCCGCGAAATCGCCGGAAACCGTGACCGAACCGGCGCCGAACGCGATGGAATCGGATACGAGGGAAAAGAAGGCGCCGGTTTCGCCGGGATCGGGATGCGAAAACCAACCGGGCGTTTTTCCGGCGAGCGACAATACGCCGTAGCCCCGGGAACCGTGACTTCCCTCGAGCGCGCCTATTCGGCGCTCGCCCGTCCAGGCGTTCACTTGCCACCCGGAAGCCACGCCGTACACCGTGCCGTCGGGGCCCAGGGAGGGAATCCCGGCGTTTACCGGAATTTCCAAAGCCCAGAGGACGGCCCCGTTATCGGATATCGCGCAGGCCAAGCCCGGCGAAAGCACGTAGTATTGCCCGTAATCCCGCAGTACCCGAAAGCCTACGCCGAAACGGAGGTTCGTCTCCCGAGTCCACAGCGTCGCGCCGTCGGTGCCGTTCAACGCCGCGACCGCGCCGTTTTGCCGGACGGCGAATACCGTTCCGGCCGTCGCCGAGAGCGCGGAAATTTCCGTCGTTGACGAAAGCGCCCACACCGCCGAGGCGATTCTACCCGCGCGGACGTCCCAGGCCTCTATGCGCCCGTTGGCGTACGAGACCGCGAAACCGAAGGGAAGCGGGGCGAAATGAACCGCCGTATCGGGCAATTCCGCGATATCGCCCAAGGCGCCAAAGGGACCGATAATCGCGAGGCGGGAACCCTCCAGGGGAACCAGGATATCCCCGTCCCCGGTCTCGCCCACGGGGCCCACGAAGGAGGCGGGCAGGGTGACCTTCCAAAGCTGTAGGCCATTTATGGCGAAGCAGCGAACCGCGTCGCGGTAAAAGACGAAGATACGCCCGTCCCGACCGGCCTTGGGGGGCGCGACCGGATCCGACGCGCCCTTGGTCTGCCACAGCGCGTTTCCGTCGGCGCTGAAAAGGGATACGAGCCCCGGCAGGGAAACGGCGCAAACGAACTCCTCGGCAACGACCGAAACGTACGGGGTCGCGCGGCCGGGCAACCGGCGGCTCCACAAAAAGGCCCCGTCGCGACCGATGCAGGTTATGGACCGGTCGTCGGTAACGGTAACGGACCGATTGCCCAGGGGGACGGGAGAACCCATCGGCTCGCCGGAAAGGACCCTGGTCCAGCGGGGTGACTCGGCAAAGGCCGTACCCATGGCCATGAGAAGCGCCGAAAGCGCGACCGAAGCGCGAAGGGACCGCCTCATCGGGTAAACCGTCCGTACACTTCGGCATGCTGGGTTTGTGGATAAAAGTCGTACAGGGTTACCCCCTCCAATCGGTATCCGGCGCGCTCCAGGAGGGCCGAATCACGGGCAAAGGTTACCGGATCGCAGGAAACGTAGCGAATTTCGGGAATGGCCGAAGCGGCGAACCAATCCAGGGTTTTTCTCGCCAGCCCCTGACGGGGCGGATCGATTATAGCGACGTCGAAATCTCGCCTTGCGGCTGGATGGTCGGGCCAGGCTTCATCGGAAACGGGGCATAACTCAAGCGAAGGCCCGTCCAGGCCGACGTTTATCCGGGCAAAGTCCAAGGCGGCGGCGTTATGCTCCACCAAGACCGCGCGGCCGAGAGTCGATCCGGCAAAGGCGGAAAAAGTGCCGACGCCGGCATAAAAATCGAGTAGGGTACCCGGGCCCTTCAGGTCGCCCGTTACGTCACGTAAAAGGGTTTCGAGCAGGGCGAGGTTGGATTGAAAAAAGCCCCGTACGTCGAACGTTAGTCTCTTCCCAGACAGGCTCACCGAGGCGGTGGTAGTCCCTCCCTCATGGTAGAGGCGGCCGTCGTTCGCGAATACCTGAAAACGGCCCGGGAAATCGGCGGTTCGACCAGCCCTTCGGCGGTTATGCCCGCGTCCGGCGAGCGAAGGGGGCCTTGAACCGCGATTCGAGAAGAATCGTCCCATCTCGCGGGCGATCGTTCCGTCGGCGAGGGCCTGACGCAATTCCGGCACCAATATCGGGCAATCGGTTACCGGGATAATTTCGCTTGAACGGGAGGCGGAAAACCCCGGCTCGCCCGATTCGCCCCGGTGGAACTGGGCCCGGCAACGATAGCCGTAGGGTTCCCCCGCCTTAACGGGAATGCCGCCGTCCCAGGCGCTGCCGGCGCGCCTGAGCGAGTCCGCGGCGACCGCCGCTCTCATTTCTCCCTGATAGGCCGAATCGGCCATTTGAAGCGAACATCCGCCGCACGATCCGAAAAGGGGACACGACGGCTCGACGCGGCGGGGCGATTTTTCCAATACCCCGATAAGCCGGGCCTTCGCCCAATCCTTTCGATTTTCCACGATCTCTATTTCGGCGGTCTCGCCGGGCAGCACGAAGGGCACGAATACGGCTTTTCCGTCTACCCTTGCAAGGCACGATCCCCCGGCGACCGGTTTTTCTGCGATAATAGTCATATACTTACGGAGTATACCATGATCGGCATACTCGAACGAGCCCGGGTAGGGTAGCTGAACGCAAGGAGATCGGTTGAAATGAAAAAAGACACCATTACTTTTACTGCCAGCGACGGAATGAAGCTGGCGCTGCACCGCTGGCTGCCGGACGATCGGCCCGTGGCCCTAATCCAGATAGCCCACGGCATGATGGAATTCGCGCAGCGGTACGATTCCTTCGCGGAACGGGCGGTTCGGCTCGGTTACGCGGTTATCGCCAACGACGCGCGGGGGCACGGCATGACGGCCGGAACCCTTGAGGCCCTAGGCCGGCTGGGGGAGAAAGATACCTTCAACCGCTGCGTCGAGGACCTGTACGAAATTACCCAGCATGCGCGCGACGAATGGCCCGCGCTCCCCGTTATCCTTTTTGGCCACTCCTGGGGCTCCTTTCTCTCCCAAATGTACATAGAGCGGCATGGAGAGACGCTCTCGGCGTGCATCCTCTCGGGAACCCGCGGTCCCGATCCCCTTGAAGTATTCGGGGGAAAAACCCTCGCGAGGCTCCTCGGCGCGCTGGGACGCGCGAATAAAAGATCGCCGCTCCTTTTCAACCTCAGTTTTCGTCCCTGCAACGCGCGCGTCCCGAATCCCCAAAGCCCGAACGCCTGGCTTTCCTCCGATGGCGAGGCGGTAGCCCTTTACGACGCATCCCCCTGGTGCGGCTTCCTTCCCACCGTTCGTTTCTGGGATTCTCTAATGACCGGATTATCCGAAATACACACGAGGGCAGCGTTTGAAGCGATACCCAAAAACCTTCCCGTTCTCCTTTTCGCGGGCGCGGACGACCCCATCGGGAAATACGGAAAGACCATCGATGCGCTCGTTACGGCGTACCGCGACGCCGGCATGACCGACGTTGAGATAAAGACCTACGGGGGAGCGCGTCACGAAACCCTCAACGACGCGTGCCGCGACCAGGTAATGGACGACCTTTTTGCATGGATGGCGCTTCGGCTTTCCCCGCGGGGTTAATTCCATTGACAGAGGGGCGGAATAAGTAGAAAATGAAAACCACATGTTAACGAGATACAGTTCCGATTCTAAGGGCAGGACGGTGCGTACCGCCCTCGTTTATACGCGAGAAGAACATGGCATCAACAAGGCCCATATCGATCCCGAGGCGATCCGGATCATCCACCATCTGCGCTATCACGGTTTCGACGGCTACATCGTCGGCGGAGCGGTACGGGATCTGGTAATCGGCAAGACCCCGAAAGATTTCGATATCGTGACCAATGCCGAGCCTACTAAAATCAAACGCCTTTTCAGGAATTCCCGCATCATCGGCAAGCGGTTCCGGTTGGTGCATATCTTTTTCGGCCCGAAAATATTCGAGGTTTCGACCTTCCGGTCTTTGGCGGACGGGACCATCGGAAACAGTTTCGGTACCATAGACGAAGACGTCCAAAGACGCGACTTTACGCTCAACGCCTTGTATTACGACCCGCTGAAAGAACACGTGATCGATTACGTGGGGGGAATCAAGGACCTCAAGAGCAGAAAACTGCAGCCGGTCATTCCGCTCAAGACCATCTTCAAGGACGATCCCGTGAGGATGCTCAGGGCGGTAAAGTACGCGGTCTCGACGGGATGCAAAATTCCTTTTCTGCTGCATCGTAGCCTCAAAAAATCAGCGCCGCTCCTGCAACCGGTATCGCCTTCCCGCCTTACCGAGGAAATCATCAAGATTCTCAATAGCGGCCGTTCCCGACAAATCGTGGAAGAGGCCCTAAAATACGACCTTTATATGTATCTGCAGCCGGGCGCGGCGAGTCTTATAGACGAAAACCGGAAATTCGCGGCGGATTACCTGAAATCGCTTGATGAGGTAGACGCGTTAACCGCCTCGGGCGAGGAAACAAGGCTCGGCCGGAAACTGGTGGGGCTCATTAGGGACTTGGTAAACATTATCGCCGACTGGAAGGGCAACCCTTCGGAGGTATACAATCACGTGTACCACGAATGCCGTCGGTTCGTCATGCCCATGAACCCGCCCCGGGTAGAACTGGAGTATGCCGTTCGATTATGCCTCAAGGAAGGCGGGCTCAACGTCAGGATGCCCCGAAACAGGGAAAAAAGGAACGAAGAGCAATACGCGGCGCAAGACGCGGAAGCAAAGCTTCAGTCTCCCGGCAGCAACGGGAGACCCGCGAGAAGGCGCCGTCGCCGACGGGGAACGCCGCCTATTTCGGCAGCGAATTGAGCAGTTTGTCGGCTTTCTCCCCATATCGGGCGGGATTGGCCGATTTCGCCGTTTCCAAATATAAGCGCGCCTCGCCGTTTCTTGTATCCGCCAAGGCGTTCAGGGCGAGAGCCCAGTTAACCGTGGACGTTTCCGCCCCGGCTTTCAGCGCCTTTCGGTACCACTCGTCCGCCTCCGCGTATTTTTTGTCCGCGTACTCTACCAGCCCCCGATAATACAGCAGCATGGGATCGTCCGGATGCACGGTCGCGGCCTCGGAAAAGGCGCTCCTTGCGCGCCCGTACGCGCCCGAGGAATACGCGTCCATGCCCGCCTGCAGCATCTGATTGTACGTAAGCCGCGAGGCGATCCAGGAATCGAAGTCCCGTTTCGCGGCGGCGGGATCGATCAATCGGGCGAAACGGGCGGTGACTAGCGCCGTGTTGTCGGCTTGCTTGGCCGCGTTATAGCCTCCGTCTTCGGTCAAATCGAGCAGGACGAAAGCGTCGTGCAGGAATCGCTGATATTCGCCTTTTTCGGTCATCAGCATAAAGCGGACCAAGGACCAGGCCTGGGGATAAAAATCGGCGGAATCGTACCTTCCGGTCAGGGCTGCGAGCAAGTCGGCCGGCGGAATCGCCCGAGCGGGGTCCGCGGCGAGATTTTTCGCGGTCTCGAGCCAGGGCGAATAGGCGCCGGTAGACACGATTCCCGTCGCGGGATCATAGGCGGCGTTTTCAAAATAGGCCTGAAAGCCGTCGCGAACCCACAGGGGCGGTTCCGCGATTCGTCCGTACAGGTACTGCAAGAACAATTGCCGATTGAGGGCCGGCCCCGCGAAGGCTTCATAGCCCGTCTTACCGGAAACGGGATACAGGATGAGTCGAGAATCCCCCGGATCCGCGTATTTCAAAAAAAGGTATTGGTTTCTCGTCTCCCCGAGGATACCGGAGACGTACGCGTCGAAGGCGGCCTTGTCGCGGCAAATGACGATGTTACCCAAAGCGCCGCCGTCGCTGAACCGAAACACTTCGTCGATGGCCGTCCTTATAGCCTCGAACGAGGCGAACGCGGCGTCGGCTTCTCCCAGGTCGGCCGGATATTCAATGGAATAATGCTTCGTCGCCGCCGTCGCCGTTTCCTGCGCGTTGGCCCCCATACCGAAGAGAAACGCCAAAATGGTCGCTGATACGCGTCCGAAATTCCTTCTCATACCCTCACGTCCTCGTAATTTTGTCGATTATGATATGGACATCCTCTATGAGGATGCCCGTAAACCGCTCGATATTTTCCACGATATATTGCTGCATTTTATGTATGGTTCCGGTCAACTGGGTCCCAAAGGGAACGTCAATGACGATGACGAGACGATACCCCTGGGCGTCGCTTTTAATGGTAAGTTTTTTTATGCGAATTTGCTCGTCAAATTCCCTGACGCAATGGAGCACCATTTGGGTGAGGGCCGCCTCGGAAATGGTTACCCGCCCGGTTTTCGAAAATTCCGGGCGCACCACGGATTTTTCGTACACCTTGGACTGATTGAGGGAACCAAGGGGCGTTTTCTTTCGCTTAAAGAGCACGCGGACGCGGTCATAGAATATTTGCGGGTAATTGCGCTGCACCTCGATCGAGGGAACGGGTATGACGTGCTTCCCCTCGACCCGCCGTGAGCGAATAGCCTTCTCGATTTCCTCTTCCGACGCGATATCCTCGATCTTGATAACCTTGATCGGCTGGGGAAGCTGCAAACGCGCGGCAATCCGCGATACCATTTTTTCCGAGGTTCCGAGAATGAGTACCTTCCGGAAATTGAGGTTCTGGAGCGATCGGGCGACTTCGTCGCGGTGGGTCTTATCGTCGAACAGGGCCACCCGGACCGCGGCGATAAAGGTAGCCTCGCGCTTGGCGGAATGCCCGGCGACGATCTTATCGTCCCGAATGAGCAGGCCGTCGTCTATGATCAGCTCTATCCCGTACTTTTGGGCGAGCAATTTCGCGCGAAAACTTTTCCCGGTCCCGCTTTCGCCCACGAACGCGTATACCTTGACGCCTTTGAAAAACCAGTACAGGTCACCGATGCTCTTCATGTTATTCCAAGTATAGGGCTCACTCCGCGAGTCGCGCAAGCGCGGACTTTCCGAACAACGCGGAAATCCGCGCCGCAAAGCGCTGCGGCGGCTCGGCCAAGATCGATTCGGGCAGGCCTTCAGGCCGTTCTTCCGGGCCAAAGGAAAGCTTCCATGCGTGCAGGCAATAACCGCCGTCGGTGGGCGCGGCGGAAGGATTGTAACGGGTATCGCCCTCGAGCGGGAGGCGATGCTTGGCGCATTGAAACCTGATCTGGTGCTTTCTTCCGGTGACGATCCGAAAGAGCGCAAGGGTGCGCGTGGGGCCGGAAACCGAGGCGGCGAGGGGATCGGCGAAGGTGATCATGGGTTTGCCGTCACCGGTCTCGTCGTACCACTCGGTCCTCCCGTCCAGGCGCCCCGCGACTATTCCGAGATAGAGCTTTTCGCATTCCCGCGCGGCGATCCGTTGGGAAAACCAATGGGCGCCGCGTAAGGTTTTGGAGAAGACCAGAATTCCCGAGGTACCGCGGTCCAGCCGGTGAAGCGGGCCGGACCGAAAGGATAGGGAATCCCGGGCGGCCTTGGACTGGGGTATGACCGTATCCAGTCCGTCAGGGCCGTGGACCGCGATCCCCACCGGCTTATTGATCGCCAGTAAATCCTCGCATTCGCACAGGATCTCCGGCATTGCCAGAGCGGGCGACACCGGGGGTTCGGGCCGGGGAGGGACGCGCGCCGCCTCAAGCTCGGGAAGGCGGGCGATCCATATATGGGAGCCCTGGGGTACGGGGCTTTCTGGGGATGATCGCTTGCCGTCAATCCTCACGAGGCCCTTTCGTATGAGTCTGTACACCGAGGAAAGGGGCAAAGCGGGAAGGAATCTTCTGACTATTCTGTCCAACCGCCGCCCCTCGTCGTCAGGGGCCGTCGGGAAGTGATCAAATTGCATCGTAGGAGTATACCCGAATTCGCGCACTTGACAAAAGGCCTTATTTACCGGGATTATTACTTATGAATCGAGCGGTACTTCAGCAACTTAGTCTTCTCCTCCACAATCCCATTTTCCTTGCTGCCGTATCAAGCTGGATCATCAGTCAATTCCTGAAAACCCTTATTACCCTTTTCACGAATTCGGTCTCGACCCTTAAAGAACTCGCGGAACTCCTTTTCTGGAGAACCGGGGGAATGCCCTCAAGCCATTCGGCCCTGGTGTCCTCCGTTTCCACGACAATCGGTTTCAAAAACGGGATTTCCTCCGATTTGTTCATTTTTTCCTGCTGTTTCGCCCTCGTCGTGATTCGCGACGCCGTCGGCGTACGCCGGTCCAGCGGCGATCAGGCCCGGGCGCTCAACGAACTCGGCGACGCGGTAGCCGCACAGTCGGATTACCGCTTTAAACCCGTTAAGGAGATTCAGGGGCATAGTCCGATGGAGGTACTCGCGGGCATACTGCTCGGTTTCTTCATCGGAGTGGCCTTTTCGACCCTCTGACTCGGGTTTCCATGGCACGGTTAACGACTAAGCCCCACATAACCATACCGATCCTCGCGGCGTGCTCCCTGGCGTTCATCGCCTTTCTTTCCCTCAGCAGGGACGTGCCGCGCCATTCCCTTTGGCAGGGGTGGCGAACCCTCGCCTGTCCGGCGACCGTTTCAGAAGCGGCGATTACCGAGGCCCTGGAAGCTTCGGGGATACGCGACTTCGCGAGCATGGCCAATTCCCGCGTCTCCAACCCAAAAAACGAAACCCTTCCCGAATCCTTCTTGTCGACGGTCAACGCCCAGCGCCAAAAATGGTTTGAGCACGAAGGAACGCGCTATCTCTACCTGCGTGAACGTTCCGATTTGGACCGAAAGGTCAGCCAAGCCCTGGCCCCGCTCGGAGCCGTCTGGTTTCTTGACGGGAGGGGCGGCTTCTATCCCCTGTTCGCGATTCTCTCTCTTGTCAGCTGGTCGGCCATGATGGCGCTTACCCGCAATAGGGCTATCGGACGCGTCGCCTTGATTCCGGCCATTCTCTTGCCGTATTCCGTCCACCGCTGGCAGGGCTTCGCCGCCGCCTTGGCCATCGTCCTCGCGTCCTTTCTCGCCGGCGAGTACTTTCCGCGCACGGCGCTGCAAGGGGATCCGCGTAAATCCCTCAGGAAAATGCGTAAGGCGGCGTATTTGCTCGTCCCCCTTTCGGCGCTGGTCCTTTTCCTGTTTTTGGTGCCCCCCGTATCGGCCCTGAGAATCATTTTCTCCGCGGCCCTTTGCCCCCTCCTATTCGCGCTGCAAGCCGAGGTTGGCTCCATCGCGGCCCGTTGGATCGATTCGAAGCGTGCGCATCCCCGCTTTACCCCGGTAAAAATGGCGGAAAGCGCCGCGGTACCCCGCGCCGCGACGGTCCTCAAGGCCTTGGGGCTCGCGATCGTTATTTTCGCGGCCGGCTTCGCGGGACAGAACTTCGCGATTCACGAATCGATAAAGCCCTCGGGGGAGTTGTCGCTTCCCGCGCCCAGGCGTTATACTGGCCCAAGCGGTTTTGGCGCAGAAGCGTTCGATACGTTCATGAGCCTCCGCGATAAAGACGGATTGCCCGATCTTGGGGATTTTTTGGCCGTGCGCTGGAGCGTCGATACGTTCCCCTGGAGAAGGCTGAAGGATCCCTGGAACATACCATACCGCGGGGCTGTCGCGCGTTACACGGAGTACCGTATCGATTCCGAAGGGAAGATCGCCGGCACTCCCAAGACGATGCTGACCTTCGACTCGGCGTACGTCCGGCATGCGTTGGCGGCGGCCTCAACGCCGCTCGAGCGGATGCTTCAGGACCAGGGCCGTTTCGTTTCCGCTAAAATGACGAGGATGTCTCGATGACGCATACCATTCAATTCCGTAGGGGAAGGGCGAAGGTCGAATTCGATTTGCCCGACCTGCCGTTCGCCGGGAACGCTTTCATACCGTCCATGGCGGTCATCCCGCTCGTTCAGGATTCCTCCGACGAGGCGACGCCCATCGTGTGCGTCGGCGATCACGTGCGCGAAGGCCAACTAATAGCGCGGGGATCGGTGCCGGTTCACGCGTCGATACCGGGAGTGGTTTCCGCCTTTCGCCGGATTCCCCTTCCCAACGGCAGCATCGGCGAAGCGGCCGTTATCTCCCTCAGGGGGTCCTTCAGTATCACCGGCCGGAAGTCCGCGAATAACGATTGGCGGAGCATACCTCCCGGCGACGTATGCAAAATCGCGGACGAGCGGGGCGTGGTCAATTCCTTCGAGGGGGCCCACTCGCTCGCGAAGGACATTCGCCGCGCCAGGGCCATCGAGAAACCCGTCTTGGTTTGCAGGCTCTTCGATTCCGATCCCACCTCGCCCGTTGAGTCGCTCACGCTCAAGGAATGCGGCCCTTCGGTCTGGAACGGGTTCGGGATACTGGCTGCGGCCATGAAGGCCCACGCGATCGTCCTCGCGTTCGAGGAGGGCTCCGCGTCAGCCGTTCCCGCGGAGGATACCCTTCGGGGCCTTTTCGGCGAGGCACGCGTCTCGGCCATAAGCGTCAAGCCCCGGTATCCCGGCGGAAGCGCGTACCGCCTTTCCAAATTGATTCGGGAGAGGGTATCGGACCTATCGCTATCAAACGCGGTGTTTTGCGACGCCGTTACGGCCCTCGCCACGTACGAAGCGGTAGTGCGGGACTTGCCCTCGATTACCATGAACGTTCTGGTCGCCGGCAGCGCCATCGCCACCCCCCGCTTTCTTAGGGTAAGGACGGGAACGCTCATCGGAGATATCATCGACGAATGCGGCGGATTTCGCTCTTCGCCCGCGAGAATAATCGTCAATGGGCTCATCCGAGGCACGGCGCTGTACGATCTGGACACGCCAATCACGCGCTATACCCGCTCGCTCCACGTTATGGATAAGGATTCCTGCCCGTCGTTCACCGTTCAGTCGTGTACCCATTGCGGTGCCTGCCTCGGCGTCTGCCCGTCCAGGCTGGACCCTATCGGGACCGTGGTAGCGGTCAGAAACCGGTCTTTAGGCGTAAGAGATATTCAGTCCATTCATGCGTGCGAGCAATGCGGATGCTGTAGCATGGTTTGCCCGGCGCGAATCCCGATCCATCATGAAATCGCCGTCGGCAGACAGCTTTTAAAGGAAGGAGCACAACGTGACTAAACCGACGTGGACGGTCAGTCCCTCCCCATTCCTCAGGATCAGGCCAACGGTGAGCGTTATGTCCCTGGTCCTGATCGCGACCCTCGTTCCCCATCTCCTCCTCCTCGCGCTCGACGGCAACGTCGCGGCCCTTTTCAATGTCCTTCTTGCCGCGGCCGGCGCCCTGCTCGCCGAGCTTTGCCGGGGGCAAAAGGGGAGGGACTCCCTGCTCGACGGCACCGTCGCTGTCAGCGGCTTGCTGATCGGACTCTTGCTTCCCGAAACCTACAATCCCGTATTAGTGCCCATGGTTTCCTTTTTGGGCGTTCTTCTCGCCCGGGTCATCTTTGGCGGAACCGGCTCCTATTGGGTAAACCCGGTGGCCGTCGCCGTGGCCATCGCCTGGATTAGCCGCCCGGACTCATTTCCCCTTCCGCTGGTCACTCCCGACGGAATACACACCGTGGGGGAAGCCTTTGGCGCCTTGAAGCTCGACAATTTCGCCGCGGCGCCCTTTGACCAAACGATCACGGAAACGCTCAACCGCTTTCTTTCCCTGACCACGAAAATCAGAATCCCGGAGGGATACGTTACCCTCTTTGTCTCCTCTCCGTCGGTTATTCCCGCGTTCAGGTTCAATCTCTTGGTCCTGTGCGCCTCAATCGTCCTCATTTCCCTCGACGCCATAGACTGGATCGTGCCGGCTTCCTTTCTCGCGACCTACGCGATCGGCTTGCGGTTTTTCACCCTTGGCGTGCCCTGGGACGGCGGAATGGCCTTCGGCGATATCCTTTTCGGCTTTCTGACCAGCGGCGTTTTATTCACCGCCTTTTACCTCCTGCCCGAATACGCGACATCGCCCCGAACGCCCTGGGGCAAGATCGTGACGGGGATCACCGCGGGAATTTCCGTGTCTTTTCTCTGCGGTCCGGGCGGCTCCCCAATCGGGGCCGTGTTTTCGGTTTTGGTCGCGAACGCGCTCTCGCCCCTTATCGAGTTCGCTGAGAAGCGCATTCCCATAACCGTCGGAGGCCAAGCGTGAACCGAGAAGTAAGGCGTTGGCTATCCGCGGGAGCCTGGATATCCCTGATTTTTATCGTGCTCGCCTCGGCGACGCTCGTTCTTGACCATTTTACCGCCGGGCCCTTTGCCGCGACGGTAAAACAATCGGTGGAAGCTACTTTGAGTGAATCGAACGCGGACTTTCCACTACCGGCTGAGCGTATCCGGCTCGGCGCCGTTTCAGACCCGTCAACCCTCGCATGGAAGGCCGTACGCGGCAAAAAGGACGCGGGGTACGTGTTTGCCGTGAGGGTTACCGGCAATTCGGGCCCCTGGCCCGTCATCTTCGTATACGATCCAGCGGAAGGAACGATATTCGCCGGTATCGCCGGGAGACCGGACGGATACGCGAATCCCGAGCGCTATGGCCTGACGCCCCGGGTGCTTACGTTCTGGCGCTCCCGCTTTGATTCCATCGCCGCGAGCCTGGAGGTTACGCCATGAAACCGGGTAATATCTTTTTTCTCTTCGCCCTCTTTCCCCTGATTCCCGCTTCGTCAACCCTGGCGTACGGAATCGTGATCTCGATCGCCATCGTATGGTATTTTCTTTCGGGCATACTCTGTAAGCGCCTGGTCTCGATGATCGACGCGGGACCGGCAGGCATCGTGGCTGAATTGGTCTGCCTTGGCGGATCGGCATCGCTTTTTCTCTGTTTTCTCAGGGCCTTTTCTCCGTTGATCGCGGTATCGCTTTCGTTGTACGCGATCCTTTCGGGCTTTACCTTCGTCCTGCTCGTCAGTATCGACCGATTCCCCGAAATTTCCGGCTTTCAGATTCCGGTATTGCGCTTTATCCCCTTTTATCTCCTTTTCTCAGCGCTTCGGGAGCTCCTTTCCTTCGGAAGCCTCAGCGTACCGGTCCGTTCCGGAACCATGACGTTCCCGATCCTTCCCGCTTTCGACTCCTACCGTCTCGGCTTTTGGGGAACGACCGGCGGCGCGCTTATCCTGCTCGGCCTTATCGCATGGCTCGCGAAGTACCTGAACCGCAGGATATCCGCCTATAGGAGAAACGCGCAATGAACCTCGTAACCCTCGTTTTGCTCTACGCATTCTCCTGCTCAACCGTGCTGGTGTACGGCATTGGCCTTGAAAAGGCCAATCAGGACTCACGGTCCCTCAGGCTCATGCTGGAGCGTTTTCCTGCCCTCGTGGCGGAACTGGTCGTGGCGGTGCCCGTCTCGCGGAGCCTGGCGGAATTCCTATTGGTGCCCAACGGGTTTTCCATCCTGGTCCCGATGGCCGTGATACTCACGTGCGCCCTGACGGTCCTCGCCCTTTCCGCGATCATTTCCGTGCCGTCCAATGTCGAAACCGGCGAGCGGCTTTTCTTTTTCGGCACGGTATTCCTCAGCGTATCGGAGGGCATGACTTTCACCGGCGCCATGGTTATCGCCCTTGCCTCCCTCGCCGCCTTTTTCCTCGTCTCCATCCTCCTTGTCGCCATTCGCGAACGGTTTTCCTCGTCAAAAATCAGCGAGGATTGGAAGGGAATCCCCATTATTTTGGTAAGCCTGGGCCTTCTATTCATCATGCTTAACGCGGCGGATGCCCTCTGGTTTTTGCAGGGAGGAGCGAACTGATGATTTCCCTTCTCGTTAAGTATTCCCTCCTTTTGGTATCGATTCTCTTGGCGGCGGCGTTAACCGCGCTTTTCGGGTTTATCGCTTCGCGCAAGCCCGTCCGCATCGCTTCGGGTTCCGACGCATCGGCGGGCGGGGACGCAAAGGAATTATTGCGGGCCGTTATCCTCTGCAATATGGTTCCGCCTTCCATTCCCTATTCGTACGAAACGCAGGGCTTTACCGACTGTCACCACGCGAATCTCTCCTTCGGCGGGTTCAGCTCCTGTGCGCGGTCCTGCCTGGGCTTGGGTACCTGCGTCGAGGTGTGTCCTTCCAGCGCCATCCGCATCGGCGACGGCCGCATTGCCGTAACCGACGCCTGTTCCGGGTGCGGTAAATGCGTCGATTCCTGCCCGCGCAATTTGATCCGCCTCATTCCCCTGGAGCAGCGCGGTTCGATTAAGTGCGCCGGCGTCTCCATTCCCGAAACCGTCGATATCTGCGAAACGGCCAAAACGGGCCATTTTCTGGATTACCGGGATTTCCCGGAATCTTTCTTTAAAAACCTCGACACCTGGGGTATAATCAGGAAAAAGTCGAGGTACGAGTGAGTCTCCTGAATCCCGTTACCCTTTGTTTGGGTGCCGTATGCACGACATCAGACGATTCCTCTGCCGCCGAGAACCTGTACCAATCGGTTTATAAGCCCTTGGTCTCCGCCCTTTATAATCTTCCGCTTTTGCCCTTTACCTTCGCCTTCGACGGGACTTTCATGGAATGGATGGAATGCCACCATCCCGAGTTTTTCATGATTCTCGAAGAAATGGTTTCGCGAAAGCAAATCGAGATCTTGGGCGGCGGCTATTACGGCCCCTTTTTCCCCTTATTGCCCCCGGCTGACCGCGTTGGGCAGATCGAGCTTCTTACCACCCAAATTCGTAAGAATTTCGGAAAGCGGCCGCGGGGAGCCTGGCTCGAGTCCAGCGCGTGGGAACCGTCCCTGATTTCCTCCCTTACGAGCTGCGGCATGGAGTACGTGCTCCTGGACCGACGGCAAATCGCCTCCTGCGGCTTTCCGGGGATAGACGGTACCTTTCCGGTAACGGTTGAGGAATACGGGAAAACATTGATCGCCGTTCCCATGGAGTACGGCGACGCGGATAAAGGCGCCGTGACGCCCGCTGCCTTCGCGGACCGGTATAAGGCCGGCGCGGACTCGCCCGAGGAACGAACGCTTTGCGTTTTCTTTTCGCCCGCGGACCTCCCCGGCCTTTTCACCGCCGAAGAGGCAAGCCCCTCGTGGATGCAGGGCCTTCTCGACGCGAGCCTATCCCAGACGGGCCCGGTGAACCTTTCCTTGCCGGGAAAGGCCCTCAAGCGGAACAGGGCGTATCGGAAAGTCTTCATACAGGCGGGCGTGTCCGGGAACGGCCGATCAGCGCCCGATTCCATATCCATTAAAAGCGCGCTCTATTCTTCCCGCTCGGGCATGAACCTATACGCAAAAATGATGTACGTTCACGTCTTGGTCAATCAGCTCCGGGGAGACAAATCCCGCAAAAAGAACGCCCGGGAAGAACTGTGGAAATCCCAAAGCGGTGTTTACTACCGGCACGAGATCGATAATCCCGCCGGATGCGAGGGAATCGTCAGGCTCCGAAACCGCGCCTACAAGCACTTGCTCGTGGCGGAAAAGGCGACCAGGCTCAGGGGCGTCTTTTCCCCTTCGATCGTGTCCTTCGATTTCGACATGGACGGACTCAAGGAATACCTCTGCCAACTTGATACCCTCAATATGTACGTGCACTTGAACGGCGGAAAGCTATTCGAATTGGATCATTTTAAAACGAACCGGAATTTCGTGGATATCTGCCGGGCAGACGGCGGGCTTTTTATCGATCATTTCTTTTCGAGGGAAGAGACCGATGCCCTCAAACGGGGCGAACCGGCGGCCATGGAACCGGTATTCGCGGATAAGCTCTACCAGGACGGCAACGCGGATTCCTCAAAACTGGAGATCCAGCTTCGCGCCAACGGGCTTTTCGGGGCCTTTCAACAGCCCATATCCCTTCGGAAAATGTATTCTTTCCGCAATGAAGGCATACAGCTCCAGAGCATCCTGAAAAACGAAAGCCCCCTCAATCTCGCGGGCGCCTACGGCATCTCCTTCGACCTGGCGCTCGCCAACTATAAGGGAGCGGATCCGGCCATATCCCTTTATTCCCGGGAAAACCGCATAGACGTCCCCGCGGAAGCCATGACCATGGACGATGTTGAGTGGATCCGCATTGACGATACGGAAACCAAGGCCCGTTTTACGCTGGAAACGAACGAGAACGCCACGGTTTCCATCCAACCCAGACGGGGATCCGACGGGTCGGTCGCGGGGTTGCGGCTGTACGTATATTGGTGCGTGGAGCTGGGCCCGAACTACGAGACGGAGAAGATGGCGTTCCTGAAGGTAGATACCAAGTAAAACCGTTGACTGTTTCTACGCGAAATTTTATCATGTCCGCTATGAAACGTAAACTCGTCACTTCGGCCCTGCCGTACGTCAACAACATTCCCCATCTCGGAAACCTCATTCAGGTGCTTTCCGCAGACGTGTATTCGCGCTTTTGCAGGCTCAAAGGGTATGAAACCCTGTACGTCTGCGGTACGGACGAGTACGGTACCGCGACGGAAACGCGCGCGCAGGAAGAGGGAAAGACGCCGCGGGAGCTATGCGATTATTACCATGGCATCCATAGCGATATTTACCGCTGGTTCAATATCGCCTTCGACCACTTCGGCCGAACCTCCACCCCCCAACAGACCGAAATTACCCAGGGGATTTTCCTTGATCTCGAAAAGAACGGCTTTATCAAGGAACACGCCCTGGAACAGCTTTTTTGCCCGAAATGCGACCGGTTCCTCGCGGACCGATACGTTCGGGGCACCTGTCCCGCCTGCGGGTACGAGGACGCCCGGGGAGACCAATGCGAGCATTGCGGCAAGCTCTTGGAGCCCACCGAACTGAAACAGCCCCGGTGTTCGACCTGCGGGGAAACGCCGACCATTCGCGAGACTAAGCACCTCTACATCGATCTTCCCGGCATACTGAAAGAGTACGAGGGGTGGATGGTCGAGGCAAGCCAGAAAGGGCAGTGGTCTAAAAACGCCGTTCAGATGACGCAGGCCTGGATACGCGACGGGCTTCAGGAACGGGCGATTACCCGCGACCTGAAATGGGGAATTCCCGTTCCCCGGGCAGGGTTCGAGAACAAGGTCTTTTACGTTTGGTTTGACGCCCCCATCGGCTATATTTCGATCAGCAAGTGCCTTGCCGACCGTACGGGAATGGACTGGAAGTCATGGTGGCAAAACCCGGACGACGTAGAGCTCTTCCAGTTTATAGGAAAGGACAATATTCCCTTCCATACCGTTATCTTTCCCTCGAGCCTTATCGGCTCCGGACGGAACTGGACGAAACTGCACCATATGTCCAGTACCGAGTACCTGAACTACGAATCGGGCAAATTCTCAAAATCGAAAGGCGTGGGCGTGTTTGGCTCCGACGCCATTGAATCGGGCATTCCGGCGGACGTCTGGCGGTTTTACATATTCTACAACCGTCCCGAAAAATCCGACGCGGTGTTTACCTGGAAGGACTTTCAGGAAAAAATGAACAGCGAGCTGATCGGGAACCTGGGAAACCTGGTGAACCGTACGCTCACCTTCGTTTCCCGCTATTATGACGGCAAGATTCCCCAGGTCGACGGCGCCTCATCCGGCCGCGACGATATTTCCTCCGTATCGAAGGCCCTCCGCACGGCCCGCGCGGCCTCCGCTGAACGAGCAACGGCAGCGTTGGAATGGGCGGAACTCAGGGACGCCTTCCGCGAGGCCTTCTCGCTTTCATCCGTCGCGAACAAGGCCTTCCAAGACGGGGAGCCCTGGAAAACGCGAACCGCGGACCCCGAAAAGGCAGAGGCCCTTCTCTCGGACCTATGCTATCTCATTCTCGACCTGGCGATCATGATCCATCCCTACATGCCCTCTTACGCTGACAAGGTCGCCTCCTTCTTCGGCAAGAAAATATGGTCGGGGATTACCTTCGACGAGCGGGAGGCGGAAGCGGGCAGGGCGCCGAACCCGCTCGCACACGTAAAGGAAAGAGGAACCCTAACCTGGGCCGATCTCGGCGCGCTCTCGGGGCTCGCGACCGTATCCGCGCCCGAAATAATCTTTAAGCCCATGGACGACGCGACGGTAGCAAGGTATCGCGACCGCTATGCCGGTTCTCAGAAAGAACGAAAGGAAAAAGAGATGGAACGACAAACCGAAAGCAACTCCCCCGCGGAATCGCCGAAGACCGGTCAGGCACAGCCCGCGATCCCGGTGAAAGCGGCGGACGAGATCTTTAACGAGAAAATCGCCCTAAAAACCGCGAAGATCGTCAAAATCGAACGGCATCCCGACGCGGAAAAGCTGTTTATCGAAACCCTTGACGACGGAAGCGGCGTGGAGCGGGTCATCGTCTCGGGCCTGGTTCCCTACTTTACGGAAGAGGAACTCCTTGGCCGCTCGATTATTATCGCCGACAATCTCAAGCCGCGTAAGATGAGGGGCGTGGAATCCAAGGGCATGCTCCTTGCCGGAGGATACGCCGACGCCGAGGGAAACGAGCGAGTCGAGGTGCTCGACTCTTCCTGGGCGCCGCCCGGAACGCCGGTAATCCTCGAATGCGCCGATCCCGATTTCAAGAAGCCCGAAAGCATTGACGCGGATACCTTCTTTTCGGCTCCCATGACCATCGTCGATTATGAGGTAACCGTTAACGGGAAAAAACTCACCATCGCGGGCAGGACGGTCAAGACGGTCCATGCAAAAGCGGGTGAAGTATCCTGATGGACGTCACGGTTCGGGCGGCCGAATCCAAAACCGTTATCGGATCGGGTTCGGTCGCGCCGCGGTCATTCCTCCAAACCCCGTTTTGGGCGGAATTCAAGGCTTCCCACGGGTGGAAGCCTTTTTATTTTTTCGTACAGGCGGGCGAGGGCGAACGC
Source organism: Spirochaetales bacterium (assembly GCA_003252395.1). GTDB lineage: Bacteria > Spirochaetota > Spirochaetia > Treponematales > Treponemataceae > Teretinema. The sequence goes on from QKEL01000009.1 coordinate 658,997, forward strand.
TATCCCCTCATAGTCCTGGCACGGGATCTTGGCGTTTTCGGTACCCTCGCGTACGTTCCCCTCGGGCCCGATTCCCGGCTCTTGAGCGTAGAGGACCCCGGTAGGCGTCTCCTCGACCTTGCAAGGCAGATCGTTCCCCTCATCGGCAATACGGTTCTCTGCGTTCGCTTTGACCCGCCAATCGACGGGCTCGGCCCCTTGCCGAAAGGCCTTCGCAAGGCTTCGGTCGACGTTCAGCCCCCCGATACGGTCATTCTCGACCTTCGCCCGAGCGAGGAAGAGCTCCTTGACGGGATGAAACAAAAATGGCGCTATAACGTTCGGTTGGGCGAAAAGAAGGGAGTCGAGATTCGGGTACTGACCGGAAGGGAAGCGTCCGCCGGGGGAATAGACACGTTCTATGGGCTATATCGGGAAACCGCCTCCCGGGACGGTATCGCCATTCACGACAAGGCCTATTACCGGGATCTCTTTACGGCGGCCGAGGAAGGCCCGTTTCCCGCAGATATCCGGCTCTATATCGCGAGCCATGAAGGGGTCGATCTCGCCGCTATAGTGGTATTGTTTTCCGATGCGGGGGCGACTTATCTCTACGGCGCCTCGTCCAACGAGAAGCGGAATTTAATGCCCGCGTACGCCTTGCAGTGGCGCGCCATTCGCGACGCGAAGGCGGTCAATTGCCCCTACTACGATTTTTACGGCATTCCCCCGTCCGATGCCCCCTCGCACCCCATGCATGGGCTCTACCGTTTTAAAACCGGCTTCGGCGGGTCGATCGTGCACCGGGCGGGAAGTTACGACGCGCCGGTCTCGGGGTTCCGCTATTTCGCGTGGAGCGTCGCCGAGATCGCGCGGACCGCCTGGTATAAAAAATTAAAAAAGCTGCTCAGGAAAGGAATTCCGAAGACTTCATAAGCCGAACGCCGATGTTCTCCACCTCACGGAGGAATTGGTCTCCCAATTCCTCAAAACCGGTCACGTTGGAGCTCACGTCGGTTAACACGATGAGCTTATCGGCGGGGAGACAGGTTAAAAGGTCGCGTATCGTGTTCGCCACGCAATGGGAGAGCGCCTCTCCCGCGATAAGGATATTGTCCGCGGTCTTCAACCGCTCAATAAGCGCGAAATTGGTCCGGGAACCGGGATCGCCCGCGTCGGATACCTCCGCGCGGATCGCGCTGTAATGCTCGGTCCGGATATTGCTGCCCTTATACGTATAGTCCACGACGCGGCCGGGAGCGTTGCTTTCCCACTTGATGAGCACGTCGGATAGGGGACCGTAAATATTATGGCCCCAGGAGCCGATAAGGCAATGCGGCGGCCAAATGCACAGGTTGTACTTTCCGGTCCTGTCCAGCGTATGCACGTATTCCACCGCGTAATTCTTGAATTGGGTAACCGAGGCGCTGTATTCGCCCGAAGATACCGATTCGGGCGTAATAAGGGTAAACGGCGCGGGATGCTTCCCGTCGCGGTCCACCCAGAAAGCGGGATGGGCTATATGGAAAAAATGGTGCGTATCCATGGTAACGTGAATCGAGCCCAAGGCATTGTCCAAACGGCCGATCATGAGGGCAAGGCGCATACAGTCATGGTCAGCGCCTGGTACGTACAACGAACCCTTCGGGTCGCAAAAATCGTTCTGCGGGTCGATGATGAGTAACGTATTAATCATGGGCACATAGTACCATACTGGTTCTCATTGTCAAGCGTCGCCGATTCCTATATACTTTGGCCCTATGAATCTCGAAGCCTTTATCCTCGGTTGCGGAGGGATGATGCCCCTTCCTTACCGTCACTTGACCTCCGTTCTGCTCAGGCGGGAAGGAGACCTTTTCCTGTTCGACGGCGGGGAGGGAACCCAGGTATCATTGCGAAAACTCAACCTTCGCTGGAAGAAAATCAACGCCATCTTCGTCAGCCACACCCATGCCGATCACGTAACCGGGCTTCCCGGACTGCTCATGCTCTCGTCCCAGGTCGATCGCGACGATCCCCTGTACATTTACGGCCCGCCAAAAATCGCGGAATATATCGAATCGAGCCGTAAGGTTCTCGATATGTATATCAATTACCAAATCGTCGTCAAGGAAATTACCGAGCCCGGGATTTGCCACCAGGGAGACGGTTTTCACGTACGGGCCTTCCCGCTCCAGCACACGAAAACCTGCGTCGGGTACACGTTGGAGGAACACGTTCGCCCCGGCGCCTTCAACCCCGATCGCGCGCGGGAGCTCGGCGTTCCCTGCGGACCGCTTTGGTCGAAGCTACAGGGCGGAGAAAGCGTGTCCTCGGCCGACGGCGCCACGGTACATCCCGCAGACGTTCTCGGACCGAGCAGGAAGGGACGCAAGTTCAGTTACGTTACCGACACGAAATACCTTCCCTCGATCGCAAAAGAGGTCGTTGACTCCGACTTGTTGGTATGCGAGGGAATGTTTGAGAAGGCATTGACGGAAACGGCCGCGGAAAAAAAGCACATGACCGCCGTTCAGGCGGCGACCGTCGCCCGGGACGCAAGGGCCAAGAAACTGGCCTTGATCCATTATAGCCCCCGGTATACCGATAACGACCTAAAGGTGCTTCTCGCCGAGGCGAAATCGGTATTTCCGGAAACCGTGTTGAGCAAGGACAGAATGGTATTTCCCCTGGAATACGAGGATTGATTGCCGGAAGAACGGTAGGCTACATTCCGTTTTCGGCCACGTAGGCACGATACTTTTCCGGATTCGCGCGGAAGGCCACGATGGGAAGGTTGGGTTCGTCTTGGGCTTTTTTCGCCGCCATGGACGCTTCCTGAATCATCCGCTCGGCGGGCAAAAGCCGGGCCGTACGGGTCGTGATGCCGATGGCGATACGGGAGTCGCTCGACATTTCCATAAGCGCTTCGTCGATCCTGGCGAACATTTTTTCGGCGTTCTTCATCGCCACGTCCAGATTGACGTTTTGCAATATGCCGGCAAAGCCGTCAGCGCCGAATTCGAACAGCATATCGCGGAAGGAGAATACCTCTAACAGCATTGAGGCTACTTTTCGCGCGAGTAAATCGGTGTGGAGCAGTCCGGATATCCGAACGATGATAAGGGCCAAATCCTGTTCGGAGGAGGCTGCACGAACCAATTCCGCGTCGAGCCGTTCCCCGAGATATTGTTCCCAGCCGATTCCCGTGACCGGGGAATACAGTCCCTCGGGCCGTATTTCCTCGCCGGTGTCGATCGGGGTACCGTGACCGGCTTCATCGCCTTGAGCCGTATCGGCGAAGAAATCAGATTCGTCGATGGGCGGCTCATGGGATTTTTCGCCCGGCGCGTCCTCCTTGGGGGATACGCCGGAAGGATAAGCGCCGCTTTCTTCGGAAGGATCGCATTCCGGCGATGGGGATACGGGGGCGGAGAACACGTCTCGATGGGCGGGCTCGAGGGAGAATTCGGTATCCGAGGCGCTAAACTCCTTCCGGTACGGGCGAGCGCCGCGGACTTGCGCGGGACCGTCCCGTTTTCCCGGGGCCGACGGCTGGTACAGGATTATCACGATAAAGGTAACGAGAAGCACCGCCAAGGTCAGCATGAAGGAATTTCTGCTCGCCGAGAAAATTGCTCCCGGTTGCAGGACATTGATCACGGCCGTCATCCGTACGGCCCCTGCCGCGGAATCCCCGATATCCAACGAAGCGCTGAAAACCTTGCGGAATACGTCGGTGGATACGACCGCGGGTTTCCCGTCGGCGGCGATGGAGATGAAGCGGGAATTGTCGGGCCATAAAAAAACGGCGCCCGCGGGGGTTTCTACCATAAAGGCCGAAAGCAATCGCGATTTCTTGCAAAGCGCGGTCAAATCGTCGATGAAGCGTTCGGACATAAAACCGTTTTCCAGTGAAGCGTTAACCGTCTCACGGTTAAGCCAGGCGAAACTCCGCTGCGCTTCCTCGGTCCCGTCCCGAACGGCCGTCGCCAGGGAAAACGCGAACCAGGCAACGGCGCACGCTATCGCCAAAGAAGCGATCGTCCCGTATATGATAGTGAACTTATTCTTCATGGTTTACCAGTATAGCCCTCAATCAGGGTCAAGGCAAGTTGTATCGCGTCGTGAAGGAGCGTTGCCGTTACCGCGCCCCCAGCGACGCCCGCGTTTCCCCGCCATTTTCTGAACCAGGCCACAAAGGGTAAAAGGGAAACGATGGCGGGATTCTCCCGCGCGGGTAAAGCGGCCGCGCGCCGAAGCTCGGCGCGGTAGTTTTCCGCGAACGCGGCGTAATCGAAGGCCGACACGGATTCGAACCGCGGGAAATTCGGGGCGCTCCAGGAATCAAAAGCGGCGGCGTAGGCGTCGAGAACCGGCGTCCCGTAGTCGAATAGACCATCCCCTGCCTCCGCCCGTGTGATCGGGGTTCGGAACATGAGCGCGGAATACCGGGATTCTTCGGGAAAGGTACGCGAGGCGGCGCTCCCGTAAATCTCGCGGAGATAGGTTCCGCGGGCATACGGCTTTCCCCGGGCGTATTTAAAGTCGGCACCGGCGACCGTCACCTCGCGAAACCCGAGCAAGGAGGCGACGTCGCGCGCCGCCAGCGTTACCGTGCCCGAACCGGTCCTGATCGAGGGAATCGAAAACCGCTCTGCGGCGATTCGGGAGAGCGGGTGCTCGCCGGCAACGAAATAAAGGGGAGAACCGGACCGTCTTGCCGTTTCGGCAAGGCCGGCGTTTCCGCATAGCTCAAGAATAACCGTCGTTTCCCGACGAAACGTTCCGGAGGCATGCATCCGGGAAACGAGCTGGGCGTCTATGCTCACGAAGAAGTCCGCGACAATGCCGAAGCCGGCAAGGCTGCCGTACGCCGTATCAGTGGCTATAACGCAATAAGAAGCCCGTTCCCCGCGAATTTTTTCGATCCACGCTTCCAGCCCCGGGCCCGCGGCGGCGATCACGGCCTTTTTTGACGTATCCACCGGGGCAAGGGAATAGCCGCCTGAGGCGACGCGTAAATTGCGCCAAAAGTTTCGGTTCCAAAGCCTGCCGAAATGGGCCTGCACGGAAAAGTCGGCCGCGATTTCGGCAAGGATGCCGTGAATCCAGTCTCCCAGCCTTTTATACCGTTCGTCCGCGGGGTCAAGCCAATGTACCGAGGGGGGAACGACCTGTATGCCCCCATGCAGGGCCGGCAGATACGATTCCCGCAGGGAGGAGCGAACCGCGCTTTCGGATAGTTCGGGTATCAATTCGACGCGGCGGTCACGGAGAAGGTCCGAAAGGTCCACGACAGAAAGGAGAGAGGCCAACGCCGGCTTGCTCAGCTCGGCGACCGCGCAAGCGGCCTCGGGAAAGCGGCGCAAAAAATCCCGTATCGCGTATCCCGCTCCCAAGCCCAAGAAGACGGGATACGTATCGCCGCGAAGAAGGTTAACGGCGCGCGCGGCCTCGGTCAGGGGGGCATAAAGCGAATGTGCCGGGGATCCCGAAAAAAAAAGGGGAACGGGAGAGCCGTCCTTCGCGCAGCGCGTTCCCCGGTAAAAACCGTCAGGGGTAACGCGAGCGAGTTCCTCGGCCAGATCGGGTTTTCGCCCCGCCAAGGCATTGAGGTTATGAGCGAGCAGGGCCTCACCTTCCATAGCGTACCACCCGGTCCCGTAAGCCCTGTATGACAACGCCCATATTCGCGCAATAGGCCCTGATTTTTTCGGAATCCCCGGAAGTTACGCGCCCCGTGCCCCAAAGCGGGGCGATTTCCAGGAAACCCCGATAGTCGGCCAATTGCATAAAATCCGAAAGGGCGGGCTCTATCGTGCGAAAATCGCCGGACGTATGGGTCGTGAGCTCTTCAAACCGGCTTGAAAGGAAAACCAAATAATCGCGGATGCGGCGCATTCTCTCTCCCCTCGGCAGATTGTGCGCGTCGGCGCCCGCCACGATTGTCGGAGGGGTCCCGCCGGAACGGAAACGCTCAAGCGCCTGCTCCGGCGGCGAATCGCTCATTCCCCTGAGATCGCGGCCCGAGGGAATGAGCCTATTGAAGCGCGGGCGGAAGCGATCCGCGCTCGACTCGAACCAGTGCGCGTAGATATCCAGCGCGCCGTCGCCTCGCGGAAAAAAAGCGGTCGCCTCGGGAGACAATCGCCCTGAGCGCGCGCGGGAATCAGACTCCGAATAGTGCGGCCTACAATGGTGATACGCCGCGGATGACCGAAAGTCCAGCCCCGAGGCGAACACGGTTCCGGAGGTGAGGCTCAACGCCAATTCCGCGGCGGTGCCGGAAACGGTGCCGTTTCTGCGCGCGGGAAGGGAATCCAATTCCAAAACCCCGTAAAGCTCGCTCTCTAAGGCGCTCCCGTAGTGCAGGGGAACGACCGTAGACCGTTCCAGGACGGTAAGGGGTACCGCGGCTTCCTGGGGAACGCAGAGGGCGCAATCCGTAACCATATGCGTAAAATAGCGCCTGGCCCAGAATCCGCCATCGGTGGCTACGCAAAGATCGGGCTTTACGCCTTGGCTCCGTAGGCTCCAGAGCGCCGAGGATACGGCGACGCGGAAAGGGGCTTCGCGCGCTACGTCGATATGGCAATTCAGGGAGGGCCCGGCGCCTGATAAAAAGATCGACGAGCTTCCGGGAATGACGGTAGCGAAGGAGGCCGGGGCGATCAGATTATCGAAGGCGTTTTTTAACCACCGCGGGCCGAATGCCGTTCTGGTGAGCATGACGCGCTTTTGTACGTCTAGGAAAGATCTGACGGCGTTCCGGACACGGGCGAATTCCTCCGGCCACTTTTGCGCGGCGGGGGGCCACTCCACGAAACGGGTCAAACCAAGGTATTCGTCGGGAATTTGGTCAATCAAGAACGAAACCAATCCCGCGTTATCCAGCGGCCGCCATACGCAATCCCACGCGCCGTCTGAATCGAGAAATAGGGTATCGGTTAGCCGTACCGCGATCAGGCGGGCTAGGGGGCAGCGGTTTCTGAAGGAAGGGGCGAGATAGGACTCTCCGGGTTCGCACACGACGATGAAACGCGCCGTAGGGGGCAATTGCAGCGAATCGACGAAGCGTTCGGCCTCGCGCGAGGGATTGTATCGAGAGTGGAGTGCGTTCCCGAGCTCCTCGGCCATCAATCGTTCCCGCGCAAGTACTTCAGGATATCCTGTACGGTTTTCGCGTTCCCCCCGCTTGAAACCGCTATTGTGTTGATTCTCGGAATTCCGAAAGCCCTTTCGAGGGGAGAGAGCAATTGATGGACATACATATCGAAATCAAGGGTCTGCGACGAAAAGAGTACCAGCCGTATCGAAAAATCGTCGCAAGCCTGGACTATATTCGAGGCGCCCGCCTTTTTCTTGATCCGCGTGACGATCGCCCGGTATATTTCGGCAATGCGGGGATCCGTCGCCATACGTTCCGTCGGTCCCAACGCCGGCTCCAGGCTTAACGAAAGCAGTACGGCTTTCATTCCTGAGGCGAGCAGGGTCTTTGCCTTTAGGGCTGGGGAACCTTGATCGTTAAGTCCATCGGGAAGAAGCAGTTGCAAGACGTTTTCCGAGCGAAGGACGGCGTCCCAGAGGGCGGCCGTATCGGAATGGGTACCGTTTCGTTGGCGTTCCGATAACCGGTGCCTCGAGAGCGTTGAGTCGATAATCACGGCGCAGACGCGGAGTTCCTTTATCTTCCCCATATACTTTAAGTGAATCGCCTGTACGCCATCCGATTCCCGGGAAGATAGGCAGGTTCGAAGGGTATCAAGTTTCGTATCGGTAAAGTGTATCCATTCGGTTGGGTTAAAAAACCGCGAGAGATGCTCGGAAGGGACAATAAAGCGATTGGCGGTAGTTACGTCGAGCCCAACCGGACAAAGGAGATGCCAATCGCCGCCGTTTAGGGAACATAAAAAACCTCCGCGGTCGACGAGGCATTGGCCAAGCCATTCGCGGAAGGCGGCGATTAGTCCGTCATAGTGCGAGGCATACGCGATACGGTCCAGCAATCCCGTTTTTTTTTTTTCGGGAATGCTGGCATCCGTGCGGGTTAGGGCCACTTGGGCCCTATCTATCAGTCCCATATTAGGAGATTCCGAGTTCCTCGAAGAGCTTTTTATACACGTTAAAATGCTCGGAACGGGCAAACTCCTCTATCTTATTCTCCGGGAGGCTTTCTAAAAGCTGATCCATGTACGAGAGAACGGACTTGATTTCGTCCTTCAGCTCGATCGGGAGCGATTGCACGCCCGTAGGCTCGGTTTCCGCCATTTCCGCGTCCGCGGAAGTCTTTTCGGGAACTTCGAACGGCTCATCGGTTTCGTCGGTATCCTTGAATTCGGGAATATCAAAACCCTCGGCATCGTCGGGTTCAAGGCTTACCTCGATCGGGGGCTCCTCTTCCGGTACTGGTTCCTCGGGAATCGAAAGATCTTCTTCCTGAATGGATTCATCGATCTCGGTATCGTCCTCGGGAAGGGCCTCTTCCGCGGAGGTCTCCTCGATTCCGTCCTTTGCGATTTCCTGTTCCGCGGGAAAGTCCACGCCTATTTCGTCAAGATCGATGTTGAACTCGGTAAGCTCGGGCTCTTCCAGCTTTTCGTCGTTGAAATCGATGACCTCGATTTCGGATTCGTCAATGGCGACATTGTCCATATCCGATTCGGAAAAATCGGATTCTTCGAGGTAACTCAAGTCATCGTCCACCGTGTTTACGTGTCCGACCTGTATCTCCGCCGTTTCGTTGAGGGTGGGAATGTCAAAAATGGAATCGGGCAGGGTATCGGGAACCTCGTAATCCTCGGCGTTTTTTTGGTCTGCCGCAACATCGGCCCGTTCCGCAACGGCACTCTCCGTCGACTCCTCGCCGTATACGTTCTTTTCCTCGGTGAAGTCGGCAGTAATGAGGATGTTATTCAATTCGTCGCCGGTAAGGGCTATTGCCTCGTCGTGATCGTCGTCGGGGAAGAAACCGCCCGAATCCTGGGGCTCGTCGATTTTTTCTTCCGGGCCAACGGGCTGAACCGACTTGATTCCAGCCAGTTCGGACTTCAGGTTGCTCAATTCCTGCTTTATCGACGACAGCTCGTCGGCTATAAGCATTAAAAGTTCGGTAGACTTATCGCTGGCATTCAATTCGATATCTCCTGTCTCCGGCGCCATATCGCTCAGCTCTTTTTCAACGGCGCTGATATCGTCAAAATCGGCAGACACGCTATCTCCCTCCGCAGCAGTCGCAAAATCTTCGGTATCCGGGAACTGCGCGCTATCATTGTAATCCGTAATACCCTCAATGACAAGGTTTTCTTCGGTTTTGGGGGCATCATCGGTGAATTCCACCGCCGCTTCGGACTCTTGATCGCCGAGACCGGATTCCGTTTCGATTTCTATCCCCGCGAATTCGTCTGTCGCGGATTCGCTCTCGTGCGTGTCTTCGAAAAGCGATACGTCTTCATCCTCTCCCGAGGAATCGTTTACCGGGGCCGCGATGGATCCGGCTCCGTCTTCTTCCGATACGGAAAGGTCAAATACTTGCGGGGCGGCCTTCGGTTTAGCGGTCTCTTTCGCCGCTTGAACAGGGGCGGGACTCGCGTCGAGGGACGAAAGTAGGTCGTCAAATTCATCGGTTTCGACAAGACCGAGGGATTCAGCGGCGCCCGCGGGCGCGCTTTGGCCGTGCGCTGAGATATCTTCCGCCGCGTTGAAAAGGGCGTCGAAATCGTCTATATCGCCGGAGGGGACCGATGGCGTTTCGTCGATCATTTCGACCCCGAATTCCGAGCTCATAAACTCGGACTCCGAAACGGAAGATCCCGTTTCCTTTATCATCTGGGCGTCGGCGATAAAATCCTCGTCAAAATCGAGATCAAGATCGACCGGGGCCGAGTCATCGAACATTTGCTCGGTTTCTTCGTCGCTTCGCCCGCCGGTTTCGTTGAATTGATCTATAAAACTGTCCAAATCAAGATCCTCGCCCGCCGGTAAGCCCCCATCGCTTTTCATTCCGGCGGGGCCAGAGGCGTTCAAATCGTCAAGGAAGCCGCTGAAATCGTCGTCAGAGGGGAGCGAAGCGTCTATGGCAAAGGTTTCTGCGGGAAGGGAATCGGTTTCTTCGGACTCATCGTAGGCAATCGAAGAGGATTCCTCGGTCTCCATGGGAACGGCGTCGAAGGAAGCCTCAATCGCGTTCGCGAGGTCTTCGGTATCGTCTGATTCGTCTTGGACCGAAAGGACATCACCATCGGTCAGTTCTTCAAACTCGATAGAGCTTACCATTTCCTCGGATATTTCGGGAACCTGGATTTCCTCTTCGGGGCTTTCTTCCGTATCGAAGGCGTCGAGCGAGATTTCCTCCGTCTCGGCGCTATCGGCAACTGCGAACCGATTGATGGCCGGGGAAGGCCGTACCGCCGCTTCGTCGATTTCAGGGCGTTCTATTTCAACCGCCTCGTCCTCAAAAACGATTTCCGCTTCTTCGGTAAGGGGCTCCGTTCCTGAAAGGGGAGAAGAGGACAAATGGACCGACGCGTCGGGTTCATCGCCAATGGTGGTTTCGGTTACGGAGTCGTCCGTCCGCGTTTCCTCCGGCGCGTTTTCATCGAAGTTTATTTCGCCAAAATCGGGAAAGTCGGCAGATTCGGTTTCGTTCAAATCCAGATCGAAGGTCGTGGTCTCAACCGGTTCTTCAACGCTTATTTCTTCTTCGTCGACCGCGTTTTCTTCGGAAGGAAGGGTATCGTCGAATACGGGAATTTCCTGTTCTTCGAGCGGACTGAGGTCAAAGTCGGGAAACCCGACGGATTCGGTCGATTCCTCAGCCTCGGCCAATTCGTCTGACGCTGCCAAATCGATGCTTTCTTCCCCTTTGGCGTCTTCTTCGTCCCACGTGATATCTTCGTCAAACGAGCCTATTTCGCCCTGCATATCGGGGGTTTCCGGCGCGGTCTCGCTTTCCGTTTCGTCAAAATCCGGCAAATCGGGAAGGGAAGAGATATCTTCATACGCTTCGAGACCGTCAAATCCGGCGGGAGCGGGAATATCGGCCTGATCGTCCTGATCCGATTCGGCGTCGGCGTCCCGCGGGGCATTCTTGACCCAAACGCCGTACATATCCAGGGAATTGGCAACGTCGTTGAAATCGACGGGAAAAGCGGAATCGATTATTTCGTCATTATCAAAGTCAGATGTCATGGTACGCTCCCGGAAATAGATTCGCTTTTATAGTGTCGGCATGTTTTTCTTATATATTAACTGTAAAGTACCGCCGAATATCCTGTCAATAAAATTTAAGGCCCGTTCCGTTCATGCCGTAATTGTAGACATGAGCAGAAAGAGGATTATCCTTCCGGTCTTTTGCGGTATTCTTACCTATAGCCTCATGTCGTACGGTTTCGGCCCTGCCGGCGTGATTCCCATGAGGCGTCTCGAGGCCGAAAAAGAGCGATTGGCGCAAAACATAGCCCAATTGGAAGGTATCCATGCCGAACTCGACGCGGATTTCCGCAATTTATCCTCCGATCCCGACACCATCGCGATGTATGCCCATGAACTTGGCTATGTCGCGGAGAACGAGCGGCTCATAAAGCTTGCCGATTTTACGGGCGGTATCGAACGGGAATACAGCCCCGGAGACGCGATGACGGCGAACCAACCGGAGACGGTCCCCGAATGGCTGTGCAAGCTCCTCGGACTTTTGGCCGGGGCGTGCGCTTTCGCGCTCATCACGAAATTTATGCCGGAGGCTACGCATGATTCTCTCGAAAAACGCGCCGGAATCGGCCCGTATTACAGCGGAATTCCTACGAGATAATCGACTGGTAATCATTCCCACCGACACGATTTACGGTTTTTCCGGCATTGTCCCCGACGCGTCGAGCCTTATTATTGAAGCAAAGGGCCGCGATGAGGGAAAGCCCTTCATTCAGTTAATCGCGCATCCCGAAGATTTAGCGGCGCATACCGAGACGAAGATACATCCAGGACTGCTCGGGCTTTGGCCCGGTGCCGTGACCGTGATCGTTCCGGTTGCGGGCGGAAATACGACCGCCTTCCGTTGCCCGGGAGATCCCTGGCTTCGCGAGGTGTTACGCCTGACCGGAAAACCCGTCTATTCGACCAGCGTGAATCGCGCGGGGAACCCCGCGTTGAATAAGATTGACGATATTATCCGTGAATTCGGCGATATCGCTGATCTCGTAATCGACGACGGAGACCAGCCGACGTCCGTGCCCTCTACCATCGTGGACGCCACCGGCCCGGAATACCGCATAATCCGCGAAGGCGCGGTAAAAATTCCCCAATCGTATTTAAAGGCCCCGCTTTAAAAGCGCCGCCATTCCACGGCCACCTCGAGGGGGGCGGTATCCACGATGGAATCGCCATTGTGGATTACCTTCGTCGTCTTTTTTATTCCCGTCAATACGTTGCGGTCTACGCCGGAACGCATATCCCACTCGGGCGGTTGGATGGTTTGCGCCGCCTCCCGGGCGACCGATTCGGGAAGGTCAAGGAATTGCCGGGGATTCAAGGCGCCCTTTTGCCGGATAACCAAAAGCGAATCCCGATATTCCAGGGTCAGCGATATGGAAACGCCGCTGGTCAGTATCATGATTCCCCGGCCGCCGCGGAGTATCATTATCTTCTCTACGCCGTTTTCGCCCGACCAGGTTCCGGAGAGGGAATCCACGGAGGGCGGCGCTTCCGGAACGGTTGTCGCGGGGACGGCAGCGGTAACCGCCGGCTCAGGCAGGTGTACCGACAGGTCGAAGAGGTCCCGAACCAGCATGCGCGATTCCAGAAGCACTCGATTGGTGTTCTCGAAAACCCGGGATATTTTCCGCGTGATGTCGAGGGGGCCGCCCCGAAGCACCAATTCAAGCCGAACGCCGTTTGGCTGTTGCGATAAATTCCCGTAAAAGAGGTAGTCCGTGCCCGGGGGTACCGTTAAGTCGCCCGGTATGGGTTCGGCGCGGAGATCGCTGACCTTATAGGAGCGCATCTCAAGGATGAAGGAAAAAACGAGATCGTTCACGTTCTTTCCGACGTACGCGCCGACGTCGTTGGATTGGATAGAGTAGGCCGCCACAACGGGGACGTTCTCGGCAACCAGGGTCTGCTGTGACAGGACTGAGATTATTACTAAACAGGCTGTCCACAAGCGTTTCATCGTGGGTATACCGACCTCGTTATCCGTCGTTCTTCTTGCGGAATTCGCGTTGCAAGTCTCGTTTCACGTCTCTGTCGCGAATATCCGACCGCTTATCAAACAACTTTTTGCCCTTACCGATACCGAGATTTACCTTTACGCGTCCGTTTTTCAGGTAAAAATCGAGCGGAATCAGGGTAAACCCCTTTTCCTCGACCTTCCGAATTAACCGCTTGATTTCGTCCCGATGCAGTAAAAGCTTTTTGGGGCGGTCCGGATCATGATTGAATATCGATGAATAGACGTACGGGGTTATGTGCAAGCCCATAATCCATATTTCGCCGTTGCGTATTTCACCGAACGCGTCGGGAAAGGACACGTTTCCGGCCTTGAACGACTTCACTTCGGTACCTTCCAGCACGATACCGCATTCGATGGAGTCTTCTATGCTGTAGTTGAAGCGCGCTTTTCTGTTTTGCGCGATGCTTCCTGAGGTACCTTTACCCATGGTAGGGAATTATATGGTTTTGCGAACTCTCTTGTCAACGACGGACCTTCATGTTACCATTTTCCGGATTATCCCACGGAGGCCGCACGATGCCCGCTAAATGGCACAAATATTCCTACTCAGCGCAGAGGCAAGAACGTCGATCGGCGCTTTTAGTTTTCTTCTTCATCGTCCTATTCGCGGCGGTTTTCTGGCTGATTCACACGTTTCTGTTCACGATGTACCGGGTAGGGTCCCCGACGATGGAACCGAACCTCTCTGACGGGGACCGCATAATCGCGACGCCGCTGTACAAAACCTCCGACTCCCGAGGCGGGCGAAATCCCCTCCTGACGCCGGTGACGAGGGGGGATTTAGCGGTAATCGGGCCGGAACATCCCGAAGCTTCGTCGCTTTTCCGGAGCGCGATCAATTCGGTTATATCGTTCGTAACCCTCCAGAAAATGAGACCCTTAAGCGATTCGCGCTCGTTGGTTTCGAAGCCGGTTATTCGGAGAATCGTGGGAATGCCGGGCGATACCATTTATCTTGAGAAATCGGTATTACGCATTAAAACCCCCGAGTCGTCGCACTTCCTTACGGAATTTGAGATTATCAACGGCGAGTACGACATCAACGTGGATATTCTCCCCGAGGGATGGACCGCTGACCTACCGTTTTCCGACGCTACTTCGGAACTTACGCTTGGACCAAACGAGTACTTCGTTCTGTGCGACAATAGGCAAACCGCCAGCGATTCCCGAATATGGGGCCCGATTCCCGGTACGCGCATACAGGCGAAGGCATTTTTCCGCTATTGGCCGTTATCGGAACTTGGCCTACTCCATTAAACCGACATGAGCCATTCTCTCTATGTCCATATACCTATCTGTATACAAAAGTGTACATATTGCGACTTTTTCTCGGATGTTCGCTACCTCAATTCCGTAGACAAAATCATTGATTCGCTCATAAAGGAACTACGCATAAAAGCCGCAAGCAGTGCCGTTTCCGCGTGGAATACGATTTATATCGGCGGCGGCACTCCGAGCGTACTCACGAATTCCCAAGTACGGCTTCTGTGTTCTGCCATACGCTCAGTCGCGCCGGTCGTTGCGGGTGCGGAATGGACCATCGAGGCAAATCCCGAGGACATTACCGCTGAATGGCTTGACGGCTGCGCCATCGAAGGCATAAACCGCCTCTCTTTCGGGCTACAGAGCATGAATGACGAGGAACTATCGCTGGTGCGACGCCGGGGTAACCGTTCGACGAATCTAAAGGCGCTGGATACCGTGAACGGCCATTGGCCCGGAGAAGTTTCCCTGGACCTTATATCGGGTTTACCGGGACAGACCAAGGAAAGCCTCGCCGAATCCATTTCCTGGGCGTGCGCGTCCAAAGCAAACCATATTTCCCTCTACTCGTTGACCATTGAAGACGGAACGGCTTTGGCTCATTCCTTGCGGAGCGGAACCGGACCCGCCGTGCCGCGAGACGATGAGGCGGATTCCCTGTGGCTAGCGGGGCGAGATGCCCTGATCCGGGCGGGTTTCGCTCAGTACGAAGTATCCAATTTCGCCAGAACGGGCCATGAGAGCGCCCACAATCTCGTGTATTGGCGCATGGGCGAGTGGATCGGGGTGGGACCTTCCGCCAGCGGCACGGTACGGCGTGGGCCCTGCGCCCTTCGTACGACCAATGCGAGGGAGATTGAGGCCTGGCTCGCCGACCCCGTCGGAAGCGCCGAAACGGAAGAAATCGGCCCAGCCGATTGCGCGAAAGAGACGCTGATCATGGGCATGAGACTCCTTGAGGGCGTGGACCGCCGGAATTTTGCTAATCGATTCGGAAGGGATATACTGGAAGTTGCGGGCAAAACCTGCGCGGCATGGGAACGCCGAGGGCTGCTCAGGGTATCGGAAAGCCGCATCGCCCTGAATGCCGAGGGCATATTGCTTTTAAACGCGTTTCTCGGGCAATGCCTGGAGGAGATGGATTGAAGTCGAGACGAAGGTGGCATCGTTTTTTATATACCCTCAATGATCCGTCAATCAGGATCGGAATCGCCTTGTCCGTCTTTTTTTCGGCCCTGACCCTCGCTATCCTCGCGGCGGAAAAGGCCTCGAATCCGGCGCTGGAATCCGTTTCCGACGCCTTCTGGTATACCCTGGTTACCATTACCACCATCGGATACGGGGATATTACCCCGGTCACGGGGTTGGGCCGGCTGGTCGCGGTGGCGATCATGTCGAGCGGGGTCGTGGTCTTCGGCGCCGTAAGCGGTAAACTGGCGTCGGTTTTTTTCGACAGACAGCAAAAAAGGGAGCGGGGATTGGTTAAGCTCAGGAAAAAAAGGGAACACTTGGTCGTCTGCGGTTGGAAACCGGATATGGATTCGCTGGTGACCGGAATTCTGCGCGCGAATCCGGAAATGCTTCCCGGCGATATCGTGCTGGTCAACGGGGCCTCGCAAGAGCGGATGTACCCCATTCTCAATTCAGCCGCCTTGCGCGGCATACATTACGTGAACGGAGACTTTATCGAGGAGGAAACCCTCGAACGGGCGAACGTGAAGACCGCCTCGAACGTGATGGTATTGGCCGATTATTCGCAGAACTACTCGGAAATAGAAATGGATTCCCGAACGGTACTCGCCGTAATCACCATAAAAAAGATGAATCGCATGAGCTATGTCGCCGCGGAGATCCTGGACCCGAAATTCCGGAAGCACCTGGAAAACGAGCGTTGCGACGAGATCATCCTTTCCCGTCAGTACGAGAAACGGGTTTTGGTATCGGCCTCCGGAGCGACCGGCGCCAGCCATGTGCTGGAGCATCTTTTCGGCGAGGCGGAGAACGGGGGCCTCACCATCGTCGATATACCCGAACAGGGTATCGGCATGAATTTCGGCGAGCTTTCGGCGCTCTTTAGCGCGTCCGGGAGCGGCATTCTCGTGGGGCTCCTCGAAAACACCGGCAATTATTTCCTGAGAAAGCAGGAGGCCCTCGCCGAGGCCCAAAAGAATCCGGACATACCGGGCATCGTGAGCAATCTGAAAAAGGTAAAGGAACTGAAGAGCAACCGCACCGTGTTGGCCCCGGATACGGATTACGCCGTGAAAAAGTATTCGAAGGCCATTCTGGTTTGCCCCACTGCCACCGTTGACGGGGAAGCGTTATGAGCGCCGAAGTCATCGAGCGGATCAGGAATATCGCCATCTTTTCGGATTTTTCCGGCGACCCGGAACGGCTCGGGAAAATCGCCGCGAAACTGAAAGTGCGTCGCCACGCGGCGGGCAGCGCGATCATAACCGAAGGGGAGGAAGGCGATACCCTTTTCGTGCTCAACGCGGGGAGCGTGCGGATATTGCGGAATACCCTCGCGGGAGACACCTTCGCCCTCGTAAACCTCTCGGCCGACGCAAACGTGTACTTCGGGGAAATCGCGCTAATAGACAACGACCGCAGGTCGGCCACGGTAACCGCGCTGACCGACTGCGAGACGCTGACGCTCGCGAGGAAGGATTATTTGGATCTCTGCGAGGAAGACCCGGTGATCGGCTATCGGCTCACCTTCCAGCTCGCCCTCAAGCTCGGCTCCGCGCTGCGAAAATCCAACCGCGACATGATTACCATGTACCAGGCCCTGCTCGAGGAAATTAGCTGAACGACACCGACTACCTAGGAAAAAAAGCTGTCGAGCTTGCGATAGATCGCGCCTACCGCTTCCTTGTCTTCTTCGGCGGCGGTTTCGCTCATCTGGTCTATGAGGGTCTCGAGGCTCGCCAGGGTCTCGTTCAGGGCGGTGTGAAACCCCCGTGAGCATTTGAACCAGAACTGACCGTTCCCGTCGTTAAAGAGGCAAATGAAACCCAGTTCCTTGCTCTTTTCTTTGGCGACCGTTACCCGAAACAGCCATTTTAAGTTGCTTATCAAGCGTCCGGGGTCATCGGCGAACACGAAATTTTCCCTGCGCGGCCAGGCATTGGCCGCAACCGGCTCAAGGGGAAAGGTTGCGGCTACCCGCAATATCAAATCCATCTTTTCCCCGGCAAGAAGGTCGTGCGAACCGATCTGTATCTTGCCGCGAAGCCCCGCGATTTGCTTCATGAGCGAGCCGGATAGATCCGCTCCCTTTAGCGCCGCGGTGAATCGATCCAGGGGTAGGGTAAGCTGTTTCTTGCCTTTTACGCGGGTAATCTCGAAAAAATCGTTTCCGAACGCCACGCCCTCGACCGGTTTCTCTGCCGCAGCGGCGGTCGAAGCGGCCTGACCCGGTACGGCTTGGCGACCTACGCGGCTCTTTCCGCCCGGGGCGGTTCCCTCGCGCGCCGCCTCGATCCGCCCGTCTTTTCCCCGCTTTGGAGATAAACCGGCGATAAGCTCGGGATCGATCCGGGAGAGGATTTTCCGGTCCAGGGGGGAAACGGACATGGCGTACATGCGCGAGGTGCGCACGATTTCGCCCGCCACGATAAACTGCGGGCTTTCCCGATACATGCACGAACCGGGGTGTATTTGGATGCGCTCGGCCGTAAGGCTCTTGAAGGAATCGCGCCCTTCCCGCACGCAGACGAATTGTATCATGCCCGTGGCGACGCAGGTCAGGTAATCCTCCACCGGGCCGCCGCCGATTATCGGCACGCCCATATCGGAGACGATCAGTTCCAATTGGTCCTTGATATTCGATATTTCCGCCATGACCCGCTCGTCCAAAAAGCTGATCTCGCAGAAGCGGGACTTGTTTTTCGCCATCTTGTGCATGCGGTATATTTTCAAAAACGAGGCGAAGTCTCCCGCGGGATCGCGAAACCCGTGATGGGCCTTGCGCGCGTCCATCTCCTTCCCGGGAGGGAGTATGAAGGGAGACTGGGCCGAGAGAAAGGCCGCCGCCACGATTACGTCCTCCACGACCGAGGGCCAATTGAGTATGGCCTCCACGATGATTCGGGACTGCCGGGGAGGCAGTGGGAATTGGCACATCATTTTGCCCGTACGGGAGAGGCTGTTGTCGGCGTTCAACGCCGCCAGCAGGTTGAGCGTTTCCACCGCGCCCACGAGGCCGCTCTTGGAGGGGGGCGATATGAAATCGAATTGCTCGAAATCGGTGATGCCAAGCTCCGACATGCGGAGCACTACCTCCGAAAGGTCCGTCCGGTATATTTCCTCGGTGGTATAAAGGGGCCGCTCCTCGAAGTCCTTGCGCTCGTACAGGCGGTAACAGGTTCCCTCGCGGGTGCGTCCCGCCCGGCCCCGTCGCTGGTTGCACGAGGCCTTTGACACCGGAACCTCGTTCAGGCTCGAGGTATAGCTGAACGGATTGTAAAAGTTGAGCTTTGCCTGGCCGGAATCGATCACGCTGGTAATGCCGTCTATGGTGACGGACGTTTCGGCGATATTCGTGGAGATGATGATTTTCTTCTTTCCGAAAGGCGGCGGGTCGAACACCCGCTCCTGCTCTTCCTTCCCGAGCCGGCCGTAGAGGGGCAGCACGTGGAGCTTCCGGAACCAGGGCTCAAGGGACAATCGCTGAACACAGCCCTTGATCGCCCTTTCGCCGGGAAGGAACACGAGGATATCCCCCGAACGTCCGTCGCCGATAATCCTGCCGACGATGCCCGCGATTTTTTCCATGAGGGCCTCTTCGGCCGCGAGGCCTCCGCCCGAGGCGGGGATGGGGGGCGGGTCGTACACGAGGGTGACGGGGTAGGTGATCGCGTCGATCATGACCACCGGGCAATCGTCGAAATAGGCAGAGAAAAGCTCGGTATTCATCGTGGCGGAAGATACGATGACCTTGAAATCCGGACGCTCGGCGAGAACGCGCTTGAGCAGTCCGAGAATGAAGTCGATGTTGAGGCTACGCTCGTGGGCCTCGTCCACCATCAGCATGGAATACTTGCTGAGCCAGGGATCGAGTTTCATTTCCTGAAGCAAAATGCCGTCGGTCATGATCTTGATTCGGGTACCGGCCTCGGTTTTATCCTCGAACCGCATTTTATAGCCCACGAGGCCGGGCATGGGGGTTTTAAGCTGCTTCGAGATAAACTCGCTGACCGAAAGGGCGGCGATGCGGCGGGGTTGGGTAACGCCGATCATTCCGTTCTTGGAATAACCGGCCTCATGCAGGATAATCGGGAGCTGAGTCGTTTTTCCGGAACCCGTGGGGCTTTCCACGACGATGACCTGGTTTCTTTCCAGCATGTCAAGGATACGTTGTTTTTGCTGGTATACCGGCAAATCATGTGGTTGCATACCCTTGATTATAGACGTTTACCGGCGGAGGAGCAATCAGTCCGCGGGTATCGCGACGGGAAGATAGGCTTGCATGAGTCGCCACCGGGCGCGGTAGTACTCGGTTTCGGCCGGTGACAGACCGTTCATGAACGATTCAGTAACCCTGCGCACCACCAATCCCTCCCGTCGGTCGCGCCAATTGGTGACCGGGTATTCGGCCACGGAGAAGGAGAAGCCGGCTACGGAGGGAAGGGGGCCGTTCCGGGAGGCGGTCACGCGAAGCAACACCGCGTCTCCCGTATATTCCCGGTACCCGTCCGGATTCTCCCGGTCGGTATCCCAGCGCTGGCCGGATATGAAGTTTCCCATGGAATACATAACGAGAACGCTCCGGTCCCGCGCCGGGAGTATCTCCCAGCTTTGCATGACATGGGGGTGATGGGCCCAGATAATATCCGCGCCGGCTTCGGCGAGTCGCGAAAACCACGCTTTCTTCGACTCCGAAACGGTTCTGACGTATTCGCTCTCGTTTACGTGAATCGAGAGAACGAAAAGGCTCTCGGGATTCTCGGCGCGCATGGCCCGGACCGTCTCGAGGAAGGCCGCTCGCTCCGTTTCGCGGGGAGGAACCAGGTAGACGAGGTTCCGGGACGAATCATAGCTATTGAGAATTTCGGTAACGGCGAGAAAGAGAATTTGATGGCCCTTTATGGCGGTCGCGACGGGCTTCATTCCCTCATCGGGAAAGGACTTAAGCCCCGAGGACAGCGCGACGCCGGATTGGTTTTCCACGGCCTTCTTGGTCGCCTGCATGGAGGGAGCGCCTTGATCGTTGGCATGGTTATTCGCCAGGGATAAAACGTCAAAACCGCCTTCGACCGCGGCAGAGAGGTAGGGGGAGTGTACGTTGAAGCGGGGATAGGTCGACTCGGGCAGGGAGTCGTCAACGGGCATCTCAAGGTTCCCGAAGGTAAGGTCGTCGGCGCGGAGATACTCGCGTACGTCGTCGTAAATGCTTTCGTAGCGGGCCATGGAATAGTTGCAACGATGGGCCATGATATCGCCGGCGAAGGTAAGAACGAGCGGGGAGGGCGCGGGGGGCGGCGGGGCCTGGAGCGGGGGTTCCCGGACCGCTTCCGGCGCGGGCGTTCCGAAGGTTTCCGGAACGCCGCGATCGGGTACGTGGGCGCAGCCGGCGAGAAAGAGAAAGAAAGCCGCACTCGTCGCGAAGGCGCGCGCGGTTCGCTTGATGCCGTTCGGGAAGGTACTCATCGGCAAAAACTATAACATTGACAGCGCTATATACTCAAGTTAAACTTTTATAGTTACAAGTTTCGGTCCATTGACCAGGAGGAGCAATCATAATCATGGCAAAAGAGAAGTACGTTTATTTTTTCGGTGAGAAAAGCGCCGAGGGAGACGGTTCTATGAAAGAACTGCTCGGCGGTAAGGGAGCTGGCCTCGCGGAGATGACCAAGATAGGGCTCCCCGTTCCGGCGGGCTTTACCATCACCACCGAGGTATGCGACCTCTATTATAAAAATAAGAAGCAATATCCCGCGAGCCTCGCCGATGAGGTCGCGAAAAACCTGAAAAAACTCGAGAAAACCACCGGCAAGAAACTGGGCGATCCGGCAGACCCGCTCCTCGTCTCCGTACGCTCCGGCGCCGCGGTTTCCATGCCCGGCATGATGGAAACCATACTCAATCTCGGGCTTACCGACGCGTCGGTGGAAGGACTGGCGAAAAAGACGGGAAACCGCCGCTTTGCCCTGGACGCGTACCGCCGCTTTATCATGATGTACGGTTCCACCGCGATGGGGATCAACCGCGAGAAATTCGACCACGCCTTTCATCAGGTTAAGGAAAATCTCACTCGCGCGCGACTGAAGGCAAAAAAAGAAGTCAAGATCGGCGACACCGACGTCAACGAGGAAGAACTTTCTTCCCTTATCAAGGATTTTAAGGCCCTCTACAAAAAGGAAATCAAGAAAGAGTTTCCCCAGGATCCGGTCGAGCAATTGTGGGGCGCCATCGGCGCCGTGTTCGGTTCGTGGATGGCGGACAAGGCAGTCACCTACCGCAAGGTGGAACACCTCGTTGGCGTGAAGGGAACCGCGGTCAACGTGGTTCAGATGGTTTTCGGCAACAAGGGCGATACCTCCGGAACCGGCGTATGCTTTACCCGCGACCCGAACACGGGCGAGAACACCTTCTACGGAGATTATCTGTTCAACGCCCAGGGAGAGGACGTGGTGGCGGGAATCCGCACGCCGATAAAGCTTTCCGATTTCGAAAAGAGCGACCCCGCCGCGTACAAACAGCTGCTCGCGGTCCGAAAGACCCTGGAAACCCATTACAAGGAAATGCAGGATCTCGAGTTTACCGTAGAGGAAGGCAAGCTCTACATGCTCCAGTGCCGTACCGGCAAGCGCTCTCCCGGCGCCGCCTTCCGCATCGCCGTGGACATGGTAAACGAAAAGCTCATAACCAAGGAACAGGCCCTCTCCCGCATTAAGTCGAGCGATATAGAGGGCATATTTTATCCGGCGATAGACAAGAGCCAAACCGCCGAGCTGAAAGCAGCCTTTATTGTTCAGGGAATCGACGCGGTGCCCGGCGCGGCGTGCGGAAAGGTCTATTTCAGCGCCGAAAAGGCCGAGGAAGCGGCGGCCGACGGAACGAAGGTCATTCTCGTGCGAAAGGAAACGAGCCCCGAAGACGTCGGCGGAATGCACGCCGCCCAGGGCATTCTTACCGCCACGGGAGGAAAGACCAGTCACGCGGCGGTGGTGGCTCGCGGGTGGGGTAAATGCTGTATCGTCGGCTGCGAAAAGCTCGATATCGATTACGCGAAAAAAACGTTTACCGCCAACGGGAAAACGGTTAAGGAGGGCGACTTCATAACCCTCGACGGATCGAACGGAAACGTCTACCAGGGCGAGCTCAAGCTGGTGAGCCCGAAACTGCCGGAATCCTATAAAACCATTATGGAATGGGCGGACAAGATTCGTACCCTCAAGGTGCGGACCAACGCCGATACCCCCTACGACGCGAAACGGGCGAGGGAACTCGGGGCCGAGGGAATCGGGCTTTGCCGAACCGAGCATATGTTCTTCGATACCGAGGAGCGCATTCTCGCGATTCGCGAGATGATCATCGCGGATACCTCAGACGCGCGGAAGAAGGCGCTGGCCAAGCTGTTGCCTTTCCAGACCAAGGATTTCGAGGGAATTTTCAAGGCCATGGACGGTCATGGCGTCACGATTCGCCTGATCGATCCTCCGCTCCACGAATTCGTGCCCCACGACGAGGCGGGGCAAAAAGCCCTCGCGAAGGCGGTGAACGTTCCGTTTGAAACGGTACGAAGCCGGGTCGAGAAGCTTCACGAGGCGAATCCCATGCTCGGCCACCGCGGGTGCCGACTGGCGATAACCTATCCCGAAATCCTCGAAATGCAGGTTACCGCCATCATGACCGCCGCCTGCAACGTTGCGAAGAAGGGAATCAAGGTCCTTCCCGAGATCATGATCCCGCTGGTTATCGACGCGAAGGAGCTCGCCATCCTTGAACGACTGACGCGGGCCGCCGCCGACGCGGTGATCGCCAAAAAGGCCGTACCGGTCAAATACCTGGTGGGGACCATGATCGAGACGCCGCGCGCCGCCCTTCTCGCCGACGAGATCGCGCACGTTGCGGAGTTCTTCTCCTTCGGCACCAATGACCTCACGCAAATGACCTTGGGCATGAGCCGCGACGACGCCGGGAAGTTCCTCCCCGATTACGTGGACGAACACAAGGCCGCGGTTTTCGCGAAAGACCCCTTCCAGAGCCTGGACGTGAACGGCGTCGGCTTGCTGGTCGAAAGCGGCATAGAGTTGGGTCGCTCGGTTCGCGCGGGGCTCAAGGTAGGAATTTGCGGCGAGCACGGAGGCGATTCGGCTTCCGTCAAGTTCTGCTACGCCGCGGGCATGGATTACGTTTCGGCCTCTCCCTTCCGCGTCCCCATAGCGCGGCTCGCCGCAGCCCAGGCGGTTATCGAGGAAGCGCAGAAGAGCGCCGCGCCCCTAAAGGCCGCTCGTGGGCCAAAGAAAGGCGCCGCTACGGCCAAGAAGGGCACAACCGCCAAGAAGACTACGACGGCGAAGGCAGCCCCGAAGAAAGCGGCGAAGGCAAAGCCCGAAACCGCCAGCAAGGCGCCGGCCACGGCAAAAAAAGCGCCGAAGGCAAAGCCCAAAGCGCCGGGGAAGGCTCAGGCGAAAACGGTAAAAACCGTAAAGAAATAATTGAAGAAAGCCGTTCGGATAGGCTCCGAACGGCTTTTTTTTCGTGAGGACCGCTCAATCAGAATCCCGCAAGCCGGAATGAATCGCACCATCTTCCTCGAAACAATATAAGCATGTGCAATATTTTATAACATCGCCAAGGTCGCGGTGACAGCTCTCAATCTCGCCCATTAAAAACCGAAAGCGTTCTTGCGTACGATACCGCTATTGCCCGAAGCGTTTCGTATCGGTATGATTAAGAAACGATACACTGTATAATCGGAGATACACCATGACCAAACGCCTCTTCGCTCTTATCCTTACCGTACAGCTCGTGACGGTATCTTTCGCCAGCGGCAAGCTCGACGCCCCGCGCAAAGCCCAACCCGATACGTTGCGGGTGGGGGTTCTCGCCGGACCTTCGGGATTGGGCATGGCGCGATTGATCGATAATCCGCCAACCCTGGGCGACGGCACGGTCTGTACGTTCGAAATTATCGGGTCGGTCGACGCTCTTTTGCCGAAACTCGTTAACGGGGATTTGGACGTAGGAATTCTTCCCCCAAACGTCGCCGCAAAACTTTATAACCTTAATCCGACATCGGTCGTCGCGACCGCCATCGTGGGCAACGGCATGATTTCCTTGGTGACTAGGGACGCTTCCGTACGCGCCCTCGGGGATCTAGAAGGAAAAACCGTTTCGGTAGCGGGGCAGGGCGCCACTCCGGAATACGTGATGAAAACCCTTTTGGACGCCGCCAAGGTTCCCTCGAATTCCGTTACCCTGGACTTTTCGATTCCTACCCCCGGCATCGCGGCGGCCCTGGTAAGCGATAAAATAGGGTACGCCCTGTTACCGGAGCCCTTCGCCACGGTCGCGGTAATGAACGGTAACTCGGGCGATCGTCCCGTGGTGCGCGCCCTTTCCATCCGCGAGACGTGGAAGGACTACGGCTTAGGCGAGGATTTTCCCATGACCCTGTGCGTCGCGGCCGCCGGCTTCGCCCGGGATTACCCGGAATTGACGAAAGCCTTTCTCGATCAATACCGCCAATCCATCGAGTGGACCGTCGAAAACCCTGCGGAGGCCGGACCGCTCGCGGAAAAGGTAGGCCTCGGCCTCAAAGGGGCAATCGCCGCCAAGGCGATTCCGTCATGCAACTTTACGTTCGTGAATGCGGAAGAGGGTAAACGGTCGATCGAATCGCTGCTTGCGACCTTTCTGGCCTATGCGCCCGCCTCGATCGGCGGGAAGCTTCCCGACGAAGGCTTCTATTTTAAATGAAACGTTCGATAGTCGCGGCGACCGTCGTCTCATCGGCCGTTCTCGTTCTCATGTGGGGATTTGCCGCCTACGCGGTTCATGCCCCATTCATATTGCCGGGACCGATCGCCGTTTTGGGGGACTTCCTGGACTTGATCCAGGACTCGGGTTTCCACCGAGAGATCGTCGCGACTATAGCCAGGGGCCTGGCGGCCTTTTGCCTTTCATTGGGCCTCGCCCTGGTGCTGGGGTGCGTCTCCGGCGTATCCGACGCGGGCGCGGCGGCCTTACGCCCCTGGCTAGCGGTAATAAAGTCAACGCCCGTCGTATCCGTCATTTTGATAGCGCTCTTATGGTTTGGCTCCTCCGTCGTACCGGTATTCGTCTCGGTATTGATGACCTTGCCGGTCATGACGGAAGCCCTCGCGAAGGGAATACGGGAGACGGACCGGAAATTGCTCGAAATGGCCAGGCTCTATCGGTTTAGGAAGCGGGATATTTTATTGAGAATTCAATTGCGCTCGGCCGTCCCGTTTCTCCTCGCCGGCGCCGGTTCAGCGCTCGGATTGACCTGGAAGGTCGTGGTGGCGGGGGAGATCCTCGGTTTGCCGAAAACAGGGTTGGGAACCGCCATCCAAACCGCGCGGGTTCAACTGGAAAGCCTTCGGGTTTTTTCCCTGACGATTATGGCCATACTATTGTGCGTCATAAGCGAGTTCGTTTTTTCCAGATTGACCGCGCGGTATTCGGCGCCCAACGCCGCGAAAGGCGTAAAGCCATACCGTACCGAGGCCCGCCCTTGAACGTAAACCGACTGTCCGTCAGCTATCACTCGGGACCGGTGTTCCGCGATTTCGATGCTTCCTTCGACGACGGCGCGATCACCCTCGTCCTGGGCGCGTCAGGCTGCGGAAAGACCACGCTTTTACGCTCCATAGCGGACCGCGAGATGCGTAATGGCGCGGTGTCTTTCGTGTTTCAAGAACCTCGGCTCATACCCTGGATATCCGTACGCGCCAATTTGGCCCTGGCGCTCGCGGCCTCGAATATTGACGGTCCGGCGCGGAAGTCCCGCATCGATTACTTTCTGGATTTAGTCTCGCTCTTGTCCAGGGCCGAGGATAGCCCAGAAAGCCTTTCGGGAGGCGAAAGGCAGCGTGTCTCGATCGCCCGCGCCTTCGCAAATCCGGCGCCGGTCCTCTTAATGGACGAACCGTTTCAATCCCAGGATCCAGCAACGAAAAGGCAATTGATAGGCCTCGTTCGAGAGCTCCAAAAATTGGAGCGACGGACTATTATCGCCGTAACCCACAACCTCGATGAAACCGAACTCTATGGGGACGCCCTTATGTTGCTTTCGGGAAAGCCCGCTTCGATTCTATTTCAATCAGGCAACAACGCGGAAAACAGAAAGAAAATCGCGAATCTTTTTCACCCCGAACCATAATAAAAAGAGGGGACAGCCGTTCGGTAAACCCAAAGCACCAATACATTCTACTGCGCATAATGTATGTTCTGTCGAGTTATATGCGGTATAAGGTAGTTTTTTTGACTATTGTATACAGGTTAAGTCTGTTTCCGGGTGAAGAATACGGGCGGACCCCGTCAAGAAACAAGATCCGCCCGGTCCTCGTATATTACAACGCCGCTTCGTTTGCCTTGGCCACTTCGCCGAAAACGCTGAAGAAATCCGTTGGTGTTTCATCATCGTCGTTCCCCGGTACCGCCAAAGCCTCAAGTTTCGTTATCTCGGCGACTCGGTATAGGGGAAGAGCCGTCTCTGTCTCGAGCATGTCGCGGAAGGGCCGATCCGCGCGGAACGGCATCGTTACCGACCAAAGGAACGGATCGTGGGCGTCGGCTTCCACCGATGCGCCGGGAATCCCTTGGGCGTAGGCGGACGCGAGCCCCAGAAGGGCGCTGAAACCCCGTCCTTCTTCGCGTATTCGATACCGATACCGATTGCCCCATAAATACTTCGAAAGCGATTCCCTGCGAAGGCGCGTGGAAAGCGGATACGCGAACACGCGGTTTACGCCAATGTTCGCCGGAAGGCTTTTTTTCAGCGCCGCCTCGATAACGGCGGGATCCACGGGTTCCGAAAGAAGGAAGGATGCGATTTCATCCTTGGACGAAACGCCGACGGACATGCTTTGCGCTAGTTCAAACCGGGGCAGGGGGTTAAAGCCCTCGGTGAAAATCACGGGAAGCGCGCTGCGTTGGAACGCCTTATGCCATATTTCCAATAAGCCGAGATGGGGGACCCAAGGGGCTTCTTTCGTCTTTGAGAAAGAAAGCAGTACCCGGTGGGTAGCTTCCTTCCCGCGGCTTTTCCCCGGAACGAAGGCTTCTTCCCGCGGCTTTTCCGCGGTGACCGATTCCTTTTCCGGGGGCGTCGGTTTTACGACCTTGACCGTTTTGCCGCAGACGCCGCAGCGATCCTCGCAATCGGTATCGCATGCCGCGGTGAGGGTTTGCGCGTCCGAGCGTTCCTTTTCGCGCCATAGCCATGACTTGCTAACGCCGACCGAAACCCCGTCCCAGGGAAGGACTTCGTCCCGGCTTCTTTCACGAATCGTCTCCGCCTCCACGTCCCAAGACGCCCCGGCGATCACTTCTTTCCAAACCTCGGGTTTCGCCCAGTCCTCCCAGGCGTCCAATCTGCAACCCCTTCGGTACGCCTCGATCGCGAGGTCCCCTACCCGTTCGTCTCCCCGCGTTATCATCGCCTCGAGAAAGGAATTGAACGGGCGGTGCGTGCTCACCTTAAAGCGGCCCTTCGGCAAGGCGCCGTGAATGTACGATAGCTTGCGGTCGGCTTCCTCCGAAGAAAGCTGCCGCGCCCATTGGTACGGGGTATGGGGCTTGGGTATGAACGTGCCGATATTCGCGTTGCATTGCATGCGCGTCCGTTCCTGAATGTCCAGGAGGAACCGAACGATCTCCTCTTCCTCGCGCGAGCCTTCCGACTCGACGGGCAGCCCGATCATGAAATAGAATTTGACCTTGTTCCAGCCGCGTCTCTTCGCCTCCGTGAGGATATCGAGAATACGGTCCCGATAGACTTCTTTGTTGAGGGACCGCTGCCAACCGTCTACGGGGGTCTCGATCGCCAGCGTCAATCCGCCCTTTCGGACTTCCGCCATACGTTCCAAAAGCGGCAAGGTAAAGGTATTGACCTTGAGAGAAGGAAGCTGGAAGGAAACGTGCTTCCCGGCCCATTCCGCGGTCAGGGAATCAAGAAGGCCGTCTATTCCCTCATAATCGCCCGAAGAGAGGGACATCAGGCTAATTTCCCGGTACCCGCCCTCGTTAACCAGAAAGGCGACGTCTTCCAAGACGCGTTCCCTGCTTTTCATCCGTTGCGGCCGGTAAT
This sequence comes from Spirochaetales bacterium, assembly GCA_003252395.1. Taxonomy (GTDB): domain Bacteria; phylum Spirochaetota; class Spirochaetia; order Treponematales; family Treponemataceae; genus Teretinema. The sequence continues at coordinate 687,730 of QKEL01000009.1, forward strand.
TGACCCCCGCGTGGCAGAAGCGGCACCCATTGGGGCAGCCCCGCATGATTTCAACGCTGCCGTGGTCTTGCACGACCCGCATATGCGGTACGGGAAAGCAAACCTGACGGTCCCCTTCCCCGCCGAAACCGGAAAATACGGCCCGCTTGGCCCTTGGCTTATTCGCCGTCCAGATCGACGGATGGCTTTCAAGCCTTTCCAATAGCCCGTCGCGGCCTACCCCGTTTTCGCGCATGAGGGCGAGTTCCGCGAGTAAATCGAATAACCCGGCCTCTGCTTCGCCGATAAACACCGCGTCGAGGATGTTGGAGAAGGGGGCGGGATTCGTCACGCCGCAACCGCCCGCGATCACGATCGGATCGTCGGCGCCCCGGTCGGCGCGAAGGAACGGTATTCCGGCGGTATCGAGGATAGAGAGCAATCCGGTAATGCCGGGCTCATAGCCGATAGAAACGGCCAGGATATCGCATTCCCTGACGGGGATTCCCGACTCAAGGGTGTAAAGGGGAACCTGGCGACGCTTTAATACCTCTTCGAAGTCGGGGGCGGGCGCGAAGACCCGTTCGCACCGGACCTTTTCGAGGCGGTTCATTCCGTCGTAGAGGATTTTTATGGCGAGGTTCGACATGGCGATCTCGTAAAGGTCGGGAAAGGCCAGCGCGACGGTCAGCGGGGCGCTGGCCTTGACGATCTGTCCGTATTCCCCGCCGAGATAGCGGGCGGGATTCTGGACGGACGCGAGGTCCGGCCCCAGAACCGATAGGGGGTCTATGTTGTGCACTGAGAGCTCCAAATCAATGATCGAGCCGACGGATATTTACGCTCATAAGCATACCGACGGACATCATGGCGGTCCAGAGCGAGGACCCGCCATAGGATAGGAATAGCAACGGAATACCGGTAATGGGCATCATACCCATCACCATCCCGATGTTTACGACGAAATGGAAAAAGAACATGGCGGTTATGCCCGTCGCGATTAGGGAACCGAAACCGCTTTCGGTTTTCCTCATGATTATCACGCCGCGGAATACGACGATCGCGTAGAGGGCAAAAACGGCGAGGCCGCCCATAAAGCCCCACTCCTCGGAAAGTATGCTGAAAATGAAGTCGGTACTTTGCTGCGGCAGGAAGCGGTAATGGCTTTGGGTGCCCTTCAGAAAGCCGACCCCGAAAGGACCGCCGGAACCGATCGCGGTTATGGACTGTATGATATTCCAGCCGGAGCCCAGGGGATCCACGTTCGGATCGAGAAAGACGATAAGCCGCATGATCTGGTAATCCTTGAGCACCTGGGAGGCGGCCAAAGACAGGGCGAGCGAAGCGGCGATTATCCCGGTCATATAGGCTATCCAGAAATAGTACCGCGCCTTGGAAAGCATGTAGCCGATGAACGCCAATAGGGTGATCATGCCGAGGGAAAAAAGCGCGACGAGGGTATATCGCAGATCGGTCAGGATGCGGATGGCGGGTATTTTCACGTGGGCGATATTGGTTTCCCAGGGCGGCAGCACGGTAAAGACGATCGTAAGGCCGCCGCCAAGGAGAACCAGGCCAAGATATCGCAGGGGAATGCCGGCGACGAAACACATGGCAAGGAAAATCGGCACGTACACGGAGGCGGTTCCCAGGTCGGGCTGCGAGAGAATGAGCAACATCGGGGCGACCATGATCAACCCCGACCGGATAAAGCGCTCAAGCTGACTACGCGCGTTCTGGGATCGATCAAGGTAATAGGCAAGAAAGAGGATATAGACGATCTTCGTGAACTCGGAGGGTTGGATTCCGAGCTCGCCCACCCCGAGCCAGCTTTTCGCGCCATTGACGTAGCGCCCGAATAGGCGCGTATAGACCAAAAGCAGCAGCGCGCCGACGTACAGGAGCAAGGTACGGTCGGCGAAGCGCCGATAATCGACGAACGTCACCGTCAGGAGGAATCCGATGCCCGTAACGACCCAAATGATCTGCTTCACGTATTGGTTCGATACGAGCATGCCCTCCGAATTGATTCCCGAGGAATAGATAAAGGATATCCCGATGACGGACAGCAGGATAACGGAAAAGAACAAAAGAAAATCGAAATACGTGAAGCGGCGAATATTCATTCCTGCCTCCCCCGGGTTCCCGTTAAATACCGGAAGCCCAACGCGTCCACCGCCTCGTCGTAGGTCTGGTCGGCGAAGATGCCCTGGAAAATGATATTGTTCGCGTAAGGGGCCCACCATTCCCAGTTATTGACCGCCTCGACCATGACCACGACGATTATCACGTCCTCGGGCGGCGCATCGTACGGACCGAAGGCGACCATCCAGGAATGCCACCGGTCAACGAAACCGACCTCGGCGGTTCCGGTCTTTCCCGCGAGCTCTACCACCTTGTTTTTCATCGGGAACTGGGCGGTACCGTTCGTGATCATGTATCGCATGTATTCCCGTACCGTCTGAAAGGTTTCTTTGGAAATATTGCTCGTCCTGAGAACTTCCGGCTGGGTTACCGATAGCACGGCGTTTGTCACCGGGTCGCGGACTTCCTTTAAAAGGTGAGGGCGGTAAATCGTCCCGCCGTTCACGATCATGGAGACCCAGTCCGCCATTTGCAAGGGGGAGACCAAAAGATAGCCCTGCCCGATCGACATGTTCATCGTGTCGCCGCCGAGCCATTTTTCGTGAAAACGGCGCTCTTTCCATTGGGGCGTCGGAACGAAGCCGGCGGTTTGCGTGGGCAAATCTATGCCCGTCTCGTAACCAAGCCCCATTTCCTGGGAGTACGACGCGATGCGGTCCACCCCGAGATAGTCACGACCTGCGACCCAAAAATATACGTCGCAGGATTGGGCGAGGGCCTCGCGCAGGTCCACGGGGCCGTGACCGGGTTTCTTAATCCAGCACCGGAAGAGCCTGTCTCCGTAATTGATCTCGCCGTCGCAGTCGATGGTCTTCTCGGGCGGGATGGCCTTTTCCTCGAGAAGGGCCGTGGTAACGATGGTCTTGAACGTCGAGGCAGGGGGATAGCTGGCGTTCACGACGCGATTCAATAAGGGGTTGTTGGGATCGGCGAGGAGGGTCTGATACAGCTTGCCGGAATTATCCTGGCTAAAGAGGTTCGGGTCAAAGTACGGATAGGAAACCATGGCCAGCACCTCGCCGGTGGCGGGCTTGAGGACCACGGCTGATCCGATCCGGTGCCCCAGGGCGTTTTCCGCGAGGGACTGAATTTTCTGGTCGATCGTGAGGATAAGGTTTTTGCCCATCACCGGGGGAGCTATATTCGCGCTGTTCTCGATATAGCGGCCCTTCACGTCCACGGTTCGGTATTCATACCCGTCGACGCCGCGGAGGAGCTCGTCGTATTGCTTTTCGATCCCCGCCTTTCCGATAATGCTGTTGGTCGTATAACCCTTGTTGTAGAAGATCTTCAGCTCTTCCTTGGTAATGTCGCCGACATAGCCGAGTACGTGCGAGATCGAGCCGGTTTCGACGTAATTCCTGATGGGTTTGGACCGCCAGGAAACGCCGGGGAGCTCGTCGATATCTTCCGCCACGGAAGTCACCATCTCGAAGGGAACGTTGGACTTTATTTCCACGGTTTGGAAGGAGCGGCGGATGGACGCGGGAACCCGGCCGTCGATCTCGCTTTCGTTCATCCGCAATAGCTTCGCGAGCCGCGTAACCACGTCGGCAAACCGGTCAGGGGGTATTTCTCCCGGGGTAATGTCGATCGCGAACGAATCGATATTGAGCACCATCGGGACGGTGCCGTTTCGGTCGAATATCTCCCCACGCTGTGCCGGAAGCTTCTTTGAGCGCTGGGAAATGGATTGGGATTGCTTGCGGTATTTATCGCCCTCGATGATCTGCATGGAAAAAAGCCTGACGAGGAATAGGCCCATCGAGATTGCCATGAAAGCGGTCATGGCTACGACACGCAGACCGCGGTTCGCGGCTTGACTCATTGCGTATCCCCGATGCCGGCGACGTACAAAGAGGGAAACAGCGAGAGCAACGCGAATACCGGCGGGGCGCATAATGCATTAATCACGATTTCCCACCAAAATCGCGCGTCGGCCAACCCGTAGGCGGCAACGCCGGATCCGAAGAAAAGGGAGGCAAGGAACACCAGCAAGGCCTTCACCGCCGTGGCAACCGCCGCGACGAACATGGGAAGCGAAAGCCGGTTCATATTAAAGGACCCGGACAGCCGGCCCCCGATGAAGCCCGTAACGCTCTTCGTGAGCGCGTTTAAGCCGATCGGCGCGGCGGAAATAAAATCGAGTATCAGGCCGGAGACGAAACCGGTCGTTGCTCCGGCGGAACCGCCGTTCATTATCGACACCCAGACCACGATGAGCAGGACCAGGTCGGGCACTGCCGGCAAGAAGGCCAAGCGGGCCAATATCGTCGACTCAACGAGCGTAACGAAGAATACGGTAATCGTGCTCCACAAAACGACGCGCGTCATCGCTCCACCCCCGCGGAAACGCCGCTGCGATCCAGTACGAAAACCGTCTCGAGCCGAGAGAAATCGATAACGGGTTCCACGTCGAGCTCGAGGGAAGTCTCGTAATCGAGTCCCCGCACCGCGGAAACGAAGCCGATGGGCACGTCCTTGGGATACATGGGATTCTCGCCCGAGGTAATAATCTCGTCGCCAACGGATATTTCGTCCTTGGCGCGCTTTTTTACGTATTTCATCAATAACGGCGTATCCGAATCGCCCTGCCCGTTCACCAACCCGTCGTACCTCGATCGCTCGAGCCGGGCGGAAACGAAACAATCAAAATCGAAAATGGGCATCACGAGGCTCGTCGCGCGGCCAACGTCTACGACTTTCCCGACCAATCCGGTTTTCCCTCCCTGAAAGGAGATCACCGCCATGTTTTTCCGTATTCCCTGCTTTGAGCCGCGGTTAATGGTAATGCCCGAATAGAGATTGTTCGGGTCGCGGCCAATCACTTCCGCGGGGATGTTGCGCGTGCCGATGGATTCGGAAAAGCCGAGCAAGGCCTTTAACCGCTCGTTCTCGATTCTAATGTCCGCATTGGCGCGCTGTAGAAGCTCGTAATCGCTTAAGCGCTCGGAGAGCTCACGATATTTCTCGCGAAGGTCAGAGAGCTCGCGAATCGCCGTGGCCGTGCCGGTAACGAAGCCGGTTACGGCGTAAAGCCCGCGCTGGGAACCGGACATAAGGGAAAAACCGATGCTTTTAAAGTCCACGACGAAGCCGCCCGACGAAAAAGCGAGCAATATGCCCGAAACGAGCACATATCCCGCCAAGAGGTACGAGTCAAGCTTGGCCCGGAACGAAAAACGCGGCCGGTTCATCAGTTGTTAAGGCTATCGTATACGCTGCGGTCGATGGACATATCCTTGAAAATGTCGAAGTACTGTCCCGCACCGATAGCGACGCAGTCCATTGGATTCTCGGCGAGAATGACCGGTACGCCGGTCTCCTTGGAAATAAGCTTGGGCAACCCCTTAAGCAGGGCGCCGCCGCCGGTCATGACGATGCCGCGTTCGACGATATCCGCGGCAAGCTCGGGGGGCGTTTGGGCAAGGGTGCGCTTGATTTCCTCGACGATTTGGGTAATCGGGTCCTTCAGGGCCTCGCGGACCTCAACGGAATCGATTTCCAATCGGCGGGGAAGACCGGTAATCGCGTCGGTTCCCTTAATCTCTACCTTTTCGATGTTTTTCTCGGGAGAGGCGTTTCCGATCTCGATTTTCAGGCGTTCCGCGGTCTGCTCGCCGATTATAAGGTTGTGGACCGAGCGCACGTGCTTGATGATGGACTGATCGAACTCGTCGCCGCCCAGGCGGATCGCGTTGGTGACGACCATGCCGCCCAGGGAAATTACCGAGACCTCGGTGGTACCGCCGCCGATATCGCAAATCATATGCCCGGCGGGCTCGTGAATGGGAATTTGGGCGCCGATGGCCGCGGCGAGGGATTCCTCGATCACGTGCACTTCGCGGGCGCCGGCCTTGTACGCGCTTTCCTTGACCGCCCTATTCTCCACGTCGGTAATGCAGCTCGGAATCCCGATAACCATGCGGGGCTTTATCAGGCCGTGACGCGGCATGATTTTCGACACGAAGTACCGAATCATCTTTTCGGTGGTGTCCATGTCCGCGATCACGCCGTCTTTCAGCGGGCGGATGGCGATGATATTTCCCGGGGTCTTCCAGAGCATTCTTTTTGCCTCGGCGCCCACGGCCACCACGCGTTTGGTGCCGCGCTCAACGGCCACGACGGAAGGCTCGTTGACCACGATGCCCTTCCCGCGAATGTAGATTAATGTATTGCAAGTACCGAGATCGATTCCGATATCGGCTGAGAGTCGTTTGAAAAAACCCATGAGTTCAATCCCCCCGAAGTGCCTCTATTTACAGTTTCAGCTTTTCCCGGGCGCCCGGATGGACGGGGTTCAGACGGATCGTTTTTCTCCATTCCGCCCGGGCCCGTACCAAGTCGCCCTGAGTTTCATATATTACACCAAGTCCATAATGCGCGTCAGCAAAATTCGCGTCTTTTTCCAGGATCGCGGAAAATTCCGCAGTGGCCCCGGCCGTATCGCCCTCTTCCACGAGTATCATGGCCAATTCGTTCCGGCTCCTTAATTCCAGGTTTTCGTCCTTGGTGGACCGGATCGTTTCGGAATAGTATTGTTTCGCCTTCGGTATGTCGCCCGTTTTGCGATACGTCGCGGCGATCGTAAAAAGGAGCAAATCCGAGGGATTATTCGCGAGGGCATCGGTGAAGGCGACGATCGCCTTTGAATAATCCCCCAGCACCGAGGCCGCCAAGCCGCGGTATTCTTCAAGGTCGGGATACCTAACTCCGGCGTTCCAGGCATATTCAAGGTATTTTTGCGCGAGGTCAGCGTAATAGTACCCCCGTTGATAATAGGCCTTTCCGAGAATATACGCGATTTGGGGGCGCTCCGACTCCGAAACGCGGTACCAGGCGTTCCGCATGCTCACGATCGCCGCGTCAAGGAGGGCGGTCGCGCTGGAAGGATCGGTCTGCGCTAACTGGAGATAATAGGCGGAAAACCCGTTCAAGGCGAGAACCGCGCCGTCCAGCGGACGTTTACCCAAAATCGCGGAAGTGCTTTCGTATACCTTTGGGTAATCCCGGTTTTCCCACGCCTTATAGAGGCTCGCGTTCGAGGGAAGGGTCTCGCTGGACCGCCGAACGTAAAAAAACGCGGCGATGGCCAGGATCAACGCTACCAGTATGAGGAACAAGGCGACAAAACTCGATGAAAAAACCGAGTGTTTCGACGACAAGGTATATCGTTTCCTATAACTGTTGCTCTTCATCCGTCCGTCTCCGCGTCCGCATATAAAAAAAGGCAGAGGGCTAATAAGCCGGGTTCTGTAAGTTCTTCGGGCCCCGAAGGACCCGAAGAACCGGGAACCATCTATCTTGGGACGCACGTCGCCGTGCCCCTCACGCGGTCAACCCGTAGATTGGCCCGAGCCAAAGGCTCGGACTTGAAGCAATACGGGAAACCCGTATTGCTTCACGGCGGACTACCGCCCGTCGACTCGGAAAAGCCTCTACTGCGCGACCTTGCTCCTGATGAGGTTTGCCATGCCGTACCGTTACCGGACACGCGGTGGGCTCTTACCCCGCCTTTTCACCCTTACGCCTCAAAGGCTAAAAACCTTCGAAGCGCGGTATATTTTCTGTGGCACTGTCTGTAAAACGGACCTTGCGTTCCGTCCTCCCGGCCGTTAGCCGGCATCATTCCCGATGGAGCCCGGACTTTCCTAACCCAAGAGCGTGCGCGCTAGCGCACGTTCCCGAGCTCGGTTCCCACTGCCCTCTGCCGTTTATTCGTCGTAGTCCATCTTGTCATCGGACGAATCGGAATCGGAATCGTCGTCGCCGTCATCCTCGTCTTCGTCCTCGTCCATGAAGTCGTCAAGGTCGGACAGGCTGCCCGCCTCGTCCTCGTTGAAATAATCGTGCTCGCCCTCGCCGCTCTCGACGTAATAGAGAATGCGGCTGCAATAGGGGCAGTACACGATTTTGTCGCCGATGCGCACCTCGTTGGCGAATTGCGCCGGGAGTATCATGTGGCATCCGTCGCAAACGTTTCCGTGTATCGGAACGATACCCACGCCCTGCTTGCTCCGGATAATGCGCTCGAGCTTGAATTTCGTCTCGGGATTGATGCCCGGGGACACTTCCTCCTCGGCGGCGTTCAGCTCGGCGAGCTCCGCCTTCATGCCGCCGATTTCCTCGGCGAGCTTGGCCTTGCGCTCGTCCAATTCCTCTTCCTGCTGCTTGATCAGGCCTTCCTCGCGCTTCAGCTCCTCGTCCAGGTCCTGGAAAGAACGCTCCTCGCGCTGCAGTTCCTTGCGGACGGATTGTTCCCGCTCGCCGGCGTCGCGGATTTCCTTATCCAGGGCCTCGTATTCGCGCTGGGTGCTGATGGTATCCATCGCCTTTTCCGCCTTTTCTCGGGCGCTTTCCGCCTCAAAAAGCTGGGATTTCAACTCGGCGATATGCTGACGAACCTTTTCATACTGTTCGTTTTTCTCGATATAACCCTTCTTGAGACGGGCAAGCAACTCCTCCTGCGTCGAAAGGAGTTTCGGCGCGTCGCCGATAGACGCTTCCACCACGTTTTTTTGCGCGAGGATATCCTGCAGCGCCTTTAACTTGTCCAATACTTCGGTCATCATCATATTATTCCCTCTCCAATCGGTTAATTATCGAGATAATCCTTGAGTTTTCGGCTACGCCGCGGGTGTCTGAGCCTACGGAGCGCCTTGGCCTCTATCTGCCTGATTCGTTCGCGGGTTACGTTGAAATACAGTCCCACTTCCTCGAGGGTGAGCGAATAGCCGTCGTCCAGGCCAAAGCGCATCTTGAGCACTTCCTGTTCCCGGGGAGGCAAGGTGGAGAGAACCGAACGCAGCTGCTCCTGAAGCAGGGTAAACGCCGTCTGGTTCGCCGGATTCTCCACGTCCTTGTCCTCGATAAAATCGCCGAGTAGGGAATCCTCTTCCTCGCCGATCGGGGTCTCGAGGGATATGGGCTCGCGGGCGACGTTTTTCACCTGCTTCACCCGGCTCACGTTCCAGCCCAATTGCTCGGCGATTTCCTCGTCGGTGGGTTCCCGGCCCAGACGCTGCATCAGTTGGCGCGACTCGCGGACCACCTTGTTTATCTGCTCGATCATGTGGACGGGAACTCTAATCGTTCGCGCCTGATCGGAGATTGAACGCGTGATGGCCTGACGGATCCACCAGGTCGCGTAGGTCGAGAATTTATAGCCCTTGCGGTATTCGAACTTCTCAACGGCCTTGATAAGGCCAATGTTGCCTTCCTGGACGAGATCGAAGAAGTGAAGCCCGCGGTTCGTGTATTTTTTGGCGATGGACACCACCAGGCGGAGGTTCGCGTTGATGAGCCTGTCCTTGGCGTTCTTCATCATCACCCGGCCCCGGTGAATTTCACGGGCCATCGAGATGATTTCCTCTACGGAATTCTCGAAATCGTACTCAAGCCGACGAAGCTTCCGGTTGATGACCTGAATTTGGGTATAAATCTCTTTTATGTCGTTGGCGCTGATCCCGAGTTCTTCCTCGAGCACCGCCCGCTCGCGCGCGATGGCCAAACGCTTGCCAAGATTCCGAAGCTCGCCATAGTCGGAAAGGCGGAGCTCCTTTTCCTTTTTTTCCTGTCGCCTGCGGTATTCGCGGATCTTTCGGGTTGCCTCGATGAATTTATCGGAGAAGCGCTCGATCTCTTCCGACTGTATTTCGATTTCCTGCAAGGCAGGGAGCATGCGGTTCCGAAGTTCGAGCAGTTCCTCGTTTTCCAGGACATTGGCCACCCTATCCCGCTCGTGCAGTTTTTTCTTGAGCGCCATATAGAGTTTCATGTCCGCGAGCAAGGGCTTAAGGGCCTCGCCGTACAGCTGCTTGAGGCGGCGTTTTTCGGCCATTTCCTCATTGAGCTCCTTGCGGGGCTTATTGCTCTCGTGGGGATCGATTTTGGAAAAGGCCTTTTGGGCAATGGAAAAGAATTCGGGGATGATCATGCCTGAATGCTTGATCACGCTTTTAATGATATTTTCCCCGTCTTCCATTTTTTTCGAAAGCTCTACCTCCTGCTCGGCCGTCAGGAGGTTTTCCTTTCCTATCTCGCGCAGGTACAGGCGAATGGGATCGTCGATCGAAGAGTCTTTCTCGCTGTACACCAGACGCTTACGCTCGCCCTCGTCGCCCTTTTTGCTTTCTTCGCGCGTCTCTTCCTCATCCCCCGCGGAGTCCTCTTCCAGGACCTGGATCTTGTTTTTCTCCAGCAGTATGAGCACCTGATCCATTTTATCCGAGTTGATGATGGTCTCGGGGAGGAGATCGTTCATCTCGTCCCAACTGAGCACCTTTTTTTCTTTTCCGTATTCGAGCAGTTTTACAACCGCGGGATCAAGCTCGAGATCCGTCATTCATTCATATCCTTCAATTTGGCAAGCTCTTCGTCGATTCTCTGTTTTTCGGATATCAGTTCGCCCAATACCCGGGCCTCGTCTTGATCCGCGCCTTTTAGCATCGCGAGGCGGGCGACGAGACGGTCCCGCTTCTTTTCGAGAACATTTTTTCGGACCAGTTGGATACTGTCTTCCACCGTTTTTTGGGCATTTTCGGCAAACTCCCCCCCGGTCAGCGTTTCGGTGACTATTCGGCGGGTTTCTTCGTCCGGGCAACGTTCCAAAAGGCTCTCGACGCTGGTCGCGTCGGTTCGATAGCATTCCTCCAACACGATATACAGGTCCCGCGCAAAGGAATCCTCAAAGTCGTCCGAGGTAAGGCTCGACCGCATCAACGGAAAAAAAGCCGGATTGGCAACCACGGCAAGCACGGCGCGCAATTCGGCGTTTCTTTTAACGTTTCGCGCCTTAACCGGCTTATCGGCTATTTGCCCTGATTGCATTACCGGGCGCGGCTGCTTTCTGTTCCTATAGTCGGAAAGCAGCGCTTGTTCTCTTATGCCAAAAGCAGCGGAAAGGTGCTGAATGGTCGACTCCCTCTGAATATCAGACTCGAGTGCTTCAATGTACGGAAACAAGAAGGCAGAAGCACGTGACTTGCCTTCCGGACTCGTTATATCGAACCGTTTACCGGCTGACAATACAAGATAGTCCAGATCGATTATAGAAATTTCCAGCGTTTTGATCAAGGCTTCAGGGCCCTCATTGAGTAAAATATCCGCAGGATCCTTTCCGTTTTTTATTTCCACTACCTTTACTTGAAATCCGGCCGACCGGCACATGAGAATCGCCTTATACGTCGCCGTCTGCCCGGCGGTATCCGAATCGAAGGACAGGTATACGGTATCCGCGAACGATCTGACGAGTTTTGCCTGATCCTCCGTGAACGCGGTCCCCAGGGGGGCCACGGCCCGCTTCATCCCTGCCTGATGCCATGCGAGGACGTCCATGTAGCCTTCGCAAAAAATGACCGATTTGGTTTGCCGTATTTCGGGAAGGGCGCGATCGAAGGCAAAAAGGGTTTCGCCCTTTTTATACTGCGGCATATCCCCCGAATTAAGGTATTTGGGCCCTTCCCCTTCCAGTATGCGCCCGCCGAAGGCGACGACCTGGCCCTTCCGGTTCATGATCGGAAACATGAGACGATCGGAAAAAAAGGATGATTCCGGAAACTTCTTCGAGAAAAGCCCAGATTTCGCCAAAAAATCCCTTGAATACCCTTTTTTTGTCAAAAAACCGTACAGCCAACGACGGTCGGCCGGCGAATATCCCAGGCGAAATTCCTCGATAATTTCCGGCGAGACCTTCCGGGACCGAAGGTAGTCCAGGGCTTTTTTGCCGTGGGGCGACTCGAGCAGCAACCAGTGAAAACTGCCCGCGACCCGATCGTAAAGCTCAATGAGCTTATCCTTCGTATCGTCCCGGGGAATCGGGGGACCGGCGTTTCCTTCGTACACCACCTCGATCCCCGTTTTCTTCGCGAGGGTCTCCACGGCTTCCACGAAGGAGAGCTTGTCCATCTCCATGAGAAAATTGATGACGCCGCCGCCCTTGCCGCACCCGAAGCAATGATACATCTTCCGGTCGGGAACGACGTGGAAAGAGGGCGATTTCTCGTTATGAAACGGACAGCATCCCCACCAGTCAGCGCCTCTCCGCTCGAGTCGCGTGTATTCCCCCACCAGGGAAACGATATCGGTTTGCGCGTTGACGGCGTCGATCGTCGCCGGGCTGATTCGTGCCATTAGCGGCTCGCGTCCCTCTTGAGAACGAGCTGACGGCCGGCCTTGACGTGCTCGTCCAAGGATCGGGTAAAGGCGTGGGTACCCGCCTCGGGATCGACCAGGCGGAAATACAGATAATCCGTGTCCGCAGGGGCAAAGGCAGCCTTGAGGGAAACGAGGCCGGGACTGCAGATCGGTCCGGGAATCAACCCCGCCCACAAATACGTGTTATAGTCGCTGGGAATGGTCAGGTCGGAATCCAGCAGTCGGTAAGGATGCGGCTTGCCCTGTATTTCGGTGATGATGTACTCGATGGTGGCGCAGGATTGAAGGCCCATCCCGATTTTCAGCCGATTGGCGAAAACGCTGGCGATTAGGGGGGCCTCTTCCGGGACCTGATATTCCCGTTCCACCACGCTCGCGAGAATGACCGCGGAACGGATTTTGGCCGGTTCCGAGGGAGCGCCGGGAATGGATTTCAGGCGGGAAAAGAAGGTGGACACCATCATATCGACCAAATCGTCGGCCGAAATGCCATACGGAAAGAAGTAGGTGTCGGGGAAAAGATAACCTTCCGCGGTACCCTCCTCGATCCCGTAAGGGGCCAACACCCCCGGCTTCCTGGCGGCCGCCGCGAACGCTTCCGCCGACAAGATACCCTCGGCCTCGAGATGCCGCGCGGTTTTGGAAATTGACAGCCCCTCGGGTATGGTAACCCTCCGGGTTTCTTCCTTCCCGGAGGCGATCAACGAAAGGATCTTCAGGGTTCCCCAGGAGGAGGAAAGGCGATAGGTTCCCGCCCTGAGGGAAATGCCGCGAAGGCGCACCACCGCGTATGCCGCCGTCCCGGAGCGGATGAAGCCGCGGCCTTCCAGGCCATTCACGATAGCCCGGGCGGTTTCGCCTTTCGATACCGTAAAGAGTTCCGAGTCCGCGGCGGCGCTTCGGGGGGAGAGGGACCAATACGTTATCGCGATGCCCGCCGCCCCGGCGAAGAGTAAAATGGCGAGGAGCGTTATCAGCGCTTTGGAGAATTTCATAGGCTCACCTGAAAAAAAGCTCCGCTTCCTCAATCGTCATGGTCGAATACACGTACTTCTCCAGGAATTGAAGGAAGCCGTCCAGCGCAGGATCGAGGCCCTCCTCATGCTTTCTCAGCAGGAGCGCGAGGCTTTTTAATTCCGTTTCGGAAAATGAGTAATCGTTCACAATGTCAGCTCCATACCCTCGCGGGCTATCGTTATTTCCACGGGACTGCTGCCCGCGTATTCGCGGTACCATTCAGCCGATTGCCGCAGGGAGAATATTTTCTTGTCCGTATAGGTGGGTTCGTGATGAAAGAGCACCAGTTTTTTCACGCGCCAATTCAGGGCGAAATCCACGGTAATTGAAAAGGACGAATGACCCCACCCCGTTTTTTCAAGCGCCTCATCCATGGTGTATTGAGAATCCATGATCAACACGTCCGCGTCGGAGAAGAATTTCCGGTTTTCGTCGGTATCCAGAAAATCGTCTCGCGCCAATTCGGTATCCGTGGCGTAAATGAGCGATTTCCCGTTTTCCTCGAACCGATAGGCGGTACACCCGCCGGGATGGTTGACCCGCTTCCAGAAAACGGAGGTATCGCCGATGCGCAGGGGACCGGTTTCGGGCGAGAGCGCCACGAATTCCAGCGAGGCGCGAAAACCCATGGGGCCTTCCATGGGAACGGGAAAGAAGGGGGGCTTCATTTGGTAATTCAGCCGCTCGCGCAAATCTTCTTCGGTGCCGTAAAAAACGATACGGTTGCGCGGGTCAAAGGCCTGCCCGAAAAAGGGAAGGCCCTGCAGATGGTCCCAGTGGTAGTGGGAAAAGAAAAGGTGATAGGTCATGCCGCCGCTGGAATGGCCGGGCCGGTTTCTCAGGTTGAGGGAAAGCTCGCGCAAGCCGGAGCCCGCGTCCAAAATGATGCAATCGCCCTGGCCGTTTTCCAGCTCCACGCACGAGGTGTTCCCCCCGACGGTCCCGAACAGCCATTCCGGCAGGCTGGCCAAGAATTTTTCACGGGCGTCGGCGGAGGTCACGTCCTTCGCGGTAACGCGCTGAACCACCGCGGCGATTCTATTCTGGATCTGGAGCGGCGAAAGCGGGGTCGGGATAGAACCCCGGACACCCCAGAACGAAATCTTCATGCGGACCTCACCTTCAGACTTTCTTCCTCATAATATACGGCTCGCGCTTCCTCCGTTCAAGAAAGGACTCGATTTCCGCGCGATCGTGCAGCTTTCCCTTGTTTACCCCCGGGCAATCGGCGGCATTGGCCGCCCACCAGTCCTCGTCCCGAAGGAGCGACGGCCAAAAGGGGTATGAAGAACATTGAAACGGGCGGGCCTCATAGGCGGTACAGCCCTGATCCCAGAAGACGCAATCGTAATTCTTCTTTTCGAGAAGGCATAGGTTTTCGGTTCCGTCGCCCCGGTCGACCCAGCGACAGTATCGTTCGATAAAGCGTTCCCGGCTCAGGCCTGCCCATTCGATCAAGCTTGCAAGGTCCCGCTCGGAAAGCCTCACCACCCCCGGATCATGACGGCAACAAAGCGAGCACCGCTGGCAGCTGAAATGCAGCCCCTCGGCGTAAAAAGGTTCATTCATTGAGTATACCCCCTTAATGCGGGTCGCGCGAAGAAAAAAAAAGCCTTCCTGTGAAGGAAGGCTTTTGGGGAGACAAGGATTCGAACCTTGGAAGGCTGAGCCAACAGATTTACAGTCTGCCCCCTTTGACCACTCGGGAATCTCCCCATGAACGATCGCGTTTGCCGTGATCCTCTCAAGCCAACTCAGGGATTCGAACCCTGGACCCCGAGATTACAAATCACGTGCTCTGGCCAGCTGAGCTAAGTTGGCATCGCGAACGAGCAGTAAATTACCTTATGGCCAAAAAAAAGTCAATACCGGAGCTGAAGTTTTTTTTCGTAGAGGGGAAGGTATCCCTCCCTGATTATCCGGTCCCAATCAGCCTCCCGCGCCACGAAGGCCGACGCTTCGCGGATAATGGCAAGGTATTTCCCGTCGGTAAACCGGCGCCCGCCGCACCGGAGATAGTCTCGCGCTATTTCCGTCAGGAGCGCCGATACGTCATGGGCATCGTTGGGAACGGTGTCCTCGCCATAAAGAAAACCGGTTTTACCGGGGATTATCTTATTTAAGCCGCCCACGGCCCGCGCCAGGGGTATGGTTCCGTATATTTGGCCGATATAGTCCTCAAGACCGCAGGGCTCATACTCGCTCGGTAAGACCAGAAAATCGGAAGAGGCGACCACCAGCCGCGCCAGCGAGCGTTCGTATCCCCTGAGCAGGAGGAAACGAGCCGGGAAAGCCCAAGAAAGCGCCTCAAAGGCGTTCTCGAGATCGGGATCGCCCTGCCCCATTACGATAAAGCGGGCCCGGGATTCCTGTTCAAGCAAGGTTCGTACCGCCGCGGCCAAAACCGATAACCCTTTTTGGTGGGCGATCCTGCCCTGGTAACAAAACCAAACCGCCGTATCGGAATCGCCGCAGGAACCCGACGCGACCACTTCCGGCGGCAGCCCATTTTCTGAGATAGCGGCGATTAAGGCCTCTCGGCAACGGTATTTTCCCGCCAGGTCTCCCGAACCCGGGTCAAAACCGAAGGGAAGGCCGGACTTTTCCGGGGAACGGGGACAATAGCGGTCGCTATCGATTCCGTTGGTAACGCCGTATACGACGATGCCGCGACGGCGGAGCTCCCCCGAAAGGCCTTCGGTATGCGAATCGAAGAAGGGCGAGGTCAATTCCTCCGCGTACCAGGGAGATACGGTCATGAGGGTAGCGGTATGGGAGGCGATCAAGAAGGGTTCGATCCTCGTGCCTATTCGGCCGGATTCCAGTGTCTCCCGGCCCAAGCCGGTTAATCGCGCGGCGTATTCGGTATCGCGGAGGGTTTGCCGATACCCGGGGCCCGCATTATGCACGGTGACAAAAAAGGCGGTATCGGCGAAGAGCGGCGAGACGCGGCGGTCAGAACGCGCCAAGGCGGGCAATAACGCGGCGTGGGCGTCGTGACCGTGGACGACAGCGGGCTTCTCGCCGGTTCGGGCGGCGTACTCGATAACGGATTTCTGAAAGAGAACGTTCATGACGTCGACGTCAAAATGGCCCATGCCGCGCCGCGCCCCGGGAATGCGCGCAGCCTCTTCCTCGGTATACACGTACACCTGGTGCTTTCCGGAAAACACCCGGGAACCGACGAGAATTACGGGAATGCCGTTACAGGAAAGAGAGGCGAAATCGACATCGTAACGGTCGTCGTCGACCTCGATTGTCGCGCGGAAAAGTTCCGTCGAGGGGCTATCCATAAAGCCGTATCGGGGCAAAAAGACCGTGACCGATTCGCCGAGGCGCGCCAAGGCCTCCGCCTGGGAACGCGTTACGTTCTTGACTCCCCCGGCTTCGGCAAGCCCGGCGTATTCCCGGACGGCCAGCCAGACCGGCCCTCCCAACGCGCTCATGTACCGGATGTCCCGGCTTTCCCGGCGACTCCCGCAAGGTCGGGGCGCAGGGCCTCGGCCCCGTTCAGGTAAACGGGAGCCGGAGACGCCGTTCCGTAATACGTGATTAAGACGCGCACTACCTTGGGCAGATACCCCTCAACGTACGGTTCAGCCGAGGCAAACAACGGAAGGGACTCGGCGAGGCCCGCCTTTCGCAGGGCGGTCGCCGGATTCATGGCCGTTAAGTCATTGGTCATGGTGAATAGAATCGAGACGATGTCCGACTCGCGTATACCGTTCCGCTTCACGATCTGGGCGTAAAGCTCGGGGACCATCTCGCCGATGGACGTTTCCGTATTCTCGCAGCATACCGCGCCGCGAACCGCGTAAAGCCGATCTGTAGTGCTCATGTTGGGCTATAATAAGTTGCGTCGAAAAACTTTGTCAACGACCGGTGCCCGCGGCCAACAATAATATGCCCCGCGAAATCAGGGCGGCAGACAGGGAAAAGACCAGGCACAGAACGCTCACCGTGAACATGCCCAAGTAGGGGCCCCTCTTTCCCCCGATGAAGACCGACAGCTCGAGGACCGCGGAAGTGGCGGAAACGAGGGTAGCGAGCATAGAGGCGGCGGATAGCACGGTGAGCACGATGAATTGGGACGTATCGAGAAAATCCTGGCCGTTCCCCAAAAAAAACAGGAGAATCAACCCGAAGGAAAAAAAAGTGAGAAAGAGCGTCGCGCGATGCAAAAAGCGGATCGTCAACTGCTTTCGGCTTTTCCTGACCATAAAAGTACGGTATACTCCCCTTAGTGCTTCGTTTACTATACTCTCAATCGGCTGACTTGTAACAGGGGATTTACGGATGAAAAAACTGTTCCTCGCTTTGCTTCTCATTCTTGCCTTTGCCGGAACTGCGTTTTATTTCGGCTGGACGTCTTTCGCCGTACCCTTGGGTAACTATGGGGTACTGAGCACTAAAACCGGCGGCGTTTCCCAAAACGTCATCGAAAACGGCCGCTTTTCGTGGAACTGGGAACGGCTTATCCCCACCAACGCCCGTTTGACGGTATTTTCCGACACGGCTCGAATCGTAAGAATTTCAAATTCCGGTACCCTACCCTCAGCCGAACTGTACGCCAACGTCGCCGGGGGAAAGCCGAATTTCGCGTGGAAGATCGAGGGATCGGTTTCTGCCCGGATCAATCCGACCCGGTTGCCGGAATTGGTAAAAACGGGCGTTTCCGACCAAAACGGTCTTGAGCAATGGATCGATTCACGGGTTTCGGCCCTGGTGGATTCCGCCCTGAATAAGGCGCTCTCCCTCGCTATTTCAGGCGAACTGTCGGACGCCGGTCAAATTCCCGACGCGCGCGCCTTGGCCGAAGAAATTCGGAAAAACCTTATGGAGGCGTCGGGAGGCGATTTCATCGCGGCGGATACCCATATAGAAACCCTGTTGTTACCCGACACTGACCTGTATCGGCTCGCGAAGAAAACCTATCTGGCGTATCTGGAAGCGAAGTCGCAGGAATTTTCGGATGCCGCTGTCCGGGAGGCAACGTACGCGGCGACAGACCAATATACCCTGGACCGCTATGAGAAGTGGGGAGCGCTCCTCACCAAATATCCCATACTTATCGACTTCATCACCGTATCGAACGGCAATCCCGAGGCCGCCCTCAAGAAGGTTCGCGCCTCCTCGGGTCAGGAAAGCGAGTAAATCGCGCGAGAATCGAGGATAACGATGAACGAACCTGCCTTTACCTCGATTTCGCACGGTGTTCCGTCCCTGCGGTTGCTCAGGCTATAGGCGCCGGAATCCCAGCGAAGGGCGTCTACGGGCCATCGCAAGCCCGTGCCCCGCAACGCATGGGGACCCGCGCCGACGGCAAAGACCGAAATGGGTTCGTCTTCGGGGATAGCGCTCAATTCAATACGGCGAAAGGGAAAGCGCGCGCCCAAGGTCACGGCGAGGCTCTCTTCGCCTACCCAGACGGACGGCGCGTTCACGCCGTCGAAGAGCGCGCGCAGGGCTAAAATGTGGTCCAATCGACCGCCGCTGCCGCCGATAAGCACCGTTTCCGCGCACCCCTTATCCCGAAGCAATCCCAACGCCAGCTCGGTATCCGTCGCGTCCTTGTCGCGGGGCATCGTAATCACCCTGTCTTCGCGTAAGCGCGAGAGCAAGGAGCGGTCCGTAAGGCTATCCATGTCGCCCACGGCATAATCGGGTACGATACCGGCGGCGATCGCCGTATCCAATCCCGAATCGGCAGCTACGCATAAATCGCACGCTTCGGCGTATCGGGCGATAATTCGCGGTTCGGGAGCCCGCCCTCCCGTAATTACCAAACCTCTCACCTGAACCAGCCTCCCTTCCCGCCCTTGTGAATCAACGGGCGAACGCAGTATAATAGACCGGCGATGAATAGAATACCCGTACCCGGAATACTCAAAGACCTTTCGCGAACCTTTACCGAGGCGGGGTACCGCGTATACCTTGTCGGGGGCGCCGTTCGGGATATCTACCTGTGCAGGGCCGCGGGCGACTGGGACGTCGCCACCGACGCCCCGCCGGAATCGGTCATGCGGCTCTTTCGCCGCGTCATCCCCACGGGCATCGCGCACGGAACCGTTACCATCCATCATAAGGGCGCCATGATCGAATGCACCACCTTCCGAACGGAAACCGGTTATTCCGACGGAAGGAGACCCGATTCCGTCGCCTACGCGGCGACCATCGAAGAAGACCTGTCTCGCCGCGACTTTACCATGAACGCCATCGCCGTCTCCCTGCCCGACGGCGAAGTGGTCGACCCCTTCAACGGGAGGGGCGATATCAAGGCGGGCCTCATCAAGACCGTGGGAAACGCCGAGGAACGGTTCGGAGAGGACGGGCTGAGGCCCCTACGCGCGGTCCGTTTTTCGGCACAACTCGATTTCCGTCTCGACGACCGCACCAAAGACGCCATTCGGCCCGCCCTTGGCGTTACCGCCCTCGTCGCGAAAGAACGGGTTAGGGACGAATTGAGCAAGCTACTCCGGTCGCCCGTTCCCTCCACCGGCCTTCGCATCATGGAAGAAACGGGCCTCCTCGATTTGCTCCTGCCGGAACTGGCTGCCTGCAGGGGCGTGGAACAAAAGGGGCTGCATCGATTTGACGTTCTAGACCACCTGTATCTCGCGTGCGACGCCTGTCCGCAAAACAGCCTCGAGCTTCGCCTTGCCGGCCTTTTTCACGATATCGGCAAGCCGGAAACCCGCGTTACCGACGAGCACGGCATCCACAGCTTCCATCACCACGAAGTCGCCTCCGCTAAAATCGCGGAAAAAGTGCTCAACCGCCTGCGGTATCCCCAGAAAACCGTGCGTACGGTAGCGCATCTGGTTGCGCAGCATATGTTCCACTACGAACCCAATTGGTCCGACGCCGCGGTGCGCCGTTTCATAGTACGCGTGGGAAAGGAGAGTATTCCCGCCCTCTTCGACCTGAGACGGGCCGATGGCTGGGCCATTTCGGGAGTACGGGGGGAACCGCTTCACTTAAGCGAATTCGGCGAACGCATAGACGGAGTTCTGGCCCGCGACCATGCCTTTTCCCTTAAGGATTTGGCGGTAAACGGGAATGACCTGATCCGCTCGGGAATTCCCGCGGGACCGGAAACGGGCATGGTATTGAAAGAATTGTTCGAGGCCGTGCTCGACGATCCGGAACTCAACGACCGTAACCGCCTGATGGAGATCGCCCGAGCCTTTTATAACCGAATCACGGGGCTGGGGACTGCGGTTGCTCGAGAATAGAGAGGGCGTGCGCGGCAACGGAAGCCGCAGCCTGTTCTGCTTCCTTTTTGTTTTTTCCCTGTTCAGGCCCATACGTATTGCCGTTGATTTCCACGTTTACCCAAAAGGTACGATCGTGGTCCGGACCGCTTTTCCGTACCAACGTATACTTCGGCACCGTCTTATACGTCTTTTGAACGTACTCCTGTAACAGGGTTTTATAGTCCCGATGATGCCGGTTTTCCATTACGAGGGTAATGCGGGGATCCATTAAATCAAGGACAAAGCGTTCCGCGGCCCGAAAGCCCGAGTCGAGATACAGGGCGCCGATTACCGCTTCGGTGGCGTCGGCCAGAATTGCTTTTTTCTTTCGCCCGCCCGAAAGCTCCTCTCCCTTACCGAGAATGAGGCATTCGTCAATGCCGATCTGGAGCGCTAGTTCCGAAAGCGTATCCTCGGAAACCACGACGGACTTAGTCTTAGCGAGATCCCCTTCGGGGCGATCGGCCATGCATTCGTAAAGGCGCGCGGCCACGGCCATGCCCAAAACGGCATCGCCTAAAAATTCCAGGCGCTCGTTATTGACGCGTTCCTTGGTCGTTTCATTGGAATAGGATCGATGATGGAAGGCCAAATCAAGAAGGCCGATATCGCGGAAGCGTATACCGGCCTTCTTCTGGAAATGGTGGAGCACTCGCTTGCGTTCCCCATCCGACTGAGGGATAAACGGAAACATACCGAGACGCTCCGACGTTTCGTTGCTTATTTCTGAACCGACTTGATAAAGTCGTAGGCGTCGCGCACGGTTTCGAACTCGTTCGCCTTCTCGTCGGGAATGCTCACGCCCATCTCTTCCTCGATGGCATAGACCAGCTCATAGGTATCGAGGCTGTCCGCGCCAAGGTCCTGGCGGAAGGAGGCGTCAAGGGTGATCTTGGATTCATCGATTTCGAGTTTGTCGGCGATAAGCTTTTGAATCTTCTGGAATAATTCGTCCATTATGATGCTCCTATCGGTTTAACCGTTATTTTCGGGTGTGATGACCTGACGACCGCGGTAAAAACCGCACTTGGGGCACACACGGTGTGACATAATTAGGTTTCCGCAATTTCCGCATTCAGTCAGGGTCGGCGCGGTTAGGCGCATGTTGATTCCCTGGCGGCGGCGGGTTCGGGCCTTAGACGTTTTCGCTCTGGGCACTGCCATATATTCAACCTCACATAAAAAATTGTTCCAAACACAAGTTAGACACAAAGATACAGCAGATACTAAATAGTTTCCGCAAAACTGTCAAGCCGTGCCTTACATTTTTTCAGAATTTGTCGAATTAGGACGTAGAACGATGGTATCGTTCCTTCAGGGCCCGCGCTACCGAATCGGGGACCATGGTGGAAACATCGCCGCCGTAACTGGCCAATTCCTTGATGGCGCTGGACCGGAGCACAAAGTACTGCGGTTCGGTAGAAAGGAAAATCGTTTCGATTTCGGGGTTTAAGCCATGATTCATCATGGCCAAGTCAAATTCGTAGGAAAAATCCGCAAGATTTCGCACGCCCCGTATAAGAACGCGGGCCCCGGCTTCCCGGGCGTATTCCACGATAAGGCGGTTCCAGGAGTGGACCTGGACATTATCCCATTCGGATACCAGATCACGCATGAGGGAAACCCGTTCATCCGCGGAAAAAAGGT
Organism: Spirochaetales bacterium; assembly: GCA_003252395.1. GTDB lineage: Bacteria > Spirochaetota > Spirochaetia > Treponematales > Treponemataceae > Teretinema. The sequence continues at coordinate 709,929 of QKEL01000009.1, forward strand.
AATCCTTCTCGCTATTTACCGCCACAACCACGTGCACTTCGTTGAAAATCGCGCGCGCCCGCTCAATGACGTTCAGGTGTCCCCACGTAGGCGGATCGAAAGATCCCGGAAAAACTGCTTTTACCATAGCCGATACTGTACGGCCTACCCTTCTTGTCCGTCAACACCGCGTAACCAAAAAGTTATTTGACGGAAATCAAGCCTCGGAGTAGTATGTCTATATGAAGAATCCGGCGTACTATTCCATTCTGTGCTCACTCGTCGTTCTCGCTTCCTGCACTACCCAACCCGCTACAGAAACCCCGCAGCCGCCCGCGGAACCGCCTGCGGTATCGGCAACGAATGGCCAGCCGGAAGCGGGAACGGAGGAAACGCCCGCCGCGACGACTCCCGCCGCGACGGATGGGGACATCGTAGCCCAGTTCGAAAACGTGACCATCACCAAGCAAACCTTCATCACGACCAAAACCGAGCTTGAAGCGGTCGTGAACGACCTGAACCGGATAACCTTTTCCCGGGATTACAACGCGTGGCTCGAATACCTTTCGCCCGAATACCGCGAGAATTTCTCCGATCCCGCCGTTTTGGCGGAGGTTTCGGCGAATCTTCCCATTAAGGGAATTCAGCTTCGCTCCATAAAAGATTACTTCAATTACGTATTCGTGCCGTCGCGCCAGAATATGCGCGTGGACGATATCAAATTCGTTTCACCTACCCGGGTATACGTGATCATGGAAATTTCGCCCGGAAATCTCGCGGCCATATACATCATCGAGAAATTCGGGAATACCTGGAAGCTGGTTCCCAAGAATCAATAATGGCGTGAAAAGGGTAAATACTTGACTTATACTTGGAGTTACCGAGTATAATATCATATTAGATAAAGATGACCAGGGAGGTCTCCATATGCGTATCAAGTCGTTGCCAGTTGTTGTCGCGACCCTTCTCGTTTCGGCCTTTTCCGCCTACGCGGAAGGCTCCGATTCCATTATGACCGTAGAGGAAGCGTATCTGAACTCGGTCGAGGGAGTCATAATCAAGGAACTCGCGACATCCGAGGGACGGGACAGCAAAATGGTCGCCCTGCAGTATATCGAAAACGCCATCGGCGCGGGCCGCACCTCCGAGGACATACAGGTCGCCCTGGACAGCCTCGCTTCCGAGGGAATCACCAGCGTGGTGAAGGAAAACGGCCGAACCATGAACAATTTCCCCGACGTTCGCATGAAGGCTTGCGAGCTTCTCGGCAAAATGGGTACGACCGAGGCGAAAGACACCCTGATCACGGTCATGTATTCCGACAACGAGCCCGCGGTTATTACCGCCGCGGTACGGTCTCTCGGAGAGCTGGGCTATAACGATAACGACGAGGTGGTCGAGATGATCAACTGGATCACCAGAAAGTTCGACATAATCCTTCCGACCAGTTCACTCGCCCTTGAGGTTCTCAATACCTACGAAAAACTGGCTCCCCAGGTCGAGGACAAGTCGGGCATGATCAACGCGATAATTCGCATTGCGAACAATTACAATTACGTTACGCCGGTACGAAATCGCGCCTATGAAGTATTGAAATCGGTAAGCGGCAACGGCGGAAAAAGCGGTACCGCCAAGAGCGGCAGCGGGAAATAGTCGTTCGGCGCGGAAAGGCGTTTCCGCGCAGGCAATAAAAAAACCCGGCGTAAACCGGGTTTTTTTATTGCCTGATGGAAGATGCGGGATTCGAACCCACCGCCTTTGGCTCCGGAGGCCAACGCTCTATCCAAATGAGCTAATCTTCCGTGACTCATGTCCATTTATACGGAAAACTGAAGTTTTGTCAATCAATCGCAAGGTGAAAATATGGAACCCATCGTTTTAGCGTCTACGTCTCCCCGTAGGCAGGAAATACTGAAGGAACTCGGAATACCCTTCCGGGTAATGACCCCGGACTATGACGAGCCCGATATGCCCGGTCTTGAACCCGAAAGCGTGGCGGAACTCCACTCGATGAAGAAGCTCGAGTCGGTAATGCGCGCCCAGACCGATATCAACGCGCCCTGGATATTGGGAGCCGATACCCTCATTTCGCTGGACGGTAAGGTGTACGGAAAGCCCGCGGACCGCGACGACGCCGAGCGGATGCTGCGAGATTTTTCGGGTAAATCGCATTCGGTCATCACCGGCATTAGCCTTTTCGACGCAAAAATCAACTTTATCTCGTCCCGCACTTCGGTCAGCACGGTCACCTTCATGAAGCTGGACGACCGGCAGATAGAGGCGTACCTGGATACCGGCGAGTGGCAGGGAGTCGCGGGGGCTTACCGGATACAGGGCTTGGCGGCCTGTTTTATCGAACGGATCGAGGGATCCTGGAGCGGTATCGTAGGCTTGCCAATACACGATTTATATGCCATACTGCGCGAGCACGGCTACGAATTCACCGTTTAACGGCGGTTCCGGCCGGCACATCTTCCGGTTTTCATACCGAGAAACAGAGAAGGGGTATTCCTATAGTAGGAATACACGAAGGAGAATCTCATGGCAGTAGTAACCATGAAAAGCCTGCTCGAGTCCGGCGTACATTTCGGACATCAGGTAAAGCGCTGGGACCCCCGCATGAAGAAGTATATCTTCGCGGAACGGAACGGCATCCACATCATCGATCTTCAGAAGACCATCCTTTCCATTAAGGAAGCCTACGAAGCCGTCCGCAAGACCACGGCTGCCGGCAAGAGCGTGCTCTTCGTCGGAACCAAGAAGCAGGCCCAGCAGACCATCGCCAAAGAGGCGGAACGCTGCGGCATGTTCTACGTGAATAACCGCTGGCTCGGCGGTATGCTCACCAATTTCACCACCATCAAGAAAAGCCTCCTCCGCCTGAAAAAGATCGAAAAGATGGAAATCGACGGCACCTTCGAGAGTCTCACCAAGAAGGAAATCGCCGCCGCGCTCAAGGAAAAGGCAAAGCTCGAGAAAAACCTCGGCGGTATCAAGGAAATGAAGGATCTCCCCGGAATCCTCTTCATTATCGACACCCGCAAGGAATCCATCGCCGTGGCCGAAGCCCGCCGCATGGGCATTCCGATCGTGGCCGTCGTGGATACCAACTGCAACCCCGAGGGAATCGATTATCCGATCCCCGGAAACGACGACGCCATCCGCGCCATCTCCCTGTTTACCCAGATCATCGCCAACGCCGTCGTCGAAGCCGACAACGAGAACGGGCTCAAGATCATCGAGAACCTCCAGGACGACGATGAGGACATGACCGAAACCGTTGCCGCGAAGGTCGCCGAGGACGAAGAGATCGAGGATTACAGCAACTATACCCCCACCGATGCCAAGGTTTCCGAAGCCGTTGCCGAAGAAACCGAACCCCTCGTCGACGAAGACAAACTCTACGACGAGAAATAAGGAGACGAGCACTCATGGACATCAAAGCTTCCGACGTTAAGGCGCTGCGCGAGAAAACCGGCGCCGGCATGATGGAGTGCAAGAACGCGCTCGTCGAAACCAAGGGCGATGCCGCCGCCGCCGAGAAACTTCTCAAGGAAAAGGGCCTGGCCGCCGTTGAAAAACGCGCAGGTCGCGCGACCAGCGAGGGCCGCGTGGTAGTGAAGACCGACGGCAAGAAGGCCGTTATGGTTGAAGTTACCTGCGAAACCGACTTCGTGGCCAAGAACGTCGACTTCATCGCCCTGTGCGAAGACGTGGTAACCACCGCCTGGGACAAGGGCGTTACCGAGGTAACTCCCGAGCTTTCCGCGAAGGTACTCGACCTCGCCACCAAGATCCGCGAGAACATGAGCCTGAACCGCATCGCCACCGTCAATTGCGCCGCCGACGAAAGCGTCACGAGCTACGTGCACTCCGATCAGAAGACCGGCGTTCTCATTACCCTGAAGGCAGATAAGAGCGAGGTTCTCGCTTCCGCCGCGGTCAAGGAATTCGCCTACGACTGCTGTCTGCACGTCGCCGCCTTTACCCCCCGGTACGTCGCGGTCGCCGACGTGGATCAGGCCTATATCACCGAGCAGACCGAAATCTTCATGAAGCAGACCGCCGAGCTTGATAAGCCCGAAAACGTGAAGTCCGGTATCGTGCAGGGCAAGATCAAGAAGCACCTAGCCGAAATTTGCTTCCTGGAGCAACCCTTCGTCAAGGACGATAAGGTCTCCGTTTCCAAGAAAATGGAAGAAGTCGGAAAGGCGGCTGGCGGGAAACTGACCCTCTCCAAGATGGTTCTTTTCCAGCTCGGCTCTAACTAATATCCGGTAAACCGACGCGTAACCGGCTCCCACCCGGGAGCCGGTTATTCATTTTCAGCTATAAGCGGTTTATACCAACACGCCGCCCCTCGGGACGGCGCAGTTTCAAGGAATTGTCCAACGAGCCGCCCCTAAGGCGGCGCAGTTTCAAGGAATTGTCCAACGAGCCGCCCCTCGGGACGGCGCAGTTTCAAGGAGTAACCATGTCGGATACCATCGCGCCCCACCTGGAGCGCATGAAAAAATCGATCGCCGCCCTGAAAGACGAGTTCAATACCATACGAACGGGACGTGCCTCCGCATCTCTTTTCGATAAGGTGCGCGTGGATTATTACGGGGATAAATCTCCCCTTTCGCAGGTTGCCACCATCTCCATTCCGGAAGCCCGCCTCGTGGTTATCCAACCCTGGGACAAGGGCTTAATAGGCGAAATCGAAAAGGGAATCCAAAAATCCGAGTTGGGATTGAATCCCTCCAACGACGGAAAAGTCATTCGCATACAGATTCCGCCCCTCACCGAGGAACGCCGAAAGGAACTCGTGAAAACGGCGAAAGGCTATGCCGAGCAGAGCCGCGTCGCGATTCGCAACATCCGCCGCGACGGGAACGACGACTTGAAAAAACTGCAAAAAGAGGGCCTTTTGACCGAGGACGAACTGAAAGTCTCCGAAGAGGAACTCCAGAAATCCACCGACCGCTTTATCCAGGATATCAATAAGATCCTGGAAGAAAAAGAAAAAGAGATACTCGAGGGTTGATGGAAGCCTTACCCGCCCACGTGGCGATCATTATGGACGGCAATGGCCGCTGGGCAAAGCTCCGCGGCCAAAGCCGGACCCAGGGTCACAAACAGGGCCTCGAAGCCGCCAAGGCCGTGGTCAAACGATCGGCTGAGCTTGGCATTCCCTTCGTTACCCTCTATACCTTCTCGACCGAAAACTGGAAGCGCGCGGCCGACGAAGTGGGCTTTCTCATGACCTTAATCAAGACCCATCTCCGCGCCGAACTCGATTTTTACGCCAGAAACGGCATACGGGTACGCCACGCGGGGGACTTATCGGGGCTTCCCGCCGACATCGTAAAGGAAATCCAGGACGTTAGCGAGCGTACGGCACAATACACCAATACGACCGTGGTACTCGCCATTAACTACGGCGGCCAGGACGAATTGGTCAGGGCCATCAAGAAAATACCGGAAAACGAACGGGGCTCAATTACCGCAAAGACGCTTGAGTCCTACTTAGATATACCCGAGCTACCCCCGGTGGATTTAATGATCCGCACCGGCGGAGAGAAACGCATCAGCAACTTCCTTCTTTGGCAATCCGCGTACGCAGAACTATATTTCAGCGACAAACTTTGGCCGGACTGGACCGGGAACGACCTGGACGAAGCCATTAGGGACTTTACTTCCCGCAACAGGAGATTCGGATCCGTACCATGAGAAAAATTATTGAACGCCTGCTTTTATTTTTTATCGGATTGCCCCTCATTCTCGCGTCCGTTTTCTTCTTTCCCCAACGGCATTATCTCCTTCTCAATATCGAGCTTATCGTGTTTACCCTCCTCGCCATAATTGAGATGCGAGGAATGCTCGCCGCCCGGTTCGCCGTGTTTCCCCTTCCCCTCCTTATGCTAACCGGCGTTATGATTCCCCTGGCGGCGGTATTATACGCCTCCTTCGGCTTCCCGTACCGGCTCATAACGTTTTCTATCGCCATAGCGAGCGTTCTGGTGCTGTTCCTTGAATTCGTCCAGGGGATGAAAGGCGACTTTGACCGTTCCCTTGAACGTATCCTCACCGGCTTCGCGGTTGTTTTATATCCCGGATACCTCGCCATGTATTTGACCATCATGACAAAGTGGGACAATGCGGGTATCGTGCTCTCCCTGTTTTTGCTGATGGTCTTCGGTTGCGATTCGATCGCCTGGCTCTTCGGCGTTTTGCTGGGGAAAAACAACCGCGGTATCATTCCCGCCAGCCCGAATAAAAGCGTAGCCGGCTTCATCGGGGGGTACGTCGGAACCTTCCTCGCGGGGGGACTCGGGCAATACTTCTTCCCGGAAGTTTTTGCCGGCCCGCTATGGAAGATGGGCGTTCTGGCCCTGATGACCGCCACCGCCTCGATCGTGGGCGATATTATCGAATCGATAATGAAACGTTCCGCCGGAATAAAGGATTCGGGGGCGCTCATTCCCGGAAGGGGCGGAGTGCTCGACAGCATCGACTCCATCCTCCTGGCGGCGCCGGTATTCTACATACTCGGCGACTTTTTGTTTGGATTATGAGATGAGCGATTCAAAACGCATTCTCGTGCTTGGCGCGACCGGCTCGATCGGTTCCAGTACCCTCGATATCGTCAGGAATGATCCCGAACGCTTCGTCGTCTCGGGCATGACCGCCCATCGCGATACGTACGGACTGAACGCCCTCGGGGCGGAATTTCCCCTAGCGGACACCCTGTTGACCGCCTCGGCCTCCGAATCGGAAATAGTGGAGTTCATTCACCGATCCGACGCCGATATCGTGGTAAACGGCATTGCCGGCGCTGCCGGACTCATTCCCTCCAAGGCGGCGCTGGAATCCGGGAAAGACCTCGCCCTTGCGAACAAGGAAACCATCGTTATGGCGGGCGCCCTCGTCCGCCGATTGGCCGCCGAAACGGGGAAAATGATTCTTCCCGTGGATTCAGAGCATTCCGCGGTTTTCAATCTCGTTGCCGCCCATGGAGCCGAAGCCGTCGAATCGGTGATCCTCACGGCTTCCGGAGGCCCTTTTAGGAACCGGCCCGCCGAAAGCCTCGCAACGGTGACGCCGGAAGACGCCCTGAAGCATCCTACCTGGTCCATGGGATCGAAAATAACGATTGACTCAGCCACGCTCGCCAATAAGGGCCTGGAAGTGATAGAGGCATGCCGGCTCTTCGACCTTAAAGCCGAGGCGGTGCGCGTGGTCGTGCATCCGGAAAGCCTCGTGCATTCCTTTATCAGGACCAGGGACGGTGAGCTGTACGCGCAAATATCCAAGCCCGACATGCGGCATCCGATCCTCTCGGCCTTGAATTGGCCTGAGATACGGCCGAATCACCTTCAGCCGTTCGACCCCGAAACCCTCGGGACCCTCCATTTCGAACGGCCCCGCTACGAGGATTTTCCCCTCCTGGGAATGGCCTATCGTTCCGTCGCCATGGGAGGCTCGTATACCATCGCGTTTAACGCCGCCAATGAGGTGGCCGTGGCAGCGTTCCTCGCCCGCTCGGTCCCTTTTCCGGGAATCGGCGAAATAACGGCGAAGGTGCTGGAGCGGGATTGGTCGGGGGAACCTTCGGATTTCAAGGCCGTACAGGAAGCCGACGACGTGGCCCGCGCCTATGCGGAAGAGGCGGTAAAGGAATTTTCCCGATGATTAGCTACCTTCTCGGAATACTCGCGCTGGGCCTCGTCATACTCACCCACGAACTTGGACATTTCGCGGCGGCCCGCCTGTTTGGGGTAACCGTAGAAACCTTTTCCCTGGGATGGGGTCCGGTAATCTTCCGGAAAAAAAAGGGCGATACTGAATATAGAATATCGGCCCTTCCCATCGGCGGATATTGCGGAATGAAAGGCGAACGCGCGTTTCGCGATGCGCTGGACAAAAACGCCGACCGAATCGAACGGGAACAGGACTCCTTTTACGCCGCGCATCCTTTGAAACGCATGGGAATCGCCTTTGCCGGCCCGCTTGCCAATTTGCTTTTCGCGGTGCTCGCCTACGCGTCGGTCAGCGCAATCGGATACGGTTATTTTACGTGGGAGAACAGGATCGTTCCAGCGTGGACCTATGACGGGCAAACGGGCACGCCGGCGCAAAAGGCGGGTATCCAAACAGGAGACCGCATTATTGCCCTCGACGGCCAGCCGATTTCGAATTATTCCGAATTACAGCAGTATATTTCCATTAGACCGCAAGAGGCCATTACCGCGACGATCGAACGGAACGATACGGTACTCGCGGCGGAAATAGTCCCCGCGTTGGACAAGAAGACGGGCAGCGGGAAAATCTTCATCTATCCGTATATTCCCCTCGTCGTGGGGACCGTAAAGCCCGGTTCCGCCGCGGATACGGCGGGCATAAAACCAGGCGATACCGTGCTTGAGATCGACGGCAAGCCCGTTTCCCACTATCTCGAGCTCGAAAAGGCCCTGGATACGAAGCCGGCGGAAGTTACCGTCGCGCTGGACCGGAACGGCATAAAGCTCGTTAAGCGGGTCGTCGTGCTGTATGGTGAAAGCGGCCCTGAAATCGGGCTTGGTTGGCAGCAAGTGTCGGTTCGCGTTCCCGGAACGGGTCTATGGGCCAGTTTTCGCGCCGGGATAAGCCAAACGGCGCAAACGTTCGCGCTGACCGTCAAGGGAATTAGCCTCCTTTTCAAGGGAGTCAACGTGACCGAGGCCGTTTCGGGCCCGGTACAGATAACCCATTTACTCGGCGAGGTAGCGCAGAGCGGTTATACGGCCCTGGCCCAGCTGCTCGGGATTATCTGCGTATCCCTTTTTCTGATGAATTTACTCCCCATTCCGGTTCTGGACGGGGGACTTATTTTGGTTACGTTAATCGAACTGTTCCGCCGAGAGCCACTGAAGCCGCGGACCCTTTATTACGCGCAATTCATCGGTCTGGCGTTTATCGTATGCATTTTCGCAGTCGCCTTACTGAGCGATTTTCACTTCCTGACGAACTGAACAGGACGGAGGCACCCGAATGAGAAAGATTACCTGCAATTGCGAACAAACCTTTACCGCTGACCTCCCCGATGAGGTTGATCTCGACCAATCGCCCGACACCGTACAAAGCATAAACGAGGGGACCTTTTTATCCTGCATTTGCCCCGCTTGCGGCGCGGAACTGCATACGGACCTCGAGACCCGCGTCGTGTGGCCCTCACGGTCGATGAAACTGGTTCTCGTCCCGGAATTATCGCGTTTCGCGGTGCTTTCCGGTCGCTACGAGGCGGCTGAGGGCTATGATCTGGTCGTCGGTTACGCCGAGTTGGCCGACCGAGTGACCGTCTACCGTGATGGCCTTGATCCCCTGGCGGTGGAAGCGCTTAAATTTCACCTCGTTCAAAAGGCCCTTGAGTCTTCCCCAGAATCCGCGCCGATCATTTCCTTTGAGGGCGTCGATGCCGATTCGAACCTCGTTTTTCATGTCCATGGGCTGCGGGATTCTGAAATAGCGGTCATGAAAGTTCCCGAAAAACTCTATCAAACGGTATACGGCTCCGTTACGGCTAAACCGGACGAAGAGCCCCACTCACTCCTGCGGAACGGCGCGTACCTCTCGGTGCAGAATCTCGCGTTCGGGGGTTCCGACAATGATTAAGCGAACCGTACTGTCGATCCTGTCTGCCGCCATGGCGCTCACCGTTTCCTGCGCGACGGCCAGCGCAAAACAGCCCGTAACCCTCGACCCCATCGAAAACCTTGCCAAACCCGGCGTGGTCACGCCGGATATCGGCGATTCGCCGGGATCGTTCGGGACCGACGAGCGTTCGGCATCCGTAACCGGCGGCTCGGTCAAACGGCATCTTGGCGCGGTTTTGGCATTGGCGCCCATTCCGGAAACGCCCTATTTCGTTTCGGGCGACGAACTTGGGTTCGTAACCCGTCACGAGGCGGGGAACGGCGATTCCTGGCAGGTTTCCGACCTCCCCGTCCGCCGGATTGCCGTGCACCCGAACGGGAACTTAATCGCGATCTATGAATCGGACGGCTTCACCGTACATCGGGTGTCGCTGTGGAACTGGAACGAAAAGCGCCGCCTGTACGCGAAACGCTTTAAGGATTCCGTCCTTTCCCTTTCCTGGTCCGCCAAGGGGAGCTGGCTCTTCGTGGGGAACAGTTCCTTGGAGGGCATTACCGCCCTCGCAGGCACTACCGGCGATACGGCGGACCTTTTCAAGGCGCAACCGGGCATGGTTTCCTTTTCGGTTACCGGCAAAACCGAAAGCAGCGTAATGACCTTCGGCCCTTCGGGCAGGTTCGTGTATACCGACCTATCGACCGGCTCTACCCGCGCGACGTATCAGGCGCCCGCGGACATGAGCGAGCCCATATCGCTCAATAACAACCGCGCCATGGCGGGCATCATCGACGGGGGCATAAACGTTCTCGACGCGACGAGCGGAAAGGTTATCGCCTATTGGGATTCGCCGTTTCCCGCGCAGCTTCCCGCGGCGTCCGACGCCGATACCGCGCCCTATTGGCTGGAACATGACAGCGAAAACGGTTGGATCATGCGCCATGGGGACCTTTCCTCTGCCTCATTTGAATTCCCCGCGGACGGCAACCCGGTTTCAGCCCTGGCGCTCGGGGACAGGATCCTCCTCGGCGCCTCGGACGGGGCCATATACGCCACGGGCAAGGACGTGGCGGCGGACAGGGTACCCTCGCTTGACGCGGTGGATTCCGTACCGGTGAGAAGGATTGACGACGCGGTAAGCGACGGAGAACGGCTCTTTTTGCTGACCGGCGGCACGGTGCTTATTTCCGCCGGTCCCGGTAAGGCGCCCCTGTTCGCCTTCGACGGGGTAACGGGGAACCGCCTTGCCCTGAGCGATGGATCCCTTCTTTTTTGGTCGGACGGCGAGATAGCCCCCATAACCCGGTCCGCGTTGGACGGCGATACACGCGAAACCCTCTATGCGCCCAGCGAGCCGGTTACCGCCCTTACCGCGAAACCGGGAATGCTCGCTTTTATCGAAGGAAGTTCCAAGGTAACCGTGCTCGACACGGGAGCCTCGCCCTCCGTTTCTCCGCCGTTCAGCTATCGGGGAATCGGGTTGCAGGATATCCTGATCCTTTCTGAGAATACGGTGATCGTCACGAAGTCCGCCACGTCCCGATCCCCGAACCCGGTGGTTAAAATCGATACCAGGACCGGGGAAACCGTACCCTATAAAATTGAGGGTAATCTGTGTTACGGCATTCGGCCGACGAAAGCCGAGATAGCCGGCTTCACCGGCTTTATCGTCGGGACCGGCGATTCTGGGCCGGTTACCCGGCTGGTTACGGTCAACGGCCTTGATTCCCTCGGGGGGAACGCGCCTCCCGTCAAGATCGAGGCGTCCTACGCCGACGAGGACCTTTCAGCCACCGCGCTGTCGGACGGGCATCTTATATTCACCAATCTCGGGAAAGGCGCGGTCGTGGAAATCGACGGCGCCAAGGGCACCGCCCGCAGGTTCCAAAGGGGATACGCCCTGCCGAAGAGGATCGTGCTCATGTCACAGTGGGTAGTCACCGTCAACTACGACGGCTCCGTAAGTTGGCTAACCAGGCCCGCGGGAAAACTGGATTCCACCTCCTCCATCACCGCGGACGGCTACTGGAAAGAGGAATAGTATTTTGGCCTAAAAGGCCCGCGGGCCTTACCCGTGGGTCTTTGACACGAATTTGGTGTAACGGGGAAGGAAGAGAATATCGATGTCGCCGATGGGGCCATTGCGCTGCTTCGCGACGATCAGTTCGGTATCGATGGCCTGCTCGTGATCGCCTCCGTCCTTGTTGGAACTGACCCGCTCTCGGTGCAGGAACATGACCACGTCGGCGTCCTGCTCGATAGAACCGGATTCCCGAAGGTCCGCCAGGTTCGGTTTTTTGCCCTCTGCGTCGCGCCGTACCTGGGATAAGGCGACAACGGGAATATCCAGCTCGCGCGCAAGGCTTTTCAGGGACCGCGAAATCTCGGCGATCTGTTCGTGCCGCGGAATGAGCGAATTCTCGCTGGTAATAAGCGTAAGATAGTCAATAAAGATGATTTGAACGTCGAATTGCGCCTTAAGCCGCCGGGCCATGGCCCGTAAATCGAGCAGCTTCATGTTGGGCATGTCGACGATATACAGGGGAGAATCGTAAATATAGCCGGCGGCGTCCTGTATGCTCTGGAAGTCGCTCATTTTCAAGAGGCCCGTCCTGATCTTCTCCGAGGGGATTTTCGATTCCTGGGAGATCAGGCGCTGCATAAGCTGCATATCCGACATTTCAAGCGAAAAGAACGCGGTGGGGATTTTCTCCTTAACCGCGGTATGCGCCGCCATGGTCATGGCAAGGGCCGTTTTACCCACGGAAGGCCGCGCGCCTATGATAATCAATTCCGATTTCTGGAAACCGCTCGTCATTTGATCGAGCTCAATCAGGCCGGAAGGCACGCCCGTAAAGGAATCGCGGGTGTGGTACAGCCGTTCTATCGCCTCGATCGCCCGGGGAATGATTTCCTTCGGGGTTTTGAACGTCGCGGACTGATTCGCGTCGGTCAGCTCGAATATCCGCTTTTGCGCGTCCTCGAGGACCGCCCTACTTTCCGTGGAATCGTCGTGGGCCGAGGCGATAATCTTATGGGAGATGGTCAGGAGCGACCGTCGCACCGAATTCTCGAGCACGACTTTCGCGTAATACTCAACGTTGGCGCTGGTGGGTACCGTATCGGTCAGGGAGGCGACGTAGGCGGGGCCTCCCGCCGACTCGAGGGCGCCGGATTGACGGAGCTCCTCGGACAGGGTAATCAGGTCGACTCTCTGACCCTTATTGAAAAGGCCGATAATCGCCTGAAATATCTTCTGATTTTGGAGCGAGTAGAAATTGTCCGGCCGCAGGTACCGTATAACGGTACCCACGGCTTCCGAATCAAGGAGCAAGGCGCCCAGGGTAGCGATTTCTGCCTCGAGATTATGCGGAGGGACCTTGTCCTTGAGGGAAGACGGACTCATGTTTTTTTTACTGAATGCCGCGCTTTATTCAGCGTCCTCGGCGGGTTCTTCGGCATCGGCCGCATCGGTCTCGACGGTTTCTTCCTCATGCCGATGGTGGCGCTTTTCGTGCTTGGGGGCGTGGGATTCGGTCTTCGCCTCGGGCTGGGCCTCGACGTATACCTCGACCTCAGCGAGCGTACCCTCGTAAAGGCGGACGCTCACGCGGTACTTACCGACGCTCTTGAAGGTAAGGCCGGGAAGCTCGATCCGCTTCCGCTCGATCTCGAAGCCGAGCTTGATGAACTCGTCGGCGATGGTTTGGTTCGTAACCGCGCCGTAGAGCTTGCCGTTGGCGCCTGCGGGCATGACGAGCTTAATGGCGGTGGCTTCGAGTCTTTCCTTGAGACCGGCGGCCTCGGAGCGCTTGACCTGCTTCTTAGCCTCGATTTCGGCCTTGCGGCTTTCGAAATGGGCAAGGGTCATGTCGTTGCAGGGAACGGCCAGTCCCCGGGGGAACAGGTAGTTCCGGGCATACCCCATGGCAACGTCTTTTACGTCGCCCTCTTCGCCCAGGTGCTTTACGTCCTGGTTCAGAATTACTTTCATCTCTAGCTCCTTACTCTTTGTTTTGGTCGCCGCCGCGTCCAGGAGTTGGATCGACGACGCCTTTATCGATAAGTCTTCGGCGTATGGGAACGAATAGTTCCACGGCGCCAAGGATCATCAATGCGCTCAATACATAGGGCCACCCGACGGTGACCACCACCAGGATCAGCAGGGGGCCGATCCACAGATACGGACGCTTGCCCCGTTGTGAGAGGCGGCGCACGAACGATCGGGTTATCCCGTATCCCTGTAGGATTAAGGGAAAACCCGAGCCAAATATGGCATTCCAGGAAACGGTTTCCAGATAGCCGTTGGGGGCGAATCGGTTGGCGATCACGCCCATCATACCGAGCGCCAGGGGCACAAAAACGGGGAATCCCGTATAAAAGCCCTCCAGCGAAAAAACGGGCAACCGGCGGGGCCGCGCGAGCGAAACGGCAAAACGACCCATACGCCAACCCGCGGCATAGGCGATAAACGGAGCGGGAAAGACCGACCATGAGACCGTTTTTCGCGCGATACCATAAAGGTTTTCTTCTGACAATCGGGCGACCAGCAGCGATGAATCGGGAAGGTCGTTCAAAGCCTCCCGAAAAAAAGAGGCGGATTGCGCGGCGAAATCCCGTATAAAGTCGTCAACCTCGCGCCCCAGGGGGGTAAACAGGGCCAAACCGGCCCAAAGCAATGCCGAAACGAACGCGGCGGCCGCGAGACGGTATTCATCCCTGCGCAAGAACGGAAGGGCGAGCGCCGCAAGGGGAAACGCCACGAGGGCCGTGCCCAATGCCGATAGGCCCAAGGCGTTGGCGGTAAGCCCGCCCGTCGCCCCAAGCGTCGCGCCGGTCAATACCGAGTCAAGAATAACGACCGCCGGAAGGCTGAGCAGGAAAGCGCGGTTTCCGTACCGGAACCGGATAAAAAAAAGGGGCGCCGCGAAAAGCAGCGAAAGGAACGGAAACCAGTGAAAAATCGAAACCGCCACCGCGGCGGCGGCGAAGGCCGCGCCGACAGCGGCGGCGGGAGAGGAAACGGCGTTACCGTCGCTTCCCGGCAGTCCCGTTCCGTTCATGGTCAGCTTACGACGTAGGGAAGCATCGCGAGGGCGCGAGCGCGCTTGATCTCGAGGGCGAGACGGCGCTGATGCTTCGCGCAGGTACCGGTAATGCGGCGGGGAAGGATCTTGCCGCGCTCGGTGGTATAGCGGCGCAAGCCATCCGCGTCCTTATAGTCGATTTTCGCCTTCTGGGTGCAGAAGCGGCATACTTTCTTGCGGAAGAACATTTTTCCCTTGCGGGGAGCGCGTTCTTCGCCGTCGCGGCTCGAGTCCTGGGCCTGAACTTCAACATCCATATCTTTCATCTTTTCATCGGACATAATAAGAGCTCCTTAGAAATATTCGTTTTGACAAACCTTAAAACGGAATGTCGTCGGGATAGTCCGGGGGCGCCGGATAATCCTGATCGCCGGGATCGCGCGCGGGGGCGTCCGGACGACGCTGGTACCCGCCCGAGGGCGCGCCCTGGGGCTTGGCTTGATAACCGCCGGAAGAGGGAGCCTGGCCGTAGGAAGACGATCCGCCTCCCGGGCCGCCGCCCTGATTGCCGCCAAGCAGCTGGACGTTATTGGCCATAATCTCGATTTTGCTTCTGGCCTGTCCGTCCTGCTCCCAACGGTTCTGGTGCAGTTCGCCCTCGACGGCAATCTGTTTTCCCTTGACCAGATACTGGTTCAGGGATTCTCCGGACCGTCCCCACAGGACGATATCGAAGAAATTGGCTTCCTCAACCCATTGGTCGCCTTGTTTTCGTCGCTTGTTCACCGCGATGGCGAATTTGCAGACGGCCATGCCGCCGGACGTGTACTTGAGTTCAGCGTCCCGGGTGAGTCGTCCGATCAATATTACGTGATTAACGTCCGCCATGGGGTGCTCCTTTATCGCTTATTCGTCCACCCGAACGAACAGGAAGGTCAGCACGGCTTCGTTGAGCTTGAGCTGGCGGTCCATCTCGATGATCTTCTCGGGAGAAGCGTTGATGTTGAAAAGCACGTAGCGGCCGCGGGTGCGCTTTTTGATTTCATAGGTCAGGTCGCGGTCGCCATAGGGTTCTTCGCTCAGGATCTGAGCGCCGAAATCGCCAAGGATCTTCCGGACGCCTTCGCTTCCGGTCTTGAACAGGTCTTCTTCCAGCGGGAAAACGACCATCAGTTCATACTTTCTCATGTTTCCTCCTCACGGACACATTTCTGGGCCCGTCGCATGGTATCGCGGCGGGCGGGAGTTTTTAACGCGCGGCATGCACCGACACGGTCTCTCAATGTACCCTTTTTGCCGGCTTTGGTCAAGAATGGAACCGCTCCTGCCGATAGAAGTAGAAGGAGTTACCATGCTTCAAAACATCGTCTTTCAGGACAATATATTCCAGCTTGTCCGAACAATCGATACGCTTAGGGAAGGCTTGCTACTCGATCTTTCCCCGGACTATTTCTTCGAGAAAACCGTGGATGATATGCTGTTTTTCGATTCAGCCATACAGAAAATATACCGCCAGTTAACCGAGAACCAACGAATCGCCGGATTTTTGACCATCATGCAAAACCTTCATTCCTGCGATCGACGGTTCCTCCAGCTGCTCGACGCCGTCCTTTCCGGAAATTCCGCGATGCATGACCGATTCCCGCCTTTGGTACCGAAATTGAACGCGGTTCGGGAAACCCACCGCAACTTGGTCGCGTCCATGGCCGATTCCATAGCCAAGTCCGATTTCTCGGGAGATTCCGACGATATAGTCTCCCGGAATGAGTTGAGCGAACTCCTCAATTTCTGATATACTCCCGATCATGCAAACCTATGATTGCGTGATTGTCGGCTCCGGCCCGGCGGGTCTCGCTGCGGCCTTCGAGCTGCTGTTATATAAACCGGACGCCCGCGTCCTCCTTTTGGAACGGGAAAAGGTCTCTTCCGGCGGCCTGCGAAACGATTGCAAGATGAATTTCACCTATCCCATCGGGTTTCCGACCGAGTATTGGGATCCCGACACGGCGACGCGCTATCTTGAGCGCACGGAATCCTTTCTGGTACCGCACATATTGCCTCAGAAAAACCTCGTAACCTACCAAAAACGCGCCGCCCGTATCGGCGTAGACCTGCTTATGATACGGCAATCCCACCTCGGCACCGACGGAGGGCTGCGTCTTATCAAGGAACTGCTCGCGCGGCTCGCGGACGCCGGGGTGGAAATTAGCCTGCAAGAGGAATTGGTATCCGTGAACCGCGGCGACAAGACGGCAAAGACCTCAAAGCGGACGGTACGCTACGACCAGCTCGTGGTCGCGCCGGGGCGCCACGGTTTCGATTTCCTCCGCCATTTCATGCGGGATAACGGGATCGACTATTCGGATAACTCGATCGACGTGGGCGTCCGCGTGGAGACGAGGATAGAGCACTACCCCATCGTCAAAGACTACTACGATCCCAAATTCATCTTCCCTGAGAGAACGAGAACCTTCTGCACCAATTCCGGCGCCGCGCACGTGGTGCAGGAACGGTATACGGCGGCCTCGGGACAAACCTACTACAGCGTGAACGGCCACGCGTATTCCCACGAGAAAGAACCCAACGGATTGGTCAATTTCGCAGTCTTGCGGAGCGTGGAGTTCACCGAACCCCTCGCGTCGGGACAGGATTACGCCGAGTTTCTCGCTTCGCTCGCCATGCTTACCGGGGGAGGACACCCCATCATGCAGCGGATCGGTGATTTCAGGCTCGGCAAGCGTTCCACCGCGGAGGCCATGAACGGCGACCTCTATGATTTCGCGCCGTCGTTGCCCAGCTGCACTCCCGGGGACATCGGGCTCGCGATGCCGTCCAAATTCCTGCGCTCGATTTGGAAAGCGCTGAAGCAGCTCGATACCATCGTTCCGGGAATACTGCATCCGGCGACCATCCTCTATTATCCCGAAATAAAGCTGTACGCCAACAAACCCCGGTTCCTGAACGAGTATTTTATGGCGGCGGACGATATATACCTCGTAGGCGACGGCGCCGGGACCTCACGCGGGATTACCGGCGCTTGGGCTTCCGGGCTTCGCGCGGTAGACGGCATGCGAAAAAGGAAGGGCTGGTAATGCGTATCACCGGGGGAACCCTTTGCGGCCGAACGGTAACCGTGCCCGCGGGAGTCATACGACCGGCCATGGACCGCATGCGGGAATCGCTATTCGCCATTTTGGGCGACCTGACCGGCAAGGCATTCCTGGATATGTTCTCCGGATCGGGAATTTGCGCCCTCGAGGCCGCATCCAGGGGCGCTAACCCGGTCTATTTGGTAGAGAAAGACCCGATCAAGGTAGAAACCATTTTTAAGAACGTTTCGATCGCCCCGATCCGCATCGAGTGCAAAATAATGTCGGTGGAACTGTTTCTCAAGCGCTCGAAACAGGCGTTCGACATCATCTATCTGGACCCGCCCTTCCCCTATAAATTCCACGAAAGCCTTATCGATATGATCGGGCAATTGCCCGTTTTGAAGGACGGGGGGCTCGCGGTTATGCACCGCCCCAAGGAGCGGCATATGGGCGATTTGATTGGCCGCATGAAAAAAAGCGACGAACGGGTCTATGGCCGATCTATCGTTGATTTTTACGTTAAGGAATGAAAAATCCGCTCCGTTTCGCTTGCACTCCCGAAAAAATAACCATATTATATAACTAGGGTTTCATTTGAGCTCAAAAATTAGCGAAGATTTTGATCGATTGAATGTGACAGGGCTTATAAAAAGCACTGACCGACCCGTACCGAATCTCAGCACCGAACAGAAGGCGGCCCTGAACCGAAAGGGCAATCAGTTCTTCAACGAGGGTGATGTGGATTCAGCGCGACGAATTTTCATTACGACCGGGTATTCCGACGGCCTGTCAAGGGTCGGCGATTTTTTCTTAGAGAAGGGCTCTGACCTGGATGCCCTCAAGATGTATTGGCTGGCGCATAACCGGAGAAAAGCAGACCCCCTGATCAAGAAAATCGCTATTATCATTGAAACTACGTTACTGGACTGAAAGGAAAAAAAACATGACCGATTCGCTGCACGAAATGCCCAATATTCCCGAACCAACCGAGGGATTGACCGACGAGGACAAAAAGTTCAACGAAATCGCCGAGCTATCGAAAAACGGCTACCTTTTGCTTAAGGATAATCGAATCGATGAGGCGGAACACGCGTTCAGAAAAATACTCGAATTAGAGGTTAAAAATAACTACGCGCTCGTCGGTTTGGGCGACGCCGCCCGAAAGCGGAATAAATTCCGCGATGCCGTTGACTACTATACCGAATGCCTCGCCTCTCACCCCGGCAACAATTACGCCCTTTTCGGCCTGGCGGACTGCTATAAGGCCCTTAATCAATACAATAAAGCCATTGAAATTTGGGAGCAGTACCTTCAGCACGACGACCGAAACATTACCGTGCTGACCAGGGTCGCCGACGCCTACCGCAAAATCCGCGATTTTCGGCAGTCCAAGCTCCTGTACCTTCGCGTTCTCGATATGGAAGAGAACAATCCCTATGCCCTCATCGGGCTGGGCCACCTGCATTACGATTTCAAGGAATACCGCGACGCCCTGTATTACTGGCAAAAAATGCTGGAAATCAACGAGGCGTCCGTGGATATCCGCGTGCTGACCTCGATCGGAAACTGCCACCGGAAATTGAAAACCTTCGAACAGGGCATCTATTATTTCGAGCGCGCGCTCAGCATGGACGCCGATAATTTTTACGCCCTTTTCGGCCTTGCGGACTGTTACCGCGGCATGAATCAGCAGTTCCGTTCGGTCGAGTATTGGAATAAGATCCTCGCGAAGGATCCGAACAACAAGGTTATCCTGACCCGCGCGGGCGACGCTTACCGCAACATGGGCGACTATGATCTGGCCCAACAATATTATCAGCGGGCCCTGGATATCGAATTTGACGTATACGCGGTTCTCGGTCTCGCCATGATCAGCAAGATCCAGGGCCGCTACGAGGAATCGGCGACCAGCCTCTCCCGGCTCATACAGTCGGACCCCAAGAATTTCAGGCTCTATCTTGAGCTTGCCGAATGCAAAATGAACCTGAACGATCGGCAGGGCGCCATAGCGGCCCTCCAGGATTTTCAGCGGCTCGGCATCAGAAACCAGCTCGTTTCCGAAATGCTCGACCGCATTAAGCCCCGAGAAGCATGAGTAACGAAGGCGGTACCGTAAAGGCTCTTTCGGGCATGCTGCCGGAAGAGCTTTTTTCGTCCCTGGAACTGGACAAAAAGTTCCGGGCCAAGCAAATTTTCAAGTGGATCGCCGATGGCGCGCGATCCTACGACGCCATGACCAACCTCCCCGCGGCCTTGCGCGATACCCTCTCGTCGCGCTTCCGCATCTTCTCCACCTCGATTCTCTCCACCATGAAAGACCCTGACGGTACCGTAAAACTGCAAATCGGACTATCAAACGGTTCGGCGGTAGAAACGGTGCTCCTGACCGACGCCGCCGGGAGAAAAACCGCGTGCGTTTCCTGCCAAATCGGGTGCCCTATGGGTTGCGCGTTTTGCCAGACGGGCCATATCGGCTACGAACGGAACCTCGACGCGGGAGAGATCGTGGAGCAATTCTATCATCTGGAAGACGCGGTCGGGCGATTGGACAACATCGTTTTCATGGGAATGGGAGAGCCGATGCTCAATCTCGAGGCGATCCGAAAGTCCATCGCCATCCTCACGAGCCCGGAGGGTCGAGGCCTTTCCCGCCGCCGCATTACCGTTTCCACGTCCGGGCTGTGCAAGGGAATTCGCGACCTGGCCGATAACGGGCCGGATATCCGTCTCGCCGTATCGCTCACCGCGGCCGATCCGGAACTCCGCGATCGCCTGATGCCGGTCAATGTTTCAAATCCCCTGCCGGAGCTTCGTTCGGCAATCGCCTATTTTACGGAAAAGACCGGGAGAAGGGTCACGCTGGAAGCCGCCCTGATGGCGGGGATTAACACCGACGATGCCCACGCTCGCCAAATAGCCGACTTTGCCCGCGGACTCAACGTTCACGTGAATCTCATTCCCTGGAACCCCGTAGAAACCCTGCCCTTCACGACGCCCAAGGGCGGCGAGACCCGCTCTTTCCTAAAAAAGCTTGAAGCGTACGGCCTTAACGTAACCTTGAGAACGCGGCGGGGAGAAACCATCGGCGGGGCGTGCGGGCAACTGGGGAGAAGCGCGGGCATCGCCGCGACGGGTAGCGGATCGCGACGACCGGAAGACGAGGCAGATGACGAGCCCTGGATGGGGTGATTAAGGCCTTGAAAAAAATCAATAAAGCTCTTTAGCGGCGGAGAGGGCCTTTGACCGATCGGAAAACACCCGGATTGAGGACGCTCCTACCCATCCGTCGCCCAAATCGTACCAGGTTTCCAGGCCCTTTTCGGTTTCGATGAGCTGTACTCCGTTTATATCGTAAATTTCACCGCGTCGGCCATGGGCGACCGTAATGCCCGAGGGCCCGGATTTGTCCCGCAGCGAAATGTAGGGGTCCATTACCAGGGCTATCCTGTTTTGCGTTGAGATGACGGAAGCCGCGTCGAACGAGAGCGAGGAAAGGTTATTAGTCCGGGAATCGCAGGACACGAGCGCAAGCAAGAGCGCCGCCACGGTTATTAGGGGGGCGGGTTTACCCATGGGCCGACCATTTCTTGAGGAAGGGCAGCAGCAATTTGTCGGAATCGACAAAATCCAAGGTTTCAATTTCGTCCAAGGACGCCCACCGAAGCTCGGTATGCTCGGTTAACCGTGACGGAAGCTCGGTAATGCCGAATACGCGATACGCGAGAAGCCGGGCGGGACCGTGTTTATTCGTGAATTCCACCGTGGCGAGGAGCTCGCCGGGGGTCACCCTCACGTCCATTTCCTCGTAAAACTCCCGGACGATGGCTTGTTCAGCCGTCTCGCCCGGGTCAACCTTACCGCCGGGGAATTCCCACCGGTTCGCCATCTCTCCCGTGTCGAAGCGATGGCCGATGAGAAACTTATCGTCGTGAACAATTATTCCGGCAATGGATTCCTTCATGGCTCTCAGAGAAAGAGAACGACCGGGAAAAGGAAATGCAGTATCGCGACCGCGATGCAGGCGATTCCGATGTACTTTTTCGAACCGACCATGGAGCGCACGACCGGAGCGAGGGTTTCATCCGATATATCGTTTCGGGATTTATAGAATTCATAGAGCAGCACGAACGCACCGGCAAGGCCGGCCAGGGCAGGCAGTAAATCGCCCACGACGGGTACGTCGCCTCGGACGACGGTCAAGAACTTGAAGAAACCGACCACTCCGGCGAGGGTGCCGAGCACCAAACGGAAGGTTTCGTCGTACAGAACATCCGGGATTTTGCCAGGGGTCCGCTCGTCGTCGCGGTCCGCGAAGAGAATCACGACACCGGTAAGGGCGTTGAGAAGCACCGAAAGCAGATAGAACTGTACCATTCTTTTTCTCCTGATACGCTAAGAATAGTGAAAAGATCAGTTACGGTCAACAGCGGCGACCAGTTCGGCGTCCGTTTCCCCGAAGCGAAGCGCGACGCGAACCTTGGTCAATTCGTAATCGCGCAAGGGGGCGCGAAGGACGTATGTTTGGCCGGCCCAGGTACCGCTCACGCTTTGGTTCGCTACCGCCTCGCCCGCGGCGTCCAGGCCGACGATGGAGGCGGAAACGGGCAATAAGGCGCCGGTCGCGCCCTTTTCCGGCTCAATGGACAGGGAAACATAGACCGTGTCGCCGTACAAAAACGCCTTAAGGCGGGCGGTCGCTCCCGGAAGCCGGGCCGTGTCGGGGTTGTCCGCGAATACGGAAAGGCCCACGATCACCACGCTCAGCAACACGATGACGAATAAGATGCTTCTGAGGCCGGCGTTGGCGGTCAAACCCTTGATAAAGCCCTTGTTCGGCGTATAGCCCCGACGATAGGTCTCGCGAACGATATCGGGGGCCTGCTCGAGGCGACGCGCGCGATTATAGCGGAAATTGAGCGAATCGGGATCAACGCGGCCAAAGTCGCCTCCCCGCGGGTTATTCGGGTCGTCCCGACTCATCGGATCTCTCCGAGAATGGAATCGGTGCGCCACCACACCACCGAGGCGTCGTATTCGCCGGCGAGCAAGGCCGACAGTATGCCGTCCCGAGAGAGGGACAGGGCATTGTACATCAATTCGTCGTCATGGACCGACAGGGTACGCGAGTAGATCCTGCGGCTTTTCATGTCCATCATTTGGAGACCGTATCCGCCTTGTATGGGAGTCGAGAGAAACACCCAGCCGCCCGCGGTAACGCCGAGGAATTCGAAGGGCTTTTTGAAATCCTGGGTGCCCAATGTATCCCGGTCGGTGCCGCTGTAGGACGGAAGCTCCACGTAATCGCCGTACGCGCCGTCGCTTACCGAGAGGGGATACAGGCAGCTTCGGTCAAAGCTGATGCCCGCGTCCGAACCCGTTTCGGAATCTATCACGTGCTTAAAATAATCGATCTTCAGGTAAATCACCTTGCCGTCCGGGTCGGGGATGATTTTCTCGATGGAAGGCATCGCCTCGACGTCGCCGGCGTAGGGCGACGGGAGATTCCTGAAAAGGACGGGTATTCGGTAAATAAGGTTTCCCTCGCCGTCAAACCAAAAAACGCGAATGCCCGATTGGCTTTTCGCGACCACGACCAGCTCGTTGCGCGAGGTAGTATACACGCCGTCGATAGGGGGAAAGGGAGTTCCGCCCGGACCCTCTTGCCCGATGTAGTCCAGGTATTTACCGTCGGAGCCGAAGCGGAGCACCACGTCGCGAAGCATCACCTGCTCGTCGGAATCGAACTCGTACCGTTCCTCGGGAACGCGGTCCACCACGTAGAGCTGCTTCCGTTCGTCGACGGAAAGGTATACCGGATGGTTAAAGGGATGGGCGATGGCCTTTCTGGTCGCGGCGGGGTTGTTCTCGCCGGATTGGGCGAAGGACGGCACGGGGTTCCGCTCCGGATTATAGTACACCGCCAGCAGGTCGCCGAAGGACGTGAGCTGGATTACCTTGCCCGGGCCCGAATTGGTGATGTAAAACATGCCGTCCTGCATGAATATTTGCGAATCGGGGCCCATGGACGAATCGTCAAGATCGAAAAGGTCTATCTCGTCCTCAAGCCTTCCGTACGACAGGGTAAACAGCTTTTGCCGGTCCATGCCTTCGACCGCCTTTTTCTCGCAGGAGACGAAACCGAGGAAGACCGACAGGGCGGCGATCGAGAGTACAGCGGTCGCGATGGGGGAACGGGAAGAAGACATGGGGAAAGGCCTCCGGATGAAGGGTAGAATTCATTTTCGCGCTTGTCAACCGGTATATGTTTTAGTAGTATATACCAATGATTACAGATTCGATTATCCGGTTTTTCTTCGGATCCCAGCACGAGCGCGACATAAAGGCCCTGCTCCCCCTGCTTCACAAAGTAAACGAAAAAGAGGCCTGGGCCCTCTCCCTCCCCGCCTCCGAATTCCCGGTCCAGTCGGATCTTTTCCGCAAAAGATACGCCGCCGGCGAAAGCCTCGACTCTTTCCTTCCCGAAGCGTTCGCGCTTGCCCGGGAAGCGGCCCGTCGGGTTTTGGGGGAACGGCCCTACGACGTCCAGATACTGGGCGCCCTCGTCCTCCATTCCGGACGGATAGTCGAAATGAAGACCGGCGAGGGAAAAACCCTCATGAACGTGGCCGCCTCATACCTCAATAGCCTTACCGGCAAGGGCGTGCACATCGTTACGGTCAACGATTACCTCGCCGAGCGCGACGCCGACTGGATGCGCCCGGTTTACGCCTATCTGGGCGTGACCGTGGGCTCTATCCTTTCCAACATGGATAACGCCTCGCGCCGCCTCGCCTACAACTGCGATATTACCTATTGCACCAATAACGAACTCGGTTTCGATTACCTGCGCGACAACATGAAATGGGACCGCAACGAGTGGACCCAACGGGAATTCTACTTCGCGGTGGTCGACGAAATCGACTCCATCCTTATCGACGAGGCAAGGACGCCCCTCATCATTTCCGGTTCGGCGGAGGACGATACCGCCCGTTTCTTCGATGTGGACAAGCTCATCGGCACCCTGCGGGAAGCGGACAAGAACCCCGATACCGGGCTTTACCCCGACGAGGTTCAGGGCGAGGAAATTCACGGGGACTACAAGCTCGAGGAGAAGAACCGCAAGGTTTCCTTCACGGGCGAAGGCATGCTCAAGATAGAGGAAATTCTCCAGAAACGGGGCATGATCGAAGGCAGCCTGTTTGACGAGAAAAACTTCGAGTATATCCACTACTTTACCCAGGCGATACGCGCCCATAAGCTCTATCACATAGACGTGGATTACGTGGTCAAGGACGGGACCGTCCAGATCGTCGACGAATTTACGGGACGCATTCTCGAGGGCCGCAGGTATTCCGACGGTTTGCATCAGGCGATCGAAGCCAAGGAACGGATCAAGATCGCGCAGCGCAACCGAACCATGGCGACCATCACGTTCCAGAATTTCTTCCGCATGTACGAGAAGCTCTCGGGCATGACCGGTACGGCGGATACCGAAGCCGTGGAGTTCAATAAGATTTACGGCCTCGAGGTCGTGGTAATCCCGACGAACCTGCCCGTCGCCCGCGTGGACGAAGACGACGTGGTATACCTTAACGAGGCGGAGAAGTGGAACGCCCTGTGCGACGAAATAGCCGAGGCGCACAAGCGGGGCCAACCCGTACTGGTCGGCACGGTTTCCATCGAAAAGTCCGAAAAAATCTCCTCCCTGCTCACGAAGCGCGGCGTTCGGCACGAGGTGCTCAACGCGAAGAACCACGCGAGAGAGGCCCTCATCATCGCGGAAGCGGGCGCCAAGGGATCGATCACCATCGCGACGAACATGGCCGGACGCGGTACCGACATCAAGCTCGGGGGCAATCCCGAGTTCCGTGCCCGAAGGCGGGCCGGGACGGACGCCACTCCGGAACAGTACGCGCTGGCCCTGGAAGAGGAATACCGCAAATGGCAAAACGATTATAACGAGGTGAAGTCCTTGGGCGGCCTCTACGTTATCGGTACGGAGCGCCACGAAAGCCGCCGTATCGACAACCAGCTGCGCGGACGGTCCGGACGCCAGGGCGACCCGGGACGGTCACGTTTCTTCCTTTCCCTGGACGACGACCTGATGCGGCTCTTCGGCGGCGAAAACCTCAAGAATCTCATGTCGAAGATAGGAATGGAGCCCGGTGAGCCGATTTATCATCCCTGGCTCAACAAGAGCATCGAGAAGGCCCAATCGAAGGTAGAAACCAGAAACTTCGACATTCGCAAGCACCTGCTCGAGTACGACGACGTCTTGAACGAGCAGAGAACCTTTATATACGACCAGCGAAACCAGATACTCGCCGACGAAAACCTTGTAGCGCGAATCGAGAACGCCGCGGAGGAATTCGTCTCGGACTACGTGGACGAATTCACCGCCGCGTACCGCAAGGACAAGGACGTCGCCCTCTCAGAACTCGTGGCCACCTTCCGCGACCGCTTCGGGTATACGCCCACCGAGGAAGAATTCGAGCTTTTGCCGAAAAGCCCCGAAGGCGCGAAGGCCTCGATACTGGAGCATTTCCGGCAGGATCTCAAACACAAGCGCGAGCTCGCCGGCGAACAGAATTTAAATACCTTTATCCGCTTCCAATACCTACAGGCCATAGACAGAAAATGGCTAGACCACCTTGAAAACCTCGAGGCGCTACGCGAGGCCGTTTACCTTCGCTCCTACGGGCAAAAAAACCCGCTGACGGAATACAAGCTCGAGGGATTCGAAATATTCTACTCGATGCTCGACGATATCAGGCTTGAAATCGCCTCTCGGGTATACCTCGTAAAGGTGCGGACCGAAGAAGAGGCCGCGACGTCCCGCAGGGCCCGCTCCGTCGCGGTAAACGCGCAGCACCAGAACGTGGGGGGATTCGCCGGTTCGGGCGGGGCCTCAGGAGGGGCGGCCGCGAAAACCGGCGGCGCGCAAGCCCGGCCGAGCGGTCCCATGGCGCAAAGCCAGCCCCAAAACGCGCAAGTCGTGCGCGCTACGCCGAAGGTTGGCCGAAACGACCCGTGCCCCTGCGGCAGCGGCAAGAAATACAAGCATTGCCACGGGGCTTGATACACCCCGCAAGCGCATAAAAAAAGGAGAACCGGATCATGCGATCATCGGTTCTCCTTTTTTTTATCCGCGTAACCGAAGGATAGGAAGGCAGGGCTCCGACAGTTCCATGACCAGGGGGAAGTCCCCTCCTTCAAGATGTATGATTTCGCCGTCGAGCTGCAGGAGCAGCCGGGAGTCATAGCCGATGACGACGCGATCCGCTTTCAGTAAAATCGCCTTTTCGTGGCCTGCATGCCGCCCGCTCTTAAAAAGTTCTTTCAGGGACAGTTTTTCGAATACGGACATTTCCCGGACGCAACAGACGTTCTCGTCGGTCGGGAGGATTTTCTGGTTTGAGCCATAGGTACGGTGCCCCGTCGCCCCCATGACGATTAGGAGCCAGCGGGAACGCTCCGCCCAGGAGGGCTGCCCTCCCCGACTGGTACGAACGTCAATGTCCCCGATCCTATAAAGCCGATTATAGAAGAGGCAGGCTACGTCGATCATTATTTTGTACGCGTCGCCGGGGATTTTGCTTTTCATGATATTGGTCAGGTTGGCGATGAACGCGTCTATCCCCACGCTGGCGTTGTTAAAGGCGTATTTGATGTCCTGATTCCCCGAGCGACGGACCTGCACGACGGGATTTTTGACGATTTCCACCTCGGAAGTGAGCAATTCCAGGGTTTCGGCTAAATGCCTGCC
The DNA here is from genome assembly GCA_003252395.1 of Spirochaetales bacterium. Taxonomy (GTDB): domain Bacteria; phylum Spirochaetota; class Spirochaetia; order Treponematales; family Treponemataceae; genus Teretinema. Next base: position 737,408 of record QKEL01000009.1, read on the forward strand.
GTCGGAGCCGTCGTTGCCCGTGCCGAAAGGGAGGCGGAGGACGCACAGCCGATCGGCGAGCTCTGGATGGCCACCGCGGAGCATTCGGTTGGCGAGGGCGGTTTGGGCTTCGTGGCTCGTGCCGTCGCCCCCCGCGGTCACGAGAAGGGTTATGTCTGCCGTGAACCCGGGGGAAAGCATTTCGTCCGCGACCGCTTCCGCGATTTCCCGGGCGTGGCCCGAGCGCGCGGTCAGGTGGAGCCTCGCCGCGCACGATTTCACCAGTACGGGATTGGGGCGAGCCCACTCAAGCACGTCGAGGAAGGCTTTCTTGTTCTCATGGGCCCTTTTCGGTATCGTAAAGCCGCCCGCGGCCGGATTGGCGATAATCACCAATTCAACCGCCTTGCCCCGAAAGGCGGGGGCCCGCTCTACCAGGTTCTTGAACCCCTCAAGATAGTCCACGGGTCACGAACCCTTTTTCACGAAGGAATCGCGGAATCCGGCGGCCTTGAAACGCTCGAGCACGGCGCCGTATTCGTCGCGGGTAACCGGGCCGACGTAAACTTTATAAAGGCTCTTTCCCTTCGACGAGGCAAGCTCGACCGCCAGGGGATACTTGGCCCCCCAGGTTTTCATGACGCTGAGCACGTTCGACTTTTCGCCATAGCTCGCGATCTGGACATAGTACTTGCCTTTTTCAAAGACCGTTATCAGGGGTATGGATTCCGAGGGGGTTTCCATGGGGATTTTCGAGACTTCGGGGACCAAAGGCGTCGGTAGCGGCGGGGCAGGCGGTAGCGGCGCGGCCGGCGGCGGAAGCATTTCCGCGGGTTCCAGGGTAACCATCGTTTCGGTTTCCTCGACGGGTGCCTCGGGAACAATGGGCGCCTCGGCGACTTCCGGTTCAGCGACGGCTACGGGAGATTCGGGGACAACGGGAGCCTCGGGTGCCTCGGCGATTTCCGGTTCCGCGTCGGCTACGGGAGCCTCGGGCGCAACGGGAGCGACGGGTGCCTCGACGATTTCGGGCGCGACAAGGGTATCGGGCACGGTCAATTCGGGTTCGTCGTACATGACCTGAGAATCGGTAAGCTGCGGAGCTTCAGGAACTTCGGATACCGTTGGCTCCTCGGCTACCTGCTCCGGGGCCTCGGTCACCTCGGGTACGGCTGGAGGAGGCGTCGTTTCGGGAGAAACAACGGGTTCGCCTGCCAGGGGCACGAGCGGATCCGCCGCGGGCGCGGCGATGGCGGCGAGGGATTCCGGCGCCGTCGCCGTCGAGCCTGCGAGTTCATCGGCGACGAGGGAGGCCGATTCGGGGTTTGCGTCGGGATCCGCGGTTCTGGCGCCCTGCCCGCCGGAAAGAGTTCCGGAAGCGGGCGTTTCAGCGACGGGCGAGGGCACGGAAATGCGAACGCGGCTCACCGAACCGGTTTTCACGTTTAGCGCGAACGCGGCTTCGGGAGAAAGGATCGCCACGAGGCCGGGAACGCCGGAAGAACCGGTAACGACGGCGCGAATGGCGATGTTCGTCTCAAGATTGAGGATTTCCACGATGGTGTTTTTGGGAAACATGTCGCTCTTCGCGAAATTGCCGGAACCCGGAAATTCGCTCGCGTTTCCGATCCCCGCGTTGCCTTCCCATATCGCCCATGCGGGCATAACGGAAACGAGGGCGAGTAAAACCGCCCCGAACGCAAGCTTTCTCAGTGATTTCATCGAATTCCTCCCTTTTTCGCCTCACCCAAGGCCTTTTCTATTGACGGATACGCGCCGTCGATCAGGCGCCTCGCGTCGCCGTAAGGGTCCTGATCCACAACGGTCGTTCGCTCGGGGCGTACCGTACCCGACGCGAGAATAACCGGATTTGACACCCGTACCAGTTTCCAGTCCAGGGACAGGATCTGGGCGTACGACACGTTTTTCTCGCTGTCCTTTATCTCGTCGACCCCGTACTTCACGTTTACGGCGATCAGGTAATCGCTCATGCCGAAAGCAGCCTCTTTGACCGCGAAGTTCGGCGCGGCGAAACCATCGTCGGCGAGGGCGAGCTCCGCGGTGGATACGATATAGCCCCGATCGAACATGATTCCGAGGATCTCATCCTCGACGTTTTTACTCATTATAACGGCGGATTCGGGCGCGGAGGCGTTTTGCGCCATGGCGACCGTGATCGTTTGGGCCGACGGCGCGCCGAGGGCCAAGACGATAAGGGCCGCGGCGACGGTGCTTTTCAGTGCGGGCATACTTCCATCCTTCTTCCTACAGTATCGGTACCGCGCATAAACATATGAGCGTTTTCCTATTTTCAAGGAGACTCAATTGTGATAGTGTTCGATTCATGAACTATTACGCCCTCCAGGTAAAAACCCGGGCCGAGGATGTATACATTAAACGGGCTATCCTCTCGCTTGACCCGGAAGTCAGGGAGAAAATAAGGTTCATCTTTCCGCGCCGCAAACTGACGATCAGGCAAAAGGGCGAAAACAAAACCCAAGTCGAACCGGTATTTCCGGGCTACCTTTTCATGGAAGCCGAACGGCTCGAGAACGCCGTATATTGGAGTTTGCGTACCACGCCGGGCTTTTTCCGCTTTCTGCCCGATAACAAGGAACCGAAACCGCTCGAGGGAAGGGACCTTGCCATGCTGAGCCACTTCATGTCTTTCGGAGATGTTGCCGATAAATCCAAGGTACGGTTCGACGAAAACGACCGTATACAGATTTTAGAAGGCCCCTTGAAGGGGCTGGAAGGATACATCGTGAAGGTAGATCGACGCAAAGGGCGAGCGCGGGTAATGCTGGACATGTACAAGGACCATTTCGCGATTGATTTCGCGTTCGAAACCCTCGGTATGCAGTAATATGGCCAAAGACCATTCCAGCGCGAATATTTATATCATCGGCGCGGGGTTGGCGGGCACCATGCTCGCCAGGGAAATCCGCGAAAAGGGAATTTTCGGGACGGTCGTCGCCTTCCTCGACGACGATACGCGCAAGATCGGCAGGGAGATCGACGGCATTCCGATTTTGGGCCCCGTGGCCCAGGCCGCAAAACTGATCAGGATCGGATCCAAGGACGAGGCGCTCATCGCGATTCCCAGCGCCTCGCCGGAGACCCTGAGAACGCTCTATACGGCCCTGCAAACCGCGGGCTTTACCCGCATACGGCTGCTTCCGAACATCGCCCAAATCGTCGAGGGAACGGCGCACCTCATTCAGGCCCGCGAAATAGACCCCCAGGACCTTTTGGGCCGCGCGCCCGTCGCCATCAACCTGAAAAAGAGCCTTTCCTACCTTCGGGGCAAACGGGTACTCATTACCGGCGCCGGAGGTTCGATCGGGAGCGAGCTGGCCCGGCAACTCCTTTCGGGCGGGGCCGAACGCATCTACCTGTTCGGGCACGGCGAGAATTCAATCTACCAGATAGACCGCGAACTGCGCCTGCTGCAGGAAGCGGGGGTCGGGGAAAAGGCGACCGTCGTACCGGTAATCGGCGAACTGAAAGACCGGGAGTACATGCGGTACATTATCCGCCAGCTTAGGTGCGACGTGGTATTCCACGCGGCCGCCTACAAGCACGTGCCGCTGATGGAAGCGAACCCGGTGGCGGTAATTGAAAACAACGTGTTCGGGACGGCGAACCTTTTGGAAGCCTGCCTCGAGTCGGGAGTAAAGCGCTTCGTGCTCATATCCACCGACAAGGCCGTGGATCCCGTTTCGACCTACGGCGCCTCGAAGCGCATCAGCGAGCTATTGGTGCGGGAATACGCCGAAAAGGCCGCGGGAAGCGGGGCGGCGTACATGTTCGTCAGGTTCGGGAACGTGCTCGGCTCGCGAGGCTCCATTCTTCCCCTATTCGTGGACCAAGTCAGGAAGGGCGGACCGGTTACCGTGACCGATCCCGATATGGTACGCTATTTCATGACGATACCCGAGGCCTGTTCCCTGGTCCTCAAGGCCGGCGGCGTCGGGACCAACGGGGAAACCTATCTCCTTGACATGGGGGAACCGGTAAGGATTCTGGACGTGGCGGAACAGCTCGTGCGTTTCATGGGCTACGAGCCCCACCAGGATATTCCCATTACGTTCATCGGCCGGCGTCCGGGCGAACGATTGGACGAGCCGCTGTGGTCACGAACCGAGCGTCCGGTCCCCACGGAATTCACGAAGATACTCCGGCTCGAGGACAGGGGCGAAACCGCCCCGCCTGACCTGGGGGAATTGCTCCGCTCCCTGGAGCCGATATGCTTCAGGAGGGAGGGCGCGGACGCGAGCTTCCGCAACCGAGAGCTGCTCCAGGCCGTTCTCGCCGCCTCCCTACCCTCTTTCGGGAATAAGGAATAAACGCGATGCCGCAGGAACAAACGCACATACCTTTTTTCAGGCCCTCGTTCTCCGAAGACGAGGAGCGCGCCGTCGTCGAGGTTCTCCGGTCCGGTTGGCTTACCACGGGTAAGGTAACCCTGGCCTTTGAGGAAGAGTTCGCCCGCCTTACCGGCGCGCGGCGGGCCCTGGCGGTCAATAGCGCCACGTCGGGGCTCATGCTGGCCATGGAGGCCCTCGGCGTGCGAAGCGGGAAGAAAATACTGACTACCCCGTATACCTTCGCGTCCACCGCCATGAGCGCGCGGCATCTCGGCGCGGAAGTGGCCTACGCCGACGTGGAAAGGGATTCCTACTCGATAGACCCGCAACGGGTCGAGGACGCCCTGAAAAAGGACCGGGATATCGCCGCGATCGTTCCGGTGCATATTGCCGGAAACCTTTGCGACATGGACGCGATAACGGGGCTCGCCCGGCGGTACGGCGCGGCGGTGATCGAGGACGCGGCGCACGCCTTTCCCTCGAAGACCGAGGCAGGATACGCCGGAACCCTCGCCGACGCGGGCGTATTCTCCTTTTACGCCACCAAGACCATCACTACCGGCGAGGGCGGAATGGTGTGCGCGCGCGACCCAAAGGTCGCCGACCGCATAGCCCTCATGCGCTCCCACGGCATTAACCGAACGGTTTGGGACCGCTATACCTCGGCCTCCGCCTCCTGGAAATACGACGTGGTGGAGGAAGGCTGGAAATGCAACCTCCCCGACGTGCTTTCCGCGATCGGGCGCGTGCAGCTCGCGAAGGCCTGGGACTTTTACCGGTCCCGCTCCGCCGTCGCCCAGGCCTATACCGAAGCTTTCTCCCGCGCCGAGGGGCTTATCGTCCCTCCCGACGGTCCGGGAAACGCCTGGCATCTGTATTTACTCCGATTGGACCTGGACGCCCTTGACTGCGACAGGGATACCTTTGCCGCGGAACTGCAGGGCGCGGGGCTCGGCATATCCATGCATTTCATTCCCCATTTCGAGCTCACCTATTTTCGGGAGCGCTACGGATTGCGGGCCGGCGACTTTCCGAACGCGGACGCGAAATACCGCTCCACGGTCACGCTTCCCTTTTGGCCCGGCATGAGCGGGGAGCAAGTCGAGCGGGTGATCGCCATCACGCTGGAAACGGCAAAAAGGCATACGGGAAGACGATGAACGACGCGGGAACCTTTTATTCTGACCTGGAATTTCCCGAGCAATACTACGGCGTCTTGATTCGCTCAACGGTGCAACGCGGCCGTCTGGTTGACATTCGACCGCCGCAAATGCCGGACGGGTACCATTTGTACACCGCGGTTGACGTGCCCGGGGAAAACCGCGTGAGCGCCATGGGGACCGTCGTGCCCGTGTTCACCCCCTACGAAATCCTTTATTACGGCGAACCCCTCGGCATTCTGGTCGGCCCGGATTTGCAAACCGTCACGGAACTCGTTTCGGAAGTGCTTATCGAGACGGAAGCCCTTGAGCCCTGGACCTTCGGCGAGCGGTTTTCCGCCGCGCAGGTCGTCGGGAAACGGGTCATAGAATCCGGCGACCCGGATGGCCCGCTTTCCGACGCGGCGCGGGTTCACGAGACCGTTTGCGAGTTGGGGCCCCAAGACCATTACTACACCGAGCCGTTGGGAGCGGCGGTCAATATCGCGAACGGGACCCTGGTAATCCACTCGCCTACCCAATGGCCCTTTCACGTGCGCGATTCCGTTTCCGCCCTTTTGGACCTGGACCCGTCGGATATCGTGGTACGGCAAACGAATCCCGGAGCCCACCTGGACGGCAAGATTTGGTTTCCCTCGCTTATCGCCTGTCAGGCTGCCCTCGCGGCCGTCCTATGCAAGCATCCCGTGCGGGTATCCTTTTCCCGGCAGGAAGACTTCCTCTTTTCCCCGAAATCGGTCCCCGTGACGGTTCGTTACGTCACCGCCGCCGGCGAGGACGGCTCCATCGAGGCCCTCTCCGCGAGAATCCTGATCAATGCCGGCGCCTATAGCCCGCTCATCGACGAGGTCATAGACCGGGTTACCCTCGCCGCCCTCGGCTTTTACCGGGTACAGAATTGGAGAATCGAAACCTGGGGACTGCGCACCAATATGCCCCCCATGGGCGTGCTTTCCGGCTGGGGCGAATCGCTCGCCCTGTTTGCCCTGGAAAACCACCTCGCCTCGGTAATCCGCCGGGGCAAGCATTCGCCCATCGAGTGGAAACTCCTCCACGTACTGGGCACGAAGGAAGAATCGGCGCGCAATTTCGGCTTTCCCGTCGCCGCGACCATGACGGAACTCTTTTCCCAGATATGCTCCATGAGCGATTTCCCCCGAAAATATACCGCCTACGAATACCTCGCCCAATGCCGGACGGACAAACGGGACGGACCGCTTCGGGGCATAGGCATCGTGTGCGGGTATCAGGGAAACGGATTCCTCTCGAAAATCGTGGACCGGGCGCCCTACTCCATGGAGGTGACCATGGAGACCGACGGGTCCGTGACCGTGAAAACGGGAATGGCCTCACCTTCCATGCGGAACGCCTTCGCCGCGACGGCGGCGGAAATATTCGGCATAAAGCCCGACCTCGTGCGTTTCGCGGAACGGTCCACGGATACGATGAACCCAACCGGACCGGAAACCCTTTCGGCCGCCGTGACCATACTCGCGCCGCTTTTCGAGAAATGCTGCCATACCATTCAGCGGCAACGCTTCCGGACGCCCCTCCCCATCACGGCTAAAAAGGCATGGAAACCATCGAAAAACGATTCCTGGTCCTCGAAGGAATTCGCCGGGAATCCCTTCGTGTCCACCACGCCGGGAGCCTGCGCCCTCGAGGTCGAACTGGACCCCGTAACCTACGAGACGTCGATACGCGGGGTTTGGATCGCCTGCGACGCCGGCAAACTGTTCTCGAAGAAGCACGCCCGATCAGAGCTGGTCAGGAACGCGCATATAGCCCTTTCGCGGGTACTGTGCGAGCGGATATCCATCAAGGAAGGGCGCTTTATCCCCTCGGACAGCGTTCAGTACGACATGCTCACGCCCGATCGGATGGTCGACGTCGATATCGCCTTTTTAGATTCGAAGGCGGAAAGCCGCGGCATCGGCACCCTCGCGCAAAACCTCATACCCGCCGCATACGCGGCCGCCCTCGCGCAAATCATCAGGCAGCCCGTCGGCCAACTGCCCCTGGGCCCGGCCTATATCCACGAACTGATTGAAACCCGCGATACAAGCGCGGAGAATCCGAAACCGGAAGCGGGGGGAGACGGACAATGATCGTAAGGTTTAACCTGAACGGCGCCACGGTATTCATAGACGCGAATCCCGGCGAAAGGCTCGTCCATATACTCAGGCGGCGGTATAACCTGCTCGGTTCGCGGGAAGGCTGCCTTTCCGGGCGTTGCGGGGCCTGTACGGTGCTTTTTAACGGATCGCCCATACCCTCGTGCATCGTACCCGTTTTTCAGGTACAGGACGGCACGATCGTCACCATCGAGGGCTTTCGCTCCGAGGAAGACTATGCCGATATCGAGCGGGGGTTCCTCGAGGCCGGAGTAACCACGTGCGGATTTTGCGACGCGGGTAAGATACTGACGGCCCACGCCATACTCCAGGCCTACCCCCGGCCCAGCAAGGACGAGATAAAGGATATGTTCGGCGGAAACGTGTGCCGATGCACGAATATCGACGATTTGGTCGCCGGGGTGAAAAACGCCTCGAACATACGGCGGAAGAGATACCATGCCAAATAAGAACACGACGATTTACCCGGTTTCCAACGTCGCGGAAGTCTTAAGCATCCTGAAAAACGTTCGAGGCGTTTCCATCGTGGCCGGCTGTACCGAATTGGCCCGCAGGCAAACGGGACGGAACCTCAGGCTGCCACCCCTGGTCCTTCCCCTCTCGCGGGTTCCGGAACTCTGCACGGTCGCCAAAACCGAGCGGTACATCGATTTCGGTCCGAGCGTTACCCTTGAGGCCATCCTGCAGTTGGGCGCAAAAAACCTGCCCGAAGCGCTTCACCGGGCGGTGAAAAGCGTGGCGAACCCCGGGATACGCGCCCTGGGCACGCTGGGAGGCAATATTTCCGCCAAGGGGCATCGGCTGACCGCCTTCGCGCCGCTTTTAGCCCTGGACGCGCGATTGGAAATCAAGAGTCCCGCGGAAACCCTGTGGATACCCATGAACCGGTATTTCTCCAACACCGGGAAAACCCATCGGGACCCCACCGAGTTTATCTCCAAAATACGCGTTCCCACGGAACATTGGGACTTTTCGGTTTTCCGGAGAATCGGCAGCGCGGGCATCATATCCTCGTCCACGGCCAGTTTCGTGTTTTTGGTTAAACTGCAGAAAAACATCCTCGCGGATATCAGGATCGCCTGGGCGGGATCGTACTTTTTCAGGAACCGCGAATTCGAGAATATCCTGATCGGCCGGTCGCTGCCCATTCAGGCCAAGGACATAGACTACGTGACGGAAAAGGCGGAGGCTTTCTTTCCCGCCGAGCTTTTCCCGCCGTCTTATGAGCGCAGCTGTTTTATCAACCTGCTCCGGGAATCCCTTTCCACCCTTACCTGAGCCGCTTTTTTTTACGTTATCAGCATGGAGTCGCCGTAGGAGAAGAACCGGTACCGCTTTTCCACCGCGTGCCGGTACGCCTCGAATACGCGCTCCTTCCCCGCGAAGGCCGAGACGAGCATGAGTAGCGTGGATTCGGGGGTATGGAAGTTCGTGAACACCCGGTCCACCGCCCGAAACCGATAGCCGGGATATATGAAGATATCGGTCGAACCGTCGCCCCCCAACAATCGGTTCTCGCTCGCGCTCCACGCGGACTCAAGGGTTCTGATGCTGGTGGTCCCCACGGCAAGGACCGGCCTGCCTTCCTTCTTCGCGCGGTTCACCCGCTCCGCGGTACGCTCGCTAACCGTATAGGTTTCCTCGTGCATGACATGATCCTCGATATTCTGCGCGCGGACCGGCAGGAAGGTGCCGAGCCCCACGTGAAGCGTAACCTCGGCCCGCTCAACGCCCTTCGCGTCGAGCCGGGAAAGAATGTCGTCGGTAAAATGCAGGCCCGCGGTCGGGGCCGCCACGGAGCCCACGGCGGTCGCGTACACCGTCTGGTACCGGCTTTTATCGGACAATTCGTCTTCCCGCTTAATATACGGCGGCAAGGGAAGGTGGCCGTGAAGGTCGAGCCAGGAATCGTCGATCGGCCGGTCAAACCGAACCAGCCTGAATTCCGAACCCGCCAACCCCGCGCTCCCTGCATCGGGCCTATCGGGAACGATGCGCGCGCGGGTTCCGTCGTCGAAGCGGTAGGTTCGCCCTGGCTTATGGCGCTTGGCGTTCCGCACCATGGCCTTCCACAGGGTGCCGGGCAATCGCGCGCCGGCCGGGGTATCGGCATCGTCGGCCTCGGACTCGCCCGCCTTCGCGATTAAAAGGAATTCGGCCCGGTTGCCGCTCGATTCCGCGACGGGGAAAAGGCGCGCGTGGCGAACGCGGGAATTATTGAACACCATAAGGGTTCCCGGCTCGATCAGCTCGGGTATTTCGGAAAAAAGCCGGTCCGCGAGGGCGCCGGTGGCCCGGTCAAGGGTTAAGAGCCGATCGGCCCCCCGCTCGGGACAGGGCTTTTGGGCGATCAATTCCTCGGGTAAATCAAAATAAAAGTCTTTCGTTTCCATCGTTACGGGTATCCGCGCGGTATTTACGCTCAATGCCGAGGTGGGCATAGGCGCGATCGGTCACCATTCTCCCACGGGGGGTTCGCTGAATGAGGCCGGTTTGAATGAGATAGGGTTCGTAATAGTCTTCCAGGGTATCCAGGGCTTCGCCGACGGATATCGCCAGGGTTTCAGCGCCCACCGGCCCGCCGCCGAAATTCTCGATTATGGAGGCAAGAATTTCCCGATCGTACTTTTCGAGGCCAAGCGCGTCGATATCGAGGTTTTTGAGGCCATCGCCGATTACCGTCTCGTCGATGGTCCCGTTGCCCAAAACCTGCGCGTAGTCGCGCATGCGCCGGAGCAGCCTGTTGGCCACGCGCGGGGTTCCCCGCGAGCAACGGGCCAGGGCGAGGGCCGCTTGCCTCCCGATATCCACGCCGAGAATTCCCGCCGACCTCAGGATAATGGCGGCGAGCTCCTCGTTGGTGTAAAACCCGAAGCGCTGCACGATGCCGAAGCGGCTGATCAGGGGGCTCGAAACCATGCCCGCGCGGGTCGTCGCGCCGATGAGCGTAAAGGGCGGTATGGGGATACGAACCGTGCGCGCGCTGGGCCCCTGACCGATAATCCAGTCCAGTTCGTAGTCTTCCATGGCGATATACAGCATTTCCTCGATCGCCGGCTTAAGGCGGTGTATTTCGTCGATGAAGAAAACCGTCCGCTCGGTCACGGTGGTGAGAATGCCCGCGAGGTCCTTGGGCTTATCCAGGGCGGGCGCGCTGGTTACCTTGAAGTCCACGCCCAATTCGTTGGCGGTTATTTGCGCGAGGGTAGTCTTGCCCAGTCCCGGCGGCCCGATAAGGAATACGTGGTCTAGGCTCTCGCCCCGGTCGCGCGCCGCGTCTATGAAAACCGCGAGGTTGCTCTTTATCTGCTCCTGGCCCAAAAAATCGGAAAGGAGGCGGGGGCGCAGGGCGCGGTCCCGTTCGTCGCCGGGAAGGGAGGCGCCGCGAACGACGCTCTCGTTCGAATCGTCTAGCATGCGGATTCTCCCCTCATGAGCTTAAGCCCACGATGGCGCGACGGAAGAGCTCTTTCTCGAAGGCTTCGCGCTCCGAGCCGGCGAGTTTGGCGGAATCCGCGATCGCGCTGGCCGCGGCGAGTTCCTTCGCGACGGTTTCCACGATATCCGCCGCCTGACGGCGGTCAAAGCCCATATCGGCCAGGGCTTGTACCACGTCGTCGTGGGCGCCGCTCGCGTCTTTTTTCGAGCCTGAGGCGGAGGAAACGGAAGTGAGCTTGCCCTTGAGCGCGAGGATCATCTTTTGCGCCGTTTTCTTACCGATGCCCGGCGCGTGCTCCAGCGCGCCGAGATCCTCGCTTTCCAGGGCCGCTTCCAGCTCCTGGCCGGGAATGTTCGAAAGAATTTTTATCGCTTGTTTGGGGCCGATACCGTCGACCTTCATCAGATCCAAAAAAAGGTTCCGCTGGGCGGCCGAGGCGAAGCCGAACAGGCGCATTTGGTCTTCCCGGTGATAGAGCCAGACGTACACTCGCGCGGGTGAACCAACGTGGCCGAAGGCCTCGAGATCGAGTTCGCTTACCATGAAGTCCCATTCTATGCCGTTGGCTTCCAGAAAGAGGGACTGGATATTTTTACCCGTAATCGTACCGGTTATGCTATTGAACATCGGCCCATTATCGGGTTTTTTCGGCTAAATGGCAAGGCGGGCCGTATTGATGCGGGTAATCGCGGCCGCGAGGGCGTCGGCGGCGTGGTCGGGTTTGGGGATCTCGCTCAAGCCCAGGAGCAGCTTAACCGCCTGCTGTACCTGGTTCTTGTCGGCCCGGGCGACGCCGACCACGGCCTGCTTTATCCCGTGGGGGGTAAACTCGAGCAGCTCGATCCCCCGAAGCGCAAGGGTGAGGGTTACCACGCCGCGGGCCTCGGCCACGCCCATGGCGCTCGAAACGTTCTTCGCGAAATAGAGGGTTTCCATGCCGGCGGCGACGGGTTGCCACCGGTCGAGCACGTCGGAAATGCCGCGAAAAATCATTACCAGCCGTTCCTGGTGGGGCATTTTCGCCGGGGTGGAAACCACGCCGTGTGCCAAGTACCCCATGCGGTTTCCGTTTTTCTCAACCACGCCCCAGCCGGTGGAGGCAAGACCGGGATCGATACCCAGTACGATTTCGCGAGCCATGGACGCATCATACCGGATTGCCGGCAAAAGAGGAAGGGCGCGGCTCCAAGGAGCGGCTCCAAGGAGCGGCTCCAAGGAGCGGCGAAACGCCCACTCAAAGGGGGCAAAAAAAAACCGCCCTCCCCGGCTGGGTTGGGCGGCTTCGCGAAAAGGAAGGCTTACTCTTCTTCGTAGCCTTCGGGAATATCGATGTTGGAGTAGACGTTCTGCACGTCGTCGTCTTCCTCGAGCTTGTCGATAAGTTTGAGAACCTTGCGGGTCGTCTCGTTATCGAGGGTGCTGTAGGTGTCGGGAACCATGGAAATCGCGGCGGAGAGGGACTCAAAACCCTTCGCCTGCAGGGCTTCAAGGACGTTTTCGAAGGCGGTGGGATCGGTGGTCACGGTGATCACGCCGTCCTCGTTGGCAACGTCGTCGGCGCCGGCCTCGAGGCCCACTTCCATGATGGTGTCTTCGTCGGCGGTTTCGGCGTCGTACTCGATCACGCCCTTGCGGTTAAACATGTAGGCGACCGAACCGGTGGCGCCCAGGTTACCGCCGTTTTTGGAGAAAAGGTTGCGAACGTTGGCCGCGGCGCGGTTTTTGTTGTCGGTAAGCACCTCGACCAGGATCGCGACGCCGCCGGGACCGTAACCTTCGTACAGGAGTTCCTCGAAGGTGGAGGCGCCGAGCTCGCCGGTACCCTTTTTGATGGCGCGTTCGATGTTGTCTTTGGGCATGTTCGCGGCGCGGGCCTTGAGGATCGCGGTACGGAGCCGGGGATTGGAATTCGGGTCACCGCCGCCCATGCGGGCCGCGATGGAAATTTCCTTGATGAACTTGGTAAAGAGCTGACCGCGCTTGGCGTCGGCGGCTCCCTTGGCGTGCTTAATCGTCGCCCATTTACTATGTCCTGACATCTATAGACTCCTTGTAACTGCGCCGCCCCGGTGAGCCGCGCGTTGGTTTAATGCCGTTATGGATTTAAAAAAAATGCGGATTCCCGAAATATTACCGAATAAAAAAAAGCATGTCAAGGCACGAAAAAGGGGCGCACCCTTCCGGGTAAACGCCCTTTTCAAGCGCCGGCATGCTTTTACTGACCAGGCCGTTTCGCTTTTATCGCCCGTTCCGTCGCGCGACGGGGAACGAAGAAACAGTGCCTTAGAATCGGTTTGTATGGGTGCCCTTGGCGATCATGGACATAATCTGGTTTTCGTACCATTCCGTGGAATAGGGAAAATGACTGCGAACGAGGGGACGAAGACGGGCGTCCATGGTATCCTTACAGGGCTCGCATACGTCGTATTCGCGAATGTGAAAGTAGTTCCGTCCGACGATCGGGGATTCGATTTCCTTTTTGCAGATATCACAGTACAGATTCTTCATCGGTAACTCCTTTTATACGAGAATCATAGCGCATCGGTTCCCGTTTGTCGAGCACGTTTTTTAATCGCCTTGACAGGTCGCGGGCCCTCCGTGCATGCTCTTGATCATGAGCGAAAGAACTTTTACCGCCGGCGGCGCCTCGTGGTCGGCGAAGCGCCCCATGGTCGTGGCGGAGATCGGGACCGGACACGGGGGAGACCGCGGGAAGGCCCGCGACCTCATCGACGCCGCCCGGGAGGCCGGGGCCGACTGCGCCAAATTCCAGATCGTGTACGCCGACGAGATACTCCACCCCGAAACGGGGTTCGTGCAACTGCCCGGCGGCCCCGTCAGGCTCTATGACCGATTCCGGGAACTGGAGCTGCCGCCCGATTTTTACGCCGACATGGCCTCGTATTGCGCCAAACGGGGCATGCTCTTTCTCTGTTCGCCCTTTGGCCTGAAAAGCGCCCGGGAACTGCGCGAACTGGAGCCCCCCTTCATCAAGGTCGCCTCGCCGGAACTGAACCATTTCCCCCTGCTCGAAGAACTCGCGTCGTATGGCATCCCCCTGGTTCTCTCCTCGGGCGTATCCCGGCTCGGGGATATCGAGCGGGCCATGGCGGCCACGGAGGCGGTCGCGGAGCGTATACTCCTCCATTGCGTCACGAGCTACCCCGCTCCGGAAACGGACTATAACCTGCGCCTTCTCGGCCGCCTTTCCGGCGTCTTCGGCATACCGACTGGCGTCAGCGACCACTCGCTGGACCCCGTCCTCGTTCCGGCCCTTGCGGTATGCGAGGGCGCAGCCATGATCGAGAAGCATATTTGCCTTTCAAGGAACGATCCCGGGCTGGACGATCCGGTCGCCCTGCCGCCGGACCAGTTCGCGGCGCTGTGTAAAGCCGTTCGCGAGGCGGCCAGGCGCGGCCCCGAGGCGACGAGGGAAGCGTTGACCAAGGAATACGGGGCGGAAAAAACGGAAGCGGTTTTGGGGGACGGGATAAAGAGGCTTGCCCCTTCGGAGCGGGCCAATTACGGCAGGACGAACCGTTCCCTGCATTTTACGCGCGATATGCGGGCGGGAGAAACGCTCACGGGCGCCGACGTCGCCCCGGTTCGCACCGAAAAGGTATTGCGGGTAGGCCTCGCTCCCGAGCACCTCGCGGACGTTCTGGGCGCCCGCCTTACCCGGAACGCGAAAAACGGCGACGGGCTTTCGTGGGACAACTTTCTCAGTCGACCATCCCCGCGATAAGGCGCAACCCTTCCAGGGTAAGCATGGGATCCACGCGGTCGAAGATTTCCGTGACCGGCGCGAGGACCGACGAAAGGCCGCCCGTCGCCACCACGGGCGCCTCTTTCGCCTTTTTACGGGCGAAGTCCGGGCGGTTTTCCGCGCGCATATCCGCGCGAATGCGGGCGATCAGCGACTCTACCAGGCCCTGGTAGCCGAGAACGACGCCGGCCTGTATCGAGTGAATCGTATTGGTACCCAGGCTTGACGGGGGCACTTCGAGGGGAACCGAGGGCAACTGGGCGGTATCGCGAAAGAGGGCCTGGAGCGCGGTGCCGAGGCCGGGGGCGATGGCCACGCCGCGGATGTCCCCCTCGTCGCCGATGGCCGTAAAGGTCAGGGCGGTTCCGAAATCGGCCACGATGCAGGAGGAGCGGTAGTAGGTCCAGGCCGAAACCGCGTCGCACACGAGATCGGTCCCGATTTCGTGCAGGGCGGACTCGGGCACCGTTACGGGGAGGCGGTCATAAAGCGACGGGCCGAGCACGATCGGCGCCCGGCCTATGAGCTTTTCTATCATCCGGGTAAAGGTATCTATCAGTTTGGGGACAACGGAGGAAAGCACGGTCTTTTCGATGGAGGCCGGCGCTACCCCGGCGTCGCGAAAGAGGGAGTGGAGGATCGAGCCGTATTCGTCGTCCGTCCTGCGGGGATCGGTATAGATGCGCCAATCGCGGACCAGATCGGTCCCGTGATACAGCCCCACCACGATGTTCGTATTCCCGATATCGACTACCATCAGCATGAACGGACCGCCTTGAATAAAAGAATCAAGGCAAATATACTACCACCATGTCAGACCTTATACAAGCCAGAGTGCTCAAGGGCTTCAGGGACATGCTTCCCGCCGCCGAAATCGGCCGCGCCCTCCTTGCGGAAACCCTCACGAAAACCTTCCGATCCTTCGGCTTCGTGCCGATCGATACCCCCGCGCTGGAATACTCGGAAATTCTCCTTCGCAAGAGCGACGGGGAAACCGAAAAGCAGGTTTTCCGCTTCGAAGACAACGGGGGCCGCGACGTCGCGCTGCGGTTCGACCTGACCGTTCCCTTCGCCCGCTTCGTGGCCGAGCACAAAGACGAATTGTACCTCCCCTTCAAGCGGTACCATATTTCCAAGGTTTGGCGCGGGGAAAAGCCCCAAGCGGGCCGCTACCGCGAGTTTACCCAATGCGACTTCGATATCGTGGGCTCCGATTCGGCCGCCGTCGATTTCGAGATTCTTTCCCTCATGAAAACCGCCCTCGCGGCGATCGGGGTTACCGACGTGACGATCAGGCTTTCCCACCGGGGCGTGTTTAACCGATTCCTCGCCAACCGCGGCCTCTCGGACCGGAGCGAGGAGATCCTGCGCACCGTGGACAAGCTTTCCAAAATCGGCCGGGACGAGACCAAGGCCCTCCTCGCGGACATCGCGGGCGAGGCCAACGCGGCCGACATTCTCGCGTATATCGAGGGCGCCGGCGACGGTCCCGGCAAATTCGAGGCGACGCTCGCCATTATCGAGAAGATGGCCGGCGGCCCCGCGGAAGACACGCAACGGCTTCGGGACATTCGCGCCTTCATGAACGAAACGGGAATCGCCGATTCCTTCGTCCTTGACCCGTCCATCACCCGCGGCCTCGACTATTATACCGGAGTGGTGTACGAAACATTCCTGAACGACCTGCCCGGAATCGGATCGGTGTGCTCGGGCGGCCGTTACGACAACCTGGCCGGGCTTTACATGAAGGACCGCATTCCCGGGGTGGGCAGTTCCATCGGCCTTGACCGGCTTATCGCCGCGCTCGACGAGCTCGGCCGCTCGGTGACCAAGCCCAGCTTTACCCAGGCGGCGGTTTTTTGCCAAAGAGAGGCTGACATGGCCCTCTATCAGAAGGCGGCCAGCGAGCTTCGAAGCCGCGGAGTCGCCTGCGAAGTGTACCCCGACCCCAAAAAGATGGGCCAGCAATACGCCTGGGCCGAGAAAAAGGGCATTCCCTGGGGCGTTACGCTCACTCGCGCCGATTCCGCCGCGTCAGGCGCCCTCAGCGGCCTTACCCTCAAGAACCTGGTCACGAGGGAGACCCTGGAAAACCAAACCCCGGACCAGGCCGCAAAGGCGATCCTGGGATAAATTAAAAAGCCCGGCCAGGTTCACGCGGAACCGCCGGGCTTTTTTATTGGCACTGATCAATCAATCGGGATACATCGTGCGGACCATGTTCATTTCCTCCACCCGGGAGAAAAACACGTCCATCAGCACGGGGTCGAATTTCTTGCCGGACTCGCTGCGCATGTAGTCGAGGATGGCGGGAATCTCCCAGGCTTCCTTGTATACCCGCTTGTTGCCCAGGGCGTCGAACACGTCGGCGATCGCGACTATGCGCGAGGCAAGCCCGATTTCCTCGCCCTTTAGGCCCCGCGGATAGCCGGTGCCGTCGTAGTTTTCGTGGTGCTCCAGGGCGATTCTCGCCGCGGATTTCAAGAGCTCGCGGTTCGAGGACTTGAGCATCTCGAAACCCACGAAAGAGTGGGCCTTCATTTCCTCGAACTCGTCGGTCGTCAGGGTTTCGGGTTTATTCAGAATCTCGTCGCGGATGGTAAGCTTACCCAGGTCGTGCAGCGAGGCCGCCATCCGGATATGCTCAGCCTCGTTCTCGTCGCGCCCGCACCCCAGGGCCAAGATACGCGCGATCTCCGCCACGCGCTTTACGTGATTGCCCGTTTCCGCGGAACGGGATTCTGCGATTTCGCCCAGGGCGAATACCAGTTCGTTCTGCCGGGACTCGAGATCGCGATATAGGTGAAAGTTGTCGACCGCCGCTCCCAGGTTAAGCCGGAAGGCCTCCAGTAGGTCGCGTTTCCATTCCGACGAGGCGGTCACGTCCTCGAGGATCACGTACACCTCATGGCCCGTTTTCAGCCGAAAGCCGTAAACGCGGAAATTCTCGACGGAAAGATAGCTCGAAGAATAATCGTGCGCTTCGATTCGCGCGTACATGTCGGGGTCAACGATCTGGGAAAGCTTCCACCCTTCCAGCGACTTAAAGCGGCCCGTGGCGGTGGTAACGTACGCGGTTCCGCCGTTGGGGTCCTTGCGGGCGAATACCCCCGAATGCCGGGGGCCGTTTCCCGGGCCGTGCAGAAAGGACGCCAGTCGCGAAAGGGTTTCCTTTTCGAAATCGCTGACGCTAGAGCTCCTGAAAATGTGCGAGGCCGACTCTATAACGTGCTTCAGGCCGCGGCGATGGTCGTCGATCGTCGCGAGGGCCTCGTACGCGCGCAGGGCCGTAATGACCGTGGTCCGCAGCTTACGGGCGGTTATTTCCGACTTTTCCAGATAGTCGTTTATCTCGTACTCGATGGTTACCCGGTCCTCCGGGGCGTGGCCGCATTGACTGGTGCGGATGATTATCTGAACGATTGCGTTTCCCGCGTCGCGGCGAACGTACTTGATCAGGTCAAGCCCGGCGGTCTCGGTTTCCATGACGATGTCCACGAGAATCAGGGCGATATCGGGATGCTCGTTTAAAACGGATTTCGCGCCTTCGGCGGTTTGCGAGCCCAGAACGCGGATTGATTTGCCCCGAAACTCAAGGCGTTTCAGGGTTAAGGCGGTAACGGCGTACACGTCCCGGTCGCCGTCAACTACGAGCACCTTCCAGAATTCCATCATCAGTCCTGCGCTTCGCATTCGCGGATTAGATCCGCGGCGCGAAGTAGGTTGCGCGAAATCAGGCGGGACAGTTCCGCGATATCCGCGACATAGGCGGCGCGTTCCTCAGCCGAAAGGGCGCCCGATTCCGCGGCTTGCGCGAAAGAGGCGACCAGGTCTTCAAGGTTGGTCGCGGCGGTCAGGCCCACCCCGATCGGGGTATTGATCTCCCGAACCAGGGCAGACAAGAGGCCGTCGCATGGGGTTTGTCGATCCTGCTCGCCGGAAAATCCTTTTTCCAGCCGGATCACTCGAACGCCCGCCGAATGGCGAGGCGCCCGCATGGTAATCGTTTTCGATGGGGTCATCCGTGGGCTCCCAACTGGTATTGTGGCGTCAGTATAACACGGTTTTTCGTTCTCTAGGGACAATGGCAAAAAAAAAACCGCCCGAATGGGCGGATTTTTATCTATTATGCAACGAGGGTCATTGTTGGAGGAGCATATACACGGTCAATGATGTGGAAAGCGCCGTAAGCGTCGTGGTTACCACGGGCGCGTACTGGTTAAAATAGAACAGGAAGGAATTGGTCGAAGCCTCAATCACCGTCTCGGGCGTTATGGGATCGGATTTTTTCATCTTTTTCCCGCTCACGTCGGTAATGCGGACCATCTCGTAGGAGTTCTTGAGGGTATCGAAGCCCCCGGCCAAGGCCACGTAATACGACCAATCGCGATCCGGGATAAAGGGGTATCGGCCGGGGGTTCGGACCGAACCGGCCACGGTGACGAAATACTGTCGAAAGGGAATGATGAGCACGTCGTTGGGCTCTACCTCGTATTGGCTCCGATAGGAAGCGTCGTACAGCATGGGGTTGAGGTTTATGGCGATGCGCTCGTTGCCCCGTACGATATAGGCGTTGGCCGTATCGGAAACGGCAGAGAACGCGGCCCGGCAGCGGCGCGCCAGGGAAGCGTAATTCTCGCCCGCGTTAAACCGTATGGACAGGCGGTTTGAGGCTTCCGGCGTGGCGGTCAATTCGCTGCCGCTCGTATCCGTCAGGGCGACCAGGGCATTGGTGGTGGAATCCTGATGCACCCGCGCGAGGGCGCCTTCCATGAACATTACGGGGATTAGGTCGGTTACGGTTCCCACGTGGACCGTATCGTAATCGTTCAAGGAGTAATCGGCTTGCACGTCGGAATCGTTAAGGAAGCGCTTAATGCCCGAAACGTTGGCGCTTCCCACGTAACGAACGAGCTCGATTCTGCTCGGATCGGCTATCTGGGAGAACCCACCGCCATACGATTCGATTAAGCCCTTCAGGTTTTCGCCCTTTAAAAGCTGGTACGTGCCCGGGCGCTCAATGGCCCCGCTGAGGGTAACCGACCGCTCGTAGCGGCTGAGGGTAATCACGTCGTCGGGACGGAGCAAAGGATCCTGCGAAAGGTCCCCGTCGCGGAGCGCCTTATATAGGTCATAGACGGCGGTTTTCCCGCTTACCGAGGTAACGCGAACGTTGCGGACCGATGAATACGGGGTTAAGGAGCCAGAAAGGGCCTCCGAAAGGCGGGTTAGGGGCCAGGCCTGCTTCTCCTTCGTGGAAACCACCTCACCCTTGAGAGTAACCCGAAAGAGCGCGGGGGCTTCCAGACCGAACTGCACCCCGCTTAAGGGATAATTCTTGCTAACGATGGTCTCGATCAAAGACTTCAATTCGGCGAAACTCTTTCCTGAGGCGTCGATTACCGCCAAATTCGAGACCCGTACCTTATAGGTCGTGTCGACCAATATCTTGTAGGTTACCGGCTGCGCACCCGCGGCGTAGGCCAACTGGTACACGTCGCCGGCGGTAACCGGGTAAAAGGCCGCGGAAAGCGCAAGCTGGGGGTTATAGGGCATGCCCGCATCTGTTGAACCGAGAAGGGTTCCGCCCAATGCCTCGGTCCCGAAACCGGAGAGGAGAGCGCCCTCTTGCGCGGCGGATTGGGAATTTTGGGCCAATAAGGCTTCCAGGCTCGCGTTTTGCGCAAAGACGGAACCGAGGGCAAGGAAGGCCAAGGTGAAAGAGAAAAGCCTTTTCATTTTTTCCCCCCGGTCAGCTTGGCCATCGCCTCGGGATCTTTTTTAATGTTCTCGACGGCGTTCAGCACGAAGGCGAGAAACACGGAAAAGAAAAAGGCGGCGAAGGTAACGACGATGCAGAGCATGCCGCGGCTTGGTCCCGATTTTTGGTCGGGAACCTCCGCGTAGCCGAGGACCTGGAATACGGGCGTTTCGCTGGCCATTTGCACTTTCAAAAGCTCGTACTGTGTTTTTAGTTGGGTATAGACCGCTTCCTGGGCGGTTATCTCCCTTTTAATGCGCGTCGCCTCAAGAACCAGGGAGGAACCGTTGGCCGAATAAACGCCGCGCGAGGCGGATTGATCGAGCCTTTGCCCGTCGTTTTCCAGCCGCCTGATTTCATCGAAGGTATTCTGTATGTTCTTTTCCAGGTTTTCCTTTTGGAGCTGGTTCTTATCGATGCCCATTTCCTTAAAGCGCTTTTCCATGTAGCTTACGCAAAAATTCACCACGTTTTTCGCGAACTCGGGCTCGATATCGGTAAAGGAGATGGAGAATACGCCCGCCTCGTCGTCGAAGCCGGCGGAAAGGTTCTTCTTGAGGGCTTTGCGGCTCTCGGCCCGGGGCGACTTCGTGATTTTGTACCGGTTAATCAAATCAAATTGATCCACTACCGTGTCCAGGAATGAATCGGAACCCGCAAGATATACCGCCAGGGCGCTATAGGTGGATCCGGAAGGCACGTTTACCCCCGCGAGACTCGCCAGGCTTCCCAACCCGGACGAGGCAAGCATGGAAGAAAGCCCGCCGCCGGAGGAAGAGGAGTCGTTAATCAACATGGTGGCCTTGGGCGTATATTCGTTGGGAAGAAAACTTTTCTCCGGGGGAAGGATGAGGGAAAGCGCGGCGGCCAAGAGGACGCCAAGCATGCCCGCAAGGGTAATGCCGATTATCAGCAGCTTTCTGCGCAAAAGCACCGCCAAGAGATCGATCAGGTCAATTTCATCGCCATTTTCCATTCGTTCCGTTTCTTCCATTCCGCCGTTCCGTTACAATAGTTTTGATTTTTCCAGTATTTCCTCTTTCCGCACGTGAATCACGGTAAAAAAGAGAATTCCGAGTATATATACGCTGACCAGGGTTATGAGCGCCGTAAGGCCCCGGGTTCGGCTCGCGACAAGCACGAGCAGGCTGATCAGGGTTTGAAACGACGCGAGTATGACGAGGCTTTGACGGGCGGTAAAGCCCATCATCATGAGCTTGTGGTGCAAATGGAATTTGTCCGGCTCCAAAAAGCTGCGACCCTCGCGGGTCCGCCGCCACAGCGCGGCAACGGTATCGAATAGGGGGATAATCAGGATCGCGCCCGCGAAGAGCACGTTAACGCCCACGAAACCGTCCTTTCCGGGTATGAGGGGCAATACCGCGAGCGTGAAACCGAGAAACTGGCTCCCCCCGTCGCCCATAAAAAGCTTGGCCTTGGGGATAGGCAGGTTATACAGGAGGAAGCCGCCGATCGAAAGGGCGAGGATAACGCAATACATGATGGCGTCGATATTTCCGTTCAGGCGGAAGATGTAGGCGAAGGTGAGCGCCGCGATAAGGGAAACGACGCCCGCGAGGCCGTCAATGCCGTCTATCAGGTTTACCGCGTTGGTTACGCCGATTATCCAGCAGAAGGTGATCACGTAGCCAGCCCAGCCCAGATTGAAGGGAACGCCAAGGCCCACGATGCGCAGGGTATGAAAGACGTATCCCGCGAAAATAACGATTAAGGCGGCGGCGATTTGGACCAAGAGCTTGATTCTGGCGCGCCAGGGAAGGAGGTCGTCCCATACGCCCATGACGAACACGAGGGCGCTTCCCACGATCAGGCCCCAAACGCGGAATCCGGTGGTTCCTTCCCGGAGGATCGTATAGACGAGCAGCCCGACGACGAAGCCGAGAAAGATTCCCACCCCGCCCAAACGGGGAACGTTGCCGGTATGCACCTTTCGGGAATCGACATGGTCATACAGGCCAAAGCGCCGGGTAAAAATCAGAACGAAGAAGATCGAGATAAAAGAAACCAAAAACGCGACGGCCGCCGCGATCAATGAATCCATATTTTTTTCGAGCGCTCCCTATAGTGCTGTCCATGAGGATACCCTAAGTCAACGAAAATTTAAACCAAGGGGCGCGGGAATTCGTTACAATGTTAGCCGTATCGGGCGCTGCGCAGGAGGGCGGCCTTTTTCTTGTAATGCATGAGGGTGAAAAAGGCGATGCCGGCGGCATAGGCGCCGAGCAACGCCAAATCGGACGCGATTCCCGCCTCGAGCGAGGCGAAAGCCACGGCCCCGCCCAGGGACAGTTGGAAAAGGAGCACGACCAGGAGGGATTTCTTTACCGATAAGCCCGAAAGAAGCAGTTTATGGTGAATATGGAACCGGTCGGGACTATCGATGGGTCGTCGCTCGCGAAGGCGGCGCCAGATGGCGGCGATGGTGTCGAAAAGCGGTATGAGCAGAACGGCGCCGGCGAAGGGCAAGGCAACCGAGGCTCCGGAACCGCGCGAGCGGATAAGGGGAAGAACGGCGAGCATAAAGCCGAGGAATTGGCTTCCGCCGTCGCCCATGAAGATTTTCGCCTTTGGAAAGGGAAGGTTAAACACCATGAAGGCGAACACGGCCGCGACCAAAAGCGCGCACAGAAGCGCGGCGTGCGGGTTGCCCGCGCGAAGGAAGAATAAGGCGTATACGCCGGCCACCGAGGCGGTTATCACGCTCGCGAGGCCGTCCATGCCGTCAATGAGGTTTACGGCGTTTATGACCCCGAGTATCCAGGCAAACGTGAGTGGGTACCCCCATATACCTAAGCTCACCGTTCCCATGGCGCCCAGGGGAAGTATCTCGAAGCGAAAGCCGCCCCAGAGTACCAAAAGAGCGGCGAGGGCCTGGAGGCAAAATTTTGGCTTGGGGCTCCAGGGACGCAGATCGTCCCAAAACCCCATGCTGAATATGACTACGGAGGCCGCAATAAGGCTATAGAAATTGCTTTGAAAGGTCAATACCTCGTCGCCCAGCAGGGTAAAGAGGATAAAACCGGCGAAAAAACCCGCAAAAATACCCATTCCCCCAAGCCGCGGAACGTTTCCGGTATGAATTTTGCGGTCATCGATCTTATCGTAAATGCCATACCGGCAGGAGACGCGCAAAATGCCGTAAATGGAGACAAGTGATACGCAAAAGGTCAACGCGAGAAGGAATAGGCTTTTCAACTTTTTATCGCTCCGATTACCCTAGAGGGTAATTCATGAGCGCAAAAAAAACCGGAAAAAAAGGAAAAATTTCCCTAATTTCTTTTACGGTAAAAAGCCCTTCCTTACGCGATTATCCGACCGAGTTACCTACCCGACTGGCTCACGCGCTCCAGGCGATTAATGTCGTAGCCAAAACCCACGGCCTTTTCCAAGAGTTTGGCGTAATCGTCGGTAGAGGGGTTTGCCTCTTTCGACATGACCCAGAGGAAGTCCATGGAAGAACTGCCCACGAGCATGAATCGATAATCGTCGCTCACGTATATCAGGCGGTACTTCAGCCAGACGAAGGGGATGAAGCTGACTTCCATTTGACCGGGCTTTTCCGGGTCGGGAATGCGCAATTTTTGCTTCAGAACCTTTCGGGGCCCGGTATCCGACCCCTTGTTTCCTTCGTAGCGAACCGACCACGTACCGTCTTTATTCGGTATATAGATATCGCAGGTATTTACCCAGTCTTTCGCCACGGGTATGGGTATGCGGGAAATCTCGAACCATTTTCCCTCAAAACGCGCAAAGTCCACCTTCTCTACCGTGGGGATCTCGAGGGCAGCGTTCTTTTTCGGCGCGCCGAAGAGAAGCGATCCGGCGCTCGCTATCATCATGAAAAAAATGCCGTACGCGATTCGTTTTCCGTTCATTTTCCGCTCCTTATCAATAACTTTTCTTGTCAAAAAGAATTATATTGGCAATATAATGCCATTGTTACCGGAAGTAAACAAACTGCAGGAGGTTTTACGATGAAGTCGCTCACTCGCCTTTCGCTCACGGTTTTCATTACGCTCGGCATAAGTTACGGAATGTTCGCCTTTTCTCCCGAGGACCGTTTTTTCGGGCGCGTGTACCTCGCCGGAACGAATCCGCCCGAGCTCATTTTTACCCACGAGAACCTGTACGAAAAGTCGGGCGACTCCGAAACCCTGACTCACGTATATAAGGCGCCCGACGGTTCGGTGGCGACGGTTGAGCGGGTGCTCCTTAAGGAGGGCTTCGTGGACCGGTATGAGGTCGATTTTACCACCTCGGAATGCGGCTGCCTTTTGACGAGGAAGGGAGACGATATGGAGTTCAGCTTTACGCGGGGCGAGAAGGATAAACGGGGCATTCGGGACTATGAAACCAATTTGGTAACCGGCCCTACCCTCAACGCCTTCGCGGCCAAGAACCTTGACCGCCTGCGCGCGGGCAACGCGGCCGAATTGTACCTCGCCGCCATGCCGTTCCAGCAAGTCGTGAAGTTTCGGCTCACGAACGATCAGGCGAGCCGGTACAATAGGTCGGGCGCGGTCGTTTTGAAGATGGTAACGTCGAACCCCCTGTTCCGGCTATTCGCCGAGCCGGTGTATCTCGTGGTGGACGAAGGCAGTAAGCGGATCATGGAGATTCACGGGAAGAGCCTTTTGGAGCGCGTCGTGAACGGAAAGAAGGAAAACCCCGTGGTAGACATTTACTATACGTTCCCCGCTCAGGAGGCGCCACGATGAAAGCGGTATTCGACTGGATCATTGAGAATAAGTGGTACGTTCTCTTCTTCGTGTGGGGACTCCCCCTGGGCTATTACCGGAGCAAGTTTCGCAAGCGCGTGTACGAGACCGATAGCTGGACGATTAACGTGAAGCCGTATTTCCTGAAGGAAACCCGCGCGCTTATCGGGAACCTCTTCCCCGAGGATAAAGAGTATCTCAAGCTGAGAAACTTTTACCGCGTGTACGTCACGATCTACCTCATACTCTTCGCGCTCTGGCTATCGCCGCTTCGGTGACCCTACCGCATCCGCGCCTTTCCGCCGCGTGAAGAAAGGCGCGAGGCCCTTACTCGCCGCCATGCTCAATCCAGAGGAGCTTGGCGGTATCAAAGCCAAGCCCTTCGGCGATGCCTAGATATTTCAATCTGATGTCGTGGGGAATCGTTTTGGTCCGCGAGAGGATCCACAGGTAATCGGTTTTTTTTCCGGCCACAAGCGCGTACCGATAGCCCTCATCGAGGGCGACGACCGTGTATTCGCCCCAGAAGGGCCCGAAGAAGGATACTTCCAATTCTCCCCGAGTAACGGCGCCCCTGAACCTCGCCCGCCCCACCGCTTCCTTCCACTTATTCGCCTTATAATCGTATCCCCGATTCTTAACGCCGATTATCGTTTCGTCATCGGTAAGGCGATATTCCGCGGACGTATTATTGAGGCCTTTCTCGAAGACAAAATCAAACCGCGCGATCTCATACCACGTACCGAGGTATTTGTCCCTATCAAAGCCTTCCACGCCGGAATACCCCGATTTCATCGTCGCGCAACCGGAGAAAATCGCCAGCGCAAGAACGACTATCGCATACGAGGTTAAGTCTTTCATTCAAACCTCCTCTGGGGATCTTTCTCAGTATATGATATTCCGGGTTGCATTGCTTAGCAGTATATGTTAGTAATAGCTAACTTTGTGATGATTAAAAAAGCACCGGAGGACGGTGCTTTTTTTCTTTACATTCTTCCGTCGAGAAATTTGCCGGTTTCCTTATGATTAAACTCCGGTATCATAAAGTTGAATAAATCGATAAGTTCTCCCCGTGTCCAGGTACCATTGCTCCGCAGGCTAGAAATCGTTTCGGTAAAACGATTCAGTTTTGCGGAATCAAACTCGGCATTATTCTTTATGACGCCCAATGCCTCGAAACGTTCCATATCGAGGATTTCCCTATCGGTGTAAAATTCCTCAAAATCCTTTTCTCCGGTAGTATCGCTCTTAAAGAAATAGACAGGATACTTCCTTTGCGATTTGAGTTCCCCAACCCGACTCCGTGCCTCGTCTTCCGTGGAACACGGCACGGGCTCATATCCCAGATTCTCGAGATACTTTTCAGCAATTTCACTGAAGGTAATGAGATTCAGGTCGTGATCCAGTTTCGGAAAGAATACGTCGCGGTTCTCGCCGAGCAGACAGGACATGAGGCACAATTCTCCAGATTCCTGGGGAGTCACGAAGTAGCGCCGCACGTCGTTCGGTGCGGACAAGGGCTGCCCCTTCTCGATCCTCCGGTTAAAGCCATATAAGAGAGAACCGTCGGAAAAAGCCACGTTTGCGAAACGGGCAGTAGAAACAGGCATTTCAAGAGAGCGTCGCATAAGGAACATCTCCATGATCCGTTTGCTCGCGCCCATCATGTTAACGGGATTGGCGGCCTTATCGGTGGATACGCAAAAATACTTCTTCGCGCTCATTTCTTGAGCCTGACGCATTGTTTTGTCGGTATTGAAGACATTGACGTCTATCATACGCATAATCGTATAGGGGTCTTTTTCGCTTCTCACGTGCTTGAGAGCCGAAAGGTTGAGGATATAATCATACCCCTTACCGCTCTTGATGAAGGAATCAAAGATATCGGACCCGCAGTCGATAGCGAAGGTAGCAAACTCACCATCGTTATAGCCAATTGAGCTGCGTATATCCCGAACGAGCTCCACCATATTGTTTTCGCTGATGTCGACCACATGGAGAACTCTCGGGTTTCGCTTGAATATCTCCCGGGTCACGGCGGAACCGATAGACCCTGCCCCGCCAATAACGAGGAAACGAGAGTCCTTCACGATACTCGAAAGCTGGTTGGAAAATGCTTTAATATCTTTTAACAATAGAGGGTTTTTACGGCCAATAAGAGAAAGAATAGGATCCATGATTAAATCCTTACGCTACTTGGAATATTCACTAATCTATCATCAAAATATTCAGAAACCGAAAGATCATCATGCTGGTAATTTTTATAAGGATCAAGCTTATGCATAAGTGTCCAAATAGGACGTGTTTGAACACCATTAGCATTAGTATACTCCAGAAAATCGTTCCTTTCATTGCGATTTCTAAACATTAATGTATTCAACCAATAATTTGATTGAGAATCTTTAGGTTCATGTATAGTTTGTATTCCTTGCGTAGCAAAAAAATCATGATACATTTGGGCTGTTTGTCGTTTATTATCTAAAATGAATTGTAAATACTCTAATTGCGCAAAACCAACAGCGGCATTTATACTTGGCATACGAAGATTATAACCAACTTCAGTATGCACAAACTCCCAACGGTGTGGTTGCTTAGCAGTAGTCGACAAATATTGTGCTTTTACTGCTATTGATTCATCATCAGTTATTAGCATACCGCCACCACCAGTAGTGACTAGTTTATTTCCATTGAAGCTAAATATTCCTGCATTACCAAACGTCCCTGTATGTTTCCCCTTATAATAGCTTCCAAGTGATTCAGCTGAATCTTCAATTAATAATAAATGAAACTCATCACAAATGTTTTTTATTACATCAATCTGACAAGGATGTCCAAAAGTATGCATTGGAACAACGGCTTTAATTATTTGCCCAGTATTTTTATTTATACATTCACCGTTTACAATTCTAGTGTTATTTAATAAAAATAATTTTAGCTTCTCAGGTGACAACCCGAGTGTATTTTTTTCAACATCAATAAATACAGGAGATGCTGATGAATGAACAATAGCAGCACAAGTAGCCGCAAACGTGAGCGACTGTGTTATTACTTCATCACCAAACCTTACCCCAGCAGAAATTAATGCCATATGTAATGCTTCGGTGCCGTTAACCATTGCTACCGCATATTTTGCGCCAGTAATCTCTTTAATTTTATCTTCCATTGCTGAAACAAATCTACCAACATATGAGACATATTTAGTATCAATACATTCCGCAAGATATTCTTTTTCTTTACCAAGAAATTGTGGGCAATGCAATAATACTGGATTCATTTCGGGATACAGAGATTTAATATACGTGACAATTCTTTCATTAATACCCATGATTGCCTCTCAATCTATATATGCATTCAATTCTTCAGGTACAGGGGGTAAGTTTATAAACATTTTTTTCCAAATTTTACTATTAGGAAGCAATACAACCAGAACAGTACAGAAAATTATTAGGAAATAAGTACGAAGACATTTATTATCCACATACCAGCACTCCAACTTACCTTTATATGGAGTAATTATGTTATCATGAAAGTACTCTCTATTTTCAACTCGATGGAGAATTTGTTCTTCATTACGAAAAACTATCGAACCGATTCCAGATAAACCAGGAACAATTTTTGAAATATGATTCTGAACATCTGAATTATAGAGAGCGTAATGCTTTACTGCGAAAGGTCTGTAGCCTACAAGACTCATTTGACCTATCAAGATATTAATTAACTGAGGAAGTTCATTAATTTTCGTCTTTCTAAGGAACTTACCCATAGGTAATATACGAGGGTCTTGATCAGCCGTTAATAGTCCACCAGCCATATTTGGACTATCTCTGAGCATTGTAGCGAATTTAATAACTTTAAACACTTTTTTATTTTTACCTACACGCTCTTGAGTATAAAAAATGTCATGTTCTCCAGTAAGCAACAATCCAATAATTATTGGTAACATGAAGGGCAATAAGATAACTAATGCTAAAAAGGAAAAAATAATGTCAAATACTCTAGTCATAATAGAATTTCCCATTATCTTGATTGAAGTAGATAGTAATCTTTTTTCATAATTTTGATTATACGAAAGTTATTTGATAAATGAGCTTTCCAGGAAGGTAAATTTTTTTTAGATACCGTAGAGAAAAGTGGGAATTTGTTTTTTTTACAAGCATATACCAGAGTTTTAATAATTAATGAACCAACCCTTCTACCTCGAATTTTGTGAGAAAGGTAAAAACCTAAAAAAACTTGATTGGTGATAAAAAAACGCAAAAAGAACACGCCGTCAATATCTGAATTACTATAAAGGAAGTAAACACTATTTGATTTACTATATAAAAACTGAGTGATGCTTTTAATGTTATAATTGAAAGGTTTGAAATACTCTTTATCAACATCTTCAATAGCAAGAAGATAATCGCAAGCATCTTTGTATATTGAAGAATTAAACTTTTTTATAGTAAATGAATTATCGAAAGAGGAAATAATATCACTTTGTATTTTTGTAATTTTTTGATTCCAAAATAATCTACAAAAAAGAGCATTTATTGAATCAATGAATACCCATACTACTGGCAGTTTATTCTTAATGGATCTAATCATTTAATTCGCTTCCAGTTGATCAATAATCAGCCTTGAAATACTCTTAACGTTATATTGTTCAATTAATAGCTTTCTTGAAATAGCTCCCATCTTTGGTAAACAATCTTTATGCTCAACAATACTATTAATAGTGGTAATAAATGATTTAATATCATTGCTCTCTGACCAGAAACCAGCCCCCTGAGAACAAATTTCATGTTTAATATCTGATACTTTATCTGTACATGCATATACCGGAAGAGAACAATCCATATAATCAAGTATTCTTGAAGGGAAATTTGGGATTGTAAATCTATGATCTAAGAATATTAATCCAATATCCATAATTGATAACAAGTTGATATACTCAGTTTTATTTAGCGCTGGTATTAAATAAACATTATCAAGTTTATTTTTTGTAATACATTTCTCTATTTTTTTGTATTCAGTACCACTTCCAACAATTGTTATAAATAGATCTTTTCTGTCTTTCAATGCCAACAAACAATCAATAAGAAACGATATCCCCTGTGGCTTCCCTAGGTTACCACCGTATATCAATTTTAATACATCACATGGTATTTGATATTTATCAAGTATATCATTGTTTCCATTTCTAATTGTATCTTTTGGTAAAAGTGAATTGGGAATAATACAAACATCTTGGTTACTAACATTATTATTTTGAACTAGATACTCCATATTTGCTGGAGACATACAACCAATAATCTTTGAGTATTTATAAAGCTCCACTTCCTTAAAGCGAAAATATCGATATAAAAATCCTTTACGGTGAAATATTCCTAAATCTACACAATTCTGAGGGAATATGTCTTTTAACAACAGGAATGTAGTTTTGTTATGTGTCTTTGCATACTTAATGCATTTAGTAAATGTAATAGGTGGAGTAGAATACATCATCGCATCAAAAGATAATTTATTTTTTTTTATCAAATGTAAATATCTGAAGTCTATGAGTAAAGTGTTTATACCTTTTATTATCAGATTTGTTTTAGTTAATTTACCTGTCGGCAATGCATATATTTTAACATTATTTCGCTGATGAGTATAACACTTACCATAAACCCTAGTTTCATCTGGTTTGATTACAGTAACATTATGTCCTAATTCAACAATCTGATCGAATAAGTCAGAATATAAATTAGAATCAAATTCTAATTCAGGATACACTAATGTCAGGAAAATAATATTCATTATTAATTACCCTTCATTCCACACAACTCTCTTTATATAGTCCGTGTAACTTATAATTATCCTTACGACTTTATCAGAAACATTTGGCATAGAATAATCATTTACTCGTCGGTAATTAATATTATTTGCAAGTTCAGCATCCAATTGTTGTAATGCTTGACTAACGCGTTCTGTATTGAGACCAACCATCATTACTGATGCTTCTTCCATTGCTTCAGGACGCTCATGCGCTTCGCGGATGTTCAATGCAGGAAACCCTAATATTGAGGATTCTTCAGAAATAGTCCCGCTATCTGATAAAACAGATTTAGCATTTATTTGCAATGCAAGGTAATCGCTTAATGAAAATGGCTTCTCGAGTTTTACAAGAGGATCGAATTGAATTTTCTTTGCTTCTATCATTTTACGCGTACGAGGATGAGCAGATACAATTATTGGTAGATTAAACTTGGCTGCAGTTTCATTAAGAATAATACAAAGGTTCTTAAAATTACTCTCCGATGCTATATTTTCTTCTCGATGTGCTGAAACAACAAAATACCGTCCTTTTACTAAACGAAGTTTTTCTAAAATATCAGATCTATCTACCTTTGGAAGGTAGTTATGAAGAACTTCATACATCGGGCTTCCTGTTTTTATCACTCTGTCAGGTGAAAGTCCTTCAGATAGAAGATATTCACGTGCTATATCGCTATACGTTAGATTAATATCACTTATATGATCAACAATTTTCCGATTAGTCTCTTCAGGAACTCGTTGGTCAAAACAACGATTCCCAGCTTCCATGTGAAATATTGGGATATGACGTTTCTTTGCTGCTATGGCACACAAGCACGAATTGGTATCTCCTAAAACTAAAAATGCATCTGGATTAACAGATTCTAAAACAGGATCAATTTTTATAAGGATATTCCCTGCTGTTTCAGTAGCATTTTTTCCCGCCGCTTCTAGAAAGTAATCTGGCTTACGTAACTCTAGATCTTCAAAAAAAATCTGATTAAGCTCATAATCATAATTTTGTCCTGTATGCACAAGCACATGATTAATGGAAGGTGAAGAATCAAGTTTTTTCAAGATACACGATAGTCGTATAATTTCAGGTCGGGTACCAACTACAGTTAATACAGTAAGCTTATTCATAGGTTTCCTCTTAAACTATTTCAAAATATGTATCAGGGTCAGATTCATCAAACCATTCATTGATCCAGAATTGTGTATACAAATCATCATTACCAATATTGGTAATATTATGCGTATACCAGATTGGTATATCCACGAAAGAGGGTTCCTCGCCATTCAGTTCAAGCGAGTAAACCTGCGTTGTCCCGATCTTCCTCAATTCAATTAAAGCTCGACCTTTAATAACTGTAAATCGCTCGATTTTTCTCGTATGAAAATGATTTCCACGGGTAATCCCTGAGTAGGTTGTTGAAAAGGAAACTTGTCCCCCAATCCCCAAACGAATAGTTTCAACAAAGGTTCCACGACTATCACTATTAAGTATCAATTTTCTGGGAAAGTATGAATTAACATCAATATAAGATCTAAAGGTATTAAACAATGCGATATCATTGCTATCTGATAACTGAGGTATTACTCCATTCTTAAAATACTGATCTGTAAAGCATAAAAACAAATTAAGAATACTAGATACAGTCCTTTCAAAATCATAAGGCACCTCTATTCGCTTGAACTGAAGACTATAAATTGAATCAAAAATTGTATTTATAATGAATGAAGTCAAAGAATTGATATAAATTAGTTGAACAGAACTGTCATTAATGATCTCTGGTACTTCATTGTGGGTTAAGCGCCAAGAAAAAGTTGCAATAAAGGAATTATAATTTGGTCTACAAAAAGGTCCAAAAACATTAGGAACAATTAACCCCACAAACGAAGCATTGTTTTTATTAGCCCATGCTTCAAACAACTCCCTCCCTTTAACTTTAGATCGTCCATAAGGATTATCCATTTTTTCTTGTATGGATGAGGTAAATATAACCAATGGCTTTACATTTGCCGCCTCCATTGCTGAAATAAGCTTTTCGACAAGTTCAACATTTTTAGCATATAAAGCTTCAGTATCTTCCAAGCGATTCACGGCTGCCAAATGAACAACAACATCACAGTTATGTACAAATTCTAGTAATTTTTCAAAATTTGTAAAATAATCATCTTTAAAAAAAATCCGTTCAATTTGATTGTTATATAAACCTAAAGTATTAAATAGATGAGAACCAACAAACCCTGCCTGCCCAGTAATACCCACCCTAATTAATTGCTTTTCCATTACTCAGCCTTACCAAGATCAGCATTAATGATATCAAGCTTCATAAGTAATTCCTTCATGCCGTCAATATCTAAGCGTGTTGTATTGTGAGAATTATAATCTTCTGAATTGGAAATTGTCTCTTCACCCTCCACAAAGAATTTTTCGTAGTTCAAATTGCGTTCATCGCAAGGAATGCGATAATATTGTCCCATATCTATAGAGTTAGCCATTTCTTCCCGTGTAACCAAAGACTCGTATAATTTTTCACCATGCCGTGTACCTATTACGCGAATAGGAGTATTGGTTTGATACAAATCCGTTAAAGCACTTGCCAATATTTCAAGAGTTGCGGCAGGTGCTTTTTGAATAAATAAATCACCGTTTTTACCATTTTCGAAAGCATAAAGAACTAAGTCTACAGCATCATCTAAGGTCATCATAAATCGAGTCATATTCGGATCTGTAATTGTGATGTCTTTACCGGATTTTATTTGATCAATCCAAAGCGGAATTACTGATCCCCTACTAGCCATTACATTTCCATATCTCGTACAACATATAGTAGTTTGTGCATCCGCTCCTAATGAGCGACCACGGGCAATTGCAACCTTCTCCATCATAGCCTTTGAGATTCCCATGGCATTGATTGGATAACAAGCTTTATCTGTGCTCAACACTACCACATTTTTTACTTCGTGAGAAATTGCAGACTCGATAACATTATTTGTACCAATGACATTAGTATAGACTGCTTGCATTGGAAAAAACTCACAAGAAGGAACCTGTTTTAATGCAGCAGCAGCAAAAACGTAATCAACGCCTTCCATCGAATTATCAACTGATTGACGATCACGAACATCACCAATATAAAATTTCACTTTATCATTTTGCAAAGCATGTCGCATATCATCTTGTTTTTTTTCATCTCGACTAAAGATTCGTATTTCTTTAATATTTGTATGTAAAAAACGTTTTAAAACTGCATTTCCAAAAGATCCTGTTCCACCTGTTATCAGCAATACTTTGTTGTTAAAATTATGCATAAATCACCTCTTAAAGTTATAAACTATTGAATAATTCAATGTATTTGATGGTTGTATTCATGACTGAAAATTTATTTTTTATCATACCACTAGATTCATTTACATATTTCTGCCCACAAGCAATCATAGTCATTTTTTCAACTATATCACTTATTGATAACGGATTTACATATATGGCGTAATCCTCTGCTATTTCATGAAACACCTCTATATTTGATAGTAAAACCAACCTATTATTATACAGCGCTTCAACAACTGGCATTCCTAGACCCTCAAACAAGCTTAGCGAAATAAATAAACTACAATTTTCATATAGTTCAATCAATTCGTCATATTGAATTCCGTTTAATATCAAAATATGTTCTTTTATTTCTTCTGACATATCATTATATGTATCAAAAGCTACTCCTGAAACACCCAACGATCCAACTAAAACTAAATCAAAATTGTTATTCTGACGAAAGAAAGATTCGTAGGCTTTTAATAATGTTTCAGTATTTTTATGATATGCCGAAGAACAAACTGATAAGAAAAATGGCCTCGGATTATTTATTTTCCGATGGTACGTTTGCTTATTAAAATTAAACGTATTATAGATGAAACCTAACTTATACGCAGGAACTCTATAATATTTTAAGATATCTTTCATAGTAAATTCTGAAATAGCAATCACTTTATCTGAATTTTTTATTGAAATCGGCAACCATATTTTTCGCTGTAATCGAAAGAACAGATTTGAGATATATTTTTTTCTCTGAAAAAGTAAATCATGTATTATTAATATATTTTTTGACTGCTTAATAAATGAAGAATAATTATAAGTGTATAAAATTATATCATCATTACATAATTGTAGTCTTTTTTTGATTATGTTTTGAAGAAATAGTTGTTTAAATTTGCTAGATACATTTAGTGTACTGATTATCATCCTATCACTGTATTTTTCAAAAACAACTTTTTCTCTATAATCACACAGAATTACTATCTGAAAATCAATTAATAAATTTATATTATCAAATAATGAATCTAAAAAGTTTAACAAATATTCCTGATAACCATAAGCCTTATTCTTCTTATATATTAAAGCATCAATCACTAGTCTCTTCAAAGTTAACAAACTCCTTTACTGTATATGAAGCTCTCGTTGAAAAAAATCAATAATTCTTGAAGCCTGAATATACGGATTTTTAAAATCTCTAATAAATGCATATGAATTCATAGAATTCAGTTTACATTCATTCTCTGATAAGAGGTTAATCTCATTGATTGTTTTGGCTATACATTTACTGGAACAATCTTCTAAAATATGTATATATTGAAAATATTCCTCAGGTATTCCAGGTAATTTTGTCATAATTACTTCACTTCCAGAAGTCATATACTCAAAAGTCTTTGAAGGAAAAGAATAATGGGTAAACTCTTCTTTACTTGATCTAGGATTAATTACAATTTTAGCTTTTTGCTGTAACAGCAAACTCTCTTCATGACTAACCATTCCCAGATATTTAACTCTCTTATTTTCTTCTGAAATCTTTTCAATAATGTCAGCTAGGGGCCCATTTCCACATATCCATATTTCAGTGGTTTGATCTTCAATAAATGCTATTGATTCAATTAATTCCATAATACCATATTCAGAATATAAACCTCCGGTATACAAAACAGCGTTCTTTTTTTCAAAGGTTTGAATATTAGCATTTGGAATATTATAGATACCCTCAATAACAAAAACAGAATGCCCACAAAGGTTGAGTTTTTTCTCCATTTTTTTTGAAAAAAGAATATATGCAGAATAATATTTTATTATTCGATCCGAAAGTTTGAAATATAATTTTAACATTGAATTCGATATTCTTTTATCAGTCCCTGCATACTTAACAATCAATTTAGGAATATCCGGTATAATTACTACCGATTGAAGTTTAAATATCTTAGCAATAAATAATGCTGGTAAGGAAATTGGAAGATAATAATAATCACAAACAATAACTGGTTTAGTTTCCTTATTATTTGTCAATAAATGTTTGAATAACTCAAATAATAACGATATAGCTATATAAAACTGTTTCACGTATTGAAAATTCAAAAAAGGAATGACTAACAGATTATATTTATCTATGTATTTTTTACTAATAAATCTTATTTTCGTTCCGGGAAAAGCAGACACTGGAAGATAACTAAATACTTTAACATTCACTTTATTATCGAGCATTCCCTGAAGAAAATATTTATTGAAAGTCTGTGAGGATGCTGACAATTTCAACTTAGATTTGTCTTGTATTACCCTAAACAAGTCCTCACCACAAAAAGCAGTAATAAATATTACATTCATAAGAAACCCTATCAAAGATTATATATCATAATCAATGTTAATAAGTGTACTACTCAAGACATACATCAGAAAGACCCTAAAATTACCCTCGATTATCACATCTTGAAACATAATTGCTAATGTTGCAATAGATAAAATATAGAAATATTTTCCCAATGGGTGATTAATCCGTTTATTAACAACAGGCATCATAAAACTTAAATTTAATAGCAACAAATCTACTAAAGCGAACCAGCCACCTAAACGAGCAACATCAATCCATAAATTATGAAACCATTTTGTCCTAATAAGATCATTATTTACAGTAAACCCACCTATTGGACTGATGAATATCTTCAACATTCCATCCTTAAACAACAACCCACGCCCAGTATCCTGCCAATTAACAAACCGATTGATAATGAAATCGACAGAATTTAAAAAGACTAAGTTATTTCTACCACTTTGTGATACCAATAACCCAATAGAAACAAATAACACAACAAATAACACTAAAATTAATTGTTTTTTATTTAATAAAAACAAC
The DNA here is from genome assembly GCA_003252395.1 of Spirochaetales bacterium. Classification (GTDB taxonomy): domain Bacteria; phylum Spirochaetota; class Spirochaetia; order Treponematales; family Treponemataceae; genus Teretinema. The sequence continues at coordinate 774,711 of QKEL01000009.1, forward strand.
AATGAAAGAAATGCTACTATAAAAAAAGCCCGACCACCTAAGTAAATTGCAGAAATTATTATTATGCAATACATTGCAGATACAAATACTTTTATCAAGAAAGTTCTATAGTACTTTATTAAAAGTATTCCTGTTATAAATGGAAAAATAAGAGAGTTACTATAACTTGGACTATTAACTTCCATACCGAGCAACGGATCAAATAATAAACCATAACCAAATGCACCAGTTTTATTTTGAAAGCTGTACAGGCAAGTCACACCTGTACTTAAAAACATCCCAAGTGAAAATGTAATAAATACTATTATTCCTTTTTTTTTATCACGATCAGCCTGTTCAATTATTCCAAAAGAAAGAGAAAGATAAATAAGTAAAATCGTAAAATTAAAAGGTTGATTTTTATTAAAATAACCAAGAATGAATATTACTAACAACAAGGTGTTAATCAAGAATATTCTAAACCAGAAGGTATTTGAATGCTTCATAATCAAGGTGTTATAAAATGTTGTAATATAATAAACTGCAAGCAATATGAAACTAAACTTATAAAGCCCTAGTCCTAATATAAAAACTGATAAGAGATAATAATTATCGAAGACTGTAAGTATTTCTGAATTATCACAATACTTATATTCTGGTTTAATTTTCCATTTCCTACTCTGCAAACCAACAATATTAAAAATCATTATAAATAAACGCTCTTCAAAGTAAGCAACGCCGAAACAACACCTAAAACAATACGTGAAAGGACGTAAATGAAAGATATCCAAATAGGTGTTGTATTTATTGAGATTGGCATAAAAACCATTACTATAAAAAAAATAAAACTTACAAGCGAGCTAATAACTAAGCTTGATGTTTTTTTTTCAGCAATTAATAATAATCGCGGCATTGTAAGAATTGGAACTACTGAAGCCCAAATCATTACTTTAATAAATGGAACAGCTTCGCTATATTTCGGTATAACTAAATTAACAGCTGAAGGAATAATAAAGGAAGCAACAATTAACACTAACATCAAACCAATTAAACTAATAAACATTGGAATCAGGAGCTTATGAAAGCATTTTTTTTTATTTGAGGTTTGTCCCAACATAAATGTCACTCTTGGAGTATATACCGATAATATTATTTCAGATAGCTGAGTGAATAAACCTTCGAATAATTTACTAATCATAACAAGACCAAGAATTGTTACGTCATATCTTTGCAGTAAAACCCAACTCATAGTCGAAACAATGCCCACTGTCGATAAATTTCCTGCTAAATCAACTGGTAATCCAAATCTCATCATTGAGACAATCTTTTTTATATCAATTTTTGGTTTTACCTTAACTGGTCTATTTACATGCATTAAAATGGAGATGACTATAAGCGGTAGTGACATTCTGATACAAACACCTAAATAACTACCAAATATCACCACAGGAAGAAGAAGAAAAGAGAAGAAGGAACCAACTACATTGATTAGGGACCACTTTTTGAATTCAGAATTAGATTTATAAGATGCCCCAAGATATAGTGTATAAAACTGGGACACAATGATCAGCAATTGGGAAATCCATCCAATGACCGCATTGATATTCTTTTGATATACGCTGATAAATATTAATATCAAATATATTATTATTGATATAAATGTAATAAGTAGGATCCAACCAAGAACATTAGCGGCTGTCTCATTTGCCTCATTTGCGTTATTTTTTCCAAGATAAAATGAATAATCTCTACGAAACGAGACCATTACCCCTAATTGTAAAAACAATAAATACCCACCGATAACTGTAAAACTATTATACATACCTAAAACAGATGGTGGTATAAACCTAGATTGAATGATTGCACTAATACCATTTAAAATGGTAACAATTAATTGACCAGATATTAATGTAAATATGAAGTACGTTTCTGATTTTTTATTCATATGAACTTTTTCTGATACTTTTATATATTTCTAATAGAACACTAGCATTTTTTTCCTTATCATGGGTTTTTTGTGCATGCGCACGAGCATTACTTGAAATCTTCAATGCTAAATCATCATCAGTCCAAATCAATTTTAAATAATGAGCTAAAAGGGCTGATTCAGGATAAGGATATAAAAACCCTTCAACTCTATCAATCAGCAAACTACTAACACCACCTACATTTGCGCTTACACAGGGCATTCCTAAAATCATTGCTTCGCATAGTGAATTTGGACTATTTTCAATTATAGATGGCAACACATATGTATGTGCTGATAAATAGCACTCTATCATTGAAGGCTCGTCTAGTATTCCTTTAAACCTTATATATTCAGAAAGTTCATATCGTTTAATCAACTTACGTAAATAAACACCATATCCAGTAATTGCAATGCCCGCATGAATAAGATCTGGGCCTGCAACGGTAACAAGTATATCGGGAAACTCACGCTTTAATAAAGAAATTGCTTTTAGTAAAACATGAAAACCTTTTATTGGATATCCTGCTTGAGATATAAATATTGAATGCCTTCTAACATTACCTAATTCCCATTGTCTTTGATAAAATAAATCTCTCAGACTCTCATTTGATGAATAATAGGTTACATTGGGTGCAATTGAGTGAGTATTTGCATGGTCCCAAGTTGTTCTCCCAATTATTGCTGCAGCTTTCCCAAGCATCTCTATTTCATATTTTGATCTTCTATAAAAATTCTTTTGTTGAGTGAATACTGAATTCAGTTTTATCAAATCACGAAAACTAATTGAAGTAATAATATCCTTTATTCTGATACCGCCAAAGTACTCATCCGCACAACGATGCATAAGTCCTTGAATTGAGATTATAATTGGGATATCACGTTTCCTAGCGTTTATGCATGCTAACCCATAAGAAAATTCTGTGCCATGTATATGAATAATATCTGGAGAAAATATCTCTAATAATTCATGCCAAAAATATTCCTGCTTTTTAGAATATTTTATAGGAGAAGTTAATACCTGGGGTATAAGAAAAAAGGATATATTATCAGTATTATACTGTTTCACTTTTTTACCAGGATAAACAGTAGCAACCGCAAATTCGTAGTTATTATGATCTCTTAATGATTTTAACGATGATTCAAGCCAGCCTCCAAAAACAGAGGGCTTTTCGCCAATAATCCTTGCCAATGATGGTAGCATGATATTTACAATCCAAAGAATTCTCATTTTTCCCTTTATATTACTTTCCAAGCATTATTGATCCAATTTCCGGTGAAATTAAAGACGTTCGCAGAGTGAAACTAGATAGGTACTCATTTTTTGGTTTTTGCATTATATTAAGATTCAAAATTGCATTTAAAATAAAGTGAAATACTTTTTATTACTTTTCTTAAGAAGCGATATAAAATATTACATTTAAAGTAATTTCTGTGTACTTTTAATATTTTTCTTATAGGAGTTAGAGTAATCATTTTGGGAGTATATTCGGTAATACTAGTACCAAATAAATCAAAATCATTTTCTGTAGAGTGGGTACCGCTACCATCAAGACCAGTATTCATAACCAAACTATGGATCGGATATACTGTATACTTATTATGTTTAAATTGAGAATAACACCAACGAATAGCCCAGGAATTGATTTTCCCGTTCATCTGCAACTTCAACATATTTGATAAATCTCGTCCTCCACGATTAAACAATAATTGTTTAATAGGATTAAATGTAAACGTTTTATAGTCTGATACTAACCAATCTGTCATTTCCCATCTATCTCTCCAGGTACCCCACCCCCAACTACTGGCTCGATAAGCTAAATATAAGTCTTGGCGATATTTTTTTGGAATTCTGATTGGAAAAGAATAACCACTTATGGACCAAATCCTGGAGTCAGACTTATAAAAGGATAAAGCCTCATTCATAAATTTGATAAAATTATGAGAAGTAACCAAATCGTCTTCTAGAACTATTATTTCCTCATACTCTTTGAATAAAAGATTCACCCCAGTGATTACAGAACTAGCAAGACCCTTGTTTTCCATCGATTCATAAATAGTCTGTGACCTAAATTTATCCAGAGGGGCATCATTATGCAAATATTCTCGTAAATCATCAATATATTCTTTTTCTTTCACGGTCTTGGGACCATCAGAAAAAATATGAATATCGCTATTCTCTACGTCATGATTTTCAGAAAGCGTATTTAGAGTACGAATAAGATGTTCTTTTCTATTATAACAGAATATTGCTATAGGCGCATACATAGCTACCTCACAACGAAAGCATATGAACATTAATAAAAAGGGTTATGCTAGATAAAATCTAAACACCCACCATTTTAGCAAGATCTTGAGCTGTTGTTTTGGAGTTCCATAATTAAATCGAAACTCACTTTTTTATAAAATAGGCTAAGTAATTCTTATCATTACTATTGTACTTTCATATAAATACGTTTCGCCTGGTTCCAGAAATTCTCGATACCAGTAATATAATCCTTTTCATCCGCGAATTTATCAGAATGATCTCTACGATGATGATGGAACACACTAACATCAAATGCATCATAACTGTGGTAATTACCGGTATACACAACGCTGTCGGGGCTAATATTACAGGCTATTTCAGCCAATTAGGTACTAGTTTTAGTGTTCTCAATAACAACAGTAAAAAACATTGCCTTGTCATTTGAGCTTTCCGAATACTATTGTTTTAACTGCCGCTCCTCGACCGCGTTTTCCTTTTCGGACTCCACCGAAATAACTTGCGTCGATCTCTATTTCGCCGTTAATTACTTCCTTAGCTTCAAGTCCAAGGTAATAAGAAATGATCTTTCTGATTTTAGTAAAAAACAATGCCGCCGTATTTAGATGAATTTCAAGTATACCTGCTGCCGATCTAGAAGTTACTCACACTACAAAGAATTCTAGTAACTTAAGCTGAGTGGATTTTTTTACCTAAAATGAGTTATTTTCACTCATTTAGTATAATTCGGAATTTTATCCAGTACAGCCCCCATTTTTTGGTGCTTCCGGCTATCGTGTGGGAAGCGGCATGAGATCAAGACCCCTAAATGAAAAAGAATTGCGTTATTGAATCGTTCATGATTACGGAATCCTCATGCGATTTTCTTTATCCGTTGAATGCGAGCATTTTTAGCTTCCAACATGCTGTTGTTCACTCTTAGCCGAATGGCATTGAGGATACCCCAGAAATAACGACGAATCGTTTTGCCCACTACGATCATCGGCGTCAGTTGGCAATGACTGATCCAGTTAAACAGCGATCGCCTGTTCTTTTGCGCAACACCCATATAGGAATACTTCCAAAGTGAAACTGCGGTTTCCTTGATTCTCCAGGCTCGCGCTGTTTTCAGGTTCATTCGGGAAAGCAACAAAAAAGACCTTCGTTTACTGGAGCGATTATCAACTCGGTGAGAGTTCGTTAACCACTGATGCTTTGATTTCATCAGAGGACTTTTTTCCAGTATCGTTGGTAACTAACGGTGCTCTTCTGTGCGAACCTTATCCAGCGCTCGTCCAAAGTGGTGGGCGACATGGAAACGGGCAAAGGCAATTAATGATTCGGCTTCAGGGAAATGATCCTTTGCTGCATTGATTAAGGGATCCCACATGTCCATGGTGATGCTTGAAATCGCCGAAATGTCGCATCTATCCTGGGTTCTAAACCAGTTCTTGAGCGTTTCGGCTTTTCGGTCATCAAGGATATCTATGATAACGTCATTGTCCTTAACCAAAACGACGGTCACGTATTCGTGTCGCTTCTATAACGCCGTTTCATCTAACTCGATATTCTTCGGCGTTGTTTTTTCGCGGTGAGCCAGGCCTCTCGTCACTGCGCGGGACATAATTCCATCAACTTCATCCCACGTGAGTCAAAAATTGTCTGCGACGGTAGAAATCGGGTCGTCTTTAAGACACAACAGAACCGTTGATTCAAACTCAAGAGTAAACCGGGAACCTTTTTCGCCCCATGTTACCAGGATCTGCTTTAATCCTTGTTCGGGGTAGGAAACACGTGGTATATCAGCCTCGATGAGGGTTTTGTGATTACAGGAATCAAGATGGCGCCATTTTCTGGACCGATGATAGTGTAATTTTGAAGCAATCCCGCAGACCGGATAGGATAGCTCTGTACCGGACCGAAGGCTTACAATTGCGGTAACTTCTTTTGTTTTGCTGTCGCGTTTAATTGCCGAAACTTCCCATGGTTCAGTTATCTCAAGCAGGTTTGTATAAAACTCTTCCAGGCTCTCGCTCATGCTGAAAGTCTAGCATGTTATGCATTTTCCCACACGATTCCCGGAAGCGCCAATTATTAAACTATCCATTAACTTCAAGTAAAGCTAAAATAAAGGTATTCCCAACAAATATTCCATATTTCTGATCACTACCGGAAACAAATTGGTTAATTTCATTACTCCCCAGACCTCTAACATACAGCGGCACCAAGGTCTTTGTATGTTTTGTGATATTCCAGTTTCCTGAAGGCAAAACACCTGACCCATTATTTACTATCGTGGAAAAAGTATTGGATTCTCCCGAATCCAGCCCCAGAAGATAGCCCATTTCATGATCTGCAGCAACAATCACCAAAGTGTCATCCTAAACAAAAGACGAATCGTTGAAACCAACTACACTGTTACTGTATTATTGAAATCCGTAAGTTACTCGATCATACGGGAAAGATTATTGTCGTGACTTGCAAAATCAATTGCGCCGCCTTCAATAACCAGAAAGAAATTCTCCCCTGAAGTCGCAAACAACTGCACCGCCCCAAGAGACATATCGGTTATGGATGATACAGCAGTGTTCACCGCATCGGTTCGCTTCTCTTGCAGCGTCTGATACACCGGAGCAATCCCGATAATCCTGCCAGATATTTCACCCCTCGCAAGACTGTAAAAACCGTCTTTCCTATATACCAACTTCCAGGCGTCAAAAACCCCATCCCCGTTCGCGTCGTTCCCCGCCGTACCCAGCGTAAGCCCGTTCCAGATTTCAGAATACCCCACGTGGTTGTAACTCGGAGAAGACCGAAGAACGCCGGTGTCGTCGTATAAAGGATGCCCCGTACCCATAATGAGATCCAAACCCGAGGCATAAATCATTTGGGAAGTAATCTCATGATAGGAACTCCGACTTGATACGTGAGCAGAAAAGCCCGCAGGCGTCGCATAAGAAAAAGGTACCGAAGCACCCCCCCCCGTAAGGTATCGCTTGTCTTCAAAGAACTCCACCGCATTGCCAAGAATGTTCAGATCGTGGCCAATACTTATTTTTCCTTTATCCGTTTTAACACCTGTAGTAATGGCAGTTGAACAAGTCTCGGAGTCCGTAGGATTCAGCTTTAAGTAGGTGAAATCCTGATAGCTGAGGGCAAGGTCATAGGTCTTCCCATATTGGCTCGTATCTACCGATAAGGTCACGGGAAATTATTCAAAAGCCAACTTCTCACCGCTATCCCCATAGATGTAATAACGTGTCGCAAGAACATGGTTAGAGCCCATGCAGTCGCCAATGAAAAGGATTATGTGCTTAAAGCCGTGCTACTCAGAAACACCCTCAAGATTGCGCTGAACGCAGGAGGAAAGGATAAAAAGCGATCAGTAAACCATACACAATTTTAAAAGACCTGTATGCTACCCGAATGATACTCCCCTGCAAGGACCTAGCCCGACCAAAGGTCGGGCCCTGCGAGGGGGCTCCGAGCGTTACGCCCTCACCCACCTTGATTCGCTCTGCCTCAATCTTGAAAACACCTGAAAGCCTTACCGGGCGGTGTAGTTCTTTTCCACCCAGTTTTTATAATCGCCGGACTTGATTCCCTCTACCCACTTTTCGTTATTGAGGTACCAGTCCACGGTTTTCGCGAGGCCTTGCTCGAAGGTGACGGACTGCTTCCAGCCGAGTTCCGCCTTGAGCTTACTGCAGTCGATGGCGTAGCGGCGGTCGTGGCCGGGGCGGTCCTTGACGTAGGTGATGGTAGAGCGGACCTTGGCGGGGTCGAGCTTGGCCTTTTCGGCGACGATATCGATGAGGCGATGGAGAAGGTCGATATTGGTCCACTCGTTCTCGCCGCCTATGTTGTACTTTTCGCCGGTGCGGCCCTTGTTCACGATGGCCCACACGGCGGTGTTGTGGTCCTCGACGAAAAGCCAGTCGCGGATGTTTTTACCGTCGCCGTATACCGGCAGGCTCTTGCCCTCGAGCATGTTGAGGATCATGAGGGGAATTAGCTTTTCGGGGAAGTGGTAGGGGCCGTAGTTGTTCGAGCAGTTCGACAGGGTGACGGGAAGGCCGTAGGTGTGGTGGTAGGCGAACACGAGGTGGTCGCTCGAGGCCTTGCTCGCGCTGTAGGGAGAGCGGGGATCGTAGGGGGTGGTCTCGGTGAAGTAGCCCGTGTCGCCCAGAGAGCCGTACACCTCGTCGGTGGAAACGTGATGGAAGAGCACGTCCGAGCGGATGCCCTTCGTGCCGTCGGCATTGGTGTCGGCCCAGAAATTGCGCGCGGCGTCGAGGAGGGTGAAGGTGCCCATAACGTTGGTCTTGATGAAGGCCTCGGGGCCGAGGATGGAGCGGTCCACGTGGCTTTCCGCGGCGAAGTGGATCACCGTGTCGATATCGTATTTTTTGAAGATCGCTTCCACGGCCGCGCGGTCGGTTATGTCGGCGCGCTCGAAGAAGTAGCGGCTTCCGCCGAAATCGGATTCCACGTCGGCGAGGCTCGCGGCGTTGCCCGCGTAGGTAAGCGCGTCGAGGTTGATAACGCGTCCCTTGAATGAGGGGGTTTTCTGGAGGAGCACGTGGATGAAGTTGCAGCCGATAAAGCCGGCGCCGCCGGTGACCAGAACGTTGGTAAGTTTGCGCATGATGGTTATTCTTCCTTCTTTTACTTTTCTATTTTTGCCAAAAAGGACGCGAGGCTTTCTTTCCAGTCGGGAATCCGGTAGGCGGGGTCCGCGGCGGTGAGGGCGGCGGCGATTTTTGCCTTGTCCAAGACCGAATACGGGGGGCGGCGCACCTTGGCGGGAAATTCGGCGCTGGTGCAGGGCTTGATTTCGCAGTCCTTCGCGAGAAGGCCGAGCGCCCTCCCCTGGGTATAGATTTCCGCGGCGAAGTCGTGCCACACGATGTTACCGAAGTTCGAGAAATGGTAGATTCCGGGCGCGGCGCGTTTATTGTCGGCGGGATCGAGGCTGCCGGCGGCGATGAGGCGAACCATGGCGTCGGCGAGGTCGAAGGCCCAGGTGGGGGTGCCGCGCTGGTCGTTGACGACCGAGATCGCCTCCTTTTCCTTCATGAGGCGGAGCATGGTGAACACGAAATTGTTGCCGTGCCTTCCGTAAAGCCAGGCGGTGCGGACGATCCAGGTATCGGGGTTTTCGGCGAGGGCGGCGCGTTCGCCGTCGCGCTTGGTGAGGCCGTAATAGCCCGTGGGATCGGTCGGGTCGTCCTCGCGGTAGGGGCGCGTTCCGTCGCCGTGGAACACGTAGTCGGTGGAAACGTGGAGGAGCTTCGCGCCGTTCTTTCGGGCGACGCGGGCGACGTTCCGGATTCCCTCCTCGTTGAGCGCGCGGCAGAGCTCGCGGTCGTCTTCGGCCTTGTCGACCGCGGTGTAGGCCGCGCAGTTGACGATCCACGCGATAGGTGTGCCCTTTTCTTTCAGGGAACGGGCGAAGTCCGCGAGGGAAGCCTCGCTCGTTATGTCCACCTCCCGGTCGGTGCCGACGAAGGGGAGTTTTTTCGATTCGAGAAGGTTCGACAGCTCGGTGCCGAGCATGCCCTTATTGCCGATAAGCCAGATCATGATTCTTCCTTACATTGAAACTGTAAAAACCGTTATGCCTACACGGGAGATATGCTCGCGCAGGCTCTCGTTATGGACCGCGTTCCACGCAAGAACGTCGAAAGACCATGGATGAAGCGTTTCCTCGTTCAATACGTGAGAAACGGCGCCAACCGTATCCAGGGTAACCCCGGGCCCCATAAGACAAAGGTCGATATCGCTACCCTTTTTCCAGTTGCCCTTAGCGCGGCTTCCAAAGAGCACGACCGACTCAATCACGGGATACATCGCGACCGTGCCCGATATTGTCGCAAAAACCTCCGGGGGTAACCCGGTATCCACGATGATAGCCGGTATCATTCCGAAAGCATTCCGCGTAATGAGCGTATCAATTGCCCAATCTCGGGGTAATACGCGGATCGAATTAAGCCATCGACTTGGACCGCGATGGTTTCATCGTAAATATGGGCCATCAAATTTCGCTTCTCGAGACAATCGAGCCAAAGGTCGCCATGGGCGATAAGGTTTATTTCGAAGGCCTTTTTGATGACAGCCCGTGGCGTGTCGATACTCGCGAAACCTTGAAATTCCAGGAGGTCTTTCAAGGTTTTCCACGACAGCTCGAAAGACATGGAAAAAAACTGAACCAGCGCCGCCCGTTGGAAAATATCGGGATTCACGATAGAGACCGCGGCCTGCAGGTTTACGTATACTTTTTCGAGATTGGAAAAGCGCTGTTTCCAGCGGATATCTTGCGTTTCAGCCACGGGAAACTCCCTTCTTTTAGGTTTTACCCCAGTAAAGGGTTCTTTTTGTCCTTCTCCGAAAGGATATAGTCCATGCCGAGGTCGGGCCAGTCGATGGCGATCGAAGGGTCGCTCCACAGGAGGCCGCCCTCGTCGGCGGGGTTATAAAAGTCGGTGCACTTGTAGGTGAACACGCAGGTGTCCGAGAGCACCAGGAAGCCGTGCGCGAAGCCCTCGGGAATGTAGAAAAGGTTGTTCTTTTCGCCGGAAAGGGTAACCGCGTGCCATTTCCCGTACGTTTCCGATTTCGGCCGCAGATCCACGGCCACGTCGAAGACCTCGCCCTGGACCACCCGCACGAGCTTTCCCTGGGGTTGGGTTTTCTGGAAATGCAGGCCCCGGAGCACGCCCTTGACGGAACGGGACTGGTTGTCCTGCACGAACCGCATGGTAAGGCCGGCCTCGGCGAAATCGCGCGCGTTCCAGGATTCGAAAAAGGCGCCCCGGGAATCGCCGAAGACCTTGGGTTGAATCTCATAAAGCCCCTCGATGGGGCATTTCGTTACGGTAATGGGCATAGGGTTTTTAAGCATTCTCCGCGATGTAGGATAGATATTGACCGTATTCGGTCTTATAGCCCGCCGCGAGGGCGAGCAGTTTTGCCTTGTTGATCCAGCCGTTCGAGAAGGCGATTTCCTCGATGCAGGACACGTACATGCCCTGCCGCTTTTGGATGGTCTCGATGAAGTTCGAGGCCTCGAGGAGGCCGTCGTAGGTGCCCGTGTCGAGCCAGGCCATGCCGCGGCCGAGGATTTCCACCGAGAGCGCGCCCTTCTCGAGGTAGGCGTTGTTGACGGCGGTGATCTCTATTTCGCCCCGCTCGGACGGCTTTACGTTCTTGGCGATTTCCACCACCCGGTTGTCGTAAAAGTAGAGCCCGGGCACCGCGTAGTGCGATTTCGGGTTCGCGGGCTTTTCCTCGATCCCGAGGGCCTTGCCGTTCGCGTCGAATTCGACCACGCCGTAGGAAGTCGGGTCCTTTACGTAGTAGCCGAAAATGGAACCGCCGCCCTCTTTCGCGATCCTGTCGGCCGCGGAGCGCAGGGTGGCGCTGAAGCCGCGCCCGTAGAACACGTTGTCGCCCAAGACTAAGGCCGCGGAGTCGCCGCCGATGAAGCGTTCGCCCACGATGAAGGCGTCGGCGAGGCCGCGGGGGCTTTCCTGCACGGCGTACTCGAACCGCATGCCGAGCCAGGCGCCGTCGCCGAAGAGCTCCTTGAAGACGGGAAGGTCGCGGGGCGTGGAGATGATCAGCACTTCCCGAATCCCGGCGAGCATGAGCACCGACAGGGGGTAATAGATCATGGGTTTATCGTACAGGGGGAGAATTTGCTTGGAAACCGCGCGGGTAATGGGATAGAGCCGGGTGCCGGAACCGCCGGCAAGGATTATGCCTTTCATACTGCCTCTTACGTTGGGTAATTTGCTTTACTATAGAGCTTTTTCACGCCTTTTTCAGGCTTCGCTCCCGCAGGAAGGCGAATGCCATGAGGGCGCTGCCGGTCAGGCTGCCACTTACGTCCGCGAGCCAGTCGAGGAGCGACGAATCGCGCCCCGGAACGAAATATTGGTGGTATTCGTCTACCGCGCCGTAGAGGGCGGAAAGCAGGGCGCCGAACAGGAACAGGGCGAGCCGCCTCGTTTCCAGGGCCGTGCAGGAAAGCGCGAGCGCGCAGGAGGCGCCGAGGGCCGCGTACGCGAGAAAATGGGCAATCTTGTCCGCGCCCGGCGTTCCCGGCAGCGGTACCGCCGGCAGGGAGGAAAGGAGCCAGATGGTCAAGGCGATGAGTATCGCCGGGGGAACGCGAAGCACCGCGTTATAGGTATGGGTATTTTGGTTCATTCGATGTATATCCCGGGGACGGCTGGGCCGAGGGGGCGCCTATCCCCTAACGAAAATGAGACGTCTAAAAGGGGAAGGAAGGAAACCGCGCCGCCGAAACAGGCTCCGGTCCTGACCATCCTCACTGTGCGTACGGCTTCAAATGGTACCACAACCACCGGTCGATAGCAATGCCCGCCGTATCGGGGCCGATTTTCCCTCGGAGGGGTAACGGAGGAACGCCGGCGGAGGGCCGCGAAGCGGCGCGGAGCCGGATTCCGGAGTGAGGGGAACCCGCGGCGGGCGGCCTCCCGGCTTTGGCGTGCCGAACAAAAAAAAAGAAGGGAAACCAAGGCGGTTCCCCCTCCCCTTTTCTTGAAGGCTCAAGGATTATAGGTCCATTATATGGGTTGTAATGGGCGGGAAGCCGTTGAACTCCACGCTGGCGTAACTGGAGGTGTACGCGCCGGTGGAGAGCCAGTACAGGCGGTCGCCGATTTTAAGGTCGAGCGGGAGCTTGTATTTGGCGTCTTCGTACATGATGTCCATGCTGTCGCAGGTGGGGCCCGCGAGGATTACCTCGCCGTATTTCGCCTTGGGGTGGTCTTCGGCGGTGACGACGGGGTATTTGATGGACTCGCCGAGGGTTTCGATGAGGCCGTTGAACTTTCCCGTGTCGCAGTAGACCCAGCGGTACAAGGCGGTGTTGTTTTTGCGGGAGATGAGGACGACCTCGGTAACGAGGACGCCGGAATCGCCCACCAGGGAGCGGCCCGGCTCGAGGACGATTTCGGGCATTTCGTCGCCGAAGTCTTCCCGGAGGTAGCGGGTAATTTCGGAAGCGTACTCGGAAAGGTCGTTGGTGGCCTGCACGTAGTTCGCCGGAAAGCCGCCGCCCATGTTGATCATCTGGAGGCGGATGCCTTCTTCCTCTTCCAGGCTGGTCATGAGGTACTTGGTTTTGGCGATGGCGTCGTTCCATTGGCCGATGTCGCGCTGTTGGCTTCCGACGTGGAAGGAGATGCCCCAGGGATTGAGCCCGTGGTCGCGGGCCTGAACGAGAAGATCGTATGCCATGTCGGGGTGGCAGCCGAATTTCCGCGAGAGCGGCCAGTCGGCGGTGACGGAGTTTTCCACGAGGATGCGCACGTAGACCCGCGAGCCGGGGGCTTCCCGGGCGATGTTCTTGAGGTCTTCCTTGCTGTCCGTGGCGAACATGCGAATGCCCTTTTCGTAGAAGTAGGCGATGTCTTTCGATTTTTTTATGGTATTCCCGTAACTGATGCGCTCGGGCGTTACGCCGAGTTCCAGTACCTTGTCGAGTTCGTAGCGCGAGGCGATGTCGAAATTCGAGCCAAGCTCGTTCAGGAGGGTTATTACTTGCGGGTGGGGGTTAGCCTTGACCGCATAGTATATCTGGGCGAAGGGGAAGGAATTCTGCAGCTTGATGTAGTTCTTCTTGATGGTCCGCAGATTGATTACCACGCAGGGCGTTTCGAGTTTTTCCGAAAACTCGAGAAAACGGTGCCATTCGGCATCTCCGACAAAATCTTCTCTGTTCAATTCGTTTTATTGCACCTCCTTCAGTGCTGTGTTTGACGCGATTTTTTGCAATATAATGCCGGCTCCCCGTTGTGTCAATCAAGCGAAAGGCTGATAATGCCGTTCATGCGGGTATTTTATCAAGTTTTTTCGCTCTTTCTGATTATGGGCGCCGGCTGGGCCTTCGCGCGGAAGGGATACCTAGAAAAAGAGGCGACCCGGGGCATATCGAACCTCATTTTAAAGCTGACCCTTCCCTGCCTGATCGTGGGGTCGCTCCAAAAGCCGTTCTCGCTGGATTTGCTTTCCGTGTCGCTTACTACCCTGGCCGTGGCGACTGTCTTTTACCTCGCGATTATGCTCTTGTCCGTGCTCGCGGTGCGGGCCATGCGGACGCCCCCGCGGCAGCGGGGCGCGCTTGCCTTCTCGCTTACCTTTTCGAACTGCGCCTTTATCGGGTTTCCCGTGGTTTCGTCCATTTTGGGCGAGGACGCGCTTTTTATCACCTCTATCCATAACGTTTTGTTCAATATTCTCGCCTTTTCCGCCGGCGTGATTATGATGCAGGGGCCGTCGGGGACGGTTACGCGGAAAAGAGTGCCCCTTTCGCGCATTTTCAACGTTAACGTGATCGCGACCCTGGTCGGGTTCGCCCTGTTCCTGGGCTCCGTTACCGTTCCTCCCCTGCTTTTGGTGCCCCTGACGGCCTTGGGCTCGCTTACCACGCCCCTTGCCATGATCGTGACGGGGGCAATGCTGGCGCGCACGCCGATGCGGGCGGCCTTCGGCGACTGGCGCATTTTCGCGACCGCAGCGCTTCGATTGGCCGGCTGGCCCCTTCTGGCCGCGCTCGCCCTGCGCGCAGCGGGAGTGTCCGGCCAGCTGGGGGCAATCACGATCATCGTGGCGGGAATGCCCGCGGCGTCAAATACGGGAATTATCGCGGAGGTTTACGGCGGGGATACGGAGACCGCTTCTTCCTCGGTATTCCTTTCCACGCTTTTTTCGGTGGTTTCCATACCCGTTCTCGCGTTTTTACTCGCGTAGCCCCGCTTTCGGTGATAAAATCCATGCATGGAAAATTTCGCAGAAGAGGCGCTTGAGCGCTTTCGCGGCGCGCTCCGCATAGAGACGGTATGGCCCGACAGTACGGATAGCGACGGCAAGGCCGTTACGGCGGCCCAGGAACGGTTAAGCGCGTTTCAATCGTATTTGGTTTCGGCCTTTCCCGAATTTCACGCGGCGACGGAACGGCACGCGTTCGGCCCCTTCGGCGTGGCCTACCGCTGGCCCGCCGGCCGCGGCTCGCGAGCGGATACGCCCCTCCCCGTTTTGCTGATCGCGCATTACGACGTGGTTCCCGCCGAGGCCGCGCATTGGTCGGTTCCCCCCTTTTCCGCGGAAACCGTTAACGGCGAGGTGTACGCGCGCGGGGCCCTGGATACGAAAAACACGCTCATGGCCTGCCTGGAGGCGGCCAATCGGCTGTGCGCCGAAGGGTTCGCCCCGGCGCGGGACGTTTGGTTTGCCTTCGGTGGCGACGAGGAGCGCTCGGGGCTCAACGGGGCCAAGGCGATGGCGGACTGGTTTCAAACGCGGGGAATCCGCTTCGATTGGCTCTTGGACGAGGGCGGCATCGTGGCGAAGAACGGATTTCCCGGGGTTAAAGAGAGCCTCGCCTTGGTCGGAATAGAGGAAAAGGGCTTTTTGGACCTGGTCCTTACGGTGAAACAGGAGCCGGGGCATTCATCGCGGCCCCCGAACACGCAGGCCGTCGCCGTTCTCGCGAAGGCCCTGGTACGGGTTTCGAGAAAACCGTTCCCGTTTTCGCTCATTCCTTCCGTGGAGGGCTTTTTCCGGCGCCTCGGAGAGCTCAGTTCCGGTCCGCAGGGCTTCGCGCTCCGCCATGCCCGGCAGCTCGGCCCGCTTTTTTTCAGAATCGCCGGAGCGTCTCCGTTAGTTCTCTCCTTTTTCCGCACCACCTGCGCCATGACCCAGCTTTTCGGAAGCGAGGCGGACAATATCCTACCCTCGGAGGCCTCGGCGGTTTTAAACCTGCGGCTGCTCCCCGGCTGGGACGTAGCGCGGGCGACCGAATGGGTGCGCAAGGCGGTGAAGGACCCCCGCGTGGAGGTCGCGGTGAACCCGCGCCGAAGCGCGAACGATCCCGTGGCGGCGCCCGGCGGCGCCGAGCGCGGAGAGGGCCCCGGTTGGGAGGAAATGCGAACGGCCATAGGGACCGCCTTTCCGCACGCGGTGACCGTTCCCTATCTGGTGACCGCCACCACCGATTCCCGCCACTACGCGCCCCTGTGCCGCGGCGTGTACCGATTCGCCCCGGCGGAACTGACCGCCGAGGAAGTCGGCCTGATTCACGGACACGACGAACGGATTTCCGCCGACAATTACCTGAAGGGCATCGCTTTTTACCGCGCGCTCATGGGCGCGCTATAAACCGGGAGGATTGCATACATGGCAACGGATACGCAGCAAGGCGGAAGCAGCGCGATAAAGATCGGCAAGAAGGCGTTTATCACGAGCGCCCTCATCATTCTCGCCTTGATTCTCTTTTCGGGGATTCTTACCAAGGTACTGCCCGCGGGAAGCTACGATCGCGTTATCGCGGACGGGCGGACCGTGGTGGTGGACGGAAGCTACCGCGCCATTCCCCGCCCCGACTATCCCGTATGGCGGTGGCTGACCGCTCCCGCGGAGATTCTCTTCGCCCCGGGAAATATCGCCTTGGTAACCATCATGATCTTCCTGATTTTCGTGGGGGGCTCCATCGCGATTCTCGAGAGCGCGGGCGTTATGGAAGAGCTGGTCCGCGTTCTGGTAGCCCGGTTCGGCTCGCGAAAGTACCTGTTGCTCGCCCTGATGATCCTCTTTTTCATGGCGATATCGTCGTTTATCGGGGTGTACGAGGGCATGGTGCCCATGATTATCTTTATCGTGCCGTTGGCGATATCGCTCGGCTGGGATTCCCTGACCGGGCTCGGGATAAGCCTCTTGCCCCTGGCCTTCGGTTTCGCCTCGTCGGTAACCAACCCCTTTACCGTGGCGGTTGCCCAGCGAATCGCGGACTTGCCGCTGTTTTCCGGCTCCTGGTTTCGGGTTATCTTCTTTATTGCGGTGTACGCCCTGGTAACCGCCTTCGTGACCAGCCACGCCAAAAAGGTGGAGAAAAACCCCGAATCGTCGCCCACGTTCGAGGAAGACTCGCGGATCAGGGAGCGGCTTTCGGGGAACGCCTTCCTGCCGGGCAACGGGCCCGCCGGCGATGAAACCGCGGAAAGCTCCAAACTCAGGACCCGGGCCCTCGTGTGGTTCGCCGGCTGCGTCGGCGTGGCAATGGTCGCGGTCCTTTCCACCGCCCGGCTTCCCGGGCTTTCCGACCTCGCCTTTCCGGTCTTGGCGCTGCTTTTCCTGATCGGGGGAATCGGCGGGGGCATTATCGCGCGGCTGGGAGCCGCGTCTATCGGCAAGGCCTTCGCGCGCGGCGCGGCGAATCTCGCTCCCGGAATCATGCTGATCCTGATGGCCTATAGCGTAAAGCACGTGATCGTGGCCGGCGGCATTATGGACACCATACTGTACGGGGCGGCGCGGATCATCAGCGGCGCGCGGCCCATGGCGGCGGCGTTCCTGGTATACGGCTCGACCCTCGTCATGAATTTCTTCATCGGGTCGGCGAGCGCGAAAGCCTTCCTCATGATGCCCCTGCTCTCGCCCCTGGCCGATCTCGTGGGCATTACCCGCCAGACCGCCGTGCTCGCCTTCGACTTTGGCGACGGCTTTTCGAATATGTTCTTCCCGACCAACGCGCTCCTCTTGATCGCCCTTTCCTTTACGTGCGTGAGTTACCCGCGCTGGGTAGCCTGGACGTGGAAACTGCAAATCGGGGCGCTCGCCGTGACCTCCGCCTTTCTCGCCGTCGCGGTGGCCATCGGCTTCGGTCCGTTCTAGGCGCGCAGGGATTCGGCGCAGGCCGTTTCCCAGTCCCGCTTCGCGCCCGCGAGATCGGTAAAAAGGAACGCCTTTATGCCGAGCGCGCGTGCGGCGGAAACGTTCCGCTCCAGGTCGTCGAAAAAGACGATCTCTTCCGGGGCGCACCCCAGCCGCTCGATCAGCACGCGGTAAATCGCCGGCTCGGGCTTGATCGCGCCCACGTGGCAGGAAAAGACGGGAACGTCGGCCTTGCCGAAAAGCTCGACCGAGGAGCCGGCGATTTCGAGAAAATCGTGGGGCATGTTGGAGAGAATGCCGAGGAGATAGCCGGCCGCCTGCAGCTTGAGGGCCCATTCCGTAACGCCCGCGTTCACGCGGGTCCAGGAGCCGATATCCTCGATAAGGAGTTCTCCGGCGAGCCGATCGAGCTCCGCTTCGCTTCCCGGCGCGTTCGCGTCGGCGAGGACCCTGCGGTACATTTCCCTGCCGCCGATCGTCCCTGCGTCGAATTCGTCGCGGTACTTCCAGCACGCGAGCCGGAAATAGGCGACGGGAAGGCCGGAGAGGGCCGCCATTCGCCCGTATACCGTTTCGTCGTGGGGCTCGCTTATCACGTTCCCGAAGTCTAATGCCAATGCCTTAATCATCGTTTACCGTACCTCATATTAGCCCGCGGCGAGCTGTTCAAGCTTCTCGCGGATAAACTCGCTTTTTTCCTGCAGCCCGATCTTGCCGGTCTCCAGAATAAGGATGTTCGCGTGATGGGGGTCGAGCTTCACGCGGCCGGCGGATTCCTTCATCATGCGCAAGAGCCGTTCCACCGAAACCTTCGAGACCTTCGAGAATTCCACCCGAACGTGCCCGGCGCGCTCCTTCAGGCTCGAGATGGAGAGCCTGCGGCAGATAATGCGGATTTCCGCCAGGGAAAGGAGGCTTCGCACCTCGTCGGGCACGGGACCGAAGCGGTCGACCAACTCGGAGTATACGCGGTCGAGTTCGTCCTGCGTAGAGATGGAGGCGACCTTTTTGTAGATTTCCATCTTGGTTTGGGCAACGGGCACGTAGGAATCGGGAATGAAGCCCGAGTACTCGAGCTCGAGAAGGGCCTCCGACTCTTCCGTGAAATCCGCGTCGCGAAGCTTCCGTACCGCCTCCTCAAGAAGCTTAAGGTAGAGGTCAAAGCCGACGGAGTAGATGTCGCCCGATTGCTCGGCGCCCAAAAGGTTGCCCGCCCCGCGAATCTCCATGTCTTTCATGGCGATCTTGAAGCCCGAGCCCAGTTCGGTAAAGTCCGAGATGACCTGGAGGCGTTTCATGGCGATTTCCGAAAGCGCCCGCCCCTCGGGGTAGAAAAGGTAGGCGAAGGCCTTTCGGTCCGATCGGCCCACGCGGCCCCGCAGCTGGTAGAGCTGCGAAACGCCGTACATGTTCGCGCGGTCTATGACGATCGTGTTCACGTTGGGAATGTCGATACCGTTCTCGATAATGGTGGTGGCGATGAGGATATGGAAGCCGCCGAGCTTGAAGCGCCTGAATATGTCTTCCAGCTCATGGGGGCTCATCTGGCCGTGCGCGGTGTCCACGAGCATTTCAGGAACCAGTTTCTCTACGTTTATCCGGGTTTCCTCGAGGGTTTCCACGCGGTTATGCAGGTAGAAAACCTGCCCGCCCCGCTCCACTTCCCGCCTGATCGCGGCGGCCACCCGGTCGGGATTGTATTCGGCGATGACCGTCTCGATGGGATGCCGGTTTTGGGGCGGCGTGGTCAGGAGGCTCATGTCGCGGATTTTCAGGAGCGACATGTGGAGGGTCCGGGGAATGGGGGTGGCCGAGAGGGCGAGAGAATCGATATTCGTCCGCATCTCCTTGAGCCGTTCCTTGTCCTTTACCCCGAAGCGCTGTTCCTCGTCCACGATCATGAGGCCGAGGTCCTTGAACTTCACGTCTTTCTGGATGATGCGGTGGGTGCCCACGAGCACGTCGATTTCCCCGGCGGCGACCCGCGCGAGGGTTTTCTTTTGGTCCGCGGGGCCGATAAAGCGCGATAACTGCGCGATTCTCACGGGAAATTTGGAAAAGCGCTCCACGCAGGAATCGAAATGCTGTTCCGCGAGGATGGTGGTCGGCGCGAGGAAGGCGACCTGCTTTCCCCCCATGACCGCCTTGAAGGCCGCGCGCATGGCAACTTCGGTCTTGCCGTAACCCACGTCGCCGCACACGAGCCGATCCATGGGCACGGGCTTTTCCATGTCCGCCTTAATCTCGGCGATTACCGTAATCTGGTCCTCGGTTTCCTCGTAGGGAAAGGCCGCCTCGAAGGCGGTCTGCCATTCGCCGTCGCGGGGGAACGGGAAGCCCTGGGCGGCCTTGCGCCGCGAATAGAGGTCGATCAGCCGGTTGGCGATGTCCTCCACCGATTTTTTAACCTTGTTCTTGCGGTTTTCCCAGGATTTTGAGCCCAATCGGTCAAGCCGCGGCGCGTCGCCCTCGTTTCCGATATACCGCTGGACGAGGTTTACCTGCTCTATGGGAATGAAAACCGTTTCCTCGTCCGCGTACTCGAGCTTCACGTAGTCGCGCTCGTTGCCCAGGGCGCGCACCCGGTCGATTCCCTTGAATAGGCCAATGCCGTAATTGACGTGCACCACGTAGTCGCCGGGATTGAGCTCGACGAATGTGTCGAGCACGGCGCTTTTCGCGTGCTTGACCGATTTCGGCACGTGGCGGCGCCGGCCGAAAATCTCGTTCTCCTCTATGACGATGAGCTTCAGTTCGGGAACCCCGAAACCCGACGAGAGGTCCAACGGGAGGATGCTTACGTCTATGCCCTTGAGAATCTCGCCGATCCTGAGCGCCTGGTTCTCGCTTTCCGCGAAAACGCAAACGGTCCAGCCGTTGTTCGCCAGGTTCGCCAATTCCTCTTTCAGGTAAACGATATTGCCGAAAAAGCTTCTCGGCGGGTCGCAGGCGATCTTAATGCGGGATTCGGCGAGCGCGTCGTCGCCGTGAATGGTACGGAAAAGGAGCCGCCGCTCATGGCGCGAGGCCAGATCGCGAAAGTTGAAAAGGACGCGCTGCGGCTCCGGAACCTCCGCGAGCAGGGGGTTTCGTGTCTCTTCCTCCGAGGAAGAGCGGGCCTTGCGGTACAGGCCCAGGTATTCGCGCTCCAGGCTTTCCTGTGCGTTAACCTGGCGGTCCCAGTCAAAAAAGAGGACGGGAACGTCGCCTTCCGCGCCGAGGTAATCGAGAATCGAAGAGGGCCGCTCGAAGGCCACGGGATAGAAGAGCTCTTCCCCCTCCACGGAGCCGTGGAGCCGTAAATGGTCTATAAGCGGCCGCGCGCCGGTCGTGAATTCGGGGAGGCCCGAGAGGCGCTTCGAGAGCGCGTCGATTCGTTCCGCGTCCCAAATAACTTCCCGCGCGGGATACAGCGCGAGGCTGGACAGGGTCTCCGAGGAAGCTTGGCTGCCGGGATCGAAGCTTTTTATCTGCTCGATGGTATCAAACTCGAACACCACGCGATGCGCCTCGGTTTCCCCGGCCATGAACACGTCGAGAACCTCGCCGCGAAGGGCGAATTCGCCGCGAACGGTTACCCGGGGAACGCGCGTGTAGCCGAAGGCGGAAAGGCGTTCCGCGAGCGCGGAGGGATCGATCGAGTCGCCCTTTTTTAGTACGGTTACCAGGGACGCAAAGTATTCCGGGGGCGGGACGGGGGTCAAAAACGCGCGTTGGGTCATGACCAGTATGGGCGGGGCTTCCACCGACGGGGCATGGTTCGCGCCCGCCATACCGGCGGTCAAATTGGCCAACACCGCCGCCCGCTCCCCGAATACCGGCGCGTTTTGCGCGGCCGGACGATACGCCATGGTCCCCCACCAGGGCAAGGTCTCGAAACTCAGGCCGGTAAGGTCAAGGTCCGCGGCGAGGCTTTCTATCTCCTTCTCCGTCGGAACGACGATTACCAGGCGGCCGGAAAGGGATTGCGCGAATTCGGCGAGGAAAAACGCATGAAGACCGCCCTGAACGCCCTCTATTTCCATGGGCCAGGAATCGGTTTTTAAACGCGAAATAACGCCGGACATGGCGGGCCACCGGCGTATGGTTTGTTTGAGGATATCGACGTTCATCATACTGAAGGGCATATTATCATTTATGTAACCGCCATAAAAGGCCGATAGATTGAAAAAGGGAGATTTTTTCGTGAAACGATTTCGCCCATCGATTATACTCTCGGTCCTCGCCGTCCTTTGCTTCCTTTCGCTGCCCGCGAACGCGGAAAACGGATCGGTCGCCGCCGACATATCCATACGGTTCGTGAACAGGGTCGTGTATTACCCCGGAAACTCCCCGTCGGAACCCATAAACGTGCAGATTTCCATCGCCAATAACGGGCCTGAAACGTTTAGGTTCAAGCTTGCCGAGGATCATGCCTTCAGCTTGGACTTTTCCGCGACGGACACGAGAAACCGGCCGCTCGCCCACACCGAGGACTGGCAGCGCAAGCGTAACACCACCCGTCAGGTCTACTTCCGAGAGGTAAGCCTCGAGCCCGGCGAAACGTATTCCTTCGTCGAAAACGCGAAGGAGTATCTCGTCGTGGCCGAACCCGGCATGTACGTGCTCAATTGCCTGTTCTATCCCGAGCTGAAACGCAAGAGCGACGACTCGGAACCCTCGTTCCGTTCCAACAGGCTCACCCTGGAGGTAAAGCCCTCCCCCGGAGCCGCGGCGGCCCGTATTCTCCCCGTATCGCCGGCAACCGCCGAGGTACTCCAGCCGGAAGCCATTCCTCCCGACCAGGTGGTCACGAAAATCATCACCGCACGGCAGCGTTCCGAATGGAACCAGTTCTTCCTCTACCTGGACCTGGAAAAAATGCTTTCCCGCGATCCCGCCCGGGACAGAAGATACCGCGCCGAGTCCGAACAGGGCCGTTATCGCATGATCGAGGACTACCGGGCGGAACTCATGAACGAAACGTCCAGCGACCGGGATATCTCCACCATTCCGGTGGAATTCGAGGTCGAGCGCACGGAATACGCCGGCAACCGCGGCACGGTCCAGGTAATCGAGTGGTTTAAGTACCCGAGTTTCCGCGAAAAGAAGCGCTATACCTACGAACTGGAATCCCGCGACGGCATTTGGCGGGTTTACGGTTTCAGCGTACAGAATCTCGGAACGGAATAGGGGTACGGCACATGAAGGCTTTAGTGATCGCGGATACGGACAGCACGATACAGACGATACGCCGGTACGTGGAGCCCATCGGGTTCGACGTGATACGGTACCGTTCCGCGATAAAGGCGCTCGACAACCTTGACGAGATCATGCCCGACGCGATTTTCATCAGCGCCGTCGATTTCCCGCGTCACTGGAAGGCAATCGTCCAGTTCGTCAGATCCGATACGGGAAAGGACCGAACGGTCATCGTGCTGCTCGTGAACGAGCGCTTTACCTCCGACGACGCCGACAAGGCGATCCACGTCGGCGTTCAGGCCATCGTGGACGAGACCCTCGCGTCAAACGGCGACGAGCCGAAACTGGCAGAGCTCTTTTCGCGGTACAAACCGATCGAGTCGGCGCTCGGGGCGATACGGTATGAATACCAGACCGTTTCGGACCGGGCCGCGTTCATGTTCACCAATCCCCTAAACGACGCGATCATTACCGGAAAGCTCGAGGGTTTAGACGCGAATTCGATCCTTTTCAGGCCCGATACGGCTTCTTCGGTTTCGGAACTGTCGGAAGGAGACGAGCTTCCGGAATGTTCCCTGAAGCTCGCCGATACCATCGTGAACCCGGAATGCCGGGTGCTCAAGGGCGGCACGCTCATGCGGATGGAGATCGTCAAGTTAGCCGACGGAGAACGGAAAACCTTGCTTTCCTTTATCGGCGAACGAGAATGAGCGCGAACGCGCCCAACAGGAACAGAACGGAAGCCACGTATATCCACCAGGGCAGCGGATCGGATTCGCCGCCCTTTTTTTTTGGCTTGCGCCCGGCAGACGAAGGGGAAAACGATCGGCCGCGAAAGGCGCCCTTCCCTCCCTTGCTTCCCTGAAAGTTGGTAAAGCCGCCCCGGGGAACCGCGTAGCCGCAGGCCGGGCAGCCGTCGCGGAAAATTTTGGAATCGCCGGAAAAACCGCAGGACGGACACTTTACCGACGCGAAGAATTTCCCGCAATGCTTGCACACCCGGTCCTGTTGCCGAACCTCGGTCCCGCAGTTTTCGCAGAAAAATTTCGGCCGCTGGTCCATTAGGGCCTAGCTTCCGGACTTCGCGGGGCAGGAACCGGCGGCGCAGGCGCCTTCCTTTCCCGATTTCGCCGAAGGCGAAGCGTCGTTAACGTAAAAGCCCGACCCCTTGAAACTGATTCCCAAGCCCCCGGTAAGGACGCGTCGCACGGATTTTCCGCACTCAGGGCAAATCTTCAGGGGTTCCTCGCTCATTTTCTGGAAAGCCTCAAAGGCATGACCGCAGGAATCGCAGGCGTAATCGTAGGTTGGCATCGTGGATACCTCGTGGTTATTCGTTTTATCGAGACTAAAATAGCAAAAAAGAGGCAAAACCGGCAAGCGTTTCCGCGCTCGTTCCCTCGGTTTTGATCGTTACCCGGGTAGCCTCGGTTTCGGGGGCGGTCCCGGAGATAAGCCGAAGCAGGGTCGCGAGCGCGCGGGCGCGAGCGGCGTCCGGCGCGGTGAAGGCAAGGTCGACCGCATACGACGCGCCGCCGTCGCTCGGCCTGCCTATGCCGTCCAGGCGTTCCACGGGAAGGGTAATATCGTTTCCGAGCACCAAGGGAAGCACGCTGAGCGGTTCCGGTATGGAGAGGGCGATATCGGAAACGCCCTTCGACGCCGAAAGAGAGGCCATGGCCTCGCTCACCGGCGGATAGGTCGGCGCTTCGGCCCGTCGCAGCATCTCGCCCATGTCGGAACCGAGCGTGACGCACGCCAGGCCGGATATGGGTATCGCGGCGGATACGGATCCCTTGGCGTACCAGGCGAGCCCGGAAGGCCCCTTAACGCGCTTCCACCCCTTCGATTCGGGGAATACGAAGGGCGCGGCCGCGCGGGGAAAGTCGCCGGTCAAGACCGCGTTGACCGAACGGTCGGCGGAGAGGGCGACCCAGACCCGCTCGGTTCGGTCAAAGAGGCCCGATAGCGAGTCGCGGTCCTTATCCTCGAGCCCTTTCAGGGACTCGGCGGCCTTGTTTAAAAGTATCCGGTTCGGGGCCACGGGAATCGACGCGTAGAGCGCGGCCCGGTCGCCGAGCAGTACCAGGGGATCGGCCGGGACTTTAAAACGGGCCCCCGCGCAGCCGGTGAGCGCCAGGGCGATAAAAAGGCCCGCGGCGCCCACTACGCCGCGGAAGGAGACTCGATTCGGGCGCATGGTTATTTCGTTTCCCTTTCCAGGTCCGCTTCCCAGGAAGCATCGCCCGCCTCGATGGTCGCTTTCGCGTCACCGGGAGAGAACGGCTTCCATTCGACGGAAACCGAGAGGGTTTCGGCGGCGAGATACTCGGAGAACCGGTCGAAGGCCTTTTTCAAGACAGCGGCGTTCTCGCCCCCGGCGGAGGAATCGGCGGACACGTAGAGCCTGATCCGGTCGGTAACCTCGAGGCCCTTTTCCTTTCGGAGATTCTGGACGCCGCGAACCAGGTCGCGGACGCAACCCTCCAGGAGCAGGTCTTCGGTCACTTCGGTATCGAGCCCCACCGTCAGCGTGCCCTCGTTGATAACCCTTAGGTTCGCCTTCTCTATCCGGTTTACGATGATCTTGTCGCCGGTCAGCTCGACGTGCTTGCCCTCAACCTCGATGCTCAGGGTCGATCCGTCGAGGATGGACTGAATCTCGGTTGATGAAAGCTTCTCGATTTCCGTGGCGGCGACCTTCATCGACGCGCCGAGTTCCTTTCCGAGGGAGCGGAAGTTGGCCTTTGCCGCGTATTCCACCAGGTCTTCTTCCTTGTCGTGAAAGATAACCTCTTTTACGTTGAGCTCTTCCCGAATGCTCTCTTCCATTTCGAGGAGCACGGTCTTCTCTTCCGGGTTTCGGGTAACCAGCTCCACCGCCTTCAGGGGCTGGCGGGTTTTCAGGTTAAACTGGTACCGAAGGCTCCGGCCCATGGAAACGGCCTTCTGGACCGTGGCCATCTTGAACTCCAGCGCCTCGTCGCGCAAGGCCGGGTCGTAGACGGGATAATCGGCGAGGTGAACGGATTCCGGATCTTCGGCGGAGCGGAGATTCTGCCAGATGGATTCGGTGATGAACGGAACCTCGGGCGCGGCGACCAGGGCGAACTTTCTCAGGGCCCGGTACAGGGTCTCGTAGGCCTGGGCCTTGTCCCCGTCGTTTTCGCTCTTCCAGAAACGGCGCCGGGAACGGCGGATATACCAATTGTTCAACTGATCGATAAACTGGATGATCGGGTCGATCGCGCGGGAAAGGTCGTAATCGTCGAGCGCCGTCGTCACGTCGAGAACCATCTTCTCCGTGATCGAAAGGATCCAGCGGTCCAGGGGATTCTCGCTCGGCCCGCCGGTCGCGGCGGCGCCCGTCGGCCGTTCCACCGAGTCGATATTCGCGTAGGTTACGTAAAAGCTATAGCTGTTCCACAGGGGTATCAGGATGCCTTTCAGGATCTCGCGCACGCCCTCGTCGGAATATTTCAGGTCGTCGGCCTTAACCACCGCCGAATGGATCAGGAACAGGCGGAGCGCGTCGGCTCCGAACTCGTTCACGACCTTGTTGGGGTCCGTGAAGTTGCGCAGCGACTTCGACATCTTCTTGCCGTCCGCCGCGAGCACCAAGCCGTTGACGATGCAATTCTCGAACGCGGGCCGGTCGAACAGGGCCGCCGCGAGGATCGTGAGGGTATAAAACCACCCGCGGGTTTGGTCCAGGCCTTCCGAAATGAAGTTCGCCGGGAAATGGCTTTCGAAGTATTCCTTGTTCTCGAAGGGATAGTGGTTCTGCGCGTAGGGCATGGCGCCCGATTCGAACCAGCAGTCCAGAACCTCGGGAATGCGCTTCATGGCGGAACCGCATTCGCAGGGAATGGTAATCTTATCCACGAAATGCTTGTGGAGGTCTTCCACCGTTTGGCCCGAGAGGGCCTTAAGCTCCTCGCGGCTTCCCACGCACACGCGCTTGCCGCAGTCCTGGCATTCCCATATCGGGAGGGGGTTTCCCCAATAGCGGTTTCGGCTGATCGCCCAGTCGCGGGCGCCCTCGAGCCATTTACCGAATCTGCCTTCCTTGATGTGGGAAGGCTGCCAGTGAATTTTGTAATTGGCGTCCAGCATCTGCTTTTTGATCTTGTCGACGCTGACGAACCAGCTGCCGATTCCCCGATAAATGAGCGGGCTCGAGCAGCGCCAGCAATGGGGATACGAGTGGAGTATCTGGTCTCGCTTGACCAGCTTGCCTTCCGCCTTGAGCCGGTCGATGATCGCCTTGTCCGTATCCTTGACGAACTGGCCCCTGTACTCGGGAACCTCCGCGGTAAAGCGGCATTCGGCGTCTATGGGGCATACGGAGGGAACGCCGGAACCCTTGAACACGCGGTTATCGTCCTCGCCGAAACCGGGCGCGGTATGCACGATTCCCGTTCCGTCCTCGGTGGTAACGAAATCGCCCAAAAAGGTCCGGAACGCGCCGGGACTGCCGTCTTCATTGGTTTTCAGATTGGCGAAATAGGGGAACAGGGGCTCATACGCGATGCCTTCCAGCTCGGCGCCTTTCTTCTTCCATACGATTTCGCACGCGGCGGGCTCCTTGTAATACGCGCCAAGGCGGGATTCGGCGAGAATGTACCGCTCGT
The DNA here is from genome assembly GCA_003252395.1 of Spirochaetales bacterium. Lineage (GTDB taxonomy): Bacteria > Spirochaetota > Spirochaetia > Treponematales > Treponemataceae > Teretinema. The sequence continues at coordinate 802,417 of QKEL01000009.1, forward strand.
TCCCGTCCTTCACCATTACGTAATCCACGTCAGGGCCGAGGGTAAGGCCCAAATTGCTGGGAAGGGTCCAGGGCGTGGTCGTCCAGGCGAGAAGGTACGCGGTTCCGTCGGCTATCGGCAACTGTTCGCCGGAACCCTTCGCGAAGGTGGAGTCGGCGGCCAGACCCTTTACGGTACCCGTTACCTTGAAACGGACCGTGATTGCGGGGTCATGCACGTCCTTATACCCGCCTTGTGCGAGCTCATGGTTCGAAAGGACGGTCGAGCACCGCGGGCAATAGGGGAGAATATAGGAACCCTGGTACAGGAGGCCCTTCTCCCACAGGCTCTTCATGACCCACCAGATCGACTCCATGTAGTCCGGTTCCATGGTCTTGTAATCGTTGTCAAAATCGACCCAGCGGCCCAAACGGGTAATTGTCTGCCGCCACTCGTTCACGTAGCGCAGAACGCTGGCGCGGCAGGCTTCATTGAACTCGGCGACCCCGAATTTCTCGATGTCCGTCTTGGAGTTCAGGCCCAATTCCTTCTCGATCAAATTCTCCACCGGAAGGCCGTGGCAGTCCCAGCCGAAGCGGCGCTCGACCTTCTTGCCTTTCATGGTTTGGTAACGGGGAATGATATCCTTAATGGTACTGGGAACGAAATGCCCGAAATGGGGAAGCCCGGTCGCGAAGGGAGGGCCGTCGTAAAATACGTATTCTGAGGCGCCTTCCCGATTGATAATCGACTTCTTGAATATATCGTTTTTCGCCCAGAAAGAGAGAATTTTCTCTTCCTGCTCGGGAAAGTTCACCTTTGGATCTACGGGTTCAAACATTTCGGTGTCTCCTAGAATAGTGCCTCATTGCTTCGAATGTGGAAAAGTATACCGAATTCGTCAAGATGTTTCCATACCAAAATACTTGACTTTCGACCATAGGCGGTATATCGTTAAAAAACACACGATAGTCAAGGAACGTTGATGAAACCAAAAATTACCGCCGTGCCTTCCATCAGGCGGCTACCTTCATATCTTCACATCATTCGACAGGCCCGGGAAGAAAACCACGAATACATTTCGGGAACCGTAATCGCCCAGGAACTCGACCTGGAGCCCATTCAGGTCCGTAAGGACCTCGCCATTACCGGCATCGTCGGGAAGCCCAAGAAGGGATATCCCGTGGTGGCGCTGATGGCGGCGATCGAGCATTTTCTCGGATGGGACGAAACCCAGCAGGCGATTCTCATCGGCGCGGGAAACCTGGGAACGGCCCTTTCCGGCTACCCGGAATTCCAGTATCACGGGCTCCAGATTACCGCGGCCTTCGATAAGGACCCCGCCAAGATCGGAACCAGCATTCACGGCGTGCCGGTCCTTTCCCTCAACACGCTGCCCGAATACGTGAGAAATACCAAACCCTGCATCGCGATCCTCACCGTCCCGTCCTCGGTGGCCCAACCCGTGACCGACCAGCTGGTCGAAGGCGGTATTTGCGCCATATGGAATTTTACGAACGTCAAACTCAAGGTACCGGATCACGTAACCGTTCAGAGGGAAGACCTCACCTCGGGTTACGCCATGCTGTGCCTGCAGATGAACGCCTATAAAAATTGCGATGAGTGCTGATTCCCCCGACCGGGTAACGGAAGAGGCAAAAAACGCCGAACAGGCGGTCATGTTCGCCAATCGTCTCGAAAAACAATGGAAACACCTTCGTAAATGGGCGCGCAGGACCGGCGTGAGCTCTTTTCGGCTCTATGACCGCGATATCCCGGAAATTCCCCTCGCGTGCGACCTCTATACCGATTCCTCCACCGGCGAGGCGCATCTGCACATTGCCCTGTACGAGCGGCCGTACGAAAAGGAAGACGCGGCCGAGGAACGATGGATGGCCTCGATGCGCGAAGCGGCGGCGGATATCCTTTCGATTCCCGAAAACCGGGTTCGCACGAAACTGAGAAAAAGGCAGCGCGGCGAGGATTCCCAATACGAGCGCGTTTCGAAAGGCGGGGCGCGCTTTCCCGTGGACGAGGCCGGGGTAAAACTCCTGGTTAATTTGGACGACTACCTCGATACCGGCCTTTTTCTCGATCACCGACCGGGACGGGCGCTGGTTCACGGGCAATGCGCGGGGAAGCGGGTCCTGAACCTCTTTTGCTACACCGGCGCCTTTTCCGTCCACGCCGCGGCCGGTGGAGCCGCTACAGTAACGTCCGTAGACCTTTCAAAAACCTATCTTTCGTGGGCCATGGACAATTTCACCCTGAACGGCCTCGATCCGGGCAAGGGAATCCTCCGGATGGAGGAAAGCGCCGCGGACGCGCGCCATGCCTTCGTGCACGCCGACGTGAAAGCCTTCCTTGCCTGGGCGTTCCGCGCGGGAATCAAGTGGGACATCGTGGTTTGCGACCCGCCCACCTTCTCCAATTCCAAGCGGGCTTTCGACACCCTCGACATTAACCGGGACTGGCCCGAACTGTGCAGAAGCGCCCTCGCCCTCCTCTCCCCCGGCGGAACCCTTTATTTTTCCACGAACTCGCGGTCCCTCAAGTTCGATCCCGATCTGGTCGGCGGCGCGGCAACCCGCGCCGGCACGGTCATCGAGGATATCTCCGAATCCTCGGTTCCCGAGGATTTCAGAAACCGGAAAATTCACCGCATGTGGCGGTTTATCCTGCCCTAACGGACCTCCCCCGCGGCACTCGCGGGCATGCGGTATCCCCGCTAAATAAAAAAAAACCGCCCAAACCTGGGCGGTTTTTTTTCGGTAAGGACTATTAGCCCTTGATGTTGTAGCGCTTGTTGAAGCGGTCAATTCGTCCGGCGGTATCGACGAGCTTCTGCTTGCCGGTGAAGAACGGGTGGCAAGCGGAGCAAATTTCAATGCTGATGTTCTTTACGGTCGAGCGGGTCTCGATCTCGTTGCCGCATACGCACTTGATTTTGGTCATTTCGTACGTGGGGTGAATACCTTCTTTCATGGGAGCCTCCAAAACTGGCGGTTTCTAATAAACTCACTTGGCATGTCCCGGAGAACATCAGGTTCTCCAAGCTCGGCCTGAAGAAGCGAAGCTTCTTCAAGACGAACCTTCGGTTCGTCCAAGCTCCGCGGGAAAAAGCTTTTCGCTCCGGACCTCAAGAATCCGGTTCCCGCGTCAGCAATGGGGTTTCCCCCACCGGTTTCTTTAGAAACCAATTTATCCGTTAATCCATACCGGCGGAGCCGGTGTTCATGGATCTCAGAAACGCTTCATTATTCTTGGATTTCCTCATTCTGTCAATAAGGAGCTCCATTATTTCCGTGTCGTCCATGGGATTGATGACCTTCCGGAGAATCCAGATTTTTTGCATCTCTTCCTCGGTCAGAAGGAGCTCTTCCTTTCTGGTACCCGATTTCTTTATGCTCACCGCGGGGAAGAGGCGACGGTCCGACAGTTTCCTGTCCAGGTTAATTTCCATGTTGCCGGTTCCCTTGAATTCCTCGAAAATAACCTCGTCCATGCGGCTGCCGGTTTCGATAAGGGCGGTCGCGATAATCGTAAGGCTTCCGCCCTCTTCCACGTTGCGCGCCGCGCCGAAAAAGCGCTTCGGCTTATGGAGGGCATTTGAGTCAACGCCGCCGGAAAGAACCTTGCCGGACGTCGGGACCGTCTGGTTATAGGCTCTCGCCAGACGCGTGATGGAGTCCAGAAGGATGACGACGTCGCGCTTATGCTCGACCAGCCGCCTCGCCTTCTCGAGGACCATTTCCGCGACCTGGACGTGCCGCGTCGCCTGCTCGTCGAAGGTGGAAGAGATTACCTCCGCCTTGACGGTTCGCTCCATATCGGTTACCTCTTCGGGCCGTTCGTCGATGAGGAGGACGATCAGGTATACTTCCGGGTGGTTTTCGGTAATGGCGTTGGCGATGCGCTGCATCAAAATGGTCTTACCGGTGCGGGGCGGCGCCACGATAAGGGCCCGCTGACCCTTGCCGATCGGGCAAAAGAGATTCATGATCCGGGTCGAGATTTCACCGTTGGAGGTCTCGAGGTTGAACTTCTCGTCGGGATACAATGGCGTGAGGTTATCGAAGGGGATGCGGCTCTGGGCGGCAGCAACTTCGTCAAAGTTGACCGTTTCCACCCTCAAAAGCGCGAAGAAGCGCTCGCCTTCTTTCGGGGAACGTATTTGGCCATATACCGTATCGCCCGTTTTCAGGTTAAAAAGCCTGATTTGGCTCGGCGAGATGTAAATATCGTCGGGGCCCGGCAAGTAACTATTCTGGGGAGAGCGGAGGAACCCGTACCCGTCGGGCAGGATTTCCAGCGAGCCCGAGGCGAAAATGATCCCGCCGTGCTCCGTATGCGCCTTCAGGACCTGAAAAATGATTTCCTGTTTTTTCATCGCGACCATGTCGTCATGGGGAATGCCGTATTGGGTCGCCAATTCGCGCAGGGCATGCATGCCCATGCGGGTAAGCTCGTTGATCGTCAGTTTTGGCTTGTTTTCGTTGTCCCGGGAAGCTTCCTGGTCCTGAAGTTCGTCGATGTTCTTGAAATTGGGGATAAAATCGTCGCGGTTGTCGCGATTGGGTCGATCCCGACCCTGGCGCTGGTTCCGGTTTTGCCTGCCGTCCCGTCCGCCTTCCTGACCGCCGTCACGGAAGCGCCGGTTTTGCCGATTATCGTGGGAACCGTTTGGTCCGGAATCCCCGGAATCATGCGGCCCGTCTTTTCGCTTTACTCTTGGCCGAACCACTACGCGCTTTTCGCCTTGTTCGGCTGAACCATTTTGATAATTCGCGGGTTTTACTTCTTCGGACGGTGTCGATGGCGCGGTTTGCGCCTCAAAAACCGGCGTTTCGCCGGGCCCCGTACTCGTCTGTTCGGGGACGTAGGCCGGATCGGAATGCCCGAGATCGAGCTGACCTTGATCCGGCGTCAACTGAGCTTCGCCCTCCGCGCTATCCGCGGGACGACGTCTCTTGATTGGTGCCATGAGGTATCTCCAATAAAATTTTGCAGGACTTGTGCAATAAAGACATTAATATGTTCTGATTTACCAAAAAAAGGATTTGCGTTTCAACATGATCGGTCGAAATTGATTACCGACAACTAAAAGTATACCCTCGCGATCATGACCTGTCAAGAGAATCCAATACCCCCGACAACGCCGCCCGCACGGTTTGTTCGCGAATTTGGCGCCTATTGCCCGGAAAAAGCATCCGTTTCGAGTGACAGGCGATGCTCCCTTCGGCCGTTTTTTGGCAGATCGCGATATCCACGGCGCCTACCTGCGGGTCGCCCTCGTTCCGGGAGGGCCCCGCGACGCCGGTAACCGCGACGGCAATATCCGCCTCGGAACGCTTAAGCGCGCCGAGCGCCATCTCCCGGGCGGTATGCTCGCTCACGACGCCATAATCCGCTATCGTGGCGGGATTTACCCCCAAAACGCGAACCTTTGCCTCGGGTGAATAACAGATGAACCCGCCCCATAGGGCTCGAGACGCACCGGGAACGTCCGCGACCGTAGCGGCGATCTTACCGGCGGTAAGCGATTCCGCCGTCACCAACCGTTTTCCGGTAGCAACAAGCTTTTCAACCAGCTTTTGGCTTATGGAACGTTGCGGATTTTTACTGAACAGACGAGGAAAAATCCTCGATATATTCATAAATCAGGATTTTTCCCGGGCTAATTGGCCTTTGAGAATATCCGATCGGGACGAAAACAGGTCAAAACCGTCTTGATTTGCCCGAATCATCTCAACGGAGCCTTCGAAACTGACCCCGTCAGCGATTTTCAGGCGGGAAGCGGTAACGTTTCCCCGTACGGAGCTGCCCGCATGCATATCGACACGGTCACCGGCGGTTAAATCGCCCTGTACGGCCCCTTCCACGATTATGGAAGCCGCCCGAATGTAATCCGCGCAACACGTTGCGCCTTTCCGCACCACGAGATTCCCCGTAGCGTCGATGGTGCCGTCGAACTTACCCGCTATTTGCAGGTCTTCGGAGAATTTGAGTATACCGTGAAAACGGGTTTTTTCGCCCAATATCGTGAGGTCCCGTTCTTTTGCCTTTTCTTTGTACCGCGCCATATGCTTTCCTATTTCGTCGTCATGGTAAACACGCCGTCCCAATCCTCGGGCGGCGGGTTGTCGATATACCACGAACAGCGCTCCGCATAGACCTTGGAGGGTGAATCGGTGGGATCGGCTTCAAGGGCGGCGAGAAAGTGCCGCCGGGCTTCCTCAAACTGCATCAGTTTGTAGGATTTTCTCCCTTTCGCGAAGAGCTCCAGGGCCTTATTCTTTCCCTCACTCAGCATAACGACACTCACTCGCTGTAGGCTTTACGCAACTCGTTTTCGAGCGACGCGACCGCGATTTCGCGGCTCTTCAATTTCTTTGCCTCTTCCTGAAGTTCCGCGATCTTGTGCTGTAGCCGCGAATATTCAAGCTGGCAAGCCTCGACGCCTTTGGAGAATTCAGGGTCCTGCGAGGGACCGGTCCTGTTGCACAAAGAAAGGAATTGCTCCGAAACGAGTTCCACGTACGCCAAAAGCTTATCGTTGAGCTGCTCCTGTAAGGCGATGCGCGACTCCCTTTTCTTGAGCTGGTCAATCAGTTCATGGTTCCGCAGCACGGAGCGGAGCCGGGCCAAAACCTCAGAGAAATTGAACGGCTTCGTGATATAATCGTCAACGCCGAGCTCGAATCCCTCGATTTTGTCTTTCACGTCGTCCATGGCCGAGAACATAATGATGGGAACGTCGTGCCATTCGGCGTATTCAGGATCGTTTTTCAGTATTCGGGTAACTTCCCAACCGGACATTTTGGGCATGATATTATCGAGCATGATCAGGTCCGGGGTAAATTCCTTCACCTTTTCGAGGGCTTCCCGGCCGTTGGCGGCCTTTTCCACGACAAAGCCGAGTTTTGAAAGCATCAAATCGAAGAACTCTACGTTGATCTGCTCATCATCAACGATGAGGATTTTTTTTCTCGTTTCCATAAGGTTCCTGCCTAGGATCTACGTTTACGTAGAAATGTAAGTAACGTTCCGAACGCGATCAAAAGCGCTGCGGACAGGGCGAAAACTTTGCCCCATAGATCTCCCCATATACGATACAACGTTTTGCCCGTCTCGGGAAGTACCGGAATGTCGCCCGTAAGCCAGGTTTCCGTAAAGGGCTCGGCCATGGCTACAATATGGCCGTTTGGGTCCACTATGCACGTTTGGCCCGAAGCGGTGGACCGTACCAGGGGAACCCGGTTTTCCACGGTTCTAAAGATCGCCATGCTCATGTGCTGCCATTGACAGGGCTCGCTGTGGGCCCAGGCGTCGTTCGTAAGATTAACGATGGCCCGGGCGCCTGCGTTCACGAAATCGCGGGAGAGATATCCGAAGGTATCCTCAAAGCAAATCGGCGTGGAGAATTTCAAGCCGTTTATTTCGAATACCGTACGCTCCGTTCCCTGAGCCCAGAAGTGGGTATCCGTCGCCACGAGTAAATCATATACCCAGGGAAAGAGCTTCCGGTACGGGAAATGCTCGGTGAAGGGAACGAGGTGGATTTTACGGTAGTATTCGGGCTCGGGGGGCACTACGTTTTTACCGGGAGTGAATAAGAACACGGCGTTATAGTCGATTCGGTCCTCATCGTTGTCGTCGGAATGGGCCTTTATCGCGTCGTCGTTGCCCATTACGAAGGGAACCGGCTGAGATTCGAGATAATCCAGCAATCGCAGCACGAGTTCGGCGGATTCATGATCCTCCCGATAGCGGTAATGCCACTTTATGCGGGGAATAAAGGCCGTTTCCGGCCATACGACGAAGTCTATGGAGGGATCCTCGGCGAGGGCTTGATCGGAGAGCCTCGAAAGGGTGGCAAAATCCCTGCGATAGGAGTTGATGCCGCCCTTCCAGGGGTCGCTGTTCGGTTGGACCAGGGCGACCCGGACCGTCGGCGAGGCAGAATAGTCGACCTGGGAGAAGACGCCGAAAATGAGGGTTCCCGCCATCGCGGCTACCCATATAACGCCGGAAAGCCAATGGTCGCGAACGAAACGCGAAAAGCCGGAAAACCAGGTTTTCACTGGACCGAGGGCCGCGTCCTTGATACCTCCGGCAATCCAGGCCGAGGGGAATGTGACTAACGCGGAAACGCCCCAAACCCCGAATATCGAGGCGATTTGTATTACCAGGGGCCAACTCCATTGCGAGTAGCCGATTACGCCGTAGGAGTACCCGTTGAAACCGAGGGTTTTCAGGTATTCATACCCGCACCAAACCAGCCACTGAACGATGAAGCCATACCGCGGAAACAACGTGTCGGCCAACTTCAGCACCGGTAGGGTCAGCAATAGGTAGATAAAATAGAGGGTAGCGATGACGTAGAGGGCCAGGGGATGAAATACGCCCAACCAGTAGGTAAACACGCAATACGATAGCATGCCGTAGAAACCGCCCCACAGGAAGGAGGCGCGAAAGGAAACGCGACGGACCAAAAGAAAAAGGGGAACGAAGGCTATATACGCGAATATCGGAAAACCTTTCAGGGAAAGGAGATTCGGCTGCGGTAGGGCAAAAAAAAGAACGGCTACTACTAATAAAACAAGGTTAACGGCAAAATGTCTGAGGCCTGAGGCTTTACGTTCAAGGGGCATTAACGGTTAAGCTCCCCTACTTCTCTTTTCTCCGGAATGTCCCACACATTGTTTTTGAGGTCTTTACCCGCGCGGAATGCAACGACCGCATGGTCCTTAACGCATACCGTTTCACCGGTCTTTGGGTTACGCGCTTTCTCACGGCCTTTACGGTCACGGATTTCAAAGGTGCCAAACCCTCTCAATTCCACCGATTGATCGTTCTCAAGGGCTTTTTTTATTTCATCGAGAAATTGATCGATTACTGACCGAATATCCTTCAGTTCACAGCCGGTCTTTTCGTAGATCCTCTCGACAAGCTCGCTTTTCGTCTGCTTTTTATCCATCGTGACCTATCCCCTGTAAGAACATCCTATCATAAAACGGAGCGTCTGTTAAGAAAAAAAAACCGCAACTGACCGGAAAGGCCATTGCGGTTTTCAAACAGGAAGCGAAAGATCGCCCGAAATCAGTTCGCGGCGAATGACGCGTTGAACAGCTTCTGCATGCGAGATTTCTTGCGCGCGGCGGCATTCTTGGTGATGATGCCCTTGCGCGCGGCGGTATCGAGTTCCTTGGTAAGAGCGCGAAGCATGGTTTCGGCGGAAGCCGAATCCTTGGTCTGGACGCTCGCTACATATTTTTTGGCGCTGGTGCGCACGGAACTCTTGACGGCCTTGTTCCTGATCCGCCGTACTTCACTCTGCTTGTGTCTTTTGACTGCAGATGCATTCTTTACTGCCAAAGGGGACCCCCATATAAACTTGTTCGACAACAATAGCAAATCCCGTGAAACGCGTCAAGATAAAAACCCTCTTTTTCTGACGCCCTTCTTCGGCTTTTACTTGACAATATGACCCAATTTCTATATCTTTCTTTTTAACTTTGTTTCCAGGAGAATACACATGGGTGGAGCCAGTAAGAACTCTCGTACCTCGGTTACAACACACAAGTTTTTTTGTAGCTGCGGCGGCGAGGTCGTAATGAAAACCCTGTTTGAAAGCGGAAAACTGAAGAATGTTGCGGAATGCTCCAAGTGCAAGCGCACTGAACGCCGTCCGAAGGACTTCAAATAATAACCGCCTTGAACAAGGCCAAACAAGAAAGGGGCTGCCGCATTGCCGGTCAGCCCTCTTTTTTTATCCCCTGGCCTCCGCGCGCCACCGTTCAAGTTGTTCCGCTATAAGGACTTTCCCTTCTTCAAGGATTTTTACCTGCTCCGCCTTGCCTTGGGGCGCGTCGTAAACCTTCAAAAGCTTTATGCGATACCGCCCGCCGCGCAACGTTTTTCTCATATCGCCCAACTTTGAAATTCTCCACCCGCCGTCGATCGCGAAAACGCCCACCGGAAGGGGACAACGGTCGACAAATCGCCTGAAGCCGGCTGCATGGAAGGTTCCTACCGAACCGTCCTTCGACCTGGTCCCTTCGGGGAATATCACCGGTATCCAGTCGTTTTGCATGACCCTATCGGCGAAGCGATCCAATTCCCGCATGGCCGACGAGCCGCTTCCCGTTCTTGAAATTAGGCAGTGCCCGCCGGTCCGCAGCATGAGCGATACGACCGGAATGTTCCGGCCCAATTCGGCTTTCGCGACGAATCGGAGCCGTCCATTGGGTATGTATCTATTGAAAAGGGGAATGTCGAAAAGGCTTTGATGGTTCGATAGGGCGATATACTGATCGGGGAGCGCCGTAAGGGCTTTTGAATCCCCCACGAAGCGAAAATCCATATAGGCGGCGAAGACGGCGAAGATCATTCGCGATTGCCGCACCATTATCCATGTATTAACCCGGAGATTCCAGGGACGATGAAAAACGTAGGCGAGCCGGTTTACCGCGCCGGCATGCAGCAATGAAAGCCCGATCGCCGCGATGGTGATTGCGATATTCATGCGATCCTCCCGCTTAATTATATAGGAAACGCTCCACCGTGGGCAGTACGTCCCGGAGCGGTTCAAAGCATTGCCGCGTCTCCGGCAAGCTTTCGAGGAAAATTTTCCCGTATTTTTTCGCGAGAATCCGCCTATCCAGCACGGTCACGACGCCCCGGTCGGTTTTCCTTCGCATGAGGCGCCCGAATCCTTGCCGGAACCGCATGACCGCTTCAGGAAGGCTCAGTTCCATAAAGGCATTGGCGCCCGATTTCTCGATGGCCTCGGCGCGCGCGGCGTGAACGGGATCGCTCGGAACGCGAAACGGCAGCTTGGTGATGATTACGTGCAGGAGCGCGTCGCCGGGAGCGTCTACCCCTTCCCAAAAGGAATCCGTGGCGAAAAGCACGCTGGATTCGTCGTTTCTGAAGGTATCTAACAGCCGAGAGCGGTCATCGTCGCCCTGCTTCAGAATGGTGAGCCCCAACGGGGAAAGCGATTCGCGGGCAAGGGTACAGGCGCTTCGCAGGGATTCATACGAGGTGAATAGAACCAACGCATGGCCTCCCGAGGACTGTAAAAGCGATACGACCGCGGTTTGGACCCAGGCTTGGTAGCCCGCTTCCTCCGGCAAGGGCGCGTCGGTCGGGAGCGTAAGGAGAACGTTGCCGCGGTAGGGAAAGGGGGAGTCATGGATACCCGAGGTAAACCGGCTTTCCTCCACGAGGTCCAGCCCAACGCGGTGCAGCCAATAATCGAAACGCTGACCGATTCGCAGGGTCGCGGACGTGCAAATGACGGTACTGAAAGGCTCAAATACCCCGTCCCGCATCATCGGGGCTATGGAAAGGGGCGTTTGGACGAATCTCGGGTAGAGAGTCCCGTCCCTCTGCCGTAGCCTCTCTATCCAAAAAACCGATTCGCGCCGTTCGGACCATTCGGTAAAATTGAGGCAGAGGGTACCGACGAATTCCAAACGCCGCAACGCGAATTTGGACTCCCAAACCACGGGATCGTTTTGCGCGTCTTCGGGTATTCCCTCAAGCACTTCCCGTACGGTCCCCGCGAAACCGGCTATGGCCTTGCGGAGGGTAGCCATACATTCAAGCACCGGAGCGGCAAGGCCGAAGGAGGCGTCCGAAAGGCGATAGGAACCCTCAGGGCCGAGGAGCCTCAGGGCCGCTTCTTCCAAGGCCGCGTAGGAATCGCGGATTTCGTTAATGAAGGCCAGCGCGTGCTGTACCTGCGCCGCGGAGTCGGACAAACGCTCAAGGGCGATTATATGCCCCCCGACGGAACCGCGGCGAACCCGGTATAGAATCGAAATTTGCTTAAGCACCTTAAAACGGGTGAAATATTCGGAGAAAAAACTCGTGGCCGCGTCTTCAATGGCGTGGGCCTCGTCGAATACGATATGGTGAAAGGGCGGAAGCACGGCGGTATCGTCATAGCCGACCCCCGCCATCCGGGCTTCCAGGTCCGCAAAAAGCAGATGATGGTTTACCACTATCAGAGAGGCCGAAGCCGCTTCCTTTCTCACCCGCATCACGAAGCAATTCTCGTGAAAGGCGCATCGTACGCCCATGCACGCGTCCGATTCCGAGCATATCCGCGACCAAACCGTTTCCTTGGGCATGAAGGAAAGGTCAGAACGGCTCCCGTCAGCCGTGGTTTCGGCCCATTTGCCGATCGCCTCGAGTTCCGCGGTTTCGTCCTCGAATAGGTCCCGTTCCTGCATGGCTTCGGCAAATCGCCTTCGGCAAAGATAGTTCTGCCGCCCTTTCATGAGTACGGCCTTAAAATCGGTGCCGACTATTTTCCGGACGGTCGGGATATCCTTGTCCATGAGCTGCTGTTGCAGGTTGATCGTCGCGGTGGAAACCACTACCCTATCGTCGTTGCGTATGGCCCATAGCGCCGCCGGGATAAGGTACGCATAGCTTTTTCCGACGCCCGTGCCCGCCTCGAAAACGCCGATCAAGGAGGCGTTGAACGCCGAGGCGATATTTCTCGATAGGGCTATTTGGGTTTCGCGGGGCTCGTAGTTTTGATTGCTCTCGGAAAGCGGGCCGTCCTCGCCCAACAAGACGTCTATTTCCCCGGTTTCGACGGGGATTCGTTCCCGCAGTAGGACGGGCTCCACGACTACGTACACGCGGGTCAGGTCATTGTTCACTATGTAGAACCCGAGGCCGCCCTCAGAGACTCGGGACGCGATTTGCAGGTCCGCGTCACTGGGCTCGAGCCGCCCCGAAGGATGGTTATGGATAAGGACTTCCGCTTGGCTAACGGCCGATTCGATGACCGGGACCGCGGTCGCATGCCCCCGGGCGGCTACACGGGCCTCGCAGACCGTACCGTCGCGATTTAAAACGCCCGTTACGAATACCTCGTTTCCGCCCGCTTCGGCTATGGCTTCCCGGATCATATCCGCGACGGAATCAGTGAAATACGGTTTACTCGCGTTCATGGACCTCTCCGTCCGGATAAAAAAAAAGGTAAGGACGGTTTGTCCTTACCAGTAACATCTCCTAGGGGAATTGAACCCCTGTTGTCGGGATGAAAACCCGATGTCCTAACCACTAGACGAAGGAGACAAGCAACGAAGAAACTTATATCAAAGGCGGGAATTATTGTCAATAGCCTTTGCTAGATGTCGATCTTTTTGGCTATCATCATCCTCAGCACGCGCTCCTCTTCCTTGTTGAAACCCAGCGAAACGGCACGGTCCAAGTCCTGTAAGGCCTCGGAAAACATGGATTGGTGAAAGTAGGATTGCGCGCGTCGGTAATACACGTACGGCTGAAAATGATTCAGATCGAGGGACTGGGTATAGCGTTGGATAGCCTCTTCATCCCGTCCCAACACGCACAGGACGATTCCGATATAGTAATACGACCGGAAGTTATCGGGTTTTTTTTCGGCGCTCAGCTCGAAATCCCGAAGGGCGTCTTGGTATTTGGATTGGGCGAAATACGCCATTCCCCGGTGCTTATACATTATTGAAAGTACCGTATCGTTTGGTCCGGATTCTATGATCTTGGTATAAATCAGGACGGCCCGAACCAAATCGCCCTTATTATGGGCCTCAATGGCGTTCAGGATCATATCGTCGATCGTACCCTGCACGTAGGGATGAATATCTTCCAAATCCTCGTCGAGTATGCTCCCGGCTGATACTGCCTCGAATATGCCTTTATCGGACTCGGTATCGGCCTTTTGATAAAATTGCCCGCGACGCTGATCGAGTTCCCGGTTCAGTTTATTTTGATAATCCCTGATTTCCTGAAAAATGATGTCCGCTAGGCTAAGGCTCGCGTTTATCGACGCGAGCTTTCGTTTCAAGGGTAAATCAAAGGGAGAAAATTCCGATTTATACACGAGCTCATGCTCAACCTCCGCCCACGCGTCCTGGAGAATGGTTCTTACCTGAATCTCGAAGATCAATCCTTCGGGGAGATCGAGGTCGCGCTTAATCTCGGGAGGAATGGCGAGCAATACATGGGTGGACTCGTAGCCGAATTCCCTGAAAGTCCGGTCGGCGCCTTTCCGTTCCACCTCGTACACGTTGAACGCGTCGTGCAAGCACCGTTCAACCTCGTTAAGGTCCTGAAGAAACGGACAGATGATCCTGATGCCGATTATGTCGGATATAACGGGGAGGTCCTGATTTGATTCTATCCCCTCCGGAAGGATACGCAGAAGTTTTCTGTAATAGCTCGGAAAGGACTTTACGCGGCTTTTAAAGGTCGGAACGGACGATATCTTCAAGACTACCCGCAGGCGCGCTTCAAGGCGCTCCAGAACGGTTTTAAGGTCATCGGCGTAGGCTTCGTAGCGTTTTCTCAGATTTTCCCTATTCGGTAACCACGGAGCGTGAGTATCGGTAATTGCCATAAAGGAAAGTATAATCGTTGGTCAAGACGAAGGCAACTGGATAAAAAAAAAGGAGAACGGTCATCGACCGTTCCCCTCTTTATCGTAGCGGGCTCGCTTATTGGGCAGCCGCGCCTTCAGCTCCAGTGGAGGGAGCGAAACCAGACTCGGTCGCCATCTTCTCCTGCTCGAGGAAGCGGAGAACCTGGACGCCACCGAAACGGGAAACTTCAAGCTGACGCCTTTCGTTTTCCATCTTGGTCTGAATACCCCACAGATCTTCGTCGGCGAAGTCGCGAACGGTGTTGAGCACGGCCTTATCGTAGATGACTTTAACATCCTTGAAGTAGGCAACGAAATCACCGCCCATATCGGCCGCGTCGCGGGTTATGAGGAACCCAGTGAACTTCTCGAAGGGGAACGCGGTGGGATACACGGGATACAGCCGAATTTCGCGGGTGCGAATCTCGGACACGTATGCAGGGTTATTCCACACCAGCTCGCGCCATCCGTCAAAGTTGAGGTAGCCCATGAAATAGCGGCGTTCTTCGTTATTCTGGTTCTTCATGAGCACATAAAGACCATGGGGGAAGTTCATGCCGTAAGTATTGACCGCGATGGATTTAACCACGCCGACATTCTTTACGACACCGTATCCTCCTTCAAAACGGGTAGCTCCAGAAGCCTTATCCTCGGCGGTCTGGGGCTGAACGATACCTTCATCGCTAACCTGAGCCATTTTTTCATAGCTCGGGATTTCGAACGGCGGCTTGATCACGGCGTTGGCGTTTGCGTTCCACGAGGGGAAGTTCACGCGCACGCCAAGAAGGGTCTGGCCGGCGAAGTTTTTGGCATTCTGGCTGACGGGAGCCGGAATGGCTTTGGAAACGGATACACTGTTGACGTTTCGCGCAGACGAGTTTAGCTCAATTTCCCAATTGGCAAGGGCGAGCGAAGTCCGCATGAGAGCCTTCTGTTCTTCCGTGAACGTTGCTCCCGCGACGGTGGAATAATCCATGACAGACCGTCTGTTCTGGGTCATGTTATTATCCGGTCCGGGAATAATGTCTGCGTTTAGCAGAGAGAAATCAATGAGTACCGATTCCTCAGCGGTTGCAATAGCACTTACCATAAGGAGTGCGATCGCTGCAGTTATGAATCTCCTTTTCATTAAAAGCTCCTTTAATGCACGAATTGTAGCCCTATCAAATATTAAGTATACGGAAGAAAACCCTTTTGTCAACGCAATTTTATTTTTTTGTCTTCGCATCGAGCGGGGGTTCTTCGGCGTATACCTCTTGCCCATCTATATATATGTATATTCTAGCAATATTTCTAAAATTTGTAAAAACATTTTTCTTAAAAACGCGATAAACGTCGGCCCATCGTAGGGATTCATCGCCCGTATCCACCGCCTGCGACGAAAGGTTTACGTAGGCGTCGCGTCCCCGAATAAACGCCGAGGTTACCCGTACCGTTGGGGGAAAGAGCGCCAGTCGATCCTGATGAACCGGGCCAAGGAGCATCTCGTCCAGATAGAGACGAAACCGTTCGGTGGGGGATTTCAATCGAGGAATGTGCCTGATTTCCAAAGAATCTTTTTGCGTGAAGGTATCGGGAAAGTAATACAGAACCCGAGTCGAATCGGGCTTCACGACGGTCCCCACGAAGGCGCATGTGGCCAAAAGGGCAAATAAGGCAAAAGCGACCAGCTGTCGCAACGGATGAGTGGTTCGAATTTTCGTGCCGGAATCCCGTAAGAAGTTCAAAATCGCGTTCATTGTGCTGCCGTGAATCCCCTAGATCCCTCAAAATGGTTGATGAAGGTAACGAGGCCATTATATATACCTGTCGCGCACTTCTTCAAGTACTCATCGTCGGCCAATAGCTTCGCCTCGGCGGGATTGCTCACGAAACCGAGCTCGATGAGAACGCTCGGCATTTTGGCGTTTCGTACGACAAACCACGATTCCTCTTTTATCCCGCGGTTCGGGCTCTTGTTTCCGATCGTCGCGTTCAGGGAATCCGATATGCTTTTCGCGATCAGAATGCTCTCGGTGGTAAACTCCTCTTCCATCATCGAATTGAGAATGGGAAGAAGGTCTGCCGCGTCGCCCTCGGTTTTGTCTATGACGGTACGGCGATAGTCGGGCGAAAGATACCATACCTCGAAGCCGGAGGAGGATTTGTTGAACGCGGAATTCGCGTGAATCGAGACGTAGAGAATGGCTTCGTTGGGTCCCGTTTTTACGCCATTGGCCAATTCCACCCGGTCTTCCAGGCTTGGGTACGTATCGCCAGACCGGGTCATGAGTACCTTCTTATCTGGGTAGGCGACGCGAAGGGCCTCGCTCAATGCGGTCGCTACCTTGAGGACCACGTCTTTCTCCCGAATCTGTACGGCCTTTCCCCCGATACTCGCCGTGCCGATGGCGCCGGGATCCTTTCCGCCGTGACCGGGATCGATGAGTATCGCCCCTACCTTATACGAGGAAGGCGGCGGCAATGACGTAAAGAAATCCTCGATTCGTTTGGAAAAAGAGACGGTCACGGATGGTATTCCCCCGACCAGGGCAGGAGAGTCCAAGCGTTCGGCCCGGCCGTAATCGTAAATAACCAGGGGGCTGCCGACGCGCAGGTCCGCGGTATGGCCGTCTTTTACCATCCGGGCAATTCCCGAAAGCGGGTCCCAAAAAAGCTCGCCCCCAATTTTCGAGGAGAGGTCATAGAGGGAGATGGCCGCGTCTGATTGGGTATCGGCCGAAAAGGCCCAAGCGGAACAGAACGCGAAAAAGAGGAAAAACCAGGCGGTTCGGCGTTTATTTTTTTGAGTCATACGCGTACAGCATCCCCTGAATGCCCGCGGCCGCGAATGCCCGCCAGCACGATTCCGTTCGCTTTCCGTCAAGGGCCAATAGCGACGCAAGGCCTTGCTCCACCGAGAGGCAGAGATTCAGGCATTCGCGGACGGTCCTACCCTGCCAGTCCCGAACGCTGTCCAATCCGGCCCTAAAGGGTTCCGGAACGGGGAACGGGAATCCCGCGGCAGGGGACGCGGATTGGGGGAATTCGACCCTTGAGGGATCCGCGCCGAAAGCCGCCGGAGGAAAGCCCGAAGGTTCTCGGCCTGCAGTCGCCAGAAAGCGGTCGGTATCTTCTTGATCGGGAACGAGCCGGAGCACGATCGAGGCGCAGGCGCGCTCAGCGGCCTGTACGGCCTCTTCCCGCGACGCCGCCGAGGCAAGGACGTTTCCGCATTTTTCCACATTGTTGCGGGGAAAGGTAACGGTATCGCCGATACCCGCCCGGGGAAATACGTCATGCACGAAGGCACCCTTTTCCGCGGTCTCCAGTCCGTAGACGTTCCTCACCTTACCCGGTATGGATATCCATGCCCGTTCCGCGGCGACATCGTCCCTTTTAACGTCCAACGACGACGGGCGGTTTCCCACCGCGAGTTCCAGGGCGGCGGCGGTAAGGTCTAAACCCGAGGAATAGGGAAACGTCCAACCGGACATATAGCCGCCCGATAGCCTTCCCGCGATCTCGCCAACCATCGGCCCCCGGGAGGTGAGCTTGATATCGCCCTTCGCCGCTCCATGGGTGAGGCCGAGGGCCTTGATGCCGGCCTGAAACACTTGAATAATGCGTTCCGCATCGGCAGGGGCGCATCCCGAGGGAATGGTATGTCCCATTTCGATGAAATACGGGGGAAAGAAAATATGGCGGTCAGCGAGTCCCGTCAGGCGAAATTCGCCGTCGAAGACCAAGGCCTCGATTGAAAACTCGGGACCGTCCATGTATTCCTCAACGATCGCGGTCCCCGTCCGGGAATACCTGATCGCGTCGTCCAGGGCGGCTTGGAGGCAGCCTTCGTCCCCTACCGTGCGGCAACCGCGGGCGCCCATGTTATCGGCGGGCTTCACCACCACCGGGAAGGAGATACCGGCACGCCTGAGCAGTTCCGCGGCTTGAGCCGACGTATCGGCTTTAATCCCGACGTATCGGGGAGAGGGTACGTTCGATTCCGCGAAGCGGGTACGCATCCGAACCTTGTCGGAGGCGTTTTCCGCGGCGGTAAGCGTATGGCCCGGCAAACCGCAGGCCTCCGCGACGGCGGCCACGGAAGCCGAAAAGTCGGTCGCGGCGGTGAATACGCCGTCGAGCCCGAAACGCGCCTGAAGCCGGCGCGCCAAGGCGATGAGGGCCGTTCTGTCCTTGAGGTCTATAGGCTCGAAGAGATCGGCCTCGCCGGCGCAAACGGCCATCGGGTTACCGTCCACGGCGATTACGCGCCACCCCTTTCTCTTCGCGGCGCGTATGGCCACCCCCTGCATAAAGCCCGCGCCCAGAATCAAGACGGTCTTGGCACTCATTCGATATCCTCCAGGGTACCGTTCATTTTCGCGTATACCTCGAAGGTGTCCCCGAGGGAAAAGGTTCGGCTCAGCCATAGGCACGCGCGCCACCGGAAACCGTTTCGGCGGGCCTTCGCCATAAACGGGAAACGCTCCGGATGATGCCCCGTGGAAACCAGCGAGAGCAGCTCGAAGCCTTTTGATGCAAGCTGCTTTTTTACCCGGTACGGATTCCAGACCGTCCAATGGTCAAGGGGGCTCTTTCGCCAGAATTCCGCCCGGTTGAAAAGCCCCGAAACGCCGCGTTCCGACGGGGTCGAAAACGCCAGTATTCCGCCGGGTACGAGGAGTTTTCGAATCCGGGAGAAAACGGCTTCAAGGTCCTGAAAATGCTCGATTACGTACCAAAGCGTGACCGCGGAAAACCGTTCGCGGTCGAGCGTCTGGTCCGGGTCGGGGGCGGGAAAGGCCGAGACCACCGCCGGGATTCCGAGCGTGCCCTGCACGTATTCCACCGCCTCGGGGGAAATATCGGTACCCGTCGGTATCCATTGGGATTCCCGCGCTGCCTCGAGGAAGGGACCGTACGCGCAACCCACGTCGAGGACCGTTTTGCGAACCTCGGCCTGGGGCGAAAAGATTCGGTCAAATTCCTTCGCGATTCTCGTTATCCGGCTCGCGCCCAGCGCCTTGATCGAATCGAAATCCTCAAGGTAGGTCTTTCCGTATTGGCTTCGGTATTCCTCGAAAAAATAGGAATGGGTATACGCGCTGGTTTTACGCCCGAGAAAGGACGTATGGGCCATGCCGCAGGAAGGGCACCGCGAGATAGTCCGTTCCTTGTGCCGCGCGATTATTCGCCGGCTTTCCCGCTCCCCGCAGAAGGGGCACCCCTCGGCGCCCCCCTCGCACAATGCGGCGATCTCGCTTGCCAGGTCCAGGGATTCGGACGCGCGGTCTAGGCCCTGCGGGGGATTTCTCAGGGCGCCCAACCGTTTGACCACTTGGGCCGCGGTAAGTTTTCCGGGCGCCATGGCGGCGAAACCGTAGCGTACCGCCAATCGGTAGTGGTAACGGGTGGGAGAAAACAAAAGCACGCGACAGCCCGCGGCCAGCGCCTCAAAGGCGGTAAAGCCATAATGGGTGACCACCAAATCGTAATGGCAGAGCCGCTCGCGAAGCAGGGGAACCAAACCCGAAACGGTATACCCGTCGGCGGAGAGGATAATTCCCTGCGCCTCGGGATCTATGACCGTTACTTCGTAATCGAGGAGGGCGAATATTTTCCCCGCCGGATGGGCGAGTCGCGCCGCGTTTTCGCCGCCAGCGACCACGAGGACAGAGCGAATCGATTCGGGCTCCGCCTCTTTGCGGTGAGAAGGGAGGGGAATAAACCGCGGCTCGATCAGATTCGGCTTCTTTTTCCTCGAATCGAGGGACGGAATGATGTCTAAGAGGTAATCCGCGGAGAGTCGCCCCGCGCCTCCCTCGTCAAGGGCCACGACCGGCGCGATAGAACGAAGGCGCGCCATGGCGACGGAATCGGTTTGAAAATGATCCAATACCACCCGATGCGCCTTTTCGGGCAAACTTTGAACGATCGCGTGCTGCAGATGACCGGGAATCCGCGACGCCGCCTCGTCGGAAGCGCCCACATACAAGAGGGTTAACCAGTCTCGGCGCATCCGCTCCATGAGTTCCACGGTACGCACCACATGACCCGTGCCGGTTCCGGGCTCGGTGGCCGGCACGAAGAGAATGGGCCGCGAAACGTACTTCCAAGCCGAAACGACCGACTCGGCGCCGTAGGGAAAGGGCGTCTCGCGCTCGGTCAGATAGGCGAGCATATGGCTTGCCCGCTCAAAGTCCTCACGGGTATCGATGGTGGTCCTCACGCCGGGATAATACCAGGGTTCGGGGGCGGTTTCGTACATACAGCGAAACCGGTCGCGGTGGCGGTACAGGGCCGGACCGACGTGTTCGTGATCGAAGGATGAATCGGTCAAGGCCGCGGCTAGCAGTATGCTCTTCCCGTTCATTATTTCGACGCCGCTCCCGTGGGGAAGGCCAGACCAGGTAAAATAGTCCGGGGGGTTCCCGGATTCCTGCAGTTCACGGTACCGCGCCAGGCTAGCCTCGGCGGCGTCGGCAAAGAGAAAGGGATTGTCGCCCGTCGCGCGGATAATAACGTCGGCGCCGGTTTTGCGGATTACCAGGCAAAAACGCTCCAAAACGTCTTCCGCGGGACCGGCCACGCACAGAAAGCCCGCCTCGGCGGCCAAAGGCTCGAAATGGGGGTACGAGGCCTCATCGCAGGCCAAAACGCGCACGTCGGCGGCGACGTGCGAGAGGGTTTCCATTACCCGCGACAGTACGGGTTTCCCGTTCAGCTCGAGCAGGGCCTTACGGGGCAGTCGGGTGGAATTCAATCTCGCCTGAAGGACGATCGCGGTCATGTAAGCTCCCACGCGGAAATGATCCGTCGGGCATCGGCCTCGAAGCGGGTTCGGTTATCTTCGATCCAGCGGGAAATCCGCGAAAAGAGGGCGAAGGCCTCGAAGAAATTCATGCCGCCCTTGGCAAGCAGGGTCAGGAAGGCGCGTCTGGGCAGGGAGATTCCCTTTTTGCCGAAAACGGGGGCAAGGTTTTTCAGATAAAAGGTGATGTATGACGAATCGGGGGTAACGTCTTCCCGGGGAATCTCGCCTTCATAGGTCAAACGCATTGAAGTGGATATGGCAAGCCTTTCCCCCCACAGGTAGGCGCGAAAGCCGAAGTCGAGATTTTGCCAGTACGGATTGACGATCGCGGGATCGAAACCGCCGAGTGATATAAAGCGCTGCCGGTCATAAACCCCGGAATAATCGAAGGCGTATACGGTAAGCGCCTGGTCGCGGGCGCCGGGGATGGGCTCAACGGATAGGCTCCTGCCCGAGAAGGCGGGGACCATGCAAACGGGAACGGATTCGAGCCGTTGCCCGGTCAGACTCGGAACCGTACAGAGAACGGGGTCTTCCGCGAGCTTCTCGAGCACGCGGGGATTCAGCCCGGTTTGGGGGAGACGTTGGTCGTTCCAGAGTACGAGAACGTGGGGGGATTGGGTTTCCGCCATGGCCGTGTTGATCAATTCGCCCACGGTCACCTTCTCCCGGGGAACGAGGAATTTTACCCGGGGAAAGCGGGCGGAAAGGCTTTCCACATCGTACGTCTCCGTGGACATTTCCACCGAAATGAGCGAGACGATTCCGGCGCTCTCCAAATTCTGGAATACCGCGGAACGGTAGAAACGCCCGCCGCGGTTGAGCAGTATCACGGTTAAAGCGTCGATAGGTTCGTCGGCCTTACGGACCGTTCCGCCTATGACGGTATGGGGAACCCTTCTCTCGTTAAAAGTTGTAGGTATAGTATTCATCGCACGCACTGCACAGTCCTTCGTAATCGCCGGAGCATTGGCGCCCATACCTCGGCCGGAGCCGATCGCGGATCGCGGCAAGGGAGTCGGTAAACGCGTTGCCTACCCGATTGAGGGCATATAGATCCTCTTTGCACAAAGGAACCGTACCGTCCATGAGTATACTCATATCGCGTTTCAAATGCCAGCAGGGATGCCGGACGAGGGGCGAAAGATCGGCAACCCGACGCTCCTGTATGCTGCCGCAAAAATGATCGTGTTTCTGAACGATCACCCGACCGAGCTTCCCGTTCCAATGGCGATAAAACGGTTCCAGCTCTTCCTCGTTGTCCTTCATTCGGACCGTTTGCGGCCATACATGACCCGCGAACAGCGATTCCGCCCGGGAGATAAAGCCCTGGGCTTCATTGAATAATCGTTCGGCAACACCGGTCTCTTGCATGCCGCCCAAACCCTTGAGCCTCGAATAGCAGGCGGCTGAAACCGAATCCAACGATACTATCCATTCTACGGGACTCCTATCGCCGATGCGGGGCGATGCGGAACGCACCGCTTCGGCGATGCCGCTCAGCGTCTCGTCGGTCCAGCCGATACCCGTGGTCTCGACCAGAACGGTAAGCCCCGGATGGCGCAACGCCGCGCGAAAAAGCGCGGGAACATCGGGATGGAACGAGACCTCTCCTTGCAGGGAGAGGGATACCACCGCATCCTCGGAGTATTCCGCGATTCGATCCATTACGTAGGCAAAGCGGTCGACGGGCATAAAATCCTGTCGCGCGGTGGCCGAAACTCCCGGCGATAGGCCCTCACCTGAGCGGCAAAACGCGGGATAGGGGCAATAGGGGCATTCAAAGGGGCATTTTCCCGCTACCTGAAGGGCATAAAAGGCGGGCAATCCATAGAGGGCGTCTGACCGCTCGGTCAGCAGGGCCGCGCAGTTCTCGGCGGTAATACCGTAAAACGCCGCGGTCCGCTCGTAATTTCGCTTGGAATCGCAGGCTAAGACCAGGCGAAGCTGACGATGGTCGACGGGAGAAATCTCCGTTTCGATATCGAAGGAATTAATGTCTTTTTTTATCGTTTCGAAAAGGAAATCGCGGGTCATCGCCTCTTTATCGTCGGAGGCAAGGCGTTCCAGGACGGGGACGAGGCCCGAGGCGAGTATTTGGGGCGCCAACCCGAGGGGATAGCCGTCCGCAAAACTGTATTCAGCCGCGTAACGGATATGATGCTCGGCGATCTTCGAAGCAAAGGCGGTATCGAGATACGGCTCGTCTCCGTGGACGAGGTAGAGATGATCAAAACCCTTGGCCAATAGGGTCAGGGCGGCAAAAAAGGCGCGGGGAGTCCACGTATCGGCGCGCACGGTTTCAATACCGGCGGGAAGGCCGGAGGAACCCGAAAACGACTCGGTCGAATCGGCGAAGATCACGGTTTTTACCGTTCCGGGAAAACTCGATGCCGCGCTGACGGCCCGGTGCAGCGCGGAGGGGCCCCCCTGGAGGGGCTTTAGGGCGTATGGACTGATATTTCCCGCATAAACGACGGCTAAGGCTTTCATATTGTATACAATATCGGCATTGACCGATTCCGCTTGAGGAAAGTCGCCTGACATGATAGCCTTCGAAGGATGGCACCAACGCTCCCGACCCTTACGGTTTCAGACATTACCTCAATGATCAAGGAGCTTCTCGAGGGAAGCTTTCCTTCGGTTACCGTTGAGGGAGAAATTTCTAATTATAGGCCTTCCAGTACCGGTCATATCTATTTCACCCTCAAGGATGCAACGAGCGCGATATCAGCCGTCATGTTCAAGGGGAAAAGCAGGTACCTCGCTTTTACGCCCAAAGACGGCGCGTTGGTCCGCGTAACCGGCAGCGTATCGGTATACGCGGCCCGCGGCTCCTATCAGATAATCGTCGACGCCATGGAAATGGCCGGCGCGGGGGATATCCTCAAGATTCTGGAAGACCGAAAGCGACGGCTCGCCGACGAAGGCCTTTTTGACCAGAACCGAAAACGCCCCCTCCCCTTTTTCCCGGAAAAGATCGCCGTCATTACGAGTCCCACCGGGGCCGCCGTCCGCGATATCCTGCAAATCGTCGGTCGCCGCAATCCCTGCGTGAGCGTTACGGTCCTTCCCGCCCCGGTGCAAGGGCCGGACGCGGCCGAAACGCTCGTCCGGCAAATCGAAACGGCGAATCGGTGGAACCTCGCCGACGTAATCATAATCGGTCGGGGCGGGGGATCGCTCGAAGATCTGTTGCCGTTTTCCGAAGAATCGGTAGTCCGCGCCGTAGCGGAATCAAAAATCCCGGTTGTCAGCGCGGTCGGGCACGAAATAGATTGGGCCCTCACCGATTACGCCGCGGACGCCCGCGCCCCTACCCCCTCGGCCGCCGCGGAACTGGTCACCCCCGTCAAGGATGACCTCGAATCCGCGATAACCGCGGCCGAGAACGTTCTGCGTTCCGCGATGGAGTCAAAGCTGGAACGGGTCAGGCTCATCCTATCGCGCTTTACCCCCGAATCCCTCGAGCTTTTATTCCGGCGCATAGAACAGCCCCGCCTGCTCCGCTTTGACGACGCAAAGGAAAATTTGCTCGCACTCATGCGCGAGCGGGTTACGGACGCGAAACACCGGCTCGCGTTGCAGGTAAGCGCACTCGAAAACGGCAATCCCCGGACGATACTGGCCCGGGGATATTCTATGGTCAGAACCGCCGACGGCGCGATTCTTCGGGACGCCGCCGAGGCCCCGGCGGGAACCGTATTGGAAATTACGCCCGCCCGGGGGCGGCTAACCGCCCGGGTACAGGAGACTAACAGTGAAAAACTTTGATGAGCGGCTGGAGCGGCTGGAGGAATTGAGCGATCGGATACGGGCTACAGATATCGGGCTCGAGGACGCGCTCGCCTGCTTTGAGGAAGGCATTAAGCTCGCGAAGAACCTTGAAAAGGATTTGGATAAAATAGAAGGAAAAATCCAAATTCTCATGAATCAACCCGTCGGGAACGACGAGAAACCGGAATTGGATTTATTCTCAAGCCAGGATATCGATGGCTGAAACCGCGCGCGACGGGGGTTTCTATCGGCCCGTACGGGAACTCGATCCGGAAGTGGCGCGTAAAATCGCGGCGGGCGAGGTAATAGACCGGCCGGCGGCGGTCATCCGGGAATTGCTCGATAACGCGATCGATTCGGGTGCCTCGCGAATCGCGGTGGATATCACCGGCGGGGGAATCGAGTCCATTCGGGTGAGCGATAACGGCTGCGGCATGACGGCCGAAGACCTCATACTGTGCGCCCACACCCATACCACGAGCAAAATAGCCCGGGAAGATGACCTGCTCGCCCTTACTACCCTCGGTTTTCGGGGCGAGGCCCTCTCCTCAATAAATGCCGTTTCCCGGTTGGATATAACCACGACAAGGAACGGAAGGGAAGCATGGAGACTGGTCGACGGGCGAATCGAGCCAAGCAGGCGAGACAGCGGAACCGCGGTGAGTATATCCGGATTATTCGAAAACTTTCCCGCCCGGCGTCAATTCCTGAAACGTCCGGCTTCGGAATCGGCCCTGTGCCGGCAAACGTTCATCGAAAAGGCCCTCGCCTGGCCGGGAATCGATTTCCGGCTCACCGTTGAGGGCAAAACAAGGGATATTCTTCCCCCCGAGGAAACCTACCGCCACCGTTGGCTCGCCGCCATGGCCCCCAAGGAACCCGATACGCTCTTTCACGAAATTACCGGAACCGGAAACGGGTTCAGCTTTTCCCTCGTCGTGGGCGGCCCGGACGTAATCCGCTCAGACCGCAGGGACCTGATGATTTTCGTAAACGGACGCAGGATACAGGAGTTCGGCTTGCTGCAGGCGATCGAATACGGTACCGAAGGGCATTTCCCCAACGGTACGCATCCCGCCGGCGCCTTGTTCGTCACCCTCGATCCCGCGCTCGTGGATTTCAATATCCATCCCGCGAAGCGCGAGGCCCGGTTCCGCGACGCGGGCGCCATCCATCACGGCGTAAGCCAAACCGTCAGGGATTTCTTCAGGCGATACACCATAGCCTTGGTTGAACGGACCGGGGCCGTCACCGATGGCCAAAGAGCGTTTTCGCTCGATTCCCTTCCCCCCGCGGGTTTCGTGCCGAATCCTTCCACCGACGGGTACCGCTCCCCGAGCGGCTTCGCTCCGGTCGGCGGCCTGTCGGGAACCCCGCGCGCAAATACCGAAAGCAGGCGGTTCGGCGACCTCGCGGCGTTTACCGCTTCCGATTCCGCGTACTCCCATTGGCCGGAAAAAGCGGTATCGGATACGCCCCTGCCCTTCCGTTACCTCGGTCAGGCCTTGGGGACTTTCATTCTCGTGGAAAAGGACGATGCGGTCATCGCGATCGATCAGCACGCGGCCCACGAAAGAATCCTCTATGACGAACTATTGGCCACCTCGGGCCAATCCCAGGAATTGCTGATTCCCTATACGGTTTTCGCCTCTGACCAGGAAAACGACCGCAGCATAGACGAAAGGCGCGAGGAATTGCGCGCGGCGGGATTTACCCTCGAGCGGTCCGGCGAGGGATTCTGGGAAGTCACGTCCGTGCCCCTCAGGTGGACCGGCACGGAAGCCGACGTGCGCTCGGTGCTTTCCGAAACGAGTTTGCCCGCGCAGTCTCTTATTTCCAAGCTCTACGCCGGCGCGGCCTGCAAGGCGGCCTGTAAAGACGGGGATATCCTCGACCCGCTCTCGGCGCGCAACCTGGCCGCCAAGGCCCTCGCCCTCAAAGAACCGCGCTGTCCCCACGGGAGGCCCGTCTGGACCCGGATCGATCGCGCCGAGCTTTTCGCCCGGGTACAGCGGACCTGAGGGCTAGAGCGTGGCCAGGAGCGACTTAATTTCCGCCGATTTCGGATATCCCGGGTTCGCGGACAGAAGGTCCTGCAGTACTTTCTTGGCGTTCGCCTTATCGCCCAGGCTTATGTGCAGCTTTCCGAGCTCATAGGCCGCATCCCACTGTTTCGGGTCAAGTTTCAATAGATCCGAATACGTGTCCCTGGCCTTTTCCGGCAAGCCAGCGCTGATGTACGAGCTCGCCAAATTGGCGCGAACGGCCGTATCCCTTTGATTCTTCGATACCGCCCGGGCATAGTGCTCAACCGATTTGTCAAATTGCTTTTTCAGGCCATAGGCCTTCCCCAGGTTGTTATTGACCTCGAAATTGTCCTTCTCAATGCCATAGGCCGCCAGTAGTTGGTTCAGCGCGTCGTCCACGCGGTTCGCGTCGAGGTACATTACGCCGAGATTGACCCGGGGCTTAACGTATTTGGGGTCTGCGGCTATGGATCGGGCGTATTGCTGCAGCGCGATGTCCAACATGCCGTTTCGTTCCCCGGCCAGTCCGTATTCATAGAGGTACACCGCGTTTTTCGGGTCGCCATCCACGGCTTTTTTCGCGTAATCCAAGGCAGCCTCATTTTTGCCGAGTTCCAGTTGAACGGCCGCCATATTGTAATTCGTTTGGGAGTCGTCGGCGCCGAGGGTTAGGGCTTCCTTAAAATAGCGCTCCGCGTTCTGGTATTCGCCCTGCTTGGAATAGAGGGCGGCGAGCTCACGCAGGGCCGATACGTTACCGGGTTCGTATTTGAGGGCAGTCCCATAGGAGGTCGCGGCGCCGGGGAAATCGCCTTTTCGGTCAAGAAGCCGGGCAACCTCGATATGGGCCTTAACGTAATCGGACTTTACGGCGATGGCTCCCCGGAAGGCCGCGAGGGCGGAGGAAACGTCTCCCGCGGAGCGGTACGACATGCCGAGGTTGAAAAAGGCCGGCTCATAATCGCTTTTAAGCTTGGTTACCGTCGCGAAGCTTTTCGCGGCGTCGGAATACTGCTTTCTCACATACTGCTTTTTGCCCAACTCGTAGAGGTACAGGTAATTGCCCCCGTCCAGTTTTACCGCGGTGAGGTTTTCCTGGTACGCGCTCTCGTTCTTCTTCTGGGCCTCGTATATCTGGGACTTAAGGTAATGGGTCGCCGCGATGGCGGGATCTGCCTCTACCGACTTATTCGCGAATTCCAACGCCGCGCTGAGCGCCTCGTCCCGAACGGTGCTATCCGTGGCGGATGAGGCGATATCGAAGAGAGATTGCGCCATCTCCAAATACTTCGAGGCGGCGAACGATTTTTCTCCCGGCGGGAGCCTCGATTCCGCCTCGTCGAAGCTTGTCAGGGCGGATCGTAGACTGCCTGAGGAGGCGCTATTCTTTCCCCTCGCGATAAGGTCATTCACTTCCTTAACGCGTTGTTGGGTTTCGGCGTTCTTTTTCGCCATTTCCTCTTCGAGCGCTTTCTTTCGCGCCTCTTCCGCAGCGGTCTGCTCTTTTTGCTGCCGTTCCAGCTCAGCCTTTTCGGCGGCGGCCTGGTCGGCGGCCGCTTTCTCCGCGGCCGCCTTGGCGGCGGCGTTAGCCGCGGCTACTTTATCCGCGGCCGCTTTCTCCTGGATCGCGTCGGCATCCAATTCGCCGCCGGTCCCCTTCGACTGGCTTCCGCCCGATTCGCCCATACGCGACGCGGCGCGCTGGGCCGCATCGGCGGCGGCGGATATCCTGGATACCGCCTGTCGGGCCGCTTCCAGGGCCGCGCGCAGTTCGGCCGCTTCCCCGGAGCCCGAGTCCAGTGCTTCCTGGGCCTTTTTCGCGGACAGCACCGCTTCCATAAGCTTATGCGCATCGGGATCTTCGGGATTCTTTATCAAAAGTTCGTCTAAAAGATTGAGCGCCCGATCGTACTCTCCCCGATCCACGTAATTCCTGATCAGGGTCAGGGTATTAAGCCGCTGTTCGGCGGCTTGAGCCGCCGAACGGCCCTTCATCGAGCTCACGATGCCGAAGGCGCCTCCGGCGAGGGCAAGTATCACTGCGATCGCCGCCACCGCGCCAACGATTTTTTTCTGGGTACTATTCAAGCTGTCCTTCCTCGTTGTATTCCAATATATCCTCGGAACCGGCAGAAAGCGTACTCGCGTCGTCGACCGACTGCAACGACGAGCTCACCTCATCCAGTAATTTTCGATACCGTTCTGCGGCGGCTGCCTTTTCCGCTTCCGCTGCCGCCTTTTCGGCCGCCGAGCGCGCCGCCGCGTCTTCTTGCTTCAGGACTTCCTGGGAAAGAAGGTCAATCAGTTGCCGGATCGCGTCGCTTTGCCACGTCGCCGGATCAAGTACGAGATACGTCCGGTAATCCTCTACCGCGTCTTTGAAGCGGGACGATTCCACCCGGGAGTTCGCGCGATTGAGATAGGCGGGCGCATAGGCGGTATCCAAACCGATAGCCCGGGTATACATAGCCTCGGCCTCGGAAAAAAGGCCTTGAATATAGTATACGTTCCCCGCGTCGAAGAACAGGACCTTACGGTCCGTCCCCGGAGCCGACGTTCCCTTCATGAAGGTGGATATCGCGTCGGCGTACTTGCCGGTTTGCTGATAGCAAAGCCCCAGGTAGGTGAATACCCGCGGGTCGGTACCCGCCAACTGGGAGGCCTGAAAAAGCATGGGTATGGCTTCATCGGGCTTATTCGACTTGAATAGACGCTCCCCCTCGGCGAAATAATCCAGGGCCCCCGCGAAGGAGAGTACGCAGAGCGAGAGGAGGGCGCACAAGGCGCTCCGACGGGCTTTATTGCTCGTTTTCATATTTGACAATACCCCACAAAAGCTATAGTCTTGATATATGTCATCAATGTTCATCGGTTTTATCCTGATTCTCGGCACCGGCGTCGCGGTTCTGCTGATTTTTTTGGTCAAATCATTCCTTGTTCCCCAAAAAAAGGCAGGAATCGAAAAACTGATTGCCAACGGTAAGTTTTCCCAAGCCATTAAACAGGCTAAAATGATGATAACCCGAGACTCTCGGGATCCCGAAGCGCGATACCTTCTCGGGAAGGCCTACCTCGCCGATGGGAAATCCGAACTGGCCCTCATGGAATTCAAGGCTGTCAACGCGACAGCCATTTTTTCTAAGTCGATTCCCGAGGCCGCCTTCAGAAAAACGATCGCGCAGCTCTTCCTGAAATACAACCAGCCTGAAGAAGCACTCAAGGAATACTTGCTGCTGATCAAGCTCGAGCCCTTCCAAGCTGAACACTATTATAACGCCGCGCAGCTTTTCGAACAACGGGACAACAGCGAACAGGCTATATCCTATTACAAGAAGGCGGCCGAAACAGACCCAAAAAACGCCAGCGCGCACGCGGCGCTCGGGCTTCTTCTCTTTAGAAACAAACAAATGACCGACGCGAAACAGGAAATCAACATTGCCCTTCGCCTCGATCCCAAAAACACCAAAGCGTATTTCTTTCAGGGAAAGCTTCTTAAGGAAAGCCATGATTACGCGAACGCGCTCTCGGCGTTCGAAAAAGCGCTCCGCGATCCCGAATTAAAGCAGAAGGCAATGATCGAACGGGGTTGTTGCTATATGGAAGCAAACAGCCTGGAAAAGGCCGTTCTCGAATTTGATCGTGCCATAAAAATAAGCACCGACGAGACGTCGAACGATACGCTCCACGCCCGGTATTTTCTGGCGGCGTGCTACGAGAAAAAAAGGGATATCGACCTCGCAATCGAACAGTGGGAAAAAATCTTCGCGAAAAAGCGGAGTTTTCGGGATATCGGCGAAAAACTCTCGCAATACCAGGAACTACGGTCCAATGATCACATAAAAGAATACCTTACGGCCACGAAAGACGATTTTTTCACGATCTGCCGGGCCGTGACGACCCAGGGACTGGAACTCTCCGTCCGGGACATTTATGAAACCAAGTTCGGATGCGGCCTGGTCGCCGTGGAAAACGACGCGGAAAAATGGCGCAACGTAAGAAAAATGCCCCGCCTGATCCTCTTCTATCGAGATCCGAACATGATCGAGGACAGCTTTCTCAGGAGCTTGCAGGAAGACATGAAAAAACAGTCAATTATTCGCGGCGTGGTGGTTACCAGTTCGGGATTCACCCGAACGGCGCTTGAGTTCGCGGAAAGCCGACCGCTTGAATTGATCGGTCGGGAAAAACTGGAACAGATTCTGGCTTCCATCAAAGTCTTTGACACCTAATCCGCGATTGCCATGAAAATCCTGTGCGTCTCCGACCAAATCGATCCGCTTGTATACAGTACCTCGGTCAAAGAGAGGTATAAGGACGTTGATTTCGTGATTTCCGCGGGCGACCTTCCCATGGAGTATCTCGATTTCATCGTGTCGGCCATGAACAAGCCCGTATATTTCGTTTTCGGGAACCATAACCTGAACGAATTTGGGCTGTATCATCGGGTCGATGACCGGGAATACGCCCAGCGAATAGGAAAATTCTCCCCGGATTTCGGGCATGGCGCGCAATATCTCGGTTTTACGACAAAGCGGGAAGGTAAAACGCTCCTTGCCGGCGTATCCGGTTCCAAGCGATACAATAAGGGACTGAACCAATATACGGAAAGCCAAATGAAGCGCAAGCTGCTTTCCCTGGTTCCCCGGTTATTGATCAACAGGCTACTCTACGGCCGCTATCTCGATATTTTCGTCACGCACGCCTCGCCCGCCGGGATACACGATAAAAGCGATCCCTGCCATCAGGGATTCGAATGCTTCAAATGGTTCATGAGGAAATTCGAGCCCCGTTATCTCATTCATGGCCATATCCATCTATACGATTTACAGGACATTCGCGTATCCCGATATGAAAAAACCACCGTTATCAACGCATACAGCCATTTCATACTCGATACAGATGAGGGATCACGATGAGCAATTTTTTCTTCAAGAATCAGGCAGCCGAAGACTTCACCAAAGCGCGAAATATGGCTTTATTCAACGAAATCCAGAATTTTCTCTATCCGGATAAGCGCCGGTTGCTCTCTTTCAACGACGTAAAGAAAATCCTCAAGCCCCAGAACGAGGTATACGCGGGGATGCAGATCGTCCCCATCAACAAAATCGTCGGAAGCGAGGGGCGCTACCAGGATTTTGACAATCACTTCCTGCCGCGGACCAATTTGCTGAAATCGCGCTGGGCCCGGGTCGACGAGGCGCACCTGAACGATATCGTGCTTCCGCCCATCCAATTATACGAGATCGGCGGGCTGTACTTCGTCAGGGACGGAAACCACCGGGTATCGGTCGCGAAAATGCAGGGCGTTGAATATATCGACGCCGAGGTCATTTCCCTGAAAAGCGAGATCCATCTCAAGCCTCACGTGACCCCCCAAACGATCCTTTCCGAGGTTATTAAATACGAAAAGCGGATCTTTTACGCCAATACGCAATTTGGAGACCTGACCGAGGATTGGCATCTGGATTTTACCAGTCCGGGACAGTACGACGTTATCTATAACCATATACTCGGCCATAAGTACTATATCAACGAAGGACTTCCAACCGAAATAGCCTTTGGCGACGCGCTTATCTCCTGGTACGATAAGGTTTACTTGCCGGTTATGCATGTCATTAAGCGGTATCGGTTATTGAGGAAATTCAAGCATAGAACCGCGAGCGATTTGTATGTGTGGATAATCAAGCAATGGGACGAATTAAAGACGAAATACGGAAGCGAGGTACCCCTGGACGAAGCGACCAAATCCCTCACCGATCCGGAGGCGAAACCCATTCGGGGGTTGTGGGCGCGCCTCTTCGGCAAGCGCGATCAAACTTGACGGGTCAGGACAACGATGGTACACTTTTTATACAATGCAAAACGCACTTCTTGATTCGTTCGCCGTTATTCCCGTACTGGCCAGCCTTTTGGTTCAGGGAATAGCGGCAGTTCTGTTTTTCCGGATTCGGGCAAACGCGCCCGAAAAGCTGCCCCGAAAAGCCTTTTTTTCCATCCCCTTGATCATCCTTGCCATAATGGCGGCATCGAGTCTCATCGCGCTTTTTATTCCCTCGTTAACGATTTATTCCGGAGGAATGCTCGTTGCCAGCGCGTTCGCGCTTGCCCTGATCCTTGCCCTGGCGGCCTATAAGCCCACGGTCGTTTCCGATACCGGAACCGACGAGACCCAATCGTCCAATGAGCCCTGCGAGGACCCCTTGGTGGATATTGGGCGGCAATTTCTCGAGAATGTTTCCGAGTCCCTCTCCAACGACGTCAATCTCGTCAGGCTTCTGGATTTCGTGAACGAAACCCAAATCGCCCAAACCGGGGCCGACGGCGGCGTTATCTTCATCACCGACGATTTCGACGATATTATCGTTTCAAAATCGTTCAAGGGCAATTTTCCCCCTCCCTATAAGCTGCCCTCGGATTTGCCGCATAAACCCGTCCGGGTAGAAACCAATTTCCGCTACGCCCAGTTCAACCTCGGCGAAACCATTTTCGGCGAAATAGCCAAGAACGGGAAATCCGCCCTCATTCCGGACGGCACGAAGGATTCGAGGATATTCGTGAACGAAAGCGAGGACTTTTTGAGGCCCGGCAGCTATATTTTCGTGCCGCTCATGGTTAAGGACCGCGTCGTGGGCGTTTCGGGAATTGCCCGGCTCCCCGAGCGAGCCCCCTTCGGCGAAGCCGAATTCAGGGTCGCCACTACCCTTGCCGCGTATGCGGGAGCGGCGATCAACAATATTTACGGCATTCAGGAAGTGCTCGAGCGCGCCGACTTAGAGCGAGAGGCCAGCATCGCGTCAAAGATCCAGAAGACGCTGCATCCGAAAAGGCTTCCCGAATTGCCTGAAGTCGGTTTCGGATCCTTTTTTAACCCGACCAAGGGCGTATGCGGGGATTATTTCGACATTATCCTCGCCCGCCGAGACCGGATCGGGCTGACGATCGCCGACGTCGCCGGCAAGGGCATTCAATCCAGCATGGTTATGATGATGGTACGCTCGATCCTCCAACTGGTAACCAATACCACCCGCGACGCGGGGACCATCCTTGATTGGGTAAACAAGGGTATTACCGGAAAAATCGACATGGATCATTATGCCACCATTTCGTACGTAAGCTATAACTCCGGCGAACATACCATCGATTATTCCTCGGCGGGACATCAACCCATGCTTTTATGGCGGGAAAATAGGGGCGAAATGGAAACCGTCCGCCAAACTACCGATCCTATCGGCGTGGAACGCTCGTCGGTGTACGAAAATGAGAAGTTGACAGTGGATGTAGGAGATATTATTATACTTTTTACTGATGGACTAATCGAGGCATTGAATCATGAAGGACGCCAGTTCGGGATCGAAAATCTTTCCCGTATCGTAAGCGAAAACCATGCCTCTTCGGCCAAAGAAATTGCAACGGAAGTCAAACATAATCTTCAGGCATTTTTGGGATCCGCAAACCTTCATGATGACCAAACGCTTTTGATCATGAAGATCAAAGCCTAACAACGGGAAAGGAGCAGCATTTGTATGGAACTTAAGATCAGGAAAAACGGTGAAGTATACATCATAGACGTGAACGGGGAAATGGATCTGTACAATTCGTACAAACTCAAGGAACTCGTCATGAAAATGCTTGAGAAAAACGTTCAAGCGTTTATCATCAACCTGGAGCAGGTCGATTATATCGATTCATCCGGTATTGGCGCCCTCATCTATATCTGCTCCACCGTTAAGAAAATGAACCTTAAACTGGCGATTACGAACATTCACGGTTCCGTAAAGAAGGTCATTGAGCTTACCAAACTCATGGGCTATTTCCCGATAACGAACAGCATTGAAGAAGCCCTCCAGCAGATGGAAGGCTGAAACCATTACAGGAGATAGGTACATGAACCCAATAAAAGAACTTCGCGCCGACGGAAGCGATCCCCTGTTCGATAAGACGAATATGCTCTACAAGGAGTTTCCTTCCGACTTTCGACAGATACGCTATTTCACCCTCTTGATCGTACAGTCCGCTCCTTTGGAAATAAAGGAGATTAACCTGCTGGAACAGCAAATCAGCGAAATAATCAAGAACGCGGTGAAGCACGGCAATGATTGCGATCTTAACAAGAAGGTTCGCGTATGGTATTCATTCAGTTCTACCCACGCGCACCTTATCGTTGAGGACGAGGGCGACGGTTTCAAGGATCTCGACAAATGGAACGATTTCAACCGAAAAAGGCTCGAGTGCCTGTACCAACAGGACTTTGAACACCTTGGCTCATACGTTTCCTTCCGAACGCTGAAAAGCGATGAACAGGATGGAGGAAATGCCCTATTCGCAGCCCTGGAGTATTGGAACGGCGGATTCGTTTACAACGATAAGCGGAACGGCGTCGCGATGCTTAAGAAATACCCCCAACGAAGGCACGGTATCTCCATAGACGGGGAGTAAGTTGGCCTGAAATCGAAAAAACGGTCCGAAAGGGCCGTTTTTTTATTGGTAGCGACTGCTATACACCCGTTCGTGCAGGAACCGCCGATCCTCTTCCTGCATGTCGGAAACCCTTGCCGTAAAAATCGTCGTTAGCCGATCAAGGGATGTGAGGCCGGCGCAAACCGCCGAAAAGCGAACGCGCCGATTGCCGTATTCAAGGGCAAAACGAAGCTCGTCGCCCTCCTTCCATTGTCGGGCTGCCTCTTTCGAAATGGTAAACCCGAAGGCATTTTCGTCCGCGAAAATCAATACGCCCGTTTGGTTCGACAAAGGTCGTTCCCCCGTTCCCAATCGTTGGATTACGTACTCGAAAATCCGGGCCGCATGGAACCGTAAATCCTTAAAGCCGAGCTTATCCGCCAATATTTCAATGTGCTCGCGGCGTTCCCCGTACAGGGTCGGGTCCGGAAATACGTGTTCCAAGGGGAATTCCTCGGTGGGACGGGCTAGGGCTTGGCCGTAAGGGTTATCAAGATAAAGAACCGGGACGGATCCGCCGCTTCGGGCTTGCGGTTCCTTATACATATGCTCGCCAATCCGTAATTGGCTCGACGTGCCGATCGGACCGCGCGTATGAACGGAATCAAAGTAAAACCCCCGTTGCCGGTGGGAAAAATACACCCGCACCGGGGAATGTAAGGGGACGTCCAGCGGATTCGATATGGTAAGGCAGTCATCCTGAAGACGATAGTCGTCGGACGGAATGGCGAGGCAGGCGGAGCCGAATACCAGTAAAAGCTCCGGATTATCCTCAATGAGGCTTTTGATAACGTATTCCCTTTCAATTCGAGAGAGCGCCGTTTCCATCAGTGTCCCCTGAAAATAGAAGGTCCCATACAACCCATTGGGCGTCTTCTTTGACGAAAGTAACGGTATATAACCGCATCTTCGCGAGTTTATCGGTTCCCGACGCGAACCGCACGACGGGTTTTTCGGGATCGTCCTCACGAGCGGCCGAAAAGCGTACCGTTTCCGGCTTATCCAACTCTTTCAATCTATAATTCACCAAAACTGGCAACCAGGGACGTTTATTTGAAAAGGCCGAAGGATCCAACGCCCCGCTTTTAAGCGAAACGGCAATGCGGCGCGATGCCGCTAAAAGCTCATTTCCCATGGACGTGTAATCAAGAATGCCGATAGTCCCAAACGACGGGTATATGGCCGAACCGGGGCTTCCGTTTGAGGGCGTCAGTAAGGGAAAGGTTTCATTGCCTCCCGGGAGGTTTTTTCCGGGCAATTCCTTACCGATTTCTTGATCGGGACTTTCGGTCCATTCGATAGAATTAAAGCGCTGTTCGGCGCTTTGCCTCAAATCTTGGGGCAGCGACAGCCGCGTGAATACTCCGATGAATAAGAGAACAAAGAGGGATCGACGCTTCAAGGGAACCATTTTCTCCTGAAATACTATATCATGCGACCCTAGTCTGGACAATCTCGATCGATACATATACAGTGGGGTTAAAGATCTTTTTTGCTTGTAGAGAGGAGCGACTCAATGGCTTTAACCTTGACCGAGAAAATATTGAAAAACCATCTTGTCGAACCGGTTGGCGAACTCCCCGCCCGCGGTGCCGATATCGCCGTGCGCATTGATCAGACCCTTACGCAGGACGCGACGGGAACCATGGCGTATCTTCAGTTCGAGACCATCGGTCTTGACCGGGTTAAAACCGACGTTTCCGTATCGTATATCGACCATAATACCCTTCAGGAAGATTTCAAGAACATGGACGACCATCGCTACCTCCAAAGCATTGCCTCCCGGTATGGGCTTTGGTTCTCAAGGGTAGGAAACGGTATTTGCCATCAGGTCCATTTGGAGCGCTTCGGGGCGCCGGGGAAGACCCTTCTCGGCTCCGATTCTCACACGCCCACCGGCGGCGGTATCGGCATGCTCGCCATCGGCGCGGGGGGCTTAGACGTGGCGGTCGCGATGGGCGGCGGCGCCTTCCACCTAAGCATGCCCAAGGTTTTCGGGGTACGGCTTACCGGAACGCTCAGGCCGGGAGTCTCGGCGAAAGACGTGATTCTGGAAGTGCTTCGCCGCGAAACCGTGAAGGGCGGCGTGGGCAGCGTATACGAATATTTCGGGCCCGGAGTTGCCGGCCTTTCCGTTCCGCAGCGAGCCACCATCACCAATATGGGAGCGGAGCTGGGGGCTACCTGCAGTGTGTTCCCCTCGGACGAGACTACCCGCCGCTTTATGGCGCTCATGGGCCGCGAGGACGACTTCACCGCCCTTGAGGCCGATGAGGGAGCCACCTACGACAAGATAATCGAGATTGACCTTACCGCCCTGGAATCTATGGCGGCTCAGCCCCATTCCCCCGATGCGGTCGGAACGGTTTCCTCCCTTGCGGGGAAGCCGGTTACGCAGGTCGTAATAGGCTCGTGCACGAATAGTTCGCTGGACGACCTGACGGCCGTGGCTTCCATCGTGAAAGGGAAGCACGTCGCGCCGGGAGTGGAAGCGGGTATAGCCCCGGGAAGCCGGCAAACGTTGATGGCGGCGGAAAAGTCCGGCGTGCTCGGCGAGCTTATCAGGGCGGGGTTCCGTATCCTGGAAAGCGCGTGCGGCCCGTGCATCGGCATGGGGTTCGCCCCGAATTCCGGAGGAGTTTCCGTCCGAACCTTCAACCGAAATTTCAAGGGCAGGTCCGGCACGCCCGACGCCTCAGTCTACCTCGTATCCCCGGAAACCGCTGCCGCTACGGCGATTGCGGGCATGATTACCGATCCCGTGACCATGGCGCTCGCGCTCTCCGAAAACCGGTCCTCGTTTACCCTCCCCCCGGACTATTTCTTCCGCGACGACAATATGCTCATCGCGCCCCTCCCCCTGGAAGAGGCCAAGAAGACCGAAATTATTCGCGGCCCGAACATTAAGCCCTGCCCTACCGGCCCCGAGCTTCCCGACTCATTGGAGCTTCCCGTTCTCTTGAAGGCCGCGGACAATGTGTCAACGGACGATATCATGCCCGCCGGGGCGAAGGTGCTCCCGCTCCGCTCGAATATACCGGAAATTTCCAAATTCACCTTCGAACGACTGGACACGAGCTTTTACGCCAGGGCCAAGGACGCCGCCGGCTGTTTCGTCGTCGGCGGGGAAAACTACGGACAGGGTTCCTCCCGGGAACATGCGGCCCTAGCTCCGATGTACCTCGGAGTGCGCGCGGTTCTGGTCAAGTCCTTCGCACGCATACACAAGGCCAATCTCATCAATTACGGGATTATTCCCCTGGTTTTCGATAATCCCGCGGACTATGACAAAATCGCCCAAGGCGACGTGCTCGAATTCTCGGGCATTAAGCGCTCACTGGAAGAAGGCGGTCCCTTCCTGCTCCTGCGGAAATCCGACGGATACCGGTTCACGGCCAAAAATGACCTTGACGAACGGTCCCGGAAGGTACTGCTGGTGGGAGGATTGGCCGCCTGGACAAGGATCGGCGGTCAATAATGCCGGGCGGGGTGTCATCGCCGATCCGCGCGCTCGATCCCGACAGGTTTCAAGTGCCGGTTCGCGATCCCGTATGGAAACACGTTTGGCTTTCGGAACCCCTGCGGGACATTTACGGTTCCGCCCCGTTTCTCAGGCTTTACCGGATAAAACAGCTCGGACCGACCGAGTTGATATATCCCGGCGCGACCCATAGCCGAGCGTCCCATTCAGTCGGGGTTTATGCCCTCGCCTTTCGGCTTTTACGGGTACTCGTTTCCCGCGGCGCGGACCGATGGGTTACGGATACGGGTTGCGCTTCCTTTCTCGCCGCGGCCTTGCTCCACGACCTTGGCCACTTTCCGTACACCCACTCCCTGAAGGAACTGCCTTTGGAAAACCACGAGGCACTGACGGCGGCCTTGATGCGATCAGAGCCTCTTCGGTCCCTTATCGGCGATTCGGGCGGCGATCCCGACATGGCCGCCGCGATCGTCAGTCCCGCCGCTGGGGAAACCCCTGGCGCCACCGGGGAGGATGCCGAAACGGTCTTCTTCCAGTCCCTTTTATCGGGCGTTCTTGACCCGGACAAGCTTGATTACCTGAACCGCGACGCGTATTACTGTGGCGTTCCGTACGGCCTTCAGGACACCGAATACGTGCTATCCCGCGTGCAGCCTGACCGTCGGCGCGGCATTGTCCTCGATTCGGAATCGGTGCTTTCCGTGGAAAGCGTATTGTTTTCCAAGTACCTCATGTACCGATCGGTATATTGGCACCGGCAAGTCCGTATCGCCACGGCAATGATGAAAAAATCCCTCTATGCGGTATTGCGCGATAAAACCGTATCGCCCGAAACCCTGTACTCGCTGGATGACGAGGGGCTCTACCGCCTTCTCGCATCCCTCGCTCACCCCGACGCTGAAATCGGCATGGGAATTCGGGAACGAAGGCTATATCGCATACTGGCTGAGTATCGCTTCAATGAGTCCGATCCGGGCATGAAACCTCTGGAAGATCTCGAACGGCGTTCGGAGGCGGAAAGGCATTTATCTGAGCGTATTACCCGCGAGACGGGAATTCGCCTGACCGAAGCTGACGTACTGATCGATATACCCGAACGAATATCGTTCGAAAGCGATCTGTTCGTGGCCGACGAGGCTAAACCGTTTAGCGAGAGCTCAACGGTTTTTAACCGCGCTACGGTAGACAAATTCACCGCCTCGCTCCGGAAGGTACGAATTGCGGTCAAGCCGGAGATTGCCCAAAGACTCAGCGGCTCCCGCCTGACGGGCGAAAACCTTGCGGAATGGACGGGCTTGCGTTACACTGTTGATTAGGCAACAGACGAGAGACCGGAGATATCCATGGAAGTTCATAATCTGATGGAAGAAATAGTCTTTTCCCACGTAAACGATTTATTCGACGTGGCTAAAAAAGACAGGGCCGAATGGCTTACGTGCTCATGCGACCAATGCAGGCTGGACACGATATGTTACGTTTTGAATCGCGTACAGCCTCGCTATATTAAGTCCGCCCGGGGACTTGCCCATAACCAAATGATCGAATCAACGGACCGCGCGCAACTCCAGGCCGATATAAACCGAATCGCCGTCGAGGGAATGAAACAGGTTTTGTCCAGTAAGCGGCCACACGCGGCCGCGCAGGAAAGCCTTCCCGCGGCGCCCGCCTTCAATTTCCCCACGATAGTAGGCCGCATTCTTAACGGCAATACCTTCGAGCCCGTTTCGAGCATATCGGTCGAGCTTTTAATAGACGGGGAGCGGGCGACCCCGATCGACCCCTCATGGGAAAATCCCTGCAAGATTACCGGGCATACTCCCGGTACGTATACGTTCTGGGTTATTCCGGTTTCTGCGAAGGCAGAACGGGAGAACAGGGTTTTTAACTTCGAAATTCGGGCCGCGATACCGGGCTTTGAGGAAGTTCACCATTACTTTGAGCTGGGATTAACGAGCGAAGCGTTGATTCGCACCGCCTACAACGCGGAGCATTCCTGTATCGTTCCGGACATCCACCTATTCCCCGTCGAGGACGAGCTCGATTCCATGCGGGACTGACCATTCTTGACAGCGGAACTCGTTTTCTATAGACTGTAAAGCCTTACGGGATGTAGCCTAGAGGCTAAGGCGTCTGGTTTGGGACCAGAAGATCGTAGGTTCGAATCCTATCATCCCGATCCGGGGATCGTAGCTCATCCGGATAGAGCAACTGCCTTCTAAGC
>QKEL01000008.1 GCA_003252395.1 Spirochaetales bacterium
CTCATCAATGCTTATTATTCTTTTCTGTGGGCGTTCATCGCTCATGGCGTTCTCCTTTGGCTAGTTTGGTGTGGTAACTTAACTAAACCAGATGAGAACGCCTTATTTCAAGGCCTAAATGTGCGAAAGATATTGTACGCTACCTTATTGTTAATAAACTATTAGTCATTATTTACTGAGTTCATCATAGGTGAGCCAGTAACAAAATGCCTCCGTACAAACGCACGACGTCTTTGTCGAATGCGCCAGAGATTGTGAATCGCAATTCCCTCTTTAACGGGCCCTGCGAAGATTTTTTTTACGTTATTGAGGTGCGACCCAGAATGCAAAAATCTCGCGCTCTCCATACAGTATTTAGGTAACCAGTATACCAATCCTTAAAAAACAGCCTACGTCTACTTTCGGGCAGGGGGGGGGGAATTGCCTTTCGCTTGCAGCCTCCTGCCGCTGCGCTTCAGGCCGCCTCATGTCCCCTACGCGCCCCTCCGTGGGCGCTCAAACCCGTTCAATTCTCCCCTGCCCCTAAATAAAAAAAGACCGACCGGCTATGCCGATCGGTCTTTCATAAGTCGGGCAGGGGGGAATTGATCCTGCGGTAGGCGATATCCTATCGCCTCCCTCCGGACCGGAGTTTTCGCTTTCGGCGCCATCCGTGGCGCCTCTTCCTCCCTACCGGTCGGCGCTCAAACCCGTTCAATTCTCCCCTGCCCCTAAATAAAAAGAGACCGACCGGCTATGCCGATCGGTCTTTTATAAGTCGGGCAGGGGGGAATTGAACCCCCGGCTTCTTGGTCCCGAACCAAGCGCGCTACCCCTGCGCTACTGCCCGTAATGCCGGCTTTCGCCGGCTATATGTAAACAGGATCCCGTTTTGTTACGCCGCTTAGTCGGATCCTGCTGCGGCATAGAAGCAAAAAAGCCCGCCTGAAAACAGGCGGGCTTTTGAGCGGGAGCGACGGGGATTGAACCCGCGATCTCCGGCTTGACAGGCCGGCGCGATAACCAGCTTCGCTACGCCCCCGTGACGAGGATGAATATATCTGAACGCCCAAAAAGTGTCAATACGGTTTTACCCAAATCTTGCGAAATCGCGGGTAGCCTTGCGTTGACAGAGGCATACCGCCATGATATCCTGTTTCCTACTATAAGATTAGACACCGGATAAGGAAGTTCTATGTCAACGTTAAAAAGAAATATGCTGTACGGTGGAGCGGTGTTTATCCTCCTCCTGTCCGTCGTAACCTTCGTCGCCATCCCCACTGCGGGCGGTTCAGGCGCCAAACAAAACACGATTACCTTCGGAAAATGGAACGGCGCGCCGATCGAGTACGTGCAGGACAGCTTCTTCATCCGTCAGGTTCAGGTCATTTCCGACCAGATGAAAAGTCAGGGACAGGAAATCAATCAGTATACCTATTATTCGGTGATGCAGTCCGCCTTCAACTCCGCCGTCGTTCGACTTGCTATCTTGGGCGAGTTAAGGGACGCGGGCTATAAAATTCCCCAGTCAAGCATCGATAAGGCCCTCGTACCCTATTATCAGGACGCGAACGGTCGCTATTCGAGCAAAATATACAGCGAAACCGCCGAAAGCATCCGCGCTTCCCGCCGCAACACCATGACCGAAGACCTTACCGCGCAGCGTTTCATTGACGACGTGTTCGGGGATTCGAACGGCAATTACGGGCTTAAGACGGCCACCGGAGAAACCGAGCTTATCAAGAAAATGGCCGGTCCCGAGAGAACCTTCAATTATGCGGCGTTTTCCACCTCAACCTACCCCGAAACGGAAACCGTCGCCTGGGGCAAGGAACACGCCGACCTTTTCACCAAGCATGACCTTTCCGTGATTACCGTAGAAACGGAGGCAGCCGCCAAGAAAGTGGCCGCCTCTCTCGCAAAGAACGAGATATCGTTCGACGACGCGGTAACCACGTATTCCACGCGCGTTGGCACAGACGCCGCCGGCAAGCTTACGAAAAGCTTCCGCGTTGACCTGAACAAGGCATTCACCGACGCGAAGGATTTGGACACCGTTCTTACCCTTGCACCCGGATCGGTAAGCGGAATCGTGAAAGCCGACAAAAACTGGGCGATCGTGAAATGCGATTCCGAGGCGAAGGCGGCCGATTTCTCAGATCCCGCCGTAATCTCCGCAGCCGCTTCCTATATCAACGAGAACGAGCGCGGTCGCGTGGAGGACTACTTCGTGTCCAAGGCCAAGGATTTCGCGGCAAAGGCCAACGCGGAAGGGCTCGACGCGGCC
Organism: Spirochaetales bacterium; assembly: GCA_003252395.1. Classification (GTDB taxonomy): domain Bacteria; phylum Spirochaetota; class Spirochaetia; order Treponematales; family Treponemataceae; genus Teretinema. Next base: position 2,267 of record QKEL01000008.1, read on the forward strand.
TGCAAGGCTTTTGGCGTGGAGAAGAAAACGACCACGCCGTTCGGCATCAACTACGGCGACGTGAATATCCTTAGTCCCGTGCCGACCGAAGCCTATCCCGAGCTTTCGGGAGCCCCGACCAACGAAACCTTCTTCAAGACCGCCTTTTCGCTCGCCGCGAACAAGGTTTCCGATCCCGTATTGCTCGGGTCCAATGTCGTGGTTCTCCAGCTTGCCGAAGAACAGGCGATCGATTCCCAGTTCAGCGGCATGATTCCCCAGTTCTACGATTACTTCTCCCGCTCCTGGGCGCAGGCCTCGCTGACCTCCGGTTTCCTCAAGAGCGACAAGCTCGAGAATAACTTTCTGGCGACCTACCTCAAATACTTCCTTAACTGACCGTGACTGACGGAAGGATGGCGGGAACCGGAGACACCGATTCCCGTCAGCCGGTTCCCGTCGAAACGGGACAGGGGCTGACGGTGCAATACCGCGACCGTTGGCTCTATTCGCGGCGCGAACCGATAAAGAACCCGGTTCGCGCGGCGTCAACCCTCGTTATCAAGAGCGAAACCCTCGTATTTTGCCCTTCCCCCCTCCTCGGCTACGGCTTGCAGGAATTGCTGCAAAGGCTGCCCGAACGGTGCGCCGTCTTGGCGGTAGAGGCCGATGAACGGCTCATGGCCTTTTCGCTGCGCCATATTCCGGATGATGTTCTCAAAGACCCGCGCTTTCGCTACGTGAGAACGGCGGCGGCGTTTCGTATCCTTGAACTCTTCGATACCCTGCCAAACGCACCGTACCGCCGGGTTGCCCGATTGGACCTTTCGGGAGGCTCGGCGCTCTTCAGCGAATTCTACGGCGAAACCCTATCGGCCCTGGACGAATACGTATCCAGATGGTGGAAAAACCGATTCACCCTCATGCGCCTGGGCAGGAATTACGCGCGGAACATTCTCACCAATCTTGGCCTGGCGAAAGCCGCCATACCCTTCTCCATTCCCGCAAACAAGGCAATTTTCCTTGCCGGGGCAGGTCCCTCCATCGAGGCGGCAATACCCGCCCTGCTGCTGCATCGGGAGAAGCTCTTCGTAGCCGCGGTGGATACCGCCGCGCGCATACTGGCCGATTCTGGCATCAACCCAGATGCGCTCATACTCGTTGAATCGCAATATTGGATAGACCCCGCCTTCCATGGTTTGTCGCGCAGCGGCATTCCGGTGTGGGCCGACCTGACCGCCCGAACCGCGAGCGTTCTCCGCACCGGCGGGCCTATTTCCTTTTTCGTATCCGAATACGCGAATAACGGCCTTTTGCGAAGGCTACGCGCGAGCGGCGCTGGACCCGTCGCCGTGCCGCCCCTCGGCTCCGTCGGCCTGGCGGCCGTATACCTTCTCTCTGAGATCGGAATGGGCGAAGCCCCTATCTTTTTTTCCGGACTCGATTTTTCGTGGGAGCGGGGCTTTACGCACAACCGCTCCGCGCCCGCCGCGCTCGAAGCCCTGGAAAGGGCGAACCGAATGAGGCCGCTCCCCCTTCAGGGCTTGCCCGGAGCGGGAAACGCGGAAACGGTCACCGGCAGGACCGGTCCCGTCGTCACGACCCCGCTCTTGGAGGATTACGCGGCGCAGGCGCGCGCCCTTGCGTCCCGAATCGCCGCCAAGCGCCGGGGCCCGTGCGTCGATTTGGGAAAAACGGGCCTCGATACGGGGTTTATCAGAGGCGATTCGGACGGCCTGGGCCGTTACCTTGAAGCCTTCGCGAAGGAGATAGGGGAAGCCGAAATCGACGGCGATCGCGAACACCCGCGCCAAGACGGATTAAACGGCGAGGATCTAACCGACTTCCTTCGCGGGGAAGGTGAAAGAATCGAAAGGCTGGAAACCATGATTCGCGACTTTTTGCGGGGAAAGGACACGGATAGAGCGGCGCTCCGCGAGACGATGCGAGAGATGGACTACCTCTGGCTCCATTTCCCGGACGCTGCCCGGGGTTGCGCCGAGGAAAACGATTTTATGGAAAGGACGCTCGCGGGAACCGGCTATTTCAAAAAGTCGATCGCCCGCGCGCTTAGTTTTCTTTCGTCTTAAGGACCGCGAGGAAGGCGGACTGCGGCAGCTCTACGTCGCCCACCATCTTCATCCGTTTCTTGCCCTCTTTTTGCTTTTCCAGAAGCTTTCTCTTCCGGGTAATGTCGCCGCCGTAGCACTTGGCGAGAACGTCCTTGCGAAGGGCGTTCACCGTCTCCCGCGCGATGATCTGGCTTCCGATGGCGCCCTGGATCGCGATCTTGAACTGCTGCCGCGTTATTTCCTCCCGCAGCTGCTCGCATACGTGGCGCGCCTTGTCGTAGGCGTTGCCCTTGTACACGAGCTGGGCGAGGGCGTCCACGGCCTTACCGTTAATGAGGATATCCACCTTCACCAAATCGGTGGGCCGAAAGCCGATAAGGTCGTAATCGAACGACGCATAGCCGCGGCTTACGCTCTTCAGGCGGTCGTAAAACTCGAACAGAACCTCGGCCAGGGGCATCTCGTACACGACCTCTACCCGTTTTTGGTCCAGGTATTGCATATTCGTTTGTACGCCCCGCTTTTCCACGCAGAGGCTGATTATGTTTCCCAGATATTCGGTGGGCGTGATTATGGCCGCGCGGATATACGGCTCTTCTGAACTCTCGATCTTGCCCTCGTCGGGATACTCGGCGGGGTTATCGCAGACGACCGTCTCGCCGGTCCTCATCGTAATGCGGTATTCGACGGAGGGCGCGGTAAAGATGACAGACTGGTCGAATTCGCGCTCCAGGCGTTCCTGAACGACCTCGAGATGGAGGAGGCCCAGAAAGCCGCACCGGAAACCGTGCCCCAGCGCGATGGAGGAATCCTTCTCCCAGGTCAGGCTCGCGTCGTTGAGCTTGAGCTTTTCCATGGAGTCACGAAGCTCCTCGTAATCGTTGGTATCCACCGGATAGATCGACGAAAAAACGACCGGCTTCACTTCCTTGAAACCCGGAAGCGGTTTCGCGCAGGGGCGCTCCGCGTTGGTTATGGTATCGCCCACGCGCACGTCCTGAATGGTCTTGATTCCCGCGATAATGTAACCTACGTCGCCGGCCGCGAGCTCCGCCGAGGGGATGAGCTTAAGGATAAAAATTCCCGTTTCCTCGACCTTGTACTCGGTATCCGTGTTCATGAAGCGAATGGTATCGCCCGGTTTTACCCGGCCTGAAAAAACGCGAATATGGATGATAACCCCGCGGTACGCGTCGTAATGGCAATCGAAGATCAGGGCTTCCAGGGGCGCGTCGACCTTGCCGGTGGGCGGGGGAATGCGCGCCACGATGGCCTCGAAGAGCTCGTCTATGCCCGTGCCGAGCTTGGCGGAAACGCACACCGCAACCGACGAGTCAAGCCCGAGATCGTGATCGATCTGCCGTTTCGCGGACGGGATATCGGCGGCGGGAAGGTCGATTTTATTGATGACGGGAAGGATCTCGAGATTATGCTCGAGGGCGAGATACATATTGGAGAGGGTTTGCGACTCCACGCCCTGGGACGCGTCGACGATCAGGAGGGCGCCCTCGCAGGAAGCGATGGCGCGGGAGACCTCGTAGGTAAAGTCGACGTGACCGGGGGTGTCGACGAAATTGAGGAGGTATTTCGTGCCGTCGTTGGCGGTATACGGAATCGTTACGGCCTGACTTTTTATGGTAATGCCTCGTTCCCGCTCGATATCCATATTGTCGGTCATCTGCGCGTGATAAAACCGCTCGTCAATGACCTTAGCCTTTTCGATGAGGCGGTCGGCCAGGGTAGACTTACCGTGGTCGATATGCGCCACGATGCAAAAGTTGCGAATGAGATGGGACTCGGTCATATCGGCACTATATTAGAAATAAGAGGGACTGTCCAGAGACGCCATCAAGCCGATATAGGCGTCGAGATACCCGTTCTTGCGGCGCTTCGTGTACAGCTGTACCGATACGGTTCCGGCTTCCTCGTCGACCTTCAAATCCCTCAGCTCCACCACGTCGAGGGGGGAGAAACCCGACTCGTCGGCGATGCCCCCGGGGATGACCGTATCGACGGTAAACCGCTTTGACGAGCCGATCCGCGCGAGGTCCAACCCGAAGACGGGAAGCATCGCGCGGTAATCCAAGTCGCGGTCGATGACGGCGCTCGCCGGCGATTCGGGACGCTCGGCAAGGAGAACGAACCAGTCCTTGGCCTTCGCGTCGGGCTCGGGAATGCCGGTAACCCGCACGATCGTGCCCGGGCTGACTCGGAGCAATTCGGCCTGCAATTCCTCGATAGTGGCGATTGCGGCGCCGTTCACCGCCGTGATAACCGTTCCCCGCGGAATCCCGGCGCGTTCGCAGGGCCCTTCGGGAAGGCCATAGACCAGGGCCACGCCCGCGTTATCCGGGGAACCCGGCAGGGTAACGGTACGGCCCGACGCGGCAAGCCAGGGGTGCCTCACCTTGCCGCCCGCATAGAGCGACGGAAGGATGGCCTTTAGGTACTCTACCGGTATGGCGAAATTCAAGCCCTCGTACTGCTCGATCCCGGCGAATACCACGGCCTGTACCAGGCCGCTCTCGTCCACGATCGGACCGCCCGAATTGCCGTGATTGATGGGCGCGTCGATCTGCAATACGTCGCAGAGCGAAATGAAGCGACGGTTCTGCGCCGAGACGATTCCCGAGGTAAGGGTCTTCTCGAGCCCGGCGGGGGAACCCATGGCGTAAATCCTCGCCCCTACCGAGAGGTCCCCGGAACTGCCCAGGCGGAATACCGATTCGGGCGTAATCTCGGTCTTTACCAGGGCGAGATCCATAACGGGGTCCCAGCCGATGACCTTCGCCGGAACGCGGGAATCACGGCCGTCCTGAAGCTTGATGAACAGCCGAGAGTACCCCTCGTATTTGGGATCTACCTCGCTCGCTATTACGTGATAGTTGGTAACGAAATAGCCCCGGGGATCGATAAAAAAACCGGAACCGATTACCCGGTCGGCGTATCCCACCCCGTTCTCTACGCGAATTCCCCGGTCCACCCAAACGGTAACCGTACCGTTCATAAGGCGGGCCACCGTGCCCGGGGACGGGGGTTCGTTGGTATCGGATTCCTCGCGCAATTTATCCAGTTCCGCGAGGGTATCGTTTCCGGTCTTAATCCAGTCTTCCTTGCGCAGGCGCTCGACCTCGGAAAGAGTCCACCCCTCCGGCGCCGCCGACAAGGCATCGAGGGAGCGGAATAGCCGTATTGCCTCTTCCCACTGCCCCGCGTTGACCGCCGCCTCGAAGGACTTGGCGGTCTTCGCCTCGGCGTCGGCGTATAAACCGTCGACCGGGTCGGAATCGGCGACGTTCTCTTTCAGGATCTTCGCCCGCGCCAGGGCTTCGACTGGATCGCTTCCCTCCAAAGCCTTCCTGGTCAGGTCGATTTGGTAGTTCACGCTACTCGCGTCGCCGTAGTTGACCGCGACCGAAACGGCCTTACCCGTAACCGACGCGCAGGAAACCGATAAAACCAACGCTATTGAAAAGACCGCGGCGACCTTGAGGGCACGGCGGACGCTAGTATCAAACCTATTCATCGAATCGTTCGGCAAAGAAAAGACCTCCCGCGGAAACGGCGATGAGATTTATGCCGTCCTCGCGTACTGTGAATACAACAACCGGGACTTGCTCGCGGTTAATCCGTTCGATTACTTTTCGGGCGAGATCACGCGAGGATGGGGGAACGGATCCGATCCACCACAAGGGTTGGGCCGGGTCGCGAACCACGGAAAGCGACCGTCCCTGATAACTGACGCTTCGGGGCGCGCCTTTTTCGATAAAAAGGGTAACGGGTAGCCCGGTTACGGGATGGAGCCACTCGACGCGCTCGATTCCCCTGGAATCGACGGCGCGCACGATCTCGTCAACGCCGTTTTCGTCCGTATCCCAGGACATTCTACTCGAACCGTCCGTTCCGTATTCCTCGCGGTAATCGATTCTGCTGTCGCCGTCCCGGTCAATCGAGATGGATCGTGCGGAACCGGTGGCGTCGTTCACCCGGGTGGTTTCCAGGTAGCCGTCCCCGTCCCGGTCTATGCGCACGAGGGCGGGAACCCCGGCGGACCAGGAAGTCCAGGAATAAAGCCTTCCGTCAAGCCGGGTTTCGGACGATACGGGCGAGCCGTCGCGCCATAATACCCGCTCGGTTCCGCCTTGTACCTCGTGTGAGGGGCGTACCAGGCGGAAGGCGTTCGCCTGGAGGAGGCGCTCGGTGAGGGGCGGTTCCGTTCCGGTGGGTTCGAGGGTGTAAAAAACGCTGCCGCCCAAATCGAAATCGTGGGGTAGCCATTCCACCGGTTTCCAATTGAGCGAAAGCGGGCGCAATTCCCAGTCTTCCGCCCCCCGGATTATCTCCCGAACCGAGGGATAGGCGTCGAAAACGACCGTTTCCCCGGTTCCGGTCCGTATGGTCACGGGCTTTCCGTAATCGCACCCCACGGAATAATCGGTAATGCCGTCCTGGTTCGGATCGATTTCGGCCAATACGGGACGGCCAAGCCGGTACGCGATAGACGTATCGTAGAGGCCGTCGCCGTTCCTGTCCATGACGACCGTTCCCCCGAACGAATCGAGAAAATCCTTGATTCTGGCTCGGGAAGCCTCGGTTCCGCACAGGGAGATCACCCCCGAGAGAACGCCAAAATCTATGGGAGACGAGGCGTGGAGCGTCTCGTTCAGGGCGATGCTTTCGTCGAGCAATCCGTATTCCAGGGCCCTCAGGGTCGATAGCGGGGAAGGCCCCTGCGTGACCGCGCGGTCTGAACTGCCCATTCCCCGGTATTCGCGAATATTGCGCACCCGAATGGCGGGGTCATGCAGGAAGGGAACGGCGAGGAGGAGCAGTTCCCGGTCATCCTCTTCCCATATATACAGGCGGGAAACGATGATTTCAGCGGCGCTTAAGGCGGCTTTATCGGGGGTCAGCGCGTTTTCGCGGGTCAAAAAGAGCCTCGGGAAACGCGGGTCATAGGGCCATCGATCCAAGGCGACCAAGACCAGGCTTCGGGCCTCGGCAAGGCGTTTCAGGCCGTACAGGCACCGCAGACGGGTCAGGTCGCCGTCGGGGGTCGGGGTTTTACCCGCCGAATCCAACAGGCACAGGGCTTCGTCATACCGGAGCGTGTCCGCGTACAAAGAAGCCGTGAGGCGCAGGGCATCGGAGCGGGTATATGATCGCCAGAAAAGGGTTTCGGAAAGGGATCGTTCAACCAGGGAGATAGACTCCGCGCGGAGATTGCCGGAAGCGACCGACGAGAGGGCTTCCACGTAGGGGAAATCGGCCCAGGTAGGGGCGTAGGACTCGCCGAGCCGGGCCTCGAAAGAAGCCGAGCTCCAGTCGCCCGCAGAAAGAAGGTTTATGGCCTTTTCGAGGGCGCGAGTCGCGGCCGCCGGATTTTCCAGGGCCGAAACCGCGGCGGCGCTGAACCATACGGCCGCGAGGGCGGAGAGACGGGCTCTTTTATGACGGCAAAACAGCCGAAGCCTCACGTCTTTGCTTCCTCCGTCGCCTGTTCCGGGTTCTTTGGCGAGGGCAACCCGAATAGCGCGCGTACTTCGGCGTCGTCCAGGGTTTCCTGTCTCAGCAGGGCCTCGGTAAGGAGATCCAGTTCCTTACGATGCTCCGCGATAATGCGCTCCGCGTTCTTTCGGCCGTCGTCGAGAAGCCGACGAATCGCCAAATCGATCGAACGGGCCGTATCGTCGCTATAGTCCTTGTGCCGGGCTATTTCCTTGCCGATAAAAATCGGCTCGTCTTCCTGTCCGTACGTCACCGGTCCGAGTTCTTCGGACATGCCGAATTCGCACACCATGCGCCGGGCGATCTCCGTGGCCTGCTGAAGGTCGGCCTTGGTGCCCGTGGTGGTTTCGCCGTATACCATGTTTTCCGCCACGAAGCCGCCGTATGAAATGCAAATGCGGTCGGAGAGCCAGCCCCTGGTCCGGGAATAAGAATCGTTCTCCGGAAGGCTGATCGCGAGACCGAGGGCCTGTCCGCGGGGTACGATCGTGACCTTGTGAAGGGGGTCGGCGTCTTTCAGGAAATAGTGGAGCAAGGCGTGGCCCGATTCGTGAACCGCGGTCATTCTCCGGTCCTTCTCGGGCATAACGAGCGATCTTCTCGCCACGCCCATGAGGACCTTGTCGCGGGCTTCCTCAAAGTCCGCGGTATCTACCTTCAGTTTGTCCTTTCGGGCCGCGTACAGGGCCGCCTCGTTCACGACGTTGGCTAAATCGGCCCCGCTCATGCCGGGCGTCGCGCGCGCGAAACGCTTGAGGTCCACGCCCTCGTCCAGGGGAATCTTGGCGGCGTGTATGCGGAGTATCGCCTCCCGTTCCTTGATGTCGGGCATGCCGACCACAACCTGCCGGTCAAACCGCCCGGGGCGGAGAAGCGCGGGGTCGAGCACGTCGGGGCGGTTCGTCGCCGCGAGGATTATAACCCCGTCCTTCGTCTCAAAGCCGTCCATCTCCACGAGCATTTGGTTCAGGGTTTGCTCGCGCTCGTCGTGCCCGCCGCCGTAGCCCGCGCCGCGGGTACGGCCGACGGCGTCCAGCTCGTCGATGAAAATGATGCAGGGAGCGTTCTTGCGGCCCTGCTCGAATAGGTCGCGTACCCGGCTCGCGCCGACGCCGACGAACATCTCGACGAAATCGCTGCCAGAAATATTGAAATAGGCGACGTTGGCCTCGCCAGCGACCGCCCGGGCGAGCATGGTCTTGCCGGTGCCGGGCATGCCCACCAGGAGCACGCCCTTGGGGATACGGGCGCCCATTTTCACGAATTTTTGGGGATTGCGAAGAAATTCGACCACTTCCTGCAGCTCGTGTTTCGCCTCTTCCTGGCCGGCCACGTCGGCGAAGGAGATTTTTTTCGTTCCCTCGTACCGGTGGGCCTGGCTCTTGCCGAACTGAAACGCCCGGTTGCCCTGCCCCTGGGTCTGCCGCATCATGACGAACAAAAAGGCGATGATGATAATCGAGGGGGCGAACTGCAAAACGTAATACCAGATCGAGACGCTCGACTCGCCGCCGGTAACGCGCACGTCATGCGCCGCCAGTAAGTCCATCAGCGCTGGGTCATCGTAGGGAATAAACGTATAGAAAAGGCCGTCCTCGTTTTGAACGTCCGTCAATACGCCCCGTATTTTCTGGTTATCCACGATTTTTACCGAATCGATCTGGTTCGCCCGTACGCGGGTAAGGAATTCCGTATACGAAATCTCCGCGCCGCTTTTCGCCCCGGTGCCGGAAAACAGCACGAACAGGAAAGTCGCGAGAATGATCAAAAAGAAAATGAGCCCGAAGCGCCCGGAAGCATTCGCGTTACCCGGACCGGAGGATGGGCCGGTAGGCTTGTTTTTACCATCGAAATTTGCCATGGAGTCCCCAATTCAATTATAAGATTCGGTCGGGATACCCAAAAGGCCGTCCAAAAATGGCCCGAAGTTCCCCGTTCAATTCCACGAGCGGTATGCCGTCCCGAAGGCGTTCCGGAACTGCCCATTCGTTAAACGTTTTTTTCAGCGGACTCGAAGCGGCGCTCTCCCCCCCAAACCGATCGCCCGGCACGCGGGAACGCAATACCAGGGGCAACGGCCAGGGTCCAAAGTCGCCGTCGATAAACGCGGCGCCGGGGGTGCCGCCGATCTCGACGGAGCCGAAAGGAAGGTCAAAAACGCCGATAGAGTCTATATATACAAGATACCCGCTTTTACCGTAATGCACAATATCGGGGCCGAAAAAAACGGATTCCCCCACCCGCTCGAAACGCAGGCCGGCGCCGCATATCGGCCCCTCGCCAGTCTCGGAAACGATGCGGGACAGGTACGCGTACGGGATCCGTCTCCCCACGGCGAGGATATTCAGCCCATCGCTGAGGCAACGGTGCGCCTGGGCGGGGTGGAGCGCGTCGAAGGCGGCTCGGGAACCGGTGACCGCTCCGGATATGGCTTTCCACTCAAATTGAAGGGTATCGCGGCAAAAGTCGCCGTCCAGGCTCGCCCGTTGACTACTCGTACGGACGCCGCGCTTCCAACCGGGGAATTGCGCGTTTAACAGGGGTATGAGCGAGGCGCGAAGCCTATTTCTCAGGTACCGCCCATCCGCATTCGTCGGATCTTCCCGCCAGGTAAGGCCCCGACCCTGCAAATAAGCCGTTAAGGCCGCCTTATCGAGGGAAAGAAGCGGGCGGGCAAGATTCCCCGTGACGGATCGGATTCCCGCCAGGGATAAACCGCCTGAGCCCTGCAAAAAGCGCATGAGAACGGTTTCGAGAAAATCGTTTTCGGTATGCCCGGTCAAAATCCAGTCAGCGCCCGATTCACCGGCCCTTTTTTGGAGCGCCCCGTAACGTAAGGAACGGGCCGCGTCCTCAATGCCCCCGCCCCGCCGCTCGGCCTCGGCAGGCACGGCGCCGGGCGCGAGATCCGCCCGGGAGAGGGGAACCGGCGGCGTAAAGGCGCCGCACAGCTCTGCGACGAAAGCGGCGTCGCCCTCGCTCGTTCCGTCCGTGCGAATTCCGTGCTGAACCGTCATGGCTTCCAGGGAGAACCCAAGGGGAGCCCGGAGGGTTTCGAGTAGCGATACCAAGGCGACCGAGTCGGCGCCGCCGGACACGGCCGCCAAAAGGCGCTTTCCGGCAATGCCGCCGGGAAGGGCCCTCAAGAAGTCTGCTACTACTCGTTCCGGATCGATTGACATGGGCATAATCCCTGATTAAAAAAAAAGCGGCCCCTTTCGGAGCCGCTTCTTCTCGGTTGCCTTATTTGGCGGGGGCAGCCGGCTCTTCTGCGGCCGCGACGGGAATATCCGCCTTGGTATACTTGAGCGTGGCGATGGTCGCGTCGCCGGAAGTGTGAATCTTCACCTTGTCGCCCAGCTTGAGATCGCGGACGTGGATGGAGTGCTTCAGTTCCAGTTTGGAAACGTCCACGAGGCAGCGCTCGGGAAGGTCGCGGGGAAGGCATTCCACCATGATATCGGTGATGCCGGCCTCGAGAATACCGCCAAGGCGGATACCTTCGGGAGATCCGGTGAGCCGTACGGGGATCTTCGTATGAAGGGCCTTAGCGGGATCAACAGCGTAAAAATCAACGTGGCCGACGCGGTCGGTAATGATATTGTACTGGATATCCTTGACGAAGGCGACGTGATCTTCCTTTCCGTCAAGCTTGAGATCGATCAGGGTACTCTCGGTGATCAGGTGATAGATCTTGGAGAATTCGACTTCGTCAATCTCGATCATGGTGGCCTTACCCTGTCCGTCGTACATGACCGCGGGAAGGCGACCCTCTTTGCGCATGCGGCGCGCGGCGCCCTTACCGGTGGTGGCGCGGGTTTTGCCGTTAATTACTTTCTGTTCCTTCATAGAGGAGCTCCTTGATGCCCTTCCCCGCCCGCACGGCGAAGGGCCAGCGGTCTGAAAAAGGCGTTAATAAACGAACGGTTCCGCCTGTATGGCGGAAACCGTTTCATTGAGCTGGGACGGCTGGATTCGAACCAACGAATGACGGTACCAAAAACCGTTGTCTTACCGCTTGACGACGTCCCAATAATGTATATCGAAGCAGCGGGGCGCCGAGGGATTACCTCGCTTTCCTGACGGACTTACAGGTCTGCCGGGTCAGCCGCGACTGTCTCTTCTATGTTTCCCGCCTCGAATTCGGCGAGTACCCGATCTTGCAGCCGGGTCCTAAAATCCGGGCAAATCGGATGCGCAACGTCTTTATATTCACCGGTCCGTATCTTCCTGCTGGGCATGGCGATGAACATACCGGTTTTACCTTCGATGATCTTGACGTTATGGATCACGAAGCAGTTATCGAAAGTCACGGTCACGTACGCTTTAAGCTTGCCTTCCGTTGTAACCTTTCTGATGCGGATATCCGTAATCTCCATACTTTTGTCTCCTTAACAGTAGAAGGACCGGGGAAAATAAACCCGTTCTTTATTGTACTACTGCATCGGTCAGGACGCAAGTAAAAGAAAATTAACGCATACCTCCCATTTTTCCGCGAGTTTCGCCCTCGCGTACCGCGCTTTGTCGAAATCGTCGAAAATTCCGAATACCGCGGAACCCGAACCGCTCATTTCCGCAAAATCGGCGCCCGAGCCCTTTATATCGGCAAGGGCAGCGGCAATTTCGCCCAGCGAACCGCTCACGGGAACCGTGAAACTGTTCGCGAACCGCCATTGCCGCGGCGGCGATCTATATTCAGCCTCCAGCTCGCCGAGCGTAAGTCCCAACGCGGGATCCACCGCTCCGGCCGCCTTCCAGGCATCGACCAAACCATAGGCCCGCGGAGTCGAACTGTGCGCTCCGGGCCAAATCAGCACGCCGTATAGGTCGGTCCGGGGAGCGATAGTTCGTACCGTTTCTCCTCGTCCGGAAACAAGCGCCGCGCCCCCGTGAACGAAAAAAGGGACGTCGCTGCCGATTTTCGCGGCCATTTCCGCGATTCGCGGATGGGACAGCCCGGCGGAAAAAAGGTCGTTCAACGCCTTAAGCGCCGCCGCACCGTCGGATGAGCCGCCCCCGAGTCCCGCTCCGGCGGGAATGCGCTTCTCAAGCAGTATCCGCACGCCCGAATCTATCCCGGTTTCTTCGCGAAAAAGGGCGACCGCCTGCGATACGGTATTCCGTTCGGGCAATGCCAGGGCCGGGCAATGCACCGTGCACTCGCCCGACACGGCTGTTTCTGTTACCGTTAGGGCGTCTTCAAGCGATACCGCCTGGAACAGGCTTTCAATCGAATGAAACCCGTCGTCCCGAATTCCGGTAACCGCGAGATGAAAATTGAGCTTACAGGGAGCGTCGATCTTAACGGAGTTCTCCATGGCAACCGAAGGTGATTATGCAGAAAACGCGCGATTTTGTCAAAGGAGGCGGATAGAGATTTCGGCGTTTTTTTTCTCGGGGGATAGTTGACAGAACCAAAGGCTCTCAATTATGTTTCAAAGGACACGAGAATCGTGCCTTAAGGCCAATCGATAAGGAACGGATGGAACGGCGCATGCTTACCAACATTGAACTGGAGAAAACCTCTTCCCGCAAATCATACGTATTCGAGGACGCGTATGACGATTATGAGGACGACGACTTCGAAGATGAATCGGAAGACGGGTTCGAAGAGTACGAAAGCGATGACTTCGACGACGACACCGACGATGAATTTGACGATTTCGACGATGAAGGAGACTTCAGCGAAGAGGACGACGAGTACGATTACGAGGACGATGACCTCGAATACGACGATTTCGACGAATAATGAACTCGTCCTTTCTTAGAAAAAACGCCTGTTTCCGGGAGAAACAGGCGTTTTTTCTTTTTTTTCGCGGCGTGATTCACCGTCCGGGCCGGCTACTTTTCGGTTTCCTTCATGAGATCGGGGGCGCCGAACCATAGTTTTTCCAAATCGTAAAATGAGCGCGCGGGCGCGGTCATCAGGTGCACCACGATATCGCCCAAATCTATCAGCGTCCAATCCTCGCCGTCCGGGCTTTTTCGCCTGGTCGGCCGTACCGACAAATCAAGCCCTTTCAGGGCTTCCTGCACGTGCCGGAGAAGGCCCCGGGAATGCGTAGAACTGGAAACGGTGGCGATCACGAAAAAATCCGCCCAGGAATTCCGTTCCCGAACGTCGAGCACCATCACGTCGCCGCCCTTGTGTTCGGCGATGAGCGCCCCGAGACGCTTCGCCGCCGCTTCTGTCTTTTGGTATCTGTCCATCAATTTCCTCGCTATCGTACGTATCGGCCGTCAAAATCCTTGCCGAGTATTATGGTAAAATCCATCACCGCTTCCGTCGCGTAATCGTCGGCGGCAGCGGGTTGCACGTCGGTTTGCTGTATATTCTCGCATTGAATGACCTTCGCGACCGCCTGGGCCACGGATGGGTTTCCGATCCGGTCCACGATCACGGTTTTATCGTATTCGCCGGAATCCGCGTTTCCGACCCGCACCACGTCATACCCGAAGTTTTGGTAGAGCGACGAGGTATTGGTGGCCAATCCCTGGGTTTTCGTTCCGTTCAAGATTTCCAGGGCGTAGACGCGTTCCTGCACCGTCGTGTCCTTGGAGGTCAAGCCCGCTATGGTCTGGCGCACGATGTCCTTTAAAAGCTGGCCGTCGTAGAAGGGAAAGAGAAGGGACTGACCGTCAACCTCGCGGTACGAGCCCGAAACCCCTTGCGGAACGAGCCTTTCCAGGTCGATGCTGGCAAGCTGTCTTAACAGTTCCGGCAGGGACGAATCGGGAATATTGCTCTTTACCGCAGAGCGAACCACCGAGAAACGCTGACCGCCGAAAATGCCCGGGGAGGCCTCTTCCAGGGCGCTGAAAAAGGCGAGAACCGCCCGCTGTCTCCGTTCGGAACTCCCGTCGTCGCCCGAGGAAGCCTCCGCGTAGGTAATATACGTGCGTAGCTTATCCCCGTCCAAGGTCACCGCGCCCGAGGGCAAGAGCACGCGGCTTCCATCCTCCGCCGTAAAATCCACGGGAGTCGGGATAAAAACGTTAAAGCCCCCCAACAGGTCGGCGAGACGGGTAAATCCGTCCAGTTTCACGGTCAGCTGGAAGGGTACTTCTATCCCGGTAATCTTTTCCACTTCCTGGCGGTACGCCTCTATCCCCTTCTCCGCGTATACCGCGTCTATTCGGTCCACGCGGCCCAAAGAACTGAGAATCAAGCCCGTTTCGCCCGGAATATCGAACATCGCGGCCCGCTTGCTCGCGGGATAAATCGTGATAATGTGGGTCGAAAGGGGCTTCCCCCCGTCGTCCAGCACCACGAGCACCTTTAAAAGGTTATCGCCCGACAGGGCTTCCTTAACCGGGTCCGTTCTCATGGTAACGAAAAAGACCGCGGAGGTCACGATCAACACAAGCAGGATGATCACGAGAAAAATGATGTTTTTATCGAGCCTGACGGCGCGCGCGGACATTATGACCCTCCCTGGGTATTCGAAAGCTGACGCCCCTTGAGGCTCGCGAGCATCTCTCGCGTTACCGGGGAAACGGCCTTGCCCCGGGAATCCAGATAGCCTATGTTATGCTCCAAAACCATGGCGGTCATGCCGTCCAGGTCGGATTCGTTCAATCGCGCGAGCCAGGCGGGATCCAGCCCGTTTCGGCCGGGCTCAACCTTATCCGCCACGAAGATAATCTTCCCCAGCGGGTCCATATCCGGCGCGCCGAAGGTATGGTGGCGTACCGCGTCGAGAATGGAACGGTCTTCGATCCCGAATTCTGATTCCAGGAGAACCGCGGCGGCGCGGCCGTGCAGGAGGGAGGGCTTTTTTTCCTCTACCTCAATGATTGGCTGTCCGTCCCGGAGCGCCATGGATAAAAGCCACCGTTCCTTGGCGGACTTGCACATGTCGTGGGCGATTCCCGCCAGGTAACCCGCCACGGGATCGGCCCCGAAGCGGACGCACATCGCCCGGGAAAGCTCCGCTACCCGGACGGAATGCTCGTACCGGGGAGGCGCCAATACCCCAAGGGCATACAAATTGACCCGTTCGGTCACTTCCTCAAGCTTTGCAACAGTCATACAGGACATGACCCTCAATATAGCGGTATACCGAGTCCGGGACAAGGTAACGCCAACTCTTTCCCGTCCGGATCCTCTCGCGCACGGCGCTGGAGGAAATGGGCAAGGGGGGATTCTCCAACCGCGTGAAGGGGAAGGGAAACGGGGGGGGGCCGCCTACGCCGAAAACGGGTTCAGGGCCGTCGGGTGGCCGGCGCGCCAGGATGATTTCCGCGATGCGCGCTATGTCTTCGGCGCGGCGCCAACGGGAAAAGCCCGCGGCGAGGTCGTCGCCGATCACGAGAGCGGGACGCCCTTCTATATCGGAGTATTTCCCGAGAAGGTATTCAAGGGTATCGATGGTCCAGGAAACGCCTTCCCGTTCCAGCTCGCACGCTTCCACCGAGAGCCAGGGAACGCCTTCCGCGGCAAGGTTGAGCATGTTCAGGCGATCACGAGAAGAAGCGCCCTGCGAGAGCTCCTTATGGGGCGGTGAATGGGCGGGAATGAGCATGACCCGGTCATAGCCGAGGGAACAGCGTACGTCGTCGGCCAGCGCCAGATGCCCAATGTGAACGGGATTGAACGATCCGCCGATGACGGCGAGCCTCACTTCCGCTTTCCCCTTTTTTTTCGGTTTAGACTGACCGTCGCGCCGAAGTGGTCTGCGGGAAGCTCGGCTGGCCCATAATCGGGCTCTTCGAGCTCGGCCCGCATGAAATCGGGAACCTCGCCGATTTGGTTTCGAATCCCGCCTATCGCGGCGCCGTTGCCCGAATCGCCCGAATCGGCGCGGTCCTGCGCGCCCATATCGTTCACCATGGCGATGAAGGCGTCGCGCACCTGGTCCAAATGCCAGCGGCTATGGACGGAAATGCCGTAAACCGTGATTTCCGGGTGCCGTTTCGCGAAGCTCTCTTTAAGTTCCGCGAGCCGTTCCTCCGCCCCGGGCACATCCAGCTTGTTCGCTATGACGACCCGTTCCTTGACCGCGAGCTCCTCGGAAAAATTGGACAATTCCGTTTGGAGCTTGTCGTAGGATTCGAGAAAACCGTCGTCGGAGAGGTCGATCATGAACGCCAGGCCCGCCGACCGGGAAATATGCTTCAAAAAGCGGATGCCGAGGCCGTGTCCTTCGGAAGCGCCCTCGATTATGCCGGGAATATCGGCGAGGATTATGTCTTGTTCGTCGTCCACCCTCAGTACGCCGAGATTCGGAATCTTCGTGGTGAACGGATACGGGGCGATTTTAGGCCGGGCATTGGTAAAGTGGTCCAGGAGCGAGGACTTTCCGGCGTTCGGAAAGCCCACGAAACCGATGTCCGCGATAATGTTGAGCTCCACGCGGAGCTGCCGCGTCTCGCCTGGCTGTCCCGGAAGGGCCGTTCGCGGCGCCTGATTGGTCGGCCCCTTGAAGTGGACGTTGCCCCAGCCGCCGTTTCCCCCTTTCAGGAACACCAAACGGCCCTCCGACTCCAGGCCGAAATCGTGGATAACCTCCCCGGTCTCCGCGTCGCGTATCAGGCAGCCCGGAGGAAGCGGAATCACGCAATCCTCGCCGTCCTTGCCGAACCGTTTGCTGCCTTCCCCGTCGCCGCCGGTCTGCGCCTTAAAGGTTTGGCGATATCGGAGATTCGCCAAGGTGCGAAGGTTCCGCCGCACCTCGAATACCACGTCGCCGCCCCTGCCGCCGTCGCCGCCGGAGGGACCGCCGTTGGGAATGTATTTCTCGCGGCGGAAGGCAATGCAACCGTTTCCGCCCTTGCCGGACGAGACCGTAATGAGGGCTTCGTCAGCGAATTTTACCATAACAATTCTCCGTCCGGGCAGGCGATGGGCCCCGACCCGGAATCGATAAAAAAAAGCCGGCAGTGAATCCGCCGGCTTTTTCAGTGCGTCTTGCCTGTCATTCCGGCCGATCAAGAAACCCGTTACGACGGGAAACCTACCGAACCGCTATCCGGTCGAACCGGGCCCGTATCAAGCCTCGACGGACTCGATCGAGGCGAGACGGCGCCCTTTTCGCTCGTGGTACTTCACGACACCGTCGGCAGTGGCGAACAGGGTGTCGTCTTTGCCGCACCCGACGTTGTTGCCGGGATGGATTTTGGTACCCCGCTGGCGAACCAGGATGGAACCGGCACTGACGGTCTGACCGCCGTACACCTTCACTCCGAGATATTTCGGATTCGAATCGCGGCCGTTTTTCGCGCCGCTACCACCTTTTTTGCGTCCCATATCAATCCTCCAACAGTTTGTTCGATCTGTTAACTCGTTTTTTCCGCCGTCAGCGAAACCGATTCGGGATAATCCCGGACCAGCGACCCGATTCCCTCCAGGAGAAAGGAGCCCGCGTAGCGGAGAAGCGGAATATCCGCCTCTTCGTGAGCCGCGACCCGAAACGAAAGCGTTCCGCGGCCGGCGGTTTCGGCGTCTAGCGACAGGGAGGGACTTCGCTCACTCCCATAGTCAGACGCCAGCGCCGACAGGGTGGTCCGCAGCAGAACGGTAACCGCGGCGCAGACCAGGTCCTCGCCGCGCTTTCCCGCCCCGGCGTGTCCCGAAGCCTCGGCGGCGAGAAGCTCGCCTCCCGGCCCGAGGATCACCCTCACGGCGGTCAAGACTTATGCCCCGACGATATTCTCGACGGTCACCATGGTATACTGCTGGCGATGGCCGATGGTCCGATGATAGTCTTTCTTCGGCTTGTACTTGTAGACGATAACCTTGGAATCGCGGAGACTGTCGCCCACCACGACCTGAACCTTGGCGCCCTTCACGTAGGGAGCGCCCACGGAGGTCTTATCGCCGTCGGAAACGAGCAGGACCGTGTCGATATCGATCTTGCTGCCCTTTTCGGCGTCAATCAGGTCTACCTGAATCTGGGCGCCTTTCTCGGCCTTATACTGTTTACCCTTATACTCGACAAGTGCGTACATCTTGAATCTCCAAATACGAAATTTATACGTACTCCGGTGTATTAACGGGTGTACACCGAAGGCACAATACGACAGTACTGATATTTATACCGTTTTTGACGGTTTCGCGTCAAGAGGCGCGTTCCGCCCCCCTACATGGTCTCGAGGAAGGGCACGAGCACCAGGTTCATCGCGTTTTTCAGCACGATCAGGGTGGCCCGGGCCAATTCGAGGCGGGTTCGCGCCAAGTCCGGGGTTTCCGCCGACAGGATGGGGCATTCATGATAAAAGCGGCTGAAGCCCTTGGAAACCTCGTAGAGATAGGTGGCGATGGCGCTGGGGTCATGGTTTTCGCCGGCGCGAACCACTTGTTTCGGGAAATCGCCCAGGGTCTTCAGCAGTTCCCATTCCGCCTCGTGGGTCAATAGATCGGGAGAAACGGTACCGGAGCCCGCGTTGCCCTCCCCGCTTTCCGCCCTTCGGAGGATGGAGGAAATGCGGGCGCCCATATATTGGAGATACGGCCCCGTGTTTCCCGTAAAGGAAAGGGATTCTTTCGGGTTGAAAACCATGTCCTTCGCGGGACTTACCTGCAGAAGGAAGTAGTGAAGCGCGCCCAAGGCGATGCGTTCGGCGACCGATTGCGGATCGCCCACCGCCTCTTCCCTGCCCTTGGCGGCGATTTCCTCCAGCGCCCCGTCGCGAAGCGCGTTGATTAAGTCGTCGCCGTCGACCACCGTGCCCTCGCGGCTTTTCATTTTGCCTTCGGGAAGGTTCACCATGCCGTAGGAAAGGTGATAGAGGGTCTTTGCCCAATCGTACCCCAGCTGTTGCAGGATATAGAAAAGGACCTTGAAATGGTATTGCTGCTCGTTGCCCACCACGTATATCAATTGATCGAAGGGCCAATCGCCGTTTCGCATGATGGCCGTTCCGATATCCTGGGTCATGTAGAGGGCCGTGCCGTCCTTTCTGAGCAGCACTTTTTTATCCAGGTTGATGGGCGACAGATCGATCCAGACCGAGCCGTCTTCCTCGCGGTAGAAAATGCCCTTGGCGAGGCCCTCGAGAATCTTGTCCTTGCCGAGGAGGTAGGTGTCGCTTTCGTAGTAGAACTTATCGAAGGAAATGCCCGTGCGTTTGTACGTTTGCGCGATGCCTTTCTCGGCCCAGCCGTTCATGGTCTTCCACAGTTCAAGGGTTTCCGGATCGCCCGCCTCCCAGCCCCGCAGGAGCCCCTGGGCCTCGGCTTCCGCCTGCTCGGGGTTCTCTTTGGCGTACTGGCTGTATTTCACGTAGCAATTGCCCACGAGGAGGTCGCTCTTGATGCCTTCCGACTCAGGCGTTTTACCCGCGAAGAATTTCTTGTACGCCAGCATGGACTTGCAAATGTGGATGCCCCGGTTATTGATGATATTGACCTTAAAAACCTCGGCCCCGCAAAACGAGAGGATTCGAGACACGCTTTCGCCCAGGGCATCGTTCCTGAGATGACCGAGATGCAAGGGCTTATTGGTGTTGGGACTCGAAAACTCGATCATGATCCGGCGACCGGTCATGGTACCGGGCTTACCGTAATGTTCCCCGGCGGCGAGAATGGCCGAAAGAATGTCCCCGGCGAGGTTGCCCTTGGCGAGGAAGGCGTTCACGTACGGCCCTACGGCCTTCACCGATCCCAAGGCGGCGGCATCGGGGTTCTCCCCCACGAGCCTAGCTACTTCGGCGGCTATTTGGGGCGGCCCCATCCGAAAGGCCTTCGCGAAGGCGAACATCGGGAAACCCACGTCGCCCATGGCGGGATCGGGCGGCGTTTCTATGGTGATCGATGCGCTTTGGATCGACGGAATATCGATCGATTTGGCCTGCCTGAGGGTTTCCAGCGCAGCGGCTACCAAGACGCGCCAAAGCTCGCGGATATCTGCCATTGTATACTCTCCTGAGGTTCCGTCCCGTCGGACGAGAACCCGTCTATTAAGGTTTTAAGTTCGGGAACGCGGAAAAGATTGTACCGGAATGGCGCGGCCTATGCAATCGGCGCGCGAAGGGATCATCGCCAGCGAATCCAGGCGAGCATTCGGGTAAACGAGGGGGCGCCCTGTCGCCGATTGGACCCGTATAAAGGGTTGCAGGCCGTGCATTCTCCCGTATCCCGGATATGCTCCGCCAAAACGCCCAGCGAGAGCGCGAGATTCCGGTTCGCCTCCGCAAGGGAAAGCCGCCAGGGCCACCGGTCGTTCGCGGCCGCGCGCGCGGCGTCCAGGGTAACGGACGATTCCCCGAAACCCCGGCGGAAATAGTCCGCCCGTTCGCCGTCAACGGTATAACAGCACGAACGGATATGCGGCCCCAGGATCACCCTGAGGTTCTCCGGCTTGGCGCCCCATTCGTCGGAGGCCAATTCGAGGGCGGTCCGAAGGATACCCGTGCCGCGCCAGCCGGAATGCAACACGCCGAACCAACGCGCGACCGGGTCAAGCAGCCAGATCGGCATGCAATCCGCCACGGTAACGGTCGGGACCAGCGAATCGTTCGCCGTAATCAAACCGTCGCCCTCGGGCATATCGACGAAAGCCGGCGCCGACTCGGCCACGCGAACGATCCGGGAATGGATTTGCGTCAGCGACACGGCCGAGGCCGGATCGATACCCGCGGTACGGAACAGGCGCTTCCTGTTTTCGGGGCCCGACTGCACGCCCATACAGCCGCTCGCGGCAAGGGAGAGGCCGCATTCGAGACGCGGCGCGAGATCGGTGTCGGGAAAGGCGTAGGTATGGGCGCCCGTCACGGGTTGTCCTTTTCCACTATCTCGGCCTCCGAGATAAGGATACTCGCCGTGCGTATGTATTCCTGGACTATGGCCAATTCCTTGCGGTATTTCTCGTTATGCTTTCCCTGAATGGAGGCCATATTCACCAAGGTCTCATAGGGAGCGCCCCGCACCACGCCGAGGACGCCCCCGAGTATCATGTCAACGCTGCGGAAGGCCGCCTGAATGCGGGCGATCATGGTGCCAAGCTCGGATTCCACGCCCAGCATGAGGTTTTCCAGGCGGGCCTTGCCCTTTACGGTCGCCATCTTTTCCTTCTGGATAAAGGCGAAACCCTCGCCGAAATCGCCTTTCGCGGAAAGACGGTTCTCGAACATTTCGTTCGCCTGGGCCTGGTGCTCGAGGGCGCTAAAGGCATCGGTATATTCGGCCAGGTTCTCGCGCCGGTAAAAATCCCCCTCGATCAGGAGTATCTTTAGCGGTTTCATGATTTGGGCCGGATAGAATACCGAGAAAAAGCCCTTTAAAAAACGGAACGTCAGTTCCCGGTTCAGCCTGAGGGGCATCCACATGGAATCCCAGGGATGATAGACGAGTTCGGGCAAGTCTTGAACGCCGACGTAGGCGCGCATGCGGGATTCAAGCATGGCGCGGCGGTGCAGCCGATTCCATTCCACCCACTTTTCCTCAAACTGCCGCTTCCACGCGCTCTTAAAAAGCTGAAACCAGTCCTCGCCGGCCTCTACCGGGTCGGGATGCCAGCTCACGTCGCGAATGGAGTAACGGACGAAATCGGCCACGGGCACGGCGGACTTGAACTGGCGTATGGTGACCAATTGGACCGTTGCTTCTTTCACGAAGGACCGGCACTCCTCGTCTATGTCGAATTTGGAATTGCCGATCTCGTCTTGCACGCTGAAAAGGTACATGCCCTCCAGCAAGAGGAGCGGGATCCGCTTCGCCCCCGCAAGCACGTTGGTTAGGTCGCGGAATTCCTCCGAAAGCGATTCAATGAGGCAGGATCGGGCCAGATTGTCCACCACGCCGAAGCGCGCGAGCATACGGTCCAGGGGAAGGGCGCAAAACGCGCGCATCCATTCGATTGCCTGGGCCGACTGGTACATGCGTGCCCGGTCATCGTCGGGGATGGATTGAAACACCGCGTCCATATCCCGGAGCCTATTGGACCGCAAATCCTTTTTTTGCTCCGTGTTCCAGCTCACGTCGAAGGGATTCGCGAGCTTCCCCAGCCTTTCGGTGGTCTCCTTCATCAAAAGCGTGGCGAGAATGACGTATAGGCCGCCCTTATCGGAATCGTAGGCGCTGAGCAGGCGAAGGAAAAAGGACTGCACGTTTTTCAGCGAATTAAGGGCGATAAAGGTTTCGTTGATGTAACTATGCTGGCGAATGTCGATGTACGAACCGAATTGGCGGGACAGATCGTGCCCCAGGGCGTTTACCAAATGGTTCGACCAGACCTTGGTGGGCGAACTGGACATGAAAAAGGAAAGGACGATGAACCAGAGGCGAATAAGGAAGGGTTGCTCGAGAAAATGCCGTTCCTCGGGCATGTTATACGAGGACACAGCCAGGTCAGCCTTTGCGGAAGAGGGAATCTCTTCCTGCTGAATTTCCGAAAGATCCGCGAGTTGCCGGAGCATTTCCTTTCGCTCGTCGGATTCAAGGGTAATAACCAGGCGTTCGAAGGTACCAATGGCGTTTTGTTGCTGCATCGTAGTTAATTATGCCAGAAAAAAGAAAAAATACCAACAATAAAAAAAACCGCCTCGCGTGCGCGAGGCGGTTCGTTACGGTCCCTACGGGAATCGAACCCGTCTTTTAAGATTGAGAATCTCATGTCCTAACCGATAGACTAAGGGACCGGTTGAAAAGCGCGACTCTTTGAGTCGAACTTTTCAACGTGGAGTTATAACAGGAATCGCCTTGGCGATTCTCACGGCAAACGGCGGTTTCCCCCGGATCAAAAACCCCGGGCGCCGAAGACCGGATTGTCGTGCCATAAGCAAAAAAACGCTTTCGCGCATCTTCTCGCTTTAGCCTTTCTTTCCCCAGGGAGGATTCGAACCCCCACAAACAGAACCAGAATCTGTAGTGCTACCATTACACAACCGGGGAGCGATTGCGAGAGTGAAATTATCACAGCCGCTTTTTTTTGTCAACGGGGAACGGTTTTATTCCCCGTGATATTCAATGAGGGTCCGAACGGGAATCTCGCCCAGCACGGCCTGGTAATTCAGGAACGGCAAACCGACGACGCCGAAAAAACCGGAGACGGTCGCGCCCCCCTGTTCAAGCACGTTTCGGGCCGCGTTCAACGTTCCGCCGGTGGCGATAAGATCGTCCATTACCAGGATGCGCTCGCCCGCCTTCACGTCGGCGCGGTGAACCTCGAGTTCGGCCGTGCCGTATTCGAGGTTATACTTGCAACCGTATGTCTGACCGGGCAGCTTGCCCTTCTTGCGGATAAGGATGAGGGGAATGCCCATGCGCTCGGCGAAGGGAGCGGCGAATACGAAGCCCCGGGATTCTATCGCCGCGATCGCGTCGATATGGGAGTGCTCGTACATCTCGACCATCCGGTCTATGCATTCCCGAAACGCCGGCGGATTTACGAGAATCCCGGTAATATCGTAGAAAAGGATGCCCGGTTTCGGGAAATCCGGTATTTTGCGAATCGCCTGATCCAGGGAAATGTTTGCGTTCATAACACGAATATTAGTATGGATACGGCTGGCGAGTCAACGCGATCGAACGCCCGATTACGGTCGTTAGGCTCCCCGGGGACGGCCGAATTTGCGAAAACCCTCGACGCGGGCGCTTGCCCCCGTATCAAAGGGGCTGGTAACCCCGTCGGCGAGATAACGATAGCCCAGGCCGGCGATCATTGCCCCGTTATCCGTGCATAGTCGCAAGGGGGGAAAGATACATTCCAGGTCCTTTTCCTCGGCGAGCAGGGCGCGCAACCTCGAGTTCGCCGCGACGCCGCCTCCGGCCACTATCCTGGTCAGTCCCGTATCCCGAGAGGCCTTGAGAAGCCGGGAAAGGAGTATCCGTACCGCGGTTTCCTGGAAGGCAGCGGAAATATTTTCCGGTGTTCGCTCGAATTCCGGGTTCCAAAACTGGTCAATCTGGTTTATGGCGGCGGTTTTCAGGCCCGAATAGGACACGTCGTATTCATGGCCGCCCTTATAGAGGTTCGGCAGGGGAAACCGCGCGGACCGGGGGTCCCCGGATTTGGCGAGCTTATCGATCGCCACGCCGCCGGGATAACCGAAACCGTAAAACTTGGCGACCTTGTCGAAGGCCTCTCCTACCGCGTCGTCCACGGTCGTGCCGAGGACCTCGATATCGGCGTAGCCGGAAACTTTGCAAATGATGGAATGGCCGCCAGAGACCAAAAGCCCCAGGTAGGGATACTCGATATCCCGATCCAAATGAGCGGCGTACAGATGGCCGAGCATGTGATTAACGGCGATAAAGGGTTTATCGAGGGACCAGGCTAAGGTTTTCCCGAACGTCAGGCCAACCAATAGGGAGCCCATGAGGCCTGGCCGATTGGTGGCCGCGATACCGTCAATGTCTTCCAGGGAGAGCTTGGCCTCGTCCAGGGCCTGCTTAACCACAGGAAGGATCCATTCGGTGTGTTTCCGGCTCGCGATTTCCGGCACGACGCCGTTATACGTCGCGTGAAACGGAATCTGGGTAGCGACTACGTTGCTTATAATCGTGCGGCCGTCTTCAACGATTGCCGCGGCGGTTTCGTCGCAGGAACTTTCGATTCCCAGGATTCTCATCGATTTTCCTCGTCATGGACCGCGATATTCGCGATTGTGGAAAGCGAAAAGCCCTGGCTGACGAGCTCGGGATACATATCCGCCAAAATTTCGGCCAGGTCGCTCGACCAAATATGGCCGATCATGATGGCCGCCCCCTTTCGCTCGGCGATCTTGAGGCCGCTGCCTACCGCGTCTATGATGCTTTCCCGTTCCTGTATATTGTCCAAAAACACCGCTCGCTCCCATATGTACATGTTTCGTTCCTTGGCGACCGCGGGGGCCGCGGTATTTGCGATCGTTCGGGAGTCCAGGAAATAAATGCCCCGCTCCCGAGCCACGTCCAATACCGCGCCCATGGCGACGGGATCGGAAGTGATCAGCGATCCTTCATGATTGTTAAGACCCTTTACCGGCCCTACCTCATCGAGATTTTTCCGCACTATCGCGCGAATTTCATCCCCGTTCATGCCCTGACGTATGGCGCCAGGACCGGGATCATATGAGAGATTTACCGCCTGCATCGGTTGATGCAGGATTACTTCCTTGCCCGCGGCGCGCGCTCTTTCGGCCGCACTCCGAGAATACTCCAATCCCGGCAAAACGGCAATAGTGACGGGAAACGGCAGGCGAAGGAAGGGTTCCAGCTGCCTGAGGTTATGGCCGGCGTCGTCGAATACGAAGACGAGCGTTCCCTTCCGTTTGGGCGGCACGGGCTTTTCGGGAACCGGTTCTGACCGCCCGGAGGCGACGGAAACCGGCGTGCCGGATGAGGGCTTCTCTGGGGTAACCGCTATCGCGTTTTGGGGCTTTTCCTGCCGTTCGACCGGCCGGGACCCGTTTGAGGGCGGAGAAACGGCCGGAGGGCCCTGCTCAGGGGCGGGTTTTTCCGCGGGAGAAAGGCTTTGCGCCGGGACGCGGGCGGCCGGGGCCGGGGCCGGAGCTTCCACTTCGGGAACCGGCGTCTTTTCGATTAGCCGTGCGGCGGCATTCGGTTTGAGGAGCCCGGCCTTTGCCGCGAACAAAACGAGCGAGACGAAAAAAACGACGGCCAAAAGCGCGAGACGGTATTTAAACTCCCGTGCCTGCCGTCGTTTTTTCGCGGTTGTGCCGCGAGTCTTTTTTCCAGTCATCGCCCGCAAGAATAAAGACCTGCGGCCGCTATGTCAACTCCGTCAAACTTAACCGTACATAATCTCGCGGAGCTCTTCGGAACGGACCTGCAGCTTTCTGAGAGCCCGGAGTTCCACCTGCCGCACGGTTTCGGCGGAAACGCCGTACATGGCCCCGATATGCTTCAGGGTATAGGTCTTGCCGGTGTCTTCCAGATTATACCGCTTCAGCATGATATCGCGCTCTGATTCCTTCAATTCCGAAAGGGCGTCCAGCATGCATTCCCGGGAATACCGCTTCATGAAGATGTCCTCGGGATTCCAGGTTGTATCGGCGATAAGATCCTTAAGCGAAGCCGATTCCTCCTCGTCGAGTTGGAGGTCCAAGCTGGTTACGGTACCGGAGCTGAACATTATATCGGAAATGTCCTGAACCGGGAGATTCATTTCTTTCGCGATCTCCTCCCTGCTGGGATTTCGAGAAAGGCGCTGAAAGAGTTCGGCGGAAACCCGTCGTACCCGGGCGGCCAGTTCCTCCTTCCGAAAGGGAAGACGGATCATGCGGCGCTTATTGGCGATAGCCCGGGTAATGGATTGCTGGATCCACCAACAGGCGTAGGTTGAAAAACGAACATTGTATGAAAATTCATACTTCTGGGCTGCTGTGATAAGGCCTAGGTTTCCTTCCTGGATAATATCGAGGAGCGGAAAGTCCGAAGCGGCGTATTTACGAGCAACGGTGACCACAAGTCGAAGATTTGATTCGATTAGTTTCTTTTGCGCTGCGAGATCACCCTTTTGAATGCGCTGCGAAAGCTCAATTTCCTCTTCGAACGTGAGCAACGGATACTTACGAATTTCTTTGAGATAGTCACTTATTGAATCTTGGTTGTACATAGTGCCCCCGCCAATACCAAGCAAGAACCATGCCAACCACAAATATACAGAATAAGACTTTACAATTCTATATAAAGTAACACTCTTTTAAAAAGGGCTTAAGAATCTTTACTGATAAGTGTATACTTTTTTATATATCCAATCTCTCCACGTGTATACTTTATCGCAAAATCGCCAAAAAAACAGGAAAAAATGAAAAAAAGGGCTATCAGACAATGTCTGATAGCCTTTTTTGTAAAAATTTACATATGAATAATTGGTAAAAAATGCGTGAAGTACGTTAAGAGCGCGCGCTTATTCCCGTACCCAGCATGAGGGCGGCCATCACGGAAGCGTCGCCGATTAAATTATCGAGTACGCAATATTCATTGGGCTGATGGGCGGTTTCGTCCATCTTGCTCCATACGACGGCGTCGAACCCCGCGTTCCGCAGATAGGCTCCGACCGTGCCGCCGCCGATGCCGATGGGCCGGTAGTCCACGCCGTATACGGTTTTTATCGAAGCGCCCAGGGCCTTGACCACCGGGGCATCCATCGGGGTGGGCCGGGATTCCACCGCCTGTTCTTCGGTCCAGCGGATGGTTACGCCGTGCTTGGACTCGACTTCCCGCGCGATCCGCTCGACTTCCTTTCGCACCGTCGCGAGGGGATAGGTCGGAAGGATGCGGCAGTCCATGCACAGTACGTCCTCGCCGGGTATGGTATTGATGTTCGGCACGTTTGCCTCTTTTTTCGTCGGCTGGAAGGTAGACCGGTTTGGCTCGAAAAGATCGTTCCGCTCGCCGAAGAATTGTTCCAGGCCGTTTAGGCGCACGGCCAGGTCGCAGGCCGCGAGGTGCGCGTTCGCGCCCTGATCGGGCCGGGAGCCGTGCGTTTGCTTACCCTTGGTCTGGAAGCGGAGCCAGAGCAGGTTTTTCTCGGCAATCTCGATCGTCGACCCCTGATCGTCGCCGCCGTCGGGTATCACGATGATATCGTCCTTGCGGAAGAGATTATGGGCCTTTAAAAGATACTGGATGCCGTAGGCGGAACCCACTTCCTCGTCGGCGACGTACAGCAGCTTCACGGTATACGCGGGAGTGATGCCGTTCGCCAAAAACGCGAGACCCGCGAAAACGGACCCGACGAGGCCTTGCTGGTTGTCTTCCACGCCGCGGCCGTACACCCGGCCGTCCTTCTCCACCACCTTCCAGGGATCGGTTTCCCACTTGGCAAGCTCGCCCGGGGGCACTACGTCCATATGGGTCATGATCCAGACCGAGCGGGAATCGTCCGCGCCCGGCAGGGTAACGACGAGATTGGGGCGAATGCCCGAGGGAACGCGGGAATCGGGCGCGTCAAACCGCTCGAAATTCGTGAAGCCCTTGGCGCGGAGCCATTCGGTCAGGGCCTCGCATTTTTTTAGTTCCCCTTCCCCGCCGGACTCGGGAGCCATGGCGGGTATCGAGGTAAGGAGGGTCTCAAGCGCAACCATTTCCGGTTTCTGCGCCTTGAGCCAATCGCGGACGATATCGAGTTCTTTCATTTCTTTTCTCCGGGGGCCTTGTATTTCTGGTAGACTTTCCAGGTGGAAGCCACGAGGGTTTCCACGTCGGAATATTTCGGGGCCCAGCCGATGGTTTCGCGGGCGAGGGCGCTGGTTGCGTACAGGGCGGAAGCGTCGCCGCTTCGGCGTCCGACGTAGGCGGCGGGAATTTCCTTTCCCGTTATCTTTCGGGCGACTTCCACCATTTCGGTGACGGTTACGCCTTTTTCGCTTCCGAGATTCACCGTGAGGCTCCGGTCGTTCTTCGCGATATAGGCGAGGGCGTTTACGTGGGCCTGCGCGAGGTCGGCGACGTGGACGTAGTCCCGGACGCAGGTTCCGTCGCGGGTATCGTAGTCCTGGCCGAAAATCTGAAGTTCCTTTCTCCAGCCCGAAGCCACTTCCATGACGATTGGCAGGAGATTCTGGGGGTTGCGCTCAAGGCCGTCGATGCGGCCGTCCACGTCGTAGCCCGCGGCGTTGAAATACCGGAGCGCGGCGTACCGGACGCCCTTGAGCCGGTCGTACCAGGCGAGAAAGCGCTCTATTTCGAGCTTCGTGAAGCCGTAATAGCTTTCGGGATCGGTGGGATGCCTTTCGTCGATGGGCACGTATTGGGGCGAGCCGAAGACCGCGGCCGAGGAGGAAAAGACCACGTTTTTACAGCCGTGCGCGCACGCCGCGTTGAGCATGTTCAGGGTCCCGGAGATGTTGTTTACCGAGTATTTTTCCGGTTCCGCCATGGATTCGCCGACGGCCTTGTACGCGGCGAGATGCACGCAGCCGTCAAAGCCGCGGGCAAAGGCGGCGTTTACGTCGTCGGCGTGGCGTATGTCGCCCGCGATGAATTTCGCCTCGGGGAAAAGGTTCCCCAGCTGCCCGGAACCGAGATTGTCGAATACGGTCACGTCGTGTCCCGCGGCCAGCATGGCCTTTACCACATGGCTGCCGATATAGCCGGCGCCGCCAAGAACGAGTACTTTCATGGATATTCCTCCAGTTGCAACGAGATGGTTTCCCACTGTTCCGAAAGACCGCGGATCAGTCCCTCGAGATCGTGGATTTGGGCTTGCACGCCCCGGCTCTTTGCCGCGTCCGAATAGACGGCGGGATCGGCAAGGGCTTCGTGCAGGGCCTTTAGGCCCGATTCGGCCCGGTCGATTTCTTCCAAAAGGCGCGCTTCCTCGCGCTCCAATTTTCTGCGTTCCGCCTTTATCCGCTTTTCTTCTTCGTAGGTCAGGGCGCGCTCCGCCGGCCCGTTTTCCGTCGACGAAACGCCTTTCGCCGTTTTGCCGGCGATTTCGGGTTCCGCGGGGGCCGAGGCGGCTTCGCGTTCGATGCGCTCCATATAATACCGATAATCGCCGGGAAAGTTACGGAAACGGGAAGCGACGCCACCGCCGGGCGCGGTGAGTTCGACGACCCGGGTGGCGAGCCCTTCGATGAAGCCCCGGTCGTGGGAGACGAAAATGACCGTGCCCCCAAAGGACGAGAGGGCCTCGAGCAGAACGTCCTTCGAATGCAGGTCGAGGTGGTTGGTGGGCTCGTCGAGAATGAGGAGGTTAATGGGCTTCAAAAGAAGCCTCAACAGGGCGAGCCGGCTTTTTTCCCCTCCGGAAAGCACGTTGATGGGCTTGAAAATATCGTCGCCCCGGAAGAGGAAGGCGGCGAGCATGTCCCGAAGCTTCGGAATGAGGTCGTTGGGCGCCTCCGACTCCAAGAGGTCTAAAATGCGCTCCGAACCGGTTAGGAGCTCGGCGTTGTCTTGGGAAAAGTAGCCGGGAAGAACGCCAGCGCCCAGGGTGATGGTGCCGGCCGAGGCGGCGTCTTCGCCGGCGAGCATGCGGAGAAGGGTCGACTTTCCCGCCCCGTTCCGCCCGACCACCACGAGGCGTTCCCCCTTTTCCAGCACGAGGTCCAGGTTCTCGATAACGGCGCGCTGGCCGTATTTTTTGGTAAGGCCGGCGGTCGTGATAACCAGGCGCCCGGTATGGGGCGCGGGCGGGAAGCGAAAATGGATCTTCTTGAGGCTTTCCGGTATCTCTATGCGTTCCAGTTTTTCCAGGCGCTTAATGCGGTCCTGGACCATAGCCGCCTTGGAGGCGTTGTAACGGAAACGGCGGATAAAGTCCTCGGTCTTGGCGATTTCGTCCTGCTGTTCCTCAAAGCGCTTGATCAGCGACTCGAGCTCCACCGCGCGCACCCGTTCGTAATTCGTGTAGGTTCCCGCGTACCGGGTAATGGAACCGCCGAAGAGCTCGTACACCTCGTTTATCGTGACGTCCAGGAAATACCGGTCGTGGCTGACGATGAGAAAGCCCCCCGCGAAATCCCTGAGCCAGTTTTCAAGCCAGGAACGGGCCTCGATATCGAGATAGTTCGTGGGTTCGTCCAAGAGGAGGATATCGGGTTTTTCGAGGAGAATTTTCGCCAGGGCGACGCGCATCTGCCATCCCCCGGAAAATTCCCCGACGGGACGGGTAAAGTCGGCCTTTTCGAACCCGAGACCGAGAAGGGTTTGCTCCGCGAGGGCCGCGCGACGGTGCCACCCCGACTCTTCGAGCGCGGTCTGCGTCTCGTGGTGCTCTTCCACCAGGCGGACCGTTTTTGGGTCGTCGCCAGAGGTCTTCGCAAGTTCGTCGCCCAGGGCCTCGAGACGATCGGACAATTCCCGCCCGCGAAAGAAGGCGGTGTCGATTTCGTCCATGAGGGTTCGCCCGGAGTGGACGATGCCCGATTGGGGAAGGTACGAGACCCTGGTTCCTTTTTGAATGGCCCGTTCGCCCCCGTCGGGCTGCACGGTTCCCGCGAGCACCTTCATCAGGGTGGATTTTCCCGAGCCGTTCGCGCCGGCGAGGGCGGCCTTCGTGCCGGAAGCGAGATTCAATGAGACGGAATCGAGGATGTCCCGGTTTCCGAAGGCCAGTGAGACGCGTGAAAACTGTACGAAGGCCATGCTAGAAACCGCCTTGTCCCGTCTTTTCGGGTGAGAAGTATATAACGGTCGGCGTAAGGCTCCTCGATTCGACCACGGAATCGCGTACCAGGGACTCGGGAACGAACTCCAGCTTCAGGCCCGTCGCCTCCAGCACGTACAGGAAGGTAAGGGGCGAGGAGGCTTGATCGAAGGAGAGGCTTAACGCCCCGGTGTAATCCTTCGGAAGGGTATCGCCGAGGAAACGGTCAAAGGCCACGGAGCCGCCGCCGCCGGAATTGGGCGGGATGACCGAGGGAACGAGAAGCTGATAGCCGCTCCAAAGGAACCGGTCTCCGCCGATGAACTGGAGTACCCCGTAATTACCCGAGGAGAAACGCTCGGACAGGTCCATAACGGCGGCGGCCAGGGCCGCCCTGCGTTCGTTTTCGTCGCTGACGATCTGGTCGGGAGTACTATCCAGGGCCGCGAAATACTCGGCCCGCGGCATGCCCGCCTGATCGGTGTATTGGACCATGATGAGGTCGCCGCGGCGCGCCTGTACCGTGAGGCTGGTGCCTTCGAAGCGGTAGACGCCGGCCTCGGTCCGGGTTATTCCGGTATACGGGAAGGTGATAACGCCGTCGAGCCCCTCAACCCGGGCGACCAGGGAGGTTCTGCCCGGGAAAAAACCCTGCCGGGAATCGATTTTCGAGGGGATAACGCGGTTGGCGCGAATCATGGCGCGCCAGGACTCGGGATACCAGGAACGGGTAAGGAGATTTTCCAAAACGGGATCGGGACCGGAATCCACCGCCGCGGCGAGGCCCGTATTGGTTTCCCGCTCGTCGAAAAAGGCGAGATTGTACGAAAAGCACCAACCCGCGGTACCGTCGTCGGTCATCACCTCGTACCAGTCGCCGGCAAGGGGCGCGTTCGCGGCAATAACCGGCGCTCCCTTTCCCATCCGCACGATCTTGATTTTCTCCCCTTCCTTGAGTCGGTATACCTGCCTTGACGTGTTTTCAGGATCGGCGCGGACCGGCAAGCCGTCCAGCTTGACCGTCGCGTAGGTATAACGGAATTCCGCGAGCGCCGCGGCAGCCTTATTCGCCTTGGAACGGGATTTATACAGGGTGAGCTGCCACAGGGGAAGCTCCGCGCGTCGGGTATCGGAGGAATCGAGGCCGATGACGTACACCTTTCCTATATTCGACTGAATGAAAACGGGCACCACGTCGCCCGCGTAGAGCGAGTATTCGGGCACGGACCAATTGATAACGCCGTAGCCGATCTTTCCGGTACAGGAGGCAAGCACGGAAAGCGCTCCGAGAAACGCGAAGAGGAGGAGGCCGCGGGATCGTGACAAGCGTGAGAACGTAGCCATAAAAAGCAGAATACCCTATCGACGCCTATATTTCAATCAGGGTCGGGTTTGCGTACAGGGAGAGGGCCCAGAAACAGAGAAAAAACCGGAAGGAGTCCTGCCGGAGAATTTCGGCGTCGAGGGCAACCCCCAAAAGGAGGGCGGAGAGCACGCCAGTTTTGCCCCGGTGGAACCGCATTACCCAGGCGTCGAATTCCCCGTCGAGCCGCGGATCGCCGAGAAAGGCGCGAAGGATCCCCGCCAATTCGCGGTCGGAACGCTTCCTTCGGGCGAAGCATTCGTCCATATAATCCTCGAGCAATTGTGAGGCCTTGTCCCTGGCCCGGGTCCATTCCTCGTAGGCGTAAAAAAACTTTTTGGGCATGCCCATAAAGGCGGACAGGGTGAGTATGGTCTCGTCCGAAACGTGCGGGGGCAATTCCTCGCTCCTGAGAATGTCCAAGAGGATGGGTATCGAGGCGGGGGTGCCGAACTCGGCGATGGCTTGCACGCCCCGCACGAGGATGAAGGGATTATTGGTGACGCTGAGGGCCTCGCCGATGGCGGTCTGGCTTTTCGCGTCGCCGATCCGCGCCAGGGCGTACATCGCCTCTCCGGCGAGCCGGTAATCGGGGCTGGATAGCCGTTCCCGAAGGAGGGGCACGGCCTGGTGAACCCGGAAATCGCCGAGAAGCCGCGCCGCCAGCGGGGCGGTGGTGTAGGCGCCGCCGACCAGCTCCGCCAAAAGCGCGTCTCGGAGCCGGGCGTTGAGCCTTTTCAGCCGGGAAACCGATTGCAGCGCCTCGTAGCGCACGGCGAAACGCGCCGAGGAGAGCCGGTCCAGCAGTATGTCCGCGGAAACCTCGGAACCCACGGCGCCCAATTCTGCGATAATCCCCGTCTCCTCGTCCGGGTCCTCGTTCACGTCGAGCTTGCGCAAAAGGGTGAGGGCGCGCATATCCCGGGGCGAGAAAAGCACGGCCAGGGTATCGCGCACCGGAAAGCTTCCCAAATCCTGCAGGTTCCGCTGGGCGAGGCAACCGAGGGCTATTATCCCGGCGGCGCCCGAAAAAAAGACCCGCCAGGCAACCAGGGGCGAGGCTCCCGCGGACGTAAGGGCGTCCAGAATGGCACCGCCGGCGATGGAGCCAAGGGCCCCCGTCCCTCCCAAAATGAAATAGTAGAGCATGCTCAAATTGAGAATCGATTCCTTGGGAACCATGGCGAAAAAGTACGTTTGCGCCGCGCTCTCCTGGCCGGCAAAGCCCATGTTCACCGCGGCGGAAAGGAGACAGAGGAACACGAGGGCGAAGAGGGGGAACCCGATTCCCGGCGCGATAATGGCGGGAACGAGGCTTATGCCGCTGACCGCAGCGAAAATGATATACATGGGTTTCGCCCCGAGCCGGTCGATGGCGACCCGCATGACGGCGCCCATGAGGAGGGCCCCGACACTGGCGCAGACCGAAAAGATGGTGACCATGCTGTCCGACTCGCCGTAGACCGCCTTTCCGAATACCACGATAAAGGGCCTGACCATGCCGATGCCAACGCCGAGCACGAGATAGCTGAGCACGAAGCGACGGAAATTCCGGTCTTTCCAGGCTGCCCGGGTTTCCGCGAACAGGGATTTTTCGGGGACCGGTCCCTCGGCACCGTCAGGGCTCAGCCGCGACTCGGAAGCCGCTTTCTTTACCCGCGGCGATACGGCGTCGCGCAGCCATTCCCGGAGGCCCCGCCTTCGCTCAGGGGTAGCCCCCGCCGCGGAGGGATCGGGCAATTTGTAGAGAAGGGCGGATGCGCCGATCCCCGAGGCGATGCCGATAAGAACCACGAGGTTATAGGTTTCCACCCCGGAGCTCTGCCAAAGGAGAAACGCGAGGAACAGGGTCGCGAGCAGCGCCGTGCCGTTGTTGATAAGGCTTAACCGTACGATGTACTCGCCTCGGTCCTTCCCCGGGGCCAATAAGCCGATGACCGGATTATTGGCGATGAGGCCGATGCCGCGGAACAGGTTGAAGAGAAACACGGCCAAAAGCAGCACGCCGATGGCCAGGCGCGGATAGCCGGCGGAATAGAGAAAGGGAATGAGGAGGAGGGGCAAGAGGGACCAGTTTCTCAACATCCAATTATGGGCGAAGGTGCGCACCAGGCTGGTGCCCCGGACCATCAGCTTACCCAGGGGAATGGCGAAGAAGGAGACGTACATGAAGGCGCCGAGAAGTCCCACGACCGTACTGGAAGCGCCGAGGGCCAAGGCATAGAGCGTGACGGTATTGCCGGTCACCAGCGCGAAAGAAAAGGAATTGATCGCGCTGTAGGAATCGAAGACCCTGCGGCCGCGTTTTCTCTGAAAAGACGATAGTTGCTCAGTCATCCTTATTATTGTATCTTTTTTTTTATGAAACGAACAACCATACCCACCCGGGCCGAAGTGGCCGCCGAAGACCGCTGGAACCTTGAATCCCTCTACGCGAGCGACGCGGAGTGGGAAAGCGCCCTTTCCGCGTTTTCGAAGACGGCGGAAGGCATTGACGCGTGCCGCGGCGATTTTCTCTTCCCCGCCGAAACCGGGGTCGGAGCGAACCAAAAAGGCCATATAGAAGCCGATAAGCTTTATAACCTCTTGGCGGTATACCGGGACGCCCAACTTTTGGGCGAAACCCTGGGCAATTACGCCTTTCTGAAAAAGTCCGCGGACGAGGGCGACGCGGCGAATCTGGACCGCGTGGGCCGGTTCATGATGGCGGCCACCGCCTTTGAGGCCTCGGTGAGCTGGTTCATCCCGGCCATACAGGCCCTGGACGAGGATGAGCTTCGCGGGTACGCGCGGACGGGAAAGTTCGCCGAATACCGGATCTGGCTCGAAAAACTACTGAGGATGAAGCCATACGTCCTTTCAGAAAAGGAAGAGCGCATTCTCGCCCTCCAGACAGAGGCGCTGCAGACGCCGAAAAACGCGTTTTCCCTACTGACCAACGTGGATATCGATTTCGGTGAGGTAGACACCCCCGAAGGGCCGAAACCCCTCAGTCAAACCACCTGGTCCGCCTTTTTGGAAAACCCGGACCGCTCGGTGCGCGAACGGGCCTACCGCGCGTTCTACGGGGCCTTCGAGGGGCACAAGAACACCATAGCAGCCCTGTACGCCGGCAGCGTGAACCACGACGTGGCGACGGCCCGCGTCCGCGGCTACCCCTCTGCCCGGGAAATGGAACTGTTCCCGGACCGAGTGCCCGTATCGGTGTACGATAACCTGGTTTCGACCGTGCGGGCGAATCTCGCTCCCCTACACCGGTATTACGACCTACGAAAGCGCGTGCTCGGCGTGGAAGAGCTCAGGCATTACGACGTGTACGTGCCCCTGGTCAAGGAAGCGAAACGCGTTACCCCCTACGACGAGGCCGTTGACCTGATATCAGACGCGTTAACCCCGCTCGGGGGCGAATACGTAGACACGCTGCGGAAAGGTTTGCGGGGGGGCTGGGTGGACCGCTACGAGAACAAGGGAAAGCGCTCCGGCGCGTTCAGCTCGGGCGGCTTCGCCGGAGACCCCTTCATTCTCATGAACTACAAGGAAGAGGTGCTCCGCGACGTGTTTACCCTGGCCCATGAGGGCGGGCATTCCATGCATAGCTGGTATTCGGCGCGGAACAATCCCTTTATGTCCTATAACTACACGATCTTCGAGGCGGAAGTGGCTTCCACCTTCAACGAGGATCTCCTGTTCCGCCACCTGATGAAGACCACGGGCGACGAAAAGACCAGGGCCTATCTCCTTTCCACCCGCGCCAGCGATATTCTCGCCACCCTGTATCGGCAGACCATGTTTGCCGAATTCGAGGCGACGACCCATCGGTTGGTGGAAGAAGGAACGCCCCTCACCGCGGAACTCCTCCGCGCGGAGTACCGAAAGCTTCTGGAAACCTATTTCGGCCCCGGCATGCGGTTCGAGGCCGAAAGCGACCTCGAGGGCATGCGGATACCCCATTTCTATAACGCCTTTTACGTGTACAAGTACGCCACGGGAATCTCGGCGTCGTTGGCCCTGGCGGAACGGGTCGTCTCGGGCGGGGCCCAGGAGAGGGAAGACTACTTCGCCTTCCTGAAATCGGGCGGCTCGCGCTACCCCATCGAGGCCCTGCGCGTGGCGGGCGTGGACATGGAAAGCCCGGATCCGATCGAGGCGGCGTGCAAAACCTTCGCGGGAATCGTCGGAGAATTGGAAAAAACCCTCGGCTAGGGAAAAGACCTATTTGACTAATAGGCGAAGGGGGCTTTACAATTCCATTAATGAAAGCCCCCAACGCCTTCCGCACCCTGTTCGCCGCGACGCTTTTGCTAACGGCGCAGCCAATCGTCGCGTTTTCCGGATATTCGCTTTTCGATCACGTGGGCACGGCGGACGGACTTCCCAACGACGCAGTATCCGCCCTCGTTCAGGATTCCCGGGGCTTTCTCTGGATCGGAACCCAGGGCGGCCTGGTGCGGTGGGACGGATACCGTTTTACCCTCTACGAAAACGAGCCTTTTAACGACAACACCCTTATCCACAACCAAATACAAACCCTATTCCTCGACGGAGACTATCTCTGGGTGGGGACCTATGGCGGGCTTGACCGCCTTGACCTGAAAACCCACGACTTTACCCATTATCGGAGCGACCAAAACGACCCCACGAGCCTTGGGCACGATTTGGTTATCGCCATCGGAAAAGACCGACACGGTTCCATCTGGGTCGGCACGGCCAATGGCCTGTATCGGCTCCTTGAGGCGGGAAACGGCTTTAAGGCATACCTTCCCGACGAGACCCGCCCTTCGGGGCCGAACCAAATCGGCGCCCTTCCGGCGGCCACGGTGCGGGCGATTCACCTCGACGGGAAAGGCAGGCTCTGGATAGCGACGAGCTGGGGCGGGCTTTGCCTGTATGACGAAGAATCCGATGGCTTCAGGTCTTGGAAGCATGAGGAGGGCAATGAGCGATCCCTTCCGTCGAACGTGGTAATGGCGATAGAAGAGGACGCGACGGGGCGTTTTTGGTTTGGGCTCTGGAACGGGGGGCTCGCCACCTCCCGCGATCCCGAATCAGGGGTATTCGAAACCTATATCACCGAGGACCTGCGGGTATACGCGGTAAACGCGAAGGACCCCTTGCGGGTATACGTGGCGACCTGGGGGGGCGGCCTTTTCGAGCTAAACCGGGATAACGGCGCCTTCACCCGGTACAAAAACGGCACCGAGCTCGGCTCGATTTCCCACGACGTCGTATACTCCTTCCTCCTGGACGCGTCGGGCGACTTTTGGGTGGGGACCAACGGAGGAGGGCTAAACCGCCTGAGCCGTAACGAGGGCTACTACGAAACCATGAATCACGATCCCGCGAGTCCCGACTCGCTCTCCGCCGGCAAGGTGACATCCATCGTCCGGGACCGGAAGGGAAGGCTTTGGGTGGGGCAATATAACGGGGGCTTGAATAAATTCAACTGGGAAACCAGGACCTTTACCCATTATCGGCACGACGCCTCGAAGGCCACTTCCCTGCCCAACGATATCGTGAACGCTTTGTACGAGGACAGCCGCGGCAGGCTGTGGATCGGCACCAGCGACGGGCTGGCACGTTACGACGAGAAAAGGGACGCCTTCGTCAACATCCCCCTTGATGGCCTTCCCGATACCGTTTTCTACTCGATTTTGGAAAACCCCGACGGGCGGCTTTGGTTGGGCATGTATACCAAGGGGCTTGCCCTCTACGACCCGGAAACGGGGGCCTATCAATGGTTTCACCCCGACCCCCGGGGAGAATCCGGACCGGTAAGCGGCATCGTATACAGCATGACCTGGGACAATCGGGGCAGGCTCTGGCTTGGCACCAACGAGGGCTTGACCATAAAGGACGGCGCGAGTTTCAAAACGCGGAAATATAACTCCCAGGATTTGACCGGCCTTTCCTCGAACACGATCCGGTGCATGTACCGGGACGGCAAGGGAACCATCTGGCTCGGCACTACCGGCGGGGGCCTGTTGCGGGCGACAGAGGAAGACGGCGTATTTACCCTGTTCACGAGAAAGGACGGCTTGCCCACGCTGAACGTCCGCCATATCGTCGAGGACCGCAAGGGGAATCTTTGGGTCGGTACCTCCTCCGGCTTGTCGGTCATGAAGCATGGCGAACGCACCTTTCAGGGCCTTTCCGTCTTCACGAGCCTCAAAAACCGCGATTTTCACACCGGTACCTGGCGCGACGCCGAGGGATTTATCTATTTCGGCGGAACCAATGCCATATACCGTTTCAACCCCAATAACCTTCCCGACGATACGCGGGACCCCCGGGTTGAAATCGCCGATTTTCGACTGGGCGAGGGCCGTACCGAGACGCCCATCGATCCCGCCTACCTGACTCAGTTAAAGCTCGATTACCGGGAAAACACCTTTAGCGTGGATTTCGCGGTGACCGATTATTCCTTTTCCAGCCAAAACCGGTATACCTATTTCCTGGACGGCTTCGATAAGGATTGGAAATCGCCGACCCAGGAGCGACGGGCCGAGTATACCAACCTGCCCGGGGGCACCTACACCCTGCGGGTACGGGGCTCCAACTCGGAGGGAATTTGGTCGACGAACGAGCGGACGCTGGAAATCAAGGTCGAGTCTCCCCCCTATCTCAGTCCTTGGGCCTGGGCCCTATATCTCGCGTTCTTGATCGGGATCGGCTATCTGATCGCCATGCTTCGCGGAAAGCGTTCCCTCGCGGAAAAGGTAGCGGAACTCACGACCCTGAAAGGCGAACTGGAAGCGCTGAACGACCGGCTCATCGAGCAAAACAGGATTGACGGCCTCACGGGCATTTCCAACCGCCGCCATTTCGACGAGCACGCGGAGCGGGCCTTTTCTTTCGCGACCCGGGACAATCTGCCCTTTAGCGTACTCATGATCGATCTCGACTATTTCAAGCTCTTCAACGATATCGACGGGCACCAAAGGGGCGATGACGTACTGCGCCTCGTGGCGAAGACCCTGAAGGACTGCGTGGAACGCACCACGGACATGGTCGCCCGGTACGGCGGCGAGGAGTTCACGGTTATCCTGTACGATACGGACGAAGCGGGCGCCCGCAACATGGCAGAGCGCATGCGGCAAGCCGTTTGGGACCTCGCGGTGGAACACCCCGGCAACAAAAGCACCGGCCGGCTTACCATCAGTATCGGTATCGCCAGCGCCGAACCGACGGGCGACGATACCGTCAGCGAATTGATCCGCAGGGCAGACCTGGCCCTCTACAAGGCAAAGGAAAACGGAAGGAACCGGGTTGAAGCGGGCGATTGACCGCCTGAGTCACCCCGGTCCGCGTTACCGATTGCGCGCCACGCGAAAACCCTGCCCCCGCTCGCGATTGCCGGGCGGGGTACCGAACGCGCCGCCGATTTGGATTCGCCAGGCGTTTCCCATCCAGCTGCCGCCCCGGGTAACGCGCTTCGGCAGAGAATCCGCCGATTCAGGATCGGTAAACGCGTCAAGGCACCATTCCCAGACATTGCCGCTCATGTCGAAAATACCCAAACCGTTCGAGGCCAGGCTCGCGACCGGCGCGGGATTCTCCCGGTCGTAGTGCGCGACGAGATCGGAACGGGAATACTCTATCCACGACGCGACTCCCCCGCTCGGCCAGGTACCCGATGTCCATTGGCTCCCGTCGCGGTAGCGGGCGGCGAACTCCCATTCCTGGGAAGAAGGCAGGCGAAAGCCGCGCGACTCGGCATTGACCGCGGGGCCCCCCGCCGCGCATAACGCCGCCAGGTCGCTCACCTTCCGAACCGTGCCGCCGTCCGCGCCGGGAAAGCGGTATACCGGCTCCAAACCCGTCAGCTCCGATAGAAGATTGCACCACACCACCGCGTCGAACCAGGTGATTTCCTCAACGGGAAGGGAATTCGCCGAACCCCGCTTAACGCCGGCCGGAAGCGGAGGCAGGGGGGCAAGCTCGTAGCCCCGAGCCTCGCCCGAGGCGGCCACGGCGCCGTACAGACCCCTGGTAACCTCGGTGCGGCCCAGCCAAAACGGGGACGAAACCGCGAGCGCGCCGGGTAGGTCCATGGTACCGCCGGGAGCACGGCCCGCGGGCACCAGTTTCATGACAAAACGGGCATCGCCCCGATCAGAATCCTTCCCCGAAACCGTAAAGGTTTCCGAGTCGAGCCCCTCAGCCGAGGCGAGACGGACGTTCAAAAAGGGAACCAGGGAGGGAAAAGTGATCATCAGGGCGAACGCAGCCAAAAGCGCCAAGGGGATCAAAACCGGTAACAAACGCCGAAACGATCTTTGGCCCATAGAGCCACCTCCTCTTTCGCGGGCAGCGAACGCGCCCGAGGCGATAAGTGTAGCATGTTTTGCGACAAAAAATCCGGAGATCCGGTGACCGAAGCGGTACAGCGGGCCTTCGGCATTCCCTACCTCTATCCCTGGCAACGCCTCGTTATCGCCAATATTCTCGACGCGGTATCCGCCTGGCGCGCGAAAAAACGCGGCGATTCCGTGGAAGGCGACGAATTGTTCGACGAAGACGGCGTTCACCGGGGGCGCCAGATCGTCCTTTTGCCCACGGGGGCCGGAAAATCCCTGTGCTTTCAGGCGCCGGCCCTTCTCCTTGACGGACCGACGTTGGTGATCTATCCCCTGCTCGCCTTGATGAACGATCAATGGAAACGCCTCGAGGCCGGGGGAATCGAGCCGGTTCTGCTCCGGGGAGGGCAATCCGCCGAAGAACGGAACGCCCAACTGGCCCGCATGGATGGGGCTGACGGCAAGCCTCCCGCCCGGCTCATTATCGCGAATCCCGAAGTGCTGAAAAACGGGGCCTTGCGGGATCGGATACGGAAAAGGGGCATAGAACACCTGGCCATCGACGAGGCCCATTGCGTCGCGGAATGGGGAGATTCCTTCCGGCCCGCCTATCTCGAATTGGGCGAGTTGGTGAGAGCTCTGAATCCGCCCGCGGTTACGGCCTTCACCGCTACCGCGAGCCCGCCCGTCCTTGGCAGGGTAGCGGAAATCCTCTTCGGCGGCGAGGCACATCTGGTACGGGGAGAGACTGACCGGGCGAACATCAGGTTCGAGGTAAACCGCTGTTTTATCAAGGAAACGGCCCTCATTCGCGAAGTGTCCCGGAGAAAGCGGCCCATGATCGTATTTTGCGCCACCCGGGGCGGTACCGAACGGACGGCCATCGCGCTTTCCAACGCCTTTCCCGGCATTGACTGCCGGTTTTACCACGCCGCGCTCGACCGGGACGAAAAGAAGGCGGTGGAAGACTGGTTTCCCGCAGCCGACGACTGCATTCTCGCGGCGACCTGCGCCTGGGGAATGGGTATGGACGCGCCCCACGTCCGCACGGTGATCCACCGGGACCCGCCGCCGTCGGCAGAGGCGTACCTTCAGGAGGCGGGCCGCGCCGGGCGCGACGGGGAACGCGCCGAGGCAATCCTTCTGTGGAGCCCCGAAGACGGAAGGCGGATAGCGCTTAAGAATGAGGGCGCGGAACGGAGGCGGGCCATGGTAATGGCGGATATGGCGGAAGGGGGGAAGTGCAGGAGGGAAACCCTGTTAGCCGCGCTCGGAGACGCCCGTGCGGGTCCCGATGCGCCCGGAGGGGAACGCATCGCGTGCTCGGGCTGCGATATCTGCGACGGTACCGCGCGAAACGGGGCCGGTGACCTGGAAACGGTACGGCGCTTCGTCGCGATGAACCCGCGGCGATACCGAACCGCCGAAGCGGTGGCGTTTCTCCTTGAGCGGGCAAACGCGGTCTCGATCGAGACCATCGGCTTTCCGGTCTGGCGAAGGTCGGATTTCGCCGCTTTGATCGAGCACCTTAGGAGGAACGGAAGCGTGCGGGTATTGGAGAAATGGCCATGGAAGGGGTATCTCGCGCCGTAGGCCCTGCCTTATTCTTCCTCGTCCTCTGCCGTTTCTTCGGCCTTTTCCTCAGGCGGCGCGGCCGCGGCGCGCCGCCGGGTACGCGGCGCGTTCGCCGGCCGTTTCCGGTACCGGACGATCCACAAAACGATATTCACGTACAGGGCAATGACCGCCGTCACGATAATCACTTCCCGGGAGGTGAGCACTTTGAGTAAGAGAGCGAGCAATTCCTGAACCGTCATAGTAGTTCCAGTATCGGCAGAACCGGGCCGACCCTTGACCGGGCCGCACGGCTTGACCGTGCCCCACGGCTTGACCGGGGGCCGGCTCCCCGGTAGGATAAACCATGGTCGGAATCATTGATTACAACGCGGGCAATATCCGCAGCGTGGAACGCGCCCTCGCCTACCTCGGCCTCGAGTACCGGATTTCGAAAAAGCCGGCGGAACTCGAGAAGGCCGACAGGCTCATCTTTCCGGGCGACGG
The DNA here is from genome assembly GCA_003252395.1 of Spirochaetales bacterium. GTDB lineage: Bacteria > Spirochaetota > Spirochaetia > Treponematales > Treponemataceae > Teretinema. The sequence goes on from QKEL01000008.1 coordinate 45,528, forward strand.
CGAGGCGCGGTTCGCCATGAGGGAACTTCGGTCAACGGGGTTCGATTCCTTCATCAAGGACAAAGTGGCCGCGGGCACGCCCCTTTTAGGCATTTGCCTGGGCACCCAGATCATCCTCTCCCATTCAGAGGAAAGCGACACGCCCTGCCTGGGCCTGGTGCCCGGCGTCGTGCGCCGCTTTCCGAAAGACTTCCCCTCGCGCGGCCTCAAGGTCCCGCACATGGGCTGGAATTCCCTCACGACGTGGAACGGCGGCACTGCCCTCCTCGAGGGCGTTCCCGCGGACGCGGACTTTTACTTCGTCCATAGCTATTACATAGACCCGGAAGACCCGAAGATAGTCACTGCCGTGACCGATTACGGCATGGACGTGCCCTGCGCCGTCAAGTTCGGCTCGGTCGAGGCCTTCCAGTTTCACCCGGAGAAATCCGGCGTCCCGGGACTGAGAATCCTGTCCAACTTCGCGCGGGCCGACTTCGCCCGGGGAGGCGCGTCATGCTGAAAAAAAGGATCATCGTCTGCCTCGACGTTAAGGACGGCCGTACCACCAAGGGCGTAAAATTCGTGGACAACGTGGACATCGGCGACCCCGTCGAGATGGCCGCCGAATATTACCGCCAAGGCGTTGACGAGCTCGTGTTCTACGACATCATGGCCTCCGCCCGGGACCGCGGACCCACGCTGGACCTCATTTCCCGCGTCGCCTCCACCGTCTTCATTCCCTTTTGCGTGGGCGGCGGCATTTCCACCGTGGAAGATATCCGAAACACGATCCTCGCCGGGGCCGAAAAGGTCAGCCTCAATTCGCCGGCGGTCCGCAACCCCGCCCTCATCGGCGAGGGGGCGGCGATCTTCGGCGCGCAGTGCATCGTGCTGGGCATGGACGCGAAACGGGACCCCGCGATGAAATCGGGTTATCGGGTATACGTCAACGGCGGCCGCGTCGCCACCGAACTCGACGCCCTGGAATGGGCCATGAAGGCCGAAAGCCTCGGCGCGGGCGAAATCGTCCTCAATTCAATCGACGCCGACGGAACCCGCGCGGGCTACGAAATTCCCCTGACCCGAATGATCGCGGAAAACGTGGGCATTCCGGTGGTCGCCTCGGGCGGCGCGGGAACCACGGAACACATGGCCGAGGTCCTGACCGTCGGCAAGGCAGACGCCGCCCTCATCGCCTCGATGGTGCACTCGGGCGACTACACGGTGGGGAGCATCAAGGAACGCCTGTCTTCATTGGGCGTTCCGATGCGCATTCCGGCCAAGTAAGGCGGGAAAGGGGCCGAGGCAGAACGAATAAGGCGGGGCGGGCTCGTTACGGGCGGAGCCCCCGCCGAGACCGATTGAGCCGGGGCGAAGCGCCGCGAAACGCGAGCCAGGCGCCCAGGGAAACCTCCGCCGCGAAACTCACCGCCAGTCCCGGATAGATAATCGCCTGCCGCTCGGGCCAGAGAAAGGACTGCAAAAACCAAACCAGCACGCCCACGCCGTCTCCGATCAGGAGATAGCCGAGAGCCCGGGGCAAGAGGCCCGAGCCGAGGGCGAGGGAGGCGAGCGGGAAGAGCCACGCGGAAAAAAAGAGCTGCGCGGCCATGAAACCCCGCTTGTATAGCCCGATCGCGACGAGGGCCGCGTCCGGGTCAAGAAGGAGCGCGGCCGAAAGGAATACGGCGCTCGCGGCGCTTACGGCCGTTCCGACCGCGTTGAGCACCAACAGCAGGCAGGCAAGGTCGGGGTTCACGGGGCGAAAAACGGCGAAAAGGCCCCAAGCGACGAGTGAAAATAGCAGAAAAGAGAACAACAAGGCGGTCAGCCCAAGGCGGAACGTAGCCTCATCTGCTGACAGTACCGCGTACACCTCGGCGGGAGACCCGAAACCGAAGCGGCCCAACCGATCGGAAAGAATCGTTACGCCGATATACAGAAGGTACGCGAGACCGACGGCCCGCGGGAGAATATCCCGAAAATTCTTGGAAACCATGGGTCCCTCCCCTTAAAAATGCCCTTCAACGCCCAATTCGAAGCCCTGTTGCGGGATAAACGAACCGCCCCGAGATAAGCCGTAAAACCCTATCTCCGTGAAATAACTGACGCGATCGCTCACGAATACGTCACACCCGCTCCCCAGGGCAAACCCCAGTGTCTTCGCGTTGTCGAAGGGCTCCCACTTGGCTTCTCCGCTGAGCCCAATGCTGCCCTCTAGGAATCCGTAGGGACGGAACAATCCGTTTCTCGTCATTCGGCCGAGGGTAATTTTATCCGTGATGGCTTGCTGATAGAATTTTTCGCCGCTATCCTCCCGGTTCATCGTGCCGTTACGAAAGGTAAGGCGGTTCCGCAGGTCCAGCGACTCGGTCGCGACGAGGGCAAGGCCGAAACCGAGTACGCTTACCCGGGAGAAAACATCCGGCTGTCCGCTCATGCTCACGCTCCACGAAACCGAAAAACGGCGCGGGGAAAGCGAATCGGACCCTTCCGCCCACAGGGACATTCCCAGGATCAGTCCAATCGCGAATAAGAACGCTTTTTTGCTCACGGTATACTCCTTCCGCATATGACTGGGTTTATGAGTGTACGATCCGCGCCCGAATGGTATACTGATGCATCGGAACGAACGACTCAAACCTCTTTAATTACACTATACAGTGTAATTAAAGGCATATCAACATATTTGCACCGATTAGTGTAATTTAAATAGGAACCGTATGGAGACACAGGAACCGAAGAAACGGGATACGAGCAGAAAGCACCGCATTATCCTCGATACCGCCATAGAAACCTTCACGAAAAAGGGGTTCGAGGCTGCGAGCATGGACGAGATCGCCGAAAGGGCGGGCGTATCGAAACGAACGATATACAATCATTTCCAGAGCAAGGAACGGCTCTTTCAGGAAATCGTGGCGCGGTTCCTGGCGGAACGGGAAAAAAAGAAGCCCGTCAAATACTCGCCCCGCGAATCGCTCGAAACCCAGCTGCGCGAGTTCGCCATGGCGGAGCTGTACCTGATCGACGACCCGGTCCGCCGGGGACTTTCCCGTCTTTTAACCTCGGTCTTCCTCATAAACGCCGACTTCGGAAAGGCGACACGGGGGCAACACGCGCCCCACAAGGGGTTTATCGGCTGGTTTCGGGAGGCCCAGGCCGACGGCAGGATTCGACCGGGCGATCCCGTCATCGCCGCCCGCATGTTTTACGGCCTCGTTGAAGGCTGCCTGACCTATAACGCCCTTTTGAGCGACGGGGAAAGCCTCCGGGACGCGGAACCGGTCATGCATGAATTGATCGGCCTTTTTCTAGCCCGGTACGGCACGGGCCCTACGGGAACGGGGACGGAGTCGGCTCAGATGCGATAACAAAAAGCCCCTGAAAGGCATGCTTTCAGGGGCTATCGGCGCTTGATCCCGCCGGAGGTCCCCGGTTCGGGACCACCGGAAAAGCGTTTATTTTTGCTTTTCGAGATCGGCAAGCTTTTTAAGGTATTTTTCGGCAATATATCCGGAGAGCGTAAAGGGCGAGGGCGTTTCGCTGGAAGCGCAGAGGTATTCGCCGTCGGCTTGCTTTTCGAATATCGACACGGTCGCCTTTTTCGAGCCGAAGTCCAGGCTAACCGAGGCTAAAGGCGAAACGGGCAGCGGCGTGGCGTCGTCCAGGAACTTTGAGGCCCGCAGGTTGGCCAGGGAGGAAACCCAAGCCGCGGTCTTGTCCTGGTCAAGTTCGGCCGCCGCGGCCGTTCCCGTAGCGCCCGGCGCGACTGACCAAACCGGGGGAGAGCCCGCCTTGGTCAGGCTGAAATTCTCCGCTCCGGACACGGTCAAGCCAAGGAGGGCGTCGGAAGCCTGGGAATAGATATCCCTGTCGCGGAGCTCGCCCTCGGATTTTCCGAAATTCTCGGCGAGGTTACCGGAAACGAGGAGTACCTCCTTTTTCCCGTCCACCGTCACGTAGGTTTGCTGTCCCGTGGGAGAGGCCTTGCCGACCCTGATCGTCCTGAGTTCTTTGCCCCCCTTGGAGAGGGTTACCGCCAGGGCGGTTCCGTCGGCGAGGCCGTAACGGTCCTCGTCGCCCGGGTTCGAGCCGCCGGACACCGAACCCAATACCTTCAGGTTCGCCACCGAGTCTACCAGGGAGTCGACCGCGGCGGAATCGGCCTTATAGGAACGGTCGCCCACCGTCCACGCGCCGTCGGCCTTCTTAAGCAGGACCCCGGCCGTAGCCGCGTCGGCGCCGGTTTTTCGAACCGTCACCGCGTCGGGCCCGTCCTTGAGGCTAAGCGTTGTGGCTCCCGTCGGGCCCGCCAGGGCAAGTTGCAGCGCATACGTCAGCGCCAGAACGCCGATCGCCGAAAGCAGTATGGTTTTTCGCGTCTTCATCGCTTGGCCCCCTTCCCTTTCGCCCCGCCCTTAACGGTAAGCGGGGCCGTTTCGCGCTCGTCGCTCGAGGCGTATCTCGCCCGGATCGCCCGGCGTCTCGCGGACCTGGACCTCCAGGCAAAAAGTCCCGCGAGCGCCACGAGGAGGGGCAATCCGTAGAGGTCAAAGGCGTTGATCGCGGCCTTCGCCGCCTGAGGAGCGTCTTGTAAGGGGTTCTTTGAAAGCCCCTTCGTGCGCATGTCGATCAGGTCGCCGTTTCCGTTCAGGAAGTCCACGGCGTTCCGGACGAACATGGCGACCGGTTGCTGCCCCTTTTCGTCCATGACCGCGGAGGTGGTTATCGCCGAGGTTCCCACCACGATCACCTTGCCCGGTTGGAGACCCTTCGGGATAAAAGCCGTTTGGGAGACCGGTCCGGAACCCGCGTTCGCCGCGTCGCCGCTACCGGCGGGCGCGGCGGTAAAGGCGCTGGGAAAGGCGCCCTCAAGGAGCACCGCAAGGCCATGGGCGGCCATTTCGTCCGCGCCCGGAACCCTGATCGCGTAGGGCGAAAGCGACACGTTTTCGCTCATGACCCAGGACTGCTTGGAGCTGGAAACGAGCGTCGTGGCGCGCACGCCCTCCGCCAGATCGTCCCGCACGGAAATTTCTCCCGGCATCAGCATGAGCACGTCCAAAAGGCCCTTGGAAGCCGGGCTTTTCTGGTTCATGCCCTCCTTGCCCACGACGGGAACGTAGTACAGGGGAATGTCCGGAGCGCCCTGCTGGCGCGCCTCGTAACAGGTTTTGTCGAGCACGTACCCCTTTCCCGCTTCCACGCCCCAGGCGTTCAGGAGGCGGTCCAGGCCGGTGACGACCGGAACGTAGGTCGGGGGCATGCCGTACATGGCGGCCTGCTGGTCCTGCACCTCGTCGAAGGGATCGAGGAGCATCAGTACGTTTCCGCCCCGCATGACGAACTGGTCAAGGCGGAAGAGCTCCTCGTCGGTAAAGGAGGTCCGGGGACCGTTGATCACCACGCTGGTCAGGTTGGCCGGAATGTCCGACGAGGAGAGGTCCAGGTCCTGGAATTCGTAGAGGTCGGAAACCGCGGAGGAGAAATTGGCCGCTCCCGCCTGGGCGTCGTCGAGGGATTTTTCCCCGTGGCCCGTCACGTAACCGATCTTGGTCGATCTGGTCATGAGGGCCTGCAGGCCGTCGTCTATGCCGGTATCGAGGCTCTCGAGCCCGGATACGCCGTAGCCGAAAAGGCCCCGCGAGACGGTCAGCGGAACCGAACGGAACCGGTCGCCGTACTCGAGCACCAGCCCGATAACGCCCGCGCCCTCCGACGCCGTGCCCGGCTCGCCCCACGATATCTTGGGAATGCCGTATTTTTCGGAAAGGGCGTTCACCTCGGCGGCGTCGGAGGGTTCCACGGTGGCGAAGGTAAGCCGATCCATGTTTTTCGCGTTTGCCTTGGACCAGGCGGCGTTTACCGCCGACTTCACCTGGTCGAAGCCCGAAATGCCGAAGTTCCCCAATGCCGGGGTCAGGTAGAGCGTCATGGAGACCTTGTCCGAGAGGCCCGAGAGGGTATTCGTCTTGGCGACCATGCGGCCGATGGTGGTGGTGAGCCGGTATTCAAGGCCCTCGGTGGACGTAAGGCCGTCGAGGGTTTCGATGCCGTCGGCGTACACGATGGCAAGCCCCATCCACGCGCTCTTGAATCCCACCTCGTTGTCTTTCACTTCCTGGAGCTGGACCATCTGCAGTCCGTACCCCGAGGCAAGCTTCTGGTTATCGTCTTTGGACATGTCGATCAGCTCGTAGGAGAACTGCCGGTTCGCCGCGCCCCGATATTCGGCGAGAAGGTCGGAAAGGTAGCGGGAAACGGTGTTATAGGGCGCCGGAAGCTTGTCGGAAAAGAAGACCTTTACCGAAAGGGGCTGTTCCAGGGCGCGCACGGTTTCTCGGCTCGCGCGCGAAAGGGAGTACGATTGCCGGGCCGTGAGGTCTACCCGGAAAAAGGCCTTCGCGCCCACCAGGTTGAGGAGCGCGAGGAACAGGATAAAAAGGGCGAGATCGCTTTTCGGCCCGGAGATCCACGCACGGAATCTTTTGAGAGGATTCATCAGATTTCCCTCCTTTCCCGCACGGTCTTCACGGTCAGGGCGACGAAAAGCGCCGTGACCGAGAGGAAGTACAGGAGGTCCCGCGAATCAACGATGCCCCGGGAAATGGACTCGAAGTGGGAGCCCGCTGAAAGCCAGTCCAGGGGCGCGACGATCGCCGCCGGAAAGATCACCAGGAACTGGTCCAGGATGACGAGGACGAAACAGGCGGCAAAGGCGACGAAAAAGGCGACGATTTGGTTTTTCGTAACCGCCGACGCGAAGAGGCCGATGGCAGAAAAGGCCGCGGCGAGAAAGAGGGCGCCCAGGTACCCGCCGAGGATCGGGCCCGCGTCGGGGGAGCCGAGGACGGCGACGGTCAACGCGTACGCCAGGGTCGGGACGAGCATGATCGCCACGTACGACACCGCCGCCAGGAACTTGCCCATCACTACGTCAAAGGCGCTCACGGGCAGGGTAAGGAGGGTCTCGATGGAACCGCTCCGCCGTTCTTCCGCGAGAAGCCGCATGGTCAGGGCCGGAATAAAAAAGGCGAAGAGCATGGGAAGCACCCCGAAAAAGCCCCGGAGCTCGGCCCGATTGACCAAGAAGAAGGTCGAAAAGAAAAGCAGGCCCGAAAAGGCCAAAAACAGGGCCGATACGATGTAGGCCACGGGCCCCGCGAAAAAGGACGAAAGCTCCCGCTTCAATATCACCGTCAACGCGGATTTTCCCGCGCGCGGGGCGGAATTTGCGCCGCTCATGCGTCACCTCCGGAAGTAAGATTGCGGAACACGTCTTCCAGGCTATTTTGCCGGAGAACCATTTCGTACAGCACCCAGCCTTTTTTCGCCACCTGGGCGAAGATGGCCGGTCGGATCTCCGCGGCGCCCGCCACGGAAACCAGGACCGCGGAAAGACCGTTTTCTCCCGCGGTTTCGGCGACCCCCGCCACTCCCGGAAGGGAAGCCAATGCGGAGGAGAGCTCGGCGGGCGCGCAGCCGGCGACCTGGACCGCCACGGCGGCGCTGTGTCCGAAACGGGCGCGAAGCTCGCCGGTCGGGCTGTCCGCAGCGATTTTACCCCGGGATATGATAATGACCCGGTCGCACAGCATTTCTACCTCGCTCAGAATGTGGGTGGAAATAATAACCGTGCGGGTTTTGCCGATTTCCTTGATGAGGTTGCGAACCTCGATGATCTGGTTCGGGTCGAGACCGCTGGTGGGCTCGTCCAGGATAAGTATTTCGGGGTCATGGATCAGGGCGTGGGCAAGGCCGACGCGCTGGCGGTACCCCCGGGATAGGTCGGCGACGTTTTTGTGCATCACGTCGATAAGGCCGCAGGTTTCCGCCGCCCGGGGCACCTTTTCCTCCGCGTCGAGGCCCTGAATGCCCGCGACGTACCGAAGGTAATCCTCGACGATCATGTCGCCGTAGAGGGGGGCCGATTCGCTCATGTAGCCGATCCGGCGCTTAAGCTCCTTCGCGTCGGGCGTCATGACCTCGCCGCCGACGGTGATTACCCCCTCGGTGGTTCCCAGAAAACCGGTTATCATCCTCATCGTGGTGGTTTTCCCGGCCCCGTTCGGTCCTAGAAGGCCGACGATTTCCCCCTGATTTACCGAGAAGGAAATATCGTCTACCGCCTTGAAAGAACCGTAGAACCGGGAGACATGCTGGACATCAATCATGATAACTCCTCGATTTTTCGATAATTCTCGACAAAAACGGTCGCGGTCCCCGACGGGTTACCGCGCCGCGGTATTTGTTACATTGTAAAAACGGGCCCTGCTCGTGGGGGTTTCGTATACGTCCACCGCCCACAGCGGGGCGTCGGGGAGAAGTTCCCGAAGCCGGCCGAAGACGTATTCGGCGATCCGTTCCGCGCTGGGATTCGAGGCGAACGCGGGAAAATCGTTGAGGTTTCGGTGGTCCAGTTCGGCGCATACGTCGCGCAAGGCCCCTTTGAGAATGCCGAAATCGACGAGCATTCCCCCCGAATCGAGGGTTTCGCCCCGCGCGTGGGCGAGGACCCGATAATTATGGCCGTGAAGCCGTTCGCATTTGCCGTGAAAATCGGCGAGGAAGTGGGCGGCGGCAAATTCCGCCTCTACGCGTGTTTCGTACATACTTATCGATAATAACGGCGAAGGTGTTGCAAACTCAAGTACGCATTTGGTACAATTCCGTCCATAGTATGTCCAAAACACTGTCCAGTTTTATTGACGCGGCAGACGCGCTTGAGCGACGCGGCGCCGTTGACCCGGTAATAACCGGTCTTGCCTACGATTCCCGGAAGGTCGAACCGGGATTCCTCTTTTTTGCGCTGCCGGGCCTGCACGTGGACGGTTCACGCTTCATTCCCCAAGCGATCGCCAAAGGCGCCGTCGCGGTGGTACACGAGGGAGAACTCGCCGCGTACGAAGACGGCGTGGCGTATCTCCGGGTGGAGAACCCGCGGCTCGCCATGTCTCCCGTGGCGGCGGCCTTTTACGGATACCCGTCCCGAGACCTCGCGGTGATCGGCATTACCGGGACCGAGGGGAAAAGCACCACCGTTTCCCTGGTCTTCCAACTCCTCCGCCTCGCCGGGCATCGCGCGGGTTTCATTTCCACGGTAGAGTACTGCGCCGGCGACGAGGTCGTTTCCAATCCCGAACACCAGACCACCCCGGAGGCGGTAACCATACACGCGCGGCTGGCGGAAATGCGCGACGCCGGCTGCCGGTACGCGGTTATCGAATCCTCCTCCCACGGGCTTTCCGCCAAAACGGGACGGCTCGCCGACGTGCTGTTCGACGTAGGAATCATGACGAACGTGACGCACGAGCACCTGGAGTTCCACGGAACCCATGAGCGGTATAAATCCGACAAGGCCAATCTCTTCCGCGCCCTGGACGCCCACGACCACGTTAAGGCGGGCGTTCCGGTACCGTCGTTCGGCGTGGTAAACGACGAGGACGCCGCGGCACCCTACTTCCGCATGGCCACGAAAAAGCGGGTGTACGGCTTTTCGACCTCCCGCGCCGCGGACTTCCAGGGAACCGTATACGCCCGAGACATCGCCGTGGACATCGACGGCGCGAACTTCACCATCGTGGACAACGACGAGCGAATTCCGGCGCGCGTGAACCTTCCGGGCGCCTTCAACGTAAAAAACGCGCTGGCGGCGCTCATCGCGGTCTCGAAGCTCATTGACCGCCCCCTTGCCGAGCTCGCTCCCCTCCTCCCCCGGCTTACCCCGGTTCGCGGCCGCATGACCGTCATTAACCAGGGTCAGGCTTTCGAGGTGCTCGTCGACTACGCCCATACGCCCTCCTCCTTCCGGGAGATATTCCCGCCCCTCCGCGCCCGCGTGAAAGGCAGGATCATCAGCGTGTTCGGTTCCGGCGGGGAACGGGATACCGTGAAAAGGCCGGAGCAGGGCCGCATAGCCGCGGACTATTCCGATACGGTAATCCTGACCGACGAAGACCCCCGCGGGGAAGATCCCCTGACCCTTCTCGAGGAAATCGCCGCGGGTTGCCCCGAACTGACGCGGGACGAACGCCTCTTCCTCATTCCCGACCGACCGCAGGCGATCCGAAAGGCGCTTTCCCTGGCGAAACCGGGCGACCTTGTCCTCCTTTTGGGAAAGGGCCACGAAAATTCGATTATCTACCGCGACAAGACCGTTCCATACGACGAAATCGCGGAAGCGAAAGCCGCGTTACGGGAATTGGGTTACTAACAGGAGGAATGCAATGAACATCGCCGTCATTTACGGGGGAAAATCGGGGGAGCACGAGGTATCGCTCCGCTCCGCCTCCTCCATCATCCGGAATATCCCGGCCCGCGCGCATCGGGTTATCGCCATCGCCATCGATAAAAACGGGGCCTGGTTTCTCCAGGAAGACGCCGAAACGGAACGGATACGGAACGATCAGGCCGCGGTCCTCGCGATCGTGGCCAATCCCGCCCGCCGCGTGTCGGTCATTCCCGGCGGAGGACAAAGCGGGGCCTTCGAGTGCGCCGGAGAGAAAATCGCGGTAGACGTGGCGTTCCCGGTTTTACACGGAACTTACGGCGAAGACGGAACCATTCAAGGCCTGTTCGAGATGGCCGAGGTGCCCTACGTGGGCGGCGGCGTTATGGCGAGCGCCTTGGCGATGGACAAGGAAAAGACCAAGCTCATTTGGCAGGCAGCGGGGCTCCCCATAGTCCCCTTCGTCGCGATAAAGATAGCCGATTGGCAAAACGACCTCCTGAAGGAAGAGATGATCGCCCGGGCGGAACGGGACTTGCGCTGGCCCCTGTTCGTGAAGCCCGCCTGCGCGGGAAGCTCGGTGGGGGCCGCCAAGGCCGCCAACCGCGAGGAACTGGAAAAGCGCGTGGGCGAGGCCTTTCTGTGGGACGACAAGATCATCGTGGAGCCGTTCATTCCCGCGCGGGAAATCGAGTGCTCCGTCACGGGCAACGAGGCCCCCGTGGCCTATACTCCCGGCGAAATCATTCCCAGCCACGAGTTCTACGATTACGACGCGAAATACCTCGATCCCGAGGGCGCGGCCCTCAAAATTCCCGCGGATATCGACGAACAGACCACCAAGCGCGTCAGGCAAACCGCGATCCAGGCCTATCGCGCCCTGGACTTGTCGGGCCTCTCGCGGGTAGACTTTTTCATAGACCGTAGAAACGCGTCCCTTTACCTCAACGAAATCAACACCATCCCCGGATTCACCTCCATTTCCATGTTCCCGAAAATGTGCGAGGCTTCCGGGCTTCCCTACGCCGATTTAGTGATGAAGCTCCTGAGCCTGGCCCGGGCGCGGTTCGATTCTCGCCGAAACCTCAGGACCAACCGTGGCTGAGTCTCGCGCGACCGTTTCGTTCATAAAGCTGCAGATAGCCGGAAACGGGTTCGTTCTCGCCGATTTTTCCCAGGAAAAGCCCGATCTCAGGCTGCCCCAGGACCGATGGGGCGAGGCGGCCCGCGTTCTGTGCGACAAGCGCTTCGGGGCGGGGGCCTCTGGGGCGATATTCCTTTCGGAAGGCAATGCCCTGCGGGTTTTCACGAACCGGGGCGAAGCCGCGAGGGTCGCGGAAGACGCCCTTTTATGCGCCGCGCGCTATGCCTTCGACTCGGGCCGCGTGAAAAAAAGGGCCATCGTTTTCGAAACCGCCACCGGCGAGCGGACCGTCACGGTTCTCGGCGCGCACGAGTTCCGCCTGGCCTGCGGGTCACCCTTCTCCCTCCTCGGGGGCCGCGTCGTCACCCCGTTATCGGCGGAAATATCCGAAATCATCGAGCATGACGGCATCAGGACGTCCTTCGCCGGGCTTCACGTGCTGGAGGATACGCTTATCGCCTTTCCCCAAACCCTGGGAACCCTGGATTACCGAAGCCTTCGCGCCCTGTCCGCCAAAGCCTTTCCCGACCGGAAGGTTACTCCCGTAATCGCCCGGGCGCTCACCAGGGACACGGTTCTCGCCCGGGTTGAGCCGCGCGGGACGGCGACGATCTGCGCCGCCGCCACGGGGGCGCTGGTTGCCTCGGTCTGCGCGGGAATCGCGGAGAGCGACGCGGTTATCCTTTTCGATTTCGGCAGGGCCGCCGCGCAGCCCGATTCGGTGCTTGAAACGGACCGGGACCAATCCAGGCGGGTCGTCGCGAGTTGGGATACGGACGCGAACGAGCTGTTCGTGACCGGCACGGGAGGCTATCTTTACGAGGGAAAGTTCGACCTGAGACTGGCCTGACGCCGCTTAGGCGCCGTCAGGCGGCCTGACGCTAAACGCTATTCAATCGAAAAGGGCGGCGAGGATGGCGAGCATGGCGCCGGTTCCGGTCATGACGATGCCCGCCGAATAGCCCGATTCCACGAACCACGCCGCGGAACCGGTCTGGGTCGCGTAAATCGACGTGGCGTTACACGCCGCGCTGCCCGCGATCATGAGGGCGGTTGCTGCCCAGTTGGGCAATCGCGCGGTCCTGAACTCCACCGGGGATTCCCCCGATCGGGGCCAGGATCGGTCAAGCACGAGATAGCCGCCCTCGCTTCGCCACTCGGGGCCCTTCGGGCTTTCATCGGCGGCGGGCGCGCTTTCGCCCTCGGCGATATAGCCTACGGCCGGAATTTCCTGCCAATACGAGCGGATTTCCTCGGAGAGGGGCGTTACCTCGAGCGCGGGTTTCTCGCTCGCGGCGCCCGTGGACACAAGCTCGACCATTTTTCCCGAATCCACCAGTACGGTTTCCAGCACGGTTTGCTGCGCCGGAGCGACCGCCACGGTTCCCTCAAAAACGAAGACGCGGCTCAGTACGGGAGAGGGGGGGGCCGCAGTCCCGGTTCCCGTTGAGGCGGGTTCGGCCGAAGGCTTGATGGCGATCACGTCGCAGCCGAAATCGGTTCCCCGAACACCCGCGACCAATGAGGGCGACGAGATACGGAAAGAGGAACCGCCAGAAAGCTTGGCTACCTTGGCGCGTACCCGGCCGTAAAACAGCTCCCCTTTCGATTCCCTGCCCGATTCGTCGGCGGTACAGGAGTAGGAGGTGTTTTCCGCGATTTGCACCGAGGCGGAAATGGGGTGCACGGATATTTCGAGCACGGTGCCCGGACCCGTACTGATAAAATCGCCGATCATAATCTCCATGCCGAATACGTCCTGCGAGGCCGCGTCCCAAACCGAGGTCTTGCCGGATCGCACGATACGGAAGGTACCGCCTTCCGCGTACGTAAGGTTCGCGTAGGCTTCGCCGAAGGCCAAGGCGGCGAGGAAGGCGTACAGAACGATAAAGGCACGTCTTTTATTTCCCATAACTATGTTATATTATAGGTCTCAATGGGCTTGAGTACAAGCGCGATAGACAATAGCCTTACCGACCCCGGCATTAACGCCATACTCGCCCAATCCGCCGAGCCGGAACCGGGGTACCGGGCAGTCTGTCGCTTCAGTCAGAACGAAGACCAGTTTTCCGTCCTCGCGGATACTTACGAGGTGCCTTCGTTTCCCGTTCACCATAATTTCCAGAATCACGTCCCTCCCGACGGCTACGTAGAGGCCCTGTCCGTCGTGTTGCGCCGCGTAACGAAACTCGCGCCGCGGCTCCTGGCCGGAACCAGCTGGTTTTTCGACGCCGCCAACATTCACGCTCCCGGCTTTTTCCGCATCGAGCGGTACGGCGGGCGCGCCTACCTCTACCTGGCCAGGATCGACCTCTCCTGCCGCCCCCTGGACTCCGAGATAATCGCCGCGGGCAGCAATAGCTACACCCATCGGTTTCGGACCAACCGGCTTTACCATGAAAGCGACTGGTTCCCCCTCTCCCCCGACTTTGACGCCCTGAGCGGGGATCCCATTTCCTTCGACCAGACCATACCCGTGACCTGGAAAGGCGAATCGGGCGAAGGCTACATGATCCACGGCATATGGATGGACGCCGACATAAACAAGTTCTTCAGCAAGCTGGTGCTGCCGAAAGGCAAGCGTAACCACCCGTTCTATCCGGTAACCTGCAAGCACCGGTGCGTGAGCGTGAACGCCCTGGGCCTGGAACCGGGAACCAACGATTTGGGGCCGAAAACGCTGCACGGCATTCGCGAGCGGCTTGAGCCCGATTTGGACGCGATCCTCGAGGACCTGCAAAACGCGGCGTTTTCCGAGCTTCTCCCCCTTTATAGGGAACTGAAGGCAAAAATCCCCGCGGAGCTTGGCGAGCCCTGGGCGAACCTGAGGGTAACCCCCTATCTGAATGACCGTGAGCACAAGGAGTACACCGTTGAGTTTTGACCCCCGATTCACCAAGGCCCCGTTCAAGACCGAGGCGGACATAGCTGGCCTGCGCGTCACCGTTATGGGTCTGGGCCTTAACGGCGGCGGCCTTGCGAGCGCCCGCTTTTTCGCCTCCCGGGGAGCCCTCGTCACGGTTACCGACGGCAAGGGCGAAAAGGATCTCGCGCCCTCGATTGAAGCGCTTTCAGACTTGAAAGGCATACGCTACGTGTTGGGTCGCCATGAAGAGCGGGACTTCGTCGAAGCGGACACGGTCATAAAAAACCCGGGAGTGAAACTCGCCGGCAATCCCTACCTCGGTTTGGCCCGTTCCATCGAGACCGACGTTTCCGCCTTTCTCCGGCTTTCCGATTCGCCTTTATTGGCGGTGACCGGCAGCAAGGGAAAGTCCTCCACGGTCAGCGCCCTCCATTTCGGCCTGGACGAACTCGGCTATCGGTCCTTTCTCGGCGGGAACATCACCGTGAGTCCCCTCACCTTCCTGACGGAAACGGGACCGGATACCCCGGTAGTACTCGAATTGTCCAGCTGGCAACTTGCCGACCTTCGTGGCCGAGGGCTCCTCAAGCCCAAAGTCGCCATTCTCACCCCGATAATGCCCGATCACCAGAACTGGTACGGCGGCATGGAGCCCTACGTCGCGGACAAAAAAGTCATATACGCGGACATGGGACCGGATTCCCACCTTTTATGCAATCGGGACGACGAATGGGGACCGGTCTTTCGCCGCGAAACCGCCGCGACGCCCCATTGGTATTCGGAGCGACCCTTTCCGGACCAGCCGGGCGCCTGGCTCGAAGGCGACGGCACCGGATGGATGCGCGAGGAAGGGATGTCGCGGCCCCGCATGATACTGCCGGGAGAACTTGCCGTTCCGGGCTTTCATATGAGGCAGAACCTCCTGAACGCGGCCCAGGCCATGGTCCTCTTCGGCGCCGATCCGGACCGGACGGGCGAGGCTCTCTCGCGGTTTCCCGGCATTACCCATCGCCTGGAATTCTTCCATGAGGAGAACGGAACCCGCTGGTATAACGATTCCGCAGCCACCATCCCCGAGGCGGTGGCCGCCGCCCTGGGGTCCTTCGAAGCGCCCGTAGTGCTCCTGACGGGAGGCACCGACAAGAATCTTGACTTTACCCCCCTGGCCCGCGTCGCGTCCCGGGCGAAAAAAATACTTCTCCTCGCGGGAACGGGGACGGATAAGCTCGTTCCCCTGCTGCAGGAACGCTCAATCCCCTTTGAGGGGCCCTTTAGCGATCTGACGGGCTTGGTCCAAGCCGCCAGAAACGCGGCGCAGAGCGGCGACGTGGTCCTCTTCTCCCCGGGCGCCACGAGTTTCGGGCTATTCCGAAACGAATTCGACCGGGGAGACAAATTCCGCGCGGCGGTCTTGGAAAAATGATTGAGGACCCGAAAAACGGGTCTATACTCATGGTATGAAAAAGTATCTTCACCTTATCGTCCCGTCGGTAACGGTCGTACTGTGCTCGCTTCTCGCCCTCACCACCCTTGACCATAAAGTGTACGACGCCTTTCTCCACGCCACGCCCCCGTTAAAGGAAGACCCTTCGGTGCTCGTGGTGAATATCGACGATCGCGCGGTGGAAAACGTGGGCTTATGGCCCTGGAACCGCGACATCATGGCCGACGCCATCGTGCTCATGAAGGAGCTCGGCGCCGCGACCGTGGTATTCGACCTGAGCTACCTGAACCGGAGCCCGGTGAAAGTGGACCCGGCCTACGTTCAGGAAGAATTGCCCGGCTACCTGGACGAAAGCTTTGCCCGCATGGACGATACCGTGGCCCAGGTGATGGACGCGTTCGAGTCCCGCTTTATAGGTCCGGAAGACGCGGCGGAATACAAGGCACAGATACTCGCCTTCAACCGGGAAATCAAGAACGGGCTCGACGCCTCCATCTCCTACGTATCCCGAGACCTTGACGATTACTTCGCGAAGGCGCTCCGCTTCTTCGGCAATTCCTACCTTACCCTGACCATGGTGAAGGCAAAAGACATTCAGGGCGAGGAAAAAACGCTACACGTCGCCGAAGGGGACCGGAAGCTCCTCGAAGGCCGCATTGCCATGAAGTCGGTAGACGGCGGCGCCGACGCGAAAACGCCCGAGCTCCCGGGCATAATCCCCAGCATCGCCATGCTCCTGTCCCAGGCCCGCAATGCGGGATTCGTCAACGCGGAACCCGACGCCGACGGGTATCGCCGACGGGTAAACCTCTTGTACAAATGGAACGGAAACTACTACGGGCAGCTTATCATGCCGCCGCTCCTGGACCGCTTGGGGAATCCGGCGGTATCCGTTACCGATTCGCGCATTACCCTGTCAGGCGCCCGGGTGAACGGCGAGGAGCGTACCGTCATCATACCCCGCGCCTCGGACGGTTCCGTTCTGATAGATTGGCCGAAGAAAAAATACGCGGACTTTCATTCGGTCTCCGCGTCTGACCTCGTGAATTACGATATGATCGAGCGGGACCTCGCGGAAAACCTACGTTTCATGAAAGACTCCGGCTTTTTTACGTACTGGGAGGGGAATGAAACGCCCCTGGAGCTGTACGACGCGGCGGCGTACGTCCGGGAAGAGCTCGGAACGGGTGACGACCCGGAGAACGGCATTACCTTCGAGAATTGGCTATCGTACCGGGAACGCTTTTTCGCGGTGACCGATACGTACCTAAACGGCGACACCGAACGGATAATCCTCGACACGGGGCTCGACGAGGCGACCGTTGATTTCGTCGCCGAACTGTTCGCCACCGCCCGATACCAATACGGGGAAATGGCGATCCTGCGCGACCGCCTCGCGCCCATCATGAAAGGCGCCTTCGCCATAATCGGGGTGACCGTCACGTCCATGACCGACGTGGGATTGACGACCTTTGAGGAGCGTTTCCCCAACGTGGGCATCCACGCCACCCTCGCCAACATGATCCTGTCGGAAAGCTTTCTGGACGACTCGCCCCTCTGGGTGTCCATCCTGATTGCCCTGGCGCTGTCCCTCGGTCTCGGCTGCATCATCAAGAGATTCGACACCAAGACGGCCCTGCCGCTCGGCATTGGGGCCCTCGCCCTCACGATCGTGGCCCTCTTTACGTTTTTCTATTTCTCGCGCCGCTACGTGGGCGTCGTTATCCCCTTCGCCTCGGGGGCGGCCAGTTTTCTCGCGCTGTCGGGCCTAAGCTTCCTCACCACGATACGGGAAAAATCCTTTCTTCGATCGGCATTCTCGCGATACCTTTCCCCCGCGGTCATTAACGAGATCATCAATGATCCCTCCAAGCTCAATCTCGGCGGCGAAAAACGCGAAATGACGGCGATATTCACCGATCTCCAGGGCTTTTCGTCGATTTCTGAAAAGCTTGACCCGACCGATCTCGTTGCCCTGCTCAACAAGTATCTGACCGCCATGAGCGATATCGTCCTTGACAACCGGGGAACCATCGACAAATACGAGGGCGACGCGATCATTGCCTTCTTCGGGGCGCCCATACCCATCGCGGACCATGCGGCCTTGGCCTGCAAAACGGCCCTGGCGATGAAACGGGCCGAGACGGAGCTGAACGGGCGATTCATGGCCGAGGGGCTCTCCCCAACGCCGCTTTTCACGCGAATCGGCATCAATACCGGCGATATGATCGTGGGAAACATGGGTACCCAAAACAAGATGGACTATACGATCATGGGAAACGCGGTGAATCTCGCGTCCCGGCTCGAGGGCGTCAATAAACTGTACAGAACCGGGGGCATCCTCCTGAGCGAGTACACCAAGGCGGCCATCGGCGACGAATTCCTGACGCGACCGTTGGATCGGGTGCGGGTAGTGGGAGTGAATCGGCCGCTGAGGCTCTACGAGCTGATCAATACCGTCGAGGAAGCCTCGGAAGACCAGCATAGGGCGGCGGCAGATTGGGAGCGGGCCCTTACTTCCTTCGAGGCGCGAAATTACGAAGACGCGCGCCGGAAATTCGAAGCCCTCCTGGCCGCGAAAGCCGACGATCGCGTGGCCGCGTTATACGCGGAACGGTGCGCGGCGTTTTTCGCCGAACCTCCCGAGCCGAACTGGGACGGGGTCTTTAACCTGTCCCAAAAATCGTAAAAAAAAGAGGCAACCGTCAGGGGCGGTTGCCTTTCTATTCCGATGGGGTACGCGTTCGAAAGGGGCATTCCTATTCGGAATCGACCCACTCGATGTCTACCTCGGCCTCGCTCGCGCGCGTCGACGCCGTGGACACATTGGATACGGCCTGGCCCGAATCGGCTGACACCCGGGATTCCTTTATCTTGGAACCGCGCTTTATTCCCGCGGTTTGCGCTCCCAACGCGGCGATAAGCTTTTCCAGCGGGCCCTTTTGCATGGCCTTTATCACGATGACGGAATCGCCCTTTTGCACGACGAGGGATGCGTTGAGTCCCGTATTCACGACGGCGGAAGGGGCGAGCGTCATTCCCGCGACGACCGCTTCCCATCTATTGGCCGATACTTCGCGTTCCACCTTACCCGTCACGGATTGAACGACGTACTCCTCGGCGGAATCCGCGGCGAACAGGGTTACCGAAACCAGGGTCAATAAGGCGACGGCTACGATTACCGGTTTCTTCATAACGACCTCCACTCCCATAAGTATACCGCACACTATGGGGCCAATTCCTGCTATTCGAGCCTTCGCGAACGGTTTTTTTATACCGCACGCCGCACGCTATACCGATTTGAAAAAAAAGGTCAACCGACGCGAAAGGGCCGGTTGACCTCGGTATACCTATGCAAAAAGGGACGCGCCGCGTCCGTAGGCCCGCCCGAGCCTCCCGCGCTCAGGCCTTAAAACTCCCGAGCTTGGAAAAATCAAGGGTTGCGAAATAGTCGTCCACGGTTTCGCGCCGCCTGATCTCGACGATTTTCCCGTCTTCCCGAAGGAGTAGTTCCCCCGCGCGGAGCTTCGCGTTGTAATTGAAGCCCATGGCGCGCCCATGGGCCCCCGCGTCGTGGATAACCACGAAATCGCCCTTGTCGATCGCCGGCAGTTCCCGTTGAACCGCGAACTTATCGCAGTTCTCGCACAAGGATCCCACCACGTCGTAGACGCGGTCCGCCTTCGCGTTTTCCTTGCCCACTACCGAAACGTGGTGGTACGCCCCGTACATACCGGGCCGCATCAGATCGGCCATGCTCGCGTCAAGCCCGATGTACTCGCGGTAAATGTGCTTTTCGTGGATCGCGCGCGTAACGAGCCAGCCATAGGGGCCGGTGAAGGGCCTGCCGCACTCGAAAACGATCTTCACGTCGCCGAACCCCGCCGCCTTGAGTTTCGCGTCGTACGCCGTGCGCATCCCCGCGGCCACCCGGTCATAATCCACGGCCCGTTGGCCCGGCCGGTAGGGAATGCCCATGCCCCCGCCCATGTTGATGAATTCGACCTCGATTCCGAGCTTGTCCCGCAGCTCAACCGCGAGATCGAACAAAAGCTCCGCGGTTTCCACGAAATAATCGGGATTGAGCTCATTGGAGGCCACCATGGTGTGCAAACCGAAACGCTTCGCGCCCCGCTTTTTCGCTTCCGCGTAGGCCTCGAACATCTGGGGCCGGGTAAGGCCATACTTAGCCTCCTCGGGCTTCCCGATCAGGGCGTTTCCCTCTTTCAGGGGCCCCGGATTGTACCGGAAACAAATAAGCTCGGGAATGCCGCCGATGGACTTGTCGAGATAGTCAACGTGGGTCAAATCGTCCAGGTTGATGATCGCGCCCATGAGATTCGCGTACACGTATTCCTTTTCGGGCGTCTCGTTCGAGGTGAACATAACCTGTTCGCCCGTGAGCCCCGCCTTTTGGGCCAATATGAGCTCGGGCATGCTCGAGCAGTCCGCACCGAGGCCCTCGGAGGCGAGAATCTTGAGGATATACGGGTTCGGGCAGGCCTTTACGGCAAAATAGTTTTTAAAGCCGGGAAAGCCGGAGAACGCCTTATTGAAGCGGCGGGCGTGCTCGCGGATCGCCTTTTCGTCATACAGGTAAAACGGGGTCGGATACAGTTCCGAAAGCCCGGTAAGGTCCTTGAGAGTCAGGGGAAAGGTCTTTTCATTCATAATCAAAAACTCCATCAAAAATCGCGATGTGAGCCGTAAAGCTCCTGGCCGCAACGGGAAAGAAAGATCAGGCCAGGTAGCCCTGGGCTTTCAGGAGTTCCGCGTTCAAAATACCGCCGCCCGCGGCGCCGCGAACCGTATTGTGAGAAAGGCCCACGAACCGAATATCGAAGAGTGGGCATTCGCGGAGGCGACCGACCGAAACCGCCATCCCCTTGTCCTCGTCGCGGTCGCGCCGCGGCTGGGGGCGGTTCGCCTCATGGCGCACGATGATCGGCTGCTTGGGCGCGAAGGGAAGGCCCAATTCCTGGGGCAGTCCGCGGAACTCGGTCCAAATCCGCTCAACTTCCGCGAGCGACGGCTTCTTCTCCCCGAATTCGAGGCTTACGCAGGCGGTGTGCCCGTTGATTACGGGAACCCGGTTGCAGTGGGCCGCGACGAGCGGGCCGGCGGCGTTCACGATCTTGCCGTCCTTGACCGAGCCGAAAATCTTCAGGGGTTCCTTCTCGCTCTTTTCTTCCTCGCCGCCGATATACGGCACCACGTTGTCGATCATGTCCAGGCTGGGAACGCCGGGATAGCCCGCGCCGGAAACGGCTTGCAGCGTGGTCACGAACATGCGCTTTACCTCGTACCCGGCTTGCATGAGCGCCCAAATCGGGGTCATATAGCTCTGCAACGAGCAGTTCGGCTTTACCGCCACGAAGCCCTTGTCCCATCCGTGGGCCTTCTTCTGAGCGTCGATCACCGCGACGTGGTCCGCGTTGATTTCGGGAATCAGCATGGGCACGTTGTCGGTCCAGCGATGCGCCGAGGCGTTGGAGACCACGGGAATCCCGAGGGTGGCATAGGCGTTTTCCAGCGCCTTGATCTCGTCCTTGGAATCGAGCTCCAGGGCGCTGAACACGAAACGGCACTTGCCCGCCGCCTTTGAAGGATCGTTGGCGTCTTCGATAACGAGGTTCTTAACGCCCTCGGGAATGTTCGCCCCCAGGAGCCAACGGCTCTCCACTACATCACGGTAGCGCTTTCCCGCCGAACGGGGGCTCGCGGCAACGTAGGTTACCTCAAACCAGGGGTGATCTTGCAATAAATAAATATAATTTTGACCGACGGCGCCGGTGGCGCCGAGAATGCCTACGGGAATCTTATCGCTCATGATATGTGTTCTCCAGAATCGTATGGTTCGATCCGCGCGGGGCCGGGTGTCCGGTCAAGGGACCGGTTCCCGGCTCATTCGCGCGGTTTTAAGGTTTTACAGAATACCCGCTTCGGTGAACGCCGCTTTCACGACGGGCACGTTCGCGGCCGAAAGCTCGCATAAGGGCAGCCTCAGGGTTCCCGAGGGCAAGCCCTTCATCGCCATTGCCGCCTTGATCGGTACCGGGTTCGTCTCCACGAAGGCGCCCTTGAAGGCGGGGAGAAGCCGGTAGTGCAGTTCCCGCGCCTTCGCGAAGTCGCCCGAGATCGCGGCCTTCGTCATCGCCGTGACCCGGGCGGGATCGATGTTCGAGAGCACCGAAATAACCCCGTCACCGCCGAGCGACGCCAGGGGCACCGTCAGGGAATCGTCGCCCGAAAGCACCGTAAAGCCCGGTTTTTTCGCGGCGATCGTCGCGATAACGTCCATCATCTGCCCCATGTCCCCGGAAGCCTCTTTCACGCCGGCAATATTCGGCAGTTCCGCGATGCGGGCCAATACGGGCGTGGAAATATTCTTCCCGGTGCGCCCGGCGATATTGTACACGATGATGGGAAGGCCGACTTCCGCGCAGGCGGCGAAATGGCGGTAAATGCCCTCGTCGGTGGGTTTATTGTAATAGGGGGTAACCACGAGCGCGTAGTCGGCCCCCTTCTGTTTGGCGCGTTTGACGTATTTCACGGCGTCGCGGGTATTGTTGCTCCCCGCGCCCACGATGACCGGAACCTTTCCCTTGGCTTCCGCGATCGTGATGTCGATCAATAAGTCTTCCTCGGATTCGTCCAGGGTCGGCGTTTCGCCGGTAGTGCCCAGGGGAACGAGGCCAGAGATACCGCTTTCGAGCTGATACCGCACGAGTTTTCTGAACCCGTCATAATCGACGGATCCATCCTCGTTCATCGGGGTGATGAGTGCGGTAAACGCTCCACGCAGTTTTTCCATAACGCGTCTCCTCTCTTATGCAATTTTATACCATCTTATTACATATTTATGCATAATTGCAATACCCCGGATACCGTGAATTGCCCAGAAAACCCGTACCAATTCCCGTTGTAATACAGTATACTCCACGCTAATGAGCGACAGTCGGACTCAACAGGAAAAACAGCATATTCTGCTCGGTTTTGCCCAGCGATTCTACATCACCTGGGATACGTTCATCGCCAACGACTTGTTTACCTATGCCGCCGCCGGGGCCTATAGTTTTTTGCTTTCCGCTTTTCCCGTAATGCTCATGGTGCTGGTAATCCTGCTCCGCTTTTTGAGGGCGTCTCCCGAGGTGGTGGACGATCTGACGGGTTCCCTGAACGTGCTCGTTTCTTCCATAAATATAGCCGATATCCTCCGGTCCGTCATGGCGGTTAAGCGAATCGGCTTCTTCGAGATTATCCTCGGCTTCTCGATATTCTGGATGGCGCGGCGCTTTTTCGCGTCGATCCAGCAAAGCATGCGGGTCATTTACCGAAAGCGGGGCAAGTTCAAGCCGATTAAGGAAAACCTCGTGGTCCTTGGGGGCGAGGTCGTTTTGGTCGTTCTCATCGTGCTCGGGGCGGTCATGGTTACCGCGGGAAATGCCATCTTCGGTTCCGCGCTGACGGAAAGCCTGCTTACGCCCCTGGCGCGGGAAATCGCGAGGAACGTCCTGCGGTTCGCCCCCATCGGCATTATATTCGCGTTTCTGTTCCTGGTTTATTATT
This sequence comes from Spirochaetales bacterium, assembly GCA_003252395.1. Classification (GTDB taxonomy): domain Bacteria; phylum Spirochaetota; class Spirochaetia; order Treponematales; family Treponemataceae; genus Teretinema. Next base: position 68,761 of record QKEL01000008.1, read on the forward strand.
TCACCCCCCGGGTTAAGCCGCCCGCCCCGCATTGCGCACTTGCCGCCGCCGCCTGTACCGCCGCGATTCTCCTCGTACAGACGCTGTTCGGCAGCCTGGTGAATATGACCCGGTACAATATCGTGTACGGCATTTTCGCGAACGTAATCGTGTTGCTTCTGGAAGTGTACCTTTTTTTCGTGCTCTTCCTTTTTTTCGCCCAGTTCCAGTTTGTCCTGCAGTTTTACGATAGCTTCCTTCTCGCCCGCCTGTATCTCCTGCCCCCGTACCACGCCGTCGACCTCGGCGCCCAATTCGAGCGGGTAATGTTCATTAACCCCTCGCTTTTTTACCGGCGGTACGCGCTTTCAAAAAAGGAAGGAGAGGTCATTTTCGCGCAGGGAGAGGATTCAAGCGAGCTTTACTACGTATGGGCGGGCACGGTAGACTTGGTGCGCGAGAACCGGGTAAGCGAAATAGGCAGGGGGGGCATGTTCGGCGAATTCGCGACATTGCTGGGCATCGGGCGGACCGCGACGGCGGTGGCGGCCACGGACTGCGTGGTGCTGCGCATTCCCAGCGAGCTCTTCCGGGAAACCATCGAGGTAGACGGCAAGGTTTCCCACCGGACCCTCCTCGCTGTTTCCGATTACGTGAGAAAAAACCATTTGGAAGTGCTTTTGGACGAAACCCATTCGTGATATTTTTGTTCGTATAACGAGGTGAAAAAAATGTGCGGAATAGTTGGATACATCGGCGAAGAAGAGGCGACACCGGTACTGGTGAACGCCCTTAAAAAACTGGAATACCGCGGGTACGACTCCGCGGGAATCGCGATCCTCGGCCCGGGCAACGAAGCCGGAGCGGGCCATTCGCTGGTGGTCCGCAAGGCCAAGGGCGCCCTCAAGAACCTGGAGCAGCGCATCGCCACGGAGATCATCCGCGGGACCTCGGGAATAGGCCATACGCGCTGGGCGACACACGGCGAGCCCTCCGACGTGAACTCGCATCCCCACACGAACGTATCCGGAAAGATAGCCGTGGTTCATAACGGCATAATCGAAAACCACGCGAAACTCAAGGAAATGCTCAGGGAATCGGGCGTGACCTTTAAAAGCCAAACCGACACCGAGGTCGTCGCCCATCTCGTGGATTATTTCTACAAAGGAGACCTCTTCGAGGCCGTGCGGGCGACGTTGGACAGGATCGAGGGCGCGTACGCGCTGGCTTTCGTCTGCGAAAACGAGCCCGAGCGCATTATCGCCGTCAGGAAAGACGCGCCGCTCGTGATCGGCGCGGGTAAGGGCGAGAACCTCATCGCCAGCGACGTGACTCCCCTTTTGGAGTACACCCGCGACGTATATTACCTTAACGACGGCGAAATCGCCGTGCTTTACCGCGACCGGGTCGAATTTTTCGACCGCGAGGCCCGGCCGATAGAGAAGAAGACCTCCCGCGTGGAATGGGACGTTTCCGCGGCGGAAAAGGGCGGGTACGAGCACTTCATGCTCAAGGAAATCCACGAGCAGCCCAAGGCCCTCGCCGACACCCTTCGCGCCCGCATAAAAACCTACGCGACCAAGACCATCAACTTGGAAGAGATCGGCTTCGACGCCTCCTGGGCCCAGGCGAGCCGCGTGGTCATCAGCGCCTGCGGAACCGCGTGGCACGCGGGCGTCGTGGGGAAATACGCCCTGGAGCGCTTCGCCCGCATTCCCGTTGACGTGGACGTAGCCAGCGAGTTCCGTTACCGCGACCCGATCTACGACCCGAAGGATATCTTCATCATCATCAGCCAGTCCGGCGAGACGGCCGATACCCTGGCGGCCATGCGCATGGCGAAGAAATCGGGCGCGCGCATTATCGCGATCACCAACGTGGTGGGCTCTACCCTCGCCCGAGAGGCGGACCTGGTCATGTATACCTGGGCCGGCCCGGAGATCGCGGTGGCTTCCACGAAGGCCTTTACCACCCAGCTCATGTGCGTCTACCTCATCGCCCTAAAATTCGGCCATCTGCGAAAGGTCATTGACGACGCGGAACTCGCGAAGAACATCGAGGCGCTGGAAGGCTTGCCCGCCCTGGCGGAACGGCTCCTCGCCCAAAAGGAAGACATTCAGCGCTTCGCGGCCCGCCAGTTCCACAAGACCAAGGCCTTTTTCATGGGCCGCCTGTTCGACTACGCGGTAAGCCTAGAAAGCGCGCTGAAGCTGAAGGAAATCGCCTACACCCATTCGGAAGCCTTCGCGGCCGGCGAGCTGAAGCACGGGCCCATCGCCCTGGTGGACGAATCGACCCTGGTGGTCGCGATCTGCACGCAAACCGCCCTGTTCGACAAGATGGACTCGAACATCAAGGAGGTAAAGGCCCGGGGCGCCACCGTCCTCGTGATCACCTGGGAAGACGAAAAGTACTTCGATTCCGCGGCAGACGAGGTATTCCGCATTCCCCGAACCCTGGACCCCTTATCGCCCATGCTCTCGGTCATTCCGAGCCAACTCTACGCCTATTACTGCTCCGTCATGCGCGGCAACGATCCGGACAAGCCCCGGAACCTCGCGAAGAGCGTTACGGTAGAGTAAGGTTATACCCGAAAGTCTGGCTGACGGTTTACGGCGTCAGCCAGACCGTCCGATACTCCGCCCCGGCAATCGGTTTTTTTTTGCCGGCGGCGCCCTTTTCGCCCGGCGACCCTTCACTTTCGCCCGCCCTTTTGCTATGCTGGGCCATGGAACACCAAAAAATAATCGTCCTTGATTTCGGAAGCCAATACGCTCACCTGATCGCGAAACGGTTCCGCCTCCTCGGGTTTTATTCAGAAATCGCCATGCCCTCCGCGCCCCTTTCCGCCTTTGACGGGGCCATGGGCGTCGTTATGTCCGGCGGTCCTTCTTCGGTCTACGAAACAAACCTTCCCACGTTTAACGAGGAGATACTCGGACTGCCCGTTCCGATTCTCGGGCTCTGCTACGGCCACCAGTTGATGGCCCAATGCTACGGCGGTACGGTGGAAAAGGCCCGAGTGGGTGAATTCGGCATTTCCAGCCTCGGCGCTCCGGCAGACCGTGCGGCAAACGAGCGGAATTCGCCCCTTTTCGAGGGCCTCACGCTCCCGACCCAGGTCTGGATGAGCCATCAGGACGAGGTCACCGCCCCGCCGCCCGGTTTCGAGGTCATCGCCTCCACCAAGGACTGCCGATACGCGGCCTTGCAGAATCTCGCGAAAAAGCGGTGGAGCCTCCAATGCCACGTTGAAGTGAAAGACACCCCCGAGGGCGACAAAATCCTCGCCAATTTCGCGAAAATCTGCGGCATGGAAAAAAACTGGAGCCAGGATAGGGTTCTGGACCTGATTCTCGACCATATCCGCGATTCCGCCGACGGTAAGCCCCACGAGAGCGGCGACACCCACGCCGGACCAGGCGACGGCAAGGCGCGGAAGGTGCTCCTTTTCCTTTCGGGCGGCGTGGATTCCACCGTCGCCTTCGCCCTGCTCAACAAGGCCCTGGGGCAGGATCGGGTACTCGGTTTACACATCGATAACGGTTTCATGCGCAAGCAGGAAAGCGCCATAATCGCCGAACGATACCGCGACGCGGGCTTCACTAATTTTATCGTGGAAGACGCCAGCGAAACCTTCCTGAAGGCGGTCTATCACGAGGCGGACCCGCAGAAAAAGCGCAAGGCCATAGGCGAGACCTTCATAACCGTGCGCGATACCGTGGTCAAAAGAATCGGCCTGGACGAATCGGAATGGCTCCTTGCCCAGGGAACACTCTACCCGGACATCATAGAATCGGGCGGCACGAAGAATTCCCACGTAATCAAAACGCACCACAATCGGGTTGAGGGAATCCAGGCGCTGATCGAAAAAGGCCTCATCGTGGAACCCCTGAAAGACCTCTACAAGGACGAAGTGCGCGTGATAGGCAAGAAAATCGGTCTTGCGGACGGTCTTGTGTACCGGCATCCCTTTCCCGGTCCGGGCCTTTCAATCAACGTGCTGGCGAGCCCGGGGCAAGCGGGTCCCGACGCGGCGAAAGACCGTCAGGAATTCGACCAAACGCTTTCGGCCCTCGCCGGGATCGACCTCTCGACGGAATTCGGCGCGGCGTCGAAACCGGGAAAAACCGCGTCGCTTCCGACGCTCGGCGCCCTCCCGGTCCGATCCGTGGGCGTACAGGGCGATTTCCGTACCTACCGTTTCCCGGCAGTGCTTTCCTTTCCGGGCCTTTGGAAGGATTTTCCCTCCTGGGAGTCCGTCGAAGCCGCCTCGTCCCGTATTACGAATACGGTAAAGGAAGTGAACCGCACGGTGTTGGAACTGTGGCGCCGGACCGACCCCGCGGGAAAACCGGTTCGCCTGGAGCTTCGCGAACTGTGGTGCGACCGCCCCCGGCTTGACCAAACCCGCGAGGTAGACGCGATCGTCCTGGACGAACTGAAAATGGCCGGCCTATACCGCGCCATCTTCCAGCACCTTACGATCAACCTGCCGTGCGCGGCGGAAGAGGGCCACTGCGCCATCGTCCTCAGGCCGGTGGTTTCCGAGGACGTTATGACCGCGCGGTTTGCCCACCTCGACCTCGCCGTCCTCCAGCGAATGGTAGACCGTATCAAGGAATTACGCTTCGTGGACGCGCTCTTCTACGACGTAACCAATAAACCGCCGGCAACCTTTGGCTGGGAATAGCGCGGGGCGGCGCGGGGGAAAAAAACGGGGGCGGGACGATGGTTTCGCCCTTTTTTTATAGTATATTGGTACTATGCGCACCAGAAAAACGCGAAACGGCCGCCGAAGCGAACGGCGCCGGGTCACTTCGCCGGCACTCTTACGGCTCTTGCTCCTCCCGATCCTGGTTGGAAGCCCCGCCTTAATCCTTTTCATTTCCCAATTCAACGGGGCGACCCTTCACCAAGCCTTTCTCAACGCCTGGTCCGGCCTTTTTTCCCGGGAAGGTTTCGTCCAGGTATGGAGTATCATCGCGCTCACCACGGTCGCGTTTTACGGGTATCTTTCCCCCGTCCTGCGCTTTTTCTGCTACTGCGGCACGGAAACCTGCGCCGTCGGCGACGCGAATCGGGTAATTCGCCGGCTCAATTCCCTTCATGCGTTCGTGATCGGCTTTTCGATAGCCGGCTTTCTTTCCGGCGAATTGCTCCATTTGATCGCCTCAGGCGGGGTGCCGAGCCTCACGAGCTCCGTTCAGCTCACCGTCTTGAGCGCCCTTTCCCAGGGTTTCCTCACGGGCACCATGATTTCGATCAACGTGGACAATATACTCTTCCCGGCAAAACGCGCCGCCCTCGCCTACGATCCCGAAATACGGCTCAAGAAATCCTCGCTGTACGCGAAAATCGTGCTTATCTATTCGGCGCTGGTCTTTTTCATACTCATGCAGCTCTACGGCACCTCGTCAAATTTTCTCGATTTAGGCATGCGACTTCCCGGCGATGGACAGCCGACCCCTAAAGCGGGCCTTTTCTTCGATTCCGTGATTCACGACGATCGGGTCGAATCGGCCTTAAAGGTGGTATTGGTCAAGACACTCATCTATCTCCTTTTCGTGATCGAAATGTCGCTTCAAATCAAGCAGATACTGAAGTATCCCATCCGAACCATGCAAAATCGGCTCAGGAACCTGAATAGCGGCAATATTCGCAAGGTATCGGCCATTGACATCGTCTCCAACGACGAATTTTCCGAACTCTTCCGCGAGATAAACACCCTCATCGCGCGGCAACAGGCGGAACTGGACAGCTCAAGCAAACGTCTCGAGGCCCTGGTATCCATGGCGGCCGATCCCGTCATTTCCTTCGGCGCCGACGGCTATATCAGGGTTTTCAATCCCGCCGCAGAGCGCTTTTTCGGCTATACGGCCAAAGAGGCAGAGGCCCTGTGCGTTACCGAAATACTGGAATTCCCCGACAACGATATGTCCTGCGCCACCGAAGCCAAGGCCGCGAAGGAAGGCAGCGAACCCGTCGGGGATATTTTCGGCAGGGTCGAGGGAATCAGGCGGATGTGGGGCGTGCGAAAGGGCGGAGGGCGGGCGCTGATCGAGAGTAACGTCAGTTTCGCCACGGGTGAGGGGGGGGCCGTCTATACCGCCATCCTGCGGGACATTAGCGCGCAGCTCGAGATCGAGGATTCCCTGAAAAAAGCCAAATCGGCGGCGGAAAACGCGAACCGACTGAAGTCGGAATTCCTCGCGAACATGAGTCACGAACTGCGAACCCCGCTCAACGCGGTGCTCGGCTTTACCCAACTGTTGGCCGCCGACCGTAACCTCACCGAGGGACAGCTGGAAAAGATCAATATCGTATCGCGTTCGGGAGAGCATCTCCTTTCCCTCATCAACGATATCCTCGACATTTCCAAAATCGAGGCGGGCAAACAGGAATTGCACCCGGTCGTCTTCAATCCTTCCCGTTTCGTGGAAGACATTCACGAAATGTTCTCGCTCAGGTGCAAAAAGGCCGGGTTGGGGCTGTACGTGGAATACGCCGGGCCGCCCCTTCCCGAAAGGGTCCAGGGCGACTTGGGCAAACTCAGGCAGATACTCATCAACCTGGTGGGCAACGCGGTGAAATTCACGGCCGAAGGCGGTATAGGCATAACCGTTGGCCCTGACGGGGACCAAATCCGGTTTTCCGTCACGGACACCGGGAAGGGCATTCCCCGCGAGGAGCTGGACCTTATTCTCCAACCCTTCGCGCAGGCCTCTACCAACGACAACGAGGGCGGAACCGGCCTGGGGCTGGCCATCTCGTCGCGGTTCATCCAGATGATGGGCGGAACGTTGGCGGTGGAAAGCGAGGTCGGAAAGGGCAGTACCTTCACCTTTGCCGTGGACCTGCCGGCCACCGACGCGCCCCTGCCTGAAGAGCGCCCCGACGGGGTGGCTATCGCGGTCAAAAAGGGCACCGAGGCGACGGTTCTCATCGTGGACGACAAGGAACTGAACCGGCTGGTCTTGAAGGAAATGCTGGAAGGCGCGGGCTTTCTGGCCATGGAAGCGGAAAACGGGCGCGTCGCGGCGGAACGGGCGGCGGAGTTTAAGCCGGCCCTGATTTTCATGGATATTAAGATGCCCGTCATGGACGGGTTTGAGGCTATGCGAAAGATTCGGGAAAACCCGGAAACGGCGCGCATTCCCGTATTCGCCCTGACCGCCAGCGCCTTCGTGAACGACGAGAAAAGAATACTGGAATCGGGCTTTAACGGTTTCCTCGCCAAACCCTTCAAGCGCTCCGCCCTGTTCGCCCTCATCAGGGACAAATCCACGGTCGCGCTGGAATACGAGACCGTGGAACCGAACGAGCGGGAAGCGGTGCCCGATTTTGAAAGCCTGGATTTCCGCTCCATCGCGGCCGAAATCGGAAAAGGCGCGGTTACGGAGCTCGCGGACTCCCTCATGATCAACGACTTTACCGCCATCGGCGCGCTGGCGGACCGGTTCCGCGCTACCGAAGGGGATTTTGCTGCCCTCGTCCGCTACTATGCCGACGGGTTCGACGAAGATTCGCTGCAACGGGTGCTCGAGGCGCTCGGATCGGATACGGAATAAAAAAAGGACGGAGCATGGAAAACGAGCAGAATCGCATTTTGGTGGTCGACGATATCGAGGAGAATCTCAAGGTTCTTTCCGGCACCCTCGTGGAGGAGGGTTTTTATCCCCTTCAGGCGAAAAACGGGGAACGGGCGATCCAGATCGCGAAGAAGGCGAAGCCTGACCTCATCCTCCTCGATATAAAAATGCCGGACATGGACGGCTACGAGACCATAGCCGTTCTCAAGGCCGACCCGGAAACCGCGGATATTCCGGTAATCTTTATCTCGGCCCTTAACCAAATCGAAGACAAGGTAAAGGGCTTTCGCGCCGGGGCGGTGGACTACGTCTCGAAGCCCTTTCAGAAAGAAGAGGTGGTCGCGCGGGTCGGGACCCACCTGAAGCTTCGCGCCGCCCAGCGCGCGGTGGAAACTGAGCGCCAAAAATCGGAACAGCTTCTGCTGAGCATTCTGCCCGAGGCGGTGGCGGAAGAACTTAAACGGACCGGTCGTTGCGAGCCGGAGCAGTTTTCGGAGGTCACCTTCCTGTTTTCCGACCTGGTCGATTTCACGAGCAAATCCGAAACCCTCGACCCGGCCACCCTTATCGCCGAACTCAACGATATATTCACGGGCTTCGACGCGATCATGGCCAAGCGCGGCTGCGAACGGATCAAGACCATCGGCGACGCCTACCTCGCCGCCGCGGGAATCCCCGACCGCATCGAGGACCACGCCCTCCGGATGACGGAAGCGGCCCGGGACATGATCGCCTTCCTCGGCGAACGGAACGCCCACGGCCCCCACCGCTGGGAAATACGCGTAGGGGTGCATTCGGGTCCCGCCATCGCGGGAATCGTGGGAACGAACAAGTATATCTACGACGTGTTCGGCGATTCGGTAAACACCGCCTCCCGGATGGAATCGAATTCGCTCCCCATGAAGATCAACCTTTCCGAGGCCACCGCCGCGCTCGTGGCGGGACGAATTCCCCTCGAAAGCCGCGAAGGGGTCGAGGTGAAGGGGAAGGGCTCCATGCGCATGTTTTTCGTAAAAACCTGAGCGGGAAGTGACGGTATTGACCGTTCGCTGTGTTACAGTATTGAATGCAGGGAACGGTACAGACCATGAACGAAAACGGATACATGACACTCGACAACTTTGAAGCGCTCTATGAACGATTCGGGCCCATGGTCCTGCGCCGGTGTAAATTTCTCCTTGGCGACGAAGATCAAGCGCTCGACGTAATGCAGGACGTGTTCGTCCGCATACTCGAACGACGCGACAGGATGGACTCGGTATGTTCGAGCCTGTTCTGGACCGTGGCAACCAATCTCTGTCTGAACAGGATCCGTTCGGACCGGGTTCGGTACGCCCCGCAGATCGATCACCTGCTGGACGGCATGGCCGACGGGAATCGCCAACACGAGGAACTGGTAGACACCTCCCTCTTTCTGGACTACGTCTTCACGGATACCAAGGAGGACACCCGCTACATGGCAACCTTGCACTATGTGGACGGGCTGACCCTTGAGGAAACCGCGAAGGAAACAGGCCTATCGGTCTCCGGCGTGCGAAAGCGTCTCGCCGGGCTCCGCCGAAAGGCACTGGCATGTGCGGGAGAGTAAACATGAAACGACCAAACCTGTTCATCGAACGGATACAGCTGAAGGAAATATCCCCCCTTGGGGACTTTGAAGAGGCGGAAGCAGAGCGGCTGTCGGCAGACAATCGGGCCGTTCTCGAAAAGTACCCCGCCAGCGCCATGCGCGAGGCGGTAGCGGCCAAGCTTGCCGCCCGGGGGGCCGCCTCGAACGCTTCGGGCGATACCGCCCGTTCCGCGGGATCGGGGAGCGCCCTCAGGTTCCCCAACCTTCCCAAATCGACCCTTTTCCGGATAATACCCGTCGCGGCGGCGGCCTGCCTCGCGATCGCCGGAACCTTTACCTACATTGCCGCCCCGGAATTGTTCGCGGGCCGACTCGGGGCCTCGGTTCCCCTGTCCGGCGACGCCTTTTCGGTCCGGGTTAAGGGCGGAAGCCCGATGCTCCACGTTTACCGGAAAACCTCCGACGGGGCCGAGCTGCTTTCCAGCGGAGAGAAAGCCAAGGAAAACGACGTGGTACAGATCCGGTACGCGGCGGGAACCGATACCTGGGGCGCGATCCTCTCGGTAGACGGCAACGGCATGGTAACCCAGCACTTTCCCGATTCGGGCGACGCCGCGGGAAAACTCGAGGCGGGCGGCGAAATCGCCCTCGCCTTCTCCTACCGGCTTGACGACGCGCCGAAATTCGAGCGTTTCATCCTCGTTTCGGGGACCAAGGAATTTTCCCTTTCGGACCTGAAACACGATCTTTCCAACCTCGCGCGGATACACCGCACGGGATCTTTCGCCCTTGACCCGCTTATACCGGGCGGCACCAGGGCGACGGACACTCTCCTTCGGAAATGAGGGATACCAAAATGAATAAAACGCGAAATACCGGCCCGATGAAAGCCGGATCCCTGATATTTATATTCCTGATCCTCGCGGCCCGCGCGTTCGCGGCCGCGGACCCGGCCCCGGAATCGCTCCCCGTGGAACGCTACGCGCTATACGTAGCCTCGAACGAGGGCGGTACCGGCCGACAGGAGCTCCGTTACGCGGTGACCGACGCCTCGCGACTCGCGACCACCATGTTCGAGATAGGCGGCGTACGGCCCGAAAATTCCATTATTCTCTCTGACCCCACCAAAAACGAGATCGATCAGGCCTTCCGCATGATCGGGGCCGCGGTGGAACGGAATAAGGGGAAAGCGAAGCGCACCGAGTTCCTCTTCTATTATTCCGGCCATTCCGACGAAACCGAGTTTCTTTTGGGCAGCGAAGCCTATCCCTACGCGCAGCTGAAGGCGGAACTTACCAAGGTTCCCACCGACGTTCACGTGGTCATGCTCGATTCGTGCTATTCCGGCAATTTTATCCGCTCCAAGGGCGGCTCCCGGGACAAACCCTTCCTGGTCGACGATTCCTCGGTAGTTCAGGGCCATGCCTACCTCTCCTCTAGTTCGGAGACCGAAACCTCGCAGGAATCCGACACGATCCAGGCTTCCTATTTCACCCAGGCCCTGGTTACCGGTTTGCGCGGCGCCGCGGACGCAAACATGGACGGAAAGGTTTCGCTGAACGAACTCTACTATTACGCGTTCAATCAAACCCTTTCCCAGACGGAAACCGCGCAGGCAGGCCCCCAGCATCCCTCGTACAACATAACCCTGGTGGGATCCGGAGACTTGGTATTGACCGATATCAGCCAGGCCGAGGCTACCCTGATATTCCCGAAGACCGCGGAAGGCAGGTTCTTCCTCAGGGCGCCGGGCGGGCAGCTCGTATCGGAAGTGAGCAAGATCCTCGGAACGGAAATGGTGTTGGCCCTCTCGTCCGGCGTGTACCAAGTAACCATGCTGAACGCGAACCGAACCTTCCAGGACACGATTTACCTCGCCGACGGGTCGCGCCTCGTGCTCGATCCGGCAAGCTTCCCGGAATTGCCCCGCAGCGTTAGCCGGGGGCGCGGTCCCGGCGAAGAGGAAGGGGAAGAGGAAACCCCGCCAGCGAAAGAACCGGATACCGTCCAGCGCGATCTCGTGCCCTTGTCGCTCAGCCTGGTTCCGGGTCTCATGTACCCTGGACAGCCGAAAGACAACGTGAACATATCCTTGGGCGTTTTCATGGCCCAAAACCATGACGTAACGGGCATACAGGCTTCGAGCTTCGGCGGCTTCATAACCGGCGACCTAACGGGCATTCAGGGTTCCGGCTTCATGAACACCCTTTCCGGGAACATGACCGGAATCCAGGGCTCCGGCTTCATGAACGTGCTTTCCGGCGACGGGCTTTCCACGGGCATTCAGGGAGCGGGTTTCATGAACATCGTATCCGGCGAGTTTAACGGAATCCAGGGCTCGGGCTTTATGAATACCGTATCGGGCAAGGCACAGTGGATGCAGGGCGCGGGTTTCATGAACATCGCGGGGGGCGGCTTCTCGGGCGTTCAAGCCGCGGGCTTCATGAATATAGCCGCGGGCGAAAGCGGCGGCGTGCAGGCCGCTGGCTTCCTTAACGTGGCGAATAGGCTAACCGGCGTGCAAATCGGCGTGATCAACATCGCCCATGAGCTCAATGGCGTGCCTATCGGCGTACTCAACTTCATTGCCGGCGGCATTATGTCCACCTCGGTGTGGTGGGACGGCGACGATAATATATGGCTCCAGTACCAGGGCGGAACGAAATACCTATTCACCACCGCGCTGATCGGCGGCAGCAAGGACTTCTCCGGCGACCTCCTGGCGGTAGGGTACGGCGTGGGCACGAGGCTCGGGGACCTGACCGGTTTCTCCATCGATCTCGAATTGATCGCCAAGCAGTATTTCGATTCGGCCGCCATGAATGAGCTGGACCAGCGAATCAGGGTCATAAAGGACGATTACGCGGGCGTACAGGACGGGACGGAAGCGGCGGCCGAACGGGACGACGCGATCATGCGCGAGGTGGGCGACGTGCTCGAAAACTGGTTCGTGCCCTCCGCCCGGGCGACGCTCAACCTGAACTTCTCGAGGCACTTCGGCATCTTCGCCGGCGTCAACGCGGACATCCACGTTTTCGGCATGAACGACGAAGCCTTCGCCCGTCCGAGAAGCGATTCCCCGAAACCCTTCTGGTATAATCAGTCGGAAATTTACCAGTCCTGGTTCTTCGGCATTCGATTCTAATTCCCTCGGAGTGACTCATTATGAACGTAAAAAGTTCTGCGGCGGCTCGCGGGAGGGCTAACGCCCTCTCGCCCGTGCTCGCCGCGCTTTTGGCCTTAATGGCCGGACCGATCTTCGCGGAGAGCCTCAGGGTCTCCGTAATCGACGGCGATCTCGAAATTCCGCTGGAGGGCGCCCGGGTGGAACTGACCGCCCCGGGCTTCGACGCCGTGACCGCCGATACCGACGCGGAAGGAAACGCCCTTCTCGCGTTACCCGAGGGCTTTACCCGCGGCACCGTCGCGGCGAGCTTTCCCGGTTACGCCGCGGGACGAAGGGGCGTGAAGGCGTCGGATGGCAGCGTGGAACTCGGACTTTCCATTTCCGACATCATTGAGGGCCGCGAGCTCGTGGTCGAGCGGAGCGCCCCCGGCAAGTCGGACGAGCAAACCGGCGTTTCCGTTGCCATGGACCGCGAGGAAATGGACACCGTTGCCAATATAGGCTTAGTGGAGGACATCATGTCCGCCGTCTCTACCCTCCCCGGCGTGGGATTCACCGGCGGCTGGAATTCCCAGCCCTCGATCCGCGGCGGCTATCCGGAGGAAATGGGAACCGTTATGGACGGGGTTTACCTCGCCTATCCCTGGCATTGGGGCGGCGCCTTTTCCATCTTCAATCCCTATATGGTTTCATCGGCGAAAATGTCCAACGGCGTGTTTTCCGCGCGGTACGGACGCGCCATGTCGGGGCTCCTCGAGGTAACCACCCTTACCCCCGAACCGGGACAGGTACGGGTCGAGGGAGGCATATCCACCCTCTCTACCGACGCGTTCGCCCAAATACCCTTCTCCGACAAGGCGGGGCTCCTGATCGGCGGAAAGGTTACCTATCTCGATACCCTGGCCATACTGAACGATTACGCGCTCCACGCGGTACCGGACCTTTCCGAAACCATACCGACCATGCCCTTTATCAGGGACCTTTACGCCAAGGGCAACTGGTCCCCGTCGCCGCGCTTCAACGCCACGCTGAACGGCTTTTTCGGCAGCGACGGAATCGGCATTCACGCCGATACCGAGGGCGAGGGCATGACCAACAGGGGCGATTTTGACTGGCTTAGCCTGCAGGGCTTTATCGCCACGGAAATTAAGTGGATGCCCACCGATACCGCCCGCCTCACGCTCCAGGGAGGGTGGAACAATCAGACCATGGACATGGAAATGTATTTCGACCGTTTCGGCAGCCGAAAATACAGCGAATCGTTTAAGCAAAAATACGATACCGCCCTGTACGGCGACACGAACCCCGGGGACGGCTTTATCGAAAACGTCTACGACCGCTCTATCGCCTCAGGCGACTACGCCATCGCCCCGGGCTCCCTCGAATTCAAGGGCTTCTCGCGGCAAATACTGAACCAGGCCCAGGGAAAACTCGAAACGGAATTCCAGATCGCCGAATCGCATACCCTCACCTTCGGCGCCGAGGAAGTCTTCCAGGCCTTCCGCTCCGAACAGGAAATATCAGGCTGGACCCTGATGGATGACCCGGTAATCCCGGACGTCGGGGCGTACGCGAAGATTAACCTCGATAACAACGTGGAAGGAAACCGCACGGTGGATTCGGCGGTATTCGCCCTCTGGAATTACGGCGGCGACGCCTCGGCGCTTTCAAGCGAGCTGGGGCTGAGGGCCGAGCATTTTTACCTGTGGAACAAGGATTACGACTTCAATACCTACCCGGTATTCACCCCCCGGGCCAACCTTTTCTGGCGGCCCACCGACACGCTTACCCTGTCCGCCGGAACCGGCCTATTCTCCATGGTACCCCTCGATACCATATCCGCCGATCCGAAATACGGCGTTAAGAGCTTCGAGGCGGGCCCCAACCGAGCCTGGTTTTCGGTAATCGGCGGAGAGGTTAAGTTCGGCGAAGGATGGAGCTTCCGGCTGGATACGTTCTATAAGCAGTGGTACGACCGCCTCTATATCACCTACTGGACCGATCCGGTAACCACCGAGACCCTGTATGCCGCGCGAACCGACGGAACCGGCCTGTCCACGGGCTTCGACCTCATGCTTCGCAAGAAAACGGGCCGGTTCTGGGACGGGTACCTTACCTACTCCTTCGTTACCGCGCGGTTCCTGAATCCCCTGGAGCCGCGGGTAGAGGGCCAAACCACGGCGAACGGGGAACCGCTCGGCCGATGGTACTACCCCTCCTTTCACCGCTTCCATAGCATGAACCTGATCCTCAATTGGAAGCCGGTCAACGGGCTCACCTTCACCGCCAAGGCCAGCGTCGCCTCGGGAACGCCCAAGGCGAAGGCGGGGACGATCGAAATGTACGCGGCCATCGGACCTGACGGCACGGTTATCGAGCAATACCGGAGGGAAGAAACCTACGACGACGACCTGAGGACCGATCTCTCCTGTCCCGTTGACCTTCGGGTCTCGTTCTCCAACTATTACCGCAATTCGAAGGTCCGTTGGGAATATTACGTGGGCGCGGAAGACGTTTTCGTGAACCTCTATTCGCCGAAAACCAATTCCTCCTTCGATTCCTTTACCGGCGAAGAACAGCCGGACGGCGACAACGCCGACTTCGGAATCGGGATACCCCAGATTTCCATCGGCTACAAGCTGAGTTACTAAGGAGAAAGCGCACTATGCTTCAACGCGAACAACGTAAAAACGGCCGGTTCCGCGCGCGATATATCAGGGCGGCGCTCCCCGCGGTAACGCTCATAACCCTCTTCCTTTCCCTTTCCGCCTGCGCGTCGGGGCCAAAAACCGATCTTTACCTGCGCGACGAAACGGAAGGATCGACGCCCGACTCGACGACCCGCGTGTTTCCCCTGGGCGACCGCAAAATATCCCTGGAGGGTATCGTGAACGGGGACGGCTCCCTAACCGTTGAGTACGTGGAATGGTTTAGCAACTGGCGAGACGGATGGACGGAGGCCCGGTTCTTCGCGAACGGCAGGGTCCGGATTGAGGGATCGGGGCCGAACGCCCGCCTGGTGGCCCTCGAGCCCCTGATAATCCAGTCCGCGGAAAGCGCCCGCGTGCGGTACCGCGACGCCATCCTCGGCGGGGCCGAGGCGACTGCCCTGCTCGATCGGCGCGTCCTACGGGCCGAAACGGCGGCGATGGCCCTGCGGGAATATTTCGGTAACCGCCAATTCGAGCGGTTGCGGGCGGAAAAAAAGAGAGACCGTGGGGAATCCTTCGAATACGCCGCCGGCTCGTACCTCTTTCCCGAGCGGTACGGGTATCCCGAAGGAAGCGCGCCCTCGAAAAAAACGAAAGACAGCCGGAGCAGGGGCGAGGGCCTGGATTGGGATACCGTCTATACGGCGACCCTCGACCCCCGCCTGACCGACGTCCGCGATAGCGGAACCCTCTGGCGCGATTGGGAAGAATGCACCGAGCTATTTTACCTTTTATATCTATTGGAGTAGACAACATGAACGAAGAATGGAGCTTGATCGGACTTTTCAACCTTGGCGGACCCTTTATGTGGCCCCTCCTCGCCTTCTCTATCGCCACCATAGCCCTATCGGTCGAACGGATCGCGTATCTCGCCTGGCATAATCTCTCGGTAACCGGTCTGCGCGATTCGGTGGACCGCGCCCTGCGCGAGGGCGGAACCGAGGGAGCCGAAAGCCTTTTGGCCGCGGAAAAGAGGAAAAACACCCCCGCGTCGATTCTTCTCGCGCTGGTACGGAACGCCCGCTACGGGGAACGGCGCATGGAAAAAGCCACCGAAGCGGAGGCGCGGGAACGGATTAGGCGGCTTGAAAACGGTTTTAACTACCTGACGGCCCTTGCGTCCCTCGCGCCGCTCACGGGCTTTTTGGGCACCGTTTCGGGCATGATCGGCGCCTTCAAGTCCATAGCGAACGCCACTGAAGTGAACGCCCAGCTCGTGGCGAACGGCATTTACGAGGCCCTTATCACCACGGTTTTCGGCCTCGGCATCGCCATAGTCGCCCTCCTCACCTACAATCTCCTGATCCAGCGGGTCGATACCTTCGCCGCCGACGTGACCAAGGCGGTCTCCGATCTGGAGGCGACCCTCCTGGAAACCGGATTAATGGGAAGCGAACGGGAATGAGGCCTCTTCCCCACCGGCGCGATCCGGGCGACCCCGGCGAATCGGGAACCCTGAACGACCTTTCCTTCCTGCTCATCGTCTTTTTCATCGTGATCGCGGGCTTTAACGTCAATAAGGGCTTCCTGATCAACCTGCCCGACGCGTCGCGGCCGCGCCTCGTGCAAAACCAGGACCTGGTGCGTCTCGGCCTTTCCGCAACGGGGGAATTGACCCTTGCGGGGAACCGCATTACCGCCGTAGAGCTGCGCGAATCCATCGCGGCGAAAAAGGCCGAATACCCGAACATGACGGTCCTGCTCCTCGTGAATCCCGATTCGCCCTGGCAAACGGTGGTCGACGTAATCCACGAGATTCGCCGGGCCGGTGTCGAGAATTTTTCCTTTCGGATGGAGGGGGGCGAGCCGTGATCGATCTCTCGCGCAAACGAAAAAAACCGATGATACCCATGTCGTCCATGTCGGACATCGGCTTTCTCCTCCTTATCTTCATCATGCTTATCTCCCTCATTAACCAGCGACATGAGGTGCCCATCAAGTACCCCGAGGCCGAAACCCTCGAGAAGACCCAGGAGAAAGATAACCTGGAGATATGGGTAGACGCTTCGGGAAACCTCTCGGTGGAGGGAAAAACGATCGATATCGGAAACCTTGAAGGCCTTATTGCGGCGACTCTCGCCGAAAAGCCGGGCACCCGCGTCCACGTAATCGCCGACCGGAATACTGGTTACCGCAACGTGGATAAGGTGGTTAAAATACTCCAGCGGCTCCAGCACCGCGTCGTGAGTTTCGTGGTGAAGGAGGCCCTGTAATGAAAGATTGGCTCTACCGTTACAGAATGCCGGCCTTCCTGGCCGTCGCCGCCCTCTTTCATCTTGCCGCCTTCGCGTGGATTCGCTTTGCCATTCCCGCGAAAGAAGTCGCGATAGACCCGGGGGCAACGGTCTTCAAGCTCGTGGACGTGGAAGAATACGTTCCCCCTCCCCCGCCGGACGTACCGATCAGAAAGGTGATGGAACAGCCCAAGGCGTCCGAGAATATCGTCGAAACCGCCGAAACGGTAGTTGAGGTATCTGACGAATCCCTCCTTTCGGCGCCGGCGGAACCCGAGTACCTTCCGCAGCACAAAATCTCGGATATTCCGGCCATTCCCACGAAGGATATTCTCGCGCGCATAGAGTATCCCCCCATCGCGCTCAGACAGGGAATAGAGGGAGTGGTGTATCTCGAGCTGTTCATAGACGAGGAAGGGAATATCAGAAAGGTAAACGTACTGAAAGACCCGGGATTCGGCTTCTCGGACGCCGCTCTCAGGGCCCTGGAAGGCATTCGCTGCGAACCGGCCCGGGCTAACGGGAAAACGGTCGCGGTCAGGTTCCGCTATCCCGTCCGCTTTACCCTTAAGTAACCGGCCCCTAGATAAAAAAAAGCCGTCGAATACCTTTCGGATTCGGCGGCCCTTTCCATCAGCTATTGTGGTGCGCGTGCTTGGTTATGGAATAAATATAGCGTTTGATCTTTTGGCTTGCCGTCTTCTCGAACTGCTCGATAAACTCAATCCGGTCAATTCTCGATATGCGGTTCACCTTATCGTTCACGAAGAACCTGATTTCATTCACGAGCTCTTCTTTTTTATACTGCATCATCTGCGCCGCGCCCGAAACGGCCTCGGTCATGGCCTGAATATGCTGCCCGGCCATTTCCTGTACCGCCTGGACGGTCAGGGGCTTACCGCCGGCCGCCTCCCGCTTTTTGGATTCCGCCGCTACCTTTTCGCCGTCGATCTGCACGTACGCCACGAGCGAGGAATTTTCCCCCTCCACCACCAGGGACTCAACCACGAAAGGATGCTGATTAATCACGAATTCGATATCCTCGGGATAGATATTCTCGCCCGCGGCGTTGAGTATCATGTTCTTTGAACGGCCTTTCAGGGAGAGTCGGCCCTTCGCGTCCAGCATGCCCAGGTCACCGGTGCGGAACCAGCCGTCCTGGGTGAACACCCCGGCGGTCATCTCCGGCTCCCCGTAATATCCTTTCATCACGTTCGGGCCCTTCACCACGAGCTCGCCCACCCCGGAAACCGGATCGGGATCGAGCAGCTTGCCTTCCACGCCCGGCATGAACTTCCCGACCCCGCCGATAAAGGTCCTGTTCGGCCCGGCTCCGGCGAGCAGGGGCGAGGTTTCCGTCAGTCCGTACCCGATGGCGTAGGGGAAACGCGCTTCTTTCATGAACCGCTCCACCACGGGATCGACCTTGGCGCCGCCAATCCCGAAGAATTTCAGGCGTCCGCCGAAGGTTTTTTTGAGGGAAAGCCCGGCGATCCGGTGGAAAATCCGGCGGAAGAAGGGCTTTGCGTAGAGCTTGGCGATCGATTCCTTCGCCGTAAAGGTGGGAACGATCTTGTTTTTGTAAATCTTTTCCATGATGAGGGGAACGCTCAGCATGATGGTGGGCCGAACCTTAAGCAACGCGGGCAAGAGGGTGGTTACCGTCGGCGGTTTTTCAAGATAGTGCACGCAGGCGCCATTGAGCATGAACATCATGAACCCGATGGTGAACTCGTATACGTGGGACATGGGCAGGATGGAAAGGCCCACGTCGAATTTATTGATTCGTTGAAAGAATTGGCCGCCGATCGCCGTAAACACGATATTCTTTTGGCTCAGCTCCACGCCCTTCGAGCGGCCGGTGGTTCCCGAGGTATAAATGATAGAGGCGGTGTCGCCTTCCTCGACCCGAATGACCGGCGCCGCGCCGGTTTCCGCGAGGGTTCCCGCGCGGACGGAAAAATCGTCCAGGGAAATCACGCCGCGAATGCCGAGAGCGGCGGGGTTTTTCACCTTCTCGGAAAGCCGGGATGTAACGAAAAGGAACGAGGTACCCGCGTGCGAAAGGCAGGTCTCGGCCTCTTTGGCGCTAAAGTCCGGCAAGAGCGGAACGGCTATGGCGCCGATGGAACTGAGGGCGAAATACGCGATGCCCCAATTCGGGCTGGATATGCCGAAAACCCCGATTTTATCGCCCTTTCTCGCGCCGAGCCTCCATAGCTGATTCCGGACCTCCTCCACGCGGACTCCCATTTCGGCGTAGGTAATCGGCTCGCCCCCGGCGAGGGCCAGGGCCGGTCGGTTCGGGAATCTCGCTACGCTGTTCGCGAAAAGGGTTGGTACGGTGTATTCACCGAGATCGTCTATGGTCTGCATATTGCTTCGGGCTCCTCTAAAATTACTATGACACCGCGATTGGCGCAAAGTTGCGCCCCGAAAACGGGAGCGCGCAAAAAAAAGGGCTGCCCGAAATTCGGACAGCCACTTTTTCTATTGCTTCATGCTATGCCGTAACCGGCGAAATGTCAATTCATTTCGACCAAACGTCGTCACGGATGAACGTTTCCTTTCGGTCGTACCCCACTGAAATGATTCCCACCTTCGTTTCGCAATAAGACTCGATGAATTCCACGTAGGAACGGGCTTCCGCGGGAAGGGCGTCGTAGTTCCGGCATTCCTTCAGGCAAGCCTTCCAACCCTTGAATTTCTTCAAAACGGGCTTGGCTGCGTTGAGCTCGTCGATGGACGCGGGAAAGTCTTCGGTAACGGTCCCGTTGATATCGTAGGCGACGCAGGCCTCGATCTCGTCGAGGGTATCGTACACGTCGAGATGGGTCAGCACCAGGTCGTCGATGGAGTTCGAGCGGCAGGCGTACCGCAGGGCCACGAGGTCAAGATGGCCGCATCGGCGGGGCCGACCGGTGGTAACGCCGTATTCGCGGCCCGTTTCGCGCACGAAATGATAGAGCTCGCTTTGGCTGTCGTTGTTGAATTCCGTGGGCATGGGGCCGTTGCCGACCCGGGTCGAATACGCCTTAAACACGCCAAGTACCTTGTCGATGGACCGGGGGCCGACGCAACCGCCGATCGCCGCTCCGGCGGACGAGGAAAAGCCCGAGGAAACGTAGGGATAGGTACCGAGATCCAGGTCGAGCAGGGCTCCCTGGGCGCCCTCGAAAAGCACCTTCTTGCCCCGCATCTTCCACAGCTCGCTGGTGAGGTTAACCTTC
Organism: Spirochaetales bacterium; assembly: GCA_003252395.1. GTDB lineage: Bacteria > Spirochaetota > Spirochaetia > Treponematales > Treponemataceae > Teretinema. The sequence continues at coordinate 89,204 of QKEL01000008.1, forward strand.
ATCGCCAACAGGCGGTCCATGAACGGCGCGAGGAAGGCGCGGTCGGCCTCTTCAAGCTCGTCCATCTTTTCCTTCCAGGTCAAATCGGCCAGGCGTATGCCGTCCCGCTCGCTTTTCATGGCGTAGGTGGTGCCGATCCCGCGTCCGGTGGTGCCGATGGGGCGTTTCCGCTCCGCGTCGCGCTTTTTGTCCAGCTCCCGGTAACGGGGGAGCACGATGTGCGCCCGGTCGGAAATAAACACGCGCCCTTCCCACGGAATGCCCTTTTCGGTGAGCATGGCGAGCTCGGCGAACAGGGCATCGGGATCGATAACCATACCGGCGCCCAGGTAGACGACGTTATTCGGATGGAGAATCCCCGACGGGACCAGATGCAAAGCGTACTGGACGCCGTTGGATACAATCGTGTGGCCGGCGTTGGCGCCGCCGGAAAACCGCACGATACACTGGGAATCGCAGCCTAAATAGTCTACGATTTTCCCCTTCCCTTCGTCGCCCCATTGGGCTCCGATAACGACTACGTTCATGTCTACCTACTTAGTGGCGGGAGTAGTTCGGGGCCTCCTGCGTGATGGTCACGTCGTGGGCATGGCTTTCGCGGAGGCCCGACGCGGTTATCCTAACAAATTTTCTGTAGTTCTTCAATTCCTCTACAGTTCTGCAGCCGCAATAACCCATTCCTTTTCTCAAGCCGGACACCAGCTGGTGGAGGAAACTCTTGAGCTCGCCCTTGTAGGGAACCCGGCCCTCAATGCCCTCGGGCACCGGCGACTCGTCCTTGGCGATGCCGTAGCGGTCGCCCGACCCGTCCTTAATGGCGCCAAGGCTTCCCATGCCGCGGTATTCCTTGTAGATTCGCCCGTCAAAGATAATCTCGCGCCCGGGCGATTCCTTCAGGCCCGCGAACAGGTTCCCGATCATGACCACGTTCGCGCCCGCCCCGATCGCCTTCGAAATATCCCCGGAGAACTTTATGCCGCCGTCGGCGATAACCGGGATGCCGGACTTCGCCGCTTCCTCGGCGCATTCCCATACGGCCGAGAATTGGGCCGCGCCCACGCCCGACACGATTCGGGTGGTACAGATGGAGCCCGGCCCGACGCCGACCTTAACCGCGTCGGCGCCGGCCTCGATCAGGTGGCGGGTACCCGAGGCGGTGGCCACGTTTCCGCCGATCACCGGCAAGTCGGGATATTTTTGCTTTATGGCCCGCACCGCGTCGAGCACGCCCTTGGAATCGCCGTGGGCGGTATCGAGCACCACGAAGTCAACGTGGGATTGGATGAGCAGGGGAATGCGGACGGACCAGTCGTTATTGCTGATCGCGGCGCCCACGATGAGGCGGCCCTTTGAGTCCCGCGAGGCATGGGGAAACATTTCCTGCTTCTCCATGTCCTTCACGGTGATAAGGCCGGTCAAGTGCCCCTCGTCGTCTATGACGGGTAGCTTTTCGATCCGGTGCTTGTCGAACTTTTGGCGGGCGTCGTCCACGGAGGGCTTGCCTTCGGTAACGACCATGTCCTTGGTCATCACCTCGCGCACGTGAAGGCTGTCGTCACGGCAAAAGCGGAGGTCGCGGCCGGTGATGATGCCCACCAGCTTGCCGTCGGCGGTGATGACGGGCAGGCCCGATACGTTATAGCGCTGCATGATCTGCTTTACGTCGCCGATGGTTCGGTCATCGTCCACGGTGACGGGGGACTCTATAATCCAGTTGAGGTAGCGCTTCGCGTTGGATACCTGCTCGGCCTGAACTTCGGGCTTGAGGTTTCGGTGGATCACCCCCGCCGCGCCTTCGAGGGCGAGCGCTACCGCCATCTTTTCCTCGGTAACGGTATCCATTGCCGCGGAGATGATCGGCACGTTCAGGCGAACTCCCTTGACGAGTTCGGTGCTCACGTCCGCCTCGCGGGGCAACACCTCGGAATAGCCGGGCTGCAGCAGCACGTCGTCGTAAGACAGCGTTTCTTTCAGTTCCATCATATATGTACCTCCATAATAAAATACCGCTTCTGGGACGGCCGCTTTCCCGCCGTCCGGATACGCAAACCGGCTGCGCTTTGGGGCAGCCGGTCAGGTTTATCGATCCGTCAGTCTTTTCGTTTTCCGTCCGGTCGTTCGGACGCTTGCATAAGGTGCCTGTATTTTTCCGCCAGGCGCGCGGCCTTTTCCGCCGCCAGCCCGCGGTACCGCTCCGGGTTCGCGAAGAAATTCGCGGGATCGGCGACCCCGAGTTTCTCGAGTTGGTCCGTAATGCGCGCGAAGGCGTCGCCCTGTTTTTTGAGGGCCTCGAAGAAGGTAATGCCGTTTTTCTCCGCGTCGAGGGTAATCGTGCGGATCACCTCGTGCCCGTCCGATATTCCGGACTCCGCGAGGAGGATGTACGCCGGCTCGGCGAGCACGCCGCCTTTCACCTTGCCCCCGGCGTTGGCGAGGTTTTTCGCCATGCCCTCGCGGTCGGCCTGCAGGCCGGAAACCACGCTCTTCATGCGCGACACCGCGAGGCCGAAGCCCGCGAGGTAGTCCGCCACGAACCGCTGGCTCGCCGAATTGGTCAGGTCGCGCTGATGCTCGGAAATCTGGTCCATGAAGAAGGTCATGACGCGGGGCGCGAACGCCTTCCAGAGGCTCTTCACGTGCTCGGAGTTCCAGGGGTTCCTCTTTTGGGGCATGGTGGACGAGCCCACCTGGGTGGAGGAAAAATACTCGAACACCTCGCCCACTTCGGACCGTTGCAGGTTGCGGAGGTCGTCGGCCAGGTTCGCGATCACGCCGAAGGCGACGTTGAGTTCAAGGAGGAGCCGAAGCAGGTATTCGGGCTCGACGAGTTGGGTGGAATGCTCCGAGGGCGCGAGCCCGAGGTAGCCGAGGTAACGGCGCTCAAGGTCTTCCGGGTCGCGCACGATCATGCTCGTGGCGTTGTATGCGCCGACGGCCCCGGCGAGCTTTCCGCACAGCTGCCTTGAGCGCTCGTCGATCTCGAGGATCGATTTGCCCAGGCGGCTTACGTATTCCGAAACGGCGAAGCCGAAGGTTATGGGAACCGCGTGCTGGCCGTGGGTGCGCCCCACTTCCGGCGTGGCGGCCTCGCGGGCGGCGATATCGCAAAGCTTCGTCTCGAGTTCCCGAAGCTCGGGAAGCAGTACTTCGCGGACGGCGTCGCGGACGCGGACCGATAGGGCCGTATCGAGGATGTCGACGCTCGTGGCGCCGAGATGCACCAAGGGGGCGATATCGTCGCTCACCATGGTCTTCATCACGTTCACCAGCGCCCGTATGTTATGTTTCGTTTTTTCCTCTTCCGCGTATACGAGGGAAGGATCGATCGTGTCGGCGACCTTGTCGAGTTCCGCCTCCAGGGAAGCGGTCAGGTCGCCCCGGGTCGCGAGATGGGCCTTTACGAGGGCGATCTCCGCGCGGGCGCAGGAAATGACGGCAGCCTGTTCCGAAATTCGTTCGGACAGCTTTTCGTACATCTTCGCTTCTGAGAGGGAATACCGATGGTCCAGGGGGGAAATGTTAAGAAAAATGTTGCGCGTTTCCATAATGAAAAATACAGGAAACCCCTCTTTTTTGTCAAGCGTCGCGCGCGCGCTCGAGGGAGCCGTTCACACCCTCTCGGCGATCATCCGGAGTATCACGTCCCTTCCGTTCTTTTTCGTCGCCGAGGTGGCGGGTATGAGATCGGCGGAACGGTTGAAAAAGGCGGACCATTTTTTGAGGACGTTTCGCGCCTCGTTCGCGCCGAGCTTATCCGCCTTGGTGCCGACGATGACTACCTCGATACCCAAATTCTCGAAGTATTCTACCGACTGCCGTTCCACCTCTCCGGGAAGCCGGCGCATATCGATGAGGAAAAATACCGTCTTGAGTTCTTCCCGGAACTGGGCGTACTCCGCAAGCATCAGGTCGAAGGCGGCCTGTTCCGCGGCGGACCGCTGCGCGTAGCCGTACCCGGGCAGGTCGGCGAGGCAAAAGGATTTATTGATGAGGAAGAAATTGATGAGCCTGGTCATTCCCGGGCGGGAGCCGGTTTTCACGAGGGACTTTCGGTTTACCAGCATGTTGATGAGCGAGGACTTGCCCGCGTTGGAGCGCCCGAAAAAAGCGAACTCCCTTACCTTCAGCGCGGGATACTGTTCCCGCTTCGCGGCGCTCTTAATGAAATCCGCGGTTTCGATCTTGATCATGGCTCGGAGTATAGAGGGTTTATGCCTTTACGGCAAGGAAGGGACGGGGCGCCGCGCGGGGCCTCATGCGCCTCATCGCGCGGCGCCGGTTCACCAAACAAAAAGCCCCCGGGACGGAGGAAATCCCGGGGGCCAAAACGCGTCGCGATGCCCGCGCTCTTTCGATATACCTAGCTCCGCGCCCGAACGCCATCCTTTTCGGTAGTGACCAGGGTTTCGGTAATGGCGTCTACGTTGGCCTTCCCGCCGGGGACGAAGGGGAGAACCATTTCGTCCTGGGCAATCCTGCAGCGCACGAAGCGGGGCCCGGTACCGCCGAAGGCCCGTCGCGCCCAGTCCTCGTCACCCGCATCCATGGCCGGTATCCCGAAGCCCTCGGCTATCTTTACCAGGTCCGGGGACTTTCCGAAGATGCTTGCCGAGAAATTGCCGTCCAGGAGATAGGCCTGCTGTTGCCGAACCATGCCGAGGGCGCCGTTATCCAGGACGATAACGGTTACGTTGTAGCCCCGTTCCGCCAGTGTGGCGAATTCCTGCACGTTCATCATGATCGAACCGTCGCCTGAGAAGCAGATTACCCGCTTTTCCGGGTTCGCCGCCGCGGCCCCCAAGGCGACCGGGAGGCCGAAACCCATCGTTCCGAGGGAACCGGAGGTGAGGAATCTCCGCGGGCCCAGTATGGGATAAAACTGCGCCGCCCACATTTGGTGCTGTCCCACGTCGGTGGTGACGATTATGTCCTCGCTTTTCACCCCTGCCTTCATCGCCTCTTCCGGTATCGAGGCGATGAACGCGCCCGGATTCCGGAACGACGATCGGGAAGAGGCATCGGCGGCCATTTCGCGTTGCCAGGCCTCGTATTCCGCGCGAAAGCCGCGCACCTCCCCAACCCAGGCCTTTTGGGCGGCCGCCGCGGAATCGAGAACGGCGCCGCGCTCGGGGGAAAGGGCGAGTCGGCGTTCCCGAACGAGTTGCGCCAAAAGGGGCATGGCCGATTCGGCGTCGGCGATTACCGACTGCCACGCGCTCAGGATTTTATTCACTTCGGCCGCGTCGATATCCACGTGGATAATCCTCGCGTTGGGGCAAAACTCCTTTACCAGACCGGTGGCTCGGTCGTCGAACCGAACGCCCACGGCGAGAACCAGGTCCGCGTCGCGCATCGCGCGGTTCGCCGCGGTTGAGCCGTGCATGCCCACCATTCCCGCGAAATCGGGATTCACGGTCGCCACGGCGCCCAAACCCATCAGGCTGGATACCACCGGCACGGGAATGGTCCCGAGCAAGTCGGCAATGCCGGCCGCGGCCTCAGGGCTACCGCAGCCTCCGCCCAGGTACAAAACCGGCTTCGCGCTGGTAAGCAGGGCGTCCGCCGCTGCAGTCAGCCGTTCGCCCATTTCGGCCTCCCGCGTATGGAACCGCGACGAATGGCGTACCGCGACGCCCGGCTCGGGCCAGGCCTCGAAGCGAATGCGCTCGAGCTGTACGTCTTTGGGAATGTCCACCAGTACCGGTCCCGGCCTGCCCGAGGCTGCCAGGGAGAACGCTTCCGGTATCGCGCGAAGCAACTCGCGGGCGGATTTGACCATTACGCTATGCTTGGTTATGGGAAAGGAAAGCCCAAAGGTATCGCACTCCTGAAAGGCGTCGGTACCGATGAGACCGGTCGCGACCTGGCCGGTAATGGCGACGAGGGGTACGGAATCGGAACGGGCGTCGGCGATGGCCGTCAGGAGGTTCATGGCGCCGGGCCCGCTGGTGGCGATGCATACCGCCGGAATCCCGGTGGTCCGAGCCATGCCTTGGGCAAAAAAGCCGCCGGCCTGTTCATGGCGGACCAATACGTGATCTATACCGCTTTTCGAAAGGACGTCATACAGGGGCAATATGCTGCCGCCGGGAATTCCGGCCACGGTCTTGATTCCCTGACGCTCAAGCAATTTCACCACAATTTGGGCTCCGGTCGCTTCAATCATTTTTTCCTCCACCAAAATTCATTCCCTTTCCGCAAGGCGTATCGCCAATCCGTTTTCGCGGGCCTGCGGGTTAAAAAAAAACCCTCCGGTTCTGCCGGAGGGTTTCGCATTACGTCTTTAACGCTCATGCCTCTGACAGGTTACGCTCCGCGTTGGGTACTACTACTACGAGTACAAGGGCGAGTACGCTGAGTACGACTGTCAAAAGGCTGCTCGATGCATTCATATGCATATTTTATGTATATTTATGCGTCGATGTCAAGCGTTTTCGATTCCGTTGAACGCTTTTTTCAGGGTTTCGTCCTTCACCGAGGGAGTCAGGTAAGAAACCGCGAAATAGACGATGAACGAAAGGGGCAAGGCCACCACGATGGCGTCCACGTTCGCCAATGCGGGAAAGAGGGATGCCTTTCCGAACAGGGCCTTGCATAAACCCAATGGGGCGGCCTCTTTGGCGTGCACGAAGAAAAGCCAGAACAGGGTTGCCGCCACTCCCGACGTAAAGCACGCGATCGCCGCATGCCGGGAAGCCCGCTTGAAATAGAGGGCGCCGATATAGCTCGGAAGGAAGGCCGAGGCGCACAGACCGAAGAAAATAGCCGTGCCCGTAGCGATAATCGCCGTGCCGCCGGCGTAAAATTTCGGCAAGCCGTACGCTATCAGCGTGGAGATAATTATCCCCACCCCCATGGCGATCCGGTTCACCGCCACGGCGTTTTTCGACTTAACCTTCATGCCATGCTCCAGGAAATCGCGGCCAAAGGCGGTTCCCATGGCGTGAAACTGGGAGCTCAGCGTACTCATGGCGGCCGCGAGCAGGGTCACGAAGAAGAAGGCCACGAACCAGCCCGGTAAGGCCCGGTTGATGAATAAGGGAATGATATTGTCGGTTTTCTTGTCGCCGGCGATCAGCGAGATCTGTCCCACGGTATTCATGAAGTATACGTTGGAAAGAGAACCCACGGTAAAGGCGACGCCCGTCATCACCGCGATGAAAACGCCGCCGACCAGCACGGCACGGTTGAGCTCGTGGCCGCTTTTCACGGTCATAAAGCGCACCGTCAGCTGGGGCTGGGCCAACACGCCGATGCCCACGCCGAGTACTATGGTAGAAACGAGCTGCCACCAGTAGGGGGAGAACGCCGCGGGCATGCTTGTCCAGCCTTGGTGACCGTTCTTCCCGAACGCTTCTTTCGCGATCGGGGCCATGTCCGTCAAGGCCTGATGCGCCTTTCCGGGCCCGCCGAGGAGCCAGTAGGTATAGACGAGGAGGAAGGTCATGCCGATGAACATGAGGGCGCCCTGGAAGGCGTCGGTATACATGACCCCTTTCATGCCGCCCATGACCACGTAGAGGGCGACCACGGCCACGAAAAAGAGGAGCGCGATCTCGTAATTGACCCCGAGGGTCTGGCTCGCGAACTGAACGCCGCCGATTATCACGCTGCCGGCGTAAAGGGGCATGGCGAGGAAGATCAAAACGCCTCCCGCGGTCTGCAGGAAGGGAGAGTCATACCGCTTACCGAGAAGCTCGGGGAAGGTGTGGGCGTCCAGATTATGGCCCATTTTCCGAGTCCGTCGCCCGAAAAACACGAAGGCGATAAAAATGCCCACGAAAATATTCAGGAAGGTAAGCCAAAGAATTCCCATTCCGTATACCGCCGCGGCGCCGCCGAAACCGATTATGGCCGAAGTGGAAATAAAGGTGGCGCCGTAGGAAAGGGCCATGACCATGGGGTGGATTTTCCGCCCCGCCAACAGATAGTCCGTGGAATTCTTCGTGGACTTGAAGCCAGCGAAACCGAGAATGCCCGTTACGATCAGATAGGCGACGATAACGAGGGTCAGGACGAGCAGGTTCATTTGGCGTCTCCTTCGTTCAATTCGGGGTCCTTGGACTCCCATTCGGCTTCTTCCCGAATCTCGTTCGGCTCGTTTTCCTTCGGCTTGTTCCAGTTCAAAATGCCGTACACGACGCATAAGGCGGCCGCGCCGACCGTTAGGGCGTACCCGAGGAACACCCAGACATCTCCGAATCCCAACATATCCGCTCCTTTCCCGTTCAATATCCGTTTACCCGGCCGAACGACCCTCAGTCGCTCCGGTAAATCCCCGATCGTATCGCGGACGCGAAAAAGTCCCATTCCGCGAGGTATGCGCCCCTGCACGAAGCCGCGTCGCGCGTTTCGCGCAAGGTATCCATAAACTCGTTCCGGGTTTTTTCCAGGATCCAGCGTAATATGGAAATAACCCTATCCCGCGGGAAACGGAACGGCGAAAAGTCGCAGTCGGAAAATAGACCGTCGAAATACGATTCAAAGGCCTTTCGGGCAAGGTGCCGCATGGAGGGGTTCTCCGTCACGGCGGCCGCTCCCAGAAAGGCGATGCATTCGGTCTCTTTCAGATAAAACTCTACCGCCACGCCGGCGATGTAAAGCGCGCGGAGAACGGGGTCCACCGGAAAGCCCGACTCCGGCCGGTTCGCGTTTATATGCTCTCCCATCCGGTCATGGGCCCACTGAAGCGCGTAATCGAAAAGGTCTTCCTTGGTATCGATGTACTCATAAAGCCCCCCCTTCGAGATACTGGCGCGACGGACGATGGAATCAAGGGACGCGCGGTCGAAGCCCTTCTCCGCGAACTCCGCCATGGCAGCCCCGATAACCCGTACTCGTTTCGATTCCTCAAGATGAAAAAAAGTGGCTTTCATGAATCTCCATCCGACTCTCCGGTCGGTTTCCGACCACGTAGTCGGTCCCGACGGTAGATCAGCTGCAGTATCTTAAACCCTATTAAAGAATGCCGTCAACGAAAAAGTGGAAGGCACGGGGAAGAGGTTCGCGCGGGGGCGCATGGATAATTCACCGAAGATTCACCGCGGGCTTACCGGACCCTGACCGAGCCGTAACCATGAACGGTTATCCTGGCCCCGGTACAGCGGTACCGACACAACTCATAAGGAGAAAGTAATGAAACTATCCAAAAACCTTGCCTCTGTCCTTGCGGTCGCGGCCCTAACCGCCCTCGCGGGGGAGGCGATCGCGGCAGAAACGAAGCTTGCCACCTTCGGCTTGATCACGGACACCCACGTCTGCGACAAGGCAGACCAATCGGAATCCATCGCGGTAACCGCCAGCCCTCGCTACTTTACCGGGGGGCCGGCGAAAATCGAGGCCTTTGCCGCGGACATGAACGCCCGAAAGGCCGATTTCGTGGCGGAACTCGGCGATTTCTCTGATAATCCCGCCGATTCGTCCCTATCCGCCGCAAAAAAAAGGGAAATGGCGCTCGCCTTCCTCTCTCTGGCGGAATCCAAACTGGGGCAGTTCAGGGGCGCCCGGTATCATGTCTTCGGGAACCACGATACCGACCAGCTTTCCAAAAAGGACGTGTTCTCCATCCTTAGGAACGAGGGAATAGGCGCCGACCGGACCTGGTATTCCTTCGACCGCGCGGGAGTGCACGTCGTCGTCCTGGACGGCAGCTATACCGACGCGGGCGTTTCGTACGACGCGTCAAATTACTCCTGGGACAACAGCGTCGTGCCCAAGGCCGAACTCGACTGGCTCGCCCAGGACCTCGAGTCGGCACGTAGCCCGGTTATCGTCCTTACCCATCAGCTCTTAAACCCCCTCGAGCTGGTCGAAAAGGGTTTCGACGTGAATCACGAAATGCGAAACGCTCCGGCGGTCAGGCAGCTTCTCGAGAAATCGGGCAAGGTCGCCGCGGTTTTCTCCGGTCATTACCACGACGGCGGGTTCCAGACCGTGAACGGCATTCCCTACGTGGTCTTGCAGGCGAACGCCGCGTACGGCAACGACGTTTCATACCATAATCAGTACGCCGTCGTGGACGTGTTCGCCGACGGGAAAAAGGTAAAGACGGTGGTATCGGGCCATGGCATGCAACGGAGTTATGTGGCCGAAGCCGTTTTGAAATGAGAGGACGGGGGCGATTCCGGCCTACGCCGGGAACGCGACCTCCCCTGAGGGGTATCGGCGCCCGCCAGCGGGGCGCCGAGGGTCTCCGTCACTGGAGGAGGGAATTGACGGCGATATTAGTGAAGAACGCCTTTCTCATGAGTTCTTCCATGGTAAAAAAACCGGTCTTTTCCGTCGCCAGGGCACGGGCCGCGAAAAGGGCGCCTGCGCCGAAGGCCTTGCGGGAAATCGCGTCGTGGGTGATGCGGATGGTCTGGTTCGGAAGGCCAAAGACCACCTCATGCTTGCCGACGATACCGCCGACCCTGATCGAATTGACGTGCTCGACCGGATCAAGGCCCAGTTTTTGGGCGATTTTGAGCGCCGAACCCGATTTTCCCCGTTTTTCCCGGAAATGTTCCTCGATCACCTCGATATCCGCGTTCGGGACGATTTGCTGAAGGATTTGCGACGCTACGAGCAGGAAATTAATCCCGAGGGTAATATTCGCCGAGTGCAATACCACCGTTTTGGTCGACAATTGTTTCAAAAAATCGATTTCCTTCTTTTCGTAGTGGGAAATCGCTGAGACGATATGGATGCCTTCATCGGCCGCGCGGGCGTACTCGTAGAGCCCTTGCGGAGACGAAAAATCGATTATCACGTCTACGGGATGTTTTTTGAAAAAATCGGGATCCATGGCTTCTTCCATGCAGAAGAACTCGCCTTGGTGGCTTTCGGGATGCCCCAAAAAATCGCTCGCGTACTGATGGTTCTTCTCGTGACTCTTGCGCACGACCCATACCAACTCGCACGAGGGGTCGTTAATGATCTCTTCCGCCACGTCGTGGCCCGTACGGCCGAATCCAAATAATCCTACCTTCAATAAAATACCTCACTTTTATCGCTATAGCGGTATGCTCTACAAAATAGGATTATATCCTCCGGTTGTCAAGGAAACGAAAATATGACGGAAAGGGCTTTTTTTTCGGCTTGGACCGTTTATAATCTGATATATTGGAAAGACGAAAGTTACGAGAGGAAGGGAAGTGATCGAAACGGATCATCGCAAATATCCATTTAAGACCCTGCCGGAACGGCAACGCGCCATTGACAGGATATTGCGCGTGATCATGGACCGGTCTGACTTTCTTCTCCTGGGGCATGAGCTTCCTGACGAAGATTGCATATCCTCCCTGGTTTCCATGGCACTCATCCTCCTGAAATTCCGCAAAAACGTTACCATCTACATCAAGGAAAGCGTCCCGGACCAACTGGCGTACCTGATGAACATATGTTCGTATAACGGCATTCCCGTCATTCGCGATCCCGAATGGGCCCCCGAGCGCCCCGACGTGATATGCATTCTCGATACGCCCAAACCCGACATGGTCGAAATGGGCGACGCCATCCGCCGGCTGGCGGAATCGGGCCGCTATCCGGTCATAGAATTTGACCATCACCTATCCGCCGACGCGACCTGGTGCGGCTCCGAGGGACTGCGGCTCGTGGACCGGGTAACGAGTACCTGCGAACTCCTGGCGATTTTTACCCTCAAGGTATGCCGCAGGGACGATGTCATGAAAACCCATGGCATTACCGAGATGTTCTCGCGCAACCTGGTGCTTTCCATGCTGACCGGCATTATCGGCGATACCGGTTTCGGCCTTACCCTAAAGCGGGGCCGCGACGTTTTCTTCTATAATTTCTTAACCAACCGCTTTGCCCAGGTGCTCAGGAAGTCGTTCCGGAAGAACAGCGGCAACTACTCCAATATGGACGATATCTTTAAGTCGCTCCAGTCGCTCACCGTGGAGGAAAAGGACCTGTATCAGTCCTTTCTCGAGCATTCGCATTTTTCCAAATCCGTGGGGTACCTCATACTGAACGAGGAGGAGTCCTGGAACTACCTGAATCGAGTGGACTACAGCCTGTTCGTGAAGGTCATAAAATCGGCCACCGATTTTCTCGCGGAAAAATCGGGGACCTTCGGCCTCACGGTCTATTACGACAAGCCGGACGTATCGGCATTGGTCCAATTCAGGATCCGCGTATCGCGCGACGTTTCGGGGATCGATTTACGGGTCATTTTGCTCGATCTGGAAATCACCGACGGCGGCGGGCACCCCGGAGCAATCGGGTTTCGGGTACCCTCGAACCAGATCGACGATCTGCACGGTTTCGTGGCAAACCTATGTCAGCGCCTTGAGGATCTAACCCCGTGAGCGAGCGGGCGGCAAATTGGCAGCGCGAGATGGAACGGGTAATCGAGGGGCTCGAGCGCGGGGAAAACGGCGTACCGAGGGACCCGACCCTGCTCCTGCATTCCTGTTGCGGTCCCTGCAGTTCCTCGGTCATCGAGAGGCTGAGCCGACATTTCAGGATCACCGTCTTTTATTACAACCCCAATATCGATGAGCGGGACGAATACGAGAAACGCGCCGCTGAGCAGCGGCGCCTTTTGGAAGAAATGGAAACCCCGCTTCCCGTCGCCTTTTTGGCGGGGGAGTACGAGCCCGAGGATTTTCTCGCGTTCGCCCGGGGCAAGGCGGGCGAGCCCGAGGGAGGAGAGCGCTGTACCGCCTGTTACGCCCTCCGCATAGACCGGACGGCGAAAGAGGCCGCCGACCGGGGCTTCGCGTATTTCGCCACCACGCTTTCGGTAAGTCCCCTGAAGGACGCGGCGCGGATTAACCGGTTGGGCTTTGCCGCGGCGGAGGCCTACGGGGCGCGCTGGCTCCCCGCGGACTTTAAGAAGCGGGACGGCTACCGCCGTTCCATCGAATTGAGCCGGGAATACTGCCTGTACCGGCAGGAATACTGCGGTTGCACGTACTCCCGCCTCGCCGCCGAGAAAAGACGGGCGGAACGGGACGCGCTCCCGGACTGAAATTCGTCACTCCAGGAAACGTCAGCTTCCCGTACCGCCCCAGGCCCGCATGCCGGCCTTCCAGACCGCGAGCGCGAGGGCGAAAAAGGCGATGCCCACCGCCGGGGATAAAAAGGCCGCGGCGTCGAGGGGCATATCGCGGAGGAAAAACTGGCTCGGATAGAAGGCGATAAAGCCGATCGGTAGGATCCACGTAAAGAACACCCGGAAAACGAGATTGTAGATATCCAAGGGGTATCGGGTATGCTCGCGGAAACTGTTGATGAACGAGAGGATCGAAAAGGAATCCTTAACCCAAAAACAGCCCGAGGCCGCGATAAGCATGAGGGAAATTAGGGTCAGGGACGAGCCCGCGAGCAGGAAGGGAAAAAAGGCGACCCTGGCCAAGGTCCAATGAATGCCGAGGGCGGCCGACGACCAGACGAACATGGTGAGGCCGAGGGCCAACTGGCCGAAGCCCTTGAGGTCCACCATCTCGCTGATGTAGTAAAAAAGGGAATTGATGGGCTTAAAATAGTATTTGATAAAGGTTCCCTGGTTCACGTGATTGCGGAGCTGCCAGATATGGTCGAAGCAGATCTGCAGCGGCGCCTGGGCGAGAATCGAGAACGAGTAGATGAACACGAGTTCCTCGAACCGCCAGCCCGCGAGAAGGGGCAGGTTTGACATGAGGATCCTCAAGCCCACGAAACCCGTCAGGGTGGAGAGGGCCATGCTCAGCGTGGAAACCACGAAGTCGAACCGGTATTGCATGCGGCTTTGGATGTAGCGACCGACCAGTATCCCGTAGAGCCGGGGATAAAACCATGCGTTTCTCATCTGAATCACCCCCCGTTTACCACGAGCTTTCGCAGGGAAAAGCGGTAATAACCGCGAACGAACAGAAAGACCGCGACTACCCAGAACAGTTGGATAAGCGTTCCCCGAACCCAATCGGCGGAGAAGGCCCCCGTCCCGGTCAAGATGGTAAGGGGAAGGTTATACATATACGGGAAGGGAAGCCACCTCGCCACGCTCATGAAGCCGTCGGGGTAAAACTGGAGGGGAATGAGGGCGCCGGAGAGAAAGAGGATCACGACCTCTTTCGCCGCGCTGATGCCCCATATGGACTGGGTCCAAAAACAGGTCGTGCCGATGAAGAAATCGAAGAGGAAGGAAAGCAGGCAGGACCCGATCAGGGTGAGGGCGAAGAAGAGCAGGTTCCAGCCCAGGGCGACCTTCGCTCCGAGGACGAGGAAAATGACCAGGGCGCCGGGTACGGTGATGGTGAGGAAATTCCCGGCCATGAAGCCGATGGCGCTCGAGAACATGAGGGCGTGGTAGTCCACGGGCTTGAAGAAAAACATGACGATATCGCCCGAGCGGATCTGCCCGTTGATTTCCCAGTCTATCCAGGTGCGCATGAGCACGCCCATGGTGGCGGCGAGGGAAACGTAGAGAAAGGTTTGGTTGAAGCTCATGCCCCGGATCAAGCCCGAGTCCACGCCGCCTTCCACGGCGGAATAGACCGCCCGCCACAGGAAATACTGAATGGCTATCGCCGCGGCGCTGGCCAAAATCTGGAAGAGCACGTGGGCCCGGTACGTAAAGGTGCTTTTCAGCTGGTTCGCGATCACCATACGGTATCCGCTCATGTCGGGCCCCCTTCGGCGTTGGGGGCCAGTCCCCCGGCGTACACCTTGGCGATCACCGATTCGGTGCTAATCTCTTGAATCTTCACGTCACGGACGGGAAGGCTCGTGAGCGCCCAGGAAAGCACGTCGGAGAGGTTGGTTTTTTCCTGGTCGATGGTGACGGAAAACCATTGGCTCGCGGCGTTTTCGGTATCGATGGCGGAAACGGCGAATCGCTCGGTCACGGTCGGCAGGAGAGCGAGCATGGTGTCGGTCTCCCCTTCCCGCGCGAGCAGGCGGAGGGTCCGATAACTGCCGAAAAGCCGGTTGAAGGACTCCGTGGCGCCGTCGTAAATGAGCCGTCCCTTGTCGATAAGGACGATGCGCTTGCACAGGGCTTCCACGTCGCCGATATCGTGGGTGGTCAGGATTATCGTTGTGCCCTTCTCGCGGTTCAATTCCCGGATCAGGGTGCGAATCTGCGCCTTCACCGCGACGTCGAGCCCGATGGTGGGTTCGTCCAGGAATATGATGGATGGGTCGTGGAGAAAACTCGCCGCGATATCGCAGAGCATGCGCTGCCCGAGGGAGAGGTTGCGCACCTGTTGGCCGTAGAGCCGGTCGAGGTGCACGAGCTCCTCGAACCGTTTCAGGTTCCGCTCGTAGATTTCCGTGGGTATGGCGAAAATTTCCTTGAGGAGCCGGAAGCTTTCCCTGACCGGGAGCTCCCACCACAGCTGGGTTCGCTGACCGAAGACCACGCCGATGCCGCGCACGAAGCGTATTCTCTCCCGAAAGGGATTCATGCCGTTGACCGTTACGTCGCCCATGGTCGGGGAAAGCACGCCGGTCATCATCTTTATCGTCGTGGATTTTCCCGCCCCGTTCGGCCCGAGAAACCCGACGATCTCCCCCGCGCCGATGTCGAGGGAAAGCCCGTCAACGGCCTTTATGGTGCGGTAATTCCGCGAAAAGAGATCCAAGAGGGCCCCGCCGAGGCCCTCCCGCCGATTAAGGACCCGGAAATGCTTACCGAGGCCCTCCAGGTGAATCAAATTCGTTTTTGCTTCCATTTTTTTCTCGTTCCCTCGTCACGGTAGGTTCATGGCTTACGGGTACATAGGGGACTCCGAGTATCCCGGAAGCCCGCGCGAGGGCGTCGTCGAGATTCCCGAAGATATTCTCGGTTCCGACCGTCTTCTCCAGCCCGGATTTCTTGGCGAGAAGGTAGGGCTGGGTATGGATATCGGATATAAGGAGCATAATATTCTTTTTTTGGCAGTCCATCCAGAGCTGTTCGAGCACGTGGAGACCGCCCGCGTCGAGGTAGATGGTGCTTCGCATGCGGAGCACCAACACCCGGTATCGGGTAGAGTCCATAAGCACGTTCGCCTCGAATTTCTGAACGCTGCCGAAGAAAAGCGGGCCCTCAATCTCGAACACGAGAACTCCCTCCGGCACGGTTCGAAGTGCCAGGGAATTGCGGTCGTGGGAGGCGGGATCTCCGGGATCGTAACCGTTTTTAAAGGCCTTTACCTGGGCCAGGTCCCCCATTTTCTTGATAAAAAAGAGGGCCGCGAGGAGTAACCCGATCTCTATGGCCACGGTAAGGTCCACGAGCACGGTTATGGCGAAGGTCGCGATCATGACGGCGCTATCCGACTTTTGCCCCCGAAGAACCGAGCGGATAGCCGGGAAACCCGCCATATGCAAGGCGACCGAAAAGAGGACGGCCGAGAGGGCGGCCATCGGAATATATACCGCGAAGCGGCCAAGGGCGACCAAAATGAGAAGCAAGGTAAGGGCATGGATAAGGCCCGCGACCGGGGTACGCCCGCCGTTCTTTATGTTCGTCGCGGTGCGCGCGATGGCGCCCGTGGCGGGGATGCCGCCGAAAAGGGGGCTCGCCAGATTCGCGATTCCCTGGGCCATGAGCTCCATGTCGGAATCGTGCTTCGTGCCGGTCAGTCCGTCGGCGACCACCGCGCTCAAAAGGGACTCGATGGCGCCGAGCACGGCGATGGAAATGGCCGCCGGAACGAGCGCCCGCATGCTTTCGAAGCTGAGGGCCGGCAGATGGGGAACCGGGAGCGAGGAGGGAATGGAGCCGAAACGGGAGCCGATGGTATCCACCGGGATCCGTAAGAGCAACACGAGCACGGTTATGAGGACGATGGCCACCAACGAACCCGGTACGCGGCGGTTGATCTTGGGCCACACCGTGATCACGGCGAAGGTAAGCACGGCGGTTCCGATGGCCCAGGGATTTACGGTCCCGATCGCCGAGGCATACGCGCCGATTTTCCCGACAAAGTCTCCGGGAACGTCATGAAGGGTTAGGCCAAGAAAATCTCCGACCTGCGACGTCGCGATCACCACGGCGATACCCGCGGTAAAGCCGGTAATTATCGTATAGGGGATGAATTTTATAAGCCCGCCAAGCTTAAAGGCACCGAGGAGAAAGAGCATCAAGCCGGCCATCATGGTCGCGACGGCAAGCCCGTCGTACCCGTAGTCGCGAACGATTCCGTACACGATTACCACGAAGGCTCCGGTCGGGCCGCCTATTTGAACCCGAGACCCGCCGAGCGCCGATATGATAAACCCCGCGACCACGGCCGTGAAAATACCCCGGGCAGGGGGAACGCCGGAGGCGATTCCGAAGGCAATGGCCAGCGGCAAGGCGACGACGCCGACGATAACGCCGGCTACCAAATCGTTGAGAAAGGCCTTGGGCGTATACCCCTTCAGCGCGTTGATTATTTCAGGTTTTGACATGAGGAACGGTAACTCCTTTTTAACCGAAAAAATCATGCGCCTCTTTCATTATTTTGTCAATTACCGCGAAATACCTACATTATATGCGAATTGTTTCATAAGGATTACAATGGTATTTTATCGGTCTACGGTAGCGATATCCGAAAACGAGGCGCCTGATGCCCGCGCGAGATCTTGAGGGGAAAGCAATAATTGAACCCCGCGAACGCCGCCGCTCACCGATATGGCCCCGTATAAAATCGCGGTTTCGTCGATAAGGGTGCGGTAGGGGCGTTTCATGCCCAGAGGGGAACAGCCGCCGCGAATGTAGCCGGTCAGGCCCAGCAACTCGGTTTCCCTCACCGGAAGAACCTCTTTCGCCCCTAGGGCGATGCGGGCCTTTTTTAGGTTAACTTCCCGGGGCGCGGGCACGCAACACACGCAGATTTCATTGGAATCGGTACGCATGACGATGGTCTTGAATACCGTATCCGGGTCTAGGCCGGCCTTCTCGGAGGCCGTCATGGCGTCCAGATTGTCGGGATCGACGGCGTATTCGATGGCCCGATAGGGTATCCCGGCGGTTTCAAGGATTCTCATCGCGTTCGTTTTTTTTATCCCTGCCATGTCGTTTCGAGTCCTCCCCTGGCGATAACTTTATCGATCCTGCCCCTCCGGCTCAAGACCAAAACGGGTCATTCATGATAGAATGAAGCCATGCAGGATTTCGTCCACCTTCACGTCCATACCGATTTCTCGCTCCTCGACGGGGCTTCTTCCTATAAAAAAATGATCGCCCGGGCGAAGGCCCTCGGGCACAAGGCCATCGCGATAACCGACCACGGAAACATGTTCGGCGCCCTCCGGTTCTATCGGGAATGCCTGGACCAGGGCATGAAACCGCTGATCGGCTGCGAGTTTTACGTGGCCCCGGGTTCAAGAACGGAACGGGGCGGTTCCGAGCACAACACCAAGTATTACCACCTCATCCTCATCGCGAAAAACGAGGAAGGCTACCGCAATCTCATGGTCCTCACCTCGAGGAGCTTTACCGAAGGCATGTACTACAAGCCCCGAATCGACGAGGAGCTCATTCGCGAGTACTCGGGCGGCCTCGTCTGCCTCTCGGCCTGCCTGGCGGGACAGCTTCCCTCCCTGCTGCAGGAGGGGAAGTACGCGGAGGCGGAAGCCCACGCGCGCCGCTACCGGGATATTTTCGGCGACGATAGCTACTATATAGAGCTCCAGGACCACGGCATCCGCGAGCAGCGCGAGGTAGCGCCGAAACTGATCGCCTTGGCCCGCCGCCTCGGCATTCCCATGGTCGTTACCAACGACGCCCACTATTCCGAGAAAAAGGATTACATCGCCCAGGATATACTCCTGTGCATCGGCACCAAACGGACGCGAAACGAGAGCGGCCGCATGAAATTCGAGGGTTCCGAGTTCTACCTGAAAGACGCCGAGGAAATGGCCGCCCTGTTCCCCGAGTACCCCGAAATGCTCTCGAATACCGTGCGCATCGCCGACCTGTGCGACGTGAAAATCCCGACCCCCGGTCCCCTCCTCCCGGACTTCGATATCCCGGCCGAATTCGCCGACGAAAACGAATATATCAGGCACCTCGTCTACGAGGGCCTATCGAAGCGCTATAGCGAGATTACCGAGGAAATTCGCGAGCGCGCCGACTACGAGTTGGGCGTAATAATCAAAATGGGCTTCGTGGGCTACTTCCTCATCGTTTGGGACTTTATCAATTGGGCGAAGCAGCATGCCATCCCCGTCGGCCCCGGCCGCGGGTCCGGTGCGGGCTCCATCGTCGCCTACGCGATGACGATCACCGATATCGATCCCCTGCGCTATAAGCTCCTTTTCGAGCGATTCCTGAACCCCGAACGCATCTCAATGCCGGACTTCGACGTGGACTTCTGCTTCGAGCGGCGCCAGGAAGTCATCGAGTACGTGCGCCAAAAGTACGGCGACGACCGGGTGGGCCAGATCATTACCTTCGGAACCCTGAAACCCAAGGCCGCGATCAAGGACGTGGCCCGGGTGATCGAGATTCCCCTGTCCGACGTCAACATGATCACGAAGCTCGTCCCCGACAACCCGAAGACCCACATGAAGGACGCCTTCGAGGTAAACGAGAAAATCCAGGGTTCCGGCCAGCTCGCGCCCCTGAAGGACGATCCCCGTTTCTCCGAGCTTTTCGAGATGGCTACCGCCCTCGAGGGCGCGAACCGGAATACCAGCCTTCACGCGGCGGGCATCGTCATCGGGAAAACCAAGCTCACCGATTACGTTCCCCTGTACAAGGATTCCAAAACCGGCAAAGTGGCCACCCAGTTCACCATGGACCTGATCGAGGACTGCGGCCTGGTCAAGATGGACTTCCTCGGGCTCAAGACCCTCACCCTCATCACCCATACCGAGGAGCTTATCCACAAGCGAGGCGGCGAATACGCGAATTTTTCCTGCGACAACGTGAGCGATACCGATCCGGCGACCTACAAGATGCTCGGCGAGGGGAAAAGCGCCGCGGTATTCCAGTTCGAGAGCCAGGGCATGCAGAACATCCTTAAGCGCGCCAAGCCCGACAAGATGGAAGACCTGATCGCCTTGAACGCCCTGTACCGCCCCGGTCCGATGGCCTATATCGACCAGTTCATCGAGTCGAAATTCGACCCGTCGAAGATCGAGTATCCCGATCCCTGCCTCAAGGATATCCTCGAGGAGACCTACGGCGTCATCGTGTACCAGGAACAGGTCATGCAGGTAGCCCAGCGAATCGCGGGCTACTCGCTGGGACAGGCCGACCTCCTGCGCCGGGCCATGGGAAAAAAGAAGGTCGAGGTCATGCAGAAGGAGAAGGTCTCCTTCATCGAGGGGGCGGTCAAAAACGGCTTCAAGGCCGAGGACGCGGACCGCATTTTCGAGATACTGATACCCTTCGCGGGTTACGGCTTCAACAAGAGCCACGCCGCCGCCTACTCGGTGGTGGCCTACCGCACTGCCTACCTCAAGGCGAATTTCCCCGCGGAGTTCATCGCTGCCAACCTTACCAACGAAATCGCGTCTACCGACAAGCTGCCCGAGTATATCGCCGAGGGCCGCAAGATGGGCATCCCCATCGATCCCCCGGACGTAAACCGCTCCGAACCCTACTTCTCCGTCGTGGACGGTCACATCGTCTACGGACTCCTGGGCATCAAGGGCCTCGGGGAGCAGGCCGCGGAAATGATCGCCGCGGAGCGGGAAAAAAACGGGCCCTACGCGGATTTCATGGATTTCCTGGAACGGGTAGACCTCCGCACGGTCAACAAGCGCGCCCTCGAGGTGCTCATCCAAACGGGAAGCTTCGATTGCCTGGGCCGCCACCGGTCCACGCTGATCGCGAACCTGGAGCGGGCCATGGAATACGCCGCCCACAAAAAAGACGCGACCCGGTTCGGCCAGGTAAGCCTTTTCGAGGACTCCGGCGTGCAGGAATTCGCGGAATTCAAATGGGACGAGCTGGACGACTGGCCCCAGGCGGAAAAACTCCGGATAGAGAAGGAGCTCATCGGCTTTTATATTTCCGGGCACCCCCTGGACGCGTACCGCAAGGCCTTCGATAGGGCCTCTACCTTCGACCTTCGTTACCCGGACCGCGCCCAAAAGGACAAGCTCTATACGGTGGTCGGCATGATCCGCACGACCCGGCCCTACCAGACCAAGAGCGGCAAGTGGATGGCCTTCGGCACCTTCGAGGATTTCAACGGAACCATCGACCTCACCTTCTTCCCCAATACCTGGGAAAAGGTGCGCGACCGGGCGCTCCCGGATACGGTGTGGGGAATCGTGGGCAAGGTGGACATGAGCCGGGAAAACCCGAGTTTCCTCGTCGAAAGCCTCGTGAGTCCCGACGAGCTGCAGGCAAAATCGATCAGGGAAGTGCACCTGAAGCTCGACCCGGAATACGCCAACGAAACGAGATTGACGCCCCTGCGCGACTTTTTATTTGAATGCGCCGGCGGTTGTTCAGTATATTTACACGTGGAAGCCTCCAATCGCGCGTACGTGATCAAGGCTGCCAACCAAATCCAGGTCTCGGCGAGCGATAGCTTCATGGAAGACGTGGCGGCGATGCCCGGCGTGCTTCATGCCTGGAAAGAATAAGCGATACAAGGGGATAATCCGATGTTACAGTCATTTTTTTCGGCGATCAGCACCCTGATCAATCTGTACTCCCTGGTCTGCCTGGCCCGGGTGCTTATGTCCTGGGTCCCCGACTTTGAATACAGCGCCCCGGGCCGCTTTATCGCCGGCCTTTGCGATCCCTACCTCAATTGGTTCCGCCGATTCCGCTTCACCCGGGTCGGCGCGGTGGATTTCTCGCCCATCCTCGCCCTGGGAACCCTCTCCGTAGCCTCCATGACCTTCACGACCATCGGCGCCACCGGCCGCTTTTCCCTCGGCGTCGTGCTCTACGGGATTCTCCAGGTACTCTGGTCCTTTTTTTCCTTTTTCTTCAATATTCTCATACTGTTCCTCGCGATCCGCCTTATCTACGACTTGGTAAACCGGCACGGCTATTCGCCCTTCTGGTCCATGATGGACCGCTTTCTCAACCCGCCCATCGCCTGGGTCACCGGCGCGCTCAACCGGGGACGTTCCATGCCCTACCGCACCTCCCTCATTTTTACCCTCGTCGCGGCCATTGCCGGCCGCGTCCTGCTGTCCTACGCGGTATCCTTCGTCGGGCGCGTGCTCGCCAACCTCCCCGTCTGATAGCGCCCCGTGTTCGTCGGTGAAATTCAGGTTCCGGTTTCCCGACTCAAGGGCGCGGGACCGGCGACGCAGGAACAGTTGGCCCGTCTCGGGGTTACCACCGTCGGTGAGTTACTGACCTTTTGGCCCCGCGACTGGGACGACCGCACCGTCACCCTTCCCCTTTCCGCCTTTCAAAGCGTTCCCAAATTCACCGTCCGCGCCACGGTAATCGCGCATGACTGGTTCGGCTTCGGCCGCATGAAAACCCTAAAAATCGTTATCCAGGACGCCGAGGGAACCCTCGCCGAACTGGCCTGCTTCAACCGCCCCTTCCTCGAGCGCCAGTTTCCCGTGGGGACGGCGGTAGCCGTGCACGGTTCCTTCCAGTGGAAATACGGGGGAATACAATCGAGCGCGTTCGAGATCGAGGAGGAAGATCGAGCGGAAGCAAAGGTGCTCCCGGTGTATTCCCTGACCGCGGGTCTCAGCCAGGCGACGGTGAGGAAGCTCATCGGCCGCGCCCTCGCCGAATACGGCAAAGGACTGGACTCTGAATTGCCCGAGGCGGTTCGAGCGGGCAAGGGATTGCCCTCAAAGACCGAGATTCTCGCCCTGATGCACGCGCCCGCTTCCCTGCAAGACGCGGATCGCGCGCGGTCCGCGCTGATCTTCGAGGAATTTTGGATCTTTGAGCTTGCGATCGGCCGCAGGTCCATAGAACGCCGCGGGCGGCTCCCGGGAACGCAGCCGGGGGGGAGGGGCGCCGAACCCGATTCCGACGCGGCGGGTTTGCCCGCGTTTATCCCGTCGCCCCTCCAAAAGGCGCTTATCGACCGCCTTCCCTTCGATCTTACCGCGGACCAAAAAACGTCCCTCGCGGAGATGAACGCGGATATAGAGTCGCCCCTTCCCATGGCGCGGCTCCTCCAGGGCGACGTGGGCTCGGGAAAGACCCTGGTGAGCTTTCTTGCCGCCCTCGCCGTGGTGGAACGTAAAGGGCAAGTCGCGCTTCTCGCCCCGACGGAACTCCTGGCGAGGCAGCATGCCGAAAACGCCTCGAAAATGTTGGAGCCCCTCGGGGTTCGTCTCGCCTTCTTAACCGGCAACCTCAAGGCGGCGGGGCGTTCCCGCCTCCTCGCGGAACTGGAATCCGGCGGGATCGATATCGTTATCGGTACCCATGCGCTCTTTTCGCGCGGAGTCGCCTATAAAAACCTTCGGTTCGCCATGATCGACGAGCAGCATCGCTTTGGGGTACTACAGCGCTCTGCCATCATCGAAAAGGGCATGGAGAGCAATCCGGACAAAACGCCGCCCCACCTGCTCATGATGAGCGCGACCCCGATCCCCAGAACGCTCGCCCTCTCGGTCTTCGGCGACCTGGACGTTTCGGTGATCCGGACCATGCCCGCGGGACGAAAACCCATCATTACCCACCTGACCCGTCACGGCAACGAGCAAAACCTTTACGACTTCGTGGGCAGGGAATTGGCCGCGGGCCACCAGGCCTACTTCGTGTATCCGTTAATCGAGGAATCCGAGGTTCTCTCCCTCAAATCCGCGACGACCATGTATGAGCACTTGCGGGACCGCGTTTTTCCCGGAGTTCCCTGCGCCCTTATCCACTCAAAGGTGGAAGAGGAGGAACAGCGAACCATCATGGGCCGCTTCAGGTCCGGCGAAGTCGGAATTCTCGTGGCCACCAGCGTCGTGGAAGTGGGCGTAGACGTCGCCAACGCGACGTGCATGGTCATCGAGCACGCGGAGCGATTCGGACTCTCGGCCCTCCACCAATTGCGGGGCCGCGTCGGGCGGGGGAACCTCCAGTCATATTGCTTTTTGGTATACGCCCAGAACCTCACCGAAGACGGCAAGGCCCGCCTCAAGGCCATGCACGAAACCGTCGATGGCTTTGTCATCGCCGAGGAGGACCTGAAAATCCGCGGTCCCGGCGACATCGCGGGCATAAAGCAGTCGGGGTATCTCGCGTTCAATCTCGCCGATCCGGTTCGTGACCGGGATATCCTCGAGGAAGCGCGCGACTCGGCCTTCTCGTATCTGCTCGAAGAAATGGCCTGATTCGTGCTACTATTGACCCATGAAAGCTTGGGTGCATTTTATATCGGCCGCGTTCGCCGCGGTCATCTTTTCGTGTCTTGGCCCCGTTGCCTACGCCGAATCCGCCTCGAAGGCCGATGAAGCGCCGAATAACCGGGACAGGGGGGCGTTCAACCCGTCGGAGGCGCCGTATTCGGGCTGGAAGCAGGCCACGACCCGCCACTTCCGGTTTATTTACGAAGAGGCATTCCGCGCCGAGACGGAGAGCTACGCCGCGGTGGCCGACGAGATTTGGAACGCGGTCTCGGCCGCCTACGACGCCCCGCAGGAACTTACCGACGTCATAATCACGGGCAGGACCGATACCATCGGCGCGTTCGCGCAGCCCTTAACCCGTTCCATGTGGTTCTTCACGAATTCGCCGCCCACGCCCGACTTCGGTTATCGCGAAGCCTGGCCAAAACTCGTGTTCACCCACGAGCTCGTGCATATCGCGAATTTCGATTTCGGCCGGCGCGTCTCCTCTTCCCCGAACCCCTTCGGGCCAGCCATCGATACGTTAAGGCTGTCCGCCATCCCGGGTTGGGAAATGGAGGGACTAACCACGGTGCTGGAAACGGAACTTACCTCGGGAGGCCGGGGAAGAAGCCCGCTTTTCGAGCTGCAATACAAGGCGCCCGCCCTGGATAACAGCATCGTTCCCTACGAGGAAATCGGGAAGGATGAAAGGCCGCCGGAACGGCAGATTTACGTCTACGGCTATCTGCTCATGCGCTCCATCGCCGACCGGTTCGGCCTGACCGCCTTGGCGGATATCGAACGGAACCGGGTAAACGGGAGATCATTCGACGACGCGGTGAGGCTCGTAACCGGGGAGACGCCCGAAACGCTCTGGCAGGACGTAAGGCGCGCGTTGGCAAAGCGCTACGCGGGCGAGCGTGGCATCGACGAGGGCCGCATCGTAACGCCGCGCGAGACCGATACGTCCTGGTACCGGCCGGCGATGGTTACGGATACGGCCATAATCGGCCTGCGAAAGACGGCAAAGGAATCCCTCGCCGCCGTATCGCTCGATCCGCGCGACGGCGCGGAAACCTTCCTATTCGGCGGAGATTTCGCCGACGAGCGCTCGCTCACCGCTTCGGAAACGGGGCTTGTCGTCGCGGCGATGGAAACCTACCGCGGCGAATCGAGACCCGGCTACCGGATAAGCACCGACCTTTGGGCGTGGAAGCAAAACGCCGGCCTAAAGAAGCTGACCGAGGGAAAGAGCCTTTTCCAGCCCTCGCTTTCCCGATCCGGCAATAGGCTCGTCGCGCTGGAGGCCGTTGGGCTGCGATACCGAATCGTCGAGGTAGATCTGGAAACGGGTTCCCGCAAGCCGCTCATCGAGTCCGATACGCTCAGCTTCGCCCAGCCAGCCTTGTCTCCAGACGGAACGACCCTCGCCTTTCTGGTCTTGGACGGAAAGCGCGCCGCCCTGGCCACGGCCCCCATGCCCAAATACGAGTTCGCCTACCCCATCCCCTCCGGCACAATCGCGGAAATCGCGAACGCGAAAGGCCCCATCGTCGACCTGTCAGACCCCTCGTGGACCGCCGATGGCACGCTTTTATGCGCCTCCAACGCGCGCGGGCGGCTGGAGGTATGGCAGTGGGCCGGCACGGCCGGCAAACCCGTGGTCGCCGATCCGGCGGGTGCATACTGGGCCGACCTCCGTCCAAACGGCGTTATATACGCCAGCTTCTCCGGAAGCGGTTTCGTCCTGAAAATGAAACCGGTCGAGAGCTGGGGCGCGGTACCCGATTTCATGGGGCCTTCCGCGCCCGGGAAAGCGGTAACCCTCGCGGAATACCTTTCGGATTATCCCGCTTATATTCCTTGGACCGGCGAGAAAGGCATGCCGGAAGCGAAGGGCTCCGCCCGGCCGGCGGCGATTACCGTCGGTGACGCCGGATCTACCGAGCCCGATATTCTCAGGCGGGAGGACAGCCCCCGACAGGACGCGCCGATCAAGGAATTGCCCGCGGGAACCGCCTTTTACAACGTGCCCCGACTGGAGCTCTGGATACCCTATTTCGGCGCCATCGAAATGCCCGATAGCTCGACGTCCTTCGGGGCCGGAGCGTGCGCGGTATTCGGGGGCTACTCCCTCCAAAAGGGCGCCCAGGCTAACAGCGTACTGATCGGCGGAACCTTTTATCCCAAGCTGCTTCAGGCCGACGCCATACTACTCGCCCAGACGCCCCTCCTCACGGGAGATTTCTTGGCCCTCGGAGCGAGAACGTACGCGCGCGATCCCGTGTTTTCCGACGGGTTGTTCCGCGAGACCGGTACCCTCCTCCTCTCCCTATCGCTCCCGGTCCGGGACGAACGCTTCGGGTACAATTTCCTGGACGGCGCGCTCATCCTGGGCATTGAGGGAAAGACGCTTCGGGTATCCGAGGAAACCTTCACCGCCTCGGAAGACGGTCCCGCCCTTGCCGCCGGGTATACCTTCATTACGGGAATCGACTTTGCGCTCCGCCGGGAGGAGAGCGAAGGCGCTGAGGGGGCCCTCGCGGCAGAGGGGAACGCCGAGCTTTACACGTCGCTTTACCCGGAACGGGGCGATACGAGAATATCGATCGCTTACGGGATGCGTATCGCGCGGGGCACGAAAAACGTTCTCGGTGAGTTCGCATTCCGGGGTCGCTGGTTCGACCTGCCCGCGGGGGTGCCGCTCCCGGGAACCCTGGCGACCGCCCGGGGCTTCTCCCTCGATACGGAGTTTCCCGGAAGGTTCATCCTGGAACCGTCCCTATCGTACCGGGGGAACGAGGGGGGATACGCCCGACTGTTCATGGAAAAGCTCGTCTCCTTCGGCGAGAATTCGGCTGGCGTAAGCACCCGGGATACCGGATTGCCCGGAAACCTTCGCGTGGACCCCTGGTACTACGCGGGGCTCGAGGCCGGCGTGGATCTGGGACGGAGCCGACTCGCCGCGGGGCTCGTGACCCGGTTCACCGGTACCCGCGAATGGCTACCCCTCGAGAATTCCCGGTATTACCTTGAGTACAAGCTGGATGCCCTTCGGGGAATAGCGCCCTAAACCGGTCCGCTCCCCGAACGCCCCCCGCAAGGGGCGCGAAACGCCCGATAAATAAAAAAGGCCGATCCCCCTCAGGATCGGCCTTTTTTCGCGATACCGCCTTATTTGGCGGCATTCCCCGCCTTCGACGCCGCGTTTACCGCAGCGGCGCCGATAAAGTCCCTGAATAGCGGATGCGGCCTATTTGGCCGGGAACCGAATTCAGGGTGGAACTGCACTCCGGTAAACCAGGGGTGATCCTTCAATTCCACGATTTCGATTAGGTTCCGCTCGGGATTCCGCCCGGTCAAAAGCATATCGGAAGCCTCGAACTGCTCGCGGAATAGGTTGTTGAACTCGAATCGATGCCGATGCCGTTCCTGAATGTCATGCATGCGGTATGCCTTCTCGGCGTTCGAGCCCTCGGTAATCAGGCAGCGGTACTCGCCAAGCCGGAGGGTACCGCCGAGTTTTACGCCCTGCTGGTCGGGCATGAGGTCGATGACCGGATACTCCGAGGTGGACGAGAACTCCGAGGAGTTCGCGTCCTTCATGCCCAATACGTTCCGCGCGAACTCAATGACGGATATCTGCATGCCCAGGCACACGCCGAAATAGGGTACCTTATTGAGGCGGGCGTACTTTGCGGCGAGTATCATGCCCTCGATACCGCGATCCCCGAACCCGCCCGGCACGATTATGCCGTCGGCCTTCCCGAGTATTTCCGCGGCAACCGCGTCGTCGGTTATGTGCTCCGAATTGATCCAGTCTATGCGCACCTTGGCGCCGTGGTAAATGCCGCCGGCGGTAAGCGCCTCGGCGACGCTTAAATAGGCGTCGTGAAGGTCCACGTACTTTCCCACCAACGCTATGGTCACTTCCTTATCGGGATGGTAGAACCGGTGTACCATCGCCGTCCAGTCGTCGAGTTCCGGTTTCCCGTCGGGAAGGGTCAAGAGCTTGCAGAGAATCTTGCCCAGGCCCTCCCGCTCGAGCATGAGCGGCACTTCGTAGATCGACTTGGCGCTCAGGTTCTCGATGATGGCGTCCTTTTCGACGTTGCAGAAAAGGCTGAGTTTCTCGCGAATTCCCTTAGAAATGGACCGCTCGCTGCGGCACATGATCACGTCGGGCTGTATACCGAACCCGAGAAGTTCCTTCACGCTGTGCTGCATCGGCTTCGTCTTGAGCTCCCCGCATTCCTTCAGGTAAGGCAAAAGGCCAAGGTGCACGAAAATGCAGTTTTCTTTCCCTGCGCTTTGCCGGATTTGCCGAATCGCCTCGATAAAGGGCAGGGACTCGATATCGCCCACCGTACCGCCGATCTCGGTGATGATCACGTCGGCGTCGTGCTCGCGCGCGGACTGCAGGATACGGTTCTTGATCTCGTCGGTCACGTGGGGAATGACCTGCACGGTATTGCCCTGGTATCCGCCCTCGCGCTCGCGGTCAAGAATGGCCTGGTAAACCTTGCCCGCGGTGGTGTTGTTATAGCGGTGGAGGGAAACGTCGGTGAAGCGCTCGTAATGCCCCAGGTCAAGATCGGTTTCGCCCCCGTCCACGGTTACGAATACCTCGCCGTGCTGAAATGGGTTCATGGTACCCGGATCGATATTTAAGTACGGATCGAATTTCTGGTTCACGACCTTCACGCCGCGGCTCTTTAATAGAAGCCCGATCGACGCCGCCGTGATTCCCTTTCCCAGCGACGATACGACGCCGCCCGTAATAAAGATGAATTTAGCCTTCATGCGTTTTCCCCCGCGGGGCCCCGCCTTGTTCGGGGTCCGAAAATAAAAAAAAGAGCCCGGCCATCTGACCGGGCTCCTCACTTGTTTTCCAAGCTCTGGTCGCCCCAATATACACGTTTTCCGTCCGTACTGCAAGCGGTCAAACAATCGCTACGGGCGGTTCAACGCGTTTCGGTACCCGTTTGGCCGCGCGCCGGGGCATACCCCGCGGGGGATTCCCGTCCCGACGCGACAGCTCGGGCATCGGGGAAACGTTAGCCTATGGCGGCGGGACCCTTTTCCTTCGTCCTGATACGGACGCACTCTTTCAGGTCCATGACGAAGATCTTTCCGTCGCCGATTTCGCCGGAATACGCGCCGTCGCAGATCGCGTCGATCGTCGTCTGCTCGTATTCGTCGTTTACCGCGATCTCAAGGCGTACCTTCTTAAGGAGGTTCACCTCGATCTCGACGCCGCGGAAACTCTCGGTATATCCCATCTGCTGGCCGCAGCCGAGGGAGTTGGTCACGGAGAGCTTGAATATCTTCTTTTCGTAGAGCTTCTGCTTTACGTCGTTCAGTTTATGCGGCTGAATGTACGCAATGATAAGTTTCATACCGTCTCCCCCTTACATGTTGCTGAAGTGCTGGAAACCGTGATAGGCGTCCGCGCCGTGCTCGTTGATATCGAGCCCCTGCATCTCTTCCTTCTTGGGCACGCGAAGCTTACCCATGGCCTTCAGCACGCCGAAAACCGCTCCCATGGTAAGGCATACCCACGCTCCGACGGTTACCACGCCGAGCGCCTGAACCCCGAGGCCAGCCGCGCCGCCCCCGAAGAAAAGGCCGCCGTTCTCGAAGACCGGATTGCCGGCAAGCCGGCCGGGGGCCGCGAACAAGCCGACCGCGAGGGTACCCCATATGCCGTTCACCAGGTGGACGGAAACCGCGCCGACGGGATCGTCGATATGGAGCAGCTTGTCGAAGAACTCCACGGATAGCACCACGAGCACGCCCGCTACGAGACCGATAATTACCGCGGGAATGGGGTCAACGGCGTAACAGGGCGCGGTGATCGCCACGAGGCCCGCAAGGGCGCCGTTCATGGTCATCGAAACATCGGGCTTCTTGAACCAGAACCAGGCGGTAAGCATGGCGGCGAAGGCGCCGGCGGCCGCGCCGAGGGTAGTGGTCACGGCGACGTGCGCGATCATCGGGTCGTTGCCGTTCAGCGTGGAAGCGGGGTTGAACCCGTACCATCCGAACCAGAGCAGGAACACGCCAAGCATCGCGAAGGTCATGTTGTGGCCGGGAATGGCGCGAACCACGGTCTTTCCGTCGATCTTCACGTATTTCCCGATACGGGGGCCAAGGATTATGGCGCCCATAAGAGCGGCCCATCCGCCGATGGAGTGTACGACGGTGGAACCGGCAAAGTCGTGCATGCCGAGCCCGGCGAGCCAGCCGCCGCCCCATATCCAGTGACCGGCCACGGGATAGACCAGGGCGGAAAGGAATACGGTGTAAATCAGGTAGGCCTTGAACTTGATGCGTTCTGCTACGGCACCGGAAACGATGGTCGCGGCGGTGGCTGCGAACACGACCTGGAAGAACCAGTCGCGCATCTTGCCGGCCCAATCCGCGGGATCTATTCCGAGCAACGCGAACTGATCGGTCCCGAAAATCCCGCTTTTATCGGCGCCGTACATAATGCCGAAACCGATGAAAAAGAACGCGAGCGATCCCAGGCAGAAGTCCATTAAGTTCTTCATGAGGATGTTTGCCGTGTTCTTGGCACGGGTGAGTCCGACCTCCACAAGCGCGAAGCCAGCCTGCATGATGAAAACCAGCGCCGCTCCCACGACCATCCAGATCATGGTGGTTGCGTCGGTGGTCGCCTTGCTTTCAAGAAGCCCGTCGATTTCGGCTTTCGTGTACGTGACCGAGTCCCCGGCAGACTGCGCGGCGACGAATGTCGGCATGAACACGCCCAATAGCAGCACGCTGGCCACTATCACTAAAAGTCTTTTGTTCACGGCAATTCCTCCTAGATGAATGACTTTCGGCTCATTCTTCCACAAAGACTTAAAAGACCCCCTTGTCTTCCCAGTATTGCTCGAATAAAAGCGTAACAAACTATGCTGAACCGGCAACGCCGGCCTTTTCAAGAAAAACGCTGTCTCGCCCAAGGCGTTAAAACTCGAACGAACCTTCTATGATCTTCCTGGCCGCATCGATAATCTTCAGCCCGTGATCCATGCTATTCTTCTGCAAAAAACGGTGCGCCTGCGATTCTGTCATCCCGAAACGCTCCATGAGCGAGTTTTTCGCCTTCAGGATAAGCAGCTTTTCCTCCGCCGAACGCCCCGAACCGCCCTTCCGTTCCGCCACCATACCGCCCGAAACCGCGCTCTTGGCGGTTTCCTTTTCGGCCCTGTCCACGGTAGCGATCAGCTCCATGGGAGACAGGGGATACGGCAGCGAAACAATATCGTTCCTGAATAACAAATCCCGTTGGTGCGGCAGCAGGATGGTAACCAACGCCATCCGCCCCGCGAGAATCCCCGCGAGATCTTCAACGGTCATATCAGGAAACTGGAATCCGCTCACTATGACCATACTGGTACAGAACTCAGAGACCCGCACCGTATCCCCGCCGGTTGAGCAGGTGTACTCTACGGTATACCCGCTCCTCTTGAGCACCGAAGAAACCCAGTCGGTCAAAAGCGGATTTGAAAACGCTATGACGACGCTCTTCATGTTCAGTATTTCGTCAGGTACGCGTCCAATTCCCAGGGAGTCACGCGCGAACGGTATTCATTCCACTCGTTCTCTTTGGCTTCGATAAACCTCGAATAGATATGCTCGCCCAGGGTCTCACGAATCAGCGGGTCTTCCTTCATGCAGGCGAGCGCCTCCTCCAGGCTTCCCGGCAAGCTGCCGATTCCCCGCTTGGCCCGCTCTTCCTCGGTCATCTTGAAGATATTCATCTCGGTTGATGCCGGCGGCGTCAGCCCCTTTTCAATTCCGTCCAAGCCCGCGGCGAGTATTACCGCGAACGCGAGATACGGATTGCACATGGGGTCGGGCGAACGAAGCTCGAGCCGGGTGGATTTACCCCGCGCGGCGGGCACGCGGATAAGCGGGCTTCGGTTTGCCGGGGACCAGGCCATATAGACCGGCGCCTCGTATCCCGGAACGAGCCGCTTATACGAGTTCACCGTCGGATTGGTTATCGCCGTCAGTCCGCGACCGTGGGCGAGAATTCCCGCCACGAATTGCCGGGCCGCCTTGCTCAGGCCCAGGGGATCGCTCTCGTCGTAAAAGGCGTTTTCGGTCCCCTTCATGAGCGACATATTCGTATGCATCCCCGAGCCATTCACTCCCGTCACCGGCTTAGCCATAAAAGAAGCGTGCAAACCGTGCCGTTGCGCGATGGTTTTAATCGCGAGCTTGAAAGTCATAACGCGATCCGCCGTTTTTAGCGCGTCATCGAAACGGAAGTCAATTTCATGCTGTCCCGGGGCGACTTCGTGATGGGAAGCCTCGATCTCAAAGCCCATTTGCTCGAGCGTCAGGACCATTTCACGGCGGGCATTTTCGCCCATATCGGTGGGGCCAAGGTCAAAATAGCCCGCGTTGTCGTGGGTCTCGAGGGTTGGATTTCCCTCTCCATCCGTATGAAAGAGGAAAAACTCGAGTTCCGGGCCGACGTTGAAGGTGTAGCCCATCTTTGCGGCCCGTTCCAACTGCTTTTTCAGCACGTAACGGGGAGAACCCTCAAACGGCTTTCCGTCAGGCGTAAAAACATCGCAAATAAACCGCGCGACCTTGCTTTGCTGAGGCCGCCAGGGCAATAAATTGAAGGAGTCAAGATCCGGATGAAGGTACATATCGGATTCTTCTATGCGAACGAAGCCTTCGATTGAGGAACCGTCGATCATGCACTGGTTATCAAGGCATTTCTGAAGTTGTCCGGGTGTGATGGCGACGTTTTTCATCTGACCGAAAAGGTCGGTAAACTGCAGCCTGATAAATCCAACGTCATCGTCCTTTACCAACGAAACAATATCGTTCTTTGAAAGCAAACCCATACTCGCCTCCTCGCGAATAAAAAAAAAGACGTTCCTACATCGATGTAGGAACGTCCTCGTTCACATTTGATATCCTCATACTATAGGAACCTTTCGGACTCGTCAAGCGTTTTTTTGTATATTTATAACTTTTAATTGCATATTTATTAAATTTCTGCATAAAAATCACTGTTGGCGGCCTCATCAATACGCGCTATTCGTTTCCAAACGCGAGAAAGAACCTCGTCGGGCGGCTCCACCATATCGGGCACGAAAACGGCGCGCATTCCGGCGTCGCATGCGGCGATCAATCCCGCCGGTGAATCCTCGAATACCGCGATTCGTTCGGATAACAGGGGGGAAGACCCGGTTATGCGGTCGCGGGCAAGAAGAAAAATATCAGGGGCCGGCTTACCCTTCTTCACTTCGCTGCCGAAGGCAAACGCGGAAAAGAAATCGGCAATGCCCGCGCGTTCCAGCATCCAACGCGCGGACATTTCGCTCGTAGAGGTCGCGAGGGCAATGGGAATTCCGCGGTCGGCGAGAAAACGCATAAGGGTGCGAATACCGGGTTTTTCGGGAGGTCCGCTCCGATCCATCTCCGCTTTAATGCGTTCGCGGGCTCGCTCATGAATTTCATCGTAGGGGAAATCGGAGCCCATTTCGGTAAGAACGAGCGTTTTTGTATCGCGGTTATTCAGTCCCACGCAGGAAAAAAAAAGACGGTATTCCATTTCGAATCCGGCTTCGCCGGACACCGAGCGCCATACGTCGCAGGCAAGGCGCTCGGTATCGAAAATGATACCGTCCATATCGAAAATCGCGGCGTCTATCATAATGCCGCGATTATAACCGATTTTGACTAAAAGGTCAGGCTACGTACGCCTCAAGCCGGTTCATGCGGGTCGGGTTCTGGAGCCTTCGAATCGCCTTCTTCTCAATTTGCCTGATTCGTTCCTTGGTCAAGTTGAAGAGGCTTCCGATTTCCTTAAGCGACATGGCCTTGTACCCGTTCAGCCCAAAGCGGTAACGAATGACTTCCGCCTCTTTTTCCGTAAGGGTTTCGAGGAGTTCGTCGATATCCTCACGCAGGTTGTTTTCGATAACGAATTCCTCGGGCTGTTCATAGCGATTATCCTCTAGAAAATCGCCCATGCTGCTGGAATCCCTGTCCGAGAACACGGGCGTATCCAAAGAGACCATATCGCGGGCAATGTTAACGATATCGCGCACGTGGTCGCTGTCCATATCGAGAAGCCCCGCGATTTCCCGAATTTCGGCCTCTTCGCTGACGCTGCCGGAAACCTGCTTGCGAGCTTTCTCGATTTGGACGAGTTCGTTCGCGCGATTGAGGGGAAGCCGAATCATTCTTGACTTCTCGCAAATCGCCTTTAGTATGGCCTGCCGAATCCACCATACGGCGTAGGAAATGAAATGGTAGCCCTTGGTAACGTCAAAGCGCTCTACGGCATTCATAAGGCCGATATTTCCCTCGCTGATTAAGTCCATGAGGGGGATACCCTGATTCTGGTACTTTTTTGCGACGTTCACCACGAAGCGAAGATTTGAACGGACCAGCATTTCCTGAGCGTAGGTGTCGCCGGTAGCCGCTTCCGTTGCGTATATGAACTCCTCTTCCCGTGTCAGGAGGGGAATCTCGTTAATTTCTTTGAGGTAGGTGGAAAGGATATTATCGTCGGCAATGGTTCTTGTAACTTTCGGGTTGTGCATCATGTACCTCCACAGGTATTTGAGTTGACATTATACTAGCAATTACCGTGCCACTTATTACAAATTTTAACAAAAAATGGCAACTTAAACATTTCCATATATTGCAAGGAAATAGATGTATCGCAAGGCATGAGGGACAATGATCTCCGCTCGACTAGCTGATCGCTTCCTCAATCGCATGGGTCAATATGATACACCATCGGGGTATGAGGCTATTCCTGTATCATAATGAATCAAAACGTGACGTGACTTTTTTCCTTGACCCCCGGCAACGCTTTCCGTATATTAAAAAATGCAGGAGGACTTAGATGAAAGTACAGCCATTAGCCGATCGTGTTCTGCTTCGCGCAGACAAGCAGGAAACCAAAACCGCCAGCGGCATCATTATCCCCGATACCGCTCAGGAAAAAACGCAAACCGCGGTCGTGGTAGCGATCGGAGATGACAAGGACGCGATTACCGTTAAGGTCGGACAGAAAGTCATGTACGACAAGTATGCGGGAACCCAGGTCAAGATTGACGGAGAGGATCACCTGATCATCAAGTCGGCCGATATTATCGCCGTGATTGAGTAACTCCAGGGTTACGCGAGAAAACCTGCCGGAATAACAGTACGGCAGGTTTTTTTTTCGACCGCGGCAGCCGACGTTCCGCCCTTAGGGGCTACAGCCCGCGTAATTTTCGCAGTTGCGCGGCCGCCCGTTCGTTTTTCGGATCTAGCTCCAATGCGCGCATAAGCACCTGCTCGGCCCGCCTCGTGTCCCTGGCTCTGGCAAGGATCATGGCCGCGTCCAGCTGCAGATCGCTGGCGGCGTTATCGTTGGGGGCGAAAGAGGTCGCGCGGTCATAAAATTCGATCGCGGAGGCCACGTCTCCTTTCCGCTCCCGTATGGTCCCGATATTCGCGAGGGCCGCCCAGGAGTCTTCCTTAGACGCCGCGCACTTATTGAACGCGGCCACGGCGCCATCGAGGTCGCCCTTGGCGGCCGCTTCCAACGCATCGTAAAAGGGATCCGTCGCCCCAATGCGCTCGCGGTTAAGGGAAAACGCGGTATCCGATTCTCCGGTCCTCAGGAAAAACCACATGGCGTACCGCACGAGAAGGTCGTTCGACGAAAAGCGTTCCAGTAAATTCCAAATTCGCGAGGCGGTAATTCCCGCGTTCATCGTATCGCGCTCGGCTACCTTAATCTCTTCTATAAAAAGACGTATGTCCGGGTCACCTGAGACAGAGGCGATGGCGGCGTTTAAGCGCCCCGAGACTTGTTCCTTGGCCGGATACGCTTCCTTTTGGCTTTGTTTCATCGAAAGGGAATAAAAACCGCGTGACTCAAGCGATCTCGTGAGGGAATCGCGTTCCGGCTGGGGCCCCGAGACCAAATAATTGCCCACGTAACGCGCTATACCGGGGAAGTATGATGGGAATCTATCCAACAGACCGGCGAGATACTCGTTTGCCTGCGCGATATCCTGCGATTCAATGGCCAGGTTATACCAGGGCACGGGCGAGCTTTCCGGGTAATCACTGATCAACGTGGCCCAATAACGCATGGCTTCCGCGGTATCCCCCGTTTCCAGGGAGGCGTCGGCTAGGAGGTTGATATCCGGTTCGGTTAACCACTCCGACGACTGCGACCCTTCAGGAACCTTCAGCGTTTGCAATGATTGCTGGGGGAATCCCGCGTCATAATAAAGAAGCGCGAGCAGTCGCCGTTCGCGGGCATCACCGCCGTTTTTTAAGGCGGCGGCCGATGCGCAAGCCGCCGGAAGGTTTCCCTCGGCCGCGAACCAAACCGCCGCGTTACGGGCGAAAACCGGCAATTCCGTAAGTTCCGCGGCAACCTTCCACCAACGAGGGTCACGAACGGACTCGGGCTCAGATAGGCGCAACGCTGCGCCTTGAACCGCGTACGTGGTCGTTATCAGTCGCTCAGATTGCGTTAGGGCCTCATCTCGATGGGAAGCCCTTGCGAGGGTATCGACTAAAACCGCCCGAAGCGCGTCATTTGCCGGCATTTTAAACGTGGCCACGGAAAGGGTGTCAACCGCCTCGTCCCAGGCCAATAACCCGCGCTCACGTTTTGCCACGGAAAGGAATTGGGAAGCCGTTACCGCACGCTTGCGCAGTTTATTCAGTCCCTTGAGTGCTTTCGCCGTTTTCCCCGATTCCGTTAAGGAATCAATGGCGATCAAGTCCTGAGAGAACCTGTTTTTTGCATTAAAAAGGCCGCATGCCCCAAATATCAGGAACGATGCGGCCAATATCAACACGAGTTTCTGCGCCCGAAGGGGGTTTGTACGGTGAAAACCGGGACGAATCACCGCGGCGAATTCTCCTTGGATTTTTTCCGTATGTTATCCAATACGGCATTGATAAACCGGAACGAATCGTCGGAACCGAATTCCTTCGATATATCGATGGCCTCATCTATAATGATAGACGGATGCATGTCGGTCTGAAAAAGGAGAGAATAGACGCTCATGCGAAGGATCGCCACGTCCACGCGATTCAGGCGGTCAAAGTCCCAATTCGTCAAATGCTGCTTTATGAGATCGTCAATCTCGGCGATATGCTCGATGGTACCGGCGATGATGAGGCGGGGAAAAGTGATTCCCTCGTCCCCAAGCCTATCCCGCTTCTCGTCGCCAAGCCACGAAAAATCCAAAAGATCCTCAAGGGGTATCTTGGAAACGTCCCACGCGTACAGCGCCTGAAATGCCAGTATGCGGCCTTTTCTTCTACCTGCCATCGGATTACCAGTTTAACGCTTTCTCAAGATCGGCGTCGCTTTTGAGAATCTGGAAGTTCTCCGGCTTTCTGAGCTCGGA
Source organism: Spirochaetales bacterium (assembly GCA_003252395.1). Taxonomy (GTDB): domain Bacteria; phylum Spirochaetota; class Spirochaetia; order Treponematales; family Treponemataceae; genus Teretinema. Next base: position 126,793 of record QKEL01000008.1, read on the forward strand.
AATGACCTGCTGAAGCGCGTCGCTAACGGCCTTGTTCTGTGCCTGGGTGAGCATACTGTTCTTTATGTACTCGTACACCGTCACGGTGGTACCGGGCCTAATAACGTCGCTAAGGGCCAGTATTTTCGCGGGATACTTTTCGAGTACGATGAACGTTTGCCAATCCGCGTCCGTCTCGGATACGTCGGAAACCTCGTTCACGTCCATTTCGAAGATTTTCAAGAGAGCTTCCATCGAAATACCGAGCTGTTTCGAAGCGGTGGAATTTTTGTCGATGTAGAGGTCGCCGCCCTGAAAGCCGGAATTATCGGCCTGGGAGAGCGCTTTCAACTCCGCCGTGGAAGCGGGTTTCGCGCGCAGTTTGTCGCGAAGTTCCTCGACCTTTTTCTTTGCGGCCGCGGAAGAATCGGGGGTCGATCCCTTTGGGGCCACCAGCAAGAACAGCCGGATCATGTCGTCGCGAACGAAATTCTTTTTATACAGTTCGTAATAGGACCTAATGTCCGCGTCAACCGGCCCTGAAACGTTTTGAATTTCAGCTTGCTTTTTCGCCATCACGTACCGCTGGGCGAGAAGCTGGCTCTTGAGGAAGGCCTTATACTCGGAAAGGGTCATTCCGTTCTGGGCCTTCATGAAATCGTCTATGCTCATCCCGGTCTGCTGTTTGACGATTTGCGCAAATTCAAGTTCGGTTACCTGCTTGCCGACCTGCTGCGAGATCATTTGCAGGAAGTTTTGATTCACTTCCGAATCGTTAACCTTTACGCCGTCGCGGTCCGCCGCCTGCACCACCAATCGTTCGTTAATAAGGGTATCGAGGACCTTTTTCCGCTCATCAAGCGTCATAGACCGCCCAAGTTCCTTCTGGTACGCCTCGACGCGGGACTTCAGCTGCTTGACGGTAATGGGTTCCGACTTTTGCAGCTTAACGGTGGCGATGGGCTGGAGATCGGATTGAGCGGCTACGAAGCCGGTCACCAGGGCCGTAAGGGTCACGGCGAAGAAAAAACGCTTCATCTGATACCTTCTTTGAAAAACGTCACCCTCATGGGGCCACGCGGTAATTGTGAACTAACAACAAACGAGACACGAGTCACGTTACGATTTCTCGAGCACGGCCCTTATTCGGCGCACTCCCGCGGAGGACGATTGCTCTTTCTGGATGCGGAACGTTCCCATTCCGCCCGTTCGCTCCACGTGGGGACCGCCGCATACTTCCTTGGAAAAGGCGCCGATGGAGTATACCTTAACCACGTTTTCGTATTTCTCGCCGAAGAGGGCCATGGCGCCCGAGGCCTTAGCCTCTTCCAGGGGCATCATTTCCATTTTGACGGGCAAATCGGCGGCGATTTGCTCATTTACGATATCCTCTACCCGGGCGATTTCTTCCTTCGTCATCGGCTGCGGGTGGGTAAAGTCGAACCGCATGCGTTCCGCGGTGATATTGGAGCCTTTCTGGGCCACATGATCGCCAAGGACCATCCGAAGGGCCTTTTGGAGAAGGTGGGTAGCCGTGTGATAGGCGGTAGTTGCCTCGGAATGGTCCGCGAGACCGCCTTTAAAGGCTTGCTCGCTGCCAGCCCGCGAAAGTTCCTGATGCTTCTTAAAGGCCTCGTCGAACTCTTCCCGGTTTACCGTCAGGCCGCCTTCTCGGGCGAGTTCCTCGGTAAGCTCAATGGGAAAGCCGTACGTATCGTACAGTTTGAACGCCAACCGGCCAGACATGATCCGCTGGGGATTCTTCAGCAAGTTCGGCAGCATTTTCTCGAATTCAGCCTCGCCCTTTTTGAGGGTTTCAAGGAATTTTTGTTCCTCGGCGTGAAGCTCAGCCAGAACGAATTCCCTTCGCTCTCCCAATTCGGGGTAGGCGCCTTTCAATTGCTCGATCACCACCTTGGCGGGCTCCGCGAGGAAGATTCCGTCTACGCCGAGCTTTCGCCCATGGCGGACGGCGCGGCGGATAAGGCGCCGAAGCACGTACCCGGCCCCGACGTTTGAGGGGGTAACGCCCTTTTGGTCCCCAAGGATAAAGGTAGAGGAACGGACGTGATCGCAAATGATCCGAATCGATACGTCGTCGGCTTCGGATACGCCGTATTTTTTCCCGGTTATGGATTCGACGCATTCAATGATCGGACGGAATATTTCCGTCTCGTATACCGATTTTTTACCGGAGAGCATCGCCACGGTCCGCTCCACGCCCATGCCGGTATCCACGCATTTTCGGTCAAGCTTCAGGTACGAACCGTCCTTCTGCTTGCTATATTGCATGAATACGTCGTTCCAAATCTCGATATACTTGCCGCAATGGCAACCCGGTCGGCAATCTTCGCCGCACGAGGCCTTTCCGGTATCGATAAACATTTCCGTATCGGGTCCGCACGGGCCAGTCTCGCCCGCGGGCCCCCACCAATTGTCGGAACGGGGAAGGAAATGGATCCTCTGGCGGGGGATACCCAAACCGGCCCAAATGTCCGCGGATTCGTCATCCCTGGGGACCTCGGCGTCGCCCGCAAAGACCGTTACCGAAAGCTTATCCACGGGAAGGCCCAAGTAATCGGGGCTCGTTAAAAACTCAAAGCTGTAGTTGATGGCTTCTTTCTTGAAATAGTCGCCCAGTGACCAGTTTCCGAGCATCTCAAAGCAGGTAAGATGGCTGGGATCGCCGACCTCGTCGATATCGCCGGTGCGCACGCATTTTTGATAATCCGTCAGTCGCGTACCGGCGGGATGGGGCTCCCCCATGAGATAGGGAACCAGGGGATGCATACCCGCGGTGGTAAACAGAACCGTGGGATCATTTTCTGGTATGAGGGATTTTCCGGAGATCTCGGCATGGCCCTTACTTTTAAAGAACTCGATGTATTTGGAACGCAGCTCGTTTGCAGTCATAGTTTTTCTATAGTAGATAATGGAGCCGAATTTGTCAACGTTGAAGCGATGGGAGCGACTCGGAATGCCGCGGTACCGGGAAAGGGCGAAAAAAAGGCCGACGCATTTCGCGTCGGCCTTCCTCATTCGTTTGAACTAAGCCTTTTTTTTGGCCGCGCCGGGTTTCTTGGCGGCAGGCCGAGCCTTTTTTTCCGCCGCCGGCTTCTTGGCCGCAGCGGCGGGCTTGTTGGTAACCGCCGCGGGCTTCTTTGCCTTGGGCGCCGTTTTTTTGGCCCCAGCGGGTTTCTGAGCGGTCGCGTCGGGCTGCTGAGCAGCAGCGGATTTTTTTGTCGCAGGTCGAGCCTTTGTTTCCGTAGGTCGGGCCTTTTTTTCAGCCGCCGGCTTCTTGTCCGCAGCGGCGGGCTTTTTGGCAACCGTCGCGGGCTTCTTTGCCTTGGGCGCCGTTTTTTTGGCCCCAGCGGGTTTCTGAGCTCCTCCGCCCGCTTTCGATTCCTTCTTGTCCGCAAGAACCGTCTTTTTAGCAGCCCTACCCGTCTTTACCGCGGCCTTTGCGGGAATCGGTACGGCGCGCCGCAGGAGGGTTCTCCCTTCCTTCTCCGCCTTTTCGATCTCTACCTGGGCGATGGAAAGCAACGCTATGGGAACGGAGTAGGAGGAGCAGGAAACGTAATTCAAGCCTGCGTCCATACAGAACCTGATATTCTCCGGACGGGCGCCGTGCTCGCCGCACAGCCCCGTGGCGAGGTCCGGACGCGCCGCGGTACCCCGATCGACCGCTATGGAAATGAGCTCGCGCACCCGTGGATCGAGTACGGCGAAGGGATTCCCGTCTATCAAGTCGTACATCGTATAATCGGGCATAAAGGAGTTGAAGTCGTCGCGAGAAAGCCCGAGGGTGGTTTGGGTAAGGTCATTGGTGCCAAAGGAGAAGAACTGCGCGTACCGCGCGATTTCCCCCGCGCTTAACGCGGCGGCGGGCAATTCGATCATGGTTCCGATCCTGAACACGATGGGCTTTGCCTTCAATTCGCCCCGTACCGTCTCCTCAATGCCCGCGATGCCCTGATATGAATGGCCCTCGATTTTTTTCCCGTAGACGATCTGTTTCAATTCCCTGAAGTTCATGACGATGGGCACCATTATCTCGGGACAAACCGCTACGCCCTCTTTCTGTAAGGCATAGGCCGCTTCAAAAATGGCGCGCACCTGCATTTCGTAAATTTCGGGATAGGATATGGCGATACGGCAACCGCGGTGCCCGAGCATGGGGTTTATCTCGGCCAGCGCGTCGATCTTTTCCTGAACGGCTGACTTCGAAACCTTATCGCCCTTACCCGAAAGGTATTTCATGAACTCAGCCAGCTCGTTGGCGTTATGGGGGAGGAACTCATGCAGAGGGGCGTCAAGCAGGCGGATAGTGACCTCTCGACCCGCCATTGCCTTGAAAATCCCGTAGAAATCGTCGCTCTGCATTTTCTGAAGTTTTTTCAGTACTTTCCACCGCTCTCCCTTGTCCTCGGAGAGGATCATCTCGCGGAAAACGTTAATCCGTTTCTCGTTAAAGAACATATGCTCGGTTCGGCAAAGACCAATGCCTTCGGCACCGAAGCGCACGGCCAATTCCGCGTCACGGGGGCTGTCTGCGTTGGCGCGCACGTGGAAGTCCTGGATGAAGGAACGGGTAAGCTTGATAAAATCGAGTAGGCCTGAGGTTTCCGGATCGGGTTCTATGAGGCGGGCAGAACCGAAATAAACGGTAGACTCGCCGTAATACGGCACGTTCAAGGTAATATAATCGCCCTCATTGACCGTAACCCCGTCGATAATGGCCTTCTTTCCGCGAATGGCCATATCCGGGCGAACGAGGGAAATTTTCCCGTACTGCCTAGCCACGACCGAGGCATGGGCGGAATAGCCGCCCTCGTTGGAAAGGACACCGGTCGCGACCTCTATCCCCTTAACGTCTCCCGCGTAGGTGGCGGGCATGCAAAGGATGCACCGGGTATCCTCCCCATTCTGACGGGCCACCCGGATGGCGTCGATGAGGGAATCAGCCGAGAAGTACACCTTGCCCACCGCGGCTCCCGGCGCGCCGGCGATTCCGCCCTTTGAGGATTTGAAATCCTTCACGCTCAGGATATCGATTACGGGATGCAAAATCTCGTTTAACAATCCCGGTTTCACGGTTTTCACGACATATTCGTCGCTGACGACCTTTCTCGCGTTTAAGTCCAGTAAAAGCTTTACGAGGGATATGGTGCTTTTCGACTCTACCGACTTTTGCTCAATCAGCCATAATTTACCGTTTTCGATGGTAAACCGAATCATGCGTATCTCGCGGCTGTCATCCTCGAGCATCCACGCGATTTCCTGAAGTTTTTTTAATGCCGCGGGATCGATCGTGTTTATGTCCTGGCCAATGGCGTTGATATCGTCGAATTTTTCCTTAAAGAACTTACCCTGCAACCGTTTTTCGCCCGAAACGATATCACGGCTGAAAAAGGAACCGGAAGCCGAGTTCTTGCCGAAATTTCCGTAAACCATGGGCTGAACGATTACGGCGGTATCCCCGTCATTTTGGTCGTCCACCGCCAATAGATGGCTAATCGCCTTGAGCGAAATCTCGATCTGATCTTCCGCGCTGTCAAAGAACCCGGCGGGCAATACGGGCGCGAAGGAATCCATGATTTCGACGCCGGTCCCCCGCACTTTCTCGTTCTTCATGCGGTTTTCCACGTCCTTCAAGGCTTTTTCAAAACCCTCTGCGTCGACCGATTTACCGTCCAGTGCGGCGCTTCTTTTCAGTATGGTAAAAATTCCCCTGAGAAGGAACAGCACCTCATGGGCGGCGAAGTTCTTTCCCACGCCCGTTTCGAAGCCCCCGATCGTGTTTTTTGCGAGACCGAAATTATGGAGCGTCGGATAATTCGTTACGGCAAGATTCGGCGATATGACGATCTTAACGAGCAGCGGGTGCTCGCTGTCGCCGAAGGTCTTTCCGACCAGGGCGTTGCAATGCTTCAGGAAGGGAGCGATATTCTTATACACCGGCTCGTCGGCGAGAGTCGCGGCTATACTGGAATTAATGATGAAGCCGGGCAGGATCGGAAGTCCGAGTTCCGCGAATTCATTGGCCTGGCGCCCGCGAATTCCCAATAGGGCACTGTCTATCTTTTTGCTAACCGTCGTATCCTGACTAAAAAAATGTATGGCGTCTTTCATGCTCATAGTGTATTACCCCTAGAAAAGATTCATTACCGTATCGGGCGATCCATGAAGGAACGCTTCAAACTGAGGGCTCGCGCCTTGCCGGAAATACCGGGAAAGCTTGGCGAGGTCTTGAATGTTCTCACCGGAAACGCAAAATTGGATACAGCTGCCATGCTTAACTTTTCCCCACTTAAAGAGGGTATTGATATCGACGATGCGCTCTCCGTCGTAATAAATGAATACCTGAAGCGCCGGATACTTGGCGTTATAGCTTCTGATAATCCGCTTCCATGCCTCCACGTTTCCGTTGTGAAAGAGCTCATTGGTGACCACCACCGAAACGAGGGGCGACATTTTCTTCGTGCCCGTGGAAGCGACCTGCGCGGGAGGGGGCGGCGCCACGATACCCGAGGCGGCGACGGAAGCGGCCGGAGCGGGCATATCCGATTGAACTTGCCTTTTCGCCTTTGACTTGGCTGCGGCCGCTTTTTTCGGCGGCTTCGGTTCCGTCTTTTTCTTGGGAGCGACGAACGCATACGGGCCGCTTCCCAATCCCGCCGGTATTTTCGCCTTGTTTCCCTCAAGCAAATCGATAAACGCCAGTATTGCCGAGTCAATCATTTTTGAGTCGGCGAGTTTTTGCTTTTCCGCGCCTGCGTAGACGATAACCAGCTCGTTTTTCCGAAAGCCCTCGATTATCGCCTGACTATCGGGATTTTTGGGATTGACGACTATATAGCCAAGATCGGGATGGTGATAGCCAAGAACGAGGTCTAGGGCTTTCCAAGAGGACACTTCCTTAATGAGTGAAAGCGTATCCGCGGTAATGGATATGAGATTCCTGGATTTTGACCTATACTTCGCTTTTTCTATTAAAAGCATATTGATTACGGATTGAGTGCCCTCATCCGTTAGTACCTTATCGACCAGTAGTTTATTTATCTGATCGGCGATGTTGTTTTTGGGCGAACAACTGTCGAGCAGATCGAGCGTGGCATTGATGTGTCGAACGGAAGAATTGAAACCTTCGCGGGTTGCTAAATTATTATAAAAACTCGTTCCTTCTATCATGCGTTTCCCCCTATTCCCCTAGTATAAAACATAGTTGCGTAAAAGCCATAAAAAAAACCCCCGAAACGATTGGTAATCGTTTTCGGGGGCATAAGTTCAACAAAAGAAAATTAGATTTCCTTCAAGCCTTTCTTTCCGCGAGCGGTGGTGGTGGCGCGGGCTTTGCGACCGCGTCCGGAATCAACGACACCGGCCTTGGCGCTCTTCGCGGGCGCTCGGCCGCGCTTGGCGGGAGCGGGGGCCACGGCTTCTGCCTTGGGCGCCGCGATGGCGGGAGCCGCGGAGTCGTCGTTCAGCATATCAAGATACGCGGACCGACCGGAGGGCGTGCCGGCACCGGGATCTTCGCCGGCCGGAACGTCGGTCGTGAAGGTCTGGGCGATATCGGCGCGAACCGTCGAGCGGCGGCGGCTGAACGAGGCAAATGCCGCGTCCTGGAATCCCTTGGATACGCCATGAAGGAACTCGTTGAGCACGTTAGCCATTCCGTCGAGCGTGGCTTTCTTTCGCTTGATCGAGGTGATGTCCACGTCGAGAAGAAGACCGGGCTGCAGGTGGAAGGGGTTGATGATGTAATCGAATTTGTTGAATTCGGTCTCAAGGAAGTCAAGGCGCTCTTCCATGACCCGGCGCTCGATCGGATACTGATAATCATACATGCCCTTGAGCTTGTTGCGCATGATAATCAGTCTCTTGCGGAGCTTGTCCTTCTCATAGAGATAGGTCCGGTTCATTTTTTCCACGTCGGTCTCGACGGGCTTGATGAAGGAGATCTCGTCCCATACCTTGGCGATATCCTCATAGAGGGGATCACCGGTGCGCTCCTTGATGTTTTTCCGGATCTTGCGCTTGTAGAGGGCGGCGAGATCCTTGAAATCGGTGACGCGGGTGAGGAACTTGGAATCCTCGTAGCGGGTCTCGAGAACGTCCCAGAGGTGTTCCACTTCGGTTTCGAAGGACTTAATCATCACCTCGTAGGCCTTGCGTTCCTCGTTCAGCTGCGCGTTGTCATAGTAGCGCAGGCGAATCTGATAACGTTCGTCCGGGAGAAGGGCGGAATTGGTGTCGTCATACTCGCGAAGAATGAGCTCACGCGCGTTCTTCAGGTTTTCGATGTACTGATATCCCATCTTGGAAGTATCGAGGATCGAGGTAAGGGAGTTGATGGCCGTGTTGAAACCGCGGTTGCGGATATTCTCGATATCGATGATCTTCTTGAGATTCTCGCGGATATTGAGCTGATCATAGGTCGCGGGATCGATCTCGGCGCGGAGATTGTTGATGCGATCCATGAGTTCCTTGGCCATGACGTCATAGCGGCGGCTCTTGGGATTGTCGACATTATCGTCGGTGAGTTCGGTAACCTTGCGCATCTTGGCGAAGATGATCTCGCCATCGGAAAGTTCCTCGAGCCCCTGATCGATCCGCTCATCCTTGGTCTTCTCGATATACTTGTCGATCTCGTCCATGTAGTGCTTGGCGATAAGATCCTTGATCAGGTACTCGACGGTCGCCTGATAATGGAAAATCGGGCTGATAAGCTCGGAATCGAGGATGTTTACGGAGAGCTTTACGTCGGTAACGGTCTTCGGCTTGTAGATATTGTCCTTAAACGCGCATTTCACGATGGAATAGGCGTTCTCGCCGCGCACGAAGGCGCCAACGTCGGTTTTCTGGCGAAGGAGGGAGTTGGTGAGGGTCTCGAGATCGTTCACGCCGCGCTGGATATGTCCCTGCAGGTGACCGTACATATTGACCATCGACTTTTCAATTTCCCCGGTATTGAACTTGTCGGCGCCGCCAACTTCGTCGAGCAGCGTCGCGATCTCTTTCGGGGTATAGCGGTTCAGAACCTTCATTTCCTCGCGATCAACGAATCCGCGGACTTTTTTGAGCATTTCGTCCTCGGCGGTGACCATGTAGCGATTGAACATGTTCTGATAGTTCTGGTTGAAGTAGTTATAGAGCTTTTCCTTGAGACCGCCCATGACGTCCAGGCGTTCAAGAACCTCTTTCGGCAGCTTGGCGTTCAAATGGTGCAGAACTTTGTTGGTTTCTTCTTCAAGGAGCTGGTTGACTTCCTTTTGCTGGTCGCGGTAATCCTGCGCAAGAGAGTTGCGGGAACCGACGGCGCTCGGTTTTTCAGGGTGAAAAACGTTGGGGCTCCGGGGCAGATCGATGCTTGCCATATTTCTATCTCCTTATATCACTCAATTCGTGTACAAATACTGAATGTCAATTTTCATTATAATCATCCTCTAGATTATGTAAAGCATTTTTTTTTTTTTGTAAGATGCAAAAACGGTATTAATAGTATAAACTGGAAAAAAGACAAAAACGCGGAGAAACCCATGTCAGGAAAGAATATTTTTACCGCCGCGCTGCTCGGTATGGCCTTGTTGGGAACCACGGCATTCTCGGGAGAAAGGACCATACCGGTAGATATATTCCTCATGGTGGACAAATCCCTGTCCATGGCGGAAGACGGCAAATTCGACGGTCTTCATACCTGGGTCACGGGCCATTTGGTGACCCAGATGCTTATCCCCGGCGATCGAATCAGCGTATGGGAATTTTACGGCCGGGCCGAACGGGTCCTGGATACGGTGATACCCGAAAGCGGCGATACTGCACCGGTGGTAAAGGCTATCGACGGAATCGTGCCCGACGGGGAGTACACCGATATCGGCCTGGCGCTGGATACCATCAGGGAGGCGATTGCCGATTGGGGCGATCCGGACCGGCTTAAAATACTGTATATGCTGACTGACCTGAAGCAGGAAGCGCCTTGGTCATCCCGCTACGCGGGGGTAGAAGAACGGTATGACAGTCCATACCTCGCGGAAGCGAGAATTCTCACCCATGGCAATTGGTATGAGATAACCCTTGACATGAATATCCAGGATCAGGTGGTGGAAGAAACGAAGAAACTGTATTCCTCCATTTTGCGGGCATCTTCGGAACCCCGGGACGAGTCCTTCGACGGCGCATCCGGTTCCGCCGATTTCGCGGATTCCCCTAACACCGGGGAAGATGAGGGCAATTCGGCCCCGGCAACCCTCGGCGAGGAAGCGCGGGACGGCGAACAAAGCGCCGGAAGCGCCGAGGCAAAACCCGAAAAAAACGGGAAGGATTCGGTAAAGGACGGCGCACGCGCCGACCAGGGCCCCCTACCCCTGATCGCCGGCCTTGTGATATTATGCGTTGCCGCCGCAGGTCTGGGAATCGTGATCGCGCGGGCTCACTCCCGTAAGAAACGGAAGGAAGAATCGAAACCCTCTCTGGATGCATAATGAAACGCGTTTTTTTCGGAATTCTCTTTGCCCTGCTCGCGGGACTGTTCATTTGGCTTTTCCTGAACCGGCAAACCCTCTCTTCCACCGGTTCCGTACGACAGCAGCCCCGAACCGTGATTCCGGCCACCACGGTAAGTTCTGCCGGTAACGCCGATACCGATGTTGCCGCGACGTCGTACGACGAATCGAAAATACAGCCATTGGTGCCCTTAGCCAACGACGAGACGTTTCTACAGGCCATTACCGGCGATTTAAACCATGACGGCACCGCAGACCAGATTTGCGCCGTGAAAAACGTGACCGATTCAGCTATCTACTTAATCCCGGGACTGCAAAACCCGGCTACCGGGGAATACTTCCGGGGAACGGCCCTCAAGACGGGCGTTACCCAATCGCGGACGCTTCTCTTCTATATTACTGATATAATCGGCGACCATTCCGACGCCTTGGTATATTCGGGAATGACGGGCGATAATCTCCAATTGTTGGCCGTGTACCTTCCCTCCATCACGGCCCAGGGGAAAATCGAGTATCGGGCGGTCGCTGACCTTCGCTCCGACGGACCGATAACCATCAAGGAGATTTCCAGATACGAGGCCTATGATTTGGGACTCACGTCCGGGGAAAGCTATCCCATAATAACCTACAGTTCCGATCCGGAAGCCCCGCAGACCCTGGATCAGGTAGAACGTACCTATCAGTGGGATAAAATCCTCAAGCGATACACGCAAATATCCGAGGTGCGAATTACCGGGAAAAAAATCGAAAGCACCCTGCTCCGCCAATTGCAGGGCGGGGATATCGATTCTTTTAAGCGCTTTCTTACCGGTTTGTGGTATCGGTCCCCGTCAACGGAGGGCGACCAGACCCTGTATCTCTTTTATGACGCGACCACCGACGAGTTCGTATTCAACAACGGGGCGACCGAGGAAATCTATCAAATTGATTCCATCGTTTCGCGGCGGTACGGCGTGTATTTGACCACCCGAAACAGATCGATTTCCAGCATCAGGCGCCTCATCGATATCGAACTCAGCGCGGCCGACGAAATCAGGATAAAAATCCAGGAAGACGTGAAGTTGAAGATCGGCGTGGCTTCCGATTGGGACGGCATTTACAGAAAGATGTCGGGAGCCCCCTCGAAACCCGCCGACCAGGGCGAAAACGCCGTTTCGGCGATAAAGGAAATGATCGGCGGGGCCGCGGATTGGAAGGCCGTTGACGGAACGACCTTAACCTTTCAGCAATCGGAATACTATCTTGCCGGTCCGGCTTCGGCGGAACGCGGCATATGGGCGATACTGGAAGTGGGAGAAAGCGCGGTTATGCAGTTGCGCCCGTATGGCGACAAGGCCGTATCCCGCTTCTACCGGGTAAGCCGCACCAAGTCGGGATTCCTGATGGAAAGCGTTACCATTTCCATGAAAGGGCTTTCGGTTACCGGCGAAAGCAGCGTTGAATACGCCGCCGGAACGCCCTAAACCGCGTTTCATTCCGTAACGAGATAGCTTTCGAAGCCGGCGTTTTTTAAGCGCGCGGCGACGGTTCCCTCCGCGTTCTCGGGAACCAGGACTGCAAAGTATACCGTGCCGCTCGGCCGCTTCTCCTCGCGGATCACGGGTTGAAAGCCCGCCTTTTTGAGCGCAGCGACTAAGTCATCCGCATATTCGCGATTCTTGAAAAAACCCGTCTGTTGCCAGCTCTTTTCGGCCTTTGGGGATTCGGCCTTTGGGGATTCGGCCTTAGGGGATTCGGCCGGTTCCGCGGGGGCCGGGGCTTTCACGGCGGAGGGACCGGATACCGAGGGAACGACGGAACCCGCTGCGGCGAATTCCGCGACTTTCGCCTCGTTTCTGGGCATGAGATACCAGAACGTTCCGGCTGAAAGCCCCATCTTTCCGTTGAGAACGGCGGCCTCGGGCGAATTGGGCCAGTTGGTTAATACTGCCTTTCGCGCGGCCTGGTCGCCTTCCGCCCACCATAGGGTAAAATTGAGCGCGGGGCCCCACTCGTTAAAACGGGGATTGCCGGCCAGAGAGCGCATGGCGTCCAGCGCGGGAGCGCGTTCGCCCTGATTCAGGTTTATCCAGGCGGCGTATGCCCTGGCGCGATTGAGCGTTCTATCGTCGAAAGAAGTCAAAGTTACCGCGCGCACGATGGAATCGGCGCCCTCAACGTCGCCGGTAGCCATGAGGCACCGGGCCGAGTCGAGCAACAGGGAGTCATCCCGGGCGGCGGGATCGGCGAAGGCCGCGTCGTGATAATGCGTAGCCGCGGCGGCCACGCGGCCGCACCGCTCCGCGTAATCGGCAAGGGCGGCGAGGAGGAATTTCCGGTCGGCCTTGGTACCGGCAGCCCCTGCCTTGGAGGAAAGCTCGGCGATGACCGAATCGGCGTCGGTTTTCGCGATAGCCGTTTCCAGGCTTTTTTTCGCCGCGGCGCTGGCCGATTCTGGCGCGACGGAACCGGATTGCGCGTACAGACGGGCGGAAGCGCATCCGGCGCAGACGAGAAGGATAAGCGCGATACGGGCCCCGAGGGGAAACCGAGATGCGAACAAACGGGAATCGGTCAGGTTCATTCAAATCCTTCCGGGTCCTGAAATCTGGTTTTACCTCGGCGCGGCTTTGATTGCGCATGAAAATCCGCGTCTTTCCGGCCCGCGGAATGCGAAAGCGAGCCGACCTGGCGACGGGAATCGCCTTTCGAGCGGTCGCCCTTACGGCCCCGGATCTTAAACGGTAAAGAGGCGCATACGCCGGCGGTAAAGGCGAACAAAAGGCTTACGAAGATCGGAACGTCGCGAAAGGTCCCGAAAACCCAAGAAATATCGCAGCGATTGTCAAGATTAAACCCGATGAAGAAGGTCGTCGCGAGCAGAGTCACCAGAAAGAGTATCAGTTTCCAGGGCATCGTTCGCCTCCAGTTCCGTTTTGATTATTTTCGCACGGAACGTCCGCCCCCGCAAGCCGGTCAGTTCCGCGAGCACGAAATGCCCGAATAAGGCGCTATCCTGCTTACCCGCGAATACCACCATTTCGCCCATCTCGGTATGCCCGAAAAGCTCGTCTGGGTCGTTTCGGGAAAAGGATTCCACGAGGACGATCAGGCGACTGCCGACCCGGGACCGCATGCGTTCGGCGCTGATCTTGTGCTGCAGCTTGATAACGCGGTCCAAGCGCTCTTTTTTCACCGCGTCGGGGACGCGGTTGGGCATGGAAAAGGCCGTGGTGCCTTCCCGCGGATTGTAATGGTACATATAGGCGGCGTCGAAGGCGACGGTTTCTATGAGATCGAGCGTATCCTGGAGGTCCGCCTCGGTTTCCCCGGGGAAGCCGACGAGAATATCGGTCGAGAGGGTCGCGTCGGGAATTCGGGAGCGTATACGGTCCACGAGGGCCAAATAGTCTTCCCGGGCGTATTTCCGGTTCATATCGGACAGGATGCGGTTTGAACCGTGCTGTACGGGTAAATGGATGAAACGGCACAAGACCCGCTCGCGGGCGATAGTGTCGATGAGGGCGTCGGAGAAATCCTTGGGATGACTCGACATGAAACGAATCCACCGGATTTTCCCCTTTTGCTCCACGCGTCGGGCGATACGCTCGAGAAGGCCGGGAAAGTCGACGATCGTTCCGCTTTCCGGGTCGGTCCAACGGTAGGAATTCACGTTTTGACCCAAGAGCGTTACCTCGCGCACGCCCCGATCGGCCAAGTCGTCGAATTCCGAGAGAATTTCCGGGAGCCCCCGCGACACTTCCCTGCCGCGAACGTACGGGACGATGCAATAGGTACAAAAATTATTGCACCCGTTCATGATGGGCACGAAGGATTGAAACGCGCCCGCCTCGTAGGAGGAAGGGGCGAACCAGTATGAATTGACGGGCGTTTCGTCCACGGCTTCGTATTCGCCGCCGGCGGCGACGGAACGGAAAATGTCGGAAAAGCGGTTTCGCTCGAACATGCCGACAACGTAATCCACGGCGGGGAATTTCGCGCGGAATTCCTCGTGAAGCCGCTCCGCCATGCAGCCCATGACGAGGAGCGTGAAGGAACGCTGGCGCTTCAGGGCGGCGAAATGCGCGATACGGCCCGCAACGCGGGTTTCCGCGGTGATTCGGACCGAACAGGTATTGAGGATCACCAGATCCGCCCGTTCCGCTTCAGGGGCGGGCTCCCATCCGAGTTCGACGAGAAGCCGTTCCACCGAGGCGGATTCGGCCTGGTTCATTTGACAGCCGTATGTCTCAAAGAAAAAGGTCATGGTCATTGATTTCCGGAAAGGGTTCCGCTTTCGGCGTACGCGAAGGCGTTATGGTTATGGATGCTTTCGAAATTCTCGGCTTCCACGCTGTACCAGGGAAAATCGCCCAGGTTCGGTATGGCGAGCAGTACGTCCCGCACGAGATCTTCCACGAATTTGGGATTGTCGTAGGCCGCCTCGGTCACGAATTTTTCGTCGTCGCGCTTGAGCAACGGCCAAACCGAGCTGGAAGCGCAGCCCTCGATGAGGGAAACCAGGTCTTCGATCCAGAAAAAAGGACCGAGCTGGAGCTTTACCCGCACGATACCCCGCTGGTTGTGTGCCCCGTAGGCGCTGATGGCCTTGGAACAGGGGCAAACGGTCTGGACCGGCACGGCCACGGAGACGAAAAACCGCCTGCATGCGGGTTGGGCCGCATCGGGAACCGACTCCCCGGCGCAGTTTGGATCGCTGACCATCCCCTCGAACGCGCAGTCATAGGAAAGCAGGGAGCGTTGACCCGAAACCGGCGCTTCCTTTTCGATGAAAAAGGGAAAGCTCAATTCTCCGAAGGCCCGCGCCGCCTCGAGAGACAACCGGATTTCCTCCAGCATGTCCAGGAAATGGGGCATGGAAAGCCGTTCGCGGTGTTGGTGGAACACCTCTATAAAGCGGCTCATGTGCGTGCCCTTAAAATGATGCGGCAGGTTCACGAAAAGGTTGACCGTTCCCGTGGTGTGCTGAATGCGGTTTTCGCGGTCCAATACGTGTATGGGGTACCGAAGGTCCTTTATTCCCACCTTTTGCAGGGGCACTTCGCGGTGATCCCGCTCGTTCTGTACGTCAATCAATAGAGTACCGCCTCGCTTTACGCTTCGCCGGCGGCGCGGCGCGCCGCAAGAAGGGTGTTTTCCATGAGCATGGCGATGGTCATGGGCCCGACGCCGCGGGGTACCGGGGTAATGAAAGACGCGACCTCGCAGGCGGGGGCGAAGTCCACGTCGCCCACGAGACGGAAGCCCTTTTTCGCCGTGGGGTCCTCTACGCGATTGACCCCCACGTCGATTACGGCGGCCCCGGGCTTTATCATATCGGCGGTAATCATGCGGGGTTTCCCGGCGGCGGCCACGAGGATATCGGCCTGGCGGGTGAAGGAGGCGAGGTCTTTGGTGCCGGTGTGGCACACGGTGACGGTGGCGTTGGCTTGCCGCGCGGCGAGCAGTATGGCGACGGGCTTACCGACGATATTGGACCGTCCGACTACCACGGCATGCTTACCGTTGGTTTCTATGCCGGCCCGTCGGAGGAGCACCATAACGCCGTGGGGCGTGCAGGGAAGGAAGCCCGGACGGCCGATTACCATATTGCCCACGCTGACCGGGTGAAAGCCGTCAACGTCTTTCGCGGGATCGATCGCCATGATTACCTTGGCCTCGTTTATGTGCTTCGGGAGGGGAAGCTGCACGAGGATGCCGTGGACGCCCGGGTCGGCGTTCAAGGAGGCCACGAGGGCGAGGAGTTCCGATTCGGCGGCGTCGGCGGGAAGATGCACGCTTCGGTCGAGCATTCCCACCTCGGCGAGGGCCTTGGCCTTTCCCGTCACGTAGGATACCGAGGCCGGGTCCTCTCCCACGAGCACGACCGCGAGACAGGCATGGGTGCCCTTCTCCCTCAAGGCGGCCACCGATTCCGCGACCTGGGCCCGAACCGACGCCGCGACGGCAAATCCGTCAATAACTGTTGCGCTCATGGGAACTCCTGTAACTGATGGTTGGATACATTGTTGTACCACGTACCGCCTTTAATAGACAATAGCGGAAAAAATGAGGTATAGTGTGCCAATGAAACGTACGATTTTCACCCTGCTGTTGGGCGCCATCGCCCTTACCGCGATTTCTGCCCAAACCGCCCCGGATACCACCCAACCTTCCAGCGTTTTAGACTATGAGCCGATCCGCAAGGGCGATCAGGTTATCCGCATAACATTGGGAACGACGCTCCCGCTTTTTAATCTGACCCCCGACGGGGTGGAGACACAAACCAACCTGAGCCCGGGAGGAAGCGGCAACATTGGCTTTTCCCGTTTCGTGACCAACCGGATTGCCATGGGAGGGGAGATCGCGTTCGCCTTCAATACGACCATCGGCGGCAACCTGTACTTTTACCTGCCCATTACCTACAACATAGGCTATGAGTTCGTTTTCAACCGAATCCACGTTCCGGTATCGCTCGCTATCGGCGGACTGTTTCAGACGTACGCGATCACCAATTATTTCGGGCTCATCGTGCGGCCCGAGATCGGGGCTTACTGGCAGTATTCCCCCGCGTGGTCCTTCGGCGCCCAGGCGGGCTGGAACGTTATTCCCCAGTGGTACGCCAACGGATCGAACAACCGGACCGGCAACATTCTCGGCCTGAGCGCCGGCTTCCGTTACCACTTCTACTGAGACAGGAGTCTACCGCATGAAACTACGTACGCGCACCGCGACAGCAATCAGCCTCATCGCAGCCCTTGCCGCTTCCCTTATATTCGCCTCCTGTCAGGCTTCGCCGATTTTCGCCGCCATAGAAAAGGAAGTCGCCCTGGAGAAACCGAGCGTTACCGGCTACGTTACCTCAATGGTTATCCGAAGCGACGGAACTAAATTCGTCACCAACGGCCGGGTGTATCAAAAAGCCGGGGCCGACGGCTCCTGGAGCGAGCTTGACCTTCCGGCCCACCGCTGCCTGGATCTCGCCTACGACGGAATAGACGTGTACGGCCTGATGACCCAGGACGATTGGGTGACCCCGGCGGGTATTTACCGCTATATCGGCAATACCTGGGAAAAGGTTCCCAATACCGATTCCATGGTCAGAATGCTTTCGGGCGCTGCCAGGGTTTTCGCCTTTTCGCGCGCCGGCGACGCCTCGACCGGCACCTACACCGCGTCCAGTATCGACGGGGCAAATACCGTTACCCAGCTTGCGACGGACCTCGCGCTCCCCACCGGAAGCGCGGTTAGCGGGGCGACCAGCTGGTTTTCCACCACGGCCGGCATTTACGGTCAAACGGGTGCCGCCATCACCCTCGGCAGCATTACCGAAGACATTCTCGCCATTACCGCCTCTCCCGGCGGCATACTGTACGCCGTAACCAAATCGAGTTTGTATCAAACCCCGGACGGCGGTACCACCTGGGCTCAGGCGGAACATAACGGCATAATCGGCGGATCCGCATCCCTCGCCTGGCTCCAGAAGGGGGCGACCGACGGCGTGGTGCTTATCGCGGGAGCGAAGCGCGACGGGTATTCCGAGATTTCGGTATCGGACCTCGCCGGTACGCCCACGATGTCGGCGGTACACGACCCCGGCGAGGGCGTGAGCTCCCTCCTCGCGGACGATAAATCCCAATACCAGAGCGCGGTGGGCAACAAGACCCTCACCTCGATATTCGTCGATACCGTCGCGCCGAGCGTGGGCGGCAACGCGTACGTGGTGTACGCGGGCGTGGCCAACGACCGCGGCTACGACGGTCTTTGGGCCTATTATCCCGATACGCGGAGCGAGTGGAACCGCGAGTAAGCGAATAACGGGGGCATAACGTGGATTTGTTTTCCGCATCCGGTTCGATCTCGCACGAACCCCTGGCGGCCCGGATGCGTCCCCGGAACCTCGACGAGTACGTCGGCCAGGACCACATAATCGGTCCAGGCCGGCTTCTGCGCCGCGCCATTCAGGCCGACCAGCTTTCCTCGGTAATCTTTTACGGCCCCCCGGGCACCGGCAAAACGACCCTGGCACGGGTAATCGCCAACCACACCAAAAGCAATTTCGTTACCCTGAACGCCGTGCTCGCCGGCGTACAGCAAATTCGCGAATCCATCGCCCAGGCCGACGATCAGAGAAAGCTCTACCAACGACGCACCATTCTCTTCGTGGACGAGGTACACCGGTGGAACCGCGCCCAGCAGGACGCCTTGCTGCCCTGGGTGGAAAACGGAACGATCATCCTTATAGGCGCGACCACCGAGAACCCCTTTTTCGAGGTGAATAAGGCCTTGGTAAGCCGAAGCCGCGTTTTTCAGCTCAAGGCGCTCACTCCGGAAGACCTGACCAAGGCCGCACTCGCGGCGATCGGCGACCGGGAACGGGGATACGGCAAATGGAAGGTAACCTTCACCGAGGGCGCCCTCGAGCACCTGGTGGAAACCGCCTCGGGCGACGCGAGAAGCCTTCTGAACGCCCTCGAATTGGCCGTGGAGACCTCTGTCCCCAAATGGCCGCCCGCTGAGGGCTCGAGCATCGAGATTAACCGTGAGGCCGCCGAGGAGAGCATTCAGCAAAAGGTGGTGCTCTACGATCGGGACGGCGACTACCACTACGACGTGATCAGCGCCTTTATCAAATCGCTCAGGGGCCGGGACCCGGACGCGGCGCTCTATTGGCTCGCGCGCATGGTTCGGGCCGGGGAAAGCCCCGCCTTCATTTTCCGGCGCATGCTCATTTCCGCCTGCGAGGACACGGGCTTGGCCGATCCCCACGCGATTTCGGTGGTGGAAAGCTGTGCGGCCGCCTTTGACCGGATCGGTTTTCCGGAAGGCAATTTCCACCTTACCCACGCAGCGCTTTATCTCGCGACCGCGCCCAAATCGAACAGCGCCATGGCGTTTTTCGACGCGATAGCCGCGGTGGAGAAGGAGGACGCGGAGGTGCCCAACCATCTCCGCGACGGGAACAGGGACGCCGAGGGCTTCGGCCACGGGCAGGGCTACCTGTACCCGCACAGCTATCGCGAGCATTGGGTCGCCCAGCAATACCTTCCCGACCCCTTGGTGGGCAGGGTGTTCTATACGCCTTCCGTCCAGGGATACGAGGGGAGCATCCGCGACGCCGTTCTCTCGCGGAGGGAGCTGCAGGTCGCCGAGATTCTCGAGCAGCGAACCGGTTCGGGGAACGCCGACGCCGGCAAGGACCGCTCACAGGGCGCCTACGATGCCCACTACTTCGGGGCGGAAGGAAAAACCGCGCGGGCCGAGGCGCCCCGGGGGGAAATACTCACCTTCTCCCCTGACGGGAAACGGCGGGACGAGTGGACGAGGCGGGCCGATTCGGGAAGGTCCGAAACCCTGCTCTCCCTCCGCGACGAGATAACCAAGCGGGCGGGAATCGCCCGGCACCATCGGGTTCTCGCGTTCGGCGCCGACGACGGCCTACTCGTGTGGGAAGCGGGCCGGCTCGCGCCCGAGGGCCTCACGGTAGGCCTGTGCCGGAGCGAGGAGGCGAAACTCGTTTTGGAACAGTACGCGCGCACCCTGGACGAGCTTGACCGCCCCCGACTCGAAACCGTGAACGAGGGAGAGCCCTTCTCCGTTCCGGACCTCGGCTATGCCTTCGACCGCATAATCGCGCGCGACCCCGCAGGGACCCTCGCCGGGATTGGGGAGTTCGCCGCGTCCGCGGCGGAACGGCTGGCTGCGGGCGGGCGGCTCGTTTTTTCGGTCCGCTGCCCGGCGCTCGGCATGCGGCTTTCCCGGCTTTGCCCAGACGCCGCGCTCGCGGCCGAGGCGGCCACGGCGGAAGCGGCCCTGTTCGACTCCGGCCAGGCGCCCTTCGACTGGGATACCGAGACCCTCGGCAGGAGCCTTGCCGCCGTTCGGGACAGCGCCCGCGCGGAAGAAAAGAAGATACGGGAACCCCGACGGGTTTTCGATTCGGACATCGAGCGGTGGCTGGACCCCGCCTCGGCGTACGGCGCCGCGATCGCCGCGGGCATGGACAGCGACGGGCGGGAAGCGTTTCGGCAGGAATTGCTCCGCGCCGTCAGGAACGGCCCCGTCCGCTGGGAATATTCGGTTCTGCTCTGCGTAATGGACGCATAATGTGCTATCATTTATTGAGGAGTAACGCATGACTAAAAGAAAGCCCTTTGCCGGAACGCCGCTTTCGGCCGTTCCGATCGTCTGCGCGGCCTTGCTGGCGGTATCGTGCGCCACGGTCAATCAGGTTCCCCGGGAAAAAGACGTACTGCGCCTCGTGGGCCTTATCAACGCGGGTAAGGTTACGACGGTCGAGGGCCTTACCCCCGCGCCCTTCGCCCTGGATACCGAGACGCTCTATCTGGACAGCGACGTTGCGACCCTGTGGAACAATCTCGCGGCCGCCTCGTTCGCCATGAACGATCCCCGTTTCGGTGGCAGCGACCCGGTTTCGCCGGATTCCTGGAAAACCTTCGCCGATTCCTACGATATGAAAAACTTCTTCGAAAAGTATACCGGAAAGGATACCTACCTGGTCGCGGTGGACACGGCCGAGGGCCGGTATTATCTGCTCCTTGAGCGAAAGATCAAGGGTTACCCGAAGGTTCGGGGCCTCAAAGGACCGGTACAATTATGAACGACTTCAAATACTACCGCATCAGAACGAGGATGGCGGCCGCGATCGCGGTCCTTTCCTGCCTGGCGCTGCCCCTGGCCGCCCAAAAGGCCAACGTGACCTACCTGGAAGGCACGGCGAAGATCAAGTCCAGCGCCGGAAGCCTAAGGCTTGCCGATTTCGGCAGCACCGTGACCTACGGGGAATCGGTGATAACCGGTAAAGACGGGTTGGTGGAAATGGCGTTGCCGAACGGAAGCACGATCCGGGTTTCAGGGGATTCGGTCTTTACCTATTCGGAAACGGGAACCGGTTCCGATTCGCGGCCGGTGCTCGCGACCCTCGCGGGTTCGGTTTCGTATAAGCTCAACAAGAGCGTGGGGCGCTCCCCCCTGATCCAGACAAACAGCATGGTCGCGGGGGTACGCGGCACGGAGTTTACGGTATACGCCGCCCGGGACGGTTCGAACCTTCTCGTGGTGACCGGCGGCATCGTGGACGTGACGGCCCAGGGCGAAACGGTCTCGCTCTATAAGGACGAGGCCGTACAGGTTGACCCGGGACAAAAACCCGGCGAGAAATATATTTGGCTCGGCAAGGAACTCGATTTCAGCGACTGGAACGGCGGCAAGAACGCGGAGTTCCTCGCGGACCCCGTGGGAGGCATTGAGCGCGTGGCGGCCCAGCTTGACGGCTACGCGAAGGAACTCGCCGCGCTGAAAGCCCCCTACGAGGAAGCAAATGCGACGTGGGAAAAGGCCGTGGAGGATTACAAGGCGCTTCTCGCGAAAACCGACGATAAGGATACCCTTCAAAAATTCAGGATCGAAACCCTGAACCCGACGCAGGACGCACGCGCGACCCTTATTTTGAATATCCGCTACTACGCGTTGAATTACCTTTCGGTGCGTCGCTACGTGCTTTCCAACATGTATATGGAAATGAAAACCCGGTTTCCCCTATCCAGGACCCCCGCCTCGGAAGATTTTTTCCGACTACACAAGGAAACCCTCGCGCGGTACGAAGACGCGATCGTTCCCGAGTTGAATCCTAACGATTATTAAGGAGACCACAATGAAAACGACACGGTCAAAGATAACGGTATTTGCTCTGGCAATCTTAACGGCGCTGATCGTAAGCTCCTGCGATAACCCGGTGGACTCGTCGAAGCCTATCAGCGTGCAAGATACGATGAACGGGTTTATCAAGGACGCTAATGCCTGGAATTACCTTGCTCTCAAGCAATACACACATTCACAGGCAGAAAAGTATTCAGTCGCGGGAACTAAAACATACTGGGAAACCTATATTCTCGAGAATATAACGCACCTTGGAACTCCGCAAATCTCTGGAACGACTGCAACTGTAGAGAGTGACGATCATATTATTTTCACATTTGAACTTCAAATCGATAGTCCCGATCAATATAAGATTCGTAAAATCACCAGCAACGATGCAAATGGAAATTTCTTCTTCTAACCCTCCCCTCCTCGCGCCAGGGATTGCAGCGTAAATAAAGAAGGCGGTCGGCCCGAAGGGTCGGCCGCCTTTTTTATTGCAGCGGAAAGCCCGGCCCCGCCCGACGCGGAGCGGCGGGCGGGGAGGCGCCCAAAAAAAGAAAAAAAATCAGTCGGAGAGGTAGAGCCGCTCGAATTCCTCGGGGGGAACGGGGCGGCCCAGGTAATAGCCCTGGATTTCGTCGCAGGCGAGGCTTTGGAGAATGTCGAATTGGGAGGAGTCTTCGACGCCCTCGGCGATGGTGCGTATTTTAAGCGCCTTTGCCATTTGGACGATGGCCTGGACGATTTCGGTGTCGGCTTCGTTGACCGCGATGCCGTCTATGAGCGGTTTCGCGATTTTGAGGCAGTTGATGCGGTACTGCTTGAGATAGCTGAGGGAGGAATAGCCGGTGCCGAAGTCGTCGATGGAACTGGTTACGCCGAGGCCGGAAAGGCGTTCGAGGACGTCCGTGACGTAACTTTCGTCGGCCATGGCGGTGCGTTCGGTTATTTCCACGTTCACGTTGTACGGGTTGACCCCGGTTTCCGCCACGAGCCGGGCGAGTTTGGCGAAAAAATGGATGTCGTTAAACTGGATGGGGGACACGTTGATGCCCATGGCGAGCTCGCGGCGGCCGTGGCCGGTCCAGCGCGCGAGGGTGCGCAGGGCGGTTCCCATGATCCAGTCGCTTAAGGGTAGGATTATGCCGTTTTCCTCCGCGACGGGGATAAACTCGTCCGGGGGAACGGGGCCGAGCTCGATCGAATTCCAGCGGACCAGGGCTTCCATGCCGATGAGGATTCGGCCTTCCACCGCGAACTGAGGCTGATAGACCAGCGAAAATTCGCGGTCGAAGTCGGCCTTTCCCAGGGCGAGGTCCATCTGATGCCGTTTTTCCACCGCGGCGTTGGCGTCGCGCTCGAAGTAGGCGACCCGACGGGTGCGGTTTTTTTTCGCCTGGTAGAGGGCGATGTCCGCGTGGCGCATGAGGTCGCTGCGTGTCTGCGAGTCGACGGGCCAGCAGGATACGCCCACGCTGTACGAAACCCGCAGCGTGTAGCGGCTGAGGGAAACGGGAGCCTCGCTCAGTTCCGCCACGGAGCGCACGAGCTCGTGGACGGATTCGGTCGCGGGAAGGGAGACGGCTATGCCGAATTCGTCGCCGCCGAGCCGTCCGAAAATCGCCTCGGGCCCCGCCGCGGCCTCGAGGCGGCGACCGATGGCCCGAAGCAGGCTGTCGCCCACGTCGTGCCCGTAGGTGTCGTTAACGGTCTTGAAGCGATCAAAGTCCACGAGTACGCACCACACGCGCATGCCGTCGCCCGTTTCCCGCAGGAGCCGATCGAGGTTCTCGATAAAGTGTTTCCGGTTGAATTGGCCGGTGGTTTCGTCGCGGTTGAGGAGGTTTTCGAGGGTCTGGTTCATGACCGTCAATTCGCGGGTTCGGTCGGCGATGATCGTTTCAAGCCTGCGGCTGAGCCGGGCGTTTTCCTCGGTAGCGACGCTCCGGAGCACCGCGCCGCGGAGGAACTGAGAGACGATCTGGTGGGTAAGGATTACCGCGCCGAAATAGAGCATTTCCTCGGGCAGTGGCCGGTGAAAGACGAGGAGAATGAGCGGGACGAGGAACAGCAGTATGGTCCGGTTGACGATGGCGTTGAGGCTGAGCGACTCTTCCCGGGCCCGGGCGATACGCGCCGGCGCTCGCGCGAAAAGGACGGCGGAAACGGCAAACAGGGTAAAGGCGAGCATATACGCGGAATCGAGAACGCCGTTCGGGACGTATTGGCCCGTCCAATCCTGGTATACGTAGGCTATGTCGGCACAGGCATAGAGGAGGTCGCCGAGGAAGAACGGGAATAGGGAAAGCGGGAGGGAACGAACCCTGACGGTAACGAGAAAGGACGCCATGAAGGTAAGCGCCAGGACGTCGGTTCCCACGGAGCCTATCGAGGTAGCGTAATCGGTGAAGGTCGCGGAGGAGGCGGACAGCCAGGGTTTCAGGAAGACGAAAAAGGCCAGGCCCAGGAAGGAAAGGAGCAACGCCGCGGCGTCGATCATGAATTGCAAGGCGGTCCAGCGCATGCGCTCGGTACACGCGAGAGCGGCCAGCGCGAGAACGAGAAAAACGTTCGGAAGCACATATACGTAGGCAAGCGGCCCGCTCGCCGTCGGATCGAGGCCGGCGAGGGCGAGCGCGGCCCAGGCCGTATCGGCGAGGGACCACGAGAGGGCCGAGGCGGCGGTCCAGTACCAGCCCATTTTGTGCGTGGGGCTTACCCTGCCCGCCTTTACGAGGGCGATTGAGGCCAGGAAGGCGATAAGGGCGGAAATCGCGTTGGCGTGCGTTTCGAGGCCGATCGCCCCCAATGAGGTAAAAGAGGCCCAGAGAATCACGAATGACGCAAGTATGGCGTTGCGGGCTATTTCTTTCATTCTCGCTCTCCGTATACCCTAACTGTACTTCACCGCGGGGTTTTTAACAATTTTTCGCCGGGCGATGCCCCTTGATAGACTTTTTTTTTACCTGTATCATGCCTTATTCCACTTAAGGAGCCCTCCATGAAACTGATCTTTTTAGGCCCTCCCGGAGCCGGAAAGGGAACCCTCGCGGCATTGGTCGCCGAACGGTTTACCATTCCCCATATTTCCACGGGCGAGATATTCCGCGCCGCGATTCGCGAGAAGACCCCCCTTGGGCTTAAGGTTCAGGCGATAATAGATTCCGGCCAGCTGGTCAGCGACGATATCACCATCGAGCTCGTGAAAGAGCGCCTTTCGAAGGACGATACCAAGTCGGGCTTTATCCTTGACGGTTTTCCCCGTACCATTCCCCAGGCCGAGGCCCTCGCGAAGATTATCGACGTGGACGCCGCGGTCAATTTCGATATCGCCGACGCCGAGGTGGTAACGCGCCTTTCCGGCCGGCGGGTATGCAAGAATTGCAACCGTAATTACCACGTAACCACCATGCCGCCGAAGGTCGAGAACGTGTGCGACAAGTGCGGCGGCGAGCTGTACGTTAGGGAAGACGACAAGGTCGAGGCGATTTCAAAGCGGCTCGAGGTGTACCGCGCCCAGACGGCGCCGCTTATCGAGTGGTACCGCTCCAAGTCGCGCCTGACGGATATCGACGCCCGGCCCGCCAGCGGCGCGATACTCGAGAAGTTTACCGAGATATTTCAGAAGTAAAGATAGCGGTCGTTCGGCACCTCGTTAAGGTACGATTCCAGCAAACCCCCGATTTCCTCGGGGGTTTTCGCGTTTTGGGCCTTCATTTTAACGTGATGGGCAAAGGTGAAGTTGTCGCAGTAGTAGAAAAAGAAACGGCGGGCCCGGGATACGTGGAATTCGGGCGGCTGGGCGGTTCGTAGGGCCTCTAGAAAAAAGCGGGCGACTTCAAGGTGATCGATAGGCTCGGGCGCGGGAGTCGCGGCGGGTACAGTGGGCGCGGCGGGCGCGGGAGTCGCGGCAGGCGAGGACGCGCGGGCGCGGAAAATTTCCCGGAAGAGCCACGGTCGCGTTACGGCGCCCCTGCCGATCATGAGGCCGGCGATGCCCGAATCGCCCCACGCGTTTTCGACGGCCAGGGCGTCGGGGGCGGAAAACACGTCGCCGTTGCCGTAAACGGGAACCGGCAGCGCGCGGGCGAGATCGGCCACGAAGCGCCAGCGCGCGGGCCTTCCGTACTTTTCCGCCTTCGTGCGGGGATGCAGCGTTATCTGGGTTACCCCCTCAGAGACCAGGGCGCGGCAAAAGCGCAACAGCCGTTCGCCGTCCTCTTCCGCCCCGAGGCGAAGCTTCACGCCGAGCCGGTAGGCGCCGCCGACGGGGCCCCGCGTATGGCCCTCACGGTCCAGCGCCTTTCGGACCTGCGACACCAGGTTCGCGGTTTCCCCGAGATCCTTGAGCATCCACGCGATTCCCGCGCCATGGCGGGCTATGTCGGGCGCCGAGCAGCCCATGTTGAGGTCGATGCCCAGGCCCCCGAAGGGCGCGATCATCGTCGCGGCCCTGGCGATGGGTCCGGCCTCGCTTCCGGTGATCTGCCAGACCATGCGTTCGGGACAGGGCGCCGTTTTCACGTAGTAGGGCTCGAACTTCCCGCCCGCCACGTAGGAGGGCGCGTGAATCATTTCCGAGTAGTATTCGTCGGGATCGGCATAGCGGTGTATCAATAAACGCAGGGCTTCGTGACTGAGGGTGGCCATGGGCGCGAGGGCGAGTTTCATATCGCGCACCATTCTACCGGATTTGCGCCCCGGCCGCCAGCGGCTCCGATTGAAGCTCGACGCCTTGCCGGGATATACTGTATTTTATCAACGGAGGTGGCGCATATGAAGGCACACAAGATTAGCGATTCCGTATTCGTTATTCACGCGGATATCCATACAGACGATCGGTTCGAGGGCATATGGCCCATCCCCCACGGGGTCACTCTCAATTCGTACGCGGTTCGCGGCGAAAAGACGGCCTTGATCGACCTCATAAAAGACTGGTCCGGCTCGGTCGGGCAATTCGACGAGCAGTTGGCGTCCATAGGCCTGTCGTTCGAAAAAATCGATTATTTGGTGCTCAATCATCTCGAGCCCGACCATACCGCGTTCCTGAACGAAATCCGAAGGAGAAACCCCGGGGTACAGATCCTGTCGACCGCGAAGGGCATCGCGATGGTGCGAAATTTCTTCAAGATCACCGATAACCTGCGGGAAGTAAAGTCCGGCGATTCCCTGGACCTGGGAAACGGAAAGGTGTTGGATTTCGTGGAAACGCCGAACATCCACTGGCCCGAAACCATGATGACCTGGGACCGCTCGGATAAGGTCCTCTTCAGCTGCGACGGGTTCGGTTCCTACGGCGCCTTGGGAGACCGGGTATTCGACGACGAATTCTCGAAAGAGGAACACGAGCACTTTTACCGTGAATCGCTCAGGTATTACGCGAATATCGTGGCGAGTTTCAGTTCCTTCGTGAAGAAGGCCCTGGATAAGCTCGGGGGGCTCGATCCCGCGGTGATAGCGCCCAGCCACGGCATTGTCTGGCGGAAAAACGTCAAGGAAATCTGCGACCGATACGCGCGCTTCGCGGGCTACAATACCGGCGGAACGTGCGAAAGGGAAGTCTGCGTGATTTGGGGATCGATGTACGGATACACCAAGCGCGGCGTGGACGCGGTAATGGAGGGGATCGAGTCGGAGGGCGTGCGCTGCGTGTCCCACCGGGTTCCCGACACCGATTCTTCCTTCGTGCTTGCCGACGCGTACCGTGCGGCCGGCCTGGTGATCGCGATGCCCACCTATGAGTATAAAATGTTCCCGCCCATGGCCCATGTACTGGACCTTTTCGAGCGCAAGCACGTGACCGGCAAATCGGTCCTGCGGATCGGCAGTTGGGGATGGGTCGGGGGAGCGAAAAAGGAATACGAGGAATCCATCGCCGCGCTCAAGTGGTCGAGCCTGGAGTCGGTGGAGTGGCAGGGAATTCCCAGCGAGGGCGATCTTGCCCTGCTCAAGGAACGGGGAAAGATGCTCGCGCGGATGGTGAAAGGGGCATAAGGGCCCGGGGCGCGCGGCCTGTGCGGGCCCCTTCCTTCCTTTCCTTGCCCAAACCGGCAAAAAAAGTTACAGTTTGATTACAAATACGCACGATGCGGCGGCATTGCCGCCGAACAAAGGAGATACGGTATGGTACAAGCGCTGGATAAAAACCCCAAGTGGAAGGGCCGCAAGGGCCCGGTCGTCCTCGTGATCATGGACGGCGTGGGGTACGGCAAATATACGGAAGGCGACGCCGTTGCGGACGCCCACATGGAAGCCCTGGCCGCCTTCCAGAAAAACTGGCCCACCACCAAGCTCAAGGCGCACGGAACCGCCGTCGGGCTCCCCTCGGACGACGATATGGGCAACAGCGAGGTAGGACACAACGCGATCGGCTGCGGGCGCGTGTTCGCCCAGGGCGCCAAGCTCGTTTCCGGCTCCATCGAGTCCAACGCGATGTTCGAGGGCCATACCTGGCAGAAACTGGTGGAGAACGTCCGCAAGAATAACTCGAAACTGCACTTCATCGGCCTCTTCTCCGACGGCAACGTCCATTCCCATATCGATCACCTGAAGGCCATGCTCGCCAAGGCCCAGGAAGCGGGGATCAAGACCGCGCGCGTCCATGCGCTGCTCGACGGACGGGACGTGGGAGAGACGAGCGCCCTCGACTACATCGACCCCTTCGAGGACTATCTCAAGGGCCTGAACGCGAAGGGCGCGGACTACCGCATCGCCTCGGGCGGCGGACGCATGTTCATAACCATGGACCGCTACGGCGCCGACTGGTCCATGGTCGAGCGGGGCTGGAACGTCCACGTTCTGGGCAAGGGCCGCCAGTTCGCCTCGGCCCACGAGGCCGTCGAAACGTGGCGGAAGGAAATTCCCGGCATTATAGACCAAGACCTCAAGGAGTTCGTGATCGCCGAGAACGGAAAGCCCGTAGGAACCATCGAGGACGGGGACTCGGTCATCTACTTCAATTTCCGCGGCGACCGCGCCCTGGAAATGACCGCCGCCTTCGAAACCGGCGCCGAATTCGACAAGTTCGACCGCGTCCGGGTCCCGGCGGTGGAATACGCGGGCATGATGGAATACGACGGCGACCTGCACATTCCCGCCCAATACCTGGTAACGCCCCCCGCCATCGACCGCACCATGGGCGAATTCCTCGCCCTGTCCGGCACGCGTACCCTGGCGATCAGCGAGACCCAAAAATACGGCCACGTTACCTACTTCTTCAACGGCAACAAGCTCGGTAAATTCGACGAGAAGCTCGAGACCTACGTGGAGATCAAGAGCGACGTGCTCCCCTTCGAGCAGCGACCCTGGATGAAATGCGCCGAGATCGCGGATTACGTGATCGAGGCCGTCGGTTCCGGCAAGTACGACTTTATCCGGCTGAACTTCCCCAACGGCGACATGGTCGGCCACACCGGCGTGTACCAGGCCGTCCTTTGCTCCATGGAAGGCATGGACCTCCAACTCGCGCGCATGAAAAAGGCGGTTGACGCCGCCGGCGGCGTAATGGTGCTGACCGCCGACCACGGCAACGCGGACGATATGTTCGAGCACGAGAAAAAGACGGGGGCGGTTTCCCGCAAGGCCGACGGTTCCCCCAAGGCGAAAACCAGCCACTCGCTGAACCCGGTCCCGTGCGTCGTGTACGATCCGGCCTTCCAGGGCGAATACCGGAAAGACCTCGCCGAGGGGCTGGGCATTTCAAGCGTGGCCGCGACCTGCATAGAGCTGCTCGGGTTTACGCCGCCCGCGGATTATGACCGCTCCGTGCTGAACTGGAACTGATTCGCGAACGCGGCCCCATGACCGAAATAGAGATCAAGGCGCGCGTCGGCGACCCCGACGCCGCCGAGAGGAATATCGCTTCTTTCGCCTCCTTCACCGGGGAAACCCGTAAGCGGGACACGTATTGGGCGGGGGGAAACCCCGCCGTAAAGGTCCGCGTGCGGGAGGAGGGAGAAACGGTCACGGTCACCTATAAACGAAAAGAGCTCCGGGGCGATACCGAGGTGAACGACGAAAGGGAATTCACCATCAGCGACCGTTCGGCCTTCGAGACGTTTATCGGCGACGCGGGCTTCGCGAAGGCGAGCTATAAGGAAAAAAAGACAAAACGATGGGTATGGCGCGGGGACAATGAGGGCGCTGAAATCGGCATAGAGCTTTCCCTGGTGGAATCGCTCGGTTGGTTTATCGAATTGGAAGCCCTCGCGGACGATCCCGGCGAGGAAGAAATCGCCCGCATTAGGCAGGGGCTTTTCGCGACCCTGAAACGCTGCGGAATAGAACAGTCGGCCATAGAGACCCGCTATTACACGGAAATGCTTGCCGCCCTTTAAAAAGGGCGATTAGGCGCGTTTTCCGGTCAAATCCCTGCGGCCCCAGGGCCCAAAAAGATAATACAGGATCGAGGCGGTAGCGCCCACGAGAAAGCCGGCGTCGATGGACCACCATATTCCCGCGGTTCCCATGCGGGGCGCGAGGAAGAAGGCCAAGGGGATACGGACTACCCACATGGCAAGCAAGGTATTCGCCATGGGCACGAGGGCCTCCCCCGCCCCGCGGATTACCCCGAGCACCGAAAACATGGCGGTTTGTACAAAATAGGCCAGGGAGACGATGCGCAGGTACTCGAAACCGATCCGAACCACCTCGGCGTCGCGGGTGAATAGGCCCACGCAGCGGTCGCCGAAAAAGTAGAGGACGAGCGAAATCGTGACGGTGATCGCGAGCGCCATGGCCAAGCCGGACAACAGGCCGCGGGAAACACGGTCGCGCCTGCCCGCGCCGAGATTTTGCCCGGTGAACGTGGAAATGGCCATGCTTATGTTTATGGCCGGCATTACGGCGAAACTATCGAGCTTTCCCGCCGCGGCGTAGGCGGCCGAGGCGTTTGAGCCAAAACGATTGACCACGCTCGTGAGCGCCATCATGCCGGCGCCGACCAAGGCTTGCTGTATCCCGGAAGGTAAACCGATCCTCACAATTTCCCGTAAAATCTCGCGGTCCGCCCTGATGCCCCGGATTTTTATGCGCAATTCCGGGCTTTGTTTTCCGAGGTACCGCAGGGTCCAGACAAGCGAAACGGTTTGGGCGATAACGGTCGCCACGCCCACGCCCGCGACGCCCCAGTGAAAGATAACCACGAAGACGACGTCGAGGACGATGTTGACCAGGGTCGACACCATCAGGGCATAGAGGGGCGTTTTCGAATCGCCCAAGCCCCGTTGAATGGCGCTGACGCCGTTATAGCCGAAAAGAGGCAGGGACCCCGCGAAGATAATCCTCAGATAAAGCGTGGCGTCGGGTAATACGTCGACCGGGGTACCGATCAGCGAGAGGATGAACGGCGCCAAAAGAACGCCGAACAGGGTCACGACGCCGGCGAACGCCGCCATGACGACCACGGTGGTGTCTATGATCAAGCGGACCCGATCGTTATTCCGGGCGCCCCGATTTTGCGCGATCAAAACGTTGCTCGCCATGCCGAACCCCATGACGAGGGCGAGGGATACGAATAAGACCGGAAAGGACTGCCCCACCGCGGCGAGCGCCCGTTTCCCCACGTAGTTGCCGACCACAACGCTGTCGACCATATTGTACAGCTGCTGAAACACGTTCCCTAGCAGCATCGGAAGGGAAAAAAGCAATATTTGCCGTGCCTCGTTCCCCTTTGTCAAATCCCTCATTCGCCCATCCTAGAGAAAGGAGGGCCGAGGGTCAACTCTCGAAAGCGATCGGGGCGTCGTCTTTTTCCCCGCCCTTCACGAAGCCCATGGTAATGAAGGCCAGAACGAAAAAGAACGCGCAAAAAAGGAACATGGCCGGGAATCCCGCGGCGTCTATGACCGCGCCGGATAGGGCGGGAGCGGCGATGGCCGCAAGCTGGGAAAAGGTGTAGTAGAGGCCGGTGTAAACCCCGATGTTCGAATGGTGGGCCATCTGCCACAGCATGGGAAAGGAATTGGCGACGACGGATATCCAAAAAACGCCGAACAGGAACATGACCGCCCAAAACGGTATCGCCAGCGAAGCCTGCGGAATGCCAAAAGCCGTTCCCACGGGGATGAGGAAGTAGGCGGCCACCGTAAGCGCGGCGATGGACAGGAGCGCGATGCGGATCATCCTGCGCCGGCCCCACCGGCTGGCGGCATAGCCCATGGGGATGGCCGAAAGGGCGGAGGCGACGCCGACCATGCCCATGGCCAACGGACCCGCCCCGCTGGAGAGGGAAAAGGTACGGATGCTGTATTCCGTCAAATAGGGCAACACGCCCTGATAGCCGACGAACCAAAGAAAGAGGCTCACGAGAACGAGAAGCGCGCTGCGGTCCCGCGCGGTAAATACCGTCGAGAAGCTTTTGAAGAAGGGAATGCGCCCTTCAGGGGAACCTTGATCCTCGTCGGGGGAGCGAGACGCGGCGAGGGAATCCGAATGCTTTTTCTCCCGCACGAAGACCGCGAGGAAGACGACCGCGAACAGGACGAACACGCTCGCGGCGGGAAAGGCAAGCCGGTTTTTCGTGGCCCCGACGAGCGGAAGGACCGTGTCTATGTCCATCAGGCGCGCGAGAAAAAGGGTTCCCACGATGGCGGCGATATTTCCCATGGTATTAATCACGCCGTTGGCCTGGCTACGGAATTCGCCCGGTATGGTATCGGGCATCAGGGCAACCACGGGACCGCGGGCCGACTGTTTGAGGAGGTTCAAGACCACGAGGACGCTTATGAGGAGAAAGAGCGACCGTTCGGCCGCGTAGGGAATGAAGGCGAAACAAACGGCGGAGAGGGGCAAGAGCGTCACGATCCAGGGCATGCGCCGGCCGAACCGCGTTTCCGTACGGTCGGACCAAACGGAGACCACCGGTATGAGAAAAAGGGCGAGCACGTTGTCCAGGGACATAATGACGCCGATGACCGACTTATAGGGAATGAACCTCGCGAGAAAAATCTGAACGTAGCTGTCGTACAGGGGATCCATCATCCCCACGGTAAAAAACCCGAACCCTATCAGAAACGTCAGCGGCAAATAGGGCGCGAACCCCGTTTTTTCCGTCATGCACTCCCCCTTTTGGGTAGAGTATATCATGCATCCAGAAGGTAGAGGGCTGCCTTTTTGCCGTTCACGAGGATATCGGTACGGAACCCGTCCGCTGACCGGGCGGCGGAAAAAACGGGATCGCCTTCCACGGCGGCCTCAAAGTCGCGCTTTGCGCCGGTGAGAACGCACAGGCGCCCGCCGGGTTTCAAAACCCGGGCCGCGGCCCCCAAAAAAGCCGCGTACAGTTCGGGTATACCCGCTCCCTCGCGGAAACCGCCTTCCTCCCACATGCCCCAGGGAGGGTCCGCGACGATGAGATCCACCGAATGGTCGTCGATTCCCACCAACGCCCGCAGATCGCCCGACGAAACCGAAACTCGCAGGTTCCCGGAGAAGCGCGCTTTCATGGCCTTTACGGCGGAAGCGTCGATATCCAACGCGATGACCGCGGCCTCGGGAAAAAAGAGCGACGCCCGCTCGGGCAAGGCCCCGTGACCGGCGCAGGGATCGAGAATAACGAAAGGAGATCCGGCCTTCGCCCCTAGGTCTCGCGCGGCGCGCAAGACCACTAGCGACGCGAGCGCGGAAGAAAGCTCTCCACGGGCGGGCGAGGCCG
The DNA here is from genome assembly GCA_003252395.1 of Spirochaetales bacterium. Taxonomy (GTDB): domain Bacteria; phylum Spirochaetota; class Spirochaetia; order Treponematales; family Treponemataceae; genus Teretinema. Next base: position 160,573 of record QKEL01000008.1, read on the forward strand.
CTTCCCGCGGACCGCGTTCAAGGCGAAGCGCGAATGCGGACCACGATTCGCTTCGGATAATGAACCAGTACTCGCCGCCTGAGCCCAGCCGGTCCGGAACCGCGCCCGTGGCGGCCCGGATAGCGGCCTCGGCGGAAGAAGCCACCGTTTTATCCACCGATTCGAATCGATTCTCCCGGGAAAAACGCACCCTAAAGCTCCGCGGGGCATACCCCGCAGGCAGGGAAGCCAGGCCCGATTTTCTGCCTCCCTGCTTCACGAGCTCGGAAAAGGGATTAGCGGACGTATTCCATTCCCTGAGAATGAAGAAAACGTTGGATAGATAATCGGGAACGGAATGGGGATCGAGGGGATACGGAAGGGAAAACCAGATAGCGCCGCCGGAGCGGCGGGTCACGAGAACGCCCTCCCATTCTCGGTCAAGGAGCCGGGCCGCTTCTCCCTCAAAGCCCGCGGGGCAGGTCGCAATGTAGGCATACGTAGGCATTCCCGCATCTTAGCAGATCTCGATTGCATAAACCAGTAATCGCCCCTATAGTGTTACTATGAGATTGAAAGCTAAATTTTCACTGACCATCGCACTGTTCATCGTTCTGAGCGCCGGCGTTACCGTATACGGATTCTTTTCGGTTCGCGACGCGATCGAGCTTAAAGAGTATCAGGTGGCCCTCAACGGCACCATTTCGGACTGGTTCCGGCTTCGCGTATCCATCAACGATTTTTTCGCCATTTCCTTCAACACGGAAACGGCCCCCGAATCCTGGGTCATAAAAAGCGAGAGCTTTGCGAAGAAAATAACGGACTTATCTTCGGCGAAGGCCGTTTCCATGTTCGATAGCGCCATCTCTGACGAACTGGGAAAAACGATGAAGGTTTTCGCCTTGATCAACACCACCCTCTCCAATCTAACCACGGAAATCAACAATATTGCCGCCGCGGACATTAGCGCCACGACGAAATCGTACCTGAAGGCCTCCGGCCTCTCGCAAACGTACGTAAACATGGCGTACGACAACCCGGATTCGGGGGAAATCACGCTGCTATATTCCCGCATAACCACGGAAATGAGCCGAGCCAACGCCTATTCGACGCCCTTCGAAACCTTGCTTGAGGGACTTCGGGAATCGGTCGGGAAAGCGGTCAATCGACAAATTAACCGGATGGCCGTCATCTTGCTTACGGCCTTCCTCGTTATGTATATAACGGTATTCCTGCTGATCACGCGAGTCACGGGCCGGGTCACGGTCCGCATGAAGAAGCTCGGCGCGGTCGCCGGAAAAATCGCGGCGCGCGACCTGACGGTCTCGATCAACGACCGCATACGGGACGAAATCGGGGAGCTTTCCGGACACCTGAGCGACACCATGGACAGCCTCAACGCGTTCATGAACGAGGTTAAGCGAACGGCCAACGAGGCAACCGGCATGAGCGGCTCGATCGACGACGCGGCCGCGGAGGTAACCGCCGCCAGCACGCAGATCACCTCGAATATCGGCTCCCTCCGGCAGCAGTTCGATCGGCTTCAGGCCGCGGTGAATAACGCCATAGACGCGCTGCAGTCCATGACCTCGTTCATCGTTACGGTAATCACCGATATCAACGACCAGAACGCTTCAATATCCGAGAGCGCCAATTCCATAGCGGCCATGACCGATTCCATATCGCGCATCAGCGACCGCGGACGGGAAAAGGCGCAGCAGATAACCGGGCTCAAGAACGTCGCCGCCGAGGGAGAGCAAACCGTCAGCAACACCGAATCGCTATTGGTCGGCATTACGACCCAGCTCGACGAGGTGTACTCGTTCATAGAGATAATCAATTCCATCTCCGAACAGACGAGCATTCTCTCCATGAACGCCGCCATTGAAAGCGCCCACGCCGGCGAGGCGGGAAAGGGGTTCGCGGTAGTGGCGGACGAAATTCAAAAGCTCGCGGACTCGACCACCGAAAACGCCCAGCAAATTACCAAAACACTCACCGAAATCATCCAAAACGTGGAGTCGGCAAAGAATTCAAGCCACGACGCGACCAAAGCCTTCGAGAATACGGTATACGAGATAGGGGAACTGATTACGACGCTGAACGGAATCGTGGAAGATATCGAGACGGTCGACCAACAGAGCGCGAGACTCGCCGAATATTCGGGCAACCTGTCATCTTCGACCAATGAGCTCTCCCTGAAAACCCGCAAACTTGACGACCTCAGGGAAACCGCTTCCGGCGAGATCAACGCGATGAGCGATATTTTCAACGAGTCGTTGGGCGGAATCTCGGAAATTCAGGCCGGCTCCGAGGACATTTTCAAAAAGATAGTGGAAATTCACGATTTAAGCGGAAATAGCCGGGAGAAGATGCAGGACCTTCACGGTAAACTGAGCGGCTTCAAGACGAAGACCGGTGTCGAACGCAAAGAAGAGGCGTAATGACGTAATGCCCGGTCTCCCCGACAGCGGGGATGACCGAGGCGCTATTCGCTTTCCATGGCGGAATCGATGGTGGAGAGCAGGTCGGGAAGCCGGACGGGCTTCCGGAAGAACTTATCTGCCCCCAATTCGTACATTTTCTTTTCCAGATCGGGATCGTCCAGCGCGGTAATAATGATAATGTAGGGTTTCCCGAAAGCGGGATCGTTTTTGATCCTGTTGCAGATATCCTGGCCATTCACGCCGGGTAGGGCAATATCCAGCACGATGAAGCCCGGACGTTTGTCCATGAGCTGGGCTCCCGCGTCGAACCCGTCATAGGATTGATAGACCGAATGTTTTTCCAGGTTCTTTCGGAGAAAGCCGGCAATGGCCTCGTTGAGGACTTCGTCGTCGTCGATGACGATGATGGATTTCCAGTCGGCCTGCGGCCCCTCGGTAACGGTTAAGGCCTCGGGCACGCGCATTCCCCGCGCATTTATGAATTCGATTAAATCGTCCTTGTACACCCTATACTGCCCGCCGGGGGTATTAAAGGCTTTCAGGTAGCCGTTCTTTATCCAGTTGATGGCAGTTTGATTGACAACGCCGCACATATTAGCGACTTCAAGGGCGGAAAAAATCTGAATGCGTTTATTTGTAATATCCTTAGCCATAATTCCTCGCCCTTGTATCATAGACCACATCTCGTTGTCACTCAACTGTTTTTCTTCATTCTTCGCCGGATTTCATGCAGCTTCGTATCATTGACAGCGAAAAACCCTTTCGAACCAGCGCCAGCGTCAGTTTATCGCCCGTTTTTCCGGTCCTGACCAGCTTTTCCATTGCCGCCGCGCAGAGGGAGCGCTCGCCGGTTTCCACAAACAATCGCTCCAGCGCTTCCCGGGCAACCGTTCCCGAAACGCCCCGGGCGAGAAGCCCGGCGAGAAGCTTCCCCTGCCCCTCGTTCCGGCGCTGGGCACGGCTTCTCAGCCAGGATTCCGCAAAGCGGCGGTCGCTTACGTATTCGCGCGATTCAAGCCGATCCAGGGCGCGAACGATGGCCCCGTCCTCATGGCCTTTTTTTCTCAGTTTTAGGGTTAATTGGCGCCGCGTATGCTCCGCGCGCGAAAGATAGGCCATGGCGTCCCGTTCCGCTGCGTAATAGTGCCTGGCCCGGTACAGTAGGTCCGCCTCGTCGCCCTCGAAGGCGCGGGGCTCGGGAAAGCCGGGGACGAGCGCTTGGGCAAGGCCGGGCGGTAAATCTTCGGATCGCGCAAAAAAAGAAGGGCCTTCGGCCGGGAATACCTTGAGAATCCCGGCTGAGGCCCACTCCGTCGCGCGAATGAGGATTGACCGATTAGCGCTTGCTGAACTGGAATCTTCGGCGAGCACCGCGCTGACCGTATTTCTTGCGTTCAACCATGCGGGAATCGCGGGTAAGCAGGCCGTTGGCCTTCAGGGAGGCGTGGTTGGTCACGTCGACCTGCTTGAGCGCGCGGGCAATGCCATGGCTGCAAGCGCCGGCCTGGCCATTGAGACCGCCGCCGTCCACCGTAATGACGATGTCGAACTTGGTATCGCTAGCGGTAACCATCAGGGGCTGACGGACCACCTGTACCTGCTCGGGGGTGGCAAAGTAGGCATCGACGTCCTTGTCGTTGACAAGGAGCTTTCCGTTTCCTTCGCGGATAAAAACGCGGGCTACTGCGGTCTTGCGCCGACCAGTTCCCATTCCGATATTCTTAATCACGTTCGCAACTCCTCGTTAGACTTCCACAGCCTGGGGATTCTGGGCGGCGTGCGGGTGAGTATCACCGGCATACACCTTAACGTTCGTTAAAAGCTTCCGACCAAGGGGGCCTTTCGGGAGCATTCCCTTGATGGCCAGGAGGATCGGATCCGCGGGGTGGCGCTGGAGGAGCTTGGTGTAATTCACCGAGCGAAGCCCGCCGGGGAACCCGGTGTGGTGATAGTACATCTTGTCCTCGGCCTTGTTACCGGACATAAGCGCCTTCTCGGCGTTGATGATTACGACATAGTCGCCGGTTTCCTGGTGGGGAGCATAGGTAACCTTGTGCTTGCCCCGGAGCATGTACGCGGCCTTGGCAGCGACGCGTCCGACCGGTTTGTCGGTTGCATCGATCACAAACCAGGCGCGCTGTGCATCTTGTTCTTTTACGAAAAGTGTCTTCATGTACGTACCTTACAAATGAACTGTATGCGATAAATCGTACCGCATGACGTTTGAAAAACGCCTGACGGAAAAACCGCCTAGCGCAGATAATGTGGGTTATTTACTATATAGAAAAAGAAGGAAACGTGTCAAGGCCGGAATTATTCGGCCTTGCTACCGCTGGCCTTTGCCGCTTCCTCTTCCTTTTTCGCCTCGGCCTTGTCCTTCAGGTCGGCGATTCCGATGAAAATGGCGACAAGGCCGACGAAGGCCGCGATAATGGGCGCTCCGCCGCGCAAAAACAGCAGGATATCCGAGCCCCAGCCAAGACCGAAACCGAGCAGTTCGGGGGGAAGGGAGGCAAATACGGTAAAAAGAATCAGGATGATGCCGGTAATCAGGGCGACCATGGGTTCCTCCTCGGGGAATTATGAAAATTTCGCGTACGGCTAAATAGGATACCCATATTTTCTCACACTTAGGGAACCCGGTCAACTCATGGCGGACGGAAAGGCCATAACCGCCGCTTGCAGAGGAGGGTTCGACATCGGTATGATGGTACCCGTTATGCAAAAAAAAGCATTCGCGTTCCGGGAAGCCTTCCCGGTTACGGTTCCGGTCCTCTTCGGTTACATCGCCATCGGAATTCCCTTCGGCCTTATTTTGGTCAAGGCGGGGTATCCCTGGTTTCTCGCGCCGTTTATGAGCGTTTTGATGTACGCCGGCGCCGGTCAATACATCGCCATCGGGCTTTTCGCCGCGGGTGTGCCCCTGGGAGGCCTCCTCGTGACGATGCTCTTGGTAAATATCCGGCATATCGTGTACGGCCTGTCCCTTATCGGAAAATTCCGGGCGGTGGGACTGTGGAAACCCTATCTTATCTTTTCCCTGACGGACGAAACCTATGCGCTGCTTACCGGGGTTGAACCTCCGGCGAATCTTGAACCGGGTCCCTTTTTCGGGTCAATCGCCCTCTTAAACCAACTATACTGGGTTACGGGGAGCGTTATCGGTGCCTTGGCCGGGGCCTGGCTCCCCGTATCCTTCGCCGGAGTCGATTTTGCCCTCACCGCCCTCTTTATGGTACTGCTCTTGGACCGGCTCCGCGCCGACCGGGATCTCATTCCCGTAGGGATCGGCATCGGGTGCGCCATAATCGCCCTCCTCGCGTTCGGGAAGGCCAATATGCTGATCGCGGCCCTGGCCGGCGGGGTTGGTTTGCTCGCCGTAGTGAGGGGGAGGACAAAATGACCACCGTAACACAAGCCCTAATCGCCGTACCCCTGATGGCGCTCGTGATCCTGGGAACCCGGGCCCTGCCCTTCCTTCTTTTTTCCCGGCGCGATCCGCCCCGGGTGGTTCGCTTTATCGAGCGGTTCATTCCGCCGATGGTCATGGCGGTATTGGTGGTATATTGCCTGAAGGATATAGCCTGGACCGCCTGGCCCTCGGGAATTCCCGAACTCGCGGCGCTCGCGGTCGTAACCGTCCTTCATACGTGGAAAAAAAACGCCATGCTTTCCATTTTCGGAAGCACGGCGTTCTATATGATTCTCAAGGCCGTTCTGTAAGGCCCCTCGACGACGCTCAGGCGCGCCGTGATCAGTCGAACTTCTTCGCGACCATCACGAGGGCCCCGAGCACCATGAGGTGGCTGGAAAGCACGCTCAGGTAATGCAGCACGGCGGATACGCTCCGAAAGCTCTTGCCGTCGCCGATGGGATACACGAAATCGACCAGGACGATGTTCGCGATCCAGAGAACGATGAAAATAAAGAGGATCATGTCGGTGATTCTCAGGTCGGTGGTGAATATTTCCATCAGCAGGAAGAAACCGGCGATGATTTCGCACACCGAGAGCACGATGATGACGACGGTCACGATGGTGGGGCTGGCGAATAGGCCGTTGAGGAACCGTACCACCGCTTCGAGGTCGCCGGCGTTGGAGGCGATAAGGCCCGAGACGCCGCTTACGAGCAGATAAAGCGCCACCGCGACCTGAAGGATTATGAGGCCAAAGCTTCGTTTCATTTGAATCTCCTGTACCGTTTATGGTATACCTAGTCCCATGTTATACCGTCATTTCCCGAAAATAGCAAACGAAGAAATTTCCATTATTACGGCTACCATGCCCGGCGCGGGCGACGGCAAGGCCGAATATAGCGAGCGGGACCTTGACGCCTTCGGGGTGAACGCCGCCTACCTTCCTGCCGAATCGGAAGGAACCGTCCCTCGGGGGTTTCCGTTCCCGGTCATCGTCGGCATGCCGGCGTGGGACGCGAAACGGGACGGCCTTACCGCGGACTGGGCGGCCGCGCGGGAATCGAAAGGCGTCAGGCCCGGCGATTACCTTCTTGCCGACTTTTCGCCCCTGCCAGAATCTCTTTTCTCGAACGGTGCCGCCACAGTCCTGCGGGCCGCCCGAGAATTCGCCGTCGCCGCGCGGGAAGCCGCGGAAGCCGGTAAAATCGCCGGTTTCGGCTTTCGGCTTTGCCGCGACCTACCGCAAACGGGCGACGCAGGGTATTCGAACGCGGTCCGCGCGATAGCGGGCTCGAGCGAGGACTGGGCGTTCTGGTCTACCGATTATTCCATGGCAAACCGGGGCGAGCTGGAAGCCCTCGTGAAGGAAATGGGAGAAAGCGGCGTTCCGCTCCTCGCCACCGATCCCTTTTTCGGCGGGCGCCTCTCGAACGTCGCGCCCGAGATTCACGCGCTCTATTACGAGGCGCCGGTGCCGCGCGCCCACGAGGAATGGGCCCTTCGGGCCATTTGGGAAAATCAGGACGTCGTCTCCGCGGTCATTCCCCCCTGCGGGACCGCGGATTTCGCGAAACGGTGCATCTACGCCGGAGCCGGCAGGGCAAACAGCCTTCCCGAGTCGGAATTGAAGGTAATTCGCGCCGCGGGGGAAAAACTATTGACACAAGAAGCGAAATACAACACATTCAGGAAAGATTAGCAGGAGGGCGAAGAAACAGATTGAAAGGATGCGACGTTACGATTGAAGGGGTGTCCAAAAACTTCGGAAGTTTTTGCGCGCTCGACGATGCCAACATAAAGATAAACAAGGGCGAGTTCTTCTCGCTCCTCGGTCCCTCGGGTTGCGGAAAAACGACCCTCCTCAGGATCATCGCGGGTTTTGAGTCGCCCGACGCCGGCATCGTCTCGTTTGACGGTCGAAACGTGATCGGAATAGACCCGAACAAGCGGCAGTCGAATACGGTGTTCCAGAATTACGCGCTCTTCCCCCACCTTTCGGTATTCGAGAACGTCGCGTTTCCCCTCCGCCTGAAAAAAACGCCGGGCGCCCAAATCGAAAAAAAGGTGCTCGATTACCTGCATCTCGTGCAGCTGGACGCCCACGTGCACAAAAAGCCGAACCAGCTGTCCGGGGGCCAAAAACAGCGGGTAGCCATCGCGCGGGCGCTCATCAACGAGCCGAGCGTGCTCCTGCTGGACGAGCCCCTTTCCGCCCTCGACGCGAAACTCCGCCAAAACCTCCTCGTGGAACTCGACAATATCCATGACCAGATCGGCATCACGTTCATTTACGTTACCCATGACCAAAGCGAGGCCCTGTCGGTTTCCGACCGCATCGCCGTAATGAACCAGGGAAAGGTGCTCCAGATCGGAACCCCCTACGAGATTTACGAGAGCCCCGCCACGGAGTTCGTCGCCAAATTCATCGGCGAGACGAATCTTTTCGATTCCCGCGTGGTGGAGTGCGTTCCCTACAAGAACGACGAATTCATGGTAACCCTCGATATCCCCGAACTGGGCCGACAGATCAAGGTTACCGATTACGACCGCACCGAGCCGGGACAGCAGGTCAGCTTTACCGTACGGCCCGAGAAGGTGCGCATCACCACCGAGGAGCCGCAGTCCGCGAGCCGGGAGATTAACGTTTTCAGGGGCTTCGTGGAAGAACCCGTCTATTCGGGCTTTCAGTCGAAATTTTACGTGAAGCTCGATAACGGCACGGTGCTGAAGGTCTTTAAGCAGCACCAGAATTACCTTGAGGACGGCCCGGAGATTCAGTGGAAGGACACGGTCTACGTTTCCTGGAGCGCTAACGACGGCTATATTGTCGAGGTGATCAATCAATGAGCGGGCGAAAGTCGCTCGTGGGCCGAAATTACGGTCCGATCTACGGTTACCCCATGGGGGTTTGGTTTTCGGTGTTCTTCCTGCTCCCCATCGCGATCATCGTGACGTACAGCTTTTTGAAAAAGGGCGTGCACGGCGGCGTGACCTGGCAGTTTACCTTAGACGCCTATTTCCAGATGATGAATGCGAGCTACGCGAAGCTCTTCGTGCGGACCCTCGTGGTCACGGTAATCTCTACCGTGATCTGCATACTCGTGGCCCTACCCTGCGGCTACGCGATGGCGAGAAGCAAGATTCAGACCCTGCTGCTCTTTCTCGTCATCATACCCTTCTGGACCAATTCGCTCATCCGGATCAACGCCTGGATCGCGATACTCGGCAATGAGGGGTTTATCAACGAGACCCTAAAGGCGTGGGGAATCATCAAGCAGAGCCTCCCGCTCCTCTATAACCAAAACGCGGTAATACTCGTCATGGTCTATATGTATTTGCCCTACGCGATTCTTCCGATCTTCACGGCCATGGACAAGTTCGACTTTTCTCTGCTGGAGGCCGCCCGCGATTTGGGCGCCTCGAAGCCCCAGGCCATGTTCAAGGTCCTTCTGCCGAACGTGCGTTCGGGGGTGCTTACCGCCATCGTGTTTACCTTCATTCCGATATTCGGCGTGTACACCGTACCGCTCCTCGTGGGCGGCAAGGACTCCTACATGCTGGGCAACGTGATCGTGGATCAGGTTACCAAGGTCCGAAACTGGCCCCTGGCCTCGGCCTTCTCCATGGTAATCACCGTGGCGAGTACGGTCGGCGTCCTTTGGATGATGGGAGCCAGCGCCCGGGACGCGGCGCGGGCTAAGTCCGCGAGCGGGGTTAAGCAGGAGTCGGGATTATGAACGAGCAGAACCATACGCGAATTCCCAAGGCCTTCCTCACGCGCCTCTCGCGCCGAAAGCCCCTGTCCGAGCCCGCCCGGCACGCCCGAAGGGCGCTCAAGAACCGCCGCGACGGGAACTTTTCGAGCGCGGTCATGGCGTTGAGCGTGGCGTTTCTTTTCCTGCCCCTGGCGGTCACCGTGTTCTATTCCTTTAACGAGGCCAAGGGAATGGTATGGACCGGGTTCTCGTTCCGTTGGTACGAAAAACTCTTCCTCGATTCGGACAAACTGTGGTCCTCCTTCGCCAACAGCGTGATCATCGCCTTTTCCTCCGCCTTCTTCGCCACGGTGTTGGGGACCCTGGCGTCTATCGGGATCAACTGGTACCGCTTTCCGGGAAAGACCTACATTCAGACGGTAAGCTTCCTTCCCATGGTGCTCCCCGAGGTGATCATCGGCATTTCCATGCTGATTTTCTTTTCCGCGGTCAACCTGCCCCTGGGAATGCTCACCATCTTTATCGCCCACACCACCTTCTGCCTGCCATTCGTGTTCCTGATGGTCATGGCGCGGCTCGACGAATTCGATTTCTCCATCATCGAGGCCTCGCGCGACCTGGGCGCGAGCGAGCGGCAAACCCTGTTCAAGGTGATCATACCGGCGATCATGCCCGGCATCCTTTCGGCCTTTCTCATGTCCATCACCATGTCTCTCGAAGACTTCGTCATAACCTTCTTCGTCTCGGGACCGGGCTCTACCACCCTGCCCCTGTACGTGTTCTCCATGGTCCGCTACGGCATTTCCCCGGTGATTAACGCGCTATCCTTCGTTATGATCTTCGGGACCATGCTGATCGCGTTCCTCTTGAGAAATTTCCTCAAAAATATCGCCGCATCGAAATGATTGCCATATAAACGGTTTGGAAGGAGGCACGAACGCCATGAAAAATACTTCACGCGTTTTCGCCGTTCTGGGCGCCGGGGCGCTGACGCTCCTCGCTCTCGTGTTGACCGGATGCAACAAGGGCTCCGGAAAGACGTTGTACCTGTACAACTGGACCTATTACACTCCCGATTCAGTCATCGAGAAATTCGAGAAGGAATTCGGCGTAAAGGTCGTGTACGACGACTACGCGTCAAACGAGGATATGTTCGCCAAGCTCAAGGCGGGCGGCTCCGGTTATGACCTGGTAGTTCCCTCGGGCGATTACGTCTCGATCATGAAGAGCGAGGGAATGCTCGAGAAAATCGACCTCTCCAAGATACCCAACGTGAAATACATCAAGAGCGCAAGCCTCGCCAAGGCTACCTACGATCCCGCGATGGATTATTCGGTACCCTACTTCATGGGCGCGGCGGGAGTCGCGGTGAACACCGAGAAGGTGCCGAATTTCGAGGAAAGTTGGTCCATTTTCGCCCGGAAAGACCTCGCGGGCCGCATGTCCATGCTGGACGATATGCGCGAAGTGCTGGGCGACGCCCTGGCCTACCTCGGCTACTCGGTGAACTCCGCAAACCCGGTGGAACTCGAAAAGGCATACCGCCTCGTCAACGAGGAATGGAAACCCAACCTGGTCAAATTCGACGCGGAAGGATTCGCGAAATCCTTCGCTTCCGGCGAGTTTTGGATCGTCCAGGGCTACGCAGAGGCGGTTTTCGCCGAGGTTACCCCGGAAATGAAAGACAAGGTCGCGTTCTTTATCCCGAAAAAAGAGGGCGGGCCGATGTACATCGACAGCCTCTGCATTCCCAAGGGGGCCAAGAACAAGGAATTGGCCGAAGAGTTCATAAACTTCTTCCTTCGCCCGGATATTTACGCGGAATTCCTCGACGCATTCGGGTTCCCCTCGACCATTCACGCCGAGGCCGCCGCGCTTCAGAAGGTTACGCCCCTCTACAGCGCGGACTCGCTGGATAACTGCGAACTGAAGGACGATCTCGGGGAAAACCTGGAACTGTACAACGACGTTTGGCAAAAGATCCGGTTTACCGAGTAAGCCACGGCTCGAGCGCGGAAGCGCGCATCGGGCGGTTACCGGGCCTCGTCGCCTGACGGGACCCGGTATTCCACCCAGTCCACCCTGCCTTCCGCCACGGCGTTCCTGAGGGAACGCTCCACGGCGGAAAGCTTAGACCCTCCCGACTTTACCTCGATAAAACTGATTCGCTCCACGTTTCCCGCCGAAGCGCCGTGAAAGGCGATGAAGTCAACGGGTTTTCCGATGAACCGCACCTCGGTGGGTTCGGCGGGAAAGCCGGGCAGAAAGGGGCTTACCTGCTCCAGGAATTGGCCGCTTAAGGTCGAGCGGGAGCGTTTGACCGCGTCGATCCTGCCCGTGGCAAGCTGTTTCTCGAACCCCCGCTCCGCGCGAATTCGGCCGATGAGCATGCCGATCCGTACGCCAACGAGCACGCAGAGAACGGCCGCCAGGGCGATCAGGGCGACGGCGAAGGTAACGGGCACGTCAGGGTTCATCGGTGACCTTCCCCGTATACCCCCAGTCGCGCAATACCAACAGTTCGGGCCGGTATTCGAAATGCATATTGTCCCACAGCAGCCATTTCCCGCCCCAGATAAAGCCCTCGGACTCGAAAACGTTCACGACCGCCTCGGGCGGCATCCACCGCCGTTCCAGGGGAATCAGCATCCACCTGTCGCTCCAATAACTGATCCAGTTCCAGTAGATATTTTTCTTTCCCCAGTTTTTCGGGAGGATATCGACCGCGATGCCCCAGCTGTGGTTGCTCCGGGAAGGGCTATCGGCGATTTCGCGCCAATTGTAGCCCTCTATGGAACTGATGGACGCGACGAAGGTCGCCGTCTCGGGATCGCTTTTGGCCAATTCGTTGATTTTCGCCTCGACCCGCTTGAGGGGTTCAATTATGTTTTCGTGGACGGAAACCCGCTTGCCGAGATAATCGATGCGGACGATGTGGGACTCAATTTTCACGCGGGTGGCGCCGTCGTACAGGGCGTCATAAAAGGCCATATCGTAGGCGGGGGCGTTCTTTCGCTGCTCGGCCAAAACCTGATTGCTGAGGCCCGCGACGGTTTCCGGGGAGAAGGTCGCGGGATCGGGAATGACCCGGGGATACAGATAGTCGACGTAGGGCCTGAAGGAGTCGGCCTTCGAGAGATCCTCTTTCGGTAAGAGACGCCCACCCGCCCAATAAAGGCGCCGGTCGCCGATCACCATGAACCATTCCTTCAAGGAAGCGTCGAAATCCACGCCCTGTATCCGTTCGGGGTACGAGACCAAAAAGGCGCGGAGCACCACCCAGGGATTGTCCGTGCGGCGGACCGGCGGCTCCTCCGAAGCCGCGGGAAGGAGGGACAGGACCGAGATAAGGAGGAAAACCGTTGCCCGGCTTAACCGGAAGCGACTGAGGAAGGTCATTGATCCTCCCGACAGGTCTCAAGGCGCTTGAGGCGTTCCTCGTCGAGGCTGACCGTAACGTTCTTTTCGTTACTCGGAAGCACGGTGCCCTTGGGGGCCCCTTTCGCCCGGCGAAGGTACTTGACCTGGGTGTGATAGAGGTCGGCGGTACCGGCCCTGCGCCCCTTGGAATAAAACAGGGCCAAGGTTCCCGCGTCCAGGAGAATGTCCAGGGGCACGGTCTTTCCCGGCCGGGCCTTGATGAATACGTACCCGCCCGGCCAGTCCCGGGTATGCAGCCAATGGTCGGAACCGCGAACGTGCCGCCGGAGCAATTCGTCGTTTTCGGCCGCCGTGCGGCCCACGAGGAAGAGCCAACCATTGACCCGAAACGAAAGCCCCGGATACTTTTTATCCATCTGCTGCTTCGGGGTGTTTTGCCGGCGAAGCGTTTTTTGGATGACCAGGGGATTGGGTTCCGACCGCACCCGCTCGAATTCCGCGGCGAGGGTTTCCAGGGTCCGTCGGGTCGAGGCGATATCGTCTTCCAGCTCCGCCAAGCCCGAAACCGCCTTTTTATAGCGGGTATAGTAACGGGCGGCGTTTTCCTGGGGCTTGAGGGTCGGCTCCAGGGGGACTCGAATGGTCACGCCGCCGTTTTCGTAGTCCTCAAGCTCCACCGAATCCATCCCGGCCTTGATTTTCCAGAGATTCGCGGTCAAAAGGTCGCCTTGGTGGCGGAATCGGTCCGCGTCCAGGAAAGACGCGTGCTTTCGTTCCAGGTTGGCCAGGGCGGACTCAAGCCGTGACCGCCGGTTTTCGTAGCGGCGCGCGGCTTCTTCCAAGAGGGCTTCCCGGGATAGGCTTTCCGCCCGTTCGGCGTACCAGCGGTCGATCTTCTCGTTGAAGGACCCGGTAAAGTCCGCGGGAAATTCGCGCGCTTCCCAGGTTTTGCCCGGTTTCGGCGGCTCCGGCGTTTCCCAATGCCCGCCGCTTACCTCGTCGCGCTTCGGGCGCCTGAAGAAAACGTCGAGGATGCCGTCGTTTTGGTCGGTCACCACGATATTCGCGGCCCCGCTCCAGAGCCGGAACCAGACCTTGAAGGATTCCTCGCCGTGGGTCAGTTCCCACAGGACGATGCGGTTATCGTCTATCTGCCCGGAGCTGCGTATCCGCGACCCCTTAATCCGCGAACGAAGGAACTCCATAAAACGGAGCGGTTTGTCGTTTTTTGGGACCTTGCGCCGCGTCTCGCACAGCCGGCACACCCCGGGCGCCAAACAGGCCAAAACGGTCCTGGATTCGCCTTCCTTGTAGGTATAAAAGGCGATGGTATCGTAGGATGGCTGAACGACGTTCTGAATGAACGCGCCTTCCAAGTCGAGTTCCCCGAGAATCAAGTTAATTTCCGCGCAATTGAGGGACATGCAAAAGAGTATACTACGAATGGGGCGGCCAAGAAAACCGAAAACGGCGCGCTTTTTTTCCGCGGGGACGGGCCGCCGCGGGCGCGGTCCTTGGGGCGCTTGCCCTCTCCCGTCCCAATTGGTACACTGGCGGACGATAAGGAAAGACACGACATGAAAATGAGCGACATACTGGAGCGGCGGAAACTCACCGTTTCCTTCGAGATATTCCCGCCCAAGCAGGATTCTGGTTTTGAGGCAGTGCTCGGCTGCGTGGACGAGTTGGTGACCTACGAGCCCGATTTCATCAGCGTTACCTACGGCGCGGGGGGAGGAACCTCGGCGAACACCGTGCGTATCGCCCGGCATATAAAAAACGCCGGGATCACGCCGCTGGCCCACCTTACCTGCCTTTCCTCCACCGCCGAAGAGGTACGCCGCGTCGTGGACGAGCTTTCGGCCCAGGGAATACAGAACGTGTTGGCCCTCCGCGGCGACCGCCCCAAGGACCCGACTTTCGTGCCGCCGGGGGATTTCAAGCACGCCTCCGATCTCGTGGCGGAAGTGCTCCGCCGGGGGGACTTTTGCGTGGGCGGTGCCTGTTACCCGGAAGGGCATCCCGAAAGCGCCCATATGGACAGCGATCTCGACAACCTGAAAAAGAAGGTCGACGCGGGCTGTTCATTCCTCACGACGCAAATGTTTTTCGACAACAACATGCTCTACAGCTTTCTCTATCGGGCGCAGGCCAAGGGAATCAAGGTTCCCGTCATCGCGGGGATCATGCCGGTGACCAACGCGGCCCAGATCAAGCGCATGGTCGAGCTCTCAAACGCGTACCTGCCCCCGAAGATCCTTTCCCTGGTGGACCGCTTCGGGGAAAGCCCCGAGGCGATGAAACAGGCGGGAATCGCCTACGCCACCGAACAGATCATAGACCTGGTTTCCAACGGGGTACGGGGTATCCACATTTACGCCATGAATAAAAGCGACGTGGTCAGATCCATTATGGGCAACATTTCCGAAATCGTGAGGGTGGCCCGATGAGCAAGACCGCCCAGGCGGTCCGGAACCGTACCACCAAGGGAATCCCGAAATTCCCCATTTTCCTGCGAACCCTCGCGGGCAAGACGAGCAGGAAGGCCCTGTTCCGCTACCTGCGGACGGTGACCAGGGATTTTTTTTGGCTTCAGTTCTCGGTGAAATTCGGATTCCGCAAAATTCCGATTCTCGACGTCGACCATCCCCTGGACGGCCTGGTGCCCTTCACGCCCGAACGCGTGGGGACCTACCTCGACTTCGTCGCCTTTTGGATCAGGCCCATCGGCTATATCGGGAAGCGGTTCGGCCCGCAGGCGGAACGGGAGACCGTGACCGCGCTCCTGGACCTTATCAACCGCTGCTATACCGAGGCGGCCAACGTATACCGGTATCGCATGACCACCACCAAGCGGCCGAAATACTACC
Organism: Spirochaetales bacterium; assembly: GCA_003252395.1. GTDB lineage: Bacteria > Spirochaetota > Spirochaetia > Treponematales > Treponemataceae > Teretinema. The sequence continues at coordinate 176,381 of QKEL01000008.1, forward strand.
GGGGCAGTTTTCTCACGATCCACCTTTTTGACCCCCACTACCTGTGCGTGCCCAGCCTGCACGTGATCGTGGTGGTCTTCGCGTACACCTTTTATCGGAAGCGGTTCAGGGAACTGGGCATGGAGGCCGAGGAGGCCGAGGCGCTCAACCGGGAACTCTACGCGGGCGCGGTGTCCATCGCGGAAACGGTACTGTACATCAAGCAGCACAGCGTAAACTGCATTCCCGCGGCGCTGTACGCCATGACGCGCATTACCCCGGACGAAGTGACCCCGAGCGAGGTCATCGGGTTCACCGGAAGCCTTTTCGCCGGCGCCGAAGACGTCTCCCCCGAGACGGCGGGAAAGATCCGGAACCATATCGAGGAAACGTATGAACGTCTCCTCTTGGAAGGCTGTCACGACGAAGACTGGATCGCGCCGCTTCAACGCTGGCTAAACGCCTATTCCGCGGAAGGCTTCGTGCATTGAGCGGGATGCGGGCGCGCCTGACGCCCGTAGCTTTAAAAAAAAGGCCCCGTCCGGAGTCTATTCCCCGGACGGGGCCTTTTTATCTTCTTCGCCTTATCTTTCGGAACCGTCGCCGGGATACCGGTTATCGGGTTTGCCGGGGCGCCGCTTGCGGTAGCCTTCGGCCCCCACGCCGTTCGGCCTTGGGCCGTAACCGCCGGGTCCGCCCGGGCCGCGCTGGCCAAAGTCTGGCCTTCCGCCGGGACGTCCGCCCTCGCGCCGGTTTCCCCCGAAGCCGGAAGCTTCCGGATTGCCGCCGCCGTAGTGCCCGCCGTTGTCGGGCCGTCCGTTGTCAGGCCGACCGTATCCGGGCCGACCGTAACCGGGGCGCCCGCCCCTTCTGCCGTCCCGCGGTCCGGCGTGGAACCCGCCGGCTTGGTCGCGCACGTCCACATGCATGTGGGGCACGTTTCGCCGCTGTTTTGACAGGTCCAAGGCGGCGCGCGCGGCGTCGGCGGGAAGGGTCGCCAGGGAAAAGGCGTCGAGCACGTCGATCCGGTCCACCAGGCGTTCGGGAACGCCGATGAGGTCGCGGAAGAACTGGGCGATGCCGCGTCGGGTCATGCCGTCGCGCCGGCCCAGCCCGATGTATAGCCGAACGTGGGCCCGATCCTCTCCATGGGAACGGAAGGGCTTAATCTCGTTATATTGCTCGGGCGAAAGCGATTCGCCATATTGAATCGAAAGAGCCGCCGCGAGGACGTCCCGGGCGTCCCGGCCCTCGCAGAGCCGGTCGGCGAAGGCGCGGATTTCCTCGGACACCGCGGCGCCATTGGCCGCCTTCCGCTCCCGTTTGCCTTCGCTCGCCCCGTCGGCCGCGGTCTCCTCACCGTGTTCGGCGATGGCGCCGGATTCCGATTCGGAGGCAAGGGAGCCGTCTGTCGGGCCCCCTTGCGACGCGGCGAAGAAGCGGGACACTTCCGCGGCGGTCGCGTTCATCAAGCGTTCGCGCTTGAAGGAAAGTACCTTATTGACCGTCGGCACGGAACCTTCCTTGAGCTCCCCGCGGCCATGCTTGCTCAGGTAACCGAGCCGGCGGCGTTCCTCGGGGCGCACGAAGGTAACGGCCGTCCCGAGCGCTCCCGCCCGGCCCGTGCGGCCGATGCGGTGGGTATAGGTCGGCCCGTCGAACGGCAGGGCGTAGTTCACCACGTGCGTGAGGCCCTCGATATCGATACCCCGGGCCGCCACGTCGGTGGCCACGAGGATACGGGTTTTCTTCGAGCGGAAGCGGGCGAGAATTTTCTCCCGCTGGCTTTGGGCTATGTCCCCGTGCAGGGCCGCCGCCTGGTAGTGGCGCTCATCGAGCTCCTTGGCTACCGCGTCGGTATCGGCCTTGGTTTGGCAAAACACGAGCCCGTAAAAATCGTCCACCGAATCGATCAGGCGAACGAGGGCTTCCGTCTTATCGTCTTCCCGGACGGGCCACCAAAACTGGTCGGTAAGGATGGGCTCTTCCTCGGGGTTCTCTTCCTCAACGATCTCGTAATCGCCCATGAAGTTGGTCGCGATGGAAAGGATTTCCCGCGGCATGGTGGCGGAGAACATGAGCACCCTGGCGTCGGGATTGGCGCGCCCGAAGATCGCCTCAATGTCTTCCACGAAGCCCATGTTAAGCATTTCGTCAGCCTCATCGAGGATGAAATACTCTATTTTATCGAGATTCAGGGACCCGCGTTCCAGGTGGTCGATAACGCGGCCGGGGGTTCCCACCACGATTTCCACGCCCGAGCGGAGTTTTTTCAGCTGATCAACGATCGAGGCACCGCCGTACACGGTAACCATGCGGGGAAAGCGGTCGGCGCGCAGTGAATCGAGTTCGTTCGCGACCTGGATGGCCAACTCGCGGGTCGGCACGAGGACCAGCGCGCGGGGGTTTCCGTTGTCGGAGCGAAGTTCCTGCACCAAGGGCAGGCCAAAGGCCGCGGTCTTTCCGGTTCCGGTACGGGCCTTCGCGATAACGTTCGCGTCGCCGTCGAGAAGACGGGGAATGGCAAGTACCTGAATCGGCGTCGGCTCCACGAAGCCCTTCGCTTCGATAGCCTTTAGGGTGACCTCATCGAGGCCGAGATCGGCAAAAGACAGTTCTTTCGCGTCCGGGGAAACGGTTTCCTGAGAAACGATTACCTCGGCTTGGGTTTCTTCCGAAACCTGGTCCTGGGAAGTGATTTCCATTGATAATCCTTAACAATGCGTTCGATTAATTCAACGGCGACTCGATGACTCATGTGCGCAGTAGATCACGACGGGTTCGCCCGAAGGAGTAAATTCCCGGACCTTACCCGAAAGGGTCAAAATTCAAACGTGTCTTCGATTCATGCCGTTCTTACGGTACAACGCGGCCGTTTCTGGCCGCTCCTCACTGCAAATGCCTCCGAAAGGGGTTCGCAGTAACTCGACTGTGACCGTACTATACTCTATCTCGAAAGGCCTGACTAGCGGTAAATCGCGGAAATACCATGAAATTGGCGCGGATAATACGTTTTTTCGCATTTATTTCATTTTAGGTACATGCAAATAAATAAAATGTTGGCCTTTTACACCTTGACTAGTGAAAGTGTTTCTCTTATGTTCAGCTTACTAAGAGAAACTATTTCTTTTAATAAGGAGCACATATGGGTACACTATCGGGTAAAACCGCCCTCGTCACCGGAGCCTCGTCTGGAATCGGGCAAGAAACGGCCGTCGCGCTATTGGGCGAAGGGGCCACGGTTTTCGCCGCGGCGAGAAGAACGGAACGAATGGCGGCGCTCCGGGAGCGGGGAGCGCGGATAATCGAGTTGGACGTAACGAACGACGGTTCGATGCGGGCCGCCGTTGAACGCATTCGTTCAGAAACGGGGGGAATCGACATTCTGGTGAACAACGCGGGATACGGCTCCTACGGCGCGATAGAAGACGTCCCGATCGACGAGGCCCGCCGTCAGTTTGAGGTAAACGTGTTCGGCCTCGCCCGGCTTACGCAGCTGGCCCTACCTGGCATGAGGGACCGGGGAAGCGGAAAGATCGTGAACATTTCCTCCATGGGCGGCCGTATGTACACGCCCTTCGGCGGGTGGTACCACGCGACGAAGTATGCCGTGGAAGCCCTGAGCGACTGCATGCGGCTGGAAACGAAACCCTTCGGAGTCGACGTCATATTGGTAGAACCGGGAGCCATTAAAACCGACTGGGGAATCATAGCGGCGGAAAACCTCAGAAAGGCCTCGGCTTCGGGCGCGTACGCGGGGCAGGGCGGGAAAACGGCGAACAAGCTAACGAAAATGTATACAGGAAGCGGCCTTACCGAGGCCTCGGTTATCGCGAAAACGATCCTGAAGGGAGTTACCGCCCGTAGGCCGAAAAGCCGGTACCTTGTCGGCTACATGGCCAAGCCGGGCGTCTTCGCGCGAATCGTACTGGGGGACCGAATATTTGACAGGCTCATCGGTTTTATGAGTTAATCGTCCCATGATCGACGGAGAATGGCGCCGGGCGAGAAACCCGGAACAACGGGCGGAACGGGAACGCCAGATTTTGGGGGCGGCGGAACGACTTTTCGCGGGATTGCCCTATGAAAGGGTGACCATGCAGATGGTCGCCCGCGAAACGGGCATATCGCAATCCAACCTGTACCGCTATTTTTCGACCAGGGAAGAGATGTTTCTCCGCCTGTTCACCGAGGACCTGAGACGCTGGCTTGAGGACATCCTTACCTCCCTCGGGAGCGGCCTTTCCGTAAGCGCTTTCTCCGAGCGGTGGACCGGAATCCTCCTCCGGCACGAGCGCCTATTGGAGCTACACCCTCACCTTGCCCTTTCCCTGGAAAGAAACGCGAGCGAGACGGTGTACCGAAACGCCAAACGCTCGTTTCTCGCCTTGATCGAGCGGGGCCTGCCGGTCCTGAAGGCCGCCCTCCCCTTCCGCGACGACAGGGACGTGCTCGCCTTCCTGGAAACCCACCTCGCCCTTACCGCCGGTCTTTTCCCCATGTCAAAGTACAGTCCCATGCAGCGTTCCGTTCTACTCGATCCGGAGCTTTCGCCCCTGAAAATCGATTTTGCCATTGCCTACCGCAATACGATAGAGACTTACCTGAACGGGCTCTTTTCCCCCTGATTTTCGCGAGATACCACTTTTCCAAGCCTGCCCGACGCGCTATCCTCAGGGTCATGCTCACCGATATTCTGGTCATCGTAAGCCTCATCGCCGTGGCCGCGGGGAAAATCCCGAACCTTCGCATAAATAGGGCGGGCCTCGCCCTCGTAGGGGCGGTAGCCTTGATCCTCTCGGGCTCCCTCGATATTACCGAGGCGCTTTCGGCCATCGACGGCCAAACCCTTACGCTTCTTTTCGCCATGATGGTATTCAACGCGAATCTCAGGATCTCCGGCTTTTTCCGCTGGGCCGGAAGCGCCCTGCGCGCCAGCGCGAGGCCCGCGACGCTCCTGGCGGTAGTCATGCTGGTTTCCGCGCTCCTTTCCGCGCTGTTCATCAACGACACCGCGGTGCTCATGCTCACGCCCCTCGTCGCGGAAACCGCGCTTGCCCTCTCACTCAACCCGATCCCGTTCCTCATCGGACTGGCCCTCGCGGCTAATATCGGCAGCATGGCAACCCCGATCGGCAATCCGCAAAACATCCTGATCGCCACGGCACGGGACCTCGGGTTCGGCCAATTCGTCGGGACCCTCGCGGTACCGGCCCTGATATCGCTGCTCTTGGCTTACGGGTTGATCCGGCTCATTTATCGAAAGGATTTCGTTCGGGCCGACAGTCTTGAATCGCACGACGCGAGCGAAACAGCCGGGAACGTACGGCCGACTTCTCAGGGCGTACCGATATATCGGCCCCTTTTCGTGAAATGCGTCGTATCGTTCGCGGTGATGGCGTGCTGCTGGATCGCGGGCATGCCGGTGGCCATAGGGGCATTGGTAGGGATCTCCATTCTCTTACTGACGCGGCGGGTGCGGCCCGACAAGATATTCGCGGAAGTGGACTGGACCTTACTGGTGCTTTTCGCGGGCCTTTTCGTCATTACCCGGGCCGCCGCCTCCACCGCGACGTACGAGGCCCTTATGTCCCTCGCCGCGGGAGGGCTCGACGGACCGAGGCTGGGCTGGTTTGCCGCAGCGCTGAGCCAGGCGATATCGAACGTACCCGCCGTCATGGTCCTCTTGCCCGCCATTGATGGACTTCCCGATCCGAACCGAAGCGCGCTTATGCTCGCGGGGGTAACCACCCTCGCCGGAAATTTTACCTTGCTGGGCAGCGTCGCGAACCTTATCATGGCGGAAGGGGCGAAACGGTACGGCATAAAGATCGGTTTTATGGAATACTTTAAATCGGGAGCGATTCTCGCGCCCGTAACCATCGCGTTGACTCTCGCGGCGCTCTATTGGAGATAAGGGTCGGAATGCAACCGCTCAGGCGGCCGCGATGCACGCATGGCGCCGTTTGGGCAAGCCGGTGATACGCCCGCATCACCGGCAACAATTTCACGAAAAAAAAAGAAAAAAGGCCTCTTTTTTTTTCAAAGTCAATTTTATTGATAAAAACCGCCCCTATGCGGGTAAAATTGACCGTTTTCTTACCTAAATTCCTAAAAACCGTATTCGACTTCCCGTTAATTCGATCATTTCCATCGAAATATTTTATCGACAAACTCGCGTTATTTTGAAAATACATAATTAGTAAATCCTTTTTTACGCGACTAAGCCTGCCCACTCCGTAAATATCCCTTGATTTCATGCACTTGAAATGGTATTTTTACGAAAATCCGTTTTACAAACTCTTTTTTTTTGAAAAACGGCGCAAAGAGGCACAAATGAGAGGATACTTAATACTGGAAGACGGAACGGTCTTTCAGGGAAAATTCCACGGGGAAGAAAAAGAGACCCTCTGCGAGGTCGTCTTTACCACCGGTATGATGGGCTACGAGGAAACGGTCACCGATCCGTCCTTTGAGGGGCAGGGAGTGGTTTTAACCTACCCTATGATCGGAAACTACGGCTCCAACGCCGAGGACATGGAATCGAAACAGCCGTGGATATCGGCCCTTATAGTCCGCGAATTGAGCGGCTTCCCGAGCAATTACCGAAACGAGGAACCATTTCATGATTTTCTGGCGCGATACGGCATCACCGTCCTCTCCGGCATCGATACCCGCGCCCTGACCCGTAAATTGCGCGACGCGGGAACCATGAACGGACTCATTACCTGGCAGCTTCCCGAAGACATTTCCCTCCGCCTCGAGGAAATACGGAAATATCAGGTTCGGCACAGCGTTATCCGCGTGAGCCGAAAGCACCCCGAAACCGTCGGAAAGGGCCGCCGCAAGGTAAGCCTGATCGACTTCGGGGCGAAAGACAATATCGTCCGCTCATTGGTCGCGCGCGACTGCGCGGTTACGGTTTGGCCGTGGGACACGCCGGCCTACGTGATACTCGACTCGAATCCCGACGGAATCATGCTCTCTAACGGCCCCGGAGACCCGAAGGAATGCGCGCCCATCCTCCGCCATATCCGCGAATTGATGGACTCCGGAATACCGATTTTCTCGATTTGCCTTGGCCACCAGCTCATGGCGCTTGCCGCGGGCTTCGACACCACGAGGCTCAAGTTTGGGCACCGCGGCTGCAACCATCCGGTGATGGACCTCGCGACGCGAAAGGTGTACATGTCCAGCCAAAACCACGGCTATTGCGTAAAGCCGGACACCGTTGACCCGGCGATCGCGGAGATTAGCCACGTAAACGTGAACGACGGCTCGGTGGAGGGCCTGCGATTCAAGGGCCGCCCGGTTTCGTCGGTCCAGTTTCACCCGGAGGCAAGTCCCGGACCCCGGGAAACGGCCTACCTCTTCGACGATTTCCTGAAACAGATAGACGCGGCCAAATCAGGCGCCGCCGTGCCGTCCGTCGCCCCCAAAGGAGGGCTTTGATCCATGCCGTTAAGAAACAACATACGCAAGGTGCTCGTAATCGGTTCGGGCCCCATCATAATCGGCCAGGCCGCCGAGTTCGACTATGCCGGAACCCAGGCGTGCAGAACCCTCAAGGAAGAAGGCCTCGAGGTCGTCCTCATCAACTCGAATCCCGCGACCATCATGACCGACCGCGATATCGCGGACAAGGTATACATTGAGCCCCTCACGGCGGATACGGTAAAGAAGATCATAGAGATCGAGAAACCCGATTCGATACTCCCGACCCTGGGAGGCCAGACGGGACTCAACCTCGCCATGGAGCTCGCCGATTCCGGCTGGCTCGAGGAGCGGGGGGTCACCCTCCTGGGCACCAAGTCGGAAACCATCAAGAAGGCCGAGGACCGGCAGGCCTTCAAGGATACCATGGAATCGATCGGCGAGCCCTGCATCGTCAGCAAGGTCGTCACCACCTACGAGGACGCCCGGGACTTTGCCCGGGAAATCGGCTTCCCGGTGATCGTGCGGCCCGCCTATACCCTGGGCGGAACCGGCGGCGGTATCGCCAAAGACGAGGGAGAACTTGAAGAGATCGCGCCGAACGGCCTCTCGCTCTCGCGGGTGGGCCAGGTGCTCATCGAAAAAGACATATCCGGCTGGAAAGAGATCGAATACGAGGTGATCAGGGACGGGGCGGGAAACTGCATCATCGTCTGCAATATGGAAAACTTCGATCCCGTGGGCGTGCACACCGGGGACTCGATCGTCGTCGCCCCGAGCCAGACCCTCACCGATAAAGACCATCAGATGCTCCGCTCCAGCGCCATGAACATCATCAACGCCCTGGGCGTGGAAGGGGGCTGCAACGTGCAGTATGCCCTTCACCCCACCTCAAGCCGCTACGCGGTCATCGAGGTGAATCCCCGCGTGAGCCGGTCTTCCGCCCTCGCCTCTAAGGCGACGGGCTACCCCATCGCGAAGGTCGCGGCGAAAATCGCCCTGGGCTACACCCTGGACGAGATCAAGAACGCGGTTACCGGCAAGACCTACGCCGCTTTCGAGCCCGCGCTGGACTACTGCGTGGTAAAAATCCCGCGCTGGCCCTTCGACAAGTTCGTCAACGCGAAACGAAAGCTCGGCACCCAGATGCAGGCCACCGGAGAGGTCATGGCAATCAGCTGGTCCTTCGAGGGCGCGCTCATGAAGGCGATTCGCTCGCTGGAACAGAACGTCTGGTCCCTGTGGCACCGGAAGTTCGCCAATATGAGCACCGAAGACCTGATGAAGCGGGTGACCGAAAAGATTTCGGACGAACGGCTGTGGGAAATTTCCGAGCTCATGCGGCGAGGCACGACGATGGACGAGATTTTCGAGATCACCAAGATAGACCGGTGGTTTCTCCAGCGTCTCGCCCATATTCTGGACATAGAAAAGAGAATCTCCTTCGGCGCGAAGGATTACGATACCCTCCTCGAGGCCAAGGAATGCGGCTTCCCGGATAGGGAGATCGCGCGGCTTTTGAACGTGGACGAAAAGGAAATCCGCTACCTCAGGCGCCGCATGGGCATCGTGCCGGGCTACAACATGGTAGATACCTGCGCGGGCGAATTCGAGGCGGTAACTCCCTACTTTTACTCCGCCTATTCCACCGCCAACGAGGCCGTCGACGAGGAGTTCAGCCGGCACGTGACCCATTCGGGCCACGGAGGGGGCGGCGACGCGGCGTTGGGCAAGGGAAAGGTACTCGTCCTCGGTTCCGGCCCCATCCGCATCGGGCAGGGCATCGAGTTCGATTACTGCTCGGTTCATTCCGTATGGGCCCTCAAGGAACTGGGATACGAAACGATAATCGTGAATAACAATCCCGAGACGGTTTCCACCGACTTCGACATATCCGACCGGCTTTATTTCGAGCCCCTCACCCCGGAAGACGTGGAGCACATTATAGAGAACGAAAAGCCCGTCGGCGCGGTGGTGCAGTTCGGCGGCCAGACCGCGATTAAGCTGACTAAGGCCGTTTCCGCCATGGGCGTTCCCATTCTCGGCACCAGCGCCAAGGACGTGGACCGGGCCGAAGACCGGGAGCTCTTCGACCGGGTACTCGAAACCACGAAGATTCCCCGGGCGGCTGGAAAAACCGTATTCACGACCGAGGAAGCCCTCGCGGCGGCAAACGCCTTAGGCTATCCGGTGCTCGTGCGCCCCTCCTACGTGCTCGGGGGCCAGGGCATGGAGATCGCCTACCGCGATTCGGACGTGGTGGAGTTCATGGACATCATCAACCAGATTACCCAGGAAAACCCGATTCTGGTCGACAAATACATCGAGGGCACCGAGGCCGAAGTGGACGCGGTGTGCGACGGATCGGACATACTGATTCCGGGCATCATGGAACACGTGGAGCGCACGGGAATCCACTCGGGCGACTCGATTTCCGTTTACCCCGCGCCCAACCTCACCGCGGGCCAAAAGGCGAAAATCGCCGACTATTCGGAGCGGCTCGCCAAGGAGCTCAAGGTAATCGGGCTCATCAATATCCAGTTTATCGCCAAGGGCGATGACATCTACGTAATCGAGGTGAATCCGCGCTCGAGCCGCACCGTGCCCTATATCAGCAAGGTGACCGGCGTGCCGATCGTGGATATCGCCACGCGCTGCATGTTCGGGGAAAAGCTGAAGGACTTGGGCTACGGCACGGGGCTTTTCAGGGAATCGCCCTACTTCGCCGTCAAGATGCCGGTATTCTCCTTCGAAAAACTCTACGGCGTGGAAACCGCGCTTGGCCCCGAGATGAAATCCACCGGAGAGGCCCTGGGCATCGCCAAGAAATGGGAAGACGCGCTTTATAAGGGCTTCCGCGGGTCGGGCATCAAGATACGGTTGAATAAAGAGGGAAAGGGCACCGTCGCGGTGTCGCTTCGGGAACGGGACTACGCCGAGGGCCTTCCCATCGTGCGGCGCTACGCTAAGGCCGGGTTCCGCATCGCGGCAACCGCCGGCACGGCGAAATACCTCAAGGACAACGGCGTGGACGCGGACGCGATTGGAAGGCCTTCAGACCCGTCGCCGAACATCCTCGACGCGCTCCAAAAAGGAGAGCTTACCCTGGTTATCAATACGCCGACGAGGGGACGCGACAAGAACCGCAACGGCTTCAGAATCCGCCGCAGCGCGGTGGAGCATAACTGCGCCTGCCTCACCTCCCTCGATACGGCGGCCGCCTTCGCCTCCTGCGTGGAACGGGGACTAAACCAGGTTTTGGAGCCTCTCGATATCGTAAAGATCTTCGCGTGACCAACCTAAACCGGCGGCTCCTCAGTCGCCGGTTTCGTTTTCCAGGGCCCTACAGAGCGCCTCGTATTCGCTTTGCAGGAGGGCGAGCCCTTCGGGCAGTATCTCGATCCTGCCCTCGCGGATCGCCTTTTCCATTTCCAGCGCGACTTCTCTCAGGCGCAGTCCCGCGACATTCGCGCAGGCGCCCTTTATGGTATGGGCCTGCCGTTCGGCCGCCCGGTAATCGCCGCGCTCGAGCAAACCGCGCAACGTCTCGAGCTGTTCGGGCATATCGGTTTTGAACACCCCGATGACCGCGTTCATCAGGTCCGCGTCGTCCAAAAGCCTGTCCGTAAAATCCTGGCGGTCGAAGGCGGGAATGCCGCGACGAACCGTAATTCTCTTTTCCGCGCCCTTGGGTGCCCTTTTCCCCGGGGCCCATTTCTCGATGACCTGGGAAAGCTCGGCGGGAACGATCGGCTTCCCGAGATAATCGTCCATTCCCGCCTCAAGGCAGCGCTCGCGATCGCCGCTGAGCGCGTGGGCGGTCATGGCGATAACGGGGACGTGATGGTCGAGCACGCCCGATTTCTCGTCGCGAATGCGCCGCGTCGCCTCGAATCCGTCCATCTCGGGCATTTGCACGTCCATGAAAACCAGGTCATAGCGTTCTCGGCACAGTAAGTCAAGCGCGTCTTTCCCGTTGGAGGCCACGTCGGCGGTAAAGCCGAACCGAAAGAGAATGCCGAGGGCGACCCGCTGATTGGTCAGATTATCCTCTACCACCAGGAGCCGGAGCCCCGAGAGCGACCGCTTTCGTTTTCGTCGCGGCTTGAGCGAACCGAATAGGCCCGACTCCCCCCGTTCGCCCGGCTTCGCGCCCAAGACGAGCCCTACCGCTTCCGCCAAATCCCGGTGGCGAAAGGGTTTTGATATAGTCGCAGCGGGATTGACGCTCGGGCTTGTATCGCCCTGGCGCGAAGTGATGAGAATGACGGGAGGAAGGGGCTCTCCCGCCCCGAAGGACTTTGCGTCCGTCAGTTCCGCGCAGCAGTCCGGGACGGAACAGGCGGAGATCACCATGAAATCGAAGGCCTCGGAAGCGCCGCGCGCCAGGGCGATTTCCTTGCGGGTATCGGCGGCCGTTTCCGCCAGCGTAACAGCGATATCCCAACTCGACAGGAGTTCCGATAGGTGGCTTCCCTCCCGGGGATTGGACGATATCACGTAGGCCCGTTTCCCCGCCGCGCGCGCGGGCCGCGGGGAAGGAGACGGACTCGACGCGGGGCCGACGCGAACGGTAAACCAAAATTCGGAGCCCTTGCCGGCCTCGCTTTCCACGCCGATCTCGCCGCCCATTTTTTCGGCGAGCTGGCGCGAAATGGCGAGTCCCAAACCGCTTCCGCCGTACCTTCGGGACACCGACGTATCCAGTTGGCTGAACTTGCTAAAGAGAAGATGCCTTTTGTCCTCGGAAATGCCGATACCCGTGTCACTCACCCGGAACCGAAGGACCGTGGCGGCGGGCACGGACCGCTCGAGTTCCACGGAAACGTTAATTTCGCCCTTTTCCGTGAATTTTACCGCGTTTGACACGAGGTTCGTGAGGACCTGCCTGATCCTGCTCGGATCGCCGGAAACAGAGGCCGGTATCGCGGGGTCGATTCGCCACGTGAACTCGAGGTTTTTCTGGTAGGCGGAAACCGAGAGGCCGGAAGCCACGTCGCCGATTAAGTCCGCGAGATTGAAATCCACGCGGTCTATCTCGAGCTTACCCGCCTCAAGCTTGGAAAAATCCAGTATATCGTTGATCAGGCTCAAGAGCGTTACGCCGCTTGAGTGGATAGTCTCGGCGAAGTAGCGCTGTTCCGGATTGAGGGTGGTGGCGAGCAAGAGACCGGTCATGCCGATTACCCCGTTGAGGGGCGTTCTGATCTCGTGACTCATGTTGGCGAGAAAATCGCCCTTTGCCGCGTTCGCCTGGTCGGCCTCCACGGCAAGCCGTTCCGCGTTTTCCATCGCCTCCTGGAGATTGCGGTTCATTATCTGCAGCTGGAGTGCCGTATTCTTTTGCGCGGAGATATCGAGCATGAACCCCCTGATTTTCAGGGCCTGTCCGATTTCGTCACGTTCCGTGACCAAGCCGTTATCCAATACCCAAATCTCGCTTCCGTCGCTCCGCATCAACCGGTACTCGCAGACAAAATCCTGGCTAGACGTCTGCATGACCCGGTCAATCTGGGCTTGCACGGCGCCGGCGTCGTCCGGGTGGATCCGGCTCAATACCGTATCGAGACTGTCGTCGCTGCCGTCGTCGGTCATGCCCATGAGCCGGTACCAGCCCGGGCCGTGAATCACGCGCCGCGTTTGGGTATTCCATTCCCAAATGACCAGCTTCGTGCCCTCGATTATCTGTCGCAGCCGTTGTTCGTTTTCCGCGATGGCGCGCTGGCTCTCTTCCAGGGATCGGGCAGCGGCGTTTCTTTCGGTCTCGTCCTCCACGAAAATCATGCCGCCGGAAACCTTTCCCGCGCCGTCGGTGATGGGATTGAAAAGGGTATGCAAATAACGCGGCTTTGATACGCCTTCCTGGTAAAAATACCCGTCGAACGAGGCCTTCTTGCCCGCGAGCACCAGGCGAGCCGAATCGGCAAGGCGCGAGTCTGCCAGCTCATAGACGGTACCGGACAACGCCGCGGTACGCGAAAGACTGAACGAATAGAGGAACCGGTCATTGCAGGACAAAAGGCGCCCGGACGTATCGAACTGGCAAATCCCGACGGGGGCGTCATTGAAAACCGATCGGTACATGGCTTCCCGGGCCAGAAGGGCGTCTTGGGCCTGGCGTCGGGCGGTTATGTCCTGATGGGTGCCAAACATGATCAGGGGTTTTCCGTCTTCGGTCCATTTCGAAACGCGGCCCCGATCGACTATCCAAACCCATGAGCCATTCCGGTGCTTAATCCGGGCCTCGCACTCGTAATAGGGGGTTTCCCCCCGGAAATGCCTGTCCAGCTGTTCCTGGGTATACGCGAGATCGTCGGGGTGAACGAGGGACGTCCACGTCTCAACGGTAGTCGGTTCAAGCTCCGCCAGGGAGTAGCCGATCATGGAAGCCCACCGCTCATTGAAAGTGGTTTTTCCGGTCTGGATGTTCCACTCCCAGGTTCCCGCGTTAGTGCCCCGGATAATCTCGGTAAGCCGTTCTCGCTCGCCCTCCAGGATTCGTTCCGTCTCGAAAAGCCGGGTTTCGTCGAATAAATAGCCGTGAATCTCGCGGATCGCGCCGTCGGAATCCCGAATCAGGCGGCTAAAATCCGAGAACCAGCGGTACTCGCCGTCTTTTCGCCTGAGGCGGTACGATTGCGTGAAGGTTTCAACGCCGGAGGCAAGCGCGGCTGCCACCTCGGTTTCAACCCGATCCAAGTCCTCGCCATGGATAAGCGAGGCGTACGGCAGCGGGGCAGTGGTTAGCTCAAGGGGCGTATACCCAAGTATTTCCCCGGCGTTTCCCGAAATGTACTTGACCGGCCAGCCCCGCTGGGTATCCCACACGATGACACAAACCGGGCCCGAGGAGAAAAGCTCACGCTCGGCGAATAGTTTTCCCAAGAGGGATTGATAGCGCTCACGGGTGATGGGTAGCTCGTCGTGCCCTATCGCGACGGTCTGAACGTAATCCGCCCCCTCGTAACGCAAACCGGTAAAAAAAAGCGACGCGTACACGGTGGTGCCGTCCGACTGGGTATACCGGCCCATGACGTTTCTCGTGGCTCCCGGAACGAGGGCCCGAAGGTCCGTCTTCGCGATTACCCCCGCGAAGAGCGTCAGAAAATCGGTACCCTTTAGCCGGGTTATGGGCATGCCGTAAAACGTTTCGGCGGCGACGTTCGCGTCTACGACCTTAGCGGAAGCGGGATCGAGAAGAAGCATGGGGGGCGTGCCAGCAACGCCGGCTACGGGCTGGGATTCATAAAAGCGCATTGGGGAAGCACCTCATCGCTGGGATTCTGCTAAAAAGTATACTACCTCGCCCGAATCAATGCTTGCCCGCGGCGAGAAAAGGAGGGGGCGCCGCGCCCCTTGCATGGGAAGAAGGCCGGGGATACAATGTCCCCTATGGATACGCTTTCCCGCATTTGGTCCTCGGCCCTCATTCTTCTGTTCGTTCTTGATCCCTTCGGCAATATACCCATGCTCCTCGCGATCCTTAAGGATTTCAACGCCGATAAGCAACGGAAAATCATCATACGCGAAGTGCTTGTCGCCCTGGTAGTCATGGTGGTTTTTCTATTCTTCGGCAGGGGCATACTCGCGGTCTTCGGCTTGGAAAGCGGCGTGATCAGAATCGCGGGCGGAACGGTCCTGTTCGTCATCGGCCTCCGGATGGTCTTTCCCGACGACAAGGGATCCCTCTACCAAAGCAGGGGAGAACCCTTTATCGTCCCCATAGCCATACCCCTCATCGCGGGCCCCTCGGCGCTCGCGACCCTCATCCTCATGAGCGAAAGCCACAGCATATCGTCGCTCATCTCCTTTGGGGCCTTAATGGTCGCCTGGTTCATCACCGCGGCGTTGCTCATCTTGGCGCCCGCCATATATCGAATACTGGGCGAGCGGGGCCTTGCCGCCATGGAGCGGCTTATGGGAATGCTGCTGTTGATGCTTTCCGTGCAAATGTTCATTGACGGTCTGCGGGCCCTGGGCGTAGTGCCGGCGCTCGGATAAAAAAAGTAGACGAAGCGCAATTCTCGAAATCAGAAAGGTAGAGGCTCATTTTAGGTCCGATTTTTGTCTCTTTGCGATCACATTCAGGAAAAACGTTCTCGCACACGGTAAAAAATCCATTAACTCCATAGCATCCACCGATTTTCACATTTTTTACCGATTCTTCCTTGACGCCTAAAAAAAGGTAATGGTACTGTACTGATAACCAAATCAAAAAGTGCAAAAAAATACTACCTTAAGGATATCAGCTATGGTTTTTGCACCGACCGGCAACATTGTTGAGTACAAGGGCTACGATGATGATGGGAAGGATCCGATCAAGCCTTGGTTTCAGGCATCGATTGACCTGGGCGACCATATAGGTATCCGTTTCGGCCACATTCTTCCCGATTCGGAAGAACCCCGATGGATATATCTATCCCACGCCGATTACGACGGCATTGGCGGATTTGCGGACATATTGCGGGAGCGGGGATTCGACGTAGGGCCCCTTCCTACCATTCCGCACCGCGCTCCCCGTTCGTGGTGGCCCTTCCTCCGAAGCATGCCCCTCTTCCTTTCCCCCCGCGAACGGGTAACCTGGAAAAAGCGTTTCGGGCAAAGCGCCCCCCCCCGCCACGATAAAGCGCCGAAATCGGTTGCTTGGCACGTATTCGACCGCGAAACCACGGATAAAATCGTCGCCGCCTGTAAGGATAAGCAATACACGGTCAATTCCTACTTGCTCTCCCACCTGGGCGAAGCGGTATATCCCGATACTGCGGACGATACGCGTTCCATGGGCTGGATGGTACCGGTCAATCTGCGCGGCAAGGTCAACCGAAGGCGGGACAGCGAAAACCACGTCAGCTTCGTCAGGGTACCCCTGGAACGAAAGGACAGCCCCGACCGCATTCACCGGAAGATATACCGGGAATTGGAGCGGGGCGAGCACTGGGCGAACTGGAATGCTTACACGGCCACGCGCATCCTTCCGCTGGGAATGAAGCGAGCCATGGTGAAGGCGGACCGGGCGACCAGCAGATACACGGTAGGCGTGTTTTCGAATATCGGGGTATGGAACGGCGACGGGAAGATAGACCTCGAGGGTGACTGGCTTTTCGCCCCCCCCGCCATGAGGTTTTTCATGATAGCCGCGGGGTGCGTCACCTGGAACGGCCGCCTCAGCCTATGCCTCCACATTCATCCGGAAATTTCCGCCGATCCCGCCGATTCCCGCGAGTGGGTCACGGCGTGGGTGGCGAGCATCACATCGGACATCGAATAAGGTTGCCAGAATGAATTCTAACGCTCAATTCGGAAACACGCGCGCGCTTCGAAGGGACCTCTTTATCGTCGGCTTGGGAATAGCCTTTTTTCCCCTGGCGCTGTTGGCGCCTTTCGCGTATCTGACGGGGTTCTTCACCATACAGGAGCTAATTCGCACCCTCACCCTGCCCCTGGCGTACCTTATCCTTGCCCTGGTTTTGGGCGCCAATTTAGCGGCAACCCGCGTCCTGCTCGGCAGGCTGGAAAAGGAGCGCGACGAGAAGGCGGTCCGAATGGTATTCGCGCGGTTGTTCGGCGTGGAAATCCTTTCCGTTTTTTTTGAAATCGCCGCGTGCCTGATTATTGTCGTGGGTTTCGTCCGCGTCGAATTCAGCCGGCCCCTACCGATTACGGCGGGGTTCGTGCTCGCGTTCGAGACGATGATCATGATACCCTTCGTCGCCTCCCTCATCGATAGCATGGAACGTTACCTCACCGCCCGCTTTCCCGAGGGCGGAACGTGGATCCCCTTAAAGGCGAAGCTATGGTTTTACGTAGGCGGCATTTTTTCGGGAACCTCGCTCTTCCTTTTCATGACCAATATAACCGCGTATTACGCGCCCGAATCGGGTCATGGGCTCGCCATCGGCATCGTTTACCTCAACCTCATCGCCTGCGCCGTGGCCTTCGCCGAGGTGATCGTGCTGATAACCCAACTCACCAAATACATAATCCGCCCGATTTCCGGCCTGGTAAAGACCTTTGAAACGGGCTCCTCGGGAGATCTTCGGATTCGCACTCGTCCCGAGACCACCGATGAAATTGGCAGCGCCATGAAGGCGTCCGACGGTTTTTTCACCCGATTGCGGGCGAATATGACCGACCTGCAATCCTTATTGGAAGGGTTAATGGAGCTCAAGGAAAGCCTCACCGCCGAGGTCAACGAAACCGTTACCGCAATCGGCCAAATATCGTCAAATACCGTCAGGATGAAGGAGCGAATCGGGGAACAAGGCGTTAACGTGACGGAGACGGCGGCCTCCATCGAGCAATTGGCCCGAAATATCGATTCCCTGGGAAACCAAATTCAAAGGCAGAGCGAGGAAGTGGAACATTCCCGGAATGCGATAGACGAGCTTTTACGGGTTAACCGGGAAATCCTCGGCGCGACCGAGGCGAATTCGCGAAACGCGGAAAGCCTGGTAACCATGGTCGAAAAAAGCCAGAGCGCGCTCCGCACGATGATCGAGGAAATCGGCGTTATCAGCAATAGCTCAGAACACCTTGCCGAGGCGAACGAATTGATCGCGAACGTCTCGAGCCAAACCAATCTTCTGGCCATGAACGCGGCGATAGAAGCGGCGCACGCGGGAGACGCAGGCCGCGGGTTCAGCGTGGTAGCCGACGAAATACGCAAGCTTGCGGAAATGTCCGCGGAACAATCGAAAACCATTCGTGAGAATCAGGCACGAACGCTCAAATCCATTGCCCTCATCGCGAAGGATTCCAATAGCGTTGAGCGTTCCTTCGCGGATATCCAAAAAGCGGTTCAACAGGCAGACGAATTGAACCGTAAGATGAAGGAATGTACCGCCAGGTCAGACGATAACGGAAGTCGGGTATCCACCGCACTCGAAAGCATTTGGGAAATTACGGCCTCAGTTCGCTCCAGTTCCGAGGAAATGCGCCAAGGAAACGAGGAGATGCTTCAGGCGGTAACGCAGCTCCGGAGAATCAGCGTTGATATCGACGGCGCCATGACTGAATTGCACGCGGGCATCCATACCGTTACCGAGGCGAGCGGAAACTTATCCAACGCCAATGAGCATACCGATGACGCCACGGCTCAGTTAGGTACCATTATTGCCCATTATCAAGTATAGTACCGTAAATTCATACTTTTTATGCGCTAAAACTGTATAAATATGCAAACTCCGCTTGATTATATCCGGTAATTCAGGTATTTTTTTCAAACCGAGAATGCAGGAGTTCAATGCCAAGGCAGGGAATTCCGTTTTTTTTTGCCCGTTGGGCCCAGACTTAATAAAACGCGTAATTGAGGAGGAATGAGCAATGTGTGGAATCGTCGGCGCCTTTGACATCAAACAAAATACGGAGCCATTCCGTAATCAAATCCTGAGAATGGCAAAAACCCTCAGGCATCGCGGACCGGATTGGTCTGGCATTTATTCCGGGGAAAAAGCGGTTTTAGCCCATGAGCGACTCGCCATAGTCGACCCCCTGTCGGGTAATCAGCCCCTTTTCAGCAAGGACGGGAAACTCGCCCTTGCGGTGAACGGCGAGATATACAATCACATGGAAATTCGTGCCCGGTACAAAGATACCTACGAATTCCTTACCATGAGCGATTGTGAGGTAATCCTCGCGCTCTATCGCGATAAGGGCCCGGCCCTCCTCGAGGAATTGAACGGCATATTCGCCTTCGCCCTCTACGACATCGAAAAGGACCAGTACCTGGTCGGCCGCGACCACATCGGAATTATTCCCCTGTATCAAGGCTGGGACACGGAAGGCCGCTACTATGTCGCCTCGGAGATGAAGGCGCTCGAGGGAACCTGCACGGAGATCCGTGAATTCCTTCCGGGCACCTACTATTGGAGCGGAACCGGCACGACCGAGACCTGGTACAAACGCGACTGGATGGAATTCGACGCTGTTAAGGACCGCGTGACCGACTTGAAGGCCCTGCGTGAGGGGCTTGAGGCGGCGGTGAAACGGCAGCTCATGAGCGACGTACCCTACGGCGTGCTCCTTTCCGGAGGACTCGATTCGTCCGTAATCGCCGCGATCACCCAGAAATACGCGAAAAAACGCATTGAAAGCAACGATACCCAGGAAGCGTGGTGGCCCCGACTACACTCTTTCGCGGTGGGACTCAAGGGGTCACCCGACCTTATCGCCGCCCAGAAAGCCGCTGACTACATCGGAACCGTGCATCACGAAATCCACTTTACCGTTCAGGAAGGCCTCGACGCGATCCGCGACGTGATCTACCATATCGAGACCTACGATATCACCACGATCCGGGCATCGACGCCCATGTATCTCCTTTCCCGGGCGATCAAGTCCATGGGGATTAAGATGGTCCTTTCCGGTGAGGGTTCGGACGAGCTTTTCGGCGGGTACCTCTATTTCCATAAGGCCCCGGACGAGAAAGAACTTCATGAAGAGACGGTTCGAAAGCTTTCAAAGCTTCACCTGTATGACTGTCTCCGCGCGAATAAATCCTTGGCGGCGTGGGGAGTCGAAGGCAGAGTCCCCTTCCTGGACAAGGAGTTTATCGACGTGGCCATGCGCATGAACCCGAAGGAAAAGCTCTCGGGAAAGGCCGGAAACGGCAGAATCGAGAAATGGGCCCTCCGAGAGGCCTTTAAGGACATGCTTCCCGACGAGATCGTTTGGCGGCAAAAAGAGCAATTCTCCGACGGCGTGGGCTATAGCTGGATCGATTCGCTGAAAAAGCTCTGCGAGGAGAAAGTTTCGGACGAACAATTCGCCCGTGCCGCAGACCGATATCCCGTCAATCCGCCCATGACGAAAGAACAGTACTATTATCGGACGATCTTTGAGGAGTTTTTCCCCTCCGCCAGCGCGGCAAAGACCGTCGCTTATGAGGCGAGCGTCGCGTGCAGTACGGCAAAAGCCCTTGAATGGGATGCCGCATGGAAGAATATGAACGATCCTTCCGGACGCGCGGTTTCTGGCGTACACGACAAGGCATATTAAGCATTCAATACGGTCAAGAAGCGGGCAATAAGTCCGCTTCTTGTATTTTTTATATCATAGACCTACCGACCGGTAGGTAAAATATAGGAATATTTCAATTATTTTACCGACCGGTAGGTAAATTAATTGACAGACCACCAATCACTTGATATATACTTACTTCATGAATGAGAGGACAGATACAAAAACCGCGATTCTCGAAACGGCCCTTGACCTCTTCGCCCTTAGGGGTTTTGAATCGGTCGGCACGCAGGAAATCGTCGATAAGGCAGGGGTTAGTAAGCCAATGCTATATCACTATTTCAATCACAAGAGAGGGTTGCTTGACGCTATTATTGCCGAATACGGCGGGAAGTTCTTTCATACAATCAGTCAAGCCGCTGAGTATAACCACGACATCGTATTCACCTTGAATGCGATCACCCGAGAATCCGTCCGCTTTGCCCTAGCGAATCAGGCTTTTTTCCGTTTGAAAATGACGCTTTCTGTCTCCGCACCCGAAAGCGAAACCTATGCCGCGTATCGTCCGCTCCGTGAAGGGATGAACCAATGCTTCGAAACGCTCTTTATTGCCGCGTCACAGGATCACGGTAACATGAAGGGTCGCGAAAAATCCTATAGTGAATCCTTTCAGGGCATGCTTGGGGTTTGGTCTCTACTTTTTCTAAATAAGGAACTTGAATTGTCTGATGAAACGCTAAAGAGAGCGGTTCATCAATTTATGCACGGAATATTCTCATAGAAGCTATACGGCCTCATTCGTTTCTGATGAGAATTCATCACGGTATGATAGAAAGGGATAACTGAATACAGGTTTGATCTACCGACCGGTAGGTAAGATTTTATTCTTAACCTACTTACTAGTCGGTAAGTACTTACTAAATGACAGTAGTTCTGAGTGTTCTGATTTACCTACCGGTAGGTAGGTTTATACCAAAGACCTACCTACCGGTAGGTAGGTTTATACTACAAACCTACCTACCGGTAGGTAACATACACCATCAACTAAGGAGAAAATATGCGATCACCGATGAAACATGACGTTTTTTACCACATCTACCCTCTCGGCGCGTGCGGGGCGCCAGAAAGAAACGACTTCCAATCCCCGGCTGGCGAGGGAATCAAAACGCTCGGTAGGGCGATACCCCGCTTAAAGAAATTGGGAATCACGTCCCTCTACATCGGCCCCCTGTTTGAATCTACCGCTCATGGCTATGACACGCTCGATTATTTCTGGGTTGACCGAAGACTCGGTACCAATGACGACTTACGCTCCTTCGTATCCTCCTGCCACGATAACGGCATTAAGGTCATCTTGGACGCGGTATTGAACCATACGGGAAGGCATTTCTTTGCCTTCAAGGATCTCCAGGAGCGAGCGGGCGCCTCCCCTTACGCGAGTTGGTTCAAGGGGGTCGATTTCTCGCGTAAAAGCCCGCTCGGAGACCCGTTCGCGTATGAGGGATGGAGCGGCCACTACGATCTCGCGAAGCTCAATACCGAAAACGAGGCGGTCCGCGACCACCTATTCAAGGCGGTACGGCATTGGATTGAGAGCTTCAATATCGACGGTCTCCGGCTGGACGCTGCCGATGTCCTTTCGCCTTCGTTTATGGATTCTCTTTCCTTGTTCGCCAAAACGTTGAAGCCGGAATTTTGGCTTATGGGCGAGGTGGTCCATGGTGATTATCGCGATTGGGCCCGGGAAGGACGGCTCGACTCGGTCACTAATTTCGAGATGTACAAAGGCCTGTGGTCCAGCTTCAACGACCGAAACTTCTTCGAGATCGCCTGGACCCTGAATCGGCAGTTTGGCGAAGACGGGCTCTACCGGAACCTGGATCTCTATAACTTCGCCGATAATCACGACGTTGACCGAGTCGCGAGTACCTTACATTCGAAATCGCACCTATTTCCCTTATACGGCCTCCTTTTCACGGTTCCGGGGATACCGTCCCTGTATTACGGCAGCGAGTGGGCAAAAGAGGGGAAACGCACCGCCACGAGCGACCGCGCGCTCCGCCCCGCCATCGATCTTACGGCAAGCCCGCGCGAGGGAAGCATGGACTCGGACCTGGAAAGGGCCATAGCCCGATTCATCGAGATTAGAAGGGAGACGCCGGCCTTGAGGGAAGGCAGATACCGGCAATTACACGTCGAGTCAGAGCAGTTTGCGTTCATGCGGGAAATCGACGGCGTTCACGTCGGCGGATCGAGGGCAATCGTCGCGGTTAACGCCTCGGAACGGGATCAAACGATTTTAGTGAGGGGAATTCCGGAGGGAACATGGCTTGACGCGCTGGACGGAGATAAGCCATTCATGGCCAGAAACGGCGCGATGGATATTCCCCTTACCCCGTCCTGGCTCAGGATCCTCATCAAGCAATGAAGTCAACGCGGCGGCCAACGGTCATCAACTCGTGATTCCCGAGAAGAAGGATGCCTTGGCCGATTCCTGTGCCCTGATTACGTTATCGCAAAACGAGTCAAAATCGGGATCGGGCACTTGAGAGGCGGGAGTCTCGAGAAGATGGCGCACGCAACGACGGGCGCCCTCGTCGAAACGGATAGTGGCGGTAAAGTCAGGCACGAGGCGTTTGATTTTCGAATTGTCGAATACTACGGTATTTGCCTTATCTCCGCCGAGCGTTCCCGCGTATTCAGGATCGCACGAGGCGAGAAAATCGGTAGTGACGTGGTATTTCACGACGGGCTCGCCGAGCGCGCCGCCGATTCTGTCGTATATTTGGTCCCAGGTGAGGGATTCGTCCGAGGTTATCTGGAAGGTTTCGCCGATCGCCGCGGGATTCCCCATAACGCCGCAAAAGGCCTTCGCGAAGTCGTCGGAATGGGTCAGGGTCCACAGGGAAGAGCCGTCGCCGTGGATTATGACCGGACGCTTGCGAAGAATGCGGTCCACTACCTGCCAAGGACCTTTTTTGCCGTGAACGGCCACGGGCAAATGGCAATCGTCATAAGTATGGCTTGGCCGAACGATGGTCACCGGAAAACCGTTCGCGCGGTATTTTTTCATCAGGAATTCCTCGCAGGCGATTTTGTTGCGGGAATATTCCCACAGCGGATTGGCCAGCGGGGTGGATTCGTTGATTCGGTAATAGCCCAGCGGCTTTTGATACGCCGAGGCCGAACTGATAAAGATGAATTGCCGGGTTTTTCGCGAAAAGAGGCGGACGTCGCGCTCTAGCTGCCCGGGTACGAAGGCGATAAAATCCACGACCACGTCGAAGTTGAGCCCTTCGATCAATTGAGCGATCTTGCCCTCGTCCGCGTTTATGTCCCCGTAAAGCGCGTTCACGCCCCGCGGGACGCTCTCCTTCCTGGTACCGCGATTGAGAAGCCAAATATCCCAGCCAAGGCTCAGGGCTCTCCGCGTTATGCCGCCGCTGATCGTACCGGTTCCGCCGATAAAGAGTGCCTTCATCTTCAAATCCTCCCTGACCGGCTTTCATTATAAACCCGAATGAAGGCCTGTCAATCCGGCCGTCGGGAAGCGCTTCGTTTTCAGGCAAGGTTACTGTCGTCGGCGATAATACCCGCATGCCATTTCCACCCTTGGGGAGATACGCGAATGACGGACACGATCGGAAGCGGCTTGGCCATCATTCTCATGGCGACGGCCTTGGTTTTCAACGCGTGCGACCTCGTCGACAACCTCGGCGACGGTTGCGTCGAATGCATGATAGTGCCGCCGGAAACGCACCCGGGGCTAGCGGCCCTCTCGGGGGATACCGGAATATCTTGGACGGCGCGCTGGTATGACGAGAAGGGAACGATTCGAGAAGAACGGGGACTGAGTAAGCCTTCAGTCATACGGCTGCCAGGCACGGGCGTCACGCCGGTACTGCTTTTCGAGGAAACGGCGTTGCCCGGCTTCACCCAAGCCCTGATACCCTGCGCAGGGGCGTTATTCCCGCTTCAGGCGACTGAGGGAAACCGGTATCGCGAGCTGCGGCCGACTCGACGGCACGGTCAGGCGGCGCGTTCCGCCGAGCGGGTCATACTCGGCGCACGGGGAGGAACCCGTGCAGGCCTGAGCGTCGTTGCCGCTTTCGATTGGTTGCGCCTCATGAGCCTCATAGAATCGCTCCATTGTCCGGAATCGACCGACATCCGCGAAATAGCCTCGAAAATGCTCGACGGCTCCTTTTCGAGTCGGTACGTCCGCGAGCTTACGGCGATTTCGGCGTCGCTCTCCGTCGCCCCCTGGATCGCCCCGGGAGACGTATTATATCCCGCGAATCCCGAATTCGCGCCCGTCGTATCGAGGGAAGACGGGTCTGCGGAGGTCATGCTCAGAGAGGGGCTAAACCGCTTCTTTGGTTCCGGGGGATACCTGGATCTTCAGTTCGGCTCGGGTCAAATCGTCTGTACTTTTTTCCGCTCCTATGCTTCAATGGAACAATGAGACGCCTTCTGCCCTTCATACTTGCCCTGACCGTCATCGCGACCGGTTGTTCCCGCAAACCCGCCGAATCGCTCGCCGTCCCGACCCCGGAACCCGAATCTTCCCCGCAGAAACAGACGGGAACCTCTTGGTACTGGTTTTCCGATACCGGTATCCATTGGGCCGCCTCGCCATCCGAAATACCCGGAAAGGCATTCACGCCCTGGACGGAAGCGGTCCGAGTCGCCGACGCGGCGATCGTGGAAGGCATTCCCTCGCTTCTCATTAACCGCTTAGGGGTGCTCTCTCCGGGAACGTCCGGGACGGGGCTCCATACCGATCCTGACCGTTTCGCAAGCCATACTGCCGCCGGGTTTTACCGCACGGAAGCGGGTACCGCGGTGCGGCTCTACAGGAACAGCATTTTCGCGGGCGACACGAAAAGCGGCATCGCCCTCGCGGGTTACGATCCGGTATCGGGCTCGTTCACCGACCTCTATTTCGCCGCCGATCTCGGCGTTCCCGCCCAGGCCCAATGCGTCTCCCTGGACCGTGTGGGTTCCATGTGGTACGCCGCCTTTAAAAACGACAAGGCGGGAAAGGTGGAGTTTTCCTACCTCGAATTCCCGGCCTTTCCGGCGCGAAACCGCGAAACCGGGGCGTATGACCTTTCCGATTTCAGAAACCTGGACACCACCGGATACCAGGAATCCGTCGCGCCCTTTGCCTGGTCTTCGGCGCCGGAACAATTGAGAAGCCTCTTATCCGCGATTCCGGACGACACGCCGATCTCCGTTCGGGTCCATACCCGTTCCGCCCGCTCGCCCCAAACCTACGTTCGGGAAGGGCCCGGGGAACCCCTGGCGTGTCGCGCGTGGGTTTCCGACGAGGCCACCTCGGCCTTATTCGCCGACGGAACCTTTTATTTCCGGGCGGACAATTCTACCGAAACCGTGAAATCCATACGCTTACCCGCGCTTACCCGGGGGTATGTTTACGGGGAATACGTGATCGTCGGGAAAAAACTGGTGACCGCATGGGAAGAACAGCGCTTTTATGAAACCGGAAGGGCCGGATTGCTGGAAATCCCGCTTCCCGACGCGCTATATTGATGGGTAAAGGATACGCGCCATGAATACCCGCCGTCTCGCGACAGTCCTTATCCTCGTTTTTCTGGCGACCCAGGCCTGGGCTGAGTATTCGCCCTGGACCCTTTTCGGCGGGCTGAACCTGATCTGGAATTCCGACGGCGAAGGGGTCACGGTCATACCCGGCATGTCGGCCGACGGAAATCCCGGCGGACTCTCGAGCGCGCCCAGTCCCCTCGCCGTCTTTTTCGGCGGCGAGTACCGCCGGCCCCTGCCCCAGTGGGGCGTAAGCCTCGCGCCTTCCCTCTCGATCTATTCCGCCCAGTATCTATGGGCGAACGATCGCCCGCTTCCGGCGGAAATCGAAAACAGGACGGCATACGTTCCGTCCCTGCTCCTTGACGTTCCCGTATTGTGGACCCGCGAATCGGGCCGCTTCCTGTTTTCAGCGGGCGCGGGGCCGGGCTTTCTCGCCCGATACGGCTTTCTCGATTCCGGCGTCGGCGCGGACGAGATCAATCCGGGCGACGATTACGCGGCGGGAGAACAGGTAAAGCTCATCAATGAGTATTTTTGGTCATCCGGCCGCTGGTTCTATCCCGGCATCCAATTGGGCGTTCGGTACCAGCTGGATACCGGTTGGGGCGGCGGGTTTTCGCTCCGCGTCGCCTACCCTCTGGCTAACCTATGGTCCTCGCCTTCGGTACCGGGCGAAGATTCCATAATGTATCTTCTGGCCGTTACCATCACCCCCCCGGTCAAGATCGTCCTTCCGAGCGATCCGACCGAGGGCGAAACGGTTATAGCTCCACCGCCCGACTCGACACCTTCTCCCTGATATACGCGGAGAACGCCTCGACACCCATCTTTTCCTGCCTACCGTCGCGGAAACGAACCGCGACGGCCTCTTCCTGCATTTCCTTCTCGCCGACTACCAACTGATAGGGAACCTTAAAGCCCTGATGCTTGCGAATCTTCGCGTTCATCCGGTCGTTGTCGATATCAGCCTTGGCGCGGATGCCTTCCGAGCGGAGCCGTAACGCGACTTTTTCGGCGTATTCGTCGAAGCCGGGCGCGACGGGTACCACCACGACCTGGCGCGGGCTCAGCCAGGCGGGAAGCGCTCCGGCGTAATGCTCGATCAGGATGCCCAAGAACCGCTCCAGCGAGCCAAGCGCCGCGCGGTGCAACATGACCGGGTGGTGGCGGGCATTGTCGTCCCCGATGAATTCCGCGTTGAGCCTTTCCTTTGACGGCAATTGGTAATCCACCTGGATCGTGCCGCACTGCCAGCCCCGTCCCAGTGCGTCAACCAGGGTAAACTCAAGCTTCGGTCCGTAGAAGGCTCCCTCACCGGGCGCGATTTCGTATTCGAGGCCCGCTACCTTACAGGCGTCCGCGAGGGCGGCTTCAGCGCGGTCCCAGGTCGCGTCGTCACCGACGCGCTTCTCGGGCCGGGTCGAGAATTTGACGAGGATACCGTCGGGATCAAAGCCGAAATCCCGATACATGGACTTCAGGAGCTCGCAGAATTTCGCGACCTCCGAGGGAATCTGTTCCTCGGTGCAAAAGATATGCCCATCGTCCTGAACGAAACCGCGAACCCGCATGATACCGTGCAGGGACCCCGAGGGCTCGTTGCGGGTGCAGGAACCGAATTCCGCCATGCGAAGGGGCAAGTCGCGATAACTCTTTATGCCTTGCTTGAATATCTCGATGTGGCCGGGGCAATTCATGGGCTTCAGGGCGAAAAGACGCTTTTCGCTTTCCGTGATAAACATATTCTCCCGGTACTTCGCCCAGTGACCGGAACGTTCCCACAGGCTTTGGGGCATCACGAAGGGGGTCTTCACCTCAACGTAGCCGTCTTCACGAATCCGTTCTCGCGCGTAATCCTCGATGAGCCGATAGACGGTCCACCCGTCGGGATGCCAGAAGATCTGGCCCGGGTTCTCGTCGTCTATGTGGAGAAAGTCCAAATCCTTGACTATCTTGCGGTGGTCGCGCTTTTCGGCCTCGGCCAACATCTCAAGATACGCCTTGAGGTCGTTGGGCTTTTCCCAGGAGGTAGCGTAGATACGGGTAAGCATGGGCCGGTTTTCGTCGCCGCGCCAATAGGCGCCCGCGACCTTCATAAGCTTGAAGGCTTGTGCGTTGATTTCCCTCGTGTTGGCCACGTGTGGGCCCCGGCACAGATCGATAAAGTCGCCGGACTGGTAGACCGAAATCGTTTCTCCCTCTGGAAGGTCGTTAATGAGCTCGGTTTTATACGGCTCGTCCTTGAAAAGGGCCAAGGCCTCGGCTTTGGAAACCTCGCGGCGCACGAAATCCACGTTGGACGAGAGAATTCTGCGCATCTCCTTCTCGATTTCGGCCAAATCGTCGGGATTAATCGCCTGAGGCAGGTCAAAATCGTAATAGAAACCGTTATCTATCGCGGGGCCGATGGCGACCTTCGTACCGGGATACCGTTTTACGACGGCTGCGGCCATGATATGCGCGGTACTATGGCGCAAAAGGCCTAATCGTTCGGATTTTTGGGGGATGGAGACGCTCATGGGCGGCACTCCTTTCGTCACGGATTCCGACAATACCAACCAGGGGCTGTCGGTTTTGCGGGGACGAAACCCTCCATGCCCGTCTGGGCCGGATTTGGGCTCCGCGGTTCCACCCCGCTTCGTTTCCCCGTGACGGGGAGCGCACTCATCGCCGTTAACGTACGGATGACGGCCGAGGCTAGTAACGGTTTGATACACCGCGTTCACGCCGGCAGCTCGGGAGTGGTTTTCGGTCCGTCGAACGCCGCGATATTCCAGCCCGCGAAATCGCGTACCGCCCCTCGTAGGGATTCGGCGGCGTTTCTTCCGTATCGCTTCTCTGGTGGCGCCCGATGGGGACGTACTCGTCTCCGTCAATGCTGTTACCAAAGAGCTTACCCATGGTTTATATACCTGTCAAGACGCCCGAAGAGGACAAGGAGACCGCGAGCGGCAAACCCTTGCCGTTTTCGGGATTATAACCGATACTGATACAATATATGGAAGAATCCCAGACTTTCAACGATTTACTGTTCCAGGCAATCATGGAACGCCAACGTATGTTCGACTCTTTTTATCTTCCGAAACTCCAGGAAGAGTATCGAATTTCGCAAAGCGCGGCAAAAACGATCAGGACCGTACTCATAAAAAAAGGGATCGTCCACGACGATCCCTACAAGTACGACAGCAAGATCACGGAAATTCAGATACCGCCGGAAGATCATTTCACCGATACGGAAAAGGCCATGGTAATCGGCGGGCGCCTCGCGCAGTACGAAGCAATGCTCGACTACATGAATAACTACTATACCTTTACCTGCGACTTTCTCACGACAGATCGAATCGGGAAACTGGTCAACTTGAATAGGGCCTTCAGTTGGGAATCCTTTTCCACCACTTCCACCCGGGTGAATACCAAGGGCCTGGCGGATCTCGTGTATGCCCTCCGGGCGGGCAACGATCCCCTTTCCAGCAGTATCGTCAACGACGCGCTGTCGCAGCTGAGCAAATCGAGCGCCTCCATTAACAAGATACTCAAGAGTCTCACGGACTTTCACCGCGAACGGTATAAGGTGGCGGTACGAAAGCTCGTACTCCCCGGGGCTATCATAAACCCCGCCACGTTGACTACCAATACGAGGGAAGCCGTCGCCGAGATCAAGCGCTCTTTCGCGATCAATATGAAGGGACAGCCCTTCTACAACGAGTTAATCGAGGAAATCCTCAAGGAAGACTACTCTCCGGACCACGCGGTTTTGCAGCAGGAACTGCTCGGGAGGCTTGCGGTAACCCAACCAGATACCGCCAAGAACGTAAAAAACGAGTCACTAAAACCGGTTCTGCTCGACGGAATCAGGATTCTCGGCGCCGTTTCGCCCCAACTAGACGAACTCGCGGCGAAAGTGGCCGATAACCACCACATTATCGTCACGGCGGACCGAGGCTTCTTCGATAAGCTCGCGGCCATGCTCAGGAAAGCCTTCAACATCGCGGAAAAGAACCAGGATATACAGATAACCACCGTCGATCCCGTAACGCAAACGGGAAAGAGGGAAACTATCGACGTGCCATCCTTCGTGGAGGATATCCGGCACCGTTCCCGGCTGTATACCGGCTTTGCCCTAAAATCTTCGCCCGCGTACCAGAAGATCGAGGCTACCGATGAACCGGCGATTCTCGATTTATTGACCCGGCACATCGCGGAACTGAACGTCCTTCTCAAACAATGCGCCGGGCTCGACAATTATTTCAAACAAACGGTTTCTGCCATGGACCGGGAGCGTATACGGGGCATTAAGGTGGAAATCTCGGCGCTTCGCAACAACCTGGTAAAGGCCAATCAATGCCGCGCCGAATACGCGGCCCAACTCGAGGAACAGCAACAGCTCAAGAAGCTGGGGATAACGAATGTCTAAACCCACACGCAAAATCGTACTCTTGGTAACCGCGGCGGCATGCCTTGCCGCGTGGCCCGTTTTCGCCGCGCAATCAACCTACCCTCAGGGGGAATTCGTCGCGAGCATCGCCTCTTCCCTTCCCGATTGGAGGCCCCACCGGGCGTATAACGCGGACGAGGCCCAGATTCTCACCGCGTTATACGAGGGTTTGTTCGCCTATGACCCTTACAACCTAGACCCCTTGCCCGCCCTGGCGGAGTCTTGGACGGTAAGCAAGGATGGGCTTCTGTGGACCTTCAAAATCCGCGAGAACGCCCGGTTCTCCGACGGCTCGCCCATTACGGCCGAGACCTTTCGCGCTTCCTGGCTAAACCTGCTCGATCCAGCCATAAACGCGCCCTACGCGTCCCTTTTGGACTATATAGTCGGCGCCAAGGCCTTCCGCTCGGGGAAGACTACGGATGCCGCGAGCGTGGGCATACGGGCGGTCGACGATCTCACCCTTACCGTCTCGTTGGTCGCCCCCGCCCAACATCTCCCGAAAATTCTTTGCCACCACGCCTTCAGCGCCGTGGCCCCGGTCGATTTGGCGAGGGCGCGGGAAGCCCGCGTTTCGCCGGAGTGGATTCCCCTTTCCAGCGGCCCCTTCACCGTCCAGTCCATGGACGACACGGTTATCCGGCTCGTTAAGAACCCCAACTATTGGGACGCCGAAAAGGTTGCCCTTCCCTCAGTTAAACTGGTACTGGACAAAGACGCGAAGACCCTCACGGACCGGTTCAATACCGGCGAGATACACTGGCTTGCGGGAGCCATGTCGATCGACAAGGTGCTTGATCCACAATCCATCCACCTTACCCCCATGTTCTCCACGGAATACTTCTTTTTCCGCAGCACCTGGGGTCCCTGGCACGATCCGAGAATCCGGAACGCCTTGCTCGACGCCGTGCCCTGGGACGAGTTTCGCTCGGACTACCTCATCAAGGCGACCACCCTCGTATTTCCCATCGCGGGGTACCCGGAAATCGCCGGCATAAACGAACAGGATACCGAGGGGGCAAAGAAGCTTCTGGAGGAAGCGGGCTATGCCGACATGGCGACCATGCCTCCGTTGGTCATTCGCATTCCGGAATCGGAAACCTACAATAAACTCGCCGGCATTTTGAAGGCGGCATGGGAAAAAATCGGGTTCACCGTGGAAATATCGGCCGAAGACTATGGCGATTATTATAACTCGCTCCGTACCGACGATTATTCGCTCGGGGTCACGTCTTGGATCGGCGACTTCGCCGACCCCCTGACCTTTCTTGAGCTCTTCCGTCCCCATTCCAGCCTGAACGATTCAGGCTGGGACAATCCCGATTACGAAAAAATTCTGGAAGACGCCGCGGCGATCAAGACCGTGAAGGACCGCTACGCGAAACTCGCCGAGGCGGAGAAAATACTCCTGAAAGAAGGCGTAATCCTTCCCCTCTCGCACAATCCGGCCCTCAACGTTATCGATACCGACGGCATCGGCGGATGGTATCCGAATGCCCTAGACATCCATCCCTTTAAGTTCATTCGGTTCACGCCGAAAAAGGCCTTGCCGGGAGTGGCCATGGCCGTTTCGTCCGCCGGCGACCTTTGACCATGAACCTTAAATTATGATATAATGTGAGGGTTATGACTCAGGAAACCACCTTTTCGGTTAATCAAAAGATCGTCTACCCCAGCCAGGGCGTGGGCCGCATTATGGAAATCAAGGAAAAACAGTTCAAGAACGAACCGGTGATGTATTACGTCATCTACCTTGACGTGTCCGACATGACGGTCATGGTGCCCGTGGCGAAGGCGGAAGATCTCGGCATTCGCGCCATCGTTTCCCGCGAGGAAGCGCAACGAGCCCTCGAACTGATCTCGGAGGATTTTGAGCCCATTCCTTCCGACTGGAAGCTCCGCTACCAGATCAACCTGGACCTTTTAAAGAAAGGCAGCGTGATCGATATCGCGACCATCGTTCGGTCGCTCTATCACCGCAGTAAGGTTAAGGAGTTGCCCATCCTCGAGCGCAAGCTGTACGATTCTGCCCGAAAGCTCCTGGAAGACGAAATTACCTACGCCCTCGAACTGCCCCGCGAGGAAGTTGAGGCCCTGATTCATACCCATCTCGAGCCTTTCGGAGTCCCTGAGCCCAGGGCCGGCAAGGAATCCAGAGTGTCTTCGGACGACGATGAAGACGAGTTTATGGACGAAGACCTTTCCGCCGATTCCGAAGCCGACGACGGGGACGACGAAGGCGACGACTGATCCGATGGGTCACGCGCTGATCCTTACCGCCGCCGGAAGCTCTACGCGTATGGGCGGCCCCGTCAAAAAAGAATACCTGCCCTTCGGCGGCGAGAAGGGCGTAACCGTCCTTTCAGCGTCCCTTCACGCCTTTCTTTCCACCTCGATTTTTTCGCTTACCGTCATTACCGTTCCGGAAAACGGCGAATCTGAAGCCAGATCCGTGCTCGCCCGGGATTCGCGCCTCGCGCCGCTTATCGAAGGCGCCCGGAGCAAAAGCCGTCTGCTCTTCGTTCCCGGGGGAAAAACCCGCCAGGCATCCATCCTTCAGGGTTTGGAAGCGATATATCGCTTTGCCCGCGAGGGGGAAATTGAGATGCCCGAAGACGTGCTCGTTCACGACGCGGCGCGCCCGTGGATTACCCGAGCCGTGATTGACCGCGTAATCGAGACGGTAGCGGCCCATGGGGCTGCCGTTCCCGGAATCGTGCCGACGGACACCCAAAAAGAAGTTGACGGAAACGGCCGCATCGTGCGCCATCTCGCGCGCTCGAGCCTTTCAGCGGTACAGACGCCCCAGGGGTTCAAGTTCGAGCAATTGCTCGAAGCCCACCGGTCCGCCGCTTACGACGGCAACGAATACACCGATGACACGGAAATTTGGGGCCGTTACGTCGGCGAAGCGTACGTGTGCCCGGGAGACCCGGCAAACCGAAAGATTACCTATAAGGAAGACCTGCGATGATCCGCGTCGGCCTCGGCTACGACCTTCATAGACTCGTGGAAGGGCGCCCGTTGGTGCTCGGGGGAGTGACCATCCCCTTTGATCGGGGAGAGGACGGCCATTCCGACGGCGACGCGCTTCTCCATGCCATTACCGACGCGCTGCTCGGCGCTTCCGGGCTTGGGGACATAGGCGAGTTTTTTCCGCCGTCCGACGAGAAATGGAAGGGAGCCGATTCGCGCGCGCTGCTTCAGGCCGCCTGGTCCGAAGCCCGGGACGCGGGGTGGCGAATAGAAAACCTCGATGCGGTGATTGCCCTGCAAGCCCCGAAATTCCTGCCCTGGAGACAGGCGGTGCGCGATTCGATAGCCGGCGTACTCGAGATTGATGGCGAACGGGTCTTCGTTAAGGCCAAAACAGGCGAAGGGCTCGGGCCCGTGGGGAAAAGCGAGGCGGTGGAAGCGTGGGCGACGTGCCTTCTTTCGAGGGAATGACGGTCCACCGTTCGGTCTATTTTTGCGGCAGTTCCAGGATCAATTCCACTTCGCCCCGGCTCAACTGGAAAACCCGGGCAATTTCGTCCACTTTCCAC
The DNA here is from genome assembly GCA_003252395.1 of Spirochaetales bacterium. Classification (GTDB taxonomy): domain Bacteria; phylum Spirochaetota; class Spirochaetia; order Treponematales; family Treponemataceae; genus Teretinema. The sequence continues at coordinate 210,302 of QKEL01000008.1, forward strand.
CCTTGATGCGCCAGTTTAATCACGTTCTCCCTGATGCCGAGGGCGGGGGCGCCCTTTGATTTCGTAGCGGGACCGCCCTCTTTCATGATCGCGCCGAGGAGTTTCAATTGATCCTGAGACTGTTTCGATATTTCCTCAAGCCTCGTCTCGGTACGGGCAAGCCATTCCCGGGCGGTCTGCATTTTTTCCGTACGGGTTTCCACGTCTGACAGCACGTCGTCGAGCGCCGTTAGCTTCTCGAGCAGGGATTCGGTCTTATCGCGGTGAGCGAGGAGGATATCCATGTTTTTCTTCGCCGATTCAAGCTCAGCGGGAATCGCGGACATTTCCTTTCGGTAGGTCGCGAGGGCGGATTCGAGCCCCTTGAGGCTGTCGAAGGCCTTGTCCACGCCGCTGACGGTTTGGTCAAGCACCGCCGATTTTTTCTCGAGCCGGTCATAACGCCCGTTTACCTCGGTCACGGTTTCCTCGAACCGGCGGAGCTGTACCTGCCACTGCTGCAGGTCGTCGTCGGTGCTCGTGAATTCCGAAAGCTTGCGGTCGATGGAGTCGGAAAGGCCCAAAAGCTTCGTAAAGTCGGTCTCGAGAATGTCGATTCGCTTTTTTTCCGCCAGGAAACGAGCGAGCTTTTGGCTGGATTCCTCTTCCATTTTGCGTACTTTCTGATACTGCTGTTCCAGGGTCGACATGGTTTCCCGGTATACGTCGAGCCGGGAAAGCTCGCCCTTGAGGCTCTCGATGCCGTTTTCCAGCGTCGCGCGCAATTCCTCCGCCCGGTCGAATACCCGGGTTTGGGCAATGAACGCTTTTTGCTTTTTATCGATCTCTTCGAGGGTTTGCGCCAGGGATCCGGTTTCGGACTGCAACTTTTGCATGAGCCGTTCGCGGGTTTGCTCGACCTGTTCCCGTATTTCCTGGACGGAGCCGGTAATGCGGCGGATCTGCTCGTCGGTCTCCGCGCCCGTTTCCCGGATGCGCTTGGAGGTCTCGGCGGTCATGGCCTCGTAAGATCGAGAGAATCCGGCGAGGGCGTCCTTTGAACGACGCTCGAGTTCACCCGAGGCCTCGGAAATCGCCTGATCGAGCGAAGCCAACCGCTCGGCGACCCGCTGGCTCTCCGTATCCGCCTTCGTAAGGTATTCGCGGAATTTTGTCTGCCATACGGTATCCACGTCGGCGATGGAAGCGTCGGCGGAATTCCGCAGCTCGTCCACGCGTTCCTCGAGAGAAGCCTGCGCCTCTTCCAGACGCTGGGCGTTTTTCTGCTGCCATGCGGCGAATTCGCCCCGAATCGATGCGACCTGCGATTCCGCGTCGTTCTTGGACGCCTCGATGGACTCGGCGAATTCGCGGGTACGGCTCTCGATTTCCTGTTCCTGGCGCCGAAGCAGTTCCTGAACGGAAAGCCGATGGGCCTGAAATTCGTTTTGCGCGCCGGCGTCGGCCGCTTTTCGGGCTTCCTCGAAGTCCGAACGAAGCTGATTGGAGAAGTCCAGTATGGACTGATCGCTGGCCGTAATGCGATTGCGGAGCGTCGTTTCCACGGCGACGATCTGTTCTTCCAACCTCGTCGTTTGGGTGCGGTACTGCTCGGTAATGGCGGCGAGCCGCTCCTTTACCTCCGCGCCGGATTCGTTGGCGAGGCTGTCCAGGCGGCCATCCACGTCTTCTTTCCACCGTTCCAGGGCGGCGCCGATTTCCTCGTTCCGCTTGGCCAGATCGGCGAAGAAATCGTCCTCGAATATCTTAAGCCGCTCCGATACGTTGTCGTAGGCGCGCGCCTTCAGTTCGTTCAATCCGCTTTCGAGTTCCTGCATGCGTCCAGCGAGGGTATCGGAAGCCGCGTTGAGGCGTCGAGAGAACTCTTCCTGGCGGGCTTCTTGGGATACGGCGTACTCGTCGAAGGCGCCGGTAACCTTGCGTTCCGTGGCTTCCAAGGCCGATCGGAGGGCGGTATCGAGCCGTTCCGCGTCGCCGATAAGCCCGTCGAAGCGGCCGAGGCGCACTTCGGTTTCCCGGGCGAACACGTCGAGCCGCCCGTCAATGCGCGCGATCACTTCGTCGGAACGGGAACGAGCCCCGTTAAGGCCCTCGGCGAGCGTTTCAGAGAGGGCGCCCAGGCGTTCCGAGATTTCCCGGGCGCTTTCCTCGGCGGAGCGGGCGAGTTCCGCTACGGAACGCTCGGTGCCAGACTTGAGCTCAGCGAGGGTTTTATGGCTTTCGGCGGCGGCGGCCTCCAGCGATGCGCCCGATTTCGCGATTAGCTCGTCAACGCGCGCGGTAAGCTCCGACTCAACCCCGGTAAGGCGCATTTCGAATTCCGCCTCGATCCGGGAAGCCTCTTCCGCGGCGGCGGCGGCGGCGGCGGCAAGCGCGCCGTCGACCTTTCGGCCGATCTCCCCGAGGGACTGTCCGGACCTGCCGTCAAGTTCGGCGATCTTCGAATCAAGGTCTGAGGCAAGTTCCTTGACCGAGGAAACGGAAGCGCTTTCGGTTTCGCGCAGGCGCCGCTCCAGGTTACGCGACAGTTCCTCCAGGGATTCCAGGGAACGGGCGTCGATTGCGCCGATCCGCTCTTCCAGGGAAGCGTTCAGATCGGAGAAAGAATTTTCGAGGGACTGCTGCAGTCCGCGATACGCCGAATCGAGCTCGTCGGACCGGCTTTCGGCCAGGCTCCGCATGGACGAGACGCGCTCCTCGGCGGCGGCGATTCCGTCTCGGGTATGGGCGTCGAGATTCCGCATTTCCGCCCTGGTCGCCTCGAGAAATTCCTGGGCTTCGGACCGCCACTGAGACTGAAAGGTTTTTATCTCCTGCTGTACCGTCGCGATGCGTTCCTTGAGGCTCTCGTGGAGCTGGACGGACTTTTCTTCCGCCGCCTGTTTGTACTTCGCGAGCCGCTCGTTCGCCTGTTCCCTGAGCTTCGCGAAAGCCGCGTCTTCCAGGGCGTCGGCCTTCTTCGCCGCCTCGTGCAGGGCCTTTTGATACAGGTCCTTGAGCTGTTCCGAAGCCTTCGCGAGGTGGGCCTCTCCCTCGGCGTGGGCGCGGTTAACCCGTGCTTCCATGGCCGATACCGAGGCGCCCGTGGCCGCGAGCACGTCATCGTGTATCTTTGAAAGGCTCTCCCGGTTCGCCTCCGCGAAACGCGATTCCAAAGCCGGTATGGCCGCTTCGATCTCCTCGAGCTGTCGCCGGGACGCCATGAGTTTTTTTGCCAATCCGTCGGCGAAATCGGACTCGCCTCGGATACGGGATAGATTCGTTTCGACGAGGGTCGTCATTTCGATGAGCTGCTTAACGGTAGCGTCGTACCGCTCGACCTGCTTTCCGAAGGATTCCACCGCCTTGGTACGCTCGAGCAGTTCGGTTTCCCGGCGGTCAAGGTCCTCGCGGATCGTTTCCAGGCGTTTCACCGCGGCAACGGCCTTCGTTTGCTGCACTTCAAGGGAAATCGACTTTTCCTCTAGGACCGCGGCGCGTTCCTTCACGAAGGCGTCCAGCTCATCCTTGAGACGATCCCCGAATTTTTTGACCTTCTCGAGAGAGCGGTTATTCTTGTCCAACTGCCGGAAGAGCAGGACCATCACGAAACAGATCGCGACGGTTAAAATATTTCCGGGAGTAAAAAAATCCATGCCGTGCCGTCCCTCATTTTAGCAATATGGGGTTATTTTAGCACAATCCCCCGCAGTTGGCGATAGGAGTGAAAGGAAATATCCGCCCCGGGCGCCTTCCGGCCCAAAAGCGCGGCGACGCGCCCGATGACGCAGGCGGTTTTCATACCCGCGGCGGAAGCCCCTCGTACGTCGGACGATACGCTGTTTCCCACGTAAAGGACGCGGGCCGGCGGTACGCCCAGGGATTCGGCCAGGGAGAGGAAGGGAATCGGGGACGGCTTAAGGGCGCCGGTTTCCTCGGAGCCGAGCACGACGTCGCACTTCGGCGCGAGACCCCACACGTCGCCCTTTTGGCTCGGCAAGAAATCAGAGAGAAGGCCGAGCTTCAGGCCGGATTCCCGGAAGGCGTCGAAGGTTTCATGGAGGTACGGGAAGGGTTTGACCCGCTCAAAGACCGGTCGCCAGCCGTCATAAATGAGGGTTTTCAGGAGTGCCGCCGCGCGATCGGGTGTTTCGCCGATCTTGGACGAGAGAAGGAACGCCTGGTAGGAAAAAAAATCGGCATTGATTTCGCCGGGATGCGCGGCTTGCCAGTCGCGGATTTCGTCGCGCACCCTGCCGAAGTTGACCATGAGATTGAGATGGCGCAGCGTAAAGGGCAAAAGCCGCGCGAATAACGAGAAGTCGGGATAGAGGGTGCCGTCGATATCGAAGGCGACGGCGTCCAGTTCTGCTCTCATTCCAGTTTTATACTATACGAAAAGCGTGCCTGTCCATCCTGATCGCCGGCTTCGAACCGCCAGCGAGCGAATTCCGCCCGTAAATAATCCCTGATTTCCGCCGGTAGCGAGGCAAGCGGCGTAAAGGTTACGAGGGTTCCCGGCACGGAACCGTCCTTTCGGACGATAAACTGTACGGTCACCGTGCGGTTCGAATCGACGAGCCTGGCCAAGCGGTCAGGCAGGGTGATTCGCGGATCGTCGGGGTAAATCAGGGTTCGCGGCTGCCCGTCGAAGGAAAGGCCCGCCACCGAGGAAACTCGGCCGGCCGAGGTAGTGGCGGTGTCCGCGTAGGCGGAAGCGGCACCGCTTGCGCCGCTCGAGCCGGCGGAGCCCGAAGGAGACAAAGCCGAGGCCGCGGCGCCTTCAACTCCCTTGAGGGCGTCGGTCGTGGCGGAGGAAGCGGCACCCGATTGAGCCGATGCGGCGGCCTTGGAGCTGACGGTGGCGCCGGAAGTCTTCCCGGTGGCCGCCGTGGCGGCGTTTCCTTCCAATTCCGAGCGCGGGTTGCCTCCAGGGGGCAGGCTGGAAGAAACGGGGTTTTGGGTTTGGCGCGCGCTTGAAAAGTCCAGGAATTCCGATTCTCCGGACGACTTATTCGACGAGGTTACCGGAACGTCGAAATCAGGAATGCCAAGCCCGCCTGAGGGCGACGCAGGGGCGCTTTTCGCAATCGGAGCGCTTTTAGAGGCCGGGGCGCTTTTCGCCGCAGAGGTCTTATCGGGCGCCGCGGCTTTTGCCGCCGGGGCGGCCTTGGTTTTCGCGGGTTCGGTTCGCGCCGGCGCGCCGTTTGCGGGCGCATCCCGCGTCGGCGCGATTTCCTCCGTCGGGGCGATCTGCCGTACCGGCGACGGTGCGGTAACCGGACTCGTTAGGGTCAGGCTAACCGGCGGGTAATCCGGCTCGGGAAACGCGGCTTTGGTAACCGGAACGAACGCCACCGCGACCAGGGTCAGCGCCCAAAAGGCAATGCCCAGGCCCGAGCTTCTGGCGAGTCGCTTTCGTTCCGAAGGTTCCAGGTCGTTTAGCGTCATTTGTCCTTGGTCCTCAGGTTTACCCCGGTAAAGCCCGTTCGCCGCAAGGAATCGAGAATCGAGACCACCGTGCCGTTGGGCACCTTCGAATCGGCCTCCAGACTGACCGGGACCTTGTCGCGCGGGGTATCGGTGGCCAGGGCAAGAAGGGCGGAATCGAGGTCATCGATGGTCACGGCCTCGGAATTGACGAATAGACTGCCCTCCACCGTCGCCGTAATCGTTATGCCGTTCGTCCTCGTCCCCTCCGCCGTGGAAGATTGGGGCAGGTCCAAATTGATGCCGGGAAGGACCGCGAAAGTCGTCGATACCAGGAAAAACAGGATCAGCTGGAAGACGACGTCGATCATCGGCACGAGGTCGACCACCGCCCGCGTTTCCAGTTTTCGTTTAAACTTCATGTTTTTTCTTCTCCGCGACCAGAAGGAGCACGAGATCGCTTACGGACGCTTCCATCTGGGTGACCATCCGGTTTACCTCGGCGATAAAATAATTATAGAAAATGATCGCGGGAATGGAAACGATAAGGCCCGAGGCGGTGGTGACCAGGGCTTGGGCGATGGCTCCGGCGAGCACGGCCGGGTTACCCATGGTGCCCATGTCCCCGAGCACGCCGAAGGCCTGTATATTGCCCGTGACCGTGCCCAACAACCCCAAGAGGGTCGAGATATTCGCGATGGTTCCCAGGGTGGAAAGATACCGCTCAAGGCGGGGTATTTCCCGGTTTGCCTGGTTCATGACCGCTTCTTTGATAGACGCTTCGGAATACTCGCGGTAGGCGATGCCGGTTTTCATGAGCCGCGAGACCGGGCCTTCCACGGTATCGCAAATCGCGGCGGCCTCGTCGTAGTGGCCCTTGTCGATGCTCGCGCGGATACGGGGCAGCAGGTCTTTCTCCCCTTTTTTTATCGCTCCGTAAAAGCCGATGCGCTCGAAAATGATGATGGTCGCGATGACGGCGCAGAGCGCGATGGGGATCATTACCGGGCCGCCGGATACCAGAATCGAAATCATAAACTACTCCTCTTAAAAATCGATACGGCCGGAGAGGGTCAAAACGCCGCTCCGGTCCGCATATACCGCGTTACGCGCGCGGGGCTCTCCCGCGGCAAGGGGCACGATGTCGGTGAATGCCAGGGTCAGCGTGAAAGCCCGGGCGGGGCGAAGGGAAGCCGAGAGATTCAAGTACGGAAGCTCCATTCCCACGCTCGATTCGGTCAGGGGCAGGTCGAAAGAGGCCTCGGTTTCCCAGAGCCGCCGTTCCCCGGAATCGAAGAGGGAAAGGCGCGCGGAAAGCCGTTGGGAAGCCTCGGATGAAGCGGAATCGAGCCATTCGGCGTTCCAACCCGCGGTAAGTTTAGCCGAGGAGGAGGCGGCCGATAGGCCCAATTCGGTGGCGAGGCTTTGGCGTTCCCGCTCTTCCACCGGGACTAAGCCAGCCGACGCTCCCGCGTCGGGAACGGCAAGGGCACCCTTGTCGAGTAGACCGAAGGCGAACGCGGTATCGCGCCACGCGGCCCGCCCGTTCAGGCCCGTGGCGGCGCCCTTTAGGCTAGGACCGGCAAGGTCGAGGGCAAGGAGGGCGAACCAGTCGGCGGCGGTACGGGAAAGGAGGTTCCTCGATACGAAGGGGTCTTTCTCAGCCAGGGTTTCGACGCCGCTCCGATAGGCGTCGAGACCGCCCGAGACGGAAAGGAGCCGGACGGCGCCCCGGTCGTCTTTCCATTCGGCCGAGAGCCCGAAGGGAAACGCGGTACCGCTATTACCGTCCAGCGCGACGCCGGCGCGGGAGGCCAGCGTGAGGCGGCCAAAGTCGCCCGCGGCGGAAAGGCCGATTTTTCCCGTATTCACTTCACCCGATCGGGCGGAACCGGTTCCGACCAGGGTTTCGTACCCGTAGGCGCCCTCCACGGCGAAATGCCCACGGCCCCGATCAAGCGTTAGGGCGAGCGAGGGTTCGAGCCGATAGCCTCCCGTTTCCACGATGGGTTCTCCCACGGTGGGAGCGCTGGGGGAAACGGCCGACAAGGCCGTGCCCGGTCGGTCGGCGAAGGAGGTATAGACCGCGCCGGTTATGCCGAAAACCGCGAAAAGATCGACCTTCGATGAGACGGGCACGTCAACGCCCGCGTTCCACCGAACGTCGCGAGCGGTCAGGCTATACAGGTCGGCATTCATGCCCTGAAGGCCGTCGGTACGCTCGGAAAGGCTGATTTCCGCGTTCCAACGTTCCGCGGAGGCCTTCGTTCCCAGAGAAATAGAGCGATCGAAATAGCCCTCTCCCGTATTCTCGCCGCCGAATCCGTCGGCCGCGTCATAGGAAAAGCGCAATGCCAATCGCGGCAGGGTTCCGCCCGCGCGGTTCACCGCGAGGTCGCCGGACAGGGTACCGGGGCTTCCGGCACCGAGGGACACCCAGCCGCTCAGGCTTCCTTCCGGCGCCTTCTCCCCATCGGTCGATTCAGGGACAAGGGGCATTTCGGGTTCCGGCGAAGGAACGACGGACGAAGCCTCGGGAGTGGCCGATACGGCGGTTTCGACGGTCGGTATGGGCGTCGGCAGGGGATTCGGAAGTTCCGGCAAGGCGGTGGCGGGCACTTCGCCGCCGGAGTTCCGTATGCGCGTTTCCAGGTCCGGCACTTCGATGCCCGCTCCGAAAAGCGATCCGCCCGCGAGACAGAGCGTCAGGATAGCCGCTAGTGTATAATACGTTCGTTTCATCGGTATGGTCCTCATATATTTCACCGAATCAGTCCCTGGCAACGGCAACGAGGGCTCGCCTGGTCCAAACGGAGTCCGGCCAGGCTTTCTGCATGGTTTCCAGGGTCGTCCGGGCGTCGGACAGCGCACCCTTAAGCAGGAAGGAATCCACCGCGCCGTACAGGGCTTCAGCCGCCTTTTCCGGGTCCACCGCGGCATACCAGGCGCCCGAGGAAAGGAACAGGGACGCTGCGCCGCCGTAGGAGCCGTCTTCCCTGAGCAGAGCCGCCAAAAGGGTCATGGACTCGGCCCGCGCCCTCCGGTCGGAGGCGCCCTGGCCGTCGGGCGATTTCGGCGCCTTTTCGGTCAGTTCCACCAGAAGGGTTCGGGCGTTCTCACGGCGGTTCCAGTCCAACAGGTAATCCTTCGCGAGCGATAGCCCAATGGCGCGGCCGGCGGCGGTTCCCGCCTTCCCGGCCTTCGCGTACGCGGCGATTTTCGCCGCCGTATCGCCCGAATTGCCCGAATTCAGGCTGGTTAATTCCTCAATTTCGGCATCCATCCCGTCAAGGGCGGCCTCTTTCGGGAACCGTTCGCGGTAGGTCTTCGCCACGCGAAGGGCGGCCGCCCAGTCCTTTCTCGCCCGATAGGCGGCGGATAAATCCCGCATGGTACCCGGAACGGACGATCCGTTCGGGAATTTTTTCAAGAGGTCTTCCCACCAGAGAATGGCTAAATCTACGGAGCCGGCGCGGAACCAGGCCTCGCCCCCCTCCCGCAACGCCTCGGAAAGAAACCGGCCGTTCGGCCAGGTAAGGCGGTAACGAGAAAGGGAATCCCCGGCGGCTTTCCAGTCACCTTCGATGTAACGGGCGTCGCCGATGCGGTAGAGCGCTTCCTCGGCCAGGGGATCGGCGGGAAATACCTCCACGAGACGCTGCCAACGCTGCGTCGCGAGATCGAAATCATTGCCCCGGAAGGCTATTTCAGCGAGCAGGAATTGGGCGCGACTCGCGGAAGGCGTGAGGCCGCTCGTGAGCGAGCCGTCGGCAATGCCAGGCAGGTCGCGGGCCGCGGCGGTAAAGTCGCCCCGATCTATGAGCAAGGTCGAGCGCAACAGCATGGAATCGGCGCGATCGGAGCGGGTGGGAGCGCGGGTGATGGCGATATCGGCGAGGGCCACGGGATCTGATCCGGCGGAGGGATTCTGGCTCGCGGCGAGGGCCGCGGCGGTGGCCGCCTGCCAGGCGCGTTCGTGGGTGGGCCACTGGTTCAGGTATTTTTTAAAGGCGCTTAAGGCCTCCGCGCCGCGCCCGCTGCGATTCAGGCTCCAAGCGGCGTAAAAGGCGGCCCAGGGGGCAAGCTCGGGATATTTGCCGGCGCGAACCGATTCAAAGCGCGAGAACGATACGGCCGCGAAAGACCATTCGCCCGAACGCACGCCGCAAATGCCGGCAAGGTATCGGGACAGTACGTAGGTATCGGGCGCCGTTAGCTTCAATAGGGGGAAGGCCGCGTCAAGGGACGCAGAACCGCTTTCGGCCCCGGAATCGGCGGTCCGAAAAAACGCGAGCCACAGGAGGGGTTCCGAGCAGGAACCGCTGTCGATTCTCTTTCGGTACACGCGGGAGGCGCCGGAGCGGTCCCCGGTGTTTTCCAGGGCGAGTCCGTACCACCAGCTCGCGGTATCGGCGAGTTCCGCCGGTACGCCGGCGGCCATGGAACGCTCTCCCCAGCGTTTCGCGGCCAGCCAATCACCCGCCAGGCCGTTCAGCCGGGTAAGCTCGGCCAAGTACCACGGAGTCAGGCTTTGGGCCTGGTCCAAGCCCCGTTCAAGGGTTTTAGCCGCGCCCGCCGGATCCTTTTCGCCCGAGGCACGGGCGGCTTCCAGGAGCGCGCGGGGCTCTTGGGGAGGCGAGGAGGCCCCGAGGACGGCGATACAACCCAACAGGCAAACATATATCGCGAACCCGCGAAGGCGCTGGGCAATAGGAATCATAAAGCACTCTCCTCATGCGTTAAACCCGGGGAAACCGCCGGTAGTAACAAAAAAATTTACGGCGCGAATCGCCCAGGGGCGCTCATATCGACCCGGGTCAGAAAGACCCAGGCATCCCGGTTCCTTTCCACGAAGGTTTCCACCGGGGTTTCCGCGGCGCTTTCGAAGACGGCTACACGTAATTGACCCTTCTCGTCGAACCACGGAAAGAACGCCGCCGCATGATGATAATAGCGCAAAAAGGGATTGGCGGCATTACCCCGCTCGCCCCGCTCGCGGCTGAGCGCCCCGAGATACCAGTGCCCGCCCTCGTTCGCCGCCAACCAGTACAGCATGGGAAGCAGTTCCTTCACCTGATACCCCACGTCGGTCTCGAACCCCAGCGCGCCTGAAAAGGGCTCAACCTTCACGTCGATTCCGGCCGCGTCGGGGAACACGGTATGCCCCGCGTCAAGGCTCACCACCGCAGAGGCGAGGTTCCTGGTCCAATCAAGGGCGAAAAAAACGTCCCGACTCTCGCGGTACCGCTCGGTAAAGCCCGTCTCCGGGGCGGAACTCCAGCGTTTCAGGGAATTTATAAAGGTACCCGAACCGGCGGTGGGGCGAATGATGCCGTCCACGATCCACTTCACGAAGCCGGAACAGTTGACCCCGCCCCGGATTATTGAAATATCGCGTCCGTCCGCCGCCTCGGCGAGTACGGCTTTGGGATCTTGGGGACTTTCGCTCTCTATAAACACGGGCTTTCCCGTATCGTCAAAGGCGCCGTCCTCAAGGTAGACCAGGGTGGGAAGCCGAGATCGAATCGTCTCGACGCCTTGCGCGATATTGCCGTAAAGGAGCGGATCGGGGTGAACGAGATTCCAGGGAACGGTCCGCGCGGTCAACGCGGCGATGGACTCGACGGACGAGGTAAGCACCGACTGAAAGGACTTGCCGAAGGGGACGCCTTTTCGGGCGTAGAGTCCGTATACGGAAAGGTCGAGGAGGCTTTTCGATCCGGCCCCGGGGCGAAGGGTAAGGACGATTTCGGGATTATCCATGGGATTCACGACGATGGAAACGGGTTCGCCGGTAATCTTGTCGCGATTGAGGGTCCAACGGCCCGCGATGGAGCCTTCATCCCGATCGGTCTGGATCAGGGTCACCGAAACCACGGTATCGGTTTTCGAAACGGATATTTCGAAGCCGTCGCCATAGGGATCCTCGACGATTTCCCCTTTCAGGGCCGCGACGGTATCGATAGGGGCCGAAAACCAACGGTCCTCTATCTGGGCCCGCAGCGAATCGGATTCCGTAAATTGGAATCGGGAAATACCGCCGACATTCAGGGCAGAAAGGGGGAGTACCAGAAAGAAAAGCGCCATAAAGGCGGCACCGGATCGAATGGTCGTATTCATACGTTTTATCAGTATCGGCAGAATATATCGGCCCCTTAAAACGGGGACGGACCGCGTGAGAAACGCCGAGGGAGTTTAGTAAAAGGGCAACCGGTTACTGTACGTTTGTCAAGCGCTGAACGGCCCATTATCAAAAAAAAAGAGCAATTTAACCGGTTTTCCCTTGACGATTGGAAATTCACGCCTTACACTCCGAATTAGGTGCTACGCAACACCTACACCAAACTGCCTCACCAGGCAGAACATCCTTGGAGGAGAGAGATGAAAAAAACGGTACAGAAAGCATTGGCCATCGCCCTTATCGCGGCCCTGATTCCGGGCGCAGCGTTTGCGGGCGGAACGAAGGACGCTAAGGCGACGAAAGGCGCCACGGTCAACATGTTCCAGTTGAAAGTAGAGATTAAGGACGCCTTGGACGGCTACGCCGCCAAGTACACTGCGGCCCATCCCGGCGTAACGGTCTCGGTCGAGACCCTCGGCGGCGGCGCGGATTACGGCGGAGCGCTGAAGGCGAAGGCCCAGGCCGGGCAGATGCCCGATATCTTCGTGATAGAAGGAAAAGGCGGCTACGACATTTGGAAGGACTATATCGCCGACCTGAGCGACCAACCCTGGGTGAAGGATACCGATCTTTCCTTCAAGGTTGACGGCAAGGTATACGGCTTCCCGGTCGCTATCGAGGGATACGGGCTCGCCTATAACGCCGACATTCTCGCCAAGGCGGGAATCGATCCCGCGACGCTGACCACCCGCGCCGCCTACGAGAAAGCTTTCGCGACCCTCGAGGCGAAGAAGGCGGAGTTGGGAATCGACGCGCCCGTGGCAATGGCGGCTTCCGTCGCCGGCGGCATGTGGTGGGTCGCCGCCCAGCATAACCTCGCGGCATACTGGGGCGGCGGACTTAGCTTCACCGATACCTCGGTCATCGACAAAGCCCTTAAGGGACAGCTCGACCTGCCCCGCTTTACCCAGTACGCGAAGTATCTCCAGCTCCTCTTTAAGTACGCGGACAAGAAGATACTCCTGAACGGCAGTTACGACGACCAGGTCGGCGCCTTCGCCCAGGGAAAGACCGCCTTCCTGCACCAGGGTAACTGGGTAGACCCGAACCTGAAGCAGCTCGGCGTTACCTTCAAGATTGGCTACGCGCCCCACGCCTTCCTGGACACCCCGGAAACCGGTCTGTACCTCTTCGCGCCGAGCTGGTACTGCGTGAACGCCAAGAGCCCCAACGCGCAGGCCGCCAAGGACTTCCTGACCGCCATGGCCACCACGCCCGAAGGCGCCGACTATATGGTCAACCAGGCGGGCATGATTCCGGCGTTCAAGTCGGTGACCCTGAAGCCCGCCGGACAGCTTAGCCAAGCCCTGATGGCCGCCAACGCCAAGGGCGGAAACTACGGCGTATTCTTCGGCATGCTCCCCGACGGAGCCGGGCAGAACGTGTTCGGGCCGATCTTCGACCTGTTCGCGCAGAACCCCGACAACATCGATCAGTTCATCGCGGATATGCAAAAGGCCGTGGCCGGTCTCCCGAAAATGTAACGAAACGCGCGAGCGCGGGGGGCGTCATCGGGATGCCCCCCTTTTTTTAATAGCGAGCGTCGCGGTTGCCGGGGGCCCAGCCACGGCAACCGCCGCCCGTCTAAACAAAACAGGCCGCGCGTGCGCGGCGACCAAACAGAGGTGAAAGGCATGAAACAAAGCCGTATCGTCAACGCGCTCTTTATAGCGCCCTGCCTGATCGCGTTCGTCCTCGTGATCATCGTACCCTTCTTCTTCGGCCTTTATTATTCCATGACCGATTGGAACGGCGTTCGTGACCAGGTACAATTCGTAGGATTAAGCAATTTCAAGGACCTGTTCACCCTTCCCGACTTTCTCTATTCCTTCGTGATTACCATCGCCTTCACGCTCATCAACATCGTGCTCGTCAACTTCGTGAGCTTTTCGCTCTCGCTCATCGTCACGAGCAAGATCCGCTTCCGCAATTTCTTTCGCGCCGGCTTTTTCATCCCCTATCTGATCGGCGGAATCGTTCTGGGGTACATTTGGCAATTTATATTGAACAGCATTCTCGTGGCCATGGGAACCAAATACGGTCTGGCCTTCCTACAGGTTTCCTACCTGAGCAGGCCCGAAACGGTCATTTGGGCCATGTCGGCGGTCAATACCTGGCAGTATTCCGGCTATATCATGCTCATATACGTGGCGGCCATTCAGGGCATACCCGCCTCGCTGATGGAGGCGGCCGAGATCGACGGCGCGCGGTTCGTTTCCCGGGTATACCATATTCTCATGCCGATGATGGCCAACGCCTTCACCATATCGCTCTTTCTCACCCTTACCACCTCGTTCAAGCAATTCGACATGAACTTCACCCTCACCAACGGCGGCCCCGCCACCCGTTTCCTGGATACGCCGGTAAAGGCGAGCCAGCTTTTGGCGATGAACATCTTCAACACCGCCACGGCCAACCGGATGGCGGAAGCGCAGGCCAAGGCGGTTATCCTCTTCGTGGTGCTGGTCGTGGTCTCCCTTATACAGGTATCCATGAGCAAGAAGAAGGAGATTGAGCTATGAGTCACTCCCCGCGAAAAATATGGCAGGCCCTCCTCGAGGCATTCACCGTACTCCTTTTCGTCTTATTCATGTTTCCCTTCGGCATGGTGGTTCTCAATTCCGCGAAAACCTCCAAGGAAATCATCTTTAACGCCATTGCCCTACCGAGCGATTGGGGGCAGCTTTTCGTGAACATCGGCCTGATTTTCAGCAATCCGACCGTGCATTACGTGAACGCCTTCGCGGACAGCGCGGTTATCACGGTCCTGTCCCTGGCGGTAATCGTGCTCTTTTCCTCCATGGCCGCATGGGTACTGGAACGCAACAAAACCGCGTGGTCCACGGTGATTTTCATGGCCTTCGTTGCGGCCATGGTTATCCCCTTTCAGGTGCTCATGTATCCCCTGGTGCGGTGGATGCGTATCCTAGGCCAATTCCTTCACGTACGGCTGCTTTCGTCGATTCCGGGCATCGTTTTCGCCTACCTCGGCTTCGGTAGCCCCCTGTCGATCTTCGTTTTTCACGGCTTCATAAAGAACATTCCCTACGAGCTGGAGGAGTCCGCCACGATCGACGGCGCTTCCCGGGCGAAAACCTTCTTTCAGATCGTCTTCCCCCTTTTGCAGCCAATTATCGTTACGGTGCTCATACTCAACGGCATCTGGATTTGGAACGACTATCTGCTCCCCCTCCTGATGCTGGGAACCAACGGCGCCGTACAGACCATTCCGATAGCCGTTACCGCCTTCGCGGGCGCCTACCTGAAACAATGGGACCTGATCCTCACGTCCACGCTCCTGGCCATGCTGCCCGTCATCGTACTGTACCTCTTCGCCCAGCGATACATTATCAAGGGCATGGTAGAGGGTTCAATAAAATAACCGGAGAAAGAGTAACATGAAAATCGTATTGGTGGGCGCCGGCAGCGCCCAATTCGGCTGCGGAATCCTGGGTGATATCTTCAACGGCAAACGGCTGGCAGGAAGCGAAATTACCCTTCACGACATCAATCCCCATACCCTGGAGAAGGTGCGGGAAACCGCGGCGGCCTTCATTACCGCCCAGGGGCTCGACTTCACGGTGAACGCCACGACGGACAGGAAAGCCGCGTTCAAGGGCGCGTCGTTTATCATTTCTTCCATTGAAGTCGGCAACCGTTTCGAGCTGTGGGACGAGGACTGGAAAATACCCCTGCAATACGGGGCAAAACAGGTATACGGCGAGAACGGGGGGCCCGGCGGCGTGTTCCATTCCCTCAGGATCATTCCCCCCATCCTGGAGATCGTGGCCGACGCCATGGCGATCTGCCCCGACGCGTACATCTTCAATTTCTCGAACCCCATGACGGCCATCGTCACCACGGTAAAGCGCGCCTTTCCGCAGGCGCGGTTCATCGGCATTTGCCACGAGATCGGCTGGCTCACCCGCTGGCTGCCGCCGATCCTCGGGATGGACCCCCGTGAGTACCGCTTCCGCGCCGCCGGGCTCAACCATTTCAGTTGCCTGCTCGAAATCAAGGAAAAAAAGACGGGCAAGGACCTCTATCCCGAGGTGCGCCGCAAGGCGCCGGCCTTTTTCGAGCGCGAACCGGGGTACAGCGACATGCTCGACGTCTATCGCGCCACGGGCAAGCTCGAGGAGGCGGAGCGATTCGAAAAGGGAGGAAACGGCGGGAAAAGCGCCTATGAATGGGCCGACCGCAAGATTATCAAGTTCATGCTCGAAAATTACGGGCTCCTCCCCATTACCACCGATAGCCATTTCGGCGAATACCTCGGCTGGGCCTGGGACGTGGCCGATCACCGGGGCATTCTCGATTTTTACGACCTGTACCGGATCATGCTGGGCCAAAACGCCCGCTACGAGATCAAGCTGCAAACGGCGGAGCGGGTAGTTCCCATTATCGAGGGAATTCTCGGCGACGAGGGCTTCGAGGAGGGGGCGGTGAACGTGCTCAACGACGGATTGATTCCCGACCTGCCCCCGTGGATAGCCGTGGAGGTTCCCGCCCTGATCGACGCGAACGGCGTGACCGGGATTCCCGTCAAGGACGTGCCGAAGGGGTATTTGGCCCTCCTCCGCTCCTATTGCGGGGTGTACGACTTGACTGCCGAGGCGATTCTGGGTAAGAAAAAAGACCTCGTCATTCAGGCTATCCTGGCGAACCCGGTCATGCACCGGGCAACATCGGTCGCGCCCATGGTTGACCGGATGATAGCCCGACAGGAAAAATGGCTGGGGTATCTTACGTAAGCGCGAGGGGGAGGACGACCGGAGCATGGCAACCATCAAGCAAATCGCGGAAAAGGCGGGCGTGAGCCCGACGACGGTCGCCAACGTGATCCACGGGAGAACCGCCAAGGTTTCGCCGTCCACCCTCGAACGGGTACGCTCCTTCCTCGCCAGCGAAAAGTACGCGCCCAATATGGGAGCCATCATGCTCGCCCGAAGCAGTTCCCGCATCATCGGGGTGGTGATTTTCCGTGAGCCCCGGAGAAACGAGACCGTCCTCGAAGACCCCTTCTCGTCCATGATCATCGGCGCCATAGAACGGGAGATCCGTGAAGCCGGCTATTACATGATGCTCCATACCACCGATCACGAGGAAGATATTCTGAGACTGGTCGCGAAATGGAAGCTGGCGGGCTTGATACTCATCTGGGTTACCGGGGAAATGGCGGGAATTTTGCAGCGAAGCCTCGAGACCCCCGTGGTGTTCATAGACTGCATCTTCGACGACGACGGCCAGGAATACCACAACGTGGCCCTGGACGACGAGCAGGGCGGTTACGAGCTGACGAAATACCTGCTTTCCATGGGACACCGGCGCATAGCCTATTTCGCCGATTCGGGAACCTGGCCGGGCACGGCCACCATGCGGTTCGAGGGGGCCAAGCGGGCCTATGCCGAGCTCGCCCTCTCCCTACCCGACGATAGGTTCAAGATTCTCTCCAAGGATTACGACGAGCGGCAAAAAACCTACGGGCAGCTTACCGTATCTGACCCGCCCTATACGGCCCTCGCCTTCTTCTCCGATTATTACGCCGCCGAGGCGGTGATCTATTGCCAGGAACGCGGGATCGAGGTGCCCGGCCGCGTTTCCGTCACCGGTTTCGACGACAACCTCTTCGCGCGCTTGGTCCGGCCCCGGCTTACGACGGTTTACCAGGACGCCTTCCTCCGGGGACACCAGGCGGTCACCATGCTCCTCGCCCTCATGCGGGGCGAGACGCTCGAAACCCCCAGCGTTCGCTCCCCGGTAAGCCTGAAAATCCGCGAATCGGTGGGGCGGGTACCGGAATAAGGCCGACTGCGCCGGGGGACCGGCGCGTCCATTCATTCCGCAGTACCGTACGCTCCCCCCTTTCTACAAAAAAGGCCCGAAGACGGATACGTTCCGCCTTCGGGCCTCGTGCTTTACGCGGGCTTACCGCCGGGATCTACCCTTAATGCACCGCCAGCGGGGCGCCATCAGGGGAAATTCCCGCGATTGAGGCATCCAGCGCGCGGCCTTCGGGGGTCTTGGTCTCGTCGGGGTGCGACCCATGGGGCGCGTTGGCCAGGAGAAGCTTCAGCCGGTTCAACTGGTTAACCTCGCTTGCGCCCGGATCGTAGTCGATGGCGGCGATATTCGAGCCCGGGTACCGCCGGCGCAGCTCCTTGATCATGCCCTTGCCCGTAACGTGGTTCGGCAGGCAGGCGAAGGGCTGCACGCAGGCGATGCTCGGCACGCCGGTGTGGATCAATTCAACCATCTCGGCGGTGAGGAACCAGCCCTCGCCGGTCATATTCCCCAGCTGAACGATTCCGTCTACCCCGTCCTGCAGTTTGTAGATCGATTCGGGGGCCGTGAAGCGGCGGCTTTCCGAAAGGGACTTCTTGATCTGCGCGCGGTACCGTTCCAGGAACCATACGAACAGGTGCGCGTTCCGCTCGGTCTTCTTCGGGAAGGCGAGCTTCCGGTGCCGGTAGACCCCGTTGATGAAGGAATAAAAGAGGAAGTCGGCCAGGTCGGGTACGACGCACTCGGCGCCCTCGCGCTCGATGGTGGTGAAAATGTCGTTATTGGCCGTGGGGTGGAATTTCACGAGAATCTCGCCCACCACGCCCACGCGCGGCTTGCGCACGTTCCGCAGGGGAAGGGCGTCGAAATCGCCGACGATGTCCTTCACGAGGCGGTTGTAGCCGCGGATCGATAGCGACTTGATCTGGGTAACGCACCGGGCGTTGTACTTCTCGTAAAGCTCGTTCGCCGAGCCGGGCACGGCCTCGTAGGGTCGCGTCCGGTACAGCACCCGCATGAGCAGGTCGCCGAGCATTACCGCCATCATGGCGCGGTGAAGGGCCGCGGGCGTGATCACGAAGCCCGGGTTTTTTTCCAGGGACTGCGCGGAAAGCGAGATGACCGGTATATGGCTCCAGCCGATGTCCGAAAGGGCCCGGCGGATGAATCCGATATAGTTCGTCGCCCGGCAGCCGCCGCCGGTCTGGGTGATGAGGAGGGCAACCTTGTCCAGGTCGTACTGGCCGCTTTTCAGGGCGGAGATCATTTGGCCCGCCACGATGATCGAGGGATAGCAGGCGTCGTTATTGACGTATTGCAATCCGTAGTCCACCGCCTTTTTGTCCACGTCGGGGAGGATCACGAAGTTGAAGCCCGAATACTCGAAGGCGTGCTGCAGGATCCTGAAGTGGATGGGGGACATTTGGGGCGCGAGGATGGTAAACCGCTTGGCCTTCATTTCCTTGGTGAAAATGGCCCGGTGATGGGATGCGGTCTTGATCTTCGTCTGGTTTTCGTTGCGTTCCCGCTCCTTGATGGCGGCGATGAGGCTCCGCATGCGGATGCGCACGGCTCCCAGGTTCGAGCCCTCGTCGATCTTCACGAGGGTATACATCTTTCCCCGCGCTTCCAGGATTTCCTGCACCTGATCGGAGGTGACCGCGTCGAGCCCGCAGCCGAAGCTGGTGAGCTGCACGAGTTCCAGGTCCTTCCGCGACGAAACGAACTGGGCGGCGCGGTAGAGTCGGTTATGGTAGGTCCACTGGTCCACGATGCGCAAGGGACGCTCCACCTCGCCCAAATGGGCCACCGAATCCTCGGTAAGCACCGCGAGGCCCAGGCCGGTAAGCAGTTCGGGAATGCCGTGGTGGATTTCCGGATCGACGTGGTAGGGCCTTCCGGCGAGCACGACGCCCTTTAAGCCGCGATCCGCGATTTCCTGGAGGGTTTTTTCGCCCATCTCCGCGGTTTCCGCGCGGAACGAATCCTGTTCCACCCACGCGGTCCGCACGGCCGCGCGAATTTCCTCGGGCGTTACGCCGAACGGCTCGCCCAGCTCCTCATGCAGCCGCTGGCTCAGCCGATGCTCGTCGTCCAGGGGGAGGAAGGGGTCCATATAGCGCACGGAGGAATCCTGGCGCAGGGCGTCCACGTTATTCTTGAGCACCTCGGGATAGCTCGTGACGATGGGGCAGTTGTAATGGTTGCCCGCGCCGGCGTCTTCCACCCGCTCGTATGGCGCGCAGGGGTAGAAGATAAACTTCACGCCCGCCTTCAGCAGGGATTCCACGTGACCGTGGGCGATTTTGCCCGGGTAGCACACGGATTCCGAGGGAATCGTTTCCAGGCCGGCCTCGTATACGTCGCGGCTCGAACGGGGGGAAACGCGCACGCGAAAGCCCAACTCCGTGAAAAAGGTAAACCAAAACGGGTAATTCTCGTACATGTTGAGCACCCGCGGGATTCCCACGTCGCCCCGGGGAGCCTTATCGGCCGCCAGCGGCTTGTAGCGGAACAGCCGCCGGTACTTCCAGTCGAAGAGGTTCGGTACGGGGATCTTTTCAGGCTTCGCGCCCCCGCCGATTTCGGCCTTCCGGTCGGTTGCCCCGCCGGCGGCCTTGTCGTCCAGGTCGATTTCAAGGCCCCGCTCGCACCGGTTGCCCGTGATAAAGCGCCGGGGAGGGGCGACCATCTGCTCAACGGGACCGGAGGTTACCACGCCCGCGGTGAAGGTATTAATGGTCAGGAGGCAGTTGTTCGAGCACTTGCCGCAGCGGCGGCTTTCAAGCTGGACCGCGAAGCGCTCGAGCTGTTCGGGCGTGGCAAGCCCGGTCCGGGCGTCGGAGGGACAGCCCGCGTCTTCCCACTGGTCCCGGGCGATGAGGGCCGCGCCGTACGCGCCCATCAGGCCCGCCACGTCGGGCCGAAACACGTTGCGGCCGGAGATTTTCTCGAAGGCCCGGAGCACCGCGTCGTTATTGAACGTTCCGCCCTGCACCACCACCTTCTCGCCGATCGCCGAGGCGTCGCGGAGCTTGATGACCTTGTAGAGGGCGTTCTTGATGACCGAATAGGAAAGGCCCGCGGAGATATCCCCCACGGAAGCGCCTTCCTTTTGGGCCTGCTTCACGCGGCTATTCATGAAGACCGTGCAGCGGCTTCCCAGGTCCACGGGCTTATCCGCCATGAGGGCCTTATTGGAGAAGGAATTGATGTCCAGGCCCAGGGAGCGGGCGAAATTGTCCAGGAAGCTGCCGCAGCCCGAGGAACAGGCCTCGTTCAGCTGGATGGTGGTGATGGCGCCGTCCTTCATGCGGAGGCACTTCATGTCCTGGCCGCCGATATCGAGAAGGAATTCCACGCCGGGAACGAAGAAATCGGCGGCGCGGTAGTGCGCGATGGTTTCGACTTCCCCGGCGTCGACGCCGAGGGCGGCCTGAAAGAGGGCCTCTCCGTAACCGGTGGAGCAGGAACGCACGATGCGTACCTGCGACGGCAGCCGGCGGTACAGGTCCTTGAGGACGCGGACGGCGAGGTCTACGGGGTTACCGCCGTTAACGTCGTAAAAACGCCACAGGATGCGGCCCTGATCGTCGATCAATACCGCCTTGGTGGTGGTGGAACCGGCATCCAGGCCCAGGAATACCGGGCCCTTCGCCGTGTCCAAATCCGCGGAGGCGGCCATTTCCGCGGCGTGCCGCACGCGGAATTCCTCCAGTTCCCGTTCGTTGGCGAAGAGGGGGTCAAGGCGTTGAACCTCGTGCATTTCCGCGCCCACGAGATTCTTGAGTCCCGCGCGAAGATCCTTCACGCCCACGAGCACCGTGCCGGGACCAGATTCCGACTGGGTACCGGTAGCGGGGCCGTTCGGGGCCAAGGCCGGAGAGACCCGGCACGAGGCGCCCGGCTCCGCGATGGAATCCATTCTACGGAAGGAAATATTGTCGGAGTCGAGGGTCGTTTCCGCGGAGAAGGCGGCGCCAGCCGCCACGAAAAGCTGCGATTCCTCGGGAACGATGATCGCGTCGCCCGTTAATTTGAGTGTCTCGATAAAGCGGCGGCGCAACTGGTCCATGAAATGGAGGGGGCCGCCGAGGAAAGCGACGTTCCCCCGAATGGGCTTTCCGCAGGCCAGGCCGGAAATGGTCTGGCTGACGACGGCCTGGTAGATGCTCGCCGCGATATCCTCCCGCCGCGCGCCCTCGTTAATCAGGGGTTGAATATCGGTTTTCGCGAACACGCCGCAGCGGGCCGCGATGGGATATATGGTAGAGGCGCCCTTGGCGAGCTCGTTCAGGCCGTCGGCGTCGGTTTCGAGCAGGGCGGCCATCTGATCGATGAACGCGCCCGTGCCGCCGGCGCAGGTACCGTTCATGCGCTGCTCTATACCGTCGGTGAAGTAGGTGATTTTGGCGTCTTCGCCGCCGAGCTCAATCGCCACGTCGGCGCGGGGAATGAGCTTTTTGACCGCCGCGGTGGAGGCGACCACTTCCTGGATGAAAGGGACGGAAAGCCAGTGAGATACCGCCAATCCGCCCGAACCGGTAACCTTAACGCTCAGCCGGGTTTCCTCTCCGGGAAAGGCGACTTCCACCGCGTCCAAGGCCTTTTCGACTACCGCGATAATAGTAGAGCGTATATCTGCACGATGCCGTTCATATTTACTGAATACGAACGTATCGCTCCGATCAAGGACTACGACCTTGACGGTCGTGGAACCCACATCGATACCCATCCGCAAGACGTTGTTATCATTCATAGAAGCGATGATGACACAGTTTTGCATCAGATTCAAGCCGACCGCACGAAATGTCACCTATTTACAGGTTTTTGACATTTCACGCGTTTTGAAAGGAACGGCTTCGATACCGTTTTTTGAGGAACGCATATGCAAAAGTCCGGCCGATATGCTAGCTTAACGCTCATGGGAAAATCACTTCTTAAAAGCGGAACGCGCCTTTCCGCCCTTACCTTCCTTTCGCGCATTCTCGGCTTGGTTCGGGAAATGACCAAGGCCGCCTTTTTGGGAACCTCAGCGCTTTCCGACGCCTTTTCCGTCGCCTTCATGATTCCGAACCTCCTCAGACGGCTTTTCGCGGAGGGCAGTATCTCGGTCGCCTTCATACCGACCTTTCGCCGGTATTTGGAAACGGAGTCGGCGGAGACCACCAAGGCATTCCTTTCCGCGACCTTTACGCTCATTAGCCTTTTGACCACGGTTACCGTCGGAATCGGAATCCTCGCGACGCCCCTGATCGTGCCCATATTCGGCACCGGAACCTCGGAAACCGTGCTCCTCACCCGAATCATGTTCCCCTACCTCGCCATTATCTCGCTCTCGGCCTTTTTTCAGGGCATTCTCAACGGCGTAAAGGTCTTCTCGCCCTCTGGCTTCACCCCCATTCTCTTTAACCTGATCGTGATCGGAACCACCTGGCTCCTCGCGCCGGCCATGGATAACGCGGCCCGGGCCATGGCGGTGGGCGTGCTGCTCGGCGGCGCCGTTCAGGCGTTTTTTCAGCTCCCCTACGTGCTGAAGGAGGGGTTTCGCTTTTCCTTTACCACGGTAAAGAAGGCCTTCGCGAATCCCGGCACCCGCAAGGTCCTCGCGCTGGTCGGTCCGACCGTCATCGGCATGGCGGCCTACCAGTTCAACGATCTGGTTTCGACCGCCCTCGCGGGACACGCGGGCAAGGGCGTGGTTTCGAGCCTGCAATACTCCCTGAGGCTGCAGGAACTGATTCTGGGCATTTTCGCGGTCTCCATCGGCACGGTCATATTACCCGACCTCTCGGGATTTTCCGCCCGAAAGGAATGGGGAGCCTTTAACGACCTGCTCGCGCGGGCCATGAAAATCATCGCCCTGATCACCATACCGGTAACCTTCTTTTCCCTGCTGACCGGGCGGCATATCATCACGCTATTGTTCGGAAGCGCCGTTTTCGACGAAAAATCGGTGGAACTCACCCTGAACGCCTTCACCTGGCATGTCGCCGGCCTCTTTTTCATCGCGCTCAACCGAATCATTTCGCCGGCCTTTTACGCCCAAAGCGACACGAAATCGCCGACCCTGGCGGGCATTCTATCCTTCGTGGTCAACGTCGTTTTGGCCGTCGCCCTCGTAACTCCCATGAAGGGAGGCGGCATCGCCTTGGCCCTTTCCCTGGCCAGCGCGTCGAATACCGTACTGCTCTTCGTATTTTTGCGGAAAAATCCCTCGGTAGACGTGATCAAGGTGGTCCGGTCCACGGCTCTATACGCGGCGCGGATGGTCGTATTGTCGCTTATCGCCGCGGCTCCGGTCTATTTCCTGCTGCCGCGGGTACACGCGGCCTTTGCCGGCCATGGTAAACTCGTCGGCGAGGGCGTTCCCCTCATGGCCGCATTGGGCGTCTTCGCCGCCTCGGGCATCGGCCTTTTGGCGTTAACCCGCGACCCTATCGCGCGGGAAGGTCTTGCCATGGTGAGAAAACGGGGAAAGTAGTAGGGGGAGACGCTGACCGTAATCGCGAGGTCCACGCTGTCCGGAGGGAATCCCCGAGGGAATCTTTCCCGCGGGAGCGGTTATTCAAAAAGGACGCTGACTTCCTTCTCGCGGTACGCCGTTACGGAGAATAAACCTATCAGCGCGAAGGCCGCGGCCAGGATCAGCGTTATGCGCAACCCCAGCGCGCTCGGCGATGAGCCGGACACGAAGAGGGGAAAGAGCAGGATGACGGCCATTTGGGAGACCCGCACCACCACGGCATGCAACCCGAAGTACATACCCCCGCGCAAAACGCCCGTTTTCCGTTCGCAGGCCACCGCCAAATCGCCGATCAGGGCGTAGGGCACTACGGAAAAAACCGTGAGGGGGAAGGCGAAAAGCAGGGCGAGGATCCAGCCCTGGACCGAGGCGGGCAAGGGATAGCTGCCGGCGGGGACGAGCAGGGCGATATCCACCAGCAAGGCCAAAAAGGCGCCGGTTAAAAGCCTTTTTTTCCCGTACGTGGCCGCCACGAGGTAGACCGGATAGTAGAGCACGACATTCACGGCGAAAATCATCAGCAGAAAATAATCGGATCGACCGGAAGGCAGGCCGAGAAGGACCGTCACGTAATAGAGAAAGCCGGTTATGACGATCGCGGAGGCGAGCCGATACATAAAGTCGGCGATCAGGTAGGGACGAAGCAGCCGGTCGGAAAGGACCGCGCCCACCGCGCGGGAGGGAGGCTCGGAAGCGGGCTTAGAATGCGGGGGAATGGAGTCGGAAAGGGTCAGTGCGGGCAGGAGCAAAAAACCGCAGGAAACCAGGGCATAGCCGGCGATGACCAAACGGAAGGACGCGAGGGGACTGAGTCCCGTCATTCGGGAAACCGTGTCCATGAAGGCCAATTCGCGGTTTCCCGCCAGGGACGCGAAAGCCGTGGCGAAGGCCATAAGGGTAGAAAGCTGAATCCGGTCACGGGCGCGTACCCCCAGCTCGGAGATGAGGGCGAGATACGGGATAGCGTACAGGGAATAGGCAAAAAAGAAGGCTATGGTACACAGGCAGATTATTACGGTATTGAGCGCCATGTTGCTGGCCGAGGGGGGAAAGAACACCAGGGCGGAGAAAAGGGCCAAGGGGACGGCAGCTGCGCGCATCATGGCGGTGCGTCGGCCGGTTCTCAGGGCGCCCCGATCGGACACCCAGGCGGCGACGACGCCCGCCACGGTATCGGCAAGGCGGCTCAACGCCACGATCAGCCCCGCCGCGGTAAAGAAACCGAAAAGGTCATTCTGGTAAATATAATCGGGAAAGAGGCGGACTCCCGAAACGCCCCGGGCGACGAAGAACGAAGAAAAGAGCCTGATAATCCCGTAACCGCACAAAACCAACCCGAATTGACCGGACGCGTAGACCAGTTTATTTCTTAAACGTGAATTCACCTGACGTTCCCCCGGCATTCCGCGATTTTCCGGCAATCATAGCCGATTTGCTTTACCCTGTCAAAGAAAACGGGGTATATTGACTTCATATGGAAGCTTACTTAAAACGACGGGCCGAATTGTACACCTGGATGGCCCGCAACAGCGTTTCAGTGGTCGTCCTGGAAGATACCGAAGGCCGCCGGGACCCCGGAATCAGATATTTCACCGGACATCCATCGGATGCCCTCCTGGTAATGACCATTACCGGCCATGCCGTTTTATGTCCGTGGGACGAATTGATGGCCCACAAGATGGCAAACGTCGACGTGATCGTTCCCTATACCGATTTCGGGAGAAATCCCGTCGCGGCGGTACGGGGTATAGCGGAACGCATAGGGGTACCGACGCGCTCCCGGATCGAAATTCCCGGCGTGACGCCCTACCCCCTCTTTCTCCGGTACGTGGAAGCCCTGCTTGAATACGACGTGATTTGCCGCGAGGGCGGCGCGGGCCGAGAAATCGAGCGGATGCGGTCGATCAAGGACGCCGCGGAGATCGAAACCATCGAGAAGGCGTGCTCGATTACCGACGCCATCATCAACCTGATCGAAAAGCAATTGAAGGGCGGCAAAATTAAAACCGAATCCGACGTGGCGCTCCTGATCGAGCGGGAAGCACGGGCGGCCGGGGCCGAGGGGACCGGTTTCGAAACCCTCGCGGCCGGGCCGGAACGCAGCTTCGGCATACACGCCTTCCCGCCCTATACCGCCTCGGCCTTTCCCGGGTCCGGCCTTTCCATCCTGGATTTCGGCATTAAGTACCGGGGCTATACCAGCGACGTGACCCTCACCGTGGTTTCGGGCGACGTGACTCCGGCCCAGGAAAAGCAGCTTGCCCTCGTTGAAAAGGCCTACCAGGCGGCGCTGGAGCTCTATAAACCCGGCGTGCCCACGAGGGCCGCTCCCATTAAGGTCGACGAAATTTTCCGCAAGGCCAAGCGGACCATGCCCCACGCGCTGGGCCACGGTATCGGTTTGGAAGCCCACGAGGGCCCGGCGGTCAGAAACCGGGAAGACAATGATTGGGTATACGAGCCGGGAATGGTCGTGACCCTGGAACCGGGGCTCTACCACCCGGAACACGGGGGCTGCAGGCTGGAAAACGACGTGCTGATCACGGAAAACGGCTATAGGCTCCTTACCAATTCCCGGATTATCAGGCTCGGCGCCGCGGCGGCGGTCTCGCCCGACGCGGGAGAGCCGGCCGAAGCGGCGAAAACGCCCAAGAGCGCGAAAACGGAAAGAAAGCGGGGCACTGCCACGGACTCGCCGGTCGCCAAGTCGCCATCGGGAAAAACGGGAAAGGCGAAAGCGGCCGGTTCCGGGAAAAAGGCGCCGAGCGCGGACAATACCGATTTCTTTTAAGCTTCCGGATTAGGAGGGTCGTACCCGATGTCCCGGGTCGCCACCACGGCGATACCGGTGCCGTCCCAGTCGGGGACGATGCAATCGCCCGCGCGGACGGGGAGCGGCACGGTCAGCGCCGAAAGATACGCCGCCAATTCCCGCACCCGGTCCTTCGGCACGCCACACACGGTCCGGACGGGCACACGGCGCGGAAGGTCCCCGCGCGGCATTGAGATTTCGCCCGACAAGCCTGCGGCGCACGTGGCGGTAACGATCCGCGCCGGCGCAACGGCTTCGCTCCTGCCATACACCCTTCCCCGATCGCACCCGTTCCCGCTTACGGGGAACTCGGGCCCCTCGCCCACCGAAAGCCGGCACCCCCGCGGGCATACGATACACACCAACTCCATCATGCTTCGCCGTTCCCGTTTTCGAGGCTGACCGTGCAGGCTCCGGCCTGGGCGCGTATACCCGACCGAACGTCCACGTCCACGCGGACCATCTCCCCCGGGCGTACCCAAGCGAGCCTTTTCGCGAAAAGGAGCGAACCGTCCTGACGAATGGTGAGGGTCGCGCTATCCAGGGGCACCATACTGCGCAAGAGCACGGGAGTCGGTTCCGGGGAAAGGGACGACGGCACGGTATAGCGCACGTTCCGGCCAGCGATCAGCGGTACCTCTTTGGCGGTTTCCGGCCGTCCCGGAGCCGCTTCGTACGCGTCCAGCCAATCGGCGCAGGCAGTTCCGGCCCGTTCGGCCTCTTCCGCGACCCGATCCGCCAAATCGTGAACGTGCAGCACGTTTCCCGCCGCGAAAACGCCGGGAACGTCGGTCATAAGGCGCGAGTCCACGATCGGTCCGTTGGTGACGGGATTGAGCGAGACTCCGGTTCGCGCCGAAAGCTCGTTTTCGGGCACCAGCCCCACGGAGAGCAGTACCGTATCGCAGGGAATAATCCTCGCCCGCTCCGTCCGTACCGCGCCGTCCTCGATGGGGGCGATCTCGACGGCCTCGACGCGGTTCCTGCCGATAATCCGGGTCGTGGCGTGGGATAAATAGAGGGGAATGGAAAAATCCTCGAGGCATTGCGTCACGTTTCGCGCGAGCCCCGAAGGATAGGGCATGAGTTCCACCGCGGCCTCCACCGTAACCCCCGAAAGGGTGAGGCGGCGGGCCATGATAAGGCCAATATCCCCCGAACCGACGATTACGGCGCGGGAACCGGGCACGTAGCCCTCGATATTGATGAGCCGCTGAACGAGACCGGCGGTAAAAACGCCGGCGGGCCGGTCTCCCGGTATGCGCACGTTGCCCCGATTCCGCTCCCGGCTTCCCATGGCCAATACCACCGAACGCGCGAGAAATTCCTCAATCCCGCGGGCCGAGGACACGAGAAGCCGAAACCGGCGCTCATCCGGGGAAGGCGGGGCGATGGACAGCACGGTAGCGTTCGGGAAAAAGGGAATACCCGCGGAGCGGACGTCTTTTTCCAGCCGGGCCGCGAATTCGGGGCCGGTCAGCTCTTCGCCGTAGCGGTGAAGCCCGAACCCGTTATGGACGCATTGCAGGAGAATGCCCCCCATATCGCCCTCGCGGTCAACCAGGGCGACGGAGCGCCCCCGAGCGGACAGGGTCGCCGCCGCGGCCATGCCCGCGGCGCCCGCGCCGATCACGACCGCGTCATAGCCGCTGCGTTTCATGGCCTTCAGCCCCCAATTCCGACGCGATGACCCGGCTCCCCTTTCCGCGCTTGGTTATCTCGTCAAAGGACATGCCGGTTTCCCGCATCAGTATTCTGAGTATCCGATAGGTGCAGAATCCGCCCTGACAGCGCCCCATCTGCGCGCGGGTATAGAATTTTATGCCGTCAAGGGTTACGTGGCCGTGCCGTATTGCTTCCACGATTTCGGCTTCCGAAACCTCCTCGCACCGGCACACGATATGGCCGTGCGCGGGATTCGCGGCGACGAGGGCCGCGCGTTCTTCCGGCGATAGGTTTCTCGGACGGACCGGGGCGTCGACCCGGGGGTTCCAGTCGGACTTTTCCGTCAGGTCCAGGCCCAATCCCGCGAGAAGGTCCCGCACGTACTCCGCGATCGCGGGGCTCGCGGTAAGGCCCGGTGACTGTACCCCCGCCACCTGAACGAAGGCATCCGCGATATCCGACGGCGCGACGTAAAAATCCTCGCCCAGTACCGGCCGAAGGCCCGCGAAGCTCGTAATTGCGTCTTTCTCGGAAACCGACGGCACCAGGGTTTTCGCCGACTCCACGATCCGGGACAGCCGAGCCTGGGTAGTGGCCACGTCGGCCTTATCGTCCACGGGGTCGGCGGTCGGCCCGATGAGCGTCGTGCCTTCCACGGTGGGAATGACGAGCATGCCCTTGGAAACCGCGTTGGGAACCGGGAAAACCACCCGGCCGGGGTGGCCTTCCGCCAGGCGGTCCAGGAGAAAATATTCGCCCTTCCGCGGCCGTATCTCATAGCGCTCGGCGCCGAAGGCGGCGGATACCGCGTCGGCGAAAAGGCCCGCGGCGTTCACGGCGAAGCGGGCGCGGACCGTTCGGCCATCCGACGAGCGAATGGTCCACAGGGGGAGCTTCGCTTCGCCGTCCGCGATCCGTTCCGCGGCGCAAGCCTCGAATTCCGTGAGCAATTCAACCCCGTTCGCCTTGGCGTTTTCCACCAGGGCGAATACGTATCGGTACGGCTCCACGATCCCGCCGTCGGGGGCGTAGAGCCCGCCGCACACTTCGGGGGAAAGCTTCGGCTCCAGTTCGAGCATCCGCTGACGGGAACATATTTCGAGGTTTTTTACGCCGTTGGCCTCGCCCTGGGCGCGCAGGTGCTCGATGGCCGGCATATCGTCGGGATGGGAGGCGGCGACCAAAATGCCGCAGCGCGCGAAGGGGAAACCGAGTTCTTCCCGTAACCGATCGAAGCGGGCGGCGCCGGCGACCTCCAGTCGCGTTTTCAGGAAATGGGCGGCGTGGTGGAACCCCCCGTGCACGATACCGGAGTTCGCCTTGGAAGTGCCGAAGGAAACGTCCGCCTCACGCTCCAGGAGCGCGACGCGCAACCGGTAGCGGGACAACAGTCGGGCAATGGCCGCGCCGCACACTCCCGCCCCCACGATCGCTACGTCGTAGGGCGCGCCGTTACGAGTCGGCATCCACCTGCTCCCTGATCTTCTCCAGGCGGTTCCTGAGGGCGACGGCGAAACCGGGATCGGGCAATCCGCCCACCAATCCTTCCAGGAACTCAATCGTCTGCGCCAAGCCCTCGTGGGCCGTTTTCGCGCCGCCCTCTCGCCTGCGAATTGCTTCCAGGCGCCGGTCGGCGTGCAATCCGGGCTTTCCGGACAGCCGGTCTATGACGTATTCCATCTTTATCCGTTCGTCGCTCAAAAGATAATCGGTGAGGTATCGCTCGGGAAGGGAAAGGGTCGCGTCCTTGAAATAGGAGAAGAGGCCGATGATGGACGAGCCCTCCATCCCCGAAAGGACCTTCTCGTACTCCGCTTCCGGCAGAATGCGTGAAGCTCGGGTAGGTTCGATTGCCTCCTCGGGAACGGTTTCCGCCACGGGGTTCTCCTCCGCCGCTTCCGCTTCGCTTTCGGGCGAGAGATCGAGCTCAGCACCGAACGCTTCAGCGTCGGTGGCGCCGAACGCTTCGGCCTCGTCGCTCTCGTCGAACGTCACTGACTCATCGACCTCGTCGCCCTCATCGAACGTTTCTGACCCATCGACCTCTTCCGGCGCAAGGGCCGCTTCCTCGGCGGCGTCCGCTTCCGTAAGCTCGTCCTGGGAGAGCCGCAAGTCGTCGGTCAAATCGTCCGCGCTTCCCGTTTCGGCTTCGGACTCGGGTACCTCGACCTCAGGCGGAACCGGATTCGGCGTTTTATCCACGAGCTTGGAAATGGCGTCGGCCAGCTTATCGGCGAGGCGGTTCGCGGAATTATCGGCGAGTTGATCGGCGAGCGGGGCGGGAGGAGCGCCGGGCTCTGAAGCGGGCGGATATTCCCGCGGACGTTCCGGGAAGTCGGGATACTTCGGGTATTCGGGATAGGATTGGGGTTCCCGCTGGCGTTGGGGCTCCGGAAAGCCGTCCTCGCCCCGTCGGGCAGGGGCTTCGTTCGGCAGAGGCCCCTCAAGGTCCTCGCTTTCCTCGTCCAGGCGAAGCTCTCCGTCGTCGGGAGAAGCCCCGACGGAGCCAAGATCGATATCCTCGTCTTCCGCCCCCGGATACCCCGCGTCGGGACCCGGCCCGGGAAGGCCGCTGCCGGCCGATTCCAGGGGTTCCTCGAAGCTTACCAAATCGTCGAGGCCCGGTTCTTCATCGGCCGGTTCCTCTTCCCCGTCGGAAGAAAAAATCTCGT
This sequence comes from Spirochaetales bacterium, assembly GCA_003252395.1. Classification (GTDB taxonomy): domain Bacteria; phylum Spirochaetota; class Spirochaetia; order Treponematales; family Treponemataceae; genus Teretinema. The sequence goes on from QKEL01000008.1 coordinate 241,351, forward strand.
CGAAGGGCATCTCTCCCTCAAACACGTTTTCTTCGTCTTCAAGCAACGACAGGGAGTCGGTTTCTTCGTCCACGGGAACGAAACCGTCCTCCGGGGCCAGGGCCTCGGGGGGCAGGGCTTCCACGGGTCGGTCTTCCTCGGTAATGAGCCGGGACCGGAGCAGCTCCAGGTTACGGCCCATCACCCCGGGGTTCTTGGAGCCATAGCTCGTAACGGCCTGCTCGTATAGGTTCAGGGAATGGTTCAAGTTGGTCAAATCGTCGTCGGAGCCGCGCTTGCCCTGCATATTCACGATCTCGTCGGCGAACCGCACCGCGTCGGTGTTTCGGCCGGTTCGCTGGTACAGTTGGGACAGGGCCTCGCGCACCCCGAGGTTTTCGGGGTCGCTGGCAAGCACCTCATTGTAAACCGCGAGCGCCCGGTCGGGATCTTCCATGTTCTCGTAGAGCTGTCCCAGGGAAATTTTCACGATAAAGTCGCGGGGGCGTTCCTTGAGGTATTCCAAGAGCTGCTCTTCCGCCTCCGAAAACTTTCCGGACTGCAGGAGCAGGTCGGCCAAATCGACCCTGAAATCTATTTCGGACGGGTCGATGGTGAGAATTTTCGTAAAGCATTCCCGCGCCTGATCGCTTTCCCCCGTCTGGGTATACATGCGGCCCTGCAATCGGAGCGCGGCCACGTTGTTGGGGTCCAGGGCGTTCACCCGGGAAAAGAGGGATCTCGCGTTGGGGTAGTCCTGGAATTTGACGTAGTAGCGGGCGAGGTGCACGAGAATGTCCACCGATTCGGGATGCTCGCGTTCCAGCCGCTTGAGCTCCTGCAGGGCGCCTTCGGTATCGCCGCGGCGCTCGTGGACCTGCACCAGGGACAGTACGCCCTGCACGTTGGACGGCTCCGCCTCGACTGCCTTATGGAACCAGGACTGGGCTTCCTCGACGCGCTCGGCCTTCAGGGCGATCTGCCCCATATCGATGAGCGTCGGAACGTCTTTCGGATTCACCGCGAGTATGCGGCGCAAGGTAGCCGTCATGCCCCCCGGATCGCCTTTGCGGGCGTACAGTTGGGAAAGGTCGCGCAGGGCCTCTATCCAGCCCGGCTTGGTCTTGAGCGCGGCCTGGTACTCGGTGACCGCCTCGTCCGGGCGCGATAGGGCCTCGTAGCTATGGGCCATATTGAAATGGATATACGGGTGGTTCGGGTCGATCTGCAAGCCCCGCCGGTACGCCTGCAGGGCCAGATCGTGGCGCCCGCTGAGGGCGTGAATGCTTCCCAGGTGGTTGTAGGCGAGCACGTCGTCGGGTTTTTTCTCGATTACGTCGGAGAAGCACAGGGCCGCCTCGGGATACTTCCCCATCTGCTTCCAGGTATTGCCCAGGTTATAGAGGACGGTCTCGAAATCCTTCCCCGTTTCCTTGGCGGCGGTGAGGATCTTGATGGATTCCTCGAACATGCCGAGACGCCGGTAAATGACGCCGAGATTGTTCATCACTTCCACGTCGTCCGGCGCGGTCTCAAAGATCCGCTTGAATACCGAGAGGGCCTTCTCGTACTGGTCGGACCGCAGGTAGAGCGAGCCCAGCAGGTCGAGGGCCTCACGGCCGCCCGTTTCCTGCTTCGCGAGATTCAGGAGCAATTTTTCCGCGTACACGAAATCGCGAGACACGAGCGCATCGCGAGCCCGCTCAAGTATCACCGTTGATTGATCAGCCATTGAGTCTCCAGTCCATATTACGGTTTCGCTCGGGGCCGGGCCGCGGCTTCCGCCGAAAGGGGGCCGGGAGCCGAGGGTCCTGCCGCGTCGTAGGCAGCCACGCTGAAATAGTACACCCGCCCGTTAACCAGGCCTTGGACTTCGGCGCCGAGCGCCTTGCCCGCGTCTATCGGGGAGCCTTCGCACAGATATTCCCCGGGGCGTTCCCCATAGTATAGCAGATATCCGGCGGTATCGCCGTCGGGGGAGGGTTTCCAGCTCACGGAGGCCGAACCGTTGCCGGGATCGGCGAAAATCCGAACCGGGGGCCACGGCGGCGCGTCCTTCTCGTAGGTCAGGGAAACCTCGGTAACCGTCGGGGTGGCCGAGGCGCGGCCGTCGGGGTACAACTCCCCCGCGATCTGGAAAAAGCGGCCCGTAAGGACGGGAACCGCCTGCCCGGGGGCGACGGGAACCCAGGGAGGATCGGATTCCGTCCAGTTCCACATCACGTCGCCCGATCGAAGGAAGTACGCCGTTCCCGAATCAGCGGGCACCGACTCGTCCACGCTAAAGGATACAACCCGGGATTTCGCTCCCCCGGTATCGATGATTTCGGAGACGAAACGGCCCTCCCGGCCGGGGAATCGGTCCGTCACCCGATGATAGTCGTCCATGGAGACCGGTTCACTGGCGTAGCGGAGCACGGCGAGCTCGTCAATCAAGCCCGCGAAACCGTCCGCGATCCGCACCGGCGCCGCGCGGCCGAAACGGGAGGGAAATACCGATCCGGTTTCCGTGCCGCTTTCGGTGAGATAGCGAATCGACTCCAGCTTCCCGTTCATCCGGTATGAAAGGGCGCCGGTATCCGCGTCGTAGGCGATGCTATGATGGGACCATACGCCGGGAATGAGGTTGGTCATGCCCCGGAGGACCACGTTGGGCAGGCCGGAGCCGTTATGGGACCAAATGTTCGAGAAGGTCCACTCCATGCGGTTGGCCGCGATTCCCGAGCGGATATACTGGAACCGGGAAGCGCCCGCTTCGGTGATCGACGATTGCCAGCTGAAAAGCTCCGAACCGTTTTCCGCCGTCGCCGGACGCATCCAAAAGCGTACGGTAAACGAGCCCGTCGCGTTTTCGCCGCCGAACAGGGTTCCCGCCTTGCCGGTCAGTTCCAGGCCCTTTCGCCCCGCGACGGCCGCGGCGGCGCCGTTGCCCCGGTACGCGGAGGAGGAACCCGCGAGCCGCAATTCGCCGCCGACGATCCGGTAATTGCCCGTATCGTCCGTCGTTCCGGCGGAAAGGATGCCCGAATCGAAGCGCAAGAGCAGGTCTGCCGCTCCGGGCGCGGTAGCGGCGGCGGGAACGGAGGCTGAATCGAGGATGAGCGCCGTCTTGCCCAGCCTTCCCGGGGCGGTAGCCAGCCCGGAAAGGGACTCAAGGCGGTTCCAGCCCGCGGAGCCGCCTAAGGTAAGGGTTACTTCCCGGGAATCGGCGCGCAGGCCCGACGAGAGGAGGAGGAATACGGCGGTTACGGTGAAAAGGATACGGTGCGTCATGATACTTATCAGAATATCGGCACAATGGTATGATAAATCCAATGAAAGAGCAGTCTGAGACCCGTAAACGGCTTCACGCGACCGCCTTGGACGCGCCGAAATCGAGCGGGGTATATCTGTGGAAAGACGAATCCGGGCAGGTAATCTACGTCGGCAAGGCGAAAAACCTAAAAAACCGCCTGTCATCCTACTTTACCTCCAATCGCGACCTGAAAACCCGCATACTCGTGTCCCGCGCCCATACCATAGAATATATCACGACGGACAACGAATACGAGGCCCTGCTTCTCGAAAACACGCTCATCAAGCAATACGGGCCCCGTTATAACATAAACCTCAAAGACGGGAAAACCTATCCCCTCATAAAAATCACCAACGAGGAATTTCCCCGGGTATTCAGGACCCGAAGGCTGCAGAACGACGGGGCCCGCTATTTCGGGCCCTTTCCCAACGTACCCGCCATTGACGCCTTTTTGGAATTCGTGAAGCGAAATTACCGGCTCCGCCAGTGCAAGGTACTGAAAAAACGGAAAACGCCCTGCCTGTACTACCATATCGGCCTCAGCTCGGCCCCCTGCTGCGGCAAGATCGACGCCGAACGCTACGCGGCCTCGGTGAACGAGATAGCCCTCCTGCTCGAGGGGGACACCGCGGAATCCATCGCCCGGCTCGAGGGCGTCATGAAGGAGGCCGCGAAATCGCTGATGTTCGAGCGGGCCGCCCGGCTCCGCGACGGCATAGCCGCGATTCGCGAGCTTCGCGAGCAGAACGCCGTGGTTGACCTGGACCCGGAAGCCCGCGATTACATAGCCTGGGCGGCAGAGGGCACGATGGTTACCTTCGCGGTCCTGCGGATGCGGGGAGGCCGGCTTACCGGCCGCGATCTGTACCGGGTCCGCAGTCTCAAGGACGAGGAGGAAATCCTCCCCGAGTTTCTCATGGCCTTCTATACCGATCCCGCCGACGTTCCCCCGCGCGTCTTCGTGCCCAACGAGAGCGGCCTTGCCCTGGCGGAACGCTGGTTCGCCGAAGGGCTCGGCGCGCGGACCCGGATCGAGGCCATCGCCCCGGACGCGCCCCGGCCGGAACGGTCTGCGCCCGGGGACGAAACCCGCAGGCACGCGGCGGCGATCGCCATGGCCCGGTTCAACGCGAAGGAAGACGCGGAGCGAAGGCTTCGGGAACACGGGGACTTCCCCGCCCTGGAAGAACTGAAAACGCTATTGGGGCTACCCGCCCTGCCCTCCCGGATCGAGGGCTTCGATATCGCCCATATCGGCGGCCGGCTTCCCGTGGCGAGCCTGATCGCTTTCAAGGACGGAAACCCCGACCGGAAGAACTACCGCATGTTCAGGCTCCGGACCACCGACGGCGTAATCGACGATTTCGCCTCGATGCGCGAGGTTACGAGCAGGCGCTATTCGCGGCTCATGAACGAGGGGGCGGATTTGCCGGACCTGTTGTTGATAGACGGCGGTATCGGCCAAGTGAACGCGGTGAAGGGGGTGCTCGAGGCCCTCGGCGCGGACATACCCATAGTCGGCCTCGCCAAACGGGACGAGGAGCTCTATTTGCCGGGTAACTCGACGCCCGTCACCCTGCCGCGCCGCTCCGACGCGCTGAGGCTCCTGCAGCGGGTGCGCGACGAAACCCACCGCTTCGCCACCACGAGGAACCAGCGGCTGCGCACCAAGGAAAACACGACCTTAATATTCGAAAGCCTTCCCGGCGTCGGGCCGAAAAAGGCGGTGAAACTGCTGGGGCGGTACGGGTCTCTCGAGGGGTTGGCCGACGCCCTCTCGGACGGGGGCCTCGCGGAGGTCGCCAAGCTCGCGGGCCTCTCCGATTCCGCCTCCCGCGACCTGGCCGCCGCGGTACCGGCACTCCTCGAGGAGCGGAAAGCCGAGCGGGCCAAGCGCTCCGATTCGGGAAGGCCCGGCGCGGGGAACCTCGACGGCGAAACCGCCGCGCGTCTCGCGGAACTAGCGGAACTCGCGGGCAACGCGGGCTTTCAGGATGACGGGGAAGGCATGGCAGCGGAAAAGGCCGGCCCGTACGGCGAACAAGGAGAGGGGAAGGGCGGCGCGGCCCGGAAGGAATAGTCAGTCCCAGGCCGCGACGGCCGGGGCACGGCCTTCAAGGCGCATGGCGGCGTAGATGAACATTTCGGTTTGCACGCCCTGCAGGGCGGAGCCGGCGGAACGCATGGCGAGATCGGTATCGGCGATGAGGCCCAAAACCCGGTCGGTAGATTCCGCGTTCCAACGCCGCGCCGCCTGCCGGTATTGGTCTATCGCCCGCTTCCCCGAAAAACCCGCCTTTTTCAGCGAGAAATCGTCGGTCTGGCCGCTGGCGGCCAATCGGTGCCAATCGGAAAGCTTGCGGAAGCAATAGGTCAGTCCGGCCATGAGCTGGATGGGGGAAGATTCCTTGGAAAGGGAAAGCTTGTTCCATATGCCCAAGGCGGTCTCGAAATTCCCCGAAGCCATGGCATCGAAGAGGGAGAAGGCGCTCTCCTCCCGGTTATGCTCCAAAATCGCCAGCGCGTCCGCTTCGGTAACCCGGTAGCCCTTATCGAAAAAGAGGGGAAAGCGCGAACAGGCGGTTTTCAACGCCTCGGTATTGTTCTCCACCAGCTCGAGAATCGCGGAAACCGCGTCGCCTTCCACCGATAGGCCTTCCCTTCGGAAAAAATCGACGATCCACTGTTCCTTGCGGTTCTCGAACATCTCCCAAAAGATTTTCTTATTTTGCTTGGGTACCAAAGCCTCGATTTTTTTGTCCACCCCGATTTCCTCGGACACCAACACGAGGTAGGAACCGCCGTCCTGGTCGGCGGCCCCGGCCCAGGAGGCAATGAGCTCGATTTCCTCTTTTTTCTTTATGAGTTCCGCGTTCCGGAGCACTACGAAGCGGGCATCCGCGAACAGCGAGCCGTTTAAAAGAAGGGAAACGGCGTCGGCGACGGGCGTTTCCTGAACGTAGAGGGAATGGCAGTCGAGGTTCCCCGATTTTCGGGCCGCCGCGGCCCGCACCTGCTCGATCGCGGCGTTACGCTCGCCGATTTCGGGTCCGGTAAAAAGCCACAGGGGCGCGTTTTCGCTCATGCACGTATCCTCGCTCGTATCTCGAATGGTATTGCAGGTTGTCATAAAAAACCCGCTTGCGCAACCGCCCGGTCGCCCGCTATTTGAGCTTGAGGGTTGCCCGCTTGGGATCCTTCCGCGCCGGTTCCGCCGGTTCCGCGCCGCCTCCGCCGCCTGAGCGGTCGAGCCGTTCGGCAAGGGCGTTCACCGCGGCGCCCGCGGCACCCAGTTCGTCCTTCGACGTAAGAACGAGCCGAACGCCCGTTTCGCCGGCCGCCAGCGAGGCGAGCGCGGAGGCATGGGAACGAACGCGGGCGGAAAGCCGGCAGGAGTATCGCCAGGCCAAGATGAGGGTCATGCCCAGTGACGGAAGCAGGAACAGGGCGAAAATCCAGATGCCGAGGAAGGGAAAGTAGGGTTTGAGCGTGTCGATCACCCGCGCCCGCTCCCATGCCGAACGGACCGAGTCGAGCTTATCGTTGAAGGTTCCCGGAATCGCCGATGTATACACGCACAGGTACACGCTGTTTCCGTACCGAACCTTCTCGCCCCAGCGCAAGAAGGGCTCGCCCTCGGCCAGCGAGAAGAGTCCGGCGGTAACCGAGTCTAGCCGGTCTTTCGTCACGAAGGAGAGGGAATCGCCCGACTCCATAACCGGGCTCCGGGATATTTCCCCGTTTACCCCGGTTTCCAGATACACCTGACAGGCCACGGCGTGCCGGTCTATGGAACGGATCGCGGTCATCCATTCGGAGGGACGATTTTTCCAGGTCGAAATGGCGAGTCCGCTCAGGTACTTTTCCGAGACGGCATGGATATCGGTAACGCGCTCTTCCATGTACAGGTCGGCCATCTCGGCCGCCACGTTCATGGTTTCGGGAATCGACCGGTCAAACCAGCTCCCGAGGGCCTCTGACGCGAACTTGCCGACGATAACCGATTCGGGTACCGCGACGCTGGCGAGCAAGAGGCAAAAGGAGAGGAATACGTTGCGCCTGAGGGGACTGGGGCCTTCGGCGTGAAGCGAATCCGATACCGCCCCGACGAACAGAAAGCCGGTGAGGACAAGGAGTCCCAGGGGGGCGGCGACCAAAAAGAAAAGGCCCTCGGGAGAACTGAAGAGCGCCGAGGAGAATACGCCGCCAAAACTGCGGTCCGCCACCGCGTACGCGGCGGCGACCACCAGGGCGTATACCAGCGCCAGAAAGGGGAACGAAAAAAGGCCTCTAAAGGGCCCGTTCGCGGGTTCTTTCAATCTTCCTCGAATTTGTTCTCGAACAGGGCGTTAATGGCCTCAACGGCCTCTTTTTCGTCCGCCCCGTCGGCGACCAGGGTAAGCTCGGTGTTATAGCTTGCCGCCATGGTGATGATACCCATGATCGACTTGGCGTTGATCCGGGTGTCCTCCCGCTCTATCAGAATTTCAGAGGCGAAGCGATTTGCGGTTTGCGCGATAAGCGCGGCGGGACGCGCGTGAATTCCGGCCCGATTCTTGATGGTAACGTTCTTCGTGGTCATTTCGGTTCCTTCAATATGAGTCATCGACGCCGTAGTACGGCGCGCGGGCAGCGTCGGTCTCGATCCACTTGAGGACATTCTGGTTGAATTCCTTCGCGGAAAAGTAGCCCATGCTTTTGAGCCGCTCGTTCATGGCGGCGGTCTCGAGGATGATGGGGATATTTCGCCCCGGTTTCACGGGAATCTCGAGTTTCGGAATGCGAACCCCGAGAATCTCCATGGTCAATTCGTTGGTGCCGAGCCGGTCGTATACCTTGTTCGCGTCCCACTCCTCGAGTTTGGCGACGAACTGCACTTCCTTGCGCTCGCGGATGGAGCCCACGCCGTAAAGCTGGGTGATATTGATAATGCCCAAGCCGCGGATTTCCATGTGGTGCCCGATAATCTTGTTCGCGCCCTGGCCCACCAGGCTGTTCCCGTTGACGCAGGAAATTTCCACCACGTCGTCGGCCACGAGCCGGTGCCCGCGCTCGATGAGCTCCAGGGCGGTCTCGCTCTTCCCGACCCCGGAATCGCCCAGGATAAGGATGCCCAAACCGTATACTTCCACGAGCACGCCGTGGATCGAAACCTTGGGCGCGAAAATATTGGAAAGGATGCGGAGTATCCGGGCGGAGAATTCGCTCGAATCCAGGCCGGTAACGAGGACCGGGCACCCCGCTTCCTCCGCGATATTCACGAAGGCCTCGGGGGGCTCAAGGTTATGGGTAAAAATACAGCAGGGTATGGGATAGGAAAAGAGTTGCCGCAGCGATTCAAGCTTGTCTTCGCCGACTATCTTGCCCAGATAGGCCACCTCGCCCCTTCCGAACAACTGTACCCTCTGAAACGCGAAGGAGTCGTAAAAGCCCGACAGGGCCAACCCGGGCCGGTTGAGGTCCGGAATGGTAATGTCGCGCACGAGTCCCCTTCTGCCGCAAACGCACCGGAGGTCCAGGGAATCGTGTTCCTTGAGGTTCAAGCCCAAGAGGTCGAGCACGGAAAACCGTTTCAAAGCCATACCTGACTATATCCTCAGGGACGCCCTCTTGTAAAGCCAAGCCCGTCGGAGATTCCCAAGATCCTCCCGCGGGTCCCCTTCCCTACTTCTTTTCCTGTATCTTGTCTTTTTCCTTCTTGATCTTTTGGTCCAGCACGTCCATCAATTTGTTCACCCCCGCGTTGAAGTCGAAATCCTCGGCGGATACGTGGGCGTTTCCGCCCCAGCGGAAATTGACGGTGCATTCCATGGAAAACTTCTTCTCGAATTTGAAATTGAAGAGGACGTCGGTAATCAGGTCATCGGCGTATTTAATCCGCTCGACTTTCTTGTCAACGAACGCGCGCTGATCATCATCCATGGTAAATTTAACGGCCTGCACATTGATGTTCATGATGAACCTCCCCAAGATTCTTTGAATGGTCCCCGCAACCGGGGTTACGTAAATAATAATACCCTTTCCGCTATCTTTCAAACGAAGACTTTATATCGAGCTCCGAACGGTATTTCGCCACGGTGCGGCGCGCGAGCTTAATGCCCCGCAGGGCCAACTGCTCCACGATTTTCTGGTCGGACAGGGGCCCGCTCGCCGCCTCGATGATTTGGCGCACCGTTTCCTTTACGCCCTCCTTGGAAAAGCGGCCTGAGCTGTATGCCTCGCCGCTTCGGGGGACGGAACCGACCTGATTCGAGAAAAAGTACTTGAGCTCGAAAATGCCCCATTCGCACTGCAGATACTTACCGTTGGCCGCCCGGGACACGGTGGCCTCGTGCATGCCAATTTCCTCGGCGATATCCTTCATTCGCAAGGGGGCGAGACGGGCCGGCCCGTAGGCGAAGAAATCGCACTGAAAGACCACCAGGGCGCGGGCGAGCTTCAGTATCGTATGGTTTCGCCGGGAAAGGCTATTCATGAACCATCGGGCTTCCTTAACCGCCTCTCGGCTGAAATCCCGGCTCGCCTTGTCGGCGGCCCCTTCCCCGGTACCCGACTCAAGTTCCATGAAAAACGGGGAAACGCCCAGGACGGGAATGACTTCGTCGTTTATGGTCACCGTATAGTTGTCCTCCGTTTTCCGAACGATCACGTCGGGAACGACGTACGAGCCCGGGTCCGTGGAAAAGCGCCTGCCGGGAAAGGGGTCTAAGTGCCGGATTATGTCGAATATTTCCTCGGCCTCCGCGAGATCCACGCGGAAAGAGAGGGAGCTGTCCCGCGCGGACGCGGCCTTCACGAGGCTTTCGGGGCGTCCCTTGGCCAGCAGCTCTATGTGGCTTTCAAGGATGGCCGCCGCCTTCGCGACCGATTCGGGGCGAAAGGCCTGCGCGCCGTCAGGGGTTTCGGACAGGGAACGTTCCAGGAGCCGCGCCTGAACGGCAAGGGATTCCTGAAAGCCGGAGGTAGCGCAACCCGCCGGGTCGAGTGCCCGCACGGTATCAAGGACGGAGCGCAGCAGGGCTTCGTCGTCGGCGCCGGGCAGCTCCGCGGGCGACGATTCGTGAAAGCCGTCACGATCCAGGTTTTGCACCACCAATTCGGCGAGGGCCCGTTCCTCCGTCCCCAGGGAAAGCTCTCCCAATTGGGCTAAAAGGCGTTCCTGAAGGGTTTCGTCGCGGGCAAGCGCCCCTTCGATAAAATCTCGGTGATCGTCGGCGGCCAGCTGGTTGGGAGTTCGGGAGGAAACGCGCACGCCACCGGGTTCCAGGGATCGGATCGGCGCGTCGGAGCGGCCGAAGGGGTCGGAAACGACCTCCAGGGCGGGGTTCTTTTCCACCTCATCGAGAATCCGTTCCCGCAGGTCCGCGAAAGGCATGCCCATCAGCTTGATGGACTGCACGAGCTGGGGACTCAGCGTGAGGCGCTGTTGCTGTACGAGATTTTGCCGTTGGCCCTGGATCATTGTAGTTTAAACATACGGAACTGGCCCGAGCCGGTCAAGGACGTCTGGCCGACCCGGAAACGTCTTGCCGGTTTGGCCGTTTTTACGTATCATGCCGGACATGAACCATACCGAATCGTTGCGCCAACGCGGGGTTGCCGTACCCGAAATCCTTTTGCCGAAGGCGGGGCTTGACCTATCGAAGTGGGCGGTAATCGCCTGCGATCAGTATACGCAAGACCGCGAGTACTGGGAAAATGCGCGGGAAAGGGCTGCAGGAGCCCCCTCCGCCCTGGGCATGATCCTTCCCGAGGTATACCTCGAAGACGGCGATCGGTCCGAACGGCTTTCCTCCATCCGGAAAACCATGCGCGCCTACATGGAATCGGGCGTATTCGCCCCTCCCCTGAAGGGCTTTACCTATATCGAGCGGGTTACCGCGTACGGGCGCACGAGAAAGGGCTTGGTCGCCGCGATCGACCTCGAGGCCTATGAGTGGAAACCCGGCACCGCGGCGCCGATCCGCGCTACCGAGGCCACCATCGTGGACCGAATCCCGCCCCGTATGGAAATACGGCGGGGCGCGCCCCTAGAGTCGCCCCACATCATGCTCTTGGTCAACGACCCGGACCGCCTTTTGGTGGAAGCCGCGGGAAACCGCGTCCGGTCTGAAACGCCCGTATACGCGACGAAATTGGAACCCGACGCGGGCTCCGTAACGGGCTGGAAGATAGAGACGAAAGCCGGTATCGCGGCGGTCGCCGAAGCCGTGCGCCGCCTGTCCGATGCCGGGACGGGACCGGACGGTTCCACCTTCCTGTTCGCCGTGGGCGACGGAAACCATTCCCTGGCCACCGCGAAGGCGGTATGGGACGAGTTCAAGGCCCAAAACGCCGCGCGCTTCGCCTCGGGCGCCCTTGATCGGGAGAATCACCCGGCCCGCTTTGCCCTGGCGGAAATCGTGAACCTGTACGACGAAGGGCTGACCTTCGAGCCAATCCACCGGGTCCTGTTCGGGACCGACGGTAAAACCCTCGCCGCGTTCCTCGCCTCCCGCCTGGGCGGTACCCTTTCGGCGACGGAAAGCGGCGAAAGGCTGGAAGCCCTGGTCGGCGACGAAGGCGTCACCCGCTTCGGCTTCGTCTCCGCCGACGGTCTCGCCTGCCTTGAAACCCCCAGCCCGCTCCTCGCGGTGAGCCGCTTGCAGCCCGCGCTGGACGATTTCGTGGCGGAACGCCCCGGTGTGTCCATCGATTATATTCATGGCGCCGAAGAGGTATTCAGGCTGGGCGGGAAGGAAAACGCGGTGGCCATCCTGTTGCCCCCGGTGGAAAAGGACAGTTTCTTTTCCACTATAGCCTCGGGCGGGCCCTTGCCGCGCAAGAGCTTCTCCATGGGAGAGGCGAGCGAGAAACGCTATTATCTTGAATGCCGCCGGCTTTTCGACTGAAAAACCTGGCGGGATACGGTACGCCATGGTACATTTGAAGTATCAGGTCAGGGGGATTCGCGATGGGATTTGAGTTGGGGCGTAAGGTGTTTTTCCTTTATCCGCCGAGCGTGGTACGGGATGAGCTCATTTCTCGCCTTCTCGAACAGGAATACGAAGTGTACATGCTCAGGGACATCGCCATGGCGGACCGTTTGCTCGCCATGTTCCCGGCGTCCATCGTATTCGTCAACATCGACGCGGGAAAATCGGAAAGCGAGTGGGAAGACTGGATTCGCGCCAAGTTGGCCAATCCCGCCCTTTCCGGGGTCGGAATCGGCATACTCACCTACAATCAGGACGAGAACCTGCAAAAAAAATACCTGATGGATATCGGCATTCAATGCGGGTTCGTGAAACTGAAACTCGGCCTGGAAGAGAGCACCAAGATACTGCTTTCCACCCTGCAGGCCAACGAGGCGAAAGGGCGCAGGAAATACGTCCGGGCCAATTGCGCCGACGATTCCCTCACGGCGATCAACCTCCGGGAAGGGGCCATCACCGCGACGGGAAAGATACAGGACATTAGCGTCGTGGGTTTTTCCTGCATCCTCGACCCGGATCCCGCCTTCAAGAAGAACACGGTGCTCCACGACATTCAGCTCAAGCTCCGGGCCAACCTCGTAAAGATCGAGGCGGTGGTCTTCGGGGCCCGCATGGTCGAGGACCGCACGCAGTACGTCATGCTACTCGCGCCGCGAACCGAACCGGTCGTTCGCGACAAGATCAGGAACTATATTCAGTACGCCCTGCAAAGCGACATAGAGCAGCTCGCGGTCTCCGGCGAGATTCCGGCAGCCGCGGCGGAAGCCCCGGCCGAGGCCGATTTACCCGAGATCGACGAAGCAGAATCCTGAACGTCCCGGATAGAGCGAATGCAACAAGAACTGTACCATGAAATTTTCGGTTCCATCCTCGACCGCTCCGAGATGACCCCCTATCTCCTGCGAAACTGCGGGGGATACCACGAGGCGCTCTCGCGGGCGAACCGCATGCTGTCCAATCGCGGTTTCGACCTAGACGGCGACGATATCGGCGAGGGCGAGCTGGAACGGGCGCGGGGCTACGTTTCGAGCGCCATTGCCTTCACGCTCCGTTGGCTGTTGCCCTCGCTGAACCGCCAGCTCGTCGACCTCGCCAAGCTGGGCTCCCCCTCGGCGGGCAATTACGAGACGGCGGCCGAATCCCTCGCTAAAATTAACGCGCTCCTGAGCGACGGACCCTTCGCGGAGCTGGTCGCCGCCGACCCGAGGCACCTATTCCTGCTCTCGTCTTCCGCAAAGTATCCCGGATTGTTTACCGGATATCCGGGCGGTGACATTGCCGTGCCCCGACAATGGCGCATCGCCGCCTGCGCGGTGCTCAAAATGTGCCACCTGATCAAATCCGTGGAAGAGGACAGCAGGGACATCAACGATTACGCGCGCTTGGGCCTCCACCTTGAGTCACGCGGCGTGGCGCTCACCGATCTGTGGTCCTTCGACTGGAACGACCCCTCCCTCATTCCCCCCGACGAGAGCGGCAGGATCGCCTACGTAAAGATTCGCGCCTTCTTCAGGAAGCTCGCCCAATCCATGGTGTATGACCAAGCGAGAAAGACCTGGGCTTTCGATTCCGGGGACGGCGTGCGGGTGGACGTGGTGGACCTGAAGGCCCGGCTAAAAAGCCCGGAAAGCATGTTCTCGAAGCTCGGCAAGGACGCGGAGGAAACCGCCACGAGCATCCGCGACATACTGGCCCTAACCTTCATCATCCGCAACCGGGAAGATTCCCTTACCCTGTTCCATGCCCTGCAAAAGCGGGGGGTAATACTGCAGGAGAATACCCGTTCCACGTCCATTACCCAAACCCTGTTCGCGACGCCACTGGACATGCGCGACGCGGTCCGCGAGCTGATGATCAACCTGAACCGGAGCGCGGGATTTCCCGGCGAGCCCGATTCGGCGGAAGTTCGGGAACAGGCCGAGCGGTTCTACGCGGCCCTCGGGGCGCACGCGGCGGTGAACCCCCATACGGCGGACCGGCATAGGAAAATACAGTGCAAGATTAACGTATCGCTGCCGGTCCACGTTGATCCCGTCGACGGCAGGGTAATCCTTCCGGGCACCGACGCCTACGAGCGGCGCTTCCGGGACCGGGTGGAAACCAGCCAGCAAACGCTGCCGGTGGAACTGCGCATTTCCGACCGCGCGAGCTGGGAAGAATCGGAGCAAAGGGGAGAGGCCCACCACGAGGCCTATAAGTTCCGCCAGCTCGCGAGCCTCGCGGACCGGCTGTTCAGACCCCTTTTTTCCTTCGGGGAATACGCCTTCACGCAGCTTCGGCAGGACCAGGAACGGCTGTTCGGGTAAAAAAAGTCCGGGTAAATAAGCGCGGATAAGACGTTCGGGTAAAAAAAAGGGCCGGTCCGCGCTTCGCATGGCTTTCGCCCGGAGCTCTGTGACCGCGCCCGTTTCCCGTACCGTTGCCGGCGATCGGACTCGAACCGATACACCCGTGAAGGCGGCAGATTTTGAGTCTGCTGCGTCTACCAATTTCGCCACGCCGGCGCAACGAAAGAAAGTCTACCACAAAAAGCATCGCAATGTCTACGCGCATTTACCCCCGGGAGCGGAGGCCGCCCGGCTCGATTTGTTATATATTGTAAGCGGAGGATAACGATGGATTTTAACATAACGACCCCCGCCCTGCTTTTTTCGGCCATATCGCTGTGGATGCTCGCCTTCACGAACCGCTTTCTTGCCGTGGCCAACCTGGTACGGCAGTTTACGGCCCTCTACGTCGAGACCCGCGACGAGGGCATTTACCGGCAATTGAACAATTTCAGGATTCGCCTCGCCTTGATCAAATATACCCAGTTCTTCGGGGTCTTGAGCTTCCTCTTTTGCGTCGTTTGCATGTTCCTCATTTTTTCCGGCCTCATCCTGGCCGCGGAAGCGGTATTCGGGGCGAGCCTTGTCGCGCTCATGGTTTCCCTGGGTCTCTCCCTGGCGGAGGTGTTTCTTTCCATCGACGCCCTGAAGCTCGAGCTGGAAAAAACCGAGAAGGCACACCGGGAATCGGTTCGCGGCCCGCGCCCGTAAGCCAACGCGCGGAAGACCGTATTCGCGCGATAGCGCGCCCGTTCAAGGGCTTCAACGCGCGTTCAAGGGGCGGGACGCGGCAGTGCGGCGGATCCGAAAAAAAAGCCGATCCCCGTCGGGGGATCGGCAGCATTTCGCGCAGAGACGAAACCTATCAGATATTGAACAGAAGTTCCTGGTAGGTCGGCATGGGCCAGTACTCCCTCGGCAGAAGCTTCTCGAGCTTGTCGACGGGGGCGCGGAGGGCCAGCATCGCGGTCGTCACGTTGTCGCGGAAAGCCTCGGCCTGCTTCTGGACGTCGGCGACGCCGTGGGCGGCGGAGCGGGCGGCCTCGACCTTATCGGCCGCAACGGCGGCTTCCTCGATCAGCGCGCTCACTTCGGAGAGCTTCTTCTTGAGGGAGGCGGACTTCACCCCGGAACCCTCGAGGGTCTGGAGCTGGGCCGCGAGCTCGACGGCGTAGTCGGAGCAGACGGGGAGAATTTCGCGGGTAGCCATCTCGAAGGCGACTCCGGCCTCGATATTGATCTGCTTGGAGTATTTCTCCAGCACGATGTCGAGGCGCGCGTGAATTTCTTCCTTGGTGAAGATCTTGTGCTTGGTGAACATCTTGACGGAATCTTCCTTGGCGAAATAGGGCCAAGCCTCCACGGAGCTGGTCAGGTTGGGCAGTCCGCGTTTTTTGGCCTCGGCGACCCAATCCTCGGTGTACCCGTTTCCGTTGAACACGACACGGCTGTGCTTCTTCCAGGTATCGGTCACGATTTCCTTGACAGCGGCGGTGAGATCCTTGGCTCCCTTGAGCTTCGGGAGGAACTCGTCGAGAACCTCGGCGACGATGGTGTTGAGCACGAAGTTGGGTCCCGCGATGGATTCGCTCGAGGGAACCATGCGGAATTCGAACTTGTTGCCGGTAAAGGCGAAGGGGCTCGTGCGGTTGCGGTCGGTGAGGTCTTTCGGCAGCTTGGGCAGGGTGGTGACGCCGAGCTCAAGCTTTTTGCCCTCGCCGGAGGTAATGGCCTTCCCGGTGGCGATGCCCTCGAAGATGTCCTGCAGCTGTTCGCCGAGGAAGATCGAGATGATCGCGGGAGGGGCCTCGTTGGCGCCAAGGCGGTGGTCGTTACCGGTATTCGCCGCGGAAAGGCGAAGGAGGGGCGCGTAGGTATCCACGGCCTTGATGACCGCGGAGACGAACACGAGGAAGGTAAGGTTCTCTTCCGGAGTCTTCCCGGGATTCATGAGATTCATGCCGTCGTCGGTGCCGATGGACCAGTTATTGTGCTTTCCGGAGCCGTTCACGCCCGCGAAGGGCTTCTCGTGGAGAAGGCAAACGAGGCCGTGGCGCTTGGCAACCTTTTTAAGGGTCTGCATGACGAGCTGGTTCTGGTCGGTGGCCACGTTGGATATGCCGTAAATGGGGGCAAGCTCGAACTGGTTCGGCGCGACTTCGTTATGCTGGGTCTTGGAGGGAACGCCGACTTTCCACAGCTCGTTGTTCACGTCGGTCATGTACGCCGCGACGCGCTCGGGGATCTTTCCGAAGTAGTGATCCTCGAGTTCCTGGCCCTTGGGGGGCAAGGCGCCGAATACGGTACGGCCGGTGAGCTTGAGGTCCTGGCGCTCGGCGAAATATTTCTCGTCCACCAGGAAGTATTCCTGCTCGGGCCCAACGGAGGAAATAACGCGTTTGGAGGTGGTATTTCCCATGGCGCGAAGCACGGCGATGGAAGAATTGCTGACCGCCTGCATGGAGCGAAGGAGCGGGGTCTTTTTGTCCAGGGCTTCGCCGTGGTAACCGACGAATGCGGTGGGGATCACGAGGGTCTTGCAGTGGCCTTCATCGTTGATGTAGGCGGGGCTGGTAACGTCCCACGCGGTGTATCCGCGGGCCTCGAAGGTCGCCCGGAGACCGCCGGAGGGGAAGCTCGACGCGTCGGGCTCGCCCTGAATAAGCTCCTTGCCGGAGAATTCGAGGATCGCCAGGCCGTCGGGCGTGGGGGAAATGAAGGAATCGTGCTTTTCGGCGGTAAGGCCGGTCATCGGCTGGAACCAGTGGGTGTAGTGGGTTGCGCCCTTCTCGATGGCCCAGTCTTTCATGGCGTTGGCAACTACTTCGGCGCAGGCCACGGTGAGTTCGCATTCGCCGGCCTGAACGGCCTTGACTTCCTTGTAGATCGCCTTGGGAAGCCGATCCCTCATGACCGAATCGCCAAACGCGTTAATGCCGTACATTTCATTAAAGGGCATAGAGTACCTCCTGGTATCCGATGGCAGGACATACGCCTTTGCATGTCACAACGCTCATAATTTTGTATATTTATACCATAAAGTCGTATATATGTTCAATCTCGCATTTTGTTTCAGGGATTTTTTACCGAGTATTTATCGAAACTTTGGGATATTCCCCCTCCAGAGCGGCCCAAATCTCCGGGTCTTCCTGACCCAATCGCCAAAAAGAAAGCCGGGTCACGCCCCTGGATCGGTATATATCGGCCCTTTGGGCGACGGAATGGGAATCCTCGTAATACACTTTGACCTTTACGGTCTCGCTGTATTCGAACCAGGGAATTCCCTCGGTTCGGTTTATGTCCACAATGCCCTTATCGGTGATCAAAGTGCCTAAACTGCTGAACTTATAGGCCTTGGAGGGGTTCACGTCGCCCCAGGCCCTGCCGTAAAAGGGCATGCCCATGACCAGTTTATCGGTTCCTACCGCCGAGGAGGCATAGGAGGCGACCCTGTCGCACCACGCGAGGGAAGCCACGGGCCCCGGGGCGCTGCCGCTCCAATGTTCATCGTAGGCCATGACGATCAACCGGTCCACCACGCGGACGATGGGCCCGTATTCATAGGGGTCGGCGATCTTTCGGGTTCTGGCAGGAAGGGCGACGCTCAGGGTCTTCCCGCCGGGATAGCGGTTCAGCGCAAGGTCGAGCGCGGTAAGGAACGCAAGGTAATTACCCGCATCGGCCGGCGGCACCGCCTCGAAATCGATTTGCACGCCTTCGAAGGGGGCGGCGGCGGCGGCGATGGATTCCACCAGCCGGTCGCGAATGCCGAATTGCGGGTCAAGGCAAAAATGAGTGAGGGCTTGATTGGAGGTTTCCGCGACGACCATATGGGTTCGGCCGCCCCAGGAGCCGAGCTTGCTCCGCCCGGGCACGCCCACCAGGGCCCCGTACGCGTTCATTCCCGCGCCGAAGTACGCCACGTCGGTCACGGGCGGGGCGGTTTCCAAAAAACGCTCCTCACCCGACAGGAGATAGCCCCATATTTCGGTAAAGTCCCCCGCGAAGAGGGCCTGAGGGCCTACGATAGCGAATAGTGCAAGAAAGAGGCCAATCGCCCCGATGCGGTATTTCATGGTTGCCGTTCCTCTCCAATAGTTTAGCACGGAGCGGGAGGAAACGGGGCAAAAAAGGCCGGTCGACTAAGGACCGGCCTTATGCCCGGCGCGGGGAAACCGTTCCGCCGAACCGGACGCGAAAAGGGGGACGCCCCTTAGTCTTCCACCGCCGTATCCACGGTTTTCGGAAGCACCAGATTAAGCACGATTCCCACCAAGGTCGCCAGCGCGACGCCCGCGAGCTGGAACTGAAGGTCGGCGCCGAGGGAGAACGCGAGCTTGCCGCCGCCGATGCCGATTACCAGGATAACGGAACTGACGGTCAGGTTCCGCTTGCACTTGAAATCCACCCCGGTTTCCACCAGGGTACGAAGGCCGCTGGAGGCGATGATTCCGAAAAGGAGCATCGAGATCCCGCCCATGACCGGGGTCGGGATGGTCTGGATAAGGGCGCCGAACTTGGTGACGAAGGAGAGGCACACGGCGATGACCGCCGCGCCGCCGATGACCCACACGGAATACACGCGGGTAATCGCCATAACGCCGATGTTCTCGCCGTAGGTGGTATTGGGCGGGCCGCCCCAGAAGGCCGCCCAGGCGGTGGCGAGGCCGTCGCCGAGGAGGGTGCGGTGCAGGCCGGGCTTCTTGAAGAAGTCGGCTCCGACCACGCGGCTGGTGACCATGACGTCGCCGAGGTGCTCGGTAATGGTGGCCAGGGAAACGATTACGAAGGTAAGGCAGGCCACGAGGTTAAACTTGGGCAACGCGAAGATCGGAACGCCGAACCAGGAGGTTTCGTTCACCTTCGCGTAATCGATCAGGTGATACGCGGGAAAGAAGAATCCCATGATGAGGACGAATAGATAGCCGGAGATCAGGGCGATGAGGATCGGGATAACGTTGAAAAAGCCCTTGAAGAAGATGGTCGCCACGATGGCGACGATGAGGGTAAAGGCCGCCACGGACAGGGCCACGAGGCTGTACGATCCGTCCGCGCCGTTCATGGCCATGCTCATGGCGGTGGGAGCGAGGTTCAATCCGATAACCACGATGACCGAGCCGATCACCACGGGGGGCAGGACCCGGTCGAGCCACGCCGTACCGGCGAGCTTGATGATTCCCGCGACGAGGGCGTAAAAAAGGCCGGCGACCACCGCGCCGCCGAGCGCGTAGGGCATGCCGTACGCTCCTGAAATGGCGATGATCGGCGGGATAAAGGCGAACGAGGAGCCAAGGAAGGCGGGAACCTGCGCACCGGTTATCAGGATATACAGCAGCGTTCCGGAACCCGCGGAAAAAAGGGCGGCCGTGGGGCTTAAGCCGGTCAGGATGGGCACGAGCACCGTCGCTCCGAACATCGCGAATACGTGCTGAAAGCTAAGGGGAATCCATTTCCCCAGGGGCAGGCGTTCGTTAACGCCGATTATTTTATGTGACATGTTTTTAAGAACCTCCGGCGGAAGGATACCACGGGATGGGACCGGAGGGCAATTTAATAAATTCCGAATTCGTCAGGAAGCCAGGGGATTCGGCAATTCAGGGTCGGGAAGATCGGGATTCGGGCGCTCGGGATCGAATTGAGGCGTGACGAACCGCATGATCATCTTTACCCGCGAAAGCGCCCCGGGAAGGGCCTCGCGCAGGGGACGGCGCACGTGGGCGGTATCCGGGTCCAAGCCAACCACGCGGGCGGTAAGGTCCGACATGATCGGGGGCACCGTGCCGAAACGGGCCAGGAGTTCTTCCTCGCCGTACTGGACCCGCCGTTCCAAACCGCCGTCCAAGCCTTCCAGCGGGAGGAATTTACAGGGTTTCCAGCGGGGCCGGCCGTCCTTGCCCCGGTCGCCGGTATACGCGAAAAGTCGGCAAATCAGGGTTCTGCCGCCGTATACGGTACAATGGTACGGATCGTCCGGATTGAAAAACAGGCACCCGTTTTCGGGATCTGATCGCGGGGAGGCGAAACGGCCTTCAAGTAAGGCTTCCGCGCGGTCGCGAACGGCCTTGTCGGGATTCGACAAAAACCAAAAGGCCAAATAGAGGGCCTCGCTTTCCAGCACGTCCGGTTCGAAATGAACGCAACAGGAGCCGCAGCCCTCGGCGCAGTGAAAGGGACTCGCTTCCTTCCAACAAGACTGCGCGGTCTCGATATCCGCGAATACCGCGTCGAGCCCGCCCACGATTTCGGCGACCCTCGTTCCGCCCAGCCGTTCCAAATCAAGCATGACAGATTACCCTCGGGAGAAGCCCGATCGGCTTAAAAAGCCCTGGCTTGCAGGATCTTCTCCGTAAGCGGGAATATAGCATGCCTGATTCAACCGTCGCAAGCGGCGCCGCGTCCCGCCATAGGCGAAAGGCGTATCCGAGGGCCTCACAACGGGACGGGAGGGGAATACAACGGTTAATTGTGCCCTTTTAAAGGGCTAGCCCTGTCTTTTGAAGGGCTTGCGACTTACACTTGATAATGAACGGACAAAGGGGAGACCATCAGGATAAAAAGTTTCTATCGCCGCGAATCGAGGAGTCAAACATGAAGAGGATATCGACCTATTTTACCGCCGTAAACGTTGCCGTATTTTTCGTGGTAATAAGCGTTTTCGCCCTGTTAGCCACCGTCCAGACGATGCGGTTTATCCAGACGGATACGCGACAGCTCCTCACGGAATGGACCACGGCCTGGGGAGACAGAATCGAGAAAGACTTCGGCGAGGTGTTCGCGCGTACGGACGTATTCAAATCCTACGTCGAGGAAACCCTTACATTCCCGACCATGGCGGACCCGAAGAAGCTCCTCCCCTACTTCATGGGCATGGAACCCTTGGCCGCGGGGCTCATCAAGAGGTATAACACCCTCGATTATTACCTCTGGCTCGCCCCTGAATACACCGATCCCTCGCTCAGGCAATTCACGTTCCAAAACATGAAGCTCGACCGTACCGTACAATATAAATATAACGGAAAGTATACGCGGGCCGAAATGTCCGATCCCTCCTGGGATTGGTTCACCCTCGCGGAGAAAAACGGCAAGGCGATCACCGATCCCTACGGGTGGGAGGGCTTCGACGGCAAGATCGTTTCTCTCACCCAATCGATCGTCCTGGACGGAAAACCCGTCGGCGTGGTAGGGGTCGACATATTCGTTACGTCCCTTGAGGAAGCCTTTACCGCCGAACGCATTCTCGATACCGGGTATTACACTCTGGTGAACCAAGCGGGCACCGTGCTGTTCGGGCCGGATCAGGGAAAATCCCTCAAGGACCTCGGCGTGCTGAACGAAAGGATTTTCGAGGCCATGCCCTCGATCGAGGCCGATTCGGGGATATTGCAACTGAAGGGAACAGGAGGGGAACAACTCGTCGGTTATCGGGTCCTCTCGAACGGCTGGAGGCTCTTCGGCGTTCCCGCCATGGCCGAAATATACCGACCCATAACCAGGCTTATTACCCTAATGCTCATCCTCAGCGTCATATCCCTCGCGATTCTGGCGGGCCTGTCGATGCTGGTAGCCAGAACCCTTTCCCGCCCCATCGAGGCAATGTCCGGAATTCAGGAACGGATCGCCTCGGGCCTGCTCGACACCCAGGTTCCCGGTTCCCTCGTGGCCCGGGCCGACGAACTGGGAAGCCTTTCAAGGGCGACGAAGAGCATGATCGAGACGCTTGGCGGGATCATCAATAAAACGGTGATTTCCTCCAAGGCGGTGCAAACCGGTTCCGACGAAATCACCGGGGCTTCGAGCCAGGTTAGCACCGGCGCGTCCGAGCAAGCCTCGTCGATGGAAGAGGTAGCCAGCGCCATGGAACAGATGGCCGCCAACATCCGGCAGAATTCCGACAATGCGCGCGAAACCTATTCGATCGCCCAAAAAACCGCGTCGGACGCGAAAAACGGCGGGGAAATGGTGGCAAAATCCGTTGAGGCGATACGGACCATCTCGCAGAAGATTTCGATCATCGAGGAAATTTCCCGGAATACGAACCTGCTCGCGCTGAACGCGGCGATAGAGGCAGCCCGAGCCGGGGAGGCAGGGAAGGGTTTCGCCGTGGTGGCCAGCGAGGTCCGAAAGCTCGCGGAACGGAGCCAGGTGGCGGCGTCGGAAATTACGGGCCTCTCGCGGCAAACGGTCGAAACTGCGGAGGAAACCCTTACGCTCATTTCGAATATCGTGCCGGACATCCAGCGCACGACCGAGATGCTTCAGGAGATATCGTCCTCGAGCAACGAGCAATCCCTCGGCGCGAACCAGATTACCGAGGCCCTGAACCAGCTCGATATCGTGATTCAGCAGAACGCCGCGGCGTCGGAACAGCTCGCGGCCACGGCGGTAAATCTGGGCGTTCGGTCAACGGAGCTCAACGAGCACGTATCCTTCTTCAACCGGGGAGACGGGGAATCCAGGCTGATCGAGGCTTGATCGGCGTTTACTCCGCATAGGTTCAATAAAAAGGCCTTCCGGCGACGAACCGGAAGGCCCTTTTGCGTGCGGTTGAAACGTTTGTCGGCTGGAAACCGGCCCGTCACCGGGCCGAAGGCGATTCGGCCCGACGCGCTCCCGTAATCAGGGCAGCCAGGTGTTCCCCATGAGGAACCGGTCGATTTCACGGGCCGCGCCCCGGCCTTCGTTGATCGCCCAAACGACCAGGGACTGGCCGCGCCGCGCGTCGCCGGCGGCGAAAACCTTGTCCGCGTTCGTGGCGAACGTGCCGTAGTCGGCCTTGGCGTTCGAGCGGGGATCCGCTTCCACGCCGAATTCCTTCAGGAGCGCTTCCTCGGGCCCGAGAAAGCCCAGGGCGAGGAACACGAGATCGGCGTCGAAGTATTCCTCGCTGCCGGCGATTTCCTTCATCTGGAACTGGCCCGCCTCGTTCTTCGCCCACTCCACGCGGACGGTCTTGATTCCCTTCACGTTTCCGTTGCCGTCGCCCACGAATTCCTTGGTCAGGATGCAGTACTCGCGGGGGTCCTTGCCGTAGGCGTATTCCGCCTCGGCGTGGCCGTAATCCACCTTCAGGGTTCTCGGGAAGGTCGGCCAGGGCATATCCACGGTCCGCTCGGCCGGGGGCTTCGGGAGGACCTCGAAGTTTACCACCGACGCGGCGCCGTGACGGATTGAGGTGCCGATGCAGTCGTTGCCCGTGTCGCCGCCGCCGATCACCACGACCTTCTTGCCCTTGGCGTCGATCTTCTTTCCGTCGGCGAAGCCGGAGTCGAGAAGGCTTTTGGTGTTGGCGGTCAGGAATTCCATGGCGAAGTGAACGCCCTTGAGTTCCCGGCCGGGAACGGCGAGGTCGCGCGGGCGGGTGGAGCCCGCGGCGATCAGGACCGCGTCGAAATCCTTTTTCAGGGCCTCCGCGGAAATATCCTTGCCGACGGCGGTAGAGGTTTTGAAAACGACTCCCTCGTCCTTCATGATCTGCACGCGCTTGAGGACGAGCTCCTTGTCGAGCTTCATGTTGGGAATGCCGTACATGAGAAGCCCGCCGGGCCTGTCGGCGCGCTCGAAGACGGTCACGCTGTGGCCGGCCTTGTTGAGCTGGTCCGCGGCGGCGAGTCCCGAGGGGCCCGAGCCGATCACGGCGACTTTTTTGCCGGTGCGGACGGGAACCTGATAAGGGGTCATCCAGCCGTTATCGTAGGCGTTGTCCACGATCCAGCACTCGTTGTCCTTGATGGTCACGGGAAGCTGGTTGATCCCGAGGACGCAGGCGCCCTCGCAGGGAGCCGGGCACACGCGGCCGGTGAACTCCGGGAAATTGTTGGTCTTCATGAGGCGCATCCACGCCTCTTTGTCCCTACCGCGGAACAGGAGGTCATTCCACTCAGGGATCAGGTTGTCCACGGGACAGCCGTAGCTCGACTGGCAGAAGGGAACGCCGCAGTCCATGCAGCGGGCGCCCTGCTCTACCCGTTCGGCCTTTTCCAGGGGGAGAACGAATTCCTTGAAATCCTGTACCCGGACTTCCGGAGCCCGGTAGGGGACCTTCTTGCGGTCGAATTCGAGAAAACCGGTTACCTTACCCATTGACGGACTCCTTCTTCTGCTTCGCGGCGGCCCGGGCTTCCAGGACCTTCTTGTAATCCACCGGGATAACCTTCACGAAATGGGCCTTCTGCTTGTTCCATCCGTCCAGGATGGCCGCGGCCACGTCGGAACCGGTGTAGGTTTTATGGTTGCTGATCAGGTCGGCGAGTTCGGCGTAATCTTCCGCCGAGGGGGTTTCCAGGAGGACGATCGCCTTGTTGCAGTTCGCCTCGAATTTCCCCTCGGGGTCGTACACGTACGCCACGCCGCCGGACATGCCCGCGGCGAAGTTGCGCCCCGTCGGCCCGAGGATTACCGCGCGGCCGCCGGTCATGTATTCGCAGCCGTGGTCGCCCACGCCCTCGATCACCACGCTGGCGCCGGAGTTGCGCACGCAGAAGCGTTCCGCCGCGATGCCCCGGATATAGCCCTCGCCCGCGGTGGCGCCGTAGAAGGCCACGTTCCCGATAATCACGTTTTCGCTCGGCTTGAAGCTCACGTCCTTCGGGGGCGCGATGACGAGGCGGCCGCCGCACAGGCCCTTGCCCACGTAGTCGTTGGCGTCGCCGGTGAGGTTGAACTCCACGCCCCGGGCGAGCCAGGCGCCGAAGCTCTGTCCCGCGGTTCCGGTGAAGTTCACCGTGATGGAGCCTTCGGGAAGGCCCGCGTTGCCGGTCTTTTGCGCGATGGCGTTGCTGAGCATGGTACCCGTGGTGCGGTCGGTATTGATGATCTTCTCGCTCAAGGTTACCGGCTTATTCGATTCGATGGCGGCCCTGCACTTCTCGATGAGAGAGCGGTCCAGCACCGAGTCGAGCCCGTGGTCCTGCTTCATGGTGTTGTAATGGTCCACCTTGTCGTGCGGTTTGTACGCCGGCGCGAGCAGGGCGGAAAGGTCCACGCCGCGGCTCTTCCAAGTACGCACGGATTCGTCCTGCTCCAGGAGGTCAACCCGGCCGATGAGCTCGTTCCAGCTCCGCGCGCCGAGGCTCGCCATGATGGCGCGAAGGTCCTCCGCGACGAAGGTGAAATAGTTCACCACGTTGTCGGGGGAGCCCGCGAACCGGCCGCGGAGGCGCGGGTCCTGGGTCGCGATGCCGACGGGGCAAGTATTGTTATGGCACTTGCGCATCATGATGCACCCGAGGGTAATAAGGGGAGCGGTTGAGAATCCGCACTCCTCGGCGCCCAGGATCGCGGCGATGGCCACGTCGCGGCCGGTCTTGAGCTGGCCGTCGGTCTGGAGCACCACGCGGGAGCGGAGATCGTTCATCACGAGGGTTTGGTGGGTTTCGGCGATGCCGAGCTCCCAGGGGAGGCCCGCGTTCTTCACGCCCGTGAGGGGAGAGGCGCCGGTACCGCCGTCGTGGCCGGAAATGAGGATATGGTCCGCGTGGCCCTTGGATACGCCCGCGGCG
The DNA here is from genome assembly GCA_003252395.1 of Spirochaetales bacterium. Classification (GTDB taxonomy): domain Bacteria; phylum Spirochaetota; class Spirochaetia; order Treponematales; family Treponemataceae; genus Teretinema. Next base: position 267,425 of record QKEL01000008.1, read on the forward strand.
ATGGTGCCGACCCCGACCTCGGAAACGAGCTTCACGGAGATGCGCGCCTTGGGGTTGGAATTCTTCAGGTCGTAAATGAGCTGGGCCAGGTCCTCGATAGAGTAGATATCGTGGTGCGGGGGCGGGCTAATGAGGCCCACGCCCGGGGTCGAGTATCTGGTCTTCGCGATGTAGTCGTCGACCTTGTGGCCGGGAAGCTCGCCGCCCTCGCCGGGCTTCGCGCCCTGCGCCATCTTGATCTGGATCTCGTCGGAGTTCGCCAGGTACTCGATGGTCACGCCGAAACGGCCGGACGCGACTTGCTTGATCGCCGAGCGGCGGCTATCGCCGTTGGGCTCGAGCTTGAAGCGCGCCGGGTCCTCGCCGCCCTCGCCGGTATTCGACTTGCCGCCGAGGCGGTTCATCGCGATGGCGAGGGTTTGGTGGGCCTCGAGGGAAATGGAGCCGTAGCTCATGGCGCCGGTGACGAAGCGCTTGACGATCTCGGAAACGGGCTCCACTTCATCGAGGGGGACCGGGGTAATCGCCTTTCCGTCGGCGGTCTTGCCGTCGCGGAACTTGAGAAGGCCGCGAATGGTCGCCTGTTCGGTCGAACGGGCGTTTTGGCGGCTCGAGAAGGCGTCCCAGGCCTTGCGGTCCTTATTGCGGCAGGCGACCTGCAGGTTCGCGATGGATTCGGGGTCCCACATGTGCTTTTCGCCGCCGAAGCGGACGTGGTAATCGCCGGAGCTGCGGTATTCGTCGAAGGGGTTCTCTTCCCGCGCCGGGTACGCGTCGCTATAGCGGGCCGCGATTTCCTGGGCGATCTCGGCGAAGCCCGCGCCCCCGATGCGGCTCGCGGTGCCGGTAAAGCAGCGGTCCACCACCTCGTCGGCAAGCCCGACGGCCTCGAAAATCTGGGCGGCCTTGTAGGATTCGAGGGTCGAAATGCCCATCTTGCCGAATACCTTGCGCATGCCCTTCTCGACGGCCTTGATATAGTTGTAAACGATGTCTTCCTGGGTGTAGGACTTGGAGAAGCTGCCGTCCGCCTGGAGCATCCACATGGCCTCGAAGGCGAGATAAGGATTCACCGCGTCGGCGCCGTAGCCGAAGAGCATGCAGAAATGGTGCACTTCCCGGGGTTCGGCCGCCTCGAGCACGAGGCCGATCTGGGTTCTCTTTTCGCCGCGCACGAGATACTGGTGAACCGCGCCGATCGCCAAGAGGGACGGAATGGGAGCCCTCTCGGGAGAGGAAGAGCGGTCGGAGAGGATGGCGATCTGGTATCCCTGCGCGATGGCGTCCTCGGCCTCTTTCTCGATCCGTCCCAGCGCTTCCACGAGGGCCTTTTCTCCCTTCGCGACTTCCCAGGTAATGTCGATGACCTTGGACTTCCAGCCCCGGGTATTGATTTCCTTGAGCGCGGCGAGCTCGACGTTGTTCATGACCGGGTGCTTGAGCCTGAGGCGGTGGCAATGGGCCTCGCCGGGCTCCAGGAGGTTCTGCTCCGGTCCGATGAAGGACTCGAGGCTCATGATGATGTCCTCGCGGATCGAGTCGATCGGCGGGTTCGTCACCTGGGCGAACAGCTGCTTGAAATAGTCGAACATGAGCTTGGGTCTTGTCGAGAGCACCGCGAGGGGCGTGTCGTTGCCCATGGAGCCCAGGGCTTCCTGCGAGGTTTCCACCATCGGCTTGAGGAGCATGGAAAGGGTTTCCAGGGTATAGCCGTTCGCGCGCAGCTCCTTCTTGAGGGCGTCGAGGTCCACCGAGGGAGCGTGCGCCGGGGAGTTCGCCTTGGCGGCGGGCAGGGTATCGAAGCGGATCACCTGATTGTCGAGCCAGGCCTTGTAGGGCTTGGAGGAAGCGATCTTTTCCTTTATTTCCTCGTCGTTGACGATGCGGCCTTCCTTGAAGTCAACGAGGAACATCTTTCCGGGCTGAAGCCGGGTCTTCTTAACGATCTTTTTGGGATCGATGGGAAGGACGCCCACCTCGCTCGCCATGAGGACCGTGTCGTCGTCGGTAATGTAGATGCGGCTGGGGCGAAGGCCGTTCCGGTCCAGCACCGCGCCGATATAGGTTCCGTCGGTAAAGGAGATGGAGGCGGGACCGTCCCAGGGCTCCATCATGGAACTCGCGTACTCATAGAAGGCTTTCTTCGAGGCGCTCATGCTCTGATGGTTTTCCCACGCCTCGGGAATCATCATCATGACCGATTCGGGAAGGCTCCGGCCGCCCATGAGGAGGGTTTCCAGGGCGTTGTCGAAGGCGCCCGAGTCCGAAAGGTCCGGCTCGATGACCGGGAAGGCGCGTTTCAGCTCGTCGCCGAACAGCTCGCTCTTCAACGTGCCCTGGCGCGAGAGCATCTTGTTCTTGTTGCCGCGCAGGGTATTGATCTCGCCGTTGTGGGCCATGAAGCGCAGGGGCTGCGCGCGGTCCCAGGACGGGAAGGTATTGGTGGAGAACCGGGAATGCACCATGGCGAGATGCGAGGTATAATCCGGGTCGGTAAGATCGGGGTAATAGTCGAACAGCTGCTCCGGCGCCAGCATGCCCTTGTAGACCATGACGCGGCAGGAAAGGCTCGCCACGTAAAAGTGGGAATCCTTGTCATGCGCCTTGCCGCGAAGGGCGTGGGTGGCTTCCTTGCGAATCACGAAGAGCTTGCGGTCGAAGGCTTCGGGCGACAATCCCGACGAGCCGACGCCGACGAAGAGCATTTCCATGGCCGGCTCGCTCGCCCGGGCGGTGGGCCCGAGGTTCGCGCTATTCGTGGGAACCACGCGCCACCCCAGCAGCTTTTGCCCCGCGGCGAGAACGGTTTTTTCCACCGTAGCCTTGCACGCGGCTCGATCAGCCGCGTTTTGGGGAAGGAATACGATACCCGCCGCGAAGGAACCTTCCGCCGGGAGGGTTAGTCCCGCGTCGCGTTTGGCCACTTTCGCGAGGAATTCGTACGGAAGCGCGGTGAGCATGCCTGCACCGTCGCCCGTATTTACTTCGGCCCCGCGAGCCCCGCGATGGTCCATGCGGCACAATATATGGCCTGCATCTTCTATTATGGAATGATTCCGCTTTCCCTTGATATTGGCGATGAATCCGACGCCGCAGTTTTCTTTCTCATTCGCCGGATCATACAGCCCGTATCGACCGGGACGTTTCACAAAAGGCATCTTTGTCTCCTCGACATGGACTACAGTTAAAGTACAGTTCATGCAGTCTAGCTTCACCGTACTACAGTACCTAGACTTTGTACGAAACTGTCCCTTTTGTCCAGTATCCGAGGGGAGCTTTTCGGTCTTTTCATGAATATTTATGCAAGAAACGCGATATTCCTGCATGAATATCGCATTTCGTGCAAAAAAGAACGAATTTGTTTACAAGCGCTTCACCGGCCGCGCCTCAATATACCCGCGCCAACCCTCCGGAGCGAGTTGAAAGCGGGGCGCCGCTTCCGGATCCCAATCCCAACCGTAGGGCTTTGGGTCAAATCGGTCGACCTTTTCCATAACCCGCGTTACCTCAATCTCGAAGGCGGCGTCGTCGTAGGGTTCGCCCTGAAAGACCATCATAGTCGCCGGGGGAAGGTCAATCACCTCGAAGCCCGGGGGAACCTCGCCGGTATATGAAACGGGCAGCTCGACGCCCAAGACGTAGCGAGACGTATCCGCGCGTCTCAGATTCCGGGGGAGCCAGAAGCCCGCCGGCTCGTAGAGCGCCTCTTTGACGCTGGTCAATATGCCCCAAATATCGCAGCCGACCTCGTCGCAGTACGCGAAGTACTCTTCCGCGCGGACACCGCGCTTCAGCATTAGCTTCCGAGCCGGGCGCTCGATAACCTGCGTGAAAATTGCCATAATCCCGTTCGCGTTTTTCTCTTCCATACTCCTATCTCCTTGCGCGTAGCCATGTCGGGGAGACACCGGATACGGCATAAAAAGCCGGATCGGTACGGGTTTCTGCCGGTACGCCGACGGCGCCAAGCCGAATTCCCGCGAGAAGGAGCGGGTGAAGCCCTCATGGGACCCGAAGGTAAAGTCGAGGGCTATGTCGAGCACCCGCGACGAACCGTCGCGGAGCTCTAAGGCCGCCTTGGAAAGGCGCAGCGACCGGATATATTCAAAAAGGGCCTTTCCGGTTAGCTCCTTGAATATTCGCTGCGCGTGCCAGGGCGAATACCTCGCCTCCGAAGCGATATCCGATAGGGTTATGGGTTCATTCAGGCGCGCGTCTATATACTCCTGAATTCTCCTGACCGCCTCGATTTTCGCGCTTTCGGTTTCATCCCGCGTCACTTCCCGTTTCCCCCCCTGTCAAGAAGAAGCATAGCCGGGAAAGAAGCGCGGGCGCTTGACTTTCCGTGCGAATCGCATAGCGAGTCCGGTTACCGTTCCCTGATCGGCTCGTCGAAAATGAACCCGCCGAGCAGGCCTTCCCGCACGAGATAAAAGGAGGGAACCGGCTCGGTGGACGTGGCGTCGAGCTCGATAACCGCGAAACTCGGCTCGCTCTTTCCCCGGGGCCGCGCGGGACTCCCGGGATTCAACGCGAGGATATGGGTGAAGGTTTCGGCGAAGGGAATGTGGGTATGGCCGAAGACCGCGATGTCGCACTTCATGGCGTGGGCGGAGTCGACGAGCATCTCGAGGCTCACGTCAACGGAATAGCGGTGCCCGTGGGTCAGCAGGACGGAGTATCCCGACGCGTGGACGATCTGGCGCGAGGGCACCACGAGGGTACAGCCGGGGGCTTCCCGGGGATATTCGGGATCGCCCGAGGCGCCGAGGCGCACGCGGTACTGGTCCCCGTCGCCGTTGCCCGAAACGAAGGCGACCACGGGAGGGAGGGCATCCTTCAGGCGGTCCGAATCGTGGGCGTTCTCGACATATTCGACCAGGTCCCACATGCCGTCTCCGGCGAACAGCAACGCGTCGCACCGTGGCCCGTATTCCCGGACTATCGCCTCGAAGACCGGATAATGGCCGTGGGTATCGGATACCACGAGGATTCGGGAAGAATCGGTCTCGGCCAGGGCGGTGACGCTCTCGGCCGAGCCGAGGAGGCCGGATTCCTGCTGTATCAGGGTGTTCATTGGTTCTCCCCCCCGCCGAGGTCGATCACGAGATGGTTTCGCGAGCGAAGTCCCGTATCGGCGTCCAGATAGGGCGCAATGACCCAGTCGCGGCCGGCGACGGGATCGCGTAAATCCTTGCGGGCGGCCTGCAGGGCGGAATCGAACCGGGTTAGGGGCGACTGATCGGCGCCCTGCTCGGCAAAGAGGGCCGCCACGGCGAGGAGCGTCGAGAGCTCCGTATCGGAAACGAAAGCCGAGCTGGACGCGTTCTCGTCGGCGAGGAGCCCCGAGGCGGCGGGGATATCGATCACGAGGTCGGAGACCGCTTCGACGGAGAGCACCTCGTCCGCGGGGAAGACCGAGACGATCGTGACGTCCGGGCGGGACGCGCGAAGGCGCTCAAGGCCCCTGACGGTCCGTTCGGGCGCGCCCAGGGCGATTACGACGGAGAGCCGTTCCTCCGAGGCCGCCGCGTCGAGGGTTTTCGGGTAAAAAAGCATGCCGCCCTCTTCCACGAGACCGTATTCGGTTTCGAGCCCCCCAAACACGGGGCGAGAGCCGTAGCCCGCGCCCGCGTACACGGCGACGCGCCGCCCGTCCTGCGCGTGCCGCGGCGTTTTTTTCGCCGGCGCCGCGGCCTTTTCGGGAACGCCCGCGTTGGCGGCCGCGGCGGGAGGCAATCGGATCGCGTCACAGGCCGACGGGAGGATCGTTAGGAGTCCCGCGGCGAAAAGCCATACGGCAAAAGGAACCTGGTTTTTCATCTTTGTCATAGTAACGGTTCCTTGAATCATTGAAAAGTCGCCCGTTCTCTGTTATGTTAGGAAAATGGTAATCGTCTCCATTATATTCGAGATAATTGGCGCCCTGGGACTTCTCCTTTACGGCATGAAGCTCATGAGCGACGGCATTCAGAAAAGCGCCGGCGAAAGCCTGCACCGCATTCTGAATTTCATGACCGGGAACCGAGTTGCCGCCGTGCTCACCGGAATGGGGATCACCGCGATCATCCAGTCTTCCAGCGCGACCACGGTCATGACCGTATCCTTCGTGAACGCGGGCCTTTTAACCCTGACCCAGTCCATCGGGGTCATCTTCGGCGCGAACATCGGAACGACGATTACCGCCTGGATCGTCTCCCTCGTCGGCTTCAAGTTCAAGCTGGCTATCGTAGCCGTGCCCGTGTTCGGCATCGGCTATTTTTTAACCTTCTTCAGAAGCCTTAAAAAGGAGGGCCTAGGCGAGGCCCTGATGGGGTTCGGCCTCCTCTTCCTGGGGCTGGAACTGTTGGCCAAGGCCATACCCACCGTCAGCGCGGACCAGGTTAGCTTCGTCGCCTTCTTCGCGGACAAGGGCTTTTTGGGACTGATCGTCGGCGTATTCGCGGGCATGCTGCTCACCATGCTCATCCATTCGTCCAGCGCCTCCACCGCCATCATTCTTACCATGAGCCACAACGGGCTCCTTACCTGGGAATTCGCCGCCGCCATGGTGCTCGGAAGCAATATCGGCACCACCATAGACGCGGTACTCGCGGCAATCGGCACGAAGCTCAATGCCCGAAGGGCCGCGGCCGTTCACGTCCTGTTCAACGTTGCGGGCACGATTCTCGCCATGATCTTCTTCAAGCCCTTCCTTCACCTGGTTGAGTTTATCGTTCCCGGCGACATTACCCCCGAAACGATTACCACGGACCTGGCCATGCTCCACACCGTGTTCAATACGGTTAACACGATCATCTTCCTTCCCTTCGTGAACCAGGTAGCCCGGCTCGTGGAGACCATTATCAAGCCCGGCGCCCACGAACCCCCGCCCGCCTACAAGCTCGACTTCGCCCTCGGCGGCATGAAGGAGAACGCGGAATCCTTCGTTTTCAGGGCCGAGCGGGAAATTATCGTGATGTCCGAGCTGGTGCGCCACATGTTCGGGTCCCTGGGCAAACTGCTCGACGGCAACTCGGGAGAGAGCGACCCGGTCCTGGTGGAAGACCTTTCCCACAACGAAACCTTCGCCGACCAGATGCAGGAAGAACTGTCGGGCTACCTAGTCAAGACCTCCCAGCTCGCGCTTTCGGACAAGGCGAAAGCCAACGTGCGCCGCATGCTCCAAATCGTGGACGACCTGGAAAGCGTGACGGACAACATCTACTCCATTGCCCTGCTTTTGGTGCGCCAGCGCGAGAAAAAGATGGCGATCAAGGGAGAGGATATGGACCGCCTGAAGCCCTACTTCGAACTGGTCGGCAAATTCCTTGAATACGTGCACGAACACCTGAACTCCCCGCTCAACGCGACCCAGCTGGAAAACGCGGCGCTAATGGAAGAGCAGATCGATCTATTTAGGAAGAATCTCAAGAAGATCGCCAGAAAACGCCTGGAAGAGGGCGCGGACGTCAAGGCGGAACTTCTGTATATCGACATCGTGCGGAACGTGGAGAAGATCGGCGACCACGCGTTCTCGGTTTCCGAGAGCCTGGCCGGAATGGAATAAGCCGCTCTCGTTTCGCCGTAACGCGCAAAAAAGCCTGTCCGTGGGGACAGGCTTTTTTTATAGCGAGTACCCGCCGCGCTCGGTTCCCACGGTGGTGGGCTTGCCGTGCCCGGGATACACCCGGGTATCAGGGGGAAGGGATAGAAGGCGCTGAAGGCTCTCGGCCAGCCGCATGTCGCTTCCGCCGGGGCCGTCCGTTCGCCCGTAGCCGGAGCGGAACAGGGTGTCCCCCGACACGAGAACGCCCTCTTCCTGGCGGTAGAGGCATATCGAGCCAGGACTGTGGCCGGGGGTATGCAATACGGTCCAGCCGTAAAGCGCGTCCCCTTCGGCGAGAAAGCCCGTTGGGGATGGGAGGTCGGGACGGTCAGAATCGATCGCGTCGCCCGCGCCGAGGGACTCGAAGAAGCGGGCATGCCGATCGACGGCGCCGCTTCCGAGCCAGGACGCGTCATCCCGGTGAATGAGTATCTCCGCCCGGGGCCAGCATTCGGCGAGGGCGGCCAGGGCGCCCAGATGGTCCCAATGGCCGTGGGTAAGGACGAGGGCCGCGGGAACGAGGCCTTCCTTCTGAACATATGCTATAATCAAAGCGGGATCGCCGCCCGGATCCACGACGAGGCAGCGCCCCGGATCGGCGGGCAGGATGAGCGTGTTGACCGAAAGCGGTCCGGTAACGAATACGACGGGTTCCATGGCTTCATAGTAGCTCAATGGCCAGGGAATGTCCAAGTATCGATAGGAGCGAACATGATCGGTTCTCTCGTTTTGGCCGTATCCGTGGCCCTCGTGGCCTATACCATTCTCCCGGCGCTGAGCGGCGCGTGGTTTCGACGGCGCCGAAAGCGCCTACTCGCCCTTTTAAGCGCGGGAACGGCCGGATACTGCGCCGGGGTCGGTCCCGAGGGCATACGGTTCGCGCCCTACGCGCCGAAAGCCCGCGGCGGCACGGACGCTCCGGTCGTCGTGGTTCCCGACAAGGCGCTCTTTCTCAGGTGCGCAAAAAGCGGCGTTACGGAACTTCCGGGCCGAAAACTGCGTCTACTCGCGGTAAACACGCCCCTCGTCCTGGCGGCGGCGGCCAGGCCCCTGCGCCGGTCACTGGTGGCGGTCATGGAAAACGGAACCGCGGACCGCGACGCGAGAACGATGATGGGGAGCCTGCCCGCGGACGAAGCCGTACCCGACCCCCTGCGCTACGCGTGGGCGGCCGCGGGAATCTTCGTTGAATTCCTTTTTTTCATTACCTGGCTCAGCGCCTATTCCGTTCCCCTTCCCGCCGTAACGGCGATGGTGGCCATTTTCGGGAAGGCCCTCCCGTGGTGTCCCCCGGGACTATTCCTCACCCTTTTCGCCCATCGCCTCGCGGCCAAACCCGGCCGGGACAAAAAAAAAGACCGCCGGCGCGGGGCCGTCGGTCTTCTTCTCGTCGCGGCGGGGGTCTCGTTAAACCTCTTCGCGATCTTCTTCGTGATCCGCCAAACCGGTTGGGTCCCCTTCTGAGGCCCCGTCTCCCGATTCGTCTGCGGCGCCCAGGTCGGCGTCGTCGGCGTAGCGCTCGTCGGTCGCGGGATCGTCCGATCCAAAGGCCTCGTCGCCCGCCACGGAGGGAGACGGCTCCTCGCCTATCCCTTCCCCGTTCTCCTGGCTCTCGCCGGCCGGCGCGTCTTCACGCTTCTTGGAATGGCTCACGGTGAGTTTCCGTCCCCGATACTCGGTTTCGTTCAATTCGGCTATGATTTTCTCCGCGTCGTCGGTCATTACCTGGACGAAGGAGTAGTTATCCAGCACGCGGATTTCCCCGATATGGTCGCGTTCCACGCCCGTGGCCTGCAAAATAAGGCCGATGAGGTCGCGGGGATACACCCTGCGGTTTCTTCCCACGCTCACGAAAAGGGTCGTGGACACGTCGTCCGGGAGGGAGGGCCGGCTTTCGGCCTGCCGGGGCTCCGCCTGGCGGTTCTTGCCCTCTACCTGGCGGTCGCGCTTCGCCTCTTCGCCGCGGGCGCGCTCTTGGCGCTCGGCCTTCGGGGCGGGACTCTCGTTCCTGCCGCCCTTGCGGGAATCGCGGCCCTCGCGGGCGGGGCGTTCATCCCGGGCGGGGCGTTCCTTGCGGTCGCGCCGGCCCTGTCGGGAAGCGGTTCCGGGAAAGGAGCCGCCGTCTAGCTGCTTGAGAACGTAGGCCGCGAAATAGGAACGCAGGGTAAAGGGAACGCCCCTGCGGAAAAGGCGGCGATACTTGTTGAGTTCTACTGGATCTTCTTCGGACCGGATACGGGAAACCGCGTCGCGGAGGTATTCGAGGATCGCGTCCTCGTTCAATTCCGGTTTTTGCTTATAAGCCACAATGCATCTCCTGATTCCATAGTGTCATAAATCGCGAAATTGCTCAATGGTCGCACCAGCGGCGAGATCGAGCACCGAAAGATGGCCCCGGTTCGCGAATCCGAGCCGGATGAGGCTTTGGGCGAATTCGGGCGGAACGATGGGCGTGTTCAGCAGCAGCCAGCGGCAGCCCCTCCGTCGCCAGGCTTCCACCGTCCGGTCCAGCAGCTCCTTCCCGAGCCCCAGGCCGCGAAACTCCGGGTATACGCCGATAAAGCACAGCTGGGCGCACAGGAGGCTATCCTCGGGGAGCGTGCGAGAAACCGCCGCCCCGGAAAGCTCGCCGTCCGCGCTTTCGGCAACGAGGATGGTCTCGTCGCCCGACAGGGGGTCCTGGGCCGCGTAATCGAGCTCAAGAACGGCCTCGAACAGGTCCGCGGGCAGCGATTCCGCCTGCTCGTTCCTCAGGGCGTCCATGAGTTCCTCGACGGGCGCGAGGTCTTCCTCGTCGTACTCGCGAAAGGAAAAATCCGTTTCGACGATCTCGGCGGTATCTTCGGGCTCGGGCCCCACCCGTTCGTAGCCCCAGGCGTCGCGGTAGGTGTTGTACCAGTCGTAGACGATCCGCCGCATTTCCTCGTCCTTCATGCGGTGCCATTTCCGTTCGAGCTCCGGATAGGTTTTGAGTATATTCTTGAAGGACCGGAACACGCCGTGCCCGGAGGAGAGCGCGCCGCGGAGCTCCTCCCTCGCCACGGGATTGCGGAGCCGCGAGACGAAGCGTTCCATTAAGCGGAATCCGTGGACCGAATCCCAGGCGGGCACGGGGTAATAGCGGCCCTCCCCGGCAAACTCCTCGGAGCCGTCGGCGGGCCGGCAGCGGCTTTCCTCGGCGTCGAAAACGAAGGTGGAGGACTGATCCTCCATGGCGAAGGTTATTTCGTCCAGGATTTCCGGCGTAAGCTCAAATTCCATATTGTTTGATTTTACCATGGAAAATGCCTATTATAAATACGAAAACGTTTCTAAACGAAGGGGAGGAAACCATGAGCACTATCGTATTTGTCGACGGGCGGGAGATTCTCGATTCGCGGGGCAACCCTACCGTCGAGGTTGACGTATATCTTGAGGACGGCTCCCGAGGCCGCGCCGCCGTTCCGTCCGGGGCTTCCACCGGCGAGCACGAAGCCCTTGAGCTGCGGGACGGCGACGCCGCGCGCTACAAGGGAAAGGGAGTTCTCGAGGCGGTGGAGCACGTCAATAACGAGATCGCAGAGGAACTGGACGGGGCCGACGCCCTAGACCAGGCCGAAATCGACCATATTCTCCTGAACCTTGACGGGACGAAGAACAAGTCCAAGCTGGGCGCCAACGCCATTCTCGGCGTGTCCATGGCGGTCGCCCGCGCGGCGGCGGATTCCCTGGGGATTCCCCTGTACCGCTACCTCGGCGGCGCGCATACCATGCAGCTGCCGGTACCCATGGCGAATATCGTCAACGGAGGCCAGCACTCGGACAACAAGATCGATTTCCAGGAATTCATGGTCATGCCCGTGGGGGCGGCGACCTTGCGCGACGCGGTCCGCATGACCGCCGAGGTATTCCACAGCCTGAAGGGCATTTTGAAAGACGCCGGCCACGCCACCTCCGTGGGCGACGAGGGCGGCTTCGCGCCGAACCTGGACAACGAGGAAGCCCTGGGCTTTATCATGAAGGCCATCGAAAAGGCGAACTACCGCCCCGGGGAGGATATCATGATCGCCCTGGACTGCGCCGCCTCGGAACTGTACGACGCCGGCGGGCGGAAGGGCTACAAATTCTGGAAGTCCAACCCGGGCAAGCTATTCACCGCCGACGAGATGATCGAGCTTTACAAGAAATGGATCGATAAGTACCCGATCATCTCCATCGAGGATCCCCTGGACCAAAACGACTGGGGAGGCTACGCGCGGCTCACCGAGGAATTGGGAAGCCGGGTGCAGATCGTGGGCGACGACTTTTTCGTGACCAACACGGAACGGCTGGCGCGCGGAATCGCCGAGGGGGCGTGCAACTCGATCCTGATCAAGCTGAACCAGATCGGTTCCGTTACCGAAACGATCGACGCGGTTCGCATGGCGCAAAAGGCGGGTTACTCCGCGGTGATTTCCCACCGCTCGGGCGAAACGGAGGATACCTTCATCGCCGATCTCGCGGTGGCGCTGGAAACCGGGCAGATCAAGACCGGCTCCATGAGCCGCTCTGACCGCGTGGCGAAGTATAACCAACTGATGCGGATCGAGGACGAACTGGGCGTAACGGCCCGCTACTCGGGCAGGGATACCTTCTCGAACTTCCTGCGGTAAGGCGTAAAGGCCCCGCTTCCAAAAAAATAAAAACCGCCCGGAGAGACGCTCTCCGGGCGGTTCTTTTTTATGTATCCGCAAGCGGGCTAACGCGCTTAGGGAAGCTCCGAGCGCTTGGCGACTATCTTGGAAACGAGACGGTACTCTTTCGCTTCCTCGGCGTTCATCCAGAAATCCCGGTCCGTATCCTTGGAGACCTTTTCGATCGGAAGGCCCGTTTCGTCGGCGATCAGGCGGTTGATGCGCACCCGCATCTTTTCGAGCTCCGCCGCGTGTATCTCTATCTCGGTGGCCACGCCCTTGATGCCCGAGAGGGGCTGGTGGATGAGGTAGTGGCTGTTCGGCAGGGCGAAGCGGCGCTCCTTCGGGGCGGCCAGGAGAATGATCGAGCCGGCGCTGGCGACGAGTCCCATGCCGATGGCGTACACCGGCGCGTCGATGAATCGGATCATGTCGAAAATGGCGTAGCCGGCGTCGGCGTCGCCCCCGGGAGAATCGATATAGATCTTGATCGGGTCTTTCGAGTCGGACTCGAGGATGAGCAATTGGCGAACGATCTTCTCGGCCAAGGGTTTATTGATCTCGCCCGAAAGGAGGATTTGCCGGGTCTTGAGAAATTTCGCCGCGAAGGGATCGGGCCCCTGCCCGCGTTCGGCCTTGTCGTCCTCTTCCTCTTCTTCCTCTTCGTTCCGGAAGGCGTCGAGCGGGCGGATCTTGGTTCCGCGCTGAATGCGTGAATTCACGGCTGTGCTCCTTGTAAATGAACTAGTGACCAATGTACTAAAATTCCGCGTATAAGTACAGCGCTTTCGCCCCGATCCGCACGGTCGAGCCGGCGGGAAGGCGCGCCTCCGACGGTTCCGGGGAGCTCGTGATCGCCTCGCGCCAATGCCCGGCGTTCCGCGCGGGAGGCAACGTGAACGGCCGCGCCTCGGTTCCCGGGTTCACGACCGCGCAGACCTGCGCCCAGGGGTCGGCGCCCGTGGGGTCGAGGATTCGCCAGGCGAGGAGACCCGTTTCCGGCTCGATGAAGGATAGGCAGGCGGCCACCTCGCTTTCTTCCCGAAGCCGGAAATGCGCGTGGGCCTTCCGTATCGCGATAAGCCGGCGGGTAAAGGCGACGGTCTCCTCGTTCGCGGCCCGCCGTTCCCAATCGAGGCCGTTGATCGCGTCAGAGAGATTGTAGGAATTGTGGCTGAAGGCGCGCCCGTCCCGAGCGCCGTCCGCGGCGTCGGCCGGCTCTTCCGGGGCGCCTACCCGGTACAGATCGCTCAAGCCCGGATTTCGCCGGAGAATCGAGCGGGGGATCTCCTTGGTCCTGAGGAATTCCATGCCCGCGTGCAGGACGGGCATGCCCTGGGCAAGGAGGACGAGGCCGATGGCCGTGCGCTGAAGGAGGGCGTAATACGCGTCGTCGCGGCCCGGCTCCACCAATACCAGTTTGTCGTAGAGCGTGGAATTGTCGTGAATTTCCGTGTAATTGACGGACGAGGCCGTGCGTTCGGTCCAGGGATTCGGGTTCGCCGTGCCGGTGACGGCGCGATTGTGCACCTGGGGATGGTAGACCGCGCCGACGAGCCCGAATTTCACCGATTCCCGTCGGGCGCCTCCGTGAAGAAAGCCGCCTTCCCGGGGAACGAAGGCGTCGCCCTTGACGGCGCACCGGAACGCGTCGTTGAAAAAGCCGATGCCGTTCAGCTTTTTCGCCTCGAGCATGCTCGCCCCGACGGTCTTCGATCCCCGGTACATGTCCCAGCCCTCGCCGTACAGCAATACGTCGCCCTTGATCTTCCGCAGGCTCTCCGCGACCGCGTTCATGGTCGCCACGTCGTGAAGGCCCATCAGGTCGAACCGAAAGCCCGAAAGCTTGTACTCGGTAAGCCAATGGGAGAGGGAATCGATCATGTAGGAGCGGAACATGGCGCGCTCGCTCGCCGTGTCGTCGCCGGCGCGGGAAAACCGCTCCGGACGGAAGTAGTACCCGGGCACGCAGATGCCGAGGGAATGGACGTGCGCGGAGGGCACGTGATTGTAGACCACGTCCATGACGACCCCGATACCGGCGGCGAGAAAGTCGCGGATCATCGCCTTGAGCTCCCGGACCCGTACGGCGCCGTCGAAGGGGTTCGAGGCGTATACGCCCTCGGGAGCCGAATAGTTTTCCGGGTCGTAGCCCCAGTTAAACTTGCCGCCCACCAGGCGCAGGCCGTACTCCGGGTCGCCGTGCAGGGTTTCGTCCACGCTGCCGTAATCGAACAGGGGCAAAAACTGGACGTGGGTAACGCCCAGGTCGCGCAGATGGTCGAAGCCGGCGGGGTACCGGGGGCCGCCGCGACGGGGATCGCCCGCGCCGCAGGTCACGTTCCGCGCGGTAACCCCGGCGTATTTGCGCCGAAGGCTTTCGGGGCCGGTCCAGGTGGGCGACGAGGTGAGGTCGGCGACGTGAAGCTCGTAAACCACCGCGTCGTTCGCGCTCGCGAGGGGCGGGGCTTCCACCGCCGACCAGCCTTCGGGGTCCGTCCGGGAAAAGTCGACGACCATGGATCGCTTCCCGTTTACCCCGCAGGCGCGCGCCTCGGGATCGGCAGATTCGCGCGCGATCCCGTGCGCCCGGACGCGGAACGTATAGTAGACGCCGTGCAAATCGCCCGGAACCGCGGCGAACCAGGTGCCCCGGTCAGTGTGGCCCGCCCCGTCCGCGTTCACTCCCCTGCCCCGGGTCATGGGAAGGACCAGCACGGGCGCGCCGCCGGTTCCCTCCGCCCAAAGCGCGAGCTCCACCGCGCGCGCCGTCGGGGCCCACAGGCGGAACAGGGTTTCGTCGGGCGTCCACCGCGCGCCGAAGGAAGCCCGCGTTTCATGGGCGTTCCGGAATTGGTCCGAATCGAAATACCATTCCAGCTCGGCGGTAAGGGGGCCGCCGCCCGCGCCGTTTTGCCGGCCCGAGAGGATGAGTCCTTCGAGCCAGTCCTTCCGGTGAAGGGCGCCGCACCACTCCGTTTCCAGCTCGCGCGCGGGGAAGGGTTCGGTAACCCAGGCATCGGGCACGAAGGCCGCGGGATCGCGCGAAAGGGGGGAAGGCGAACCGGTCGCGGTCGAGCCGGACGGAACGCCGCCCGGAACGCCGCCGGAAACGCCCACGCGGGGGGGAAAGGGCACCGGGACGGGCACGCCCGGCGAGAGGGTTCGCCCGTTGACCGCGAGGGCCGCGAAGTCGGCCGGCGCGTCGAGCAGGGCTTCGGCCTCGTATGAGCCGTCTTCCCGCCGGTTCACGGTTACCCGAAGGCGGCCATTCCCGCCCTCCGGGGAGCGCGCGCCGAGGGGAAAGCTCGCGGCGAAGCGCGAAATGCCGTTGGGAAACGAGGGAGAAAGGTCGATCGCGTTTTCGGCAAGGCGGGGGCGAAACCCGAGCACGTCTTCGTGAACGTTGCGGACGAACTCCGAAACGCTCCAGGCCTGCGACCAGGCGCCTGACAGTACGGGATTCCCCAGCGAATCGGGGAGGGCGTGGATATTCTCGCTGAGGGTTCCCGCGCAGCCGGATTCGAGGATCATGCGCGCCTCGTTGCGGATAATGCCGGCCGCACGGAACGGAAGGGAAAGCGAGCCCTGACGGCACGCGGCCGATACGTAGGGGCCCGAATTCCAGGGCCAGACGGTTCCGTTATGGTAGGCCGCGTCTTTATGGTACCGCCGGGGGTCCTCGTGCCGGGGATGGAAGCGCGGATCGTCCGGGCAGAGACTATAAAGGCCGAAGGGAGAAACCAGCTCGCGCTCGACGTTTTCGAGCACGGCGCGGGAACAGGCCTCGTCGAGAAGGCTTTCTTCGGGAGAGAGAACCGAGGGAACGGTGAGGGCCAAAAGCTGGTTCGGCCGCACGGTAAAATCCCGCTCCCACTCCCCGTGGGGGCCCGGGGGCAGTCGGTCGGCGAGGGCATTCCGCTCCGCCGACCAGAAAAAGCGGCGAAAGGAGGACCGGACGCGATCCGCCAGGGAATCCCGCTCCGCGGCCGCGGCCTCGTCGCCCCCCATTCGCGAGAGGCGGCTCCCGATACGCAGGGCGGTATACCAAAGCGCCTGCACGTCGTTGGCCCGGTCGCCCCGGGGAGACCAGGGGTTTTCGCCCCGGATGCGCGCGTCCATCCAGGTATCCGCGTCGCCGTGAAGCAAAAACCCGTGCGCGTCGATCCTGCGTTCCGCGTCGGCCTTGAGGGCCAGATCCACCGCCGGACCGATTTCCCCGAGCAGGGACCGGTCGCCGGTGTATTGGAGGTATTCCCAAACCGCGCGGATAAACCAAAGGGTTCCGTCGGCGGTGTTGTATATAACGTCGTCGGGACCCCGCCAACGGTTGGGGATCCGCCCCCAGTCGGGACTCTCGGGGTCGCGGTTTTGATGGCGGGCAAAGCCGGTAAGGACGGAACGGGCTTCCCCGAAATGGCCGCCGGCGAGAAGGATTCCCGAAAGGGCGATGAAGGTATCGCGCCCCCAGTTGTCCCGAAACCAGGGCAACCCAGCCCAAATACCCCGGGCGCCGCCGTCGTCGGTTACGAGCATCCAGCCGGAAAAGCGCGCCCAGGCGAGGGCCTCGTCGAGGCGGGGGTCGTCGGTAGCCGCCGTAACGGCCGACAGGGCCGCGGCGACCTTTTCGCGGTGGGCGCGAAGCCCGTCCTCGCGGGCAAGGCGGAGCGCTTTTTCCGCGGCGGCTTGCGGAGTAGCCTCAAAGGCGACGTACCAGGTCGCCGGGAGCGACTCACCGTGAAGGATTACGCGACCGCCTTCCCCTTCCGCGAGGGTAAAGGGCCGCGCGGACGCGACGGCGATTCCCGAGGCCCCGAGGGACTCCCCTTCCCCGCCGGAAGCTGACGCGGGAAAGGAACGCCACGCGCAAAACGCCGCGGAATCGCCTTCCGGGCGGGAAGCGCCGAACGGCTTCCAGTCAGGGCTTTCAACCGAAGGCACGGGGCGCGGCGGGAGCAAAAGGCCGCAGTCCCCCCGATCGCCTTCAAGGGTTACCGCAAGGGCCTGTTCGTCGACCAGGAGAGAGAGGGAAAGGGACGCGGGAGCGTCGCCCTCACGGAAGACGAAACGGGCACCGGTCGGCTCCACTTCGGTTCTCACGGCGTTGGAGCGCCAAAGGTCCACGGTATCCGCCAGGTATACGTCGTGAAAAAACGTTTTCCCAAAGCGTCGGTACCCGCCTTCGCAGACGCCGGCATGGGCGCTATTCAATTCAAGAAAGCCTGAAACCCGGTCGGTCCAGGCAAAACGCCGGGCGCTACCGGGGGTAAGAATCAACTTCATGGGAAAAAGCATAGCAGGTTCTTGGCACATAATGCAAGCAAATCGGCAAAACCGAGAATCGAACGCCTTTTTTGAACTATTGAGGCATGTTCAGCCGCGCCGAGAGGGAGTACCCTGTTAGCATGAAACACCGCATGACGCACGCCGCCGTAATCGGAGCCGGGATCGCTCCCCGGGCATGGCGCGGCCTCGCCGTAGCATATAATCGATGAAGCGCCCTTTCGCGAGATACTCAGTCTGAGTCTTTCTCTTTTCTTTGTCTTTTTTTGTTTACCCTTCCACTTATTTCAGAGAAAACGCTTGCATAAACCGGTTTACCTGCATACAATTCCAGCATAAGGAGCCCTTTCGATGAATACTTCCGCAATTTATCACCACTGCGGTGATCACTGGTGTTATGCGTTTGACGATACAACCCTCCACATTCGTATCCGCACGGCGGCGAGCGATATTGACCGGGTGGAGATCGTGTGCGGCGATCCCTATGAGTGGCAGCCCGGAAAGGAAGGCTACGAGTGGGCAAGCGACCTGTATCCCATGCGGAAGGTCGGCACGAACGGCGTGCACGATTTTTGGGAGTTTCTGTTCGAGCCGCCGTACCGGCGCCTGAAATACTGGTTTATCCTCCATAAGGGGCGCGCGTCGGTCGAGTACGGGGAGAAGGGCGTGGTTACGGCCGTAGACCGGCACAATACCTGGAATACCTTCATTTATCCGTATATTCAGCCGACCGAGGTGTATCGGGCGCCGGAATGGGTGGGCGAGACGGTGTGGTACCAGATTTTTCCCGAGCGGTACCATAACGGAAACCCCGCGCTCAACCCGCCGGGGACGAAGGAATGGCAGTACGGCGAGGTGACGAATAAGGAATACTACGGGGGCGACCTGGCGGGCATTACGGCCAAGCTCGACCATATCGCGGACCTCGGTTTCAACGGGATTTACCTGACGCCCATTTTCCAGTCACCCTCGGTGCATAAGTACGATACGGGCGATTACCTGAAGATCGACCCGGCCTTCGGTACGGAGGAGGACCTGCGGACCCTGGTGGCCGAATGCCACCGGCGGGGGATCAGGATTATTTTGGACGCGGTGTTCAACCATTCGGGGACGACCTTCGCGCCCTGGGCCGACGTTTTGGAAAAGGGCGAAGCCTCGCGCTTTCGGGACTGGTTCGCGATCCGCGACTTTCCCCTTTTCGGCGTAAACGAAGACGGTTCGCCCCGCGCCGACGACGGGGATTCCCACCGCGCGAATTTCGAGACTTTCGCGTTCACCACGGGCATGCCCAAGCTGAATACGGCGAACCCCGAGGTGCGGGAATACCTTTTGAAAGTAGCCGACTACTGGATACGGGAATGCGATATCGACGGGTGGCGGCTCGACGTGGCCAACGAGGTGACCCACGATTTTTGGCGGGAATTCCGCCGGGTCGTGAAGGCGGCCAAACCCGACGCCTATATCGTCGGGGAGATTTGGCACCATTCCATCGACTGGCTAAGGGGAGACCAGTACGACGCGATCATGAACTATCACTTCGGCCAGGCGATTACCGAGTTCCTGAAGGGGACGGCCGAAATTCCCGACGCGCGCGCCCTGGCGCACCGCGCGGAAACCCTGGAAAAGTCGTATCCCCTGCCGGTGATACGCGCGGGGTTCAACCTGCTTGATTCCCACGACACGGCCCGGCTTATCCACCGGCTGGACGGAAACCTTTCAGCCGCCCGCATCGCCTGGCTTATCCTGGCGCTGCTGCCCGGCTCTCCCTGCTTTTACTACGGCAGCGAGTACGCCGTGACCGGCGCCCACGACCCGGACTGCAGGCGGTGCATGCCCTGGGACACGGCCCACCAGGACCGCAGCCAGTACGAATTCCTCAAGGCGGTTATCGCCCTGCGCCGGGAGAACGCGGCGCTCGTGAACCGGGGCCGGCGGGAATGGCTTACGAACCCCAAGCTGCCCGACGTATTCGGCTTCAGGATTTCAGCGGGAGCGGCGGGAGAGGACGAGTCGGACGCGGCCTACGGAAGGCTCCGGCCGGAAAACGGCTACCGCGGGGCGAAGAGCCTAACGGTCTTCGTGAACCGGGGAAAGAAGCCGGTGAGCGGCGCGAGGCTCGCGAAGGCCTTCGGGAAAGCGGCGGAATGTCCGGAGTTCGCGGAGCTTGGAAGCGAGGGCTACGCGTGGGCGCTCGGCTGACGGTCTCAAGCGGTTCGGTTACGCTTCCGTCGTTCAATTGACCGAGCGTAAACGGTCCGCCACGGCTTGGAAGCGGGCGGCGATTTCGCCCGTGAAGTTCGCCTCGGTAAGGATGACCTTCGTCGCGTCGACGCCGCTTCCGGGAATCAAGGTAACGGGAATGGCGAGGCCGCCCGCGAACTTCTCCCCGAGAAGGGCGCGGAATTTGGCGAAGACGGTCTCGTAGCCGAAGCCCGTATCCTTGCTCGCCTCGTCGCTGCCGCAGACGGTAACGAAGGTGAGCGACTTGAGCGACCGCCCGTATTTTCGGATAAAAACGCGGAGTGGAAGGACGATCTGCCCCATCCAAATGGGACCGCAGAGGATCACGCGGTCAAAATCGGCGGGGTTTCGCGCGAGCTTGCGGTTGCCCAGGCCAAACTTGAGGGCAGAGCCCAAGAGGAGCGAAAAAAAGCCGCCTGAGGCAGGGCGAATCTCCTCGATCTCGCAGTCCAGCGCCTCGGCGAGCCTTTGGGCGGCGAACCGGTTGTTGCCGGTCCGCGAGTAATACAGGATAAGGGTTTTCATATTCGGCGTACGCTCCTTTCGCGTTCGAGTATACAACAGTGAGGAAAACCCGAAACGTCACTTTACGACGCGAACCTTCACTTCCACGGACATGCCGGGAAGGAGGCGCTTCGCGTCGGCGCCGGATAGGAATTCCGGGTCGAAGGAAATGCGCACCGGGATGCGCTGGGTTGTCTTGGTAAATTCCCCGAGCTGGAAGGCAGGGGCCACTATCCCCGAGCGGATCAGCTCAACCGTGCCGGTGAAGGGAACGTCCTTCCAGGCGTCCACGGTAATCTTTACCGGCGCTCCTTCCTTTACCCGGGCGATCTTGGTTTCTTCCAGGTTGGCGGTTATCCATACCTTGGACAGGTCGGTTACCGTGAGGATCTTCTGGGTAGGCTGCACCACGTCGCCCACGCCCAGGTTGATATGATCCACCGTGCCGTCCAGGGGAGAACGGATTACGGTATTCAAAAGCTGGGCCTCGATTACCCCGAGCTGGGCGCCGGCCGCGTCCGCTTGGGCCTGGGCGAGCTCATACTGGGCGGTGGCCGCCGCCTGGGCGTTCCGGGAATGGTCCAGGGCCTCCCTGGTGGCCGCTCCGGTGGCGTTGAGGGCCTTAACCCGTTCCAAGTCGCTTTCGCTGTTGTCCAGGTTTACCTTCGCCAACGCGAGGCTTTTTCGCGCGGTATTGAGGGCGGCTATGACCTGGGCCTCCTGGGCACGGGCATCGGTATCGTCCAAACGCGCCAAGAGGTCGCCGGCTTTCACCTTTTGCCCGTCGGTAACGGTAATTTCGGCGATGCGGCCGAGGATTTTCGGGCCAACGGATATCTGGGTCCCGTCCACCGCGGCGTCGTCGGTTGAAACGTAGGTAAACGAATCGTAGGCGGTCAGTCCGCCCCAGGCGGCCGCGACTATAAGCACCACGAGGAGGATTCCCATGCCGAGCACGTTCGGCGCCTTGCGGACCCCCGTCGTGCCGACGGGTCCTTTCTTCTCGCTTTCTTTCTTATCCATATCCTTAATCTCCTAAACGACCAGCCCTTCTTCGGCGAAGGAACCGGCGAACTGGCTATTGTA
Organism: Spirochaetales bacterium; assembly: GCA_003252395.1. Classification (GTDB taxonomy): domain Bacteria; phylum Spirochaetota; class Spirochaetia; order Treponematales; family Treponemataceae; genus Teretinema. The sequence continues at coordinate 288,779 of QKEL01000008.1, forward strand.
CAAATCCGCGTAGAACCCTTTCTTCTCGATAAGTTCTTGGTGATTTCCCGTTTCTATAATGGTGCCCTTGTCCATGACGATGATCATCTCCGCGTCGCGGATGGTGGAAAGCCGATGGGCGATGACGAAGTTCGTCCTGCCCTTCATGAGCTCTCCCATTGCCTTCTGGATATACACCTCGGTTCTCGTGTCGACGCTGCTCGTGGCCTCGTCAAGGATGAGGATCGCGGGATCCGAAAGGATGGCCCGGGCGATGGTCAGAAGCTGTTTCTCGCCCTGCGAGAGATTCGAGGCGTCCTCGTTGATGACCGTGTCGTAGCCGTCGGGCAGGGCGCGAATGAAGTGGTCCGCGTGTGCCGCCTGGGCCGCCCCCACGATTTCCCCTTCGGTGGCACCCTCGCGGCCGTAGGCGATATTGTCGCGGATAGAGCCCTTGAAGAGCCAGGTATCCTGCAGCACCATGCCGAAGGTCGTGCGGAGGGTTCCCCGCCTCACGTCCCGTATGTCCGTTCCGTCGACGCTGATGGCGCCGCCCTGGATTTCGTAAAAGCGCAGGAGCAGATTCACCAGGGTCGTCTTGCCCGCGCCGGTGGGACCGACGATGGCGACGGTATGCCCCGGGCGAACGTCCAAGTCAACGCTTTCCATGAGGATTTTCTCGTCCGAGTAGCCGAACCGCACCTTGTCGAACTTGACGAAGCCCTCGGGCGTAAAATCGGCCAGGGCGGTCGCGGCGTCGGGGAGCTCCTCGGTTTCGTCGAGAATCTCGAACACGCGCTCCGCCGAGGCCAGGGTCGACTGAAGGACGTTGGCGATATTCGACAGCTGGGATATGGGCATGGTAAACTGCCTCGAATACTGGATGAACGCCTGGATATCGCCGAGCTTCATGGCCTTTTTAGCCGTCATTACGCCGCCGATAACGGCAATCAGCACGTAACTCACGTTGTTGATAAAGTTCATGATCGGCATCATGGCACCGGAAATGAACTGGGCGCGCCAGTTCGATTCCCCGAGCCTCCCATTAATGGCCCGGAACTCCTCCATGGATTTTCCTTCCCGTCCGAAAGCCTTCACGATCCTGAAGCCCGAATACATTTCCTCGATATGCCCGTTAAGCTGCCCCAATTCCTTCGCCTGGGTTCCGAAAAGCCTTTGCGAAACCTTGGCGATATTCACCGTGGCGAGCATGGCGGTAGGCAGCGTTAAAAGGCTGATAAGCGTCAAAAGCGGGCTGATCGTCAGCATCATGATAAGTATTCCGATGATGGTCGTGGCGGAGGTGATCATCTGGGTCAGGCTCTGCTGGAGCGTATTGCCGATATTGTCGATATCGTTGGTCATGCGGCTCATTACCTCGCCGTGGGTTCTCCCGTCGAAATACTTCAGGGGCAGCCGGTGCAGCTTGTCGTTCATGTCGCGCCGCATGTCGTACACGATCTTCTGTGCCACGTCGGACATGATCAGCTGTTGGGTATAGCTCAAGGCGGCGCTCACGAGATACAGGGCCACGATGCCCGCGAGCATCCGACCGATGTAGGTCATGTCCAGCGCGGGAAGGGGCTGGCCGAGCATGGCCGCCGCGTACTTTCCCATAATCCCGTCGAAGAGCTTGGTGGTCACGAAACCCTGAAGCTTCGGTCCCACGATGCTGAAGACCGTGCTCGTCACGGCGAGGAAAAAAACGACAAAGAGGTGTTTTTTCCGCACGCCGAAGTATTCCACGAACCGCTTGAAGGTCTTTGCCATGTTCTTGGGCTTTTCAACGGGGCCGCGCATGCCGCCCATGGGGCCGCCGCCCATCATTCCGCCCGGGCGACCTCCCGGCCGCGGGCCGCCGGGGCCTGCCTGTCTTTGGCTCGCGTCGCTCATGCGAGTTCCTCCTCGGTCAGTTGGGATTCCACGATTTCGCGGTACACCGCGCAATCCCGGTACAGTTCGTCGTGGGTGCCGATTCCGGCGATTTTGCCCTCGTCGAGCACGACGATGCGGTCGGCCTGCATGATCGAGGAAACCCGCTGTCCAACGATGAGCACCGCGGCGTCGGCGGTTTTTTCCCGCAGGGCGGCGCGGAGCTTCGCGTCGGTCTTGAAGTCCAGGGCCGAGAAGCTGTCGTCGAAGAGGTATACCTCCGGTTTCCTCACCAGGGCGCGGGCTATCGAAAGCCGCTGCTTTTGTCCGCCGGAAACGTTGCTTCCGCCCTGGGCAAGGGGCGATTCGATCCCCCGTTCCATGGCCGAGACGAAATCCCAGGACTGCGAGGTTTTCAGCGCCTCTTCCAGTTCCTCGTCCGTCGCGTCTTCCTTGCCGTAGAGCAGGTTCTCCCGGACGGTGCCGGAAAAGAGCACCGCCTTCTGGGGCACCGTGCCGATCCGAGAGCGCAGATCGGAAAGGGTCATCTTCCGGACGTCCACCCCGTCTATCAACACCTCGCCGGAGGTCACGTCGTAAAACCGGGGGATCAGGGAAAGGAGGGTCGTCTTGCCGCTGCCCGTGCTCCCGATGATCGCGGTGGTCTCGCCGGGGCCGGTCTTGAAGGAAATGCCTTCCACGGCGGGGCGCTCGGCCCCGTAATAGGCGAACGAGACGTTCCTGAACTCCACGACGCCCCGGACGCCGCCTTCGGGAGAGACGGGATCGTCCGGGTCCGCGATGTCGGGCACGATATCCAGTACCTCGTTGATTCGGTCCGCGGACGCCTGGGCCCGGGGAACCATGATAAACATCATCGAGGCCATGATGAACGAGAAGAGAATCTGCATGGCGTACTGCATGAAGGCCATCATGTCGCCCACTTTGGAAACGCCGGAATCGATGCGCGAAGAGCCGAACCAGAGGATGGCGATGACGGTCATGTTCATGATGAGCATCATGAAGGGGAACATCATGGCGAAGATCCGGTTCACCTTCACCGAGGTTACCATCAGGTCGGCGTTGGCCTCGGCGAAGCGCTCCCGCTCGGTGGGCCCGCGATTAAAGGCGCGGATTACCCGGATGCCGGTGAGGTTTTCGCGGACGATCAGGTTAATCCGGTCCACCTTTTTCTGGATCGCCTGAAAGAGCGGGAAGCCCAGGGACGCCACGGTCCCGATTAGGACGCCCAGGACGGGTATCGCCAAGAAAATAACCCAGGCGAGCCCGGCGTCCTTTCGGAGGGCGAGGATCATCCCGCCCACCGCCGTAATGGGGGCGCCGATCATCATCCGCTGGATCATGATCAGCACGTTCTGGATCTGGTTTACGTCGTTGGTGCTTCGGGTCACGAGGGAGGGCGTGCCGATCACGTCGAACTCGTGGAGGGAGAACTTCGAGACCCGGTTGAAAATCCGCTCCCGCAGGTTTTCGCTGAAGCCGATGGCCACGTGCGACGAGAGGAAGCTCGCGGCCACCGCGCTTATCGAACCGCCCAGGGCCACCAAGAGCATCCTGAGGCCCACGGAAAGGATATAGTTCACGTCGCCGTTGGTGATACCCTTGTTGACGATGTCGGACATCAGGTTCGGCAGGTAAAGGTCGCACATACTCTGGGCGAACACGACCAGCACGGTCGCGACGATGGGTATTCGCCAGGGCTTGAGCGTCCTGAATAGTTTCAGCATCTTCTTTGCGCTCCTTATTCGGTCGCTCCGACGGGGAGGCCCGCCGCGCGGGCGAGATCCGCCTCGGCGATCCGGCAGTCGATCTGCTTATTGGCGATCGCGAACTCGCTCCTGACCCGGGCGAAGGACGCGCTCAGCAGGTCCAGGTCGCCGGCAGTCCCGTTTTTGACGCGCTGGGCCACGACCCGCTCGTTTTCCTTGGCCTGGTCGAGCATGGCCGTGACTAGGGAAAGGTCGCCCCGCGCCCGTTCCAGCGAGAGGCGACAGCTCCGCACGTCGAGCACGACGGTTTCGGCGGTACGGTCGCCGTCGGCCGAGGCCTTACGCGCGTCGAGCCCCTTGGACTCGACGGTCTTCACGTTCGCGGGCAGGCCGCCGAGATCGTAGCTCACGGCAACCCCCACGGCCCAGGTACCGTTGAACCCATCGCCCGAAAGGCTGTAGCGCTGGTTGGGGTTCGCGAAGGTGTAGTTTCCCGTCAGGGTCAGGCTCGGGAACAGGGGCGCCTCGGCCAATTTCTTCGCGCTTTCGGCGAGCGAACCGGACAGGCCGGCCATCCTCGTTTCGCCGCGATTCGCGAGCGCGAGGGCCACCAGTTCCGCATCGGACGGGGAGGCATCGTCCGAGCTTAAAATGAGGGCGATTTTTTCCGGCAGCGTGGACTCCGCCGGATCACCAGTAGGATTCACCGCGGCGCCGAAGTACGAGGCCGTTTCGGGGTTCACCAGGGACGAAAGGTAAAAAAGGGCCCGGTCGCGCACGGCCAAGCCGTCGGCAAGGTCCATCTTGGCCTGGTCGCGGCGCATTCCCGCTCCGAGCAGATCCGCGTTGAGCGCCGTTCCCTGGGCGACCTTTTGCGCGGTCATGTCGTAGTTCTTAAGCGTCAGTTCCAGGTTCTCACGCAATGTCGCCGCGTTCAGTTGCGCGCGAACCGCTTCCCAGTACGCGCGGGCGGTCTCGAAGGCTACGGCGTTCGCCGTCATGGCCTCGGTTAACTCTTTAGCGCGGGTTTGGAGGGCCGCGAGATTCACGCTCTCGGCGAGCCGGAACCCGGCGAAAATCGGGTATTGCAGGTTCGCCGCGAAGGAAAACGCGTCGTCCTGGGAGCCAAGATCCACGCTCATGGGCCCGAAACTGATCGACTGGTCCACGTGGCTCAGTCGGGTATAGCTCCCCGACAGGGTAATCGCGGGGAGGCGACGGAGGCTTGCGGCGCTTTGCTGGGCCCTGGCGGACTCGGTGTCGATGGCGGCGGCGGCCACGCGGTAATCGGTATGTATGGCCGATTGCACGGCGTCATTCAACGAAAGCCCGACCGGGGCCGGGGCCGGCGACTGGGCCGCGCCGAGGGCGCCGACGCACACCAAGACGAAAACGGGCATCGCCTGCGGGAATCGCCGGCTCCTTTGGGTACTTTGATCTGTCATGGAATACCTTCCTATGGTTAACTATTCCCGTGACTGCCGCAGGTGGTCACGCCAAGGGTTTCGGTAAAATACGTTTCGACGATCGAGAGCAACCGGATCAGTTCCTCCGAATCCTTTTTGCCGAGGGCGTTGGCCAGTCCGTCGAACTCTTCGGTGAAGCGGTAAAAAAGCGGCCGGAGGCGGGCCTGGCCCGAATCGGTCAGGCTGACCAGGATCGCGCGGCGGTCTTCGCTGTCCATCGCCCTGCTCACCAACCCCTGGGCCTCGAGGCCGGTCACGATCTGGGTCACGGCGGGAACGGTAATGCCGAGCGCGTTGGCGAAATCCGACACGCGGATTCCCCCCTCCCCGTGCTTCTTGCGATGCCACAGTCGCATGAGGATCATGACCGACGACGGCTTGAATTCCGTGCTTATGGACCGCATGAAGTCCTTTTGCAGAATATGGCTCACGCGCCGAAGCTTTTCCATGAGCGTCCGTGGGGTACCGGTAAGTTCGGTCATTCCGTCCTCTTTCGTTAATCGGTTTGATAATTACGTCGCGCTTCTATTACTTGCTAATATATTAAGTGTCTTAACTAATGTCAACGAAAAAGGGCATAAAAAAGCCCGGAGGGCGGGTTTATCCCCCGGGCAAGGTTCTCGAGCGACCGGTCGATCCGGAAACGGAACGGGCCGGTCCGAATGCGGGACTTAAAAGAGCAGGTCGTAGAGGAAGCCGGACGCGATGGATTGGACCATGGCGCCCTCGCTCGTGGCGGAGGCCGCCGAATAGAGGGCCGAAAGCTGATCGCTGGCGGCGGAGGCGCCGACCGTGAGCCATGAGGGCAGGGCCTGGGCGACGGCATTCGCGAGAGCGCCGCCGTACGCGTACTCGTATTTCCACACCGTAACGCCCGCATCGTCCTTTGCCGTAAGGGAGGCGACGGGGTCGCCGGTATGGGCCCAGGCGAGCTCGTAGGTACCGTTGACCGTATCGTCGCGGGTAACCGCGTGCGCGTCATCGGTTAAATGCGCGTCCCAGACCGTAATCGTCGTGTCGGTAGGGGCCGTTTCCACCCTAAAGTATTCCACGAGCTGCGCGGGACTTTCCCCGTTCCAGTGCTGGATTTCCAGGTAATTATCCAGGAGGCCCGTCATGAACGCGAAGGGATCGAGGGAGCGGGCGTCCGCGAGGGCGGGAACGGGAACGCCGAGAACGCCTCCGGTCAGGAACGTCAGCGTTTGCCGTATCCCGGCGACCGTGAACGTGACGCTCTCGAGGTTGTGGGTGCCCGTTTCGTACCCGAGGGTATAGGTCAAGGGAAGGATCAAGCCCTCGCCCCCGGTAACGATGGTCGTCGGGTATCCGTCCCCGTCGCGCGCAATGTCCACGGACAGGGCCAGGGTGGCGCCTATGTACGTTTCTTTCGCCGTAAGCCGGCGCTGGGAATCCCACTCGGCAAGGATCTTCATTTGAGCGGGGAGCCGATCGTCGTTCCGGACCATGGAAACGGGGTACCAGTCGGCGTCGAAGGTTACTTCGGTAGAGCGCGTCGCGCTCTCTTCGGCGTAGAGCCCGAAGGAGCTGACCGGGATCGCGGGGGAGGCGGGGTTAAGCGCCGTAACGTCGGGCAGGGCGGGAACCGCATAGGCGGGGTCCGCCACCGTCGCCAGGCTTTGCGCGGCGTGAAAATACGGGCTCGTGGAGGTAACGGCGCCCAGGTTGGTCGCCGCGGATTTCGCGGTACAGGGCGACACCGTATCGGCTTCCGGACGGACCGGAACGGAGCGCTTCGAATCGGTTTCCCGACGGTACTCAACCGATACGTTCCAATGATCGTCGGCAGGGTCGGCGCCAGGGAGCCACGCGCGGGCCTGGACGGCATCGAGGCCGTAGGCGACGCCGTCGCCCCCATACCAGAGGGCGGCCTCGTAGAAGGGGGCGATGGACGAGTCCAGGTCGTACCGCGCGGCCCAATCGGGAGTCGCGCCGGCGGTCGCGGCGGAAGCAGTGCCCGAGACGGGGTATACCGCCTTGGTTTCCACCGCGTTGCCCGAACCGTATCCGTACACCGTATGCGATTGCGGGGCGAGGGCGCCTGAGTTGGCCGCCCACTCGGTGACCGAGTGAATTCGCCACGCGGGATCGCTCAAGCCGGTCTGCTCGTGTTTGATTGCCGTCGCCGAAACCAGGGCGCCCGCGGCGTTATACCGCTGGACCCGATAGACCAAACCGTCGGAGTCGATACGGGATTCGGTCTGCTTATTGAAAACGCCGTTCCGATAATGCTTTACGACTTCCACGTCGAAGGCGGCGCCGCCCGCCGTTCCGTAATAGCGGGCGGTTTCTTCCGTCCAGGAGACGGATTCGCCGATATCGGTCCCGTCATCCGAGAAATCGAATGCACAGGACGACCACGCGATCGCCGATAAAACGAGAATGGCAGGTAATGCGCCGTGTTTCATCTCCGCTCCTCTCCCGGGCCGCGGGTGGAGTTTTCGCCCGGCGCGGGGTATACTGTTCCAGTATATTCCATGGGGGAGAATTGTTCCATGTTCACCCGTATATCGCGCCGTTTCAGCGCAATCCCGCCCGGAAATACGCCGCGTCGCCTTGCCCTTGCCTGCTTTACCCTTTGCCTAGCGCTCCAGCCCCTTGCCGCGGGGCCGAAGGTTACCCTCACGACGCCCGAATTGATCGATGAGTTCCGGGACTATCAGGCGGTGCTGGACGAATACGCGCAAACGTACTGCGACGATATCGCGGAAATCGTGGGCGATTCGCTGGACAAGCCGTTATTTATGGAAGGGTTCAGCGCCGCAGCGGGGGTTTCTTCGTTGGTGGGCGCGGCCGCGCGGGAACCCGGGCTCCCCTCCCTTTCCGTGGGCAGCGCCGCCGCGGTATACGCCGAGTCGCTGGGCCCCTCCCTCGCGGGCGAGCTCTCTTCCCTGGACCCGGAATCCGATATGCGGGCCGGGCTTTGCGTGCAGCCCGTCGTCGTGAATATGGGGGCGACATTGCCCCTCTTTGGGCGAAAAACCTATGCGGGGCTCTCTTTCGGCTATATCGACGCCGATACGGGCACGTACGGGATAAAGGCGCTCTCGGCCGGGCTCTTCGCGGGCGCGCGGGTTTTCGCTCGGCGCCCCTCCTTGCTCGCCTGGGAAGGCCTAACGCTGGAGCTCGGCGGGGAATGGGCGGCAACCGGCCTCAGTACCGTCGCGGAACCCGGAAACATTACCCAGGAAGTGAGCCTGGACCCCGACGCGGACGGCCCCTTGGTGCCCCAATCCGTTACCCTCCGGGTCGATCCGGTCATAAAGGCGGGGATAGACACGAACATGATAGCCCTCAGGGCGGCCGCAAAAACGGGGGTAACCTTTTTTCGGGCGCTGACCCTGACGGCCGGCGGCGGCGTCGCGTGGTCGTACGCCCGCTCGGAAATAACCGTGGACACGCAGGATCAAATCGTGATCGATAGCTACCTCGGGCAGCTCGTCAAGGAAGGCAAAAACGGGAGTATCTCGATCGAGGGAAGCGCGGCGGAGCTGGTAAGCCGGCATGTCATTCCCTATTTCCAGGGGGGCGCGAGCTTTCGCGTGGGCTCTTTTTCCCTGAGCGTCCCCGTAGTCTGGAAACCCGGCGAAGCCCTCGGATCGGGCCTGTTTTTGGGATTAAGCCTATGACGAGCCATCTCGCCCCGATAAAGCGGGCGCGCCGACAGGCGGCCGCCTTCGCGGTTTTCTCGATCGCCTTCGCCCTGTTGCCCGCGACGAACGCGAGCGCCGAAGGCGAGACCTACCCCTGGGGCTTCCTTCGCACGGCGACGCTCTGGCAGGGCGATTCCTTCATCCGGCCGCTGAACGGTTCTTCTGCCCTTCCCCCGGGCTTCGGGGCCGCGGGCGCCTTTGAAGTACAAGGCCTTTTCGCCCCTTTTTTCACGGTAGCGCTCAATGCCTCGTATCGCTGGCAGGAACGCGGCGGCGTTACCCAGGCCTTTCCCGGCGCGGGACTTGCCGCGGGCTGGCGCTTTCACGTCGCCGCCCCGGCGGCGCTCATTCCCTTCGCGGGGCTCGGCTTTGAGGCCGCACCGGAGGCGTCCTTTTTTCGGCCGACCCTTGTCGCCGCCGCGGGCTGTAACCTGGCCCTGCGCCTTCGGGGGGAAAATTTTATCAATCTTGCACCGTCGGTCTCCGTGCCGCTCATGAATCCCGAAGAAACCAAATTCTCGCTGGCGCTCGGCCTTCGCCGCGAATACCGATGGCTCGTCCCGGTTCCGCCGGTGGGCGCGGCGATCGCCGCCGCTCCGCCCCTGTTTTCCCCGGACGGGGACGGGAACGCCGATACCGTCGCCATCGCGATCGACGCGAGGCATCCCGGATCGGCCCAGAGATGGACAGTGGAGATAACCGACGGAAACGGAAAACCGATTCGCGGCTTCTCCGGACGGGGAAGGCTGCCCCGCGGCGTGACCTGGAACGGCATGACCTCGGAAGATTCCCTGCCGGAGCCCGGAACCGATTACCGCATAACGCTCGAGACGGTGGACAAGGCGGGGAGGCGGGAAAGCGCGTACGCGGAGGCGACCTGCGACATACTGCTCGTCGCCGAGGGAGCGGGGTACAAAATCAGGGTACCGGCTATCCGGTTCTCGTCGAATTCCTTCACCCTGAGCAAGGCGGAATCGGAAGAGCTATACGAGGCGAATCGGGATATCCTTCAGCGGATCGCCGCGCTTTTTCTCCGTTTCCCCGATTACTCGCTGATTATCGAGGGCCACGCCAATTCGGTGTTCCGAAACGATCCGACGCGGTTCGAGCGGGAACAGCGGGAAACGCTCCTGCCGCTCTCGGAAAAACGGGCCGAAACGGTGAAACGGGCCCTCATTCTCGCGGGCATTGAGGAAGACCGCATGAAAATAGCGGGAAAGGGAGGGCTCGAGCCCCTGACGGAAGCCGACGATTCGGAAGGCGTGGCGAAAAACCGCCGCGTCGAGTTTATTTTGATCCGGGATCGCTAGGATCGGGCGAATCGAGGAGGGCGCTGAACAGCGCGGCGACGAGGCTTCCCGAAACCGCCACGGTGAGGCCCGTATGCATGGCAGCGGAGTCAAAACCGTCTCCCACCCCCCGAAAAAGGGCCGAAACGCCGAACGCGGAAAGGAGTATTCCCGCCCCCGCCCCCGCCAAGGCGATGCCGTTGCGCGTTCTCACTGCCCCATTCCCGCCTTCCGCGCCGGAATCGGGAAAGAGTTCCGTTTCCTCGGGGCCGGGCAGTTCGCGCGGGTCAAGGGTCGGCAACGGCGTGCCGACGGGGGCGTTCGGCGTATCCGCCGAATCCGGCGGGGGAGCGCCGTTCCCGCCGGCGCATGCGGGCATGCCCGTAAGGAGGAGCATGAGGATCGCGCACGGTAAGCGGCCCGCGCCGCGCGACCGCGCTACGCCCATAGAATTCTTGCTGCCTTCCAGAGCCATACGCCTCCCCTTCCCCCCCCGGGAAATCATTCCTTCCGCTTTGCCTCGTCCCAGAAGCGGTCCATGTCGGCGAGGTGCGCCTTATCCATCGGGATGCCCGCGCCCTTCATGGAAGCTTCCACGTGGCGGAAGCGCCGGGTGAACTTGGCGTTGGTCCGGGCGATCGCCACACCCGGGTCGACCTTGAGGTGCCGAGCCACGTTGACCACGGCAAAGAGAAGGTCGCCGAGCTCGTCTTCGATCCGGGAGCGTGCCGCCTCGACTTCGGCGTCGTCGCCTGAAACCGCCTCGCGGGCGGCCACGGCCTCGCGGAGCTCCGCGAGTTCCTCGTCGATCTTGGGCCACACGTCATCCAGTGTAGCCCAATCGAAACCCGATTTCGCGGCTTTTTTCTGCAGCTTGTGGGCCCGCTCCAGGGCGGGCATGCCGCGGGACACCTCGTCGAGGACGGAATCGGCCTTACGGCCCTCCACGCCCCGCTTGATCATTTCCCATTGGGCGAGCACCTTTTCGGCGGTGTCGGTCTTGGCCGAGGAGAGCGGTCCGGCGAAGCCCGCGGTCTCGCCGAACACGTGGGGGTGCCGGCGCACGAGCTTTTCCGCCACGTCGTTGAGCGAGTCGCGGACGAGAAAATCGCCGGACTGTTCGTACATATAGGCGAGCATGGTCACGTTCAGGAATACGTCGCCCAATTCCTCGCGGACATGGGGCGCGTCGCCGTCGGTGATGGCCTCCACGGTTTCGTAGGCTTCCTCGATAAGCGTTTCCCGCAGCGTCGCGGGAGATTGCTCTATGTCCCAGGGGCAGCCGCCCGGCCCGCGCAGGCGGGCGATTATGCCGTACAGCCGGGCGAAGGCGTCGAGGGTCCCCGCGGGGGGCGCGGGAAGCCGGAGTCCGGCCCAGCGCTCTTGGCTCGCGGCCGCGGTTGCCGCCGCCCCGGAAGACGTTTCCGACGCGAGGCCGCCGAGGGGAATCCCCGCGTCGCCCGCGTCGCGGCCCGTTCCATTGTCCTTGTTCTCACTCATCATCTCCCCCCTTATCTTATTGCGCGAGGCGCTTTTTTTGCCATTCTTTCTGAAAGGCCTCGGGCCCCTTTTCGAGAATGCCGGCGAGCAGTTCGCCCGTCGGGGGCCATACGAGGGACAGGGTGATGCGCTCGTCGGAGGTGAAATCCGAGAGCACGTACGCGGCCACGTCGGGGTGGTCGGGCCGCCCGATCCCGAAGCGGAGGCGCCAGAAATCGGCGGTGCCCAGGCTTGCCTTCGCGGAGCGCAGGCCGTTATGTCCGCCCAGGCCGCCTGACCATTTGAGGCTCGCGGTGCCCACGGGCAGTTCCAGTTCGTCGTGAACCACGAGAATTTCCTCGCCCTTGACCTTGAAGAAGGCCGCCGCGTCGGCTATGGCCTCGCCCGAAAGGTTCATGAAGGTTTCGGGCTTTATGAAATGCACGAGGCGGCGCCCGCCGTCGGCCCCGGCGACCGAGAGGCTCGTATAGAGGCCGCGGAATTTTTTCTGCCAGGAGGCGGCGGAGAGCAGCGGAAGGGCGTCGGCGAACTGCCAGGCAACGTTGTGCCGGTTACGCGCGTATTTGGGACCCACGTTCCCGAGGAAGGCGACCAAGGTTATCATGGGCCGCATTGTACACAAAAGAGGCCGCTTTAGTGTATACTTGGCGTAACTATTATGGGTAAAACGAAACAAGAGAAGACCATTTACGTGATCGGGCACCGAAATCCCGACACCGATTCCATCGTGTCCGCCGCCGCCTACGCGGCGCTCAAGCGGTCGCAGGGCGCCGAGAATTGCCGCGCCGCGCGGGCCGGAAAGCCAACCCCCCAAACCGAATACATTTTCAACCGCTTCGGCGTGACCCTCCCCGAATTCGTGCCCGACCTGGTGCCGAAGGTCGCCTACCATTACCAGGGCGACGTCGATACCATCGGCGAGGACACCTCCCTCTGGGAGGCCATGGACCGGCTCGAGCGGAACCGCACCCGGGTACTCCCGGTGGTGGACAAGGACGGGCGCTACCACTCGCTCCTCCATTACAGCGCCTTCGCCCAGAAGGTGCTCAGGATGATCAACCCGAAGCAGAAAACGGTCATACAGACGAGCATGAACCTTCTTTCCGCGGTGCTCCACACCCAGGCCCTGGTCGTGCACGACGCGGATACGGTGAAAAAAAGCCCCGTGGTGATCGCCGCGGCGGAATATAAAACCTTCGCGGAGCACCTGGGCGCGCATATTCCCGAAAACACCATCGTGATCGTGGGCGACCGGGAAGATATCCAGAGCCACGCCATAGAGCGGGGGGTGCGGGCCCTGATTATCACCAACGGGACGATGCTCTCCAAGGGCCTGCGGGACGAAGCGGAGCGGAAGGGGGTTTCCGTCCTTATCAGCCCCTACGACACCGCGTCCACGGCCCTTCTCATCATTTATTCCATGCCCGTGACGACCATGAGCAATACGGTGGTCCAGCCGGTGAACCGGAACGATACGGTGCGCAAGGTCGCGCCATTGCTCGCGGACGCGCCCGGGAAAACCCTTCCCGTGGTGGACGACGAGGGCGCCCTCCTCGGGGTGATATCCGAAAGCGACCTTTACGGCGAGCCCAACGTGGACGTGATCATGGTGGACCATAACGAGATAAGCCAGGCCATCGAGGGAATCGAGAACTACCGGATTCTCGAAATTATCGACCACCACCGCCTCGGCACGGTTTCCACCCGCCATCCCATTACCTTTATCAACAAGCCCGTGGGGGCCACGAGCACGATCGTGACCACCCTCTACCAGGAGCACCGCATTCCCATCCGGCCGGAGATTGCCTCGATCCTGCTGTGCGGGATCCTCGCGGACACCCTGGTGCTCCAGTCGGCGACCACCACCGACCTTGACCGTTCCACCGCCGAGTACCTGGCGAACATAACCAACCTGGACCTCGAGACCCTGGGCCGGGACCTGATGACCGCGGCGAGCAATATCGCGGGCAGGAGCGCGGAAGAATTGATCGGTCAGGACCTGAAGGTGTACGACGAGGCGGGCTTCTCCTTCGGGGTGAGCCAGATCGAGGTGGAAGACCCCCACCATATCCTGTCGCGCAAGGCGGAGTTCGTGGACGAGCTCGAGCGGCGGCGCGCCCGGGGCGGGCACCTTTTCAGCGCCCTCCTCGTCACGGACATTACCGCCCTTTCGAGCCTCCTCATCGTGGCGGCGGAGGGAAACTTCGAGCAGTCCGTCACCCTGCCCCGCCAGGAACCCTCGGTCTACGTGCTTCGCGACGTGGTGTCGCGCAAGAAGCAGCTCATGCCGATCCTGTCCGAGCTGATCGAAAAATACGGGGACCGGTAAGATCGTGGAACGCGCGGGAAAACTGGAAATACTGTACGAGGACGAATGGGTGGTGGCCGTGCATAAGCCTTCGGGGCTCCTTTCCGTCGGCTATCCGGGCTTTCGGGGCAGGACGGCCGAGGACGAGCTGAAGGCGCGGTACCGCAGCCACGGGAAGGTGCGCGTCTTCGCGGTGCATCGTCTGGACCGGGATACCTCGGGGGTAATGCTCTTCGCGAAGTCCGCCGAGGCACGGGACCGGTTCATGGACGGCTGGCAGGAAATCGTGAGCGAGCGGACCTACCGCTGCGTGTGCCGCCGTGCTCCCCGTTCCCGGGAATTGCCGGAAACCGGGACCGTCGACGAGCCGATCGCCTATAATGCGAAGAACGTGGGATTCGTGCCGCGAAAGGACGACGAGAGAGCGCGCGCCGCGGCCGAGCGGGCGGTAACCCGATTCAGGGTACTGGAGCGGGGGCCCGCCCTCGATCTCGTGGAATGCGAGCTGGAAACGGGGCGCAAAAACCAAATCCGCGTGCATATGGCGCATCTGGGCCACCCGATTCTCGGCGACGGGGTATACGGGGCACCGCGGGGGCGGGAAGGTTCGCCCGCCGGCGGAGAGAACCGCGAGAGCGCGGAACGGCTTGCGTTGCACGCCCGGGTGATCGCCTTCACCCACCCCTTCACCGGCGACGTAAAGCGTTTCGAGGCCCCGGAGCCGAAGGAGTTCGCGAAGGCGGTACGGCGCGCCGCGCCCGTAGAAGAGCCGGCCGCGGCCACTCCGCCTTCGACCCGACCGGGCCGCGCGGAAAGGCCCGCGCGATCGCGGGGCGGCAGCAAGTACATTCCGGGAAAATAAGGCCCGCGGAAGGGGGATAGGACCATGTTGACACGAGCGGACAGCGCGAACTTTCTCAGGGAAAACGGCTACGGCGATTCGATCGTCTGCCTTCATTCTTCGTTTAAATCCCTGGGAGAGGTGGAAGGAGGCCCCGATTCCGTAATCGACGGCTTCCTTGACGCGGGCTGCACCCTCCTCGTTCCGGCCTTTTATTACCTTTCGGTGACGGCCCCGACGGGCCGCAATTATTTCCGGAACGGGATAGACTACGCGAACCGGACCTTCGACCCGCGCCCCTTTACCGGCGCCGCGGACCAGATTGACCCGTCCATGGGCATAATCCCGCGGAAGGTCCTGGAACGGCCCGAAACGGTTCGCTCCTCCCATCCCTGCAACGGCTTCGCGGCAATCGGGCCCCGGGCACGGGAACTCATGGAAGGACAGGACTACCTAAACGTGTATTCGGCCTACAAGCGGATTTTCGAAAGCGATTCGGAAGCGTGGATTTTCATGCTGGGGACCGCCCTCACGTCCTGTACCCCCATCCATTTCGCGGAGGAACGCTCGGGACGGGAACCCTTCAGGCGCTGGGCGGTCGCGGGGGACACGACGGTAGAAGTGCAGGCGGGAAGCTGTTCGGACGGTTTTTCGAATTTCGAGAACGAACTGGTGGGAATGGACGAGCGTTTTAGCCTGGGCGAGTCGGTCCTGCGCGTTTTCGCCTTCCGCGCCTTCGTCGAGGCCGTTACCGAGATAATCCTCACGAACCCGCGCATCTCCGCCTGCGATAACCCCCGGTGCCTTCGCTGCCCGGACATGATCGCCGGCGGCCCCATCCTCAGGTAATCAGTCCTTCCACGGAAAGATAAAGCTGCGGAAGCTCCTCGTCCCGACGGTTTCCTCGTCATCGGCGAGCAATTCCCCCCAGGGAACCTCCTTTCTCGCCTTGATGGGATCCAGTTCGGGGTGGCTTTCGAGCCAGTCGTACTTGTACAGGCGGAGGCGGAAGGCCTCGTTCTGGGCGAGCACGATCCCGCCGAATCCGGGGAGGAGGAACACGAGCACCAGGGACAGGGCGCCCAGCACCAGGGAATACAGGAACATGAAAAGGGAAAAGCCGGGGTTGTCGAAGAAGATGATCAGGCACTTCTTCAGGGCCTTGCCGAAATTCGGCTCGAGCTGGGAGCGGATGGGCAAGAACCACTGTATCGAGAGCGCGAAGGCCACGGCGACCCAAAACATCAGCACGGCGAGGCCGAAGCCCAGGAGCGAGCCCAGGGAAAGATAATAGGGAATCGCGACGACGCACACGGTAATGGCGATCGCGATCACCGCGGCGAACAGGAATCCATGGAACAGGTTGGAGCGAAACGAGGCGAGAAAGTCCTTCGCGTTAAAGCTCTTGTAATCGGCCACCCGGGCCATCATCGACGAGACGGTCAGGAGCAACGCGCCCTCCAAAGAGGCCGCCACGGCAACGACCAGCAGGGACAGGGGAATAAAGAACGTGGTCGCGCCCGCAAGGTAAAAGCCGCCGAATCCGACGCCGAGCATGATTACGTTCAGGAGCATAATCTGCAAGAGATTATCCCAGCCGTCAAAAAAAGCCTTTTTGATGAAAAAACCGATCATAAAACCATAGTAGCATAAGGACCCTTTTTTTACTATATTCATCGTAGCGTAAGGAGCGTTTCGATATGAACAAAGTATTCAGGGGTACGGTCGCGGCCCTGCTCGCGGTCGCGTCCGTCGCGTTCGTCGCGGGATGCGCGAAAAAAGGGGCCGGCAACGCCGCTTCCGCCAGAAAGGGCGCCACGATAGCCGTCTTCGTTCCCGGCGTGGTTTCCGGCAGCCCGGTTTACGAAATGCTCGTGGCGGGAACGCAAAAAGCCGTGGCCGAATTCCCCTCAGCCAAGGTTCAGGTCATCGAGGCCGGCACGAATCAGGCCGAATGGGGCGACAAGCTCGTTTCGCTGGTCGCGGACGGTTCCTACGACCTGGTGATTACCTCCAATCCCGCCATGCCGGAAATAATCGCGCCGGTTGCGGAACGCTTCCCCGCCGTTCGCTTCATCGCCTTCGACGCGTGGTACCAAGGCAATCCCCGCATAACGACCTTCCGCTACAATCAGCGGGAACAGGCCTACGTCTCCGGCTTCATGGCGGCCCTCGTCGCCTCGGGAACCATGGAACACTCCCTCGGGACCAAAAAGATCGGCCTGATCGCGGGCCAGGAATACCCGGCGATGAACGATATTATCCTTCCCGGCTTCCTCGAGGGAGCCCGGGCGGTAGACGCCGGCTTCGAGGCCGATTTCCGCGTGGTGGGCAACTGGTACGACGCCACCAAGGGCGCGGAGCTCGCGAAATCCATGCATGCCGCCGGGGCGAGCGTGATTATGCCCATCGCCGGGGGGGCGAACCAGGGCGTTATCGCGGCGGCGAAGGACGAGCTCTTCTACGTCGCCTGGTTCGACGATAACGGCTACGCCAAGGCCCCGGGCCTGGTGATATCCAGCTCCGTCATGGCCCAGGAGCGCCTGGCCTACGAGAAAACAAAGGCATGGCTCGACGGAAGCCTCGCGCAGGGCGTTCCCTCCACCGTCGGCATAGCGGACGGCTACGTCGATTTCGTCGCGAACGATCCCCTGTGGGTCGAGGCCGTTCCCGAGCCACTGAGGGTCCGTATGCTCGACCTACTGGGGCGCTTAAAGTCCGGCGACCTGAAGCTTCCGGTGGAATGACTGACGCGCGGCCGACTGACCGGCGCCTGGAACTTCGGGGAATCGCCAAGACCTACGAGACCCCCGACGGGAATTCGGTTCACCGGTTTACGGCCCTCCGCGACGTTAACCTGACCTTCCGAACGGGTTGCATCCATACGGTCCTCGGCGAGAACGGCGCCGGGAAATCCACCCTCATGCACGTTATCTCCGGCCTGGTTTCGCCCAGCGAGGGAAGCCTCGCCCTGGACGGGGAGCCCCTCTCGTTCGCGAATTCCGCCGACGCCATCCGTTCGGGGATCGCCATGGTACACCAGCGCCCGCGCCTGGCGGACGGCCTCACCGTCCTCGAAAACGCCCTCGTCGGGCTGCCCGGACCGCTCGCGCGCCGGAAGGAACGGGGGCGCCGGCTTGAGGCCCTGGCCGCCGATTGGGATATACCCATCAAGCTTCGGGAGCTCGCCCAAAACCTGTCCCCGGCGGGGCGTCTTCGCGCGGCCTTGCTTTCGGCCCTCTTCAGAAACCCCGATTTCCTCGTTCTCGACGAACCCACGTCGGTCCTTGCCCCGGAAGACCGGGAGCTTTTTTTGGCCGCCGTTCGCCGGGGCTCGAGGCGCGAATTGGGCGTTATCCTCATCACCCACAAACTCGACGAAGCGCTCCGCTGGTCCGACCGGATCACGGTGCTTCGGCACGGATCGGTCGTCTTCGACGCGGATTCTCCCGGCGAAGGCGGTGCGCCCGCCGTGACTCGGGAACGGCTCGCCGCCCTCCTTGACCCCGTCGAGACGGGCACCGCCCCGGAACCGCTCCCGCGCGAGCGGCAAGCGCCGGAACGGCATCGTTCACCCTACGGGTTACGGGCCGAGAACCTGGCGGCGACGCCGAAAAACCGGGACCCGTTGCGGGGGGTATCCTTTGTCGCGCGATCCGGGGCCATTACCGGCATTTTCGGGGCTCCCGGCAGCGGACTGAAAACCCTGGAAGACCTGCTCACGGGCATGTTGGGCGGCGGAGACGGTAGCCTCTATCTCGAGGCCGCACAGCCCTCCCCCGGCGGGGTTACGGCCAAACGCTTTCACGCGGCCGCCCTCTCGCCCCGCGAACTCCGTAACGCGGGCATCGCCTTCGTTCCGTCAAACCGCGCGTATCGGGGATCCGATCCCGCCCTTACCGCGGCGGACGTGCTGCTTCCGTATCGCCAGGAAGCCTTTCTCCGCGATCCAAGGGCCGAAACGCGGTACGTGACGGAAACCCTGGAAGCCGAGCGGGTAGAGGCCCTGCCCTCGCGGGGCGCCCATACCCTTTCGGGCGGCCAGCTGCAGCGCCTTATCGTGGCGCGGGAACTGGAAGGGAATCCGGCGGTACTCATTCTCGCGGAACCGGAGTGGGGTCTGGACCTGAAAAGCGTCGCGATCCTTCGGGAACGACTCCGGGCCGCCGCGGACGGGGGAACCGCCGTGCTCATCCTCACCGACGCCCCCGATTCCATGCATGACCGCGATTTTTATGACGCGATTTATACCCTGAGGGAAGGTGCCTTGCCATGAAAACGATCCTTCGCCGGGCCCTGAAGCCCGCCATTCCCTTTCTCCTGACCTTTGCCGCCGCGCTGGCTGTCATCGTTCCCATTCTTGCCCTGTCCGCCGACGATCCAAAAGCGGCCCTCGTCGCCTTTTTAGCGAAACCCTTCTCTTCCTGGTGGTATTTTGGGAATACGCTCAATATGGCCGCACTCTATATACTTGCGGGAACGGGATCGGCGCTCGCCCTGCGCGCGGGGACCTTTAACCTCGGGGGCGAAGCCCAAATTTACGCGGCCGCCCTCGCGGCGGCGATCGCCATTCCCGAAACCGCATCGCGCTTCCCGGCCGAGTCAGCCCTTTCCCCCTGGGTCGCCCTCGTCGCGGGCCTTGCCGCAGCCGTGGCCGTGGGCGGCCTCTTGGGTTTTCTCCCCGGCTTTCTTCGAGCAAAACGGGGCACCAGCGAGCTTTTGTCCTCGTTCCTTCTGTCCGCCGCCTGCGTGCCCGTGGTCGATTATCTAGTCGTCGGGCCCTTCCGTGACGGCGCGAACAATCTGGTCGCAACCCGGATACTCCCCGAGTCCGCCCGGCTCGCGCCCTTCGCGGCCCCGTCGTATCTCAACGCCTCGTTTCCCGCGGCCCTCGCCGTCGCCCTGGCCGCGGCCTTCTTTCTCGGCCGTACCGGTCCCGGTTTCAAATACCGCGTTTCCGGGACGGCGCGGGAATTCGCCAAGTTCGCGGGGTATCCGGTGGGCTTCGTCGCGGCGGCCGGCATGACCCTATCGGGCGCCCTCCACGGGGCCACGGGTTTCGTCGCCGTGGCCGGCACCTGGTACCGCTGCCATCAGGGCTTCTCCGCGGGCATGGGCTGGAGCGCCCTCGCGGTGGCCCTCATGGCGAAAAGCGAGCCCCTGGCGGTGATCCCCGCCGCCTTCCTGCTCGCCTGGCTGCAAAGCGCCAGCGCGGCCGCCATGCTTTCCACCCGACTCGGTTTCGACGCGACCTCGCTCATTCAGGCCGTGATTTTCCTCGTGGTCTCCGCCCGTGCGTTGCCCCGGCTCGGCATACCCCTGCCTCGGTTCAGCCCCAAGTCGGAGCGCGGGCGCGCGGGAGGCCGACCGTGAACGAAACCCTGCGCGCGGCCTTCGACTTCTCGCTTATCGTCCTCGCCTCCTCGGCGCCCATCCTTTTCGCGGCCCTCGGGGCCCTTGTCACGGAATACGCGGGCGTGCTGGCCGTCTTCATGGACGGGGCGATCACCCTCTCGGGATTCCTCTGCGTCGCGCTCGCCATGGCGACGGGCAGCCCCGTTGCCGGCTTTGCACTTTCGGCCGCGATCGTGGTTCTCCTGATGGGGCTCATAGCCGTCTTTACCGAAAAAACCGGGGCCAACCCCTTCCTCACCGGGCTCGCGGTGAACTTCCTTTCCCAGGGCCTGACCTCGCTCTTGTCCGTCGCCTTTTTCGGCACCCGGGGCGTCATTCCCCTGGAAACGGCGGGCTTCGGCCATTGGTCCGGAAATTTCCCGGCCGTTCCCGCCGCCTTCCTCCTGGTTCCGCTCGTGAGCCTGCTTCTCCGCCATACCTCGCCGGGAATAATCCTGCGGGTTACCGGCAGCGCGCCCGATCTCCTGGTCTCCCGCGGCATTCGCCCTTCCCGCTATCGGACCCTCTCCTGGTGCGTCGCCGCCTTATTCGCCTCTTGCGCGGGCGCGTCCCTGGCCTTCAATTTGGGGGCCTTCACGCCCGGTCTCAGCGCCGGCCGCGGGTGGACCGCCCTGGCTGCGGTGTATCTCGGGTACAAGAAGCCCTTTCCCGTCGCGCTGGCGGTAATCGTCTTCGCCGCCGCCAACCACGTTTCCAACGGCCTCCAAGGCGCCGGGGCGGTTCCCGCGACCGTGATACTCGGTCTTCCCTATGCCCTGGCCCTCGTCGCCTTCATTCTGATTCCCGCGAAGATCGCCAACGCGCCGGGGTCGTCATAGCGTTTCGCCCCGATTCGCGCTCGCCTCCGCTCATAAAAAAAAAGCCCGGAAGGCGAACGGCGCTTCCGGGCGATGCGGGCATACTGCTACATGGTATCAATACACGGACAGAATCCTCAGTAGCCGTTCCTTCCCGATGATTTTCATGAACGAGGCGAGCCGGGGACCCTGGTCCTTGGCGATCAGGGCCTGGTAGGTGGCCGTGAACAGGGCCTTCGCCTCGATTCCGCATTCGGTCGCGACGGCGTAGCACAGCTCCGAGAGGCCCTTTTCGTCCACGTCGTCCATCTTGGGAAGCACGGCGTCGCGGATCTTTATCACCGCTTCCAGCGCCGCGCCGCTTATGTCGGCCTTGGAACCGTCGTGTCGCAGGGCAAAGCGGAAGTCCTCGGGCGCGCATTCGGTAATCCAGTACCAGGCGCAGGCGGCGCGGGTCTTAAGCCGGTCGAGCTGCGCTTCCTTTACGTCCGGAAGGCCCGC
The DNA here is from genome assembly GCA_003252395.1 of Spirochaetales bacterium. Lineage (GTDB taxonomy): Bacteria > Spirochaetota > Spirochaetia > Treponematales > Treponemataceae > Teretinema. Next base: position 310,148 of record QKEL01000008.1, read on the forward strand.
GATCGCCGCTTCCACGTCGCCGTCGTTGGTTTGGAGCAGGTTGCACAAATGGCGGAAGGGAATCTGGTAGGACGCGCAGGGCGGCATGCCTTCCGCCTGGGAAAGCTCGTAAATCCGCCTTTCCTTCTCGAATACCTCTTCGTTTTTCGCCTTCTCGAGGCCCCAGGCGATTCGCTCGGTCTTGTCGTAGTCCTCGTAAATCTTGATCACGTCCAGGTCAAAGCTGATCGTAAACTCGGTATTCGGCCGGGTTCCCGCGAACAGGTACCGCGCGATCTCGGGTTGGTACACCCGGAGCACGTCGGGCAGGTCCACGACCTTTCCCTTCGACGACGACATCTTCCCGGGCGTGCCCTTGATGCCGATGAAATCGTAGCGGAAGGAAACCGGCGCAGGCCAGCCGTACACCTCGTCGGCGACGTGGCGGGCCGTGTCGAAGGAACCGCCCTGGGAATGGTGGTCCTTGCCCGCGGGCTCGAACACGGTCTTTTCGTGCTTCCAGCGCATGGGCCAATCCACGCGCCAGCCGAGCTTAATGCCCTTTGCGGTACGCAGGTCCACGGTATCGCGGTGCCCGCACTCGCACGAATAGGTCACGCCCCACTCCCCGTCCCAGCCCTCGATCGCCGTGGTATCGCGGTTGCATTCGTCGCAAAACGCGGAGATCGGCCAGTATTCGCCGGTCATCTTGTGGCCTTCGTCGCGGTAGCGGTTGAGGATATCCTTGAGCTTGTCCCGGTTTTCCAACGCGGTTTTCATGCCCTCGGCGTACGTACCGGCACGGTACCGCTCGCTCTGATACAGGAATTCGGGGTGGATGCCGACCTTGGGCAGCATGGATTCCACGTCCACCTCGTGGTGGCGGGCGTAACTGGCGTCGCGGCCGAAGGGATCGGGCACCATGGTGATCGGGAATCGGAGGTGTTTTTCGAGAATTTCCTGATTGGGCATATTGACGGGGACTTTTCGGAACACGTCATAATCGTCCCAGGAATAGATGAAGCGAACCTTTTTGCCGCGCGAGCGCAGGGCCCGAACCACGAGGTCCACGGAAATGATTTCGCGGAAATTGCCGATATGCACGGTTCCGGAGGGGGTAATTCCGGACGCGCACGTATACACGTCCAGATCGCCCCGCTCGCGGATAATCTTGTCGGCGGTTTGGTCCGCCCAATGGGAAAGCTTTACGTCCATAATGCCCCGCAGTATACCGGATTGGGGGCGCATGGACAATAAGCGGCCTTACTCCCCGGCTTTCTCCTCGGCTTTCTCCTCGGCCTTCTCCTCGGCTTTCTCCTCGGCTTTCTCCTGGAAGGGCAGGCTTTTTATGAAAACGGGAGAAAGAACGGCTTCTTCGCCGAAATTCTTGGCGAAATATTCCTTTGCCGCGTCGAGTTCGTCGATCCGGACCGGTTTTTCCGCCGCAAACTGATAGCCCTCGACGTTATACACGAAGGTTCCCAAATAGACGTACCGAACGTCGCCGGGCACGATGAACTCGCCTGAAAGGGGAAGCATAACGCGGAAGGTGTCGACTCCGCCCGGATTGTACAGAATGCCGTCCAGCACGATTTTCCGCTCCCCGGTCAACGTCGCGTTGGCGATATAAAAGGGCGCGCTCCCCGAGATTTCGGTATATTCGAAATCCCGCCAGGTATTATTCAAATACAGGGTAAGGGAATTTTCCGGTTTTGCGGTTTGCTTGTCCTTGCCCGCGCCCTCCGGGTTTAGAATCGCGGCGTACTCGCCGTAGAACGCGGCGTTCGCCTCGGGATTCACGACGACCCGGTACAGCATGACGAGGTCGTTGCTTTTTTTGCCGAACAAATCGAGGGCATGCGCGCTCGTCGCGAGAATCAATAGGGCAATGACCGGGAACAGGGTCTTATTTTTCATTTTTAAGCTCCGTTATGCGGGTTTGAATAAGGGAATCCCACGCCGTGTCCTTGAATATCGGCGCGATCAATTGGAGGCTTTTCAGCTCGGAACCCTTCGGGGCGGGCAGGAACGCGTACTTCGAGCCGGGAAGCCGTTCGTCCCGCTTACCGGGGGCGAGCACGTAGCTTCCGGCGTATTTGAGGCCGGGAGTCTCGGTTTCCACCGTCACGCCGGTGCCGGGCTGAAAGCTCAACCGGGATTCGAAGGTATTGTCACCCACGCGGTACATAAAATAGAGCAGGCGTTCGACCGAACCGGGCTCGACGGGGGGCAGGAAAAAGGCCTTTCCCTTACGGCCCGCCGAGACGAGGGAGGGCGAAAGGGCGGGATTGATCTGAATGAAATCGAGCTGAAAGAAGGGCATCGTGAACAACAACTCCTGCCGGTACACGGTACCGAACACCAGGGTTGAAGTCTCGGGGCTTCCCCAGGAATCGGGCGTTATCGCGACCTTATCGCTGATCGGGGGCTTAACCCCTCCCGTGGTGGAGCATCCGGCTAAAAGCGCGATCGAAACCATCGATACGCCCACTATCGTTTTGACCTTGCGTGCTGTCATGCGTTCCTCTTTTTCTTGCGAAGGGGTTGGGTAATTTTACCCTATGGAGTGAATGTGTGCAACAACGGACGCGCGGCCGATTCAAGCCGGTTCAGGCCGTTTCGCGCGCGACCAGCTCGGGGATTATGACCAGGTTTTCGCCCTTACCGCTTACCGACGCTTCCAGGACCAATACCAGGGCCCCCGCGCCGGCGATAATGTGCCGCTGCCGGATGGTCGTGATTCCCGGGGAGACTAAGCCCGCCACGGGAAGGTCGTCGTATCCCATGACGGCGATATCCTTTGGAATCCGGACGCCCTCCCCGTGGGCCGCGTTTATGAAGCCCAGCGCGCTCATATCGCCGGTGGCGCAAAATATCGCGTCGGGGAGGGGACCCCTCCCGTAGAAATACTCGAAGGCCCGAAAGCCGGCTTCGATGTCGTAATTCCGCGATTCGAACACCAAGGTTTCGTCGAAGGGAATGCCGCGCCGCTGCAGGGCGGTGAGGTACCCTATGAGGCGTTCGGAGGCCACGCTTCCCGCTTCCGGTCCCGTTGAGGGCCCGTTCATCAGCGCGATTCGGCGGTACCCCTGGCTGACCAGGTAATTTATGCCGATGGACATGCCCTTGCTGTTTTCCAGGAGTACGGACTGCGCATAGTCGGCCCGGGATTCCGCGAGCACCACGGGTTTGCCCGCGGCGGCAAAGCGTTCCAACATTTCGGCCGAGGGCTGCATATTGTGAACGATCGCCGCGTCTACGTCGCCGTTGGGGAGGATCGCCTGTAAAACCTCTTCCCGTACCGAGGAAGAACCCCGGGTCTGAACCACGAAGGGAATAACGTTGAGCCCGAGGGCCGAAATCGCCCGGTCAATGCCCTTATAGGTTTCGGTGCCCGCGGCCGAATCCAGCCACGGGGACACGATGGCCACGTACCGCGGCGGCCCCGCCTCTTTCCAACGGGCGAAGGTATCGAGATAACCCGTGTTCCTGATCGCCTGCATGATATGGCGAACCACCTCGGGCTCCAGGGCCGAAGGCGTTACCAGTCCCTCCAGGATGGTTTCGCACGAGAGGGAGGTCGCCTTCGCTACGTCGTGTATCGATACGGACATCGCTCGGCGCGGTCCCTAAAACCGCATCGACTCGTTCAGGCCGTGGGATTCCACCACCGCGAGCCCGCGTTTCAGGTCCTCAACCTTGAAGATAACCACCGCGGTCTCCCCTACCTTGTCCAACGCGGCGTAGAGGTATTCGATGTTGATCCCGTTCTCCTCGAAAATATGGAGCACGTCCGCGAGGCTTCCCACCTTATCGGAGATGGTCACCGCGAGCACCTCGGTGGTCTTTGTGGTGAATTTGGCCGCCTCGAGGATTTTCCGCGCCTTTTCCGGATCGTCGGTAATCACCCGGAGAATGCCGAAGTCGGCCGTATCGGCGATCATGATGGCGCGGAGGTTCACGCCCCCGTCCTTCAGTACCCGGGTAACCTCGGCCATGCGGCCCGCCGCGTTTTCAAGGAATATGGAAATTTGCTGTATGATCATTGGTTCACTCCGTCGATTAAAGCTTTCTCTTGTCGATAACCCGCTTCGCCTTGCCGATCGACCGCTCGATGCTCTTCGGCTCCACGAGTTTCACCTTCAAGTGTACACCGAGCTTGCTTTTCATGGTAGCCTCAATATGGTTTCGAAGCCGCTCGATATCCTTGGTTTCGTCCGAGAAGCCCTCTACGTTCACCTCTACGTGGAGCTCCACCTCGTCCAGGTGCGTTTGCGGGTTGCGATCCACGATGATCAGGTAGTTCGGCTCCACCCCCTCGATGGCTATCAGGGCATGCTCGATCTGGCTCGGGAAGACGTTCACGCCCCGGATGATCAGGAGGTCGTCGGTACGGCCGAAGAGGCGGTGTATTCTCCGCGTGGTGCGGCCGCAGCCGCAGGTTTCCGCGATGATGAAGGTGATGTCCCGGGTGCGGTAGCGGATGAGGGGGGTTCCTTCCTTGGTGATGGTGGTAATGACGAGCTCGCCCTTTTCCCCGTCGGGGAGGGGGGTGCCCGTGGCGGGATCGATAATCTCGGGATACCAGAGGTCCTCGTTCACGTGCATGCCGTACTGGCCCTCGCACTCGAAGGCGACGCCGGGGCCGGTAATCTCCGTCAGGCCGTAAATGTCGTACGCCTTAATATTCCAGGCGGCCTCGATTTCCTTCCGCATATTCTCGCTCCAGGGCTCGGCGCCGAAACACCCCGCCCGGGTATGGAAGGTTTTCGGGTCAATGCCCATCTCGCGGGCCTGCTCGGCCATGTACAGGGCGTATGAGGGGGTGCAGGTGAATATGGTGGACTTGAAATCGCGCATGAGCATGAGCTGCTTTTCGGTGTTTCCCGAGGAAACGGGTATCACCGTGGCCCCGATCTTCTGCGTCCCGTAGTGGGTCCCGAGGCCCCCGGTGAACAGGCCGTACCCGTAGGCGTTCTGAACCGTGTCGTTGCGGGTCGCCCCGGCGCCGGAAAGGGTTCGCGCCATGCCTTCCGCCCAATCGTCCATGTCGCGTTTCGTGTACGCGTCGACCACGGGCGTTCCCGTCGTGCCGGAGGACATGTGAATCTCGACGATCTCGTCTTGCGGAACCGCCAAAAGCCCGTAGGGATAGGTGTCGCGGAGGTCGTCCTTCGTGGTGAAGGGGAGCTTGGCGATATCGCCCAGGGATTTCACGTCCGAGGGGCGAATGCCCGCGTCGTCAAACTTCTTTTTGTAAAAGGGAACGTTGGTGTATACCCGTTCGACCAAATTTTTGAGCCGTGCGAACTGAAGCCGCCGCAACGCTCCCGTATCCATGCACTCGTTTTCGGGATTCCAAATCATAATGCAAGCAGTATACACCGCTTTTCGGGGGCCTGCCACGAAATTTCATGGTACTTCCGGGACTGAAGCCTTAATTAACGCGCGGGAGTTTTTTGCGGCGGAAACGATGGGCACTTGGAGCTCCGTCAGCCATTCGTCACCGCTTGCCTTGTTCCATATCCCGTCGATATACGATTCCCGGGGACAGTCCGCGGGTACGTAGCCGTTATCCTCTATCCACTGAAAGACCGCCGCGTACGCCCCGGGAAGGGTGTCGTAGGGTCCCTTGTGCAGGACGCAGGCCGCCTCTTTCACCGCGGCGACGGTTTTAAACTCGATTCCCTCGGGAAGGAGGCCGTTACCCCTTCCGGTAACGGCCTCGCACAGTTCAATCGAGATATCGCGGTCGCGGTATTCCCCGTCCAGGTAGCGGACGAAGCAATACGGGGGGTCCTGGACGCATTCGAGTTCGGGGTTGACCGCCGCCAGTGACTTCCCGACGCGGGGCATCAGGGAGAAGTAGTCGTCGTAAGAGTTAACCACGGTTTGAACGCTGTACGCGAACACCCGCGGGAGTTCCTTCACGATTACTTGGTAGGGCATCGCCTTTTCGCGCTCCAGCGCCGCGAGGTAGTGCGACACGGAGGCGAGCTGACGTTCCGTCTCCGCGGCCTTCGCCTCCAAATCCCGTTTCCTTTCCGCGAAGATCCGCTCCGGATTCCCGCCCCGGAGAACGGCGCGAATCTCCGGAATGGAAAAACCGCATTGACGGAGCGAAACGATGGTAAACATCTTGGGGAGCTGGGCGCTGGAGTAGTATCGATACCCGCTCGCGCCGTCGGTATATTCGGGTTCGATAAGGCCGGATTCCTCATAAAACCGGAGGGCCTTTACGGTGACCTTGGTTATTTTCGAGAACAATCCTATGCGGTACATCGTTATCAGTCCTCCAGGTTTCCGGTCGGTCCCTATTCCCAGCGGAACCGCGATATCGCCAAGAGGTATGATACCGCGGCCATGGCGCCCAGGACAAGAAAGCGAAAGAGATCCTGCGAGATATCGGTCTGCAGTACGGCGCCCTTCAGCAAAAGGATGCCTTGGGTGAGGGGGAAAACCGAGGCAAACGCGCGCAAACCGGCGGGGAGTATCTCGAACGGAACGGTCGCGCCAGAGAGGAGCAGCATGGGGAAGTAGGCCAGCGTACAAACCCAGTTCGCCGTTTTTTCGTTCGGGGCAAGGCTCGCGATGAGGAAACCGAGGGAGAACACGGTTACCTGGACGAATAGGAAGGTCGCGATGTACCGAACGGCCGAACCCGAAAGGGCAACGGAGAAACCGAATCGCGCGATCAGGAATACACCCAGGGCAGAAACCCAGGCGAAGAGGACCTGAAGCAAGGCGACCGCGGAAAGGAGCACGGCCGGGCTAACCGGGGTAACCCGGAACCGCTTGAGGATCTTGCCGTGCCGGTAGCCGGATATCGTGAGCGGCAAGCCCATAAGCGCCGAGGCGCATATGCCGACGGTGGCGATTCCGCCGAAGGCGAGCCGAATGGCCTCCGGTTCCGAGATAAAGCCGATAAGCAACATGATGCCCACGGGGAAGGCGATGCCGAATATCAGCATGTCGCCCCCGCGAAAGGCGAGTTTGGCCTCGGTCTTGAATAGGGCAATAAACGCCTTCATGCGGTCTCTCCTTCCCGTTCCTTCCGGTATTCAAGCTGCTCTTCCGCGTCCATGCATCGAAGGAACAGCTCCTCAAGGTTTTTAGCGCCCTCCTCGGCGATCAGCGCCGCGGGGTTGCCCGAGCGCACGACCCTCCCGGCGCTCAGGATGGCGACGCGGTCGCAAAGGAACTCTACCTCGTCCATGAAGTGGGAGGTCAGGACGATCGTCGTGCCCGATTCCCCCAGTTCCCGCAAGAAATTCCAAACCGACCTTCTCGCCGCGGGGTCCAATCCCGTGGTCAACTCGTCCAGGACGAGCAGCTCGGGATCGGGGATAAGGGCGAGTATCACCGCGAGCTTTTGCCGCTCGCCGCCCGAAAGCGAATTCACCGGCGACCGTTCCCGGCCGGCAAGGGCGAATCGATCCAGGAGGGGGCGCCAGTCGCGGGCGCGGGGATACAGGGCCACGGCGGTCTCGCAGGCCTCGGTAACGGTAATCCTGTCCTGAAAGCGGGTTTCCTGAAACTGTACCCCCACGCGGGAGAAGAGCCTTTTCCGGTCCGTCACGGGATTCATGCCCAATACGGTAACCGAACCGGAATCGAACGCCCGGGTTCCCAAAACGCATTCGACCGTCGTCGTCTTTCCCGCGCCGTTCGCGCCGATCAGGCCGAAGATTTCCCCGCGGTAAATCTCCAGGTTCATGTTCTCCACGGCGGTTTTCGCGCCGTAGGTTTTCCGGACAGCGCGAACGGATACCGCGATGCCCCTTTCCGGATCTACGTATGCCTGTTTCATTTGCATTCTCCTTACCCACGAGGCTAGAGCCTCCTCCAAGGGGAGAGTCAAGGAACGGCGGAGACTATTCGCTTTTTTTGGGGGAAAACCGTATCCGGGGGGAATGGCCAGGCGATTCCGTTCCCTTCGGCGCTTATGCCCCGGGGGTCGGCCATTCCCGGTCGAGAATGCCGTAGAGGTAGCTGGTGCGCCAATGGTCGCGCATCCAAACGTGTTCGCGGATGGTCCCTTCCCGGGTCATGCCGAGCTTTTCCATGACCCTGGCCGAGGCCCCGTTGGCGCTGTGGCACTTGCCCCACACCCGGTGGAGCCCCAGGGTATTGAAGGCGAAATCCAAAAGGACGCGGGACGCCTCCACGGCATAGCCCCTTCCCCAATGCTCGCTCAGGAAAAAATACCCCAATTCGGCGTCCGGGGCGTCGGGGTCCCCGCTCATGAGGTCAACGCTGCCTATGGGAAGCGGCTCGCTTCCTTCGGAGAGCAATTCGACCAAGAGGTGCCATTCACTTCGGTTCTCGTCTGCCCGGCTTTTCAGCACGATATCGAGGAACTCGTCCACCTCGGCCTCGGTGGCGAGGGAAAAGAGCATGTATTTGAGCTGCCCCGGCTTGGCCGGAAAGCGCAGGAGAAAATCGCGGTCGGCGGCCTCGAATTCCCGAACCCGGAGGCGGGGCGTGAGCGTGGGCTTAAATTTCATGGTTATACCGAGTATAGCGCACCGCTATTCCGTTCTCCGGTCCTCCACCCGCTTGGCCTTTCCCTCGGAGATAGGGAGGGAACCGGGCTGCTTGATCTCCACCGCGGGCTTGATCGTGATCAGGGCGGCGAGCTCGTCGCGCAATCGCTCGCGCAGGGCGTTGATCACCCGCGCGTCGTCGGCGAAGAGCTCGGCGGTAATTTCCACCTGCACGGTCAAGCGGTCCAGAACCCCGTCCTTTTCCACGATAATGAACCAGTTAGCCCCCACGCCCTTGGTGCGCAGGAGCACTTCCTCGATTTGGCTCGGGAACACGTTCACCCCGTTGATAATCAGCATGTCGTCGGTACGGCCCGTGAAACGGGCGAGGCGGCGATGGGTGCGGCCGCACTTGCACGGCCCCGGGATAAACCGGGTCAGGTCGCGGGTGCGGTACCGGAGCAGGGGCATGGCGTCGCGGCACAGGATGGTTACCACCAGCTCCCCGACCTCCCCCTCGCGTACCGGCTCAAAGGTTTCGGGGTCGAGAATTTCCAGGATATACCGGTCTTCCCAGGCGTGCATGCCCTCGCGGAACACGCATTCGAAGGCGACCCCCGGCCCGTTGAGCTCGCTCATGCCGTAACAGTTGTACACCTCGATCCCGAGCTTTTCCTCGATCTTCCGCCGGAGCTCCTCGGAATGGGGTTCCGCGCCGGTAACGGCCATGCGGAGCCGAATGTCGTTCCGGTCGATCCCGCCCTCCTCTATCGCCTTGTGCAGGTGAAGGAGATAGCTCGGCGTGGCGTGGATCATGGTGGTGCCGAAGTCCTGCATAAATTTTAGCTGGCGGATCGTGTTCCCCGAGCTGGTGGGAATGACCATGGCGCCGAGGAGTTCCGCCCCGTAATGGAAGCAAAGGCCCCCGGTAAAAAGGCCGTAGGTCATCATGTTTTGCACCACGTCGTCGCTGGTGCCCCCCGCGGCGGTCAGGCAGCGGGCCATGGTATCGCTCGCGAGGTCAAGGTCTTTCTGGGTTAGGTAAATGACGGTCGGGGTCCCGGTAGTGCCCGAGGACGCGTGAACGCGCACCACGTCTTTCCTGGGCACCGCGAGAAGGCCGAACGGATAGGCTTCGCGGAGGTCGCCCTTCGCGGTGAAGGGAATCTTGCGAATGTCGGCAAGGGTTTCGATATCGTCGGACGAGCGTATTCCCGCCCCTTCGAGCCGTTCCCGGTAGAAGGGGGTTTTAAGGGCGTGATCCACCTGGCGCTTAAGGCCTTCGAGCTGGATCGCCTCTATGGTTTCCCGCGAGGCGGTTTCCACCGGACGGTCACGGAAGGGGATATTCCTGCGCGCCTTATCGGAACCTGAAACCGTCGCGGGGCCGCTCATTTAACCGCCTCCCGGGAGGCCGCGCGGCCCAGGGCCAGCGCCTTAAGATTGATATCCACCAATCGGGCGTCCTTTTTGCCGAAAAGGCTGCGAACGCTCGCTTCCACGGTTTCCGGCTTCACGGGAAGGGAGCTCAGGGCGGCGCCCACGAGCACCATGTTCACCGATTTCAGGTTGCCGGCCTCCTTCGCGAGGGCCTCGCTTTCCACCACGAGGCTCCTCGGCAGGCGGCGGATCGCCTCGAGAATCCCGGACAGTTCCGGGTATTCGGGAATATTGACGAAGGGTTCGGCCGCGGTCACCACCACGCCGTCGGCTTTCAGGAACGAAAGGTAGCGCAGGCTTTCCACGGGTTCCATGGCGAGGATCATGTCCGCGCCGCCCGAGGGGATCAGGTCGGAAACGATGGGCCGGTCGGCTATGCGCAGATGGGCCTGCACGCCGCCGCCCCGCTGGCTCATCCCGTGAACCTCGGACTGGCGCACCTCAAAGCCGTCTTCCATGGCCGCCCCCGCGATGATCGTGGCGATGGACAACACTCCCTGTCCGCCCACGCCGGCAAGTATAATATCGTACGTCATTTGGTTTTCTCCTCCACGATTTTCACGAATCCGTCGATCTCGTCCATGAACAGGGCCACGCCGCCACGCCAGAAATCGGGGTCCTCTATGTCGAAGCCCGCCTTGGCCGTCAGGGCCACCGCGTCCATCCTCCCGGTCTCCAGGAGAAGGGCTTCGTACGACCGCGCGAAACCGGGCCCCTCGGCCTGATAGCGCGCGTATAAGGCCATGCCGAAAAGCTGGCCGAAGGCGTAGGGAAAGTTGTAAAAATCGAGGCCGTAATTGTAATAATGGGGCTTCACGAGCCACATATACGGATGGTAGCCGTCGCCGCCGAGCCCGTCGCCGTAGGTCGCCCTTTGGGCGGCGAGCATCTTCTCGCACAGTTCCGCGGCGGGGAGTTCCGCCTTGCTCCGGGTCTCGAACACCGAGCGCTCGAAATAAAAGCGCGAAAGGATATCCACGAGGATCTGGCAGCCGTCCTGCAAATGGGTCTCCAGCAGGCCGAGCCGCTGGTCGTCGGTGGCCTTACCGAGTACCGAATGGAATACGATGGTCTCGGCGAAAATGGAGGCGGTTTCGGCCAGTGTCATGGGATAATCCTGATGGAGCGGGCTTTCGTCCTTTAAAACGTCTGAGTGAAAGGCGTGGCCGAGTTCGTGGGCCACGGTGGAAACCGTGTTAAAGCTCCCGTCGAAATTGCACAGAACCCGGGTTTCCTTCACCGCCGGCATGTCGGTGCAATAGGCGCCGCCCACCTTTCCCGCGCGGGGTTCCGCGTCTATCCACCGCTCGGCGAAGGCCTTTCGCGCGAAGTCCCCGAGGCGTTTCGAGAAGGAATCGAAATTGTCGATGACGGTCCGCTCCACCTCCTCCCAGGTATAGACGGGGAAGTCGGAACCGACCGGCGCGAAAAGATCGTAAAACTTCAGGTCGGAAAGCCCCATGAGCCGCGCCTTAGCCTTGAGGTAGCGGCGCCACTGGGGGAGCGATTCCTCCATGGCCCCGATGAGCGCGTTCAGGGCCTTCTCCGAAAGGCGTCCCTGGGCGGCGGCCTTGTCGAGATCCATCGGCCAGCCCCTGCGGGTATTCATGGTATGATTCGCGCCCTTAATGCCGTTGATGCAAGCCGCCACGGGCAGCTCGATGCTCCGGCAGCACTCGATTTCCTTATTGAACGCCTTTTCCCGTACCCCGCGGTCCGCGTCGTAGGCAAGGCTCCGAAGCTCGACGAGGGTCTTCCGCTCTCCGGTCGCCTCGTCCCAAACGCAGGAAGCCGTGGAAGTCAGTTGTTCCTGCAGACGCCCCCAGGCGTCCGCCCCGGAGCGGGCAAGATCGGCCGCGAGGTCTTCCTCGGACGGAGAAAGCTGCTTTTTTTGCCAGAACAGGGCGTCTTCGAGGCGGAAGGAAAACTTCGAGATTTCCGGATCCGAGGCGGCAAGGGCGCGCGTTTCCCTTTCCCGGGCGGCCAGCGCGTTCGAAAAGAGCACCGACGCCTTCGCCAACGGAAGCGCGATTTCCTCAACCGAGTTCACTTCGGCCATGGCGCGCGCGTCGCCGGTATTGGTGGTGTACACGGCGCCGCAATACGAGCCGAGGGTACGCGAGAGGGTCGCTATTTCCTCCTCGAGGGCAAGGGCGGTTTTCAGCCAGGGGGCGAAACCCGCGGAATCCTTAATCGAGGGGGCCTGGTCGAGATGGGAGAGATAGTCCGACGCGAGCCGTCCGAGACCGGTTTTCGCGCTAAGATACGCGGGGTCGTCAAAACCGCGGTACACCGAGTCCAGGCTCCAGCGGGGAGGTTTTTTTTCGTTGACTGAAGCCATGCTCAGCGCGCTCCCCCGTCTTCAGCGGAACGGGCCGCCTTGTTCGCGGCGCTTTTCTTGCGAAGCCGCACCGCCTCAAGGCATTCACGGACGAAAATCACCACCGAAACGCCGCGGTACTCGGCTTCTTCCATGAGAATCTTCGCGTTTTCTTCCACCTTGCCGGGCAGGGCCTCGATAACGCGAACGTGCTCCCGCTCCACCCCGATCCCGAGAATGGCGGATTCGAGCTGGCTGGAAGGAAGCATGGTCGGCTGGCAGCCGGTCATGGCGACGATTGAATTGTCCAAGACGATGATCGTCACCGGGGTTTTGGACGAAACCGCGTCCACCAAGCCGGTGAGGCCCGAGTGCAGGAAGGTCGAATCGCCGATGACGCCGAAGGTATATTTGTACCCGGCGTCGGCGGCTCCCCGCGCCATGCCGATGGAGGCGCCCATGCACACGATGGTTTCCACCGCCTTGAGGGGGGCCACCGCGCCCAGGGCGTAGCAGCCGATATCGGCGGCGACCACGGTCGAAACCTTCCCCTCTTTTTCGTTCAGCCGGTTCACGGCGATATTCAGGGATGAATAGGAATCGTGATGCGGACAGCCCTTGCACAGTTGCGGCGGCCGGGACGGAAGCTCGGGCGCGGAAACGCCTGAGAGCGCCGACGACCGGGGCGGGAGCCCCAGCGCGAGCCGGACGTTGTCGGGGTTGAGTTCCCCCGCGCGGGGCAAACGGCCGTCGAATTTTCCGGCGATCTTATTCTTTCCGGGGATAATGCCGCGCAGCTGCCTTTCAAGGAAGGGCATGCCCTCCTCTATCACGAGGATGGTTTCGGCGTGATCGGCTACCTTCCGGATCAGGTCGGCCGGCAAGGGCAGGCAGGCCACGTGCAGCGTCGTGGGTAAGCCGGCGGCTCCGCAGGCCGCGCGGTAGTCCGCGAGGTTTTCCTCGAAGTAATTGCGGCCCAGGCCGCTGGTGATAATCGCGAGGTCCTTCCGGGCGGGGTTCACGCTCAGGGCGTTTCGGCCCCAAGAAGAGGACCATTCGGTCATGGGGAGCTGCTTTTCTATGAGTTTCGCGTAGTTTTTCCGCGCCAGGGCGGGAAGCAGCATCCAGTCCGCGGGAGCGCCCTTTTCCAGGCCGTTTTCCGCCCGCGGGCTTTCCCCGACACGAACCACGGCCCGGGAATGGGCAAGTCGCGTTACCATCCTCAAAATCACGGGCACGCGGAACCGTTCGGAAAGCTCGAAGGCCTCGCCCACCATCTCGTAGGCTTCCTGTTGGTTTACCGGTTCCAGGAGGGGGATCATGGCGAAATCGGCGTAAAACCGGGTGTCCTGCTCGCCCTGGCTCGAATGCATCGAGGGATCGTCCGCGACCACGCACACGAGGCCGCCCGATATCTGGCACAGGGCGGAATTCATGAAGGGGTCGGCGGCCACGTTGAGGCCTACGTGCTTCATCGTCACGATGGAGCGCCGGCCGGCGAAGGAAACGCCGAGTGCCGATTCGTACGCGGTCTTTTCGTTGGCGCACCAGCGGGCTACGGGACCGTCGCCCGTCTCGAAGGCATCAACGAGATATTCCATTATTTCGGTGGAAGGGGTGCCCGGATAGCCGAAACAGCCGGAAACGCCGGCATGTATGGCCCCGAGGGCTATGGCCTCGTCGCCGAGGAGTACCATGTCTTTCATGTTGCTAAACTCCGGAAAGGGAAGGTACGCGGAAGCGCCCTGCGGCGCGCCGCGGCGTTACGGTTCGCGCGGGGGCAGATCGCCCCGCGGGTGAACCGGAACCGGAGTTCAGTATAACCCGGATCGGGTCTCTTGTGAAACTGAATTCTAGAGGTTGTAGTATAGTTTAAGGGGAAGAAGGTTGCCGGCCACGGCGTCGCGGGCCGCGGATACCGCGGCAGCCTCGGTTTTTCCGGTGGCGGTAGCCTCGCAGCGCCCGCTCCAGGTTTTCTCCCCGGTCTTAAAATCCCATACCGCGGCATCGGTGGCTACCGTCGCGGTCCATGCCCCCGAATCGTCTTTGGAGACCGAAACCACGCGCGTGGTGCCGTAAATCAAGCGGTCCACCGCGCTTCCGAACAGCTTTTTCGCCGCCGCGATAAGGGCGGTTTCGTCGCCGGAAGCGAGCTGGGACTGAAAGTCCGCCATGCCGATGCGGGTAAAGCCCATCCGTACCAGGGGTTTCAGGCAGGCCGTCGCGGTTAGGCCCATGCCGGTCAGGGGCTTGTCGTTTGAACCGTAATCAAGGAAGGAGATACTGGTGGGAACCGCCTTATTGAGGGTGCCCGCGAGATAGGGAATGGCCGCGTACCGCTCGTCGGTGGCGTTTTTGAGGGCCTCGCCCAGAAGCGCGTCGGCCGATCGATAGGCCACGAAGAAACGGACCGCGGCCTCGGCGGAGCGGGAAGGCGGCGGGGCTTCGTAGGAGACCAAACCGTCCTCGCCGCTCACGGCTTCGATCTCCGTGACGGAAACGCGGCCGGACTCGTCAAAGGAAGGAGCTTCTATCCTGACGGGAACGCCCCGCAACGGCTCGCCAGAGGCGCCGGACACGAGGACCTCGAATTTTTTCTTGAACGCCTTTTTAGCAGCGGTCGCCTCGGGGGAGGAAACGGGCGTTACGGAAATTGTGGCCACCGCCGCGGCGATTTTCGAGCGGGCCAGGGTCATATCGTTGATCGCCTGGTCCGAGAGGGGACCGGCGGCGGCTTCGTACCGGGCGATCGCGCCGGCTATATCGCCGGCAACGAGTTTCGCCTCCACCTCGTTCGCGATCGCCGGTGAAACCGGGACCGGGGCCGCGGCGGGCTGGGCCTTTTTCCCGGCGCCGGTCTTAGCGCCGTCTTTGGATCCGTCTTTGGAACCGCCGAACGATGCCGCTGGCACCGACATGCAAGCTGAACAAAGAAGAAAACCCGCCAGGGTAAGCGTAAAAATACGTTTCATGCCGTTCATACCTCGAAAGTTTTTTATTCGCAGTACTCATGCTATCACATCGCTACAGTACAATCATATAATAATGGAGATTTTTTACATTCAACGCGGTTCTTGCGAAGAACCATGCCGAAGAGTACAATACCCCATGCGCGCAACGAGAGCAATCATACACCTTAAGAATTTACAGAGCAATATCGCCGCCATCCGCGGAAACCTTACGCCGGGAACCCGGCTTTGCATACCCGTAAAGGCCGACGCCTACGGTCACGGCGCGGTCCGGGTAGCCGTGGCGGCCATCAGGGCAGGGGCTACTCATTTGGCGGTCGCCTCGGTTCAGGAGGGCATAGACCTTCGGGAGGCGGGCATCGTCGCGCCCATCCTTTCCCTGAGCCTCCCCATCCCCGAAGAGGTGCCCTCCATCATCGAGCATGAGCTGACGCCCCTGGTCGTGGACGAGGAATTCATCGAGGAGCTGGCGCGAATCGCCAAGGGCATGGGAAGGACCGTTCCCGTGCACCTCAAGATCGACACGGGCATGAACCGTATCGGCTGCGCCCCCGAATCCGCGGTGGAATTGGCGAAACTGATCGCCCGACACCGAAACCTCGAATTGGCCGGCACCGCGACCCATCTTTCCGTCGCGGATTCCGTCGACCCGGGCGATATAGAATACACCCGGTCCCAATTGGGCAAATTCGACGCCTCCATCGAGGCGATGAGAAAGGAAGGCATCGATCCGGGTATCGTCCACGCGGCCAATTCGGGCGCCATCGTACAATTTCCCGAATCGCACTACGATATGGTGCGGCCGGGCATCCTGACCTACGGTTACGCTCCCTCCGCCGACCTCGCGGAACGCGTATCGGTGCGTCCGGTCATGGAACTGGAAACCCGCGTGGTCGCCATGAAGAAGATCATGGCCGGCGACTCGGTTTCCTACGGCAGGACCTGGACGGCCAAAGAGGATACCTGGATCGGCACCTTACCCATAGGCTATGCCGACGGCCTGGTTCGTTCGCTCTCCCCCGGACTGAAAATCAGGATCGGCGACGGGCTCTTCCCCATCGTCGGACGGATATGCATGGATCAATGCATGGTGGACCTGGGACCCGACCCCTGGGTACAGCGCTGGGACCGGGCGGTGATATTCGGCCCGGCGGACGTGGGGAGCGGCCCCACGGCCGAAACCGTCGCGGACTTGCTGGGAACCATTCCCTACGAAATTACCTGCGGCATCAATAAAAGGGTTCCGCGGGTGTACGACGGGGAAGACGCGCGGTGAGCGGGGCCCTCGCCGGCTACCGGCCCTTGCCCGCCTCGAACCCGTATCGGCGTTCCCAACTCAGGATATTCCCGGCCTCGACCGAGAAGGAATAAAACACCTCGGGGCTTATAACGCCGCCATGGCCCCATATATTCATTCCCGAGGGTAAAAAGGAACCCGTTTCGCTCACGGAGAGCGCGCGCCGCTCGTCGGTGAGTTTCCACCGCGCGGCAAGCCCGTTTTCTTCCCGAATGCCGTTAGTGAGTCCCCCGAGAAAAAACACCCGCCGCACGGGACCGTTAAAGCCGATCTCGTCGCCGAACAGGTTGAGCGCGCCCTCGGGATCGACGAACTCGTCGAACCGCGAGCGGTCCGGGCACCAGGGCAGCGACAGGCGGTAGCGCGGACCGAGCCTCGCGCCGCCTATCCGCAGGAAATTATGGACGTATTCCTCCGTCGCGAGCGCCTTTTCCCCCGTGTTTTCCAGGGTATACCGAACGGTAAACCCGTCGTCCTCCAGGGCAATTTCCTTCGAGTATTCGTACCCCCACCCGTTTCTCGCGCCGGAGGCGCAGGTAAACGAGATCCGGCCGTCCCCTACCTCGGGCTCGCCGAATGAGAGGGGTTCCATTTCGTATTCGCCGAAAAAGCGATAGGGTTCCGCCGTTTTCTTCAGCCAGCCCACGCCGATCTTGGGAAACCAATCCCCAACGGCGCATTGGTCATATCCGATACAGGTCTTGATGCCGAACTCGTTATGCAGGCCCCGGCCGAAACGGGCGCGGTTCCCGAGCGGAAAGGGCCGCTCATCGCCGAGGAATTCCACGCCCCTGAAGCGGGCGGAAACCACGGTTCCGTTCCGGTCGAACCGGCAGGCCCTATAGCGCTCCCCCGGGCCCTCGATCCGCAGGCTCACCGCGCCTTTTTTTAACGTGAACGCCATCTCAATTAGCCTCGCACCGAATCGACCATGGAGACGAACGCTTCGGTTTCCTTTTTCGCGGTTTTAATGAAGGCATTGTCTTCCACCCTGCCCAGAACGGCGTCGCGCTCCGCGTGGTTGCGGTACGTAATGCCCCGGAACGCGTTGGTATAGTCTTTCGCCTTGCTCACGTAAATCTGCTCTTCCACGTACGATCGAATGCGTTTCGCCCCTTCGCAGAGTTCGTTCCAGGCCGTCCCGTCTATTTCCGGTTTCCCGGTAAGGACGCGAAGCACTTCATAGGCGTTTTCGGCGCGCTCCTTGGGGTACAGCGTCCACCAGGCTTCGTATTGTTCGTGAATTTCCGCCCAACTGCCGAAAAGACCGGTTCGGATGCCCGCGCGAAGCCCGTCCACCCTGGCGGCGGGAACGAGTTGGCCGCCCATGTTGACCCAGTCGAGGGAGACCGCTTTGGGAACCTGCGCCGCGAAGTACCCGTAGTGAATGCCGAAGCGGGAAAGGTATTCGGCGACGGAGCGAACCCCGTAATAAAGGAGCATTTCCCGGTACGCGTTCCAGGCTTGGGCGACCTTCAGTATCCTGACCGGTCGCTTGGAACGTTCCATCATCTCGCCCATTACGAAAAGGTCCGCCACGGCGTCCGGGTCGTCCCGGATCAATTCCCTGCCCTTCGCCTCCAGCGCGGCCTCTGAAGGCAGGTCGTCGCCGCCTTCCTCCGCCACGAACCACGCCTTGCCGGTCCACCGTTCCAAAAGCGCGAGCGCGTCCAGCATTTCCTTGGCGGTATCCGGGGACAGATGGTCCGTCTCGATATGCTGCACCACGGTCTTCCGCTTGTCCCTCGTGCGGTACTTCCAGCTATTCCGTTCCAGGGCGTACATATTGTAAAGCCACCAATACGCGGGCATCACCTCGAGCCGGTCCTGGCGGTGATTGTCCAACACCAGGGAAAACGGGAGGGGAATATTCAGCTCCGCGGGATAGTTACCCTTCGACAGAAGGGTATAGCTCGCGAAACGGCAGTTGTGCTTCAGGGTGCTGGAAAGTCCGGGCCAAAAGCCCCTGCCCGCGATGATTTCCCCGTCGTTGCCCCGGCTGTTATGGTTCGAGCCCACGGTGGCGCCGGCGGCCATGTTGGACTGGCCCATGACCAGGGTGGCGATTAGGAAGGAATTGTTGTGATGCTGTTCATGCCCCGGAAATACCAGGTTATTGAGCACCTCGCAGCAGGAAATGGTGGAATTGTCCCCGAGGATGGAGTGAATGAGCCTGGCGCCGTATTTAAGGCTCGAGTTGTTCCCGATCACGAACCGGACGGCCTTGACCCCGTAAAAAACGTGGCAGCCGTAGCCGATTATCCCGTTCACGAGTTCCACGCCCTCGCCGATCTGGCTCGGCTCTTGGGGGCTCGATTTGATGGTGAGATTCTTGAGCTTATTGGCGCCCTTCACGTAGGAAGAAGGCCCAAAGCGCACGTCCTTGATAATCCGGCAGCTTTTTATGATCGAGCAATCCCCCACGGTAGAATACCAGCCCCGATGAGGGTCCGCGCCGCCCTGGGTAATGTCCTTGAGCCGTTCCATCAGGACCGTATCGTCGCGATAAATGGTCCATAAGTAGGCGTCGGCGCAAATCAGCTCGGTAAAAGGCAGGATTGAACGGCCGCCCGCCTCGTTGAGCGGGTCTATCCATACCCGGACCGACTCGTCTTCCCCTTCCTTTACCAGCCCTTCGCCGAATTTCGCGTGGTTGGTGGAGACCATCTCGTCTATGCGGCTTAAAATCACCCGATCGCCGATAACGTAATGGGAAAGGTAGGCGCAGTCGTGAATTGCGCAATTATCGCCGATATCGCAGGATACGATACGGCTATTGGTAATGCCCGCGGGCACCATAAAGTCGTGGAACTGCAGATACCGGTTTTCCAGGGCGCCAAGGCGCACGAGGCCGGCAAAAAGGGAGTTCTTGATCAGGGTCGGATCGAAGGGATCTTCCACCAGGATATTGCCCCAGTTGGTGCAGGTATTCCCGTTCCTCACGAGATTCTCTATTTCTTCGGGGTTTAAGGGCCGCCAGGAATGGTCGGCGGCGTTGCTCTGGATATCGCGGCACCAATACTCGTCCTTGCCCTCGGGAAGGTACTCAGGACTCACGAAATCATAGCCGAACCGGTCGGCGGGAACCAGGGAAATTTCACTCATACGTCCCAGTATAGACCAGGATTTGCAAAATCTACAATTCCCTGCTAGTATACGGGCTATGAGTACACATATCGGAGCGAAAACCGGAGAGATCGCGGAAGCGGTCCTCCTGCCCGGAGACCCCCTCCGCGCGAAATTCATCGCCGAAAACTTCCTTGAAAATCCCGTCTGTTATAATGAAATCCGCGGCATGTACGGATTCACCGGCACCTACAAGGGAAAGCGGGTTTCGGTTCAGGGCACCGGCATGGGCCAACCCTCCCTTTCCATTTACGTAAACGAGCTTTTCCGCTTTTACGGCGTACAAAAGGCCATTCGGGTGGGCACTACCGGAGCGGTACAGGATTCCACCAACCTTCGCGATATCATCATCGCCATGAGCGCTTGCTCTGACTCCGCCCTCAACGTCCACCGGTTCGGCGGCAGGCTCTTCGCCCCCACCGCGAGCTTTAGCTTGGTAAAAAAAGCCTACGACGTGGCGCTCGCAAAGGGCATTACGCCCTTGGTGGGCCCGGTAACCTCCTCGGATACCTTTTACGACGACGAAGAATCGTGGAAACTGTGGGCCCGGTACGGCATTCTCGGAATCGAGATGGAAGCAGCCGAACTGTACACCCTGGCCGCGAAATTCGGGCGGGAGGCCCTCGCGCTCCTGACCGTCTCGGACCATATCGCGAAGGGCACGTCCACCACGTCGGAAGAACGGCAAACCACCTTCCGGGGGATGATGGAAATCGCCCTCGAAACCGTGGCGGGATCCTGACGGGAATGACCGAACTTCAGCCAACGGAGATCGAGTTTAAGAAGAAGGGAAAGGCCGCAGGCGCGTCGAACCGGGGAAAAATCCTGGCTTTCATAGCCCTCGCGGTCTTGCTCGCGGCCGTCGCGGGGCTTACCGCCCTGCTCGCGCACCGGGCGTCTACCGATCCCGTAATACTCGAACCCACGACCCTTCCCGCCGACGACGCGGGAAGGAAGTAATTTTACCGTAACGAAGGGGGGGCGCGACAGTATGAAGGCGGACATTGGCTTCATAGGGCTCGCCGTCATGGGCGAAAACCTTGTTCTAAATATGGAAAGAAACGGCTTTACCGTGGCGGTTCACAATAAAACCACCGCGACATTGGACCGCTTCATCGAAGGCCGGGGCAAGGGCAAGCGTTTCATCCGCGCCGAAACCCTGGGCGATCTCGTCCAATCCCTGGAAACGCCCCGTAAGGTCATGATGATGATCAAGGCCGGCGCGGCGGTTGACCAAGTGATCGGCAATCTCGTTCCCCTCCTTTCCCCGGGCGACACGATAATCGACGGGGGCAATTCCAACTTTAACGATACCGAGCGCCGGACCGCGGAGCTGGCCGAAAAGGGAATCCTCTTCGTCGGTTCCGGTATATCCGGCGGCGAGGAAGGCGCCTTGAATGGCCCCTCCCTCATGCCGGGCGGCGCCGCGGCGGCTTGGCCCGCCCTGCGGGACATTTTTACCGCCATTTCCGCGAAAGCCCCGGACGGCGCGCCCTGCTGCGCGTGGATGGGCTCCGGCGGGGCCGGGCACTTCGTGAAAATGGTCCATAACGGCATCGAATACGGCGACATGCAGATCGTCTCCGAAATATACTGGATCATGAAAGAACGGCTCGGCTTGAGCCACGACCGCATGAGCGCCGTTTTCGCGGAATGGAACCGGGGACGGCTCGACTCCTATCTCATTGGCATTACCGCCGAAATCCTCGCCAAAAAGGATACCGACGGGGCGCCGCTGGTTGAACGGATCCTCGACGCCGCGGGACAGAAGGGAACGGGCAAATGGACCGGGATCGCCGCCCTGGACGAGGGCACGCCCCTCACCCTCATCGTGGAATCGGTTTTCGCCCGCTGCCTATCCGCCCAAAAAGACACGAGGCTCGAGGCGGCGAGGCTCTTCCCGGTTCGCGCCGATTCAGGCCCCGGAGGGCGAATGGGCGCGGCGGAGGCCGAGGCCTGGATACCGCGCCTGCGCGACGCCCTGTACGCCGCGAAAATAGTCTCCTACGCCCAGGGTTTCGAGCTCTTGCGCCTTGCCTCGGCAACCCACGGGTGGAACCTTGATTTCGCCTCCATCGCCAGAATATGGCGCGGCGGCTGCATAATCCGTTCCGTATTCCTGGACCGCATCGCCGAGTCCTTCTCCGCGAAACCGGACCTTCTCAACCTTGCCCTCTCGCCCTATTTCTCGGGCGAGCTGAAGGAGGCCGAAGAGGGCTGGAGGGAAACCGTCGGAATGGCCGTATCCTCCGCGCTGCCGGTGCCCGCGTTGGCCTCGGCGCTTTCCTGGTTCGACGGATTCCGGAGCGCGGCCCTCCCCGCCAACCTGCTTCAGGCCCAGCGGGATTACTTCGGCGCGCACACCTACGAGCGCACCGACCGTCCTCGGGGAGAGGCTTTTCACACGGACTGGACCGGACACGGGGGGTCCACCACGTCGAGCACGTATTCAATATAAAAAAAAGCGGCTCGCGGCATAAAAACGTCTCCGGATCGCGTGGCATTTCGATAAATTCTGTTCTAAACTATTTCGTATAGGTGCCCCGATGACAGAAACGTTAACACAGAAAATGCCGCAGCTTTTATGCATAGACGACAGCCGCTCTCAATTGGCCCTATTCAAGTCGCAGCTTTCCGGCAATTACCGCGTCGTCGTGGCGGGCAATTACGAGGAGTCTATCGCGCAATTGTCGTCGGAAATTCCCGACTTGATATTGCTCGACATGAACATGCCCGGGATCGACGGGCTCGAATTCCTCGATATCCTTCGCTACACGCCCCGATTCAAGCACATACCGGTCATGATGGTCTCCGCGGATCAGGACACGGAACACGTGAAGGAAACCTTCCGCCGGGGAGCTTCCGATTTTATCCATAAGCCCTACGATCCGGAAGAACTGGACCTTCGCATCAGGCGCACCCTCAACATGCTAAACCAGGCCACGGCGAACGCAGGGAAACCCGTAACCGATATCTCCTCGCAGCAGCTCATGATACAGTCTCTCGCGGACCTCGCGGGCACCAGGGACAACGAAACGGGGCAACACCTGATCAGGATAGAAAAATACGTGGAGGCGCTCGCCTCAGCCGCGGCGCGAACGGAGGCCTTTCGCGATCGGCTGCTCCCCCCCTTCGTCGAAACGGTTACGGGGCTCGCGAAGCTCCACGACATAGGTAAGGTGAGCGTTCCCGACCACATCCTCCACAAACCCGGAAAACTCGATCCGGCCGAATTCGAAATCATGAAAAAACACACCGTAAAGGGCGCGGAAACCATCGAGAGGCTCCAGGAATCCTTTCCGTCCTACCGTTATCTCGAAACGGCGAAAGAGATTATCCTCTCCCATCACGAGCGCTGGGACGGCGCGGGTTACCCCCAGGGGCTCGCGGGCGAAAGCATACCCTTGGCGGCGCGCATAGTCGCGATTGCCGACGTATTCGACGCGATTACCATGAAACGGGTATACAAAAGCGCGCAAACGATTATTGAGGCCTTCGTGCTCCTTAACGACGGGCGGGGAACCCATTTCGACCCGGAACTGGTCGATATTTTCCTCTCCGTCTCAAAGACCATCACCGAGATCCATCATCGCTACGGGGACGCGTAAGGCCCATGAAAAGGATCCTTTTGATCGACTCCCGGCCGGAAGCCCTCGACGCGTTGGCTGCCCGCCTTGAAGGCGGCGCGTTCTCCGTCCGAAAGGCGAAACGCTTTGAGGGGGCGCTCACGGAAGCGAAACGCTTTCATCCCGAGCTAATCCTCCTCGTCGTCCAAAGCGAACTCCCAGAAAGCCTTGAAATGCTCAAAAGGTTAAAAGAGCGCGAAGAAACGGCGAAAACGCCGGTTTTCTGCCTCGCCGACCCCTCGGCCATCGCCCGGTGCCTCTCCGAGGGCGCCGCGGAATGCCTGTCGGAACCGGTCGAGGGCGAACTCCTCAAGAAGCGGATAATGCGCGAAATTGAATCGTCCAGCGGGCTACGCGAGCGCGACGAGCTCATAACCGCCCTGAAGGACAGGGTGGCCGAACGTACCGCGGAACTCGCGAGCCTACGGAAACGGCTCTTACTGATCAACGACAGTAAGGATCTTGCGCTGAGGCTCGTCGTCAGGGAACTGTCGGCCCCCGCCACGGGCATCGCCGGAATCGCGAGAATCGCCCTTCTGGAATGCGCCGACGGAGAAAAACGCGAGCGCCTTTCCGCCCTTCTCGCCCGAAACATAGAAACCATGGATCGGCTCATCGCCAACGCGGAATACCTGGGAACCCTAAAGACCGGAATCGCCGTGACGAAACGAGCCCCCGCGGATATGGCCCCCGTCGTCGCCGCCGCCATGGAAGGGGTGAGCGAACGCATGGCGGAAAAGGGACTGGAAACCAGCCTCGTATTCCCCGGCGACCGGGCCGAACTCCCCCTGCACCCCGAATTATTCGCGCAGATGATCACGCCGGTCCTTCGCCTGGCCACGGCGTTGGCCATCCCCGCCACCCGATTGACCGTCGAGTCGGAATCGAACCCGGAGTGGAGCTCCATCGCGGTCTGCTGGACCACCTCGGAGACCAATCAGGGAATCGTCGCCAACGTAACCGATTTCGCCTCCGATCTCCTGCGGTCCATCAACGGGTTCGGCCTTATCACCGAAATCTGCCTCGCCGAGAAAATCGCCCGCATTTACGACGGCACGGTGGTTTGGGACCTTCGCGAGGCGGACCGCGCGACCTGTACCGTCCAGTTCGACCGGGCGAAAGCCCCGAAATCCAAATAGCGCCCTCCCCCACTGCCCTGGCGCGGCCGGAAGCCGTAGGGCGACCCTTGACAGAGAACGCCTTTTTCTATATCTTTCAGGAATCCCCGGATGGTGGAATTGGTAGACACGCTAGTTTCAGGTACTAGTGCTCTTACGGGCATGGAAGTTCAAGTCTTCTTCCGGGGACATTCGTTAACAAAGAAACCGCCTCAGGGCGGTTTTTTTTATACCCCCCGTCCCGCCCCTATTCCTCGACGGGCCGAAAAACCCCGCGCTCGTAATCCTTCCTCACGTCCTGCCAGGGAAAGGTGCGGCCGTTCATCGCCACGTACACCCCGGCCGGCAAGAGCCTGCACGCCATAAACGCCGCGCCCAGGTTAAAGGGGGCGTCCGAGCCGAACACCTGATACGGCACCATCGCCCCCGTGAGCACGATCGTCTTGTTGATTCCCAAGGGCCCCAAATACCGCGCGGTCTCGGCCATCCGGTCGGTTCCGTGCGTAATCACGATCCTGCGCTCCCTCGATCGCTCGCAGGCGGCGCGAACCAGGGCTCGGTGCTCCTCGGTCATATGCAGGCTATCGATGAGCTGAACGATCTCCAGCTCCACCTTCGACGCGATCCTCGCCTTCGCGATAATCTCGGGAAGGTGCGTATCCTTAAAGGTCAACTCGCCCCGAAGCTCGTCATAGTGCTTATCGAAAGTCCCGCCAGTGATAATAATGCGTACCGGATCGTCGTTCATGCCGTCAATAGTGGCGCGAAGGCCGGGCGCGAGTCAATCGGGGGTTTATTGAGGCACGGCGCGGGCCGGGAGGCGAACGGGCCCAGGCCGGAGCCCCCGGCGAGAAGGGTCCAAGGGGGGGCGCGGAATCGGGAACTTCGATTCGGGGCGTGATACAGTGAAGGAGTCTTCCTCGCGTTGCCCCGGGAACCCGATGAAGGCGATTTGACGAATGGATCGCCGCGCGCGTTCGCGTGGCCTCCATCATGAATAAAACGCAATGCGAGGTACCCATGAACGGTAAACCAACCACGCGCGGCCGTACGCTTTTCTGGTGCGCGCTCCTCACGCTCGCGTTCGCTTCCTGCGAACAAGCGTCTACCGATTCCGCTTCGGCCGTAACGCTCACCTACGACGGGCCGGACTATACCGGCTATAAGGTTATCTACGCCGCCTGGATCGAAGACGAGAACGGGCTGAACGCGCAAAATTTGTACGTATGCGAACACGCCATCGACCAGGACCTTACCGGCGACGTGCTCCCCTATTGGGCCACCGTAAAAAGGGTCGAACGGCCCGACGTAGACGGGATCAGCGGACCCTCGACCCAAAAGAGCGCGAGCGTCACGCGATCGCTCGCGATCGCAAACGCGAAGAAATTCCGCGTCTGCTTCGAAATAGACCGCTCGCGAAACGGGAACGACTTCTTCGGCGACCGTCCGTCATTCATCTATAAAACCGGATTCATAGATCCGCGCGACCCGAAAGCGACGTACGAGCTCCGCCTTACCGGATGGATGAGCAACGACACCACCGGAACCTACAGCCAGTACCCGACCACGCCAATCCCCGGGTGGGCCGCCTATACGCTTATGGATAATCTCGAATATATCGCCGAGGCCGGTACGACCGATACCTGGACCGACCTGGTCACGAGCCTAACGGCGTTCGTTGATACGAAATAATGCCGGGAGAACGGGGGGAAACGAATGAAAATATCCATTATCGGTGCGGGCAACGTCGGGGCGACTACGGCGAAAACCATAGCGAACCGCAACCTGGTTAGCGAAATAGCCCTGGTCGACATCGACGAGGGAGTCGCCCGGGGGAAAGCCCTGGATATTGCCCAGAGCGCTTCACTAGCGGGCTTCGATACCCGCGTCATCGGCTCCGCGGACTACGCGGAAACCGCCGAATCGGACATCGTCATAGTCACCGCGGGCATGGCCAGAAAACCGGGCATGAGCCGCAACGACCTAGCCCATTGCAACGCCAAAATCGTAACCGCCGCGGTGACGGCCGCGGTCGAGCGCTCCCCCGACTGCGTTATCGTTATGGTGACGAACCCCCTGGACGTAATGGCGCACGTAGCCCTCAGCGAGACCGGTTTCCCGAAAAAACGGGTTATCGGGATGGCCGGACTGCTCGACACGTCGAGGTTCAGGTATTTCATCGCCCGGGAACTGAACGTAAGCCCGCGAGAGGTCGACGCGCTCGTTTTGGGCGGTCACGGCGATCTCATGGTCCCCTGCGTATCCCAAACGTCCGTGGGCGGCAAACCCCTGCGGGAGCTTCTCCCCGGTGAAACCATAGACGCTCTCGTGAAACGCACGCGGGACGGGGGGGCGGAAATCGTCAACCTCCTGAAGACGGGCTCGGCATATTACGCCCCAGGGGAGTCCATCGCCGAAATGATAGGGGCCATAGTCGTCCCGAACGGGAAACCGATCCCCTGTACCGCCTACCTCGAGGGCGAGTACGGCATCAGGCAAGCGTATTGCGGCGTGCCCTGCGTATTGGAGCGAAGGGGGCTTTCCCGGATCGTGGAGCTGCCCCTGGACGAACCGGATATAAAGGCGCTCCGCCTATCGGCCGCCATGGTAACGGAACAGTATGAGTCGCTCCTAAAAACCAGGGATCGCGAAAGCTGAGCTAACCGACGGCGCGAAACCCGGTACCCGCCGGGGCCCCATTAGCCACTGCGCGCGGGGCCGAGGTTTTTCAGTTTGTAATTGAGCACGCGGCCGGTTATGCCCAGCAATTCGGCAGCCTTCCTTTGGTTGCCGTCGCAACGCTCCATGGCCTGTTCTATCAACTGCCGTTCGGCTTCCTCCAGGGAAATTCCCCCGTCAGGCAGGCGCACGTTATGGCGCCGGGCGGGCGCCGACGCGGCGATGAAAAAGAGGTCTAGATCCTCTGCGCAAATCGTTTCGCCATTGGCCATCAAAACCGCCCTGTCGAGGGTATTCTCCATCTCCCTGATATTTCCGGGCCATTTATACGCGGTCAGGATATCGAGGGCCTGGGGGGTAAACCCGGACACTTGCTTTTTCATCTTCCCGCAGGAACGCTTCAGGAAATAGGCGAGAAGCAGGGAGATATCCCCGCCGCGGTCCCGGAGCGGGGGAAGCCGAATCGTGACCACGTTAAGCCGATAAAAAAGGTCTTCCCGAAACTGGCCGTCCTGCATCATCTTAATTAGGTCCTTATTCGTCGCCGCCACGATCCGAACGTCGGTCTTCAGCGAAATATTGGAGCCTAACCGCTCGAATTCCCTTTGCTGGATAACGCGAAGGAGTTTTGCCTGGGTCACCAGGCTCATGTCGGCCACTTCGTCGAGGAAAATGGTCCCCCCGTCGGCGTGCTCGAAGCGCCCCACGCGGGCGCGCTCAGCGCCGGTGAAGGCTCCCTTTTCGTACCCGAACAGCTCGCTCTCGAGCAGTTGTTCCGGCAGCGCCGCGCAGTTAACGCTCACGAAGGGCCCGTCCGAGCGCAGGCTATCCCGGTGCAGGGTTCTGGCCACCAATTCCTTGCCGGTCCCGGTCTCGCCGAGGATTATCACGTTTACGTCGATCTTCGCGACCTTCCCGATTATCCTGAACACCCGGTCGATCGCGGGGCTTTGCCCGATAAAGTCCGAGTATAAATTCCCGTATTCCACCGACTCATCTAGGGAAGGAGCGGCGTCCGCGCGGTTCTCCAGGGCATGCTTCACCTGAAAGTGGAGTTCGGCGTCGTAGAAGGGCTTTTGCAGGGCCCGAAAGACCACTTTCATCGTATCGCCCAATTCCTTCAGGATATTTCGGCCCGTGGGATACAATAGAATAATCGACGCGGCGGGTTGTTCGGCGTTGATCGTTTCAATAAGGGGGGCGAGACGGTCCGAGGAAACGTCGGAATCAAGGATAATAACGTCAAAACGGTCATTTTTCGCGTAATCGAGCGCGCCGGCGCCGGTCATCGTCCGACTGGTCATATGATCAAGGCCGGTAAAGAAATCCGCTAAATTTTCGCACGTCTCAACGTTGGGCACGACGATCAATATTCTCCCCACCTTGATGCCTCCTTTGCGTCTCTCCCCTTTTCCGCAGGCGCGCGAGCGCGCTCACTTGCCAAAAGAAGTTCTCTTTTCTACAATGATATTATGCAGTATTGCTGCAGGAGTAAATTATCAATAAAAGTATGAAAGTTGACAAGTTACGCAGAATCCCCCTATTCGCGAACATGTCGGAATCGGACTTAAAAAAGATTTCCGAAATCGTTCATGAACGGGATTTTGCCGCCTCGGAGATAATCATAGAGGAACGGACCGAACCCACCAGTTTTTTCGTCATCGACAGGGGGAAGGTCGAGATAGCAAAGGGCTTCGAGGGGAACGACAAAGTCGTGCTCTCGATCCAAAGCAATGGGGCCTTTTTTGGGGAAATGGCGATCCTGGACGGCGGAAAGCGCTCGGCGACGGTAATGGCCCTGGAGAAGACTTCCGTGCTGGAAATTAAGGCCGGGGACTTCGAAAAGCTCCTGTATATGGCGCCGGTGCTTGCCTATCGAATCATGAGGGAATTGAGTATCCGCCTCCGGGAAAGCAACGCCCTTACCATCTCGTCCATTACGCAGAAGACGAGGCAATTATACCGCTCTTACATAGAAACGATTACCATGGTCGTTCAGGCGATCGAGGAACGCAACGCCCGCACCAAGGGCCATAATAAGCGGGTAACGCTCCTTTCCATGGGAATCGGCCGCGAAATCGGGCTCAGGGAGGAAGACATGCGGTCCCTCGAGCTCAGCGCGCTCCTCCACGATTTGGGTCTCCTGAGAATACCGGAGCGAATTTTCCACAAAAAAACCCTTACGGCCAAGGAAAAGGAACTCATCCATAAGCATCCCTTGGAAAGCGTGAACATGATCTCCAGCGTGCCGATGCTGCAAAACGCCCTCTTGCCGATCAAATACCATCACGAGCGCTTTGACGGTTCAGGCTATCCCGACGGCCTAAAAGGCGACCAAATTCCCCTTTTGAGCCGCATTTTGGCCGTAGCCGACGCGTATGAGGCAATGACGCGGGAAAGCCCGGTTCATTCGCAAACGAACGAAGAAGAAGCCCTCCAAGAAATTAAGCGTTGCGCGGGATCGCAATTTGACCCGAAGGTAGTGGAAGTTTTCGCAAAGGTGCTAAGCTATAGCGATGGGCCTGCGGTAGAAATAACGCCGGTATAATCAGGATCCGCTATTTTTTTGCCCGGAAAAGAGGAACTTCATGAACACGAGCGATTACCTTTTGGCAAATTCCGACGACGCGTCGATCGCCATTATCGAAACCACTCACGCATACACCTACGGGGAGCTGAAAGCGGCCGCCGCGCGCGTCGCGGGGGAACTCGCCGGAAGGGATTTGGAGCGAGGCGATCGGATCGGCATCGTGGGGGGGAATTCCCTCTTTTGGGTGGCCTCATATCTCGCCATCATGAAAATGGGCTTCGTCGCGGTTCCCTTCGCCCTTACGCTCACGGGCGATAACGCCTCCCGCAACGCAAAATGGGCCGATTGCCGGGCCATTCTCATGGACAGGCGGCAGAAGCGCCAATTTATGTCCGCGTTCGATGGGGCAATTCCCCTCATTTATGACGACGTGCTCTCCGTTCCCGGGGAATCGCATTGGCCCGCGCCCGATCCCCTGTTTTCCGCCGAAACGGACGCGGCCCTCATGTTCACGTCGGGGACGACTGCCATGCCGAAGGCCGTACGGATAACCCATTCGAATATTCAGGCGAATACCGATTCCATCGTGGAATACCTATCGCTTACCGGAACGGATCGCATGCTCGTTATCCTGCCGTTTTTCTACTGTTTCGGTACCTCGTTGCTCCATACCCATCTCCGCGTGGGCGGCAGCCTGGCGCTGTGCAACAGCTTCACCTTTCCGGAAACGGCCCTGAATATGATGGAAACCCATGAATGCACGGGCTTCGCCGGCGTTCCGTCCTCCTATCAGCTGCTCCTCCGCATTAGCAGCTTTAAGGAACGTAAGCTTCCCCGCCTCCGCCTTATGCAGCAGGCGGGCGGTAAGCTCCACTCCGTTTTAATCGAGGAATTGCTCGAATCAAAGCCCAACGTCGAGGTTTTCGTCATGTACGGGCAAACGGAGGCGACGGCCCGGCTCTCGTATCTTCCCCCCGCCCAAATACGCAATAAACTCGGTTCTATCGGCAAGGGGATTCCCGGGGTCACGCTTCGCGTCTTGGACGAATCCGGCGCACCGGTCAAAACAGGCGACGTCGGCGAGATATTCGCAAGGGGAAAAAACATTTCCCCGGGATACCTGAACGACCCAGAGTCGACCGCCTCGAAATTCGTGGCGGGCGAGCTTCGAACGGGCGATCTCGCGACGGTCGACGACGAGGGGTATATATTCGTCGTTGACCGAAAGGACGATTTCATCAAATCTTGGGGATACAGGGTCAGTAGCCAGGAAGTGGAATCGTGCGTCCTGGGCATACGGGATATCGTGTCCGCCGCGGCGGTCGGGGTACCGGACCTCGCGGCAGGCGAATCCATTCACGTATTCGTAACGGTTCGGCCCGACGCGGTCGTCCTTCCGGAAGCGGTTATCGAGCATTGCCATGCCAATCTCGGTAAACACATGGTTCCCGAGGCCGTTCACGTCATAAAGGCCCTGCCTTTAAACGCAAACGGAAAAGTGGTAAAAAACGAGCTTCGGAAAATGGCCGCGGCCGAAACCGCGACCTAGCCTCTCGGACGCGGGCCCCGGAATCAGGGGCCGTAGACCAGCGTCAGGGTAATGATCGAGGTCGTCAGGGCCAATATCGAAGTCAATACGGGAACCCGCCGCTCAAGCTGATAGTACAGGTTGTTTTCCTTTACGTGTATCTGGTCTCCCGGCTGTATGGGTTCCGCCTTTTTCCTTTTTTTCCCGTCTTTGTTGTAGACCGTATAGGACCCCCACGAATTCCGCCAAGGATCGATCCCGCCTGCCTGAATCATATAATAGGCGGCGGGGGAGTTGGGCCGGAACAATACGGCTCCCGGCGCGTAAACCGCTCCCGAAACCATTACCGTTACGCATACGGTGGGAATCACGATCCGCGCGCCCGGGGTCAACGGGAGGTCGGTTGACATATTCGTCCCGGAAAGCAGGGCGGGTATATCCACCCTAGACCCGCTTAAGGATTCGGAAGAAGAGAAGAAAGACGCGTAACTGAGGTCAGCCATGGGCTGAAAGTACGCGCGAACGTCCTGCAACGCGTCCGAGAGCATCTGACCCTCTCGAATCGTGTAAGAGAACCGGTTATTCATGCTTTCAGGGGTTTGCGACGCGGCAGGGGCGGCCGACTGAGCCGAGGACGCGAGGGGCTCATTGTCCGCGCCATTTCCGCCCTGCGCGATAAATGAAGGGTCAAGAACGGCGCCCTCAAACCAGATTATCGGCAGCAGGTCCGATGAGGCGCGGACCAGAATCGTATCGCCGTCGCCCAAGAGCAAGCCAGACGTATAGCCCTCGGGAAGAGAGACGTATTCTGTTTTACCGCCTATGGAGGCAGAACGGTCGATTCGAATGCGTTTCACGTCTGCCTGATTCGTAAGTCCGCCGCCGAAAACCTCGAGCAAGTCCCTCAACCCCTCCGCATCGAGAAGCTCATACGTACCGGGGCGCCGCACTTCCCCTTCCAACCGAACCGATTTTACCGGCTCGTGGAGCGTTATCGTGTCCCCGGGCTTTACCAGGGGGTCCAGAACCTTCCCCGTGACCATGTCGGGGGAAAGCAAGTCATATCGCCTGAGAACGCCGTCCTTGGACGTCATTTCCACGTTTCTCATGGAAGTAGAATCGGATTTATAGGCTTTGACGATTTCGCTGAGTCGGGAAAGGCCCCACGCCGCCGCGTATTGCGTCATGGAGGAACCGTCCCGAACGACTATGCGAAACACGCCCGGGGAAACGATCGTCAGCTCGGGAAGGCTATGCGAATAATTCTTTGAAATAAGGTCTTCAACCTTGCGCTTCAGCTCCACGAAGGTGAGGCCGTTCGCGTCGAGTTTCCCGAATACGCCGAGGCTTACCATGCCGGTACCGTCGATCTGAACGTCCATAGTGATCAGGTTGCCGTTAGTGGACCTGTATCCGAGCCGGTACACGTCGCCCAGGGTAACCGGGTAATCATGGCTTGAGATGGCGAGCTGAAGATTCGCGATGCCGCCTCCGGCCGCGGAGGGCATTTGACCCGCGGCCGCCGCGTTCTGGGCGGTAGCGGAGGCAACCGTGATCGAAATAAGCAATAAAACAAGGCCGTATCTTTTTAGCACTTTATCCATCCTCGCGGTAACGCCTCCCCGAGAAAGGGGAGCCCGTCAGGCTAAGTATACCGCACGCATATGGCACTAGCAAGCATGCGAGCAATTTGGTATCTTGCCGCCATGATCCTTGGAGTCGGCACAGATATTCTGGAAACGGGCAGAATTCGCGCGCTTATCGAAAAAGGCGGCGCGTCGTTTCTTAACCATTGGTTCACGGAAGAAGAAATCCGGTACTGCAACGCGAAGGTAAAGCCCTTCGTGCATTTCGCCGCCCGCCTCTCCGCTAAGGAAGCGGTCGCGAAATCCATCCGCATTGAGGCGAGCATGCCGGTTTCATGGAAGGATATCTCCATCGAAAAGGACGAAAACGGCGCCCCGCGAGCCGTCTTGAGCGGCGGTCCCGCGAGGCGCGCGGGCGATTTGGGCGTGACCGCGATACACGTCTCCATCTCTCACGGCGACGCGTACGTCACCGCCACGGCCGTGGCGGAAAAAACCGAAGGCGACCCGGTTCAGTGATGAATCTCGGCGACGTCCGCGAAGAGCACCGGATACCGGTGTAAGTATTCGGTCGTTTTCCTTTTCTGGTCGATATCGCGATACACCCGCACCACCTGTTCTTCCTTCAGATGCGCGGCCGCGGCCACCTGGTCCAGCGGAACGCCGTTATTCTTGCCGTAGAGGCACAAATCCATCCGGTCGTAGGGCAATGAAAAATAGAATTCCTCTTGGGACTGCGGCAGCGAGTAGGTATCGGTCGTGGGCGGTCGCTTTCGAATTTCCGCCGGAACCCCGAGATACTCCGCCAATTGGTATACCTGCGATTTATACAGATGCGCGATTGGCTTGAAATCGGCCGAGCCGTCGCCCAGTTTCACGAAAAAGCCCTGATCGTATTCGAGGCGGTTTGGGGTTCCCGTCACGGCGTAATTCAATCGGTCGGCGTGATGGTATTCCATCATTTTCCGGACGCGCTGCTTGAAATTCGTCGCGGCCACGATGCCCAGATACGCTTCGGTAGAGCATCGTACCTTTATTTCCCTCCCCGCCGGCGTCTGTATGACCAGGGAGTAGATGCGGAAGGAGTCGGAATCCACCACGCTGGGCAACACGATCTTTGCCTTGTAGCCGGGGCCGAATTCCGGGTAATCGAGGCGAATTGCCTCGTCTCTGCGGCGGTAGCAACCGGCGGCGTCGAGCATCGGCGAAATTTCCTCCACCACGGAAGCGATGCCGAGCGAGTCGGTGAGCGACTTGCTGAGCTGTATCGTCTCGGACGACGATTCGCGTTCGGGCATGTGAAGGGCGAATACGCGCTCTTTCCCGAGCGCGGCGACGCACAGGGCGGCGGTTACGCTCGAGTCGATGCCCCCCGACACGGCGACGACGGCGCCCTTCCGCTTATTGTGCAATAAGTAATTCCTGATACCCTCGCCGATTCGCGCGACTTCTTTCTCCGCGTCGATTCTCAGCGAATCGGGGCCGAACTTTCCGGTAAAACCCATAACGTACTCCTTTCCCTAACGTTTTATTACTCGATCAATGACGGTCATGGGTTCCGGGGGACGGTCTGGACCGAATCCCGAGCCATTACCCGCAATAAACTGAAAATACGCCAATTGCGTTGAAAGAACCGCGAGCACGCGCATGTTGTCGGTGTTGCTCATCTTCAGGCCCGATACGCCGGAACATTTCGCGAATAGGCCCGCAACCGTTTTCGGTTCGAAGACGCCCGCCTCGGCCAACGCCTTTTCGGAGGTTACCTCGCGTATCCAATCCTCGCCCTCGCCGCCGAAAAAACACGCCGCGTCCGGGGCGCGGTACGGTTGCTTCGGCCTGCGCAGGATAGAGGGCGGAACGAGATCGGCAAACTCCTTTTTGAGGATGTGTTTCTCGTCCAAAACGAATAGCTTCTGCCAGGACGGCAGCCCATGCGCAAGCTTCATGAATTCCGGGTCAAGGAACGGAAAACGGCCCTCGACCGAATTTCCCATCAGCATGCGGTCCCCTTGGGAAGAGAGAATGTACCCGGGGAGCAGCGTCGTCAATTCGAGCCATTGGGCCCGCGATAGGGGATCCCAGGATTCCGAACCGGGCGGCATCGCGTCGATGACCGCGCTCTCGCATGCCGGCAGGTCCGGTGACGGCCGATACCGCGGGGTAAGCAGGCCCTTGATGGCCTTCGTGGCGTCCCAACGGGGGCGGTGGGAAAGGGCAGGATCGGACAGGTCCGTATTGCGCCCGAAGAAGGCCTTGGCGAACGCGGGGGTCTTGCCCGGGGAGCGCTCCATCCACGGGTACAGCAGTTCCGCGGCGCGAAAGCGCTTTGAGGAGGCCGGATCGCGACCCCAGAAGGCGCGAACCTTCGCCTCGCGAAAGATATCGTAACCGGCCAGCATTTCGTCCGAGCCCTCGCCGGTAACGACGACCTTGTAGCCGGCCTTCCTCACGGAGCGCGAAAGGAGGAACATCGGCGCCGGGCCCGAACGCAGCACCGGGCGTTCCGTATGCCAAACGACTTCGGGAAACGCGCGCGCGATATCCGCCGACCCTACCTCGACGCTCCGATGTTCCGTTCCCAGGCGGCTTGACATCTCCCTCTGGTAGGCTCCCTCATCGAACTCCGAATCGGTAAACCGAAGGGAGAACGTATTGAGCGGCGTGGAGGTATAGTTGGCGATGATCGCGGAGGTGACCGACGAATCGATCCCGCCGGACAGGTACGCGCCGACGGGAACGTCGCTGCGAAGGAATCGCAACCGAGTGGCCTCCACGAGCGAGGCGCGGAGGCGCTCGCCGTTTTCTTCGATACTTGCGGCGTTTTCCTCGCCCCGGGTAGGAAACCTGGTTTCCCAGAATGCCTTTATATCCAATTTCCCGTCCCGGAAGCGCGCCCAATGGCCCGGTTCAAGCTCCCGCACGCCCGCGTATACGCTTACGGGAGCCACAGTGCTCCAAAAGGTAAACGTTTGGTCAAGCCCGACCGGGTCGAAAGCCCGTTGCAGGTCGGGATCCGCAAACAGGGCCTTTACCTCGGAGGCGAAGAGAAACCGGTCGCCGGAGAATGCGTAATGGAGGGGAACGATGCCCGCCTGGTCCCGTGACAGGATCAATTCGGCCTTTTGGGCGTCCCAAAGCGCGATCGCCCACTGCCCATTGAACCGCTTAAAGCAATCGGGGCCCCATTGTTCCCACGCGTGAACGATTACTTCGGTATCGGACGCGGTTTTCATCCGGTGGCCCAGGGCAGCCAGCTCGCGGGAAAGCTCTACGTAATTGAAAATCTCGCCGTTAAAGCTGATCCATAGATCCCCGCCTTCGTTGCTCAAGGGCTGAACCCCGCCTGCGGCGTCGATTATGGCCAAGCGGGTATGGCCGAGCGCCGCGAAGCGATCCCGGTAATAGCCTGAGCCATCCGGGCCGCGATGGGCCAAGCGGCCGATCATTTTCACGATAAGTTCCGGTTCGGGAACGCGATAGGGCGATACGAATCCGCAAATGCCGCACATATTTATATACCCATCCGCGTTTGAATGAACCGGGCCAAGCCCTCGCTCGTATCCAACCGGGCGCCTTGCATATCCGCGTCGGACACGCTCAGATCAAGGCAATCCTCCAAAAAAAGGGTAGCCTCGACCGCCCGCAGTTCCGGGTCGTCGTACCCGCCGCAAGAGGCGAGAAAATCGCGCACAAGCGCCTCAACTCCGTCTTTTTTCATATAGTCTCGCTGATTGCCCCGCAAAGGAACTTACTCCTTCCCGCGGGCGTGGATAAAGGACTTAAGCATATTCAGGGCGATGGCCAACGCCGCGCTTCCCAAGAAGCTCCCCATAAAGATCATAATCGCGAATTTTTTCCGATTGGGTCCTGACTTTATGTCAGGCACTTCCGCGAGCTCGAATACCTGGAAAATCGGTTCCACCTCGGGCGCGAGCCGGGCGGCCTCGTACTGCGGGTACAGCGCGTTGTAAATGCGTTCCTGTACGTCGAGTTGGGAACTATAATCCGAATACCTCGGGTCGATATCGGGAATTATTTTCAGCTTGTTCCGCAGGGAGTCGATGTCTTTTTTCACCGCGGTGATTTTTTGCTCGAGCAATTCCTGCTGTTCTTCCCTCGCGGAGTTTCTTTTTTGGTTATACCATTCGTCCAGCAGGCTGATCATGCGGTTGACCATGTTTTTCGCCAATACGGGATCCACGGCGACGTAGCCGATCCTCAAGAGGCCGGTGGTCGAAGAATAGGAGAACTGAAAGCGCGAAAGGAGGGCCTCCCGCAGTTTCTCCTTGCTCGTCGTCTCGAAGGCGTCCTTCATCTTGAACTCGTCGATCAGGCGGTCGAGGATCGTGCGGCTTCGCATCATCTCCATGACCTGCGAACCATAATCGAAGCTCCGGGGCACTCCGGTAGAGGTTATGCCGAGGGCCGCCATGATCGAGTTGCTGAAATCCGTTTGCGAGTTCTGCTGAATGACGATCGTGGCCCTCGCGGTATAGTAATTCGGCATGGGGCTTCTGTTGGGGGGAAGGGTAAGGCTTACGGCGAAAAAGGCGACGGCGGCCCCCGTCGTCAACGCGGTGAAGCCTATTATCATCCACTTATAGCGGAACAATACCGCCCAATAATACAGTATCGTTTCTATGAGGCTTTTTTCCGTCGTGTCAGAAGAACTATCCATTGCTATCCCGCCTTTATGTATCCCAATCCCCGCGGCCAACGGCCGAAGGGACGTCAAGCGCGCGGGCAGCCGAGGCCGGGCGCGCGCCGCTTTCCCAAGGTCCGAAGGCGGACCTTATTTCTTCGAAAGGATAAAGCGCGACAGGTTGTTCAGTGAGTCCAGGTTTTCGGGAACCAGCTCTTTGTCGTCCAGCGATATGTCGTATTTGTTTTCGATATACTCGATCAGTTCCATGATGCCCGTCGAATCGATGATTCCCCGTTCAATGAACGAATCGTCCTCATGGATGGGTTCGGATTCGTTCCCGAACATAAAGTTCTCAACTATGTACCCTTTGACGGCTTCCTTGATCTGCTGCGCGTTTTCCATCGAGACTCTCCATTACTTATTGATATATCGTATCTATAAAAGATATAAACTTTTTCGCCGCCATCAGCGAGGCCGCCCCGTTCAGGTGGCCCCCGTCGGCGGTATATGACGGGACGAGACCGTAGTAGCGACGCCCGTCGACCAAGCCGGTTTCCCGCGACCCGTCCGGATAGGTCGATTCCAGTTCCGCGAGATCGAAAACACGGTTACCGTACGACGAGCGGATAAGCTCGTTATACTCCTGGCGCGCGAGATTCTCGGCGGCCCCCGTCGGCATGCGCCCAAGCAAACGCTTTACCCATGCCTTTGGCCCCTTTTGTACGGTGGTCAGGGGGACCGTTACATGCATAAACGTGACCGACGGATACTTTCGGCGCAATCGCTCGATCATCGCCGAATACGACGAGAACAGGGCCCGTACGTCCGTTTCCGCGTCAAAGTCGACGTAACACAGCTTCATGCCCGCGATATCCACGTTCGCGCCCATGCCGTTTTCCAGGCGTGCCTCAAAATCGGCGAACTTCGTGAGGGGTTTCGTATTCTCGCCGATCGCGGAATGGGAGAATACGGGAGCGGGGGGGAACCCGTCCGGGCCGAGATCGGTGACATCCAGAACGTGAAGCCCGTTCCCGGCAAGAGCGACGATACCGTCCACTATATTGTAGCCCACGGACATATGGCCGAAATAAAGCGACTTGGAAGCGACCCGATCCAACGCGGCTTCGTCGAACCCGCGCTCGGCGGTTGGGTCCGCCTCGGGCGCCCTGGAACAGCTCAGAAAAAGCAAGGCGCAATAGATGCTTGCCAGGAGAGGCAACGGAAATTTCCAACGAAAACGGACTTTTTGCATATCGTTACTTTAACTTCTCGGGAGTCGATTTTCAATGAAAAACTCCAATTCTTCCATAAATATCGACTTTAAACCGCCTCCAACGGAGCGGTCCCGTCATGCTCGCCCCCCCTTTCGTAATAGCTCGCCAATGCCCCTGCGCAAAGGATATAGACGGGGGAAACCATGGAATTAATGAGGGAATCCAATAAGAAAAAGGTTACCACGAGGCTCAGGACAATCGCGTCCGGCTTGAACGGATTAAGAGGTTCCCCGGCCACTCCTTTCGGAACGCCGGATTTTGCCAGCACGGATAACGGGCCTAAGCCCAACGACGCGTAAATCGAAAACAATCCGAAAATACCGGACGTGCTAAAAACGATGATCCAAAACGAATCCACCATCTGTATTAATTGGGCGCCGGTTTCCGGGTCGACGGGCCAACCCCTGCCGTAACCGCCCCAGCCAAGGAAGGGCCGCAATAAGGCCCGATCGCCGAACAGGTTCTCCTGACGAAGGCGGATAACGAGGGAAGCCACCCGTTCAGGATCGAAAAATCGCGAAATTTGCGCCTCTATTTGGGGGATCGTGACGATATTGGACAGTCGAAAGAAAAAATAGCAGGGAATGAACAAGATGAACCATTTCAGGAGTTTCGAGGAACGCTTAGACGCGTACACGAAATACGTAAGGATTCCCAGCAAGGTAAAAACGGCCCCATTGCCCGATTTACAGAGCACGACGGACCCGGCGAACGCGAGAAACGCGAGGGCGATCGGGACCTTCCAGGTTTTTTCCACGCAGCGGGAGCGCCACAGCCAAAAGGCGGTCGTCGTCGCCTCCGCCATCCACAGGGCGACCATCAGTCCATGCTGCATAAAACCGATCGGTCGATAGCCCCCGTACCGGAAATGCTGGTCAAAGGAATGCTGAAAGAAACCGTATATAGAAAGATGCAGCTTGGGGCTCATGCGAACCTCAAAAAGAACGACGGGCACGTACAGCAAACCGCCGATTAGAATGGCGTTCGTCAGGTCGCGCATGGATTCCGGAGAACCGAAGTACCGGCGGCCCGCCCAGAAGATCACCCCCCAAGAAAAGAAATTCGACAGAATATTCGAAAAGCCGTCATAAAGTCCCAATCCGTTGGATAGGGAAGTGAGAAGGGGCGCCACAAAACACCAAAGTATCATCGGCACGTCAAAGCCAGACAGCTTAAAGGGGTTTTTTTGTCGGGAACCGGACAGCAGCTCGCCGAGCGCGATACCGAACGAGATCGAGGTCGTCTTATTGAGGGAAGGCAAGAGCGGAAGGTCGATGAGCGACATCGGCAGGAAAAGAAACGCGCCCATGACCGCGATAATCGTGGCTTTTCGGGGAGTCTGGGTATTGAAGAGCGCGATAACGACCGCGATCCAGCCGATGAGCGCGATGGGGTTCAGTATTGGCATATTAGCGTTCCCGCACGGGAATCATCGTTTCGCCTTCGGGTCGAAATGCCCCGGGCACGCGCCCTTTAAGGCTTCAAGCCGGCGCAAGGCGACTTTATCCCAGGTATACGCCGGGGCCTTGGCCCCGGAGGCCGCGGACATTCTCCGACGAATAGACTCGTCCGAAACCAGGAGCTTGATTGCCTGAGCGAATCCGTCAATATCGTGGGGATCTATCACCATGCCTTCTTTTCCGTCCTCTATCACGCCGCCCGCCCCCATCGGCGAAACGAGGAGCGGCAATGAGGCGCCCAAGGCCAAGTACGTGACGAGCGGGCTCCCCTCCTCCAGGCTCGGGAGGATAAAAAAATCCGCGGCGGCGTATACCGGCTTTAGGTCGGACATAAAGTCATGATGCGTTATATTGGGATTTTTTGACATGGCGGCCGCGAGCATGTCGGCGACCTCCGGAGAAACGCGCCCGATAACGGTAAGCTTTGCCGTCACGCCCGAGCGGTCCCATGCCTCCAGCAGAAGGTGAATGCCCTTTCGCACACAAACGCTCCCGACAAAGATCGCGGTAACGGGTTTGTCGCCCCGTTCGCCGAAATCGACGCGCGGAGGCAGAATTTCGGTATCGCGGAGGCCATAGCTCGACTCGAGGACTTTCGTCCGCGGAATGCCGGCGGTTACTATGGATTCCGTGACCGCGGGGCTGGGGCTAAAGATATAGTCCGAAAGGTTCATGCACGCCAATTCGTCATCGACCGCGCCGGTCGTCAGGCCATGACTGGCTGGAGGCAAGCCGATGGCCTCGTACTCGGCGTCGAGAATCCGTTTGCTGCTCATCACGAGGGTATTGATTCGTTCGCTCACCACGGTATAACCGCGTTCCTTCAGTTTCCGATACAGCCAAACCGACGCCGATGGCCACGCGTAAACCAAATCGCCGGGACGCAAGGACGCGAGGAAGCGAAATTCCGCGAATCGCTCGAGGCTCTCGCCCTTAAAGATTCTTCGGGCGATGGACCAGATAATTCCGGGCGGGATCGCGTCTCGGTATACCCGGAACGCGCGGTGATCGGACCCTGAAGAATGGGTCTCTCTCCGCTTTTTTTTTTTAAAATCGCGCACCGAGTCTTCCGAGCAAATTCCCATAACGTCGGCCCGTATGTCAGGACCGTTAAAATACAAAAGAATCCGTAGCGCTACGTATGCGATGAGGTTATCCCCGAAAAAGTTCGGGTAGAGAGCTCGAATTCTTCTACTATGCACCATGATAAACCTTTCCTGACGTAATTGTTTGCCATTCAGTGTAGTCCGATACCTATCGAAAAGCATGAAAAAACGTTTTTTTCGCCTTCATTCGCCGATCTATGATTACAAAATTGTAATACGATTACGTTTTTGTAAATAAAAATCGGTCGGTGATTCGCTTCCTGAATTCACTTCTTCTGATCCTGTAACACTTTAGCACTTTGACCGAAAGATTCAAGCTTGGCATGGGAATTGCAATGGTCAAAGCACAATCTTTACAGGAGGCATCTATGACCTTGTATGTGGGAGAGAAATCTCAATCTGCGATCCGCCCCGGATCACATCCGGAAAAAAATAAAAAGTACTTCCTGTTTCTGGCAACCGCGATCATGACCTTGCTTTTCGGGTCGTGCGAGCAACTGAATCTTCCTAAATTGGGAACGGATAAAGATATAACGTCCTTTTCGTTTACGGCCCTTGGTATCGACGGTACGATCACCGAGGCGACCGACTCAACGCCCGCGACCATTTCGGCCACCATCCCGTACGGCACTTCCAGCGACGCCCTCGTGGCTTCCTTCGAAACCTCGGGAACCAAGGTTGAGGTGAATGGCGAAGAGCAAACCTCCGGATCTTCGGCGAACGATTTCAGCGAGCCGTTGGTTTATACGGTGTATGCCGAGGACAGCAGCACGAAGACGTATACCGTCGCCGTGCAGGTAGCGCCCCAGCCCACGAACCCCGATCCGGATCCCGTAACCGACCCGGATCCCGTAACCGACCCGGATCCCGAGCCGGACCCGGACCCCGTAACCGACCCGGACCCCATACCGCCCGTGTTGTCTTCCGAACATACGATCACGGCCTTTACCTCAAACGATTCTTCGGAACAGGTGGTGATTGACCAAGCGAACGCGGTAATCGACGTAAGCCTCGCCTACGATTCGTCCCTTTCGTTCGCCCCGAAGGTCACGTTCACCGGATCGACCCTTTCCCCCGCGTCGGGAACGAGCCAGGATTTCTCGAAGCCGGTTACCTATACGGTCACGGCGGAAGACGGCTCATCGAAAGCCTATACGGTCAATACCAGCCGCCGCGCGTCGCCGAATCCCGGATCGCTGAGCGTATCCGTCAGCAGAACCTCGGGCGTCGGCCCCCTTGCCGTCCATTTCTCCGCCGAGTTCCCGACCGATTCCGACGTGTCCAACTGGTTCCATAATTACGATTATACCTGGGATTTCGGAGACCCCGCTTCCGGGTCTTGGGCTACCACCGGCGCGTCGAAAAACTCCGCCAAAGGCCCGATCGCGGCCCACGTATTCGAACGAGGGGGAACCTATACGATCAGCGTTACCGTCAAGTCCGAAGGCGCCGTCATC
Source organism: Spirochaetales bacterium (assembly GCA_003252395.1). GTDB lineage: Bacteria > Spirochaetota > Spirochaetia > Treponematales > Treponemataceae > Teretinema. The sequence continues at coordinate 352,774 of QKEL01000008.1, forward strand.
GCCAACGATTACGTAACGGTCACCGTGACCGATCCCAACGCCTTTTACTCGGGAACGAATACCGTTTGCGTTTCGCCGGATACCGATTTCACGGGAGCTCCCGAAGGTTCGCTCAAGGTTACCACGACGAATCTTTCCACGATAACCAAATACGCCACGGCGGGTCATAGAGTACTGCTGAAAAAAGGCGCTTCATGGAGTTCCAGCGGCCTTTCCTGGCCCGATAACGCCGGCCCGGTCACCATTGGCGCGTTCGGAACCGGATCCAATCCCAAGGTCACCATGACGGGCGGGAATTTCCTGTACCTCACGGATAAGCAGGATTGGCGGATCATGGACATCGACCTTATCAATACGCCCCAAAACGCGGGAACCTTCGGCGGGGACACGAATCTGCAGAGGATACTGTTCCTCCGGGTCTCGACCACCGGATTTACTGACAGCATCGCCTGGAGCCATTGGAACGACAGCAGAATGCTTACCATAGACCAGATGGCTATCGTGGATTGCGACTTCGAAAATACGCGGGAGAATAACGGCTATATCGGCAGCGAGCGGTTAATGGTCCTGGGCAATAGGTTCCACGACGCCGAAAACACTCACGTATTGCGCGTCTGGCAGGCGTATAAGGGCGTGATCAGCGAAAACTTACTGTCCGGATCCAGTACCCAAACGACGGCCGGCCGCCATGTCCTGAAGCTGCATGGCCCCATGGAGTCGGAACTTGGCCCCGCGAAATACACGGGCAACCTCGCGCACCGCACCGAGTACGTCGTGGTCTCCGGGAATGTCTTCGGAACGTCCGGTCCTTGGCCGGTGAATATCGCCCCGCAGAACGCGGCGTCCGACGAGCGCATATCGCACGTAATCTTCGAACGCAACAAATACTTCGCCGATTACGGAACCCAAAGCGCTACCCCGCTCCAGATCGCGGTTCGAATCGAGGCCCGGTACGTCACGGTGCGCAACAACGTTATCGACGGCAGCGGGTGGGGCTCGTACTTCACGGGTATCTCTGTGGTGAAGGACGGTATCGTTCCTGCCCCCACCAAAGTCGCGGTGTACAACAATACGGTCTACAAGAGGGGAAGCAATAGCGGAGAGGATTGGGTAGGCGTGGAATTCACTTCCGGCGTCACCTCTTCAAGCGCGAAAAACAACCTGGTATGCTTCCCCGACGCCACCAATAACGTGGTCGCGGTGCGGAACCAGTCGACTTCCACCACGGTCTCCGGCAATAGCCTTGCCCGCTCCGCGGACTTCGCCAACCCGGACAGCGCCAATCCCCTGGACCGCGACTTCAGTCTCGAGTCGGGATCGATAGGCGTCGATCAGGGCGTCGCGGTTCCCGTAGCCGAGGATATAGAGGGCGACGCCCGCCTCCAGGGAATCGCCGTCGACATAGGGGCGTACGAACGGTAAACGGTCCCGTTCGATTGAAAATCGCGCGCGTTACGGTATAGTAATGGGAGCGCGACGCACCGAAAAAGCCATGCGCATAGCGCATGGCTTTTTTTTTTGCGCCAAGGAGTTTTCGTGGCCCCTACCGATAATGAGAGACCGAAATACGTATTGATATCGCCGTGCCGCAACGAGGCGGAATACATGCGGGAGACCCTCGACACGGTCCTCGCGCAATCCTTTCCGCCGAGCCTTTGGGTTATCGTGGACGACGGCTCCACCGACGACACGCCGAAAATTTTGGCCCAGTATGCCGAAGGGCACCCAGAAATAAGGATCATTACCCGGTCTGACCGCGGACATCGGGCCGTCGGGCCCGGGGTGATAGACGCCTTTTACGCGGGCTATAACGCCGTAAACCGCGGGGAGTTCGAGTATATATGCAAGCTGGACCTCGACCTTCGCCTGCCTCCCCGGTACTTCGAGATACTGATCGGCAGAATGGAAGCGGACCCCCTGATCGCGACGTGCAGCGGCAAGGCGTATATCTACGAGGACGGAGAACTCCGCTTTGAGCGGCACGGCGACGATATGTCCCTCGGCATGACCAAGCTTTACCGGTTATCGCAATTCGAGGCAATCGGCGGGTTCGTCAAAGAAGTGATGTGGGACGGAATCGACTGCCATCGGTGCCGCATGAACGGATGGAAGGCGCTGAGCTGGGACGAGGAAGAACTGCGCTTCGTCCATTTGCGTCCCATGGGCTCGAGTCAGACGGGCATACTCACCGGCCGGATGAGGCACGGCTTCGGGCAGTATTTCATGGGGACCGGTTTTCCCTTTATCGTCGCGAGTTCCCTTTCCAGGATAAACCAAAGGCCCTACGTTATCGGAAGCCTCGCGGTCGTGTGGGGATGGCTAAAAAGCGCGCTCCAGGGAAAGCCCCGATACGACGATCCCGATTTCAGGAAATTCCTGAGGAAGTACCAATGGAACGTCCTCTTTCGGGGAAAGGAGCGCGTGCTTCGGGAAATGGAAGGCAAACGGCGGCCGTAAAGCGAGCCTAGTCCGCGGTTCCGCTAACCGCGGCGCGCAACTCGTCCGCGGCAATACCGGCGCCGATGGGGGACCAATGGGTATCGTCGGCGTAGTATACGTCCTTTAGCCCGGCGCGAAGGTAGGGCAAGAGCAACGCCTTCGTGTTGATATACGTATACCGCTTGTCCATTTCCTCAAGGCTCTTGAAAAACCGCTCCTTGGGCAACGTGCCCGGTTCCATGAATTCTCCGTACAAGTCGGATTTATCCGGAGTCGGCATCACGATGAGCGTGACGCCCCGCTCGGCCAACCGGTCATGTATCAGGTTTAAGTCGTCGTTGAGCACTTCGACGTATTGGTAATCGCCAAACCGAACGTTGAGGATATCTTCGTAAAAAAAGAGCAATCGCCGGGGATACGCGCTAAAGAGGTCGCTCACCAAGCGCACGCTGTACACCTGGGAAAAAAACGCGTGGGAATCGAAGCTGTACAGCGCGTTGAAGGCGAAATACTTCAGGATATCCGAAAAGTAATCGAGGCCGACCGTCGTAGCGGTAGATTCGACGATCGCGTTTTCGCGCCGGAACCGCGCCTCGAAATCGGCGAAGTTGACCGAATCGTTCCGGTCGATGCTCTGTCCGTACCACGATATTCGGCGCTCTATAATTTCCAGCACGACGTACTTCGGCTTCACGACGGTAAAGAAGTCGCCTTTGGACATCGTATTGAGCAATTGAAGCGGGTTTTCCAAGCGATAGGCGTACCCGTCAAGATTGACGATATCCAAGCCCGATTTCCGGGCTAAAAGGTTCTGGTAGCCGGAAATTCCCTGTTGCGAGAATGAATCGCCGATGGTCAGGACGTCAAATTCCGAAAGGGAGGCCGCGTCGCAGGTCGAGTATTCGCGGTAGAGCTTCGTATCGGGATAGGTTCCCTCGAATATGTTCCGATAATCGGCCGGAACCGAGATTTTGCCGATGCGGTTTAGGTCGCCGCCCGATTTCTCGAAGCCCGCGTAATTTAGCATCAATAGGCCGAGGGGCACCGCGATTAATAGGAGCTTAAGAAGGAATTTACGCATATGGTCCAGCCTCAAAATTGGAAATAGATAAAGTCGTTCATGCTGAACACGCCGAACCACAGGATCGCGCCGAGGAGCCCGTAATAGAGCGTCCAGCGGACGACGGCCGGTTTGGTCTTCAGCCCTTCGATAATGTTCCACCTACCCTGAATCAAGTGGATCGCCTCCATGAAAACGATGAGGAGCGTCGCTAACTCAAGGTCCTTATTCTCGAGCCCGAAACCGTGGATAAAAAGCCGCAGGCCGTCCATATGCAGAAGCTGGCCCCAGCCGGTATGGAGGTGGCCCAGGATATACGCGGCGTCGCCTATATCGTTCGCCCGGAAGAAGATCCACGCAAAGCACGTGAGGGCAAAGGTAATGCCGACCTGCAATACCGCGTGAAGGCGCGGTACCCGATCAAGCCGTACGGCCTTGACGACCGAGCGCCTCCACTCCTTGGTGAGCGACGACGCTATGAGATAGCAGCCGTTGAGGGAGCCCCAAATCAGGAAGGTCCAATTGGCGCCGTGCCAGAGCCCGCTGACCGTGAAGGTAATGAACAGATTGAGCATCACCCGCCCGGTCGCGGCCCTGTTTCCGCCGAGGGGTATGTAAAGATAGTCCTTGAACCAGGAAGAAAGCGAAATGTGCCAACGTTTCCAGAACTCCTGTATGCTCCGGGAAAAATACGGCCGGTCGAAATTCCGCATGAGGCGGAATCCCATTACGCGGGCCGAACCGATGGCGATATCCGAATAGCCCGAGAAATCGCAGAATATCTGGAAGGCGAAAAACACGGTGGCCACGGCGAACGCCGCGCCGTTAAAAGACTCGGGCGAGTTGAACACGGCGTTGACGAGGGGCGAAAGCCTGTCGGCGATAACGACCTTTTTGAACATGCCCCACGCCATCAACTTGAGGCCGTCCGCGGCGTTATCGTAATCGAAGGCGCGACGCGTCTTGAATTGGGGCAATAGGTTCGCGGTACGCTCGATGGGACCGGCCACCAGCTGGGGAAAGAACGTTACGAAGAGGGCATAGGTGATGAAATTCCGCTCCGCGGGAACGGTTCCGCGGTACACGTCTATCGAATAGCCCAGGGCCTGAAAGGTATAGAAGGAAATGCCCACGGGCAACAGGACGTTCAATGACGACGGCTTCCAGGGAATGCCGAGTAACGAAGAAAGGCTGAATACGCTTTCCGCGAAGAAGTTATAGTACTTGAACGCGATGAGGATCGAAAGGTTCAAGAAGAGGGAGAGAAAAAGGACCGCCCCCTTATGGAAGCCCTTCCGTTCCATCAGGATGCCGCTCAGCCAGGTTATGGCGACCGACGCGAGCATGAGGAGCACGTACCACGGGTTCCAGCACATGTAGAAAAAGAGGCTCGCCGCCAGTAAGAGCAGCCGGGGCAGCCATTCGGGATACCGGGAGCGAGACGCGAAAAAAAACGCGATAACGACTATCGGAAAAAACACAACGAATTGCAAAGAGTTGAAAAGCATTTTACAAGTCCTCGGAAAGAACTCAGTTCACGTGCGTTTTCGGAACGCAGCCCACCTCCGCGAGATCGCCCTTCAGCTGCCCAAGAGCAGCAGCCGAAGGCCCGGGGGAAGGGTCTTCTGGACGAACTTCGAGAAGAGGATGGGCAAACAGAGTCCCGAGGCGAGCAGGGCGATAACGCCCACGGGGCCAACGATATGGCTCATGCCGAACAATTTATACAGAAGCCGGTGAACGACCGTAAGCGTCGCGCCGTGGAGGAGGAATATCTGAAGCGAGTACTTCCCGAGCGTATCCAGGAGCGACTTCAGCGGGATGCGCCGCAGGAAAAGGCCAAAAAAGAGGAAAATGGCCGCGATCGTCCACGCGAAGGTACCGATTTTCCATTCCACCCAGGACAAGGCAGTCGCCTCGAAAGTGCCCAACCCCAAATTCCGCAATCCATAACCGCAGAGCAATCCGCGTTCCAGGAGCATCAGGAATAGCGACAGCGCGGAAAGCGCGACGATTGCCCGGTACCGTTCGATCAATAACCGCCTAAAAGAGTCCGAATGCGTCGCGGCCCAAATGCCAAGGGTAAAGGAAAACAGGAAACGGGGGAACAAAACCTCCGGGACCGGCCCCAAGCCTAAGATACCGGGTAAAGCGGGCAACGCGCCAATGGACGCAAAAAGATACCGGTAATCGTACGCATGCACCAGCAATTGGATCGCCAACGTCGCGGAAAGCGTTATGTATGGCCTTGACGCTACCGCCGGGATGAGGAAATAGGATAAAACGTAATACTGGACGATCAAGACGATAAAGAAATAGCCCATCTGCCCGGTTCCGGTAAGCAGTTTCAGGGCGAAATCGGCCGCCGTCCAGCCTCCAATCCCCTTTCGCCAACTAAAGAGCAAGCCGACCGTTGACCAAAAAAGCATCGGCAGGAGCAACTTTTTGGAGGCGCTCCAAATGGACTTCCAGGTACGGGGGGTCGAAAGAAGGTAATAGCCCGAAAGGAACAGGAACAAGGGCACGGAAAAACGGCAAATTTCCAGGATGAGCGATTTAGAGGCGGACAGGATTTGCCAGGGCCCCACGGCGACGAGGGAGACGGAGAGGGAATCCCGGCGCGAAACGTCGTCGGCGAGCAGCATTATCGCCGCATGGGCCAATACGACGAAAAAGATGGCGAAGCCCCTCAGGGGTAAAATAACCTTAAACGAGGCCAAGGGTTTCGCCTGCCGCTTGCCCGCAATAGCGCCGAACGCGTCGGTTACTATCTTACGAACCATAAGTACACCCCACATCGCCTACGCAAAGGCGGCTGAGCCCGGCAATCCCATGCCAAATAGATAGCGGATCGCGAAAAGCAATCCGGTGAAAAGCACTAAGGCGGCCGTCAGGAAAAGGTCCTGCCGGATCAACGATAATCGCTCCCTAACCAAGCCCGCGGAGATAATCAGGTACGAGGGCAGGTCATTGAAGGCGATCGCGACGATAACGCCGAACGCGCCGCCGAGTCTATAGGACAAGGGGATGAAGATAACCATGTACACAAACTTGGCCAAGTTACCCAAAGTCGCGTACATGGGCCGCCCTATCGCCAAAAGGCTGCCCTCGACCGTCGATAAGAGAATCAAGGGCCACATCCCGAATACCAGCATGGGAAGAATCCACGAAGCCGCCTGATACCGGGCGTCGTACAGGATATTAATGGCCACGTCGCCGAAGCTTCCGAAAAGGGCAAGAAGGGCCGTGACCGCCAAAAGGAGCCCGCCCCGCGCCTTTTGAATGCGAAGGCGCAACTCGTCCCGGGAAAGGTCCGCGTATTTGACGATGAGGGGATAAATGACCTTACCGTTCAGCCGGTTCAAGACCTGCTTCGGCAATTCGGCCAGGTTCACCGCGATACCGTATACCCCCAACCAGGTCATCGAAAACAGCTTGCCGAGCATGAACCGATCGGCCTGGGAAGCGAGGAACATAAGCGCGGTGGAAAGCATAATCCACTTCCCGAAATTGAGAAGCTCGCCCACCGACGTCTTTTCGAGAACGAGACGATTGGGGGTCTCCTTGTTCAATACGTGGCTCCAGACGGTACGCATGATCGCCGCCACGAGATCCCCGGCCAAAAGGGCCCAAATATTCCTGAAGACCAGCGCGATACCGATCATGGATACCAAGGAGCAGACCTGGATGACCAATTCCATGATCGTCAGGGTTTTCTGCTGGAGCTCGCGATTCATCAGGGAGAGGGACGTAGAGCGACATCCGTCGGGAACGCTGATCAACCCGATAAGGGGGATGATATAGAAAAGGGCGGGCTCCTTATAAATTACCGAAATGGGATAGGCGATAATCGCCGACAGGACCGCCAGGAATACGCTTCTGATGATTTGAATCGTCCAGGCGGTATTGAGAAAGACGGGTTCCTTGGCGCGGGCGCTGCGGATGATCGCGGGTTCGAGGCCCACGTCCGAGAACAGGCCCAGGCCGATATAGAATACCCTGGCCAGCATGATGATCCCGAAAATCTCAGGAACGAGAAGGCGGGTCAGGACGATATTCCCGGCCAGCCGGATAACCTGGGATAGGCCAAACCCGACTACGACGAAAGACGCGGCCTCGAAGGCCTTTTTCCCGTATTTCATTTTTGGCCCTCTTCCTTCGCGGCCGGGAAATGCCAGACTTTCGCCGGCACGCCCATCGCGGTCGCGTTGTCGGGAATATTGGTAATGACCAGGGAATTGGCGGCGATATGCACGTTATTGCCGATCCGGATATTCCCGAGCACCTTCGCCCCCGCGCCGATAAACACGTCGTCGCCGATTACCGGCGCCCCTTCTACCATATTCGTGCCGATGGTCACGTCGTGCATGATGCCGCACCGGTCGCCGATGACGGCGTCGGGATGAATCGCGATGTTTCCGCAATGGATGAGATGAAGGTCCTTTCCGATTTTCGTTTCCCTATAGAGCGTAATGCCGCTCGTTATCAGGATAAAGAAAAGGTTCAAGCCGTAAAATTTGCTCAATATCCAGCGAATCGGCTTGAAGCGAATCCCGTCAAGCCAAACCCCGTACCGGTAATTCCATACGGCCCATAGGGCGGGGTTCAATACCGAGGCGTCGTGGCGCCTATAGTCAGCGGCCATTTCTTTAAGCATGTATCACTCCTGTGCTGCGCCGTACTTCATGGCCGAACGGAAATTTCCGAAAGCGCGAACGGTTTTCTGATGACGCGGCTTTCGCCACGCTCCCAGCCGATCTCGGCGGGAGTTTCATGCCCGAGAAAGAAAAGCGGCGAGGCGGTAAACCCGTAAGCGCCGGAATTCTCCACGCAGATCAAGTCGCCCACCCGCGTCTCCGGAAGGCTCGCCCCGAAGCCCAAAAGGTCTATCGGCGTGCACAGGCATCCCGCGAGTTCGGTGGTTTTCTGCGTCCCGCCCGGGTTGGAAAGGTTCTTGAGCGGATAGTTCCGCTTGATCGTCTGGCCCAAATTTCCGCTCGCCGAATTGTGCTGATGCATTCCCCCGTCGAGGATCGCGTACGTCTTTCCCCTCGATTCCTTGACGGCAAGCACGCGGGAAAGATACCTTCCGGGCGGGGAGACGAGATACCGCCCCAACTCGATAACGAAGGACGTTTCGGGATACGCTTGTGCATATTCACTGACCGCGGCGGCGATGCCCCGGCCGGCGGAGGCCACGTCAAGTTCGGCCTGGCCTTCGTAATACGGAACGCCGAATCCGCCGCCCAGGTTTATCTTCGGCGCCTTCAGGGCGCCGGCGGCGCCCAGTTCCGCGGCGATTCGGAGGCTATTTTTCACGTTCGCCACGAGGGCTTCCGGGTCGAGGCATTGGGTTCCGGCGTATACGTGCAATCCGGCGTACGCGGCCCTTCCCGCGGAGACTTCCTTCGCGATCTCTTGCATTACGCTCGGTGCCTCTTCCTCGTCCACGCCGAATTGCGTCGGCTTGCCGCCCATCTTCAGGGCAAAGGGGCCGGTCAGCTCAAGGGGGTTAACCCGAAGGCTGATCCGGGGGACCGTATGGGTACGTTCGCCGGCAGCCAGTATTCGCCTTAGGTCATCGCGCGATTCCACGCTTATCGAGCCGCACCCGACAGTGGCGGCAAGCTCCAGTTCTTTGTCGGTTTTACCGGGGCCGGCGAAGCTTAGGGCAGAGGCGGGCCAACCCGCGTTCACGCAAAGCCGGATCTCCCCTCCGGACGATACGTCCAATCCGTCGGCCCAACGCAGCGCGTCTTTCAGTATTTCGGGATTGGGATTCGCCTTCACCGCGTAAAGGAGACCGATGGCGGGCCCCAACGATTGCCTGAAAAGGCCGGCCCGATCCCGAATTTCATCGAAATCGTACACGTAGACCGGGGTGCCGTACCGCTCCGCCACGGCGATAAGTTCATCGTCACGCATCGGCGCCGTACTCCTTCACGACCGCGGGACGGTCTATCTTGCCGCTCGCCGTCTTCGGAAATGCCTTAACGGCAAGAACGTCCCTCGGAACGAGATAGCTCGGCGCGGATCTCTTGCAGTGGTCCACGAGTTGCGCGACGTTGTCGTCGCCCTTGAACGCGACCACGGCCCTGATCCTGTACCCGAGCTCGTCGTCGGGCACGCCGAACACCACGGATTCGGCCACGAGACCGCTCGAGGCAAGAAGCTCCTCAACCTCGGTGGGCGAAACCCGATAGCCGGAAATCTTAATCATGTTATCTTTCCTGCCCACGTAGTACAGGAATCCGTCTTCGTCTTTGCGAACCAAATCGCCGGAATAAACCGCGGTTTCAAGAAACCTGTTTTCCTTGGGCAGGAGGGGATTGGGGCGGTACACTTCCGCGGTCTTCGAGGGATTGTTCCAATACCCCCGGGCTATCAGGGCGCCCCGGTGTATGAGCTCACCGGTTTCGCCGGCCGCGCAGGGCGTTCCGTCCTCGCGCACGATTTCGACCTGCACGCCGGGAATCGCCTTACCCATGGATTCGGGCCGCGCGTCGACCTCGGAGGGATCGAGATAAGTCGAACGAAAGGCTTCCGTCAGGCCGTACATGAGAAAGAGATCGGTCGACGGGAAGCACTCCCTGATCCGCCTGACGGTCGGAACGGGGATCTTTCCCCCGGAATTGGTAATATAACGGAGAGAGGAAAAATCCATCTCCGCGAGAATTTTATCGAGCTTCGTGAGCTTGGGATTGAATACGGCCGCCCATATCGTGGGTATAGCCGCCAAACCGGTAATCCGCTCTTCGGCGATCAGCTTCAGCATGGGGCCGGGAACGAAAAAATGATGGAGCACGATACTCGCGCCCGCCTTGACGGCGGAGGTGAGCTGATTGAGGCCATAGTCAAAATTGAGGGGCAAGACGCCGAGTAATCGGTCCTTTTCCGTAATCCCCAGGTATTCCGAGACGGAATCGATACCGTCCAGCAAATTCCGGTGGGTTATGACGATGCCTTTGGGAAGCCCGGTAGAACCGGAAGTATAGATGATGGTCGCGATATCGTCGGTAATCGCGCGCGAAGGCGCTAGGCCCGAAGGATCGGCGCGGGAGTCGGACTTGAGCGCGGCGAGGCCGAGCGCCTCGATTGCCCGAAGCGCCGTTTCGGAACAGGTTTCCCCGTACACCAGGACGCTGACGCCGCAATCGCGCAGGATATGCTCGACTTGGTTGTACTTCAACTGATCGGAAATGAGGACGAACGCGCGATCGGCGATCGAGCACCCGTATATCCATACCGCCTGCGCAAGGCCCTTCTCCGTAAATATGGCGATCCTATCGCCCCGTGCGGAGCGGCCCAACCCGAGTAAGGCGGCCGAAGCGCCCCGGGCTTCGCGCAAGAAGGCGGCGTACGAGAGGGCCTCGCCGTTATGGCGAATCGCCTCTTTTTCGGGCAACCGCGCGGCGCTCCGTTCGAGGGTACAATGCAAAAGGTTGCCGGTCATTTCAGTTTCGGCCCCACAAACGAGGCGATCGCGTCGAAAGACTTGAAATTGGCCTCGGAAATTTCGTCGGGATCTACCTCTACGTCAAAACTCGATTCCAGATGGAACACCAGTTCCAACACGCCCATGGAATCAAGTATTCCCAACGCGAATAGGTTGTCCGCATCCGCGATTTCCCGCTCGGTTTTTGCCTTAAAGTATTCACGCAAGCTGTCTTTGACTTTTTGAATCATCACGTTCCCTTCCTCGGTAGTATTCTATGGACATGCCTCCATGATCCTTGTCAGATACTATAGCCCAAAGATCACGTCGGCTCCTCGTTTTTCGCTCTTTTGTTCGCTTTTTATCGCACGGTCGCTTTCATAATGGCATAAGGTCCAATGTCCTTTCTACTTCCTCGGGATCTATCGTAAAGCCTTCGCCTGATTTAGCGCCCACCACGAAACCGAAATGTTGCCCGTCGGGATCGGCTACCCGCTTTATGCAGCTGCAAAACCGATCCGGCGGCATAAGGGTGAGGACCGAAGCGCCCGGTTCGAGAACCATGACGCCATGGATCATGTGGCTTCCTTCGACCCCCACGATAACGCGGGCGCCCGCGCAAGCGCCGATAATCTCGGGTACCGACATCGTCGTGATGTCCACGATTCGGAACCCCCGCCGCGCGTGCAGGTATTCGGCGAGTTCCCGTTCGTTTTCCAGTATCCGCTTCGCGCCCGTGCCGCGCCGCATGATGAAAACGCCGGCGTGCGTTTTCCAGTCCACCTTGGAAAGCAACCGGCGTGCGTTTTCCCGGCACCGTTCGCGTTTGTGCCTGGTTTGGTGCAGATCGTCGTAGACGATAAGCTCCCGGACGTACGCGTTACCGAGCCTGACGGGCTTCATGTCCAGCCAGTTTTCGTATTCGAGGGTATGCCGGCTCGGCGGGTCATTCGTGTTGATGGGGGTGCCGTCCGTTTCCGCGAGGCGGTACGTGGCGCAATCGTCGAGGAGCCACATACCGAAAAAGGCGTTCCCGTTATACGAGGAATAGGAGGCGCCGCGGCTTATCTCGTTGTCGATACGCAAGGCGGGGAGCCGTTTTTTTCGCGGACCGAGCCACGTGCACGCCCCGCCCTTGTACACCGCGCTCGACTGCAGTATCGCGTCCTTTATCAGGTAGGCGCGAACCGGGGCCTCGTCGGCCGCGACGCCCCCGCACATCTCGGTTTTAACGTCGCCGGTGTACATGGACCCCGTTACCCGATCGAATTGCCCGGGGAGGAAATACGCCGGGAGGGAGACGCTTCTCTCGCCCGGAGCGATTTCCCAGCTCTCGTCGGCAAGGGCCCGTACGTCCGGAACCTCCTGCCGAAGGGCCGTATGCCGCCAGAAATACCCTATAGGTTGCAAGCTCCAGGTAGGCCTGGAACCGTATAATGTGCGGTTTTGATCGATCATGTTCTCGCCTTCCCACCTCAGTCGTACAATTCCGGATCCTCTCGATAGATCCCGATGTTGTCAAGATAAATATTGGTATTCGGCTGCGCCTGGGTATCGTGGTCCCAAATGCGCATGAGGTCGAAGTCGTACACGTCGGGATCGGCGCCGACCGCGATTCCATGGATCAACGGCGTATCCATGTCGTCTACCCACAGGTCAACGCCCGCCTCGGTATCGCCATGCGTGAATTTAACGTGGTATCTCAGGTGGTGCCACTGGCCGAGCATTGGCGTCACGTTCCTTCTTATGTTGAACCGCTCAACTATGGTTTGGGGCGTCATGACCGAAACCGGATAAATGGAGGTGAAACCGACCGCGGGGGTTTCGGTCTCGTAGCAATTATACACGGGCGTTCCGATCAAATACGGCGTCTCGTCGGTTCCCCACGTCCGGTCCGAATCGCACACCAACACGAGGGGCGAGAAGGTGCCGGCGGCCATGATATCCGTGGATTCCACGTAAAAATCGAGCGCTACCCAGAAATCGGTGAGTTCCTCGCCCCACGAAACGTCGAGGCGATGGGTGGAACCGAGATTCTTGCGCAGGGCATAGCCCTCAGCCGCGTTCGCGTTCTGTATCGACAGGGTTCCGGCGGCGTCCACCACGGTGGTAAAGTAGGTCGTAAGGTCCGTGCCTTCCTCAAAGTCGATGAACATGACCGTGTTGGCGTCCCACACCGGGTAGAGCGTCATATCCGCCGTGAGGGTTATCACCGCGCCCGGCGCGAAAGCGGTCCCCGTTCCCGCGGAATTGGTATTCCAGCCCAAGAACAGATGGCCGGTATACGTGAATTCGTTCGCGGGAATCGTGTACGAGCTTCCGTCGATCTGGACGTCGCTCTCCATCGACCCCGTTCCGCCGTTCGCGTTAAAGGATACGGTCCGGTTCACTATCCAAATGGCATAGAGCGTTACGTTGGCATTCACGGTTATCTCCGCGCCCGGCGCGTAACTCGTGCCGGTTCCCGACGGGTTCGTGTCCCAGCGGACGAACGTGTGATTCAGCCGCGCGAAACCATTTGGCGGAACGGTGTATTGGGCGCCCTGGGCCATTTCCGTCACGTCGTCCGGGCCGCTGCCGCCGTTGGCGTTAAGCGTAACGGTCACGCCTACCCACATCGCGTACAGGGTGGCGTCTCCGGAGGCCGTAAAGGTCGCGCCCGCGGCATACGTAGTGCCGGTTCCGAGGCTGTTCGTGTTCCAACCGCCAAACACGTATCCCATACGCGAGAAGCCGCTCGCCGGCAGCGTGCAGCTCATGCCGTTCCCGACGAAGGCGGGAAGCATTGAACCGCTTCCGCCGTTCGCGTTGAATTGAATGACCTGCGTAACGCGCCAGATCGGATAGAGGGTTATATTGGAGGTAACCGAGGCGATAGTACCCAACGCCGCGTAAGAAACCCCGGTATCGTCCGCCGTCGTTGACCAGTGGAAGAAGGTATTGCCCGCGCTATAGAATCCGTTCGAGGGAATCGTGAAGGAACTGCCGTCGTCGACGGTCACGCTCGTCATGGAGCCCGTGCCGCCGTTCGAGTCGAACGAAATCGTCCGGAGGGCTATCCAAATCGCGTAGAGCGTCTGATTGGACGTAACCGAGGCGATTTGGTCGTTGGCGGAGTAACTGATTCCGGTCCCGTTCGCCGCCGTGTTCCAATGCGAGAACCGGTATCCGGCGCGATAATACGCGTTGGAAACCACCGTGAAGGGCTCGCCGTCGTCGACGGTCAATGGGCTCATCACGCCGGAGCCCCCGTTGGGGTTAAACGTAATGGTCCAAGACGTATCCCAAATCGCGTACAAGTCGATATTTGCGGTGACCGAGACGATTACGTCGCCCGCCGAGAAGCCGGCGCCGGAACCGTCCGAAGCGGTGTTCCATTCGACGAACCGATACCCCGTTCGGGAGAAAGAGCAGGAAGGAAGCGTGACCGGATCGGCGTTCGCGACGCTCAGGGCGCCCATCGTGCCGCTTCCCCCGTTCGCGCTGAAGGTAACCGTGCGCAGTTCGCGCCACCGGGCATACAGCGTTACGTTGGTGACGACCGGCCCGAGCACGTCGCCGCTTTCGTACCCGACTCCCAATCCGTTTTCCTGGGTGTTCCATTCCACGAATACGTATCCGAGGCGCGAGAAGGTAGACGCGGGAACCGTAACGAAGCCGCCGTCGTTCACGGTAATCCCGTTCATGGAGCCGCTTCCCCCGTTCGCGCTGAAGGAAACGGTCCTGATCGCGGTCCACGTGGCATAGAGCGTTATATCCGATTCAACCGGCGCGATTATCGTGCCGCTGCCGTAACCCGTGCCGAGGCCATCGGCTTGGGTATTCCATTCCTTGAAGGCGTAATCGGCGCGGTCGAACGTATTCATGGGGACCGTGAAGGACCCGCCGTTCCCGACCGTTACGCTTGCCATGGTGCCCGTTCCTCCGTTCGCGACGAAGGTAATCGTGCGGATAGCCCCCCAAATGGCGTACAACGTCATATCGGAGCCGATTGACGGTATGGTATCGCCGGACCGATACGCGGTACCCGAGCCGCTCGGCGACGTATTCCAAACGACGAAATTGAAGCCCGTTCGGGTAAACTCGCAGGCGGGAACCGTGTAGCGTTCGCCCGAGCCGATCGTTACCGAAGTCAGGGTCCCCGTTCCGTCGTTCGCGGCAAAGGATATTCGGTGCCTGATATTCCAGACCGCGTAGAGGGTGATATCGCCGCTAACGGGAGATATTTGATCCCCCGCAGCGTACGATTCGCCATCGCCGTCCGAATGAGTATTCCATTCCACGAAATTGAAGCCCGTTCGGGTAAAGGCGCAGGCGGGTACCGTAAAGGAGCCGCCGTCGCCGATCAAAACCGGAGTCATGGTCCCGGTTCCGTCGTTCGAATCGAAGGAAACCGTTCGGATGGCTCCCCATATCGCGTAAAGCGTTATATCTGAAGAGATTGCCGAGATAATGTCTCCGCTATCGTACCGCTGACCGCTCCCGTCGGCCTTCGTGTTCCAGTAGGCGAAGCTCGAATTAAGAAGCGTGTATGCGCAAGCGGGAACCGTGAAGGAACCGCCGTCGCCTACCGTTACGCTTGCCATGATAGTTCCCGTTCCTCCGTTCGCGACGAAGGAAACCGTGCGGATAGCGCCCCAAATGGCGTAAAGCGTGATATTCGACGAAACGGAAGTCAGTACGTCGCCGCTATCGTAGCGGGTGCCCGTGCCGTCGGATTGCGTATTCCAATACGAAAAGGCGTAATTATCGCGACTGAACCCGCAAGCGAGCACGGTGAAGGACCCGCCGTCGCCCAGCGTCACGCTCGCCATGGACCCGGCGCCCCCGTTGCCGTCGAAGGAGATCGTTCGGGTAACGCCCCATATCGCGTATAAGACGATATCGGCGGAGACGGTCTCGATTACGTCGCCGCTATCGTAGCGGGATCCGGAACCGTCGGCCTTCGTGTTCCAGTAGGCAAAGCTGGTTCCGGCACGGGTAAACTCATTGGAAAGCACGGTGAACGAGCCGCCGTCGCCCAAACTGACCGGAGCCATCACGCCTTCCCCGCCGTTCGGGTCGAACGTGATCGTTCTCGTTTCGCCCCAAATGGCATAGAGAACCATATCGCTCGTGACGGAGGGAATTTCGTCGCCTATGTCGAACGAGGTGCCCGACGCGTCGGAGGCCGTGTTCCAATACGCGAAACTGGAATTGGCCCTTTTAAAGGCGTTCGAGGGTACGATGAATGGGGCCCCGTCATTGACGAGGGCGTCTACCATTAGGCCCGTACCGCCATTGGGGTCGAAGCGCACTGAGTGCGTATTTTCTTTTTCCGGTGATGATGCTGTATTGGGGCATCCCATAAAAAACAGCGCGAAAACGGACAGACAGACGATGATCGTTGAGTTTCTCGAGAATTGCAACATTATGAACTCCCCTAAAGACCTGGCATATGGGATGTTATTAATGCTGAGAATGCAATACTACCTTTTTTACCAAGTACTCTAAACCTCCATTTTATCACATGTATAAAAAAAATAAACGAATCGCCGTTTTTTCTTCTATTTCTTAGCGCTTTGTTCATAGGATCCCAAATCCGGCTTTCCGTCCATTCGGGCATTGCCGTAATAATCGTCATAGACAGGAACGGGAACGCCCGCGTCCTTCGCGGAGGCAATGGAACTGAGAGAAACGCCCCGATAAGCGGTATTCTGCGCGTACGGCGACAGAAACGGCGAAGACCTGAGCAATGCGTTTTGTGACTCGAATTCGGGGAATCTTGGGTATTGCACGGCGGAAACCGGCCCCGAGGCATCGGGGAAAAACACGAGATTGTTCGATACCCGGGCGGACTTTACCGTCTCGGCGACGCTGACGCCGAGCCACTTTTCCCTGAAATTGTCTCCGGACTTCACGATCGTATTGTTGAATATCCTCAGGTTCTCGGGAGCGGGCTCGACCCCGGTCCGCTCGATCACGATCCCGGTAAAGTATTTACCCCACCCGCTCCCGTCCAGGATATTGTTCCGAACCGTCACGTTGCGGGCGCTGATTCGAAGCGCGACCTGGACGGGAGTGGCGTTCAGGGAGCCGAGGGTCGCCCGATAGAGGTTCCGCTCGAAAATGATATCGGAGATTCTTTCGTCCGAGGCGCCGTTCTGCGGGGCGATATTCACCGGCCAGGGTCCGGAACCGCCGAACACGTTATCCGAAACGATGGTGAACCCGGTGCGGCGCGCGAGTTTCCCGCTGTTTTCGCGCGGGCCAAGTTCGCCCTCCCCCGGTCCGTGCAATTTGAGGGCATGGCGCCCCGCCTCGTTGGAAAGGCTTGAGCCGGAAATGACGTTATCGCTGATAACGGAACGCCAGGCTTGCCATACCCTGAGGACGTGGGAGTCCCGCGCGTCGGCCAGTCGATTCCCGAGCAGGGCAAGCCGCTCGCCGCCGACGTACATGACATTGGATTGGGCGTCGCGCAAGTCGCAGGAAACGACCGCCATCTGATCGATTTGGGCCAGGCTTTTCACGTTCCAGAAAGCCCATCCGATAGCGACGCCGAAACCCTCTATCTTCAATCGGAGGAAAAGCATCCGGCGAAAATCCATCGCCCCGCCGAAGACCCCGGCCTCGCCGCCGTCGCCCGCGCGGTCCGAACGGAAATGAAGGTCCATGACGGTCCAATTTTGCTTGTAATCGAGGGGAAGGAAATTGCCGGATCCGATCACGATTACCGGTGCGTTTTTCGCGATGCCGAGCTCGTCGACTCCCTCCGCGGGACCGAAGGCGCCAATCGTCACCGGACCGGCCCCGTTCGGCCAGTCTAAGCCCTCCGTTGTCCAGGTTCCGCCCCGGCGAAAAAGGATTCTGGTGCCGGGAACGGCCAAGCGGGTAACGTTTCGCAAGTCCGAGGTTGAAATCCATCGGGCGTCCATCGGGGCCCCGTCGAAGTCGTCGGTGTCGGAAACGCAAATCGTGTTCATGCCCGCGTACGCGGACTCAGGGCTCGTTACCGTAACGGTGAGCTTCGCGGATTGGGCTTTCCCCGCGCCGTCGAGGACCCGCAACGAGACGGTATACGTTCCCGGCGATTCGAAGACGTGCGCCGCGACCGCGCCTTTCGCCCTATTCTTGTCGCGCTGGGTGAGACCCCAGGAACCGCTTGCGGGATCGCCGAAATCCCATGAATAGTCGCTCTCGTGGAACGCCGCGCTATCCATTTCGCCGTCCGGGCGGGCAGCGATAAAATGGACGTAGAGGGGGGCCGTACCGGAGGTTACGCTGGCCATGGGCACGCAAGGGGGCTCCTGCGCCGAGAGGGGATAGACCGCCCACGAAGAAAGGCAAAAAAACGAAAGGGCGATGGAACGCGCTTTCGAAGCGAATCGTATCTTTTTCATTTACCTCTCCCCCGCCCCGACGTCATACCCGTTTCCCTGGGGGCGCTCATTGCCTTGTATATCGTCGTACACGGGAACCTCCACGCCTTCGTCTATCCCCGGTGAGCCCGATCGGAGCGTGAAATCGCGATCGCGGGGCGTGGCGGCGCCGGCGTTCGCGAACGCTGCGTCCGGGGCGAGGAGATTCCCCCCCGAAGACCGAGTTTGGCCGGAATCTCTCAACAGCGTGGGCCTCCCGCAGTCGGGAAAGCTTACCAGATTGTTTTTTACGATTGAGGAGCGTACGTCGGACCTTATCCTGATGCCGAACCATTCCTCCCCTTCTTTATTGCCGGACTTATAGATCGTATTGTTATAGATGGCGACGTTGCGGGGATCGGGGATTTCGCCCCCGTCTCGGGTAACCTCAATGCCGGTGAAATACTCGCCCCAACCGCTTCCGTCTATCACGTTATTTCGGACGGTTACGTAACTCGCGGCAATGCGGAGCCCAATCAGCTGTTCCGCGCCGTTGGGCTCGCCGAAATCCGCGAAATAGCGATTGCGCTCGAAAATGATATGCGCGAGGCGCTCGTCGGCCGCGGCGTTTTGGGGGGCGATATTGACCGGCCACGGCCCCGACGAGCCGAACACGTTATCGGAAACGACCACGTATTCCGTGCGATTGGCGAGATTTCCCGTGTTCCGCTCTTCCCCAATCTCGACCTCATCGGGACCGTGAAGCTTGAGGGCGTGACGGCCGCTTCCGGAGGAAACGCTCGATCCGGACAGGATATTCCCGCTGATCACGCCCTGATAGGCTTGCCACACGCGGAGCACGTGGCTTTGCGCCGCGTTCGCGAAGGTACTCCCGAGAATCATCAGCCGCTCGCTCCCCACGTAGCCGACGTTCTCCTCGGCCTCGGCGATATCGCACTCCACGATGGCCATTTGGTCGATCACCCGGTAATTCGCGTTATTCCAGTGCCCCCAAGAAATACCGTCCACGAACCCCCGGGTTTTCACGCGGAGGAACAGGATTCGCTGCATGCCGAAATTTCCGCCGAAGACCCCATGGGATTTGGTGTCATCGCGCAGTTCCAGATCCATGATTCGCCAATCGCGCTTGTCGGCTATGTCCAGGAAGGTACCCTCGTTTACCGTAATAAAAGGCGAGTCCCCGGTACCGAAGGCGCCGATGGTCACGGGCCCGCCGTTACTGGGCCATTGATCGCCGAGATCTGAAACGCTCCAGGAAGCGCCGCGCCGCAGGAGTATACGGATCCCGGCGGTCGCGTAGTGGGCGATTGAGGAAAGATCGTCCGTGACGACCCGCAACGCTCCCGGGGGAGCCCCGGAGAAATCGGAATCAGGCGACACGCACACCGTTTTCGATCCGGAATAGGCCGTGTCGGGGTCATCCACCGTTACGGTAACCGAGGCGGTATCGATGGTCGTCCCCCCCTGCCGCACCGTGAGGTTCACGGTAAACGATCCCGGGCGTTCGTACACGTGGCCGGCGACGGGGCCCGTGGCCTCGTTTTTCGAGAGGCCCGTGGTAGCCCACGTTTCGCCCGAGGAATCGCCAAAATCCCATTCAAACTCGTATTCATGGAACCATACCGCCGGATCGTCGGGATCGGAAAACGAGGCGCTGAAGAACACGCTCAACGGGCCCACGCCCGTCGTCCTGCTCGCGGTGAGCGTAACCGAACCGGGATTGGCCAGGCTGTAGGCGCTCACCGACACGGTATAGGAGCGCTCCTCGCCCGAGTCCTTCCATACCCGATAGGAGACGGGCGCGGAGAAATCCCGCTCTTCGCCCGCTTCGGGGTCTATCCCGTCGCCCGTATGAAGGATGGTCGGCGTTTGGGTAAGGACGGCGGTATCCAAAAGCGATACCGCGATCGTTCCGGCGGAATCGTTAATGATCACCCGCTCGCCGGGGAGCCCGAAGGAGAACAGCTCAATCCGCGGAGTTTTATCGACGGCTTCCGGCGTTTCGCCGTCCGTATTGAACAGGCGTATCGTGCAGGAAGGAAGCGAAAGGAGGCTCAGGATAACGGCCCCCGCATATATAGACAATAACTTTTTTCTCATAACGGCTCCACCTTATCCGCGACGGGTCGCGGTTTTCGTTTTCCATATTCCGACGCATTCGCCCTTCGCCACCGGCTGGGGAAACCGGCCTAAGCCTTGCCGCATAAGGGAAAGGAAGCGGCCGAACAGCCAGCAAAGGTTCGCGAAGAGCCAACCGGCGTAGCCAAAGTGCTTTCGGTAATACCGGGACCGCGCGTGGTACACGTAATCCGGCAAGGGCTTTTTCGCGAGGGCACGGGCGTCGAAATCGGAGCTTTTGCCCTGAAGGTGGACAACCTTCGCCGCGGGCCAGTTAACGATGCCGAAGCCCGCGCCGCGCGTGCGCCGGCAAAAATCCTCGTCCTCGTAATACATGAAAAAACCGTCGTCCAGATACCCGATCGCGTCGAATACCGCCCTTCGAACGAGGACGCACGCGAAGCTCGTCCATTGCGGGAAGGAGATCGCCTCGACCGGTTGGAGGGGGATCTCGTAATTCCTCAATAGCCGCGTCACGGGGCCGGAATTCGCGGAATGGATGGTTTCCGAGGGAGGGCGATGAAAGCGGAAGCAAGAGACTTGGGGGACGCGGTCGGGCCATTCGAGGCGCGGGCTTACTATTCCCGCGTCGGGGTGGGCCAAGGCGCCCGCCAAGAGGGCTTTCACGGCCCCGTCCCGAAAAAGGGTATCGGAATTCGTGAGCAAATAATACTCGGCCTCGCAGGACCGGATTCCGGCGTTGTTGCCGGCGGAAAAACCGTCGTTGCCGGGCAGCGGAAGGATCGTCACGAGGCGTCCGAGGGAAAGCGAGCGGAGGGCCTGCTCAAGCCGGCGTACCTCTTCCCCGCCGGAATCGTTATCTACCACGACGATGCGGTCCAGTTCAGCGTCGAGTTGGGACGCCAGCGACGCGACGCAGTCGCGCGTCATTTCCGCGGTTTTATAATTCACCAGTACGGCGCATACGCGGCGCTTCATTGGGATTTCCTCATCTCGAGGCCATAGGCCACCATCTTGCCGATCCCGGAAGGCAGGTCGATCTTCGCGGACCAGCCCATTTCGCGCTTGATGCGCGATACGTCGAGCACGTTTAAGGGAACGTCTACGTGGCGGGCCGGAAGGAAGTCCACCCGCAAGGAATGGCCTAAGGAGGTTTCGATCGAGCCAAGGATGTCCGTCAGCGAGTGCCCGTTCCCCGAACCCACGTTGAAGACCCGCTCTGACCCCTCGTAGCGCATGGCGAGCAAAAAGGCGTCAACGATATCCTCGACGCAAAGGTAATCGCGAATCACGCTGCCGTCTCCCCAGATTTCTATCCCCTCTCCCATGACGGCCTTGTACACGAAGCGCCCGATCGCGCCCTGGCTTCGGTCCGAAATCTGGGCGACCCCGTAGGGGTTCGCGAGCCGCAGCACGCAGTAATCGATCCCGAAATTGTATTGGTACAGGAAGAGGTATTTCTCGATGGAAAGCTTATGGATGCCGTACCCGCATATCGGGTTCAGGTCATGGCTCTCGGGGATCGGGATGGTCTTCGGCACGCCGTATACGGTACCGCCCGAGGAGGCGAAAAGTATCTTCTTTACGCCCGAGTTCCGTATGGCTTCAAGCAGGTTGAGCGTGGAAATCACGTTTTGCGAAAGGTCCGCCTGCAGGTCGCGGTTCGAGGTTTCGGGTATCGTGGTCGAGATAAGGTGAACAACGTAATCGGCGTCGCGGATAGCGTCGCGTAAGTCGCGGGCGCTCGAAAACTCGCCCGTTACCCACTCGGCTTCCCTGCCGACATTCCGCGCGATGCTGTTCGGCCCCGGTTTTCCCCGGTCAAAGCAGCGAACGTCCGCTCCCGCGAGCAGCAAGGCCCTGCACAGGTGTTGGCCGATAAACCCCGCGCCGCCGAGGATCAAAACCCGCTGTCCGGTAAAATCCGCGTTCATGGCGTTTCTCCCGTTCCGGCAATATCGAAGCTTCGGTCGCGCTTCGGCACCGACATCATCCGCGCGAAAATGGGGATAATGCCAAGGTCTTGCACCAGATATCTCTTCGCGAGCCGTTTCGGGTCCTGCGACAGGCGGTACAGCCACTCCAATCCGATGTTGGACATCCAGCGGGGCGAACGTTTCACGGCGCCGGCGATAAAGTCGAGGCTCGCGCCGATTCCGAGCATGACGGCGGGGCATCCTCTCGAGCGCCAGCGATGCATCAAGAGCTCCTGCTTGGGCGCTCCCAGGGCGATCAACGCGAGCGCGGGCCCGGCGCTGAGCATCCTGGCGTAAATTTCGTTTTCCGTCTCGGCGTCGGTCTCGAACCCGAGCGGCGGGGAATCGACCCCGACGATGCTCAGGCCGGGAATCTCGTCGCGTAGGATGTCCGCGGCTCGTTGGCCCACCCCCGGCGCGGAACCGAGAAAGTACACGGGCAGGGACCGTTCCGCCGCCCGCCGAAGGAGGGGGCGAACGAGATCGGACCCGGATATTTTCTCCGGCAGGGGAATGCCCGCGATCTTGCTCATCCAAATCAGCGGCTTTCCGTCCGCGAGGGAAAGGCTCGAATCGGCGTAGGCGGCGCGAAGGGCCGGGTTCCTCTCCGCGATCACGATATGGTCGATGTTCGGCGTTACGACGTACCCGCCCTTCCCCTGCGAAGCCAAGTGGGTTATGCGCTCGAGGGCTTCCTCCATCGTAAGGCTATCCGCGTGAATGGATCCGAATTTCAGTTTCGTCATGGTCTTCCTTCCAATAATAAGCCGAGAGAAACCCGGCGCAACGCCAGGATGGGGGCATCGGTAATCTCCGTTTCGGTTGCCGGGGGAATGCCGATATCTGCCAGGCGATCACGGTTCCGCCGATTCACTTCCCCGAAAAAGGAAAGGTTATCGCCGTTCGCGAGATAGTTCCGCTGAAAGCCGTCGAGGTTCCCCCCGGCCGCCCCGCCGGATTTCATCCACCGGGGCAGGAGCGAAACGAGCTTTCGCGAGCCGGAGGTAGCGAGATGGGTGAGCCGGTAGGCGCTTACGCTTTGGGTTGCGTTGCCGCCGGTGTTTTCTTTGGGAAGCCTCGCCAACTCCGGGAACCGGCGGCGGTAAAAGGCGTTATAGACGCGGTCGCCCGCGCGTAATTTCTTGGATAGCCCCATACAGGCTTCGAAAATCCCCGCGTCGTAAAAAGGCGACAGCGTCGGGGCCCGCCGCATGAAACTGACCGGCCCCCCGGACGTGAGGGGCGCGCCCCGAAAACGGTGAAGCAGCAGCTCGGAAATATCGGCGTCGGTTTCGCAGTGCGGCCGAACCGTGGCGATCATCTCGCGCAATCTCGCGTCCGACTCGGTATCCACGATCGAATCGAGGTTTCCGCCGAGGCCGCCAATCCTTCTGCCGTAACCCGTTTTCAGCCGCCGGAGATAGGCCTCGTCGCCTTGGGGAGGGTCGAGGTACTCGTCCAGCCCGAGCAAAATCCTGCCCAGCGGCTCCGTTCGGTCCTTGAGCTTATAATACCAGCCCCCGCCGAATATCACGTCGCCGATATGCCCGTCGATTAGGTACTCGGGGCCGGAATCCATCAGAACCGCGAGATTGGCGAACATATGCCCGCTCTCCAGGCTATCCGACGTACTCGCGCCGTACACGAAATCGTCGGCGTACCGGGACGGCGCGTCGTCGGGTATCCCGAAAATCCGGGTTTGACTGCCCAGTGTCGCGGCCACGGCCCGCGCGTTTCGGGCCTCATTCGTGTGTGGATTGTCAAAGGTAACGAACGAGATCGGTTTGTCACGGCAGTACGCCGCGATGAGCCTGGAGTCATAGCCGCCGCTTAAGCCCGCGGCGAGGCGCTCGTCGCCGAGACGGGAGAAATAGGCCGAGAAGAGCGCGTCCATCCGATCCACCGCCTCGTTCTCGTCGCCGATTCGCTCGCCAAGCGCCGGGTACGTAGGCAGGGTTTCGCCGGTCACGCTGGCCGCGGAAGGGTTCGCCAAATCCAGGGATAAGAGCTGACCGGGGGCCAGGCGCGACGTTTCGGGAAACAACGAACCGTGAAAGGGCAGATATCCGTAGGCAAGATACTCGGCGCACGCGCCGATTCCCGGCATGATGCCGTCGGAAAGATCGAACTGGTTTATGCCGAGCAGGAACCCATCGGGGATTGACCGGTAATAAATCGGCAGGCACGACAAAAAGTCCCCAGTCACGTACAACCGGCCCCGCGCCCGGTCCAGAACGAACAGGGCGAACATTCCCCCCCCAATGGCCTTCCGCGTTTCCTCGATTCCGGATTCCAGGTACACGTCGGCCAACAGAGACAGGGACTTTTCCACGTCAAAGCTATTCGCCGATCGGGCGTAAAGATGGCCGACTGAGGCCAAAACCAGCTGGCCCCGGTCAACGAACCGCGGTACGTGGCCCCGAACGGGAATAGTAATGGTTATGGACACGCGTTCCCGTCCCGTCTTCGCCGTTTTCACGGAAAAGCCGCGATAACCCGCCGAAATTTCCTTTGAGATATCTATCGCGATATTATGCATACGATCCCCTGTGTATCCGTCGCGGTTCCGCCACGGCGCTTTCAAAGAGCGATTTAAGGCCAAGCGCGGACTTTGTTTCGTCGAACTCCGCTCGTACCGCGGCGAAACCGAGGGCCCCCATCCGCGAAGCCTCATCCGGATCGGAAAGGACGAAGCCCATCGCGTCCGCGAGCTCGCCCGCGTCTCCGGGAGAGACGAGCAAGCCGTTCTGGCCGTGTATGACCAATTCGGGAATTCCGCCCACGCGCGTGGCCACCACGGGCCGTCCATGGGAAAAGGCCTCCATCAGAACGACGGGCACCCCTTCCGAAAAGCTCGCCAAGGCCACGAGCGAGGCCCGCGCGATCCGTTCGGCCACCGCCGCGGGATCAAGGGATCCGGTAAAGATAACCGAGGAAGGGTCGGCGAGTTCCCGGCATCGCCGTTCCAATTCTGCCCGTAAGGGGCCGTCGCCCACGAGGACGAGGCGAACCCCGGGAACCTTCCGCAGGAGCGCTTCGAAGGCGTCTAGCAGGATAAAGTGCCCCTTTTCGGCCGACAAACGCCCCACGCACAGGATCTCCCGTTCTTGCGGCCCCGGATTCGGATAAGGATCGGGCGTGGTCTCGGAAATGCCGCAGCGCACCACGTGATACTTATTCCAGCATTCCCGAGCGCTCGCGTGCATCAACCGGGCCCGGCCGAATTTGCTCACGCAGGCGATAAAGGCGGCGGACCGCGCCTTTTCGGGAAGCCGAAACCCGACAGGGTCATTCAGTTCCGAGCCGTGGCAGGTTATGCTGAACGGAACGTTGGCTATCCTCGCCGCGATCCACGCCGTGTGGGACCCGCTGTTGCCGAAATGGCAGTGGAGATGTTCATAGCCGCCGTTAACGATCCACCGCGCGAGCACGATGCCTTCCACCGTATAGGCGAGCCATTTTACGGTACCCTTGAGAGAACCCGCGGCGAAAACCATTCTTCGCAAAACGTCCGTTAAAGCGCCGAATCGCCTGAACGCGCACCAGGCGAGGGAGGAAAACGCGTTCACGGGAGCGAGGGGCAAAATGGACCGGGTGTTTTCGGCCTCATCCCGCGCGGCGGACCCGAGGATATCGGACCCGCGCGCGCGGCGTACCGAGAACGTCCCGATTTCCACGCCCAGCCGGCGCAAGGCGGCTATCTCGTTCAGGATGAACGTGTGCGATACCGCGGGATATAAACTGGTCACGTAGGCTATTTTCATTACGGTATCCTTATTTTTGGTTCCGCCCGAAGGCCCGATCGGCGAGGCCCGTCAATTCCATGCGGAAGAGCGCGGAAGAGGGTTTGCCGAAAAGGCCCGCCAAACGGTCCTCGCATATGAATCTCCTGCGCAGCTCGAGCGCGGGGGTCGAGCGGGGGTTATTGCCGGGAACGGTGGTGCACGCGTATTCATAGCCGGCGCCCTTTACGGCCCCAAGGGTCTGGCCGTCGTAATTCCCGTTGGGATAGCAGAACCCGCGAACGGCGTTGCCCGTCAGCGCTTCCAGCGCGCTTTTCGCCCCGGACACTTCCGCTTCGAGAGACTGCCCCGAAAGACCGGTCAGAATTTCGTGAGACACGCTGTGGGCCCCGATCTCATGTCCTTCGGCGATAAGCGCCCGCAATTCATCCGCTCCCATGATAAAATCGGTTTCGGGATTCGCCAGATCGGTCGCCGCCGCTTCCGAGAACGCTTCCACGATCCGCTTTCGATCCGCCGAGCCCAGTTCCTTCGCCCTCCGCACGATATCCCGGGGGGCGAGACCGTTGCCCGGCCCCGGAGAAAGGGCGATTCCGAGTGAGGAAACGAGATCGCGCAGCCGCCCCTGGGAGGCGAGATACCGTGAATCGCGGGCGAGCCGGTCGTACCACGGGCACGCGTTCTTTCCCGCGAGGCCCGATACGACGAAAAAGGTCGCCGTCAGGCCCGAAGAGCGCAACGCGGGCAGCGCGTACCGATAATTATCCAAGTACCCGTCGTCGAAGGTGATGGCCGCCAAGGGCCGCTCTCCCCGGTATCCGGACCGTAAAAGCGCGTAAGCTTCCCCCAGGGTACGGACTTCGTACCGCGAGGCCAGCACCCGGCATTGCGAATCAAAGGCCGCGGGGGTTACGGCGAGATCGGGAAAGGCATACGCCCGTTTTTGGCTTTCGGGAAGGATACGGTGATAGCACAGGACCGTCAGCTCCGACGTAGCCGCCCTCTCGGCGCGCGAGAGGATCCCCGAGAAATCGCAGATGCGGGCCGCCCCGTTTCGTATTGTTTTTTTCAGCATCATTTATACTCGATAATCTCAATAGCCTGCCCCATCAGTTTCTTTCGCAAAAACGTGATTTGACCCACCAATTGCGGCCATTTTCCCAAGACGGTAAAAAAGGCGTATCGGAAAGAAGCGCTCTTTCGGGGCGCGGTGGCCAGGGTACTTTTGTAGCTTCGGTAAAATTGGAGCGGGTACGCAAGCAACAACAGGAGCCCCCAGGGACCGAGGAATACGCACGAGGCGGCGGTCAGTACGGGCAAGGCGAAGGCCCAAGCCCAAATGCGGATAGCCGCGAGCCTGAGGTAGGTATCGTTGTCGCCGACGTGCAGGAAATAGCGATGCGCGTAGGCATAGCCCGTTCGCACGGTGCGCTTCCACCATTGGGAGAATCGCCGCATATCCGCGTCATGAAGGGTCATCAGCGCGTCGAGGTTATAGATTCTCCAACCGGCGCGGCGGAGCCTATAGCAATACTCGGGCTCTTCGCCCGCGATCATGCCGGCATTGAACCCGCCGACGGCCTTAAACGCCTCGGCGCGCGCCATGAATATCCCGCCCGAGGAAAGGGACTCCCCGACGGGAAGATTCCATTCCATATCGCACAGCTCGTTGTAAATGCTGTTTTCGGGGTTTCGTTCCTTGACCCTGCCGGCGACCATCGCGTATTCGGGGCGCTCCGTGAGGAAGGCCGTTGCCCGGTCGACCCAGCCGTCGCACAGTTCGCAATCGCCGTCGATAAACTGGACGAAGGCCACGTCCGGCCTCGTTTCCGTAAGCGCCGTAAACCCCGCGTTTCGCGCACGCCCGGCGCTGAAGGGCCGGCTCATGTCCAGGTCGACGACCGTCACGCCGAGGGATCGCGCGAATTCAACGCTTCCGTCGGTGGAACCTGAATCCACGTACACTGCCGTTTCTATTTGCATCAATATGGAGCGCAGGCACCGCTTAAGCCGTTCACCCTCGTTCCGTCCGATAACAACGGCGCCTACCGGAACCGCGCGCAACTCTTCCATCGCATAACTCCCGATCAGATACTTTTTTTATCGCCTTAACCGCGCTTGCGCCGGCTTACCGCTTCGCTATTTCCGCGAGAAGGCGCCAATACGCCTTCGCCATCCGCAGCCTTCCGGTACTCGAAAGGTGCCCCCCGTCAGAGAGCGTATACGCGCCGGCGGCCGCGTCGTGCCCGTTAATATCGGCTACCTTCGTTCCGTTTACCGCGTAATTCTCGATATCCGCCATATCAATGAGCCATTTCCCGTTTGCCGCGCAGTAGGCGCGTATCGCCTCGTTATAGGAATCGCGGGCCGCGTACGCCTGGTCGGATTGCAGGGGCATCGTCCAGTACGGCATAACGACGCCGGGATTGCTCGCCTCGAACGCCTCGCGCTGGGCAATTTCGCTTGCCGCGTACCCCGCTCCGTCGGTGATATAGTCATCCGCCGCGCTATACACGTCTATCCAGCAGTATTTGTACATCGCCACGTCGACCGCGGCGAGTACGTCGGAATCCATTCCGAGAAAGAGGGACAGCTTGGTGGCGGGCGGCGGGTTGTTGCGCCGCCAGGATTGTAACCCCGAATGGCTCGAGAACCAGTCGGCGTTGAGCGAATCATGCTCTGAAAGGGAAATGCGATCGAAGTTATACCGGGAATTGGAGTCGTACAATTGCTTAAGGCCGCAGGACTCCGAATTATCGTAATTCTCGCCGACGGAGCAGTCAGTGTCCGAATCGCCGACGATATCCTGACCGGTAGACGCATGCTCGAAAACCACCTTTAACGCCGCGGCGGCGAGAATTTCCGAATCTGACAGCGACGAGGGATCGAAATTGGTATGGTCGATCGTTATCCCACCGGAAACGGTAGGAGCCGCGCGGTGCGCCGTGACCGTATAGGTTTTCTGGGTAACCCCGTCCTGAGCCGTAACGACCAGCGATATCGTGTTCTCCCCGACGCTTAGCGCCACCGCCTGTCCCGATTGCCCGCCGACGCTGGCCGAAGGGTCGGCGGCAATGCCGGTAACCGTTATGCTGGATATCGCGTTGGCGACATACACGGCATAGGTAAGCGTGGACGCGGAGAAAGCGGGGCTCAGCGTTCCCTGGCTGACCGTCAGGGAAGCGAGATTCGCGTTCGAGCTCGGCGGGGCCCGGGTCACCGTCGCCGTATAGTCTTTTACCGTAGTGCCGTTTTCGGCGGTTACGGAAATAACGATCGTGTTCTCCCCGACGCTCAGGGCGACCGGCGTCCCGGACTGCCCGCCTACGCTGGCGGCACTGTCTTCAGCCGTTCCCGTTATGGTTATGGAAGTGACCGCGTATCCGACGGAAACGGCGTACGACTCGATAGTAGGCGAGAACGCGGGGGTCAGGGTTCCCTGGCTGACCGTCAGGGAAGCGAGATTCGCGTTGGCGCTCGGCGCGGCCCGGGTCACCGTCACCGTATAGTTTTTAACCGTAGTGCCGTTTTCGGCGGTTACGGAAATAACGATCGTGTTCTCCCCGACGCTCAGGGCGACCGGCGTCCCGGACTGCCCGCCTACGCTGGCGGCAAGGTCTTCAGCCGTTCCCGTTACGGTAATGGAAGTGACCGCGTATCCGACGGAAACGGCGTACGATTCGATATCCGGCGAGAACGCGGGGGTCAGGGTTCCGGTATCCAGATCCATCGCGTACAGCAAAGCGTTAGCCGGATCCGGTTCCGCGCGATTTACCGTAACGGTATACGTCTTTTGCGTGGTTCCGTTTTCCGCCGTCACCACTATGGATATCGGGTTCTCTCCCGCGTTCAATGCCACGGGCTGTCCCGATTGCCCGCCAACGCTAGCCGAAGGGTCGGCGGCAACGCCGGTGACCGTTATGCTGGAAATCGCGTTGACTACGTTTACCGTATAGGAAAGAGTCGAGGAGGAGAAAGCGGGGGTCAGCGTTCCCTCACTGACCGTGAGAGCCGAAAGGTCGGCATTTGCCTCTTTCACCTCGAGATTATTGCATGCTCCGAAAAATAAGACCGCAAAAGCGAGAACGTAAACAAAATACTTTTTAAGCATAAGGTAACTCCTGGAAATAATAGGACGGAGGATTAACCCATCGGTTTCACGCCTCTGTCGTATCGAGTCCTGACCGAATCAATCAACATCCGGCGAAGACGGAGAAAAACCCGTACGGTAAACCGCATTGGTTCCAAAAGGTATAAAAAAACGATCATTCGAGAGCGGTCCGGCAATCCGTAATCCGCCGTCAGTTGATACGCGCGCGGCAGGGCATGGGGCACGATAAAAAGGGTTTTTAATCGGGCCTTAAGCGATCCTTTAAGGATGAACGGCGCGGATAGCCGATACAGAAAAGAATGCCACCGGTCATACGAGTCGATATCAATAAGGATACGGCAGAAAAGACCCTTCAACCATCGCTTTCCCCTCCCTAAACGGCGATTGAGGGTGGTTTGAAATTCGGCGGGAACCAATGCGCCCGTATACCGCTCACAGAGGGCGATCAAGGCGGCAAGGTGAAATTCCAGCCCGAAATGGCGGGCGCGGGCCGCCAATCGCTTCCAGTCGGGAGTGTGCGAGACAAGGTTTGTATAATCCGTCAGATGCCGCAAAATAAACGACTTATTTACCGGAGAGCGTTTCAGTACGACGTGGAGGGCGAGTAGCAAAAAACGGTCCTCGATGCACAGATATCGGTTGCCGGTTTCGGCATCGATCGAGCTTGCGGCCCAAAAATCCGGCACCGATTTTTTTAGTCGCGAGAGGTTTTCATCGTATACGCGCGCTGTTTCGAAAAAGGCCGTATGAAGCTCGATGAGCGTACCCGATTCAGTATCCTTAAATTCGAACTGGTTCGACCACTTTTTCAGTTTGTCCCATCTTCGGTTCTCGCGCTTCCGGATGTGCAGATTGCGTTCGTACCCGACGTACGTATACCCTTTTGACTCCAGAAGCTCGATTATCGGCAGCAAATCCTTCTCGCGTATAAGCAAGTCAATGTCGCCTTCATCGCGGGGCGTTCCGAAGGAGAGGCTTGCGCCTTTCAGGACGATCGGGGGCTCGGCGATGGCCCCAATGAGGTTTATTGCCTTCTTCAGGGATTTTTCAATCTGTTGCCGATCCCGCTCACGGGCCATATCGGCCATCATCGCCCATACGATCCAAGGTTGGGGAACGGCGGGCGTACGCAGTATCGCAGCGGCAAGTAACCCGCTTACCTTATGCCGAATCGCGAGCCGCTCCAATAGTTCCTTTCGGCAGCCGGCTAAACCCGGCAATACCGCGCCTCCTAGCACGAGGCGGGAGAGAAAGAGAAGCTCTGATTCAGCGTCTATAGCGCAATTACTTGAAAAAAAGGTTTTCATTTTAGATTCTAGAGATATTTTACTGCACTCGGACGGAGTATTCAGGAAAAGTTCCCTAGAATTGAACCAAACTACCCTCTTTCTTGGCCCGAGAAAGGGCCAGCCGCAGAGACAGAAGACCCAGGGGAAAGAGTACAACGGCGAATACGGCGAGGTACGCCATCGTATACCGCCATTCCCCCGACGATCCAGAAACCAATAATAGTTCACGAACCGCCCGGGTCGCGTGTGAGATGGGCAAAATGAAGGAAAATCCCTGCAATACCTTGGGCAATACCTCTACGGGAAAGAAGATGCCGCCAAAAAAGTAGCTCGACGCGCCAAAAATGAGGTTTATGGGATTCCCCTGCTTGAAGGTCATGATAAACGCCGCGGAGACCATTCCCAACGAAAGGAAACAAATGAAGGTGAGCACGAGGACCAGGAACACGAGAAGGATCCGAGCGACCGATACGTGAAGGCCCACGATCAGGATCGTCATGCCCAAATATAATACGGTCATGAGGAAGGCCTGAATGAACGACCAAAGGGAATTCCCGAACAGGATAAGGTTCGCGGATGTGGGAGTAACCAGCAAAACCTCGAGCGTACCCTGCATCTGGGCCTCCCGGACGGATGAAGAAAGGGAGTACAGTCCGGTGGAAACGAACGTGCTCACGCACATGCCCAAAAGCGCGAAGGCAAAATAATCGTTTCCGTATCGGGCGAGATACATCGAGAAACCGTTCTGAAACATTTTGCCCATAAAGAATAGCATGGCTATCGCGGCGACCATGCCCATGAGGCTCAGCAATAGCCTGAACCGGTAACTAAGGGTAATGAGAAAATCCCTATACAGAAACGCGAATAGTTTGGTCATCGATTACCGACCTTCCTGCGCAAGAGCCGAAGAAGATCGTCTTGATCGGCAAAGGCTTCCCGTAATTCGCCGCCGGCGAGTATAAAATCGCGGAGTATCCGTTCCTGGCGAACGCGATCGCCGTCAAACAGCAGGCGAACCGTTCCCGGACCATCGAAAAGAATCGCGTCTCCCCATCCGGAAACCCAGTCTGCGGGCAAATCGCCGGAATACCGCAGTACAATCTCGCGCCGGTTCTCGAGCAACGAGCCCAATTCCCCGATTTGGCCCATGGCCACGACCTGGCCCGCGTCGAGCACGGCGACGAGGTCGGCTAAGTGGCGGGCTTCCTCGAGATCGTGGGTGCAGAGAAATACCGTGGCGCCGCGTTTATCGATAAGGACCTCCCTAATGAATTTCCGGAAATCCTCCCTCGCGAGCGGGTCAAGATGCGCGGCGGGCTCGTCGAGCAAAAAAAGCTCCGGTGACCCGAGCAGGGCCCGCGCGATGTTCAGCTTCTGTTTCATTCCGGCGGAGTAAAGTCGGTATGGCTTATCCGCGGACTCGCTCATTCCCGACTCGCTTAGGGCCTCTTCAACCCGCCGCGCGAGCGCCCTGCCGCTAAGCCCGTAGAGGCTCCCGAAAAAATTCAGGTTCTCCCGACCGGTCAGGCGCCAATAAAACGAACGCTCGTTCGGCGTCACGAGCCCGATGCTTCCCTGTATGGCCTTTCCGTCCCCGGAAACGACCGCTCCGCGAAAGCGAACTTCCCCCTCGTCAGGGGTTATCAGGCAAGAAAGGATTTTTATGAGCGTGGTTTTCCCGGCGCCGTTGGGACCGAGCAAGCACGTCACCTTCCCCGTGGGGATATCCATATCCACCGACGAAAGCGCCTGGAGCGATTTTCTCTTTCGGAAAGGGTTCGTAAGCGGTTCGGAAAACCGTTTTGAGATGCCTCGGAGGCTCACGATGCACTCGCGCTCGGGATATGCCATATACATACATACTATCCCGCGCCACGCGCTTTAACAAGGTTATTATGCTTGACAGCGAAAGGAAGCGCTTCTACGCTTACGTAAGACTTCACGCGAGGGTACGAAAAATGGACGAGCCATTATCCCCGAACGGTTTTCTGTCGCTTCTTGGGGGCAGGTCCACCGAACCGGTTTGGATTCCCGTTCTATCAGGCAGTATGAGCCCCACCCTTATCCCGGGAGACCAGGTCCTGATCGTTCCCGGAAATTGGAAAAAATGCGCGATAGGGGATATCATAGTATTTCGTGAGGGACACTCGCTCACGTCGCACCGGCTTATCGGGAAAATTCGGTTCCCGGGAAGGACTCTCTTTTTCCAGCAGGCCGACGGGATGAGTCATGGCGGGTTCATTCGCGTCGAGAGCGTTATCGGAACGTGCGCGGCCTTGAGGCGTCATGATACCGAAACGACCTTGCTGGACCGTAAAATTAATAAAGCGCTCGCCAATCGAAGCAGGATGAGAACGATTCTCTTCCTGGTAAGGAGCATTAAAAAATGGATATACCGCAAGATACGTACTTTCCCCTCGCCTTAGGGCCGGTCATTATCGGTTTGCGATTCGACCAGAAAGGGTACACGCAAGCCCTAGCCGAGTACTTTAGCCCGGCTACCCCCGGCAACGCGCCGGACGTATTTATAGATTTTACGCTCGTAGAACACGACGATTTCCCGGAAATACCGCAAAGCCTCATTCAATCGAAAAAATGGACGAAGGGAACCTTTTCCATCGCGGAAAACCTGTTCCGGGGAAAGTCCGGCCCCACCGCGCAAACGTGGGAAATAGAGGTAAAAACGATCATGACCAAGGGCCAGATCACGCGGGTTTTCGAACAGTTCCTCTACCAAGCCTTTTACACCGCCTGTTCAATCGCGCGTAAGCCCGGTATTTTGATCCACTCCTCGGGCATTGCCGTAGACGGACGGGGGTTCCTTTTCGTCGGGCCGTCGGGCATGGGCAAGAGCACGATCGCGGAAATGAGCCGAGGTTATGAGGTCTTCAACGACGAAATGAATATCCTCACCCCGGAAGGATCCGGGGGATATCGCGTAAACCCAAGCCCGTTCAACGCGTATTTCGAGGGTAAAACCGCTTCTTCAGCCCCGCTTAAGGCGATCTTCCTGCTGCGGCACGCGGACGAATGCCGCCTCGAAACTATTTCCCCGGCAATGGCGGTGGCCGAAATAACGGGACAGGTCGTGCCGCCCCTCGGGCTTGAGGACGCGTATACCCAGGCGGTGGCTACCCGGATGATGGAAATCGCCTTTGACCTAACGGCCAAGGTGCCCGTCCGTCTTTTGTACTTTCCGCGGGAGGGCGGTTTTTGGCCCCTCGTTCTCGATACATTTCGCTAACGAAATCTACTGAGGAGCAGCCCACAATGGACGACACATTGGTTTTAGTCAAAAACGAGGCATTGACGGTGAGAGAACTTGGAGAGGAAATACTTTTCCTGGACCCGGAGGGCACGTCCATTCACGTCGCCGACGAGGTTGGCGGTTTTATTTACCATCAGATAGACGGCATAAAAACCCTTGGGGACGTTTTACGATCGATACTCACGGAATATGAAGTGGACGAAAAGACGGCGCGGGAAGATTTATATGCCTTTATCGGGCAATTGATCGAGAAGAAAATCCTGAGCGCCCGCTAATGCCAGCATTACTCGACGAGATTTACGCCAAATACAAAAAAGGCAATCGCGCCTATGCGGTAATGCTGGAATTGACCTATCGCTGCGTCTGCCGTTGCGTTCACTGCTATATCGACGATTACGAATCCGAAGAGATGGGCACCTCGGAAATCGTCGATCTTTTAGACCAATTAAAGGACGAGGGCGTCCTCGACATCGGACTGACCGGCGGCGAGGTTTTCCTTCGCGACGATCTCGAAACCATTCTTGAGGAGACGTCGCGGCGGGGGTTTGTCACCTACGTCCTTACCACCGGCATTCTCATAAACGAGAAGCGGGCCGACATGCTCAAGCGCAATAGAATACACCACGTCGAAATATCGCTTATGGGGGCGACCGCGGAGACCCACGACCTCGTCATGCGCCACCCGGGAGCCTTCGACAAGACCATGAACGCGGTTCGATTGCTCGCGGAACGCGGCATACCGGTCGTTCTTAAAAACTCGGTCCTCCGGCAAAACTACCGGGAGCTTCCCGCGATGTTCAAACTGGCGGAAACCCTTAAGCTTCCTTTCAGCGCGAATATCAGCGTTTTGCCGAGAATTGACGGGACGTTCGACAATCAGCATTGCGCGCTTGACTATCAAACCGCGCTGTCGATCGATTCGTCCCTCATGCAGGGGGGGCTTCTACCGAACGAGGACGCCCGCGGAGGCGCGAAACTCACGTGCAACGCCGGCAAGACGACATGCGGCATCTCCCCGACGGGCATCGTATACCCGTGCCTAATCTGGCGAATGCCCCTGGGTAACGTTAGGGAAAACCGATTCCGGGATATTTGGAGAGACAAGCCAAACGAGAGCCTTAGGCGATTGCGCGCCATGAAAGGCGAAGACGCGAAGGAATGCTTTTCCTGCGACTTCGCGAAAAAATGCAAGAGATGCCCGGGGCTCGCCTTTTCCGAAACGGGCGACTACCTCAGCCCCGTCGAATCTTCGTGCATCCTCGCGGGTAAAAAGGCGATAAAATAAAGAACCGGTTCCGGCGAGCCTTCGAGCGGCGCATCGGAACCGGTTCCCCACCTGCAGCAAGTCAATGCTGAAACGTTAACGATTTTTAAGAATCTTGCCATAAGCGTCTCGTGCTACCGGAACGGCGTCGATCATCTCGCGCGCCGATTCCACCGCAATACGCGCAATCAGCCTCCGCAGCAAAGCCCGAAGAAGGGATTAAACCAGCCGATGACCGGGGCCCAGGCGCCGTCACCGCTGTCGCTTCCGTAGGCACCGAAAACGCCGATCGCGATCGTTTCCGTCTTAAGAGTCGGGCTCTTGTACACTTTTTTCATGTTGCCTCCTAAAAAAACTAACTTTTTTACGCCCCCAAACGGGGACGGAATCACACTTCAGGAATTGACCAACTGATTCGCGTCTTGGGTAAACACGATCCCGGAATCGCCGACAGGCCCCTTGTCCTTCCGTTTCTTCTCGTTCCGTTTATCGATGACGGACTCGACGATCATTTTCGCGATCGCGAAGGGGGTACGCAAAATGATCGCCAAGTCGCCGAGGGGCGTGATATGCTGGCAATAGGTTATGTCCAGGCGGATCATCTGCTTAAAGGTCAGTTTGTTTTTTCCGCTCACCTGCCAGAGGCCGGAAAGGCCGGGCATCGTGTCGAACCGGTGGGTATGCCAGCGAAGGTATTCCTGCGCTTCGTAGGGTATGCACGGGCGGGGCCCGACCAAACTCATATCGCCGCGGAGAATGTTCCATAACTGGGGTAACTCGTCTATGCAGGTTTTCCGCAAGACGTGCCCGCCGAAGAAGATCCTCGGATCGCGGCCGTCCAGTTTTACCATGGGAACGTTTCCGTCCTTGATAAAGCTCTGCGCGTGCTTTCCGTGGAAGGTTTGGTTGTTTTCGTACTTCATGGTCCTGAATTTATAGAGCATGAAGGGTCTCCCCTTGTATCCTATCCGCGTTTGCTTAAAAAACACCGGCCCGGGAGAGACGATTTTTATGAAAAGCGCCGTAAGCAAAAAAACGGGAGAAACGAAAACGAGCATAAGGGCCGACACGCAGATATCCAATGCCCGCTTCCAGCCAGGAACCTTAACGACAAAGTAGGACTCGACCAATTCGCGAAAAGAACGGACCGATTTCACTTCAGCGCATTGGCCTTTATTGGGTTCGGCGGAATTGACGAGCCAATGGTCAGGATACGAGTAGAGCTCTACCGTCATGTGGCAGCGGTAAAGCGTGTCCAAGCCGTCTAGCGCCTTTTGCGCGAAAGAGGAAGCGCCGTCGCCGGAGGTATCCGGAAGGAGGACGGAGATACGGCCGCCTTCGTCCATGCCGATGCAATCGATCGCGCGGGTAAACTTGGACATATCAATGACGAGGTTTGGCGGGATTTGACGCTGGTTTGCCGGAAAGCTGAACACCGCGACGGAAAAAACACTGCCGTTTCTGTCCGCCCTCATGCGCTCGTAACGCACCAGGGCCTTAAACTCCTCGGGAGCGAATATATTGTTTCGGGTAGACAGTTGTACCTGAAAAATCTTCGGAATCCGATAACTTTTCTTCGAGCCTTTCATAACAAATATCTCCTCTGTCCAGTACCAAAAAAAAGCAAATATCAGGTTAAACAACTACTATTTATCATGTTATCTCCAATCTCTTTAATTATCCATGGAACGCGGGTATGATTTTGCGTGATTTTAAGGGTAAATTTCTAAGCCCTAGCTACTACCATAGTATTAGACGTTCTCACCCTTTTCGGGGGGAAACCTTTACTATACAGAGATATTCGCCGCGGCCCATTGAGAGGCTTGAAGCCGGCTGGAGACGTTTATTTTTTTATATATGTTGTACAGGTGGGTTTTTACGGTATTGGTACTGATGAACATCTTCCGCGCGATTTCATCGTTACTGGCGCCGCGGCACACGAGGGTCAGAATCTCGATCTCCCGCGCCGTGAGCGAGTTCTTGCTTTCTGCGGTATCCGTGTTTTCCCGTAAACCGTCGAGCACGCACTGAAGGAGCACCGATCGCGATATCCACACTTCGCCGGTAAGGATCGTGCGCACGCCCTTCAGGAAAATCTCGAGTTGGTCGTCCTTATAGAAAAAGCCCCTTACGTTTTTTTTGAGCGCCCTTTTTTCGATTCCCCCGTTTTCCTTCATATTGATCAGGGCGATAAAGGCGTCGGCAAAAAGCGGGCGCGAAGCGAGCAGAGGCAGGATATCCTCGAAACTATGTTCCTCATTATCGATGAGCAAAAGGACTCGATCGCCCTGATTTGCCTTGTCCGGGTCAATGCCGACGCGAACGGGCCGTAAATCCTTATCGAAGATGTAACAAGGGTAGGAGAGTTCTTTTTGAATGACATAGGTGTAAAATTCGTTTTGAAGGTTTTGGGGACCGACAATGTAAATGCTACACTTTTGTGATATCCCTGTGTCGTTACTCAAACGCCGTACCTCAACTTTTTACGGTTTAGTCTATCACGGGGTACGGGGGTTTTCAGTTCACCCCAGGGATATTATTCATTTTCTCTAAAATCCCCAGACGTGCACGGTTTTACCGTTAACGTTTTTTTTGTCGCAGGGCAGTTTATCTTCCCATTGGAATTTCGGGTTGATGTTGATGGCGATGACGTGGACGTCCGCGTCGCAAGCCTCGATTTCCGGTGGCGGCGCCATTTCTTCCGGCGATACGGGCCCGATCTCGGGAACCTCGAGGGACGCGGTTTTCCAGTTTTCGCAGCTTTCGGCGAGGCCGGGAACCATCTGCTTATACCGCTCCAGGGATTGAATACGCACGAGCTTCACGAGGAAAGACGCGGCTTGCTCGCGGGGATAGCGCCAGTTGATACTGATATGGGTAAACCCCCGCTCGGCCGAAAAGTCGCGGGTAACGGTGCAGGTTCCGTCCTCCAGCTTTTGGAGCAGGGCCTGAAAGACCAGGGTATAGGCAGCGGGGCCGTAATCGATCCGCTCCACGAGCCGATCGATATGGTTCCGGAAGAACAGCTGGAAGGACTTGATAAGCTTGATGGTGTCGATGGACTGGTCGGGAAGGAGAAAACGCTCGGTGGAGAGGTTGATCATGTACGTCACCGGGGCATAGAGCGCCCGGGGCAAAACCTCGGTATAGAGCATATTATCGAAGTTGTTCCTGTTTTGGGAGAGAATTCCCAACTCACGGGTATAATTGAGGTCGATATCCGATACCTGGTCCGCGAGAAGCCCGCCGGTCAGGATGGGCATGAGCGCGCGTTTGACCCGTTCGTCCCTGAGCTTGGTCGTGAGGAATTCCAGGTGATTGCCCTGTCGCGCCAAAAGGTTTTGGAAGGCCTCGTCCACCGGGCGGGACATAATGCGGGTGATTTTCTTTGCCGGGACAATCACGGAAAAAATCTCTTCCGCGAGGCTCGACACGATCCAGGGTTGCCCCGAAGTATAATGCCACACCCTATCCAGCGCGTCGTGAGTAAGCTTAAGCCCGTTATCGTCCGCGTACGAGGTAAACATCGCGTTGACCTCTTCCCGATGGAAAAACCCGATCTGAAGCGTCGCGTCCTTGATATTGAACTGTTTATCGATAACGTCGTGGGTGGCGCAAAACACGATGCTCTGGGGAAAGTAAGCGGGCCTTTTATCGTACCCCGCCCGAATTTGGCTCAGTATCGGCGTAAGGACCGTACCGTCGAGGGTGTCAATTTCGTCAATAAAAAGAACGATGGGACGGTCGGAGCGTTTGGACCACTGCGTGAGGAATTCGTTGAAAGCCTGGTAGGGACCCCGTTTGGAGAGAATCTCGGGGACGAGATCTTCAAGGTATTCGTCGTCGAAGGTATCACGGGCCCGGGAAGATATTTCAAAAAGGATGCTTCTAATGCATTCGCTCACGTCTTCCTGCACGCCCCGGAGGGATTCAACGTTCATGTACAGGCATTTCACCTTCCCGTCGCGGTTAATCATTTCCGCCAGGGAAAGGAGAAACGAGGTTTTTCCGCATTGTTTCGGGCCGCGGATCAGGAAGTATTTCTTTTGAAGGATAAGCTGCCAAATTTTACGCGCGTCGAGACGGCGGATAGGCGGGACGCAGAAGTGGTCACGGGAGTTAACCGGGCCTGAATTATTGAAAAATTTAGAGGGAAGCATATGTAATTAAGGATAAGGGAGGGCATACAAGCTGTCAAGCGCATTTCAAACGAGGTCACAGCTTGAAAAAAAGGTCGCTCAGGCCGAAATATAGGGGGCACGACAAATAAAAACAGGGCCACTGACCGTTTTTCCATGCGATGGTCAATAAAAGAGGCCAATGGGCAAAAAAAATCCGGGGAAAAACCCCGGATATGCTTTTAGTCGCAAGAAACGTTACTTTGCGCGCTCGGAGAACGAGCCATCCCGGGTATCGAGCAGGATTCGGGTGCCGATTTCGCAGAAAAGGGGAACCTGAACCACGTAGCCGGTATCGAGGGTGGCGTTCTTGGTCGCCTTTCCCGAGGTATCGCCTTTCAGGCCGGGCTCGCAGTAGGTGATCTCGCGTTCAATGAGTATCGGAAGGCTCACGCCGACGGGTTTTCCGTTATAGAAGGTGAGTTCCACGACGAATTCGTCGCCGTCCTTGATGAAATTGACGTTATCGCCCAGATCATCCTTGGAGATCTCGAACTGCTCGTAGGTTTCCTCTTCCATGAAAACGTAATTGTCGCCATCGAGGTAGGAAAGCTTTACCTTGTGGATATCGAGTTCCGCTTCCTGGAATTTTTCGCTTGAATCGAAACCGACGTCCATAGTCTGGCCGGAAACGATATTCTTGATCCGAAGGCGGTACACCATGGAACCGCGGCCGCTTTTGTTGCCGAGCATGCGCTGAACGATCATGGGATCGTTGCCGTTCATGAACACGGTGCCGACCCGTAACTGGGAAGCTGCTAACATAGTATCTTCTCTCACATAAAAAAGGATTAGAGGTTATGCCGCACAGAGACGGCTATTGGGCATTGTACAGCGAAACGTCGATGAATGTCATTAGGTTGACGGCCAGGTTTCCCCGATCGCGGGCCATTTGGCTCAATTTCCGGAAGGCATTCCCTATTTCGGCTGCCCGCAAGACCCGTAAAAGGTCTCCGGGAAGGACCGCGTCGCCCTGAGGCTGGCATTCAACGGGCGAATCGGGGGTATCGTCGCACGCCCGGTTAAACCTCCGGGTTAGTTTTTCGTATACGGCGAATTCCCCCGGGTCGGAAAACTGCCGGAGCGCCTCGAGAAACGCCCTGATTTTTTCCAAATGGCCTGCGGTAACGCCGTCCGACTCGGTGAACGGATAGCATTCCCAAAGAAAGGGGCGACCGGCGAGAATGGCCCGGGAAAAGCTTTCCTCCCCGCGGATCACCGCGAAGTCGGTAGCCGCGAAAAGCCGGTCCCACAGGAGCTGACCGAGCATCGGGAGGGGAATGACGGGAAAGGGAGCGCCCGCGCGTTCCCAGGCCCGAAGAAACGGGATCGCGCTGCGGCCTGCGGCGGCAAACGCCAAGACGGGCCGATCCCGTCCGAACTCCGCCAGATCCCCGACGAGCGATTCAAAATCGTGCTCGTAGCTGAAAACGAGAACCCAGTAAGCGGAAACCCAAGAATCGGCGATGGGCCGAACGGAGGATATTTCGCCCAGTAAGGCGGCTCGCATGGATTCCCGCGACGCTTGGCCAGAGGCTTCCGCGAGGGCCTGCGCGAACTGCGCGTCCTGGAGCAAACCGCCGGTGCCCGGAAGGATACCGGGCATGAAAATCGCCTTTTGGACATAAGGCGAACGGGTTAAGGACGGCAGAAGATGGTATTCAGCGGACCATTGCTCGACGGTGAAATATTCAAGATCGATCAAGAGGCGCCTTTCCCCGTCGGAAGGGTCGAACAGGATTCCTTCAAACCATTCGGGGCGGCCGCACGCGTAGCATTCGATCGCGACACGGGGGGGAGCGGCCCTATACAGACGGACTGCGGCCTCACCGGGATCGTTCCAGCGGAAAATCTCCCATCCATTGACGGTCTGGTAAGGCAAGGCCGGATCGATGCCGGGGCAGAGCGCGGCAAAGGAAGCGAGATCGTCGACTACGACGCGGAGACGGGGAGGATCGCCCAATTCGGAGAGGGAACGGGCCAGGCGATAAGCGAAGCCGATGTCGCCGAGGTTATCGACCACCCGGCAGAGTATGTCGACGATCATGGCCGCATGATAGCAGATCACGGCGTTTTACGCAGGAGGGGCACAGTGCTTTTCCCTATGTTCCGCCCTTTCCTCCGATGGTACTATTTTTATCGAGAGAGGGTACCATGTTCCAAAACCATACCGCGACCGACTCCCAGGGTATTGAAATTCTTCCGTGGAACGGCCATTCCGCGGCCGTCTCCCTGACCTTCGACGACGCCCAACCGTCCCATATCGCCCACTTGAATGCCCTCACGGCTACGGGCGTTCCCATGACCTTTTTCGTGAATTCCAACGTTTCCTTTCCCGGATCGGACGAAGCCTGGCGGCGAGCCGTCGCCTCCGGCCACGAGCTTGGCTGCCACACCGCGAGCCATCCCCATATGCCGTTGGGCCAGCCCATGGGCGAAGGCATTTTCGGGAAAACCGAGGCGAGCCCCGAAGACGAGATGGAGCGCTGCGACCGGTTTATCCTCGATACGGCGGGGCAAAGGCGGGTTTGGACCTTCGCGAGCCCGTACGGGGACGAAGGGTGGGAGCCCCTCGCCGGCTCGAGGTACGCATTGGTACGCTCGGTCGCGAACGGCACGGTACCGTCGGAGGATGACCCGGTGTACGAGGACATCGTGCCCACGCACCTCCCCTGCCACATGGCCATGCCGGGCGAATCCGCGCAAGAGACCTTCATTCCGCTGATCGAAAGAAGCAGGGACGAACGGAGCTGGCTTATTTTCTGCTTTCACTCCATTCTCCCAACCGAGGAAAACTGGTTCGCCGGCGTGGGCATAGACGAGATAACCGAGTCGGTCCGCCACGCGCTGGGCAGAAAGGACGTTTGGGTAGATACGTTCGCGAATATCGGATCGTATTGGCTCGCCCGCAAGGCGCTTCACGCCGCGTCGCCCGCGAGCAATGCCCGTGGACTGGAATGGAAGTGGGACCTTCTACCCGGGCTCATCGAGGAAACGTCTCTGCTCGTAAGGGCGCGGGGCGGCGATTTGTTTCAGGGCTCAACGCGGCTGAAAGCCCGGGAAAACGGCTTGTACGACGTTTTATTCAGCGCGGGAAATCTGCGTTTGGAGTTCCGGTAAGCGCCCGGAGCGCGAAAGCTCCGCGAACCAACGACCCGACCGGCGAACGGTTCTCACCTGTGTCGCGTAATCGACGCCGATAAGCCCAAACCGCTTCGAGAACCCCTCGGCCCACTCGAAATTGTCCGTAAGCGCCCAATGCATGTACCCCACGACGCCTATGCCCTCTCGCAGGGCAGAAAGGACCGAACTCAAGTGGGCGCGCAGATACTCGATGCGAAACGCGTCGTTTTCCGTGGCGATTCCGTTTTCCGTTACCAATAGGGGCAGGCCATAGCGAGTCCAGGCCCACCGGAGGCCTTCGACGAGGCCGGCAGGATCAATGGACCATCCCATATCCGTAACAGGATCGCCTTCCCGCGAGGGGCGAAGGGAAAAACCGCTAACGTAGTTGGGGCCATAGTAATTGATACCGAAAAAATCGAGGGAAGAACGGGGCATTCCCGCGAATACGAGGCCGTTCATGTGTGCCGATACGAGGGCGGCCAGGGCCTTTTCGAAAAGATTTCCCCGATGCATGCCTTTCACGTACGTAAAGGCATGCGCGGCCCCGATTTTTACCTGAGGAACGGCCTCGCGCAGCATGCCCGAAGCGAGACGGTGCATGGAAAGCAAGGTGTTCAGGGCGTATCGGTACGCGATATAGTTCTTCTTGAACGGTGGAAAGGTTCCCGCGAGATAGGAGCAAGTAGCGAGTATGCCGGGTTCGTTCACCGTCACCCACCAGGAAACCGAATTACCCAGGACATCAATCACCGATCGGACGAATCGACCGAATTCCGCGAGGACGAGACGTCGGGAGAGAAGGCCGCCCCGTTTGGCAATCCAGGCAGGCAGGGTAAAATGGTGCAGGCATACCATCGGTTCAATCCCGCGCTCCCTCATGGCCAATACCAT
This sequence comes from Spirochaetales bacterium, assembly GCA_003252395.1. Classification (GTDB taxonomy): domain Bacteria; phylum Spirochaetota; class Spirochaetia; order Treponematales; family Treponemataceae; genus Teretinema. The sequence continues at coordinate 396,994 of QKEL01000008.1, forward strand.
GTCGCGGTACCGCAGCAGGGCCTCCCGGTTCAACGTATCGGGTGAGGGAACCACCCGGGACCACTCGATTGAAATTCGGTGTATACCCGAACCGACTTCGCGCGCCAGCACGAAATCGCTTCGGTACCTGTTCCAAAAATCCGCCGCCTCCCCGCAGGCTTCGGCGAGCTTCCGGCCCCGGGGAGCCGCGGTTCGGCCTTCCGCGGCTTCCGCTACGGCCCAATCGCTCCAGGAGTTTCCCCCCTCGCATTGATACGCCGAGGATGCGGTTCCAAAGAGAAAACCGCGGGGGAAGGTTTCGCTATCGTCTTTCATGGGACCATTCTACCCACGCTTCTGCCTTAGGGATAGCGTTGCCCGCTCGCGGTAAGGCCCATAGGCTTTTGCGATCGACGAAAAGACCCGGGATCGTTTGCCCTGGTGAAGAAACTCCGGTAGAATGGGGATCTACCATGGAGATACGCGCATTGCAGAAAAATATTCGGCGGGTCCGCCTGCTCTCTCTCGTCGCCGGTATCGCGCTCGTTCAGGCGGCGTTTTCCCAAGAACCGATAACCTATCGAGTGGGCGTGTTCAGTTTTTACCCCGCCATTTACGCCCAAGACGACGGGACCATCGGCGGTTTCTACACGGACATGCTCAAGGAAATCGAGGCCAGGGAAGCGGTACGGTTCGAATACGTGTACGGTTCCTGGGACGAGGGGCTACAGCGGCTGAAAAACGGTACGGTGGACATGCTGACCAGCGTGGCGAAAACTGCCGAACGGGAGTCCTACATGACCTTCGGCGAGGTGCCGCTATTGACCGTGTGGGGCGAACTGTGCGTTCGAAAGCCGTCGGAATTTCCCGAGCATTCGGAAATCAAGACGGTTACCGACCTAAACGGCAAGACCGTCGCGGTCATGATAAACGACTTTAACGCCCAGTCCTTTCGGTCCTACATCGAGAAATTCGACGTTTCGTGCCGGTACCTCGAGGTACCGGACTTTCGGTCCGTTCTCGCGGCCGTGCGGGACAAAGAGGCCGACGCCGGCGTGGTGAGCGCCCTGGTCGGGGACTCCCTGCAAGGCGAATACGGACTGGTTTCCAGCGGCCTCGCGTTTAATCCCTTCGATATCTATTTCACCGTCGCGCGGGGGAAGCATGCCGCGTTAATCCGCATGCTGGACAAATACCTGATCGAATGGAAGCAGAACCCCGCCTCGGTATACTACTCCGCGCGGTTACAGTGGGGGCATGGGGCCGAACGCACGCGGATTCCTTCCTGGCTCCGTACCGTGCTTATCGCGCTCGCCGCAGTCCTTATCCTCGCCGCCGCCTTCATCATACTCCTGCGGTTACGGGTCCGCGCGGTCACCCGAGCGCTCGCAGAATCGAAAGACATGCTCAAACTCATTTTGAATTCCACGGCCGAAGGGATATACGGCGTGGACGGCGAGGGAAACTGCGTGTTCTGCAACGCGTCGGCCCTCGCCATGCTCGGGTACCGGGCCGAGGAAGAGCTATTGGGGCGCAATATCCACGAACGGGTCCATCTTTCCCCCGGACATGCCGGCGCCGACGAAGACCCATGCGATCTGGACGGCAATCGGAACGTAAAAATCCACGTTCGCGAACGTTTTTTTTACCGGGCCGACGGGGCCCCGCTTCCCGTTGAGGTCTGGTCCTGGCCCCTTTACGGCCCCCGCGGCTTCAACGGCGCCGTAATCACCTTTTACGACAGTACGGAGCAAAAACGGGCTGAGGCGGACAGGATCGGCAGGGCCGCGGCCGAACGGGCAAACAAGGCGAAAAGCGCCTTTCTCGCGAATATGAGCCATGAACTGCGAACGCCCCTCAATTCGGTCATCGTCCTCTCGAATGTCCTGGGACGCCGGTTGGCGGGAAAGATTCCCGAGGAGGAGCATTCGTACCTCGGCGTTATAGAGAGAAACGGCAAGCGGCTTTTGGGCCTCATCAACGAAGTGCTCGACTTGACCAGGATTGAGGCGGGACGAGAACGGGTCAATGCGGTCGAGTTCGCGATCGACGCGTTAGTGAACGAAATCGTGGAGACGATAGCCCCGCAGGCCATGGAAAAGAACATACGGCTGCTGCTCACCCTCGCGCCGGATATTCCCCCGCTGCGTACCGACCGGGAAAAGTGCATGCACGTTATCATGAACCTTGCGGGGAACGCCGTTAAGTTCACCGATACGGGTTCGGTTTCCGTTACCGTCGGCGTTAGCGGCCATGCGTGCGTGATTGAGGTGGCGGATACCGGAATCGGCATATCCGAGGAATTCCTGCCCCGGGCGTTCGAGGAATTCAGCCAGGGAGACGAGAGCGCGTCACGGCAACGGAAGGGAACGGGACTGGGACTCGCGATCGCCAAGCGGTACGCGATCCTCCTGGGAGGGGACATCACCGTGGAAAGCCGGGAGGGGGAAGGAAGCCGCTTCGTTTTCACTTTTCCCCTCGAATACCGCCCAGAAGGCGGCGCTCTGGACAGCCCCCTGGGCAAGGCCTTCGCGCCGCCCGGGAAGGAACGGGCGATCCTCCCCGGGGACTCGAGTCGCCCCATTATCCTCATCGTCGAGGACAATCCCGATAACCGGCTCACCGCGAAAAGCCTTCTGCAGGAGGGCTATAGGCTACTGGAAGCCGAAAACGGGGAGGAAGGCATTGCCGCGGCGCGGAGGTTCAAGCCCGACCTCATACTCATGGACCTTTCTATGCCGGTTATGGACGGGTTCATTGCCCTCAAACGCCTCAAGGAAGACCCCGAAACCGCCGACATTCCTGTCATAGCCGTTTCCTCAAGCGCCATGAAGGGCGACCCGGAATCGATAATCAGGAGGGGCTTTACCGGGTATATCCCGAAACCCCTGAATCCAGACACCTTTGCGGAAGATATTCGGAGAATTCTCGAATGAGCCATCGTTTCCTCGTCGTCGACGACAATCCAGACAATTTGATCGCCCTCACCGCGCAAATGCGCGACTGCTTTCCGGACTGCGCGATTTTCGAGGCGGATACGGGACTGAAAGCGCTCTCTATCGCCCACGAGCATACCCCCGACTTAATCCTGCTCGATATACTCATGCCGGGCATGGACGGCTTCGAAACGTGCCGGAGGCTCAAGGCCGATCCGCTCACGGGGAACATACCCATCATTTTCCTCACCGCGCTTCGCGATAGCCGCGAGATGAAACTGGAGGCCATGAAGGCCGGGGCCGACGCCTTTCTCACGAAGCCCGCGGATAACGCCGAAATAACGGCAGTCATGCTGAAAGTCCAGAAAGCGGCCATGGCCGCGACGGACGACCTGCGCTCCGCGGAAAACCAGCTGGCATTTCGGAACAGGGAGCTGGAGGAAAGCAATAAGGGGCTCATGGATACCATAGCTCGCCTGCGGGCGGAGAACGAGAGCCTGAAGCGGCGCGAAGCCGAGCTTCTCAAGGCCTTGGCCGCGCTTGGGGCCCAAGAGCCGTAAAATACCGGAGCGCGCGCCGCCGCCGATTGACACGGGCGTCCGCCAGTCCCTATCATCGCGTCATGAAATTCCAACCCCGCACTATCGCCACGGTCGCCTTCGGCCTGATCGCCGCCGTTTCCGTCGTACTCGCCTCCGAGTACCGCGGAAAGTATGAATCGTCCAAGACGGCGTATCGCTCCGTCTCGGACGCCGCGGAATTCGACCGGCTCATCGCGGAAGCCGAGGACGGCGCGCTTTTCGTGGACCTTCGCGACCGGCAGGATTACGTTACCGGACACGTCGCCCGGTTTGACAATATCGCCTGGAAAGACGACGGGGCGCTCTTGGAAACGTGGATCGCCCCGCATCGCCGAAACAAAGAGGTGTACCTGATCTGTTACGGGGGGAACCGTAGCGCGCGGGCTTTCGAACGCCTCGTATCCATGGGGTTCACGCGGGTAACCGACTTCACCCCGGGATGGAACGGCTATACCGCCGCCAAGGGCGAAGGCTATGCCCCGGAAACGGGAGATTGCGGTTGCCCCGAATAAGGGGGGCCCGAGGCGGCTTACGAGGCGCTGGCGACCCCTGAGGCGGGAACCTCGAAGGGGATCGATATCCTGAACGAGGTGCCCTTGCCCTCCTCGGACTGCAGTCGGATGGTGCCTTTGAGCTCCTTAACCCGCTCCTTGACCAGGTTCAACCCGATTCCCCGGCCGGCGTGCATGTCTATGGCGGCCGCGGTACTGAAGCCGGGATGGAACAGGGCTTGGAGCAGGGCGTTCCGGTCATCGAGCTTAGCCCGTTCGGTGATAAGCCCGGTTTGCTCGGCGCGCTCGCGGATCGCGACGAAATCGATTCCGTGCCCGTCATCGGTGAGCTGTATGGTGATACTGCCCGAGGCTTGCTCGATGGATAGGAGTATCGAGCCCGATTCTGACTTGCCCGAGGCTTCCCGGCGCTCGGGCGACTCGATCCCGTGCACCATGGCGTTGCGCACGAGCTGCATAAGCACCTCTTTCATGGCCCGGCGCGGCCCGTATTCCATCGCGACGGGATCGATTCCGCGCACGACCAACTCGGCTTTCTTTCCCAAGTCGGCCCCCGCCTTCTCTATGACCCGTTGCAGGGTCTGAACGAGGACCTGTTCTTCCTTCATCCGGTTTTCGGTCTTGCTGAATGCGCGAATACGATCGATCAAGTCCCGGTATCCGTCCTTTACGGTCATCAGTTTGTCCAGCTCGAAGGTAACGTGCAGCACGTCGTCAAAGGACACTCGTTCGCCCTCCCGCAAAACCTTCAGCTCGTCCTCTAGGGCGTGCAGTTTCGCGGCGAAGCCGTTCAGCCCGAGAATTACCGCGTTCGACTTGATCGCGTGCACGCCCTGGTACATTTCCACCATCAATTCGCGGCCGTCCCGGCCCTTGTCCTTGAGGTTCTTGTTGATTCGGTCGAATTCCCAGTCCGCGTCCTCGATAAAGTCGTTGAGCACCCGCGGCTCGACGTGTATTACCTCAAAGAGGGAACGCATCTCTTCCTGGCGCTTGTTTTCCTCGGCGGAAAGCTGTTCCTGAAGCGCGACCTCGCGGGTCGTATCGGTGATATTGGCGAGGATATAGGTTTTTCCGTCCTCCCGATCGATGGGCGCGAAGGTCGCCCTGAGGATCTTCGGTTCGGAACCGCCATGGGATACGTAGGTGAATTGGTGCAGGGGATTGATATCGTTGAGCATGGCTTGATCGAAGGAACGGTTATAGACCATCCCAAAGTAATCCTTGAGGGTTTCGCGCTCCTTCTCCTGCAGGGAATTCGTCAAAAGGTCCACGAAATTGTGCCCGGCCAACTCGCTCCCGCCGAGCAACGCGCCGAGGGCCTTGGAATATTGGGGCTGAATGAGGAATTCGCCGTCCATGAGGAAAAGGCCCGAATCCAGATTGTCCTTCATCGCGGCGATCTCGTCGCGCTCGGATTGCAGTTCCCTCGTTAGCCGCGCCACCAAACGGTCCTTGGTGATCTTCGTCTGCTCGTACACGATCGTGCAGGTGAGCACGAGCAGGTACACGCCCGCCGTGCGCCCCGCGAAGGCCCCCTCGTAGGGCATCGCCGCCGCGCCGGGAACGAATAGGGCCGCGAGCACCGCGACGAATAGGAGCGCCGAAAACAGGGTACCCACGGTCATGCCGAGAAGGAAAATGGAAAGGAGGGGAAAGGAGTATATCCATAGCACGCCCGAACCCTGTACGCCGCCCGAGAAAGTGAGAAAGAGGCAGAGAAAGCCGAAGGGCGTTACCGTCATCAGGCTGGAAACGATGAAGGGCGCGTCGGTCCGCAGGACGAAAAAGGCGATAAGGGTCATGGCCGCCATGGTCAGGTCGGCGGCCCCCTGCACGCTCGCCCCTACGCGAAGGCTTTCAACGCCGAACAGGGTAAGCAGGCTCGCGCCGAGGAAAATCATGGAATTGAGGAGGATAATCCGCACGGCGGTGTCCATGCGCGCCTCGTCCTGCATATCGAACGGCTTTCCGCTGGTAATGAGATTAAGGAAGAAATTCGACGTGCCCTTCCCCATGTCAGGCTCCGCCCGAGGCTTCGATCGCGACGGAAAGGCAGAACGTCTCGTTTCCGAAAATCCTGAAGGGAATGCAAATGATCCGCGCGAGATCGTTGGGCCACATAATCTCGTGCCCCGCGCCCCGGACGATCGTGGGAAGGGAAATGACCAGCCGAAACGATTCCTCGAGCCCGCGCTTCGCGTTGCCGGCGACGATATTCACGATCTCCCCGATGGCGTCCACCACCTCGTCGTCGACGTCCGTATGCTCCGCCCCGGTTAGAATGCCGGTAAGGCGCAGCGCCAAGTCACGGCGCATGGAGATAACCACGGCGCCGCGGGCCTCGCCGGTGAGCCCGATAATGGCCGAAATATCCCAATTATGCGCCTCGTTTCGATCGACGAAATGGGGGTTCTCTACCACCAAATCCTCGCCGATGAACTCCTTGAAGACGTTCTCGCATACCTCGATGAACGGTTTAACGTACTTTTCCATGGGTCGCTCCTAGAATTGAACCTTCAGGATTTTCTCGCGAAAACTCTTTTCGTTCACGGGCTTAATGATATAGTCGGTCGCCCCGTTTTTAAGCGCCTCTATCACGTTGTATCGGGCGGCCTCGCTGGTGACCATGATTATGGGCAGGTCCTTGTATTTTTCCGTCCCGCGAACCTGCTTGAGAAAGTCCAGGCCGGAAAGTTCGGGCATGTTCCAGTCAAGCAACACCAAATTGACGTTGTTTTTTTCCAATTGGAAGAGGGCTTCCTTTCCATTGCCCGCTTCCACGAATTCGCAGGGGATATTGAGGCTGGTGAAGGTATTCTTCACGATGTTCCTCATTATCCGGGAATCGTCCACGACTAATACGGTTTTTGCGCTCATGAAAAAAAGTATACTTCATATAACCGCGATTTCAAACGATTATTCTCGATTCGCACGCGGTTGATTCCGCCCCGGGCCTTGCGTATATTCGAAGTATGAAATCGCCAAAAGAAGTATCGATAGAAAAGAAAATCCTCGAGGAATTGACCCCTGAAACCGATCCCTACCGCGTGGCGGAGCAGCTGGTAAACGACGCCGAAGTGCAGCATTTACAGGAATACGCCAATACGGTTTCGATCCTCCGGCTCGGGTTTAACGACCATGGACCGGTCCACATGCGAACGGTCACCCGAAACGCGGTACTCATGATGAACCTCCTCCATCAGGCCGGCATTAAGACCAGTTTGGAGCACGAAAACGCCGGGACCCTGGACGACAGCCTGAGCGCGGTCATTCTCGCCTCGTTCCTCCACGATCTGGGCATGTCCATCGGGCGGCAGGATCACGAGCTCTACAGCATGACCTTGGCCCTTCCCGTGATAGAACGAGTCTTGCGGGCCGTATATCCCGACCAGGAGCAAAAGAGGGTGGTGATTCGGTCCCTCGCCATGGAAGGAATCATTGGCCATATGGCCACGCGGCGCATTCATTCCCTGGAGGCGGGGCTGATTCTCATCGCCGACGGCTGCGACATGGAAAAGGGCCGCGCGCGCATTCCCCTGGTGCTCAATACCGAGCCCAAGGCCGGGGATATCCACAAGTATTCGGCAAACTCCATAGAAAGGGTGCGGATTCTCGGGGGCGACCCGAAACCGGTACGGATAGAGGTGGAAATGTCCAGCGACGTGGGCTTTTTCCAGATAGAGGAAGTGCTGCTTCCGAAGATGAATATGAGCCCGGCGAAGCAGTACATGGAACTGTACGCGGGAATCGCCGGCCAGGAATTGAAGAAGTACCTTTAAAACGCAAAATCGGGAACGGCATCAGGAAACCGGGTTGTAGCCGCGCACAGACGAATGGCCCTTAAATGGTTTCAACTGATCCTTCCCGATCGGACCGGCGCGAATCCGCATCGCGGACCCTTATAAAAGCGCCGGTATATCTATACTATACAACGGTTAGTCCCGAAAGGCAAATTTCACGGGACGATTTTTGCCGCTTTTCATCGAAATTTAACCTTTAGCTAACATTTGCCTCACAGAAACGCCCAACCCGCCGCCGCGCCGAAAAGAATGAACACGATGGGGTGCCAGCGGAATCTTCGGTAAGCAATCGCGATGACCGCGAAAAGAACCGCGGCTTTCCAGTCCACCAAGGCCAGGAAGGATCCCGTTTCACGAAAGCGCGGTAGGGATATCACCGAAACCAGGAACACGTTCCACGCCGCTACCGCTATCATGCCGGTAGACCCGGATCGAAGACCGTAAAACGCCTCCTTCACCAGGGGCCGGTCCTGGAATCGGGTAAAATAGCGGGCGATCAGCACGATCACGATCAGAGAGGGAAGCACGGTACCCACGGTGGTGATTACGCCCCCCCAGACGCCGTAAAGCTCGTTGCCGATATACGTCGCCATGTTCACGCCGATGGGCCCCGGGGTAGATTCCGACACCGCGACCATCGATATGAAGCGTTCCGGGGTGATGAGACCCCGGGCGACGATCTCCTGCTGCATGAGCGAAATGGCCACCAGCCCGCCGCCGACCGTGAAAAGCCCCACGTAAAAAAAGACCGCGAAAAGCATCGGCAAGCTCATTTCCTTCCCCCCGAATCGCCCTTCCGCGCGCGGAATCGGCTTACCGCGACCCCGACCGCGCCGGAACCGAGCACGATGAAAACGCCGGATACGTTGAAAACCGCCATGCCCACGAAGGCGCCCGCGGCGATAAAAAAGGTAGGCAGGTCGGTTATCGTTTTTTTGCCGAGACCGAGCACCGCGTCCAAAAGGAGCACCGACACCGCGACGTTAATCCCCGCAAGGGCATGCCGCATCCAGGGAATGCCGTCGGCCTGCCCGAGCAAGCCCGCCAGGGCCGTAATTACGATTATGGACGGGGTTATGATACCGAGCGTCGCGACCACCGCGCCCACGATTCCGCGCCGGGAATAGCCGATAAAGGTGGACACGTTTACCGCGATAATGCCCGGCGTGCATTGGCCGATGGCGAACCAGTCAACCATTTGGGTGCCGGTCATCCAGCCGCGTTTCGTTACCAACTCGCGCTCCAAAATGGGGAGCATGGCGAGCCCGCCCCCGAAGGTGACCGAACCGATCATGAAAAAAACCGAAAAAAGCCGGAAAAGCTCGAGAAAGGAATTCATGGGAGGAAGTATAGATAGATTCAGGACGAGTCACAAGACGACGGGGGGGGCCGGCGGCGCGCGTAAGGGCCACGCCGCCCGGTACCGTGCGGAACCATCGGTCATGCCGAACCGGGCGGCCCCAAACTTATTTCTTCGTTACCGCTTTCAGAACCTCCTCTTTCGGGATTTTCTTGGTGCAGAAGAACCAGTCATGGCAAGTAACGCCCGCTTCCTTGCCTTCCATACGCTCCTTGGCCACGCCGCAGGAACCGGCGGTCGGGACGATCACGTCGTCGCCGGGGCGCCAGTCAGCCGGGGTGGCGATACCGAACTCGTCGGCGGCTTTCAGGGCTTGGACAACCCGGATAAGCTCGTCGAAATTGCGACCCATGGAAAGCGGATAGTAGATGATGGTGCGGATCACGCCCTTCGGATCGATGACGAACACCGCGCGGACGGCCTTGGTGTTCGATTCGCCCGGCTGGATCATGCCGTAGAGCTTGGCCACGTTCATGGTGATATCCTCGATAAGGGGGAACGTGACTTCCACGTTTTTCATCCCCTTGTAATCGATTTTATCCTTGATGGTACGGAGCCAGGCAATGTGACTGTAAAGGCCGTCCACGGAAAGGCCGACGAGCTTGCAGTTCAGCTCGTTAAAATCCTTTTCCCGGGTGGCGAAGGTCATGAACTCGCTCGTGCATACGGGGGTAAAGTCCGCCGGATGGCTGAAGAGGATAACCCAGCTTCCCTTGTAGTCGCCGGGAAAGTTTATTTCTCCCTGGGTAGTGACGGCCTTGAAGGCCGGGGCGGCTTCACCGATACGGGGCATGTGGACGGGGGCGGCGACGGTTTCGTTGTTTTCCATAGCGTTTTCTCCTTGTGCCGGTGTTGCCCGACCGGCTGCGGGCGTTTTTTTCGGTGCCTTAATGCAAGGACAAACGGGAACTCGACGAGTTCCTATAAATCACTGCTGAATAATAGTAATTACCCAATAGTAGCATCGATCATCCAAAGCTGCTTTTCAAGCCGCGCGACCATGTCTACGTAGAGGGCCTCGGTGGTGGAGTCCCCCGACTCGGCGGCCTCGGCGCGGTGAACTGTTCGCGGCGAAACTCCGCGCGCGTTCCGGCTGGGAATCGCTCTCCTTTTCGTCCGACGCGCTTGATGCCCTGGCGGAGCGCCGCTGGCAGGGAAACGTGCGGGAACTAATCGGCCCGACTGCGGCTCGGGTTAAAACCGACCACCCTGCAAAGCAAGATGAAGCGGCTCGGGATATAAGAAACGGCGGGTCCATAAAAAAAGACCGGCCCATGGGCCGGTCGTATAGGTGTTTTCGCGTTACGAAAAGCGCTTTACTGCTTCGTGTACGTCATTGCGTACGTTCCGTCCTCATCGGTCGTCGTAATTCTCAGCTGGGTTCCGTCGGGACTTTTCTCGACAACGGTCCCCGGCGCGAAAGCCTGGTCCTCGGTCATGGAAACCGCTACTGACGCCGTCCAAGGAGAGGTCGTTGAGAACGTGACGGGAACGCCCATCATCGTATCGTCCATTTCGTCCTGTATTCCGGACCAAACACTATCCTCGGTGACGGCAGGGTTTATTTGAGCCATCATATTCGTCATCGCGACGACCATTTCGGTACAGTCTTGGACCATCGAATACGAGACCGGCCACGTTCCGCTATTTACTACCGTGCTTGTCGTGGTAATGGTATACGTGTCGCCGCTACTACCAATGGATCCATCAGACGTTTCCAGGCTTATCCAGGTACCGACGAATCCATCGATCGACGTTACCGACGTCCAAGGGGTTTCTTTCGGCGTATCCGTACCCTGATCGCAGGCGACGAACGCGAAAAGAACCGTAAGGGAAGCCACAACCGCGGAAACCGTTCTCTTGAAATGCATATTTTTTCCTCCATTTGGAAATCGCACTCTATACTTATACAAGTACTTACGTAAAAGAGCCACACTTTTTTATTATTTTTCTATGCCATTTTCTGGTTTTTAAGTATGACCTTATCCGTACTTTCCTCATACTCGGCGCTTAGCCCGTCTCGGCTATTAGCCCGACTCGGGCCGGGCTCCGCCGAACCCGAGAACGCACGCCATGGCCCGTTCTGCCTCATTCTTGTAAAAAACGGTTCGTTTCTATAGAATGGGGGCCATCATTAATTCCGCGCGAGGAGCGTTGCACGATCATGGCTAAGTACCCCTTCGAAACGATTGAGCCCAAATGGCAGAAATTCTGGGAGACGAACAAGACCTTCAAGGCGGTCGAAGACGCGTCGATCCCTAAGGACAAACGGGCCTACGTGCTCGACATGTTCCCCTACCCCTCTGCCGCTGGCCTTCACGTGGGGCATCCGGAAGGGTATACCGCGACGGACATTTGGTGCCGGTACCTCCGCATGAACGGCTACAACGTGCTGCACCCCATGGGCTTCGATTCCTTCGGGCTTCCGGCGGAAAACTACGCGATAAAGACGGGTACGCACCCGAGAGCCACCACGGTGGCGAATATCAATAAATTCCGCGAGCAGATCAAGGCCTTCGGCTTTTCATACGATTGGGACCGTGAGATTTCCACCTGCGACGACGATTACTACCACTGGACCCAGTGGATTTTCCTGAAGCTATTCGAGCGCGGGCTCGCCTACGAGGCGGAAACGCCGATCAACTGGTGCCCGAGCTGCCTGACCGGGCTCGCGAACGAGGAAGTGAAGGACGGCTCCTGCGACCGCTGCGGCAGCCAGGTGGAGCGGCGGAATATCCGCCAGTGGATCCTGAAGATTACGGCCTACGCCGAGCGCCTGATCGAGGACCTCGACGGGCTTGAGTGGCCCGAGTCGGTAAAGGCCATGCAGCGGAACTGGATCGGGAAGAGCGAGGGCGCGGAAGTGAGCTTCCGGATCGCGGCGAACGATAAGGCCGGCGACCGGGGCGAAACCGGGGACGAGCTCCTCATTTACACGACCCGGGCCGACACCCTTTTTGGCGCGACCTATATGGTCCTGGCGCCGGAACATCCCTTGGTGGCGAAAATTACCACGGCGGGGCAGAAGGCCGACGTGGACGCCTATATCGAGGCGGCCGCCAAGAAAAGCGACCTTGAGCGTACCGACCTGGCGAAAGACAAAACCGGCGTGTTTACCGGCGCCTACGCGATTAACCCCGTTAACGGCGCGAAGATCCCGATATGGGTCTCGGACTATATCCTCATTTCCTACGGCACCGGCGCGATTATGGCCGTTCCCGCGCACGACGACCGCGACTGGGCCTTCGCCAAGAAGTTCGGCCTGCCCGTCATTCAGGTGGTGGCGAGCGAGGCAGAATGGGCCCAAAAGGGACCGAACGGGGATTATTCGGCCGAACCCAGCGAATGCACGCCCGCCGACGGCCGCGCGGTGAACTCCCCCGGCTTCAACGGCCTGGGAACGCAGGAATGCATCGACAAAATGATCGCCTGGCTTTCGGAAAAGAAAATCGGGCGAAAGGCGACCAATTACAAGCTCCGCGACTGGGTGTTCAGCCGGCAACGGTACTGGGGCGAGCCCATTCCGCTGGTACACTGCGAGAAGTGCGGTATCGTGCCGCTGAAGGAAAGCGATCTGCCCCTCAAACTGCCCGAGGTAGAGACCTACCAGCCCACCGGAACCGGAGAAAGCCCGCTGGCGGGAATAGACGAGTGGGTGAACTGTACCTGCCCGGCGTGCGGCGGAAAGGCTAAGCGCGAGACCAACACGATGCCCCAGTGGGCCGGTTCCTGCTGGTACTACCTCCGCTACGTGGATCCGAAAAACGATACGGCCTTCGCGGACCCTGAAAAGGCGGACTACTGGCTTCCCGTGGACCTCTACGTGGGAGGCGCGGAGCATGCGGTGCTCCATCTCCTGTACTCGCGGTTCTGGCACAAGGTGCTCTATGACCTGGGGCTCGTGAGCACGAAAGAGCCCTTCCATCGGCTGGTGAACCAGGGCATGATCACGAGCTTCGCGTATCAGCGGAAAAACAAGAGCCTGGTTCCCACCGACGAGGTGCGCGAAGTGCCGGGCGAGACTGACGCCTTCGAGGAAATCGCGACGGGCGAACGCCTAGAACGGGTTATCGCGAAGATGTCCAAGAGCCTCAAGAACGTTATTAACCCCGACGACGTGATCCGGGACTACGGCGCCGACTCCTGCCGCATGTACGAGATGTTCATGGGGCCGCTGGAAGTGTCGAAACCCTGGAGCACCCAGGGACTCATCGGCGTGAGCCGCTTTTTGGAGAGGGTTTGGGCCCTTTCGGAGCGCCCCATGACCGACGGGCCGGCAACGGACCGCTCTACCCCCGCCGCGGAAGGGCTCACCCGGCTTCTCCACAAAACGATCAAGAAGGTGACCGACGATACGGCGAGCCTCAATTTCAACACGGCAATAAGCCAGATGATGATTTTCACCAACGAGCTTTCCAAGGCGGAAGCCTTCCCGAAGGCGCTCTGGGCGGAATTCGTAAAGCTCCTCGCGCCCTACGCCCCGCACCTGGGAGAGGAACTGTGGGAACGCCTCGGAAACGGGGGGACCGTCGCCTATGAATCCTGGCCAAAATACGAAAGCGAACTCACGGTGGATAACACCGTGACCATCGTGGTTCAGGTAAACGGCAAGATTCGCGACAAGTTCGAGGCCGCCTTGGGAACCGATAAGGCGGAACTCGAAAAGACGGCCCTGGGCCTAAGCGGCGCCGTGAAGTTCCTGGACGGAAAGGCGCCAAAAAAGGTAATCGTGGTACCGAACAAACTCGTGAATATCGTAGTGTAACCTGCAAACCCGGCCCTTCGGCCGGGTTTTTTTTCGCCCCCTGACCGGCGACCGAAAGAACAGCGGCCAATGCGCTTTCTTCGCGCGGTTCATCTTGACTTCAGTGAGTAATTTAGTTAGATTTCTAACTAAATGAACGGTCACGGCCTTTTTTACAACTTTGCCCTCACGGGACGGATTAAGACCCTTCTTTTCTGCGGTAAAGAGCGGGCTCCGGTAGAAATTCCCATGTCCGCAACGCAGGAAAAGATTCTCATGATGACCTGCCAACGGGGTTCCGTTTCCATGAAGATTCTCAGCGAGGAAGCGGGCCTGGAAAAGGGATCGCTCACGCCCGTAGTGGACTCGCTCGAGGAACTCGGCCTGGTAAAACGGGTTCGATCGCAAAAGGACCTTCGATCCTTCGAGATATATCCCACGGTCGCGGGCCTGCGGCAGGCGGAAATCGTCGAAAGCTTTTTCGACTCCCGTATCGAGAAGATGCTAAACGGACTGACCGAACGGGAGCGCGCGGAATTTACCGCCGCGCTTCAAACACTGGGGAGCATGATTCCCCGACTGAAAGGAGACAACTAATGTCGAAGAACGACGCGCGCATAAAAACGCTAGCCGAAGAGCCGGTGTTCACGGCTATTATGAAAATGTCGCTGCCGGTGATGATGGGCATGATTATTCAGGTACTCTACAACATGGTGGATACCTACTTTATCGGGCGCATGAACGACGTGAACCAGCTTGCGGCGTCGAGCGTGGGCTTTCCCGTGTTCATGCTTTTCATGTCCGTGGGCGGCGTGATCGGCACCGGCGCCTCGTCGCTGATCTCGCGCTACCTCGGAATGAAGAAAATACGCGAAGCGGGAGAAATCGTCGGCCTATCGCTGATCCTCAACGTCGCATTCGCCCTCCTGGTGACCGGCTTCGGGCTCGCCTTTCTGGACCCGCTCGTCAGTTTGCTCGGCGCCACGGGAGGCGTATTCGACGCCACGAAGGACTACCTTCTGCCGCTCATCGTCGGCTCGGTGATCATCCTGGGCAATTTTTCCTTCGGAATGATTCTTCGGGCCGAGGGCGCGGCCATGCGGGCCATGGTAGGCATGATTATCGGCACGGTCGTCAACATCGTCCTCGATCCTATCATGATCTTTTCCATGGGCTTAGGGATTCGAGGCGCCGCGATCGCCACGGTGATCGGGAATCTCGCGGGCTTGATCTGGTATCTGTCCAGCTATGCGGGCCACTCCCTCATTTCCCCGGTAATCGACCGCGCCAGCGTCAAGCTTGAGCATATCAGGGACGTCCTGGTTATCGGTATCCCGTCAGGCCTCAACCAGGGGCTCATGTCGGTGGCCGGAATCGTGACGAACAATCTCGCCGCCGCGTACGGCGCCGCCGCCCTGGGAGGGATGGGGGTATCGCAGCGGATATTCAGCATGGTTATACTCCTCCTGATCGGCCTCGCGGTGGGAACGCAACCCCTGATAGGCTATAACTACGGGGCAAAAAACCGCCAGCGCGTGCTCGCGATACTGAAAACCGGCATGATTATGGCCATTACCCTCGGCACCGCCTTGTTCGGCCTTATGCGATTGATCGGAAAGCCCCTGGTCTCCGTCTTTACGGACCTGAGCGAGGTTGTGGCCCGGGGAGACTGGGTACTCTTCGCCATTTCCTGCTCGGCGCCCATTATCGGGGTCATCATGATTACCATGAACTCGCTCCAAGCCCTGGGAAAGGCAAAACCCTCGCTCCTTATCTCGGCGGGCAGACAGGGGCTGTTCTACATCCCGATCGTCTTCCTGCTGAACGGGCTCTTCGGGTTCAACGGACTGGTATTCACCCAGCCCCTGGTAGACGTTTTCACCGCGATCCTGGCCGTGATCATTCTTCGGCGCACCATAATTCGGGACCCCATGCTCGGCAATCCCGACTATAATGGCGCTATTGCTGATTCTGGAGAAACTCGACAAAAACCCTTGCCCAGGGAAAGCTCGATATAGTACATTTTTATGATCATGAACGTAATTGATCTGAGAAGCGATACCGTAACCTGGCCGACGGATGAAATGCGCGCGGCCATGGCGGCGGCCCCCGTCGGAGACGACGTGTACGGCGACGACCCCACGGTTCGGGAACTTGAAGCCTATGCGGCGAGCATTTCGGGCAAGGAAGCGGCGCTGTTCGTCCCTTCGGGGACCTTTGGCAACCAACTGGCACTGTTTACGCACTGTCCGCGCGGCAGCGAAGTAATACTCGACGAGCATTGTCACATTATCCAGCACGAGGGGGGCGCCTCCGCGGTCCTCGCCGCCGTTCAATTGCGGCCGGTCGATTGCGGGTTAGGCCATTTGGAGGCCGCCGCCCTCGAGCGGCGTATTCGCCTCGGCGACGACATACACGAACCGAAAACGAGCCTGATATGCCTGGAAAACGCCCATTCTAACGGCACGGTACTGCCGCTGGCCGAAATGGAAGCGATCAGAAGGGTTGCGGACCGGCACCACTTACCGATACATCTGGACGGCGCGCGCCTTTTCAACGCGGCTACCGCCCTCGGCGTACAGGCGCGGGAGATTACCCAATACGCCGATTCGGTCATGTTCTGCCTTTCGAAGGGACTTTGCGCCCCGGTGGGCTCCATCCTGGCGGGTTCCTGCAAATTCATAGACCAGGCGCGGCGGAACCGAAAACTCATGGGAGGCGGCTTGCGACAGGCGGGCATCCTGGCCGCCGCGGGCTTGATCGCCCTGAAGGAAATGAGGCTCAGGCTCGACGCCGATCACGAAAACGCGAAGCTCTTGGCGGCTCGTTTGGCCGAAATTCCCGGAATGATGGTCGAAATCGAAAAAGTCCAAATTAATATGGTATACTTCAGCCATGAGAAACAGGCTTCAATCGATGAGGAAGCCTTTATCGAGTACATGAAGGACCATGGCATACTCATGAACGGGAGCGATGCCTCGGGCAAGTTCCGGTTCGTGACCCATTATTGGATTACCAGGGACCATGTTGCCTCCATAGCGCAGGCAATAAAGGATTTTTACACGGGAGACTGACGTACATGACAGGGAAACAGGCGGTGACCGCAGCCGATGGGCGGACAAAACTCGTCAGGCAGGCAGCCGTTATCGCACTGTTCGGGAACCTGTTCCTCGCCCTGGCGAAAATTACCGTCGGACTCGTTTCAGGGAGCCTGGCGGTCCTCGGGGACGGCATCGATTCCTCCACCGACGTGGCTATCGCGGTCATGACGCTCGCGGTAGGGTTCATTATCAATCAGCCTTCTGACAAAGAGCATCCCTGGGGACATAGCCGCGCGGAGACGGTGGCGACGATTATCCTCGCCTTCGTGATCGTGTTCGCGGGCATTCAACTCTTCCATTCGTCCTTCGAACAGCTCAGGGACGGCACCCCCCGACCCTTGCCCTCGGCCCTCGCCCTATCGGTCACGGTGGTCTCCATCGCGGGAAAACTCGGCCTCGCGGCGAGCCAGCGATCCCTCGGAAAGCGCGCCGGCAGCGCCATGGTCCTCGCGAACGCCCGCAATATGGCGAACGACGTGCTGATCTCGGCGGCGGTTTTGTTCGGCTTGGGCGCGTCGCGCATTTTCGCGCTGCCCTTTCTCGATTCGCTCACGGCCCTCGCGGTAAGCCTATGGGTAATGAAGTCGGGTCTGGGAATATTCCTGGAATTGAACTCCGAGCTCATGGACGGCAACGCGGACGACGAACTGTACCGCGCCCTGTTCGAGGCGGTGAAATCCGTACCGGGAGCGGGGAATCCGCACCGGGCCCGAATCAGGAAAATGGCCAGCCTTTGGGATATTGACCTCGATATCGAGGTAGACGCGGCGCGTACCGTCCGGGAAGGGCACCGGATTGCCGAAGCCGTAGCCCAGGCCGTTCGCGGGGCCATTCCCGACGTTTACGACATAATGGTGCATGTCGAGCCCGCGGGCGCCGGGGAACACGACGAACAGTTCGGGCTGAACGCCCGCGACGTGGATCAGCGCCCGGAATAAGGGCTTTTTAGCCAGGCGTCAACGCATTCGAGCATGTATTGCTGCACGCCGTCGAACCATTTTTCCTGAAAGGCCGCGGCTTTAACCCCGACGTACCGCCAATGCCAGCTTTCCCAACGATATCCCGTAACGGACTCATACCCGTCGGGGAAGGAAAGCGACCAGCCCCACTCGCCTCCATGCTCCCGAATCCACCTGCCCGCCTTGGTTAACGCGAATTCGTCGGTTATGGAGCCGAAATCCACGGCGGTTCCGAGTTGGTGCTGACTGGTCCCGGGCCGCGCCGATTCCCGATCCGCCGCCTCTTGGCCGAGCTCACTCACGTTGCGCTCGTACACGGTTTTCTGATAGTCGTAGGAGCGATAACTCGAGCTGACTACCAGGGTAACGCCGTCGGCCAAGGCGGCCGCGGCCATGCGTTCAAGCGCCCGCTCCGCGGGGTCCCGCAAGGATAGGCCCTGTCGGTTCGCCAAATAGGACCGCGCCACGCCCGGCCGGGAAAGGGATATCAAATCGGAAGGCTCATAGCCCGGAGGAAGGGGGTGGCCCTTATCCGTCAGGATCAAAAGACCGTCCGCATCGGAGTCGATAACCGCGCGGAGATCGGCAAAAAAGGCCGCGCGTTCCGCGTTTATGCGCGATACTACGGCGGCGGGAACCGAATCCGGCACCACGACCGCTTTCGCGGTACCGGGTGCGGGAAGGTCCGATTGCCGGCGCAACGGGGGCTCGCCCGCGACGGCGCATCCCCCGAAAAAAATCAAGCCTGCTACCGCTACAAATGCGTACGTTCTCATTTCTCGAAGTCCTTTATGGTCCATCCCCGCCGTCGCGCTATCCGTCGAAGCCTCCAATCCGGGTTTGCCGCCACGGGATGCCCCACCGATTCCAGTAAGGGCAAATCGTGAACGCTGTCGGAAAAGAATGAGCAGAAATGCTCGTCGGTACCGCTACGTTCGATGAAGGTCTGGATGATATCCCGCTTATACCGCGAGAAAACGGGCATGCCCACGAGCCGGCCGTCGAATTTCCCGTCGGTATAGGAGAACTGGGTGCATACTACGTCGTCTGCCCCGATTCCGCAATACTGCGCCAGGGGATAGACCGCCTCGAAGGGAGACGACGTCGCCAGGATCACGCGAATCCCGTTGCGCCTGAGCGCCTCGATCTCCCGAAGGGCGCCGAGGTAAAGCCTGCCCCGGAGATGCCGCTCGAAGGCGACCCGGCCGATTTCGTCGAATTCCTCGCGGGAAATGCCTTTCAGTTTGGGAAGCGTTCTGGAGAAGATAAAGTCCATTTCCAGGCTGAAAAGCCGATAGAGGATGAATATTACCGGAACGCCCAAAAGATAGGGCCAAAAGACGTATCCGCGCCGTATCAACTCAAAAACGAGCGCCAAGGGCGTGGCCCGCCGGGAAATGGTATGGTCCACGTCGAAAAAAGCGATAACTTCGCGCCGCATGGTTATAGGGTAACGATGATTGAACCCCGGAACAAGCCCCGCCGGAAAACCACGGAGGCCGCGAGGTTTCGGCACATACGGAGCCCGATACCGCGGTATCTTCCGGATTGCCGGTCAAAATGGGGCGTTACGACCCGGTTCGCCCGAATCATCTCCCCGAAATTGCAGGTGCCATACGCGATCCGGAGCCGGGTCGAACCTTCCCGGGATACGCTGAAGCGAACGGCGTTCTTGAAGGGGAAGCGATTATGCGAGACGATATTATCGAATATCTCCGTCGCGATAAGGGTTAACCTGTTTTTCGCGTCGTCGCTCAGGAAATCGCAGGTGTTAATGAACGATTCAAGCACCGGAATGTTGGCGTATTCCGGTACCAGCCGAAGTAGTCGCGTTTTAACGGACAAGATATCAAACGACCTCGGTCAGTGAATAGATCACCGTGAACATTTCGCTGAAGCCCGTTGACTCGATGGCCAGGCGGACCACCTCGGAGGGTTTCATGATGTAGAGCTTGTTTCCCTGTGCCTCTCCGTCATCCAAGGCCGCCATCAGGACGCCGAGCCCGGACGACGAAAGGTTCGATACCCGGGAAAGGTCAAGCACCAGATTGGTGCGGAGAATGAGCGAGTATACCTTATTCTGGAATTCGGTGTAGGTATACGAGTTAATCGTTCCCGCGACTTCCAACAAGGAGTAGTTTGAGCCGCTCTTCTCGACAATCGATATGTTTTCCATAAAGTATCCTTATTTGGCGAGGTATTTAATCACGAGCACCGTAATATCGTCGTCCAATTCCCGCGAAACGAATTCGGTCAGGCTCTCGTGCAGGAACCGCGCGATACGGCTGGAAGCGTAGGCGCGGTTGTCGAGCAGCATGCGCTGAACGCGATCCTTGCCGAACCGCTCGCCCCGGAGGTTCATCGAGTCGACGAGACCGTCGGTGGTCATCAGGATCACGTCTTCCGGATTGAGGGCGATTTTTTTCACCTTCAGGAATTTACCGATATCCCGCACGAA
Organism: Spirochaetales bacterium; assembly: GCA_003252395.1. Lineage (GTDB taxonomy): Bacteria > Spirochaetota > Spirochaetia > Treponematales > Treponemataceae > Teretinema. The sequence goes on from QKEL01000008.1 coordinate 417,427, forward strand.
GCCGAGAACCTTCCCGTCGCCCTGAATCTCGATGGCGTTATTGTACGTCGCGGTATAGAGGAACATCGCCGGAACGCCGCAATTGATGTAGTACAGCACGTTGTTCTTGAAGTCCAGCAATCCAAAGACGCCGGCGAAGAAGGTGCCCTTGGGGAGATTGTTCTTAATGAAGGAATTAACCTTTACGACAAGCTGCTTGAAATCGCCGGTTTCGCTGAGGAAGGTGCGGAGCACGGATTTTAGGATGACCATGGACATGCTCGCGTTCAGGCCCTTTCCCGAAACGTCGCCCATGACGAACAGCGATTTATCCGGCCCGAGCTGGATAAAGTCGATAAAGTCGCCGCCGAGCTTACGCGCGGAACGGGTAATGAAATCGACGTCGACCTTATCGTTGCTGATACGGTCGATATTGTCCTGTATCGACGAAATGATCTGGCCGGAAAACTCCAGCTCGCGGTCTACCGTGAGCACCACCGACTCATTGGCGATATTCTTCAGGTAGTAGAGCACGAGGAAAAAGTTCGAATACAGCCGCGAAAGCACGCCGAAATCGTAAGCGGTATAATCGGCGCCGCGCTTCTTGGGCCCGAGCAAGACCAAGCCGATGATCTTGTGCCCCTCGCGAAGCAGGATCAAGGCGTCGGCGCGCGCCAGGTCAAACACCTTAAGGAGGTCTTCCTTGATTTCCTCGTAGGCATGGAGCGTAATGGCCTGGGTCTTGAGGACGATGGAGTCGGTGTGACCGAGGAGAAAGTCGATCGCCTTATTGTCGCTTTTAATCTCGTTTTTCGCGCCCGTGGAGGAGAACACCGTCGAAAGCCGGCCCTTTTCGTCGGCGACCATGATTTCCACGGTAGAGGCTTCCATGAAATTCTCAAGGAGACTCACGGTCGACTTTATTACCTCGTCGCCGCCCGCGTTAAAATTGATCGCGTCCAGACCCGCCTCGAGGTCCTCTTCGTATTCCGAACCCACGCGCACGTACCGGTGCAGCGGACGCGCGATGAGCGTCCGCAGGCTGAGCATAACGGCGGCGACCGCGACCATAACCAGGGCAGAAAGGGGGGAATGGGGAATAAACTCGTACAGAACGGCGATAGCCAAGCCGGTCACCGCGCTGAAAAGAACGCCGAGCACGAGAAAATTGACGAGCGAGGCGATGGTTCGGTTCGCGTCCAACAGGGTCGACATTTGGTTCGACTGGTATACCAGCATGATCAGTACGGCGAACGCGAACGGGACCAGGGGAAGCGCCCAGTAATACCACAGGGATAGCTGCCAAAGCCCCCACCCGGAAAGGTAGCCCGCGATTATGGACAGGGCGATGAACAGAAGCCGCTGCCGATAGATCCGGCTTTTAAGCGCGAAGGCGCGAAGGACAAGGGAGAGAACGGTAAGACCGGGCAGCGCGATGAAATAAACAAGCGAAAAGAGGGTAAAACCGTCCATTATCCCGTAGAAGGGTGTCGAACTGATACGGAAACCCGAAGGGCCCCATTCCGCGGCGAAGGAGGAGACGAAAACGAGGTAAACCGCGAATCCGGTCAGAAGCCAGCCGATTAGGCGCACGAAGGTGATCTTGTCGTCGTACGGCACGGAATGCACGTACGTGTGAATCGACACCACCGTAAAGGCAAGGACGATTAGGCACAGGCGAAAAATCAATACGCTGATCGAGGTATTGCCCAGGTACAACAGATGGGCGGAAACCGCCGCGAAGAGGGCCACGAACGCGGAAGACATGCTGATCGTGGTGAAGAGGGTCGTGTTTTTGTCCCCGCGGGAATCGAGATAGTACGAAAAAAAGAAAAGGAAGGCCGCGAGTACGTAGCTGAAAATTAGCAGGGTCATGATCAGTCCTCTATCTTGGCGACGAGCATGGTAACGTCGTCGCGCAGTTTTTTGTCGCCGTTGTACTCAAGCACGAGATCCGCTATATCGTTGACGAAATGCCGGGCCGTCTTGTACGCGCTGTTCCGGACGGTAGTCATGTACAGCTCGGTATCGCCGAGCTCGACGCCCTCGTCGTTCATCACTTCGGATACGCCGTCGGAGGCCATGAGCACCACGTCGCCGCGGTACAGGGGCATCTCTTCCTGCACGATTTCGTCCAGATCGATAATGCCGACGAGGCTGCAGGTAGACTGCAGGGGCCGGACCTTCCACCCGGAGGGGGCCTTGGTTACGATGATCGGGTCGGCCATGGAGGCGTTCACGTACCGTATTTTCATCTTCTTGGTATCGATAATGCCGATGAAGAGCACCGCGTATTTGTCCTGAAGGTGCATGGACTTAATGGCGACGTCGATGGCGCGGATAACCCCGGGAAGGTCTTCCTTGTTTTCGATAATCTTGACGGTATTGATGATGACGCCCATGACCAGGGCGGCGGCGAGTCCCTTGCCCGACACGTCGCCGAGAAGGAAGAACGTTCGGTCCTCGTCCAGGGGAATAACGTCGTAGAAGTCGCCGGATACGTTAACGAGGGGACGGAAGTAGGCGGCCACGTCGACGCCGCGGATCTGCGGCATTTTTTGCGGCAAAAAGGAAACCTGGGTTTCCGCGACCATGTCCCATTCCTTGGAAAGCTCCGAAATCGCGGTCAGCTCGGTGACGGTCTTGGTTCGCTTGAGGAAGTTTTCGAATTCGTACTGCATGGTCTTGAATATCTGTTCCTCGAAAACCTTCATGTACCGGCACAGCACGTAGAAATGGAGCTTTCCGTAGGAGAGGAAAAAGCCCCGGGCATGCTTAAAGTCCGAAACGAGCCCGAGCTTCTCGTCGACGAGGTAAAAGCCGTCGGGCCAGGTTTCGGGAAAATTCCGGGAAAGGACCTCGAGGGTTTCGGGGTCCGTGGCGATGCGGGTGGGGCTATTGTAAATGACGTACCGGTTTTCCATGTTCACGTACAATACCGACGCGTCCGCATCGTGTTCGAGCACCGTCTGGATAGAGTCGATGAGGTCGTCGATGGTGTAAGAAAACCGGAGCTGGTCGACGAAGCGGACCATGAAGCGGGTATCGAGTACCTGGAACACCTGATGCTCCAGGCGTCGCCAGAAATTGCCGGTTAATAAGGTAGAAACCGTCGCGGCGAGGAAGAACACGATCGCGGCGGTGGCGAACCGGCCGATGAACTTGAACTCCGGCACGATAATGTACAAGAAAAAGGAAAACGCCAGGCCGACGCCAAGGTCGACCCCCAGTTTGATAAGCCGTTTCCGAGAATGGATCATCCTGCAGCACCTCTAGGGGAAAAATAGCTCGCACAGTATACCATGAAATTATCGGCATTTCACGGAAAAAAAAGCGGTCCTTCGCGCCAAAAAAGCGCGTAGGACCGCATTATTTAGAGAAAACGGGCCTTATTCAAGTTCGGAGAGGGGTACCGGCGTGGGCTCCTGATTCTCTCCCTCCAGTCGGGAGACTTCGTCGAGAAGGCTTCGGGCCCGCGAGGAGAGCTTGGTGGGAACCTTCACGATGATTTTAATGTAAAGGTCTCCCTTGCGGCCGTTCACCAGGGGAACGCCCTCGTCGCGGATTCTCAGGAGCTTTCCGTTTTGCGTGCCCGCGGGAATCTTTAGCTTCAGTTTTTTGTCGTCCAATGCCGTAACCACGATCTCGGCGCCCAGCGCCGCCTGCGTGATTGAAATGGGAACGGCGCAATAGAGATCGGAGCCCGATCTCTCGAAATAGGGGTGCGGCTTGACCCGGATGAATACCACCAGGTCGCCGTAGGGACCGCCGCCCGAGCCCGCGTCGCCCTGCCGGGGAATGGTTATCCGCTTGCCGTCCTCGACCCCCGCGGGAATCGTGACCAGGATCTTCTGCCGCTTTTTCTGCACGCCCGAGCCGCCGCATTCACGGCAGGGATTCTCTATGATGGAACCTTCGCCATGGCAGGTGGGACAGGGCGACGCGATGGAAAAGAAGCCGGAACTGCGGCGCACTTGTCCGGCGCCCTGACAGGTGGAGCAGGTCTTGCGGCCGGTACCGCCCGCGGCTCCGGTTCCCTTGCAGGAAGAACAGGACTCATTGCGCGAATATTGCACTTCGGACTTGGTGCCGTACACCGCGTCGTGAAACGATATCTGCAGGTCATAGCGCAGGCTGGATCCCTGATTGGGACCGCCGCCCCGGCGCCGACCGCCGCCGCCGCCGAAAAGGTTTTCGAAAATGCCGCCGAAATCGCCGAAAATGTCCTCGAAGCCCTGGAAGGCGCTGGGGTCAAAGCCGCCCGGACCGCCGGGACCGCCCATGCCTTCGAGCCCGGCATGGCCGTACTGATCGTAGATCTGCCGTTTCTGGTCGTCGGAAAGAACTTCATAGGCTTCGGTAGCCTCTTTAAACTTCTCTTCCGCAGTATGGTCACCGGGATTCTTGTCCGGATGGTACTGGACCGCGAGTTTGCGGTATCCTTTTTTGACCTCGTCTTTCGACGCGCCTTTTTGCACGCCGAGAACTTCGTAATAATCGCGTTTGGTGGCCACGGAGTTACTCCAGCATTAGGTATTCGGAAACGGAAAATCCGGCTCGCCTTTCAAGACGGCCGGATTCCCCGGAAAATCACGTATTACGGGCGGTTATTTATCGTCGTCGACCACTTCGTAATCGACGTCGTCGGCGGAGCCCTTATTCGGGCCCGCGCTGCCGGACGCGGAACCGGTTCCGCCCATGTCGGGCCCGGCCGCGCCGCCCATATCGGGTCCCGCGCCGCCGCCCTGAGCGGCCTGCTGCTTGTACATCTCTTCGGCGATCTTGTAGGAAGCCTGCTTGAGTTCCTCGGTCTTCGCCTTGATGGTTTCCACGGAACCGCCTTCAAGCTCTTTCTTGAGGGCCGCGACGGCTTCCTCGATCTTGGCTTTCTCGGAGGCATCCACCTTGTCGCCGAGGTCTTTGAGCGTCTTCTCGGTCTGGTAGATCATCGAGTCGGCCTCGTTCCTGGTTTCGACCTTTTCGCGTTCGGCCTTATCGGACGCGGCATTGGCCTCCGCTTCCTTAACCATGCGCTCAACCTCGCTCTCCGAGAGACCGGAGGAGCTTTCGATGCGGATCTTCTGCTCCTTGCCCGTACCGAGGTCTTTGGCGGTTACGTGAACGATGCCGTTGGCGTCGATATCGAAGGTTACCTCGATCTGCGGCACGCCGCGGGGGGCCGGGGGAATGCCGACGAGGTCGAATTTGCCGAGGGTTCGGTTCTGGCTGGCCATTTCGCGCTCGCCCTGCATGACGTGGATGGAAACGGCGGTTTGACCGTCCGCGGCGGTGGAAAATACCTGGCTCTTGCGGGTCGGTATGGTGGTGTTGCGGTTAATAAGCCTGGTGAACACGCCGCCCATGGTCTCGATACCCAGTGAAAGGGGGGTAACGTCCAAGAGGAGCACGTCTTTCACGTCGCCGCCGAGAATGCCTCCCTGGATCGCGGCGCCCACGGCGACGGCCTCGTCGGGGTTAACGCCCTTCGAGCCTTCCTTGCCGAACAATTCCTTCACGATCTGCATAACCTTAGGCATGCGGGTGGAACCGCCGACGAGGAGCACTTCGTCTATCTGGTCTACCGAAACGCCCGCGTCGCGGAGCGCCTTGCGGCAGGGTTCCTTGGTCCGCTCGAAAAGATCGTCGGTCATCTGCTCGAACTTGGCGCGGGAAAGGCTCTTTTGGAGGTGCTTCGGCCCGGAAGCGTCGGCGGTAATGAACGGAAGGTTGATTTCCGCGTTGGCCACGGCAGACAATTCGATCTTGGCCTTTTCTGCGGCCTCGCGAAGGCGCTGGAGGGCCATGCGGTCCTTGGAGAGGTCGATTCCGGTGTCGTTCTTGAACTCGTCCACGAGCCAGTTCATAATGCGGCGGTCCCAGTCGTCGCCGCCGAGGTGGGTGTCGCCGTTGGTGGACTTAACCTCGAATACGCCGTCGCCCAATTCCAGTATGGAAATATCGAAGGTACCGCCGCCGAGGTCGTATACGGCGATGGTCTTCTCCTTCTTGGAGTCCTTGTTAAACCCGAAGGCGAGGGAGGCGGCGGTCGGCTCGTTGATGATTCTCTTCACCTCGAGGCCCGCGATCTTTCCCGCGTCTTTGGTGGCCTGGCGCTGGGCGTCGTTGAAGTACGCGGGTACGGTAATGACCGCCTCGGTTACCGTTTCGCCGAGATAGTCTTCGGCGGTCTTCTTCATCTTTTGCAGGATGAAGGCGCTGATTTCCTGGGGAGAATAGAGCTTCCCGTCGATATCGACGCGGACGTCGTCGGCCTGGGGCTCAACCTTGTAGGGAACGAGCTTGGCTTCGCCAGAAAGCTCGTTATACCGGTGACCGATGAATCGCTTGATCGAGTAAACGGTCTTTTCCGGGTTGGTGATCATCTGGTTTTTCGCGGGCTGACCGACCACCCGTTCGCCCTTAGCGGTAAAACCGACGATTGAGGGCGTGGTGCGTCCGCCTTCCGCGTTCTGGATAACGACGGGTTCGCCGCCTTCCATCACCGCGACGCATGAATTGGTCGTTCCAAGGTCAATTCCGATAATCTTTCCCATAAATCTCTATGCTCCTTTCTCGTCTCATCAACGCGCCTTTCACTCGCGCGATTTGTTTTCAATAAATTGCGAAACCCCGCGCAATCGGGGCTTTTGGCCTACTCGGGGTCTCGCGCGGCGACACTCCCAAGCTCAACAATAAAAAACCTATTTTTCTTGCTCGGCGGGCATCCGTACCATGACTTTCGCGGGACGGATAATCCGGTCTTTCAGTTTGTAGCCCTTCATGTACTCTTCCGCCACGGTTGGCTCGCTCACGTCGGGGGACGGAACGGTGCCGATCGCCTCGTGAACGTTGGGATCGAAGGTCGTATCCTTCGACGGGTAGTACGTGAGGCCGTATTTGCTGTCGAGCATGTTGCCCAGCTGGGTCCGTATCATGGTCACCCCTTCAGCCAGGGCAGCCGCGGGCGAACCCGCCTCAAACTGGTCCGCGTGTCCAATCGCGCGGTCAAAATCGTCAAGCACCTGAACCAAATCAACCAGAAGGTTGGTGTTCGCGAAGTCAATGGCGTCCTGCTTTTCCCGGATCATGCGCTTTCTGTAGTTGTCAAAATCCGCAGCCTTGCGCAAATACTGATCCTGCAGGTCAGCGTTCAGCTTTTCAAGCTCGGCTATTCGGGCCTGAAAATCCGCGGCGCCGTTACTGGCCGTCGCGGAGGGCCCTTCCGCCGCCGGTTTTCCTTCGGCGTCGGCCTTCTCCGTTTCCGAGGTCGCGGCAGTGGCCGCCTCGGGAGCGTCGGGAGCGGCGCCCTTCTTCGTTTCCGTTTCCTTCTGCGCGTCCGTCGCTTCTTTTTGTGATTCTTGTTCAGCGTGCTTCTTCATTCATAACCTCGAAAAAAAGATACTGATATTACGGGCGAGGGGTCAACACAAACCGTTCACTTTCTGTACGATCGGGATTCTCCGATTCATGGAGCGCCGCGTTGATCAAACCCCAGGCGACGGTCCCCGGAGGGGGTATGGCCGGAAGGGAATCGGCGCCGAACCAGCGGGCCTCCGCGATTTCCGACGGGTCCGGGACGATGTCGCCGGAAACCCATTCCGCGAAAAACGCTACCATAAATTGATCGGGAAACGGCCAGCTTTGGCTGCCGGCATACCGGATATTCCCTACCGTGAGGCCCGTTTCCTCTTTTACTTCCCGCGCCACGCATTCTTCCAGGCTCTCGCCATGCTCGAGATACCCCGCGATGCACGCCCACGTGCCCGTGTTGCGGGCGGCATGCCGCGCGAGGAGAATTTCGCTCCCCTTTCGAACCAGCACTATTATCGCCGGGGAAAGGCGGGGAAAGAGCAGGTTATCGCATTCCTGGCAGTATCGGGCGGTTTCCCGCCCGTGATCGCGCAAGGCGCCGCCGCACCGGGGGCAAAACCGGGTATCCCTATGCCAGTTCGCCAGGCCGAGGGCCCTGCAGGCCGGGGCCGCGAGAAGGGCGAGCGCGGGTTCGGTCGAACCGAGAACGGAACGCAACGGCGCCCAGTAACCGCCTTCATGGAAGGGTGCCGGCGTATCCGGCGTTCGTTTCAGCGTTACGACGGTCGCTTTACCGGAAAGCGAGCGATAACTGAATTCATCGGCCTTGAGGGCATCGAATTCCGCGGGAATAGACCGCGGAAGCGTGTTATTCTTGAGAATAAAGAGCTCGGAAGAGCTATAAATGAAAAGATTATCGGTATTCATGGTTTGGTGAACGCCATAATAGCGGAATACCGCTATCCCGTTAAGGCGTACGTATACGAGAAGGAGAAAGATGTGAAAAAAATGCTGCTTTCGTTGTGCCTGGCAATCCTCGCGGGCATCTCGGCCTTCGCCGCGGATCCGGTCGTCGGGTTATGGAAAAGCGTGGACGAACAGGGAAAGACTACCGCGGCGTGGCGAATTTACGAATCGAAAGGCTTGCTTTTCGGCGAAATCGTAACGGTTCCCAACCAACGGGAGGATATTCTGGCAGAAAGCTGTAAGCCCTCCTACAAGGATTTTCCCGTCGCGGGCGACGTGAGGAAAATGAAGGTTCTGGGTACCCCATTCATATTCAATCTGAGGCAAAAGGCCGCGGGACAATGGGCCGACGGTAGTATAATTGACCCGAAAGACGGAAAGCTCTACAAGTGTAAAATTACCTTCCATCCGGCAGACGGGAAAAAGTACCCGGTGGATACCTTGGAGATGCGGGGAGAAATCGGAATGGGAATCGGACGGAGCCAGGAGTGGGTAGCCACCGACGACGCCGAGATCGACGCTTTACGTAAGCTGCCGAAAACGAAATAAGAAATCGATAGCGCCGGTTACCGGGCTGCCTTTCGCGAAAGGCAGCCTTCTTTTTGGCAAGCATAGGTAAAATCCCCTATCTTTCAGTCCTGTTTTCTGCGGATACAATGATGGCAGACCATGGTCTATCGTAATGGTACGCGTGAGTCACGCAACTAAAATACTAGTATATTTGTTCAGGAGCAACAATGAACGGATCGCCCATGCTTCGTTCTGCAAGAAGGAAAAACCTAGCCAACTACTTGAGCCGTTATTGGACGCTCTATCTTTTGTTGGCTTTGCCGCTTGCATATTTTACGGTCTTCAAGTACGTCCCCATGACGTATATCCAAATCGCCTTCAAGAAATACAGTCTCGTGAAAAACGTGTGGGAAATGCCCTGGGCCGCCAATCACGGCTTCGAGTACTTTATCAAGGCGTTCTCCAACCGCGATTTCCTGTATGCCCTGAGGAATACCATCGTCTTGAATCTCCTTGACTTGGTTATAGGATTCCCGGCGCCGATTATTCTCGCGATTCTCCTCAACGAGCTCGCCTTCCCTACCCTCAAGAAAATCACGCAAACCGTGGCGTATATGCCGCACTTTCTCTCGTGGATCATCATTTCGGGCATGGCCTTACAGCTTTTCGCCCCTACCACGGGTTTGGTCAATATCCTGCTCGGCCGACTGGGCATTCCGCCGGTTCCCTTCCTGAACGAACCCAATCACTGGGTGGCGACCTACGTTGGGTTGGGTATTTGGCAAAGCGTCGGGTGGAATACGATTATCTATCTGGCGGCCATAACCGCCATCAACCCCGAACTGTATGAATCGGCCGCGATAGACGGGGCGGGGCGAATGGGCCGCATTTGGCACGTTACCCTCCCGGGCATCAAGTCCACCATCGTGGTTCTCCTGATCCTCAGCCTCGGACGGCTTTTGGGAAGCGAATTCGACCGGCCGTACGCATTGGGCAACGCCCTGGTAAAAACGAACTCGAACGTTATCGCGACCTTTATCTATATAAACGGCGTACGGGGGCTTCAATTCTCCCTCACGACGGCCGTGGGCCTTTTCCAGTCGTTCGTATGCGTTATCTTCCTGCTTGGCGCCGACTTTCTCGCGAAGAAGTCCGGCGAACGCGGAATCGTGTAAGGGGTTATCGGTATGGTTAAATCATCCAGATCAAAGCTTGGGGACCGGACCATCGCGTTCCTCTGTCTCATTATTATCGCCGTGTGCATTATTCCCATCCTGAACGTTGCCGCCAGGTCCTTCAGTTCCTCGGAAGCCCTCATAAAGAACGAGGTAACGCTGTGGCCGAAGGGCTTCAACCTACAAGCCTATCAACTCGTCTTAGGGGACGTGAAATACACCTGGTCCCTTACCTGGACCGCGCTTTTGACCGTTATCTGCACCTTCATTTCGCTGTTCATGACGACCATCGCGGCCTTTCCCCTTACCTATGACCATCTGCGGGGACGGAAATTCATCAATACCTTCATCATCTTCACGATGTATTTCAACGCGGGTACCATACCCATGTACCTGTTGCTGAAAGACCTGGGAATGCTGAATAAGCCGTCGGTGCTTATCATTCCGTATACCCTGAGCGTATTCAACATGATCATCATGCGGAGTTTCATGTTCGGCATTCCGGACAGCCTTCGCGAGTCGGCGGAAATAGACGGGGCGGGGCCCATCCGCACGCTGATCCACATTTACCTTCCGCTTTCTACCCCGGTCCTGGCGACCTTGGCGCTCTTCTACGCGGTGGGCCGATGGAACGGCTTTTCCGACGCACTTATGTTCATGAACGACCGCACGTATTTTCCGATTCAGCTTCTGCTCTATAACCTGATCAACGCGATTTCCAACGTGGAAGTGGCGACCCTGGAAGGCTTCTCGCCTCCCGGGCTTTCGGAAACCCTCAAGGCCGCCACCATCATGTTCGCCACGGTGCCGATTCTCGTCGTGTATCCCTGGCTTCAGCGGTATTTCATCGCCGGCGCGACCCTCGGGGCCGAAAAGGGCTAAACCCGACGGGGCTGCCGATCCTTCGTGTGTATCCGCGCCGCTTGCCGGAATAGGTACGGCGCTGATTATATTCGGATTTTTTTCGATCAAGGGGGAAAAAATGAAAAGAATTATCACCGCCGCAGCGTGCGCCCTGCTCGCCGCGGGGCTCGTCTTTGCGGGCGGGACCAAGGATTCGGGCGGTTCGGCCGCAACGAAAGATTCAGGACTCGTGAACGGCAAGTTCACCCAGACGAGGAGCATTACCGTCGAGGTGTATGACCGAAGCAACGACGGCGGTTCCAAGCCGGAGGACAACTTTTACACCAATTTTATCAAGGAAGGGATGCTGAGGGACCACAACGTGGCCGTTACCTTCAAGCCCGTTCCCCGCTGGACCGAGGTCGAGGCGATCAACAACCTGCTCGCCGCCGGCGACGCGCCCGACGTTTGCGTTACCTATAGCTACCCGACCATCCAGACCTACGCGAACATGGGCGGCGTGACCGACATGGCCCCGTACCTGAAGCAGTACAAGGACCAGCTTCCCAATCTGTGGAACCTTCTCGGCGACACGAACATCTACTACGACAGGAACCCCGCCACCGGCGAGGTATGGGCCGTGGAAGCCCTGCTCTTCCAGAACAACCGCACCAGCGTGTTCGTCCGCGAAGACTGGCTCAAGAAACTCAATATGAAAGAACCCACTTCCATGAAGGAGTTCGAGGCCATGCTCGTGGCGTTCAAGAACAACGCCAAGACCCTTCTCGGCGACAGCGCCGACAAGATGATTCCCTTCTCCATCGGCGTGGACGTCGGTTGGCGCGCGGATATCCTGACCACTTCCTTCGTGCCGGAGAAACTTACCGACGCCGAAGCCTGGATCAACGGGTTTGACGACCGCCGCCTGCTGTGGCCGAACTACAAAGAGGGCATCAAGGTTCTCAACAAGTGGTATAACGACGGCCTGATCTGGAAAGACTTCCCGCTCTATCCCATCGGCGACAAGACCGAGGATAACCTGATGAAAGCCGGTTACGTGGGCGCGTTCATCCATAACTGGGACTACCCCTACCGCGACGGAGACAACGGTATCGCCGCGAACCTGAAAAAGCTCGTGGGCCCCGATGCCGCCTATATCGCCGTGGAGCCCTTCAAGAACGACGCGGGCAAGTACCGCAAGTACCTCTCCGCTCCCGTTGACCGCAAGGTATTCTTCCCGGCCTCCAACAAGGAACCCGTGGCCTCCCTGCTCTACCTCGACTTCCTGAGCAAGCTGGAGAACCGGAAGTTCCTCCAGATCGGCGAAGAGGGCGTGACCCACGAGAAGCAGGCCGACGGCTCCGTGAAGACCATCAAGGCGACCGGCGCGAAGATCATGAACTCGCCGAGCAACATCGACTACACCATCACGATCAACGGCCTTGACCTGGGCGACCCCGCCCTCACCACCAAGTCTCTCGCCCTGGCCTACGCGGGCGTGGACAAGCGCTACATCGAGAAATCGTGGAACATCCAGCACCATGACGCGAGAATTTCGGCGAGCTACAACTTCGGCGAAATCAAGGCGGAAGAAGGCATGGGCCCGGCGCTGCAGGAGAAGAGAAACAACCTGCTCGTTCAGTCCATCGTCGCCAAGCCCGCGCAGTTCGAGTCCGTATGGACCGCAGGCTTCCAGGACTACCTCAATTCCGGCGGACAGGCGATCATCAACGAGCGCCGCGCCAAGATGGAAGCGGCCGGTATCAAGAAATAACGCTTCTATAACCTAGAACGCGAAGGGCAGCCTGGCCGAGCCGGGCTGCCCTTTTTTTGTCCTTCAATCGGCAAAACGAACTCGACACCGACGGATTCGGCCGACGTGGACACGGCATGCGTAAAACGGGTAGCATGGCGCATCCGAAACGGGGGGCAGAAATGGAACGAAAGGCGTTGCTCATTATCGATATGCAAAAAGGATCCTTCGCCAACGCGGTAAGGCTGGATGCCTTCGCGGTAATGAAGCGGATAGATCGGGTCGCCCGTGAATTCAGGGCGCGGGGTTTGCCGGTGCTGCATATTCGTCATGACGGGACCAAGGAAAATTTCCTGATCCCCGGGACCGTCGAATGGGAAATCGTGGACGAACTACGCCCGGAGGCGAAAGACATCGTCGTCGAAAAGGCGGCGAACGACGCCTTTTACCGGACGGAACTCGACGCGACCTTACGCGATTTAAACGCGGGCGAGCTTTTGATAACCGGTTGCGCCACGGATTTTTGCGTCAACGCGACCGTTCACGGCGCCCTTACGCGGGACTGGCGGGTAACGATCCTTTCCGATTGCCATACCACCGCCGACCGCCCGGGGCTCGGCGCCCGATCCCTCATCGACTTTCATAATTGGCTTTGGGCCGAGCTTACCCCTACCGGAGGCGCAATCCGCGTTTTGGATTCGGAGTCGGCCTTGGCGGCGATAGAAAGTTAAAAAAACGCCCCCTGAAGCGTCTCCTTCAGGGGGCATACGCTCACGACCGGGTATTCCCCGTCCACGCCACGGGTCGTTAGCGAAACAGGTTCAGGAATACCGCGTTCAGAACCATGGTCGTGGAAACGAATACGATCGAAACCATGCTCATGAGCTTGAGCAGTATATTGAGCGCCGGTCCCGACGTATCCTTGAAGGGATCGCCCACCGTGTCGCCCACGACCGCGGCCTTGTGCGGATCGCTCCCCTTGCCGCCGTTGTTTCCCCGCTCGATGTATTTCTTCGCGTTATCCCAGGCGCCGCCCGCGTTGGCCATCATGATGGCAAGGACGAACCCCGAGGCGAGGGCGCCCGCGAGGGAGGCCATGACGCCCACCGGCCCGACGAAAATGCCGATAACGATCGGCGTAAAGATCGCAAGAAGCGCGGGAACGAGCATTTCGCGCTGGGCGCCCTTCGTCGATATGGCGACGCAGGCGGCGTAGTCGGGCTTCGAGGTGCCTTCCATGATGCCGGGATCGGCCTTGAATTGCCTGCGCACTTCCTGGACCATGGCCCCCGCGGCGCGGCCGACGGCTTGCATGGTCAGGGCGCTGAACAGGAAGGGAAGCATGGATCCCACGAATAGGCAGGCGATAACGTAGGGATTCGTGAGGCCCGAGTCGAAGCCGCCCGCGAAATGCCGGGCGTACTCGGCGAAAATGCCGCCCATTTTGGGAAGGAGTCCGAGGGCCGCTTCCTCGATCTTCTGATCGTACTCCGCGATGAGCGCGAGCGCGGTCAGGGCGGCGGAACCGATGGCGAAACCCTTACCGGTGGCGGCGGTGGTATTGCCAAGCGAATCCAGGGCGTCGGTACGGGCGCGCACCTCGCTCTCGAGCCCCGCCATTTCCGAGATGCCCCCGGCATTGTCCGCCACGGGGCCGTACGCGTCGGTGGCCAGGGTAATGCCCAACGTGGCGAGCATGCCCACCGCGGCGATTCCGATTCCGTAAAGCCCGAGTATCGGGTTGATGTGCCCTTCCGCGAGGAAGTACGCCCCGAGTATGCTGGCCGCCACGGTGACCACCGGAATGACGGTGCTCTTCATGCCCACGGCGATACCGCCGATTATTACCGTCGCCGGTCCCGTCAGGGTCGCGTCGGCGAGCTGCCGGGTGGGCTGGTAGGTATCGGAGGTGTAATACTCGGTAAAGTACGCGATAACGTTTCCCGCCACAAGGCCGCACATCATGGCCATCCAGATGCCGAGATAGGCCGTGCCCAGTCCGGGGAAGAACCTAATATAGAGGAAACTCGCGATGGCGATGCCGATGGTCGAGAACCATACCCCCCTTCTGAGCGCGGCGAGTAGGACGCTTTGCGTCGCGTCTTCTTTCGCCTGAACCAGGAAGGTTCCCGCAATGGAAAGGATCACGCCGACGGTCGCGATGGCGAGCGGGATCTGGATCATGGTGATCGGCTGAAGCCCCCGGAGGGAGTGTTGCGCCGCGGAGACGCCGAGCGCCATGGTGGCGACGATGGACCCGACGTAGCTTTCGTAGAGGTCGGCTCCCATGCCCGCCACGTCGCCGACGTTATCGCCCACGTTGTCCGCGATTACCGCCGGATTGCGGGGATCGTCCTCGGGAATGCCCGCCTCGACCTTTCCTACCAGATCGGCGCCCACGTCGGCGGCCTTGGTGAAAATACCGCCCCCAACGCGCGCGAAGAGCGCCATGGTCGAGGCGCCCATGCCGAAGGTTATCATGATGGGGGGAATGCCCTGATCGGGTACACGAAAGACGAGCTTGAGAAGGCTATACCAAAGGGTCAGATCGAGCAGTCCAAGGCCCACGACCGTCATGCCCATTACGGTTCCGGTAGAGAAAGCCACGCGCAAGCCCGAGTTGAGGCTCTTTCTTGCGGCCCAGGACGTTTTCGCGTTCGCCTTGGTGGCGACTGTCATTCCGATAAACCCCGCGAGACCCGAAAAAAAGCCTCCGGTTATAAAGGCGAAGGGAACGAAGATCGAAATAAGCTGAAACCCGTAGGCCAGAACCGAAAGAAGGGCGAAAAGGCCGATAAAAATGAGGCCCACAACCTTGTACTGCTGAGAGAGATAGGCGCGCGCTCCACGTTGGATCGCTTCCGAGATCTCTTTCATTTTGTCGGTTCCCGAGTCCTGCGCGAGGACGAATCGCGCCAAAATGAACGCGAAGGTCAAAGCGCACATGGAACCGATCAGCGTGTAAATGATCGTCATAATCCTTCCTTTAGTGAGACGATCATGGGGAAACCCCGCACAAACTTAACGTATACTGCCGAAGCTACAGTTTCACCCAAAATCGCTTCAATGCATTATCCGGCTCGAAAAACGGGCTGTCAATCAAAAAGACATTTTTTTAATTATTGTCAAATTAACAAGACGAAAACCTTCAAGAAAAATATTGGCGCTCCGTCGCGCGGCGCCGATAGGAATATTCCAGCATGGCCCCGACCAAGGCGGGAACCGTGACGATGAACGTAAAAAACGCGAATGAAGCGGCGGGATCGGCATTTGTTCCCGGATGCCGCGAAAGATACACGCCGGCGGCGGCGACCAAAACCGAGAAGGCGAGAAGAAACCGGGCAATGACCGCCTTCCACGGCTGCCGCTCCGGTTTCAGGAAGACGCGCCCGTCCTCGTCGCTGGCAAGGCTCTGTGCCCCGTATTTTTTCATAATCCGCTCGAGCTCTTCGGACGGGGTATCGATGAGCATGGGCGGGGCCGATCCGGGTTTATCCCAGCGGGAACGTGAGCTCAGCGAGCCCTTGAGGACGAACCGTCGCCCCGAAATAAAGAGCGCGAGAACGATGAGGACGACGAAGAGGCCCCCTCCCTCCGCCAGGGCGAAGGTATCGTAAAGCCCGTGAATGGCCCAAGCCAGAACGAACCCGATGAACACCAAACGGCGGCTCGTCTTCCGATCGGGGGCAAACCGCGCCTTACCCACGAAAGAACCCATGATCACCCCGCAAAAGGTATGCAGGGGTATGGACGTGACGGCCCGGACCAAACCGGTGCCGAACCCGTATTGCAGCACGTAGAATACGTTCTCAAACAGGGCAAAGCCGATAGCGCTCAGGGTAACGTATACGATACCGTCGTTTTCCTCGTTGAAATTCCGGTTTTTCCACACGAAGAGCAGCACGACGGCGAGCTTGCAGAATTCCTCTACCGGGGCGATCTGCACGAACGAGGCGATGAAAGCGGCGACGAGGCCCGCCTCAGTCGCCCCTGAGCGCAGGAAGGGAACGGCGAGGGAAAGAAGCGATTCCAAGACCAGGGAAGGGACGGTGGAGAGCATGCCCAAGGCGAGGGTAAACAATACCATGTGCAGGGGTTCCGGCTCCCGACGGTCCGCGGCCATCAGGTAGAGAAGATAGGCGACCGGCGGCAATACCGCCAGAATGAGCGAAACGAGCTGAACCATCGGGCCTTACTCTTCCACTACGGACCAATCCATGGTCTCGCCTATTCGGGCAGCGAGGTTTTCGAGGTCAGCGTCCACGTGGCGGGGGTCCATATCGGCGGGAGCGGGAACGAAGGACACGGTCTCTCCCGTGCCGGTAAAGAGCAGGGCCTCGTGATGGCTCGCTTCCGCGATAACGGACTCGCTTGTTCCCCCGGGGATAAACTCGATTCGGCCGTTGCACGTGCAAAAATAGGTTTCCGCCGCCGTTCCGCTCACCCAAACGCAGAAGCTCGTTCCGCGCACGCCCGCGACGAGGGAAGGAGTCCGTACGTCGAGCTTGCCGCCCGAAAGCTTATTTAGTTTCCGCAATACCGCGGTAACCTTCCCGCGCTCCACGTTTACCGATTTTTCAAGGTCAGAAAGCCGAACCCGCAATGAAGCGGAAGGGCCGATACTCAGGGCATTCTTCCCGTCGAACACGATCTCGGCCAGGCCGTCCCGGTCGGTTTCAATCAGGGCTCCGTCTCTAATCCCGTCCCCGATGGCCAAGGCCTTGCCGTCCTGGGTTACCGAACCTTCGAAATAGACTATCGAGGCGAATGGAGCAGCCGCATTGCCGTCCGCCGTACCGCCCCGTATCGATTCCGTCGAGACGCCGTTCGAGCCTGCCGATTTCCCGTGGCAGGAAGCGAGAAGGAGGACCGTTATGGCGAGGATCGCGACGATACCATAATTCTTTTTCATGGAAACACTCTCCCTATCTCTCACGCATTCCCAGTATACCCCGTTTTTCAACCGATTTGGCCTCGCGCGCGGAATTTTCCAAAAAAAAAGGGAGGGTGCCGAGCGTGATTCACCATACGGGACGAACACCCCTTCTTTTCTCCCCGAAGCGGCCCGGATTGACCCGTTCCCATCTTGAATGCGCGAAGGCTTTCATGCTAGGTTCACGTATGAAAGTCACCATCTTTTTCGGTTCCAAATCAGACACAGAGGTTATGAAGAAAGCGGCCGCCGTGCTTCGCGAATTCGGCGTGGACTATTCTTCTTATATTATCTCGGCCCATCGCGCGGGAGATCTTCTCGCCGAGACCGTCGCGAAAGCGGAATCGGAGGGATGCGAGGTTATCATCGCCGGGGCGGGACTCGCGGCCCACTTGCCCGGCGTCATCGCTTCCATGACCACGCTTCCCGTCATCGGCGTTCCGCTGGACGGGGGCAAGGTAGGCGGGCTCGACGCGCTCCTTTCCATCGTGCAAATGCCGAAACAGATCCCGGTCGCCACCGTCGGCCTGGACAACGCCGCCAACGCGGGCTACCTGGCATGCCAAATCCTTTCCATCAAATATCCGGAACTCAAGAGCAAACTCATCGCATTTCGGGACAAATTAAAGAAAGAAATAGCCGCAGAGGGCGGCAGGGGGATCGATTTATGAGCAAGAAAGCGGACGCGATCGCGAAGGGCATCGTCAAGGGCGAGCAAATGTACGAGGGCAAGGCGAAGAGGGTCTACGCGACCAACGATAGCGGCCTCGTCGTGATCGATTACAAGGACGACGCAACCGCGTTTAACGGCGAGAAAAAGGGCCAGATCGAGTCGAAGGGCGAGTTGAACAACGCCATCGCCTCCGGGCTTTTCGAGCTTCTCGCGAGCCAGGGCGTCAAGAGCCATTATATCGCGAAGCTTTCGGACCGCGAGATGCTCTGCCGCAAGGTAAGCATCGTACCCCTCGAGGTAATCGTGCGGAACGTGGCCGCGGGCAGCTTTTCCAAGCGGCTCGGCGTGGCCGAGGGCTCAGAGCTCAAAACCACGGTTTTCGAGATTTCCTACAAGGACGATTCCCTCGGAGACCCCCTTATCAACGATTATCACGCCGTGGCCATCGGCGCCGCCACGTGGAAGGACCTCAAGAATATTTACGCCCAGACCGCGAAAATCAACAAGGTACTGACCAAATTCTTCGCGGAGCGCGGAATCCGCCTGATCGACTTTAAGCTCGAATTCGGCAAGACCGCCGACGGTAAGATTATCCTGGCCGACGAGATTTCACCGGATACCTGCCGTTTCTGGGACGCGAAAACCGGGGAAAAGCTCGACAAGGACCGCTTCCGCCGGGACCTCGGCAACGTAAAAGAAGCGTACGTCGAGATTTTCAAGCGCATATCCAAGTAACGTCATATGACGGGAGCGTCCATGGACCAGCAATACGAAAGCGAAGACGGCGATAAGCCGGAAGAATACTGCGGCATCGTCGGCGTATACCTGACGGATCGGGGAGCCTCGGCGTCGCGGCTCGCCTACTACGGGTTGCAGTCCCTGCAGCATCGGGGTCAGGAAAGCACGGGTATCGCCAGCGCGAACGGCGAGAAGGTCGACCACTTCCGCAAGATGGGACTCGTGGCCGACGTGTACGACAGGGAAAACCTCTCGAGCCTGGAGGGGCACATCGCCATCGGCCACGTGCTCTACTCCACCTCCGGCAAGGCCTCCATCGAAAACGCCCAGCCCTTCGTCTCAAAATCGAAGCTCGGCACCATCGCCATCGCCCATAACGGGAGCCTGGTAAACACCGATCCCATGAAGGAATTCCTGGAGGAGACGGGCTCTACCTTTACGTCTTCGAGCGACTCCGAGGTGATTATCAAGCTCATCGCCAAGAACTATAAAAAAGGCCTGGAGCGGGCCCTGACCGACACGATACAGCTCATCAAGGGCTCCTTCGCCCTGGCGGTCATGACCGAGAAAACGCTGATCGGCGCGCGCGACCCGAACGGCATCCGGCCGCTGTGCCTGGGAAAGGTGCAGGACGGATGGATGCTCGCGAGCGAATCGTGCGCCATCGACGCGGTGGGCGGCGAGCTCGTGCGCGACATTGAGCCGGGCGAAATCGTGATAATCAACGACGACGGGGTGCTTTCGTTCAATTTCGGGGAGAAAACGGCGAAGAAGACCTGCATCTTCGAGTACGTTTATTTCGCGCGTCCCGATTCGGTGATGGACGGCATACCCGTCCTCGAGGCGCGCATCAAGATGGGCGAGGTGCTTGCCCGGGAATCGGGGGTAGCCGCCGACGTGGTCGTGGGCGTTCCCGATTCGGGCCTCGGCGCCGCCCTCGGTTTCTCCCGCGCCTCGGGAATCCCGTACGCCATGGGAATCGTAAAAAACAAGTACATCGGCCGGACCTTTATCGCGCCGAGCCAGGAAGAGCGGGAGCAAATGGTCTTCGTGAAGCTCAACGCCGTGAAAAGCGACATTGAGGGCAAGCGCGTGGTCATCATCGACGATTCCATCGTCCGGGGAACCACGAGCCGCCGGCTGATCCAGCTCCTGCGCAAGGCGGGCGCCCGTGAAGTGCATTTCCGCATTTCCTCGCCGCCCGTCAAGTATCCCTGCTATTTCGGCATAGATACCCCGGCAAGGGCGGAACTCATCTCGGCCAATCACGAAATTGACGCCATACGGGAGGCGATCGGCGCCGATTCCCTCGCGTTCATTTCCATGGAGGGGATGGTCGAGGCCCTGGACCAGGCGGAATTCGAGGCCACCGGAAAGGTAAACGGCCACGATCCCCGCCGGGACGCGAAGGACGGAAAGACCGAACGGCGCGCCAACGGCGACGGCGAGGCCACGAATTGCGGCTACTGCCAGGGCTGTTTCGTGGGCGAATACCCCATGCCGATGATTGGAGAATTAGGAAAGCGCTGATGCGCTTCCCAGCACCCAACGCACAATGAGGAGTCGAAGATGATAGATTACCGCCAATCGGGCGTGGACGTTGAAGAAGGGTACCGCGCGGTCGACAACTACAAGTCAAGCGCGAAGCGGACCATGGTTCCCGGCGTACTGAACGGGCTCGGCAGTTTCGCCGGCATGTTCGAGGTTCCCGCGGGTTACCGCGAGCCGGTCATGGTTTCGGGAACCGACGGCGTGGGCACGAAGCTCGATATCGCCTTCGCCCTCAAAAAATACGATACCGTGGGTATCGACTGCGTGGCCATGTGCGTGAACGACGTGCTCTGCCACGGCGCGAAACCCCTGTTTTTCCTCGATTACCTCGCGTGCGGAAAGCTCGAGGCCGACGTGGCAGGCGCCTTGGTCAAGGGCGTGGCCGACGGCTGCGTGCAGGCGGGGGCGGCGCTCATGGGCGGGGAAACCGCCGAAATGCCCGGCTTTTACGACGAGGGAAAATACGATATCGCGGGCTTTACCGTCGGGATCGCGGAAAAATCGAAGATTATCGACGGATCGAAGATCCGCGAGGGCGACGTACTCGTGGGCCTTGAGTCCTCGGGCGTGCACTCCAACGGGTTTTCCCTGGTGCGCAAGCTCGTCTCCGACTACGCCGAGCCCTTCAACGGCAAGCCGATCGGGGAAACCCTCCTTGAACCCACCCGCATCTACGTGAAACCCGTTCTCGCCCTCCTCGAAAAGATGGACGTCCACGGCATGGTCCACATTACCGGCGGCGGCTTTTACGAGAATATCCCGCGCATGTACCCGACCGGGGGCATTCACGGCGGAGAGTCCGGCGAGCGGCTCGTTTCCAGGATAAAGAAAGGGAGCTGGCCCGTGCCCGCGATATTCGGCGAACTGGTCAGGCGCGGCGCGAACCCGGAACGGATGTACCATACCTACAACATGGGTATCGGCTTCATTCTCGCGGTGGCCAAGGAAGACGCCGACGGCGCCGTCTCCTTCCTGAACGGCCTGGGTTTCCCGGCCCATAAGATAGGAACGGTAGCCCGCGGTACCGAGGACGTTGTTTTTGACTGACCTCACGCGCGGGGAAAAGGGCGATACGGTCTGGCGCCCCGCCGACGCGGGAAGCGGGCCGCGGCTCGTCTCCGAGCCCATAGTGCCGGATACGAACAGCTTCGACACCGCGTCCATGGCCCGCGGCGCACCCGGCGTTCCCGGCCGTTTTACCTGGCGGGGGCGGGAGTACCGGGTACGTTCGCTCCTGAACGTCCGAAAAAACCTGCGGCCCTGCCGGTCCGGCTCGGCCGAACGCTACGTTAACAAACACTTTTACGACATAGAGACCGAAACCGGCGAGCGAATGACCATCTATCGCACCCGTTCCGGTTCCCTTAAGGATGCCTGGATGCTGTACACGATCGACGAATCCGGTTCGAAGGCCGCGCCCGCCGACGCAACCATTCGCCCCCTACGGCTCGCGGTACTCGTGTCCGGCGGCGGAACGAACCTGCAAGCCATTATCGACGCGGCAGAAGCGGATAGGATCGCCGGAAGGGAGGCGCAGCCCCCCAAGGAGGCGGATTTCGAGGTTATCCTCGTTATCGCCGACCGCGAGGGTTGTTTTGCCCTGGAACGGGCGAAACGGTACGGTATTCCCTCGGAAACGGCGCTTCCCCCCGCCGGAGTACCCCGTCCGGAAGCGCGCCGGGCCGTTTCCGACCGAATTCTCGCCCTGGCGAAGGACGCGGGGGCCGACGCCCTCATCCTCGCCGGTTTCCTCACCATTCTCAGCGGTCCGATCATCGAGGCCTACGCGAACCGCATCGTGAACCTCCATCCGGCCCTGCTCCCGAAATTCGGCGGGAAGGGCATGTGGGGCCACCACGTGCACGAGGCGGTCCTCGCCGCCGGCGAGACCGAATCGGGCTGCACCGTCCATCTCGTGGATTCGGGCTGCGATACGGGCCCGATACTCCTCCAGCGGAAGGTTCCGGTCCTGGCGGGCGATACCCCCGATAGCCTCGCTGACCGTATCCACGCCGAGGAACATAGGGCCATCGTGGAAGGCGTGCGAGAATTGGCCTTCAGGCTCCGCGGCGGACGGAGGGACTGATCGCCGTGTCAGGGTGGCTTTTCGAATTCCTTGAAGGCGTTCTCGTGGGCGCGGGGGGAATCCTTCCCGGCATTTCGGGGGCTGCACTCGCCGTGGTTTTCGGCCTGTATGAGGAGTTTACCGCCCTCCTTGCCCATCCCAAACGGGAATGGCGGGAATTCCTCGCCCGTCGGTGGGTCCTCTGCGCGGGAATTGCCGCCGGATTTATCGGCTTTACGGTCTTGCTCAAATTCTTCTTCGCCGAATGGACCGTTCCCCTCATCTACCTCTTTTCGGGCTTTATCGCCGGGACCCTCCCTTCCATCTGGCGTACCGCGAAACGGCGGGGCATCGGCCCCGCAGGCGGGGCGGCCTTCTTCATCGCGGCGGGAACCCTCCTCGCCCTCGCCTTCGCCCGACATGCCCATTGGGGCCCCTTCGCCCTTGGCAGCCCGGCGGCGTGCCCCGCGCCGAACGGCGCCGAAGGAGGCCCCGTGACCCTCTCGGCTTCGTGGGTTATGGCCGGCGCCTTGATCGGAACCGGCTCCCTCCTTCCGGGATTCAGCGCGTCCTTCGTGCTCATCCTGCTGAACCTCTACGAACCCCTCCTCGACGCCGCGGGCAGCCTCAACCTTCCCGTCCTCGCCCAACTCGGCTCGGGACTCCTGGCGAGCGTCCTGATACTATCCCGCCTCGTTCACTGGCTCTACGGCCGATTCCACGACGTCATGTCCCTCGCGGTCCTCGGCTTTACCTTGGGATCGCTTATCCTCGCGTTCCCCGGGCTTCCCGAACCGAAGGAAATCGCGGTCTCCCTCCTCTTGGCCATCTTCGGCCTCGCCTCCTCCCTCTGGCTCGAGTCTCGACTGGACTGAACCGCGCGCGCCCTTTTTAACCGTATTCTCACGCGACCCTAACGGGCGCCCAATGCACGTGCCCTACTCTCGAAACCACCTATGAAAGCCCATAAACCATCGGAACGCGCCTTAAAGGCCGTAACGCATTTCAAGCGCGAACTATCCGGCAGCCTTACGGTTTCCGTCGAGGCCTTCGTCGCGACCCTGTTGGATTCACTCCGATTCTTCGCCGCCGACGACGAATACGCGGTATTCTCGCGAACGGACGGCGAGGGTCTGAATCTCGTCGGGGGCAGCCCCGCGGCCCGCCTTATTTCCCGTACAGGGGGCGGCCTATCGGATTGGGGCGACCGCCTTGCCGCCGATAAAATGCTTCACGAAAACGGGAATTCAGGCAATCTCGTGGACCGCCGCTGGCGCTCATGGATTCTCCTCCCCCTGCCGGCGCGCAAGCAACCGTTGATGGCCGTACTCCTGGCGCGAAAGTCCGGCCGTTTCGCCGAGGGAGAACTCGAGGCCGCGCGGTACCTTCGGGAATACCTATCGGCGTCGCTGCGGGACGTCCGAAGCCGCAACAGAAAGGCGGCGAGACTCGCGCAGGAAGAACGCCACCGCGCCCTGCTCCTCACGCAAACGTCGATTGAGCGCGACGCGGGAGACATAGGGGACTTTGGCCGCGGCCGCGATTGGTCGGCGGGGACGGGAAGCGACGCGAGCCTGGTCCACAAAACGGCGGAGGCGGGAATACTCGGCGCGGTATGCGACGTGACCGCCGGCGACGCGGACCGCCAGGCCGGGCTCGTCTACCTCGACACCTGGTTCGCCATACTCTCGCAAACCTCCCTTGACGCGAAGGGCATGCTCAGGCGGCTCAACGGCGATATGTTCCGCAGAAAGGCCGAATGCTACGCCTCGGTGGCCCTTTTAAAACTGGACCAGAAGGGGCGCCGGGCCGAAGTCGCCGGGTGCGGAAGCGTTACCGCCTTCCATTTTCGCCACGGAGAGCTCAAGACACTCATCCATACCTTCGGCGTCGCCGCGGGGATTTCCGCCGAAACCCCCATCGCGACGTTCAACGTCGCGATGGAACCGGGAGATATCCTGTGCGCCTGTACCGACGGCCTAACCGAGGCGAGGAGGAAGGGAGG
Organism: Spirochaetales bacterium; assembly: GCA_003252395.1. Taxonomy (GTDB): domain Bacteria; phylum Spirochaetota; class Spirochaetia; order Treponematales; family Treponemataceae; genus Teretinema. The sequence goes on from QKEL01000008.1 coordinate 441,929, forward strand.
CGATTTCATCGGCGCGGAGGCGATCGCCGACGTTATTACGCGGAACTACTACCTCTCCGCGAGCGACCTTTCCGCCAAGATACTCGCCATGGTGGCCGAAACCGCCCATGGTGCGACCAATTCGGACGATCGAACCCTGCACGTGCATAAAATCGGATAAGGAAGCATGGCAGACGCAAGGAGAAAACCAGTGGAAAAGACCATGAAAATGACAAACGGCGTGTGCGTCGTCTCGGTGGAAGGCGACGTGGACCTCTACTCCGCCCCGGATTTGCATCGCTCCTGGCTCGAACACGCGGCCAGGCCCGGGGCGCCGGCCTGGGTATTGGACCTCGAAAAGGCCAGCTACCTCGATTCCAGCGGTATCGGCGTGCTCATGCAGATACTCGGCGATTCGCGCGAAAGGAACATACCCTTCCGTCTGTGCAACGTGCGCGGAATGATCGAAAAGCTTTTGCGCCTCAGCCGGATGAACGCCGTGCTCCCGATTTCCCGCGACCTGGACGAGGCGCTGATCCAGGCGAAGCGGTAGGGAGAAGGGAGGAATCACATGAACGAAGAGTTATTGATAAACGGCGAACACCAGCTTTTCTCGAAGGCCGGCATGAACTTCGCCGTATTCGCCAGCGTCTACGAAAGCATTCGCTACTACACGCTCCTCATCATTCAGCGCTCGAAGCCTAAGGCCGACGAACGACTCCTCTTGGAGCAGCAGGTGAGCGAACTGATCAAGAACGCGGTTAAGCACGGAAACGGGTGCGATCCCGCCAAGGAAGTGCGGGTATGGTACCGGTTCGACGACAATCGCGCCCGCCTGATCGTGGAGGACCAGGGAAGCGGATTCCGGGACATCGAGAAATGGAACCTCTTCAACAGGAAAAGGCGGTCCTATCTCGACAAGGAAGACTTCGTGGGCCTCATGCACTATATCTCCTGGCGAACCCCGCGAAGCGATACCTACGACGGGGGAAACGCGATGTTCGCGGCCCTTGAATATTGGAACGAAGGCGTCGTCTTCTCCGAAGAAAGGAACGCCGTCGCGGTCGGTAAAACGTTCCCCGCCCGTTTCATGGACGAGGGGGACGACGAATGACGGTGAAAGAGCGGGAACGCGCGCGCGTCGCCGGGGAGCGCATCGTCAAAATTGCCAGCTCCTTCGCCTACGCCGACGCCGACACCCCGGTCCACTCCATCCTCGCCGAACTGCGCGAACCCTACCGGGACCCCGTCGCCGTAGTGGACTCCTCGGAACGGGTACTCGGCATTATCGTACCCGAAGACCTGGTGGAAATCCTGGGAAAGCCCTTCGGTCGCGATCTTTTGCAGCGGCAGGCCGCCCGGGACATAATGCGTACCGTCGCCTGCTTTCCCTACGACGAGTATATTCAAACCGCGCGGGAACGGGTGAGCGCCGAAATAGAGGACGACCCCGGAAGGCATTTCGCCCTGGTAGACGCGCGTAACCGCTTTCAGGGCCACGTTTCGGCGCAGGATATCCTTACCCACGCGCTCAACGATTACCGACGGGAATTGAGGCTTTCCACGGCGATCCAAAACCGGCTCGTCCCGCCCTACCACGCGGAACGAAGCGAGCGGGTTTCCCTCACCTGCGCCTCCGTCATGGCCCAAGGCGTAGGGGGCGATTACTATTTCACTCGGCAGTACGGCGAGGGAAAGTGGTTCTTCTGCCTTTGCGACATTTCGGGGAAGGGCATTTCGGCCTCCGTCATCACGGCGGTGCTCTCTGGCTTTCTGTATAGCGCCCATTTCGGAGCCCCCTTGGAGGAAACGGTCGCCCTACTGAACAGGATCGTGATCGGCACGTTCAGGCTTGAAAAATACCTCACCGGGTTTTTCGCGAAATTCGACGAGGAAAGCGGGGAGCTGGAATATTGCGACATGGGCCATTCCTGGTTTTTCGCCGTGGAAAACCGCCTCATGCAGCAAGTCTCCTCCCAGGCGGACAACGTGCCGGTTGGGCTCGTGGAAAGCCCCGAAATAATCGCGCAAACCCTGCGCATCGCCCCGGGTACGGTTCTCGCCCTCCTGAGCGACGGCTTCGTGGAACAGGAAAACCGGCACGGCGAGACCTTCCCTCTCGGCGAATTGGGGGCGATAATCGCGGACGCCTCCGACTCTGGGGACGATCTCGTGCGCGCGAAGGTGCGCATTCTCGAGCGCTTTTTCGCCTTTAAGGGCGACGTACCCCAGCACGACGATATCAGCCTACTCCTCTTCCAATACCTCGATACCTGAGGCCGTACGGGAAGCGGCCCGCAAAACGGCCGCGCGAAGGGGAAACCTTTCCCTTGCAATCCCCGTCCCTCGCGTGATACTATAAACGGCGCGATAATTTTCCAAACGAGGAGGCAGTATCCATGGATACGGAACCTGGCAGTAGTAGCCACATGTATCGTATACCGACCCAGAGCCTCCCCGGAACCCCCGCCTAACGCGCGTCCGCGGTTCCTTGCAGGAAGGCCCCTACCCTTAAGCCCCTGGAGGACATCCGATCATGATCACCCTTTGGAAACAGGAAAACAGAAAACTCGTGGCCGGCGCGCGAGAAGACGGCCGAATCTGGGTTGACGCGCGAAACGTAACCCGCGACGACATCCGCGAGCTAGAGACCGAATACGGGATCGATACCGAGATCATCATGGACATTCTTGACCAGGACGAGCTTTCGCGCATCGACCGCGAGGACGATTACACGCTCATTATCGTGAGACTGCCCATCTTTCTCGCGGCCAACGAGGTGAGCTATTTCACCATTCCCTTGGGCATTCTCCTGTTCCCCGACATGGTCCTGACCATATGCTGGGCGGATTGCGAGGTGCTCCACGACCTGACGAATAACCGGGTACGGGGCCTGAACCTGAACGATCTGCCCGCCTTCGTGGTGCGCGTGCTCGCCCGGGCCGACCTGATCTACCTGCGCTATCTCAAGGAAATAAACCGGCGATCGGGAACCATCGAGCTGGAGCTCCAAAAATCGGTGCGCAACAACGAGCTCATTCAGCTTTTAAACCTGGAAAAGTCCCTGGTCTATTTCACCACTTCACTGAAAAGCAACCAGCTGCTGTTCGAGAAGCTCATGAAGACCCGCCTGATACAGCTCGACGAGGAAGACCGGGACTGGCTGGAAGACGTGGCGACCGACAACCGGCAGGCCATCGAGATGGCGGACATTTACAGCAACATTCTATCGGGGATGATGGACGCCTTCGCCTCGGTGATCTCGAACAACCTCAGCATCGTGATGAAACGGCTCACCGTCATTTCCCTGGTGCTCATGATCCCCACCATGATCACGAGTTTCTTCGGCATGAACGTGCCGCTTCCCCTGGAAAAAATGCCGGGCCACACCGCCTTAATCGCCATTCTCGTTACGTGCCTTGCCTCTTCCCTGGTCGCCATGGTGCTCCTGCAGGACAAGAAAAGCGCGAAAAAGCGCATTGACCCGGCGGAACGGAAGCGGCTCCGAAAGAAAAACCGGGCGGTGGTTTAAGTCGAGGGGACGGAGGTATACCGGACCACGCGGTTTTTGCCGTTCCGCTGCGCCGCGTCGAGGGCCGCGCCCACGTTTCGTATCAGCTCGGCCACGGATTGGGCGTCGGCGCTCGACGCCACGCCGCATGAAATGGTAACGACCAGTTTGTGTTCCTGCTCGAAATATACCGCCCCGGAAACGGCCTTCCGTATGCGTTCCGCGAACGCGACCGCCGTATCCTCGTCCGTGTCGGGCAAGAGGATCATGAATTCCTCCCCGCTCCACCGGGCGAGAACGTCGTAAAGGCGAACCAGTTTGATCAGTTCCCCGGCGATGCGGGACAGCAGGATATTTCCCGTTTCCTTCCCGAAGCGGTCGTTTACCGTCCCGAACGAATCGACGTCGACCTGTATGAGCGAGAATTGCGCGCCGGTCTTTTCGTACCGCGTGAATTCGTCGTCTATCCGTTCGTCCACGTGCTTCCGGATGAACAATCCCGTATGCGGGTCCCGGAGCGCCCGGGAATCGAGCCGCCGGTTCAGCTCGGCGCCTTCCTTCAGGGCCAGGGACAGGCGGAGACTAACCACGTCGAGCTCGCGCTCGGCCTGGCGCTTTCCGATCGCGAATATGCCGAGGATCACGGCCATTACGGCAAGGACCGCGACCAACAGCGAGAAGATCAGCACGTAAACCCCGTATATTTCCAAAAAACCGTGCGAACCGTTTACGATCGTCGCGTTGCCCGGTACCGAAGCGGGATTCATCTTCCACCGGCGAAGGGCGTTCCAGTCAATCCCGTACGCGCTGGCCTCTATGGTACTGAATTTCGGAACGCCGGAATCGAGCCCGTCAAGAATGCCGAGGGCATTGATCGCCACGTTCTTTCCGTAAGTCGCCATGCTCCACAGGTATCCGCCGACGATGCCGCTGCCGAGATATTGCCGCTCTATCCCGTATACCGGTACCGGGGAGGCGGCGACTACCTCGCGCACCACCTCGGAAGGCTTGTACTCGTCGCCGTTCGCGTCGCTGAAAAACCAACAGAATACCACCGCGGAATCGCCGGGGGCATTGGCTATCCGATCCAGGAGCTCGTCGTGCGATAGGCCCTGCAGGATCACGAAGGCGACCCGATCCGCGACGCTTCGGGAAAGACGCCTCAATTCCATGGCCGCCGCGGCTTCATACGGGGAGGACCCGAGGACAAAATAAACGCGCTTGGTGTCGGGACGAAAATCGAGCGCCAATTTCACGGTTTTTAGGAAGTCGTACGGACCGGAAAGCGTATGCAGCAGCCCGTTTTCGGTTGGCTTCAGGGGAGTCGCCTCGGTGGAGGCTACGACGATGGGAAGTCCGGGAAAGGCGAGGTCTCCGTAGTCGGAAATAAAGCTTTCGAGCATGGTGGAAGCGACCACTATGTCAGGCCGGCGCACTCCGTATTTATACCGGAAATACCGGGCGGTCGTTTCCAAAAAGGCGGGATCCTGGCCCGCGAGATTGGCGCCCAGGAATTCATAGATAAAACGGTACGAAGCGGCCTTCTCGTAGCCAAAACCCTGGTTTAACCCGGTCATGAACAAAGTCCACGCGGGATAGTCCGGCGCGAAGGGAAAAAGCACCAGTATCTCCTTGCGGTCTCGGACCTCGACTGCCGGGGGGTCTCCGGCGGCCGGCAACGCGCTCAACGCGAACAAGGACAGGCAGAGCAGGGAGATAGCGACGTTTTTCATCGGTATAAGGCGCCTCATGATCGATAACTCAGTATATACGAGGTTTTCCGAACGGCCAACAAAAAACAGACGGGCGCGCGCGATTGAAAAAACCGCGTTTTTTGGCTATATTGTGCCATCCGGTGCCATCGGTTCCATGGCAAAAAAGAGAAAAGGGGTGACAGATGAAAAAACGGGCGCTTATCAGCGTGTTTTACAAAGACGGCGTTCTCGATCTCGCGCGGTATCTCGTCGATAAGGGGTGGGAAATCCTTTCCACCGGGGGAACGAAAAAGCATCTGTCCGAGGCGGGGCTTCCCGTGACCGACGTGAGCGCCGTTACCGGTTTTCCCGAATGCCTCGACGGCCGCGTCAAAACCCTGCACCCCGCGATTCACGCCGGACTGCTCGCCATTCGCGAAAACCCCGAGCACGCCAAGACCATCGCCGAGCTTGGGGTATCCCCCATCGACCTGGTCTGCGTAAACCTCTACCCCTTTTTCGAAAAGGTACAGGCGGGATTGACCTTCGGGGAAACCGTCGAATTCATCGACATTGGCGGCCCTACCATGCTCCGTTCGGCCGCGAAAAACCACGGAGACGTTCTGGTGCTTACCGACGCGTCCGACTATGCAGAGGTAATGGCCGAGCTTGAGGCCGCGGGACAGGAAACCGCAAAGGTTCCCGCCGAGCTGAAACGGCGCCTGGCGGGCAAGGTATTCAACCTGACCAGCGCCTACGACGCCGCGGTGGCCAGATTCATGCTCGGCGAGGCTTCGGCCCCCGTTTCCCCGAAATCGGGAGAATGGCCGGAATACCTCACCGTACCCTACAAGCTGGGCCAAAGCCTCCGTTACGGCGAGAACGGCCACCAAAAAGCGGCGCTTTACCTTACGGCCGATTCGGTCGGCGCCTTTGGCGGCATGAAGCAGCTGCAGGGTAAGGAACTTTCCTATAACAACATGAGGGATTTGGATATCGCCTGGAAGGCAGCGAGCGCCTACGACGGATTCGTGAAAAAGCTTCCCGCGGATTTCCCCGCCTCCGCAGAGCAGCGTCGCTCGGGGGATAACCGTTCCGTAATCTGCGTGGCGCTGAAGCACAACTCTCCCTGCGGCGCCGCGCTGGGCACGTCGCCCCTCGACGCGTACAAACGGGCGTGGCTCGTTGACCCGGTATCCATTTTCGGGGGCATCGTGGGCTGTAACCGGGTTATAGACAGGGAAGCGGCCGAGGAAATGATCAAAACCTTCCTCGAGGTAATCGTGGCTCCGGGATTCACCGACGACGCCCTGTCGGTATTCGCCACCAAGAAGAATCTCAGAATCGTGAAGGCCGACCGGCTGCCTTCCGCGTTGACCGAAACCATGAGCGTGGACGGCGGCGTGCTGGTCCAGGAGCGCGACGACGAGCTATTCTCCGAATGGCGCGTGGTTACCGAACGGGCTCCCACGGCGGAAGAGGCCGAGGAGATGGCCTTCGGCATGACGATGGCGATTTTCGTGAAGTCAAACGCCATCTTGGCGGTAAAGGACCGCATAGCGGTGGGTATCGCCGGCGGACAGGTGAACCGCATTTGGGCGACGGAACAGGCGCTGGAACGGGCGAAGGCCGTCACCGGAAACCCCGAAAACGGGTTCGACGGCCACGCCACCGTAATGGCGTCCGACGCGTTCTTCCCCTTTGCCGACTCGGTGGAAATGGCCGCGAAGTACGGGATAAAGGCCATCGTGCAACCCGGCGGATCCATGAGGGATCAGGAATCGATCGACGCGGCGAATCGCCTCGGAATCGCCATGGTATTCACGGGAACCCGGCACTTCAAGCATTGATCGAAACGGGACGGTCCGGTCAATTACCCGGGCCGCCCCTTCTTGCGTATTCCCGCGCCCGGTAAGGGTGTTAAAGCCGAACCTCGGTCACGAAACGGACCGCGGTTCCGTAGGCGATAACCTCCGCGGCGCCCTGCATGACCGCGCTGGAACCGTAATGCAGGCCAACCACGCCGTCGGCCCCAAGGGCTTCGGCCTCCTGGACCATGCGTTTGGTCGCCTGCGCGCGGGCCATGTTCAGCATTTCCGTATAACCGGTAAGCTCGCCGCCGACCAGGGTCTTAAAAGCGGCGAGAATATCCTTTCCCGCGTGACGGGTTTGCACGGTCGAGCCTTTTACCAAGCCCAGCGTTTCCAGTTTCTTTCCCTCGATATACTCAGTAGTCACCAAGATCATCTTCTTCCCCCTTTTTTATCTCCGCGATCCTTTGCCAGAGCGCGATTCCCAGAAAGGCCAACGCGCCCCCCATGACGAGGGACGCGCCCGCGCGCATGGCAAGCCCCGCGAAGCCGCCTATAGAACCGCCCACGGCAAAGTAAAGCCAGGCCCACAGTAAAATCGCGACGGCGGTCAATACGCCGATACAAGCGACCACGACGATGTTTTTGTTCATGGTTCCAGTGTAGCGCCGAAGCCGGAAAAGGGCAACGTTTCGCGTGATTTGTGACAACCTCACATACCGATCGGCCCGCTGGGCAGTATACTTGTAGTATGAAAACATATACCCTTAACCAGACGCACCGCCTGATCGCGATTATTGCCCTTATCGGCGCGCTTGCCGCGGCGAATACGGCGCCCCTTTCCGCACAGACGCCTACGGAACCGGATCTGTCGGCGGAACTGGCCGTCCTCAAGGGACTCGGTTTTCACGTTTTCCCGCAACCCGTGGAAATTCAGCCGTTTTCGGTACCGAGCCTCGCGGGGAAAACCCTCGATTCGAAAACCCTGACCGGGTCGATCGTCCTATTCAATTTCTGGGCCACGTGGTGTCCCCCCTGCAAACGGGAAATGCCTTCCATCGAAACGCTCTGGAACGCGCTCAAGGGCGATTCCTTTACGGTCGTGGCGATAAGCACGGGCGAAAAGAAAAAGACCGTCGCGGATTTTATCGCCGCAAATAAATATACCTTTCCCATCTTCCTCGATGAATCCGGCTCCATGGGACGCATATACGCCACCCAGGGAATTCCCACCACCTACGTCATGGACAAGAAAGGCCGGATCGTGGCGGGCATCGTGGGCTCCACCGAGTACGACAATCCCGCGCTTATTAAGGCGCTGAAGGGAATGGCGGCGAAATGATTCCCCTTGAGTCCGTGGCGACCCCCGGTTTTTTCGCGTCCCTGGCGGCCGGGCTCCTTTCCTTCCTGAGCCCTTGCGTGCTTCCCCTTATCCCCGTGTACCTTTCCTTTATTTCGGGCGAATCCGCCTCGACCCTCGGTTTGTCCCGATCCGGAGCGGCCGGGCCCCGAAAGGGCATTCGCGCCGCCCTTCTCGTGCGTACCCTGTTTTTCGTGGCCGGTTTCGCCGCGGTGTTTACCGCCCTGGCCATAGTCTTCGGCGGGGGCATGAAGTACGTCGGAAGCTCCGCGACGCTGTGGATCAACCGGATCGCCGGCGCGCTGGTGATAGTCCTGGGCCTGAACGCCATGTTCGATTTCATACCGTTTTTACGCGGCGAATACCGTCTGTCGGAACCGGGCGCCCAAAAGAAAGCGGACAAATCCCGCTTCGGGGGACCGATGAGGGCGATACTCCTCGGCATGGCCTTCGCCGCGGGCTGGACCCCGTGCGTCGGCCCCATTTTATCGTCAATCCTCCTCTTCGCCGGTCAAGACGGCAACGTAGCCCGTTCCGCCCTGCTGCTCGGCGCGTATTCGGCGGGCTTGGGCATTCCGTTCATCCTTGCGGGGCTTTTCCTCGATCGGGCAACGCCGATACTTGCCTGGTTCAAGAGACACATGATGGCGGTAAAGGTCATTTCCGGACTCTTGCTCGTCGGTTTCGGCATTGCCCTTCTAGCCGGAAGCCTCGCGGGCATAACGGTCTTCTTTTTGAAGGCGGGCTACGCCATGGAAGAGCTTTCGGTTAACGGGCCGGCCTGGTTTCGTCCCGTCGCAGGCTTTATCGCCCGCTGGCTAACCTTTCAGGGCGCGTAACCCCTTTCCGCCCGCGGCGCGGGTGTTGCATTCGCCCCGATAAGGGGGTAGTATGGACGCATGCTGTACTATCTCGCCGCATCCCTGCAAAAGGTGTTCGGCCCCTTCCGATTGCTGCAATCGTACGCGGTGCTCATCATCATCGCGCTCTACGCCGGGTTCTTTTTCACCGTATTCCTGCTTCCCAAGGCCTATCGCTTCCTTCCCAAGGATCGCGGCCGTGAGTTCACGGTCAACGCGGAAGCCGCGATAGGAAAGCCGACCGGGGCGGGCTCTGTTTTCGTGACCATATTCGCCCTCCTTTCCTTCTTTTTCGCGCCGTTGAGCCCTGCCGCCATCGCGACGGTGGCCCTTACCTGGTTTACCATGCTTACCGGCTTTCTCGACGATCGCGCGGTGCACCCCTGGGGCGAATACGTTAAGGGCGGCCTCGACCTGATCATCTCACTCGGCGCTTCGGCGGCGATTTTTTTCCTCTTCTTTCACGGGGACGTCCGCTGGTGGATGCCCTTCGTTTCAGGCGAATTCTCGGTGCACCCGGTTCTCTTTCTCGCCGTTTCGACCGTGGTCCTGTGGGTTTCGATCAACACGACCAACTGTACCGACGGCGTGGACGGGCTATCGGGAACCCTGGTCCTGCTCGCCCTCAGCACCCTCGGCATCATTTTTTACTTCGTATTGGGCCACGCGAAGATCGCGGAGTACCTACTCCTGCCCCATATGCGGGAGGGCGCCCGCTGGGCGGTCATGATATTCGCCCTTACCGGAGTTTTGATGGGGTACCTCTGGCATAACGCCTTTCCGAGCAAGGTCCTCATGGGCGACGCGGGGTCTCGGGCCTTGGGCTTTTTTATCGGAATGTGCGTACTCGTTTCGGGAAATCCCTTCCTCCTCATCATGACCAGCGCGATGATCATGATTAACGGCGGTACGGGGCTCCTTAAGGTCGCCCTGTTGCGTTTTTTCAATATTCGCATTCTGCACAATATCCGTTTTCCCTTGCATGACCATATGCGAAAGAACCGTTCCTGGTCGCCTACCCAGGTACTCTTGAAATTCATGATTATGCAGGTTCTGATCACGCTCGCGGTACTCGGCATGTTCTTCAAGATCAGGTAAGGAACGAAGCCCTTCACCAATCGTATGTACTCACCGTATCCTGCCGTGACACCTAGGTGTTTTTACCTAGGTAATAAGCAGTGTTTTTCATGGACAGGTTGGAATTTTCTGCCGTACAATACAAGGGGGGCATCAATGAAGATACGCACACAATTACTTGGCATTATTATGTTGGTAGTGGTGGCCACGGGCGCTTCCTTCGGGGTTTACGGAATCATTCAGTCAACCTCCTCAAAAATCGAGCGAGAGCGTACCCTGCTTGACGAGCTGCGGGCCAGCCTAACCTCCGAGCAAATGTACCTCAATTCCTTTTGGTACCAAACCGTAAATTTTACCCTGTCGGAATACGACCCGATCGTCCAGCGGACGACGAGGGCCTTCGAAAGCGTTAAAGGGCTGGAATTGCTCAGCGCCCGAAGCGAGAACATCCGAACGGCCCTGGCCCAGATCAGCAAGATGGACGACAATATGACCGAACGGCGCGCCGGTTTTACGGCCGCGGTCAAAGACTATTTGGATACCGCCGAAAGGACCGGCGGCGCCAGGAGCCAGATGAGGCTCATCGATTTCGCCATCCTCCGCTTTATGGAGAAACGTCAGGGGTACGACGCGTTCATTGAATCGTCGAAACGCTTTTCCTCCACCCTTCAGATCATGATTCAAAGCTGCGCGAGCGCCATTTCCATCGTCGACGACCAGAACTCCGTAATTGACGATGAGCTCTCCTCCCAAAGCCTCAAGGCGATAATCCTGGCGATCTTGGTCGGCTTGGTTATCGGGGCAATCGGAATTTTTATCGCCGTAACGGTCGCCCGAAGAATTTCGCGGAGAATCGCGGTCCTCGAGAAGGCGGGCAGGGAAATCGGCGAAGGGAACCTTTCCATGGCGATCGCCATTCCCGGCAAGGACGAAATCGCAAGCCTTGGCGTTATACTGGAAACGACCCGCACCCGACTCGCGGAGTCGCTCGCCGCCATCAGGGAAGCTTCGGACCGAGCCGAGGTCAGCAGGGCGAACCTCGACCGCGCCGTGGACAGTTCGGCGGAATCGCTCGAGAGCCTTCGCTCCGAATCCGAGGGCATAAAGGCCGATTCCCGGAAACTGGCCTCGGACGCGGAAGACTCCGCTTCTTCGGTCACCGCCATAGCCAGCGGGCTCGATACCATGGTCGGGATGATACAATCGCAGGCCGCCATGGTTGAGGAGTCCACGGCCTCGGTTACCGAAATGGCCTCGTCACTGAAGTCTCTCGGCGGCATTATGGAGCGCAACAAAGCGGGCGCCTCGGAATTGGTGGCCCTTGCCGGCGCCGGCTCCGAACGCCTTCAAGAGACCAACGGCTTCATCGAGGGCATAAACAAGCACGTGGAGACTATCCAGGAAATGGCGAACCTCATCGACGGGATCGCATCGCAGACGAACCTCCTGGCCATGAACGCCGCTATCGAGGCGGCCCACGCCGGCGACGCGGGCAAGGGCTTTTCCGTGGTGGCCGACGAAATTCGAAAGCTCGCCGAGGCGGCGGCGGCGAATTCCCGCAGCATTAAGGCGAATCTCGTCGAAGTGGTGACCAGCATTACCGGCGCCAACGACGCGAGCCGGCGCTCGTCGGAATCCTTCGAGTCCATTCAGAACGGCGTGACCGGCGTGAGCGACAGTTTTGACGAGATACTCAATGCCATCACCGAACTCCTCGAAGGCGGAAACCAGATCATGCAGGCCATGGTGGAATTGAACGAGTTCACCGTCGGGGTAACCGGAAAGACCGGGGATATACAGGCGCAGACGGCCCAGGTATCTCGCGCCGTGGCCGCGGCGGGCGAATCGGCGGCAAAAACTGCATCCGCCATGGCAGTCATGGATCGTCACCTCGTGGACATAGAGGCGAATTTCGCCGCCGTGAACGCGAGTTCCCGGAATATGGGGGAAGTAAGCGGCAATCTGGGAACCGAAATCGCGAAATACCGGCTGGGTTGACATAAAGCGGGCTCATCCGTTAGGATCTCAGTAGCCGAAGACGGCGGCAGGACGCCCGCTGTACGGCAGCTACAATGGCGTAGGATCACTTTTAGGAGGTTCCTATGGATGTAGTTGTCAACGCAGCGACGCTCGATATGCTTACCGTAGGGCTCGACACCGTTTGGGTGCTCATTTCAGCTTTTCTCGTCTTCTTTATGAATCTCGGTTTCGCGATGGTCGAATCGGGACTCTGCCGCAGCAAAAACACCGTAAACATTCTCGCGAAAAACTTCATCGTCTTCGCCCTTGCCTCGGTTTCCTTTTGGTTCATCGGCTGGGGACTCATGTTCGGCAACGGCAACCCCATCGTCGGGCTGACCAACGTCCTTTTCGCCAACGGCGGGGTGGACGAGGGCTTCGACGCGATTTCATGGACTCGCGTGCCCTTCTGGGCAAAGTTTATTTTCCAGCTCGTGTTCGCCGGCACCGCCGCGACCATCGTGTCGGGAGCCGTGGCGGAACGCATCAAATTCCTTTCCTTCATCGTCTTCGCCGTCGTGCTCGTCGGCCTTATGTATCCCGTGTCCGGTCACTGGATATGGGGCGGCGGTTGGCTGCAGACCCTCGGCTTCTGGGACTTCGCCGGCTCCACGGTGGTACACTCCGTCGGCGGCTGGGCAGCCCTCGCGGGCATTATCGTGCTCGGGCCCCGCATCGGGAAGTACCGTGCGGACGGTTCGGTAAATCCCATCGTCGGCCACAATATGTCCATGGTTACCCTCGGCGGTCTCGTGCTCTGGTTCGGCTGGTTCGGTTTCAATCCGGGCTCGACCATGGGCGTGGGGGACGGTTCCGCCATCGCCCATATCGCCGTAACCACCAATATCGCCGCGGCTACCGCGATCATCGCCGCGACCATCGGCGCGTGGATCATTATGGGCAAGCCTGACCTTTCCATGATCATCAACGGCGCCCTCGCCGGCCTGGTGGCCATTACCGCCGGTTGCGCCTTCGTGAGCGTTGAAGGGGCGGCGATCATCGGCCTTATCGCCGGTTTCCTCGTGGTCGTGGCGGTTCCCTTCTTCGATCGGCTGAAACTCGACGACCCGGTGGGAGCCCTCTCGGTCCACCTGGTGAACGGCGTGTGGGGAACCCTCGCGGTCGGGCTCTTCGCGGTAGACGGCATTACCGGAAGCGCCACGGGGAACGGTCTTCTCCTCGGCGGCGGATTCACGCTCCTCGGCGCGCAGGCGCTCGGCGTCGTCGCCGTCGGCGGGTTTACCTTCGCGGTGGCCCTTGGCGTGTGGAGCGTTCTCAAGCTCGTGATCGGGGTTCGCGTGACCAGGGAAGAAGAGATCGGCGGCCTTGACCGGGGCGAACACGGAGCCGAAGCCTATGCCGGCTTCCAGATTATCGACTAACGGGGGTATCCTATGAAACTGGTAGTTGCACTCATACAGCCTTACAAGCTTGACGACGTTAAGCGCGCCCTTTTTGACGCGAAAGTGACGAAAATGACCGTGAGCCCCGCCCAGGGATGCGGCCAACAGGCGGGTTACACCGAGGAATATCGGGGAACCATAACCGAGATCAATCTCCTGAAGAAAATACGCCTCGATATCGCGGTAAACGACGAGTTCGTGCAGCCCACCGTGGACGCGATTATCAAGGGAGCCAGAACCGGAAAGATCGGCGACGGAAAAATCTGGGTAACCAGCCTGGAGCAATGCATCCGAATCCGAACCGGCGAAACCGGTTCCGACGCGATCGGCTGAGCCTCTTTCGTAGCGTGATAATGCGACGAGGCGCGCGGTCTTTGACGCGCGCCTCGGTTTCCCCCTCCCCCCTTTTTCGATTTAAAGCAAAAAACGCGAAATTACTCTTGCATTTTCCCTTCTCGGGGCTTATGTTTTCATAAACAGGTTTATAATGTAAACAGTTTTATATCATAGTATCGCAGAGGCGATTATGGCCGGTTGGGATATCTTTGGAGAACGGTACATCGCTAAAGGATAAAAGGAATCGGGAGAGATGAATAAAATAGTCCACGAGCGGAGCCGGCTGAAGCTCCTCACGAAGCTCGCCACCGGAAAGGAACGCATGACTTTCACCGAACTGCGGGACGAACTGGGAATGACCGGCGGGAATCTGAGCGTCCAGCTGAAAACCCTGGAAGACGCCGGATACGTCGAAAGCGTGAAGTACTTCGCGGAAAACAAGCCGCGTACCGAAATATCGCTCACCGAACCGGGTCGCGCGGCCCTGATGGAATATCTCGACGAACTGGAAGCCCTGCTGGCGGGCCTTCGCGGCAACGGCACGAACGGTTAAGAGACGAGGAGGAACGGAATATGATTTCGATTAGCGGCGTTACCAAGGTGTACGACACCGGCATGCAAAAGGTGCAGGCGCTCAGGGGCGTATCCCTGGAAATCGCGGCCGGCGAATTCCTTGCCCTTGCGGGGCCTTCCGGGTCGGGTAAAACGACGCTCCTTAACCTGATCGGGTGCCTGGATTCGGTGAGCTCGGGGGAAATAAAGATCGACGGAGAGCCCTTGTCCGCCCTGGGGCAGAAGGAACGGAACCTTACGAGGCAACGGAAGATCGGCTTCGTTTTCCAAAGCTACAATCTGATTCCCGTGCTGACCGCCAAGGAAAACGTGGCCCTGGCCCTACAGCTTTTCAAGGGGCTCAAGGACCGCGAAATCGACGAGCGTTCCGCGGCGATGCTCCGTGAAGTGGGTCTCGAGGGAATGGAAGACCGTAGGCCCATGGAGCTTTCCGGGGGTCAACAGCAACGGGTTTCCATAGCGCGGGCCCTGGTCAAGAAACCGCCCCTCGTCCTGGCCGACGAGCCCACGGCCAACCTCGATTCGCGCACCGGCGAGGAAATACTGAGATTAATGGAAGAGCTGAACCGAAAACACGGCGTTACCTTCGTGTTTTCCACCCACGATCCCATGGTCATGAAATACGCCCATTGCCTCGTGAGGCTTCATGACGGCCAGATCACGGATATCGAGCGGAAGGGGCCCGGCGTTTCCCCGGGAGGCAAACCATGACCTACGCGTTCATGGCCGCGCGGAATATCTTCCGTTATAAGCGGCGCAGTTTCATAACCGCCATCGCCATCGCCTTCGGCGTCATGATGACCATAGCCATGGACGGTCTTCTCATCGGGGCCGAAACCGACTCCGCCCGGAACATCAGGGAGTACGAAACGGGCGACGCGAAGATTTATCCCGAAGGTTATTTTCAGGACCGCCTTTTCCTTCCCTTCGGGAATTTCCTGGAACCCGCGGACCGTGCCGCGATAGAGACGGCGCTTCGTGGCGACGCGCGGGGCGCGATACCCTTCGCCCCGCGAACCGTCCTCGCCTGCGAGCTCTATTTCAACGAGGAATACTTCGCCGTATCAGGCTCCGTTACCGCCCAGCTCGTCGCGCTCGACCCGGCCCTCGATTCCGGCGTATTCCGCACCGAGCAAACCGTTTCGGCGGGCCGCTGGCTCCGCGCGGGCGACGAGGGCGTGGCGCTCGGCGGCTGGCTGGCCGAGGATATCGGCGCGAAAGTCGGTTCGGTCGTGAGCGTCGAGTGTAAGGGGCGCGGGGGGTTCTACCAAACGTTTGACGCGCCGGTGGTCGGAATCGTTTCCACGGACGATCCGTACGTTAATCGCTCATACGTCTTCATGGATCTTTCCCGGGCAGACGAGCTTCTCGCCCTGGAAGGCGCCGTTACCGAATACTCGCTCCGGCTCGGGCCGCCGAGCTCGATCGACCGGCGCATAGCCGCGCTCGAAGGGGAACTTCCCTCCTACGCGGGCCGGATATACTCCTGGGAAAAGGTCGCCGAGGACGCGATCAAGATTACCAAGGCGAAAAGCGGCGGCTCAAAGATTTACATTTTCTTCATATTCGTGATCGCCGCGGTGGGCATAACGAATACCATGCTGATGGCCGTGATGGAGCGAAAGGGCGAGATCGGGATGATGCGCGCCCTGGGCTACGGCTCGACGCGCATACGCGCGCTTTTTTTGCTCGAGGGCTTCGGCATAGGACTGATGGGAACCCTCTTCGGCTTGGTCCTCGGCCTCGCGGTGAACTGGTACATGGCGACGTACGGGGTCGATTTCTCGTTCATGCTCCGGGATACCGACGCGGGATATAGGCTTACCGGAATCATGCGTTCCGCGTGGCACCTGCGGGGAATCGTTACGGCGGTATTCGGGGCGCTTGCTATCTCAACGTTGGTGGCCTGGTTCCCCTCGGGGAAAATCCTGAAGTCGGAGGTTTCCGACATATTGAGGAACTAAGGGGAGGCGGCTATGAAAATCATGAAAACGGCCTGGAGAAACCTTTGGAGAAGCAAGGGGCGAACCCTCCTTTCGGCTTCCGCGATCCTCGTCAGCGCGCTGATTATCACCCTTCTCCTCGGTTTCGAGACGGGTTTCGTGGGCGATATGGTGCAAAACGTAACCGGCAACATGACCGGCCAGATCAGGGTCATGAACGCGGATTACGTGAAAAACGAACGGGTTACTCCCCTCCAGTTCTTCATTCCCGATACGGCGAAGGCCCTCGCGGCGTTGGCTTCCGCCGAGGGAGTGCGCTTGGCGACCCCGAAATCGGAGTTCGGGGTATCGCTCTACCGAAACGGCGAACAGGTACCGGTGCGGGCTATCGGTCTCGACTTCGCCCAATCGCCGATCATTACCGGAAAAAACGCCAACCTCGCCTCCGGCCGATTCCCCGAGAAGGGAAAGAACGAAATACTGGTCAGCGCGGGCCTTTCGAGCGAGCTTGGAATTAAGGCGGGCGACCGACTGACCGCCATAACGCGCACGGCTATCCAGGGAAGCAACGGCCGGACGTTCACGGTAACCGGGGTGCTCGCGTTATCGGATATCAGCATGATCAATCGGGTGATCTTTATGGACTGGAACCTGGCGGGGGACTTTCTCAGAATGAACGGGAACGCCCTGCAGGTACAGGTCTTCCTGAGAAAGGGAGTTTCGGAGACCCAGGCGCTCCCCGCCGTGAAAGCGGCCCTTTCGGGGGCGGGTTACGGCGAGAGCGCGCTTGAAAGCACCATATGGTACGACGTGAGCGGCATGTATTCCTTCTTTAAGATCGCCGACGCGATGTACCTCATTATCTCGGCCGTATTTTTCGCCCTCGCGAGCACGGTGGTAATCAACACCACGATGATGTCGGTGCTGGAACGGCGAAAGGAAATCGGCGCCTTGGGCGCGCTGGGCATGGAAAAGAACCGCATAGTCGCGCTCTTCCTGGCGGAATCGCTCTTGATCGGGGCCATGGGAACGGCGGCGGGAACGCTCCTGGGGTTCGCGGGCGTAACGATCATGGGACAAGTCGGCTTCGACGTGAACCTGTTCGGCGGGGATTCCCTCACCGGTTTCAATATCTCCCAATATATCTATCCGTCGCTGGAACCCCATAAATACTTCATCGTCGCCGCGATCGGCGTGGCGATAACCCTTGCCGCGTGTTTCCTGCCCGCGCGGATGGCGGCAGCCATCGAGCCGGCGGAAGCGTTGCGCGATAAATGAATGAGGAGCATGCCATGAATGGAAACGATTACGGCGCGGGCATTATACTGGCGGCGGCGTTCGCCGGGGCGCTGCTCGCCTACCCCGCCGCTGCCCAGGGCGAGGGCACCGACGCGGCTTCGATCGTGAGGAGGATGGAGGCGAACCAGGTGTTCGAGACCTCCCGTTTCGAGGCGAAGCTTTCGGTGACGAACTCCTTCGGCACCACCGAAAACGATTTCACTACCTGGCAACGCCGGGGCGGCGATACCCTCATCGAGATCACTTCCGGACCGGACCGGGGGCAAAAAGTCCTCCGGCAGGGACAGAATATCTACCTTTTCTACCCAGACGCCGACGAGGTCATTTGGCTCAAGGGCTCTGCCCTGAAAAACTCGATGATGGGCTCGGATTTCTCCTACGAGGACCTAACCGATGACCGGACTATACTGGACCGGTATTCCGCGACGCTTGAGGGAGAGGAGTCATTCGCGGGGCGTCCGTGCTGGCGCCTGACCCTCACGGCGAAAACCCGGTCGGAAACCTACACGAAGCAGGAACTGTGGGTGGACAAGGAAACCGACGTGGCGCTCCACGGCATCTATTACAGCGCTTCCGGGAAGGCGTTGCGCGACATGGTCGCCTCGGACGTCAGGACCGTCGGCGGCAAACGGGTGCCCTTCAAGACGGTCATGAAAGACTTGCTAAAAAGGAATTCAGTGACGGAAATGGCGATCGCCCGCGCTGAAATCGATATTCCGATTCCCGAACGGTATTTTAGCCGGGAGCAGCTTTCGTGGTAAGCGCGCGCCGTAATGCATTCGCCGTCGTGCTGTCCGCGGCCCTTTTCCCGTTGGGCGCCGAAACAGTGGTATCAGCGGAAATAGCCGCGGCCGCGTCGGCGAAGATCGGCGCGGGCGGAATATCCTCGGTTCCCGAGGCGAACGGCGGCTCCGTGTCCGTCGGGATCGATACGGCGCGAAACGAGGCGGTGAAAGCCTCCGCGTCGATTGCGGTAAACCAGCGAGGGGAACTTACCCTACACAGGGCGTGGATGAAGGCGCGCATGCCCTGGCCCGTGGAGGGAACCTCGAGCCGACTCACGGTGGGCCTCGCGCCCCTATCCTGGGGGAAGGGCTTCCTCTTCAACGCGGGAGACCCTATTTTCGGCGAAATGCCCGCAATAAACGCCCTTTCCGGAAGCGAATACCGCACCGCCGCGGACTGGCTTGCCGCGATCTATATGCCCCTCGGCCCTTTCAGCTTCGCCGAGGCGGTATACTTACCGCCGGTCATCGGGCCGTCGACGGGGTCCGCGGAAACGAACGCCGCCATTAGTCCGCGAGACCGCGCGGGGGGGCGAGTCCAAATCGAGGCGGGACTCCCCTTGCTGCAATCGGTAGAGGCGGGATGGCTCCATGCGGAAACCGCGGGAGAGCGCGGGTATGCGGCGGCGGACGGTTCCCTATGGGCTGACTGGTACGCGGTCGCGGCCTTCGCCTCGAACAACCCGGCGGCGTCGGCCATGGGAGAACGGGTGGAAGGAGCGGACTGGTCCCTATCGGGCGGCCTTTTTCGCATAATCGATGTACCCGATTTTCCGCTTACCCTCAGGATTGAGGCGCTCGCCCATCCCGGCCGAAACGCGCAAAATTGGTTTGCCCTCATGTCGGTTGGCCTCGGAGACATCGCTTCGGCAGGGATCCAGGGATTGTACGCCACCGGTTCCGGCGACGTTTCGGGGCGGTTTCCCTCCGGGTCGCTGGTTGCGGGGCTTATCGGTGAGTTTTCCCCGGTCAAGGGCTTTACCCTCTCCGCCCAGGCGCTCCGGACCTATATGCCGGCCATGCCGGACGCTTCGGGATACCTTATTACGGTCGGGGCGCGCTGCAAATTCTAAAAAAAAAGCGGCAGGTAACCCTGCCGCTCGCGTTCGGTAAAAACCTTACGACCCCGAAAGCTGAGTCATGAAATCGCTGAGGACTACCGGATACTCTTCCTTAATCTTGGCCTCGGCAGCACGAACCGCGCGGTTTTCGGCTTCGGCTTGGGTCGCGTGCCCCTCGCGGCCGGAGATATTGAAGGGGAACAAAACCGTTCCGTTTGCGGTATCGGTAAGCTTGCCGTCCACGACGTAGCGCACGAACTTGTTCGTGTTCGCGGCGAGCTCTACCGGGTTGAGGGAGAGCTTGCCCCGAAGGACGTACCGGGATTCCACGGAGCCGGTTTTGAAGCCGGCGCCGGAAATGGACTCGGCGAAGGCGGAGGAAATCCGGGAATCGCGGTCATCGGCGATATCCACCCCGATAGGAATATTCTTGGCGATACGCAGGCATTCCAATCGGAATTCGTCGCCCGTATGGGTGGAATCGCGCATGGACGCCGCCATGCCGGGACTTAAAACCGAAAGGACGTTCAGAAACCGAACGTTCGAATCGCCGATCACCGAGGCGAGATCGTACCGGGAATAGGCGTCGAAGGTGTTCTTCTCGCCGTCCTCGATCTCGATCAGCTTGGCGATGGTCTTTTCGTTCGACTCCACCAAATCCTTATAAAGGAGCGCGCCCTTCGCCTTGTCCAACACCGCCACGGCGTACACCGTGCCTTTTTTGTCGTCCCAGGTATCCTTGATTTCGGCTCCCACGAGGGTATCCATGTCGAAAGAGGTCTGCACGGCCTGATTCACCGAGGCGTCTTCCGAAATCGTCACCTTTCCCGCCATAACGGCTTCGCTATAGCGCGAGGTCGTGACCGTTTCGCCCTTAACCTGTTGGCCGAAAACGGAAACTAGCGCGCCGAGGGCGTTTTTTTCCGCCGAATCGCGGTCCTTTCCGTAGCCGACGGCGGAAACGTACTGGGCCTCGGAATACGCCTTTCGGGGGTTTCCGACCCATTCCGGTTCAGCCCGCGAGACGGCCTTGCCGGCTTCCGTCGCGCCTTCCGTACCGGCAGCCGCCGGTGCGCTCGCGCAGGATACCGCCATGGCCGTCGCGACGAACGCCGTGAGGATTCCAAACACCGAACGCCGGAGTTCCCGAACGGCAAGGTTTCTTTTCATTGAATGCATACTGCCTCCGTTAGGTTCAGCCGGTTAGGCCGCACCTCGACGTTCTCGAAGCGCCGGCGGTCCACCGCCATGCCCGAAGCGTCATAATAGTTTACGGTAAAAGAATACGTGCCCGGTTCCAGGTTGATACCCCCGACCACGGCACGGGCCGGAAAATAGCGGGCCATTCGGAGATCCGCCTGTTCGCTCGCCTCGGCGTAAATCTGGGTTCCCAGACTGAGCACGCCCAGGAGGATCGCGCCTTCCGCGCTGCCCGCGTCGTTGGACTGCTTGTCCAGCGCGACGGAAGCGGTGGTCTTCGCGATGGACCGAAGCACCGACTTGAGGTAAATGAGCCCCGACCGAAGCTTGAAAGTCTCTTCCGCCACGGCGCCCATATCCTCGATTTGTTCAAGGACGAAGGTCTCTCCCCCGTCGATGGCCACCTCGGTTTTCGCGATTCGCGACGGCCGGCTTTGCATGGCCGGCAGGGCGAACTTGATCCAGTGCATATCGGAGAACTGAAGCCGCGTGGCGTTCTCGATTTTCGCCGGGGAAGGGCCGTTAAAGCTCATAACGTTCAGCCGCGCCTTTCCCGCCGGGATGGACAGTTCGTCGTCCAAAGAAGCGGGAAGCGCGAAGGGATACATGGCCGGTTGGTTGGCGAACGCCAGCTTAACCTGGTCTCGGTTTATGCGCGCGTCGTCGCTCTTTCCCTCGGCCCGGTAGAAAAGCATGCCAAGATATTGGGCCAGGGCCGAATTGCTGAAATTGGACGTCATCGCCGAGGGGTCGTAGGGAATTTCCCCCGACTTGTCCATAACGGCCTTTTGCGCATTGGTGATCATGGTGCCGTATTTCGTCGAGAGAAACTTCAGCTTATTGTCGATTCGCCGTATTTCCACCAAGGCGTCAACCACGGACCCCTCGTGATAGTAGTTGAGGGCGTTAAAGACGTTCAGGTAGATATCCTCGTAATCTTCCCCGGGATACTCCTGGGTGTTATCGTTTACGAGATAGGTGGAGGCCTCGAGGGTCACGCTCTTGGTGAACGCGGCCTCGATGCCGAGTTCGGCGTCGCGCAAATGGGTTTCGGCGGCATTCCATTCCCCGGCGTAGTGCGCGAGCATGCCCGCGTCCAGGGCGTAGAGAATCCGGTTCCGGGGCGGATAGGCGGAGTCTTTCGCTTCCTGGATCATCGCGTACCCGGCGCCGTAATCGCCCCGGGAGACCGCGTCGTCTATGGGCTCGTAGTGGGCGACCGAGGCGCACGACGCGAACAGGGCCGATCCCAAGAGAACGGCCGGTAAGCGCGGCGCGGCGGCGCGGCGGCGCATTGGATTGGAGAGGGTGCCAGTCGTCGCCATAGGGGAATTACAGGCGGGCCGACGGGGTCTTAATGACCTTCTTGATCTCATCGTTCTCCCCTACCCAAATCTTTTTGTTCGTCTCGATATCGATGAGTTCCGCGGTCACGTAATAGGTGCGGGTAGCCGTTTTTCCGTTGGCGGCGCGGTCAACGATGGTTTTCACCGCCCCGATCAGTATGAAATCCGCGCCGGTCTCGTTGGCCAGCGCCTTGGCCGTTTCCTCGCTGGCGAAGGATTGCTGTTCCTGCCGCTCGTCGCGAATTTCCCCGCGTTCGGCGCTGGAGGCCACGAAATCGGCCTTGCCGGAATTGATGATGGCCGATTCCATCTTCTTGGAGATGATGGTGGTATCGATATGCTCGTCGCTGTCGTTGCGGAAGGTCCCGACGATGAAAACCGGAAGGGCCTTCTTCTTCTGGGCGGTCTGGGCGACCCGGGGCGATTCCAGGCAATCGTTGATCAGGCTCTCGCACACGATGCGTACGTCCGTGTCGTTCCAATAACCGCTCAGGTCAGTTTGGGTGGACGAGTCCACGCGGGTAACCGAAGTGGTGGCGCATGAAGCGGCGAAGATAACCGCCAGGGCGGCGGCGGCAATAGCGAGTGTCTTTTGCATAAAAAATCCTCCTGATGAAAATTATAGCACGCTGAATCGGTCTCGGCTTATTCCTCGATAAAATGCAGCTCGACCCCGTTCGGGTCGACCGCGGTCATGATCTTCTTTCCTCCCTTAAGGGTACGGGGCGGCGCCGCGACGCGAACCTTGCTCGCGGCAAGGGCCTTTTCGGCCGCCCCGATCTGTTCCACGACGAACGAAAGGGAAACGGCGCCGGAAGCGGGGGGCTGGCCCGGATCTGCGGTTTCCAGTTCGATAAGGGTATCCGAACCCTCGCGGCGCAGAAGGGCCTTCTGCTTATCCGGCGACATGGAAATCATGGAATCCAGGGCGAATTCAAGGACCTGTTCGTAAAAGGAGATCGACTTCGCCATGTCCTGAGTCTTGATCAACACGGTATTCAGTTTCGCGTTCATGTACCCTCCAGATATAACACCCCGAAAACGGTAAAACGTTACTTCTCGCCTTCCGGTCTTCGGATCTCGCCGTATTTGCACTCGCCGGACCGGGAGAGAGGTACCTTGTTCCCCTCCGAATCCACCGCCACGAAGGTCACGCTATTCGTGAAAATGAGTTTTTCGTCAGAATGGCCGGGCATGTCCGCGTATACGTCCACGGAATAGGTCGCGGACGTTCTTCCCTGATGCGTCATCTTCATGACGAAATGCATGATGGAGCCGTTGGGGACGGCATGGCGGAATTCGAGGTTTTCCATGGCCCGGGTCACGAGCACGGACCCGCAAAAGTCGCGCGACGCGGCCAACCACGCGTATTCGTCGACCCACTTGAGAAGCTGCCCGCCGAAAAGCTTTCCGTGATGGTTCAGGTGCTCGGTTCTCACCAGGGTATAACTGTCCATTCTTTCCTCCGAATCAACGATCGGCCATGCCGAAAATCGTCTTGAAAACCCCCGGATTATAGGGCTTAAGCAGGTAATTGGCAATGACGTCCCGATTGCTCTCAAGCTCTTCGGCATTATCGCTGGTCGCGGTTACCGCAAGGATCGGGCAGATCACGCCGAGATCGCGCTTTATGATTCTGGCCGCCTCGTAACCGTTCATTCGGGGCATATGAATATCCATGAGCACGAGATCGAAATAATCAGGGGAACGGGTTTTGCAGAGTTCTACCGCCTCGACCCCGTCTTGGGCGAATTCCACGGTGCAACCGCTCTCCGCCAGCAGATTCCCCGCGATTTCCGCGTTGATTTCATTGTCTTCCACCACCAATACCCGCCGGGTCTTCAGCTCAACGCGGGGCAGGGTATTGTCCGACGTTACCGGGGAAGTGGCGCCGGAACGTTTAAGCACCACCACGAAATGGAAAATGCTGCCCTTGCCGGGAGTGCTGTCGACCCAGATAACCCCGTGCATTAATTCCACGAGCCGTTTGGCGATGGCGAGTCCCAGGCCCGTGCCCTCCTGGTTTTTTACCAAAACCTTCCCGAATTGCTCAAAATCCGTGAAAAGGCGGGATAATTCGTCCTCGTCGAGTCCGCAGCCCGTATCCCTCACGGCACAGCGGAGGATTACCTCTTCCGATAGGGTTTCAACGTTCGCGCTCACGTGGACGAGGCCCGTATCGGTAAACTTGATGGCGTTGCTCACCAGGTTCATGAAAATTTGGGTGAGCCGAAACTGGTCCGCGAATACGTAAAAATCCTCGGGACAGGCGAAATCGATGGTAAACTCGAGTCCTTTCCGGGCGGCCTTATCGATAAAGAGGTCGGCCAGTATCTTTTTCATGCCGTACAGATTGAAGGTTTCGGGATTGAGGGAGAACTTGTGTTCCTTCATTTTCGAAAAATCGAGGATATCGTTCACGATCCCCAAGAGGATGTCGGACGCGTTTTCGATTTTTTGGATGAACTCGATGGCTTTCGGGTCGCTGGCGTGATTTTTCGCGAAATACGTCATGCCGAGGATGGCGTTAATGGGAGTGCGGATTTCATGGCTCATATTGGCGAAGAAATTGTCTTTGGCGACCGCGTGCCGATGGGTTTCCTCCAGCTGCTGAACCAATTTTTGCTTGATTTCGTCTTCCCGGGTGTTGTCGGTCAGATACATGGGGTAGATTATCCCGGAACGGGGCGTTTCGAAGGTAGCTAGATCTACCTTGACGCACCGGACTCCTTGGGGAAGAAACACCCGGAATTCCCGGGAAAAGGCGACTCCGCGGTCCAGGGAGTCCGCGAGCCGTTCCGCAACGGGCACGAGAACCGGGTTTACGAGGTCGCTCCAGACCGTTCCCTTTCGGAGAAACCCCGGTTTCAGGTCCAAAATACGTTCCGCGGCGGAATTAAACACGACGACCCGGTAATCCCGATCGAGAACGACAATGCCGCTATCCAGACGGTCGAACAATTCGCGGGATATTCGCTCAAAATTGTCCATCTCCTCGCTTTTGTCGGCGGTTATCCGGTCCTTTTTCCGCCAAACCGCGTAGGAGACGAAGCAGAGGAGCAAAAGGAGGGCGATAGCCCCGCCGCCATAGGCGCCCAGCGGAATACCCGCGAAGGTAGGACAGGGTAAACCGCTCGCCTCAACCGCCGCGAAGGCGCGATGAAGGTTCCAGAGGAAGAGGGTTTGGGCTATGGCGAAGGCCGCGGCCGCCGCGACAAGGGCCACGACGCCCGCTTGCGATATCTTCTTTTTTTTCATCCTGAGGGGTTATCCGTACCTCTCAGTATAACCGGAACGCGCCCTATTGTCCAAAGCCGGAAAGTTCGGCGGCCTTTTTTTTCACCGCTTCAAAGACCGCTTTTTCCCCGCCCGCGGCCGCGTCGCGAATGGCCTCCACGAACACGGAACCCGCCACCACGGCGTGGACGTGAGGCGCCAGGGTGGCCGCCTGGGCGCCGTTCCGTATGCCGAAGCCGCCCAGGACCCGGGACTCGCCCACCGCCTTCCCCGGGCCCGCCGATTCAAGCCGGGCGATGAAGGCGAGGGTGTCGCCGTCGATCGCGGTTTCTCTGCCGGTAATGCCGGCGCGAAGGGCCGCGTATACCAGCGGGCGATTCAAGGCCGCGAGGGCGGCGACGCGCGCGGGGCCCATGGAAGGAGCGGCGACCGGTACGGATACCAGCCCCCTCTTTTCGCAGGCGGCGGAAAGGCCCTCGTCGGCGTCGAAGGGAAGGTCGGGCACTATAAGACCGGAAGCCCCCGCGCCGGCGGCCATCTCGACAAACCGTTCTATGCCGGGCTTCCAGGCGAGGTTGCCGTAGGTCATGATATAGACCGGTATCGCCGGATACCTCCGGCGCAGTTCCCGCGCGAACGCAAGGCCTTCCGCCACCCGGTAGCCCCGCTCGAGCACGGCGGCGCAGGCGGTCTGAATCGCGACGCCGTCGGCGCTCGGATCGCTGAAGGGAAGCTGTATCTCGAAATAGGAGACCCCTCCCGCGGCAAGGCCTTCCGCGGCGGCAAGCGCCAGGGTATCGGTGGGGTATCCCGCCACCAGGTGGGCCATTACCCTCACCGGGGCGGTCCGTAAATCGTTCATGAATGGCCTCCGAATACGTGTATGTCCTCGCCCGATTCCAGTCGGTCCAGTTCGGCCTTCAAAAAGGCCTTCCACTCCGCCGGACGAAATACCGGCGAAGTGATGAAAATATCCTTATCGCCCCTGCCAGACATGTTTACTATAACGGCCCGGTCTTTGGGGAGCGATTTGGCGAGCGTTATCGCGGCGGCGCCCGCGTGGGCGCTTTCCAGGGCGAATATGACTCCCTCGTTACGGGCGAAGAACTTGAGCGCCTCAAGGGCCTCCGAATCCCGCACGGCGGTATACTCGATCCGACCCGACTCGCCGAGGGCGGCCAGTTGGGGCCCGATTCCCGGATAATCGAGTCCGGCCGAGATGGAACGGGTTTCGGCGACCTGCCCGTCCTCGTCGGTGAGAAAGCGGCTTTTGTAGCCGTGAATGATCCCGTCGCCCGAGGCCGACCCGACCATGCGCGCCGCGTTTTCCCCGGGGCCGGGGCCGATGCCTCCCGCCTCGGCCCCGATCAGGCGCGGCGAGGGCAGATCGATGAAGGGCGAAAAAAAACCGATGGCGTTGGAGCCGCCGCCCACGCAGGCGACCAGCGCCTCGACGCGCAAGTCGCGTTCCGCGATCTGGTCCCGGGTTTCCAGGCCGATAACCGACTGGAAGGTCCTGACCATGTCGGGAAAGGGCGCGGGGCCCAGCGCCGAGCCGATCAGGTAATGGGTGTTTTGGAAGCTCGCGGCCCAATCGCGCATCGCTTCGTTGATCGCGTCTTTTAGGGTGCGGGAACCGGAGGTCACGGGGACTACCCGCGCGCCGTACAGTTCCATGGCCGCCACGTTGGGCTGTTGCCGGCGCACGTCCACCTCGCCCATGTACACCGCGCAGTCAAGGCCAAGCCGGGCGCAGGCCGACGCGGTCGCCAACCCGTGCTGTCCCGCGCCGGTTTCCGCGATGATCCGCGTTTTCCCCATGCGCTTCGCGAGCAGGGCTTGCGCTATGGCGTTGTTAATCTTATGGGCCCCCGTGTGGGCGAGGCCTTCCATTTTAATGTATATCTGCGCCCCGCCGAGTTCCCTGCTCGCGTTTTCCGCGCGCAACAGGGGAGTCGGCCGGCCGATAAAATCGCGCCTGAGGCCGTCCAGTTCCGCGATAAACGCGGGATCGGCCATCGCTTGACCAAAAGCCGCTTCCAGCTCCTCCAACGGCGCGCGAAGCACTTCCGCGACATAGCGCCCGCCAAAGCGGTCAAAATAACCCGTGCCGCCCATTATTTACCCTCCGCGCGTATCGCGCCGAAGAACGCCCTGAGGAGTCCTTCGTCCTTTATTCCCGGCGCCGATTCCAGCCCGCTTGAGGCGTCCACCAGCTCCGGGGAAAATTCATCGATATAGTTCCGTACGTTCGCCGGATTAAGGCCGCCCGCGAGCCAGAGCCCGGTTCGCGCGCCAACCTTTCGCAGCAATTCCGCCGGTATAGTCTTGCCGGTTCCGCCCGACATGCCCTGAACGCGGGCGTCCACGAGCACGCGGGGCTCGCCGTGGGCCGTAAAGCGTTCTACCGTTTCAAGATCGCCGTCGCTCCCCAGGCGGACCGCAGCGTAATGGCCCATGCCGAAGGTTCCCCCGGCGGAGTCAACCCGCTCGAGGCCCTCCTGTCCGGCGTCGCCGTGGTACTGCACCGCGTCGAGAATGCCCTCGCGGACCAGGTCGAACGCGTCCCGAACGTCGGGATTGGCCTTTTCGTCAGTATCGGTAACCACCGCGACCAAAAGGGGTCGCCTTCCGTCGGCCATTCCCCCGTACCGCTTATCCATCAGGGCGGCGGTTTCTATCGCCGCGGCCCGGCTTGCCCGTCGCGGGCTCTCGGCAAAGACGAAGCCGAGCAGATCGGCTCCCAATTCGTCCGCGAGCAGGGCGTCCTGGCTTCGGGTAAGCCCGCAAATCTTGACCAAGGGGCCCGGTTTTTTCGAACCCGGCCCGTGGGCGGCGATCCTGCGGCCCATTTCCCGCCAAAAATGGCCGTTCCAGTCGGGACGGGATTCCAGGAAAGCCCCCACCAAATCGCCCGCGCGCGCCGGATTCCGGGCCGCCGCCTCGCCAATGAGGATGCCCTCAAAGCCGAGCCTGCGGGCGAACCGCGCGGCTCCCGGGGTGGCGGTACCCGATTCGAAAACGCTCTTGCACGGCAGCCGGGACCGGAGAATCGCGGGAACTAGGGGATCGATCCGGAAGGTGGCCAGGTCGCGGGAATTTACCCCGGCGACGGCAGGCCCCGACCGAAGGACGGCTTCCAGCTTTTCCATGTCCCCCGCCTCGCGCACCTCCACGAAGGGGGTCATGCCCTTTGCCCGCGTCCTGGCGGCAAGTTTCACCAGGAGCGGCAGGTCGAGAATCCTGGCGATGAGGAGCACCGCGTCGGCACCGGCCCGATAGGCCACCTCTATCTCGTCCTCGTACAGGATAAAGTCCTTCCTGAGGAGGGAAAGGTCCGGATGGGCCTGCCCGATCGCGACCAGGTCGTTCAGGGAGCCCTTGAAATATCGGGTCTCGGTGAGCACCGAAACGTTTTTGGCCCCTGCCGCCCGATACTGGGACGCGAGGGAGACCGGGTCGAGGTCGGGCGCGATATCACCCTTCGAGGGAGAGGCCCGTTTAATCTCGAGTATTGCCCCGCTTTCCGCCAAAAAGGGAACGAGGGCGCGCTGTCGGTGGTCCGGCACCGCGCCACCGAAGGTCGGCCCCAGCCGCGCGTAATCCTCGCGCCGTCTCGCGACGATCTCGTCGAGGATGTCAGGCATTCGTCGCCTCCCGCACCTCTTGGATCTTCTTCGCGACCGCGCCTCCGGTCAACGACGCCTTGGCCGCCGCATAGCCTTCCGCGAGGCTAGAAACCTTTCTCGCGACGTACAATGTCGCCCCGGCGTTGAGCGCCACGGATTCAAGGATCGAGGGCCGGCCGTGACCGGCGAGCATGTCCATGGCAAGCGCGGCGTTGACCTTGGAATCCCCGCCGAGAAGCTCACTGATAGAACAGTCGGTAATGCCCAATTCGGCGGGATTGACGGTGTATTCGAGGAGGGAGCCCGAGGAATCCATTTCCACCACGTCGGTGAGGGCGCACGGGGATATCTCGTCCAGGCCGTCGCGGCTCGATACCACCATCACCCGTTCGCAGCCCAGCATGACCGAGGCCCGTGCCACGGGATGCATGAGGTTCCTGTCGTACACGCCGATCATTTGGAAACGGGCGCCCGCGGGGTTTGACAGGGGTCCGATCAGGTTCATGATGGTCTTCACCCCCATGAGCCGGCGAACCGGGGCGGCGAACCGCATGGCGCTGTGATAGACCGGGGCGAACAGGAACCCGAAACCGGTCTTGGCGATAACCTCGGCGGTTTTTTCGGGGCTCGAATCGATCTTAAACCCGAGGGCCTCGTAGAAGTCGGCCGCGCCCGATTTGCTCGAGACCGCCCGGTTTCCGTGCTTCGCCACGGGAAGCCCGCAGGCCGCGGCCACGAGGGCGGACATGGAGCTGATATTGAAGGTTCCGAGGCCGTCGCCGCCGGTTCCGACCACGTCGGTCAGGTCGCCCACGGTGGGAATGGGCCGTTTTTTGCGTACGAGAACCGCCGCGCAACCCGCGATTTCCTCGGCGGAAGGGCCCTTCGCCGCCAGGGCGGTAAGGATCGCGGTGGTCTTTCGCTCGTCGAGCGAACCCTCGGTGAGGTCTTCCATGAACAGTTCCGCGTTTTCCCTGCTCAGGCTTTCCCCCTTCAGGAGGGAATCAAGGCACGCGTTGAAGGGAAAGTTTTCCCTTCGGTAGTTAAGAAAGGAGCGGATAAGCGCTTCGCCCGCCTCGCTCGCGATGGACTCGGGATGGAACTGCACCCCTTCCAGGTCGTATTCCGTATGCCGTACGCCCATGATATCCCCGTCCGCGGCCCGGGCGGTCACTTCCAGCTCGGGAGGGAGCGTGGCTTCGTCGATCGCCAGGCTGTGGTAGCGGGTGAAGGTCGCCTTGGTGCCCACGGTCCGGAACAGGCCCTTACCGTCAAGGCTGATTTCCTCGGCGATACCGTGCTTAATGAATTTTGCCCCCACGATCTTCGCGCCGAAGGCGTAGCCGATCGCCTGATGGCCCAGGCAAATGCCGAGAATCGGAATTTTCCCGGCGAAATGCTTAATGGCCTCCACGCTGATCCCCGCCTCTTCGGGCCGCCCCGGACCGGGGGAAATCACGAGACGGGAGGGCTTAAGCGCGATGAGCCCCTCAAGGGTCAGTTCGTCGTTTCTGATGACCCGGGTTTCTTCCGGGGTGAGCCGGGCCAAGAGCTGGTACA
The DNA here is from genome assembly GCA_003252395.1 of Spirochaetales bacterium. Classification (GTDB taxonomy): domain Bacteria; phylum Spirochaetota; class Spirochaetia; order Treponematales; family Treponemataceae; genus Teretinema. Next base: position 472,612 of record QKEL01000008.1, read on the forward strand.
CGTTATAGGTAAACGAGTCGTAATTGTCGATCATCGCGATCATGATGCGCTCCCTTTTTTTTTCTTCAAGTCTTTTCCCTCAAGCACCGAGCGAAGGGCCGAAAGCTTCTCGTTGGTCTCTTCCCATTCCCGTTCCGGGTCGGAGGCGGCGACGATGCCCGCTCCCGCCTGGAGGTACCAGCGGTTCTTTTTTTTCAGGGCGCAGCGAATGGCGATGCAAAAATCAAGGTCCCCGTCGGGTTCCACGTATCCCACGGCGCCGGCGTAAAAGGTTCGCCGGTCGGCTTCCAGGCCGGATAGTATCTCGATGGCCCGGATCTTCGGGGCGCCGGAAACGGTTCCCGCGGGGAAGGCGGCGCGCAATACGCCTATCCCGCTCGGGGCGCCCTTTCCGGTCTCGCCGGTCACGTCGGACACGATATGCATGACGTGGCTGAAGAGCTCCACCTCCATATTCCGGGTAAGGCGGACGGAACCGGGCACGCACACGCGGCCGAGATCGTTGCGGGCCAGGTCGACGAGCATCAGGTGCTCCGCCCGCTCTTTCGGGTCGGCCAGGAGTTCGGCCTTGAGCGCCGCGTCTTCCTCCGGCGTTTGTCCCCGGCGTCGGGTTCCCGCGATGGGCCGGATAGACGCCACCGAATCGCGCACCCGAACCAGGCTCTCGGGCGAGGCCCCGATGATCTGGTAGGCGCCGAAATCCAGGTAAAAAAGATAGGGAGACGGGCTTTTGGACCGAAGCCGGCGGTAGCCTTCCAGGGCGTTCTCGGTGGATTCAAGCACCAAACGCCGGGACATGACGGCCTGCAGTAAATTTCCCCGGGTAATATGGTCCTTTATGGCGCGCACGCCGGATACGAACCGTTCCTTTTGCGCCCTCTCGTCGGAAACCACCTCGGATTCGAACGCGTCGGCCGGGGGCTCGAGGTACGAAAAATCGAGATCGTGGAGCCGTTTTCGGATATCCGCCACGGCGCCGGCGAGATCGATCTCGTGCTCGTCGTAATTGAGGGCGAATATGTGGATCACGTCGGTAAAGTGATCGAAGACCACGTACACGTGTCCCACGATGAACTCCGATTCGGGAATGCCGATGGTATCCGGATTCGTCTGAATCTTGATCGTATCGCATCGGGCGGCGAACTCGTACCCGAGAAAGCCGACGCCGGCGCCCGGAAGGGGAATACCGTCGGGAGGCAGGGGATTCTGCGCCGCCACCGACATGAGGGCGTCGAGGATATCGCCGCCCGCAAACGGCCGTTCCTCGCCGTCGATCGTGAAGGTCACGCCCGAGTCGTCCTGGCGGATCCGAAAGGCCTCTCGGGCCAAGATGATGGAATAGCGCTCCCGTCCGTGGGAGAACGACGCGGATTCCAAAATCGCCAGGGCGCCGAGCTTTTTCGCCAGGGAAAACGGGGTGTAACGGTCGCCCGGGATGGTCACGGCTGCCATGTCGCTGCGTTTGGGTGTCATGGGAACTCCTGATTATGGTTATTCTCGAGCGATGTTACTACCAGTAGTAACATAATTACAGCGTAGCAATCTTTTATGTTTCTGTCAATAGAAACAATACGGAGAAATAAAATTCCCGTTCTGTGGTATGATAAAACCATGAATGATTTACCCGACTTTTCGGAACTGTCGCCCGAAGCCGTGCTCGACGCGGCGGAAAGCGCCCTGGGCGTTTTCCTGGAACCGGTGGTCGTGCCGTACAACAGCTACGTGAACCGGGTATACGGCCTGAAAGACGAAGACGGCAATCGGTACGTCGCCAAGTTCTACCGCCCGGGCCGCTGGGATCGGGACGTTATCGCCGAAGAACACGCATTCCTCGCCGACTGCGCGCGCGCCGAGCTGCCCGTGGCCGCGCCCCTCCCCCTCTTCGACGGAACCGAAACGTTGGGGGAGGAAAACGGTATCCTCTTCGCGGCATTTCCCTACCGGGGCGGCCGTACCTTCGATCTCGTCAATGACGGAGACTATATCCGCGCGGGAGCCCTCATGGGGCGCCTTCACGGAATATCCCGAAAAAGGACCGCCGCGAAACGCCCGGTCCTCTCCCCTATCCCCCTCTATTCGACCCGCTGCGCGGCGCTCGCGGAATCGGGCTCCATGCATCCCGAGCTCCAAGAGGATTTTCTCGCTATCACGGGTACCGGTCTCCAACTCTGTTCCGACCGTTTCGCCCAGGCGGGGCTCGATGCCGGCGATCTTATCCGCATTCACGGCGATTGCCATCGGGGCAACGTGCTCGAGGCCGCGGACGGCTCCCTTATCCTCATCGATTTCGACGATATGATGACCGGCCCCGCCGTTCAGGACCTTTGGCTTCTCTTGCCCGGCCACCTGGCCGACTCCGGCAGGGAAATGGAGCTCCTCCTGGAAGGCTATACCGAATTCAGCCACTTTGACCGCGCCACCCTCGCCCTGGTGGAACCGCTTCGCATGATGCGCATGATTTACTTCCTCGATTGGCAATCTCGCCAGCGAAACGACGCCCTTTTCAGGGAAAGAAACCCTGAATGGGGCACCAAGGCCTTTTGGATCCGGGAAATAGAGGATTTGCGCGAACAAGCCCGGGTAATCGCCGGCGAGGGGAATCCCGTCAGGGACGGTCTCTAGCGGCTCGCAGAAGGCCTTTCAGGGATGAGAACCACACACCTACCCTAACCGCTTTAAAACCGGGACAAGTCGCCTTTAAGGAGGGCGCTTTCGGGCACCGAACGGAGCGCCTCTTGCACGATCGCCTTTGCGCCCGGTACATCGCCCGCGTTAAAGGCGGCCGCCGCCCGGTTATGGGCTTCCACGGCGAAATTGTACCGGTACGCCGTTCGGGCGCGTACAAGCTCGGCACGGCCCGGTAAAGCGGCGAGGCCCGAATCCAATACCGCGGCCGCTTCCAGCCATTTCCCCTGGCGCGCGAGTTCCTCGGACGCGCGGCCGTACGCAAAGGCGATTACCTTGGCACGGTCCGAGTCCGCCAGGATATCCCCAAACCGCTCGGTCTCGTTGAGCGTTTCTTCCAGGGAATGAGTGGCCGCGAACGCCGAAAGGTAATTCGAGACGGACAGTTGGCGCATGGACCGGGCGGTAGCGCGGTCCAGCAGGGAGGCTCGGACGTCCAAAAGGGCAAATGCCCCCTCGTAGTCGCCCCGATCCATGAAGCGGTTCAAGGCCGTACCCACCGTCGCCGCGGCGAATTCGCGATACCGGGGATACTCGCCCCAACGTCGGGCGCACTCTTCGATATAATCCAGGGCAGCATCGCTTCCCGCGGCGGTTCCGGCCCGGGCGAGGGAGGCGGCGTAATTGATGCAGCGCTCGGCCAAATCCGCGCGGGACGCTTCCGTTGCCTGAAGGGTCCAGGAATCGAGGGCGATCCCCACCGCTTCGGCGAATCGCCCCTCTTTTTCGAGCGTACTCGCGCGATTGACGTAGATTAACGCGAGCAGCCGCCGCTCGTCGATCGGTTTCCGATTCAGGTAATTCGACCGGGGCACCACGGCATACCGGGTTTCGTTCGGGTTCGTTCCCGCGAGCTCCCGTTTCGTGCCCGGATCGAAACCGTACGGATTGGTGGTTTCCACGTCTATCTTCTTTCCGTTTACGGCGACCGTACAGAACGCGTGGACCGGGGTTTCGACCCCCTCGCACTCCAAGCCCGCTACCCGGGCGAAATAATAGTAAAGCACGGCCGAGGAGACGCAGTTATAGGTTCCCTTTTCCAGGGCTACGTCCACGCGGGTTTGGAATTCCGAATAGCGCGAAAGTACGCGATCGTACAAAAAGCGCAAGGCTAGGTCCCCACGCGTCCGGCTATCGGCGTCCTCCGGCAAGGAAGAGGCGAATTCCTTCCCCAGGGCGTCGAGGGCCGACGCCAGGGATCGGGCGGCGGCCCTGTCCGCGCCCGAGGCGATGAGGGCCAGTAGGGCAAAATCGCCGGCGTTCATGGCCTCGCCGGAACCGGCGGGCGGAACGGCGAAAAGGGCGGCGGTCAGCGCCGGATCCGGCTCGACGCGTGCGGGCGGCGGCTCGCGCCCTTGCGCCGGCTGGGCCACAAGCCCAGGGGTAGCGGAAAGGGCGAGGGAAAGCGCGCAAACGAATATGGCAAAACGGCGTTTTTCACCGATAACGGTACTGTTCATGGCCTTAATATACGGATTTTTCATGGAGAAATCAGAGTGAAATGCCGATGAGGTAATTGGCCCCTTCCCGGAGTTGCGAACCGGTTTGGAGGAACCAAACAGAAAAAGTGGTATCCATACATGCGCGACAATCGCCCCCGGTCCGTTAACCAGGCAATTAGCGAGACCGTACAGCCGTTCATCCTCATACTTTTCCTTCTTGGGGCGGCGATTCTCGTTGCCTCAGGCGGCATCGCGTACTTCAAAAACGGCGCGTTCCCCGCCGCGCTCATGCTATGGGGCACCGGCGCCGCGGTGGCGGCCTCGGGAACCTATTACGGAATTTCGGGAAACCTTAAAAACGGCACGGTAGCCGGCGTTATCGCCTGTCTCGCGCTCTTTCTCTTCTTCGAAATCGGCGGGGGCGTATCGCGCCTCGCCATCCTCTGGCTTCCCGTTATCCCCCTGATTTCCTTCTACACCCAAGGATTCTCCCGGGCTATCGCCATCAGCGCGGCGTTCGCGGCGGGAACCGTAACGGTTTCGGTCATCGGCCAGCTCAATCTCGTCGCGCTTCCCTACGAGAGCGAGGAATACCTCATCATCTTTCTTTCCTTCGGAATCGTGAGCCTTCTGGTCGGCCTCTATCAAAATTCCGTGGAGCAGGGACGTAAGCGTCTGGCCGACCACTATACCCAGGACGAACTGACCGGGCTCCCCAACAGGACGAAGCTAAAAGAAGACCTCGCGGCGGGGGGACAGGCGGCGCTGATGCTCATCAACGTGGACGACTTCCGGGAGATCAACGATCTTTTCGGCGATCGCGAAGGCGACCAGACGCTGGCGAAAATGGCGCTTCGGCTGAACGAGGCCAGGCGGGGCGCGGAAGACGCGAGGCTGTATAAGCTGCACGCCGACGAATTCGCGATCCTTATCCCGGGCGAGGATTCCCGCGACAATCTCGATCTCTTCGCCCGCCGCATCGCCTTAGAATCGGGCAGGGAGTTGGTTATCGCGGGCGTTTCGGTTCGGGTCACCGTTTCGGTGGGCATAGCGATGGGAAACCGGAATCTCTACGCGGAGGCGGACCTGGCCCTGCGCGCGGCGAAACAGGGCCGGCAAACCCATGCCTTCTACGACCGGGCCATGAGCGTGGGGGACCGGTATTACGACAACGCGCGCCGTTTGGGCAGAATTCGCGCCGCCTTGGCCTCCGACTGCTTTGTCCCCTATTTTCAGCCCATTCTCTCCAATAGCACCGAACGGGTAACCAAATACGAATGCCTCGCGCGGATCAGGGACGGCGAGGGCACCGCAATGCCCGTGGAATTCCTGGATATCTCCCGGCGCGCGAAGGTATACCCCGAGGTAACCCGGAGAATATTCTCGAAGGCGTTCGAGCGTTTCCGCGATACCGACTGCGAATTCTCGGTAAACCTGAGCCTGGACGATATTCTCAACCCGGAAACCGTCGAATTCGTCCTGGAATGGATCGATCGGGCCGATTTGGGCCGCAACCTCATCTTCGAGCTTCTCGAGACGGACCGCATGAGCGACTCGCCGGAAGTCTTTGAATTCCTGAAATCGGTGCGCGCGCGGGGCTGTAGGATAGCGATAGACGATTTCGGGTCGGGGTACTCCAACTTTGACTTCGTGCTCCGGGTTCGGCCGGATTTTCTCAAGATCGATGCCTCCCTCGTCAGGCGCGTGGCGGACGACGAAAACGCGCTTCTCGTGGTGAAGACCATCGTCGAGTTCAGCAAGCAGCTCGGGGTGGCGACGGTGGCGGAGCACGTTCACGAACGGCGGGTATTCGACCGCGTCAGGGAATTGGGAATCGATTTTACCCAGGGCCACTACGTGGGAAAGGCGGAGCCGGAGCCGGCCAACATGCCGATTCTGCGGACCTTTCAACCGGTCGTGGTCGGCTGACCGGAAAATCAGTCCGGGAAGCGGAGCCGAACCTGGTTTAGCTCCTCGAAACGCTCGAAAAACACTTCCATTACCTTCGGATCGAATTTTCGCCCGGTCTCGCGCCTCATAAAGTCGAGGATATCCGAGGTATTCCAGGGCTTCTTATACGCGCGCCGATTGCCGAGCGCGTCGAATACGTCCGCCACGGTAACGATTCGGGAATACAGGTTGATCTCCTCGCCTTTCAGGCCCCGGGGATACCCGGTACCGTCCCAGTTTTCGTGATGCTCCAGGGCGATCTGGGCGGCCGTACGGAAAAGGCTGCGGTTTGAGGTATTGAGCATCTCGAATCCGACCAGGGAGTGACTCTTCATGGACTCGAACTCATCGCCCGAAAGCCGCCCTTCCTTGGCGAGAATGCCCTCGGGAATGCTGAGCTTTCCCAGGTCATGGAGCGAGGCGGCCAGGCGAAGCTGCTCCGTCTCGAACTCGCCCATTCCCATTCCCTGCGCCATGATATGGGCGATTTCCGCCACCCGCTTTACGTGGTTCCAGGTTTCCTCGGACCTTGATTCGGCCATTTCCCCCAGGGCGAATACGAGATCGTCCCGCGCGCTTTCTATCCCGCGGAAGAGGTGAAAATTGTCCAAGGCTACCCCAAGCTGCAAGCGGAAACCCTCGAGGAGATCGCGATTCCAGTCGGAGAGTTCGACTTCATCCTCCAGAATGAGATATACCTCCGATCCGTCTCGTATCCGGAATCCGTATACCCTGAGTTTTCCGAGAGAAAGGTGGCCCTTGGCGTAATTATGGGAAAGAACGCGCTCGTAAAGCGGCGAATTGAGCATCTGACTGAGCTTTTGCCCTTCCAAGTGCCTGAAACTGCCGGTGGCGGTGGTAATTCGGGGAACGACCTCATCGGGAGAGCGCGTCGCGAATACGCCGAAATATCGGTCCGCGTTGCCCGGGCCATGGAGAAAAGACGCGATACTGGCCAAGGCGGTGCGTTCAAATTCGGAAATACCGGAATTCCGGAAAACGAGGGCCGAGGCCTCGCTAATCCGCCGCAGGTCTTCATGCTGTTCTTGGCTCGTCATGAGCGCCGCGTAGGTTCGCAGCGCCGAAACGAGGGAAGTGCGTATCCGTCCCGGCGTACACTCAGCCCGTGGCACGTAATCCGCTATCTCGTATTCCAGGGTAAGGATTTCCTCGGCCTCAGTGACCGGGCCGTCGGCCAACACCAGTATTTGCGCCGTTTCGTTTCTTTTTTCCCGGCGGAGCCATCGTATCAGCTCCCGTCCCGCGTTTTCTTCGCCCCGGCCAAAACCGACCAATACGGCGGCGATATCGGGATGCACTGATACCACGGCCCGCGCGTCAGAAGGATTAAGCGCCTCAAAAATAACCACGCCCCGGTTCCGGTACACCAGGCGGTTCAATGCGTGAGCGGTTGCGGCATGAGAGCCGGAATCACCGTCAACAACGAGTACTTTCCAAAAGTCCATAAGTATCCCTAGAGTATACCACACAACCGCCCCCGGAGAATCCCCCCGACTCGAAAGCCCCCGAACCGCGGCGATCGAGCATTCTTTTCCACCGCGGGGAAAAAAAGCGAAAAGAAGCGGCCTTTACGCGCCAATGCGCCTATAATAGAGGCATAGAGGATACAAATGAGAGGGCAGCTCGCGATACTCTTTCTTGTCGCCACGACATTTTTCGCGTCCGCGCAGGACCTTGTGTTCTCGAATATCGAGAATCAACCCATTTCCGTGGTCACCGCGGAGATCATGAAAGAACTGTACCGAAGGCTGCGATTGGATATCGCCGTTCTGTATCAATCCCCGTCCCGCGCCGCTGCCGAGTCAACCGCGGGACGTACCGATGGGGAAATCGGCCGGATTAAGGGCTTTAACGATTCCGCCCCGTTGCTAGTCCGCGTCCCTACCCCGTTTTATACGGGCGAGACCATGGCCTTCGCGCGGAAGGATAGAAATGTCGTTATTACCGGCCCGGAAGGACTAAAAGGCTATACGATCGCGCGTATACGCGGGGTAATGAACAGCACGGTCATCACCCAAGGCGCAAAAGCGATCAATGAATTCCCCGATCTAGAAACCATGTTCAGGTTTTTGGAACTTGAGCGGGCCGATATAGCGGTCACCAATCGGATAGGCGGCGTGCTCGTCTTACAAAAACTGGGGTTTTCCGATATAGTCCCGATCGAACCGCCCCTCAGCGCGCAAGACTTTTACCACTTCATTAACGTCAAGTATCGGGATATAGTCCCACGCATGGACACGCTTATACGGGAAATGAAGGAAAGCGGGGAACTGGAGTCGCTCACGAAAGCCATTGAGGGAAAAATTCTGTCGGGAGAGCTTACGTATTGATACTGATCGCCCTCGAGGGGGGAAACATGAATCCCCCGGAACGGATCGATAATCTCGTTCATAAGGAAAGGCATGAAGCCTCGGACACTATCCACCAGCTCCTCGGGCACGTGCGGGCAAGGGGAATAGACTGGGTACCCGTCTCCCACGGGTTCGAACAAGGCAAACACGTCTTATCCTACATTCCCGGCATTGTCCCCCACGATACGCCGCGGTGGCTCTATGGCGGGAGGGTGCTCAAAGAAAGCGCCGAGAAACTTCGCGCTTGGCACGACGCCACCCTCGATTTTCGGCCAATGAACGAAAAATGGCTACTCTCCAACGACGAGGCGCGCGAAGTCATCTGCCATAACGATTTTGCCCCCTATAACTGGGTCTTTACCGAAAGGAAACGATTTACGGGATTGATCGATTTCGACACCTGCAGTCCCGGTTCCCGCTTATGGGATATCGCCTATACCGCCTATAGAATCGTCCCGTTAATGCCCTACGGCGATAGGCGGGCCTATACGGAGGTATCGCCGTTCAGTCAATCAAGGATGACAAACCGTTTAAAGGCCTTTCTCAGGGCGTATTCGCGCGGGGAAGAGTCTCTAACCTATTCGGTTGCGGAAGTAATTGATAAAACGCAAAAGCGGCTTTTGGCAATCGCCGAATGGTCGGAGCGAGAAGGATCTAGAACCGGAAAGCGGGAGCTATGCGAGCATGCCAACATGTATCGGCTCCATGCGGACTGGCTAAAAGGGATTGGGTAAGGGCATACGGCGGACTTCTCTCGCCCGTATGGCCGTGCCCGCGCAAGAGAGGGCGCTTGGCGGATGAAAAAGCCGCAAGAACCGCGATGCAAGGGTAAATTCCATGGTATAGTTATGTAATGTTCCTCGATTTGATACCTAAATTCCTACCCATAACGCTTCTTTTGCTCATTGGTTTTGCAATAAAGAAAACCCGATTCCTAACTGAATTATCCATACAGGAATTGAAGAAGTTTATCGTCAATATCTCCCTGCCGGCACTCCTTTTCTTTTCATTCTTGAAAACGGATTTTGAGATCAAATACATAGTAATAATAACGGTTATCCTCCTTCTCAACGTGCTCATGTTGGGGATCGGGAAGGCGATTCAATGGCTTTTAAAAATCGATAATCCGTACTTCTCCCTCATGTTTACCGGTTTCGAAATGGGCATGCTCGGGTTTTCCCTCTACGGAAGCGTCTATGGGCCAGAAAGTATCGGCTTTATCGGCGTTCTCGATTTGGGACAAGAAATATTCGTTTGGTTTATTTTAGTCAGTCTGTTGCAATCGCTACGGAACGGCGAGATCCGCGCGAAATCCAGCCTAATAAGCTTTATTAAGTCTCCCGTTATCGTTGCCATAGCATTCGGCATCGTCCTCAATGTTTCGGGGTTAGGCGATCGCCTGAATGATCATGTCGTTTATGGCGGCTTGATCGCGACCTTGTCGATGCTCTCGCAGGTGACGATCCCGTTCATTCTCATTATTATCGGGTACCAACTCAATTTCCGCTTTACGAAGATTCGGTTACCGCTCCTTACGGTCGTATTACGTCTCGTACTATTGCTCACCGTGGGAACGCTCATTAACGCCCTCGTTTTCGGGAACGCTCTTCATCTCGATAAGCGATTTACCACCGCGCTATTCACCCTGCTTTTACTCCCGCCCCCTTTCATCATTCCGCTGTATATGGGAGACAAAAACGTTACCCAAGAAGAATACGTCGGTAACACGCTTTCAATCGGAACGATTATCGCAATCGTCGGATTTTTCGCGATGGCGCTCGCGTTTTCATGATCGGCGCGGCATGCCCGGCAAAGACGGGCTCTGATATCGGACAAAGCTCGGCCCTTCGAGCCGGGAATTAAGGATAAGGGGTTTCTGGCATGAACGAGCTCAAGGATAAGCAGTACAACGATTCAACCAAATTTAACGCGCGGGTATTGATTCATTCGAAATATGGGACGAACAAAACTCCGTGGCCCATTTGGCTTTTTAATCAATATCAAATGCCCGATCGCTCGCGCATCATCGAGTTTGGTTGCGGCAATGGCTTATTATGGAAGGTTAACTCGTTTCGCGTTAATCCCACGTGGAAAATCACTCTTTCGGACTTTTCTCAAGGAATGCTCGAAACGGCACAGAAATCCATCGACGCAAGCATTGCCAATATCTCATACGAGGTCATTGACTTAAGCGATTATGAAGGCAAACCGGATGCCTTTGACCGGGTCATAGCGAACCACATGCTGTATCATCTTGAAAATAGGGATGCGGCGATAGGAAAAATACATGCAATGACATCGCCTCAGGGAATGCTTTATTGTTCAACGATTGGCCAGAATAACATGAGAGAAATGAAAGAGCTTATAAATGAATTTACCGGAAACGATTACTATTCTCGGGCCCTGGGAAATATATCCGACAGGTTTTCATTGGAAAACGGCGCGGCGCAATTGAGAAAACACTTCGGTACGGTAGAGAAAATCGAATTTGAGGATTCATTGGAAATTACGGACACGGTCGATCTCGTTAACTACGTATTATCATGCAACGATCTCAATCCTGGAATAATCGTTCTGCCGGAAGAACAGAAAGAGGAATTCAAGAAGTTTTTAGACCGAAAAATGGAAAAAACGGGAAGGATACATATCTCGAAAAGCTCAGGAACTTTTATCGCCAAAAAGTAGAAAACGACTGATCAAATGCGATAAAGCCCGTATCGCCCTTTACGTTAATCGCGGGGAACGGTACATACGCGACAATACCCGAGCGGGGTTTCGGCAATATCAGGAAAAACATTCGTGGGTTACACAAAAAAAAGAGAGGGCTAATGATTACTCAGACGGAAAGAACGTATCTTCGTTATTTTCTAGAATCGGATAGCGCCGATCTTTTCGAGTATCTTTCAAAAGAAGAGATATACGCATATGAACCCGGCGCCCCGATTTCGGGAAAAGAGGCGTTGCGTATCGCAAGGGATAGGGCGAATGGCAAGAACTTCATTGCCGTGATAGATAAGCGAACGGAAAAACTTATTGGCCATTTTTCATTCTTTCAATCGGAACCGGAGTATGTAAAAACATATGAGCTTGGTTTCATTTTCAATCCGCTCTTTCAGGGAAAGGGATACGCGACCGAAGCGGGAAAAGCATTCGTTTCGTACTGTTTTGACGAATTGAAAGTACATAGGATTACCGCCAATTGCAATCCGGATAACGAAAAATCCTGGGAACTCCTTGAAAGGCTCGGATTTGTCAGAGAGGGATTATTGATCAAGAATATTTACTTTAAGAAGGATAATGACAAACCCATTTGGCTGAACACGTATATTTATGGTTTAGTGAACGCGAATGACGAGAACGTTTGACGCGTGGGAAAAGGAGAATGCGGGGAGGGTTGAGCGCGATCTCGAAGTAGCGTCGCGACGCCTGAACGGTCACTAAGAGGCTGCACAGTAAGACTCTTCGCCCGAGGAGTAGGAAAAAACATGAAATTGAAAACCGGTGATAAAATTTGCGTAATTGCACCGTCAAGAAGTATGGCCATTATCTCTAATGAGGTTACACAAGTCGCAATAGAGAATTTTGGTAAGTTAGGGCTTGAAGTTGCGTTCGGAAAGAATATATACGAAAAAGATGAGGTTTTCTCGTCTTCAATTCAATCGCGTCTTGAAGATCTACATGGAGCTTTTGCCGACAAATCAATAAAAGGTATTTTCACGGTAATTGGCGGATTTAATTCAAATCAACTGTTAAGTAAAATTGATTACAAGTTGATTAAGAAAAACCCAAAAATAGTATGCGGTTTTTCGGATATCACCGCATTGAGTAACGCTATTTATGCAAAAACAAAATTAATCACGTATTATGGGCCTCATTTTTCATCATTAGGAATGAAAAAGGGAATTGACTATACATTGGATTACTTGAAAAAATGCTTTTTCTCATCTAGTCCTTATGAGCTAAATCCTGCTGATAATTGGTCTGATGATGAATGGTATTTGGATCAGGAAGACAGGAAATTCCATAAGAATGAAGGATATACGGTTATCAATGAGGGAAGCGCAACGGGAACTCTATTAGGCGGGAATTTATGTACGTTCAATCTTTTACAAGGAACAGAGTATTTCCCAAATATCAAAGACTCCATTCTGCTAATGGAAGAAGATAACCTTCTCGGCAGTTCTTCATTAGTGGAATTTGATAGGAATCTTCAATCCGTTATTGATTGTAAATATTTCTCAAAAGTAAAAGGGATACTAATTGGCAGATTCCAAATCGAATCAAACATTTCAATAGATCAATTGAAAAAAGTAATACGCACAAAAAAAGAATTAGCGAATATTCCTGTAATTGCGAATATGGATTTTGGCCATACAACACCTATCGTGACCTTACCAATAGGAGGAAGCGTAAAAATTGAAGCAAAAAAAGGGAATGCACAAATACTAATTGTGAATCACTAGAGGAAAATTAGCCAACCATAGCTTCTACCTGGTAATTCCTTTTGTCACAGTTTTAGCTTTCCGGCGTACTTCATGGAATCTTTGGAGCATAACTAATAAAAAGCAACTCCTTTCTAGAGCAAAATATTTACCGGAACAAAAGAATCCTGACCGCCATCTTAACCTGCAAGGCCGACGCCAGTCGGCTTTGTCAGGTTGAAGCATCGTTAGGATTTTCTTGAAGAAGGGCCAATATAAAAAGAAGTTCAACTGGACATGCGCCTTGCGGCGCTAGCCAGTTAACCTGATATTATTTGGATGGAGTCTGACCCTTTGGGTTTATCACTTATGGTACTGGAATTTCGATGGTTTTATAATCAGGACCATCATTACTAATCTCTATTAAAAATTGATAATCTTTATAAGTGATTGAATCCGGCGAAGTCCTTTTATCTTTCAATTCATCTACTCTAATAGTCTTAATGATTTCCATACTAGGGAATTTATAGATGTCAATGGTAGGTGTTTCTTTAGACCTTAAGAAATCATATAAACAAATTATAGTTGCTGAATTATTTAAAAGGTAGTCAAGATTTGTGGTTGAATACAACCTAGATATACACCCTGTAAGTCCATCAATAAAATATAGATCATTAATATAGGGCTTATCTTTTTCTCCCTTTTGGGAAACAACACTAAATAGCAACCATTTTCCGGTTTTACTCTGATTATCCGGTTTGAACATGAAATTATAACCATCCATCTCAAATATTTGCCTTTCATGCTTCTTATTATCATACGCAAAAACAGACAAAGAAAATTTATCCGGATCAGTAGAAGAATCCTTAATACTATAATTCAACCGCTCATTAAGTTTAAGAGCAACAAAGGAGTTAGACGCAGTCTCCGATGATGCAGAAAATGTAACAATAAAAGCCTGAATTACTAGGAATGGAATTATTTTCTTCATGATGAAAGCCCTCTTACTTATTCTTAAGTGGATTCTGATCATCTTTTTTCCTGGCAATAATAGTCCCCGTGACTGAATCTTTTCTGACATATAGTGAATCTGTTGTGGGGTCATACTTCCAATTCGGATTTACTGTTCGCCCGGAATTATCATTTATCGATGTTGCTGAGACTTTTAAATATGTTGTACCGTCATAGTCTACTACTGGCTGGCCATCAACGCCGACCCAATGAGATCCGACTTTACCTTTAACTGTGATTGGAACTTGAACGCCAATATAAACTTTTTCAGGTGAAACTATTGCTTTATCAAGTTTATATTGTGCAGCAGCTTTGTTTAGTGATGCATAACTATATTGTGCAGATCTTTCGATCTCAAGGCCTGCATTATTCCCGACACCAGACCAACTTATATCAATACTTCCTTTTCCAGCAAAGGTACTGGTTTTTGAGTTTAAATCTTGTGGAGTGGTATTAGTACCATTTGCAGTAGTTGAAATATTTGCAACTAAATCAATAGCACAACCTTGTTTCCCCAGTGTATTCTGTGACCCTTGAACATTATTGATTTGATTATCTTTCCAGTCATTATCATTCATTTTAAATGCGGAAGTTATAGAGTTTGCAATTAACCCCCACGGATCGATCCAGTTAACCGGGTCGTTGTTGACGTAGGAGAACCAGTTGTGGCCGTCGCGGATGGGGTCGGGGGTGGTGAAACGGGCTTGGGAGGGGGCGTAATCGCGGTAGCCGTAGTCGTAGAGGCCGGTGACGGGGTCGTAGGGTTTCCCGGTATAGGCGGCGGAAATTCCGTTGGAGAAATCGCCGAGGAAAGGCCTGCCGAACGCGTCGTATTCGTACGAGGAGACCGCGATTCCGTAGGCGTCGGTCGCGGAACGGACGGAACCGAGAAGGTCGGTGCCGAAATACGTGGGTCCGCCCCGGTTCGTGGCGGTACTTTCGAGGGCCGCGCCCACGGCGTGGCCGGACGCATAAAGCGGGGTTCTCTCGCCGGCGTATCGATCGGACGACGGGGAAGCGGTATCGACGGTACGGGCACCTAGACCCGTCTCGTCGATCCAGACGTAACGGCCCGTCGAGCGCGACCCGTCGGTTTCGCCGATACCGGACGGACGGCCCATGCGGGTAAAAGACCCGTCGTCGAAGGCGGCGGCCTCGCGAAGCACGTCGAACGAGAGCCCGTCGTACAGCGTTCTGCGAAGCGTACCGCCCGCGTCCCGGAGGAGCGTTCGGCGATTCAGCGCGTCGTAGCCGTATCGCGAGACCGTTTGGCGTTTGCTTTCCCTATCGGTTACGGTGGAACTTTCCATTCTATTGAATGCATTATAGGTATAGGTGGCGGATTTTCGCAACCCGCTTTCCGCGACGAGATAACCGTCGTCGTTATGCGCGTAGGTAACGGCCCCGGCCTTGATCATTCGGTTCTCGGCGTCGTATTCATACCCGATAACGCCCCAAGGGGTAGCCTTGCTCGCGCGATTTCCGCGCTCGTCGTAGGTATAGGCCTCGGTCCACGCGGAACCGGAGGGCTTGAGCGCGTTCGAGCGCAGGGGGGCCATGGAATCGAGAAGGGCGCGGAGGCTCGCGTATTCCTTCGCGCCGAAGTATCTGGCCGCGGCGACGGGTGAACCGGTAGGGAGCGAGAGCCCCGAGTCGAGGGCCTCGAGGCGGGCGGTCTCGACGACCGTTGCCGTGGCGGGATACGAGACGGCGGATAGCCGGGACTGGCCGTCGTACTCGTACCTCGTGACGGCGCCGGATTCCGTTACCGCGTGGGAGCGGCGGCCCCGCTCGTCGTACAGGTACCCCTCGCCGCGAAGCAGTTCTCCGCCCGCGGAGAATTCGCGGACCATAACGACCCTGCCGACGGGGTCACGCGTCGTTTTCTGGGTGACCCCGTTACCGAACCGCCGTTCGGTTTCGCGGAACAGCGAGTCGTAGGCGAACGATACCGACAGGCGCGTACCGGTATCGAATACGGAAAGGAGTTCCCCTGCCTTGCCGTACGCGTAGCGCACGTCCCGGTTCCCGCTTGTCATGCGCGTTCGACGGCCGTCGCCGTCGTATTCCCACGCGGTGGTTTCACCCGCGCCCTCGTCCACCTGTTTCACCATGCGGCCCCCGGCGTCGTAGGAAAAGCGGATGGTGCCCGATTCGGACGACGCGGAAACGATTCTCCCGGAGTAATCGGCGACCGCCGAGGAATACACGGCGCCGTTTTTCGAACTGACCGTGGTCAGGGTTAGGGGATCGGTACGCGTGGCGTATTGCGCCCCGGAAAAGGCGGTTTCGGAGACGGGCGCGCCCTCATCGTCGTAGCCGTAATCCTTCTTCTTTTTCAGGCGATTGGTCTCGCTCACCAGTTCGCCGTACGCGTTTTTCGCATACGCGTATTTTTCCGGCGATCCGGTAGCGTACCGGATGAGCGTTCCCCGGTTTTCGTATTCATACCGTTCCGTCACGATGCCGCCGGTCTTTACCGATGTGAGCCGGCCGAGGGCGTCGTACGAATACGCCTTGTCGATGCCCGGACGCCCCGACTCCTCCGAGAGAAGGCCCGCGGGGTTGTAGGAGCCCTTCCACCGAACGCCCAGGGCGTCGCGCGCTTCCGTCAGGTTTCCCCGCTCATCGTACTCATACGTTTCAAAGGACGAGTCAGGGCGGTCGGTTCGCGCGAGTTTTCCGAGCTCGTTCCACGAATAACGGGTGATGCGGCCGTAG
Source organism: Spirochaetales bacterium (assembly GCA_003252395.1). Lineage (GTDB taxonomy): Bacteria > Spirochaetota > Spirochaetia > Treponematales > Treponemataceae > Teretinema. The sequence continues at coordinate 489,214 of QKEL01000008.1, forward strand.
GGATCCCTTTCTTCCGCGGGACGGCCGAGGCCGTCGTAGGCGATTTCCGCGGCGTTCCCCCGCGAATCCGTTCTTTTGACCGGCTTTCCCCAGGCGTCCAGGGTCCATACCGTCTCGTAAAGCCCGCCTTCGCTGACCGTTACCGTTCTTTTCGTATCGTCGTACGTCCATACGGTGTAGGTTTCGGCGGAACCCGACGGGGCCGCCTCCCGAAGCGGCTTTTGGGCCAGGGTTTTCACGCCTTGCCGGATAAGGCGACCGGCCTTGTCGTACGCGAACGTTTTTTCGCCCGCGGCGGAGTATTCCCGGCGGAGCCGGCCGAACCCGTCGTATTCGCGGTAAACGGTGAGTCCCTCGCGGTCGGTTCGCCGGTTTATGGTGCCGTCGGCGTTATATGCAACCGTGACGGGATCGGGAATCGCGGAAAAAGCCGACGAGGCCACCCTGCCCGCTTTTGACGGATATCCCGCGGAATCGTACGAATAGCCGATCCAACCGCCGGAGGCCGTCTGTTCGGACCGCAGGCGGCCTGCGGGGCTGAAAACCCGGGAGGATTCCTCGCCCGCGGCGTTCTTCACGGAGACGAGCCGGTCGAAGGGATCGTAGGAATAGACGGACGATACCGTGGCGACGGACTCGATACCGGCGGGGTTTGGCGAGGTTACCGTACGGACGAGGTTCCCCGATCCGTCGCGGGACGAGGAATACGAGACTGACGCCTGCGCGTACACGGGGTTTCCCTCCCCGTCAAAACCGGTTTCCTTGCGCCGCGTTACCGACTGCGCTTCGCCGGTGACGGGATGGTATTCGTACAGGGTGGACCACGGGCCACGGGTTTCCTGGGCCAACAGGCCGTCGGCGCGGTACGCGTAGCGCGTGACGGTACCCGCCGCGTCGGTAACCCGTACGGGAAGGTGCCGCCGATCGTACGCGATAGTCGTGGTCCGCGTTATACCCGTCAGGACGTCTTCCTCGACGACCGTAACGGGATCTTTGCGGTCGTTGTAATACAGGGTTTTCCGCAGGCCCCCGGGAGCGGAGACTTCGAGGGAACGGGGGACGGTACCGTCCTCGGTGACTTTCTTCGGGCGGTACGCGTAGCTCGTGACGCGCCCCTCGCCGTCGGTAGCGGATACGAGACGCCCCGCGATATCGTAAACCCAGTACTCGGTAAGCGTCTTGCCGTTTGCCGTCGCGGTCCGGAGCGACGGGTATCCGGTGCTTGAATCGTAGGAATAGGCCCACTTGACCCTGTTCGCGGGGCGTTCCCACAACAGGCGCCCATTCAGGGCGTCGTACCCCGCCTCGTAGGTTTTCGTGAAGGTTCCGTTCGCGTAAAAGCCGCGCATGGTCAGGTTACCGTACGCGTCGAAGGTTTGCTTGGAGACCGCCCCGTCGCGGTCACGGTACGAGGTTATTTGGTCAAGGTCGTTCCAGGACCATTCCTCGTAGGATTGGTCCGCGTAGACCGCCTTTATCGGGTTATTCCTCGCGGCGTCGTAGGTATACCGTACCCGGGGTACCGCGGGGCGGCTACCGCCTTTTTGGTATCGATAGACCGCGCTCGGCGCGTTCGAAGCGCCGACGTACGCGTATTCCGTCACCGTGCCGTCTGGGGCGATTTCCTTGACCGGACGGTGCGACCCGTCGTAATAGTAATCGGTGACGATTCCGCACTGGTTCGCGTAGCGGGTACGGCTCTCCGCCGGATAATACGCGAACGTTTCCGTACCGCCCTCTTCATGGCACGTGGCGGTAACGAGGGGGCCGCCCGAATTTTCCTCCCCGTAGGAAATCGCGACGACGCTATCGTCGGGGAGGAGGGAATCGGGCTTCGTGACCGAGACGAGGCGGCCCGAAGAATCGTAGCCAAAGCGAACCGTGTCGCCGTCCGAGTCCGTGACGGAGGCTAGGAGCCCGCTGCCGCCGTCGGTATCGTACGCGTAGGCGACCGATTGACCCAATGGGCCCGCTATCGCGCTTACAGCGCCGCCATCGTCGTATTCGAGGTTCCAGACCGCGCCGTGCGCGTTGGAGACGGAGGCGACGAGACCGGTCTCTTCGTCGCGCGCGTATGTTTCGCGCTCTCCGCGCAATTCCGTAACCGCGACGGGCAACCCCCACTGATCGAAGGTTGTGACCGCGCCGTTTCTGCCGGTCAGCGTAAAGCCCGTCGCCTCCGCGGCGTCTTTACCGTCCGTGGAGCCTATTACGATGCCCTTTCCCCCCTCATCGGCGGGTATCCACCGCCCCGCTTCGCCGGGTTCGGGGATAAAGACCACCGGGGAGCCCGAAGGATCGACCCAAACGAGGGTATCGTTCCCGGTATACTGCAGGTTCGCCGCGATGCCGCGCAGGGGAAATCGCCCGTTCAACGCCGCAAGCGTTTCTGCCCGGTCCGCGCGGGAAAGCCAGGCAGCGCACAGGGCGTTGGTCGACTCCTGGGCGGCAAGAACGGCAATGCCCTCCGGGGAATATTCCGAGCCGTTGTACCGCCAGAAGGTCGCGGCCGCCGCGTTCAGGTTTTCTTGATAGCCTTCCAAGAGGGCCGCGACCTCGATCGCGGCACGGTCGAAACCGCGGAGGAGCCGGGAATCGGTACTAAAAAACCATCCGCCCGCGGGCAATCCCGAGGAGGAAGAACCGCTACGGTAGGTCCTGGTAACGACCAGGTCCTCCTCGCTCATGACGTAGATGCCCGATGAGGTGAGCACGGGATCGCCCGCGGCGAGAGCGCCATTGGCCAGGGCCGTGGATTCCACCGCCCCTTTCTCTTCTTCTCCCTTTTCCTCGGCCCCGGCGGCGGCATCGGCCGCGTTCGTCCCGTTTTCGGCTACGGTATCCGCGGATTCCTTGCGGGTCGCGGCGCAGGTACAGGGGTAGTTATGGCAGGTGGAACAGGGCGACGGGGTTGAGCTGCCGCCCCCGGAGCCGTCATGGTCGTCGATGGAAGGCGGCGGTATGTAGTCGCAGCTGGAGGGACAACTGCTTGAATGGCAATCCTGGATCGGGGAGCCCGAAACGCCGTAGTCCACCGTGCAATTATGGACGAGTACCCCGCGATAAAAATAACAGTGGGTTCCTTCGACGTTCACGTAAGTCCGGTATTCCCCGACGCCGGTACGCGAGAGGGACGCGATGGCGACCGGCCGCGCCGAACCGCCTTCTCGATACAGGACGTGGCGGCCCGGGGCGAAAGAGGAAGGGGAATCGATCCAGCGTTTCCAGCCCTCGCCCACGATCCAGACCGGCTGGCTTTGCGCGCGTTCCACGGATACGCCGTTCGAGAGCTCGAATCGAATTCCCTCGTCGACGATAACGGCCCGGCCTTGGAAGCCGCGGTATACCACGCTGCCCGTCGCGGCGTCGTAACTGGGAATGCGAAAACCGGAAAGCCCCCGCGCGGAAGCGAGGGTAAAATAGAGCCCGGCCGCGAGCGCCGCCGCGAGAATGACGCCGTTCAGCGTGACGGCCATGATTTTTTTCATGCGTTTGTACTCCCGTCGGTGCTTGTCGTTCCGCGCGGCGGGAATGCCCGAAAAAGAAGGCCGATAAAAAACGACTTGGGGGTGGCGTAAAACGGCTTGGAGCGAACGCGGAAAGCCGGTTGGAGCCAGGGGGAACCGCGTGGGTGAGGCTGTAGCGCTTACCGCCGGAAAGGCCGACGGGCGCCGGGCGGGCGTTCCCCCTCTAAAAGAGTCTTACGCCCTGACGAGGCGGGCAAGCGGCACGAGGGAGGGAAAGAGGGGGGCGAGGCGGAGAATTTCCGCGGCCGCGAGGGAGGCGACGCGGTCGGCGCCGGCAGGAGAGAAGTGCGTGTCGTCGGCGAGGCCGTGGGGATAGTGCGGGAATTCGCCGGGCGCGAGGTGGAGGTAGAGGCGGCGCGACTCACGCTCGCCCAGGCTTTCGACCAGGGCGCGGGTGCGGGACTCGAGGTCGAGGAGGGGGAGGCGTTCCGCGGCGGCGAGGCGCTTTACGGCGGAGAGATAGGGACCGTGGGTGTCGGCGAGGGTGCCTGAACCGTCGAAGCGGCGGCGGACCGCGGGGGTGAGGAGGACGGGAACGGCCCCGGCGTCACGGGCTCCTTGCGCGTACCGAAGGAGCGTGGCGGGGAATTCAGAAACGGGTTCGGTCCTGCGCGCGGGGTCTTCCTTGGAGTCGTTGTGGCCGAATTGGACGAAGAGGTAGTCCCCGGGGCGGATCGTTCCGAGGATGGCTTCAAGGCGCCCTTCCTCGAGGAAGGAGCGGGAACTGCGGCCGTTCGCCGCGCGGTTTTCCACGCGGACGGCAGGCGAGAGGTAGGCCGGCAGGCATTCGCCCCAGCCGGTTTCGGGGCGCGCGCGTTCTTCCTTGGCCGCGGCGGTGGAGTCGCCGGCGATGTACACGGTTATTCGCTTTTCCATGGCCATGAGCATACCCCGACGGGAGGGGCATTTTCACGACCGGGTATTGGATTTTTCCGACCGCCGGGCACGCGATGGCAGGAGGCGCGGCGGCGCGGCGGCGAGGAGGCGAACACGGGAAGCGCCGGCGCGTACCGGCGCCCCCCGGCCGTCATTTCGCCGGCGAGGTGGCGGAGACCGCGATGCCCCGTAACGCGCGGAAGGCCGCGACGACCAGGGCGAGTAGCCCGACGGCGACGGCGATCCAAACGGGATTATGCCCCGCCGCTATCTGGTAATAGAGCGTCGAGGTAATCCAGGCGAGCACCGTCAGGTAACTTACGGCGATGAAGCCGAACAGCGGGCCCAATTCCCTGACGATCGCCCCCAAGGCCGCGAAGCAGGGGAAATAAATCAGGATAAAGAGAAGGTAGGCGTAGACCGCGTGGAGATCGTTGGCGAAGTAGAGGCGCATGGCCCCGAAGACGCTTCCGTCGGCCTCGAGCTCCTCGGCGGTGGCGGCCTCATCGCCGGAAATGACCGATAGGCCAAGCGGGTCGACGATCGAGCCGATAAGCCCCGAAAGGCCCGCGGGAACGGAGGCGAAGGCCTCGGCGGCGGAAGCGGCGAAGTTCCAGGGCTCGGACCCGTCCGTTTCGGCGACGCCGGGCGATACGGCTTCCATCTGCCCGTAGAGCCCGTTCAGGGTACCGACGACCGCTTCCTTGGCGAATAGACCGGTGAACATACCGACCGCGGCGGGCCAGTTTTCCTGCCTCAACCCCATGGGGGCGAAGACCGGGGCAACGCCCTTCCCGAGGGCGGTTAGGACCGAGTCCCGCGAATCCTCGTTGCCGAACGAACCGTCGGTGCCGAGGGAGTTAAGCACGCCCAGAACGGCGACGACCGCCACGATGACCTTGCCGGCGCGGACCACGAAGGATTTCAGGCGGCTCCAGGTATAGCGCATGATGCCGGAAAAACGCGGCAGGTGCCAGGGCGGAAGCTCCATCACGAACGGGGCGGGCTCGCCCTTGAACAGGGTGTTTTTCAGCATGAAGCCCGTCGCTACCGCCAAGACCACGCCCGCGAGATACAGGCTGAGCACGATAAGCCCGGAGCGGGCGCCGAAGAAGGCCGCCCCGAAAAGGGCGTATACCGGAAGCCGGGCGCCGCAGGACATAAAGGGCACCATAAAGACCGTGATATACCGGTCCCGCTTGTTTTCCAGGGTACGGGTCGCCATTACCGCGGGAACCGTGCACCCGAAGCCGACGATCATCGGTATAAAGGCCTTGCCCGGCAGCCCGATGGAGCGTAGGGCGCGATCCATCACGAAGGCGGCCCGGGCCATGTAGCCGGAATCTTCCAGGAGCGACAGGATCAGGAACATGAAAAAGACGATGGGCACGAAGGTCGAAACGGTCTGGATGCCCGCGCCTATCCCGCCCGCGAGGACGGCGGTAAGCCAGTCGGGGGAGCCGAGGGCGCCGAGCAGGGCGCCGAAACCGTCCACGAACACCGCGCCGAAAAGGATATCGAAAAAGTCGATGAAGGCGCCGCCCACGTTCATGACGGTCCAGAACATAAGATACATGACCAGGAAAAAGGCGGGTATGCCGAAGGCGCGATGCAAAACGATGCGGTCGAGGCGGTCGCCGAAGGAAGCGGCACGGTTTCCCGCGGAACCGTTCGCCGAGCCCGGCGCTGCGCCCGAGAGGGACCGTTTCGCCTTTCCCGCGATTTCGGCGATAAAGCCGTATTTGGCGGAGGCGACGATCGCGTCGGGAGAATCGCCCGAATCCCGCTCGATTGCCGCGGCGGCGGAATCCACCGCGGCCTTGTCGAGGGCGCCCGCGGAAAGGCACTTTTTCGATAGGAAATCGTCCCGCTCGAGGAGCTTAAGGGCCAACCATCGGGCGTCTACGTCTAAGTCCGAAGCCAGGGGCCCGAGATTCCCCGACCAAGAGGCCAGCGCGCGCTCTACCGGCTCGGGATACGGGACCGTGACCGCGGAAACCCGGACCGAACCGATGAGGGAGTACAGCCGGTCCTTAAGACTGTTCACGTTTTCCCGGACGGTGGCGCTCAACGCGACCACCGGTACGCCCAACGCCGAGGAGAGGGCCTCGGGATCGACTTTCACGTCCTTTTTCGCGGCCAGGTCGACCATATTGAGGACCACGATGACGGGTATTCGCATCTCGATCAGGTTTAGGGTCAAAAACAGGTTGCGTTCGAGGTTCGAGGCGTCCACGATATTGAGTACCGCGTCGGCCTCGCCCGAAAGGAGATAATCCCGGGCGACGAGCTCGTCTTCCGAATGGCAGGAAAGGGAATAGATGCCGGGCAGGTCAACGACCGTTACGGCTTTGCCGGAAGATTCCAGAGAGCCCGTTTTTTTCTCGACGGTCACGCCCGGCCAGTTTCCCGTACGCTGGTTCGAGCCGGTCAGCGCGTTGAAAAGGGTCGTTTTTCCGGAATTGGGATTCCCCGCGATCGCGATAACCCGCGTCTCTTCGTTCGCCATCATGCCCTCCTCACGAGTATCGCGTCGGCTTCGTCCTTGCGGAGGCTTAACGAGAACCCCCGCAGGCGAATTTCCACCGGGTCGCCCAGCGGCGCAACCCGGATCACCTCAAAGCTCGTGCCTTTGGTGAGCCCCATGGAAAGAAGCCGATCCCGGTAGGCGGGATCGGCCTTGGAAAAACCGTCCACGATACCGGTTGAACCGGCTCCCAAATCCCTCAGTTTCGTGTGCATATATGTATATCTCCTTGCGTACCAACGATAGTTAGGAAAGACTAACTTCAATCTGAAAAAAAAATCAGCGCACTTCGATCGCGTTTGACATGCCCTGCCCGATCATGATCCGGGCGCCCATCACCTCGAGAATAATAGGGCCCTTTCGCTCGGATCGGATAACCGTGACCGGAACGCCCGGCACGATTCCGAGATTCATTAAATGGGCGCGGCGCGCGTGCCCGCCGGTAACCGCGCATACCACCGCGCGCCTGCCCGATTCCAAAAGATCAATCGTCATGTGGCTCTCCTTCCAGTTCGAATCCCGTTCCGTCGAAATAGCGGTCCATCGCGTTCTTTCCGTCCCCTACCCCGACCTCGCCCTCGACAAAGCGGGAGAAGGAGCGAATCCAGCCCTCCGGGTCCTCGTGGGACACGTAAAGGTATTTTATGAATTGGGTGAGCCGGACGAAAACGGGGGAAGGCAACGCGTGCTCCACGCGGCAGGCGGTTTCGTCGGCCACCGAGGGTTGGCAGCCGAGAACGTTCGCGAAAAAGCCCCGCAGGAGCCGGTGGCGTTCCGTAACCTCCGCGGCGGCCTCGTAGCCGGCCTTGGTCAGGTTTATCCCGCCGTAGCGCTCGTGTGTGATCAGGCCGCGCTTTTCGAGGGCGGCCACGGCGACCGTAACGGACGGATAGCGCACCTTAAGCGCGGCGGCGATATCCTTTACCCGTGCCGTGTTCTTTTCGAGAATGAGCCGATAGATAGCCTCGAGATAGTCTTCGAGGGATTCTGAAAGCACTTCGCCGCTTGTCATGGCTTTGTAATATTAGATTTGACTAACTTTGTCAACCCGCGGAGATCTTCGGCAAAAAAAAAGGAGGGGCGGAACGCCGTTGCGTTCCGCCCCTCCCCGTTTACGGTCGGGAGAAGGGGATCAACCCAATCCGGCCTTGCGGCGGGTATAAATATCGTAGAGAACCGCGAGAAGGAGTACCGAGGCCTTAACCACGTACTGCCACTGGGCGCCCAGGTTCATGAGGGACATACCGTTGTTGATGGCCGCCATGACCAAACCGCCGGTGATCGCGCCGATGACCGTACCGATACCGCCCGAGGTAGAGGCGCCGCCGATGAAACAGGCGGCGATCGCGTCGAGCTCGAAGTTCTCGCCCGCCTGGGGAAGCGCCGAGTTCATGTAGCCGGTGAACACCACGCCCGCCAGTCCCGCGAGACCGCCCATGATCACGTGGACGATGAAGGTGACCATTTCGGAGTTGATTCCCGACAGCTTCGCGGAACGCGCGTTGCCGCCGACCGCGTAAATGTAGCGCCCGATAATCGTGTTGTTCATCATGAAGGTGAAGCCGACGATGGTGATCCCGAGCAGCACGGCCACCGTGGGAATGCCGCGGTAGGTGGCGAACTTCCAGGAGATCGCCGCGATGAATACGCCGTACAGCACGATCTTGCCGACCTGCAAGCCCATGGGAAGCACGTCGAAGCCGTTGCGGATTTTCTTGCCGCGGGCCGCGAAGTCCAGCACGACGATGATCACGAACAGCAGGAGCCCGACGGCAAGCGCCGTGGCGTGCAAGTCGCCGAAGGTCAGCGCGTCTATGTTCACGGTACCGGAGGCGATCTGCTTGAAGTTGTCGTCGACCAGAGAGACCGGGGTCACGTTGGTGATGATGTAGGTAAGACCGCGGAACAGGAGCATGCCCGCCAGGGTCACGATGAACGCCGGTATTTTCAGGAAGGCGATCCAGGTGCCCTGAAACACGCCGATGGCGAGACCGATGAGGATGCTCGCGACGATGGTCACGGTCATGCCCGCGCCGGTGTTGTAAATCATGGCGCTGAGGGCTCCCACGAAGGCGCAGACCCGCCCGACGGAAAGGTCAATGTTGCCTATTATGATTACCTGCACCATTCCCACCGCGAGGAGGAGGATGTAACTGTTCTGCATGAAGATGTTCGTGATGTTACGGGAGTTAAGGTTAACCCCGTTGGTCAGGAACGAGAAGATAATCATGATCAGCGCGAGCATGATTACCATGGAATAGTTTCTCATGTTCGACATGAGGTACGAGCGCACGGTAATGGTCCGCGCGGTTCTTTCTTGTCCGTTCATTTTGTCCTTTCCTCCTCGTGTACGAGCGCGAGATGCATAATTTTTTCCTGGGTGGCTTCGTCGCGGTTCAGTATGCCCTTGATCCTGCCTTCGTTCATGACGTAAATTCGGTCCGCGAGGGACAGGGCCTCGGGAAGCTCAGACGTGACCATGATGACGCTCTTTCCTTCCTTGACCAGTCCGTCGATGATCGCGTAGATCTCGAACTTCGCGCCTACGTCGATTCCCCGTGTGGGCTCGTCAACGATGAATATCTCGGGATCCGCCAGGAGGCAGCGGCTTAAGACCACCTTCTGCTGGTTGCCGCCCGAAAGGTTCCGCGCGAGCTGGTTTACCGAAGGAGTCTTGATGCGGAGCGACTTGCGGTACTTCTCCGCCTCGGAAATTTCGCGGTGAGAATCCACCACGCCGAGGGTAGAAAGCTTATCGAGGCTTGAGCTGGATATGTTGGTCTTGATGTCCTGGATGAGCACGAGGCCGAGCGTCTTTCGGTCTTCCGACACGTAGCCGATACCGGAATTGAGCGCCTTTCGCGGGCTCGTCGTGTCCACGGCCTTCCCGTTCAGGAGAATCTCGCCCTCGGACTTGGAACCGTAGGAGCGCCCGTACAGGCTCATCATGAGTTCGGTTCGGCCGGCGCCCATGGGCCCGCAGAACGCGACTATCTCGCCTTTTTTCACGTTGAAGGAAACGTCGTCCACCACCTTCATGGAATGGTAGTCGGGATGGTACACGCTCCAGTTTTTAACCTCGAGGACGGTATCGCCGATGGGCACCTTCTGCCGTTCGTACGCGATGCCCAATTCGCGGCCAACCATGTCCCTGATTATCGTTTTTTCGTCGAGTTTGTCGGCCTTAACGTCGAACGTCGAAATGGACTTGCCGTCGCGGAGAATGGTCACCGAGTCGGCGATCTTTAAAACCTCTTTCAGCTTGTGCGATATCATGATCGAGGTTATGCCCTGCTTTTTCAGTTCGAGGATAAGGTCGAGAAGCTTGTTGCTTTCGTCGTCGTTGAGGGAACTCGTCGGCTCGTCGAGGATAAGGAGCTCGACCTTCTTCGACAGAGCGCGGGCGATTTCAACGAGCTGCTGCTTTCCCACGCCGAGCTTGCTCACGACGGTGGACGGATTCTCCTCGAGACCGACCTGATCCAAATGCTTGCGCGATTCAATGATATAGCGGTCCCAGTCAATAACGCCGAACTTGGTTTCCATGTGACCGAGAAAGATGTTTTCGTAGATTGTAAGGTACGGACTGAGCGCGAGTTCCTGGTGGATGATCGCGAGGCCTTCCCGTTCTGAGTCCTTTACGCTCGCGTAGTGGGTTTCTTTTCCCTTGAAGAAGACTTTCCCCTCGTAGGAACCCTTGGGGTATACCCCGGAGATGACGCTCATCAGCGTCGATTTGCCGGCGCCGTTCTCGCCGCACAGCGAGTGAATCTCGCCGCGTTTGACCTTAAGGCTTACGTTATCCAGGGCGCGCACGCCCGGAAAGTCCTTGGTCAGGTTTTCAATTTCCAGAATGTAATCGCTCACGTTTTCCCTTCCCCTAAAAAAACCGTTCGCCTCCGGCGCGGACAGCAGCGCGTTGGCGGCTCCCCAGACCCGAGGCGAGCGGTAAGACTTGGGATGACCGGCGGGGCGCCCCGCGAGGGGCGGCCCCGAGGGGCATATCCCTTACTGCCGGTCTCCCGTCAGTGAGACGATTTACTTGATGTCTTCGGCTTTGTAGTAGCCGGAGTCGATCATGATCGCCTTGTAGTTGTCTTTGGTTACGATGACCGGCTCGAGGAGGTACGCCTTCACGACCTTCTTTCCGGTATCATAGCTGGTGGTGTCCAGGCGGGCGCCGGCGATCGAGGGGGTGGCTCCCTTGAGCAGGGCGTCGGCCAGTTCGATGGTCGCGGTAGCCAGCTTGCGGGTGTCCTTGAACACGGTCATGTACTGCTTGCCGTCGCGGATGGCCGCGATGGAGGCGATTTCGCCGTCCTGTCCGGTGCATACGGGGAGCTTTCCGCCGGCGTACTTGGCGTCGGAGGCGCAGGCTTCCTGGATGGCGCGGGAAAGGGTGTCGTTCGGGGCGAGGATACCGTCGAGGACAACGTTCTTGGCGTCGTTGTTCAGGAGGTTCTCCATGCGGGTCTTGGCGACGTCGGCTCTCCAGTTCTCGGTGGTGATCTTCATGAAGTCAGCATCGGAGGACTTGAGGGGAGCGGGACCGACGAGCTTGAGGCTGCCCTTCTCAACGTAGGGGCGGAGCACGTCGATGGCGCCGTCGAAGAACACCTTCGCGTTGTTGTCGGTGGGCGAGCCGGCGAACATGGTGATGTACTTGGGCTTGTCCTTGGTGGCGGCGGCGAGGTTGAGGGCGGTCTCGAGAGCCTTGCCCTGGAACTGTCCGACCTTGTAGTTGTCGAAGGTGATGTAGTAGTCGTAGTCAGCGGTGCCGGTGATCAGGCGATCGTAGGCGATAACGGTGACCTTGTCCTTGGCCGCGTCGGCGACGGCGGACACGACGCCTTCGTTAACGGAACCGATAACGAGAAGCTTGGCTCCCTTGGTCAGGAAGTCCTGGATCTGCTGGTTCTGCTTGCTCTGGTCGGCGTCGCCGAAGGCGACCTCGGCCTTGTAGCCCTTGGCCTGAGCGTCGGCAAGAAGCGCCGCGCCGTCTTTCTGCCAGCGCTCGACGTGAGTCTCGGGCATGGCGAGACCGATAAAGGCGGAACTAGCCTTCTTGTCGGTGCTTCCACCGGCGAACGCGATACCGGCAGCCGCGACGAGCGCGCACGCAATGGTAATCGATTTTTTCATTTCACAATCCTCCTTGAGAGATTAAGAACATTGGCTCCATTATGAAGCCGGAGGCGCGGAGGGGGAAACCGTAAGGTTTTTACATATTCGGGGAAAAATTCGCGCGGCGGCGGGGATGCGGGCCGCCGAGGGCCCGGTAAGGTAATATTTTATGGACAAAATATTTCTGCCGCGCGGGTGGGGCAAGCGGCTCGGACTCTCGGCGAGGCCGCCTAACGGACGTCGATTTCCAGTATCCGGGTATCGAGCCCCTCCGCGGTAACGGCCACCCGGACCGACCCCGGCGTACCGCTGCTTTCTACCCAAAACGCGCGGGAGCCGCCGATGAGCGCGAAGGTAGACGGGCCCAGAATTCGCGCCGGCCCCTCGATCGTCGCCGAGACCACCGCGTCGCCGTAGGGAAGCGGGTTACCCGCCTGATCGTTCACGGAAACGACGACGCGGGTCGCGTCCTTGGCCCCGGCGGCGAGTTCCCGGTCATCGGCGACGGCGGCCAGGGTTTCCCCGACGGGATTCCCGGCGAAGCGCGCGACGGCCGCCGCCTCCCCGCCGACGTATCCGGTAATGAGGCCGTCTTCCCAGACCATACCCCAGGCCCCGACCTTCTCCGGGGGGATGTGCCGGGAGTCGACTACGAAGGGGGGATAGGGCAGGTTCGGATATTCCCCTCCCCGCTCGGTAATCCGTATCTCCTCGTTTGCGCCGAAGGTTATGCCGATAGAGTCGCAGTTCGTGAGCACCACGAGGGGGAGAATGCCGCCGACGCTCCGCTCGCCCCGGGCCCATCGGGTCACGGGTTTCAGGACGACGCCGCGCGACGGCGGGGTTTGGGAGGCGTACACGTACGAGGCGAACTTCGGGATGCGGAAGATATCCATCACGCCGTGATGGCAGATGCGGTCTCCCGAGCCGAAATCCTTGTGGGTATTGTAATCGAAGGCGCACCAACCCACGGCTCCGGCTATGAGCGGATCGCCGAAGGAGGCGTCCTGCACGCGAAGGTGGCGGATAACGTGCTCGATCTGCCGTTCCTCGCTGTCGGTCTTTTTGGTGGGATACATGTGGCCGTTGTACTCGGTGACGAGGTAGGGAACGTCATGGTCGAGGCCCGTGACCGCGCGCTGGCTCCGTAAGGCAACGGCGCCGCCGTCGAGGGAAAAATCGTTCATGGTATAAACGTCTTCGAGGAGGCGGCTCCGTTCGAGATACCGCACGCCGCCGGTTTGCCTGCTCCGGTCCAGGCAATGGGCCAAGGCGTTGTTCCGCGCGTAGAAGGCGTCGTCGTCCTGCGATTCGTTGATTCGAACCCCCCACAGGACGACGGAGGGCCGGTTCCAGTCCCGCTCGACCATTTCCCTGACGTTTTCCGTCGCCAGAGCCTTCCAGTCATCGTCTCCGATGTGCTGCCAGCCCGGTATTTCCTCGAAGACGAGAAGGCCGATCTCGTCGCACCGGTCCAGGAAGCGGGGGGACTGGGGGTAGTGGGACGTGCGCGCCAGGTTAACGCGAAGCTCGTATTTGAGGATATCCGCGTCGCGCCGCTGGGACCGCGCGGGCATGGCGTAGCCCACGTACGGCCAGGCTTGGTGACGGTTGAGTCCCACGATTTTCAGCCGTTCCCCGTTCAGGTAAAAACCGTCGGGGCGAAACTCCGCGGTACGGAAGCCGTACCGGAAGGTAAAGGTATCGGCGGGTTCCCCCGGGCAGTCCCCTTTCAGGGAGCAAACCGCGGTATAGAGCGTCGGCGAGTCCGGAGACCATAGGAAGAGCCCGCCCAGGCGGGTAAGCTCGAGGGAAAACTCCGATTCGCCTGCGGATACGGTTACCGGGGCGGAAACGGAGGCGACGACGCGCCCCGAGGGATCGAGCAGGGACGCTTCGGCCGTTCCCCGCGCCGCGCCGCCGGCGTTGGCCGCGAATACGCGAAGGGTAAGGCTCTTTTCCGCCGCGAGGGGAGAAGCGCACTCGGCCCTGACGTTGCGGATTCTCAGCGGGGCGGAAAGGTCGAGATAGACCTCGCGGTAGATTCCGGAATAGGTGAGGTAATCGATTTGGCCGCCGAACGGCGGCACGTCGGGCCGTTCGCGGGCGTCGGCGCGGACCGTAAGCTCGTCGGACCCGTCGCCTCGGCAACGATCGGTCGCGTCGAACTCAAAAGGGGTGTATCCGCCCTTATGCTCGCCCAAGAGCCGGCCGTTCACCCAAACCGTCGCCGCCGCCATAACGCCCTCGAAGCGGAGAATCGCGCGCCTGCCGCCGGAGAGGGAAAAGGCCGGCAGCGTCGTGCGGTAACAGGAAACCTTTTGGTAAGACCGCTCGTCGAAATAATTGAGGGGGAGCTCCGTCGCCGCGTGCGGCAGGGAGACGGGCACGAAGGAATGCCCTTCCGCGCGGCGTTCCATGCCGTCTTGCCATTCGGGGGAAAATAGCCACCCGTTCATCAACCCTATGCGCTCTATCATCGGTACCTCATTTCGTCGCCGGCACGACGGACACGTTCCGGTATACGTCCTCGGCCGCGTGAAAGCCGTCGCGGATCACCGTGGAATCCATATTGCCCCGGAACACCGCGATGGGCGCTTCCATGAAGAAGGGGACGCTCACGCCGCTTTTGTTGTCTACCCGTCGGTCCGCGGCGGGCAGTTCGCCGCGGGCGAGGCTTACCGCCAGGGAGGCGGCGTGGGTGGCCAAGAGGACCAGGGGCTTGTAGACGGTCATGAGCTGGGTGCCCTCCACGATCTTTTGGCAGGCGCCTATATCCGCGTCTTGGCCGACCACGGCAACCTTGCCCGCCAGCCGGTATTCCGCCAGGAGTTGGATGGCGGCCTGGGCGATCTGGTCGTTGGCGCAGGAAATCGCCTGAATGTCGGTGGTGCGCTCCAACACCGCGCCGATTTTCTCCCTGGCCTCGTCGTAGCTCCATTCGTCGAGCCATAGTTCGTCGACCACGCTCACCTTGCCGGAGGCGATGGCCCCGTCGAGCTCCTCGTGCACCCCCGCGTTCACCTCGTAGCTGTTGTTGTCACGGGTAGAGCCGTTCACCAAGAGGTAGCGTCCCTCGGGCACGGCGGAAAGGAGGGCCTTCGCGAAGAGCCTACCGACCTCGCGGTTGTCGAACGAAACGTACGCGTCGATGGGCGTCCCGAGGATGAGGCGGTCGTAGGCGATGACGGGGATCTTAGACTCGCGGGCCTTTTTGACGATGGCGGCGAGCATTTCCGAATCGTGGGCTATGAGCACGAGCACGTCGATATCGCGGGTCAGGAGGAAGTTGATCTGCGAAATTTGCTCCTTCGCGCCCCCCGCCGACATTTGAACGATCACGTCGGCCCCGAGATCCCGCGCTGCGCCGGTGAATATCTTGATGTCCTTGTTCCAGCGCTCGATGATGAAGGTATCCGTTGCGATGGAAAAGCCGATACGGACCCGGTCGTTCGCGGGATTGATCGGGTCCGAGGCAAGCGACGACTGCGCGGGACTGCGGGAAAGGGACGTATCCCCGCGCGACGCGGAGCAGCCGGCTAAGAAGGCCAGGCAAGCGATTGCCCCCAAGAGGGGAAGAAGGGGCCTATTCCCCATGTTCCTGCTCCGCGTACGCGCTGGGCGAGAGACCGGTACGTTTCCGGAAAGCCTTGGAGAAATAGTTCGGGTCTTGAAAACCGACGGCATGCGCAACCTCCTTGACGCTCAGGGCGCGCTCCCGCAGGAGGCGTTCCGCGGTTTCCACCCTGAGTTCGGTAATGTATTCCACGAAGGACACGGAAAGGTACTCGCCGAAGATACGGCTTAGGTACGCGGGGGAAACCCGGGCTTCCTCGGCCACGTCGGCGAGCTGAAGGGGCTCGTTAAAGCGGGCGGCGATGTAGGAAAGGGCCCGGGAAAGGGGCGCGGGGAGGTGGGCGGTGCGTTCCCGTTCCGCGCGCTCGGCGATGGAGCGGACGGCCGCGTCCGACCAGCGGGCGCAGTCTTCGGGGGTTTCCAGCTCGGCGGCCTCGGACGGGGGGTCAAGGAAGGGCATGGAGCCGTCTCCCTCCCCCGCCCGGTAGTAGCCAGTTTCGTCGTCCAGGAGCAGAACGAGGAGGGAAACGAGCCGGAGTTTCGCCTCCTGGAAGGAAAGGGAGGCGAAGAGGGCGTCGCGCCATTCGGAGAACCGCTCGAGATATTCCGGTGCGGGGGTAAAGCCGATTTTTTGCCGAAGCGCGGCTATCCCGAGCCGTTCGCGGACCAGGGCCTCGCTCCGGGCGCGGCTTTGCCTGAACCGGGAATAGGCCTGCGCGTAGGACCCGCTGAAGTCGGGGGCTAAGGCGCTGTCGCCCGCGCCGATCCACCGCATCGCCTCGCGGCCCGCCGCGGCGTCTATCTCGGCGGAGAGGTCCCGGACGAAGCGACCGCGGTCCGCGTCGCCCGAGACGAAATACAGGCCCATTTTGAGGTTCGTGGCGAAGGCGAAGCGGTATTTCAACGAGAGCCTGCGGTTTACCTCGTCGAAGGGGCTATCCGTTCCGTGATCGACCGCGTCTACCGAGGCGAAGGCGACGAGGGCCCGGTCTGAATCGAGGCCCAGGGCGTCGCGCAATTCGCGCCAGCGGGTTTCCGTTATCGGGCGGGAGAGCTCGTCACGCAAGAAGGCCCGCTCGATAAGGGCTTGGGCCGTATCGGAACGGGGCCCTTCGGCGGAAACCGCGCGCCGTTCCCGGCCCAGGCGGTCGCGAATTTCGGAAAGGGTATCGACGAACATGCGCTTGGTGACGGGCTTCACGAGATAGGCCTGCACGCCGAGGGGGATGGCCCTGCGCGCGAGGTCGAAGCGCTCGTAGGCCGTGCACAGGGCGAACACCGTTTCGGGCACGGTTTCGTGCACCCGCGAAATGGTCTCGAGCCCGTCGATGCCGGGCATGTTTATGTCCATGAATACCACGTCGGGCCTCAGCTCGTGGATGGCCTTCATGGCGTCGAAGCCGTTGCGCGCGACGCCGGCGAGGGAGAAACCCTCCACCCCCTCGGCGAGCATGTGGGAAAAGCTTTCGAGGACCGGTTCTTCGTCGTCGACGATCAGGACGGTATACATGGTTTTTTCTCCGTATCGAGGCGGACGGTGATAGTCGTGCCCCGGCCGAGGGCGGAATCGATGGTGACGACGTCGGGGTCGTCGGGCCAGAAAAAGCGGAGCCGCTGAATCACGTTTTCAAGGCCCATAACCTTCATGCCCCGCGTATCGCCTGCGGGAACCTTCGAATCGGCTTCTCCCGCGGGGACGGCGGAAGGCGCTCCCTGGGCGGCGGAAGTAGGGGCGCCCAGGTGCGGGGAATCCCCGGTTCGCAAGAGCATTCGCCTCGTTTCCTCGTCCATGCCGGAGCCGTTGTCCGTCACCGAAAGCTCGAGGAACCGCCCCTTGGCCGCGACCCGGACGTCGATGGCGTTTCGCTCGCCCTCCGCCCGCTCCACTTTCTTGAAGGCGTGCACCACGCAGTTTTCCACCATGGGCTGCAGCATGGATACGGGCACGGTATACCGGTCCAGGATATCCTCGGGGCAGTCGAGCGTGAGGCCCAGGTTTTTCGGGAACCGGACGCCCAGTAAATAGAAATAGGTTTCGAGGCCCTCTATCTCGTGCCGAAGGGGGACCATGCTTTCCTTGACGCGCACGTTGTGGCGCAATAGCCGCGAGAGTCGGTCCATATAATCGCCCGTCCGCTCGGCCCCTTCGATAATGGCGAGCTGAATGCCCGTATTCAGGGAATTGAAGAGGAAGTGGGGGTTCATCTGGGCCTGCATGGTATACAGTTCCATGCGGCGGAAGGTTTCTTCCATCTTCATGTACCGCATGCGTTCGGCCAGATATTCCTGCTCCACGCCGCGCTGCCACTTCAATTCCTCTATATACGTGTGAATGTCGCGCTTCATGCGGTTGAAGGCGCGGATCACCTCGTCCATCTCGTCTATGGCGGAAAGGGGAACGTCCTCGCTTTCGAAATTCCCCGCGGAGATGCGGAGCGCCGAATTGGCCAGATCGGTCATGGGCCGGGCGATGGTATCTACCGAGGCGACGATGAGGGTCCCGGCGAAAAGGGATACGCAGATGATAAAGGCGAGGTTCCACGACTGAACGGAGCGGCTGATGGCGATAAACTGCCCGTAGGCCTCGCCCTGTTCGGCCAGCCGGGCGGACGAGATCGCCTCGATCCTTTCGCCGATATAGTCCAGGGCGCGGCGGGAGCGGTCGTAGAGGGCCGTATAGCCCGCCACGTCCAGCCCGCGCTTTTCGTCGATCACGCGGTCGGTCAGGTCAAGGTACGCGAGTACCAGCGAATGCACCTCGTTTTCCTGCAGCTCCACCGGATCGGCGGGGATTCCCCAGGGGACGGCGGCGGCGGACCGGAGGTTTTGCGCGATAATGAGAAGCTCCGACAGGGCTTTTGAGGAGCGGGTCGCGAGGTATTCGAGCAGGGGCGTTTGGTATTCGGCCAGCGCGGATTGGAGCCCCCTGATTTCCAGTTGCCGGTCAATGCCGCGGTTCATGGAATCCTGGAGGCGGATCGTGGCGAAGAGGATATAGGCCGCGGACACGACCAGGATGGGCAAAACGCCCAGTACCCCCGCGAGGGTTCGCGCCCTGAAAGAGCGGAAACGGGACCGTCGTTCCGTCATTTGCGGGTCCTCGCGACGCGGGAGCGCGCCAGGGTTTCCCGCTCGATCACGGAAATGCCCGTATCGACGGAATTGGAGGTATAGCCCGTGGCGCAAAGCTCCACCAGGGAATTGATCGCCGTTTGGCCGATCACGGACGGGTCCACCACCACGGAGCCGGCCATGATTCCCTTTCTCACGTAATCCTCGATCGCCTTCTGCGACCCGGCGCCGACGATGGAGATGCGGCCGACCAAATTGAGGTCGATCAGGGCCTGACAGCCCGCGACGGTATCGTGCTCGTCGGTGAAGATCACGCCCGACAGATCGGGGGTCCCGTGCACGATTTCGTAGACGATATGCTCGGCGTCCTGGGGGTTCAATCCGGTTTTCCACGAGGCGATGGGCGTTTCGGCCGAGCCGCCGAGCCGGCTTGCCCTCCCCTCTCCCAGGGCCTGGTTCAGGCCCATCTCGAAAAGCTCGCGCTCGGCGAGGACCGAGGGAGCCTTGTCGCTGTAAATAACCGCCAGCGTTCCGGGCCTGCGAAGGGAACTTTCCACGAAGGAGCCCGCCCGTTTACCCCAGTCGTAATTGTTAACCCCGACGAAGGGGCGCGGCAGGTCGGAGGGAACGGAACGGTTTATCAATACCAGGGGCAATCCCGCGGCGGAGATCGATTCGAGCCCGACGCGCTCCTCCACCTCGGAGCCGCCCGGGCACACGGCGATACCGTCGGCGCCGAGCAGGGACGCGAACTCGAGGGAAAGCGAATCGGGACCGAGATAATGGATGGAAAGGGCCGCGTCGTTTTCAGCCGCGGCCTGGAGGGCGCCCTCGGCGAGGGTCTCGAAAAAGGAGCCCCCGTCGCGGGGCACGAACAGGGCAAGATGAAAGCGGGCCGAGCCCGGGGCAGTATCGCCCTGGGAGAGCAAACCGCGCAGCAGCATGAGCGAGGCGGAGAGGGAAATGACGGATAGGGCCCCCGTCACGGCGAGGGCTATTCTTACGGGAAACTTCACGCGGAACAGTATAGGGGCCTTTTACGCAGGTGGCAAGGTCGCCCGCCCGTTTTGGGCGCGAGGCGGGCGCGCGGGACTATTCCAGGGTGCGCGTAAAAATATCGCTTTCTTCCAGCAATTTCTCGATGGTGTCGAACCCGAGCTTCCCGAGGAGTTCCACCACGTACGGGTTATCGATGGGAGTCGGATGCACCGATTCGTCGCCGTACCGCGCCACGTTGCGCCGGCCGTCCTCCTTGGGTATGATCGCCCGCGGCCCTCCCACGCAGCCGCCCACGCAGCCCATGCCCTCGTAAAAGTTCGCCCCGCCCTTGCCGGAGACGATATCGGCGACCATGGCCTTGCACTGGGGAACGCCGCTGGCCGCGCGGGTCGTGACCGGAATGGCGCGCCCGGGGCGGACCCGTTCCACCGTCCCGGCCACCGCCTCGCTCACCCCGCCCGCGTAGGCGTAGATGCGCCCCGCGCGGGAAGCGTGCTCGCGGTCGTCTTCCTCGAAAGACGCGGGATCGAGCTCGAGGATCGCGAAGGCGTCCTTCATCTCCTGGAAGGTCAAAACGTAATCGATCGCGTCGGCGACGTCCTTTTCCCGGGCCTCGGATTTCTTCGCCAGGCAGGGGCCGATGAAGACGGTTACCGCGTCGGGATAGAGGGTCTTCACCATGCGGCCCGCGGCGATCATGGGCGACACGGCGGGGGGAACGTGGGGAACAAGGCCATGATAGAGTTTCCGGATCATGGCGATCCACATGGGGCAACAGCAGCTGGTGAGCTGGTAGTCCGTGGCCGTCTTGACGTGCGCGTCGAACTCCAGGGCTTCTTTCAGGGTAAGCATGTCGGCGAGCAGGGCCACCTCGATCATTCCCGTAAAACCCGCCGCCTTCAGCGCCGCGCGCAGGCGGCCGGGGCTGACGGCCTCGCCGAATTGGCCGAGAAAGGCCGGGGCAACGAGGGCAAAGGCGGGCTTTCCGCCCCAACGCACCGCGCGGAGGGCGGGTATCACGTCTTTGCTCGCGGCGAGCCGGTGGGCGCGGCAGGCCGCCACGCAGAGCTCGCAGCCCACGCAGGCGGCCTCGTCTATTTTCAGCTCCCCGGTCTCGTCGGGGTGAATGGCGTGAAACTCGCAGACCTTTTTGCAGTCGGGTTCCGCTTCCCCGCAATCGCAGGGGCCGGTCGAAACCACCACCGGGTGACGCTCCGGGTGGAGGAGGCAATCCATCTGGTCCGATTTGAGCGCTTCCAAACGCTCGAGATAGGATTCGTCGCGATCCTTCAGGGCATGCACGAGCACTTCAAAATACAGTTCGTCGAATGATTTCACGGGGATGGGCCTCCGATTCGGAATGGGGTGCATTCGCGTTACCATTATAGAGGGCCCCCACCGATTTCGCAAGCCCGAGTAAACGGGCGGGAGATACGCGACGAACCGACCGAATCGCGAGCCGGTTCCGGGGCGACGGTTTTCCCGCCGGCGAAAAAGCGATACACTCTCCCGAAAGGAGTCCCCATGTTCCCCATCGACGAATATAAGAAAAACCTCAGGGCCTTTCGGGCCCTCATGCTCCGGCACCGAACCCTGGCCCACGAGCGGCTCGAAGGGGACCGGTGGACCCTGGCGGAGATGGTCGGCCACCTCGTCGATTCGGCGGCGAATAACCACCAACGCTTCGTGCGCCTCCAGCTTGAGCGGGAACTCGAGTTTCCCGCCTACGACGGCGACGCGTGGCTCCGGGCGTCAAAGGCCGACTCGTGCGACTACCGGCTCCTCGTAAGGCTTTGGACCGAGTATAACGGGTATCTTCTCCATATCGCGGAACGGATGGACGAGGGGTGCCTCGGCTGGACCTGGAAGACGGCCGAAGGCGAGCTGACCCTCGACTTTCTGGTACGCGACTATTACCGGCACCTGGAATGGCACCGCGAGCTGTTCGAGCGGCGCGTCGGGGAAATCAGGGCGCGCCGAAAGAACGGGAGCACGTTTCCGGGCTAGGCGGGTCGCAGGAACGGCGGCGTCGGCATTTCGCTTGCCACCGCGGCGCTTGGGCGTTATGATAAGCCATGGTAAACATTCTTTCCTGGAGCGATTCCCTCGCCACGGGCTTTATGGAAGTGGATCTTCAGCACAAGAAGCTCATCTCGATCATCGATTCGGTATTTCAGACCATCAAGGAATACGACCCCGAGTATGCCCTGAAGATGGCGAAGATACTCAAGCAGCTCACCGACTATACGGAATACCACTTTTCCGAGGAAGAAAGCCTGATGAAGCGGCACGGCTTCCCGGGCTTCGAGGGCCACAAGAAACAGCATGACGACTTCGTGGCCAAGGTGGGCAAGGAAATCCATTTGCTCGCCCAAGCCTCGCCCGACGACGGCTACCTTTTTTATCGCTTCCTCGGAACCTGGCTCCTCGAGCACATCGCCAAGTCCGATCACGCCTGGGCCGAATGGCTGCGCGACCGGGGCGTTCGGGACTAAGGCTCCTTACCGGGGCGCAAGGGCGTACTGCAGGATAATCCGTACCTCTTGCGCGTCCAGCTCCACGAATTTTCCCAAAAATCCGTTTCCCTTCATCACCGCGCGGGCGGCCATCTCGTCCAGCCGGTCAAGCGGTATGCCGAGCTCGGTCAGCCGCACGGGAAGCCCCGAAGCGGAGAAGAAGGCCTCCAGGCGGCGGATTCCCTCCAGGGCAACGCGTTCCGGGTCGAGCCAATCGCGCTCCACGCCCCAAACCTCGGTGGCGAATCGGGCGAACCGGCTCACGTCGTGCTTCCACGCGAATTTCATCCAGGCGGGGAAGACCACGGCGAGCCCCGCCCCGTGCGCCACGTCATAAAGCGCGCTCAGTTCGTGCTCGATCCCGTGCGAGGCCCAGTCCCCTTCCCTACCGGTTCCCAAAAGGTCGTTATGGGCGATGGAGCCCGCCCACATGATCTCGGCGCGCGCGTCGTAGTCGTCGGGCGCGGCGAGAACCCGCGGCAGGTTGTCTATCACCGTGCGGAGCGCGGCCTCGCACAGGCGATCGGTGAGCGCGACGTTCCGCGCGTTGGTGAAATAGCGCTCCATGATATGGGCCATAATGTCCGCGGCGCCGGCGGCGGTTTGATAGGCGGGAAGGGTGAAGGTCAGTTCCGGGTTCATGAAGGCGAACCGGGGCCGGAGCAGTTCGGAGGAACAGCCCCGTTTCGTCTGCGTTTCGTCGTCGGAAAGTACCGAGCTCGTGCTGGACTCGCTTCCCGCGGCGGGGATGGTCAGCACCACGCCAACGCCCAGGGCTTGCTCCGGCTTTGCCGTATAATCGTAAAAGTCCCAGGGATCGCCCGGGTAGCCGACTCCCAGGGCGATTGCCTTCGCCGAATCGATCGCGCTCCCGCCGCCTACGGCAAGGATGAAATCCAGGCCGTTTTCCCGGCAAAGGGATACGCCCTCGCGGACCAGCGAGATGCGGGGGTTGGGCCGAACGCCCCCCAGCTCTACCCATTCCACGCCGGCTTTCCGCAGGGAATCGCGGACCCGGGGGAGCAATCCGGAGCGTTCGGCGCTTCCGCCGCCGAAATGAAGCAGTACCCGTTTTGAGTGCAGGGCCGTTTCCTCGCCCACGCCGGTTTCCACGCCGCGGCCGAAGACGATCTTCGTGGGGCTCGAAAAGGTGAAATTGTTCATGGCGGTACCTCTCTTGGGAAAGAGTATGGTATAAATCCATTTATTTTACAATGGAAACAATTACCTATTTCAAGGAAAAGCTTTGAATGCCCACATCCCCCTTCAGGATAACGTAGAGGTCGCCGGTTTCGGGAAGGCCTTCCACCGGCGCTCGGATTCCGGTCCACAACGCCCGCAGGGATTTTCCGGGTACGGCGCAATTGTCGCCGGTGACGGGCAACGCGATGTTCGCGACCGCGGGCCCTTCGGGCGAGCCGATCCTGAGTTCGAGGCGGGGGGCGCCGAACAGTGACGAGCGGGCGAGGATCCGGGCGGTAAATTCGCGCGCGCCGCTTTGTCCCGCCCCGTCCGGGGCGCCGGTTCCCGAAACGGAGAAATCCGCGTTCAGGAACGCGATCCAAGAGCGGGGACGGCGGCCGGTCCCCGGTTCCCGCGCGGGGCCGGAGAGATCGGGACTCAGCTCGTAGCCCGCGGCGAAAGCGGGCGCGGGACCCGAGAAAACCGCCGGTAGGTCGGAACCGCGCCGCTCGTGCAGGTGGCAGTTTCGGTAGGCGTCGTAATTCCAGGCGTGCACCGTGCCGTCTAATCGGCGCTTCGGGATCGTTTCGCCCAAGACCGGCACCGTCGCCGAGAAGCGCTCGTCCGCGGAGGAAGTTCCCGCGAAGAGCCGGCATCGGCCCGTTTCAAGGACGTAACGCTCCCGTGACACGTCCCAGATTTCCAAAGCCTCGGGGTCGAGCGCGACCGTGACGCGGCGGCTTTCCCCCGCCTCCAGTGACACGCGCTCGAAACCGGCGAGGGCCTTTACGGGCCGCTTGAGGCGCGAACCCTCGAAGGAAGCGTAGAGCTGGACCACCTCTTCCGCGCGGACCGCTCCCGCGTTGCGCAGGGTTACCGAGGCCGCGAAGGGCTTTCCCCGCTCAATCGCCGCGTCGGTACGGAAATCGGACCACTCGAACGAGGCATAGGTCAGGCCGTGTCCGAAGGGAAAGAGGACGGGCTTCGTGAAATGGCGGTAGGTCGCGCCCGAGGAAAACACGTCGTATTCCATCATGGGAGGAAGGTCGTCGGCGCTTCTGTACCAGGTCAGGGGAAGCTTGCCCGCGGGGGGCGCAGCCCCGGTCAAAACGTCCGCGAGGCCGTTCCCCCCTTCCTGCATGCCGTGTGCCGTCCACAGTACGGCGGGGCACGAAAGCGCGCGCCGGTCGAGCGTATAGGGATAGCCCGCGACCAAGACGAGGGCGACGCGCGGATTGACCGCCCGAACCGCCTCGATCAGAGCGATCTGGGACGGGGGAAGGCCGAGATCGGGCCGGTCCATCTCTTCCTTCCCGTTGATCACCGGATTGCTGCCCGCGAAAACCACTACCGTCTCCGCCTGCGCCGCGGTCCGGGCCGCCGCCTCGCTACCCGACCGCTCCACGGTCATGTAAAACCGCATGGCCCGCTCCGGCGTTCGCGAGACCGTCACCGGGCCGTCTTCTTCCCCGTGGCGGAGCACGGCCCCGTTCCAGGTTTTTAGGTACACCGGCACGCCCGTGGCGGCGCCGCCGGTATCGCCGGCTCCATCGGAAGCGGCGCCATCGGAGCCGGCCCCATCGGAGCCCGCCCCCTCGTCCGGAATGATATTGAACAGGGTGGTAATAAACCAGTTGAGGGTGGTTTCGGCCGTGGCCCGTACCGGAGAACGAACGTTCCGTTCACGGATGGCCGCTATCTCGTCGTCGCCGGGCTGGCGACTCGCGTCGATATCCGAAACCGTTTCGAGGTATTTTCCCGTCCCGAGGCTTCGTAACGTGGCGGCGCCCCAGCCCCAGTCGTCCCGGGCGAAGCGGGAGGGCGCCTGACCGGAGGCCACCAGGAGCTCGCCCTCGGGCGAAAGGGAAAGGGGGCGACCGTCGGCGGTGCGGAAAGAAACCTCGTCGCGTCCGCTTTCAAATAGAACCGCATCGTCGCCGAGGGCGGCCCGAAGCCCGTCGAGGGGACTTACCCGATACGGCGGAGTGCCCGTGTACCAGTCGGTATATACCGTATCGGCGAGCGGGCCTATGACCGCGACCCGCCGGCCGCCGGTAAGGGGCAGCACGGGCGGGCCCGGGGGTACGCAATCGTTTTGGAGGAGAACCGCGCACTTCGCCGCCGCTTCCCTGGCGAGGGCGCGGGAAGCGGCGGTCATCATGTCCGCTTCGCCGATCGAGTCGTACGGACACGTACCCTCGGGATCGAAATGGCCGAACCGGAAGCGGAGACGGAGCACGTTGCCCACGTGACCGTCCAGGTCAGCCTCGGTAATAAGGCCGCGGTCCAGGGCCTCGCGCGTCGCGGGAATCACCAGGGACGGCACGTCGGTCATGCTGTCGGCGCCGGCCCGAAAAGCCGCGGCGACGGTTTCGGCGTGGGTCTCGAAATAGCCGTGCAGGTTCACGGTTTGCCCCACGTCGCCCCCGTCGGTGACGATATGGCCGCGCCCGGCCAAGCCCCACTCCCCCTTCACGATATCGCGCACCGCCGGATGCAGCATGAGGGGTATGCCGTTCACCTCGTTATACGCCGTCATGAGCGAGCGGGCGCCGCCTTTCAGGAACGCCCTGCGGAAGGGGAGCAGGTAGTATTCGCGCATGTTCCGGGGATCTACCGAACAGGAACAGGACACGCGGTTTTTCTCGTTGTTGTTCGCGAAAAAGTGCTTGGGCGCGCAGGAGGCGAGCACGTAGCGTTCGTCGTCGCCCTGGGCGCCCCGGATAATCTCGCTCGCCAGCTCGCCCGCCAGGTACGGGTCCTCGCCGTAGCCTTCCTCGGTGCGGCCCCAGCGGGGGTCCTTTTCCATGTCGACGGTGGGAAACCACAGAGAAAGGCAGCCCGAGGCGCCGTGGGCGTTATGCCAGGCGCGCGCCTCGGTGCCGATTACCCGCCCGACGCGCCGGAGGAGGCCGCGGTCCCAGGACGCGGCGAGGCCGATGGTTTGGGGAAAGGTGGTCGTGGGGCCCGACCGGTCCACGAAACCGTGCGCCCCTTCCGCCCCGATGGCGTAAGGCTTGATCCCGAGCCGCGCGACGCCCGCCTGCTCGGTGGGCACCAGGGAAATCTTTTCCTCGAGCGTGAGCCGGGACAGCAGGTCCGAGAGCCGCGCCTCGATATCCAGTTCGGGGTTTCTGAAGGGTTCGCCGTTTTTCATTGCTTTTTTCCTCCGGGTGCGGGTAGTATTAAGGCACCCCTGACCGCGCCGTCAAGAAAAAACGGCCCACGCTGATTATTTCGGTTTTTTTCGGCAAAATTCGCGGTTTTCGCAGGACCCTACATGACCCTCAAAGAAAGATACGCTCGCCGGTTATCCCTATCGTCGGTCGCCGCGGCCCTCGACAACCTCAAGATCGACAAAAAACTCATTCTCATCTACCTCGTCTCCTTTCTCCTGCCCATGGTCCTCATTACCGTCACCCTGACCGCCGGCTTGTATACCCGGCTCGTGGCCAAGGAATTCGCCCAGGCGGAAACCAACGTTTCCCGGCTCGAAAGCCGCATCAACGATATCTTCAACAAGGCGGTGGACCTCTCGGACCGGCTCTACGTCAACGACGCGATCCACCAGATCGTGCTGAAAACCTACGACGACACCCTTTCGATCTATCGGGACTATCTCCGCGTCGGCTTTATAGACGACTACCTGCGCTCGTACCCGGAAATCGCCAGCGTGCGCCTGTACGTGAAAAACCCCACCATGCTCGACAATTCCTTTTTCGTGCGGGAAACCGAGGCCATCGGGGGCGCCGACTGGTACCGGAGGGCGGTGCGACTGGACGGGAAACTGTTCTGGGCCTGGCGCGCGGACGACGTTTCGGGCGATCCCTGCCTTTCCCTCCTTCGCCTGGTCAGGCGGCCGAAAACCGACAACTATATCGGGATCCTCAGCATAAACCTGGAAGGCGACCGGATAGACCGGATTCTCGCCGAGGAGCCTTACGACACGTACGTCGCACTCGACGGGGCCGTGGTGTTCGGCAAGGGCGGGGGCGAGCCGGGAACGGTGGAAGCCCTGATTCCCGGCGAATTGCGGACTGCGGGCGGATCGCGCCTCATAGAGAACGTCCGGATCGGTTCCTCCCCCGCGGCGGTGTTCGTGAAATCCTTTATCCCGAAAAGCGGCCTCTACGATTATTTCCAGATCGTGGGCGCGGTCCCCATGAGCGAGATGATGACCGAAACCATCGATCTGACCGTCAGGACGGGCATGCTCATCGCCCTCGCCTTCGCGCTTTCCACGGCGTTTATCTCGTTCTTCTCGCGCTATTTCTGGCACCGCGTTAACCTGGTGCGCGACGAGATCCTCAAGGTGGTCCAAAACGACTTTACCCTCTCGGGCATCGGCGGGAGCGACGAGATCGCGGAAATACACCGCGCCCTGGGCGAGACGGTCTCCAATATCAAAACCCTCATCAACGAGGTCTACCGGCGGAACGTGGAACGGGAACGGCTGCTTTCCCGCCAGAAGGACATTCAGTTCAAGATGCTCGCGAGCCAGATCAACCCCCATTTCCTCTACAATACCCTGGAGACGGTCCGCATGAAGGCCCTGGAAAACGGGGACCGGGAGGTCGCCACCACGGTGAAGCTCTTGGCGAAGATCCTCCGGCATAACCTGGGCGCCACGGAACGGCCCGTCTCCCTGGTTTCGGAGCTGGAGGCGGTAGGGAGCTACCTGGACATTCAGCATATCCGCTTCGGCGAGCGGGTTACCTACGACATAGACTGCACCTGCAACGTGACCAAATACACGATCCTGCCCCTGTTGATACAGCCCATCGTGGAAAACTCGTTTATCCACGGGCTCGAAGACACGGTAACGGGTGGCTTCATCTACGTATGGATCGGGATCGACGGCGGATCGCTGCGGATCGTCGTGCGGGACAACGGAAAGGGAATGCCCGCGGAACGGCTGGCCGAGCTCAAAGGGGCCCTTTCGGCGGCCCGGCGGGAAACGGTACCGGGCGGCGCGGAACGGGCAGAGCTGGCCGGCGAAAGCCACGGCGGAAGCTCCATCGGGCTCGTGAATATAGACGAGCGGATCAAGCTGTATTACGGCGAGCGATGGGGGCTCGACGTGGATTGCCCGGAGCCGGGGGGGACCATCGTGACGGTCAAGCTTCCCATACCGACCCAGGAGGACAACGATGTGGCGATTGGCGATAGTTGACGACGAGGCGGGGGTCCGACGGGGCCTCGCCTCCCTGCTGGACTGGGAAAGCCTCGGCTTCGAGACCGTGGGCGAGGCCGGCGACGGAGAGGCGGCGTTGGGCCTGATCGCCGAGCGGGAACCGGACCTGGTGCTTCTCGACATCCGCATGCCCGGCACCGACGGCATCGGCGTGCTCCGCGCCATGGAAGGCCGCGCCAAGCGCCCCCGGATTCTCGTGCTCACGGGCCATAGCGACTTCTCCTACGCGCAAAGCGCGATAAACCACGGCGCTCGGGGATACCTTTTGAAGCCCGTGGACGAGGACGAGCTGGAGGCGAAGGTCAGGGAAATTGGGGCCGAGCTGGAAGCGGAGCGGGCGATCGGCGAAATCGTCAGCGTCGCGCGGTCAAGCGAGCGCGTGGCCCGGTTGGCCCGTCTCCTGTCCCGATCGATCAAGCCGGGCGCCGTGGCTTCAACCTTTCCGGAAGAGGATTTCGAGGCGGATTTCCAAGTCGCCCTGGTGTCCCGTTCCCTCGCCGGGGCCGGAACCGGCGAAGAAAGCCTCGAAACCGTCACCGCGGATTTCTTCTCCCTCCTCAACTGCGAGATCGTTCCGCTGGACCGGCACGTCGCGCTTCTCTTCCGGGACGAAAACGGCGAAACCCTACGGCGGTACCTGGAACAGTTCCACCGGCGGCTCTCCTGGCTCGAGTCCCGACAGGGCGATAAGGAGGGCGCGCTCGGGGCCGTGGCGGCGCTTGGTCCCAAAGCGCGCGGCGTGGAGGGCTTGCTCGATTCGCTCAGAACGGCCGAGGGTCTCGCGGAAACCCTCTTCTTCCGCGAGGACGCGCCCTTCGTGGAGTCCGAAGGCCCCGAGCTGCCGCGGCCCGCGGCCCCGGCCCCCGACGCGGACTACCTGATCCCCTTCATCGAAATCTACGACACCGTACGGCTGGATCAAGCCTTTACGGCCCTTGATTCGGCGCTGAGAAATTCCGCCCTCACGCCCGAGGAAAGCAAAAACCACTGCATCGCCTTAGCCATGGAACTCAGGGCCAAACTCATGACCAAGCACCCCGAAAAGGAAATTTGCGCAAACCCGGTCAACGACCTGGTAAACGTAATCCTGGAAAGCCGCTACCTGAGCGGGGCGATCGGCGCCGTGCGGGGCTACGCGCGGGGAATCGCGGAGGAATTCAGCGAAAACGTGCCGGGAAACCATATCCTGAAGGTGATTCAGTACGTGCGAAACAACTACGCCCGTGACCTCAAGCTGGAATTCCTGGGCGAGACCTTCAATTGCAACAGCGCTTACCTGGGAAAGCGGTTCCGAGAGCAAACCGGGGAAACCTTCAACGCTTACCTTGACCGGATCAGGATCGACGCGGCGAAGGAACTCTTGCGTACCACCGATCTCAAGGTATACCAGGTTTCCAAACTGGTGGGCTACGCGAATATCGACTATTTTTTCTCCAAATTCCGTCGGCACGTGGGCATGACTCCCCGTGCCTTTAAAACCGGGGCCGAGGGCGGGGAAGAAGGGCTTCCGGAATAGCTTTTTTAGGGTATTTTCCTGCAATTTTCCGGGTTTCTCGGACGCTGCGACCATGAAAAGATAAAGGGGAATGACGATGTCGATGCAAGTTGGCCGAAGGCGAACGGTTCGCGAGCCCCGCGGGCGCTCCAAAACAAAACGCGCGATCTCCCCGTTACCGCCCGGCATTTCCGCGGCCGCGCCCAGGCGCGCGCTCGCCATTGTCGCGCTCATCGTTAGTACGCTCGCCGTTTCCGCGCTCGCCGGCTGCGGCGCTTCCCGCGGCCAGGCGGGCGATTCCGCTGCGGGGAGCGGCCCGGATTCGGGAAAGCCGCCCATTACGCTGAAATTCTTCACCGCGGACTCTACCGACGACATGCCCTTTACCGATCCGGTCGCCCGCGCCATAACCGCGAAAACCGGGGTTACCCTTCAGGTGGAGCATCCCCTCGCGGGGGACCAACAGGCCATTCCCCTCATGATCGCCAGCGGGCAATACCCCGACCTGATCTACGCTAAGGGCGACCTTGCCCTGCTGGTTGCCGCCGGCGCCGTGATCCCCCTGGACGGCCTGATCGCGCGAAAGGGCGACAATCTGAAAAGGCTCTACGGCGACCAGCTCCCGCGCCTCCGGTTTTCCCCGGACGACCCGCGGATCTACACCGTGGGCACCTACGGGGTAAAACAGGCGGTATGGCAGGTGGACGGCACCATGCAGCTCCAGCACGCGGTGCTGAAGGAGCTCGGCTACCCGAAAATCCAAACCTTCGCGGACTACGAGAACGCCCTTCGCGCCTATATCGCCAAATACCCCGAGATAAACGGCCAGAAAACCATCGGCCTATCGCTTTTAATAGACGCCTGGCAGTGGTACATCGGTTTGTCGAACCCCGGAAGCTATACCACGGGGCATCCCGACGACGGGCAGTGGATTATCGACGACGAAACCCTCACCGCGCGCTATAAATTCATGGACGAGGGGATGGATCTCTTCTATCGATGGCTGTGCCGGCTCAACGCCGAAGGGCTCCTCGACCCCGAATCCTTTACCCAAAAGCTTGACGTGTGGAAGGCCAAGATCGCGTCCGGCAGGGTTCTCGGCATTTCCTATCCCCTGTGGGGCTATAACGATACCCGCGCCAGCCTGATCAACGCGGGAATGCAGGATCGGACCTACGCCTACCTACCAGTGGTGGCCGCCCCGGGCTATCGGGCGCAAAACCTGAAAGACCCGGGGTTCACCGGAGGCTGGGGCGTCGCCATTTCCTCGACTTGCGCCGACCCGGAGCGGGCGTTTGAATTCCTGGACTGGATGTGCTCGGAAGAGGCGCAGATCCTGACGAACTGGGGCATTAAGGACGTCAATTACGCGATAGAGAACGGAAAGCGCGTGGTCCCGCCCGCGGAACGGCGCAGGGTAGACACCGACCCGTTTTACGCGAAAAACACGGGCGTGACGAGATGGGCCTACCCCTTCCCCCAATGCGGCAGCGCCTGGATCGATTCCACGGGCAACTACATAACCAGGGAAAGCCCGGAAACCATCCGCGCCAACTATCTTCCGGCCGAACGGGAAACCCTCGCGGGTTACGGGGCGACCATGTGGACCGACCTCTTCCCCTCCGGCGAGGAACTCGGCGTATCGCGGCACGGACAGGCCTGGCTGTACCAGCTGACGCCCGAACTGAACGCGAGGGTCAGCGAGGCGGACGAGTACGTCAAAACGGCGCTGGTGAACGCCATACTGGGCAAGCCCGAGGATTTCGACGCGGCCTGGGCCTCCATGCGCGAAACGCTCACGGACATGGGCATTGAGGAAGCGAACCAGGCCATGACGAAGTTGATCCGGGACCGGGTGGCCATGTGGTCGGAGGAATGAGATGATAGGAAACAAGGGGATCGGCAAGATTCCGTACGGCGGGGACTGGAACCCGGAGCAGTGGGAAGAGTCCGAATGGATGAAAGACCTGGAATTGCTTCCAAAGGCGGGAATCGATATCCTGACGGTCAACGTTTTCGGCTGGGCGGGTCTCCAAAGGGACGATGACCTGTGGGACTTCTCGAAGCTCGACCGCGTCATGGAAGCCGCGACCGCAAAGGGCTACCGCATCTGCCTCGCCACGGGAACCGCGGCGCACCCGGCCTGGATGGCCCGCAAGCATCCCGATATCCTCCGGGTGGACATTGACGGTAGAAAGCGCAAATTCGGCGCGCGCCACAATTCCTGCCCCTCGAGCCCCACCTATCGCGCCTATTCGGTCCGGTTGGCCGCGAAGCTCGCCGAGCGCTACGGTCACCGGGAAAACCTGGTCGCCTGGCACGTTTCCAACGAGTATTACGAGGCCTGCTGGTGCGACGCCTGCGAGGCGGGCTTTCGCCGCTGGCTCGAACGGAAATACGGCGCAATCGAAAACGTGAACCGCGCGTGGAACGCGGCGTTCTGGGGCCACACCTTCTATTCCTTCGAGGACGTGGTGCTCCCCAGCCACCTGAGCGAGGAATGGGGCGCGAACCGGACGATCTTCCAGGGAATGTCCCTGGATTGGCGGCGCTACAATTCCGATAACATACTCGAAACCTTCAAGGCCGAACGCGACGCGCTCAAGGCCGTCACGCCCGACGTACCGGTCACGACCAACCTGATGGGCCTGTATCCCTGGCTCGATTACCGCGCATGGGCGCGGGAAATGGACTTTATCTCGTGGGATAACTACCCATCGCCGGACGATCCGTGGACGGTCACCGCGCTCCGGCACGCGGCCATGCGGGGGCTCAAGGACGGCATGCCCTTCGCGCTCATGGAGCAAACCCCGAGCGTGACCAATTGGCAGCCCTACAACGCCCTGAAACGCCCCGGCGTCATGCGGCTCCTGAGTTACCAGGCCGTCGCGAACGGATCGGACACGGTCATGTTCTTCCAGATGCGCCGTTCCCGGGGCGCCTGCGAAAAATTCCACGGCGCGGTGATCGACCACTGCGGGCACGGCGACACGCGGGTATTCCGCGAAGTCGCGGAACTGGGAAAGGAATTGCGGGCGCTCGGCGCCAAGACGCTCGGAACGCGTACGAAGGCGCGCTGCGCGGTCATGTTCGACTGGGATACCTGGTGGGCGCTCATGCTCACGGCCGGTCCCACGGTCGACCTCGACTATCCCGCGGAAATTCACCGCTATTGGGCGGCCTTCGCCCGCGCCAACGTGGCCTGCGACGTCGTATTCGCCGACTCGAACCTGGACGGCTACGAGATAGTCGCCGCCCCGTGCGCCTACCTGATGAAACCGGGCATGGCGGAGCGCTTCGAGGCCTTTACCCGGCGGGGAGGCGCCTTTTTAACCACCGTGCTCTCGGGGTTGGCCGACGAAAGCGATTTGGTTACCGATACGGGGTATCCCGGCCCCTTGAGAACGCTTTTGGGCGTGTGGGTGGAGGAAACCGACGCGCTCCCGCTCTCCCGATCGAACGGCATCGCGGTGGAATCGGGGGCCCTGGCGGGCACCTGGGAAACGAAAACCCTTTTCGACGTGATTCACCTGGAAGGCGCCGAGGCGATTGGCCGCTGGACTGCGGAATTTTACGCCGGAACGCCCGCGCTGACCCGCAACCGGTTCGGCGCGGGCGAGGCGTGGTACGTCGGCGGGGTGGTCGAGCAGGCCCTTGCGGACCGGCTGGTATCCGAGCTCGCCGCCGCCCGGGGAATCGCGCCCCCCATCGAACCGGTCGAGGGCGTCGAGGTAACCGAGCGGGCCGGTGACGGAAGGGCTTATCTATTCGCGTTGAATCACGGCTCTCAGCCGGCGGAGCTTACCCTTCGCTTCCCCGCCGTTAGCCTCTTGGACGGCGCGTCCTACGACGCCTCCCCCGATTCGCCCGCCGCCCTCCGCCTCGCGCCCCACGACGTGGCCATCCTGGAGCGACGCGGGCCCTAAGGCGCCGGGCGTAAAGCGCCAGGCGTGAATCGCCAGGCGTGAATCGCCGGGCGTGAATCGCCGGGCGTGAATCGCCTTACAGCCCCGCGTATGCCTTAAAATGCGCGCCGAAGGCGGTTCCCGTTTCCAGGCGGCCCCTCGTCAGGGTTATCCGATGCTCCTCCCCGGAGAACGAGAGAACCGTCTCCAGCGTGCCGTCCGCCGGGTCCGCGAAGGCGCCGTTCCATTCGACGGACACCCGTTCCGGCCTTCCCGCCTTCCAGGATAGCGCGACCGTAATGCCTCCGGGCAACCGTATGCCCCGAAGGGAACCGTCCGGCCAATCGGCGGGCAAGGCGGGCAGCAGCCTGATTTCGGCGAACCGGGGCCGGCACGCGGCGCCCGTCGCCTCTGCGGGCTCGGGCCAATCCAGATAGCCCTGAACGATCATGCGGGTAATGCCCGCCAGGGCCCCGAAGTTTCCGTCGATCTGGAAGGGGGGGTGGTTATCGAACAGGTTCGGCAGGGTGGAACGGCTCAACAGGGAGGCGATATCGGCGAGGGCGCCCTCTCCGTCGCCCAGCGAGGCGCGAAAGTTGAGTATCCACGCGCGGCTCCAGCCCGTATGGCCGCCCCCGTGGGCCAAGCGGCGTTCGAGGGTCGCCCGCGCGGCACGGGCAAGGTCCGGGGTCCGCCGCGCGTCGATTCCCGTCCCCGGGTATAAATCCCACAGATGCGACACGTGCCGGTGCCCGATTTCGGCTTCCTCGTATTCCTCGTGCCATTCCCTGACCGTCCCGTTGGAATGTATCCCGGTACGGGGCAGCGCGGCGTACACGGCGCGAAACCGTTCCAGCTCGCCCTTTCGCAAATCCGCGACCGGCGCGCCCGAGGCGATGAGCTCCTCCGCGGTCCTGATCGCGCCGGCGAACAGGGCGCGGAGTATCTGCGAGTCCATGGCGCAACCCGCGCACAGGCTCCCCTTTTGCCCGGAGGGGGAAATATAGGAATTCTCGGGCGACACCGACGGCACCAAAACGAGCGCCCCCGCGTCGCCACCTCCCTCCCCGGATCCGCCGCGGGAGGGGATAAGGTACTCGGTAAAGAACCGGCACGACTCTATCAACGCCGCCGCGCGCCGCGCGAGCGAGGCCCGGTCCCCGGTAATCTCGTACTGGGACCGGATATGGGTGGCGAGCCACGCCCCGCCGAGCGGCCACAATGTCGCAGGCGTCCAATGGTCCTGCGGCGCGGTGTCGCCCCACAGGTCCAGGTTGTGATGCGCGACGAAGCCCTGACAGCCGTACATGACCCGGGCCGTTTCCCGACCGTTGGGCAGGGCCCGCTCCAGAAGGTCGAAAAGGGGCGTTTCCAGCTCGGGCATGCCGCACATGGCCGCGGGCCAGTAATTCATCTGCGTGTTCACGTTAATCGTGAATTTGCTTCCCCAGGGAGGGTCCAGGTGACGGTTCCATATGCCCTGGAGATTGGCGGGCAGCGTTCCTTCCCGCGACGAGGAGACGAGAAGGTAGCGCGCGAAATTCCAGTAAAGAACCACCAGGCTTCGCTCCGGCGGCGTATCGGGGGAGGCGTTCGCGAGAAGCCGGTCCGTGGTTTCGCGCCCTCCCCCTTCCTCGCGGGGAGGGCCGAGCGTCAGTTCGGACCGGTCCATGAAGGAGCGAAAGTCCGAAACGTGGTCGGCCAGAATCGGGACGAGCCCCTTCTTAACGCACCGTTCCAGATTAGCCACGCAGGCCGAATAGGGGTCCGCTTCGCGGAAACCAGTCCTGATATCGACGTACAGCACCGCCTCGTCGGCGCCCTCGACCGTGAGAAAGCCTCCCCGCGCGCTGACTCGGCCGCCCGAAACCGCCGCCCGAACCATCGCGCAAAAGGGCACGTCTGATTCCCTGGCGAGGAAAACGCCGTCGCTTCCCGCGTTACCCGCGCGGTCGGCGAAGGCGCCGCGGTCCAGTCCCGCCCGAAAGGAAACCGAGCCCCCTACGGAGGCTCGGAGCCGGATAATAAGCGCCGAATCGGGCGCCGAGGCCAAGTACTCCCGGGTATAGTCCGTTCCGCCCGCGGTGAACCGAACGGAGGCAATGCCCCGAACCATGTCCAATTCTCGGCGGTAATCGGTGACCGGGGCGTCGCGGGAAGCGCCCCAATCGGTGGCACCGCCGTCGGAGACGGGGGGAAAGAAATCCAGGTAGAGCTCTCCGGCGGTCTGATACACGCGCTGGGAGACGGGCATGCCCGAAAAGGCCTCAAGGCCGATCCGCTCGGCCTCGGCGAGGGAACCCCGGTATATGGCCTGCCGGATCGCTTCCAGGTTGGAAAGGGCGTCGGGGTTATTCCGGTCGCGCCAACCGCCCGACCATACGGAATCCTCGTTGAGCTGCAGGGTCTCCCGGGCGGTACCGCCGAAGATCATGGCCCCGAGCCGGCCGTTGCCTATGGGAATCGCCCCTTCCCACTCCCGGGAGGGAGAATCGTAACGCATCATCATCTTTTTTCATTACCGCCTTACTTTGCAGAGTTGCGCTACGCGCGCCGCGGAACGATACGCTCCGTTACCCATTGTAGGGCCAACGGAACGGCGCGGGTACCGCAGAAATTTCGCCTCTTTATCCTAAAAAAAAAGCGAAGTGAGGGGCCGGGCTCGTTCGCTCCCCCCACTTTTTTGCTTATTCGCGCCCCATAAATTAGACTTTATCATATAGCTGAAACTTCAGCCCGGGAGAATTTACATGAAAAGCATCGCTACGAAAGTCTCTTCCTTATCGATTGGCTTCGCGGTCGTTTTAGCCGTATCGCTCATCGGTATCTTTTGGAACTCGTACGATACGATGGTGAGAACCCAATCGGCCCTCCTGGATACCACTTTGCGCGAAAGCTTCGACCGAACCATGCAATGGGAAGTAGACTCGGCGATCAGCATGCTGGACAGGGTTGAAAAGTTCCGCGCCGACGGGGTCGTATCCGATTCGGTCGCCCGGGAACTCGCCCGGGGCTCCTTCGCGATACCCGGTACGGCGCGGACGGGTATTTTTGGGCCGATACGCCCCAGGGCGATAACGTGGTTCTCTTGGGCAACGCCACCGAGGGCACGAACCGCATGAACCAGACGGACGCGAACGGCTTCCGCCTGGTCGAGGCCATAATCAAGGCGGGCTTGGCGGGCGGGGGCTATACCGACTACTGGTTCCCGAAGGCCGGAACCGACGTTCCCTTGCCCAAACGGGGATACAGCCGGTTGAATAAAAGCTGGAACTGGGTCGTCGGCACCGGCGCCTACGTGGACGACATAGACGTTATAGTGAAGGAAAAAAAGGATGCGGCCCTCGCCGCCCGAAACCGAGCCCTTCTTATCACCTGCGTGTTGGCGCTTATCATTACCGCGTTCACCACGGGCATCACCGTGCTTTTCGGCAAACGAATCGCCAAACCCGTCATCTACGCGAAAGACCATACCGAACGGTTCGCCCACGGGCGCTTTACGGAACGGTTTGACCCGAAGCTTCTGGCCCTGAAAGACGAAACCGGCATGCTGCTCCAGTCCCTCAACCTGATGCGGGAACGGCTCGGCACCATGATAGCCGAGGTAAGCGCGGCCAGCGACAAACTCGGGAGCGGCTCGGGCGAACTGTCCAACACCGCCCAGGAAGTGGCCGACGGGGCGTCCGAACAGGCGGCCTCGGCGGAAGAGGTTTCGGCTTCCGTGGAGCAAATGACCACGACAATCCACCAAAACGCGGACAACGCGGTTCAAACCGAGCAAATCGGCATGGCCATACAGCAGCTGGATAACGTGGTACAGCGGAACGCGGCCGCCTCGGAGGAGCTATCGGCCTCGGCCCACAGCCTGAACGATCAGGCGGCGATATTGCGGGAATCCATCGCCCGCTTCGAGATTTGATATGGGTAAAGATCATCGGTATTTACTGTTAGTTGACGACGAGGAAAACATTCTCAAGGCGCTCAAGCGGGAATTCGCGGATTGGGCGTACGATCACGGCCTGGACATCGTCACGGTAACCCGGGCGGAAGACGCCCTGGAAGCCCTGAAAGCGAACGGGGACAATACGGTCATCGTCATTTCCGATTTGAAGATGCCGGGCATGAGGGGCTCGGACTTCCTTTTACGGGTGCGGGAGAATTGGCCCCGCATCGTCACGATCCTGTTGACCGGCTATTCCGAATCCCAGGAAATCGTCAAGGCGGTCAGCGCCGGCATTTTCAGCTATATCCTGAAGCCCTGGGACTCGGAATATCTCCTCTCGGAGATTAACAAGGCGTGGGATCACGCGGAGCTGAAGCGACTCACCGAAGCCCACGTAAAAAACCTGGAATCCCAGCTTAAGCTCGCCGGGGAGCTGCAGAAAACCATACTTAAACCCTCGGTGCCGGCCTCCGACAGGGTGGAGTTCCGGGTTACCTACCGGCCCGTTCCCGCCCTTCAATGCGGCGGCGATTACTACGACGTCATCCCCCTGGGCAACGACCGCTATCTCGCGCTTCTCGGCCACGTTACCGCGTACGGGGTTCGGGCCGCCATGATTACCGCCATACTCAAGGCGGTGATCTTCCCCGAATACGTCCGCGGCGGGCTGACGAGCCAGATTTCCCCGGCGGACTTCCTGGGATGGCTCAATCAGCGAATGAACTTCGAGCTCAGGCAAACCTCCGGCATCGGCATATCCTTCTTCGCGGGCTACCTGGACGGGAAAAACGGCTTTTTCCAGTACGCCAACGCGGGCGCCCCCCACCCCATTATCCTGCGCGCGGGGAAAATAGCGGAACTGCCCGTGGCGGGAAGCCCCTTTAGCGTATCCAATTCCATCATGTACCAAGACAAGGAACTGACTCTGGTGTCCGGCGACGTCCTGACCTTCTATACCGGCGGGCTTCTCGGCGCCCTCCCGGTAGAAAGCGACGAACTGCTAGGCCTCGGGAGCGCGACTTCAGGAGGCGAAAAGCCGAAGGAGGCGCCGCTATTGCGGCCGGCCGACGTGTTCGGGGGCATCGCCTGGAACGCCACCTATCACCATTCGGTTCTGGAAAAGGCGCTGTCGCTCAGGGAGGGCGCGGACTTCGCGGAACACCTTACCCTATTGACCCTCAAGATGACGTGATCCCGTAATGCCATGCTATTAAAGATACCCCCGCGAGACATTCCCGGATTCACGGAGCTGGTAATCGAGCTAAGCCTCCTCTATGCCCGGGACGAAACCGAAAAGGCAAACATCAGCGCCGCGGAAATACTGAAAAAACGGTTCGACGCGGACTCCGCGGCGGTCTTTTACGAGAATAGCCGGGGACAGTACCGGTTTTGCCTTGCCGGCGCCCGTTTCCCCATCTCGATCCCCGCCGAACGGTGGTTCGAGTGCCTGAAGCCCATCGGCGATACGGGATCTGTTTCCCGCTTCGGGCCATGGACCCTTCCCGGCTTTGAATCGCAAATCGCCTATTGGCTCGCGGTCAGGCTCCAGGCCGCGGGTAAAACACTCGGGTTCATCGTGCTGGGAAAGAGCGGGGAAGATTGGGCGCCCCACCGCGACACCCAATTGCCGATCATCTCCCGCATTGTCGAGGCCATACTCGATATCCGCGTGCGGAAAGCCGAGGCCGAAAGCAGCGCCAAGATCACGGAGGAACGGTTTCAAACCCTTTTTACCCATTCGCCGGATATGGTTTACACGGCCGACGCCCGGGACCGGGTAACCAGCATTAACCCCGCGGGACTCAGTCTCCTCGGCGCCGAATGGGCAACGGACATTCTGGGCAAACCGGTGGCGTCGTTTCTCGCCGATCCGGATAGCCGCCCGTACCTCGTGAAGCGGGCCATAAGGAACAGCGGTAACGCCGAGAACGAAATTATCATCAAGAACCGACGTTCCGGGGAAAACCTATTTTGCCTGGAATCCATTTCGGTGATTCGGGACGGCGCGGGGGAAATCACGGAAATTCAGGGGATCGTGAAGGACATAACCCAGCGAATCATGAACGAGCAGGAATTGCACCGTTCCAATATCGAGATGGTCGAACTGACGACGAAGCTCCAGGCGACCCAGGCAATGATGGTCCAGCAGGAAAAGCTCGCCTCCATCGGGCAACTGGCCGCCGGCGTGGCCCACGAGATAAACAATCCCCTCGGTTTCCTCAAGAGCAACCAGAGCACCCTGGTCCGGTATTTGGCGAAACTGCGGGACGCCTGGGTTGATTACGGGGACGGACAGGAAGGGCTCACGAGGCGGATGGAAGAGCGGTATCACCTTTCCGAGCTCTTTTCCGACTTGGACGCCATCGCGGAAGAATCGGCCGAAGGGTTCGAGCGAATCGTGAAAATCGTGACCGGGCTGCGGGCCTTCTCGCGGATAGACCAAACGGAGCAGCTGGAGCTGTTCGACGTGGAAAAGGGCCTTGAAAGCACCCTGGTCGTGGCGCAAAACGAGATAAAATACGTGGCGGAGGTAGAAAAGGCGTTCTCCTCGGTAGAACCCATCATGGCCAGGGGAAACGAGCTCAATCAGGTATTCCTGAATATTCTGGTGAACGCCGCCCAAGCCATTAAAAGCCAGGGCCGAAGCGAAAAGGGACATATCAGGATCGCGACGGAATCGCTTCCGGGTACGGATTCCGAACCCGCTTTCCTGAGAATTACCATAGACGACGACGGTCCGGGCATTCCCGACAACGTACGCAGCCGCATCTTCGAGCCCTTTTTCACCACGAAGGGGCCCGGCGAGGGGACGGGACTCGGCCTGAACATTTCTTACAATATCATCGTGAACCATCACCACGGACGGATTCAAGCCCTCCCCATCAAAACGGGAGGCACCCGCTTCGTCATAAATTTGCCCGTTACGACGGAGGATACGCAGGCCGAGGCCGTGGAAGAAATCGGCTGAACTTTTTGCGAATGACTTGCATTCGCCAATGATTCTCGCTATATTCACCCTATGAAACAGCACGTACCCTCCGCGCGGCCAAGGCGCCGCCGCGTAATCTCCCTGACCGCCGCGGTCCTCATCGGCGCGATCTTCGCTTCTTGCGCGAAGACGGCCGCCCCGAGCGGCAAACCCCTCATCGCCGTCAGCATTCTCCCGCAAACCTGGTTCGTGAACCGAATCGCCGGCGATAGGGTCGAAACGGTTACCCTGGTCGGCTCGGGCCAAGACCCGCATTCCTGGGAACCGAGCCCGCGGCAAATGGAGCTTTTTAACCGGGCCGACGCCTGGATTCTGTCCGGGACCGATTTCGAGCGGGCCCTGGTGAGCCGGGTGCAACGGCAAAACCCGGGCCTAAAAATCGTTGACGGCACGGAAGGGGTAACGTTCCGAACCCTGGAAAACCACGCCCACGAAGGCGAAGGAGAGGATGAGGGCGGCGATCATGAAGAACCCGCCGGGAGCCTGGAACTCGACCGCCATACCTGGTTGGGGCGAGAACCCGCGAAAATTCTCGCCGGTCACGTCGCGAAAACCCTTACCGAATTGGATCCGGCCAACGCGGCGACGTACGGGGCGAATCTCGCCGCGGCGCGGGAGGAAATCGATTCGACCTACGATCGGCTCGACGCGGACCTCGCGGATCTGGCGGGTACGAGGGTCTTCGTCTACCATCCCTCCTTCGGCTACTTCCTCGACGAATTCGGCATAACCCAGGAAGCGGTGGAAACCGGGGGAAAAGAACCCACGGCCAGGCATTTGGCCGAACTGATCGACGAGGCCCGCGCCGACCGGCCCGCCGCGATTTTCGTGCAGGCGCAGTTTCCCGCCTCGGCCGCGAAAACCGTCGCCGACGCCATCGGGGCCGCGGTAATTCCCCTGGATCCCCTGGCGCCGGACTGGCTCGATAACGTGAAGAGAATCGGCGAAACCCTCGCGGGGGCGAGTCGATGACCGAAGAACGCCCGGTGGTGCTCGAATTCGATTCGGTCTCCTTTTCTTACGGCGATATTCGGGTATTCGACCATATCGGGTTCCACGTGCACCGGGGCGAATTCGTCGCCCTGGTCGGACCGAACGGGGCGGGAAAAACCACGGCGCTCAAGCTCATGCTCGGGTTACTGCGCCCATCCTCGGGAGAGGTGCGCCTGTTCGGCACCGCCGGACGGGAAGGCCGGGGCAAAATCGGGTACGTTCCCCAGCAC
Source organism: Spirochaetales bacterium (assembly GCA_003252395.1). Taxonomy (GTDB): domain Bacteria; phylum Spirochaetota; class Spirochaetia; order Treponematales; family Treponemataceae; genus Teretinema. The sequence goes on from QKEL01000008.1 coordinate 531,362, forward strand.
GCCGACTTTGACGACGCGTTTCCCATTACGGTGCGCGAGGTGGTTCGGATGGGCCGGCTCAAGCCGCTGTCGAGGAAATCCGGCGAGCGGGACCGCGAGGCGGCGCGTGAAGCCATGGAAAAAACGGGCGTTCTCGACCTCGCGGACCGGCCCTACGCGGCCCTTTCCGGCGGTCAGCGCCGCAGGGTCCTGGTGGCCCGCGCCCTCGCTTCCGAGCCCGAGCTTTTGATCCTCGACGAGCCGACGGCCAACATGGACGCCGAGAGCGAGTCGCGCCTCTTCGATACCCTGGGTTCCCTCAAGGGGAACACGACGGTGCTTATCGTGACCCACGATTCCTTTTTCGTATCGTCGCTCATCGACGTGGTGCTGTGCATCGGCGAAAAGGGGGCCACCTGCGACGATTATCGGGAGCACGCCCTGTCAAGGCACCGGACCGCTCCCGCCGAGGCGCCCCGGGGCAGGTTCGGCGGGAACGCCGCGCGGGTACTCCACGACACGGACGTGCCGGACCCCTGTTCTGACTGTCCGGGAGGCCCCTCCTGCGCGCACGTCCATACGGAAACCGGCGACAAAGGGGAGGAACGCGAATGAACGCCCTCATTTCATTTTTTACCGATCCGGCCCTGGGATTCCTCAGGAATGCCGCAGCGGCCGCCCTTCTGTCGGCGATTCCCTTCGGCGTCGTGGGCTCGGTGGTAACCGTGCGCCGGGTCTCCGGCCTGGCGGGGGCCATTTCCCACGCGGTGCTCGGCGGCATCGGCCTGGCGCTTTTCCTTTCGGGCACGGGAATTCTTCCGGGAGTTCCCCCCATCGCGGGCGCCATCGCGTTCGCCCTGATAGCGGCCGTCGTGATCGGTACGGTGTCGCTGCGGGCCCGCCAGCGGGAAGACACGGTGATTAACGCCATTTGGGCCACGGGCATGAGCCTGGGCGTGCTTTTCATGGCCAAAACCCCGGGCTACGTCGATCCCACGAGCTATCTTTTCGGCAATATACTGCTGATCGCGCCCGGCGACCTCGTCCTGCTCGCCGTTCTCGACGCGGCGGTACTCTTCCTCGCCTGGCGCTTTTACCCCCAGATCGAGGCGACGTCATTCGACGGGGAATTCGCCCGGGTACGCGGGGTGAATACAGCCGTGGCCTTCATCGTCCTCCTTTCGGTGACCGCGGTCGCCATCGTGCTGCTCCAAACCTTCGTCGGCATCGTCATGCTTATCGCGATGCTCACCCTGCCGGCGGGCATGGCGGGGTACCGGGCGAAAAACCTCGCCTCGATGATGGTTGCCGCCAGCCTGTGGGCCGGCCTCTTTTCCGGCGGGGGGCTCGTCCTCGGCTGGCACTTCGACCTGCCCGCGGGGGCGACCACGGTCGTTCTTTCCGGCGCCGCCTTCCTTCTCGCCGCGGCGATTCGGATAGTCCGCGAAAGGCGGAAGAGGGCCAAACGATGACCCGGGCGCGCAGGGAAATTCTCGCGATATTGCGCGCGGCCGCCTCTCCGCTTTCGGCCGTTGAGGTAATCCGCTCGTTCCCCGGGGGGACCGGCCCCGATCAGGCCACGGTCTATCGCGCCCTCCATTGGCTCGAAGACGGGGGCTACGCGGAATCCTTCGTGCTCCACTGCCTGGAGCACGGCACGGAACGGTATTACGCGGCCATCCTGGACGAATCGGGAAGGGCCCTCGCCCACCGGCACTGGTTTCATTGCGTTTCCTGCCACCGGTTTACCGACCTGGGAGAGTGCGGCCTTGAGGGACTCATCGCGGGCTACGAAAACGATTTGGGCGTGAAGATCAACGCCCATACCCTCTACTGTACCGGCGTGTGCGGGCCGTGCGCGAAATCGGGCGCTTTACACGGGCCGAGCCTTCGTGCATAATCGCCGGTAAGACACAATACAGAGACGATACAGTTTGCGGGGGAACCTCACGGTTGAGAAGGTTAAAACCTGACCCTTGGAACCTGTCAGTTAACACTGGCGTAGGGAGCAACGATGGGCGAACCCCTTTGGGTTCCCCCTATAACGAGCCTTTCCGTCAGCGGAAAGGCTCTTCGTTTTTAAAGCCGCGGCCGGTGCCGCAGAAAACGGGAGCGCCGCTGCGGGCGGGCCCGTTCGCGTATTCCCCCGAAACGGTCGTCGGGAGGAACACCATGAACGGAACGGGAACGTCGGGGGGCCGGATGTACGGCACCCAACTGGAAGCGGCGCGGAAGGGCGTGGTCACGCCGGAATTGCGCGGCGCGGCGAGAGACGAGGGGATCGATGAAGGGCGGCTCATGGCCCTCGTGGCGGCGGGCAAGGCGGTCATTCCCGCAAACCGCCTGCACGCGAGCCTGAGGCCCCGCGCCATCGGCCGGGAGCTCTCGACCAAGATTAACGTGAACGTGGGCGTTTCGAAAGACGAAAACGACCCGGAACTGGAATTCCGGAAGGCCGCTGAGGCCGCGCGGCTCGGCGCCCACGCCGTCATGGACCTGAGCGTAACCGGCGATACCGCGCCCTTTCGCCGCCGGCTCGTGGCGGAGAGCCCCCTCATGGTCGGTACCGTGCCGGTCTACGACGCCGTCGCTCGCGGCGGAAAGGCGCTGAAAAGCCTCGTCGCGGACGACTGGATCGGTGCCCTTCGCGCCCACGCCGAAGACGGCGTCGACTTCGTCACCCTACACTGCGGCCTGTCCCGCGAGGCCGCCGCGGCGCTCAGGGAAATTCCCCGTCTGACCGGCATCGTTTCCCGGGGCGGCGCCCTCCTTTTCGCCTGGATGTCCATGACCGGAAACGAAAACCCCTACCTGGAGCGGTTCGACGAAGTCCTATCCATTTGCGCCGAATACGACGTGACCCTCAGCCTCGGCGACGCCTGCCGTCCGGGCTCCATCGCGGATTCCACCGATTCGGCCCAGATCGGCGAGCTTATCCGCCTCGGGGAACTCGCGCGGCGGGCCAGGGATCGGGGCGTGCAGGTCATGATAGAGGGGCCGGGACACATGGCCCTCGACGAAATTACCGCCAACGTGGCGCTGGAGCGAAGGCTCTGCGACGACGCGCCCTTCTACGTGCTCGGGCCCCTGGTTACCGACTCGGCTCCCGGCTGGGACCATATAACCGCAGCCATCGGGGGCGCCGTCGCCGCGGCGGCGGGGGCCGCCTTTCTCTGTTACGTGACCCCGGCGGAACACCTAAGGCTACCCACCCTCGCCGATTCCCGGGAGGGTCTCATGGCGTCCCGCATCGCCGCGCACGCCGCGGACATCGTTAAGGGAATTCCCGGGGCGCGGGAGCGTGACGACCGGATGAGCCGGGCGCGGGCCGCCCTCGATTGGCAAACCATGTTCGGCCTCGCCCTGGACGGGGAAAAGGCCCGGGAATACCGGTCGGGCTCACCGCCGGAAAAGGAAGACACCTGTACCATGTGCGGCCCCTTTTGCGCCTTGAAAAACGTGAACGCGATTCTCAAGGGGGAGGCCGTCGATGTCCGTTAAGCCCGAAAGACTCGCCCCGTGCCTGACCGCCGTCCGCTCGAAAAACCCGCTCGTCCACTGCATAACCAATTACGTTACGGCCAACGATTGCGCGAACGCGCTCTTGGCGGTGGGCGCCTCGCCGGTCATGGCCGACGATATCGCCGAAATGGAAGACCTTGTCTCCATCGCCGACGCCCTGGTCATCAATATCGGGACCCTCAACGAGCGCGTCGTCCGGAGCATGCGGACGGCCATGGCCGCCGCCGCGCGCAAGGGCGTGCCGATTCTCCTAGACCCGGTGGGGGCCGGCGCGTCGCGCTTGCGCACCGATACGGCGCGGGCCTTCATCGCGGAATTCCCCCTCGCGGCGATTCGCGGAAACGCCTCCGAGATAGGGGTACTCGCGTCGGGCACGGGCTCCTCCCGCGGGGTCGACGCCCGCGACGCCGACGGCGCCCTCGATACGGTCAGGGAAAACGCGATTGGCCTCGCCCGCTCCCGTTCCGCCCTGGTCGCCGTCACCGGCGCCGTGGACGTGGTCACCGACGGGGAAGAAACCCGGTACGTGAGAAACGGGCACCCCCTCCTGCCCCGGATTACCGGCTCCGGCTGCATGCTTTCCGCCGTGGCGGGCGCCTTCCTCGGGGCCTGTCGGGACGCGGGAGGCGCCGCGAGGCTCGACGCGCTGACCGCCGCGCTTTGCCTGTCGGGTTTCGCCGGGGAGCTCGCCGCCACCGACGAGGGAACCGGCGCCTTTCGCGTTCGGCTGATAGACGTTCTTTCACGCCTGGACGAGGCGGCCTTCGCCGGGGGAATCCGCTGTGACGGGCCTTGCTGAGCGGTTGAGGCTGTACGCGGTCACCGATTCCCGGTGGGTCGGCGATCCGTCCCGGCTCCCGGAACAGGTCGCCGAGGCGATAGCGGGCGGCGCCACGGCCGTCCAGTTCCGGGAAAAGGAGCGCGACGGCGGGGCGCGGCTTCTCGCCGTAGCCCGGGAAATCGCCGAGCTGTGCCGCCGGAGCGGCGTACCCTTCATCGTGAACGACTCCCTGCGACTCGCCGTGGACTCGCTCGCGGCGGGCCTTCACGTCGGGCAGAAAGACGGCGATATCGCCGAAATCGCGCGTCGGCTCCCCGCGTCGCTCATCCTGGGGGTGTCCGTGTCCACCGTACGGGAAGCCCTCCTCGCCGAGGCGGCCGGCGCCGACTATCTCGGGGTAGGGGCGGTATTCCCCACCGGAACCAAGGCCGACGCCGAGCCGGTGTCGAAGGAGACCCTGAAAGCCATTTGCCGCGCGGTAACCGTTCCCGTAGTCGCCATCGGGGGCATCACGCCCGAGACCGTGCCCGCCCTGGCTGGCACGGGAATCGCCGGAGTCGCGGCCATTTCGGCGCTCTTCGCCCGGCCCGACCGGGTCGCGGAGAATACCGCGCGCGTGCGTACCGCCGTGGAAGGCGTTCGCCTGGAAAGCCGACGGGGCATTACCGCCCTCAGCGTGGCCGGAAGCGACCCCGTGGGAGGCGCGGGCATTCAGGGCGACCTGAAGACGTTTCACGCGCACGGGGTTCACGGCATGGCGGTAATAACCTCGGTTATCGCGCAAAATACCGAGGGAGTGCTCTCGGCCTCCGCCGTCGACGGAACGCTCGTGGCCGAACAGCTCGAGGCGGTCTTCTCGGACATCCCGCCCGACGCGGTAAAAATCGGTCTCGTGCCGAACCGCGAGTCGGCTTTGGCCGTCGGTCGGGCCTTGGACCGGTGGAAACCCGCGGCGGTGGTCGCCGATCCGGTATTCGCGGCCTCCTCGGGTCACCGTCTCGCGCTCGGCGATATCGAGACCTACCGGGACGTATTCCTTACCGTCTTGGCGCCGCGGGCCCGCCTCGTCACGCCCAATATCCCCGAAGCCGCCCTCCTTACGGGGCAACCGGTTATCACCCGCTCCGACATGGTCCGCGCCGCCGTCCGAATCAGGGATCTGTCCGGGGGAGGCACCGACGTGCTCATCAAGGGCGGTCACCTTTCGGGCGGGAACAGCGCCGTCGATTGCCTGGCCGGCGACGGGGGAATCGCGTGGTTCGACCTGCCCCGCCTGGAAGGGCCCGCGCCCCGGGGAACGGGTTGCGCCCTGTCGGCATCCCTCGCGGTGAATCTCGCGCGGGGCGCTCCGGTGGAGTTGGCGGTATCCCTAGCCAAGGCCGCTCTGGCCCGCAGGATCGCCTCCGCCGCCCCGTACGGCGCGGGGGCGCCCATTCTGGGAAGGGGGTTTTGACTTATTCGGGGCAGAATCCTATAATTTCGATTGAACTCAAGGAGATTCAATGACTGAAATTCGCTTCACTTCCCGACTGGGCTTTCGGATCGCGCTTCGCATCGCCATCGCGATACTGATTCTTTACGCCGCCACGGCTTTCTATATACATTACTACACCGAGAAAAACAGCGCCCTCGAGGCGGAACGGTACCTCGAAACCCTCGCGGAATCCAAAAGCGCCGACTTCGCGACCCAAATCAATCAGGTCGTTTACGCGGCCCGGGGCATGGGAAGCGCGATCTCCTCGATGGAATCGGTGCCGGCAAACCTCCGGCGGGGATTCGCCGCCGATTTCATGCTCTCGGTCCTCAGGGGGAATCCCCGGTTTTACGCCGTTTGGGCGGTTTGGGAACCCGATCTCTTCGACGGCCTCGACGCGCTCCACGCCGGTAAGCCGGGCGAAGACCCGAGCGGGCGGTTCAATATCCGCTGGGCCATGGACCCCGACAACGTCCTGGAAAGCGATAACGGGCTTACGCAATATAGGGCGTCAGGCGCGGATAAATTCGTGGAGCAGGAAATTGCGCCGTCGAGGATGGCCGTTTCCGGGTACGACGCCGAGGGCTCTCCCTACCGGCTCGCCAAAAGTACGGGCCTGGAGCAGGTTCGGGAACCCTACACCGAGCTGATCGGCGGCGTCCCGACCCTCATGACCACCTTCTCGGTCCCCGTCAAGAACCAATACGGACGGGTGATCGGGGTTATCGGGATCGACATACGCCTCGCGAGTTTCGTCCAGATATTCTCCAACGAGCAGCTCTACGAAACCGGCCACCTCAAGCTCATCAGCGACGGGGGCATAACGGTCTACGATCCGGACAGGACCCGAATCGGGCAACCGGCCCCCGCGTTCTCGGGCGGGGCGAACGAGGAACTCTTTGCCGACCTGATGGACGGCATCACCATGACCGGCAGCTATCCCTTCCCCGACGATACCGAACCCGTCATGCGATCGTTCGTGCCGGTGCGGTTGGGGAACGCGATCGACCCCTGGATACTCGAGGCGGACGCGCCCCGGTCCGAGGTTCTCCGGACTTCCGCGCAGCAAACGAGACGGCTCGTGCTCGCCTTTTTCCTCGGCGCCGCGATACTCCTCGCGACGGTGAGCCTACAATCCAATTCCGTCGTCAAGCCCATCAAGCGGACGGCGGTCGCCCTCGAAGAAATATCGGGCGGCGACGGCGACCTTACCAAACGGCTTAGCGTGGACAGTTCCGACGAAGTGGGCAAGCTTGCCCGCGACTTTAACGCCTTCGTCGCGACCTTGCACGAAATCGTCTCGTCCATCCGGGCCTCAGGCCAACGCCTCGGCGCGCTCGGCGCCGACCTTTCGGCGAACATGGAGGAAACCTCGGCGGCGGTATTCGAAATCAACGCCAACATAGACAGCGTCAAGCAGCAGGTATTGAGCCAGGCGGCGGGGGTGAACGAAACCTCCGCGACGGTCGAGGAAATCACGAAAAACATAGACGGCCTTTCGCGCGTCATCGATTCGCAGACGGATAGCATAGCCAACAGTTCCGCCAGCGTCGAACAGATGATCGCGAACGTTGAATCGGTTACGAAAAACCTCGAGCGGAACAACGAGCGCTTCCGGGAATTGCAGGAGGTTTCGGACTCGGGCTTCTCGCGCATTACCGACGTGATCTCCCTCGTCAAGGCGATCGAGGGCCAGTCGGCCAGCCTCGCCGAGGCGAACACCATCGTTACGTCGATAGCCGCGCGAACCAACCTGCTCGCCATGAACGCCGCCATAGAGGCCGCCCACGCCGGCGAGGCGGGCTCGGGCTTCGCGGTGGTCGCCGACGAGATCAGGAAACTCGCGGAGAACGCGGCCGCCCAGTCCAAAACGATAAGCAGGGAACTGAAATCGCTGAAGGCCTCGATCGACCGCGTCGTGGTTTCCTCGGAAGACGCGGGGAAGGCCTTCAACGGCGTTCGGGAATCGGTCACCACCGTTACCGAGCAGCAGCGACAAATTCACGCGTCCATGGAAGAGCAGAGCATCGGGAACGCCCAGGTGCTCGAAAGCCTCGGGAAGATGAAAGAAGAAAGCGGCTCGGTTAACGAGCGGGCGGGACAGATCAGGGAAGGCAGCAAGGCCATCCTGCAGGAGATGACCCAGCTCGTGGAAATAACGCAGCGCATACGGGAAAGCATGGACGAGATGAGCGTCGGAACGGAAGAAATCAATAAGGCGATCGCCCAGGTCCTCGGCCTCACCGCCGAAAACCGCTCGGGAATCCAGGCGGTCATCGACGAGATAGGCAGGTTCAAGACAGAAGCGTGACCAAAAGCTTTCGGACCGCGCCCGGGGCTGCCATCATTTCCGCGAAGTAGCCTTCCACCCGCTCGGCCAGGCCGATTTCGTTCAGGTCAAGGCCGAAGATCGAGGCGTCGGAAAGCAGTGGCCCCAAGCGCTCGCTAAAGGGCCCTTTGTCGCCGAGCGACAGCCCCGCGACGACGTCGCGGCAGCGCGAGAGGAGCGGGTCGGGACTCGGTTCGAAAAACTTCCCCGCGTCGTCTATCCCCGTCAGGTAGCGCAACCAGCCGGCGAAAACCAGCGGCACGAACCGCAGGCTTCTCGCGTCGCGCCCCGGATCGTCGTTCCAGGCCTTCAGCGTGCCCCCGAAACGGATCGGCAGCTTCTGCGAGGTATCGCAGGCGATTCTCTGCGGCGTATCGGGGAGGAAGGGATTGGGAAGCCGCTGCTCGATCACCTCGCGAAGGAAGTCCCGGGGCTTCACGATTCCCGGGTCTTCCGCGACGGGAAGGCCCTCATCGTAGCCAAGCCGTTCCGCAAGGGCGCGAAGCTGCGGGTCCTTCATTTCCTCGCTGATCAGCGTATGCCCGAGCAGGCAGCCGAAAATCGCGAGGGCGGTATGGAGGGGATTGAGGCAGGAACCGACCTTCATCCGCTCGACCTTCTCCACGGTCTCCCGTTCGGTAAAGAGTATGCCGCCCTTCTCCAGGGCAGGGCGTCCGTTCGGGAACGAATCTTCCACCACCAGGTATTCCGCCGCCTCCGCGTTCACGAAGGGCGCCACGTAGGCTCCCCCGGCGGTATGGCGGATAACCGTGTCCTCAAGCCCCGTCTCCGCGAGGATCCGCGAGACGGACGCGTCGGGTCGGGGGGTGATTTTATCGATCATGGTCCACGGATACGAGACCTTCGCGGGGTCCAGGAGCCATTCCACGAAGCCGGGCTCGGCGAGGCCGGAACGGACCCAGGCGTTCGCGAAGGGAATGACTGAAGCGCGCAGCCGGTCTCCGTTATGGGCGCAATTGTCCATGCTCACCAGGGCGATAGGCATACCCCCGGCGACGAAGCGCTCGTGGCAAAGCGCGGCGAGGCGCCCGATCGTATGGGAAGGATGCGCGGGCCCTTCCGCGAAGTCGCGCAATACGTCGTTCCGGTACTCTCCGCGTCCTTCGGTCAGGGAATAGCCCTTTTCGGTAATGGTCAGGCTCACCATCTGCAGGGAAGGCGCGCGAAACGCCTTCGCGAGCCAATCCCAATCGGCGCTCCGCGGATCGGCGGTCAACGATTTCACCACGCTGCCGATCACGGTCTTGTCCACGGTGCCGTCGGCGTTCAGGGTTACCAAGGCGGTAAGGTTATCGTACGGCCGATACGCCAGGTCTATCACCTCGAAATCATGGCCGCCCACCACCACGAGCCCCGTTTCGGCCCCGCCGGCCTCGAGGGTTTTCTGGTGCGCCGCCGCGATGAACGCGCGGAAGATATTCCCCGCCCCGAAATGGATCCATTCGGGCGTTTTCAGGGTTCGCTCCGTTACCGCCTTCCGGTCAAACAGCGGAAGCCGATACCCGGCCTCGATAAAGGAAGCGCGGTCTTTTTCAAGGGCGTCTATCAGTTTCATTGGGGGTCTCCTTCAGCGAAATACGAGGGATATTCCCGTCGCAGGGCCGATTCGTCCACGTCCAGCCGGGCGAGGTGCCGGCGCATGAGCGCCGTCGCGCCCGCCTCGTTCCGTTCGGCGACCAGGGAGTAAATGGCGCCGTGCTCGTCCAAAATGGTATCGGGCGTGGAACGGGACCGGAGCGCCAAATAGCGGATGCGCCGGTAGTGCCCGGACATGGCGTTTACCGCCTCCCAGCACCGGCTTTTCGAGGCGGCGGCGAAGATCGTGCGGTGAAACGAGTCGTCGCCCGCGAGGAATGCCGCCAGATCGCCCCGTTGCAGGGCAAGCCGCTGCGAGGCAAGGGCCGAGGCCAGGGAATCCCTGAAGCGCGCGAAATGATCGCCGTCTCGCTCGGAGGCGAACAGGGCCAGGGCGGGCAGCTCAAGATTCTCGCGCATGAAGCGTTCCTCATGGGCCTTTACGGGATCGATCAGGGAAACGAGGGTACCCCGCTGGGGGCGAATTTCCACCAAACCGTCCCGGGAAAGGCGCAGTAAGGCGTCGCGCACCGGGGAGCGGCTGACGCCCAGGGTATTCGCGATGGCGTTAACGTCCAGGGGCGCGCCCGGTTCCGGATCGAGAAAGAGGATAGACTCGCGCAAGTCCTGGTAAATGCGGTCCGCGTTGGTACGGAGGACAGATTGCTGCACCTTAGCGCCGCCCTTCCCGATCTATGGCCTCGAAAAGGCCGTTCAGGTAGGCGATGCCCAGGGCGCGATCGTACAGGCCGTACCCCGGCATGCCCTTTTCGCCCCAAATCATGCGTCCGTGATCGGGACGGAGGGGACCGTCAAACCCGATATCCCTGAGCGCGCGGGCGATTTCGTACATATCGAGGGACCCGTCTTCCGAAAGATGTGCGGCTTCTTCGAATTTACCGGGGGAGCGGTGCTTCACGTTCCGAAGGTGCGCGAAATGAACGCGCCCTTTCAGGGAACGAATGATATCCGGAATGTCGTTGGCGGGATTGGAACCGAGAGAGCCCGTGCACAGGGTTACCCCGTTATGGGGATTGTCCACGGCCTTGAGGAGCCGGTGAATGCTCTCCTTCCCGGTCACGATTCTCGGCAATCCGAAGACGGGCCAGGCGGGATCGTCCGGATGTATGGCCATATCGATCCCCCATTTATCGCATACGGGCATGATCGCCCGTAAAAAGTAGGCGAGATTCTCGAGAAGCCGCTCCGAATCCACGTCGCGGTACAACTGGAACAGTTCCTTAATCCGCGCCATGCGTTCCGGTTCCCAGCCGGGCAGCATAAAGCCGTTGGAGGCCGAATCCATATCCGCGAGCATGGTTTCGGGGTCAATTCCGTCGATCCGCTCCTGATCGTAGGCGAGTACCGACGAACCGTCGGATCGGGGCCTGGCAAGTTCCGACCGGGTCCAGTCAAACACCGGCATGAAGTTGTAGCACACCATGCGTATCCCCTCGGACCCGAGCATATCGAGGGTTTTGATATAGGTTTCAATGTCCCGGTCCCGGTCGCTCAACGCTGCCTTGATCGCGTCGCTGACGTTCACGGATTCTATGCCGGATATTTCGAGCCCGTTATCCGCGGCGTCTTTTTTCAGGGCGCGGATACGGTCCCGCTCCCAGGTTTCCCCCGGTTGCTTATCGTATAAGGTGGTAATAACCCCTACGCATCCGGGAATTTGGCGAATATGGGCGAGGGGTATGGGATCATGCCCCGTTCCGAACCAACGAAAGGTCATTTTCATGTAGAGAGCCTCCGGCTGAATGGTGGTTATTCTTGTGTACCATACCAACCTATGCTAATATATTAGTATATCAGGATTTCCTGTCAAGAAGTAATTTCCCTGATACGCGCGCCGTTTTTTCGCTATCCCGTCCCCCGAAGGAGCCGAACATGATATTCACGAATGAATCCGTACCTATTCAGGTTCTCGACCCCCGGTGCGAACGCCGGGTACTTCCCCATACGCAAGGGCTCATGGCGGTGGAAGTGCGTTTTAAAAAGGGCGGAATCGGCTCTCCCCACGCCCATGAGGACCACGAACAGGTATCCTACGTACTTTCCGGCAGTTTCGAGGTAACCGTAGGCGGCGAAACCCGCGTTATCGGCCCCGGAGGCGGATTCACGGTGGAGCGAAACGTTCTGCACGGGGTAAAGGCCCTGGAAGACGGGACGCTTCTGGACTGTTTTACCCCATTACGGCGCGACTTTCTCCCATAATAAAACTTTCCCGAGGTTTGTTAAAGCGCGGCGCGTGCCAGGAGCGAAGGGTCAGGCGACGAGCTACGAGTAAGACTCAGAAGTCGCGCCGTGCTCTCCCGCGCGGGAGACCCGGTTCCTGCCGTCCTTCTTCGACCAATACAGGGCGATATCGGCCCGGGATATCAACGACTCGACCGATTCGTCCTTCCGCATCTCCGCCACGCCGAAACTGGCGGTGATATTCCACGGAACGCCCGCGAAGGTATGATACTCAATGCCGGTTCGAAGGCGTTCGGCCACGGCAACCGCGTCGTCAATGGCGGTTTTCGGCAATACGGCGATGAATTCCTCGCCGCCGTACCGGGCGAGCAGGTCCGAATCGCGCAGGCAGCCCTGACTGACCGAGGCAAGGTCTTTCAGCACCACGTCGCCCACGGGGTGTCCCAGCGTATCGTTTACCCGCTTGAAATGGTCAATGTCCAAAATCACGATGCACAAGCCCATCTCGTGCCGCAGCTCGAAAAGGCGGTGCTGCTCCAGGTACTCCATGAGAAAGCGGCGGTTCCGCGTTCCCGTCAACGGGTCCCGGAACGAATATTCCCTGAGTTCCCGGTTCAGGTCCTGCAGGTGCAGCTTCAGCACCTCGTTATGGGTCCTGCCGCCCTGAATGATTCCCCCGATCGCCGCTGACACGGCGGCGTTCACCAGACCCGGGAGGAAGGCGTTCACGTCCTGAACCGGCGCGAAAACGAAAAAGCCCATGCTGAAAATGAGCAACGAAACGGAGGCGAGGGCCGTGTAAATCATGGGGGGACCGCTCAACACCACGCAGGTGGCGATCAGTCCCGCGAACATACCCGTATATTCCTTGGAATAGACCAGGTCGATATTGGTGAGCGACGTAGTCAGGGCTACCACCAGAAACGAATACCCCTGAACGAGCAAGGCCTCGAACCGCAGGGGAATGCGCTCGTGGCTCCAGTGCAGGGCGAGGAAGAAAAGCGCGGAAACGGCGGCGAGGGAGGAAAAAATGGCGATATACGCGGCGCCTATCCACGGAAGGGGCACATCACCGGGCACAAAGACCTGTTGCAGCACGTAAATCACCGATATCGTGAAGGCGATTATGGAAGCTACCGAATAGGTTTGATAGTTGTGGTCCCGCCGCGCGAGCAAGACCTGATAGCGCATGGTGAGGGGAATTTTCTCCCGGTCGAATATGCCGATTTGCACCCTTGCCTTTCCTTCAGGCCCGCGGGCCCTTACAGAACTTTATAGATGTATCGGCATTTCGGCGGCGAGGCATTACGTTCAATTACAAATCGTCGACCAGCGCGGTGGATTTCGCGTACGCCGTCGGCTTGGCCTCGAAAAAATCGGTCTTCACGAGATTAGCGTCGCTGTACTGCTCAATCCAGGCCATGGAGGCCGGAATCGCCCTTCCCCCCTCGTAAAGCGGGCCAAACCCCAAGCCGGTGGAGCGGAGGTTGCCCAGGTAGCGGATATAGTCCCCGATCATTTCGCGGTTAAGGCCAGGAATATCGTCGCCGATGGCGTATTCGCCCCACCGAATTTCCTCCTCTACCCCCGCGCGAATCATCTGGCGGTACTCCTCGACAAGCCCCTCGGTAAAGAGCTCGGGCCGTTCCTTCTTCAATTCCATAATGATGGAGCGGAAAAGGTAGAGGTGCGTATTCTCGTCCCGGTTGATGTAGCGGATCTCCTGCACGGAACCGCCCATCTTCCCGTTTCTCGCCAAATTGTAGAAAAACATGAATCCCGAATAAAAGTAGATGCCCTCAAGCACGTAGTTCGCCACCGCGGTCCTCACCAGGGTACGGGCGTCCTGCCGCTCCTGGAACTCGTTATACAGGTCGCCGATGAACCGATTCCGCTCGAGCAGGCGCTCGTCGTCTTTCCACTGGTATAAAATGGCGTTGCGCTCGTCGGGAGAACAGATCGTATCGAGCATATACCCGTAGCTTTGCGAATGAACCGCCTCCTGGAAGGCGTGGATCGTCAGGCAAAGATTCACCTCGTTCGCGGTGATAAAGGCGCCGAGGGTGGGCAGGTTGGCGGTTTGAATGCTATCGAGAAACACGAGAAACGACAGGATGCGGTCAAAGGCCCGCCGCTCCGCGGGAGAGAGCTTGCGGTAATCCTTCACGTCCTGCTGCAGGTTAATTTCCTCCGGAATCCAGAAGTTGTTCATCGCCTGCCGGTACCAATCGCTCACCCAGGAGTACCGCAGGTTGTTGAAGTCGTTCAGGTTCGTCGTGTTTCCGCCGATCATCCGCCGCTTGACGGTCTCGATATCGCCGCGCTCGTTGAAAAGGGGCTTTCGCTTCAGGGTTTCTCTCGATTCGCTCATTCTCGTCTCCATGAATCCAAATATGGGTAGCGTTCCCGCGGGTTTAACTCGCGCCGCGATTTATTAACTCGCGCCGCGATTTATTAACTCGCGCCGCGATTTATTAACTCGCGCAGGTCTCGCACTCCGTCACTTCCAGGGCCTGGGACCGAACGTAGTATACGGATTTTACCCCTTCTTCCCAAGCGCGCAGGTACAGATTCAGCACCTGCCGCAGGGAAAAATCGGTGGTGATGTAGAGATTGATGGACTGGGCCTGGTCGATATGGCGCTGGCGCGCCCCCGCGGCTCGAATCGACCATTCCTGATCGATCAGATGGGCGTTCTTGTAGTACCAAAACGTTTTCATCGAAAGGTCGGGGGCCACCCGGGGCACGATGCTCCCCTTCTTCTCCTCGAGGAAGAAGCGTTTCATGATGGGGTCGATCCCGGCGGTGGTTCCCGCGATGATGGAGGTCGAGCTCGTGGGGGCGATGGCGATGAGGTACGCGTTCCGCATGCCCGTTTTCGCCACCCGATCGCGCAAGGAGTCCCACTCGCGTCCGCTATAGCCCCGCTTGTCGAAATAGGCGCCCGTATGCCAATCGGAGCCCTCAAAAACGCCGTAGGCACCCTTCTCCCCCGCCAAATCGGCGCTCGCGCCGATCGCGGCCCGGTTTATGCGCTCGAACAGGGAATCGGCGAAAGCGAGATGCGCCTCGCTTTCCCACTTTATCCCCCGCTTGGCGAGCATATGGTGATACCCGCTCACCCCGAGCCCGATGGGCCGGTACTTGCGGTTCGTTATTTCCGCGTAGTGTAGGGGGTAATAATTGAGATCGATAACGTCGTCGAGCATGCGCACGACCGTGGAGACCACGCGCTCCAGTTCCCCTTCCGCGTCCAGGTCCACGTTCCCCAGGGCCACCGAGGCAAGGTTGCAGGTCACGAAATCGCCGGGCCGCGTGGTTTCCACCACCACGGTCTCGCCGTTATCGGTAACCGCCTCGCGGGAAACCAGTTCCACGGGGCTCATGTTTTGGGCGATCTCGGTGCAGAGGTTGGAACAGTAGACGATCCCGGCGTGGGAATTGGGATTCATGCGGTTTACCGCGTCGCGGTAAAAGGCGAAGGGCGTCCCGGTTTCCACCGCCGACTTGAGGATAAGCCGGACGATTTCCTTGACCGGTATGGTCCGCTTCGCGATGCGGGGATCGGCCACGCACTCGAGGTAGCGTTTTTCCCATTCCTCGCCCCAGAAATCCTCCAGGGCCCACCCCTTCACGGTGAGGATCTCGTGGGGGCACATCATGTGCCACTGCGCCTCGATCTCGTCCCGCGCGAGGCGCCAGAAAAGATCGGGGTAGCACACGCCGGGAAACACGTCGTGGGCCTTCATGCGGTCGTCGCCGTTATTGGTCTTGATCTGCAGGAATTCCGGCAAGTCCCGGTGCCAGGCGTCGAGCCAAACCGCCACGGAGCCCTGGCGCATGCCCAGCTGGTCCACCGCGACGGCCGTGTCGTTGGCGAGCTTGATCCAGCGCAGCACGCCTCCCGCCACCCCCTGAAAGCCCCGGATCGGGCCTCCCACGGCGCGTACCTTGCCGAAATACATGCCCATGCCGCCGCCGTACTTCGAAACCTGGGCGAAATTGTCGATGCTTCGGTAAATGCCGTCCAGGGAATCCGGTACCGTATCGATAAAGCAGGAAGAAAGCTGATGAAAGGGCTTGCGGGCGTTGGAGAGGGTCGGCGTGGCCACCGTCACCTCCAGCCGGGAAAGGATATCGTAAAACCGGCCGACCCACCGGGCTCGATCGGCGCGTTCGTTCATGGCCAAGTGCATGGCGATTCCCAAAAACATTTCCTGGGGGGATTCCACGGCCCGGTGGTCCCTGGTGCGTATCACGTACCGCTTCAGAAGGAGATCCAGTGCGCTCCAGGTCAGCAGGCGGTCCCGGGAAACGTCTATGAGCGAGGCGAAGGACTCGATTTCCTCGACGGAGTACGCGAGCGGGATATATTCTCCGTATAGCCCCTCCGCGGCCAGGGCCGAAATTTTGGTTCCGAAACCGTCCCAGCCGCGCCGGTCGCTTTCTGAGCGCAGGGAACGGTAAAAGCGGGTAAACTCAAGCCGTGCCGCGATGTACTCCCAACGCGGGGCTTCCTGGGTGGTAAGCTCGACCGCGGCCCGGATCAGTGCCGCCAAGGCCGCGTCCGCGTCCATGCCCTCGGTCACGAAGGAGAGGAATTTTTGCGCGAGGTGATCCAGCCCGTATTCGGCTTCGGTAAAGTCGGCCTGTATTTCCTTGAGGGTCCGGTTGAGGGTGCCCGCGAGGGAGTCGCCCTCAGGCGACTGTACTTCCGGCGACTGCCCGGACTGCCCGTCGTCCCGCGGGAAGCGTTCCAGGACCGCGTCGCGGGCCATCCGCAGCTTCGCGCGCCCGTCGCGATACAGGATAAACCGCTTCGCCTCGTCATACCGATTGTGCGCCACGAGGGTCCGTTCCACCACGTCCTGAACCGCCTCAACGGTTATGGGAACGCCCGAGGCGACGACCCCTTCCGCCCAAACGACTATTTCACCGGTCATTGTATCCAAAACGGCCGTATCCGCATCCGGGTTTTCGAACGCGGCCGCCATGGCCACGCGAATTTTTTCGCTGGTAAAGGCTTCGATTTGCCCGCTTCTTTTGATTATTTCCATGTCTATATCCTATTGATAATTATTATCAATAAAACTATACACGCTAATGGTGGGGTAATCAAGTAAAAAACCACGCTAAATAACGTGTTCTATCGTTCTTGCGCGCACAGAAATGAATACTCAGCGTTGGCGGAACCGGCCGTACAAGAGGAAGGACTCCAGGGCGACCACCCCGCCGGGATACAGCCACATGGCGCCGATGGGGTCCTCGCGGATAGCGGTGGAGGAAGCGAGGGACACCTCGCTCACCAGGGTCCAGGGAAAGTCCAAGGCCCGTACCAGTTCGGGATTAAAGGCATAGCCCGCGCGTTCAACGATACGGAAGCGAATTTCCAGGGAGGGCAGGCGCAGCAGCGAGACAAGTTCCCGATAGGTCGTATTGGTCCATTTCTCGAATCCCCTTCGATAAAGAATGTCAGACCCGATGACTATCCAGAGTTCGAAGCTTTTCAGGCGTTCCAAAAGGGGGCGGTTCGCCTCCAAAAGCCGCCGATGGCTCTCCACCGTGCCGCCCCGAATCCCGAAAGAGGAATACCGCAAGGCGGGAAACATATCGTCCACGCCGCCGGACAAAACCGTGCGGCTTCTCCACGCGAAGGGGCTTTTATCGGGTTTTAAGGTGGCTCCGCCGTGCATTCGGTCCGCATTGGGCATAAAAAGTGCAAAATCGCAGGTACCGTCGCGAACCGCGTCGAGGCCCATAAAAAGATGCCCGAGATGGAAGGGATCGAAGGAACCGTGTACCATGGCGACGGAAAGCGCGTCGACCGAGGCCGCCGGGGCGATCTTTCCCGTCTCGGCCCGATGGCGTAGGGAAGGGCCCAGGGGAAAAGCGGGATCGTGAATCGAAAAGGGGCATTCCAGCGCGGGCCGTCGGTCCAGATTCCGTATTTGGCGGAAGCTTTCGATAAAAAGGGGAAGCCGCGCGAGAACGGCACGTCGGCGGGCTTCGAGAAAGTCGAATTCTTCCCCCGTGATAGACTCGAAACTCTTAAGAACCGCCGTTTCCATCCCGTCGATCAATCCGTGTCCCATACCCCATATAGTACGGTATTTTTCTCCGCCCGGCGAATAAAGGCGAAAACGCGCCCCTTCGTCATATATAAGCGCGCGATATCCGTGGAATAAATTGGAATTCGGTGATATAGTTAGTTCAAATTCATCCACCCAGGAGCAAAATACATGAACAAGGCAGAAGTTGTCGACGCCATCGCGAAAGAAACCGGACTGACGAAAAAGGATTCAGAGGCCGCCCTCAAGGCTTTCACCAATACCGTTTCCGCGGCCCTGAAGAAGGGCGAGCCGGTCCAGCTGATCGGTTTCGGTACCTTTGACGTCGGCGCGCGCGCCGCCCGCACCGGCCGCAATCCCCTCACCGGCGAGACCATCAAGATCAAGGCCGCCAAAACCCCGAAGTTCAAGGCCGGAAAGGCCCTCAAGGACCTCGTCAACAAAAAGTAAACGACTTTCCCGCGGTCGTCCCCAGAGGCGATCGCGGAACGGCTTTTACCGAAACAGTCCCGCGCAATCAATCTCCCGCTCGGCGAGGTCCAAAAACGCCTGCGAAGGCTCCTCTTCGCGCGCGGGCAGCCAGCGTTCCAAAAACCGTCGCCGTTCCACAACGCGCGCCCCCAGGTCCAGTTTATACTGCATCTGGCTCATTCCCAAATTCCAAAAAGAAAACCCCGTCGATTCCAGCACCGCCGCGAGGGCATGGAGCTGCACCTTTCCCATATTGTTCCATTTCTTCCGGTCTGGGTGCATAAAGCCCGAAAGGCTCGTCCAGGTCGAGCCGATCGCGTAGCCCAATTCGCCCGCCACGGGCTTATCCGAACCGTCTGCGAGCAATTCCACCGCGAATAGATTGAACGAGCCGCCGGGAAACGCCCCCCCGGACTTGCCGCTGGCCGCCAGGGCGCGCATCAGGCCAACGTAGGGCGGGTGAAACCAGGACTCTTCCCCCCAACAGGCGGCAAGCCCCTCCAAAACCGCGTCGATTCCCTGGGTAATTCTCAACCGCGCCCCCGCCGCCCTGAGCCGTTCCGGCCTGAGAGCCGCGCGCGTCGAGCCGGAAACGCGACGGTCCTTCCAATCGAGGACGGCGCAGCGGTCGTGAATTTGCGGCAAGAGCAAAAAGCCCGCGTCGGGGAACTCGGAACAAACGCTGATAAACCCGGCCCGCGCCAGGGCGATATACAGACCGGCTTCCCAGGAGTCGGACCAGTAATAGGTACGGGACATGACGGGGTAAATATACCGGGAGAGGGCGTCATCGGCGAGAAACTGCGGCACTATTCTCAGAAGCGGTTCTTGATCGCTCATATCGCTCGGAATTGTAGTACCGAGCGTCGGCGCGGGTCAAGGATAAAGGGGAGGCAGAAAGCGTCACGGGGGGAGCGCTTCCCGCGCCGCAGCCCGCGGCAAGAAAGACCTTGCGAGGGCCGCGACGGGGGAGTTACGCTTTCAGAACCTTTAAGGCCCGTTCCTCGAGCGCCTCGGTCACGTACGAAACGCCCGCGATTTCGGCGGTTTCCCGATCCACCGACATCAAATCTTCGCGGGTAAGGCCCGCGAGGTCGAACTTGCGCGCGCCGGCCAGGAACTGCTGCACCCCGCACGCGATCTTATCGGCGTAGGCGTACATGGCCACCGCGCCCCAGGGAATTTCCTTCATGCCGTCGGCGCCCACGATCTTCTTCACCGCTTCCCAAGACGAGAAAATCTCCTCGGGGGTAGACCCGATCGCCTTTACGGCCTGGGGAAGCTCGGTCCAGTTGCCCTTGACCGCCGCTTTTTTCTCCGGCTGGAACACGCCCTGAATGTTGCTGCCCAAATAGCCCGGAATCATGGGAGCGCGCCCCATGCAAACCAGCTTGGCGTAGGGAGAACCCAGCGCGACGGCCTTCACCACGTGGTCCTCGCGGGCGAAACCGCCGGCGAAGGACAGGTCGGGCGCCTTCTTGCCCTGGCTGACCAGGATATCGCAGTATTCCCGCGCCTTCGCGTGGAGAGCGAGGGAGGGAACGCCCCAATGCTGCATCATGTTCCAGGGGCTCATGCCGGTGCCGCCGCCGGAACCGTCTATGGTCAGAAGGTCCAGTCCCGCGTCGGACGAGAAACGGACCGCCATGGCCAAGGCTTCAAGGCCGTAGGCGCCCGTTTTCAGCGAAATGCGCTTATAGCCGAGCTTTCGAAGGTAGGCGATCGAGTCCATAAAGGACTTCCGCACCGCTTCGGCGGACTGCAGCTCCGTGGAACCGAGCCTGCTGTGGCGGGCGAACGACTTGATCGCCTTTGAGGCGTAGGCGGCCTGTACCGTCGGGTTATACGGGTCCGGATCCACGATGTACCCGCGGTCCTTGAGGAATTTCGCGTATTCGATATCCTTTACCTGTATTTCGCCGCCGATATCCTTCGCGCCCTGGCCCCACTTGAGCTCCAGGACGATCTCGTTGCCGTAGGTTTCCATCAAGTACTCGGCAACGCCGTTTTTCGTGTCTTCCACGTTCATTTGGATAATGATGGCGCCGTACTTGTCATGGTATTTGCGGAATACGTTAATCCGCCGGTCCAGCTCGGGAGCCTTGCGGATGCGGCCCTTCTCGAGAATAGATTGCTTGTCCACGCCCACCACGTTTTCGCCCACGACGATCGGAATGCCGCACAGGGCGGCCCCGGCGGCGAAGGAGTCCCAATAGTCAGCGGCGATAAAGGTAGAACCCAGGGCGCCGGTCATGATCGGTACCTTGCACTTGGTCTTGATCTCGCCGCCGAATTCGGTCTCGATGTTCACGTTCGGGAAAATCGCGTCGTCCGCGGATGACGTTACGCCGGAGGGCAGGTTGTTGGTTCCGTAGGCGTACCCTTGCACGCGAAGGGCATGGTACCCGACGCCCGAGGGGCACGCGGTGTCCGCGCCTGCCGTGGTCTTGCCGTAGTCCCGCGGATACAGGAGCTTCCGCCCCACGAGGCTAGAAAGCCAGGTTTCGCATTTTCCCTGACAGTCGGCGCGGCAAAGGGAACACAGGCCCGACTCGCAGGCGTTTCCCCTGTTCACGGTTCCCAAAGCGTCATTGCTTTTTGGCCATTCAATCATTTTAACCCTCCGTTATTACGGCAACTCTTTGCCGTTTATCGTCACATGACTGGTACTCAGTGCGCTTATTATTCGCCTATAAACGGATTATTGTCAACTTTTTTATCGTGTCGCGTCTATCTTAAACGGCAATAGTGCCAAATAATACGCACGCTCTTACGGCAATAATGCCGTTTCTATTCTCTCTTTTTAACCAATACCCCTTGAGCGACCCACTACCCCGGGCTATACTGAACGCTACCCCCCCCGAATGGAACGGAGCCGCCCCGCATGAAAACGAAACGCAAGGAAATGATCATACTCGAGGAACTCTCCCGCGCCGCGGAACCCCTGAGCGGAAACGAGCTTATGCAGCGCATAGGACAACGGGGCGGCGACTTAAGCGAGCGAACGGTCAGGCTGTACCTACAGCGGTTTGACGAGGAAGGCCTCACCGAGGCGAGGGGGCGACAGGGCCGGGTAATCACCGATAAGGGTCGGGGCGAACTGCGGTCCGGCAAGCTCATTTCCCGCGTCGGCTCGCTTTCCGCGACCATAGACCGCATGACGTACGGCATGAAATTCGATCTCGATAAGCGGGTGGGCTCCGTGGTCATCAATACGGCATTCGTGCCGATCAAAGCCTTCCGCGATCGGGTGAAAGAAGTCTGCGAAGTGTTTCGCCAGGGCTACGCCATGGGCACGCTGGTCAACCTGCTCGGGGAAGGCGAGCGTATCGGCGACGAAGAGGTGCCGGCCGGTCACGTGGGGTTCTGTACCGTCTGTTCGGTCACCCTCAACGGCGTGCTTCTCAAGGCCGGCATACCCACGCGCTCGGTTTTCTCAGGCTTACTGGAACTGGAAGCGGGAGATGCGACCCGCTTCGTCGAGTATATCTCGTACGACTCAACGTCCATCGATCCCCTCCAGCTTTTTATCCGCTCCCGCATGACCGACTATTCCGGCGCCATTCGAACCGGAAACGGCGTTATCGGCGCGGGGTTCCGCGAAATTCCCGAACAAAGCTATTCGGAAGCGGTACGTATCGCGAAACGGGTCAAAGACGCGGGGCTCGGCGCGTTCATGACCATCGGCCAGCCGTCGCGCGACCTCCTGAACATCCCGGTCCGGGAGGGCAGTTGCGGCGTCATCGTCATCGGCGGGCTCAACCCCGTGGCCATATTCGAGGAAAACGGCGTGCCCGTTACCTACCACGCCCTGTCCGGGCTCATGGAATACGCGGAGCTTTTCCCCTACACCGAGCTTGCGGCCCGGCTCGAATAGTCGGCCCCTTTTCAGGGAAGACCGCCCGGCTTCCATTAAAAAAAAACCATGATCGATACGAATTATCGATCATGGTTCTAGGTTCCGTTTTTTAGATAGCCGTTACCGCGCAGGGCACGCTTTTTTTACCTATTCGCCCTTTCGGACGCCATGAGTGTACCATGCGCGCGCAGCGGACGAAAGCGCGGAAAGGGGCGCGATTACAAGTGCGACAGCCAAAAATTACAAATGCGACACGGACTGTACCCGAGTTGTAGGCGGGGGGCCGATTAGGACCATTCGATCTTATGGCTATACTGGAGGGAATACAGTTCCTTCATGCCCAACACGCCGACCCGCGCGTACAGGCGGGAGAGCAGGGTCCTGACCGTGCCGTCGGAAAGTTCAAAATCGCTCGCGATCTCCTTGGCGGATTTTCCTTCCCATACGAGCTTGAGCAAGGCGATCTCCCGCTCGGAATACTTTTCGCCCGAGATGAGCAGGACCGGCAGGGCCGCCTCCCGGGGAACGATTCCCATGAATTTCGAGCGGAAGATAACCGTCAGAATGGCGATTATCGTGTCTATGGCGATTACGCGGGGAAAGACGAGGTCGTTACCGCGAAAGGAAAGGGCAACGGAGAAAACCTGGACCAGGAAGAGCGCCGCCAATATGAGTACGCTGAACGGAAGGAGCCGCGCGTTGAAAATCGAGGTATTGAACAGTATATACACGCCGCACAGGCCGAGAATATACCCGTCGATCGAATCCGGTTTCAGGAATATGAGGAACAGGCTGAAAAGAACCATAACGAACCAGGACAGCCTGCGAACCGCGTCGAGCTTATAGCCAAGAATCATGCAGCCGAGGGGCACTATCGTCTCGAGGCGGAGATCGGTCCAAAAGGCTTGAAAGAGAATGAGGAAGGCGATGCCCTCCAAGAAAAAAAACGTTTTTCTGTACTTTTCCTCGCTCTGCACGTGCGCGACTCCCGATATTTTGTATTGTCGGTAAAAAGATAGCATGGCGGGGTAAGAAAAACAATGAATGAAGTTTTTTTTACCTATATGTCGGAATACGGTTTTGCCTTTTTCCCCGTTCGTCGGTATCCTTTAGCCCATGAACGACACAATTTACGAAAAGATGTCCGACCTGCTCCTTTTCTCCGTGGGTTTCAAAAAAGGCGACAAGGTATACCTCAAGTACTCCCGCGGACAGGATGAGCTGGCGCTCAAAATTACCGAAAAGGCGTACCGGGGCGGCGCCGAATACGTGCTGCAGGAATCGATCGACGAACGGTTCAAGGCCCTCGCCCTCCTTTCAGAGCGGGATACCTACCGGTTTCCCGATTACCTGAAGGCGCAGATGGCCGAAACCTGCTCGCCCGGGTGGAAATATATCGGCGTTTTCTCCGAAATAGACGCAGACGCGTACGAGAAGGCGGACCAGGGACGGGCCTCGGCCTACTTCCGCGATCAGGGGGCCTTCCTCAAGCCGCGGCAGACCGCCCTCATGAAAAACGCCATTCCCTGGACCCTCACCTACGTACCCTCGGCGCCCATGGCGCGCAAGGCCTATCCCGGCCTGAGCGACGCCGAGGCGGTGGCCAAGTACTGGGAAGCGATCATTCGCATCATGCGGCTCGATCGCGACGATCCGGCGGCGTTCTGGAGGGAAAAAATGGAAAGGGACGCGAAACGAAGCGCCTTCATGGACTCCCTCGGCGCGAAGGCCCTTCGGTTTAAGGGCTTCGGCTCCGGCCCCGGTTCGGGGACCGACCTCCTCGTGGGGCTCGCGAAGGAAGCCCGGTGGATCGGCGGGTTCGACCAGGCCCTGGAAGGCACGGCGTTCATGGCGAACGTACCCACGGAAGAAATATTCACCAGCCCCGACTGGCGGCAAACGGAAGGCCGGGTGGAGCTCACCCTCCCCTTCTCCCTGCACCATAGCCCGGGACCGACTCCCGTGGGCGCCTGGTTCGAATTCAAGGAAGGCCGGGTCGTCGATTACGGGGCGAAAGAAGGGGGCGACACCCTCAAGGCCTTTTTCGATATCGATCCCCGGGGCCGCTATCTCGGCGAGGTAGCGCTGGTCGATCCGCGTTCGCCCATGGCGACCGAGGGGGTCACGTTTTACAACGGGCTCTATGACGAGAACGCCGCCTGCCACATCGCCCTGGGCAAGGCCTATCCCTCGACCCTGAAAAACCCGCGAGATCTCGCCGACGACGAACTTATGGCGCTCGGGCTCAACGTGGCCACCGTTCACGAGGACATGATGATCGGCGGATTGAACGTGAACGTGTACGCGGTATTGGGCGACGGCTCGGAAAGGCCCGTCATAGAAAACGGCGAATTCCTTATCTGAGGCGCCCGTCGTCGAAGGAAACGGCGCCCCACCCGTCGGTAGCAAAGGCGGCGGCCTCGGGCCAGCCCGTTTTTTTGGCCTCGGGCCCCGAATCCACCGCCAGGGCGGAACCGTCGGTGGTCGCCGCGGCGGTTTCCGGCCACGGGCCGGCGGGAACGCGGGCGGAGAGGTCCTGATGAATCGCGGTCGCGTGTTTCATAGCGTGCCTCCTTCCCGTAAGTATCGTTCCCGCGGCGCCTCCTTTTCAAGCGAAGGGGCGCGTTAGCCCTTGTTTTTTGTAAGGGTCTTCGTGACCTGGGTCGTTACCGGCGCGTCGAACACGATCGAGGTTCCCTCAATCTGGATCACGTCGCCGGGCGCGAGTTCCCGACGGGTAACCGGGTTATTGTTTACCCGTACCCGGCGTTTGGAAACGAGGGTAAAGGTTCCCGTCGCGTCGTCCCGGACGATGGTGGCGTGTTCCGCGTCTATGGCGGGATTCCCCGCGATGGTCATTTGGGCGTCGGCGCTGGAGCCGATCACGGTGGCGTTGCCCTTGAGCGCTATGGTCATGCCCGAGTCCACGGTCTGAATCTGCGGGCTTTCCACGGGCCGCTCAAAGGTCATGAAAAAGAGGAAGACCAGGAGGCCCAGGCCGCCCAGCATGAAAAGGAGCGGCACGAGGATAGAACCGCCGCCCGGGGCGCCGAAAAGGAGGGGAACCGCGTAGTTGCGGCTGTCCATTCCGCCGCGCGCGCGCACGGTAAGGGTCCGCTCGCTCGAATCGTAGGCGGGCGCCTTGAGGGTGAGCCGCACCTCGCTTTGAATGGAATCCCGGATATTCGCGTAAACGTCCTTCAGCTCCTCGGCGCCGCGGGCGTCGAAGATCCTGCCCCCTGAGGCGGTCGCCACCCGTTCAAGGTCGGGGTCGCGCTTGTCGGCGAAATTGATCCCGTACAGGGTAATCCCCGCGTCCCAGAGGCCGGAAAGGACCTGGTCGGGAGTCGCCGCGGATTCTCCCCATTGGGGGCTGGGCTTTCCCGCGTTCTTGAAAAAGGGATAGTCCTCGCCGTCGGAGAGCACGATCAACGCCTTTCTTCCCGGAACCCTCGGGAAATCGAGGATGGATTGGTTCAGGCCCTGATACAGCTCGGTGTAGGACATGTCCTCTCCCGGCCTAACGAGGGTCTGGATCCGCTTTTGGATATTCGCGGGGTCAGACCCCATGGGGGCCAACTCTTCCAGCGCGGTATTGAAGGAGAGCACGCCCATGGTGTCCCTCGAGCCGCTTACCTGCGCCACGAACTCGCCGAGCGCCGCCTTGGCGTCGTCGATCCGGGGCACGCCGCGGTAGGTTTCGTCGTACATGGAGCCCGAATTGTCTATCAAAAGGAGAAAGCCGATGCCCTCGTCCCTATTCGCCGTGGCGTCCACGGACACGACCTCCAGTTCCGAGCCGTCCGCCTCGGTTACCCGGAAGTCGCCCGGCCCCAATTCCCCGGAACCCGATTCGCCCATGCTCACGTAAGCCCGGATTTCGCCGCGCAAAAGGAGATTGTTCACGTCTACCTGGGTTACCCTGATGCCTTCCGCGCCGACGGGCGCTATGGCGGGACCCGCGGCCAACCAAAGGCACAAAACCGGAAGCAGGGCCCCGGAGAGCGCTTTTCTCGCTATTGTCATAGTAGTCGTATCCTTCATGTTTCGCCTCACAAGGGCAGGTACAGCAGTTTCAGGCTGCCGATCTGAATCACGTCCTGATACTTGAGGGTATGGCTTCCCTCAAGGCCGCGATCGTTGACCTTCGTCTTTCCCGACGCGCCGGTTTCCAGGATAATTTCCTCGTTCCTCCTGACTATCGCCACGTGCCGTTCGGCGACCCCGGAATAGTCGGGAATCATCACGTCGTCGCGGGAGCCGCTTCCCACGTTGGTACGCCAACGGGACAACAGGTATTCCCGGTTGCGATGCGAGCCGCTCAAGACCCGCAGGCGGCCAAAGCTGAATCGACGTTCGAATTCCCCGAGGAAAAAGCCGATCCCCCCGCCGAGCGCGAGCAGGCCGATGGCGCGGCCCAGGCCGGGCCGGGGAACGAGGGTAACCAGCGCTTCGAGGATCATACCGCCGATAAACCCGCCGACGAAGCCGCCGAGCACGCCCGCGAGCCCCTTCCGCCAGGCCCCGGTCCGAAGGCCGTCAACCCCGCCGATCGCCATGCCCACCAAGGCCCAGCCGATTCCCCGGCTTACCGGCAGGAGGAAGGAACGGGACGCCGCGCTTTCGCCTAAGGACGAGCTTGAAATCCAGAGGAGCAGCTGCGAGGTAAGGACCAGAGACAGTCCCCCCGCCGCGGCCCCGATAAGGGCGGCCAACGCTCCCGTGATCAGGGCCTGACGGGCTTGCCGGTACAGGAGGCCGTCGGCGATCCCGAAGAAAAAGGCGAAGATCGAGCCGAGAAAAACGCCCTGAAGGATCGACCGAAGGAAATACCCGCTCGGGTTCGCCCGAAACAGGAGCTCGATGCAGCCGAGGGTCAATAATCCCGCGGCCAATCCCAAAAACACGTATAAGAGTCGCTTTTTTTCGCCGTTCATCGCTGTGCCTCCACCTTGATCCGGTTTTCGTCCTTTCGCAGGGTGAGCGTATACCGCATTTCGGACCCCGCCAGGAATTCCGCCTCGGCCTTCCAGCCACCGTCGCTCACGCCGATCCGGTAGTGGCCCGGCAGGACCGCGTATTCCTTCTTCACGCCAATATCCGCTTCTTTCTCTACTATTAATCCGTTCACGACCTGGGGGAACGAGCGTACGCCGTTTACCCGCACCGTAAGGCCCGCGCCGTTGCCCGGAACGGCGAAAACGATCCTCGCCGACAAGGGAACCAACGACGCCTTGAGGGCCAATTCCGCGATTCCCTCGGGTATTTTCAGGGTAAAGTCCTGGGAGTAGTACCCCGGCGCGCTCACCCTGAACGCTTGCACGGAACCGATCCGCACCGGCCCGAAGGCGTCGACGCTCACGTAGCCCTGCGAAGTCGCCACGACGCATTCGGAAACCCCGTCGAGAATCCTGCCGGTCAGGGCGTCGCGGATATCCGTCGTTACGGGAACGAAGGAATCACCGGCCTTTTCCGCGCCCAGGAAAACCTTGGCGATACCGCCGCTCCTCAGCCGGGGCGGTACGTAAAAGGAAGTCCACACCAAGCGGCCGTTCACCCGCGACTTCGACCGGTACTGACCGGCTTCCAGGGCGACCGGGAGCGACGCGAAGCCGTCTTTCCACGGCAAGTAACGGATCGTTCGGGGATACTCGGGGATGGTACGGTTGTCGTCCGCGAAGAGGACGGTTTCCGGGGGCGAATCGGCGCTGGAAGCGTATATGCGCGCCAAGCCGTACGTCTCCGGGTGCAGCGCGAGTCGGTGTATCCCGGTAAGCGACAAAAATAAGGCCGCGGCACCCCCGAGGAGGGCAACGGCGAGCGACGCCGCTATGGCCCGTCCCGCGGGGCTTCGCCGCTGCTTCCGCAAGGCGGGCTTTTCTTCCGAGCGGACCATGGCGGCCACCCGGTTTCGCACGTCGTCGACCTGAAACCGCGAGAGGAATTTCTCGAGCCGCGACACTACCTGGGCGATATCGCCGCAGCGGGCCTTTGGCCGGGGCTTTATGAGCGAAACGATGATTTTCTGAAGCTCAGGGGCCACGGCGGGGTTAACCTTTCTCGGCTTTCGGTACCGCCCCCGCTGTATTTGCTGGATCACCTCCGGCGAGAAACCGCCCGAATACGGCCTTCGCCCCACGAGCATCTCGTACATCATGACGCCCAGGGAATAGAGATCGGCCCGATAATCCACGTTTTTCGAGTTCTTAAACTGCTCCGGCGCCATATACGCCGGCGTTCCGAGCGTCATGCCCTCCGCGGTGAGGTTTTCGTCGTCCGCCTCGCTATCCGCGGAGGTGGCGATGCCGAAATCCGCGAGCTTTATCTCGCCCTTGCGGGAAATGAGCACGTTGCCCGGTTTCACGTCCCGGTGAATCACCGACTTTCGGTGGGCGTACGCGAGGGCCTTCGCGGTGTAGAGGGCGATATAGGCCGCCGAGGCGTTGTCGAAATACCGCTCCGATTCCAGAAGGTCCTTCACCGACGCGCCGTCCACGTACTCCATCACGATATAGTGGGACCGCCCCTGCACGAAATGGTCGTACACGTCCACGATATAATCGTTGCGGAAGTCCATGAGCAGCTTGGCCTCGCGGCGGAAGCGCTCCGTCATGGAAGCGTTGCCCCTAAGGGTGAGCTTTTTGAGAATAACGCTCCGTTCCAGCGTGGGGTGAACGCCCTTATACACCTCGCCCATCCCGCCCGAGGCGATGAGCTCCTTGATTTCGTATTTATCTATCCGGTCCGGAATCTTCGCCATTGCTACCGCCTTAGCCGATCTTGATGATGTTGGTCTCGGGATCGAACGCGTCCATGCCGGTGAAAGCCGCGACGACCCAATCGTTCGGCGTGTTAATCTGCACGAAAGCGCCTTCCTGCCGCAGGTTAAACCGGCCGCTCACGGGTCGGTGCCCCCCGAAAATCCGCGCGTCGGCGGCCTTTCCGAAGAACTCCCGGAGCGTGCCGGCGGCGCTCCCCGGCTGGGCTTGATCGTTATCGACCCAGGTAAGCCCGTATATCACGTCGGGGAAAATATTCGCGTTTATGACCTCGTCCCGGTAAAAGTCCCGGGAGGGCTCGCAGTGGGTCACCAGGAAATTATCGCCCGCGGCCATGAGGGGGAGCGACTTCTCCCAATAGTAGACGCGCCGCACGGTTTCCTCCCCGTAGAAGCGGAGCATCCAGCTTTTGACCATGTCGCCCTCCTCCACGAATTTCCGGAAGGGATAATTCCCGTGGCCCATTTCGTTGTCGATATTCTCGTGGTTGCCCTTCAAAAAATGGAAATTGCGGGGAAACCAGGACTTCACGAGGCAGATCATTTCCAAAAGCCCGAGGTTTTCGCGCATCTCCTCGTCCATATTCCGGTGCCGCTTCCAGCCGCCCCGGTACTCGCCCAAGGCCTTGTTCCAGCGTTCCCGGCCCCGCGCTTCCGAGTGAAAGGCGTCGCCCACGCACACGACCTGGGCGCGGCCGAAGGCAAGGTCCTCGAGCACCGTCCGGCCGCCGCGATAGCTCCAGCCCATCACGGCGCGGAAAAAATCCATGCGCGCGTGCAGGTCGGGCACGATCACGTAATATTCGGCGTCGGCCAGGTACACGAGACCGCCGGGAAGGCCCCGGCGATCCCGCGGCCGGGAACGCTCTTCCTCCGAGAGCAGGCATTGCTGCCCGAGATTGACGATCCGATGGAGGCGGTCGATGGCGGGAGTCGACGCCCGTTTGAGTATCGTGTCCAGGTGCCGCTCGAGGCTGAATTCGCCGCCTTGCTTTTCCATCGGATATCCCGCCCCTTACGCCTGAATGACGGTCTTGTTGATATCGAGAAATTCCTTGGTAAGCATGAGGGTAACCTCGCCGAGGCGGTTTTCTTCCTCGTCCGCTTCCATGGCGTCGCTGAACACCGCGATGGCGTAAACGGGGCTGCTCTTGGCGATGGGCCCGTCCTTGAACTCGGCCGCGGCGCCCTTGCGGATATCGCCGACGATGGCGGCCGCTTCCGCGGAAGCCGTTTCGGGAACGTCGTGCCGCAATCCGATGCTCACGTATTCCACGGACCGGCCTTCGTCCTGTTCCGGGCCCACGGTCAAAAGCGACCCGGAATAGGTCAGGATAAGCGCGCCCCGGGGATCGTCAAAGGCGAGGGAATCGGCTTCTTCCATGTTTTGGCGCTTGGTTTCCTCGAAAAACGTATTCTGTTTTTCGAGCCATCCGCCGGCGAGCAGTTCCAGGGAATCTTCGGTATCCGGAAGTCCGGCGGTTTTTACGAGGCTTTGAATGTGGGGTTTTACCTCTTCGGCGACCCCGGCAAAATTTTCACCCATAATGGTCTCTCCTAGTATTCGGTATTCAGGAATGCAGCTGCTGGGTTAATACTACTACTCTTTTCCAAAAAAAACCATTTTTTCCGCATATTTTTGAAAAAATGCGGTTTTTTTAAAGAAAATTGATATACTCTTCTTTATAGGGAGAATATGCCATGAGCCGGACCGAACGTTTCAACGAGCTGCCCCAAGCCATTCAAAAGCAGCTTTTGTGGATTGCCGCCGAACAGGACCGCAAGGATGACCAGGCCTTTATAGACGACCTGACGGAGGTGTGGGAAAAGAAAGCCACCCTCTTTCTGGACCAGATCAAGGCGGTCAACCTCCAGTTGGTGGAATCCGTCTCGAAGGACGACATGAGGGGAATGATGATTCTCACCTATTCTGGATCCCTTTTAAGCATCGGGCCGGTCTTCCAAACCGCCACCAACGTCAACGACGGCCGCTGGATAGAGTATTCCAGCATTAAGCTGAGAACGGACGTTCCCGATATCGTGTCCGATTGGGACGCGATCCTGTCGGCGGACTTCGGAAAGGACAAGGCGGTAAAGCTCGAGAACGCGCGTATCAAGTCCACGAGCCCCGCCTACCTCATCGCCGTATGCCCCGCCGAACTCGACGAGGAGGAGCAGGACAAGCGAATCCGCGAGAGCACCATCTACCTTACCACGGGCTTCATGAAGTTCAACCGCACCCTGCAAATCGATAAGTCCAACGTTCCCGACCAGTTCACCATGAAATCCATGACCCGGTACCTCGCCAAAAAGCACAACATGACCGGCCAGGAAGCGAAGCTGCTCCTGGACGATTTCATGACCCTGGTGGAGACGGGAATGCTCCTGGGCGAATCGGTGCCCGTCGGAAGGATCGGGCGCTTCTCCGTGAAGACGAGGGGAATGCAAAAGGCCCGCGTGGTGAAGCACCCGGGCACGGGCGAGGAAATGACCATAGACGCGAAACCCGCCATGGGCGTGCCGAAGGTCTCTTTCAGTACCTATCTGAAAGAGCGGGCCGCCTCCGTAATCGCGGAAGGCGACGACGGGGACGACGAGGAATAAGCCGTTCTTGCGCTTGGCGTCGGCCGTCCAGGCGCTTTTTACCCATCATGGGCGCGGACGTGAGGGTCTACGTGCATCTCGCACAGCTTTTCCATCTCCTGGACCGGCATTCCTCCGTCTACGAGCGCCTGCTTGGCCTGGGCCATATCCTCGGGCGGGAGCTGGCTGAATAGGGCAAAAAACCGCCGTTTTAGCGCCCGGTCCCGGGTGGCCTTAACGCGAGAATCGGCTTCCCGGGCGTTTTCGTTGATGGATTCTATAATGGCGGCAAGCTCTTCCTTCCGGCGAGCGCCGTTTTCGATCGGATCTGACATAAAGGCCTCCATTGACGTTTATAGAACTTACTATCGCGGCCCGCGCGCCGGAATGCAAACCGAGCGGGGCTAACGGGGCTTTGCAGGCAGGGGAAGACCTTCCCCTTTTATGGCCTTTTTCGCATTCGCGACCTTTCCACGGTACGCTTTTTTCCGTATAATCCCCGGCAAGGCGCGTCTTTTCGGCGGGAAATCCGTCGGGCTTCCGACGCGCCGATCCAGGCGGCATCGCACGGCCTTACGCCGAAAAGCCAATCCGAGATTGGCGAAGTTTCAAGGAGCCATCATGAACTACCGTTCCGGGTTCTCTCCCCGTTCGGCATTACCCGTAAATTCCAACAATTCAGGCGCCATACGCTGCCTCTTATTTGCTTTCGCCCTCGTCGCAGCCTTCGGAATCGCGGGCTGTTCGGGGAAAATTTCCTTTGACTTGCCGGGACTCACCGAGGGCCAACTCGCGAAACTGTCCGAGCTGAAGGTTCTCCGCGCCGAGATCGCGCCCGTACCCGCGAAGGCCCCGAGAAAGGTCAGGGTGGGCGTTATGCCCGACGCCGGCGCGCTTCCCCTCTACCTGATGGACGACGCGGACCTTATCCCCTTCCAGAGCGCCCGGGAACGGGACGCGGCCCTGGCGGCGGGCGAGCTCGACGCGATCATGGGCGATATGGTTACGGTGATCGCGAATCAGCAAAAGGGCATTGAGCTCCGCGCCCTCACCGTCACCGAAAGCCGCTTTCTCCTGGTGGCCGGCCCCAAATTCCGGGAATCCGCCCGGCAGAACATCGGCATTTCCGAAAACACGGTGATTGAGTACGTGACCGATACCCTCGGCGCCGGACTGAAGCTGGACAAGCTCTCCGTGCCCCAGGTTCCCGTACGCCTGGAAATGCTCAGAAACGGGCAAATTCCCGTCGCCTGCCTGACCGACGTCATGGCCTGGGGACTCCTCGCCAACGGCTTTCATATCGTCCGCGACCAGGCCTCCTCGAACCTGGAACCCGCCGTCCTGGTGGTTACCGGGGACTTCGCGAGAAAGCATCCCGCCGACCTCGAATCGTTCAAGGCTAAGTGGAACGAAGCGGTCGAGCGGATCAACGCCGATCCCGACGCCTACGCGGCCATGCTCCTGGAGCAGGTACGACTCCCCGCCTCGGATTACCCGGTTCCCCACTTCCGGCCCGTTACCCTTCCCACGGAAGCCCAGGTACAATCGGTTATCGACTGGTTCGCCGCGAAGTACGGCCTTTCCCGATCCGTCTCGTACGCGGACCTGGTGATCAAGGAATAACGACCCAGGAGGCGCCAGCCATGGCCTACAAAAACCTGCGGGACTTCATCAATACGCTCGAAAAAGCCGGGGAACTCAAGCGCATACCCGCCGAGGTAGACCCGCGCCTCGAGATTACCGAGATCACCGACCGCGTGAGTAAAGCGGGCGGCCCCGCCCTCTTGTTCGAAAACGTGAAAGGCTCCGAGTTCCCGGTCCTCATGAACGCCTTCGGCTCAGACCGCCGCATGGCCATGGCGTTAGGCGCCGAAACCGTCGACGCGAAGGCGGCCGAGCTCGGGGAGCTCATCGATTGGGGCTTCGGCCAGCTCCGCAAAATCGACATCCCTTCCTTTTTCCCGAAGCTCAAATGGGCCCGACTCTTCCTCCCCCACAAGGTCCTCAAGGCTCCCTGTCAGGAAGTAATCGATCGCGACCCTGACCTCTCGAAACTCCCGGTCCTCACCTGCTGGCCCGGCGACGGCGGCCCCTTTTTCACCCTTCCGCTCGTCATAACCCGCGACCCGGAAACGGGAGCCCAAAACATGGGCATGTACCGCATGCAGGTGTACGACGCGAAGACCACGGGCATGCACTGGCACCTCCACAAGGACGGCGCCCACTTCTACCAAAAATACAAGGCGCGGGCGATGCGCATGAGCGTCGCCGTTGCCTTAGGCGACGATCCCGCCGTCACCTACGCGGCCACCGCCCCCCTCCCCGAAGGCGTCTCGGAGCTCTTCTTCGCCGGCTACCTCCGCGGCAAGCCCGTCGAAACGGTCAAATGCGTCACGAGCGACCTCGAGGTGCCCGCCAACGCCGAGTTCGTGATCGAAGGCTGGGTGGATCCGGCCGAGCCACTCCGCACGGAAGGTCCCTTCGGCGACCATACGGGCTATTACTCGCTTCGCGACGAATACCCGGTCTTCCACGTGGAATGCATAACCCGCCGCCGCGACGCGGTCTACCCCGCCACCATCGTCGGCAAGCCCCCCATGGAAGACTGCTTCATCGCCAAGGCCACCGAACGCCTCTTCCTCCCCCTCCTCAGGAAAATGATACCGGAGATCGTGGACATGAACCTCCCGCTCGAAGGGGTCTTCCACAATTGCGCCATCGTCTCCATCGAAAAGCGCTACCCCGGCCAGGTCCACAAGGTCTTGAATGCCCTCTGGGGCCTCGGCCAAATGATGTACACCAAAATGATCGTCGTCGTGGATTCCGAGATCGACGTCCATGACCTCTCGACCGTCGCCTGGAAGGTCTTCAACAATATCGACGCGAAGCGCGACCTCGTCCTCTCCGACGGACCGCTTGACGCCCTCGACCACGCCTCGCCCCGGCCCCGCTTCGGCACCCGGCTCGGCATAGACGCCACGAAAAAGGGCCCCCTCGACGGCCACGAGCGCGAATGGCCCGCAGACATCGTCATGGCAGCCGAAGTAAAGGCTCGCATCGACGGTCGCTGGAAGGAATTCGGCCTTGACTGACCGATCAATGGAACAAGATCGAAGGGCCGGTGAGCGTGAACGCGGGAACGAGGCCCGCGATGGCCACGGTGGCGCCCGAGAAAGCGCGCGCTCGGCGAACGATCGCGTTATAAGCGATATGTCCGGTACCGGCGAAGCGCCCGCGCGCGCGCGCCTCACTTTCGCGCAAACCGGGGGGTCAGACCCCATTTCTCTCGCGCTTGGCAAGGTGCGCGGCATCGGCCACGCGGTCATGATCGAGCACACCCTCTTTTCCCTGCCCCTCGCGGTAGTCGCCTTTCTCACCGAAAGCGGGGGCCGCCCCGGCTGGCGCGTTTCGCTCCTTATTCTCGCCGCGGTTTTCGGCGCGCGAAACGCCGCGAACGCCCTTAACCGCCTCATCGATTCCGAAATCGACGCGGCAAACCCCCGCACGGCGAACCGCGACCTTCCCTCGGGCCGCGTCTCGAAAAAGGCATTGCTTGCCTTCACGGTTTTCTGCGGCCTTCTCTTCCTCGGTTCCGCCGCCCTTCTCAATCCCCTCTGCCTGGCGCTGGTGCCCGTCGCGGCTATCCTGATCGGCGGCTACTCCTTCACCAAGCGCTTCACCTGGCTCTGCCATTGGTGGCTCGGGGTCACCTGCTCCTCCGCCGTGATGGGCAGCTTTCTCGCCCTCGCGGGCCGCTTCGAATTCCGCTTTTTCCCCCTCACCGCCGGCGCCGCCCTCTGGATCGCCGGGTTCGACGTTATTTACGCCACGGCTGACGAGGCGCACGATACGGCGAACGGCATCCATTCGGCCCCCGCCCGTTTCGGCCGCCGGGGAGCGCTCGCCCTTTCGGCGCTGAGCCACCTCGGCGCCGCGTTCTTTTTCGCCCTCTCGGGCCTGTTTTACGGGGCCGGGCCCCTTTATTACGCGGGCGTCGCCGTCGCGGCGGGAATCCTCGTCGCCGAGCAGATCCTCGCCAGGAGCGGCCGCGACGGCAGCATACCCCTGGCCGCCTACACCCTCAACCAAATCCTCTCGCCGGTTTTCATGGCCTTCGCCGTCTTAGACGTGTATACTCGGTGGTAGAGGATACTATATGACCGCACGAGATTCCGAAGAAGGCCGCCCCGATTCGGGAGAGAACCCGCATTCTGACCGACGCCCTCTCCTCGTGGCCGTCACCGGCGCCACGGGCTCCGCGTACGGGCTCACCCTTACCCGACTGCTTTTGGAGGCGGGCGTTCCGGTACGCCTCTGCTTCACCCGCGCGGCCGAACGGGTAATCCCCGGGGAAACGGGTAAAACGGCCGGGCAATGGGCCGCTGAATTTGAAGCCCAGGCCCGGGCGCGCGCGGTCGCATTCGCCCTGGACTCCGTCGACGATATCGGCGCGCGCGGGGCCAGCGGTTCCTTCCGTACCCGGGGCATGGTTATCGCGCCCTGCTCCATGGGAACCCTTGCCCGGATCGCTGCGGGCGTTTCGGGCAACCTGATCGAGCGCGAGGCCGACGTGTGCCTCAAGGAACGGCGCCCCCTGGTCCTTCTCGCCCGGGAAACGCCCCTGTCGGCCATCCATTTACGGAACATGCTTTCCCTCACCGAGGCCGGCGCCGTCGTCATGCCGCCGGTCCCGGCCTTTTACGCGCGCCCGAAAAGCGTCGACGACGTGGTCAATCACACCGTCCACCGGCTTCTCGACCTTCTCGGCCTCGCCCCGCCCGCCGCCTTTCGCTGGGGAGAATCCGGCGCCCCGAACGGAAACCAGGACCGGGAGACCGTCGAATGATCCGGTACCGAAACGTTACCTTCGCGCATCCGAACCGGCCACCGCTCCTCCGGGACCTTACCCTGGAACTGGAACCCGCTCTCACCCACGCCCTCATCGGCCCTTCAGGGTGCGGCAAAACCACCCTCCTCTATCTCGCCGCGGGCTTGTACGCCCCATTGTCCGGCGAGGTATCGGTCGCGGGAAAGGCCGTCAGCCCCGGAAGGAGGGAGACGGCGGTTATCCTTCAGGACCATGGGCTTTTCCCCTGGAAGACCGTCCGCGCCAACCTGGAGCTGGGCTTGCGGCTTCGGGGAGCGAAACGGGAAGAGCGCCGCGCCCTCGCGGAAAAGGCGCTCGCCGATACGGCCATGGCCGGGCACGACCGGAAATTTCCCAAACAGCTTTCCGGCGGGGAACGCCAACGCCTGGCCATAGCCCGCGCCCTCGTGCTCGCCCCCGACCTCCTCCTTTTGGACGAACCCTTCTCCGCCCTGGACGCCATGACCCGCGAACGGCTTCAAAACCGCCTTGCCGAGCTGGCTGCCTCGCGGAACGCGGGCGCCTCCTCGGGCGCCGATGCGGGAAACGGACTCACCGTCCTCCTGGTTACCCACGATTTAGCCGAGGCGGCCTTTCTCGCCGACCGTATCCACGTGATGGGAAGATCTCCCGCCGGCGACGTCCGCATCCGTAGCCTCGACAATCCGCTCCTGGCCGAGGTACCCCCGGCCGAGCGTCGGGCCTCGCCCCGCTTTCTCGAGGCCTGCGCCCGTATCAGGACGGTCCTTGAGGAAACCTTCGTCGGGGAGGCGCCATGAAACGGTTTTCGGCAAAGGCCTTCTCCGGTTCCGCGCGCCTGATCGCCGCCGCCCTTGTCCTCTTCGCCTGCTGGGCGATAGCCGCCGCGGCGGTAAAGCGGCCAATGCTTCCGGGACCGGCCGAGGCGTTCTCCGCCATGTGTGCCGCGGCCCTTCGCGGGCCCCTCCTCAGGCACCTCGGCATCTCGGTGCTTCGGGCGCTTGCCGCCCTCGCCGCGGCCTTCGTCCCGGCCCTCATCCTGGGCGTCGCGGCGGGCCGCTCCCGGGCGACCGACCAAGCCCTATCGCCGGCCGCCTACCTATTGTCCCCGATCCCCAAAACGGCGCTTTTGCCCGTCATTCTCCTTTTCCTCGGCCTGGGAAACGCCTCCAAGGTATTCCTCGTCGCCCTCATCCTTTTTTTCCCGTTCTATCTCGCCATTCGCGACGAAACGAGGGGCATTGAACGGTCATGGTACGATTCCTTCGCCACCCTCGGGGGAAGCCGGGGGGCGGCCCTCATCCACGTTACCCTTCCCGCCATTTTGCCCCGCCTCTGGTCCTCCCTGCGCACCTCGGCGGGCACGGCCTTTTCGGTGCTGTTTCTCGCGGAAACCTTCGCTACACGGGAGGGAATCGGATGGTATATAATGGACGCGTGGACCCGCCTGGAATACGCGCAAATGTACGGGGGCATAATCGCCCTCGGGCTTGCGGGCCTGGCCATAACCGCGGCGCTGGACGCGGCGGAACGCCTGACCTGCCCGTGGGCGGGAAGCGGAACGGGAGAAGACGAAAGGGGGAGTAACGATGGTTGAAAGGGTATTGATTCTCGGCGCGTCGGACAAAAGGGACCGCTACGCCCACATGGCCCTCATGCGGCTCCTCGCCGCGGGCCACCGGCCCGTACTGGTCAACCCGCGCCTGGACTCGATTGAAGGCCTTCCCGTTTTCCGCGACCTGAGCCCGGAACCCCTCCTCGCCGACGGCCCCATCGATACGGTAACCCTCTACGTAAACGCCGCCATCGTCGGGCACAGCGCCGAGGCGATCATCGCGCTCGGGCCCCGAAGGGTAATCATGAATCCCGGCACCGAAAACGCCGAAGCCCGCGCGAAGCTCGAAAAGGCCGGAATAGCGGTCATCGAAGCCTGCACCCTGGTCCTCCTGGGCACCGGACAGTTTTAGGGCGCGACCTGCCTTACTTTTTTCTTTTCAAACCCGCGATGAGGCCGGAAAGCCCTGATTGGCGCGCGGAGCCCAGGACGAGCACGGCCAACGTGAGGGGATTATGCATTTACGATCCTCTTTTCCACGTATTTCGAGCTTAAGGCCCGGAGGGCCCCCATGTAATCCATGGTAAAGGTAACGTAATCGCCGACTTTCAGGCCCAGGGGGTTCGCGCCAAGATCCAGGACGCACATATCGGAAGTGATTCCCGCGATCGTTATTCCCTCCGGAATCGGCTTCGCGTGGGCAGCCTCGAGTTCCAGGACCCCCGCGTCGATAATCGCACGATACGTGGGCGCATGCGCAAGGGAGGGGTCAAAATCGAATTCCTTGCCTTCGAGATTCTTCGCCATCGCCCCGTCCGGGACGGGCGATTTTAGCGACAATTCAATAATCTGGGTATGCAGCAAAAAGACGTCGGTTTTCATGTTTTCCAAATACGAGGAATTGTATACGTCAGAACCGAGAAACAGGGAATCGCCCACCCGAAAGTGGTTTACCCCGGAGGGAAGCGCGCCGGAGCGCATAAGGGGGATCGTTACCGAGGTCCCTCCCGAAACCAGCGGCAACCCGTCGCCGAATTCCGCGGCAAGGCGTTCGCGGGCCACGACCAGGCGCTGCAGCTTCTCCCGGCTTGGCAGCACCCCGTACAGGCAGGAAAGGTTGGTCCCGATTCCGATAACGTCGATATTCGGCAACTCGCGTACGGCCCGATACACGTCCCGCAGCTCCTCGAGGTGTATGCCTTCCCGCCGCTCCCCGAGCTCGACCATGAGGATTATTTTGTGGGCCTTCCCCTGGGCGAGCGATTCCCCGGACAAGAGCCGTACGGTCGAAACCTGCGTATTCAGGCTGATATCGGCGAACCGTACCACGTTCGGAATCGTCCGTTTCGCCGGGGGCTTTATGAAAACGGTTTCGATGGAGGGATTGATCGCCTTTATCGCCTTTAAATTCAAGATGCGCGAATCGCAGACTTGGCGAACGCCCAACGAGAGTACCGCCTCGAGGTATTTCTTTTCCCCGCAGAGCAATTTCGTAACGATGGCCCACGAAATTCCCCGACGGCGGAATTCCACCGTAAGCGTCTCGTAATTTGCCCTAAGCTTCCCGAAATCGAGGGTCATATAGGCCATGGTCTCACGCTTCCTTATAAAGCCGCATCTCGAGGTATTTCGAGGAAAACCCGTTGCGCTCGTATAGCCTTCGGGCGGGGTTGTCGGGCTCGACGTGAAGCGCGAGGTTGCCTTCGGCCCGCTTGACCGTTTCCTTTAGGAGGGCAGAGCCAAACCCCTTTCCCCGTGACTCCGGACGCACCGCGATATATACGAGAATATTCTCGGGAATATACTCGGACATGCCCGTCCTGTTTATCAGCGAAACCCCGACGGTGCCGGACTCGTCCCTCATTTCCATAAGGAAGCCGCCGAAGGATTCGTACTCCTTAAGGGCGAACCCGACGCATTTTCGGATCTGGGCCGCGGGATCGCCGAACTTTCCCAGGGCCGTTTCTAGAAAGCCCACGAGGGAACCTATCTTCTCTTCGTCGGGACGATTGCGCTCGTCGTACACTAGATATTCCATATGCATGCCTCAATTGTATCGGAAAGAAATGGGCGCGTTGCGTATCCTCGCGATTTTCCGATACTGCTTCACGAGTTTATGCAACTTGAAAAAAATGATGGCGAAGGCTTCCCATAGGAAAACCCAGCTCCCGATCGATATTCCTTCGGAAATGGTCTCCACCGCAAACCCGTCTAGCCCCGCATTTCGAAGGACAAACGATCCGATAATGAGCAATACGAACGCGCCGACGTACTGCAGGGCGCGCTTTAAGGATTCAAAAATGGCGCCCTTCGCCTTGTTCGCCGTAAAGTCGAGCCAGGTGGCGAGCCCGGCCCGAACGCGGGACTCTTTATCCCCGTCAAAAATCTCCTTCGGGGCCACGAACGAAAGTTCGATCGAGTAATTGAGGGGTATTTCGGACGAACAGGCGTCGAAATAGTCCACGACCGACGTATCCAGGTCCCTCCTTCTCATGGGAGCGGGGTCCAGGTCATTGAATAGATCGGTATACCGCGCAATCAAGAGCTGTATAACGAACGCGCCGGTAGCGTCGTTCACGTCGTATAAGTGCCGCAGACGATCGTATTTTGTTTTCATGCCAACCCGCCTCGAAGTCCAAGTATTCGCATTACACCAATCGCTCGACGGAGATATTTTTCACGAACTCTTCGTACATGATTTGTTCCATTCCGTAGAGACCCGGAGGGGCGGTTACTATCTTTTTCGCGGCGAAGATGGCGCCCGTACCGAACGCCGCCCGCGAGATCGTCTCGTGCGTGATCCGTATCACCTGGTTCGGCAGGCCAAAGACCACTTCATGCTTCCCGACTATTCCGCCGACGCGGATAGAGTTAATATGTTCCAAGGGATCAAGCCCCAATTTCGAGGCGATTTTCATCGCGGAACCCGATTTTTCCCGTTTTTCACGAAAATGTTCCTCTACTATTTCAATATCCGCCTGGGGAACGATATCTTTCAGGATCTGGGAAACCACTAAGAGAAAGTTAATGCCCAGGGTAATGTTCGGGGAATGGAGAACGGCGGTTTTACCGGAAAGTTCTTTCACCAACGCAAGTTCCTTCTCGCCGTATTTTGAGATCGCCGTCACGATTCGCGCGCCTGAATCCGCGGCTT
The DNA here is from genome assembly GCA_003252395.1 of Spirochaetales bacterium. Taxonomy (GTDB): domain Bacteria; phylum Spirochaetota; class Spirochaetia; order Treponematales; family Treponemataceae; genus Teretinema. The sequence continues at coordinate 572,559 of QKEL01000008.1, forward strand.
CCGCGTATTCATAAATACCCTCGGGCGAGGAAAAATCGATTATCACGTCCACCGGGTGCTCGGAAAAAAAGCCTTTTTCGGTCGCCTCGTCTTTCGTGAAAAAGCGGCCTTCGTTCTTGTGCGGAAACCCCAAAAAGTCGCTCGCGTTTTTATGGTTATCGGCCGCGCTCTTTCGCACGACCCATTTTAATTTACATTCCGAATCCTTGATTATTTCCTCCGCGACCAGTCGCCCGGTCCGTCCGAAACCGAATAATCCGACATTCATGGCTGCTCCTTTTTTATTGCCGAGTCATCCAACGAACTTAATTATAGCAGAAAACGGGAGATCGCGTATGAGATTGGGAAACCCGTGCTATACTGCGTGAACCTTGAAACCCTTCCCCGGAGGAAACCGTTCTATGTCCGTAACCGTCCGCGAAGCGAAAAAGCCCTCGGATTACCGAAAAGCCCTGAGATTTACCTTTACCCTCTATCGCGATAACCCGAACTGGGTGCCGCCCCTGATCGGCGAGGAAATGGAAACCTTCAACCCGAAAAAAAACCCGGCGCTTGAGTTCTGCGAAACGAAAACCTGGCTTGCCGAGCGGGACGGGCGCGTAGTCGGGCGCATTACGGGAATCCTCAACCGCCGATTCATCGAGCAATGGAAGGATCTCCACGCGCGGTTCGGCTGGCTGGAGTTCATAGACGACGCCGAGGTCGCCGATTCCCTTTTCGACGCGGCGGAAGCCTGGGCGAGGGAGCGGGGCATGACGGCGATCGTCGGGCCCATGGGCTTTACCGACTTCGACAAGGAAGGGCTCCTCGTGGAGGGCTTCGACGAGCTTTCCACCTTCGCGATGCTCTACAACCACCCCTGGTACAAGGATCATCTCGAACGGCGGGGGTACGTCAAGGAAGTGGACTGGATCGAGCGACAGGTGCGGGTTCCCGCGGAGGGTATTCCAGAAAAGGTTCTGCGGGTAAGCGAACTCGTGTTCAAGCGAAAGGGGCTTCATGCCCTTACCGTACGGCGAGCTAAGGATTATAAGCCCTATATTCCCGCGATATTCGCCCTGCTGGAAGATACGTACGCGCACCTTTATGGCTACGTCAGCCTAACGGAAAAATTGAGGGACCTTTACGCGGACCGTTATTTTACCTTTATCGACCCCGATTTCACGAAGCTGGTGCTCGATTCCGAGGGGAAACTCGCCGCCGTCGGGATCTCCATGCCCAGCCTGAGTCGGGCGGCCCAAAAGGCGAAAGGCAGGCTCTTCCCCCTCGGGCTGTTCCATTTTCTCGCGGCTATGAAAAACCCGGAAGTCCTGGACCTCTACCTCGTGGCGGTGAGAAAAGACCTCCAGAATCTGGGCCTCAACTCGATTCTCATGAACGAGATTACCGCGAACGCCATCAGGCGCGGGGTAAAGTTCGCGGAAACCAACGCGGAGCTCGAATCAAACGCGGCCATTCAAAGCTTTTGGAAATTTTACGACGCCCGGGAACATAAACGCCGCAGGGTATACCGGAAGGACCTCTAGGGGAGAATCACAGTCGGTGGCCGCGCCGCCGTTTCATTTGGTACATGCGCGAGTCGGCGAGATCGAATATGGTTTGGCCGTCCGCTCCTTCGTCCGGCCAAACGGCGTGCCCGTAACTCACGCCCACCGGGGTTCCTTCCCGGGGTACGGAAAACGGCTCAGCGAATACCGCGTCTATCCGCTCAGAGACGCGCTCGGGGGTGCCGTCGCCCCGTTCCATCATCACCTGAATCACGAACTCGTCGCCGCCCACGCGGGCGAGGGTGTCGGCGCCCCGCACGCTGGACTCGAGCCGTTCGGCCACGGCCCGCAGCAGGCGGTCTCCCGCCGAGTGGCCATAGCGGTCGTTTATTCCCTTAAAGCCGTCCAAATCCAGCACGAATACCGCCACGGAGAGCTGCCGCCGCGTGGCCAACGCCTCGGAATGGGCAAACCGGTCCCAGAACAGCTTCCGGTTCGGGAGCCCGGTCAGATGGTCGAAAAATGCCAGGTCCCGCATGGCGTAACGGGCCGCGACCAGGGACGCGACCAAAAAGGCGATACCCCCGGCGATCAGCGCAGAGAAGGCCGCGGAGAGAATGAATTCCGTCGTATGGCGATTCCAGCCGCCTTGGGGAACCGCGCCGATTTCCCAGGGGGAATCGGGAATGGACACGTCCATAAGCACGGGATCGCCGTCGAAAACGCCGGGATCGCCGACGAAGGTACCCCTCCCGGCGGCATTGCGGATCGCCACGCGTAATTCGGGATACGCAAAGGTTCGTGCGGCCTTGACCAGATTGCCTATCTCGAGCACGACCCCGACCTGCCCCCAATACGATTCCCCGCCGTCCGGGGACGGAACGTGGATCGCGAGGCGCGACACCAGGCCCTCGCCGCCCTGAACGAGGCGCACGGGCCCGGTGAAGGTAATGCCGCCGGAATCCCTGGCGCGAAGGATCGAAGAGCGCTGTTCCGGGACATCCGCCAAATCGACCCCGATGGCGCTCTTATTGGATTCAAAGGGATAGACGAATTCGATGACCGTGCCCCTCAAGACGCTCACGTTGCGAATCACGTCGTCGCCTTCAGCGAGAGAGGAGGCGTATCGGCCGAAATCGGATTGGGTTACGTCCGGGCGCAACTCAAAAAGGCTCGCCAGGCCCCGTTCAAGGGCGATACGGGCGTATACCTCCTGCTCAAGGCGGGCGCGAAGGAGCATCACCCGGTTTGTGACCGATTCCCGCTCGAGCGCGACGCGAGACCTGACGTAAGAATACAGGGACTGCGCGGTAGAAAGGAAAAAAACCGCGAATATGAGTACGAAAGACGCTACGACGCTAATCTTTCTCCAGGTATGATCGTCGTCCATGGGGATTCGGCGCATAATCAAAAAGTATCGTCTTTCGCGCTGCCCGCGTCAATCTGACGTAATTGGTAAAATTACCTATACTTTCCGTCCGGAACATACACTACACTATCCGTATGCTCGATCCAAAAACGGCCCTATTGGCCCTCATCGTCAACTCGTTCTTCTGTCTGAGCATCCTCTTTTTCATGTGGATCAAAAGCAGGAAGTTTTACGAGGGAGTCGGCTGGTGGGTATTTCAAGCCGCCGCGCAAACGCTGGCCTTTACGGTTTCATTCGCCCGTTTCGCGTTCCCCGCCGGCTACGCGCTCAGCGTGGGAGGGGCAGTGTTCATCGGCACGTTGCCCGCCCTCACCCACGGGATGGATATCTTCGCCCATCGCCAAGAGGAGCGGGGCGTATCGAACCGCAGCGTCGCGGCGGACGCCGTCATCGCGTTGCTCCTCGGCCTAGCCTTCATCGCGCTTTCCCTGACCGACGATTATATCGACTACCTACACTTACCCCTCGCCCTTGCCTTTCTCTGGTTTTACGCCAGGAGCGCCGCCACGCTCTATCGGAGCGTCCGAAACGGCCGGAAGGGAAACGTCCCCGCCTTCGCGGCGTTCGGAAGCCTCAGCGCGATCGCGGCGTCATTCTTCGTTCTGCGCCTGGCCTTTTTCAAGAATAACGAGACCGGGCGGTATCTCGAGGGCGCGGAATACTTAGCCTTAACCGCCATCGTCACGATAACCGCCTTTGCGCAGATACTCATGCTGATCGGCAGGGTTACGTCCAATTTGGCCTGCGAGCAACTCAAGATACGGACGATCTTCAACGCGGCCCCCTATTCGATCATCATGACCCGGTATCCCGACGGGACGATACTCGAATGCAACGAACGCTTCTGCCGGTATTCCGGGTATCGAATGGGGGAAATCCTAGGCAGAACGAGCCTTGAGCTGGGCATTTGGGCCGACGCTTCGACCCGCGCGGACTTGTACCGAAACGTGCGGGATTCGGGCCAATACGAAGGGGAAAACCGCCATTTCCGCAGGCGGGACGGGCTCACCATACCCTGCTACGTCTCGGCGCGCATGCTGTCCTGCGACGGAGAATCAGCCGTGCTGACCATCATCAAGGATATGACGGAGATACAGCGGCTCAACCGCAAAATCGAGGAAATGGCCACGTTGGACCATCTGACGGGCTTGCCGAACCGCCGCTACTTCTACGATCTCGCCGCGGGCATCCTTGCCCGATCCGTCCGGGCTGCCGAGCGCGTCGCCATAGTGACCGCCGCCTTGGACGATTTCAAGCGCATTAACGATACCTATGGCCAGGCTCAGGGAGACCAAATACTCGTGGAAACCGGTTCGAGGATAAAGGCAGAGCTCCGGGAGGGAGACCTTCTCGCGCGCTTCGCCGGGGACGAATTCGTGGTACTCCTTTCGGATATTCATCGGGACGAGGATATTCTTCTCGTGATGGACCGGATAATAAAAGGCTTCGAGCGGACCTTCGAGGTGGCGGGCGTCGAAACAAGGGTATCCTGCAGCCTGGGAGCGGCCAGTTTTCCCGATCAAGCCGGCGATCTTGACGCGCTGATCGCCCTCTCCGACGCCATGGTCCACGAGGCAAAAATCGCGGGTAAACGCTGCTATAAACTGGCCCGGGATAAAACCTCCTGATCGTTGCGGACGGAACCGCGCGTGCTATACTTTTTTTGAAAATGAAACGATACCAATTAATCGTGATCGGCGCGGGCGTTTCGGGGCTCTCCACGGCCATCGCGTGGCTTACGTGGAAAAAAGGCCCGGTCCTGGTGCTGGAAAAGGAACCGGTTCCCGGCGGCTGCGTCGCGAGTTTTCGGCGCGACCCATACCGCTTTGAGACGGTCCAATTGGTCCCGGACCTGAAGGACCTTATGAGCTGGCTCGGGGTATACTGCGCCTTTTCGCGTTATACCGGAACCCTCGCGCGGCTGCACCTGGTCCGTGACGGCCACGTGCGGGGCTATTCCGTTCCCGCGGACCTCCAAGGCTTCGAGCGGCAGCTCCGCGAGGCCTGGCCCGCGGAAGCCGAGGCCATCGGCTCCTTTTTTGACTGGTGCGACGCGGTCCACCAGGATATGAGCAGGATGTCGCTGGAACAGAATCCGTTCACGCTTATAAAAAACGTCATTACCTGTACCCACGCGATCAGGATATCAAGAAACACGTGGAAGGAATTTCTCGCCCGTTTCCGGTTCAAGGAACCGGAACTTATCGAAACCCTGGACGTGTTCTCTTCGATCGCCGAGGTTTCCGGCGATATCGGCGCGGCGATGATTACCATAGCCGTCATGCGGGGAACCCTTACTTCGGGCTGGCGGATAGAGCCGGGCTGTTCGAGCCTTCCCGAAGCCATGCGGCGCCGGGTCATTGAGTTGGGCGGCGAGCTGCGAATGAACACCCGTGTCGACAGGATTCTATCCGCCGAGGGCAAGGTACAGGGCGTACTCACTTCGGCCGGAGAGGCAATCCACGGGAACACGGTAGTCTCTACCGTCGATACCATGACCCTGATTGAATCCCTTTTGGACGATAACGTCCTGATAAAGGCCAAAGCCCCATGGTCGCGTGCCCGAGAAAAGCTGACCATGTCCCAGTCCATGATCGCCATACACCTTGGGCTCGACGATGAAATCGACCTGAGGGAATTCGGGATCGACGGCGCGTACAACGTACTTACCACGGGCCGCTCCGCGCACGAAGCGGCCTTTCGTCGGTGGAAGAAGGGAGAGGCGGTACCTCCGGTCGATCCAAAACAGGGCTACCCGACGGGCGTTCCCCCGGAGGAATTCCACGTGACCTTCTATTCCCCCTCCCTCGTCTCTGGCGATACGGCCCAAACCCTGGTCATTCACGTATCCCCGGTGTACGGGCCTCCCTGGATAGAACTGAGGGAAAGTGACCGGGACGCATACCTTCGGGCCAAGGACGCGGTGGCAGCCCAATACATCGCCCTGATCGAACGCTACCTGATACCGGGGCTCTCCGCCCATATACGGTTCAGGGACATATCCACGCCGGCCACCTTCGCCCGCTATCTCGGCAACCGGGACGGAAGCTGTTATGACGTATTGGCCTCCGTTTCCCAGTACGGCATCGGTCGCTTACCCATGCGGGGACCCCTTGAAGGCCTTTTCCAAACCAAATTCAGCCACGGTATATGGCCCGCCATGCACGCGGGCATGCAGGTGCTTGATCTGGTTACCTCGGGAGCGGTCATGAAGAGAAGGGCCCGCTTCAGGCCGGGACATGAGGAACCGTAAACCGAAGTTCCCGATATGTGTCCCGATATATGGTATAATCCTGCCATGCATACCCCCGAAATAAGCGAAATAATCGCCCAAAACATGGAAGAGTTGCGCGCCTGTCCCCTGGGCATGGACTGCGATAAATGCGCGAAGGATATCTGCGTCGCCGTCGTTTCGGTCGCGGACTTCCCGACCAAGTACGGCCATTTTAAGATCATCGGGTTCGTGAATAACCGGGACAGGAAGGACCATATCGTCATACTCAAGGGCGATTTGGGCGACGGCGAAAACCTTCTGACCCGGGTTCATTCCGCCTGCCTTACCGGCGATGCCCTGGGCAGCCTTCGCTGCGATTGCGGACCCCAGCTCCACCGCGCGCTGGAACGGATCGAGAAAGAAGGCCGGGGAGCCGTGCTTTACCACCAGGAAGAGGGTCGCGGCATCGGCCTCGTGAACAAACTGAGAGCCTACGCGCTCCAGGACGCGGGGTACGATACCCTGGACGCGAACGTCGCCCTTGGCTTCAAGGCAGACGAACGGGATTACCGAATTCCCGCAGAAATGCTTCGCCGGCTCGGGGTGAAGAGCGTGCGGCTCATGACCAATAACCCGGAAAAGGTGAACGACATGGAAGGGAACGGCATTAGGGTGACCGAACGGGTACCCCACGAATTGCCGCCCCACGAGCACGACAGAAACTATCTTGAGACTAAGCGGGAGCGTTTCGGCCATCTGCTCGATCTCTTCGACGCGCCGGAAGAATGAGCCGAAAGGCCGCTACCGGAGCCCGAAACGCGTCAGGCCCTCGAGAACCCCCGCCGCCGCGGGCTTAGAGGCGAGATGTACGCCGTCCCTGCCCACCAGGTCCCGGATTTCCTCCGAATGGTTGGACACGATAATCGAGTTGAAACCCCGGTCAAGCATATCCCGGTCATTCCCGGAATCCCCGGCCGCGATAATCCGCGACTCGGGAATGCCGAGCCGGTCCGCCAGAAAATGGATGGGACCGCCCTTTCCTCCCCAGAGGGGAAGGATATCGAGATAGAGGCCAAGGCAGGTCAACCGCTTAAAGCTTCCCTCCCAGGGTTTTGTTTTCCGGTCGAGTTCCGCCAACACCGAGGGAATATCGCCGTCCAGGTAATAAGAAAGCTTGGCGTTATGCTGAAGCCAGGCTTCCTGCTCCTGAAGCCCTTCCGTTTCCGCAAGGGCTTCCCGAATTTCCTCACGGGCCCACTCGCGTTTCATGTACGACTCCCACTCGAGGTCGTAACTCGCCGGATCAAAGTCCGCGTATAGTTCCGTCCCAACCCCGCAGACGAGCCAATCAGGCTTGGGAATGGGTCCGCGCTCCGCAACCTCGGCAATCTCCTCAAGGCCGCGGCCGCTATTCAGCACGAATACGATACGGTCCCGTCGGGACTCTATGAATCGGGAAAACTCCTCCAAACCGGGATTCCGCTCCCGGGGCAGTAACAGCGTTCCGTCTATATCGCATACCACGAGCCATTTATCGTTCATGCCGCCCCTCCGATTTAACCGCGTTCTCACGGAATGGAAACTCCCCTCGCATATTCGGGGGTTATCTTTAGGACACGCCCGGCGAAAGGAGGTTGCCCATGCTGATGGAATTCTTTATTGGAATGCGTATCGCCAACGCGGTATCCGATCCGGAACGGGTTTCGCTGCTCAAAAAGCTCTTTGAGGGGGAAACGGCGGCAGAAACCCTACTTGAGACGTACTCTGGCACGCGGGAAGGGCTTGTCGGTCAGCTCAACGTCCTGATCGACGCCCGTCTGGTTGAATCACGGATAGGCGGCCTTTCCGTGCGGTATCGACTGGCGGACGAATCCCGCGGCATCTTGAAAAACCTGCTCGGGGACAACGTCCGATCCGAATCGAAACCGGCGCAGGCCCCCGCCTGCAAGCGCCCCCGTACCGCCGCGCCCGCCGCGGTTTGACCCGAACGGGTCCATTTTAGCACGGTTTCCCGCCCAAAGCCATGAGGCCGGTTTTTGACAGAAACGGGACGCATGAACCATACTATCTCCTGAGGGAGGAAGTATGGAACTCATACGCACCGCCGATCCCCGCGTCGAATCCCTGACCGAGTATCTCCGCCTGCTTGCCGAAGGGCCGGTCGCCCGGGATACCCACGACGGGTACCGGGCCGTTCTCGACACCGCCACCGCGGAAGAAACCAACCGGGCCTTGCATGCGGTCTTGAGCGCCGCCACGGAAATTCGCGCGTGGGAAGAACCGGTAGCCCGCTTTTTACGCTCGGTCAGCGGCAGTCTCGACCGCGCCGAATTGCCGGCCTATCCGGAAGAACACGAGTTGGGAGAGCTGAAGGCGGAAAACGCCGTGATCGCCTCAAGACTGGAACGCCTTTCCGAGGCGGTAAAGCGGACGGGAACCGGGAGCGCCGCGGGCCTTCGGTCGGAACTGCAGGATCTCGATATCCTTAAGGACCATTATATCCGTCTCCAAAACGGGCTTTTTCCCCTCTTTGAGGAAGCCTTCGCCGACCATGCCTGCGTTACGCTCATGTGGACCCTGGAGGACAAGGCCCTTGCCTTGCGTAAGAGCCTCCTCGCCCTGCCGGATTCCGCGCTTCTCGCGGCGGGGAGCGGGGCCACGAAGGCGTTGGGCGCCTTTTACCTCCTCGCCCGGAGCCTGATTTGGCGGGAAGAGCGCATACTGTATCCCGTTGCCTGGCGAATGATCGCCCCCGCGCGGTTCAAGGCGCTGAGGGCGGGCGGCGAACAGGACCCCGCCGTGGCAGGAACGCCAAACGGGGCCGGGGCCCTGTTCGCCTGCGAAACCGGTTCCCTAACCGCGGAACAGCTCGAGGCCCTATTCAGGGTGCTCCCGATCGACGTTTCGTTCATCGGCGCCGATGACCGGGTTAAATTCTATTCCGATCCGCCCCATCGGGTCTTTCCCCGCACGCCCGCCGTAATCGGCCGCCTGGTGCAAAACTGCCATCCGCCCAAAAGCGTGGCCACGGTCGAGCGCATTCTCCGCGGCTTTCGCGACGGCTCGCGAAACCGGGAGGAATTCTGGCTCACCCTCGGCGACCGCTTCATTCATATTGAGTACTTCGCCCTCCGTTCTCCCGACGGCGAGTACCTGGGCACCCTCGAGGCGTCGTACGACGCCACGGACCTTCGCGCCCTGCAGGGGGAAAAACGGCTGCTTTAGCGCCGCCGCACCTCGCCCGACCCGGTAATGTTCACGTCTATTTGGGGGGTACCGGCATACGAAACGTTACCGGAACCGGAAACGCTTACCGCCAGGGTATCGCACCGGCCCAGGCCCACGGACCCGGAACCCGCTATGGACGCCCGCGCGTCCCGTACGTCGTAATCCCGGGCGTCGAAATCGCCGGATCCGGAAATGGTAACGTTCAGCCGTTCCGCGGAACCCGCGACGCGTATCGCGCCGGAACCGCTGATCACGGCGTCGGCGGAGCCTCCCTCGAAGGTGCCGTGTATGGACCCCGATCCCGAAAGCACGATCTCGAGCCGCTTCGGGCTGAAGGAATCCTCGGCCCTGACGGTGCCCGATCCCGAAAGGGTTATGCCCTCCAGGTCCGGCATCCATACGTCCACGGTCACCTTGGTAAAGCCGCGCACGTTCGTGCCGCTTTCAAAGCCCAACTCGAGCCGGTCGCCGGAGACCCGGGTACGGTACCGTTCCAAGAGGTTTTCGTCGCAGGCGACCACGACCCGGAACTCCGCCCCGCGGTGAATGCGGACTTCTTCCGAGCCGGTGGCGATCACCTTCGAAAAGGGCCGCACGGACCGTTCCTGCTCCACTATCCGCCCGTTGCCGGTTATCCCGGCCAGGTCGGTAACGGCCATGGAGAAGGCGGGCGACCAGGCGGCGAGCGCTATCGCCGCGGCGCATACTATTCGTTTGATATTCATGGTACCATTGTAACACCCCCGCAGCGGAAATGCGTCACCGCCGCCGCGCTCCCGGCGACCGCATTGCCTCCGTCGGCGACTCCCTGCTAGAATGGGCCCATGCCCGTATCGCTATTGACCATACCCGTATCGGCCCGCTCGCCCGAGCGGCTCGACGAATGCCTCAGGGAAGGCTTGCCCCGCGCCCTAGGCCTTCCGGCCTTCAGCAATTCCAAAATCCGCCGATTGATCGTTTCGGGCTCGGTCGCCGTGAACGGCAAACGCGAAACGAGGCCCGCCGCGGGCCTCCGCCGGGGCGATTCGGTCACGGTTGCCTACGACGCCGAACGCTTCGCCCACGAAAGGAAACCCGACGACGTAGCCTGCGAAATCGCCGAACGCGACGTACTGTACGAGGATGAGCTTCTCATCGCGGTAAATAAGCCCGCGGGAATTCCCACGGAAGGCACGGTCGTCGGCTCCCGTGACAGCCTGCACGGCGCGGTCGGGCGCTTTCTGGCCGCGCGGCAGGGGAACGGGGAAGCGGGACGGGAGCTGCCCTACGTCGGCCTGCACCATCGCCTGGACCGGGAAACCTCGGGCGTCGTCCTTTTCACGAAAAAGAAAGAGGCGAACGCGGCGGTTCATGCCCTATTCGCCGACCGCGCGGCGAAGAAAACCTACCTCGCCCTCGCGGCGCGACAGGCGGTAAACCCCGCCCGGCGATCGAAACCCGGATCCGTCCTGGGAAAGGCCGGCGACGAAGTAACCGTAACCGACCATCTGGGACGCATATCGCCGAAAAGCGCCCGCGCAAAGTGGGGCGCCGTCGGCGAGGCCGAGGGTTCGCCGGCGCAGACGGCCTTCACCGTAATCGGCGCCTATCCGCTCGCCCTCCTCGTGCGGTGCGAACCCCACACGGGCCGGACGCACCAAATCCGCGTGCACCTTTCGGGCCTCGGCGCTCCCATTCTCGGCGACACGCTCTATGGCGGGCCCGAAACCCTCACGGACGGCTTCCCGTTGCCCCGGGTCATGCTTCACGCGGCCGAACTCTCCTTTCCCCATCCCGCCGACGGTCGGCACATCGCGATTATCGCGCCGGAACCGGCCGATTTTTCCCGCTGCCTCGCGCATTGCCGGGACGGCGCGCGCTAATCAGCGCCGCCGCCCCCCCCGATCCCGCTTGTGCCGAAAGACCCATCGAGTATACACTGGCGGCACACACCCCTAGGAGCGCCGCCCGCATGAAAACCGAAGGATCAAACAGCCCCTCACTGGCGAAACCGGCCATTTCGGCAGAACTCAAGCTCTATTTTACCGCCATCGCGTTCACCGCCTTGGCCCTCAGCTTCACCTCGGATCCCATCTCCAACTACTTTAAAGACGCCTATAACGTCTCCGCCTACCAGCGGGGCCTCATCGAATTTCCCCGGGAATTGCCCGGCGTGCTTACTACCTTCGTTATCGCCGCCCTCGCGGGCTTCTCGGACCTTCGCATCGCCGTAATCGCCCAGCTGCTCGGCATCGCGGGCATCGCCGCGCTCGGCCTCGCCACGCCGCCGTTCGCCGTCATGCTCCTGTTCATCTTCCTCAACTCCATGGGCCAGCACCTCTTCATGCCCCTGCAGGATTCCATCGGCATGAACCTCGTGAAAAAGGGCAACCTCGGAACCCGCATGGGCCAATTCAAGGGCGTGACCACCGCCTTCCAGATGCTCGGGGCGATCATCGTCTTCGCGGGCTTCCGATCGGGCCTTTTTAGCTTTACGAGCCCGGTGAAAAACCCCTTCCTCATCGGCGCGGGGCTCTTCGCCATAGTCGCCGCCCTTCTGATCGCGCTAGACCGGCGGCTCAAGGCCCAAAAGGTGACCCACGAGCGGGTCCGCTTCGTCTTCCGGAAGGAATATTCCCTCTATTATACCCTCGTGGTCATGTTCGGCGTCCAAAAGCAGATCATGCTCGTCTACGGCCCCTGGGTCATCATCTCCCTCCTCGGCAAGGGAGCGGACACCATCGCCTTACTCGGCATCGCCGGCGCCTTCCTCGGCATGTTCTTCATTCCCGCCCTCGGCCGCGCGCTCGACCGTTTCGGAATCAAGGCCATGCTCTACGCCGACGCGCTCTCCTTCATCGGCGTGTACGTCCTCTACGGCCTCGTTTCCGGCGGCTACGCCTCGGGCGGCCTCGCCGTAACCGGTTGGCCCGTGATCCTCGCCTACGCCGTCTTCATCCTCGACCGCATGTCCACCCAGATGGGCCTCATCCGGACGGTCTACCTCCGTACCATCGCCGTCACGCCGGCCGACGTGACCCCCACCCTTTCCCTCGGCCTCTCCATGGACCACGTCGTCTCCATCCTCTGCGCCTACGCCGGCGGCATCGTATGGACCGTCGCCGGCCCCCAATGGCTATTCTACCTCGCCGCCGCGCTCTCCCTCGTCAACCTCTGGGTCGCGATCCGGGTAAAGCTTCCGGAAGGAAAGTAATAAAGCCGAGGCAGAAGGCGAACGCCCCTCCGATATTCTTCCTTCGGAGCCCCCTCATTCGCGAAGGCCGGGGGTCGATAAGGCCGCAATATAGTACGCCCATAATCCGTATTCGAGCGCCACGCCGGCGTGTCTCATCGATATTCCTTCCATATCGATAATGCGTATCAATACTAATATCTTGTTATTCTATAACAAAATAATACCCCTAAAATTTGCATCTGACACACCCAATGCATTACAGTTTTTTTTAAGCGAAAATCTCAATTCATGCCCCGTGGAGGATCGATGTCACCTGCCGCTCAATTTATAAAAATTACCAATTTAATGCTGGAATACGAGACGGGCGACTTCCTGATGCTTTCCGATCTCTCGGATTTAATCGCTCCCCTGAAAGACGCGTTTCTCGAAACCAACGAACCGTATCGGCTAATCGAATGGCTCCTCGAGAAAATAAGCGCGGAGATGAAAAAGGCGGGGTGTCCGGATTTCCAGCGGCACGTTTCCGACGCGATCGACCTTTTGCAGTCGTACCTTGCCGCCGAGGACGACGGCCAGCGCGCGGGCTTGAACGAGCGCATCGCGGCCTTTATGCTCGAGCGCTCGCCGAAAAAGGAAGAAGCCGAGGCCGCGATACCCTTCCGGGACGACGAAACCTTCCAGGTGTTCCTCGCCGACGTGGTAGACCGGCTCGCCGAGGCGCAAAACCTCGTGCTCGAGCTGGAGGGCAAGCCCGATTCAGCCGAGTCTATCCAGGCGCTGTTCCGGGTCTTTCACACGATCAAGGGCGAATGCGGCTTTCTCAAGCTCGCGACCCTCGGGGAACTCACCCACAATATCGAAAGCCTCCTCGACGCCATGAGAAACGGCAAGTGTTCCGTGGAATCGGTCCATATCGACGCCCTGCTCGAGGGAATCGACCTAGCGCGAAAGATAGTCGCCCAGTTAAAAGACGGGAACGTGGTCGTCTTTAACGACTATCCCCTCGATCCCTTTTTCAAGAAACTGAGCGGTTTTTCCGTCTGCAAGAAACCGAGTCTCGGCGATATGCTGGTTTCGGACGGCAAACTGCGCGAGGACGAGGTACAAAAGATCCTGCAAAAGCAAAAAGAGGCCGCGTTCTCGAAGAAATTCGGCGAGATCGCCGTCAAGGAAAACTACCTTACGTCCCAGGAACTGCAGGAAACCCTGGACAAACAGAGAAAGAGCGAGGGCGCCACGCCGGAAAAGAAGGCCGAACGGCAAGACCCCATCATTAAGGTGCGCGCCTCGAAAATTAACTTCCTGGTGGACATGATCGGCGAGCTATTGATCGCCATGGGGCAGGTCGGCGACGAAACCCCGGCGTTCGCGCAAATGAAGAAAATCACCCGAAGCCTCCAGTTCGGCGCCATGGAACTTCGCACCGACACGGTACAAAGCCTATTCGGCACCATCCGGCGCGTGGTCCGTGACCTGAGCAAACAGCTCGGCAAGGCGGTACTCCTGGAAACCCGGGGCGAGGACATGGAAATAGACCGGAACCTCATCGAAAAGCTCGAGGAGCCCCTGGTTCACTTGGTCCGCAATTCCATAGACCACGGCATCGGCTCGCCCGAGGAGCGCACCGCCCTCGGCAAGCACGCACAGGGCACCATAGTGCTTTCCGCGGAACGGCGGGGAAACTCGATCGTGATCTCCGTATCCGACGACGGGCGGGGGCTTAGCCGGCAGAAGATCCTTTCCAAGGCGATCGAGCGGGGCTTGGTACGGCCCGAGGCCGCCGAAGCGATGAGCGACGCGCAGGTGCATAACCTGATATTCGCCTCCGGTTTCAGCACCAGCGAAACGGTAAGCCAGGTTTCGGGCCGCGGGGTCGGCATGGATATCGTGAAAACGGTGGTGACCAATAACCGCGGGCGGATGGAGATAGACACGAAACCGGGCGTAGGCACGACCTTCCGCCTCATCTTCCCGCTCAGCACCGCCATCATCGACGGCATGATTACCCGAAACCTGGACAACACCTTCATCTTTCCGATCGCCTCGGTGGTGGAATCGCTCAAGGTGGAGCCTTCCATGCTCTCGTCGGTCAACGGCGCGGTGGAGGTGTGCGACCTGCGGGGCGAGCCGATCCTCGTGCTGCGCATGGACCAGGTATTCTCCATGGACCGACCCGAGCCGCCCCCGTTCCTCATCGGCGTGGTGGTGGAAAACACGGACAAGCGCAAATTCATGATCCTGGTGGACGAGGTGATCGCCAAGCGCGAGGTAGTCATCAAGACATTGGGAAACCGCTTCAAGAAAATGCGGGGCATTACCTCGGGCACCGTGCTCGCCGGCGGCAAGATCGGCCTGGTGGTAGACGTGGACCAGCTCGTGGACTTGAGCCTCCTTGAGGCCGCGCGATGAAAAAGGCCGGCCTATTCGTGACGGCCGCGGCGGCCGTCGCGCTCGAAGGGGCGGTCATGTTCGCGCCCCCGTCCTTTTCCCTCCGCCTCGCGCTCTCCCTTCCCGCCCTGGCCCTCGCGCTCGCGGGAATCGCGCTGACCCTCAGGCGGGGAAGGAACGGCAGCGCCGGCTTGGCGGCCGCGGCGCCCGAGGCCGAAACGGCTTCCCCGCAGGCCGTATCCCGGGTCACCGTAAGCGAACCGGCCGCGGAACTAATCGCGCGTGGGCCGACAACTCCCGCCGCGGCGGCGCCGGGACCCTCGCCGGCGCCGGGACCCTCGCCGGCGCCGGAGCCGCCCGACACCGAGTTTTATGAGGCCGCCCTCGATTCGCTTTTCAAGAACATCGTCACGTACCTGAACGGCACGTCCGACCCCATGTCGGAAAGCCTCGTAAAGATCCGCGAGGCGATAACCCGTTTTTTGGAGCGCATGAAGACCGGCCAGGTCGAATTCCAGCGAAGCGACTACGCGGCCCGCATTCAAGAATCCGTGGACCGGTTCAAGAACCAATTGAGCGCCCTGACCGGCGAGACCGCCGAGACCTTTAAGTCCCTTTCCCAGGAAGTGGAAAGCATCGGGAAATACATGGACTCGATCAAGGCGCTGCTCGGGAACATCGCCGACGTGGCCGAGCGGGTACACGTCCTGTCGATCAACGCCTCCATCGAGTCGGCCCGCGCCGGGGAACGGGGCAAGGGGTTCAAGGTTATCTCAAACGAGATACAGAAGCTCGCCATGGAAACCCAGCGCATCGTCCAGGACATAGCGGCCACCGTCACGGTCTCGAATCGCGTTTTCTCCTCGATTAACGAGGCGGTGTCCTCGAACCGGGGGCGCTTGCTCGCGGAGATGGCCCGCGATTCCGATTCCTACGACGCGGTAAAGACCTCGGTTGACCGCCAGATGCGCGAAACGACGGAACTCTACGCGGGGGTCATGGAATTCGTGAACGCCCTGGAGATAGACATTAAGACCCTTTCGCCGCTCGCCATGCTCCATTCGATCATCACCCAGGAAATCGAGAACCTGGACCTCGCGACAGGCGACCTGGTCGCCGAGATACGGGAAACGGGCGCCGATCCCGCCGCCCTTTCGAGGGCCCTGGAACCGGAGAAGGCGAGCGAGCGGATCAGGCAACGGCTTACCACGGCACGCGAGCTGGACGCCCTGGAACGGGCGGTGGCGAAATGCGGGCTCTCGGACAGGATCAGGCTCCAAAGAACGAACACGGATATAGAATTCTTTTAAGGCAAACGGAGGCTACGATGAAAACCGTAATGCTTGTGGACGACTCAAACTCGATCCGCAATCTCATCAAGAACGCGCTCGTCGGCGAGTACAACGTCGTTGAGGCGGAAAACGGCGAAGACGCCCTGGCGAAGCTCAAGGGGGCGGGAGGAGTCGATTTCTTTCTCTTCGACGTGAACATGCCGAAGATGGACGGCATTACCCTGCTCGGCGAGGTGCGCAAGCTGCCCGGATACGGTTCCACGCCCATACTCATGCTCACCACGGAGACAAAGGACGAACTGCGCCAGAAGGGGCGCGAATTGGGGGCTTCCGGCTGGATCGTGAAACCCTTCGAAACCGATAAGCTCATGGCGGCCATGCGCAAGCTGCTTGCCTGACGAGGAGGGGTAAATGGATAACTCGCGAAGGCGTACCGTTACCGGCTCGAGGTTCCTGAACTTCACCCTGGAGAACGAAAGCTACTGCCTGGAAATTCTCAAGGTAAAGGAACTGATGGGCATGACGGAAATAACGCCCCTGCCCCAAACGCCGGCGTTCATCCGGGGGGTGATCAACCTCCGGGGCCAGATAATCCCGATCATAGACCTCAGGCTGAAGTTCTCCCTGGAATTCAAGCCGTACCATAAACGAACCACCATCATCGTGGTGGAAGTGGAAATTGAGGAAGACACCCTCCTTCTCGGCCTCGTGGTCGACTCGATCCAGGAAGTGATCGCGATTCCCGAGGAGAAGATCAACCACATTCCCTATATCAATTCCCGGGTCCGCGCGGAATACATCCGCGGCGTGGCGGACACGCCCGAGGGCATGAAAATCGTGCTGGACGTGCTCAAGATATTAAGCGACGAGGAGTTCGTCGAACTGAGAAACATGGCCCCGCAGGCCGCCCCCATACAAGGAGAAAAAGCATGAAAACGAGTCTTTCTACGAAACTAATCGCGGGATTCCTCGCGGTCGCGGCCATTACGGCGGCCGTTGGGCTCATCGGGCGAAGCGGGGTAATCACGCTCAGCGAAGACCTTCACGTGGCCACGGAAAACGGCATTCCCTCGATCATCGACCTTGAGGTTATCATGGTACGGCTCCAGCAATATAAGGCCACCCAGCGCACCCTCATGAACCCCTTCCTGAACGACGAAGAATACGATCGCCAAATTACCAATATGGCCCAGTACCGAACGGAGTACAATGAGGCCATGGCCCGATACGAAAGCCTCGATAGCTCCAAGGAAGAAGCGGAACTCTACGCGGCCTTTAAGACCGGCTTGACGCGCCAAGTGGAAAACAACGATAAGATCCAAAAACTGTCGCAGTCGCTCAGGAACAAGGTAGAGCCCATGGCGTACGCGGAACAAATGTACGCTATCGTCATGTCTGCCGAAACCAGGGAAGTATTCGACGGTAACCTCACGAGGCTTTCGACGCTCCTCTCCTACGTCAAGACCTATTACGGCGACGAGGTAGCCGCGCGGTCGCTGGCGAATTCGAACCGCATCAATCTGATAATCATCGCGGCGCTCGTCATTGGCGTCATTCTCGCCCTCGCGTTGGGCATTATCCTCTCGCGCTCGATTACCAAGCCGGTGGTCGGCATCGTGAACGCACTCGCCAGCGGCTCGGACCAGATCGGCAACGCGTCGAACCAACTGTCGGTGAGCGCCCAGCAAATAGCCTCGGGCGCCTCGGAGCAGGCCTCGGGAATCGAGGAAACCACCAGCTCCATGGAAGAGCTCGGCTCCATGGTCAAGCAAAACGTGGAGAACGCCAAGGAAGCGAGCCTCCTCGCGGCCAAAACCGCCGACGCCGCCGTGCAGGGTTCGGCCCACATGGAGCGCATGCTCGTCGCCATGACCGATATCGGGAAGGCGGCCGACGATATCCGCGCGGTAATCGACGTGATAGACGATATAGCCTTCCAGACCAACATGCTGGCCCTGAACGCGGCCGTGGAGGCGGCACGCGCCGGCGAGGCGGGCATGGGCTTCGCGGTGGTGGCCGACGAGGTGAAGAACCTCGCGAACCGGAGCGCCGCGAGCGCCAAGGAAACCGCCGCCATGATCAAGACCGCCCTCCAGAAGACCCAGGAAGGACAGGAGCTTACGAACCAGTTGGCGGAGATATTCAAGGACATAACGCTGAACTCGAAGAAATCCAACGAAATGACGCTCGAGGTGGAAACCGCGAGCCGTCAGCAGGACGAGGGCATCAGCCAGGTAAACACCGCCATCGTGCAGCTCGACACCGTCGTGCAGCAGAACGCCGCCGCCTCGGAAGAAACGGCGAGCTCCGCGGAGGAACTGCAGAGCCAGGTCGAAAGCCTAAACGATATCGTCTCGAAGCTCTCGCTTCTCGTGCTCGGCGTCGCCACCGCCTCCGCGCAAGGCTCGGGCGCCGCGACCCCCGGAGCCGCGAGCCGGCGACCGGCCCAAGGAGCCCAAGCCGCGCAAGGAGCCCGGGTCGCCCACCTATCGGACGCGAAAAGGCAGACGGGAATCCCGGCGCCGAAAACCGGCAAGGATTCGGGAATACGGGAGAAACGCCCGGTAAAGGCGCAATCCCACCGCATTCCCCTGGACGACGATCCCGAGTTCAGCGACATCGAGGGAGAGTCGGCGTTTTGACCCAGACTAACCGGGGATGAGCGAACGGCTCCCCAAAGAACTGCTGTACCGCTTTCGCGACCTGATATACGAGCGGTACGGCATTCATTACATTCCGACCAAGATCGAGATTCTCCGGAACAAGCTGGAAAAAATCCAGGTCCGCGAGGGAAACCTCGCGGATTTTTACGCCAGAGTCATATCCGGGAACAAAGCGTCCGAACAGGCCCTCCTCAAAGAGATCACCGTGGGGCACACCTTTTTTTTCAGGGAATGGGCCCACCTTAACCTCCTTATCGAGGATATCGAGCGGCGCAAAATAATCAGGCCCCATATCTGGTGCGCGGCGAGCTCAACGGGCGAAGAGCCCTGGTCCATCGCGATTGCCATGCTCGAGCGGGGCATCCGGAATTTCGTCATCGTCGCCTCGGACGTCAACGTCGACTCGCTGCGGGTGATGCACCGCGGATCGTATCACGGCGGGAAGTTCCAAAGTACCCCCGACCACATCAGGCGGCGGTACTTCCGCGACGAGGGAAACGACACGTTCAGCGTCAGCCCGGCCCTGCGGAAGTACCTCAAGATCAAGCGGCTTAACCTTCACGATCAAATCGAATTCGAGCGCCAGTTCGACTACGTGTTTTGCCGAAACGTGATGATCTATTTCGACGACGCCGGGAGGCGCAAGGTGATCCGCAATCTGGTAAACAACCTTCAACGCGGGGGGCTCCTTTTCGTGGGGCACACCGAAGCGCTCCTGGAGCTTCCGCCCTCGCTCAAGAAAGAGGCTCAATCCGTGTTCAGGAGGATCCCGTAAATGCCCAAGATTAGAGTGTTCATCGTTGACGATTCGGCCATCGTGCGGGAAATCCTGGCGGAACGGCTTTCGCGGCACCCCTCGATCGAGGTGGTGGGAACGGCCATGGA
This sequence comes from Spirochaetales bacterium, assembly GCA_003252395.1. Taxonomy (GTDB): domain Bacteria; phylum Spirochaetota; class Spirochaetia; order Treponematales; family Treponemataceae; genus Teretinema. Next base: position 592,320 of record QKEL01000008.1, read on the forward strand.
TCCCTATATCGCGCGCGACAAGCTCGACAAGGTCGAGGTGGACGTCATTACCCTGGATATCGAAATGCCGCGCATGGACGGGCTTACCTTCCTCAGGCAGATCATGAAGCACTATCCGAAGCCGGTGATCGTGGTGTCCTCCCTCGCCCGGGACGGGAACGCCGCGGCCATGCAGGCCCTGGAGCTCGGCGCGGTGGACGTGGTGCCCAAACCGGGCGGCGCGGTCACGGTGGAAGAGGTCGTGGACACGCTGACGGACCGAATCCTCGCGGCCAGCAAGGCCGACCTCTCCCGGCTCAGCGAAACGTCGCGCAAGCTCAACGCCGCGCCCCGGGAAAAGCAGGCTAAGAAATTCCTGACCTCCATCGAAACCACGAACCGGCTCATCGCGGTGGGCGCCTCGACCGGGGGAACCATCGCCCTGGAAACGCTCTTTCTCGGCTGGGAGCCGGATTTCCCGCCGACCCTCGCGGTCATTCACATGCCGGAACGGTTCACCGCCTCGTTCGCGTCGAGGCTGAACGATATATGCCGCGTGCGGATCAAGGAGGCGGAAGACGGGGAAAGAATCATGGCCGGAACGGTATACATCGCCCCCGGCGGGTATCACATGATACTCCGCACCAAGGGTACCGAGCGAACCCTCAAGATCGCCACCGGACCGAAGGTGTGCAACCAGCGGCCCGCGGTAGACCCCCTTTTCGAGTCCGTGGCGGATCAGGTGGGAAGAAACTGCCTGGGAATTCTCCTAACCGGCATGGGTCGCGACGGCGCGCGGGGACTGTTGCGCATTCACGAGGCGGGAGGACACACGATCGCCCAGGACGAGGAAACCTCGGTGGTATGGGGCATGCCGAAAGAGGCGATAGACCTCGGGGCGGCGGACCGGGTAATGGCCCTGGACCGGATCGCCCCGTACGTGAGAACGAAGGTATAACGGATACGCGGGCCCGTTTCCGGGCCTCGCCTTACGCCCGTTCGGGCGCGGCGGACGAAAGCCGCTCGAGGCGTTCCCGCAGGGGATTCGGCGATTCCTCGAACCGAACGCCGTACAGGAAATTCTCCCTCATTTTTTTCACCCAGCTTATCCGGCTATCGGTGACCATTTCCTCGCGGCCGTTCAGTTCGTTTCGGAATACCAAATGGAGCGGCATGTCAACGTGGTACGGCGCGGCGCAGGCGAACTGCACGCCCCCCAAAGATACGTTCAGGGTCGTTACCCCGGACAGTTCCTTTCTCGTGCGGTCGTCTATGACCGAAAGGCTCCAGGTATAGGGAAAGCGCCCGAATTGCCGCCGCTCGGGAATGGCGGTCACGAATTGATCCTTGCCGTTATACTTCGCCTGATACAGCGCCCGGTCCGCGGCCGCGAGAAGCCCGTCGGCGGTTTTTATGTCGGGATAGGTCGCGAGGCCCGCGGAAAAGGTCACGTGATGCATTGAAAGGAAATTATCCTGCCGCGCCGCGGCGTAGAGGCGTTTCGCGAGCACCATCGCGCCGATTTCGTCGGTTTCGGGCAAAACGACCAGGAATTCCTCGCCGCCGTACCGGCACAGCACGTCTTCGTCCCGAACGGTGTTTTTCAGGACGGTAGCGACCCTCATTAAAACCTGGTCGCCGAACGGATGGCCCTTGGTATCGTTGATTTTCTTGAAATTATCGATATCGATCATGCACAGGGAGAGGGATTTCCCCCAGCGTTCGCACCGGTTGTATTCTTTGCGCAAATTGATATCCAGGTACCGCCGGTTGAAAATGCCGGTCAAGCCGTCGACCATGGCCTGACGAACCGTATCCTGAAACGCGGTACCCTCCACCAAGAGGGGGGCCGCCAGCGGGCCTCCCGGCTCCGAACAATAGTCGGCGATGGCGGTGTACAGGCTTACGGAGCGACCGAGTACGCCGCTCAGGAAATCGCGGCGATCCATGATCATTTTCCAATGCCGGGCGGCGATCTCCTCGGTGCATTCCAGGTGCACGAAATTGCCCAGGAGAGCCGAAAAGCTTAAATCCTTACGCCTTTCCCCGGTTAGATCTTGATCCCGGGAAACCGCCGATATTACGGCGAGTTTCAGATTATCAGATTCCTTTCGCGTCATAGCCCCTCCCACTTTTTATATTTTTGCCATTGTATACGCCTTTTTACCGGTTGTCGAGATATATTGCCGGCAAGGCCCGCCTTGACCGCGACCGGCCCATAAAGTACCCTTGAGAGGAGGAGATTGCGGGCAATGGTCGTGAAACGGGCCGCCGGCTTCCTGATGGCTACGGTCATGATGCTGGGAGCGGCAGCGCAAACGAATCAACGGGTTCTCTTCATCAATTCCTACCATAAGGGATATGCCTGGAGCGACGATATCGAGCACGGGTTTCTCGATCGCATGGAAGACAGCAACCGGGGCGTCGAAGTCTCCTTTGAATATCTTGACGGCAAGCGTTTTATTTTCAGCGACCTTGCCGCCGCCATCGCCGATTCCATGTACATCAAGTACCGTGAATACGCGCCGAACCTGATCGTTACCTCGGACAATATCGCCTTCGATTTCGTAAAAAGGTACCGAAACCGCCTTTTCCCCGGCGTGCCCGTGGTCTTTTGCGGCTATAACAATTTTACCGGAGACGAAATACGGGATATGCCCGGCGTAACCGGGGTAAACGAGCGAACCGACGTGATCGGCCTGGTAAACCTCGCGCTCAGGATACGGCCCGACACGACGACCCTCGCCTTCATCGTCTCCAGCGCCGACGAAACGAACAAAATCCTCCTTGATTCGGTAATACGCGAGGCGTATCCCCGGTATATAGGCTCCCATAACGTGATCATCCTGAAAGACGAGCCCCTCAGGGAGATTGAGCGCCGGCTTGCCCTGCTTCCCCGTACCACCGCCGTTTTCCTGACGGGCCAAACGAGCGACTTCGGCAACGGCCGCTCCCTTACCCCGGAAGAAAGCGCCGCGATGGTCTCCGTGATTACGAATTTCCCGGCGTATACCTTTTGGGAGTTTTACCTGGGAAGCGGGGTGCTCGGCGGGACCATGATAACGGGGTACGATCAGGGCAAGGCCGCGGCCGACATGGCGCTGCAAATCCTGGGGGGAACGCCGGTAAGCGCGATTCCCCCGCTCATGGTAACGCCGACCCGGCTGAAGTTTGATTGGAGGGTAATGGCCCGGCTCGGCATACGGGAATCGAGCCTTCCCCCGGGAAGCGCCATAATCAATCGGCCCGATTCGCCCTGGAAGGTCTGGCCGATTCAGGCCGCGGGCATATTGTTCCTGGTCATCAGCGAAACCGTCTCCATCCTGATGCTGCTCCGGCTCGTTCGCTCCCGCCGCACCGCGCTGAGGGAACTCGCCGAGGAACGCTCCCAGTTGGAGCGGCGGGTGGAGGAACGGACCGCCGAACTGCAATCGGTCAATGAGCGGCTCCAGATCGCCAGCGAAACAGACCCGCTGACGGCCTTGGCCAACCGACGGGCCTTCAGCAAAAAACTGGAACAGGAATTCCCGCGATTGCGCCGATCAGGGGGGCTCCTTTCCCTGATCATGCTCGACATAGACCATTTCAAGCGGTTTAACGACACGTACGGCCACCTGGAAGGGGATGAATGCCTGATTAAGGTCGCGTCGGTGATCGCGGAGGCGTGCCATCGTCCGTATGACCTGGCCGCGCGGTTCGGGGGTGAAGAATTTATCGCGATTCTCCCGGAAACCGGGCACGAGGGCGCGATGAAAGTAGCCAACCAAATCAGGGAAGGGGTCGCGCGGCTTTCGATTCCGCATGCCACCTCGGAAACGGGGGGATACGTGACGGTGAGCATGGGAGTAGTCACCGCCATACCCTTCAGGGAGGACAAGCCCCTGACCCTGGTTGATATCGCGGACGGAATTATGTACCGGGCGAAAAACTCGGGCCGGAACCGAATCGAATTCGTGGACCTGTCCCGCGAACAGGCCCTCGACGCGACGAAGCGCGCCTGATCCCGATCCGAACCCTATCGGTCGTTCTTTTCGAAAATGCCGATCAATTCCTCGATTTTCTCGCTCCGGTCCGTTTCGCTCCCCTCGGAAAAGGCGTCGCGCACGCAGCTACGCAAATGGGCCTTGAGCACCTCTGCGTTGGCCTTGCGCAGGATCGACGCGGTCGCCTGAATCTGGTTCGAAACGTCCATGCAATAGCGATCTTCCTCGATCATCCGAAGAATCCCGTCTATCTGCCCGCGGGCGGTTTTCAGGAGCCGGGAAACCTTTGCAGCGTCGGCGATCACGGGACGAGTTTATAGCCCGCGCCGGAAACGGCCGCGGCAAGGGTCGCGTCGTCTATCTCTTTATCCGCGGTTACCGTGGCGCTGGCGGCGTTGAGATCCACCGCGGCGGTCACGCCGGGAAGCGCGTTCAGGGCCTTTTCCACCCGCATGGCGCAATGCTTGCAGCTCATGCCATCGATTTTGACGGTCTTTGTCATCGTTATAACTCCTTCTTGAAAAAATTGAGACGCAGGGCGTTCAATACCACGGAAACCGAGCTGAAACTCATGGCCGCCGCCGCGATCATCGGGTTAAGCGTAATGCCGAACGCCGGGAACAATAGCCCGGCAGCGATCGGGATGCCCAGGGTATTGTAGATCAGCGCCCAGAACAGGTTTTGGCGCACGTTGCGGATCGTCGCGCGGCCGAGCCGGAGGGCCGTTACCGCGTCACGGGGATCGTTGCGCACCAGCACGATATCCGCCGACTCGATGGCGATATCGGTTCCCGCGCCGATCGCCATGCCCAGGTCGGCCGTAGCCAGGGCGGGCGCGTCGTTGATTCCGTCGCCGATCATCGCCACCTTCCGCCCCTCCGCCTGAAGGGAACGGATGGCGGCTACCTTACCCTCGGGAAGGAGGGAATCGAAGGCACGGTCCATGCCCGCCTGCGCGCGAATGGCCTCCGCGGTTTTCCCGTTATCCCCGGTGAGCATGATCACCTGCAGGCCCAGGGCCTTCATGGCGGAAACCGCTTCCCTGCTCCCTTCCCGGATCGTGTCGGCCAGGGCGATAACGCCCAGGGCCTTCCCGCCCCCCGCCACGCAGAAGGCGGTCTTTCCCGCCGCGGCGAGCGCGTTCAGCCGATCAAGGACCGGCGCGGCGTCGACGCCCCGGGATTCAAGCAGGGCCGGCGATCCCACCAGATGGGTAACGCCGGCCAAGGCGGCCTCGATTCCCCTTCCGGGAACGGCGCGGAATCCCGTCACTTCCCGCAGGGAAAGGCCCTCCTCCCGCGCCCGCCGCGCTATCGCCGCGCCCAGGGGATGCTCGGACGGGGCTTCCAGCGAGGCGGCTATCGTCAGGAGGGTTCGCTCGTCCATGCCGGGCAGGGAAATAACGTCGGTGACCGCGGGTTTCCCCTCGGTCACCGTGCCGGTTTTGTCCATGACCACCGTATCGATGGCGTGGGCGGTTTCCAGCGCCTCGGCGTTTTTAACCAGCACGCCGTTTCGCGCGCCCCGGCCGGTACCGACCATGATCGCCGTAGGGGTGGCCAGTCCGAGCGCGCAGGGACAGGATATAACGAGCACGGATATTCCCAATGACAAGGCAAAGGACGGATCATGTCCGGTCAGGAGCCAAACGAGGACCGTCAGCGCGGCGATACCGATTACCACGGGCACGAAAACGCCGCTTATGCGATCAGCCAGGCGCGAGATGGGAGCCTTGGAGGCCGAGGCTTCCTCGACCAGCGCCACGATCCGGGACAGGGTCGTATCGGCGCCGATTCGGTCGGCCCGGAAGGTAAAATAACCGGTGAGGTTAATGGTCGCGCTGGTTACCGCGTCTCCCGGGCCCTTTTCCGCCGGAACGCTTTCGCCCGTAATGGCCGACATGTCCAACGACCCGTTCCCCTCAAGGATCGTGCCGTCTACGGGAATGCCCTGACCGGGGCGAATAACCACCGTATCGCCCACGACCACCGATTCCGCCGGTATTTCCGTCTCTATGCCGCCGCGGATAACCGTGGCCGTAACGGGGGAAAGGTCCAAAAGCTGGGAAATCGCGTCGGAGGTATGGCCCTTGGCCCGGTCCTCAAGGAACTTTCCCAGGGTAATAAGGGTGAGGATGGTCGCGGCCGACTCAAAATAGACGTTCGAAAGGTAGGCGTTCGCCACGTCCGCGCGACCGTGCCCCACGGCCCATCCGACGACGAAAAGGGCGTACGCGCCGTAGCCCAGGGCGGCGGCGGAACCGATGGCGATCAGGGAATCCATGTTGGGCGAGAGCCGGAACAGATTCCGAAAGCCCCGGGTAAAGTACGTCCGATTCACGTACGCCACCGGAAGGGTCAGGAAAAACTGGGCGAGGAGGAACACCAGGGCGTTTTCGGTTCCGTGGAAAATCGACGGCAGGGGAAAGGCGAACATATGCCCCATGGCGATATATAAAAGCGGAATCGTGAAAGCGACGGAAACCCCCAGCCTGACCGGATAATCGCTCCCGCCGGGCTCAACGGCGGCAGGGTTTCGCCGCGGCTCGCGGGCAGCCGAAGCGGGCAACGCGCGCAATGCGGCCCCGTAGCCCTCATCCGTGACGGCGGCGACGATGGCGGCGGAATCGAGCACGGTATCATCGTAGGTGGCGGTCATGCTATTGGTAAGCAGGTTCACCTCTACCTTCCCGATACCCGCAATGGAAGCCACGCGTTTTTCTATGTGCGCGGAACATGCCGAACAGGACATGCCCGTAATATCGTATTTCTCAGTAACCATATTCTACGCTCCGATACACCCCCCTGGGGTGTGGTGTGCACCTCAAACATAATCCCCCACGAAGCGTACGTCAAGGGTTACGAACCGGCAAACCGGAAAAAACGGCACAAGCACGCGGCGGAACGGGGCGGCGCGGCGGAGCGGGGCGGCGCGGCAAACCGCGGTTGCGAGGCGCGCTTTTTATCGAAGGAACGTAACAACCGAGCGCGGGTAGCGGGTTACAGAAGTAACGATGTCCTGAATAAAAATATCTGGATATCCTTGACTGTTTAATACTATACTTCGTATATTATTAACAATGATACTATATTAGACAGGAGGCACGATGCTTTTTTCGATCAACACCGGCTTGCTCGACGCCTGCGTGCTCGCGATACTGTCCCGCGGCGACGAATACGGGTATAGACTCACTCAGGAGGTAAAACAGGTTATGGATATCTCCGAGTCTACCCTTTATCCGGTATTGCGGCGGCTTATGAAGAGCGGTTGGCTGACCACCTACGATCAGCCGATCCAGGGGCGAAACCGGCGGTATTACCGGATAACGGAAGAGGGGCGGCGCCAACACGCCCTGTACGTCAGCGAATGGCGCGAATACAGAAAAAGAATCGAAGGGATCTTCGGGGGAGAAACGACGGTATGACGAGAAAGGAGTTCATGCGGGAGCTGCGGGAACGGCTCGGAAGGCTTTCGCCGGACGAACGCGACGCGGCCTGCGCGTATTACGAGGAGTATTTCGACGAGGCCGGAGCGGAACGGGAACAGGACGTGATCCGGGAACTCGGCACACCGCAGGGCGTGGCTTCGCGCATCCTCGCCGAGCACGCGGTTAAGGCGGCCAGAGAGGCGCCCGGCAATCCGGGGAAGGGACTTTCCGCGCTGTGGTTCGTACTTTTGGCGGTCCTCGCCGCCCCGATAGCCTTGCCCGCGGTTCTGGCCATAGCGGGGGGCATTATCGCGGCGGTGGCGACCCTCTTTGCCGTCGGCGTCGCGGCCATCGGACTGGTCATAGGCGGCGTGGCCCTATTCGTCGGCGGGTTCGTGACCCTCTTTCTCACCCCCGCCAGCGCGCTCGTTCTCTTCGGCGTGGCCTTTTTGCTGTGGGGGGCGGGAAAGATCGCGTTCGCCATAATCGGCGCGCTTTTCTCCCTTTTAGGGCAGCTGGTCGGTTGGCTCTTCGGTAGGGCACAGGGAGGATACTATGGGAGATAAATACGGACGGGACTGGCGCGACGAGCGCCGCCAAGGGCGATCCGAATGGAGATACCGGAACCGGGGCCGTTCGGTCGGGGGCGGCTTTGGACTGATCGTCGCGGGCTGTATCCTGATCGCCCTGGGCTTGAGCTTCGGGGGCGAATGGATGGGAGAGCGCTGGTGGCCGTGGCACGATGGCCATTTCAACGTTCGCTTTGAGACCTCGACCCATGATAAGGGGGATAACGCGATGCGCAATCTCGTGACGATCGACGGACCGGTGCAGGGCTCCGTCAAAAAACTGGATATCGACCTGAAGGGCGCGGCGTTGACGATTCGCCGGGGATCGAGCCCTTCCTGGCGGGCGGCGGATTTCGAGGAAGGTACCGTTGAGGTGGATTCTTCCGGCGATACCTTCCGGGTACGCGTTCCCCGCTGGCGCGATTCCTTCCCCTTCGGCGGCGGAAAAAACGCCCCGGAGTTCGATCTGGTGCTTCCCGAAGACGTGCGGTTCGACGACTGCCTGATCAAGATCGGGGCGGGGGCGGTCACCATAGAGGACCTTGCCGCCGATACCTTCAGGCTCGAGGGGGGCGCCGGCTCGTTCAGGGCAAAGGGGTTCGACGCCGATCGGGCGACGATCAAAACGGGAGCGGGCCTCGTTGAGTTGGACGCCGCCGCGATCGGGACCCTTCGGGTGGAAACGGGCGCGGGCCGTATCGTCATGAACGGCGAGATTACCGACGCCGCGGACGTATCCACCGGGACGGGAGCCGTCGAGTTTAACCTCGCCGGGAGCGAGAACGATTATCGCTTCGACTTTTCCCGGGGCTTAGGATCGGTACGCATCGGCGGAGGCAACTGGGACGGCGTGGGCAACGGCACGGCGGGAAACCCCGCGGCCGAGCGTACGATCAAGCTTTCCACGGGCATAGGCTCGGTCCGGATAGAGTTCCAGCGCTAGCCAACCGATAAAAAAAGGCCCCTCCGCGGCCAATGCCTCGGCGGGGCCTTTCCTATTTCATCGCCCGTAGCAGGGCCAGGATTTCCGCGGCATGCTCTTTCGGGCTTACCTTCGGGAAGGCGCCGATGACCTTCCCGTCGGGGCCGATCACGTAGGTTGAGCGGATAACCCCCTCATAGGTCTTCCCGTACATCTTTTTCTCGCCCCACGAGCCGTAGGCGGAAAGGACGCTATGGTCCGGGTCCGCCAAAAGGCGGAAGGGCAATTCGTATTTACCCTTGAATTTCGCGTGACGCACGGCGGAATCGGGACTTACGCCCAACACCACCGCGCCGAGGGACAGTATTTCATCGTACGCGTCCCTGAACGCGCAGGCCTCGGCGGTACAGCCAGGGGTATCGTCTTTCGGATAAAAGTATAACACCACGGTCTTGCCGGAAAATTCCCGCAGGGATACCGCCGCGCCGGAATCGTCTTCCAGGGTGAAGTCCGGCGCTTTCTCGCCTATACTGGGCATGACTGCCTCCTGAATAAAAAACCGAGATTATCGGTCAGCGATCCGAGGCGATCTTCAAAGAAGCCGCCCCTTCGCGAAACCTCGTAGCCGCTTACCGCTTATCGCCTCTTCCCGCTCGTCGCCTCTTCCCGCTCGTCGAAGGCCTCGAGGGCGTCGGACTCATCCGAATCCGGCTCGTCCTCCTCGTCCATCGCGACGACCTGGTACCAAGCGCTCAACTCGTCGATGGCCTCGGCCTCGAATTCGTCGGCGGCGTGGACCCGTAGATCGTCAAACGCGTGAATCACGTCGTCGTTGGTAAAATGGAAGCCTTCCGCGGCGGCCCAGGCGAAAAAACTCGCGGGGCTCGGAAGGTCCCAAATTCGGTCGCAAAGATCCGGTTCCGTTCGGCATTTAGTCAAAAAGCGGAGCGCGTCGATCATGGACATGGCAGAACCTCACATTCTTTGATGTTGCGTCATTGCATGATTAGCAACGAGTATAACCCGAAGGATACGGTTTTTCGTGAAGATTCGGTAAAAAAATAGACGAGTCGTCCGGGATCCGCTTCCCTTCCTTTAGAAACGGGCGCCCACGGCGGCGCACAAGAAGGCCATATAGGGGGCGGTCGCGGCGAATTGTACCGCGAGGAGATCGATCAGCGCCGCGTTCAGGTAAAGGTCAGAGTCTAGATCGCGGGACAGCAGAAAGTCTTTCCGCTTGATATCCGCGGCGAGGGGATGCTCCGGGGAGAAGCCCCGGGGAACGCGGATCAGGGAATCGCCCGCGGGAACCATTCCCGCAATTGCCCCTTTTTCCACCGCCCTCGCGTAGTCTTTGGGTCGCTCGGAGATCCGGGCCCGAATGCGGGCCAGGTCGTCCGGTTCGGGTCGCCAGCAACCGGACCCGACGAAGCAGCCGTCGGTGGCGAGGTGCACGTAAAAGCCGGGGGCATGCACGTCGCGGTGGGCCTCGTGCCTGAATTGTATGCCCACGTTGGTTTTATAGGGGGTTTTATCCGCGCCGAATCGGGTGTCGCGGTACGCGCGCATGAGGGAACCGCCCACCTTCTTGGCCTCGGCGACGTAGTGGGGACTAATGCCCTTGACGACGCGTTCCATGTCGCGGATAAGGGCGAGGGCAGGCTCGCGGACCAGTCGCTCGTAATCCGATCGGTGGGCTTCGAACCAGGCCCGCTCGTTGTTGAACGCGAGGGCGTCGAGATAGGCGAAGGTATCGGGACTGAAGCCACGGAACGAACCGGCGGTTTCGGGGGTTGCGGTATCCATGCCGCCAGTATAGCACGGCGCGGTTATTCATGGGGACCGGAGGGAGGGTGCCGGAAAAGCGCGGGGGAGTTCGGCGCGGTACCTACCGACCGGTAGGTAGGGTGGGAGGTAGATCTTGAGGGCGGTAGATAGGGCGCACCCGGATACATGCCGCGCGCCGAACGGAGGAGCCTTTGGAGGCAGGGGGGTGCTCCCCCCCTTATAAAAAAAACCGCCTTCGCGATATACGCAAAAACGGTTTTCGTGACCCGTAGACGATTCGAACGTCCGACCTGCTGCTTAGGAGGCAGCCGCTCTATCCAACTGAGCTAACGGATCAGGCGTTGCCATAGTAGCGCATTCGGCGCTTTTCCTCAAGCGGGGGGCGTTCGATCCCTTTAGCGGGAGGCGCGAGCCTCTTGGATGATGCGGGAAACCCGCTCGACCTGCGAGGGATATAAATCCCCGGGCACGAACGAGCCGCCCACAGCCTTAAAAATCTGGTGGCGGGCGCACCCCTCGCTGTCGCCGAGACAGTAGGTATTCTTCATCAATTGGGCGGTGGCGGGCTTATTTTCCATACGGTCATGGAAAAAGGGACATTTGGGAAGACATTCGCATTCGGCCATTTTTTTCCTCCGGTACGGCATTTCTTGCCATCACTATAGTCCCTGCGGAAGGGGGATTCAACTTTTTCGGCGCCGCATGCGCCCGGAATCGTCCGGTCTTGACCGGGCGGCGGGTCGCGTTTATTATCGTAAGCCGGAGTTAACATGAATCCCTTACGACCGCTATCCCTGATTTTCGCCCTCGCGCTCCTATCCTTGGGGGCGGCCCTGTACGCCCACCCGCACATGTACCTATCCAGTTCGCAGGAATTCGTGTGGAAGGGAGCGACCCTGGACGGATGCTGGATCGAATGGACCTTCGACCGCTTTTTCAGCGCCGATATCATTCAGGGCTTCGATTCCGACGGAAACGGGACCTTCAGCGCGGCGGAGAACAAGGCCGTCTACGACGGGGCGTTCATCAACCTAAAGAACTATTATTTTTTTACCTTTATCCGGCAGGGAAAAAACCGTTCGAACCCGGCCGGCGTCTCGCGGTTCGCAGCGCGGCAAAACGACGGAATACTTTCCTACCGCTTTTACGTTGACCTTTCCGAAACGGCGCCGGGGGAGATAGCCCTGGCGGTGTACGACTATACGTTTTTTTGCGATATAGCCTATCCCGAAACGGGAGCGGTAAAGCTTTCCTACGACCCCGCGCAGGTAAGTCCGCGGTTCGAGATAACGGAAAACCGGGACTACCCGGTGTACTACAATCCCCTCGGCGCGATAGACGACACGACGGTGTATTACCAATGGAAAAAGGGCTTGCAAACCTTTTATCCCCGGGAGATCAGGATCAACTATGGGCAATAAGGGAAACGGGCGGCGGGCGTACCTCGGCGCGTTCATACTCGCGCTTGCCGCGTTCGCATCGCCCCTGGCGGCCAATCCCTTTACGGCGCCGCAAGCCGGTTCCCCGGAGGCCTCCGTTTTGCCCGCGGCCCGGCCGGTGCGCGCGGGCGCGGCCGATCCGTCGACGGTGGCCGTTCAGGCCTCGCTCCACCGACGGCTGGGAAGCCTGATGGCGGCGTGGAAAGACAGCGCGGGGCCGAACGCCGCCTGGGGAATAGTCGGCGCGGCCTTCCTCTACGGCATTCTTCACGCCTTTGGGCCGGGTCACCGAAAGACCGTGGTATTCTCCCTCTATCTCGCCAAAAGCGCGCCGGTATGGGAACCGGCGGGGACGGGCTTCGCCCTGGCGCTCCTTCACGGCGGCGCCTCGATACTCCTCATGCTCGCCCTTAAAGGCGTTCAGGGGGCGGTTTCTTCCCGGGCCGACAATATCGCTGCCTGGATGGAGGGAATTTCCTATGGACTGCTCATTCTCGCGGCGGCGGCGCTCGCGGCGGGAGCCCTCAAGGGATTGGTAACGGGGAAGCATTCGCACGGGAGGGGCAACGCGACCTTGGGCACGATTCTGCTCACCGGCGCCTATCCCTGCCCCGGGGCGATCCTGGTCATGGTGCTCGCGGTAAGTCTCGGGTCGGTCGGCATCGGTATTTTCGCGGTCCTCGCCATGTCGTTTGGCATGAGCGTGCCCATTGTCGCGGCCGGCTACCTCGCGTGGTTCGGCCGGAGCGGGGCGTTTTACGCGCTGAAGCGGAACGAGGCGCGCCTGACCCGGGTTTCCTCCGCCGTTGAGCTGGCGGGTTACCTAACGCTCCTCGCCTTTTCCGCGTACGTCGCCCTCCCCTTCCTCGCGGGCGCGCTCAAGACGGCGCTGGGATAAAAAAAGCCCGAAACCCGCGCGGGGTCTCAGGCTCTCGTTCGGTCGGCAAGCGCCGCCGCTCTTCGATTACCAGTTTTCGGCGAGGCGCTCGAAATAGGACTGGGGATGGGCGCAGGCGGGACACATCTTCGGGGCTTCCTTACCCACGTAAATAAAGCCGCAGTTGAGGCAGCGCCAGGTGGTGGGCGATTCCTGAACCCACATGTCGCCGTCTTCGATGTGCTTCGCCATGGCCTCGTAGCGCTTGGCGTGCTGTTTCTCGGCGACCGCGATGCTGTTCATGACGGCGGAGATGGTGTCGAAGCCCTCTTCCTTCGCGACCTTCGCGAAATCGGGATACATGTGCTGCCACTCATAGTTCTCGCCGTGGGCGGCCTGGAGGAGATTGTCCTTGGTAGTACCGATCACGCCGGCGTCGCCGCCCGCGGGAATGGAAAGCTCGCCGCCCTCGAGGAACTTGAACAGGCGCTTCGCGTGCTCCTTTTCCTGGTCGGCCGTCTCGAGGAAAATCTGCTGGATCTGGATATAGCCTTCTTCCTTGGCCTTGCTCGCCCAGAACGTGTAGCGGTTACGGGCCTGAGACTCGCCCATGAAGGCGGCCAGCAGGTTCTTCTCGGTTTGGGTACCCTTTACGGATTTCATATGCATTCCTCCAATTTATCCCGCGGTTTCGTACGAACCGCGTTTTTTTTCATATTCAGGTGCCGGTCCCTGGGAAACCGCCCTTCTTGCTTTTTTGGCATTCCGGGCATATCCCGAAATAATCTATCCGGTGCCCGGTAACGAGATACCCCGAAACCCGTTCCGCCTCGGCGTTCCTGAACGTTTCGGCGCTTAGGGGCAAGTCGTCTACCCGGCCGCACGACTCGCACATAATGTGATAATGCACGCTGGTGTCCGCGTCGAAGCGGTCATACGTACTGCCGGAACGAAGGACTAAAACAAGGCCCTGTTCCGCGAGGACCGAGAGGTTGCGATAGACCGTTCCCTGGCTCATGGCCGGGTACGCGGCCCTGAGCCGTTCATACAGCCATGCCGCGGTCGGATGGCTTTTGGTAGACCTCAAGAGGTCAAGAAGGGCCGCGCGTTGTTTGGTTTGCCTGTGCTGGATTGTCATAACAGGAATAATTCCTATCAGTATCATAAATCTCGCTCTCGGTTCTGTCAAGCGAGTTTTCGGAACCGAGGATCGTTGTTTCTACCCGCGAATAGAGTGTAGAATCAAGTATCATTGATACAAGTATAGGGTACTGCGCGAAAAATGAAAGGGGTCTATCGATGTTTAGTTATACGATCGTCGGAACGGGGGCGGTAGGGGGCTATTACGGCGCGAGGCTCGCGAAGGCCGGCGCCACCGTGCGATTTTTGGCCCGAAGCGATTATCAAGCCATAAAGGATAATGGGTTAACCGTCGATTCAATCGCGGGCAATTTCACCTTGAACCCGGTGGAGGTCTACCGCGATAGCGCGGATATTCCCGAAAGCGACGTGATCGCCATCGCCCTGAAAACCACCGCGAACGGCGAGCTGCCAAAACTCCTCGCGCCCCTCGTGAAGCCCGGCACCGTCATTCTGGTGATGCAAAACGGGTTAGGCATGGAAAGCGACATACAGGAAGCCTTCCCCCTGAGCGTGGTGACCGGCGCCCTGTGCTATATTTGCGCGCGAAAAGAGGGGCCGGGGAAGATCGTGCACCAGGACAAGGGTTCCGTTACCGTAGGGGCGCTCACCGCCTCGCTCGACCCCGCTTCGCCCCATCGGGCCGCGCTGGCCGGGATCGCGAGCGACTTCGCCAAGTCGGGCGTTCCCGCGGAGGTTTCCGACAGCCTGGGAACCTCGCGCTGGAAAAAGCTTTTATGGAACGTGCCCTTCAACGGGCTTTCGGTGGCGCTCGATTGCGATACCCGGGAGATACTCGCCGAGCCGAGTTCCCGGCGCATGGCGATCCGGCTGATGGAGGAAGTGGCGCGCGGCGCGGCCGCCTGCGGCTTTCCCCTGGAAAAGGGCTCGATCGAGCGAATGGTGGGCTATACCGAAACCATGACGCCGTACGAGCCGAGCATGAAACTCGACTGGGATGCGGGGCGGCCCATGGAAATAGAGGCCCTCTACCGCGCGCCCGTGCGGGCCGCCCGGTCCGCGGGGGTGGAGCTCGGGGCAATCGCGAGCTTAGGCGACCTTCTGGAGTTCATGGAAGCCAAAAAGAACAGCTGATTGCCTTCCGGCACGCGCCCCGACTCATTTTTTTGCATCCCGAACGGAAAAGAGCCATACTTTCCGTATGGAATCCTACATTACCGGACGCGTATGCGTCATAACGCCCACCGACAAACAGATCGACGTGATGAATTCCGACCGATTCGCCCGGGAACTGGGCGAACGGTTCGACGGAGAGCACGATATCGTGCTGGACCTTCATAAGGTTCTCTTTTTGGATTCTTCGGCCCTGGGGAAGATCGTGGTTTTTTTGAGGACCGTCCGCGAGGCTCGGCGAAATATCGCGTTCTGCGGCATGAACGACGCGGTAACCGTCCTCTTTCGCATGGTGCGCCTGACGCAGATCGCCACCGCCGTACCGACCCTCCCCGAAGCCCTCGCGGCCGTGGGAGCCCCCGCCGAATAATGGAAGCACCTCGCGCCGAGCGATTCATTGAGCTCGCCACGGCATTGGGCCTGGCCGTCATGCTGGTAGACGCGGAGACCCTGGGCGTGGTCGTTGCCTCCGATTCGGCGACTCGCCTCTTGAGCCTGGAACCGCGCGCAGTGGGCGAGAGGCCCGTATCCTGGCTTTCGTTCATTGACGGGGAGACCCTTTCCGAGGTACGGGCCTTCGCCCGTTCAGCGCGCGAAGACGGCGCCCCCAGCGTGCGGTTCAGCGCCGCCGGAACCTTCGGGAATTCCCAGACTATCAGAATGACCTTCCTCGCCGCCAAGGATATCGTTCCGGAGGGAACCCTCGCGGTGCGGCTCGATCCCGATTCCGCCCGGCAAATCGCCGACCACGAGGCCGAACGGCTCAAGGAGAAGGAAATCGAGACCAGCGCCAGGATTCAGCAAACCCTCCTGGCCGGAAGCTATACCTTTGAGGCCCCCGGCGCGTCCTTCGCGGCGGAAACCATTCCCTCTCAGCAGGTGGACGGCGATTTTTACGAGTTTTACGAATTGGAGGAAGGGAGCGTCGACTTTCTCATCGGCGACGTTATGGGTAAGGGCCTACCCGCCGCCCTTACCGCGGCGACTCTCAAGGCGGCGGTCGCGAAGGCGATCATCAAGGAAGTGGTCGCTCACGGCGACGACGTTAACCCGAGCAGGGTCCTTTCCGAGGCGGAACGGCACATCGCGCCGGGCCTTATCGACATGGGCCGTTTCCTAACCCTTTATTACGGAAGGCTATCCGCCACCCGGGGCCTGCTTCGCTTCATAGACGCGGGACACACGAGCTTTTTGTACTACGATTCGGCTCGCGACCAATGCTGGCAAGTAAAGGGCTCCAATATGCCCTTCGGTTTTACGGACGGTCAGGAACTCCGCTCCTATGCCCTTCCCTGTCACCGGGGCGATATCTTCCTATTCTATTCGGACGGCATTACCGAGGCCGAAAACGCCGAGGGAAGCCTCTTCTCCGCGCCGCGGCTTATGCAGCTTCTGGCCGCCCATACCGACCTGTCGCCGGAAAACCTCGTGAAAAAAACCCTATCCATGGTGTTTTTCTATACCGCCGGCGCCTTCCGGGACGACGTAACCCTCCTGATCGCGAAAACAAGCCATGAGGGCCCAAAAATCCTTTGCCGATTCGCCGCGACGCTCGACCGGGAGGAAGCCGAAGCCCTCTCCCGGCTTCGCGAGGCCTTCGCGGGCGATTTCGCGGAATCGTACCCGGCGGGAAACCGGGAAATCGGCACCGAACTCTCGCTCGCGCTCGTGGAGGCGTTGGGAAACGTGATCAGGCATACCCAGGGGAAAGCGCAGATAGACTGGGAAATGACCGAGAACCGGGTCACGGTCGGGCTTGAATTCCAAGGCAAGGAATACGATTGGTTCGCCACGAAAGAACCGGATATGGAAAGCTATCCCGATCACGGGTTCGGTTCGTGGCTCATGCAGAAATCGGTCGATTCGATCCTCGTGCTGCGGGGTAAGAACGACGAAAACAGAATAGTCATGACGAGGGGCCTTGAATGAACGAACGAGGAAAACCCCCGATCGGGATGAACGATCGGGTATGGTGGCTCGGCGGCGCCGAAAAGGATAACTACCTGCGGGAAAATACCTGGCTGATCGCCGCCGAGGGCAAGAGCGTCCTGATCGATCCGGGTCCCGTGCCGGGATTTCAGGCGATCTTCAAATCGTTCTCGTCGGTGGGAGACCTTCAGAATCTCACGGCGATCGCCGTTACCCAGGGGCACCCCGACGCCTGCGCAAGCCTGCCGCTTTGGGAAAAGGCGGGTTTCTCGGGCAAGATCATAGCCCATTGGAAAACGGCCCTTCTCCTGCCGTCTTTGGGAATCCGCTCGGCCTTCAGGTACGTATACCGCGATGAGACCGACGGGTCGGGCCAATTTTTGGGGTTGCGCCTCATTCCGCTGCCCAATCTCGGCAACGGGGGTTCCCTCGCGCTTTACGATAGCGGGACGAAAACCCTTTTCAGCGGCAACCTTTTCGGTTTCTACGGCAGGAATAGCCCGCTGCTCGGCGCGCCGGATTCGCTCGAGCGGGTTGCGCAATACCATGCGCTTCACGTTCCCTCAGGCGAACTCCTCTCCCGCGCGCTGGATACCCTCGAACCCCTCGAGGCGCGGCTGGTATGCCCGCAGCACGGAAGCGCGCGTTCAGGAGACATTCCCGAATTGTTCGCGAAACTCAGGGCGGGAAGCTACGGCGGGGATGCCCAAGGGGACGCGGAATTCGATCCCGCCCAGGAGACCGAACTGGAGCTCCTGCGGAAGGAGCACCTCCGGCTTCAGGAGAATCTCGTCCTCGGACAGGACGATATCATGCTAGACCGGCTCACGGGCCTGTACAACCGAACCTTTCTCGACGAGTTCTTTCCCGCCTTCGTAGCGGGAAATCCCGACGGGGCCATCGCCTCCTTCCGGCTGGACGGCCTGAAGGCCCTGGCGGGCGAAGAGGGCGAATCCGCCGTCGAGACCGCCTTGAGGATATTCGCGGGCATCGTGGTGGAGACGAGGGGCGCGCAAACCATGGCGTTCCGCGATTCCGGCCCGTCGGTACTCCTTCTCTTTCAAGACGAAGAGGCGGCGATTCCCGAGCTACTGCGGCTCCAAAAGGCCGTTTCCGCCTCGCAGGCCTTTTCTCGCCGGATGACCGCCAGCGGCGCGGTCGCCTTTTGCGCGGAATCCACCGATCCCACGGTCTTGACCGAAACACTGAGGGAACGCACCCGCGTCCGGGACGGCATGGGGCCCGGAAGCATCTGCGTGAGTACGGAAGGCAACGAACCGATGCGGGAAGGATCGCTCCTCCTGGTGGAAAGCGATCGCGCCCTCGCGCGGCTCTTTGCCGATTTTTTCGCCGCCCTCCGCTTCGACGTGCAGACCGCGGGAACCGGCGAGGAGGCCCTGGCGGCCATATCGCGCAAACCCCCGGCCTTGGTGGTCTGCGAGGAACGGTTCCCCCTTTCGGACGTCTTCGCCGTGCACGAGTCCTTCGCCCGGGGCACGGGCACCAAGGGGCGCAACTTTATCATGCTTACCGAACGGAAAAACGACCGCTTGATTAAGCGCGCCTTCGAGTCGGGAATTCGGTACGTGCTCGAGAAGCCGGTAGCCCTATCGGAACTTGAATACCTCGCGAAAGCGCTCTGGGAGGATACCCTTGCGGAACGTTAACGATATCGTCCTCTTCCTGTTTTTCGCCTTTTTGGGCATCGATACGCTGATTCTTTTCATGACGTGGATCGTCAAAACGGGGTCGCGACGCAACTGGCGCATTCGAGAGAGATACCTTAAGGCAGTCGAGGCGGTTTTGCGCGGCGAGGCGTACCCGGAAACCCGGCTGCCCCGGAACGAGCGGTTCCGGCTTATCGAGGCGTGGAACGCCCACGCGAAGTCCGTCGAGCCGGACGAACGCGCCCGGGAATGGTTTTACGCGCAGACGGCGGAATGGGGCCTCCTGGCCCGGGCGGAGCGGCTATTGTGGTCGCCCCGGTTCAGCCAGCGGGCGGCGGGGATCAGGGTGCTCTCCTCATTGCCCCCGGAAGCCAGGGCCCAGGCGATTCGGCAAAGGCTTCCGCGGGAGCGGAACCCGCTGATCGCGCTCCGCCTCGTAGTGGCGGCCCTGGAAACCGATCCCGACCGTTCGATGGACCCGATCCTTGCCTGCTTTCGCCGTCAGGACGCGGGAACGAGGGAACGCATCCTGGCGGTTCTCGAATCGAACCCCAACACCCCCGCCGCGTGGGCCGAGGGCGCGAGGGATACGACCGATTCCGACGCGAGGCTGATTCTTCTGGCGGCCGTCTCGGCCCGCCCCTTCCAATGGACGCCCGAGCTCATCGCCCGCTGCCTGCGGGACCCGAACCCGGAAGTCTTCAGCCGGGCGACCGTTTTAGCCTACAGACTGAGCCCGGAGCTTATCGACCTGGACGCCGCCATCCGCTCCGACGACGGGGAAACCGTCCGTATCGCGGTCAATCTCATGTTGCCCGCCGACATGGTACCTTCGCGCGAGAAGGCGCGCTCGCTTCTCGAGGACGAACGAACGAGGGACGCGGCCATAGACGCGCTGCGAAAACGGGTGCTCGGCCAGGGCCGATACCTGGACGTATTCCTCGAATGGCACGCGACCGCCGAAAGCGAGGACGAGCGGACGGGCTGGGCCCAGGTGCTCGGCACGCGCGCGGAGTATTACCTGCATCGGCTTGAGGGCCGGTACGGGGAAAAGTCCGCCGCCCTGATCGCCGACATGATACGGTTGGGCTACACCGCGGACATTATCGCCTTCTTAAACGACAACCGAAACCCGGAACGGGAAGAAAAGCTTCGCGGCATACTCAGTCCGATCCTGGAAACGCGCGAGGCGTTTCGCGCCCAATGCGGGCGATTCCTGGAACCCGGCTTGCGGGCCCGGTGGGGAATACCCGAACCGGAGCCCCCGAAACGGCTTGATCGGGTATTCGCCACCCTGCGCGAGCGGTTGGGGCTGACGGCCGTCATGCTCGTCACAGCGTTCGCCTTGCCCGCCAGCTATTTCCTCGCGATTCGAAAGATCGCCCCGTTTCTGCGGCCCGGGGAGATCGTTTCCGGCATTATCCTGCACGCGCAGAACGTCTTTCTGGTCTATACCGTCGCCATCAGCGCCCTGTACCTCGTCCTTATGGCGTTCTCACGCGCCGGGCTTATCCGCCAACGCCGGGAGTGGTCCTTGGCCGATCGGAAATTCCTGCATACGGCGGGCATCCTGCCGCCCGTATCGATCGTGGTACCCGCCTACAACGAGGAAAAAACGATAACCGAAAGCGTCCATTCCCTGCTCGGACTGAATTACCCCGATTTCGAGGTAATCGTGGTGAACGACGGCTCTTCCGACGATACCTTCGAAACCGCGCTGAAGAATTTCGAGATGAAGCGGATTGACGGGTCCGCCCGGCTCCCCATCGATACGGCCCCCGTAATCGGGGTGTACCGCAGCGCCACCGAGCCGAACCTGTACCTGATCGATAAACTGAACGGCGGCAAGGCCGATTCCCTGAACGCGGGAATCGGCTTGGCGAGGAACCCCTACGTGTGCACCATAGACGCGGACAGCCTGCTGGAACCCGAAACCTTGCTTCGCATGCTGTTCCGAACCATCGTGACCAAGCGGGAAATCGTGGCCTGCGGCGGGAACGTGATTCCCGTCAACGGCTGCGAAACCCAAAAGGGAACGCTGGTCGGCATCCACTTTCCCCGAAACAAATACGCCCGCTACCAGACAATCGAATACCTCCGTTCCTTCATTGCGGGACGGGTCGGCTGGGTACGGATGAACAGCCTCATCATTATATCGGGGGCCCTCGGGGTCTTTTCCCGAAAGAGGCTCCTGGAGGTGGGAGGCTACCTGACCGGCCGAACTCCCCTGGGCCGCGACACCGTCGGGGAGGATTTCGAGATCGTGATACGGCTGAGCCGGCATATGAGGGAGCGGGGACGCGGCTTCCTGGTGGACTACGCGCACAACGCCAACTGCTGGACTGAAGTGCCGGATAACCAGGACGACCTGATCGCGCAACGGGACCGATGGCACCGAGGACTTATCGAAAACATGGTCTTTCACCGAAAACTGCTGTTTAACCCGAAATACGGCCAAACGGGATTATTGGCGATTCCCTACTACTTCATATTCGAGCTGATCGGGCCGTTCCTCGAGGCGATTGGCTATATAACGATGTTCGCCGCCTTTTTCTTCGGCCTTCTGCCCCCTTCGGCGGTGGTTTTGCTCTTTTCGGTAATCGTCCTTCTGGGCTTGATGGTTTCCACCGCGGCGCTGCTTTTGTCCGAGGGAGGGGTCGTGTACTTCCAGGGCCGGGAATTCCGGTCCATCGTCGCGTACTGCCTCCTGGAAAACCTGGGATACCGGCAGTTCATGGGCCTTTTGAGAAGCTTCAGCTACGTGGGATTCCTGCTCGGAAGGCAGGGGTGGCGAAAATTCGCGCGTAAGGGGTTCGCCCCCCGCGGCAGTCTCGTCGGCCCGACCGGGAAGGGGGCGCGCCCATGAAATTCCGGGAACGGCTGCAGTATTTTCTCGGGTTAATCCCCCTGGTTATGATTGCCTCCCTCCTTCTGACCTACGCGCTTTCCGGCCTCGCTCCCTCCCCGCTAACCGGAGAGAATGGCTTTCCCGACCCCTTCGTCCTCTCCGGCGTAATGCCTTCTTCAGAAACAGTCTTGCGGATAGCGGGTTCGGGCTCGAGAATCATCGCCACGGGCGCAAGCATAGGAGCCGACGGGGACCGACAACCGCTTCCGGAAATCGCGGCCCTTTTCGGCATAACGGCTTCGCCCTGGAGCGCCCGCTACCTCAGGGCTGAAGAGACGGAAACGGATGGGGAGGCGGCGAGTCAGGGTTTTGCCGGGGCAAGGCCGGGCCTTGCCGAGGCGCTCTCGCGGCGACCCGAGGGCGCCGCGGGCCTTCCTTGCCTGGTTTTCCTGAACAACGACGGCGCCGCGGTAACATTGGAACCGGTTCGCGATTTCGACGGGAAAACCCCGCTCGTGAGCTTGTACGGGACCACGGCCAGCCTGTACGGGCCCTTTGCCCTCAATACGCCCGCGCCGGACCGGGGAACCGGGGATACTGCCCGGGGAATCGGGCGAATAGAGCTCAATCTGACGGACGAGGGCCGCGACCGGCTGGCCGCCGCGGGGATACCCACGACGGTCTATGCCGCTATCGAACGGGTAACGCCCAGAACCAGCACCCTGCTTTTGAATGCCGATCTCGCCGAGGCGGCGCGCTTCCAAAACGTCGCCTTAGACCCGGTAAACGAGTGGTATCGCTCCAAATTCGCCCTGTACTTCCCCGGTTCGCGGGAAGAGGCGTACTGGAGGGTATATGCGCCCCTGTTCCGCGCCGAAACGGCGGCGGCGAAAGAGAAAATGGGGGTGCGGGCCCAATCAGCCCAGAACGAGGCCACGGCCCCCGCAGTCGCGTACCGTTTCAAGGTCGACTCCGTTCGCATGTGGAGGCAAACGGGCGACGGCCCCTGGGAACCCTTTACGATTAAGGGAGTCAATCTGGGAAGCGCCCTGCCCGGCAAGGCCTTTACGGAATTCTCGCGGGACGAAGCCCTGTACTGGCATTGGTTTTCGCTTATGCGGGACATGCGCCTGAACGCCATACGCATATATACCCTCTTTCCCCCGGAATTTTATCGCAGCTTGGCTGCGTTCAACCGGTCGAACCCGGGCAGGGAACTTTTCCTCCTCCAGGAAATTTGGCCGGACGAGGCGGCTCCGGGCCGAAACCTCCTGGACACGGCCTATTCCGAAGCCTTCTACCGCGAAATCGAATACGCCGTTTCCGCCGTTCACGGCGCGGCGACCGTACCGGAACGCCCGGGCCGGGCCTTCGGGGTATACGATGCGGACGCGTCGCCCTGGACGGCCGCCTTCCTGGTGGGGAGGGAAATAGAAAGCGATGAGGTACTCGATACCGACGCGCTCAATACGGGCCACGTTTATTCCGGCCGCTGGTTTTCCCTGCCGAAGGGGAGCCCGACGGAAGCCTGGCTCGCCGAGGCCTGCGACCGCGTGGCGTCGCTCGAAGCGGACCGATGGGGCCAAGCCCGTCCCATTTCGGTAGTGAGCTGGCCCCCCCTGGATCCCCTTCCCCATTGGGTCGAATGGCGCGATCCCCTGCTCGACGGACGGGCCCCGGCGAACGACAAGACGGAGGTGGTGATCGACCATATAGAGGTGAGCCCCGATTTCGCCGGGGGCTTCTTCAGTTCCTGGCATATCTATCCCAACTATCCCGACTTTATGATAGCAACCCCCTGGTATTCGAAATACCGCGACGAGGAAGGCGAATTCCGTTACGGCGGATACCTTAAGGAACTTCGCGCGTTCTCGCCCCGCTACCCCCTCCTCCTCGCGGAATTCGGGCTTTCGACAAGCTGGGGAACCGCGCATATCGCCCCGGATGGGCTCGACCATGGGGGCATTCCCGAGGAAACGCAGGGACCCGCGCTCGTGCGCATGGCGAAAGCGGCCCTCCGGGAAGGGTATATGGGCGCCGTTATCTTTGAGTGGGCCGACGAATGGGCCAAGCAAACCTGGACCACCGCGCCGCTCATGATACCCTTTAGCGGGCATCAGGCATGGCACAACGCCCTCGACCCGGAACAGTATTACGGCATTATCGCCATGGACGCGGGCCCGCCGTGGCCAACGCCCGAAGGAGAGACCGTCGAAACGGAGGGGACCTTCGCGTCGCGCCTGGGAACCGCGGGAAACGAGGAATTCCTAACAGTAACCCTTACGCGGGAGGGCGGCTGGCAAAGCGCGCGGGGAACACTCACGATCGGGTTTGACGTACGCGATCCCGAATCGGGCATACCGGCCTTGAGCCGCGTCGCCGCCGAGTCCGGGCAAATCGGGGGGGAAATACGCAGGGGCTTCGAGTTCCTCCTGGAAATACCCCTCCCCCTCGACGCTTCGCGCGAAACCGCCGGAACGCTCCTCGCCGCGGACACCTGCAACGTCGGCAAGAACCGTTTCGCCATGACGGGGGCCAAGGCCTCCGCCTACGGGGAAGTCAGGATCACGGTAAACCGGGAAACGGTAGACAGCCTTGGCAGAAGGAGCGGCGCCAAGGAGACGGACCGGTCAAGGATAGCGGCGGGAAACCGGGGCATTTCCGTCGAGGGAGATACGCTGACCGCGCGCGTTCCCTGGACGATGCTGAACGTCGCGGATCCCTCCCGGGCGCTGGTAATAGACGATCCGCGCCTCTTTGGCGGTTGGCCGGCCCCCGACACCCTCCAGACGGCCGAAATCGAGGCCATAACCCTGCAAGGCATGTTTATCGGCTCGGTGGGGAACGATGAGATACGGGAACTGTTCCCCCGGAAAGGCGGAAGCCTCGCTGAAACGTGGCGCTACGCGTTTCGGAAATGGACGGAACCGCGCTGGCGGGCACGGAAAAAGCCGGCGGTCGAATCGCTTACGGCCTTCTTTGAAAAACCGTAAACCTAGCGGGCCTTTCTAGCGGTTCCCCACGTATTTTTCCAGGACGATCTCGAGTCCGGGATAATCGAGACGCTCCATATCGCGGATGAGCTCGGAAAGGTCGAACTGCACCTCACGGCTTTCGTACGACGCGAGGCCGTCGGGGCCCACTTCCATAAAGCCGTACTGGGCGACGGCGCGGGAGCCGTCATGTATGTCCGCCCTGGTTGGATAGAGGATGGGCGAGTTGAAGGGCATGCTTACGGAGCCGAAATTAAACACCGCCATGCCGTTATGGCTAAAGCATACCCGGTAATGGGTATGCCCGCAGACCACGAGCCGGCCGCGTGCGCCGCGAATGGCCGCGTGCAACACGTTGGCGGAAATGCCGGGATGGATGGATTGGGTATAGGAACCCGGGGAGGCGTGACAGCAGGTCATGCCCGAATCGGCGAGCAGGGCCGAGCGGTCGTATTCAAAGGTCGTATCCGCGGCCTCGATGGCGGGGAAGGAAAGAAACCGGGAAATGGGCCGGCTCAACAGAAAGGCCTGATCCGTCTCGTCCAATCGGGCGCGGGCATAATCGGCCAGGGAAAGGAGAAGCTTTTCATGGCTCGTGGGGGGCAACACGTCCGTATTGTCCACGGTATCCTCGGCAAGCCAGTCGTCGGTATTGCCCAATAGCCACACTTGGGGATGCAGGGATTTTAAAAGCTCGAAGCATTCCTTGGGGCGCGGACCGGTAACCACCAGATCGCCGAGGAAAACGATATAATCGGGAGGGGTCCGTTTGAGGTCCTTAACGACGGCTTCAAAGGCGAGTATATTGGCGTGAATATCGGAAAGTACCGCGATTCTCATTATATTCCATTGTAGGGTATGGGCTTGGATAGATTCCAGCGATCGGGCCAAAAGGTCAAAAAAAAGAAAAACCGTGCGGCTTTCTCCCGAAACCGCACGGTCATTCCGTTTCTCACTTCTCACACCAGTCCGGAAATGACTGATAAACCTATACTATCGCTGTTAACCGGATGCGTCAAGTAAATTCGCGAGATTTTATGTATTTTTATTCACTAATTATGTATAAATATCTATTATTTCCGCTGCGCCGGAATCAATCCTCCAATGATATCCGCCACCACTCCCATTCCGCCACGGGAGCCGCTCCCAGCGTCCGATAAAACGATTTTGCCGACTCGTTCCAGGACAATACCGACCAGTCTACCCGAAAACAATCGGTTGCGCGGGCGTGTTCGGCGACCCAGGAAAGCAGGGCGCGCCCGCAGCCCTTCCCCCGAAATTCGGGTCGAACGAAGAGGTCTTCAAGGTAGAGGCCCCGCTTCCCCCGAAAGGTGGAAAAATTATGATACCACAGGGCAAAGCCGGCGACCCGGTGCGGCGCGTCGGGAGAATCTGCGGCCGGCCCATGGGGTAGCTCGACTATGGCCGCCCCGAGAAGACGCTCGGAGAATAGCTCGCGGGACAAGGACGCCGGCGTGCACAGAAACCGGTCCAACAGGTCCTCATACGCCGCCAAGTCGCGGATAAGGGAATACAAAAGCGGTACGTCCGCCTCTACGGCGAGGCGCACGCGGGGCTTTTGCCTACGATCGCTCCCCGAATCAGCGGAAGAATGGGCGGTCATGCCTCGGTACCCGGACGCGCCGCGGCCCGTGAGCCCACCGCCCCGGCCCCGCCCGAGGAACAACTCCCCGCCGAAGCGCAGGAGGCGCACAGGAGCAGATCGCATGGGTCGGCGGAAAGATCCGAAGAATCGCCGCCGCCGGAAAGAAACTCATACCATTGTTTCAATTCCTCGACAAAGGCCGCTTCGCCCTCGTCCCGGGCCTGCAGCTTCATGCGCCGCGCGGCGTCTTCCAGCTCGTGCCGGTTGAACGAATAGCCGGATTCCCGCACCCAGGCAAGAAACCCCTCGGGACCGTCGGTCTGGTACGCCGCGGCGCGAAAGCCCTCGTCGCCGGCGCACCGCTCCATAAACGCCGCAGCCTCATTCTGTGCCATTGCCTTCCCCCTTCGGCTTAATGCCGTATTTCTTCGCGCGGAGCCCCATGATCCGCTCCGTAATGCCCAGGCTTTTCGCGGCGCGGCTCAGGTTTCCGCCGTTTTTCCGCAGTTCTTCCTCGATTATGCCCTTTTCCAGCCCGGCCATGATCTCGGTCAGGGTTCCGCCGCCCGAACCCTCGCCCTCGCGCCGCCCGGGACCCTGCAGGCTCGGGGGTAGCTGAAACGCGTGAATGACGCCGTCGGTGCTCAGGATAACCGCCCGCTCAATGCAGTTCTCAAGCTCCCGCACGTTTCCCGGCCAGTCATGGGCCATCAGGAGGCTCATGGCGGGTGACGAGATCCGCTTGATCGTCTTCCAGTGGGCCTTGGCGAATTTCGCGGTAAAGTGGTCCGCCAGCAGGACGATATCGGTTTTCCGCTCCCGCAACGGGGGAACCACCATTGGAAACACGTTTAATCGGTAATAGAGGTCTTCCCGGAACCGGCCCGCCGCGATCAGGGAGGGCAAATCGCGGTTGGTCGCCGCTATTACCCGGAAATCCACCCGAACGCATTCCGAGCCGCCGACCCGCTCGAATTCGCGCTCCTGCAACACCCGAAGGAACTTGGACTGCAGGGAAAGGGGCATCTCGCCGATCTCGTCCAGGAATATGGTGCCGCCGTTCGCCAACTCGAACTTTCCCTTCCTGCGTTCCGTGGCGTTGGTGAAGGCCCCCTTCTCGTGGCCGAACAGCTCGCTTTCGATCAGGCTTTCGGGAATGGCCGCGCAGTTGAGCTTTACGAAGGGCTTTTCCGACCGGGGCGAGCCGAAATGTATCGCGTGGGCGATCCGCTCCTTGCCTACCCCGCTCTCGCCGAGCAGAAGCACCGTCGCATTGGTGGCGCTTACCTGCTCGATCTGCGCGTACAGGTCGCGCATGATCTTCGAATTGCCGATCACGCCCTCAGGCGCGTTCCGGGTCTTCAGGGCGGATTGAAGCCGCTCGTTTTCGGCGCGCAGGGTGTCCACCTCTTCCTGGGCGACCTGCCGGAGCCGGACCGCCTGGCTGATGGACGAGGCGATTATCGCGAGAACGCGGGTAATGCGTTCTAGGGGCACCTTTTGCAGGTAGGGAGAGTCCACCGCGATGGAGCCGATTACCTCGCTGCCGGTCTTGATGGGCACGCACACGAAGGAAATGGCGGAGGTATCAAGGCCCTTTCTGGCGCCGGTACGGTCGAGAAAGAGGGGTTCGTCGGCGATGCGCGGAATGGCGATGGGGTTCCCGGTTTCGATCACGCGCCCGATAATCCCCTCCCCGGGGCGATACCGCCCCCGTTCAACGGAGCCGGAGCCGTAGCCCAAGGCGGTTTCGATCTCGATCTCCCCGTTCGAGCGGTTTAAAATGGTGATTAGCCCGCGGCTAATCCCCAAATTGCGTTCCATCACCGCGAGCACCTCGGCAAGGATACACTTCATGTCCGACGGTTCCGCCAAGAGCGCGCTAATCTCATAGAGAAGCCGCAGCTCCGTGAGCTCGCGCTCGCACGAGGAACATTCTGTCCGGACCGTATCCTTCATCGTTATCCCCAAAAAAAAAGACGATCTGGCCGGTGAACCCAGATCGTCCTGAATATTTATGCGAAAATACTGCATAAAAACCGCATAACTGTCAAGCGAACGCGGGCGGTTTTCTTGACAATCACCGCAATCCTTATATAGAATTCGTTCAACTTCATAATAAGGAAAGAAAAACCGTGAAAACCTTCAACATAGCCATCTTGGGCTGCGGAACCGTCGGCGGCGGAACCGCCCACATTCTCTTAAAACAGGAGCGGACCCTTTCCGCCCGCGCGGGCGTTCCGCTCGCGTTGGTAAAAATCCTCGACAAATTCCCCGAATCGGCCGCGAAACGGCACGCCATACCCCGCACCCTCTTCGCGGGCCCCGAAAACGCCGCGGAGCTGTCCGCCGACGAGCTCGCCGCGGAAACGAAAAAAATCCTGGCCGATCCCTCCATCGACCTGGTGGTGGAGACCGTTGGCGGCACCGCCGATTCCCTGCTCGAGACCATGACCGCGGCCCTCGCGGCGGGAAAGCACCTCGTGACCGCCAATAAGGCCATGCTCGCGAAGCATAACGCCCGCCTCTTCGAGGTCGCCCAGGCGAACGGCCGGGCCGTCGGGTTCGAGGCCGCGGTCTGCGGCGCGATCCCGGTCATCAAGGGAATCAACGAATGCATGACCGGCGACGACATTACCGCCGTATCCGGTATCATGAACGGCACGAGCAATTACATCCTGTCGAACATGACCAAAAAGGGCCTGAGCTTCGCGGAAGCCCTCAAGGGAGCCCAGGCCATGGGCTACGCGGAAGCGGACCCGACCCTAGACATTAACGGCGGCGACGCCGGGCACAAACTCCTCATCCTACTGAAGCTCCTCTTCGGCATAAACGCCACGGTCGGCGATTTCCCGGTACTCGGAATCGACTCCGTCACCGCCGAAGACACGGCCTTCGCGCAGGAAGTGGGCGCGGTCATCAAGCTCATTTGCCACGCGAAACGGGAAGGCGACGGGGTATACGCCACCGTGCGCCCCATGCTCGTCCGCAGGGGAAACATTCTTTCCGACATCGCCGGGGCCACCAACGCGGTCGCCCTCACCGGCGCCAATTCCGACGGCAACGTCTTTATCGGCCAGGGCGCGGGCCGCCTGGAAACGGGCAGCGCCATCGTGTCCGATATCGTGTTCATAGCCCGCCACGGAAAGGCCGCCCTGCGCGACTACCCCGACCAGAACCTGCGCATCCTCGACTTTGACCACCGCGAAATGCCGTACGCCGTCATCTTCGACACCGAAGACGTTCCCGGCATTACCGGCCTCGTCACCTCCGCCATCGGCGATCAGGCCATCAATATCGACACGGTTTCCCATAACCTTCGCGCGGCCGACGCCCCGGGCGCCCTCTTCGCCATCACGACGAAGCCCTGCACCATGGCGCAAATCAAGCGCGCCGTTTCCGCCGCGAAAAAAACCAATCCCCGGGCCTTCCTCGCGGAGCCCAAGATCATACCCATTCTCCACTGAGCGCCTACACGGGAGAACGGACAAGGCCGAGGCAGAACGGGCCAGGTACGGAGGAGGGCTTCGGAACGACGAAGCCCCCCTCGCGGGAAAGACGGTCCCTCACGGCCGTTCGAAGGACGCGCAACGGTTCGCGCGGGACCTGTAACGTTCAACCCTTGACAGAAAGCCCTCCGAGGTTTAGCCTAGGTTAACTTTATTCCAATGAAGGGGATACATATGAAACGGATTATTTCGGCGATACTCGTGGTCGCCCTGGCAGCCTCCACGACCGCGTTCGCGCAGGTTAAGGCGAAGGACGGCGTATATTTCAAGCAGGCGGCGGATTTTGAGTCCAGCGGCTGGAAAACACAGGTCATCGTCGAGGTGAAGGGCGGCAAGATCGTCAAGGCCCAATGGAACGGCATCTCCAATATCGCCGGTGCCACGGACAAAAAGTCCTGGGCCGCGTCGGGCAAGTACGGCATGGCCAAGGCCGCCAAGCAGGGAGAATGGGACAAGCAGGCAGCCGCCGTGGAAGCCTATCTCGTGAAAACCCAAAACGTCAATTTCGATAAATTCGATAAGGAAGGCCGGACCGACGCCATCTCCGGCGCGACCATCCACGTTTCCGAGTTCTTCGCCATGGTGAAGGAAGCCCTGGCGACCGCCCCGGTCCCGAAGGGCATGTACAAGAAAGACGGCTGGTATTTCGCCGAGCAGAAAGACTTCGACAAAAACTCCGGCTGGAAGGACTCGGTCCTCTGCACGGTGGTCAACGGCACCCTGGTCGACGTTCTGTGGAGCGCCACCAGCGTCGATCCGGCGAAAAAATCGAAGATCGTCGAGTCGAAAGAGGGCCGCTACGGCATGGGTAAGGTCGCCAAAAAAGGCGAATGGGACGTACAGGCGGTCGCCATGCAAAACGCCATCGTCGCCGCGCAGGACCCCTCAAAAATCGCCATCAAGGCCGACGGAACCACCGACGCGGTTTCCGGCGCCTCGATACACCCCACCGCGGTGCTCCTCGCCGCAGAGGCCCTGAAGGCCGCAAAGTAACGGCCTACCGCGTTTCGGATTCGCGCATTCGCCGGGACCCTCCAGGGTCCCGGTTTTTTTTGCCGTTCAAGCCCCGGGCAGGCCCCGTAACGACGCCGCGTACGGGTTCTCGCCGTCGCATAACAGCGAGATCTCCGTTCCCCTGCCCGATATCCGCACCGATGACGCGCCCGCCGCGAAATCGGCCGCGGTTACGCTTTCGACGGATGCGAGGGGCATGAAGGTCTCCGAATAGGCGTAATCCCGCAGCGAGTCCCTGCGGGCCGAATGGGTCTGGGTCACGACCATGAGGTCGGTATCGCTTCGCAAGACGGCAAAGGCCGTTCGCAGCCGCCGTTTCGGCGCGATCGCCGTCAGGATTTTCGACTTGAGCATGCGGGGCGCCCCGTATTCCAGGAAGGGCTGATACGCGACGAGGTTAAGCCGGGGATACTCCCTGATCGCGCCCAGGCACAATGAAACGAAACCGAATTCCATGAAATCCGTCGCGGGTACCAGGGAAGGAAGCGCGGCGAAGGGCGATACGCCCGTTTCCCGCCGGGGAAGCATGGACCGAATCAGGGTAAACGCTTCCCGCATGAGCGCGTCGGAAACGGTGTTATAGGGAATGGAGACTGACGTTCCCCCGGCATGGACGGTAAGGCAACCGAGGAGCAAAAAGGTCTCCCGGGTTAGACGGTCTATCCGGTCCAGGAGAACC
The DNA here is from genome assembly GCA_003252395.1 of Spirochaetales bacterium. Classification (GTDB taxonomy): domain Bacteria; phylum Spirochaetota; class Spirochaetia; order Treponematales; family Treponemataceae; genus Teretinema. The sequence goes on from QKEL01000008.1 coordinate 623,823, forward strand.
GCCGTCTCGTCGACCTCAGCGCGGCCGTCGCGCTCCCGCCGGGCCAGGTAGAGCAGGCGGTCGGGGAATACCGCCAGGACTGCGTCGTACAGGTCCATGTCCGGCGTGGCGTTTCGGCGCTCAAGGTCACGGGGAATCTTCAGCGCGAGAAGGCTTCCCGCTATCCGTTCGGCGTAGGGCCGAAACAGTCGGGGAATGGATTCCGCGTCGGTAAGGGGGTAAACCCAAGGCCCAAAGGCGTCGTATTCGCTTATGCGTCCCGCTTGCATGGATTGAACCCCCCGCGCCCAAAATACGCTTCCATCGTCCGGAAGCCCCGAATAACGGCGGTCGCCTCGGCGGGCGAAAGGCCCGCGAACAGCGAGCCGAGCTCGCGCAGGTTCTCATCCCGCTTGCGGTCGAGCAGGGCATGGCCCGCGTCGGTCAGCGCGAGCCCGTGACTCCGCCGATCCGCGCCGACGGCTTCCCTGCGTACCAGGCCGCGCGCCTCCAGGGAACGCGTCACCGTCGTAAGGCTCGTCCGGGGAATCATGAATACGTCGCTGATCTCCGCCTGGGAGATACATCCGGTTTTCCGTATAGCCATGAGAACCTTAATCTGGTTTTCGTTGAGGGCGCCTTCCTCGCCCTCGTAACGGTGCAATACCGGGTTAATGAAGCCGAAATACACCGGTAAAAAGGCATCGAGGCTGTCGTAAAGCTCGCGAATATTCGCATCCACGCCCTGCATGGGCCCTCCCAATTTAATACGATTTCGTATCTTTTATAAACCACCGGCGGCATGCCGTCAAGAACGGGTTCCGGATTTTTACCGCGAAACGGCCAAGAGGAGCCGAATACCCCGTTTTAATAAAATAAAAAACCGATATATATCAATAAGAAACGCGACTATCTCCTTAGTATGTAAAATTTTACCCATAACTTTTCTTGACAGCGGGAAATTACGGGCGTAGCTGGAATGATACCGGCGTTGCCGGCTAAAAACGCGGGATAGGCAAATTCGTTGACGAGGCAACCGTTTCTCACTAATCCGGAAATACTCGACTGAATTGGACCTTTCCTTAGATCGTAAGGAGTTCCTATGAAGAAAATCGCACTCGGTCTTTTGGTACTGACCGTAGCCATGACCAGCGTCATGGCGGGCGGCAAGAGCGACACGGCCGCGCCGCAGGCGGAAAAGTCCGTCACCCTGGTGTACGCCGAAGTGAATCCACTCGATTCCATCGTCGGTCAAACCGATCTGAAGTTCAAGGAAGAGGTGGAACGGCTTTCCAACGGCACCGTCAAGATCGACCTCCAGCACAGCGGCGTTCTCGGCGCGGAACAGGACGTCCTCGACGCCATGCTCGGCGGCGGCGGCACCATCGATATGTCCCGCATTTCCGCCTTCGCCCTGACCAGCTACGGCGGCGAGAAATCCAAGCTCCTATCCATTCCCTATACCTTCGTGAGCCGGGAACACTTCTGGAAATTCGCGGACAGCTCCCTCGCCCCCGAATTCCTGCTTGAGCCCCACGAGAAGGGGACCGGCATCCGCGGCCTTTTCTACGGGGAGGAAGGCTTCCGCCATTTCTTCTCGAGCAAGCCCCTCGCCAACATGGGTTCCCTCGCGGGCATGAAGATTCGCGTGTCCAACGATCCCATCATGAACGGAATGGTCAAGGGACTCGGAGCGTCTCCCACGGTCGTTAGCTATAACGAACTGTACTCCGCCCTCCAGACCGGCGTCGTGGACGCGGCCGAGCAGCCCATCGCGAACTACAAGTCCAAGGCCTTCAACGAGGTCGCTCCCTACATGATCCTGGACGGCCATACCCTCGGCGCGATCCAGGTAATCATCACCGACGAAGCCTGGGACAAGCTCTCCCCCGCCCAGCAGAAAGCGATGACCGAAGCGGGAAAGATCGCCTCCGCCTACAACCGGAGCATCTCCGAGAAGAAAGAGATCGACGACCTTGCCGTCCTTAAGACCATGGGCGTTACGGTAACCGAGGTGAAGGACAAGACCCCCTGGCAGAAGGCGTGCGCAGCGGTCATCAAGGAAAATACCGCCTCGAACGCCGCGCTCTACCAGAAGCTCCTCGACATGAAATAAGATTCTTCCCGGATCGTCCAACGGCGAAGGTCGTTGTTTGAAATGAAGATCTTTCCGTAAAGACATGGCACAGGGACGGATTTCCGTTCCTGTGCCATATTATTGGAGACACAATGAAAGCGGTTTTTAAAATAGCGGATAAGATAAAGCCCTTTTACGACCTCATGTACAAGGCCATTCTTTTTATCTGCAAGGTACTGCTGGTAGTGGATATCCTCATCACCGGATTCGCCGTTACCGGCCGCTACGTACCCTTTATTCCCGATCCCGCGTGGAGCGAGGAAGTCGTGCTTTCCTGCATGGCCTATATGGCCGTCCTTTCCGCCGCGTTGGCCATCCGGCGCAATAGCCATATCAGGATGTCGGCGCTCGACCGGTACCTCCCCAAACGGTTGATCACCGTCCTTGACCTATTTTCCGATATCGCGGTGATGGTCCTGGGCTTCGTCATGATTTTCGTCGGATGGAACTACGCGCAAAAACTCGGTTCCCGCGGCTTTTACGTGAGCATGCCCACGGTTTCCCGGTTCTGGATGTACTTCCCGGTACCGCTGGCGGGAGTCGCCATGGTGATCTTCGAAATCGAAACCATTATCCGCCAATTGAAGGCGATCGTGCTCGGCGAGGAAGCGACCCTATGATAGTCAACAGCATGGCAATTTTCATTTTGCTCGGCAGCTTTCTGCTCCTGGTGGCGATCAGGTTCCCCATCGCCTACGCGGTGGCCCTTTCCTCGATCCTCTGCCTCCTTTACCAAGGCCTCCCCCTCTCCACGGTGGCCCAGCAAATGGTCAAGGGAATCAGTTCGTTCAGCCTCATGGCGGTGCCCTTCTTCATAACCATGGGCTACCTCATGGGTTCCGGGGGCATCTCCGAGCGGCTTATCGCCCTGGCGGACGCCTGCGTTGGCTGGATGCGGGGCGGCATGGCCATGGTCAACATCGTGGCTTCGTACTTCTTCGGGGGCATATCCGGTTCCGCCGCGGCCGACACCGCGTCCATCGGAAGCATCATGATCCCGATGATGGTCGAGCAGGGCTACGACGACGATTTCGCCACGGCGGTAACGATCACCAGTTCCTGCGAGGGACTTTTGGTGCCGCCCAGCCACAACATGGTCATCTACGCGACCTCGGCGGGCGGGATTTCCGTGGCGAGCCTCTTCCTGGCCGGGTACCTTCCGGCGGCGGTTTTGGCCGGGTCGCTAATGGTCGGTTCCTATTACTTCTCCGTGAAGCGCAATTACCCGAAGGGAAACAAGTTCAGCCTCAAGAACCTCGGGAAGCAGTTCCTGGCCTCGTTCTGGGCCCTCGCGGCGGTGGTCATCGTGGTGGTCGGCGTGGTGTTCGGCGTGTTTACCCCGACCGAATCGGCGGCGATCGCGGTGTTCTACAGCCTCCTCGTGAGCGTCTTCATTTACAAGGGCCTTGACTGGAAGGGAGTCTGGAAGGTATTGGACCAGTGCGTACACACCCTGTCCATCGTCTTAATACTGATCTCAACCTCCAGCATCTTCGGCTTTTTGCTGACCCGGTTGAACGTACCGACCCTCGCGGCCAACTTCATCGTGGGGCTAACGCACAATCCCATCGTCATCGCCCTGCTTCTGAACGCGATACTCTTGATCCTGGGCATGATCATGGACATGGCGCCGATAATCCTGATCGCGACGCCGATCCTGCTGCCCATCGCGACGAGCATCGGCATATCGCCGATCCAGTTCGGAATCATGATTATCCTGAACTGCGGCATCGGATTGCTGACGCCCCCCGTCGGCACGGTGCTCTTCATCGGCTCGGCGGTGGGAAAGGTGCCCATAGAGCGGCTGGTCAAGGCGACGCTGCCTTTCTACCTATTGATGATCGCGGCGCTGCTCCTGGTGACCTTTATTCCATCCATCAGCATGTTCCTGCCTTCGCTCCTGAAATAACGGCGCGGCATGGAATTCTCCTTTCGCTATCGGGTTCGCCCCGGAAATCTCGTGATCCTCGCCCTGGTCAACGTGTACCGTTCCATGGCGGGGGTCGTGAATATCGTGTTCACGGTCTCCATGGTCCTGCTGGCCTACCGGTTCTGGCCCGAGGTCAACCCTGGGTTGCGGATTCTCATGCTCTTGGGAATCGCGCTGTTCCCCGCGCTTCAGCCGTTAGTCATTTGGCTGCGGAGTAAAGGGATAGTCTCCAAAATGCCCGCGGACATGGAAATGAAAATCGACGCCGGGGGAATAACGGTGACGGCCGGGGAAAAAAGCTCGCGGGTAAGCTTGGCCGAGCTGAAGTCCGTTACCCGAATACGGGGAATGCTTATCCTGTATACCCGCACGAAACAGGGCTTTATCCTCAACCGCGAAACCCTAAACGGTAAGGAGCGGGAACTGTACGCGTTCCTGGCGAAGCGCGCGGGGAAAACGCGGCGGGGGTAAATCGCCTCCGCCGCGCTCCGCGGGGCCGCCGCCTCGCGGGGCCCGCACGCCCCTGCAAGGACCCCCTCCGCGGGGGCTCCGCGATTCGATCGAGGAAACGAAGTTTCCGGCCCTCCCCCCGTCGCCCTTTCTGCCTCAGTCTTATTCCTTCTTACGGATTCCTACGGAAATGTAGGAACGAACCCTTCGTTTCCTACCTGAATGTAGTTTCCTTTTTTTGCCGAGACGCGCAAGCGATTCAGGACTAAGCGCGCGAACGAAAAATCCACGAGAAAATTTTTATTTTTCCTCAAATACGAAAACCCGGGAAACCTTATTGTTCGGGCCTTGGCGGGAATTCGGCACGGCGCGGCAACCGGACGGGGAGCGAAAATCGACAAAAGAAAACGCGGTTGGCACGGTTCCTGCTCAATCAAGAGCGTAGGGATGTAAGAATCCGTACAAAACTCTTGTACCAGGAGAAGACGATGCGAAAGATCGCGATCTACGGCAAAGGCGGCATCGGGAAGTCCACGACGACCCAGAATACGGTGGCAGCCCTCGCCGAAATGGGAAAGAACGTCATGGTGGTTGGCTGCGATCCGAAGGCGGATTCGACGCGGCTTCTTCTTAACGGCCTCTCGCAGAAGACGGTGCTCGACACCCTGCGCGAGGAAGGCGAGGACCTTGACCTTGAGGACGTGGTAAAGCCCGGTTTCAAGAATACCCGATGCGTTGAGTCGGGAGGACCGGAGCCGGGAGTCGGCTGCGCGGGCCGCGGTATCATTACCTCGATCAACCTGCTGGAACAGCTTGGCGCGTTCGACGAGCAGTACAAGCTGGACTATACCTTCTACGACGTACTGGGCGACGTCGTATGCGGCGGGTTCGCCATGCCGATCCGCGACGGAAAGGCCGAGGAAATCTATATCGTCTGCTCGGGCGAGATGATGGCCATGTACGCCGCCAACAATATCTGCAAGGGAATCATGAAGTTCGCGGAGGCAGGAACCGTTCGCCTCGGCGGCCTGATTTGCAACAGCCGAAAGACGGACCGCGAGGACGAGCTGATCATGGCGCTCGCCGAGAAGCTCGGGACCCAGATGATCCACTTCGTGCCCCGCGACAACATGGTGCAGCGCGCGGAGATCAACAAGAAGACCGTCATCGATTACGACGCCACGGTGAACCAGGCGGAAGAGTACCGCAAGCTGGCCCGCGCGATCGAGAACAACACGAAGTTCGTGATCCCGAAGCCGTTGGCCATCGAGGAACTCGAAAAACTGCTGATGGAATTCGGCATCGCCGACTAAGGAAAGGGAGACGCTTACTATGTTGATGATCAGAGCGATCGTTCGGCCCGAGAAGGTCGACGCGGTAATGGCGCGGCTCATGGCCGAGGGGTTCCCCGCCGTGACGCGGATGAACGTGGCGGGCCGCGGCAAGCAGCGCGGCATTAAGATCGGCGACGTGACCTACGACGAGGTGCCGAAAGAGCTTTTGATGATGGTGATCAAGTCGAAGGACAAGGACTTCGTGATCAAGACCATCATCGAGGAAGCCCGCACCGGCTCGAAGGGCGCCTTCGGAGACGGCAAGATCTTCATTTCCCCCGTGGAGGAAATGTATACCGTCAGCTCGGGCGTGAAGGAAACCGCGGCCGAGGAGTGACGAATGGCCGACAGCGGCCTTTCGTCTTGCGTCACCGCGTGACGCACGGAGGAATTGTATGAAAGAAGTGATGGCCATCGTTCGCATGAACATGATGAACCAGACTAAGCGCGGCCTCGCGGCGGCGGGGATCACCTCGCTGCACGCAAAGGAATGCTTAGGCAGGGGAAAGGGCCTGGTGGAGCTGATAAGCCTGAACGGCGCCGAGAAGCAGTACGAGGAAAAGATGGACGAGCTTGGGCAAGCGGGCCGCCTGATCCCGAAGCGGATGGTCTCGGTGGTGGTTCCGGACAAGCTGGTCAAGAAGACCGTCGACACGATCATCAAGATTAACCAGACCGGAAAGTCCGGCGACGGAAAGATCTTCGTAATGCCCGTGATGAACTCCGTGAGGGTTCGCACCGGCGAGACCGGCGACGAGACGCTGGACGAATAGGCACGGGCCAACGAAGTTTCAAGGAGGGCTATATGTCCGATACGGTATTAGAAATGACGGGAGAGGCCTTCCGCGACGAGGTCGTGGAAAAGTACTCGCCGAAGCTCGCGAAGAAAAGAAAGAGACAGATCATCGTCAATGAGGTGGGCGCGGGCGACGCGGTGCCGGAGATTCTCGCGAACTCGCGGACCGCCCCCGGAATCCTGACGATGCGCGGATGCTCCTACGCGGGCTGTAAGGGCGTCGTTCTGGGGCCCACCCGGGACATCCTGCAGATAACGCACGGGCCGATCGGCTGCGGTTTCTACAGCTGGCTTACCCGGCGCAACCAGACCAGGCCGGAAACCCCCGAGTCGGAGAACTTCATGCCCTACGCCATGAGCACCGACCTGCAGGAAGACGAGATAATCTTCGGCGGGGAGAAAAAGCTCAAGGCGGCGATCGACGAGGCGGTGGCCCTGTTCCGCCCCAAGGCGATCGGCATTTTCGCCACCTGCCCCGTCGGCCTCATCGGCGACGACGTGCACGCCGTGGCGAGGGAAATGGAGGCGAAGTACCCCGACGTCAACATCTTCGGGTTCTCCTGCGAGGGCTATAAGGGCGTGAGCCAGAGCGCCGGCCACCACGTGGCGAACAACAAGGTCTTCACCGACGTGGTCGGGCTGAAGGACGCCCCGAAAGAGGGGAAGTTCCGGTTCAACATCCTGGGCGAATACAACATCGGCGGCGACGCGTTCGAGATAGAGCGCATCGTGGAGAAGTGCGGCATGACGCTGCACTCGACGTTCTCGGGGAACTCGACGTACGACGAGTTCATCAGCGCCCACACGGCCGACCTGAACGTGGTCATGTGCCACCGTTCCATCAACTACCTCGCGGAGATGATGGAAAAGAAGTTCGGCATTCCGTGGTTCAAGGTAAACTTCGTCGGCGCCGAGGCCTCCGCCAAGTCGCTCATAAAGATCGCCGAGTTCTTCGGGGACAAGGACCTGATCGAGCGGACCAAGAAGGTGGTCGAGGAAGAGCTTCTCGCGGTAGAGAAGGTTCGTTCCGAGATCAAGGCGCGGTGCGACGGCAAGAAGGCCATGCTTTTCGTCGGCGGCTCCCGGGCCCACCACTACCAGGAACTCTTCGCCGAGATCGGCATCGAGACCATCGCGGCCGGTTACGAGTTCGCCCACCGGGACGACTACGAGGGTCGCAAGGTGATCCCGAGCATCGTGGTGGACGCGGATTCCCGCAACATCGAGGAGCTTTCGGTCACCGCGGACGAGACGAGGTACAAGCCCCGCATCTCCGAGGAAGAAAAGGCCAAGCGCGAGGCGGCGGGCTACGAGTTCAGCGACTACAAGGGAATGATGCCGGAGATGAAGGCGAAGACCCTCGTCATAGACGACCTGAACCACTACGAGATGGAGAAGCTGATCGAAACGTACAAGCCCGACATCATCGGCGCGGGCATCAAGGAGAAGTACGTGGTGCAGAAGTCGGGAATACCGATGAAGCAGCTTCACAGTTACGACTATATGGGCCCCTTCGCGGGCTTCGTGGGAGCGGTCAATTTCTACAAGGAAATAGACCGGCTCGTGAACTCTTCCTCGTTCCGCCTGGCAAAGGCCCCCTGGGCCGACGAGCCCGAGCTGAACGCCAGTTTCGCCCACGTGGGCTGACAAGGAGTACGACATGCTGTTGCGACACACGCCGGAGGGAGTCGCCGAGCGCAAGGCGCTCACGATAAACCCGGCCAAGACCTGCCAGCCCGTCGGCGCGATGTACGCGGCCTTAGGGGTGCACAAGTGCATGCCCCACAGCCACGGCTCGCAGGGCTGCTGCGCCTATCACAGAAGCGCCCTGACCAGGCACTACAAGGACCCGGTCATGGCGACCACCAGTTCCTTCACCGAGGGAGCGTCCGTGTTCGGCGGCCAGGCCAACATAATGGAAGCCTTCACGAACATCTTCAGCCTGTACGACCCGGATATCGTGGCCGTGCACACCACCTGCCTTTCCGAGACGATCGGCGACGACCTGCCGCAGATCATCAACAAGGCGAAGAGCGAGGGAAAGATCCCCCCCGGAAAGACCGTGATCCACGCGAGCACCCCGAGTTTCAAGGGATCGCACGTGACCGGCTATTCCAACATGACCGCCGCCCTGGTGCAGTACTTCTCGAAGTCCACCGGGAAGACGAAGGACCAGATCAACCTGATCCCGTCCTTCATCGAGCCGAGCGACATGGCCGAGATCAAGCATATCGCCGACGAGATGGGGATCGGCTACGTGATGTTCCCCGACACCTCGGACGTGGTAAACGGGCCCATGGACGGAAAGTTCCGCATGTACCCGAAGGGCGGCGCGACGGTCGAGGAGATCGAATCGGCCGGCGACTCCAAGCTTACCGTGGCCTTGGGCCGCGTGGGGGCCATGGCCGCCGCCAAGCTCCTGGACACCAAGTGCAAGGTACCGTGCGAGATTATCGACCTGCCCGTGGGAATCGCGGCGACCGATAGGTTCGTGGACCTTTTGCGGAAGCGAACGGGCGTGCCGGTTCCCGAATCGATCCTGAAGGAACGGGGACAGGCGGTGGACGTACTGTGCGACATGAACCAGTACACCTACGGGAAGAAGGTTTCCCTGGTGGGCGACCCGGACATTCTCGTGGGCATGGTTCAGTTTTGCAAGGACGCCGGCATGGAAGTGCTTCACGTCGTTTCGGGAACCCACCCGGGCCCGAAGTTCGAGCGCAGGATCAAGGAGATCGCCGGTGAATCGGTCGTCGTGAAGACCGGGCCCCAGGCCGACATGTTCTACTTCCACCAGCTGGTGAAAGACAACGCGCCGGACCTGATCCTCGGGAACACGTACTGCAAGTACATCGCCCGGGACATGGACATCCCGCTGATCCGGATCGGCTTCCCGATCTACGACCGCGTGGGACACTCCTACTTCCCGATCGTCGGGTACCGGGGAGCCCTGAGGCTGCTCGAGAAGGTCCTTGACGCGTTCATGGACCGCCAGGACCGGGACGCGCCGGAAGAGAAGTTCGAGCTCGTAATGTAAACGGAACGTCGCGCTCGGAAAGCGGGTCGGCCGATCGCCGGCAGGCCCGCCGCCCGGGGCGATCTATCGAACCACGGGCCGTGGGAGGACGACTTTGATCGACATACTGAAAGAAAGAAAAGGCCAGGTATTCGAGAAGGGAAAGGACTCCTTCGGCATCGAGTGCGGGAAGGCGAGCGCCGCGGGCTCGGTGAGCCAGCGGGCATGCGTATTTTGCGGCAGCCGCGTGGTGCTCTATCCCATAGCCGACGCCCTGCACGTCATACACGGGCCCATCGGCTGCGCCGCCTACACCTGGGACATCCGCGGCTCCATGTCGAGCGGGCCCCAGCTCCACCGCATGAGCTTTTCCACCGACCTTCACGAGAGGGAAGTGATATACGGCGGCGAGAAGAAGCTCGCGGCCGCGCTCGCCGAGCTTATCGCGGAATACGGGCCGAAAGCGGCCTTCGTGTATTCCACCTGCATCGTCGGCCTTATCGGCGACGACGTGGACGCGGTCTGCGCGAAAGCGACCCGCGAATCGGGAATCCCGGTCATCTCGGTGCATTCCGAGGGCTTCAAGGGAACCAAGAAAGACGGCTACAAGGCCGCCTGCGAGGCGGTGTTCAAGCTCGTCGGCCGCGACGACGCGACGCCCGTGGGGCCGATTTCGATCAACATCCTCGGCGAGTTCAACCTCGCGGGGGAAACCTGGATCATCAAGGATTACTACCGGCGCATGGGCGTCGAGGTGGTGTCCTGCATAACCGGCGACGGCCGTGTGGACGAGATAGGAAGGGCCCACCGCGCCGCTCTTAACGTGGTGCAGTGTTCCGGCTCCATGACCTATCTCGCGAAACTAATGGAAGAAAAATACGGGATTCCCTATATCAGGGTTTCCTATTTCGGCATAGAGGATATGTCCAAGGCCCTGTACGACGTGGCCGAGTTTTTCTCGGAGAAGGGCGTAAGCGGCGCCGAGGACGTCAAGAACGCCGCCGCCGAGCTCGTGCGCGCCGAGGTCTCGGAACTGCTTCCCGAACTCGCCTCGTACCGGAAGGACCTCGCGGGAAAGAAGGCCGCGATTTACGTGGGAGGCTCCTTCAAGTCGTTCTCCCTCGTGAAGGCGCTCCGCCACCTCGGCATGGAAACCGTGGTGGTGGGCTCGCAAACCGGCACCAAGGAAGATTACGAGTACCTCAAGGAAATCACCGGCGAGGGAACGATCATCTGCGACGACACGAACCCGCTGGAGCTGTCCAAGTTCATCCTCGAGAAGGGCGCGGACCTTTTGATCGGCGGCGTGAAGGAGCGGCCCATCGCGTACAAGATGGGAATCGCCTTTTGCGACCACAACCACGAGCGGAAGGAAGCCCTCGCGGGATTCGAGGGCATGGCGAACTTCGCCCGTGAAGTGCACGCGTCGGCCATGAGCCCGGTGTGGAGGTTTTCCCCGGCTCGGCGGAAATGGACGGCGGGGACGGCGAAAACGGCCGAAGAACGAGACGGCGCGGAGGGGCGCGAAGGGGGCACGAAATGAGCGGCAAGTCAAGCTTCGTATCGACCAGGAACGCATGCAAGCTCTGCGCCCCCCTCGGCGCGAGTTTCGCCTATCTCGGCATCGAGGGAACGGTCCCCTTGCTGCACGGCTCCCAGGGCTGTTCCACCTACATCAGGCGTTACGGGATCAGCCATTTCCGCGAGCCCATCGATATCGCGAGCTCAAACTTTACCGAGTCCGCGGCGATCTTCGGCGGGGAGCTCAACCTGGGAATGGCGCTCGACAACGTAAGCCGCCAGTACGGGCCCAAGGCCATCGGAGTCGCCTCCACCTGCCTGTCGGAAACCATCGGCGAGAACGTTCCGATGTACCTCGCCCGCTATCGGGCCGACCGGGCGAAGGCCGCGGCGGAATCGGGAGACGCGGCCGCCGAACCCGGCCCGGCGATCTTCTACGCGTCCACGCCGAGTTACGCGGGCACCCATATGGAAGGCTTCCACGCCGCCGTTCGCGCGGCGGTGGAATCCTTGGTGCCCGCGGGAAGTGCGGGCGATCCGGCGGGGAGCGAAAGCGCGCGCGGGCAGCATGGCTCCCCGGCGGGCTCAAAGGCCGCCCCGCGCATAAACGTGCTTTCGGGATTCGTTTCCACGGAGGACCTTCGGGAGCTCCACGCGATCCTTGGATCATTTGAATCGACTTTCACCCTCCTTCCCGATTATTCGGAAACCCTCGACGGCGTTTCGTGGGACGAATACCGGAAGCTGCCGGAAGGGGGAACCCCGCTCGACTCCATCAGGGCCATGGGAAGCGCGGCGCGCACCGTCGGCCTCGGGACCGACGTCGCGACCGAACGGGACGCGGGCGCCTGGCTCCAGGAACGGCGCGGCGTGCCCCTCACGAGGATTCCGCTTCCCATCGGCATCGAGAATACCGACCGGTTTTTCGAAGTCTTGGCCGAGGCGACCGGAAAGCCCGTGGGAGAGCGCTGGCTCAAGGCACGGGGACGGCTCGTGGACGCCTACATCGACGGGCACAAATACGCCGCCGGGAAAAAGGCGATCCTGTACGGCGAGAACGATTTCGTTTCGGCCGTGGGCTCGTTCCTCGCGGAAATCGGCGTAACGGTCGCGCTGACCGGCGGCCCCGAGGCGGACTTCGCGACCATGGCCGAACAAGCCGAAGGCCTGGGCGCGGATTTCGCGATGGGGAACAGCAAGGGACTCTTCCTCGCGAGAAGGCTCGGGATACCGTTAGTGCGCTGCGGGTTCCCCGTTCACGACCGGATCGGCGCCCAGCGCATCTTGCACCTTGGATATCGGGGAACGCTGAACCTGTTCGACCTGGTCTGCAACACCCTGATGGAATCGAAACAAGAGGCCGCGGGAATCGGCTACACCTACATCTAAGGCATAGTTTCAAGGAGGCTACAGATGGACTTTGCGAATCACCCCTGCTTCAACGCGGAAGCCAGGCACACCACCGCCCGGGTACACCTGCCGGTGGCCCCCAAGTGCAACGTGCAGTGCAATTTTTGCAACCGGAAATACGACTGCGTGAACGAGTCCCGCCCCGGGGTCACGAGCTCTGTCCTCGAGCCCGGCGCCGCGGTCGACTATCTGGAATCGGTCCTGGAACGCATACCCAACGTGGCCGTGGTCGGTATCGCCGGCCCCGGAGACCCCTTCGCCAACCCCGAGGAAACCCTCGAGACCATGGAACTGGTCGGCAAAAAGCACCCGGACAAGCTCCTGTGCCTCGCCACCAACGGGCTCGGGCTACCCGAGTACGTGGACCGCGTGGCGGCGCTGAACGTATCGCACGTTACCATAACCCTCAACGCGGTCGACCCCGAGATAGGCGCGAAAATCTACGCCTGGATCCGCGTGGGGAACAAGCCCTACCGGGGCGTGGAAGGGGCGAAGATCCTCCTGGAGCGCCAGCTCCTCGCCATCAGGCTCCTGAAGGAAAAGGGCGTCACCGTGAAGATCAATACCGTGGTGATACCGGGGATCAACGACGGGCACGTTCCCGAGATTGCCCGCGTGGCGGGAGCGCTCGGCGCGGACGTACAGAACTGCATTCCCCTTATGCACGTTGAGGGAACCGCCTTCGAGGGCGTTCCCGCCCCGGAAGCGGGCGACCTGCAGGCCATGAGATTCGAGGCGGGCAAAAGCCTGAAGCAGATGTCGCACTGCGCCCGCTGCCGCGCCGACGCCGCCGGGCTTTTGGGGGCCCAGAACAACGAGGAAATCGCGGCCCTGCTCGCCGAGGCGGGCCGCGTAAAACCCACGGAAGAAAGGCCCAGGGTGGCCGTGGCGACCATGGAAGGCCTTTTCGTGAACCGACACCTCGGCGAGGCGCCGACCCTGTGGATTTACGAGGCGGAAGGCGAAGGCGTCACGGGAAAGCCGGTCCTGATCGAGCAGCGCGCGACGCCGATACCCGGCGGGGGCGACGCCCGGTGGGAAGCCCTCGCCGAATCGCTTTCGGACTGCTTCGCCGTGCTGGTATCGGGCGCGGGCCCCTCCCCGGAACGGATTCTCAAGGCGCGGGGCGTTCGCGTGATTGCCGTGGAGGGACTTATCTCCGACACGGTAGGGGAACTGCTCGCCGGAAGGGAGATACCCAAGGTGCTGATGCGTCGCGCGGGTTCCTGCGGGGCGGGAAGCTCCTGCGGGGGAACGGGCCAAGGCTGCGCCTAGTCCGGCCAAGGCTGCGCCTAGTCCGGCCAAGGCTGCGCCTGAGCCGGGCAGGGTCGCGCCTGAGCCGACCCGCGAGGGATTTATTCGGGAATTGCGGGGCGCGCCCATGCGCCCCGGCATCCATATACTTCACGAACCAGAGGAGAACTGACATGACCAAACCGGCGCACCACATTTTCGTATGCGGCTCGTTCCGAATGAACGGAACCCCGCAGGGCGTCTGCAACAAGGCGGGCTCGTTGGGCCTCATGCAATACCTCGAGTCCGAGCTTTCGGACCGGGGCATGGCCGACGTCGCGGTTTCGAGCACGGGCTGCCTGAAGGTCTGCGACCGCGGCCCCGCCATGGTGGTTTATCCCGAAGGCTGGTGGTACGGCCGCGTGGACGGCGAGGACGCGATCGACGCGATCATCGACTCCATCGAGAGCGGGTCTCCCGCCGCCGATTACATTATCGCCTGATTTATCGTACCGAACGCCGGTACCGTTTCACACTTCTCGCGTATGTAAAAAACGCTTCTCTCCCCGCCGGAACCGGACACTCTCCCGGTTCCGGTTTTTTATTGACTTTTATTGTTACCCAAGGTATACTTTAAACATAAGGCGTAATTCGCGCCTTATAATTCCGTCCTTATCGCCTGTGGTAGGCATTGACCCCGAAGCGCTCGTCACGCATCGGGGTTTTTTATTTACCGCAAAAGCAATATGTCTTCGGGGTTCACGGAAAATACCCGCCACCGGACGGCGCCGTCTGCCTCGTCGATGTCGTCGGATATTCTCATGAGGGGGGAAGGTTGGGTTTTATCGCGCGCGTCCAGCACGTGAACGTATTCGCTTTTCGAGAAGGGATCGTGGCAGGCGGCCCGGGCCAGCCCCTCGAAAAGGTTGACGTCGGTTCCCGGACGCGCGGACCGGATATGATGGGCGCGAATGCCGATATGGGTCAGGTCGGGCGGCACGGGGCGCCCCGTTTCCAGCTCCAACCCCCACCCGGGAACGGCGACCCTCGTCGGCCCGGCGGGAAACGCCCGTTCCACGTTTTTGCATCCCGTCAGGCTCGCGGCCGCGGCGGAGCCCGGGTCGTCGAAAACCTCACGGGCCCTTCCCTCGGCCACAACCCGCCCCGCATCCATGACGATCATGCGCTCGCACACCCGGAAAATCTCGTCCCGGTCGTGGGAAACGAAAAGAACCGACCCCTCCCGCCCGTCGAGGGTCTCGATGAGTTCCGCCTCCAAGGCGGCTCGCAAATGGCTGTCCAGGGCGGAAAAGGGCTCGTCCAGGAGTACCGCCCGCGGCTCCATGGCGAAAATGCGCGCCAACGCCGCCCGTTGCTGCTGGCCCCCGGAAAGCTGGTTCGGCTTCCTGCGCTCAAGGCCCCGGAGCCGGAACCGCTCCACGAGGGAGTCGACCCGGGAATCAAGCGAGGGGGTAAGGCCCTTTGTAGGGAACCCGCGCCCGGGGCCGCGCCGGGCCGCTCGCCTTTTTTTGTCGGTCTCCCGCAGGACGATACGGATATTGTCCGCCACGCTCATGGTGGGAAAAAGCGCGTAGTGCTGAAAGAGATAACCCACGTCCCGAAACCGGGGCGGCACGTTTACCCCCGAGGCGGAATCGAACACGACCCGCCCGTCTATCTCGATGCGGCCCTCATCGGGGGTTTCCACCCCGGCCACCGCGCGGAGCGTCATGCTCTTGCCGCAGCCGGAAGCGCCGAGAATGCCCGTGCGTCGCCCCCGGTCGTCGATGCACACTTCCAGGCTAAAGCCGGGGTACCGCTTAATGATTTCCGCTTTTATCGCCATGGAAACTCCTCATTTGGGAACGCCCGAGCGGGTTCCCCCGGGCAGAAGATTGACCGCCACGGTTACGGTCGTGGAAACCGCCACGATGATGAGTACCCACACGAGGGCCTCGTCCATGCGCCCCCCTTCCGCGGCGAAGAAAATCGCCACGGGGACGGTTTGGGTCCTCCCGGGAATGTTTCCCGCGATCATCAGCGTCGCGCCGAATTCGCCGAGGGCCCGGGCGAAGGCGAGTACCGTTCCCCCCGCGGCGCCGGGCCACGCGGCGGGCAGGGTAACCCGCCAGAAGATAGTCCACTCCGACAGGCCGAGCGTTCGCGCCGCGTGGGTAATGGCGGGATCGAGCTGCTCGAAGGAGGCGCGGGTCGTGCGGTACACCAGGGGGAAGGCGACCACCGTCGCGGCGATCACCGTCGCGCCCCAGGAGAAGATTACCCGAATTCCCAGCGTCGAAAGGAACTTCCCCAGGAACCCGTACCTGCCGAACAGCACAAGCAGGAAAAAGCCGAGAACGGTCGGCGGCAGGACCATGGGCAGGGTGAATACCCCGTCCGCTACGGCGCGAAGACGCCCTTCCAGCGAAACGACCCACCGCGCGGCCGCCAAGCCGAGAAAAAAGGCGATTGCCGTCGCGCACAGGGAGGTCTTGAGCGATATCGCGAACGGGGTCCAGTCCATGCTCAGGGCTCCGAGAAACCGTACGCGTTAAAAACCTTCCGCGCCTCGGCGCCGGAAAGCCACGCGAGGAAAGCCTTCGCGGCCTCGGGGTTCGCGCTCGAAGCCACCACCGCCGCGGGATACACCACCGGGGAATGGGAGCCCTCGGGCGCGACCGCGGCCACGGAAACGGCTTTGGAAACGGCGGCGTCGGTGGCGTACACCACGCCGCAATCCGCCTCGCCTGACTCAACCCAGGCCAGCACCTGGCGAACGTCCTTCGCGAAAACCGCCTTGCGCGACACGTCCTCTAGAATGCCCAACGCGGTAAACGCCTGCTCCGCGTACTGTCCCGCGGGAACGCTCTTGAAATCGCCCAGGGCGATCCGCGTAACGGCCGGAAGCGCGGCGTCCTCAAAGGAAGAGAGCGTTAATTCGGACTGCGGGGCGACCACGAGCGCCACGGCGTTTTTAAGAAGGTCCTTCCGCGTCCCCGCGAGCAGCAATCCCTTGGCCTCCAGGGCATTCATCTGCTTCGGGGAGGCGGAAACGAAAAGGTCCACCGGCGCGCCCTGCTCGATTTGGGCCTGAAGGGCTCCTGAGGAACCGTAGGTCGCCTTGACCGTGACCCGGTCGGGTGAATTCCCGTACAGGGCGATCAGTTCGTTCATGGCGTCGGTAAGGCTCGCGGCCGCGGAAACGATAATCTCGCCCTTGGGCGCAGACTTCGATTCGGACGCGCCCTTCGCGTAACCAAACGCTACCACTAGGCAAAATGCGGCAATTGCCGTCAATTTCTTCATACTCTTCCTCCGAATGTGGTTTTTAAGAAACAAAAAGGCCGCCGGCACCCCATCTCTGGGCAACCGGCGGCCTTGTCAGTTCTTGTACAAAACAGTACATAACGTTTCTAAATATGTCAATACATAACAAAGTATGCTATAATAATAAACATGGCAGAACAAAACGATATGAAATCAGACGCCCTCACGCCCCTGGAAGTGGCCCAGACACTCAGAATCGCAAAAAATACCGTATATGAGCTCGTGAAACGGGGAGAATTGCATGCTTACCGGGTAGGCAAAAAACTGCGGTTCGACTCCCGCGACGTGCAAACCTATATTAATAGGGGAAGAAACCAAGCCGACCAGGGCGAGCGGAGCATACCGGAGCGGCACGCGGCGACCGAAACCCCGTCGGTCGGGGCGCTCCTCCCCCAAAATGCCCGCCCCTTTATCCTTTGCGGCCAAGACATCCTCCTCGATATCCTCGCGAGCCACCTTGAGGCAACAATACCCGGTTTATCGACCTACCGATCCTTCCTCGGAAGCTATAACGGCCTTCACGAGCTCTATCTCGGCAACGTGCACCTGGCAAGCTCCCACCTCTGGGACGCCGCCACCGATACCTACACCCTGCCCTTCCTCCCCCATTTACTTCCCGGCGTTCCCCTCACGGCAGTGCGCCTCGTCACCCGGCAGGTCGGGTTTTACGTACGTAAGGGAAACCCGAAAGGCATTCGGGAATGGGAAGATCTCGCGCGTACCGACGTTCAGTTCGTGAATCGCGAAGCGGGAAGCGGGATCAGGGTCCTGGTGGACGGCAAGCTCCGCGTATTGGGCCTCTCCGGCGCCGCGGTGAGCGGCTATGGGCGAATATGCACCAACCATTTGGTGGCGGCAACCACCGTCGCGCGCGGGGGCGGCGACTGCGCGGTAGGGAGCGAAATGGCTTCCCGGCAGGTCGCGGGTGTCGACTTCGTCCCCCTTCAGGATGAATGTTACGACCTGGTCTTTCCGACCGCCAACGAAGGGCTCGACCACTTTGCCGAGCTCGTAAACCGGGTGTGCTCCGCGGAATTCCGCCACGAGCTTGAGGGTTTGGGCGGGTACGGCACCGCGGAAACGGGCGCGATTTTCCGGGTATAACCGGCCCAAACAGGCTGACCACGCGCAGAATCCGCAAAAAAATGCAATTTTATGCATTTTATAGGATATATTTTGCATAAATATTGACAATACCCGCGCAACCACGTATTTTTTAACTATGGTGAACGAAATGGTAGACTGGGAAGCCTTCTACAACGAAGGCAGGAGCTATCATCGGACAGCGCAAGGGAGCGTTCGCCGACCGGAAGTATTCACGCCAGGGATTATTCAAAACCTTGTCGCGATGGGTATCGAGAAATATATCATGGCCCTCTTCATGAAGCGGGGCATGCTGCCGAGGAACCATACCATGACCGATCTCTTGGGAGAATCGGACGGAATGCTTCCCCTGGACGCGCATACGAAAGAAACCCTTCTGTACATGGACGGGCTTCAGAGAATCTGCTCCATGGACGATTTCTCGATCCAGGAGCCCACGAAAGAGGACGTAACGAGGTTTCTCACGGCGATCGACGCGGTCGCATCGGCCGTAGAAACGGAATTGCACGAAGGTACGCCGGCGGAAGCAAAATGACCGCCCGACGAATCCGAATCCTCGATACGACGCTCCGTGACGGCGACCAAGCGGCGGGCTTTGCCCTGTCGCCCACCGAAAAGCTCGGCATCGCCCGGGCCCTCGCCCGTTACGGGGTAGACTGCATAGAGACCGGCTTCCCCGGCTCCTCCCCAATCGACGCCCATGCCTGCGCGCTCATCGCCGATGACCTGGGGGGCCGGGTACAGCTTGCGGTCATGACCCGGTTAAAACCCGTGGAAATCCGGGAATCCGCCAAGTACATTCCCGCGGGCAGACTCGCGGCGCCCATAACCGGGCCCTGGCCCGACGACGTCGCCTCCTCGGCGGGCGTTCTCCACCTTTCCTGCCCGGTCAGCGACATTCACCTCGACATCAAACTCGGGCTGAGCCGAAGCGACACCCTCCGCCTTACCCGCGACTCGGTTTCCTTCGCCTGCGGCCTCGCGCCCCTGGTGGAAATCGGCGCCGAAGACGCCACCCGGGCCGACCCCGGCTTTCTCGTCGAATGGTGCGCCGCCGCCGTGGAAGCGGGGGCGCGCATCGTCAACATCGCGGACACCGTCGGGCGCGCCCTGCCCGACGAAATGAAGGCGCTCGTGGAGCGCATCCGTTCCCGCGTGCCGGCCTTTGACCGGGAAGAGGCGGTCTTAAGCGTCCACTGCCACAACGATCGCGGACTCGCCCTCGCGAACGCGTTGGCCGCGGCGAGCGCGGGGTGCGCCCAGGTAGAGCTCACCGCCCTCGGGGTCGGCGAGCGCTCGGGCAACGCGGCCCTCGAAGAATTCGCCTGCGTCGCGCGCGAACGCGGCGAACTGGGGCTCGTCACCGACATAAAGAGCGCCTACACCGGCGAAATCGCCCGAATCGTCTCCCTCGCCGTCGGCAGCTCCCTCTCGCCCCTCAAGCCCCTCACCGGCTGGAACGTCAACGCCCACGCCTCGGGCATGCACCAACAGGGCATCGTAAAATCGAAAAAGGCCTACCGCCTCGCCGATCCCGCCGAATACGGCACCGCCCCGGACCGCATCGTCCTTTCCCGCCACTCGGGAAGGGCGGGAATCGCGGCCTACGTTCGGGAACATGCGGGGTACGATCCCGGACCGGAAGCCCTCGCCGCCCTCCTCGAGCGAATCAAAACGGACCAACGCCCCCCCACGGCGACCTCCGTCCTCCAATCGCTCAAACCCGCGCTCTCAGGCTCCACCGCGCCCCGAAGCGTAAAAAGCTACCGGGAAGAAACCTCCTTCGCCAACGGGGAACCGTACTGGCGCATCGAGGCGCGCATCGCCGGAAACGACCGCCCCCGCACCGTCCGCGCCGAAGCCTCAATCCTGGTCGCCGCCCTCCTGGAAATCGTGCGCGTCGAAACCGGACTCTCCCTCAAAGTCCGCTCCCTCTGCCACACCGGCTTCGGCGAAGCCCACCGCGTGTACCTCGAAACCGCCATAGACGGCTTCGGCGAACGCGTGTGGGCCTTCGAGCGCCGGGGCGCCGTTCCCAACCGGCTCGCCCTCGAATGCATGCTCGACGCCGTCAACTCCGCGAAGGCCAACGTCGCCGCGGTCATCGCGGGCGCCACGGGCGGACTCTAAAGACTGAGGCACACAGGGCCACGCGCCGCGATGGGCGGCCCCTCACAGCCGTTCGCACGTCGGGCCACGCGGGGCGAAGGGCTGAGGGAAATCGCCTACCCTCCCCGCGCGCAAGCCCCGCCGCCCTCGCTCCGCTTGACCCGAACCCGCAAAAACGTATATAGTGTGCAAGCATTTCCGGCCTTATGACGCCTGTAGCTTGCTTTGAGTACCACTCACGTCATAGAGCCTGAATTGCGCCGGGCCTATAGCTCAGTTGGTTAGAGCCGCGGACTCATAATCCGTCGGTCCCTGGTTCAAGTCCAGGTGGGCCCAGTACACAAAAGTGCTTGTAGGATAACGACTTACAAGCACTTTTTTCTTTATACCCGAGAACGGGCGAAAGAAACTGTGAAATGGATTGTGCAATGACAATCCGGCACAGACGGACGCGAAAACCACATCATTATCACTTTGGCGTTTCCGGTATGTCATATCGGAACGCTTCACTACCTAAAGAACAGGCGTGAAAGATACAAGAACCCGTCATTTCTATGACGTGCGAGGTATTACTAATGCCTGACTTTTGCCTTTCCAAACGCTATGATTCTCCTTTCTGGTATGTTTCGTTCAAAAATCCCTACACCCAAGTCTATGGAACAAAAAAAAGCACCGGAACCACCAACAAAGTTGAAGCGACCAAGATCGCCTACCAAATGCTTTTCGAAGAAAAGAAAACTGCATTTACCCACATTCTTGAAGCTCTCAAACAAACCGATCTGACGCCTTCACAAGCGGCAGACATAGTCGGCGTACTCGATTCAAAACACCTGATAACAACTATAATAACCAAAGAAGACGCAGGGGCCGAAAGCCTTTCCGGCTTTCTGACCCGATTCTGGAATTACGATGAATCGCCATACGTCAAAGAGAAGCTACATAAAAACCACAGTATCCACCTGAAATACGTTAAATCGAACAGCAGCTGCGTCGATCTGTACTGGAAGCCATATTTCAAGGATACGCCAATTGCCAAACTGACGAAGAACGACCTGAACCAGTTCATGGAAAGCCTTGATGCAGCCTTAAGCGGCGCACGCAAGAACAATATAGTGAAAGTCGGTACGATCGCACTCAAATGGGCGTTCAACAATCACCTAATCCCGAAAGACATTACCTCCGGTATTGTTTGGTTCAGCAAGGACGAACAGAAAC
Organism: Spirochaetales bacterium; assembly: GCA_003252395.1. Taxonomy (GTDB): domain Bacteria; phylum Spirochaetota; class Spirochaetia; order Treponematales; family Treponemataceae; genus Teretinema. The sequence goes on from QKEL01000008.1 coordinate 645,384, forward strand.
GCTTCATCTTTACGCCGGAACAGGCCGCCGAGCTCTTCAGTCGACCATGGCCCCATGAAACATCAAAACTGGCGAACATGCTTGCGATGACCACCGGCTTGAGATCGGGCGAAATTATGGCATTGCGAAAACGGGATATCGGCGAAGATTGTCTGTATGTTCAGCATTCATGGAACCATGTCGACAAACAGAAAACCACAAAGAACAACGAAAACCGCACCGCATACGTCCTGTTCCCGGAGATTCTCGAAGGCCTCAAACGCCTTGCCGACAGTAATCCGTATAACGAAGGCCTGGACGGGTATGTATTCTGGGCATCCATCCCCGGCAAACCGCGGGAGAATCCTGCTTGGATCGCCGACCTCCGCACCGTCGCAAAGGAAATTGGATTTACAACAACAGAACAGATTTCCTTTCACGGTTGGCGGCACTTCTTTACCACCTACATGTACAACGAACTGGACGAAAAAGTACTCCAAAAAGCAACCGGCCACAAAACCGTCGAAATGCTCCGCCACTACGCAAACCACGACCGCGACGCCGACGCTGCTGCCATTCAGGATGCAATAAAGAAAGTTTTTAAACCGATTATGTACGCGGGATAAGTACCCGCGAAAGAATTAACAGGGACGATTCTCGATCTGCAACTAGTGTCCCATGAAGTGGGACAACTTGGTGGTACAATTGTGTGATGCCCCAAGAAAACACAGACTGCAAAATTATGATAAAATGAGTTCAAAATGACAGGAGAAAATACATGTCAAGCATACAACAAAGAGCCGAGCTTCAATCACAAATCTGGAAAATAGCCAATGATGTCCGCGGGTCGGTTGACGGCTGGGATTTTAAGCAATTCGTTTTAGGGACGCTTTTTTACCGCTTTATCAGCGAGAATTTTTCGGCACACTTTGAGACAGATGATGACACGGTCGTATATGCCGATCTTCCTGATTCTGTAATTACTCCCGACATTAAAGATGACGCCATAAAAACCAAGGGATACTTTATCTATCCCAGCCAGTTGTTTGTGAATGTTTCCAATAACGCCAACGACAACCCGAATCTGAATACCGATTTGGCGGCAATCTTTCAGGCGATAGAGAGCTCCGCCAGCGGCTATCCGTCCGAACTGGATATCAAGGGCCTCTTCGCCGATTTCGACACCACCAGCAACCGCCTCGGAAACACGGTTAAGGATAAAAACACCCGGCTTGCGGCAGTCCTGAAAGGCGTTGCAGGACTCAAGTTCGGAAACTTTCACGACAACCAGATAGACCTCTTTGGCGATGCCTATGAGTTCCTTATTTCCAACTACGCCGCAAATGCCGGTAAATCGGGCGGCGAGTTTTTTACCCCGCAGCACGTATCCAGGCTGATCGCGCAGCTTGCTATGCATAAACAAACGTCGGTCAACAAGATTTACGACCCCGCGTGCGGTTCAGGCTCCCTTCTCTTGCAGGCAAAGAAACACTTTGACGCGCACATCATCGAAGACGGTTTTTGGGGACAGGAGATTAACCACACCACCTACAACCTGGCCCGCATGAATATGTTTTTGCATAACGTCAACTACGACAAGTTCAATATGGCCCTGGGGAATACCCTTTTGGATCCCCATTTCATAAGTGATAAGCCCTTTGACGCCATTGTCTCGAATCCTCCGTACTCGGTGAATTGGATTGGAAGCGATGACCCTACACTCATTAATGATGATCGTTTTGCGCCGGCAGGGGTATTGGCTCCCAAGTCGAAGGCAGACTTTGCTTTCGTCTTACATGCTTTGAGTTATCTTTCCGCCAAAGGACGCGCGGCGATCGTCTGCTTTCCCGGGATCTTTTACCGGGGAGGGGCTGAACAAAAGATCCGGCAATACCTTATCGACAACAACTTCGTTGAGACCGTTATCTCCTTGGCACCGAACCTGTTTTACGGAACGACCATTGCGGTTAACATTCTGGTGCTGTCACGGCACAAGACCGACAACAAGACACAGTTTATCGACGCGAGCGAGCTTTACAAGAAGGAGACGAACAACAACATTCTTACCGATGAGCACATAGACAAGATCATGGAGGTATTCGACACCAAGGCGGATGTCGATCATTTCGCAAAGTGTATTGATAACGATGCAATCGCGAAAAACGATTACAATCTTTCGGTCGGCCCCCCCTATGTCGAAAGCAAAGATACCCGGGAAGTAATTGATATTACAAAACTCAATGCCGAGATCAAAACCACCGTGTCCAAGATAGACAAGCTCCGCACCGAGATTGACGCCATCATCGCGGAGATCGAAGGATGAGTAATGTTATCATTTACACTACCGAGGATGGTGCGGCTAAAATTGAACTGCGCTTGGAAAATGGTACTGTTTGGTTGTCTCAAGCAGAGATAGCTGAGTTGTTTCAAACCACTAAGCAAAATATCAGCAAACACATACAGGCCATATTTGACGACCAGGAGTTAGACGAAACGGCAACTGTCAACCAACAGTTGATAGTTCAAAATGAAGGAGATCGTGAGGTTTCACGAGCTATTTCCTTTTATAATTTGGATGTCATATTAGCTGTAGGCTACCGGGTGCGGTCGGTGCGCGGCGTACAATTTAGGCGTTATGCCTCGACTGTTCTAAAGGAGTACCTTGAAAAGGGGTTTGCGTTAAATGATGAGCGCTTAAAGAACCTCGGCGGAGGTAATTACTGGAAAGAATTACTCGACCGCATTCGGGATATTCGCTCCAGTGAAAAGGTTATGTACCGGCAGGTTCTGGAACTGTATGCTACAGCCGTCGATTATGACCCCAAGAGCGATGAGAGTCTTACATTTTTCAAAATGGTGCAAAACAAGTTGCATTTTGCCGCTCACGGCAAAACTGCCAGCGAGATTATTTATTTTCGCGTTGATAGCGATAAGCCTTTTGCAGGTCTTACTAGCTTTAAGGGCAGCAGGCCCACACAGGCCGAGGCGATGGTCGCCAAGAACTACCTGAGCGAGCAGGAATTGAAGGTCCTAAACAATATTGTGTCGGCTTATTTTGATTTTGCTGAATTAAACGCTATTGAAGAGCGCGAAATGCGCATGGCCGATTTTGTGCGGGAATTGGACCGCATTCTTTCATCGGCTGGGCGGAAATTGCTGGAAAACGCTGGTACTATTTCCCATACTCAGGCTGAGGCTAAAGCAAAGCTTGAGTATCAAAAGTACAAGGCCAAAACATTGGAGCAAGTGGAAAAAGAATACCTGAAAGCAATCGGCTCCCTTGAGCACCAAGCAAAAGCCGAAAGCACCAAACAGCGGAGCAAGAAATGAGCAGCGTGAACTTTTTAGAAAAACTGCTGGATGGGGTGGAGGTGGAGTGGAAGGCACTGGGAGAAGTGGCAGAAATTTATGGTGGATTAACGGGTAAAAGTAAATCAGATTTTGATAATGGTAATGCTTACTTTATCCCGTATAAAAACATATTTAATAATATTGAAATAAACTTTGATATGTTGGAATCTGTTAAGATTACAGATACAGAGAATCAGCATGAAATAAGATATGGTGATGTATTATTCACTGGCTCTTCAGAAACATCAGAAGAAGTAGGTATGTCATCTGTAGTTACCAAACAAGTAAATAGTAAGATTTATTTAAATAGCTTTTCATTCGGTTTACGATTTAAAGAGAATCTTCCTCTACTACCTGGATTTACGAAATACTTATTTAGAAGTCTTTTACTCAGAAAAGAAATATCCAAGACTGCAAGTGGTGTAACCCGATATAATGTATCAAAAGCAAGATTCAATAAGATTGAAATCCCCATCCCCTGTCCTGATAATCCGAAAAGGTCGCTCGAAATCCAGGCAGAGATTGTCCGTATTCTGGATACTTTTACCGAGCTTACAGCCGAGCTTACAGCCGAGCTTACAGCCGAGCTTACAGCCCGCAAAAAGCAGTATAACTATTACCGGGATCAATTGCTCACCTTTGAAGAGGGGGAAGTGGAGTGGAAGCCGTTGGGGGAGGTGGCGGAGTTAATTACAAAAGGTACAACACCGAAAAAATATACTGAAACTGGTATAGCTTTTATCAAAACAGAGGCGTTCGAAGGCTCATATATTAATTTAAAAAAATTGTCCTATATCGATGAGGACACACATAGTAAAGAATTGAAAAGATCTATTCTAAAAAGTAATGATATTTTGGTAACAATTGCAGGTGCCACTATTGGCAAATGTGCGATTGTTCCCGAAGAAATTCTACCAGCAAATACAAATCAGGCTTTGGCAATAATTAGATTGAAAGCAGATGTTATTGTGAAGTATATTTTTCATTTACTGAAATCAAATCTCATGACCAAGTACATTGAATTAAATTCAAAGGGTTCTGCTCAGCCAAACTTGAACCTTGAACAGTTAAATAATTTCTCAATTCCATATCCATCCTTGTCTGAACAAGCCCGTATCGTCTCAATTCTCGATAAGTTCGACGCGCTCACGTCATCCATCACCGAAGGGCTTCCCCGTGAGATTGAATTACGACAGAAGCAGTATGAGTATTATCGGGATATGTTATTGAGCTTTCCGGGGAAGCCATGAGTATGACTGAAAACTCCATTGTTTTATTCAAAGATGGTGACGTTTCTCTTGATGTACCGATTTCTCCGGAACGTGATACGGTATGGTTAAGCGCGAATCAAATGGCAATGCTGTTTGATAAAGATGACAAAACAATCAGAAAGCATATCAATAACGTATTCTCCGATGATGAATTGGATAAAGAAGTGGTTGTCGCAAATTTTGCGACAACCAGTCAGCACGGCGCCATCGCAGGAAAAATGCAAACCCGCATGACGCAGTTCTATAACCTCGACGTTATCATCTCGGTTGGCTATCGGGTCAAGTCAAAACGCGGTATCGCCTTTCGCCGCTGGGCGAATTCCGTCCTCAAGCAGTACCTGTTACAAGGCTATGCGGTCAATAAACAGCGTCTGAATCAGCTTAATCAGGTCATACGCATAATCTCCCGAAGCGACAATGCGGAGATCGTCGGCGTTTCGTCGGTTCTGGAGCGCTTTGTCCGAGGTTTGGACATCCTGGACCGTTACGACCATGAAAGCCTTCAGAAACCGCAAAATAAAGAAGCCAAAAAACCGGATACAAATGAAGGCTGGAAACTCACGTATGAGGAAGGACTTCGTATAATTAGTTCGCTAAAGTTTGGCGATACCAGCGAACTCTTTGGCAATGAAAAGGATAATTCGTTCAAATCCGCCATCAACGCCATATATCAGTCCTTTGACGGTAAAGACCTGTATCCCGCCGATCTGGAAAAAGCCGCGCACCTGCTATACTTTCTGGTAAAAAACCATGCCTTTCACGACGGGAACAAACGAATAGCTGCGGCCCTCTTCGTCTATTTTCTGGATAAAAATGATCTGCTATATACGGAAAATGGACACCCTGTTATCGATAACAATGCCCTCGCAGCGATGACGCTCATGATCGCCTTGAGCCGCCCGGAAGAAAAAGAAATGATGTGTCTTTTGGTCATGAACATGCTGGTAGGTAACGCATGACGGAAAAAATATCGATCCGTTTTTTCGACGACCGGGAAGTTCGCGCGGTGTGGAACGATGCCGACTCCCGCTGGTGGTTCTCTGTGCTGGACATAGTCGGCGTATTGAACAATCAGGATAAGTACACCAAAAACCGAAACTACTGGAAATACCTGAAGGCAAAGCTGAAAAAAGACGGTATTCAACTGGGTAGTGGCACTAACCAGTTGAAACTGACGGCACGCGATGGGAAGAAACGTCTTTCTGACGTCGTCGACTCGGACGGCGTCATCGCATTGGCGAAAAACCTTCCCAACACGAATGCGAACCGGTTTATAGAATGGTTTATATACAGCGAACAAACGATTGACGGCAAGAGCAAATCGAAAGCCTATGCCTTGTTTGAAAGTTCTTTTATCAACAGCATCGAGGTCGGTACGATTAAGGGCTTGCAGCAAATACACTCATACCTCTTTGGCGGACTATATGATTTTGCGGGTTTCATACGATCCAAAAACATCAGTAAAGGCGGATTCAAATTCGCCAATGCAGAGTTCCTGGCACAAACGCTTGCCGACATTGAACGAATGCCGGAAGATTCAATCGATCACATCATCGACAAGTATACCGAAATCAATATTGCCCATCCGTTCATGGAAGGGAACGGCAGAACCGCGAGAATCTGGCTCGATTTGATGCTCAAGAAAAACCATGCCCGTTGCGTCGACTGGAGCAAGATAAACAAAAACGACTACCTTGACGCAATGAGACTTAGTGTGGCGGACAATACCAGACTCAAGAGCCTGATTCACAACGCATTAACCGATAAGACAACAGACAGGGAAACCTTCATGAAAGGAATAGACTACTCGTATTATTACGAAGAGACAGAATAACAGGGAGCAAACAATGAGTGATTACAAAACCATAGCAGAATCAAAAAACTTCATCGTTCTGGACAAGTACACCAAGGAAGATCAGGTATGTGACAAATATCAAACCGAAGGCGATCTTGAGCGTGAGCTAATTCAGGACCTGCGAAATCAGGGATATGAGTATGTTCCTGATATCAAGAACACCGAAACAATGTTGGCCAATATCCGCGTACAGCTGCAAAGTATCAATAACATGACATTTTCTGATGTTGAATGGACTCGGTATGTGGAAACCTATCTTGATAGACCCAGCGATACGATAATAGACAAAACCCGAAAAATTCACGACGACTACATTGAAGATTTTGTCTTCGACGACGGGCATATACAGAATATCTACCTTATGGATAAGAAAAACCTCGCCAGAAACAAAGTGCAGGTTATCAAACAGTTTGAACAAGTCGGAAGCCAGGTAAACCGCTACGATGTTACGATTCTGGTTAACGGCTTACCGTTAGTGCAGATAGAGCTGAAAAAACGCGGCGTTGCCATACGCGAAGCATTCAACCAGGTACATCGCTACAGCAAGGAGAGCTTTAACTCGGAACAGTCATTGTATAAGTATCTCCAGCTTTTTGTCATATCCAACGGGACCGATAGTCGCTACTTTGCCAATACGACCAAACGGGACAAAAACAGCTTTGACTTCACCATGAACTGGGCAAAGTCGGATAACAGCCTGATAAAAGACCTCAAAGATTTTACCGCCACCTTCTTTCAGAAGAAAACATTGTTGGAAGTCCTCCTCCGTTATTCGGTCTTTGACGTCAACGACACCCTGCTCGTCATGCGCCCGTATCAAATTGCGGCAACAGAGCGACTGTACTGGAAAATCATCAGTTCGTATCAGGCCAAGAATTGGTCAAAACCCGAAGGCGGCGGGTATGTGTGGCATACGACCGGATCGGGTAAAACGCTCACCAGCTTCAAGGCGGCTCGACTTGCGACCGAACTCGATTTCATCGAAAAATTATTCTTCGTTGTCGACCGCAAGGATCTCGACTATCAGACCATGAAAGAATACCAGCGCTTCTCTCCTGATAGCGTCAATGGTTCAGATAACACCGCCGGACTCAAACGCAACATCGAAAAGGATGATAACAGGATCATCGTTACCACCATTCAAAAGCTCAACAACCTGATGAAGACCGAAGACAGCCTGCCGATCTACCAAAAACAAGTTGTGTTTATCTTTGACGAATGCCACCGGTCGCAATTCGGCGAAGCACAAAAGAACCTGAAAAAGAAATTCAAATACTTTTATCAATTCGGCTTTACCGGCACTCCCATATTCACGGAAAATGCCTTGGGTGCGGAAACCACGCAGTCCGTCTTTGGTACCGAATTGCATTCATACGTCATAACTGATGCGATACGCGACGAGAAGGTATTGAAATTCAAGGTTGACTATAATGATGTCCGCCCCCACTTCAAAGCACTAGAATCGGAACAGGACGAGCAAAAACTCAATGCGTCCGAAACCAAACAGGCATTTTTACACCCCGAGCGCATTAAAGAAATAGCTCAATACATTCTGGACAAGTACAGGCAAAAGACGCATCGCCTTCTTGCCAACGGGACTGGCTTTAACGCCATGTTCGCCGTGAACAGCGTCGAAGCGGCAAAGATTTACTATGAGACCTTCCGCACGCTGCAAAAAGAACGCGAGAAACCGCTCAAAATCGCTACAATCTTTTCCTTCGCAGCAAACGAAGAACAAAACGCTATCGGCGAGATCCTTGACGAAGGATTGGAAGTAACAGCGATGGACTCAAGCGCAAAAGAATTCTTGAACTCCGCTATTAATGACTATAACTCGCTGTTCCAGACCAATTTCAGTACCGAAAGCAATGGCTTTCAGAATTACTACCGTGATCTTTCCTCACGCGTTAAGAAGCAGGAAATTGACTTGCTTATCGTCGTGGGAATGTTTCTCACCGGTTTTGACGCTCCTGGGCTGAACACGCTCTTTGTTGACAAGAACCTGCGCTATCATGGTCTTATTCAGGCGTATTCCCGGACCAATCGCATTTTCGATGCGACCAAGACCTTCGGAAATATCGTAACATTCAGAAATCTTGAGCAGGCGACCATCGATGCCATTACCCTCTTCGGCGATAAAAACACGAAGAATGTGGTATTGGAAAAAAGCTATAAAGAGTATATGGAAGGCTTTACCGATATCGCAACCGGAGAAGCTCGCCGTGGCTACATTGATGTGGTGAGCGAACTTCAGGCCCGATTCCCCAATCCCGATGAAATCGTAACGGAAAAAGACAAAAAGGATTTCGCCAAACTCTTCGGCGAATACCTCCGGGTAGAAAATATACTACAAAATTACGATGAGTTCACAGGATTACAGGCCTTGCAGCACCTTGATACGACCAATCCGCAAGCGGTTGAAAAGTTCAAGGCAACGTACTATTTAACAGACGAAGATATAGCCACAATGCAGGAAGTCAAGGTTCCTGCGGTTCGAACTATTCAGGATTATCGCTCGACCTATAACGACATACGCGATTGGATCCGAAGAGAAAAAAATGGAAAGGAGAAAGACGAATCAACGATCGATTGGGCTGATGTCGTCTTCGAAGTCGATCTTTTAAAATCGCAGGAAATTAATCTCGATTACATTCTTGAATTGATTTTCGAGAACAACAAGAAACGCAAAGATAAAGCATCCCTCGTCGAAGATGTCCGCAGGCTTATCAGGTCCAGTATCGGCAACCGTGCAAAGGAAAGCCTGCTTGTCGACTTCATCAACCAAACCAATCTGGATGAAATTCAGGATAAAGCCGCTATTATCGAGTCTTTCTTTGCCTATGCCCAAGCCGAACAGCAGCGTGAAGTCAACGAGCTGATAATCGCAGAAAAACTCAACGAAGAAGCCGCACGGAGATATATCACCGTTTCATTAAAGCGAGAATACGCCAGCGAAAACGGCACAGAGCTCAATGCAATTCTCCCGAAAATGAGCCCGTTGAATCCCCAGTACCTGAAAATCAAACATACCGTATTCCGAAAAATCGCGGACCTGGTAGAGAAGTTCAAGGGCGTTGGCGGGAGAGTGTAAGGAGAAATTACCATGAACCGTACAGGATTTACCTGGATCGACACACACCAAAAGATCGCTGACTACCTCAGCGATCACCGTAATGACCAACCGGGAATCATCCAGTTATTGCGGGATATCGAGATCACCGCACTGAATGACAGGGATGAAAACGATCAAATTATTGATCTTACCGAGATTGATCCCTTCACCTTCTTTTGTTATCTCTACAAACACAGGCAGGATAAAAACCTTGCAAACCTGCAACGCCTTTCCAAACTCATTGGACTATCACCGGAGCCATCGGATATTAATGGAATACCATCAGCTAACGCTCAAAAGGTATGGCTCTTCCCCTATAAGAAAACCCGAAAGAACAACGAAGTCGCACGGCTCTGGGCTTTTTTTGACGCCCTTCGTTCGAACACAATAACCGAAGAACTCTTTACCGATGTACTGGAAATTAAGAATGTGGGACTTATCAAACTTACCGAAGCCATATTCATGGTGCAGCCGGAAAAGTATCTTCCCATTGATGGTCCCGTCAGACCATGGCTTATAACTCAGTTCGGAATAGATACAAATTTTACAACATGGATAGAATACCGTAACCTCCTTGATACCATCAGGTCAAAAACTGAGCTTTCCTTCCCGGAAATATCCTACACAGCATGGACTAAACGACAGGAAGCTCCCATAAACCATTGGATTTTTCAGGTAAATCCTGATTCCTTTGATCTTGTCGCTGCTCTCCAAAAAAATCTGTTAACAACATGGAGCGTCACTGCACACAAGAATGAGATTCAACCGGGGGATAAAGTAATTATCTGGGCAACGGGAAAAGAGGCCGGGTGCTATGCACTTGCAGAAGTTACCGGAAAACCCGGTCCTGCAGGAGCATCTCCGGATGATTCGCTTTGGAAAGTCCAGAAAAACTCCGGTTTATCCGTACCTATTCGGATTACGCACGATCTTTCAACAGCTCCTTTATTATGGAGCGTGATAAAGAATACTCCCGACCTCGAAGAACTAAAAGTCGGAAATCAGGGGACCAATTTTATGGCAACGGAGTCGGAATATACAACAATCGCTGATATGGCAGAATCTGCACGAAAACCCGGAACTTGGCTCTATGCGCCCGGGGCTGATGCGAAGCATTGGAACGAGTTTCGTAAAGCAGGAATTATGGCAATCGGTTGGGACGACCTCGGACCACTCACCGATTATAACTCGAAAGATGACATCGTACATAAACTGCAAATCCTTGAAGACACGGAGAAATCAAAAAAGAATGATTCCACAGCCTGCTGGGAGTTTTGTCACAAGCTTCGAGTGGGTGATACCGTAATCGTCAAGAAAGGACGATCAGAGCTCCTTGGATACGGAATCATCAAGGGCGAGTATCAGTTCGATAACTCCCGAGGCTACTTCAAACACATCAGAAAAATGGACTGGAAAGCTGAAGGCAGCTGGACAGTAGCAGAATCTCTTGCCCTAAAAACATTGACCGATATTTCACCATATCCCGGATTCCCAGAACAACTCATGGAATTGATGACCGGAAACAAGGTTTCTGTACTTAAGGATAAAGCGCCAAAAAAAAGAGACCAATCAATCAACACAATTCTGTTTGGCCCTCCGGGAACCGGAAAGACATTTCATACCATTAACAAAGCACTTTCCATCCTTCAGGGGGTTCCTGTCGGACAACTTGATCCAGACCGACAAGTACTTCAAGAACAGTTTCGCCAGTTTCAAAACGACGGGAGAATCGGATTCGTCACTTTCCATCCGTCCTTCAGCTATGAAGACTTTGTAGAAGGTCTAAAGCCTGTAGTCGACGAAGCAAAAGGAAATCTGAAATACGAAATCCAACCAGGTATATTCAAAACGATGGTGGTCAACGCCGCGTATGAGTATGTACAAACACTTACTCCGGAACCCGGAAAAGTGACGTTTGAAGACCGATGGGATTTGTTTATTGAAGAAGTAGAAAACAAATTTTCCGAAGGAAGTGAAGTATCCTTCGACTTAAAATCAGGCAAGAAAATCCAATTGATAAAAATATCCGAACAAGGGAACCTGATATTACGCCATGCAGGCGCGACAACCGATCAGGAGTATGTTGTCTCGCGTGAACGGACAAAGAAACTGTTTGAAACCTATTCGTCACTGGATGATATCGAGAATATCAATACAGCAGTCCGAAGCGTCATCGGTGGGAGTAATGCGAGCGCCTATTGGGCGGTTCTCAAAGCAATGACTTCACGTAAAACCGAAGCACAAAAAAAGAATGAGCCAACAGCGCCAACATGGGAGCAAAAAGCTAGTCGTGTTTCTGATCTGGACTGGTCGGAAATTGATCCTGATGCACAGTCGGTGCAACCGTACGTTCTTGTCATTGACGAGATAAACCGAGGCAATATCCCGGCAATTTTCGGCGAACTCATTACACTGATCGAGGATGATAAAAGAGCGGGGCGTGAAGAAGGACTGAGTCTTACCCTTCCCTATTCAAAAGAAACATTCCAGGTTCCAGCAAATCTCTATATCGTTGGAACAATGAATACCGCTGACCGAAGCATCGAAGCTCTTGATGCCGCTTTACGCCGCCGCTTCAGCTTTGAGCCGTTGTATCCACAGGCCGACAGACTTCCGACCGATATAGATGGCATCAATGTCAAAGCAATACTGGAAAAAATAAACAGCAGACTCGAACGACTGTTGGATCGGGATCATACAATCGGGCATGCATTCTTTATGAAAGCAAAGAATATTGATGATCTTGCCTCTGTCTTTCTGACAAAAGTAATCCCGCAGCTTCAGGAATACTTCTATGGAGATGGCCGGAAAATCGGAATGGTTCTGGGACAAGGCTTAGTAAATTCGCAAGAGCTCCCTGCCGATGAATGGCCTTCGGGTTTTACTGATGAAGCCGAAGAAGCAAAGAATCAGGTATACCGAATACGGGATCTGAAGACACAGGAAGAATGGAAGTCAGCACTGAAAAGCATCCTGTCATGACCATAATTCATCGCTTTGAACACGAAACATTACGCGTCGGTCGTTTGCCCGAAGGCGGAGAGTTTACCGAAGAGCAATGGCTATCGCTTATCAGATGGCAAGACAATCAGGGCTTTCCTTATTTCTCTGTTATTCATCGAGGAATCAAATTTTCACAGTGGGTTGGCGTTCTCCAGACTGGTTCAATATCAATCGAGATACTCCCGAAGGCAGAGAAAGATAAAAATCTTTCACCAGAATTCCTGATTGATAAATGGAAACGGATACTCTATAGAATTCTCCATGTTTCACTTAATCTCGATTTAAAAACTATCGATTACTCTTCAATCAGGCTCCAGAACCATACGCTTCTTGACCACTTGTTCCGGCGATTTCTGGACCATTCCGAAGAGATCATCAATCACGGACTTATCAAAACCTACCGGGAAGTTCAGGCTAATCGAAAAGCACTGAAAGGCCGGCTCATGGTCGGGCGAAATGAAGCACTGAATCATGTACACCGGGAACGATTGTGTACAATAGCTACCGAGTATGACAAGAACAATGTTTGGAATGCTATTCTCCATACCGGTCTCTTAGTAACCGCGAGGCAGGCAAGAACAGAAAGTCTTCGGGCCAGAGCGAGAAGTTTGCTTCTCTATTTTCCCGATGTGAAACCCCACATCGATTTGCATGTTTTTTCACGATTACAGTACGGACGTCGAACCGAAGCTTACCGGCCCATGGTGCGATATGCAGAACTGATTATTCGCAATGCCAGTCCAGATCTTCAAACAGGCTCCCGACAAGTCTTTGGTCTTCTTTTCGACATGAATAAACTGTGGGAATCATGGGTACTGTATTGCGTAAAGCGATCAATACCGGTCGATACACAATGCACGGTAACAGGCCAATCGCTTCATCGCTTCTGGTCTAATCAGAAAACAACCAAAGTCGTAAAGCCTGATATCTTGATCCGCTTTAAGGATGGTCGTACTCCAATCATTCTTGATTCAAAATGGAAAGTCCCTGATACGCCGGTTCCTTCGGATGATGATCTAAAACAAATGTACGTGTATGAAAAGTTGCTTGGCAGTAACTCTAGTACGCTTATTTACCCTGAGGTTCATCTGAAGGGCACGTATCGGGGTCTTTATGCAGACGCCGGACATACGCTTCAGATGACTTTTATCGATCCTGCAGAGAAGATGCCGAGGCTGGATATACTGAAATAACACGGAGTAATTGCGTATTCCAGTGAAACCCACCACTGATTCTGGTCGATGCCTGCCACCTGACTATTACGAAAATCAACTTATCCTCATAGCAGGTTTGCTCCGGAATATGCAACTCATTAGTTTTATTACTAAAAACCAATTCTAAGAATAAGCCATGTTTCCGGACATTATGCTCAACATTTTTCATCCAAAACAAGCTTTATCGATAGCAGGTAGCAAATACCAGCTACTGAAAAATTGAAATTAGAATCAGTGCCTGCATACTCTTTTTCAACGCGACCAGATCCTGTTCGGTTAAGAGTAGTCACGGCAGTTATTATTGACATGTTTGATGATTCCGCTCCCCTTATGGTATCCGGTCATCAGTGTGATTCGTCGAACTTTTAAATTTTGTCCTACTATCATTAGTAACCCGACATTTTGAATTAGCTTCACTTGAAGCTAATTGGAGAACTATACAAACCATCCTGAAATCATGTATTTCAGGACGGTTTTCTATCTTTCTTACGTTGTTTTGCAGTGAATGTCGAATAACTTATTACACCATAAAGAATTAATTGATAAATGACATTCAAGGAACTAATTGACATTCAACTATGTCCTTATCATGTAAAGAAATAACAGAGCCCGACATTCACCCTTTATCTTGCCCTGTAATCGGGCTATATTGCTATAGGAATTGTCCTCCCCTATTACATTAATACTCAAATAGCTTCACTTGAAGCTATTTGAAATTTCACACCACAGCCTATTTAGCTTCATGTGAAGCTAATTCAAATCTGGATGATGAGTGCGTAATCCGGTGAAACCTGCCACCAATTCCGGCCGATGCCTGACTATTATATGAGTCAACTTATTCAGGTGGCAGGTTTGGATCATGCACTAGAGGCTTTTGCAGAATATTACCTTTCAATTTTATCTTTTCCCAGTTACAAAATTACTGGTTGCAGATCTTATCAGCTACTGTTAGTTCACCTACCACTTTATGCCATGTATATAGTGACCGCTGCGATACGATTATCGTCGATTTCTTATCGCAGCGACCAACAAGAATTTTTGGCAAAGAAATTCTATGGTTTTCATCCATTTATGAAAGTTCATAAAGTCATAAAAAAAGCGACTGAACTATCGATTACGCTCCTATGGCGATTTATGGATAGTGCAGCCGCTTATTGCTTGTAAAAGAATCATCCTTTACGCTCTAAATGCGAGTTAAGCATGATTCAAATAATATATACAACGAAATTATGAAATCGTCAATTCTGCACCACCCATAACACAGATCACAAAGTAGTAATACAGGTTTTGCGACTGAACCTGCGTTATCAAGATTCCTTGTACTGAATTCCGAATCTAGCATTAAGTCTCTCAATTTCTTTTTGTCGCATTATACCAAACGCATGCGTATCTAGAATCTCCAAGTATTGTGAATCATACCTTGCTCGCTCAGAGTCTGATAATCCATTCAAAGAACGTAGTCTATGTATTTCTTCTTGAGAAAGGTCAAGAAGAGATCTGTTACACTGCGTACACCTTATACTGCTGGTCGACACATCGTCACAGACCGGACACCTGATTGCTACTTGCGCTTTCTTGACAATAGCATTTTGTGACAGAAATAACTCCCTCTGGTTCTCTTTGAAAAAAACCGTAAAAAAATATCCCGTGATATTTTTTATTGTTCCATGCGAAACTATTTGATGATACAGCCAACTGCAATATTCTATGTCTAAATCATTTCTTGAGAGATAAGAGACTGCATTGTCGTAAAACTGTTGATTAAAAATAAGTTTTGAATCAAGCTTTTTAAGATAGTCTGATAAAGAAGAAGAAGTTTCTTTACTTTCTTTCTCCTTTTTTTGAATGAGTCCGATTGATGGACAGTTAATCAAGTTATCCAGTCTATCAGGTGAATTGTCTACGGTATTTCCTGTGTACGTATTCTCTTGATAAACTAGTCCTTTATCAGAACCGGTATTTTCATTTTTTTCTAAAGTAATCGGTTGAGATAAATCACGGGAAGACTTTATCTCATTGGGTTCATCAAACTCCTTACAACAAAACTCATATTTAGAGGTGTGGTTATTGATTCTTGTCACCTTTATGAAACCTCGATTTTCTAGTCGTTTGATTGCAGCACTTATTGTTGATCGACTATTAATTCGAGTCCGATTCATAAATACTGTGTAAGATATGGCTGCACTCTTCTTCTGCCATCCAATCGTTAATCGAATGATTGTAATTAACACAACCGAATCAATAGCTCCCAACGTCGCCATAATAGTATCCAAAAATACATTTGGCATCATGGTAAAATTTTTCAGGGAATCACTGCCACCACAAGCTTTTTGCATAACTCTATCCTCCTTCGAATAGAAAGTTCTTGTTGAGAATTACTAGTGTTCTATATTGTTAAGAAATAAAGAAATTATACCCTGTTCTCAGCCAATTTTACTCTGTTAGCAAGGTATTCAATGATATGAGCTATATTGTAAATGTTTGATTTTTTTAGAGTCACTGCATACTCAAAGAAATTTTCGATATAAATTGATTTATTCAAAATTCCATCAGTGTATAATTGATCAATGAAAGAACAAACGGGAAGTTTCTTTGCAATAGAACTCTTTTTTTTCCGTTCTTCGTTCATTTCCTTTCGACTTTCCTTTATATCATCTACAGTCGGTGTCCCTCCAGCTTTTTTTCTCGCATTTCTAAAAATCGAAGCATCCCTTTTAATCTGCGGAATACTCTTTCCAAGTTTTTCTGAGAGGCTTGAAGCAGAAATCGTATCACCGTGATTCGATTTTCTTCCTGCCTTACCAGCACTATAAAAATAATCCGGCCATATTTCAGCGTATAGAGAAATACGCGTATCCTCATCGATTTCAAATCGTAATAAATTTCCTAGATAAACACGTTGCTTAATTTCTTCATTTGTTAATGGAGTGCTAATAATTCGGACAGGCAGGAGCCCAAGTTCTCTTCCCTCTTCTTGTAAACGCTTTGCAATGAGTAGTCGACTATGTCCTTCAACCAAAGTACCATCCGGCATTGCAATTAATGGATTTACGATTACTCGCGATGAATCAATATCTTTATAAAGAGCATCGAGTTGATCTTGTGTTTTCAGTGAGTCGAAAATAGAATTACATGGGTTCGGAATAAAAAACTCGATTGGTTTATATACAATTTGTGATAGTACTAATCCCTGAACTACAGGGCTATCATTCTCTTTATGACATTCTTCCTGTGCTGAATGACCTATACGAGAACCAAGAACTGAATCATCTATTTTCTTTCCCATTATTGGAACTCCTCGGCAAGTACTTCAAATTGTTTCCAGGATATCGAACCACTTTTTAACGGAGAACCGCTTGTTCCGCTATTCTTGATGGAAAGATTTCTACTGATATAGCTAAAGGTCGATTTCCAGATATCGACGGCTTTCAACTTCTCGCACTCACTATCAGTAACCATTGATGGAAGGGCAAACAACTGAATGTTGGTTCCCGAACCTTGTGAAGCTCGATCACATTCTTCCTTTAATAAAGAATATCCTTGTATTGTCCACCGACTCCATGAAACAGGACTGATTACAACATCACAGGTATAAAGAGCAGCAGTAAGTGCAAATGAAATTGAGGGAGGAGTATCAATCACCACATAATCATAATCCAAGGACCGAACTAATGTAGGAAATCGTAATAAGGCCCCGGGATCTCGCGCAAGTTCAACTTCAATTCGCGACAGAATAGGCGTTGCAGGAAGGACATCAACCGATAAATATGTGTGGAAAATACAATCTTCAATACGCTTTCGATTGGTTAAAACATGATAAAGATTTCGCTCCTCGATAGCTTCCACAGCTGTATCCCGGAGGAAAAAATCAGTACAATTATTATTGTGATCAAAATCGATACACAACACCTTTTTGTTTCTGTTTGCATATGCCTGCGCAAGGTTGATACTTACGGAGGTTTTCGATACACCGCCTTTCGCTGAAGATATAGATATGATTTTCATCGATCCTCCAATGATCGATCACAAAAGATGAGATTCATTCCTTGTGTGATTTATCAAACATAACCTTTTTTGTCCGGGAAACTCCCGCAAAGGCGATTTGTTTGTCTCTTACAATACATGTCAGAGATGCCTCTCCATATTCAATCTGGGTAAGCTGAAGGAGCAAATCAAAATACGAACCTTCAAGCTTCTCTCTCAGGACTAATACCTTGTCCTGCTGGGACATTTGTTCGTTCATCCTACAACCTCCTGCATCGCTTCTTTAGTCTTTAATGAAACATACGCATCAAGCATATCTTTGTCATACCGGGTTAAATGCCCTATCTTTATTGGCGTTATCTCTTTGTGTCGTGATAGGGTCTTCGGACTTAATGATAAATACGCTGCTGCTTCTTTAATTGATAAACACCGCCTTTCCATGATATCCTCCTAGAATAGAAAAAGCCCGATTTCCATGTAGTGGTTTGGAAATCGGGCTTAAGTTACCCTTACGGGAATCACTCAAGGTGATTAGAGAACCACTACTATCTCTAATCATCCTGAGTATTATTACTATGTAATAATACTAACTGTTGTTATATTACATAGTAATATTACAATTCGTCAAGTGTTATTTTTTTCCTTTTTTATGCCATAATGATTCTTATGAATGGTCAAGAACTTGTTCAGAAAATTGACAACCTTCTTAAAGAGCAAAATCTGAAAAGGCAGGCACTCGCAGATTTTTGTGGTATTAATTCATATACAATTAGCGATTGGAATCGTCATGGAAATCTTCCTTCAGCAGAAGTTGGTCTAAAGATTGCAATATTCCTTGGTGTATCAATTGAGTGGCTTTTTGATGAGAATTATACAAAAAAATGGGTTTCGTATGACGACGAAACTTATTCAAATGGATTCTGGTTGTCTCCAAGAGCAATTATGTATCGAATTGAAGAGACAATCCGTGAAAGAAGTCCCTTACAAGCTGAAATAGAGTTCGACGAAATAGACGAGAATTTTTTTAGCGAAATCTTGGGAATAATATCCATAAAACAAATAAAAGCGGCATATCAAAATATATATGAACCATCCCTCATACAACTACTCGAAATATCAAAGAAGCTCTCTCTTCCACTAGATTGGCTGATATCTGGTAAGGATCAATCCGTAGATGTACCTGAGAAGTATATTTTGGGTGTTGCCCAAGAATATACAGAGTTTCTGAAATTCTATAATTGTCTCCCGGAATCAGATAAAAAAGAAATTTTCAATTTTACTGTTCACCTTTTCCATTCACGCCGAAAAATTCGAGACTTCCTGTTGGAAAAAGGGATTGATGTACGCGATGTGCCTGAATTGATTCAATAGATCATATTGATTACACTTATTCAGATTAATCGTTCTCTTTCATCTTATTGTGCTAAATAATTTGTTTTAAACAGGTGGTTATATTGCTTATACGTAATGTAACCATCTCATGAATCCAAACAAGCCAATTTTCAAATAGCCTAATTACTTTCACTTGAAGCTAAATGATGCAAAGCCCGAGTGAGTGTTGGTTCCTCCTAGAATCCACTAGCCCGAATACAGGGCAAGATAAAGGGGAGAATATTTGCTCTGTTATTTCTTTGCTGCGCAAGGTTTTAACTGTATTCTCTCCCACCCCCTCGTATGCTCTGTCGTTTATATTTCCTTACTGTATAATTATTTAGCTGACATCTCTGCGAAATAACGTGAGAAATGCAAAAAAACGCCCTAAAATACAAGATTTCAGGGCGTTGTGGCTATTACTCTATTTAGCTTCATGTGAAGCTAAATGAGCGGTTTTCTATGATGAGTTTACAAGCTACTGCTAATTAGCTTCACATGAAGCTAATTCATAATTCCGAGTTAATCGTGAAAGCAATACTAAATCTACATGCTCAAGAAATCGGACATCTGTTTCATGCTTTTCCTTTTCTACGCCATGTACTCTGCTCGAATGGATAGTGTAAAAGTCAGGTGGCAGGTTTGCACCGGAATTGCTGGCTCGTTTTGACCGGAATTCAGGTTTCCCAGACGCGAATTCCGGCCAATGCCTGCCACCGATTCCGGTCAAAAGTAGCAGGTTTCGACCGGAATCGACGTGTTTCAGGTGGCGTAATCTGTGGCAGGTTTGCTCCGGAATATGCATGAATTGATTCATTAGATCATATTGATTACACTTATTCTAATGAATCGTTCTCTTTCATCTTATTGTTGTCGCTTCCCGAAATAAATTCCTGATTTCTGGAAATTTCTCCCGATAATAGAGACAATCAAACTGTTGGGGGGAAGAATAGAAGAGCGGGAAAAAAGGTTGCAGACCCTCCCGCTCTTCTGTCCAAAAAAACCTATACTTATTATCGACCTGCATCCGGAAAAAATCCATCCCTTTCGTCTCAACGGGCACCACTCTTGTGTGCCCCGCCTGTGGCTGTTCGCAAGTACATAAACATGGTCACTACTACAAACATCACCGGCAGCACTGCATTGTCATATATCGCGTACAGTGCCCAAAGTGCGGAACTACGCATGCATTGATTCCTTCCTGTTCAGTACCGGGAACCAGCCATGACAGCAGCGATGTTGAACTCTATTTTAAGAACCGTGAACAGGGCATGAGCCGACTGAAAGCAGGCGCACATATTCTCAAATATGGTTTCGAGATGCGTGTGCTCAAGAGGCTTGAAAAAGCATTTGCCAGAAGTCTTGAACGCTGGCTTGTTATCTTTGGAGAATCAGTTCATTCCGGAATGACGCTGACGGCATTTGCTGTATCTCTTGGATTATCCGGGAAAGAACCTGTCCTTGCTCAGGCGAATACGCTTTCGTTGTCTCGACATGTCAATGCACTGTTCAATTCCCGCGCTTCGATCCTGCTTTTTACACAACACAAAACGGGAAGAAGAATCCCACATAAGCTGGCAGATTGGCAACACCGAAAACCGGACATAGACTCTTCCTGAATGTACTTGAAGGAGGCATGATATGAAAGAAAAAGAGATTTCCGAACGACAACGGATTATCGCAGATTTCCGGTTCGGCATTATCGCCGATCTGGTCTATTCACATGCTCAAGGGATCGAGCTGTCTCGAGCGATTGCCGCGAAGGCTGCGACAGAATGGACCATTCCCCATTCGCGGAAAAAAACACTCACTACATCCTGCATCAAGAAATGGCTGAAGGCATACAAGGCGCAGGGCAAGGATTCGTTACTCCCCAAGATACGCAAGGATACCGGACGATGCAAAGTACTCAGCGATGCGGAGAAACTCCTGGTTCTGGAACTGCTTGAACAGAAACCGTATTTGTGTGCGAGCGTTGCAATCAGGATGCTGCAGAAGGAAGGGAAAATAACGTCCGAAGTATCAAAGTCGTCCCTGTCCCGATTCATCAAGGCCTCCGGTCTTACCCGGCGCGAGAGGCTACGCGAATGCAAACCTGATCAGGTACTCCGATACAGTTTCGATCAGCCGCTTGAATGCGTTCAAGTCGATGCCATGCATTCTTTTTCCGTGCCCGATGCATCCGGCCGTATGCGAAAAGCAATCCTTATCGCCTTCATTGACGATGCAACGAGGCGAGTCGTCTATGCCCGGTTTTGTTTTTCCGAAAACGCCCTTGAGTTTGAGCGCGGTTTGCATCATGTATTGCGCAGTCACGGACGGATTCGTCGGGTGTATACGGATAACGGCTCAACGTTTATCGCTGAGCAAACGAAAATAATTCTTTCTGCACTGGGTATTCCGCTGATGCATTCGCGGCCGGGCATCCCGAAGGGACGCGGAAAGATCGAACGCTTTTTTCGTACAGTGCGAACGCAGTTTGAAGCGACGATAGATTCTTCGACTATCAGGAGTATTCAGGATTACGATATGCGCTTTCATACCTGGCTTGAAAACGAGTATCACCGCAGCGGTCATAGCGGACTGGGCGGACAAACGCCGCTTGAAGCATGGCTTGCGGGAAGCCGGTATATATTTCGCATGGGTGCTACCATTGATCTTGATGAAGCTTTTTGTCATCAGCAGTATCGCACCGTATCGAATGATGCAACGATCAGTCTCGATGGGACACGTTACGAAGTTCCCTCGATTTTGATCGGACGAAAGATCAAGGTCCGTTTCAATCCATTGAGTGATACGCTTGTAATCCGCGTATTCTATGACGGAAAAGAGTATGGTCACGCCCGACTAATCGATGAATATGGAAACGCCCGCTCGCGCCGCATCATGGCTCCTGATACGCCTGCGCAAGCAGCGTTGCGGTCTTCTGCCGCATTGGATGGTCCACTATGAGCGAGACAGTCTTTCATAACAGCTTGCAAGGAATGCTTTCCTATTTCAGTCTCCAAAAGGATCCGTTCGGACGGGATATCGAGACTTCGCAGTTGCTCCATTTACCGCTTATTAATGAAGCGCTGGTGAATCTTGAGTTTTTTTGCGAACGCCGGGGCATCGGCATACTGACTGGAAAATCAGGATCAGGAAAATCGTGTCTCTTGCGGCTTCTGGTTTCCGGTTTGCCTGCAGGTATGTTTCGTCCGGTGTATCTGTGCCATTCGTCGGTTTCTGTCGGAGAGTTTTACGGTCATGTCGCCACCGCATTCAATCTGCCAGCCCGTGGACGAAAGGCAAGTCTGTTCAGAAGCATTAAAGAATATGTGTATCAACTGCAGCATACCGAAAAGATTCACCCGCTGTTGATCATTGACGAGGCCCATGTGTTATCGAACGACATATTGATGGAGCTTCGCCAGCTGCTCAATTTTCAATATGACTCGGAAACCTGTTTGAGTATTCTGAAGAACGGGTGAAACTCGCTGGCGGCCAGAGAAATCTGTTTT
>QKEL01000004.1 GCA_003252395.1 Spirochaetales bacterium
CGAAGTCGGCGCCGACGTCGTCGTCGAGT
The DNA here is from genome assembly GCA_003252395.1 of Spirochaetales bacterium. Taxonomy (GTDB): domain Bacteria; phylum Spirochaetota; class Spirochaetia; order Treponematales; family Treponemataceae; genus Teretinema. The sequence goes on from QKEL01000004.1 coordinate 30, forward strand.
CCACCGGTTTCTTCCTGGACAAGGAATCCGCCGGAAAGCACATCACCGCCGGAGCCAAGAAGGTCATCATGTCCGCCCCCTCCAAGGACGACACCCCCATGTTCGTCTACGGCGTAAACGACAAGACCTATGCCGGTCAGACCATCATTTCCAACGCGTCCTGCACCACCAACTGCCTCGCGCCCGTGGCCAAGGTCCTCAACGACTCCTTCGGCATCAAGCGCGGTCTCATGACCACCGTGCACGCCGCCACCGCCACCCAGAAGACCGTTGACGGTCCCTCCGCCAAGGATTGGCGCGGCGGTCGCGGTATCCTCGAGAACATCATCCCCAGCTCCACCGGCGCCGCTAAGGCCGTGGGCAAGGTGCTCCCCGTTCTCAACGGCAAGCTCACCGGCATGGCCTTCCGCGTCCCGACTTCCGACGTCTCCGTGGTCGACCTGACCGTGGAACTCGAGAAGGAAGCTTCCTATGACGACATCTGCGCCGCCATGAAGAAAGCCTCCGAGGGCGAGCTCAAGGGCGTTCTCGGCTACACCAACGAAGACGTGGTTTCCACCGACTTCCGCGACGAAGCCCGCACCTCCGTGTTCGACTCCAAGGCCGGTATCGCCCTCGACAAGACCTTCGTGAAGGTCGTGTCCTGGTACGACAACGAGTGGGGTTACTCGAACAAGGTATGCGAGATGTGCCGCGTTATCGGCAAGTAATCGCCCGAGCGCGGGTTTCGGCGCCTCTGTAGGGAGGTATCGGTTCCGCGCGAAAAGGCCCGCGATCCCCCAAAGGGACGCGGGCTTTTTTTTTATGCGGAACCGCACCGTGGCCTCCCGGAAAAGGGGCGTTCCCGGGGCGGAACCCCGGTTCTTTTTTCCGAGAACCCCGGTTCTTTTTGAGAAAGCGGCTTTTCGGCCTTTTTCCTTCGGATATACTGGAAAGGAAAAAGGAGATTCCCATGAAACGCGAAAGATTTATCGTCTACCGTCGTTTGCTTGCTTCGCTCGTCTTTGCCTGTTCCGGTTCCCTCATCAGCGCCCAGGACATGCAGACCATTTTTGGGCCCAGGATAGGCGTTTCCTACACCGGCGTCAGCGAGGGCGAATACAACCAATCGCTCTCTCCCTTTTTCCCGGGCGGCACCTACGTTCCCGTCAATTCGGTGTTCGCCGCCAGTCTCGAGCAGCGCTTCAAGCTTGGGGAAACCGAGCATCATTTGGGCATACAGGAAGTCTTTTCCGTGGGGGGCATGGAGCAGTCCCTGTTTATCCCGAGCTTTTCCACCCTCATCGGCTTTCGGCATGCGTCCGGCTTCGAGTTCGGAACGGGCCCCATGATCACCATGGCCGGATACACCGTGGTGTGGGCCTTGGGCTATACCTTCGAGTATCGGGGCATGTATATCCCCATCGACTTGAGCGTGACCATTCCCAATTCCCGCGTGCGCTCCACCATCATGCTTTCTACCGGCTTCAATTTCGGCATATAGCGTACGTGGATCAGCGTGCCCCGTTTTGAAAACGGCGTAAAAGGGCGGTGTGCCAAAATGACACGAAATTTCCCGAAGCACGCTGCCCCCTTGTTTCAATAAAAAACACTCGCGTTCCCTTGTTCTTCGCTCCTGCAACAATCATGGCGCAGGGTCGTTACGACGCGTCTAAGTCCTTTTAAGGTAATACTTTAATCGATATACTCAGCGGTTTTGTGTGCGTACGGTTGGCATGATTCTTGCTTTAATTACGGTAAATAATGATTAAGGAGGTACGGTATGTACACATCGGTTTTGGATGACCTGTTCGAGATTAACAGGCAACTGAACAGAATCTTCGACTCCCCGGCGAACTCTTTCCGGGGACGCTGGCCGGAGACAAACCTCTACGAAGATAAGGACGGCTATATCCTCGTCTCCAAGGTTCCCGACGTGGATAAATCCTCGATTGAGGTAAACCTCAAGGACAATACCCTGACGATCCGCGGCGAGCGAAAGCGGGATTTTCCCAAAGGAACGAAAGTGCTCTTGGACGAACGGTTTTCCGGAAGCTTCGAGCGCAGCTTTATTATGAACGATAAAATCGATTCCGGGCGCATCGCCGCCGAGGCCAACGATGGGCTTCTGATCATAAAACTGCCGAAATCGCCCGAGAGCAAACCCCGTAAGATCGAGATCAAGTAAGGAGGCACGCCATGAACCTTATCAAGAAAGAAACCAACGATACGAAGGTAGAGTCAAAAAAGGGTAATGAGTACCGGCTCCCCGCCGTCGATATAGTGGAATCCGATTCCGAATACTTGATGTATTTCGATATACCCGGCGTCGAGAAGGACGATATCCAGCTGAAGGTGGAGAAGGGCGTTTTGACCCTTACGGCGGAATGCTCGAAGCTGCCCGGCGCCGAATTCGAGTGCATACGCAACGAAATGGCTTTTTCTGGCTTTAAGCGCAGTTTCGAGCTGGGAGACTCGGTCAACGGCGAGGGCATAATCGCCGACTACCGAAACGGTACGCTGCTATTGACCTTACCCAAGCGGGAAGAGCAAAAAACCAAGCAGATTAAAATTCGCGTGGAGTGACCGTCCTCCGTTCTACATTGCCGCGTCTCGGTTCATCGGGCCCGCACCGTTGGTGCGGGCCTCACCTATGGTGCGGGCCTCACCTTAGGTGAGGATGTCACTTTACTTTTCCGCCTCGATTCGGCACATTTAAGGAATGAAGTATGACGCAATCGTGATCGGTAAGGGACCGGCGGGCATTCAGGCCGCGGTGTACCTGGCGCGGGCCGGGCAGTCGGTACTGGTGATAGGAAAGGATCGGGGCGCATTGGAGCGCGCCGACAAAATCGAGAACTTTTTCGGGTTTCCGGAACCGGTTGCCGGTTTCGAGATAATAGACCGGGGCGTGGCCCAGGCAGAACGGCTTGGCGTAACGGTGCTCGCCGACGAGGTCGTGGGAATCGGGATCGGCGACGGCTACGAGGTAAAAACCGCCGACCAAATTTTTCGGTCGCGCGCGGTCCTGCTCGCCACGGGTAAAGCCCGGAGCAAGGTGAAGGCCGCGGGTTTCGACGAGCTTCGGGGTAAGGGGATCAGTTTTTGCGCCGTATGCGACGGTTTTTTCTTTCGGGGAAAAAGCCTTGCCTTGGTGGGCTCGGGCGAGTACGCGGCGAGCGAGCTTCACGAACTGAGGCAGTTCACCGACAAGATTACCGTATTCACCAACGGCGAAGAGCCCGATCCCGGTCGCTTCCCCGCGGGCGTTCCGGTGGTTACCTCTCGGATTGCCCGTTTTACCGGCGACGAGCGGCTGACGGGCATCGAGACCGAATCCGGCGAGCGGGTTCCGGTAGACGGATGCTTCGTCGCGGTGGGCACGGCCGGGGCGGCGGATTTCGCCGCGAAGATAGGCTTTGAGACTCGGGGACAGGATATCGCCGTAGACGGGGAATTCAGGACGAACATGAGCGGGCTCTGGGCCGCCGGCGATTGCGTGGGCGGCTTTCTACAAATCGCCAAGGCGGTTTCCGACGGGGCCCTGGCGGCTAAATCCATGATTGCCTGGCTGAAGGCCAACCCGTAAGGGCGCGCCGCCCGATTCCGCGCGGAATCGGGCGGCAGTTCAATTACCCCTTGGCCGAGGCGTATTTTGCCTTAAGCGCCAGTTTGTCCGTTTTTCCGACCGACGTTTTATCGATTGCGTCCACGAATTGCACGCGCAAGAGGATCGCTTCGCGGGGCAAGACCCCCCGGTCCACGTATCCCTTCACGTGTTCCATGACCTTGTGCGCCGTGAGTTCCGCCCCGGCGCGCTGGACCACGCAGGCAAGGGGAATTTCGCCCCATTTCTCGTCCGCTAAACCGATAACCGCCACTTCCTCTATTTCGCCCTGGCTCGCGAGGATATCTTCCATTTCAAGCGAAGAAAGCCATTCGCCGCCCACTTTCACCACGTCTTTCAGGCGATCGGTGATCCTGACCGAGCGATCGTCGTTCATGACCGCCACGTCCTGGGTGTGCATCCACCCGCCTTCCCACAGTTTCTCGGAGTTTTTCGCGTCCTTGTAGTAGCCCATGGTAAGCCAGGGCGCCCTGAGCACGATCTCTCCCGAGGATTTGTTGTCCCGTTTTACGTCATTGCCCTTGGGGTCGATTACCCGCAGATACATCAGGCCAATGGCGGTTCCCGTACGGGTCCGTTTCTCCAGTTGCTCTTCATGGGAGCGGGAGAGGTCTTCTCGGGTAAGCCGGTCTATCGAAACGAAGGGACAGGTCTCGGACATGCCGTAGCCGGCGAAAATGTCGATCCCCATTCCAAGGGCCATGGCGGCCAGGGCTTTCGGAAGCGCGGCGCCGCCGATTACCACCTTCCATTTTGACCAATCCATTCCTTTCGCGCTGGGATCCTTGAGCAGCATGGCCAGTATGGTCGGAACGCAGTGGGAGAAGGTCACTTTTTCCTTTTCTATAAGCGAATTGAGCATGTCGGGCACGTATTTACCGGGGTAGACTTGCTTTACCCCCAAGAAGGTCGCGACGTAGGGAATGCCCCAGGCGTGCACGTGAAACATCGGGGTGATGGGCATGTACACGTCCTCGCCGTGGAAGCCGGGGCCGGAGCGGATCGAGGCGAGGGTTGCGGTAGCGCCCATGGTGTGCAGTACCAGTTGTCGGTGGGTGTAAAACACGGCCTTGGGCAAGCCCGTGGTTCCCGTGGTATAGAAGGTGGTGGCCCGGGTATTCTCGTCAAAATCGGGATACTCTTCCATGGGCGCGGCTTTCGCGAGAAGCTCCTCGTATTCTCCGGCGAACTCGATGCCCTGGGCGGGGGGCCGGTTCGCCTCCCAGTCGTTCATGAGCACGAATCGCTTTACTCCGGCGATGCGTCCCTTAATCGACTGGATCAGGGGAACGAAGTCCCGGTGCACCAGAATGAGTTGGTCTTCCGCGTGGTCAATGGTATAGATGAGCTGTTCGGGAGCGAGCCGCATGTTGATCATGTGCATGACCGCGCCGATCATCGGGATGGCGAAATAGCATTCGAGATAGCGGTTGGAATCCCAATCCATCACCGCCACGGTATCGCCTTTCTTAATGCCGAGCTCGGTCAGGGCCGTGGCGAGCCGGGCTACCCGTTCGTGGAATTCACGGTAGGAGAAGCGCTTTGAGTCCCGATACACGATTTCTTGATCCCGCCGATAGTCGATCGGCGCCTTGAGAATATGCTTGATCAGGAGGGGAAATTCATAAGCCGAGGGCGTTTTGCCGCTGATGGGTTCCATACAACGAGCTCCTTGCGATTTGATGGTCATAATTGTGACATAAATCGAGAATATGTCAAGGATAATCGCTTTTTATACCGTAAAGGGCCAATCCGGCGGTAGGGGAGAGAGAATATCGTACCGAAGCCCCGGTTCAATCGTAAAGGCGATTCTTCGACAATGAAGGGCCTGCCGCTCCAGCCGCAATAGGGACAGGTCTTCGGGCGTGAGGCTGCCCTCGATGAAGCGCAAAAAGGCGGTAGGGTCCCTTCCGTATAGCTTATCCCCGGTAACCGGAAAGCCGAGTCCGTGTAGGGTCGCCCTGATCTGATGGGTCTTTCCCGTGAGAAGCTCGGCGATAAGCTCGGTCATGCCGTTCTTTTCGGCCACGGGGCGGAAAAGGGTATGCGCGTAACGGGAGCCTTCCGGCGGTGCGGAAAGGAGCCGTTCGGGGATGAAGGTGAGCTTCTTCCTGACCGGCGAGCGCTCGTCGCTGACGAGATATCCCCTCGCCTCAAAGGGCTCCCGAACGGCGCCCTCCACCACGACCCGGTATTCCTTTTGCCATCCGCCTTCTGCCATCGACCGCGCCGCGCGCCCGGCCGCCTCGCCGTTTTTCGCGGCGACCACGATTCCCGAGGTTTCGCGGTCGAGCCGGTTTACCAGATGCAGGGTTCCGTACGCGGGCTGCAGAAAGTTCCACAGCGTTTTGGTCCGGTATATTCCCGAAGGATGGCAAGGGAGCCCCGCCGGTTTATCGATGAATAGATACCGCTCGTCCTCGTCAAGGATCCGCCATGAGTCGGGAACCTCGGGTTCCGGTATCTCGGGAGGCGAAAAGGATAGGATATCCCCCGCGGCCAATGGCGTATCGCGTTCGCAAGGCTTCCCATTAAGCGCTATGCGCCCGTCTTTAAGGTGGGTTTCCCATTCGTCGCCGCTTTGGTAGGTGAACCGCGAACGGATGTACGCGAGCAGGCTTCCGCCGGCCCACTGGTCGGGAACCCTCGTTTCGCGCCGCCCCCCGTTCATTCCGTCTCCAGAATCCGCGAGACCGCGCGGTGGGCGGTGACGAAACACCCCGTCAGGAGGAAGCCCCCGGTGGGCGCGTCCCAATCGAGCATTTCCCCGGCGCAGTATATCCGCGGGAACGCATTGAGCATGAAGTATTCGTTCAATTCCCCGAATTCCACGCCGCCTGAAACCGATATGGCTTCTTCCAGGGGGCGGGGCTTGCGGCAGGGGAGGGGGAGGGCCTTAAGCAGCGTCGGGTTTTCCAGGATCTTCTTGTGCGCTTCCCCGCCAAGCGCCCGGCGAAGCAGGATTCCCTGGGCCGGCGAAAGGCGAAGCCTCTTTTTCAAATAGGTAGACGCGCTCGCCTTTCCCCGATCGCCGCTGAGCCGCCGAAGGATATCCTCGGCTTTCAGGTCAGGGTACAGATCCATGATCAGATCGTCGCCGCCTCGGCCCTCCAGCGAGCGGATCAGGGCCGACGCGTGCGCGTATACGGGTGCGCCCTCAATGCCCCACGGGGTGAGCATGATATCGCCCCGAACCGTTTTGCCCGCGTAGGCGAGCGCGAGGTTTTTTACCGGAACGCGCTCTCCCGTTTCGCCTTCGCCAAGGGCGGTCTCAAAACCGCAATTGGCGGGCCTGAACGGGGCGAGCCGTATGCCGGCCTCGCGAAAGGCCTTCGTCCACAGGCCGTCCGAGCCGGTGAGCGGCCAACTTGCGCCGCCCAGGGCAAGAAGGGCGGGAAGGCCCGCGACGACTTTTTCCGAATCGGCCTGACCGGTGAGCGCGGGGCCCTCGGGCGTGAATCCGGAAAACCGGTACCCGAAACGGAAGGAAACGAGGCCGGAGTCGCGCAGCGAACGCAACAGGCCCTCGATGAGCGCCGAGCCATCGCCGTCCTTCGTGAGAATCTTCCCTCCCGATCCCCTGAAGGTTCGCGCTCCCCGGGCTTCGGCCCAATCGATTATCCGGTCGGGCGGAAAGTCTTGGAGCAGTGAGCGAAAGCGGTCGGCCTCGTCGCCGTAACGTTGGGCGAATTCTGCAATGGGTAGGGCATTGGTGAGATTCAGGCCGCTTGAGCCCGCGAGACGGAGCTTGAGGGCCGCCTCGCCGCGGTGATCGAAAATCTCGACGCGCCTTCCGGCCTGGACGAGTTCCGCCGCGGCGAATAAGCCGGCGGCGCCGGCGCCGATTACCGATACGGCTGCCTCTTTCGGGCGTACGCTTTCCACGCGGGGATCATAGGCGCGCCGTATGGCTCTGTCAAGCGGAACCGGTCGGCGAGATATCGCGTCGGGCCGGTATTTACAAAGGGGATAGCTAATTGGTATATTTTTTATAGATTGAATATCCGTGGAAAAACCATATTCCGCTCGATAATTGCAAGAATTCAGGAGGAATCCATGATCAAGACCGTTAAAGACGTAGACCTTAAGGGCAAGCGCATCGTTATGCGCGTCGATTTCAACGTGCCGATGAAGGACGGGGTTGTCCAGGACGACACCCGCATCATGGCGGCGCTCCCCACCATCAAGTACGTGCTCGAATCGGGCGCCGCTTCGCTCGTGCTCATGAGCCACCTCGGCGACCCCTCCAAGGACGCCAAGAAAGCCCAGGAAAAGGCCGAGAAGGACGGAAAGTCCTTTGATCTCGACAAATACATCGCCGGCAAGCACCGCATGAAGCCCGTCGCCGATTACCTCGCCGCGAAGCTGGGCAAGACCGTCGCCTTCGCCGATTCCTGCTTCGGAGCGAAGGCCGCCGTCGAGGCCCTTCCCGCGGGCGGCGTGCTCATGCTCGAGAATACCCGCTTCCACAAGGAAGAGACCGCCAAGGACGAGGCGACCCAGGAAATTCTCGCCAAGGAATTGGCCACGTACGGCGATATCTACGTGAACGACGCGTTCGGCACCGCGCACCGCGCCCACGCCTCCACCGCCACCATCGCGAAATTCGTGAAGGTCAAGGTCGGCGGCTTCCTCATGGAAAAAGAGGTCAAATACCTCGAGCCCATGGTCACCAATCCCCCGAAGCCCCTGGTCGCCATCATCGGCGGCGCCAAGGTCTCCTCGAAAATCGCCGTGCTCGAAAGCCTCCTCAAGAACGCTTCCGCCCTCATCATCGGCGGCGGCATGGCGTATACCTTCCTCAAGGCCCAGGGACATACCATCGGAAAGTCGCTCGTTGAAGACGACTTCATCGATACCGCCAAGAAACTCCTCGCGTCGGCCTCCGCCAAGGGCGTGAAGATCATCCTCCCGGTAGACCACGTGACCGCCGATTCCTTCTCCCCCGACGCCAAGCCCGTCGCCGTGGACGCCCTGGATATCCCCGACGGCTACATGGGCATGGACGTGGGCCCGAAGACGGTCGCTATCTACAAGGAGACGATCCTCGCCTCGAAGTCCATCGTGTGGAACGGCCCGGTGGGCGTGTTCGAGTTCGACTCCTTCGCCAAGGGCACCGAACAGGTCGCCCGTCTCGTCGCGGAAGCCACCGATAACGGCGCCGTGAGCGTGGTCGGCGGCGGCGATTCCGTCGCGGCGGTGAATAAGTTCAAGCTTTCCGACAAGATGAGCCACGTTTCCACCGGCGGCGGCGCCTCGCTCGAGTTCCTCGAGGGCAAGACCCTCCCGGGAATCGCGGTGCTGGAGACGAAATAACCGTTCGGTCCCGCTCCTATCGCGGGACTTTTTTACCGGCCGGCGCCGCGCGCTTCCGGCCGGTTTTTTTTTAAACCGTTCCGGTAGTCGCGTTCGCGGGTGGCGTTTTGACGGAGAAGCCGTGTTAGAGTACTGATATGGAAAAGCAAGTACCGATACCCGACCCGTACATCGCCCGAATGGATTCGGGCATCTCCCGCCTCTCCCGGCGCGCCTTCAGCATCGCCCGCCGTTGGCCCCGCTCCCTTCCCGCCTTCGCGCGGATCGCGGTCCGGCAGGGCATCGCGGAACGCCTCCGGGCCGAAAACCGCGAGAGGGGCATACCCGTCCCCGCATTCATGATCGTGAGCGTTACCCGCGCGTGCAACCTGAACTGTGCGGGCTGTTACTCCCGGGCCACGGAAATCCGGGAGCGGGATGAGGGGCGGCCGGGTGAAATGGGTTTTGACCGGCTTTCGCGGGTGATCGGCGAGGGCGCGTCCCTCGGCGTTTCCTTCGTGCTCCTCGCGGGCGGCGAGCCCTTGGTGCGCATCCGCGAACTTATCGACTTGGCGCGTGCCAATCCTTCGGTGGCGTTTCCCGTATTCACCAACGGTACCCTGATCGACGACGAGGCGGTCCTTCTCCTCGCGCGCACGAGAAACCTCATACCCATCCTGAGCGTTGAAGGGCGCCTCGAAGCCACCGACGGTCGGCGGGGCGGGGGCGTGTACGCCGCCGCCAGGGCGAGAATGGAAAAATTGCGCAGGGCGGGCGTTTTTTTCGGGGTATCCTTTACCGTGATGAAATCCAACGCGGCGGAATTGGTTTCCCGCGATTTCGTGCGGGAACTGTATTCCGCCGGGGCCGGGGTTTTTTTCTACAACGAATATACGCCCGTGGCGGTCGGCACCGAGGGCCTCTGCGTGAGCCCCGAGGAGCGGTCAGCCCTCCTGGCTGACCTCGAGGCGCTTCGCGGGGAATTCGCCGCGCTCTTTATGGCCTTTCCCGGCGACGAGGACAAATTCGGCGGGTGCCTATCCGCGTCGCGGGGCTTCGTGCACGTCGCCCCCGACGGCCGCCTGGAAGCCTGCCCCTTCGCGCCCTTCGGAGATACGTCGGCGCGCGACCAGCCGCTCGCGGAGGCGCTTCGATCGCCTCTTTTGGCGGCGATCCGCTCGCATCACGACGAGCTCGCGGAAACCTCCGGCGGCTGTTCCCTCTGGAACCGGCGGGATTGGGCAGAAAGCCTGATACATTGACGCGCCGGGGTTTTTAAAATGGCGATTGGCATGAACAATCGTGCGAAAGCATGTTGTTTCTCATTTTAAGCGCTGGTATAGTCAAACAATCATGATCAAAACAGAAAACACGTTTGCCCCTTTGGCAAAGAAAATGACGGTCCTCTCCCTACCCATCCTCGCCGGCCAGGCGTTCGGCCTTTTGTACAATCTGGTGGACACCTGGTTCATCGCCCGGATAGATACCGCCGATCCGTGGCTCGTGGGCGCCACGGGCCTCGTCTTTCCCCTGTATTTCATCGTTATGGCCGCCAGTTTCGGCATAACCGGCGGCGTTACGTCGTTGGTGGCACGCGCCATAGGGGCGGGGCGCGAAAGCGAATTGGACAGTACCGCGGAAAGCGGCATGTTCCTTGCCCTGACCGCCTCCGCCCTCTTTTTGGCCCTGCTTTATTCCTTCGCGCGCCCGCTCCTTTCCCTCTTCGGGGGAACGGGTCAGATTCTGGAATACGGGAACGCGTACCTCGTCTGGCTTCTTCCGGTGGTGCCCTTCATGTTCGTGAACGCGGTGTTCGTCGGCATCCTTCAGGGCGAAGGGCGCACCAAGCACATGATGGTCTCCATGATGCTCGGCACCGTCGCGAATATCATACTCGACCCCGTCTTGATCTTCGCGGCCGGCATGGGTATCGGCGGCGCGGGTCTCGCGACCGTTATCGGAAACCTGGTAAGCACCGTCTATCTCGTGTCGGTTTTCGTCGCCCAGCGGTCTTCGGTCCGGGTGCATTGGCAAATTTCCCGTGTTTCCCTTCCCGTTGTGGGCGAGATTCTCCGGGTCGGCATACCCCAGAGCGTTCTCAATTTCCTCGCCTCCGTCAGTTTCATTTTCTATAACCGCATGATGGTGAGCATGAACCCGCTGATCCTCACGGCGTTTACCCTGTATTCGCGCCTCGAGCAGATCGCCCTCATACCGATTTGGTCGCTATCCAGCGCCCTCGCGAGCATAGCGGGCCAGGCGGCGGGCGCGAACGATATCCAGCGCATGCGCGCCTCCTCGCGTACCGCGAGCGTTATCGGCTTTACCGTCACCGGCGCGCTCTATCTCGGCTATGCCCTCGCCAGCCGCCCCCTGTTCTCGGCCTTCCAAAGCGATCCCCGCGTTTTGGATCTCGCCGCGACCATCGTCCCCTGGATGGCCCTCGCCTCGGTTATCTCCATACCCATTTTCATGTTCATGACGGTCATGTCCACCGCCGGTTTCGCGAATCAAAGCCTGCTCCTTACGGCAATCCGCATTTACGGCCTGAGCGTGCCCGCCTGCGCCGTGGGCGTGTACCTGGTCGGGAAAAACCTGCAATCGGCCGTGATATGCCTCTTTATCGCGTCGTTCCTCGCCCTGCTCGTCGCGCTGGCATGGAGAACGCTTTTTTTCCGCGCCTTGGAATCAGGACGCCTGGTGGTAAAGCTTTCCTCAGGCGCGAAACCCGGAATGGCAGAATCGCTTGCCCCGGTTCCGGAAGGCGGACTGACCGAATAGGCGGAAGCTTTTTTTGGACTCGGCTCTCGTCGGCGGACCGTTACGAGAGCGCCCCCCTTTCGCCGATTGAACGTGATCGATATTTTTGGTACTATTTCTTATCAACGCTTTTTAGGAGAAACCCATGCGCAAATATTTCATCGCCGGTAACTGGAAAATGCACAAGACCGCGTCCGAAGCGGTCGCCCTCGCCACCGAACTCGTAAAGGAACTCAAGGACGGTCCCCACAAGTACATGATCGCCCCCTCCTTCACCGCCCTCGACGCGGTCTCGAAGGTCGTAAAGGGTACCAACATCCTTCTCGGCGCGCAGAACATGAGTACCGACGAACAGGGCGCCCACACCGGCGAGGTATCGGTTCTCCAACTCAAGGATCTCGGCGTGCAAGTCGTCATTCTTGGCCACTCCGAGCGCCGCCACACCTACAAGGAAGACGACGCCATGATCAACAAGAAGGTCAAGCTCGCCCTGAGCCACGGCCTTGAGGTGATCCTCTGCGTCGGCGAGCTCCTCGAGGAGCGCGAGGCGGGAAAGGCCGAAAAGGTGTGCGAAGAGCAGACCCGCAAGGGCCTCGCGGGCGTTTCCGCGGAAGACCTCAAGAAGGTAACCATCGCCTATGAGCCCGTGTGGGCCATCGGCACCGGAAAGACCGCCACCCCCGAAGACGCCGACGCGATCCACAAGTTTACCCGCGGCATTATCGCCGATATGTACGGCAAGGCCGCGGCCGACGCGATGGTGATCCAGTACGGCGGTTCCATGAAGGCCGACAACGCCCAGGCCCTCCTCGCCAAGGAAAACATCGACGGCGGACTTATCGGCGGCGCGGCCCTCAAGGCCGACACCTTCAAGCCCATCGCCCTCTGTAAGTAAGCCGCGTTCTCGGGGCGACCGGCCTCGCCGCCGCCCGCCCCGGCGCAATAAAGCCTGAGCGTTCAGGCAACCCGCCCGCCAATCCCCTCGGCGGGCGGCTCCTTTTTGTCTTGCACAACAGGGCCGTTTGGGATATAGTGTTTTCTGAATCATTACCTGGAGAACTTTATGGCTATCATCAGCATCGCTTTATTGGTCGTTTTCGTGCTCGTTTGCATCCTTATCGTGTCCCTCGTCCTCATTCAGAACGAGGAAGGCGACACCCTCGGCGGTATCTTCGCCGGCGGCAGCAATTCCGCCTTCGGTTCCCGCTCCGCTTCCGTGCTCACCAAAGCAACCTACGTGGTCGTGACCCTTTTCTTCGTGACCGCTTTCTTTCTCGCCTTCGTGAATAAGAGCCCCTCCGACAAGGGAATCGAGAACGCGGCCCGTATCGAGTCCGCCGGTTCCTCCTCCGAGTGGTGGTCGGGAGACCAGGCCGCGCCTACCGAGGCAGCGCCTGTCGAAACCGCTCCCGCTGAAACCGCCCCAACCGACGCGCCCGCGGCGCAGTAAGAGGCTCATATGGTACTCGGCCGTATCTTCTCGCCGAGCCTGATCAAGATCGGGCTCGAAAGCGAAGACAAGGATGAAACCTTCGAAGAAATGGTCGATCTGTTCGTCTCCCGATATCCCGACGCCGAGCGCGAGGGAATCCTTTCGGTTATTCGGGACCGGGAGTCGAAGCTTTCCACGGGCATAAAGACCGGTATCGCATTGCCGCACGCCCAAAACGTACCGGTTCCCCAGGGCGAATACGGCGTCATCGGCATATCCAAGGAGGGCATTGACTACGATGCCCTGGACGGAAAGCCCGTTCACGCCGTGTTCATGATCCTCACGTCCAGCGAGGATTATTCCATGCACTTGCGGATTCTCAAGCGCCTCGCGTTCCTTCTGGAGAATCCCGAATTTTATCTATCCCTCATGGAACAAAAAGATCCCGAGGGCGTCTATAAAACAATCTGCAAGTTTGAAGACTTACTGACGACTTCCGTGTAAATGGGCTTATCCCCGTACTAGTGGGGACCGAATCCCGCGGAAGACGAACTTGACCGACGTCCTACCGGTTTCGCGCGGCGTCGCGCCCTTCGTCTTTCGCGATACATCGAGGGGATACTATGGACGGGCAAGACGTAATTGGGCACCTCATGAGCGTAGAGCGCGAAGCCGCTTCGCTGCTCGCCAACGCCCAGGCCGAGGCGGACCGACGAAAGGCCGCCGCTACCGAAGAAGCCTCAAAAAAGTTCAAGGATGCGTACGAGCGGATCGTCGCGTCCGCCGAGGCGGGGTTCGCGCGGGACAAAAAGGCCATCGACGAACGGCGCGCCCAAGCGCTTTCCGCCTATCAAGCCACTATCGAAGCCATTCCCCTTTCTCCATCGTCCTTTAATACCTATCTCGATTCGGTTTTTTCGGGAACGTGACCGATGGACAGGGTTGGTGCCGACGCATACGTATACGCCCGCGCCTGCGCGCTTAGGTCCAAATCCTGGATCGGGCCGCGCGCGAAGCGACTCCTCGAATCGCGAAGGCTGCAGGACCTGTGGACCCTCATTTACGACGAGCCGCCGCCCATGGTGCCCGAGGGCTTACTCGCCTTGCTCCTCGAACGTCAATTTGAGCAGCGGGTAGTCGACCAGTTCCTCAACCTCATTTCCGTTTACGAAAAGCCCGATCCCGTATCCGTCGCCTTCCTCTCCCTTTACGAGTACAACAACCTGAAAGCGGAATCCGCGGCCCTCGCCCAGGGGAAAACGGAACGCCCGTTCATCGTCGATATCGGCGAATACGGCCTTTTCAACCACGACGCCTGGCCCGATTTGGCGGCGATAACGCGGGGCACGAACTGCGCCTGGTATAACGCGGTTCCCGCGCCGGAAGCGCATATCGACTGGGAAACGAGGCTGGACCACGAGTATTACCGGAATCTGTGGATGGCCGTGAAATCCCTCGGATCTCAGGACCGCGCCGCGGTGGAACCGTTGGTTAAAGAGGAGATTATCCTCCAGAATATCGTGTGGGCCCTGCGGCTCAGGGTCTATTACGACATGGATACCGACGCCATAGCGACCATGCTCGCCCTTTCCGACGAGGCCGAGGGCGCCGCGTTGCGCCGTCCCGCCTCAGCCGCCCTTTCCCGTTCGCCCGATGTCTGGAGCGAATGGTCAGACTGGGAGTACCGTTGGTTGCTCAATCCGGGCGAAGAGGGGACTCCCTGGAATCTGGATCCCCGCTACGCGCAGCTCCAGGCGGACCGGAAGCTTTTCCGGATGGCCCAAAACCGCTTTCATCGCAATCCCTTTACCGCGGGCGTTCCCGTGGCCTTTTTCAAGCTAAAGCAAATGGAAGAACAGATGGTGCGCGTCGCCGCGGAAGGCCTCCGTCTTGGCGCCACGGCGGATCAAATCGCCGAGATAACGGGAGAGTAGGAGTATGTTCAGAACCACGAAGATGAAACTGATCGAGCTCATGATACTCCGCCAGGACGTGGACAAGGTCCTTGAGTATCTCGGGACGCGGGCCGATTTCGAGTTGCGGGAAGGGGCGAGCGAGCGAAAGAACGATCAGGACGAGCGCCTCGTCGCCCTTCTGGCGCGGCTTCAAACCGGCCGGGCCTTTCTGGGAATCCCCGATCCGGCAGGCTGGGAAAGCGGGGTAACGCTCCCCGAGGCCGGCCAGATAGAGGAAGCCGAGTCCCTCGCGGATCGCGTCGAGGAAATCAGGCGAGAGGAGCAGTCTGCCCGTGACTACCGGGACCGGGTTACCGACGCGCGGGACGAAGCGCGCGCCTTCGCGAACCTGAAAGTTTCCTTTTCGGAGCTGGATAATCTCACCTTTTTAAGCCTCCGAATCGGGCGGATGGAACCGGCGGAGCAGGAGAACGCGCGGAAGGCCTTGGGCGACCGCGCGGTTATCGTTCCCCTGGGCGACGACAAGACCCGCGTGCTCGCCGCTTCCTCGCGAAAGGGCCGCTTCGCCCTGGATTCCGAGCTGAAAAAATTCGGCTTCATTGCCCTGGAAATACCGGAGTCCTTTTCGGGCGTGCCCGACGAAATTCTCGCGGGACTGGAGCGCGAGGTTGAACAGGCGGAAATCGCCCTATCGGAAGCGGTGAACGCCCGCATGCACTTCACCGCCGCCGTGGCCCATCAGTTCGTCGCCGCCCTCCAAAGAATCACGCTCGCGACGCGGGTCCGGCAGGTACGCTCCGCGCTTGAGTCTACCGAAATGGTATTCAGGGTATCCGGGTGGATACCCGCCTCCGAGTCGAGCGCGCTCATGAACGAATTGGACAATCTTACCGAGGGGCGGGTCGCCATCCGTGTATGGACCCCCGATGAGGTTCCGGAAGTAAAGTCCGGAACGGAGAAGGTGCCGGTACGCTATCGGCACGGAAAGATCGTCAAAAGCTTTGAGCGCATGATTTTCAGTTATGGCGCCCCCTTATACGGAACAATCGACCCCACTCCCGTGGTCGCCTTCTTTTTCACCCTGCTATTCGGCATCATGTTCGGCGACGTGGGCCAGGGCCTCGTCTTTGCCCTCTTTGGCTTCGTGCTCGCCTCGGAAAAGGTAGGGGCCCTTCGTAAATGGGCCCATTTCGGCCCCATTTTCGTGGCCATCGGCGTATCGAGCATGGTCATGGGAATTCTTACCGGCGAGTTTTTCGCCAACGGGGAAATTCTCGCCCCGCTTTCCCGCGCTATCACGGGCTACTTCGGCGAAAGCAGGGACCATATTCTCGAGATGATGCCCACCAAGGATTCACTCGGAAAGCTCATGGTATTCTTCGGCTTCACGCTTTCGGTGGGCTTCGTGATCAATTCGCTTGGCCTTATTATTAATATCATTAACCAGTTTTCCCTGGGGCGGCCGGCCCGGGCCGTTTTCAGCAAGACCGGGCTGTGCGGCGCGGCCTTCTTTTGGTTCGGCGTGTTCTTGGCCATCCGTTTCGCGGTAACCGGCGTCGCGCCGGCCATTATCGAATGGTGCCTTTTAGTCCTCCCGCTGGCGGGCCTCTTTTTCGCCGAACCCATCGTCCGCCTTCTGGAAGGGCACGGGAAAGCGTACGAAAACGGCGTATTGGCGGGAATAATCGAGGGAATCGTCGAGCTTCTGGAAGTCTTTTCCTCGTTCTTTTCGAACTCCGTCAGTTTCCTTCGCGTGGGCGCCTTCGCGCTCTCCCACGCCGTGTTAAGCTTTATCGTTTTTACCATGACCGAGTTGGTCGGCGGTGACATGAGCGCCGGGGGAATCGCGGTAGAAGTCTTCGGTAACGCGGTAATCATCGTCCTGGAAGGCCTTATCGTGGCCATTCAGGTAGTTCGTTTGCAATATTACGAGTTCTTCTCGAAATTTTTCACCGAAACGGGAAAGGAGTTCAAGCCCTTCAGGTTTAAATATAAGGAATAGTCCAATAAGCCGATGCGAATCGGCGTAATTTCAAGGAATTGTCCAATAAGCCGATGCGAATCGGCGTAATTTCAAGGAGTGACATATGAATCGTAAAGTGATCGGAACCGCGGCATTTCTCCTCGTCGGCATGGCCGGCGCCGTTTTTGCCCAGAGCGCGCCCGAGGCGGCGTCCGCGGTTTCCGGGTTAAAGTACTTCGCCGCGGCCCTGGCGGTCGGAATCGCCTGTATAGCGGGCGGAATGGCGGTCGGAAGGATCGGAGCCGCGGCCATGGGCGCCATGAGCGAAAACGCGGAGCTTTCCGGTAAGGCGCTTCCCTTCGTGGGCCTCGCCGAGGGTATCTGCCTTTGGGGCTTCCTCGTCGCCCTCCTGATCATCCTCCTGTAATTCGGAAAGACCGATCGCGGTGCAATACTGGATAATCGGCGAGCGGGAACTCGTATTGGGTTTCGCCCTCGTGGGCGTGGGCGGAACCGTAGCGAGTTCACGAGATGAGGCCCTTGACGCGTTTTACCGGATGACCGGCAGGGGCAACCAGCTCGCGGGCGGAACCCCCGTGGAAAACCAATCACCCATGGTCCTCATTTTGACCGAGGAAATCGCCTCTTATCTCGAAGAGGAGGTAAGGGAGTGGCAGATGGGAGACCGTTTGCCCCTGATCGTGGAGATTCCGGGATTGCGCGGGCATCTGGCCGGGCGAAAATCCCTTACCGAATCGATCCGCGAGGCGATTGGCATCCATGTGTGACCGAATGGAGAGATAAATGGAAGAACTACGCTCTACGGAGATTCTGGACCGCGAAATACACGAAGACGCGCGAAAGAAAGCCGAGAAGGTCTTGAAGGCGGCCGAACGGGAATGCGAACGCATCCAATCGGAGACGGAAGCCCGAATCGCGGCTGCCGGACAAGAGAAAAAAAAGGATTACGAGAAGAAGCTGGAAGCGTACCGTCAAGACGCGGAATCTTCCATTCCCCTGGAAAAACAGCGGCGGTTCGTTTCCCTCATCGATTCCTCGGTCCGAAAGGCCCTAGTCGAGTGGTTTGAGGGAATCGGAAAGGAACGCCGCCTTGCCCTCTATCGTTCGAAACTCGAACGCTATGTCCCGAATCTCGGAACCGCGAGGATCCGGGTTCGGGAGATAGGCTATGCCGAATCGGAGATCGCCGAACTCGTCGAAAAAACCGTCGGCACGGGGCGTTTGACGGGCGTGACCCTCATTTCGGAAGCGCAGTCCCGGGTTGAAGGCGTGGTCGATGGCCTTATCGTGGAGACCGAGGACCGGTCCGTCCTGTGTCGGGTGACCCGGGCGGAACTATTCGCCGAGCTTCTGTCCGAAAAGCGGCAGGAATTGGCCGAAGCGCTCTTCGGCGGGAGGCTGAGCGAATGATCGATAACGAAAGCGTGATCGGTAGGGTAACCCGAATATCCGGTCCCATACTATTCGCCGAGGGGCTCGGCGCCTGCGGCCTCTACGACGTGGTCGACGTGGGCGACTCCGCCCTGATCGGGGAAATTATCCGGTTGAAGAACGGAATCGCCACCATACAGGTGTATGAGGACGTTACCGGCATGCGGGTGGGGGAGAAGGTCGTCTGTCACCGCCGCCCCCTTTCGGTTCGATTGGGTCCCGGCCTGATCGGCACCATTTACGACGGCATACAGCGCCCCCTGGAAACGCTCTTCGAATCGTCGGGAGCCTTTTTGCTGCCCGGCGAGCGGAGCGCCCCGATCAACGCGGAAAAGAAATGGCGTTTCGTGCCCGACGCGGCCGCCCTGGAACAAGTGTCCTCCGGACAGCCCTTTCCCGTCTCCGGCGGCACGGTGATAGGCACCGTCCAGGAAACAGCCTCGGTCACGCACCGCATCATGGTATCCCCGGACGTTCGCGGCGGGACCCTTGCGTGGCTCGCCGACGAGGGCGATTATACCGTTAACGAGATCGTGGCCAAGACCGAGCTCGGCGAGGAGATTCGCCTTTCCCACTGGTGGCCGGTACGCCGCGCTCGCCCTTTCCGGGAGAAAATGACCGTCTCCGAACCCCTCATTACGGGTCAGCGGGTCATCGACGTGTTTTTTCCCCTGTCGAAGGGCGGAACCGCGGCGATTCCCGGCGGCTTCGGCACCGGAAAAACCATGACGCAGCACGCCATCGCCAAATGGTGCGACGCGGACATAATCGTGTACATCGGCTGCGGGGAGCGGGGCAACGAGATGACCGACGTCCTTTCGGAATTCCCCGAACTGATCGATCCGCGATCGGGCCGCTCCCTCATGGAACGGACCATCCTGATCGCGAATACCTCGAACATGCCCGTGTCCGCCCGCGAGGTTTCCCTGTATTCCGGCATCACCCTCGCCGAATACTACCGCGACATGGGCCTCGCCGTGGCCATCATGGCCGATTCAACCAGCCGTTGGGCCGAGGCCCTGCGGGAGCTCTCCGGACGCATGGAAGAAATGCCCGCGGAGGAAGGCTTTCCGGCCTACCTGCCCACCCGACTCGCCGAGTTTTACGAACGCGCCGGACGGGTCACCGCCCTGTGCGGAAAAGAAGGCTCCATCTCGGTGATCGGCGCGGTTTCTCCCCCCGGCGGCGACTTTTCCGAGCCGGTAACCCAGCATACGAAACGGTTTATCCGCTGTTTCTGGGCGCTTGACCGCGACCTCGCCAACGCCCGGCATTATCCGGCCATCGGCTGGATCGAATCCTACTCGGAATACGCCGACGAGATTCGCCCCTGGTGGGACCGTCTCGATCCCCAGTGGAATACCGTCCGCGTCCAGGCCCTGGAGCTCCTGAAACGCGAGCAGCGGCTTCAGCAAATCGTGCGCCTCATCGGCCCCGACGCGCTGCCCGATACGGAACGAATAATACTCGTTACCGCGGAAATGATCAAAAACGGTTTTCTCCAGCAAAGCGCCTTCGACGATATCGATATGTTCTCCGAGCCGGCAAAGCAAATCATGATCCTCGCCATGATCATGAGCTTCCACGAGCGCGCCTCCCGCATCATCAAAAGCGGCGCGCCCCTGATGAAGGTGGTGAACCTTGCCTGCCGAGAGGAAATCGTCCGCGTGAAGACCACCTATAAAAACGAGGATACCGCCGGCATCGCGGCGGTGGAACTCCGGATGAACCAGCAGCTTGACGAATTGGAGCGAATGTACCGAAAGGCGGAGGTCCGGGAATGAAAGGTGTCGAGTATCGGGGCGTAACGTCGGTAGACGGGCCCATCATAATCGTGAAGCGCCGAGAAAACGTGTCCTTCGGCGAAATCACCGCCGTACGCGATTCATCCGGGGCCGTGCGGACGGGTCGGATAATCGACGTGTCCGAGGAATACTGCGTAGTCCAGATTTTCGGCTCCACCTCGGGCCTCAGTCTCGATGAAACGACCGTTGAATTCCTTGAATCGCCGATGGAGCTGCGGGTTTCCGAAGGCATAATGGGGCGTATCTTCAACGGGCTCGGAAAGCCCATAGACGGGTATCCCGAGATGTATTCCTCCAAGATGGTGAACGTGAACGGATTCCCGATCAATCCCTTCGCCCGCGTGTACCCGCGGGACTTTATCCAGACCGGCGTTTCCGCCATCGACGGCATGAACACCCTTATCCGCGGGCAAAAGCTGCCCGTGTTTTCGGGGAACGGGTTGCCCCATAACAAGCTCACGGCGCAGATAATCCGGCAGGCTAAAATCCTCTCGGCGGACGAGAGTTTCGTGATGGTCTTCGCGGGCATGGGCATCAAGTACGACGTGGCCCGGTTTTTCATCGATACCTTCGAGGAATCGGGGGTTCTCTCCCGTGTCGTCATGTTCCTTTCCCTTGCGGACGCGCCCTCGATCGAGCGCATCGTCACGCCCCGCTGCGCCCTCACCGCCGCCGAGTACCTCGCCTTCGAGAAGAATAAGCACGTCCTCGTCGTTCTGACGGACATGACGAACTACTGCGAGGCGCTTCGGGAAATATCCACCACGCGGGGAGAGGTTCCCGGCCGGAAAGGCTACCCGGGATACCTCTACTCCGATCTCGCCGAACTCTACGAGCGGGCAGGGAAGATCAAGGGGTCCGAGGGGTCCATTACGCAAATCCCCATCCTGTCCATGCCCAACGACGATATTTCCCATCCCATACCCGACCTTACCGGCTACATAACCGAGGGCCAGATCGTGTTGGACCGGGAACTCTCCCAAAAAGGGGTATACCCCCCCGTCGCGGGCCTTCCGAGCCTTTCGAGGCTCATGAAAGACGGGATCGGTCCGGGAATGACCCGGGAGGACCACAAGGACGTATCGAGCCAGCTGTTCGCGGCCTATTCCAAGGTGAAGGGAATCCGGAACCTGGCGGCGATCATAGGCGAGGAGGAGCTTTCAGACGCTGACAAGCTCTATCTCAAGTTCGGGGAGCAATTCGAGGGCCGGTTCCTCACCCAGGGCGAGTTCGAGAACCGTTCCATACAGGAAACATTGGATATGGGCTGGCGCCTGCTCTCCTTGCTTCCCCGGGCCGACCTGTACCGCATTAAGCCCGAACTGATCGAGAAGTACATGCAGGCGGCCCTCGATTCCGCCAAGGAATCGGGCCCGGTTTCGCCCGAATCCGCCGCTCCCGCTTCCGAACCCGGTCGGGGGTAATCCATGGCCCGTTTACCCGTCGCCCCCACGAAATCGAACCTTCTCGCCGTCAAGGAACAGCTCAGTATCGCGAAGGACGGATACGAGCTATTGGAACAGAAACGGGAAATCCTCGTCATGGAATTAATGCAAATGGTCGAGCGGGTAAAGCTCCTTGAAGCGGATATTGAAAAGCAGGTGGAGCGCGCCTATCCCTCACTCAAACGCATGTTCATGTCCGTCGGGCGGGACCGTACCGAGCGCGTCGCGCGTTCGGTCTCTTACGATTTCTCCCTGACGGAAAAAAGTGTTATACTTGCAGGGATGAACTTTACGTCCATCTCGGTGGACCTGCCGAAACGGCGGCTCGCCTGGTCCTATCTCAATTCCTTCGCGGATTGCGACAAGGTAACCATCGAGTTTTTCGCGCTCCTAAAGCTATTGACCGAGATGGCTTCCATCAGGACCATCGTATGGCGTCTCGCCCGTGAGGTCAAAAAGACCCAGAGGCGCGTGAACGCGCTGGATAAGCAGGTTATTCCCCAGACGCGGGAAACCCGAGTATATATCGAGAGCGTGCTGGAGGAACGGGAGCGGGAAAGCATCTTCGTCCTCAAGGCGCTCAAGGCTCGAAACGGAGGCGAACAACGATGATCAAGCCCCTTTTCAAGAACGTGCTCGTCATGGTAAACGGCACCGAGGCCTCGATCAACGCGGTCAGATACGCTATACTCATGGCCAAACTGTATCAAAGCGAGGTGCGCGCCGCCTACGTCGTGGACACGGCTACCATCCGCCAGCTGAGCCTGAACCGGATCTTCGTGGACGACGAAAGCCGCGATTACGAGCGGAGCCTGGAGCAAAACGGGCAGCGGTATCTCGCGTTCGTGGAGCAGCTCGGTAAGGAAAAGGGCGTAAAGATCGAAACCGAACTGAGAAGGGGGGCGATCTGGTCCGAAATAGTGACCGTCGCCGAGGAGCGAAAAACCGATTTGATCCTCCTGGGCGGCACGGAAAGCACCCAATCGGACAAGGACGTTCTTTCGTCAACCCACAAGTCGATACTCGTGAACGCGCGCTGTTCCGTGCTGGTGGTAAAGGAAAAAACGGTCGAGCAGCTTTTTAAGCTGGCCTGACCATCAAACAACGTCGGAGGTACTAAATGCGCGTTGCGCTTATCGCGTTTTTTCCGAGGAAGGACGATTCCCTTTCCTCGATTCTCAAAAAGCTAGAGGGCGGTTCCGCCGAGCGGGGAAATCAGGTTGAGGTATTCAACGGTCACGAGGATCTCACGAATACCCGCCTTACCATGTACGACTATATCGCGGTGGTGATGAAACCCTCCGGCATGTTCGGCGGGAAAATTCCCCCCAGGATCGCGGAATATCTCGCGACGTCCGGTACCGTTTCCGGCAAGAAGGGTTGCGCCCTGGTGGTCAAAACGGGCTTTTCGTCCAATAAGGCCTGCCAGAACCTCATGCGCGCCATGGAGGCCGAGGGGGTCAAGCTGGATTACTTCGATGTCGTCCGCGACGCTGACCATGCCGCGTGGGTCGGGAAAAAAATAGGCTGATTCCCTCCGTGATAGACTGTTACCAAATTCTCGGCGTTTCGTCTTCCGCCTCAGCGGCCGAAATTAAGCGCGCTTACCGGCGCAAGGCGAAAGAGCTTCACCCCGACCTTTACGAGCACGTGGGTTCCGGCGATTATGCCGCCGCGCGGATGCGGGAATTGATCGACGCGTACCAGACCCTTTCCGATCCGGAACGAAGGGCCGAATTCGACTCGGTCTATTCTGCGTACAGAAAGTTCACCGAGGGCGCGCCGAAGGAATCCCGGTTTGACTACCGCATGTGGCTCATGGAGCGGACCGACGCGGAAAGTCGGGCAAAGCTGATTTTTTTCGATTTGCTTCACGGGCTGGAAGAAGAGGCCGTTCGGGAATTTCGCGCGCGCCGGGAAGATCCGGCCGGGTTCGACCTTTCGCGCTACTTCGACCGGGAAGATTTCATGGACTGCGGCTTTATTCTCGCCGAGGAACTGTCCTTCCGGGACGATTGGTACGAGGCCTTCAATCTTTTGGTAGAGGTCATTGAACTAGAGCGCCGCAAGCCGTATTTTAAGCATTTTTTCCCGGAGGTAATCGCCTTTGCCCGCGACATCGCGCGCAACAGGATCGTGGGGGCCGTGCCCGACGAGCTTGCCCTCGACGCCTTGGAAACCGCGGTGGAGCTGCGTTTCGGCAAGAAGGACGACGCGTTCTTCCTCAAGCTGATGGCGGGATGCTACGAGCGGATCGGCGACTCAGAAACGGCCCGGGCCTGCCTCGGAGAGGCGCTCCGGCTAGACCCAAAACTGACGGGAATCCGCGATTTGAAAAAGAGACTGGGAGCATGAAGGAGGCGACGGTTGATACGAATTAAGAACGAAAAGCAGATAGAGGGAATCAGGAAGTCCTGCAAGGCCTTGGCGCGCCTGTACCGGGAAATCGTTCCCGCCGTCAAAGAGGGCGTCACGACCGGAGAGATCGATGACCTTTGCGTCGCCTTCATCAAGAAAATCGGGGGCGTGCCGGCCTGGTATTCGCAAAAATTTCCCGGCGCCGCGTGCATTTCCGTCAATAACGAGGTGATTCACGGCATTCCCTCCCGTTCCCGCGTAATAAAAAACGGCGATCTCGTTTCCCTGGATATCGGCATTGACCTGGGCGGCTATATCAGCGATTCCGCCGTAACCGTTCCCGTGGGCGACATAACCCCCCGTGACGCCGAACTCCTGGAAACCACCAAGCGCTGTCTCGACGCGGGCATTGCCGCGTGCGTGAAGGGAAACCGCATCGGCGATATTTCGCGCGCCGTGTACGACGTGGCCGTGTCCAAGGGATTCGGGGTCGTGTACGAGTACTGTGGCCATGGGGTTGGCTTGAGCGTCCACGAAGACCCGCAAATTCCCAACGTTCCCGAGCGGGGCCCCAATCCCCGCATCGTCGGCGGCATGGTCCTCGCAATCGAGCCCATGATCAACGCCGGCACCGGCGACGTGGACCTGCTGGACGACGGCTGGACCGTGGTAACCGCCGACGGCCGCAATTCGTGCCACATGGAGCATACGGTCGCCGTGTTTCCCGACCATACCGAGGTCTTAACAATGTTAAATCCCGGCGAGGACTGACCCGGGATGTAACCACCGGCGCCTCGATTTATTACCTTTATGTTAACAAAACGTTCCACAACGTGCGTATTTGGAGGTTACCATGAAAGCACTCACCAATAAGGCAGGCAAACAGATACTCGTCGTAGCGGCGGCGCTCGGGAGTTTTGCCCTCGTTGCCGTTTTTTCGACCCGATCTCCCGGTTCGGCGCAGACGGTATACGCGGAATCTCCCTCGCGGATTACCATGTCCGCCGATACGCTTTCCTTCCTCGAAGGAATGCAAAAGGCCAACCGCGCGGTTTCCGCCGCCTTGCTCCCCTCGGTCGTCACCCTAGACGTCACGGAAACCAAGACCGTCGAGAATACGCCGATGGATACCAATCCCTGGTTTTTCTTCGGGAATCCCGACAATAACGGGCAGGACGGCGAAACGCCCCAACGCGAATTTAAATCAGAGGGCCTCGGCTCGGGCGTAATCGTCCGTCGCGACGGCAAGACGTGGTACCTGTTAACCAATCACCACGTTGCCGGCTCAGCCACGAACATTACCGTGAGGCTCGACGACGGGCGCGAATTCGACGGCAAGCTCGTGGGCGCTGACGAGCGCAAGGATATCGCCTTGGTCTCCTTCGAGTCGGACGCGACTGATATTCCCGTCGCGAACCTCGGCGATTCGGATAGCGTTAAAACCGGCGACATCGTCTTCGCGATAGGCTCTCCGCTCGGCTATATGTCCTCGGTCACCCAGGGTATCGTGAGCGCGGTCGGACGCGACGGCGGGCCCAACAATAACATCAACGATTTTATCCAAACCGACGCCGCCATCAACCAGGGCAATTCGGGCGGGCCGCTGGTAAACATTTACGGCGAGGTGGTGGGAATTAATTCCTGGATCGCCTCACAGTCCGGCGGTTCCCAGGGATTGGGATTCTCGATCCCCATAAACAACGTAAAAAAAGCCATCGACGACTTCATAGCCGACGGCAAGATCAAGTACGGCTGGCTCGGCGTATCGCTCGTCGAGGCAGACGCCTCTACCCTGACCGAGCTCTCGCTAACGGGCCGCAAGGGCGCGTTGGCAAGCCAGGTATTCGCCAATTCCCCCGCTGCGAAAGGCGGTATCCTCCCCGGCGACTTCGTGATTGCCCTCAACGGACACGACGTGAAGACCGTGGACCAGCTGGTCCGTGACGTGGGCGACCTTCCCGCGGGCAAGAGCGCGGACTTTCGGGTGATCCGGAACGGTAAGGAAACGGATTTGAAGGTCAAGATCGAGTCTCGCGACGAAAGCGTGGTCGCCGATTACAGTAAGCTCTGGCCCGGGTTCATACCCTATTCGCTTACCGACGAAGTACGGACCAGACTGAAATTGGACGCGAAACAGAAAGGCGTGGTCGTCGCGAACGTGTGGGCGAAGAGTCCCGCGGCGGTTATGGGCTTGGTCGCCGGCGACGTTATCGTGAAGGTCAACGACAAGACGGTCAGCGACCTCCCGGGCTTCTATTCCCTTCTCGCCTCCGCAAAGGGCGACGTCTGGTTCGACGTGATTCGCGAGGGACAGACCGTATCCACCATGAGGTACAAGAAGTAACGTTTGGCGTATCCCGTCGAGGGACGCTGCGAAAGGGGACGGCTCAACCTGAGCCGTCCTTTTTTTTCCCCCGGGGCCCTATCGCCCGAGCCTCGGCAAGCGCGGGCCTGTTTCCCTTGAGCAATCGCGAAAAAAGGGTTACATTGGTGAAATGAGAGGTTTTTCAGCATGAATAAGGAATTTCTGCCCTACGAGAAAGTTAGGAACAACGCGCTTAAGATGGCGTATCGCATTCATCAGGACGGATTTATTCCCGATATCATCTACGTGTCCCTCCGGGGCGGTGCGTATCTCGCGAACGTGATAAGCGAGTACTTTAAGATAGTGCGGAAAGAAGTCAGGCCGGTGCTGTACGCCGCGGTCGTGGCCCGTTCCTATTCCGATATCCGCCAGCGGGACCGCGTAATGGTGGACGGTTGGACGTATTCCCCCGAACACCTCCGTCACGGCGACCGCATTCTGTTGATCGACGATATTTTCGATACCGGCCGCACGGTGAACCATCTCGTTGAGATCCTTTTGGAGAAGGGCATTCCCCGAAAGGACATCAAGGTTGCCGTGCACGACTATAAGTATTTCTCCTTCCATGAGGAACAGCTCCCCATACAGCCCGATTATTGGTGCCGGAAGCACGAGATCGAGCGTCCCGAGGACGACCGTTGGATCCACTATATGAGCCACGAGCTTATCGGCTTGAGCGAAGAGGAACTTGAGGAACATTACTACAAGTACGATCCGGAACTCAAACCCATCCTGTCGGTGTTAAACCGGAAGCCATGAGTCTCCCTGGCGGTGCGGCCCTTCGCCGGATAGCGGTTTTTCTCGCGCAGGCGCTCTTCCTGCCCGCCGCGTTTTGGGGCGCCGAACCGCTCTCCTCCTATGCCGTAACGCCGCCGCCGGGCCTATATTCCCAGCCGCAACTGCTTTCGTTTTCCGCGCCAACCGGCCGTCGGCTCGAGATTCTCGTCGACGGGATTCCCTATGACCTTTCCCGGGGGCCTCTCTATTTGGATACCCCCGTCGGCTCCGAGCGGGAATGGAGTCTTTCCGTAAGCGCCCGAAGCGCCGCCCCGAACGGCGGCGGAAACGGGAGCGAAAGCGATGCGTTGGTTTGGAAAATAGACCGGAAGGGCCCGGACGCGCCGTCCCTATCCGTCGAGCAAGGGGCTTCGGGCCAATCGGTGATTCCCCGTCTGAACGAGCCCGGCCGCGTCCATTGGATGATGTGGTTTCCCCGCTATGCGGCATGGTCGAGCGGGACAACCGATTCCGGCCAACCGATCGTCGTGCCCTACGGCGCGGCTTTATGCGCCTGGGGCGTTGACTTGGCCGGCAATCGGGGGCCTGCAGCGTCCTTTTCCGGCGTGAGCGATCCCGATTCCCTTTCCCAGCTTCCCTTCAAGATCGTTAACCCCGTTCCCGGTTCGTGGTCAAACCGCCAAGCCCTCGTGGTGGAGCGGCGCGAAGACCTAACCGTCCGCTATTCGATCGACGGATCCGACCCTGCCGTTGGCGGGCTTGAATACCAAGGTCCCGTGCTTCTCGAGGCCGAAGGCGTCGTCCTTCTGCGGGTGCTGATATCCGACGGGGAGGGCCGCTCCTGGTCCACGAAAACGCTGTATTCCGTATCGGGTCCGGAGCCTACTCCCGTAACCGCCATTAACGAACGAGACGCCGTCACGGAGACGGGCGAATTTGCCGAGCTATTCGTGAATGAGGGTACCTCGTGGGGAATCGGCGACGGGATGCCCCGGGAACCGGGCGGGAAAGCGGTCCTGTTCACCGGCGTGCGGGGTATCCATGCCTGGTATCCGTTGACCGTTTCGGACGGAAAGAATACGTGGCGTCACGTTATCGGCTGCGGAACGGCCGCTCCGTCCGCCGTCGTTTCCGATTCCCCGGAACCCCTTGATCCTTCCTCAGCGCCCGTTCGGGTTCTCGATTGGTACTTCGTCGCCATTGAGGGCTTGTCGGACGTCTTTACGTCCGTCGACGGCGCGCCCTGGCAGGCGTACGCCGCCCCGCTGTTCGTAAATCGCGACGCGGACCATACCCTCGAGTGGTATTCCCCGTCCTGGAAAACGGGAACCGTGGAGACCGTTCGGCTCCCGGCAAAGCCGGTATTGACCGGGCTGCCGGATACGGGCGTAACCGGGGAACCCGTCTTCCTTTCCGCGCGAAATTCCGCGTGGGACCTCCGTTACCGGTCGGCTCCCTTCCCGCTGTCTTCACCAGCCTCGATGCGCGACTCAGCGCTGTCCAGCGGCCTTTTGGTAGAGACGCCTTTCGGCTCGGAATCGCGGTTCAGGCTTTCCTTCCTCGCCGTATGCGACGGGATCGCCAACGGAAATCTGGAAGCCGAATTCACGATCGACCGAAAGGCCCCCAGAATTCCCACCCTTGCCCTGGATACCGATTCCCGATGGACACGCTCAGCCGTTCGCTTACGCGTTTCCGGGGAGGACCGCATCGATACGGTAATCGAGCCGGAAGCCCGCCGGACGGGTAACGGCGAATACCTTTTGGAGGGCGCCATCGATCGTTCCGTTACCTACAGCATTCGCTCAAGCGCGGTCGATGAGGCCGGCAATCGCGGCGGCGCGGCCGAAACCACGGTAACCGTCGACAGAAACGCGATGTACGTCGATCCTTCCTGGACCGGTACGCGGGGCGACGCGCCCGACGGCTCTCCCGAGGCGCCGTACTCATCCCTGGATATGGCCCTGGAAACCATTCGCGATCGGGGTTCCTGGCGTATCTACCTCCAGGGAAACGCGAAATTAATGAAGCCGCACACCGTGCTCGCTGACGTACGGCTGATCGGCTCCGGGCATTCCGTTGAAGTAGCCGCCGGCGCCTTCCTGACGGTTTCCTCGGGCGCTCTTAGGCTTGAAGCGTGCTCTATCGGCGCGGATTTCAGCTCGTCCGCCGCCATGGAGCCCCTGATCAGCGTGCTAAACGGGACCCTCGCGCTGAACGGCGTTCGCCTGTCCGTGGCCGGTCCCGATTCGGCGATACTCCTTCGGGGAACCGGCGCCGATATCCGCGCGAATAACGCCAGCCTCACGTTGACCGGCGGCGCCTATGCCTCGGCGGTAGACGTGAGGTCTTCACGCCTTTCCATGGAATCGAGCGAGGTTCGGGTCTCCGCCCGTTCCGTTTCGGCCCTCTCCTTGGTAGGCGCCAAGGCCGACCTTCGGAACACTTCTGTTTCGGTCCTTCCCTCCACCGCGAGCCGGGCCATGGAAGCGTGGGCATCGGACCTTGTGTTGGATTCGGTGCGTTTCGAGCGGATAACGGAATCGAAGGCCGTAGGCGATACGGCGTTATGGACCGATGCTGACACGAAGGTCCGTTTCTCGGGAACGTCCGCGTATCCGGGCTTTCAAACCGCAAGGGAGATCGCCCCCCGGTGACGGCCCTTGAAGGTATAGGCCCCAGCCGCGTACTCCGCTGCGGGCTGGACGAGGCGGGTAGGGGCCCTATGGCTGGACCGGTATGCGCCGCCGCCGTGATTTTACCGGAGCGGTTTGACCTTTCCCTCCTGGACGATTCCAAGAAACTGAACGCGCGGCGTCGGGATGAGGCGATGCGGGCTATCTACGCCCAAGCCCTCGCCTGGTGCGTCGGTTGGGCCTCGCACGAGGAGATCGATGCCATAAATATCCTCGCGGCCAGCCTCTTGGCCATGAAACGGGCCTATGAGGGCCTTTTTCGGGCCCTGGGCACCCTCCCCGCCGAAGAGCTCGATCCCTCGCGTATCGACGTGATCGTTGACGGTCTCCATAAACCCGATATAGCGGCGCGCACGGTTCAGGCGGAACCGCGGGCCGACGGGACCTATGCCGAAGTGATGGCCGCTTCCATTCTCGCGAAAACCGCCCGCGACCGCATGATGGAACGGTATTCTTGGCTCTATCCCGAGTATGGCTATGAACGTCACAAGGGGTATCCAACCGCCGCGCATATACGGGCTTTAAACGAAAACGGGCCTTCACCCATCCAGCGGAAAACGTTCCGGCTGAAAGGCGAAGGCCAGCTCACTCTTTTCTGACGAATCGGCTTTCCGATTCCTTATTCAGTTTTTTTGGTCTTTTTTCGATATGACCGTAACCTTGCGCGGTTTTTTTGCCGGAGTGGCGTCTTGCCGAACCGGTTTTTCGGCGGCTTTTTTGCGCACCACTTTTTTCTTTCCCTGATCGCCGCGCTCAGCGGCCTCTTTTACCCGGGCTTTCCGGTTTTTCTCGATAAAGCCGAGACTTCCTTCAAGTCCTTGAAGGAATTTTTGCATGTCATCCTCAAAGACGACGATGGCATGACGGTCAAAATCGGCTCCTTCGGTGTTTTTGCTCTCCACAACCTGTAAAAACACGTCACCGGTCCGGTTTTCCTTCACGTTAAAAAAATATGTCCGGTTATCGAGCGATATCTTGGTGGTGAAAAGCTCTCCGCGTATACCCATTTGTACCTTCCTTGACGTATCGGATACTACAATATTTTGGAGTCCGCCTCAAGTACCATGCGGGTAAGCCAAGCGAGCATTTCCCGCTCAAAGGCAATATCCGAGCCGCGGACGTCCGCCAGAATGCGGAAAACCGGCTCAGTCCCGGAACCGCGCATCCAAATATACGCGACGGGCCTTTTGCGGGAATCGTAAAACTGCACCTTCAAGCCGCCCTTGCCGGAAATTCCGAAATCTTCGAGACCCTCGGTCTGTTTTGTTCCATTATTCGCGATGGCGGTCCACGACGCGATTTGTCGCTCCTTGAACAGCCGATTCTTTTCCGTCTCCCATTGAGCGGCGAAAACCCGTTGGAATTTTCGCTTGAGCTCGCCATGGTCCTTGGTCCGAATGCCCAACATGGCGTCGTTCTCGTACACTGAGGTGGTAACGAAAGCCGGGAGGGTAGCGAGAATATCGGATAGGGTGAAGTCGTCCCGGTAAGCCGATTCCTGGCCGGAACGGACGCACCAAGAATGGAAAAGGCCCAGGGAACCTTCTTCGTCGCGGAGAACCAGCAGCTTAATCAGGGCAAAAACCGTATTGAGCGGGTCTCGGACGGCCGCGGGATGGGTTATGTTTCCCCCGTTGGAGCCCTCGCCCAGTATACGTACCGTGTTCCCGCGTTCCCTCAGTTCGCGGGCTAGATTGACCACGTTGGCCTCGCCCACCTCGGCTCTATACACCGCCGCGCCGAAGGCGTTGGCGATCTCCTCAATGCGCAGGGACGTGGGGTCATTAACCGCAACGGCCGCGTGAGCGAGCGATTGCGGGTCGCGGTAGCCAAGATGGGCCAATTCCGCGACGACCGAGAGGGCAAATACTTCCTGGGCCTCCAGGGGCAACGCCCTGCCGGTTTTCTCGTCCCAATACACTATGTTGCCCCGGTCCCCGTCGCAGTCCGGAACGTAGCCGATCACCGCATTCCGCTCCTGGGGCGTCTTTCCCTCGGTTCGGAGCCGGAGCATTTCCCGTGCGCAATAATCGAGGCTCGCGCCTTCGGGAACGATTCTGTGGGCAATGGCGCCGGGAGCGTCGTTAATGGACGAAAGGGCGATGCCGCAAGAAGCGAGGAAGCTTCGGTCAATGCTGGCCGCGCGGGCGCTTCCGTTAAAGTCGGCGACTACCGAAAGGGGCGTTCCCTTCGCGGCGAGCGTTTCCGCAGCCTTCGCGAGTTTCTTGAAAAAGAGGTCCTTTTTTTGCCGGTCCGTCTCGTCCGAAATAACGGAACCGGTAAAATTCGCATAGGCTTCCATCGCTTCCGCCTTTCGGGCGGCCCGGTTTTCCCAAACAGCGGTAAGCTGTGCCGCCGGACAGGCTGACAGTAAGGCAAACGCGGAATCGACCGCGTCCGCGCTCGCCATTCTTTTGCGGAAATTCTCGATCAATGCCGCCGCGTCCTTTCCGCCCAGGACCCCGCCGTCGGAAAGGCCGAATTTCACGCCGTTATGGCCAATGGGATTATGGCTTGCTGAAATGTACGCGAAGGAGCCGTGGGCCTTCGCGTAAGCCATTATCTCCGGCGCGGCCGCCGTACCGAGAAAGGTAACCGACAGTCCCTTTGCGATGAATACCCTGCACATCGCGTCCGCAATGGCGGGGCCGGTCGGGCGCGTATCGTATCCCACCACCACTTCGGCGATACCCGAACCGAGCGAGATGAGCCAATCGGCGAATACCGATGCCATATGGGCCGCCAGTACCGTGTTCGCGCTCCCGATATCCGCTCGTTTGTCTTCCTCTTCGCCCGATTGCGCAAAAACCTTACGCCACCCCGAGGCTGAAAGGATTAATGGTTCAAGCGCCGCGTCGATTTCGTCGCGATTGGGCGCGGAGAGCAAAAAGGGGACCGTATCGGGGGCCCCCAAAGGATAACCGGTCGCGAGATCTTTATATAAGCTCATCACAAAAGCCTCCTGATAACAGGTGATGATGATAGCACACATTTCATTTATTGATCAATTTATGTACAAGCAGTGTACCAACATATTTGTTAAAAAAAAGTAATTTTATTAAACCTATGGGATTTGTTTTAATTGGCACAGATGTTTTTTTTCGGTATATTTTTAATACCACGGCTGAAACATACATGGAGCACGGGAGGCCCGGCAAAGCATGACGAAACGAATCTATCTTGATTATAACGCGACTACCCCGATCGATCCCTCGGTGAGGGATCTTTTCGTGAGCGAGCTTGATACTTATGCAAACGGCTCAAGCATGCACGAAGAAGGGCGTACGGTGGCAAAGCATATCCACGAGGCACGAGAACGGGTCGCGTCCCTGATCAACGCGAATCCGGACGAGGTGATATTTACCTCGGGGGGGTCCGAATCGAACAATACGGTGTTCAATACCATGGTATCCCCGGCCCTCACCCAGACTACCTTGCGCAAAGAGGCGTGGGGAGGCAGAAAAACCGTGATAATCAGCTCGATCGAGCATCCCTGCGTCCTTGAGTCGGCCGCGCGCTTGGAGGGCCTTGGCTATACCGTGCACAGGCTTCCCGTGGATTCCCAGGGAGTCGTGGACACAGAGCGGTATCGGGCCATTCTGTCCGAAGGAGCCGCAAGCGGCGACAGCGCCAAAAAAGTGCTTTTGGTTTCGATTATGCTCGCAAACAACGAAATCGGCACGGTGCAGGCCATTAAGGACCTTGCCCGTCTTGCCCATGAGGCGGGAGCGCTTTTCCATACCGACGCCGTACAGGCCGTCGGCAAAATGCCGGTAGACGTGAGGGATCTCGACGTGGATTATCTGACCCTGTCCGCCCACAAGATATACGGGCCCAAAGGCGTCGGCGCGCTCTACGTCCGCAAGGGAATGCCCATCGAGGCCTTTATCAAGGGCGGGCACCAGGAACACGGACACCGGGCGGGCACCTACAATGCGCCGGCCATCGTCGCCTTCGGCGAGGCCGCGGTCGTGGCCGAACGGGAATTGGGGGAATACGAGGAAAAGACCCGGCGCCTCAGAAACCGGCTCCGTGACGGTTTTTTGGCCGCCATTCCCGATATTAGGATTAACGGGCATCCCGAGCTGGTACTGCCCAATACCCTGAACGTGTCCTTCCCCGGGGCGGAAGGGGAGGCTATCCTCCTCATGCTGGATATCCTGGGCATATCCGTGTCCACCGGATCGGCGTGCGCGTCGGGCAGCCTTGAGCCCTCTCACGTGCTCCTCGCCACCGGCGTTGGACCGGAACTCGCTCACGGTTCAATCCGGTTCAGTCTGGGTAAGTTTACCACGGAAGAAGAAATCGATTATGTTATTGAGCACGTACCGCCGGTGATAAAAAAGCTCCGGGGTATGTCCACCGTCGCAACCCATTAATAGAGAGGAGCACGTATGAGCGAATGGCTATATTCCGACGTCGTAAAAGACCATTTCATGAACCCGCGTAACGTTTTGGAGGCCGATGAGTCGTCGTGGCCCTGCGACGGGCGCGGTATGGTGGGAAATATAAAGTGCGGGGACCAGATGTTGATTCTCCTCCGCATCGCGGACGGCAAAATCGCGGACGTCCGATGGAAGACCTATGGGTGCGCGAGCGCCCTGGCGTCTACCTCTATACTGTCCGAAGGTATCAAGGGCATGAGCCTTGAGGACGCCTATATCCTCAAACCCGAGGATATCGTGGCGAAACTGGGCGGCCTACCGGCCAATAAGATACACTGTTCCGTTCTGGGCGATAAGGCGCTTCGCGCGGCCATCGACGATTACCTGGACAAAAACGGGCTACCTCCGCTCAAGGGGCTTGAGAAAGTCGAGGTCGTGTGCAACTGCCTCAACGTGACCGATCGCGACCTTGAAGAGGCCTACAAGGCGGGAGACCGCAGTTGGGAAGACTTTCAGGCAAGGACGAAGATCGGTACGGCGTGCGGACAGTGCAAGGGAAGGGCAATGGAGCTCCTGCACGAGTTTGAGCACCTGTACGGGGAATGAAGCGGGCTTGGGCCCGCCGATACACGGCAGGGCCTGATGGGAAAGGAGGAGCGGTCAAGGCCGGTCCTCCTTTTTTTATTATTCAATAATAAGGCTAAACTGGGCGCTTCGTTCATTCCCCGCGAAGTCCCTGGCAAGGAACGAAATGTCGGTTTTTCCCCGAATGAACGCGATCGAGCCCAGGAAAATCCGTTCCGGGTCGGCATAGAGCCGGTTATAGGTAAAGTCGGGTTTCGAAAGGAACACCGCGCCGGATTCGGTTTTCATGATTTCGAAGGGCATGGCAAGCTGTTCCTTGCCGTTCACCAATACCGTTATGCGGAAGGGCGCGTATTCCCGGGTACCGGTCTCAAGGGTATCGCTTACGTCGGCGTACAGCCGGTATTGTCCCTGTTTTACGTACTTCGTGACGCCGAGGGTAAAGGTCTGTCCCGACTCGGATATCGCGACCGCATTGCGGATACGCGGCCCCTTCGTATCCTTCATTGCGGGCAATAGGAGCAGGGGGTTCAAAACGGTTTTATTCGCGAGGTCCAGTACCTCGAAGCGTACCTCGCTCTCTTTTCCCCAAGCGCCGCTCCCCGAGGGCGCCAGAATCGTTTGCGATTCGATGTCTCCCTCGATCGCCATTCGGTCCGTGGTGGCCAAATTCCCGTAGACCGTCGCGAGCCCCTCGTCGTGTACCATGATTACCGCGTTTCCGAGGGTGCTCGGGAAACCCGAAAGGTTTTTGTTCTTATCAAGGGTAATGAGGATCTTCCCGTTTCCCGCCGCCCTGACCGTATCGGCGTCGGTGAATGCCAATCCCCGGGACATTACGCCCCCGTCCCGTTGCCCGAACAGTACGGTCGGGGAAACGGGCGCGACGGGCCATTCAAAGGCCGCGAGCGGCACCGCCAGAAAAACGCCAACCGCTATGCCCGCGGCGCGCGATAGAGCCCTGCCGATACCGTTCATTCTACACCCCTTATGTCTATCCGCGAAAGCATCGAGTCCGTCCCGAGGTAAACGGTCCAGCCCCGTTGGGTCAGAAACGCGTCAGTGGCCTTGAATCGCGTCCGGGCCACGAGATACCGGGGTCGTTCGATGGCGACCAACTCGCAGTCCTGACCGTCTTGGGTAAGGGCGGTAAATAACCCCGTCCCCGCGTCGGTGCCCACGGCGATAACCGTGCCCCTCACCGGAACGATAGACACGGCGGGAGCCGAGGTGTCGACGATTCCCAGCCCCTCGCCGCATTCAAAAAAGGCGTGAGTGCCCGTCTCCTCGAAATCGACGTAGACCTGACGCCTCAGGTTTCCCTCAAGCCAGCGATGGTGGATTATCTTAAACTGGCCGTCCTTTATCTTAATCAGCAAAAATCGCTGCCGGTCAATCCCGGAAACGCAGGCCGCGAGGCTACCGTCCTCGGAAATGGCGGCCCCGAGTATGACTTGCATATCGCTGCCGCCCGGATAAAAGGAAAAGAGTTCGCTGCCATCCCGTCTCGCGGCGGTCAGATATCCGTCCGCGTATCCTATGATGGTTGCCGCGGGAGATGAATTGAACGCCGTAATTGGGGCGGTGTGTTCCCTCGTCCATAAGCGCGTACCGTCCTCGGCGTATTGGCTTACGCCGTCCCCGCCGGGAAGGAAAAGATAGGTACGGTCATTATCCAGGTGAATGAAGCCGGGGGCCTCAACGGTGAATTTTTCGCTTCCGTCCGGGTTCAAAACGGTAGTCCGCTCCGCGTCATCCGGATACACGGCCCAACCCACCGATGAAATGGACGATCTGGATTCCGTTTCCCGGGAGAAGGTCACGGACCCCGTCGGGGTAAAATACCCAAACCGTTTATTGAGTTTGAAGGGTTCCGGCGATTGGCCCGGGACGGCGAGGTTAGCCCCGGCCTCGGAGCCTACGTCCATGCCGATATCGGTGGTCCAAACGGGGGAAAAATACATGGAAGGGCCCGTCGGAAAGGCCGCCAGAAACATGTATATGGTGAGGGAGACGAAGGCCCCGGTGAGTATATACTTCAAATTTCCTTTGATGTTCATGGGCCTCAATGGTATAATAGGAGTATGGAAATTGCAATAGAATATCTGAACCTGTACCGAACGGCCTTGAAATCCGCCGAATTGGCCTACGCTCCCTATTCAAAATTCAGGGTTGGCGCCGCGCTTCTCCTTGCGGACGGTTCAGTGGTGACCGGGGTGAACGTCGAGAATCGTTCCTTCGGTCTAACCAATTGCGCCGAGCGATCCGCCATTTACGCGGCCGTTTCCTCGGGCGTCAAGGAGTTTAAGGCCCTGGCCATCGCCACTCCGGACGCCGAATATCCCGTAAGTCCGTGCGGCGCATGCCGTCAGGTAATCTCGGAATTTATGGACGATTCCGTACCGGTCGTGTTCGGCAACTCTGAAAAAACGCTCATCCAAACGTCTGTATCGAAATTATTCCCTTTCGACGCTCTTCATGAGTTATCGGAACATTGAGTGATAGACGCCCTCAAACGATGTTTTTTAACCCGTAATAGTGATAATGCTTGACATATGGTGTAGTATGTTGCAAAATGATGCAACCTAGAGAGTAGGAGTAACCATTTTGTCGGACGATATCCTTACTATTGAAGAAGTTGCCAAATACTTGCGCGTATCGGAAAGAACCGTATACGATTGGGCCCAAAAGGGTGAAATTCCTGCCGGAAAGATCGGCACCGTATGGCGTTTTAAGAAAGATGAAATCGAAAAATGGGTAAACGAGCGCTTGACCAGCTCTCTCAAGAATCCCCCCGTAACCAATCTGGTTCAGGTGAAAAATATCCTTTCTCCCGATCGGATCGTGCTTTTGAACCATTCCACGAAACATGACGCACTCGTCGCGCTGGCCGAGGTGCTCGGTACCGCGCCGCAAATCAAGAACAGAAACGAGTTAACGGTGGAAATCCTGAAACGGGAAGAACTCATGTCCACCGCCATCGGCAGGGGTATCGCGATCCCCCATGTCCGCCTCTCGTCGGTTACCGATCTCGTCATGGCCGTGGGGATATGCAGGAGCGATATCATCGATTTTCAGACCATCGACGACGTTCCTGTTCGGCTTCTCTTCATGATCGCCGCGGCGTATAACCAACATGCCTACTACCTGCAAACCCTCTCCTTCTTCAGCACCAAACTGAAGAATCCCGCTTTGAAGGATGGCCTTCTCGCGGCCCAGACCCCCCTCGACGCGTACAACCTTTTGATCGCCAAGGATTGACCGATCCTATCCGCGAACGACGCGACTACGTAAAGCCCGGAAGCCACCACGCGACCGGGCTTTTTCTTTACTCGTTCGTTTGAGGCGGAAAGGCGTGGAAGGTTACCGAAAACCACTTGCTGGAATCGGCCATGTCCGCGGCTATTCTCCCCGGCACTTCCCGGGAAGTGGTATCGGCAACGAGGTATTTTTTCCCGGCCAGTTCGTATCTCGCGCCTTCCCCCGGGCAGTCCGCCGCGGCGATCGCATGGCCGTAATCCGGCGATACGAGGAGAATGGCGTCTACCCCAAGCTGGTTGAGCATGAGGACCAAGAGGAGGGAACGGCTGTCGCAGTCGCCGGTTTCGCTCGCGAATGCTTTGGGAAGGTTCGTAAAGTCGCTGCCGGAAAAATTGCGCTCGTAGGTAAAGCCCTGGGTCCAGGCCAATAACTCTTTCAGCAAGTCGTCGCTATTTTCCGGAAGAGAAGCGCCGAGCTTAAACGTCGCCTTCGAGAATCGGCCCCAGGAATCCCTCCAAATGGCGCGATAGTACCGTTTCCATGCGGGAATCACGTAGGGCGTACCGAGGAAGGCGGTCAGGAGGGAAAACTCCCGATCCACCACCGATTGACTTGCGTCGCTGTCGGTATCGTCGAAGGAAACGTCAATAGCGGTACTGCCGTTCCGGTAGCGGGCTTCCACGGGCGATCCGACGGGCCAGGCAAAGGCGGTCATGGGCCCGGTCTCGTAATACGAACCGTCGTCGGTAAAAACTCCGTCCAGGGTGGAGATCATCAGGGGCTCAAGCTCTACCGCCCGGTCCGACGGGCCGTATACCGCCATGACCAGCCAGCCTTTGGAATCGGCCAGGGCCAAGGCAAGGGCCCAGCCCCCGATTTGGGCTCCCTCGATTTGGGCAATGCCCGCGGGCCTCCTTCTCCACTCAAAGGAGACCTTTTTTGCGCCGGGCGCGAGTTGGTCCGTCACCCACGACAGGGCCTCGCCGACGGCGTTAAACTGCGTCAAGGGGTACACCGCAATCTGTAGATCGACGGGGTATAATTCATGGGTAAAATGAAAGCGGTCGTTTCCGCGGGAATCCTGCAATGCGTATCCCTCCGGAAGGTCGAGGGCGTACCCCCAACTTGGAGAGACCAATTCATCCGCCGGGGCGGGAAGCGCCAAGATAGCCGCAACCAAGAAAGCGATCAGCAGATTTTTTTTATGAGACATGCTACCTTAGCCTCCATGAAAGAGATACCGTTAGTATATCAGGACGACGATCTTCTTGTCGTGAATAAACCCGCGGGCTTGGCCGTGCAGGGGGGCGCGGGCATAACCGTCTGCCTGTTGGATATCCTGGAACGGCAGCTCGGTCAAAAGGTCTTTCCCGTGCACCGCCTGGACCGCGATACCGCGGGGCTGTTAGTGGTTGCCTTGAATTCGAAAACCGCCGCCGCCTATACCCAGTATATATCGGGAAACGGGGTAAAAAAAGTATACAGCGCCGTTTGCTCCGGGGTACCCGCCTCCCAAAGCGGAACCATCGATACGCCGGCGGGCCGTGCCGAGGACCGAAAGCCCGCATCGACCTCATTCAGCGTAGCCGCCGAATCCGGCGCCTACTCGCTATTGCGCCTGGAACTCGGTACCGGCCGCATGCACCAAATTCGCATTCACCTTGCCTCCATCGGTTGTCCCATCCTGGCGGACGATAAATACGGGGATTTCAAGAAAAACCGCGAGGTTCGCTCCCTTTTCGGCATTCGCAAACTGCAATTGGCGGCCTGCGAACTTGAGTTGCCCGTTAACGGAACGAAACGACGCTTTCGTGCGGGGCTTCCGGAGCACATGAGCACATGCCTTCAGGCGTTGGACTTTACCCTCGGCCTTTCGGAGTCTTGACAGAGCCGTTTATATTCTCCATTATACGGCGAACCTATGGAACAGACACCGTTGACCTTGGCCTATCTCGAATCTCTTTCCACGGCGGACCTAGTTGCCCTGGCGGAAGACTTCGGGATCGACATTCCGGAAGGGCTCAATCGACGCTTCATACTTGGAGAGCTTCTTGAGATGGCCGAGTATGATTCCCGAGAGATATCCGACTCCGGCGTGCTGATTGACGCGACCTATACGACCCCCGCCGACGGTTTGCCCGATACCTACAACGAAACCGCGGTATCCATGTTGCTTCGCGATCCCGGTTGGCTGTTCGTTTACTGGGACTTTCACGCCAATCTTTTTTCGGCCATCACGAGCAATTACCGCTTTGAATCCTTTTTTCTCCGGGTAAACGCGCTTTCTTCCGTCTCTCCGGTCGTCGTGAAGGATTGGTTCGACGTGAACGTGGGCACGGCCGACCGGCAATGGTACGTCCACTTGCCCTCCAACGAACGAGCCGTTCGCGTCGATTTATATAGCCGCAATACCCAGGAAAAGGAACAGTTACTCGCAAAATCGGCCGTGTTGACCATACCCGTTTCCGTGAATGCCCTTTCTCCCGTTGGCGATCGCCGTAGGCTTTCTCCCCTCGTGGAGTTGTCGGGGATAGTGGAGTTACGGAAACAACATTTTAACAACCACCGTCAGTCCTTCGGCTGACGTACGGAGAAAAGCGCATGAGCGAAAAATCCCTGCTATTCGTACTTGACGCCCAGATGCCCTTTGTGCGCCACCCCGATATGCCGGGAAGCGCGGAAGAGGCGCAGTTATTCACGGTACTCTCCGATACGTGGCTACCGCTTCTTCGTTCGTGTACCGGTCTGGAAACCGAAGGAATACCCTTTCGCTTCGCCCTTTCCATCTCGCCAACGCTCTGCGAGATGCTCGACGACCCGCTCCTGCAGTCCCGGTACGTGGAGCATCTCGATAAGTCCATCGAGTTCGGCATTTCCGAATTGGAACGCCACGCCGGATCCCCGGAAGAGCGCGAGGCGATCAAGCATCATCTTGACCGCTTCCAGGCCAACCGCAGGGACTTCACCGAAACCTACGAGCGGAATATTCTGGCCAAGATCGATTATTTCGCCCTTCGGGGACACATCGAAATTCTCGCTACCACGGCGACTTCTGTCTTCATGCCCTTGTACGCGGATATTCCCGAAGCCCTTAACGCCCAAATCGAGACCGGGTTAACCACGTACCGCAGGCACTTTTCTTCGACCCCTTCCGGGTTTTGGCTCCCCGCAATGGCGTGGTTTCCCGGATGCGAGCACTTATTGCGGTCATACGGCTTCCAGTATACCTTCGTGGACGCTCACGCCCTCCTTTTTGCCGACCCCATACCCGGAACCGGCGTCTATTCGCCGGTGTCGTGCGAAAACGGGTTTGCCGTATTCGCGCGAGATACCGTTTCCTGCAGGAAAATAACCGGGGGAGGGGATGCCTCGGGATATCCCCACTCGGTCAATTACCTCGATATGGATCGGGATATCGGTTTCGAGTTGGACGAGGGCACCTTATCGACCCTCTTTGACGTTCATTTGGGGCGGCGACAAACCGGTTTCCGCTACTGGGGCAGAACCCTTTCGGAGACCGAGGGCGCGCTGGTTTACCGTATTGACCGGGCCTTCGCGCAGGCGGAATCCGACGCGGCCGATTTCGTCGAACACGCGGCGGCCGTTTTATCCCGAGCCTCGGAGATTCGCGAGGGCGAACCGGTATCCATGGTATGCGCCTTACCGTTGCATTTCCTCGGCCAATCCTGGCAGGAAGGCGTTTCCTGGCTGGAAACTACCCTTCGGAAGGTATGCGCCGACCCGCGCGTAAGCCTCGAATTGCCCCTTTCCTGCGTGGGCGACCGCCATTCGCTCGTTCGCGCCGAACCCCGCTTTTCTTCCTGGCACCCCGGCGGTTACGCGGAGGAAGTCCTCAATAGTTCCAATGACTGGATCTATCGGTTCGTACGAAAGGCGACCCTGCGCATGATAGATCTCGCCGAACGGTTCCCCGACGATACGGGTTTAAAGGAACGGGCCCTGAACATGGCGGCCCGGGAGCTGCTTCTTGCCCAATCCATGCATTGGCCGCTCATGATGAACGAGACCGACCGGTGTGAGTACGCGAAAAAAAGGCTTGAGGAAAGCGTTCGCGCCTTTACGGTGGTATACGAATCCCTTGGATCGAACTTCATCAGCACCGAATGGCTAACCACGACCGAAAAACGGGACAATCTCTTTCCGGATATTAACTACCGGGTATTCAGCAGGAAAAAATAAAGCGCAAGCGGCTGTCTACTCCAGCTGTTGGAGTTCCCTAATCCGCTTCTGCAGCTCCAGGGTGATGGAAGCGGTCCTGATGCCCTCTTCGGCGGGATCAAAGTGCCGGTCAATGTCGAGGGCCTCGTTCCAAATTTGAATGGCCCCTTCAAGATCGCCGCTGGCATAGCTCGTCAGCCCCTTCACGTAGAGGTTCTCGACCTTCTTTTGCCGTTCGGCCCGTCCTCGATCCCCGAGATTCAGTTTTGCCGCTAGGCTGATCCTGTTGAATAAGACCGCCTGAGTCGTCATGTCCAAGGTATAGTTTATGTTAAACTGCAAGTCATTGACGTTAATTTCGGCGCCGGCGCTCATGCGGGGATTCGCGCCTTTCAGCTGCAAGCCTCCGAGAATCGTCAGAAAGCTCGTAAATTCGAGGGAAAAGCCGGCGCTATACGAGGCTATGCCGGATTGGCCTGGGGAAACCAGGTTAATGGGCTTTTGAATTTCCGCGGAGATGGTGAGGGGATTGGCCGGCTTAT
The DNA here is from genome assembly GCA_003252395.1 of Spirochaetales bacterium. Classification (GTDB taxonomy): domain Bacteria; phylum Spirochaetota; class Spirochaetia; order Treponematales; family Treponemataceae; genus Teretinema. Next base: position 42,814 of record QKEL01000004.1, read on the forward strand.
AGGCCGTTCCCGCGGTAACCACCGTAGGAAGGGCTTCTCCCAGTACCGGCGGGCCGAGGTTTCGTACGGTAGCCCCGAGAAAGAAGTTCGGGTCCCGCGAATTATACAGTTTGAGGAAATTGAAACGGGTCTGCATGCCTGCGTCGGCCATAATCGTGACCGCCGACTGGGTAGATCCGGAGCCGACTTTCAGGGTACCGTAGTTGTCGGAATAGTCCGGCATGCTTCTGAATCCCGCTTTCAGGCTCGCGCCGGTGGCGATTCCCTTGAAATAGTAGCCGGAAAGAAAATTGTACGAAACGTTCAGTATTCCGAGGGTTTCGGTATAATAGCCGCGGGATGCCCGCTCGCCGAAGGTATTATATTCGGTAAAGGGGACATAAAAACAGCGAATAGAGGCGCCATACCCGAAATCGTCGTTTCTCGAGGTAAACGAAAGGGTTTCCAGGCGGGAGTCGGCGATCCAGCTGTTGTGAAACACGGCGAGTTCCGTATTTCTCATGGTTGAACTGCCCGATGGATTCGTTTCAAAGAACCCAATATCGTTTGCCAACGCGCTGAACGCGGATCCCATGGCTTCCGCGCGCCCTCCGCCGGGGATAAGCAGGGAGCGAAACGACGTCATGCCTTCATTTGGGTCAATTAAGGGATCTAATATCCCTGAGAGGGTGATATAGGGATCCGATAAATCGAGGCCGAACAGGCCATGGGCGGCGGTGAATAGGCAAAATGTCAGGGTCAGCCGTGAACTCTGCTTCATAGGCAATACCAGTATATGTTATTTTCGGCCATTATTCCGCACTTTTAATGCTCCATTTCATCAAAATACATGCCGAAATTCGAGGATGGAGATACATTTTTAAACAGGTAAAACGTGCGCGCGCATAAAACGCTGATATTGACAATAATAGTATTACTCTTCCTGCCTTTTTGCGCAGTCGCCGGCGGCAATCCCGAAAAGGGGCTTCCGAAGGTCGATCGGTTAATCAAGGATCGTAACTACAATGCCGCCATTCTCGAACTTGCCGCCTATATCCAGGAAAACCCCGAGGATTTTGACGGAGCGCAACAGCGTATTCGCCGAATCATCAAGCTCCGGGAGAATTACAACGAAACGGCCGATGAGCTGTTGGGCGTTCTGGTCAATGATCCCACTAACGACCAAAAAAAGCTGGAGATGATCGCGTATCTCGAATCCCTCGAGAAGAATCCCAATGCGGCTACCCAAGCCTTTATCGCCGACACGAAGGCTGCCGCCCAGTTCACGTATTACCGGGCGAAATTCGACGAAATCCTAACGGTTGGCGATTCCCTTATCGACGCGGAAAACTATGTCGGCGCCGTGAATAAATTCGTTGAAGGGTACGTCTTCTATAAGCAGGAATTCGATGAGGGAAATAGCCCCGAATTGGTAAACGGGGTTAACCGTAGCCTTTCCTCCGTCGCTTCCTCCCTGCTTGCCTATGCGGCGCTTCAGGCAGAACTCGCCGCCGCCGCAGATACCTGCGCGCAGGCCTTATCCTCCGTCGATCTCGCTTTGGTCGATAGCTCCTTTCCCCGGATGCTGACCGCCTTCGCATCCCTCGCGCAAGTCAGAAACGCCGTGGCCGACGCGGGTTGGTTCTTCGAGGATACCTTCGCCCAAATGCAAATCGACGATACGACCCTTACCGAGAATTCCTTCCTTCCTTTCGCCCAACGCTTCACCCTCGGGCGAAAGACCGCGGGTCGGTACGAAGGCGTGCTCGGGGCCATGGATGCCCAATGGGTGGGCATCGCACAGCGTCTCGATAGACTTGCGCGAGAACGGCTACTCGCCTACTGGAACGCCGGCAATCCCCTATCGGCGGGCGTGACGCCCCTGGCCGCGCGTTCCTCGCTGTCCGATGCGGTCCGTTTAACCGCGGTAATGGAAGGGCTTTTCGCCGCGCTCGCCGAAATACCCGTTCGCCCCGATACCTGGGGCGTTCCCGACTACGAATCGCTCGCGTACGCCTATCGTGATACCGGCGCCTATGCCGTTTCGTTTTCCCGTCTGGGCGAAGTGTACGTTTCCTGGCAAACGCTCCGGAATCCCGCGGGAACGTGGGTGGGGGAAACGCCGCGTGCGGAATCGATCCGCGCCGTCAGGGATACGTTTATCGCGGGTTGCGACTCGGTTCTTGCCGGCCTCTCGGGTATTACCGGACAGGCTATGGATATACGGACCGGTACCGCGCAACTGTCACCCTTCGACGGGTATGCCCAAAGCTATTCAGGGCTGGAGCGTTCCCTCCTCGAGGGCGTAACGACGGATACCCTGGATTGGTGGCGAAAGAAGGGCTCCTATCTCGAAGCCTCCTCCCAACTTGTCTATGAGGCGAGAAAAAGCGAGTATGATACGGCCCTCTCGTTGCTTGAAGGCACGGTCGAGGGCGGAAACCCGCTGGTCTATTACCCCTCGGAGAGCGTTACGGCCTTTACCGGCGTTCGTACCGGCATAGTCGCCGACCGTCGCGCCTTTCTCTCCGCGCTTGAGCTCCTCGCCGCGGCGCCCGAAACGGTTCGGGGCGACCAAACCTACGGGCTTGCCTCTTCGGGCATAAGCGAGAACGTCGCGAAACTTGACGGTTTATCCGTTTTGGCGGCGGATGGAATCGCCAAGGCCAACACCCGCATCCTTCAGGCCAATCTCGCGAAGCAGGAAGCGGACTTGCGCTATTCGCAGGCCCTGGCGGCCTTGAATCAAAACAACTTTCAGTTGGCCCGCGATAATCTGCAGCGTTCGCGCGACAAATACAATCAATCGCTCTCGTGGCAGGAATCGGCGGCTCTCCGGGGCGATACGGACCGGAAACTAGAAAAGCTCGGAAACGACATTACCCGAATCGAAAACGAGACCGTCGTTCGCGAGGTCCGCGCGCTCATATCCAGCGGCAAGAACTTCTATTACCAGGGAAATATCGATCAGGCCGAGCAAGTATTCAACCAGGCGAAGAATCGATGGAGCGTTACCAATGTGGATCCGAACGCGGAAATCACCAATTGGCTGGACATTATCAAAACCGCGCTTTCCATGAAGACGGGCCGTACCATTCCGGTATCCGATCCCCTTTACCCCCAGATGAGCCAGCTTCTCAACGGGGTAAACCTGCAATACGCGAACGGCGCGGCGCTCATGAAGGCGGGCAACCGCACGGCCGCCCTCGCGGTGCTTACCGACGCGAAAATGAAGCTTCAGCAGTTGAAATTAGTGTACCCGCTCAATCAGGACGCGAGCCAACTGATATTGATGATAGATCAGCTCATCGATCCCGACGCCTTCCGCGAAAATTTCAAGCTGCGGCTGAACGATATTCGATCGAACTATAAAACCCGGAAACAGGAATCATACACGGAGCTTTTGGACCTCTATCAGATGAACCCCTCGTATCCGGGCATTAAAACCCTTCTATACGACGTGGAGGTCTATCTGGGCATCCGTATTCCCCCTCCGGACCCGGCCTCCATTCGGCGTTCGGACCAGCTTACGGCCTCCGCGAAAAAGATATATGATAGCAATGCCCGTTCCCAGTTCGATCAGGCTAAATTGCAGCTCGAGGAAGCGCTCAAGCTCAATCCGGACAACCAGACGGCCATCTTGCTCATTGACCGCATAGCCACGGCTTTGGGCGGCAGCGGAACGGCGGTGCTTTCGGGCGCGGACGAACAAAAATACCAGCAGGCGGTGCAGGAATTGCAGAAGGGAAACACGATAAACGCGGCAGCACTCGTCGAACAGCTTCTTCAGAACGTGAAGAACCGCAATTCGTCGAAAATTCTTGATCTCAAGAAGAGGATCGATTCCCTCTTATGATCCGCTCCGGTCGACTTGCCCTAATCGCGTTCCTGTTTCTCCTTCTCGCCGCATTTCCCGCGGCTTCCCGTGACTTTTACTGGGAACACCCCACGCCGGTGGGCCCGTACGATTCTCGATTTCCCGATTCTTCCACGAACCGAACCGCCAGCGTGATTATCTGGGAAGAGATAGAATCAAGCGCTTCCGACGGCGGATCAATCTGGCTTTCCATGCGCGCGTACACCGGCACACAGTGGCGCCAAATAGATCGTTTCGCGGGGCCCTTCCGATACGCCGGCGAAATACCCTCGATAGCGTCGGTAACCATCGATTCCCAAAACAAAATCTTGGTTACCGCGGCGACCGCCGCCTCAACCGTATCGGTATTCGTTTCCGACGATTGGGGCGAGAATTTTTCCCGGATCGATTTGCCCGTCTCGACGCCTGCAGTCTTGGCGCCGAAGGTTTTTACGACCCGCAACGACGGGTACCTCCTCTTCGGTACGAGGGGGAGCGAGGAAAATTTCAATCTCGTGTGGTCCCATTCGGACGATGGCGTTGCCTGGTCTGCCTTCGAGCCGTTCGCTCCCGCCGCCGCTCTGTCTCAGGCCTTCCTTCCCGATCACGTAACGCACGGCAATTCCGATATCATAGTCTTTCAGGCCCTTGGGCAGGATAAGTCGCCGTACCAACTGTATTCCACCGTCTCGCGCGATTCCGGGGCGACCTGGAGCGAGCCGACGGTAATAACGGGGTTTATCGAGCCCGGTGAATCGCCCGCCTCGGCCGCCGGCCGGAGCGAAAACTGGATTAACCAGCGGGCGAAACTATTGTCCATCGGTAACTCCGTATCGCTCGTATGGGAACGCTCTCGCACCACGAATCTGAAATACGGGATCTATCTCGCTACCCTTAACGAATTCGGCGCCCTAACCGGAAACCCCGAACGGGTTTCCCCCGCCGACGGAAACTGCTTTGATCCCGATATAGTCGAGCTCGACGGGGCGCCGGCGATTCTCTGGTTTGATAATCGCAGGGGGGCCAATAGGATTTATTTCTCGCAAAAGCAGGGGCTCTTTTGGAACGAGACGGACCTTGCGCAGACGAATCTCGTTCAAACGTCCTACGATGCGGTGTTCGGACGCCTGCTCCCCACGGCCGACGGACTGGAAATATATTGGCAACAGGCGCAACGGAAGGGCGATCAACGGCTCATGCGGCTCGTTCCCGACGAAACGGTCAGAAAACCCTCTATCGCGCCGGCTAATTTCATCGCCTCAGGAAAGGGGAGGGGCGAGGCAATCCGGGCAACGGTGCGACTGCCGGAAGATTCTTCCGGCATAGCCGGCTACGATTGGGCGTGGGCGCTCGGCTCCGAACCCCAGGTCGGCACCCAGATTAAGCTCCTCCAAAACCAAACCTCGCTTTCGGTTAACGCGGATCAGGACGGAACCTGGTATCTGGGCGTTCGAGCCGCGGATTACGCGGGAAACTGGTCGGAACCGGTTTATGTCTCCTATATCCGGGACACCACGGCGCCGGTTGCGCCGATAATCGGCATCCCAGATACGGATGAGAAAGGATTCGGCATTTCTAATAGCCTTACCCTGCGATGGGAACCCGCGGAGCCTGACGATATCGCCGGATACACTTGGAATTTCGAATATCTCGCGCCAGAGACCTATCTCTCGGTTCTTGCCGCCCAAAATTCGAATGGGGGGCTACCTGCGCCCGTCGCGGTTCCCGCTTCCTTTGACTTTGAGTCGGCTGCCGCGAATCGGTTCAGGGTTTCTCCCCTTTCGCGATCGGTACGCACTCGAGGCGCCTCGACTTCAATACGCAACGTGGACAACGGGATTTACGCGATTTCCGTGGCCGCGATCGACTCAGTCGGCAACGTGGGTCCCGCGGCGGTACGATATATAGCCCTGAATAAATACGTACCCTATACCTACATTACCTATATCGATTCCAAGGTAGACGAAACCGGCGTGGTGTCCCTTTCGATCATTGGGCGCGGTTTTACGCAGAACGGTACGGTCAGTTCATTGTACGTCGATCGAGACGGAATCGCCCCGTGGGACGTCGATCTGTCGAGGGAATCCCGCCGGTTCACGGTCAGCTCGGATCGTATGATCCAGAATATCGCCCTCGCGGACCTCGAAGAAGGCGATTACCGCATCGGCTTGCTCCATCCCGTCCGCGGGCTGTATTTCTCGAAGCCGATACTCCATGTCGACGCCTTCGGAACCGTTAAATTCGGGGACTTCAGATATGAGTACAAGCCTACTTGGGAAATTTCGGCGACCGAGGCGAATCCCGCCGTGGATCCAGGCCGCATCGTACTTTATGCCCTGATGCTCTTCGCGCTCATGGCCCTCGCGTTCTCCGTTTTCGGAATCGCGAACACCGCCGCAGACTCTATCCGCATTCAGCGGGAAGTCGCAGCCCTGCTCACAGGAGACGTTATGCCCTCTGAAAAACGCAAAAAATCGGTAGCCCTTCGCAGTCGGGGCATAAGCCTTCGCTTCAAGCTCACGCTTTTTACGACGGTCCTCGTCGTTTCGGTAACCTTGTTGATATCGATACCGCTGGGATTGCGCTTCTCAAGCAATCAGGAACGCACCCTCGCCGCGGGTCTCGCTTCCCGCGTGAACGTCCTATTGGATAGCCTTTCCACCAGCGCCAAGGCCTATCTTCCCAGTCAAAACGTGCTCGAGCTCGGGTTCCTTCCCGATCAGATGACCGCCCTCGAGGAAGCGACCAGCGCGACCGTCACCGGAAACAGCTCCGGCTCGGCTACGGGCATCTCCTTCGTCTGGGCGACCAACGACGCCGAAATCGCGTCGAAAATCGACACGCCCAGTCTGGAGCCGGGCAAGTCTGAAATGCAGGGCGAGGAGAACGACGCGATCATTACCCGCGTTTCGGCCCTTGAAGAGCGGGCCGCGCTGGCCGTGGACGAGCTCTCGCAAGGCATAAGCTCCCTAACCCAGGAAGGCATCAAGCTTGCCCTCAATACCGACGCCGCTTCCGTTCAGCGCCGCGACGAGATTCAGACCATCACGCGACAACTCGAGGAAAAACTCAATAATGAGCTGAACAGGCTATCAAAGGAAGGCTCCGGATCCTGGCCGACCTACGATCCCGAGTCCCTCTCCCGGAACGTTACCGACTACGTGTTCTACAAACCGGTACTCTACCGGCGTAGCGGCGATCCGAATTACGTGCACGGAACGGTACGGGTATCCATCTCGACGCAATCGCTTCTCGCCGCGGTGGACGCGGAGCGCACTGCGCTGATTTCCACCACCCTTACCATAGCGCTCTTCGCCGTCGCCATGGGAGTCCTGGGGGCCTTGCTGCTCGCCTCGATCATCATTTCGCCCGTGCGCCGCCTCGCCGCGCACGTCGCCATGATTCGCGATACGGAAGACAAAGAAACCCTGGAGGGTCAGGACCTTCGACTCCGCTCCCGCGACGAAATCGGCCTCCTGGGCGAGACGATTAACGAAATGACCCATGGCCTCGTCAAGGCCGCCGCCGCCTCGAAAGACTTAACCGTCGGTAAGGAAGTGCAGAAAATGTTCATCCCGCTCGAGACCGACGACCACGGTCGAAAGCTTACGTGCGGCAGCAGTTCCGACGATCACGTCGACTTCTTCGGCTATTATGAAGGAGCCAAGGGCGTATCGGGCGACTACTTCGATTACATAAAGCTCGACGAGCGGCATTACGCCCTGATTAAGTGCGACGTGGCGGGCAAGGGAGTTCCGGCGGCGCTCATCATGGTTGAGGTGGCGACGCTCTTCCTCGATTATTTCAAGGATTGGAAATTCGCGAAGAACGGCTACAAACTCGATTACATCGTATCCCGCATTAACGACCTTATTGAATCTCGGGGCTTTAAGGGCCGATTCGCCGCCTTTACCCTTTGCATATTCGACGCGGTTTCCGGCGATGCCCACTTCTGCAACGCCGGCGATAATCTCGTGCATATTTACGACAATTCGGAAAAGCGCATGAAGGTCATTCAGCTTCCCGAGAGTTCGGCCGCCGGCGTTTTTCCCACCTTCATGGTAGACATGAAAGGCGGATTCCGGGTTCAGAAAATCCACTTTGATCCGGGCGACGTCCTTTTCATGTATACTGACGGTATCGAAGAGGCAAAGCGCCTTTTCCGCACGAAAAAACTTGAGGTGCACGCCTGCGCGGAACCCGGCTTGGCGGCGGAAGCTCCCCACGGAAGCCACTCGGTGGGACAGGATAACGAGGAGCTCGGCCCCGAGCGGGTTAACGGGATAATAGAGGCCGTTCTTTCCCGCTCGCCCTATCGCCTGGAAAAATGGCACGATAGCGATCCTGATTCTGTCTATGAATTCGATTTTACGAAATGCGAGGGAACGATTGAGGAAGCGATTCTCGCCCTCGTTTCGGTTGAAAAGGTCTTCCGTATGTACCGCGATCCAAAGGCCACGGAGTTTAATCGCGTTCAGGTTGACCGCAAGGTGGATCTTTTCCTCAACAAATATTTCATGCAATATGGCACGTACTGCGGCAGGCGCAAGGATCATTCGGATTATCCCGAATACATGTATTACACCCATCTCAAGGAAGATGACCAGTACGATGATCTTACGATACTGGGCGTGCGCAAGAAGTAGGCGAATCGCCGCAAGGAGAAAATTAAATGGAAGGGCAAAACGGATTTATGGACGACCTTACGCGTGTCGCGAACGAAGCGAAAACCGCCATTCGGAAGGCGGGGGCCGCGGCAATCGATAAAATAGAAACATGGCGCCTCGAGCAAGACTTACAAACTCTGTATGCCAAGCTTGGAACCGTAATGTATGACCGCATGAACGGTGAAACCTCATTTGTTCAAGAAGGCGAGGATGCCCGTAAGTTGGCTCCTGATCTGAACGTCGATCAGGAAACCGCTGAACTCGTATCGAAAATCACCCGATTACGGGAAGAAATCGCGGTTAGGAAGGATACGGTGAATGTCTCATAGGGATTTGAAATAAAACGTAAAAAAAAGATTAGAAATAGCTTGACCAAAAATAATGAAAGGTGATATACATATCGACGTCGCGCTAGTGAACGTCACCACGACGATGAAAATAGCGCGGTTCTTTGATAGTTCTTACTGATGAATGAATAACCTTACGGTTTATCATTCTCTGGTATTACCCCAAAGAATTAAACATCTCGAATTATGGTTCCGGTTTTTACCGGCTCATATAAAGCGCTCCTGACGCGGAAATCGCGAGGGAGCGAGATCGGGAATCCGAAAGGGTTTTTACCGCCCCAGAAAGGCGAACCGATCGCTGGTCTT
>QKEL01000003.1 GCA_003252395.1 Spirochaetales bacterium
ACGGTAATGGTGTATCGTTCTTCACGGGAGAGTTGCTGGTACTTCAACGATGTATTCCTTTCTTTGGTAGGAGAAGAATACTAGTAGTATCGCAATTCTCCCTTTTTTGAACAACATCGTTGCACTTACTATTTGAATGTGGGACAAGTAACTATTGTATATGCTTGATACTCCATGATGGTGGTTTCCAACGGATTTACGAGTATAAGGCAGGGCAAGGACGATGGATTATATAGAAGTGGCGAACGTACATGAGTTTACGAACCAAAGGATCAAGAGCGTTACCGTTTTCGGCAGTAAAGTCGGGATCATTAAGGGCGCGGATTCGGAATTTTACGCTATTGAGGTTGGCTGTAAGCATCAGGGGGCGGATATCACCCGTGGACATATATCCGGCGACGTAGCGACCTGTCCCCGCCATGGATGGAAATACGATTTGGTGACCGGGGAATGCCTGAATCAGAACGCCGCGCCATTAAGAAGATACGGACTAAAAGTCGAAGGAGAGGCGATCCTGATCACGACTAAGCCCTTGGTCGAGGAGAAGGAAGACCCGCTCCTGCATTTTTTCGACTGAACGCTTTCGGGGCCCGGCCAAGAGTAACGAGGCCGAAGCGTGAAAGCCAGTGCCAAGCGTGATAAAGCCGTTGGGCCCTGATTCAAGACCTGGGTGGGCCCAATGCCAGTGACCGTATCGAATACGGCTTAATGCCTGGTTTCCCAAACGCGAACGTTCTTGTACGTCGCCTCGCGGCTTTCATGCCAACGGATTTTCGAGACCGTTTCGCCGGAGAAGGGGAAAACGAGGTAGTTACCCGCGCGCGATCTCCAGACGAGGGAGTCGCCCTCGGCCGTGCCCGACGCGGAGACATCGAACGACATCACGTGCGCTGTAAGGTCCCGGAATTCGACCGTTTTAATCACGCAGAACGCGCAGTCGGCAACATTTTCCCACCAGAGGGGATATTCATCCCGCGTGGAGAGTATCGCGCCGACGGTCGAGTAATCGTCCATCATGTTTTTTTTGATCTCGAATGAGAACGGTCGATCGATCGTCAAGTCGCGCCCTTGCGCGCCGCTCCCGCAACGTGCCAGCGATCCGCAGGCGAGAGCGAACGAAAGGAGAAGAACGCGTGCGGCTATCGAGAAGTAAACGGGGAGGAATTGCATTTCGCGCCAATTTCTCCCGTCAAGCGATGGCTTTATCGGTTTTCTCGGGCCTCAAGGATATCCCCCCTCCGTTGCCGTATAAACAGGAATACGTACCGTTTGGGAAAAGGCATTGGCTGATCCATAAAGAACCTCCTTTGGGGGCGTATCGCCGTGGATACTTGGAGCAAACGCCTTTTTTCCCCTTCGTGCCCTATACTTGGTACGAGGGGGCCTCATGAAAAAGCGAAATCGGGTGAGCATATTCGGCGTTTTCAGCATCGCCTCTGGCGCCATGATCAGTTCGGGCATTTTCATTTTACCCTCCCTGGTATACGCGCGCGTCGGCCCCGCGGTCCCTGCGGTGTACCTCTTGGCCGGGCTCTTCGCGTTTTTCGGCGCGATGGGGGTCATTGAGCTCGCGACGGCCATGCCAAAGGCGGGGGGCGATTATTTTTTCGTGCGTAAAACCTTCGGGCCGGCCTTGGGTACCGCGTCGGGCCTGCTAGGGTGGATTGCGCTGGGGCTGAAAAGCGCGTTTGCCATATACGGAATCGCGGAATTCCTTTCCGCGGTAACCGGCATACCCTTCCAGGGAGCGTCCCTTTCGTTATGCGTCCTTTTTACGGCCCTGAACTGCTTTGGCCTCCACGGCGCGGCGCGGGTTCAGGCTGTTTTGGTCGCCGCGCTCATTTTTATCATGGCGTTTTTTTCCGTTTCCGGCACGGCATTCCTTGCCTCGGGCGGGAGCCTCGCGCGGCCCGGCGCCCTCCCCGAGGGGATGGGTATCGCCGGGGTAATCGCCTCCACGGGTTTCGTGTTCATCTCGTTCGGGGGGCTCTTGAAGGTCGCCACCCTGTCGGAAGAGATCGATCGCCCGGAGCGGAACATTCCCTTGGGCATGCTGGCATCGATCGCCATCGTGACCCTTTTGTACGTGGCCATTACGACGGTGGTTCTCTTTACCCTGAGCGGTGAACGGTTCGTCTCCACGGTATCGCCGGTATCCGATTCTGCCCGAACCTTTCTCGGGGCGCCGGGATACTGGGTTATGATGATCGCCGCCCAATTGGCATTCATTACCACGGCCAACGCCGGGATCATGGCCGCTTCGCGCTATCCGCTCGCCCTCGCCCGGGACGGTCTCGCGCCCCCGGCGTTGGGGAACCTCGCGCCTCGAAGCGGGGCGCCCGTGGTCTCGGTGCTGCTGACGGGGCTCTTTGTGTTCTTGGCGTTGTTCCTTCCGCTGGAGAGCCTCGTCAAGGCCGCGTCGACGGTGATCCTGGCCTCGTACGTGCTTACGAACCTCGCGGTCATCGTGCTGCGCGAGAGCGGCCTGGCCTCGTACCGGCCCACCTTCCGATCGCCCCTGTATCCCTGGCTTCAGTTGGGCTGCGCCGTGCTTTTTTCCTGGTTCATCGTGTCCCTGGGATCGGAAACGATCGAGATAACCCTGGCGCTGCTCCTGATCGCCTTTTGCGCCTATTTCTTCTACGGTCGCAAGGGTGACCGGGGGGAATACGCGCTTCTCCATACCCTTAGGAGGATCGCGGACCGGCGCATTATCGGCAATGCCCTTGAAAACGAGCTTATCGATATCGTGATTGACCGGGACGGTATAGAACAGGATGTCTTTGACCGCCTGGTACGGGACTGCGAGATTCTCGACCTGGAATACGAAGCGACCTTTGAGCGGGTCGCGGGAAAGATATCCCGGAAGCTGGCCGACCGGTACGGCGTTGACGCGGAGCTCGTGTACGGGGAATACCTGCGTCGACAGCGGGAAACGAATACGGCGCTCAACGAGTTCCTCGCGATTCCCCACGTCGCCGTGGGGTCCGGCGACCTCCTGTTCCTCTACGTGGTCCGCTGCCGAAAGGGAATCCGGTTTACCGCGGAGCAGCCCGCGGTAAAGGCCGCCTTCTTTCTCGGGGGAAGCCCGGAAAGGCGTGATGACCACCTGAAATGCCTGGCCGCAATCGCCCTCGTCGCGGGGGAGAGCGGGTTCGAGGAACGGTGGATGGGCCACGCCACCGCGATGGAACTGAGAAACGCCCTTTTAACGAGCGGTCGCCGGCGGCTCTCGTAGGCGCGATCTGCCAGGATTTTTGCAGTCCGCGTCGATCATCCGCTATACTGGGAAGAAGGAATCCTATGTTGCGAAGTAAACGCCGTTGCGCACTCATGACGATTCTTCTCTTTCTCGCCGCGGGCCCGGCCTTCGCCCAAAAAATCCTCGTGGTCAACACCTATAATCCCACCTATCCCTGGACGGCGTATTTCAACCTCGGCCTCCGCCAGTACGCGGAAGAAAGGAATGGCGCGATTGAACTCTATTTCGAGGAACTCGATATCACGCGCTTTTCGGATCCGGCAAAGATTGACAACTTTGCGGCCTTTCTCGCCGCCAAATACGGGTCAGTGGGGCTCGACGGGGTTATCGGCAACTCTGACCAGGCGTGCGATTTCATAGAAACCAGGTGCGGTTTCGCGTCGAACCTGCCGAAGGCGTATTACACGTCAAACCTCGAATACGCGGGAGATCACGTGCTCTGCCTCGACGCGCAATACGCGCTCGGCATCAAAGCGACCTGGGCATTGATGCGGTCCGCGTTTCCGAGGATGACGGAGGTTTTCGTCATCGAAGGAGATCGGTCAACGACCGCGACGATCGAGGCCACGCTTGCCGAGCTGGTCCCGAACGGCATTCCGCTCAGCGTTTACGGGAATTTCACCTTTGCCGAGCTTGAAGATCGAATCCGAAGGCTTCCCCCGACGGCGGCCGTAATCTATTCCTTCGTGACGAGGGATTCGGAGGGAACGCAGACGATACCGAAGGCGCACCTGGCCCGTTTGGCCGAAATATCGCCGGCCCCGATTTTCACCCTGTGGGAAACGCTGATGGGAGTCGGCGGCGTCGGCGGCAACGTGCTCAGCGCCGTCAAAACGTCGCGGGAACTGCTGCGGGGAATCGAAGATTACCTGCGGACGGGCACGTTTTCTCCCGACTACGACGTGAGCCGCTGCATGGTCGACTGGGCGGCGATGGAACGCTACGGACTGGACACGGACAAGATTCCCGAAGAAGCCCTCGTTATCAACAAACCGGACCCGTTCTATATCGCCCACGCAAAAACGATACTGGTCATCATAAACTACGTGTTTATCGTTTTTTTCGTTATTTTGCTCATGGCGATTTTCGTCATCGTCAGGTCGTACGGAAAGCTCAGAATCATGAACGCGGAATTGAACGGGGAGCGGGAAAAGGCGCAAGCCCTCGCCCTACACGATCCGCTCACGAGCCTCCATAACCGCCGGGCCATTGAGCCGATGATCCAATTCGAGATGAACCGAAAGAACAGGGCGAACGCCCCGGTTTCCCTGCTCATAATCGATATCGACCACTTTAAACGGGTGAACGACACGTACGGACACGACGTCGGAGACCGCGTATTGACGGGTCTCGCCGCGATGATGACCGAATACAGGCGCAGCACGGATATCTTCGCGCGCTGGGGAGGCGAGGAATTCGTCGCCCTTTTATCCGACACGGAAGAGCGCCAAGCGGTGCTTCTTGCGGAAAAAATCAGGAAGACCTGCGAAAGCCTGGCGTTCGATGAATGCGGCGGCGTTACGATCAGCATCGGGGCCGCGGAACTGATGGCGAAAGAAACGTTCGAAAGCTGGTTCAAGCGCGCGGACTCCGCGCTCTACGCCGCGAAACAGACGGGCCGAAACAAAACCGTCTCGGCTTCGGGTTTGGACCCGGAATCCGCGGGGCGGGAAACGGGAAACGAACTGATGCTCCTGCACCTGGCCTGGAAAGAGGAGTACGGCGTCGGGGTGGAAGAATACGACCGGCAACACCGCGAACTCGTCGAGATCTCGAACCGGCTGATAGCCGCGATCGTCAATTCGGCGGGAACCGCCGCGGTTCAATCTCTCTTACTGGATCTCAATACGCATACGGAAAGGCATTTCATAGACGAGGAAACCTACCTCAAGAAACGCCGGTGCTCGGCGATAGAACGGCACAAAAATGAACATGGCCGCCTGCTTGCGCGGCTTAGGCGGTTGACGGAAGACTTTAAGAACGGGAATATCGCCAGCTACCATTTCATTTTGTTTATCTGCAACGACCTCATAGCGCATCACATTCTCACCGAGGATCGCTCGAGCTTCGCGGAAGTCCGGAATAACCGGATATTGCCGACACAATAACAGAGCGTACCCTGCGACATGGCGTCGTCAAGTTAAAGCAGTCGTCGGGTTCATGGTACCAACGTAATTACTTTCATTTCTATTCGTGATATTGTTCCATCAAGTATAAATTCACTTATTATTTCATTAATTCGCTTTATATCATTTTGCTTACTACACATCTTGTTAAATGCCATATATATGTCTAGGTTTAGAGAATAATCGCTTTTCCCTATAATATTAGTTAGTCCTAATTCTTGAATTATGAGATCGCTGCTTTCCTCAATCGCTATAAGCGCATCCAATCTACCGTACTTAAGCATGTTGATATTATGTTTTTCACTGATATTTTCTTGTATTTCAAAACTGTTATGCTTAACTGCGTCATCGAAAGCATCCCCATAACTCCACCCTCTAATAGTCCCAATTCTGAGCCCTCTTAAATCATCTATTGATTCAATTTCGTTTATGCCCATATCCTTTCGATAGTAGATTACGAACTTTTCTGAATATATAGGCATTGTATAATCTAAGTATGTTTCACGTGTACTATTTTTAACTAATCCGCCAATACCCGTCTGCGTATTTTGTACTAAGCTTAACGCGCGTTGCCAGGGCATAGGTATTATTGTAACTTCTTGTCGCATTTGAACGTATATTTGTCTAATTATTTCAGGATATATTCCACAGGCCTCATTGTCACAAGCGTACGAAAAGGGGGGATTCGCGTTTTCACAATAGATAATATCTTGTCCATGGAAAGTCCCAAGTAGAATTACCCCAAGAAAAAAGTAGAATATTTAGACCGGTAGCGCGCGATTAATCGACGGGCTCCCCGCGCTATGCGACTTTCCTTGCTAAATCATCTCCGATGCATAACACTTCTTCAAAGGAGGACTTATGGCTATGCAAATTAAGCTCCGGACCCGTATCGCGGGCGTCGTAACGCTCGTAGTCGCGGTATTATTGGGATCCGTTACGATTATCATCGGCGTAAGGTTAAATAACGACATCAAGGCGCTCGTACGGGAAGAAAACATACAAATCGCGACGGCAAGGGCAGCGGAGGTCGGGCGAATACTCGATTCCTATAACTGGCAGCTTCGGGGCGTCGCGTCCCATGATATACTGGTATCCGGCGAAAAGACCGCGGCGGAGCGGTGGATTCTCACCGAGGCGATCAAAAACGTCACGCCCGACATCGGGACCTCGATGCTCGGTTGGCCCGACGGCACCGCGCCGACGGGCACCGGTGGCTACGTGAATATCGCGGAACGGAGTTACTTCAAGGCCGTCATGACCGAAGGGCGCGCGTACGCGATAGGCGACGTCGCCATTTCCAAGGTGTCGAAAATTCCCGCGGTCATTTTCGCGATGCCGTTCAGGGGAACCGACGGAAAGATCCGCGGCATGGCCGGTTTCGAGATAAAGATGGAAACGCTTTCAGCGGTCACCGCCACGATTAAGCTCGGACAGACCGGATACGGTTGGCTGATGGACCAACGCGGGCTCGTCATCGCCCATCCAAACCCCGAAACGGTACTGACCCTCAGCGCCCTTGATTCGGCGAAGGACGGCTTTACGGGATTGGACGCCCTTGCGCAGAAAATGCTCGAGTTTGAGGCCGGCGACGGCGCGTATCGGCGGCCCGACGGAGTGCCGATGATGACGTATTACGCGCGCGTGCCGAACAGCCCCGGTTGGGTTCTCGCGCTCTCCATAGAGCAGAAAGAACTGAACGCGACGGTGACGGGACTCCTATTCTTGCTGGCGATTATCTTCGTTGTCGGTATCGCGATGGCGATAATCGTTTCCTTGCTCATCGCCCGCTCGATCGCCCGCCCGCTCGGCACCGTGGTAGGGGCCATAGAGAACATCGCGTCGGGGGAGTTGAGCCTCAAAGGGCTTGACGTCGGGTATACGCGAAAAATCGTGGCGCGATCCGACGAAATCGGCGCGCTCGGCAAGAACATGGACGCGCTTTTCGGAAGCCTGACGGATATCGTGGGCGATATACGGACCGCCTCGGAAGAGGTCCGTTCGGGGTCAGAACAGTTATCGGGAACGTCCCAATCCCTTTCGCAGGGCGCGAACGAACAGGCGGCGAGCATTGAACAGCTCTCTGCTTCCGTTGAGCAGCTCGCCTCCACCATCAAGCAAAACGCCGACAATACGTCGCAGGCGGACTCCCTGTCCCGCCGCGTGGCGGAAAACGCGGAAGAGTCGGGGCGCGCGGTCGGCGAGACGGTGACGAGCATGCGGGAAATCGCGTCGAAGATATCGATCATCGAGGAAATCGCCCGACAGACCAACCTGCTCGCGCTGAACGCGGCCATTGAAGCGGCCCGCGCGGGCGAGGCGGGCAAGGGGTTCGCCGTCGTCGCCGCGGAAGTCAGGAAGCTCGCCGAACGTTCCGCGCAGGCCGCGGGAGAGATCAACGAACTTTCGAGCAAAAGCACGACGGTCGCCGCCGAGGCGGGAAAACGGCTTGAGGAGCTTGTCCCCGACATACGGCGGACGGCGGAATTGATCCAGGACGTCACGGCGGCGTCGAACGAGCAAGCGACCGGCGCCGATCAGATCGCGAAGGGCGTTTCGCAGATGGATCAGGTGGTCCAGCAAAACGCCATGACCTCGGAGGAACTCGCGGCCACGGCGGAAGAACTCGCGGGTCAGGCGGCCAAACTCGTAGAGTCTATCGGTTTCTTCAAGGTAACCGGAGTGGCAGTGGGCCCAACGTGAGAGAAATGACCACGGCGGAGCCCCCGCCCAGAAATACGAAGCCCGGCGAACGCGAGCGCGAAACCGCGTTAATTGCGGCGGTTATCGCCATCGTTGTGACCATGGTCACGGCAACTTCCTGTCCGACCGCCTCGAACCCCGGCGGCGAGGCCCCGGTAAGCCCATCGGCGCCGGAATCGGCCGTTAGGCTGACATTGGACGCGGGGCCGGCTGGGGCGACGAAAACGATCGGCGGTTTCACGGTAACCATTCCGCCGGGAGCCCTCGACGAGACCATCACCCTGACGGCCGACTATTTCCCCCGGAGCGCCGACATGGCCTCCGTCTACGGCATAGGACCCTTTTCGGGCGGCGTGGCATTCGGCCCCGCGGGGCTCCGGTTCAACGTCCCGATAACGATCGGCATGGAACCGGAAATTGCCGCGTCCGAGGGAGACCAATACCCCTTCTATTACTACGACGACGGCGCAAAGGCGTGGACAGAGCAAGGAGCATGCGGAACGGCGAACGCCGACGGCATAATCGAATTCGAGCTGGACCATTTTTCGACCTACGCGCCGGCCACGGTTTCGGGATCGGGTTTGGCGATCTACGAAACGACGCTCGTCGCCACGGGGAACGCGGACGCGGCCTATGGGGCGCTGAAGGACTCCGTAATGCGGGGCGGAGAGATCTTTTCGATGAAAAAGAAAATCGGCGCCGATACGTACGGCGTGTGCGGCGTTAATTTCGACGTCATGTCCAAATTGGGAGATTCGGAACATCAGTACGTTGAGCTCTTCGGGGAAAAGGGTACGGAACAAACCCACATGAATTTCATTGACGACAAGATGGTCTCGAACGGATACCAAGTCATCGTCATCATCCATATCACCTTCCATTGGAGGAAAATTCCCCTCGCCAAATACAGGGTCGAATACGATTTCACGGTCGATCACGGAGACTTTGAGGACATAATACGCCTTTCGGATTACCGTCTGAAAGTAATCCTGAACCTTGAGATCGACGAAAACGATGAGCGACCGCTCACCTACGGCCTAGACCCGAATTATCCCGGAGCCGTCTCCGTATCGGCGTCCGCTTCGGGAGGAAGCCTTTCCAGCCTCGATCCAGAATGCTGGATAGAGAACGCGTTCATTCCCGCAAGCATTCCGGTGGAAGCCGCGGGAACCGTGCTTTGGAGCGCCGCGGACAGCCTGCATCGCGTCACGGCGGTGTTTACCTCCCTCGATTCCAGCTTCGCGGCTTGCGACCTCTACGCGCCCGGCTTTGAAGGCGAAGTATTCCGGTTCACGATGGATAACTTCATGTTCGCGGCCATGGACGACGCAGTCTCCGATACCGTCTTGATAGACCTAATTGACGGGAACTCATTCGTTTCGCCGGGGATACTCGGCCCATTCGAGATCGGGTCGGATACCTGCGCCATTACGGTAACCCGGATCCCGTAGACCGATCGGCGGCGGCCCGCGCGCTAATGAAAGGGCACGCTTACTCGGTACTCATGCCTCGCGCAGAGACCACCACGCAATCGAATACGCTACTGCGCTGCGTCTGCGACGGATTGCATCGCCGCCGCAGCTGAGGAAGCAGAGACATAGGTACCGTCCAGGAATCCTGTCAACCCTTCGCCGACGGAACTCCAGAAAATACCCATTTCAGGATTTATCGGCATATGGGTACCAATCGACATCGCATCCGCCGAGGCCTCAAACAGGGGATCGCTGATAGGGTCCGCCAAAACGGTCTTGAGGACCGGAAGATAGCCGATATTCGGAATCAAACCGCTTTGTATTGACTCGTCGAGTACGTGGGTTACCACATCCTCAATTCTCGACAACTCAACGGAATCGTTATTTTTCAAGATGTAAAACTGCATGGCATTCGTATACGGACTCGGCCAACCAAAATTCTCGATTTCAGGAATTCTCGCAATTCCCAAATTATTGCCTAAAGACGACCGAAGCTCATTAAAAGCCCAATCGCCACATATTATCATCGCGGCGGTACCGTCCTTGAAGGATGCGATCATATCATCATAACCCGAAACCTCGGTATAGCCGTTATCCACCAGGGCCTTAACGAGGTTCAGTGAATTGATCATTGCCTGGTTGTTTACCGACACGGTAACCCCGTCTGTTGCGAAGGGCGACCCCCCGTATGCGTTGTAAAACGGAACGAGATAAAAGGGATCGGCCCAATTGCTTTTAATCCAAAAAGAACCCTGATCCAAATCGCTTGGATCGAGAGCCATTACAGCGGCGGTATTAACCGGAGGGGATGCAATAAGGTATTTATTGTAATAGAGCATTAGATGGTTCCCGTTTGTAACGGGCACCGACCAATACTCATTAGCCCACGGCTCCGCGCCGACGACCGTGTTTTGATCGAACAATCCGGAAGTCTTCGAAAGCAAGCCTGCTTCGCAGAATTCCCCGATCCAGTCGGAGGGACCAAAAACAACGTCGGGCAATTCGACGATGGTTCCCGCTTCCAATACGGTTTCTTTAATATAGCTTACAGAATGTTGCGAAATTTGGAGATCGGATTGGTTCGAGATCGCTGCGTAAGCGCTCAATTCGTCAAATAACCAAGAAGGATTTAGATGGCTCCAAACGGTGATCGTTTTATCATCAGCATCGCTTCCCGGTTTCTCCGCATTTTCGCAAGAAACAAGAAACAACGTCGCAATGCAGAACCCAACCATTTGAACCCATGCCCTTTTTTGCCCTTTAAGCATTTCTTTACCTCCGAATTACTTTTTTATACGAATTACTGCTCTCGGTTACTCCTTTACCGCTATAAATTATTCTACCGGCAATCTTTTTTTAGCGTCAACTAATTCTTATTACCGCTTCAATATTTTATAGGTGCTATAATTCAATGATTGAGAGTAATGTGCGTAGAATTTATTCTGAAAAAAGGAGCTCACCTTGATGAGAAAAAACGCGTTCCTTATGATGACGATCGGTATTCTTCTGATCAGTTTCTCGGCTTGCGTCCCGCCAACCGATGCAGGGACCCCTCCATCAGGCGATACAGTCGCCGCAACGTTAAAAGCCGACGGACTCGACGGGGTCTGGTACTTTACGGGCGGGGTCAAACCGGCTTCCTGGAACGTTTCCTGGGACTTTCCTGACTGGCCCGATACGAGGCTTGTGATTGAGGCTACTGCTCAGACATATACCTATTTCTGGCGGGATACTAGTTCGACGACAATATATAATTGGACTACTGACGTAAGCTCTGAGTCGGGTACGATCACGTCGGTTGGGCAAGGGGCAATGCAATCAATCGTAACCGTCGCGCCAGGAAGCGGCTCGGAAAACGAGGACGTGAACGTAGGCGATATCCGCAACACCTACTACAAAATCGTGGGCGATGAACTACGCTGGACTTGGGAATCTGCCGACTATATCGCAACGGACTGGACATTCTACGCGATATATAAACGAACGAAACCCGTCGCGCCGTAAAGCCGTATACCACTGAGCGCTCTCGCCGCCGCAGCCCCCGCGAATGCGTCTTCGGCGGCGGTATGGTCTCTTGGTCAGTCCCGCCGCTTTTCCCCCTTTTCAGCCGTTCTTTCCCCGTTTTTGCGTTCCGTCCGTCAATCAATGATAATTAGGCAAACGCACAGTGGAGGCATCCGATGAAAATTGGCGGAAAGATATTGGCCATCGGTTCGGCGATCCTTCTTATCCCGCTCGCTACGGTGGGGGTCCTAGTAACCGTAAAGGCAAGGGAAAGCATTATGCTGACCAGCAAGGAAAACGTCGACAACCTGGCGCGAAGCATGGCGGAATATACCGATATGCGGCTCCAAGGAGACACCCGTTTCGTTATCGGGCTGGCGGCCGACGGCGAGATCAAAAGCCTCGTGCGTAAAGCCAACGCGGGTACGGCCACGAAAGACGAGATAGACAGGATCAACGGGAAGTTAGCCGCCCTCAAGGCGAATCCCGCCCTCGAAACGCAATTCGATTCCCTGTCGGTCATCGATAAAACCGGAAAGATCGCGGCTTGCCAGATCCCCGAACTCGTCGGGATGGACTTGTCGACGATGGAATTCTTCAAAACCGCGATCGGGGGGAAAGCGGGCGTCGGGCAAATGATAATCGACAATAAGCAGCCGCCGAACGCGGGCATTACCGCGCCCATCTTCGGGGATAACGGCGAAATAATCGGCGTATGCGGTATTTTCTTAAACCCGATTAAAAACCTGGGCGAGCTTTCAAAGTACAAACTCGGAGAAACCGGGTACCTTATAGTCGTAGACCGCATGGGCCTTATCGTTTTCCATCCCGATAGTGACGTCATGCTGAAGAAGAACGTCAATGAAATGCCCGGCATGGAACCGTTGGCCGCGGGACTGGCGACGGGAATCGCGGGGGGCGTATCCTACACCTTTAACGGCGAGGCCAAGATCGGCGCCTTCAGTCCCGTCGCCGCCAACGGATGGATGGTGGTCGCAACCATGCCGACGAAGGAATTCATGATGATGGCGACCGAACTCCAGATAATGATCATTATCATCGCGATTACCTCGTTCGTTTTGGCGTTTATCGCCCTTTTATTCCTGTCTCGCTCTATCTCGCGGCCCCTCGTCGCCTCGACCGAGATCGGATACCGGCTCGCGAGCGGGGACTTGACGATGGCCGACACCTCGGAATCGTACCGGAGAAACGACGAGGTAGGCGACCTCTTGAAGGCGTTCTCTTACATGCGGGAACACCTGCGTGAGATTGCCGGCAAGGCAAAGACGGTAACCGATAAGGTCGCGGGCGGAAGCGACGCGATTAACGGGACCGCCCAAGAGCTCAGTCAGGGATCGACCGAACAGGCGGCAAACGCGGAAGAGGTATCCTCGTCGATCGAGGAGCTGAACGCCACCGTGCGGCAAAACGCGGAAAACGCGCAGACGACCGAGGGAATCGCGGCGAAGGCCGCGCAGAACGCCGAGCGCGGCAACCTCGCGGTCGAGAATTCGGTTCGGGCCATGGAGCAGATCGTCGAAAAAATCGCCATTATCCAGAACATCGCCAGTCAGACCAATCTTCTCGCGCTCAACGCGGCCATCGAGGCGGCCCGCGCTGGCGAAAGCGGCAAGGGATTCGCGGTCGTGGCCTCCGAAGTGCGAAAACTCGCAGAGCGGTCCGCGGAGGCGGCTTCCGAGATTACCGATCTCTCCAATAAAACCATGCTGACGGCCCGGGAAGCGAGCGGTCTCATCGGGGAGATCGTGCCGGACATAAAGAAAACGGCCGATCTCGTCCAGGAAATCGCCTCGGCCTCCCGCGAGCAAAGCCTCGGGCTCGAACAGATACAGAAAGCGATGACGCAACTCGACGCGGTGATACAGCAAAACGCGAGCGCAAGCGAGGAATTGGCGAGCATGTCCGTGGAGCTCACGGGAGAGGCCAGCGAGCTTACCGCCACGATGTCGTACTTCAAGCTGCACGATACCGAGGCATCGGATACAGTCGCGCCTTCGGCGGGCATGCCCGACGGCGGCGCGTAATCCGGGGAACCGCGCCGGGGCTTCATGGCCCCGCGCGGCATTTGCGGCGCACGAGAAAATGGCTAATAATTGCCTGTATGAACCCATTGGAAGACCAATTTGAGGCCCGGCTTACCCGTCGGGTATTCAAGTACATAGCCGCCTTTTTTGCCGCCCTGCTCTTGTTTATGACGGTCCTGAACTTCCGGCTCGGCATGGTAACGTCGCTGGAAGACTCCGCGCGGGTTATCGTCCGTACGGGTATACTGGCGTTCGATATCGCCGTCTGCGTATGGGCGTTCCTGGGCAAGGCGCCGGACGCTGTTTTTGCGCGTTCCGCCCGTGTTCCTCTTGGTCAACTTCGTCGGGACCGTGTTCGTTTCCGTCGCCGGAAACGCCGATCCCCTTATCGCGATCGGATCGTATATAGTGCAGACCAACCTCTATATCCTGACGTTCAGCTTTTTCGCCCGCACGCAGGGTCTGACCCTCGCGTTCGGCGGCCTGCTGCTCGGCATCGGATATTACCTTTCTGCGTGTTCTACCGCGGGACGAGCCCGCTCGAGTTGGATCGCGACGCCGTTCTACGTGTGTATTCGCATATGATGACGTTCGGGATCGTGCAGACGACCGTGCTCGTCGCGTTCAGCAATAGGTTTTTCACCATACTGCTCGCCAAGGTGCATGCCCACGCGGACGAAATGGCGCTTCTCGCGTATTCCGACCGGGACACGGGCTTTCCGAACTCGCAGCAGCTGGCGAAGGACATCGCGGAGTGGACGGAGGATCGGAAACGGGCAACGCGGCCCTGCGCCATGGTCGGATTCAGGCTTGAGGGCCTTGAAACCATTAACGAGACGCGCGGAATCGACTTCGCGAACGCGCTGCTCCGCGACCTGGTCCTTCGCTATAGAAGCTCGCTTTCGGCCCTCATGGACGCCAAGACGATTCGCA
Source organism: Spirochaetales bacterium (assembly GCA_003252395.1). GTDB lineage: Bacteria > Spirochaetota > Spirochaetia > Treponematales > Treponemataceae > Teretinema. Next base: position 14,546 of record QKEL01000003.1, read on the forward strand.
AGATAGAGGGATTCGCGCCGCTTTACCGGGTAGAGAGCAATACGTTCGTGTTCTTGATCGAAGTTCCCGATAGGGACTTTTTCACCCCGAACCGCATGGCGGAGCTTCAAAAGACGATCGACGGCCTCTTTCTCGGGTACCGCGAACAGTCCGTCATTTCGTTCCGCGGCGGCTTTTCCTCGTACCCGGAGGACGCGGGAAACCTCGAGCAGTTGCTGAAAAACCTCCTGAATCTCGTCCACGCGACGCGCAGCGAGGGGCTCGGCGTTTTTACCCCCTTCAATATGGAGCGGTACCAGGCGTTTCTCCGCGAGCAATCCATAAAGGCGGCCATCGCGAACGCGATATGGCGCGGGGAGTTCAGCCTCGTATTCCAGCCGAAGGTATCGTGCGCCACCGGCGGCGTGCGCGGCTTCGAGGCGCTCGCGCGCTGGACGAGCGCCGAGTTCGGCCGGATATCGCCCGTCGAATTCATACCGCTGGCGGAGGAAAGCGGCAACATCGCGGCGCTAACGGGGCACCTTTTGGACCGGGCGCTCGAGTTCGCCGCCCTTCTCGCCCGGAACGGCCTCATGTTCCCGGTTTCCGTAAACCTATCGCCGGGAGCGGTACGGCCGGATTTCCTGAGCCTCATCGGCGAGAAAACCGCGGCGTCCGGACTCGGCGGCATGCTTGAGCTCGAGATAACCGAGGGCGTTATCATGAAAATGACCACGGAAATCGCGGACGACCTGCGGAACCTGAAAGAGCTCGGGATTACCTTCTCGATAGACGATTTCGGTACCGGTTACTCGAACCTCGGGGATCTGCAAAAATTCGAGGCCCAGGTCCTCAAGATAGACAAGCGCTTCATCGACGGCATACCCCACGACGAAAAGAACGCTACCCTCGTGCAGACCATTATCCGCATGGGCAAATCCTTCGGCATGGAGATCGTGGCCGAAGGCGTCGAGTACGGCGAACAGCGCGATTTTCTCGCCCGATCCGACTGCGACATGATACAGGGATATTTCCATTCCGTGCCCCTCGAAAGCGATAACGCCCTCGCCTACGCCGTCGCGCACGGCGGGAACGGATGAGCGCGGGGCCTGTGTCGCCCCGGGCGCGATTCCCGCGCCGATTGCGCCCAGAGCCGATTGGGCGCCTTTTTTTTGTCCCTGTTTAATCGCTCCCCACGGTATATACTTTTTCGGAATTCAATTTGGAGGAGAATATGGGATATTCGACTTTACTGAAAACCGTTTCCCTGGCCACGCTTTTCGCCCTGTGCTCGTGCGAGACCGGCAGCACGCCTCTTGCCCCTATGGAACCGATGCCCGACGACGCGAGCGTTATCTACCTGCACCACAGTACGGGCGCGGGGGTATGGGGCGGCGGGGTGAGCGACTGGTTTACCGCCTATAACGCGGCCCAGGGAAAAACTTACCGCATAGAGGAGCGGGCGTATCCAGACGGAAATAATTATCCCTGGGACAATTACCCGTACGATTACTGGAACATCTGGGTAAACCACGCGGGCGCGACCGCCTACAGCGGACAGGACACGCTGGAGATCCTGACGGCCGCGTACGACGTGATCGTGTGGAAGCATTGCTACCCCGTGAGCGGCATTGAGGCGGATACGGGAACCCCGAATATAGCCTCTTCGAGGAAATCACTGGAAAACTATAAGCTTCAGTACAACGCCCTGAAAGCCAAGATGCGCTCCTTCCCGAATAACCGCTTCGTGGTATGGACGGGCGCGGCTTATCGGTATGAAGATACGAATCCCGACGCGGCGGCGCGGACACGGGCGTTCTTTACCTGGGTAAAGGACGAATGGGACGAACCGGGCGACAATATCTTCATATGGGACTTTTACGAATTGGAGACGGAAGGAACGAACTACCTGCAGTATCCAAGCGGCGATTCCCACCCCTCATCTGCATTCAACGAAGACGTCGCGCCGCTGGTTTCCCGGAGGATCGTGGACGTGATCGAAGGGAGGGGCGACATCGGAAGCCTCACGGGGGAATAAGGGTCTCGCCTCCCGGAGGCAAAATATTGACAGCGCGATTCGGGCACCATATAGTGAGGTAGCGACAAGTACCGTAGCCCATCGATATCAACGGAGAACCTACTACCATGCACGATGACGTTCCTCCACTCTCGGAAAGCAGCATTGACGGCGACAAATCGGGCATTTTTGAAATGGAGCGAAAGGGTAAAACCCCGGTATTGCGGGTTTTTCTCGTAATCCTCCTCGCGATTCTCCCCGTGGTCGCGCTGACTGACTTCCTATCCGCGGATTACACGGTTTTCTTCGGGGAGCTGGCGGTCATCGCGACCGTCGCAGGCTCCCTACTGCTGCTCCGGAAGGGCCATTATATCGCCGCCTCCCGGATCGCGTCCGCGCTCTTTTACGTCGGTACGTTTTTATCGCCCTTTCGCATCCCTTTACCGTGTCCGCGGGGTTTTCGGCCTCGTCGCCTATACGTCCGCGGCTTTGGGATTCGCGAGCTTTTTCCTCATCGAGAACAACGTTCCCCTTTTCATGGCGGCTTCCAATACGGTCGCCGCCATCGCCTATCTCGTCGTCGGGTTTTCCGGGAAAATTCCCGCGAGTGAGCTGTTCGCCGAGATAGCGACCGCGACGCTCTTTTCGAGCGTCGTCAATTTTTTCGTGATTATCCCTACCAGGATGGGCCGGGGAATTTCGACCCAGCTCGATAGGGCCGGAAAGACCGCCAACGCCAAGGCCGTCATGCTGAAGGCCGCGGCGGCCCGGAGCGAGAGCAATCTCCGGTCGACGGGCATACTTACGGAGCGGGTTTCGGAAATCCGTTCCGCCTCGGAGGCGGTTCGCAATTCGGTTCAGCGCATCGAGGAAAGCCTTGCGGACCTTGACGGCGCCGCGGACGCCGCGACCGGCGAAGCCCAGGCCATCGGCTCGCAGGTCGCCGATTTGACCCGTCACATCGAAACGGAGGTATCCGCGCAGGAAGAATCCGCCGCTTCGGTGAACACGATGGTCAATTCGATCGCCGTGGTCGCGGACTCGGCCAGGACCCGGCGCAATAGCCTCGCGGACCTTCGCGACACCGCCGAGGAAGGGGAGCAGCGTCTTTCCGGGCTACTCGACGCCATCGTGCGCATGTCGGGCAGCGTCGGCGCGATTCGCGACATGATAAACGTGATTAACCAAATCGCGAGCTCGACCAACCTGCTCGCCATGAACGCCTCCATCGAGGCGGCGCACGCGGGCAGCGCGGGCATGGGCTTTTCCGTGGTCGCCGACGAAATACGCAAGCTCGCCGAGAACTCGTCGAAAAACGCGAAGAATATCGGGCAAAAACTCAAGGAAGTCGTTTCCATAATCAACGAGGTTTCGGCCGGGGGAAACCGTTCGCAAAAATCGTTCGAGGGAATCAAGCGGGAAATAGAGCGGGCGATGGATTCCTTTTCGGAGATCGCCGACGCGACGGGCGAACTGACGGTGGGCGGCAAGCAGATTCTCGAGGCGATCGAATCCCTGAACGAAGCGTCGCAGGGCCTGCGGGAAGGAGGCGTCGCCATCGCGCAGGCGCAGGGTAAGCTTATCGTGCTTCAAGGCAGGGCGAAAGACGGGGTACGGGCGGCGCTCGCCGAGGCCCGCTCGGTGGGGCGACAGACGATCGGCCTGAACGCAGCCGCGCAAGCCGTCGCGGAAGTCGCCGAACGCAGCGCGAAAGACGCGGCCGAGCTGCACGAAAGCATGACCGGAATCGCGTGAAAAAAAATGGCGGAACGGGCGGTTTGAAATTATACTTAAGCCATGATATACGACACCGTAATGGATAACGAGTGGCTGAACGTACGATACTATCCCGACGAGGGAATTATCCACCATACGTGGAAGAAGGCCTGTTCCGGGCAGGCATTCCGCGACATGATGCTCGAGGCGAGCGATTATCTGGGAAGCCATCGGGGCTCAAAGTGGCTTTCCGACGACCGCCTTTTTACCGCCATGACCGACGAGGATAGCCTGTGGGGCCAACGGGTATGGTTCGCCCGTACCATCCACGCGGGATGGAAGCATTGGGCCATGCTTTTGCCCGAACGGAACATCGGCCACGAGAGCATGCAGATGATCGTTACGGAATATCGGGCCGCGGGCATAAACGCCAAAATTTTCGAGAACCTGGACGGCGCCCTGGAGTGGCTCCAGGCCCAATAGGGCGCTACCACGCGCCGTTGCCGATCTTACGGCCTCATGCGGTATTTCTCGAGCAGCCGGGCGTACAGGCCGGAAGCCTTTACCCCGGCGAGTCCGGCGTTGAAATCGGCTATGACGGCCTTGCCTTGGGCCGACTTCTTGGAAACCATCAGGTATAGGCTGATATTCGACAGGTCTTTGCCCGCGTAGGCAAGGCGCGGGGCCTCGGACCCGAATTCGGTATTGAGCAGGTATTGAACCGTAAAAAACTCGGCGGTCATGGCGTCTATACGCCCGGCGAGCAGCATGCGAATGTTGTCGCTGAAACTGGCCCCCTCGATCGTTTTCAGGCCGGTCATCGTGTCCAGCTCGGAACCGGTCGCGCCGCCCCGCAATACCCCAATGGTGTATTTCGTGAGATCCGAAAAGCTCCGGAAGTCGACGGGCTTATCTTTCCGGGTCAACAATACGTACTTCGATTCAACGGCGACGTCGGAAAAATCAAACCATCGTTTCCGCTCTTCGGTCATTATCGAAGGCCAGACCGCATCGTAGAAACCGGTCTTTCCGCCCTCGAATACGCGGGCCCAGGGACCGACGGTGATTTCCACCCGATAGCCGGCGGGCTCGAAAACGGCCCGCATGAGCTCCCCGACGAAACCGTAGTCGGGCAGGGTTTGGTCGATATTCGGGGGAAGGTGAAGCGTTCCGATTTTCACGGTCTTGGTTTGCGCGTACAGCGGCGGTTGCATCGGAAAAAGCGGCGGCAAAAGAAGCGCTATCGCAAAAATCGCCTTGCGTATCACGGTCCCTCCTGAATATCGCCCGCTCAGTCTCTTACCGTAACCATCGCGCACGGAGGTCTCGCTGTCAATATTTGACGGAGCCTCCCGGCGGTTCGCAATGGGTTCCCGCGCCCCGCGCCGCCCCGGTTGGGTCGGTCGGGCGCGGGGGCTCCGCGCGTGGCGCCCTCGCCCCGCGTGGCCCGTTCTGCCTCGTTTTTTTTTACGTTGACAAGGGCCCTCCCCTGAACCCACAATGGCTGAAGCGGGATTTCCCGCCCCGGAGAAACATGAAAAAAAAACGACAGGATAAAAAACCGATTTCGCTCCGCGTGTACCTGCGTTTCGCCCGCCCCTACCGGTTACTTGCCGCGGCCTTCCTGGCAGTATCCATGCTGGGCCTGGCGGTCAACCTTGCCCAGGCCAATCTCCTGGGGAGGCTTATCGATACCGCGCTGAAGCGAAGCGGAGACTCGATTTCGCGGATAGCCGTCCTCTACGGCACGGTGCTGCTGGCCGACCTCCTTTGCGCCTTTTTCATGAAATACCTCTACGGGAATTTCAGCGCGGGCTACCTCCACGATTTCAGGCGGCACGCGGCGGATCGCCTCCAGCGCATTCCCCCTTCCGTGATGGAAACCCGCCATTCGGGCGACCTTCTCTCGCGGCTGACCACCGACGTGCAGGCCGTGCAGGATTTTATGGCGGGCACGCTGCTGGACGCCTACAAGCAGGCGATCATGCTTGCCGCCGCCGCCTCGTACATGGCCTGGCTCAATTGGCGCCTTCTTATGGTCAGTATCGCGACCGTACCATTCGCCCTGGCGGTACTGAACGCCCTGATTCGCCCGATGCAAAAGTACTGGTACGCGGCCAGCCAGTCCCTGGGGGCGGCCAACGCGACGGCCCAGGACGCGCTCGGGGGAATACTGACGGTAAAGGCCTACAATCTCCAGGCGTCCCTGGCGGCCCGATACGGGGCGCAGATTAAGGAATCCATGGACTGGGACACGAAGGCCGCGAACGTCATGCGCTGGACCCCTCCGTTCAATATCCTGATGCGCGCCATGCCCACCGTTTTTTGCATGGGCTACGGCAGTTTTCTTATCATTCGCGGCGAGCTGACCCCCGGCGGCCTGATCGCCTTCAATTTTCTCCTCGGCTTCGTGCAGTGGCCGTTAGCCTTCCTCCCCGACCTGATTACCCGCATGAAACGGGCCAAAAGCGCGGCGGAACGGGTTTCGGGCATTCTGGATATTCCGGCGGAGCGGGAGGACGGCGCCGATTTTTCCCTTCCGGAGCACGCCGAGGCTCTGAGCGTTCAAGGACTCTCCTTCGCCTACCGGGAAGGGTACCCGGTACTCGCGGGGCTCGAATTTTCCCTGAAGCGGGGCGAACGGCTCGCCATCGTGGGACCGTCGGGCTGCGGCAAGAGCACGGTGCTCAAGCTTTTATGCGGCACCTACGAGACCCATACCGGCGGTATACGGGTGAACGGGCACGACACCCGGGAGTGGGCGCTTTCGGCGCTGCGTTCCCGTTTCTCGGTGATTTCCCAGGATATCTTCCTCTTTCCGGCGACGATCCGCGAAAACATCGCCTTCGGGAGGCCCGGCGCGGGCGAGGCGGAGGTCGCCGAGGCGGCGAGGATTTCCAACGCGGCCGAGTTTATCGACCGGCTGCCTGAGGGGTACGAAACCCAGGTCGGCGAACGGGGCTTGAAGCTTTCGGGCGGGCAGAAGCAGCGCGTCGCCCTGGCGCGGGCGATCCTGAAAGACGCGTCCATTCTCCTCCTGGACGAGCCGACCTCGGCCCTGGACACCCATTCCGAGCATCTCGTGCAGGAAGCCATCGAGCGGAGCCTCGCGGGAAAAACGGCCATCATCGTGGCGCACCGGCTTTCCACGATCAAGAACGTCGACCGCATCCTGGTGATGGACGGCGGAAAGATCGCCGAACGAGGCAGGCACGAGGAACTGATGGCCGCCGGCGGTTTGTACGCCGCCCTGTACGCGCGCCAGTTCAACTCCGAGGAAGCCGATGGCGGGGAGGAAAGCGATGAGCGATAAAGCAAGGGAAAGACATTCCGCCCTCTCGCGCATCCTTCGCGCGATCAAGCCCTTGCGCGCACCCTACCTGATCGGCCTCATCGTTTTCGTGATCACCGAGGCCACCTTCTACGTGAGCATTCCGCTCTCGGTTCGCCTCATGATAGACGCGGCAATCGCCGGAGACTTAAGCGGGCTTTGGCGGGGCGTTTTGACGATCGTCGGGATCGCGTCCGTGGGCGGAGTCTCCTTCGTCTTTTTCATGTACCTCTTTTGCGTGAGCGTCATTCGAATCACGGGACGGCAGCGCTCGAAAACCTTCGAGCGGGCGCTGAACCTGAGCGCCTCGTACCACGAAAGCCACCACAGCGGGGACACGATCTCCCGGCTCGCCAACGATATCGCCGCCATGAAGGCAAGCTACGACTGGCCGATGTTCGGCTTGCTCACCACCGCCGTTGCCGGCCTTGGCGCGGCCGTCTCCATGATCGCGCTCGATTGGCGGGTCAGCCTGGTCCTTATCGCGACCACGGGCGCTTTCGCCTGGCTCAACCGCCGCTTCACCGAGTCCCTGAAACGCATGGGAACGGGAATTCAGGAAGCGAACGGCCGACTCACCGAGGTGATGGGAAACATTCTCGGGGGCTTCTCGGTCATCAAGCAATTCAATCTCGAGTCCCGCATGGGATCCGATTTCGGCGCCCATAACGCGGATATTCGCGAACGGTCGATACGACGGACGAAACGGGAATCGGCCCTGGAGTGCTATAACGCGGTCATCGGCTGGATCAACTTCGGCGGCATTCTCGCCTTTGGGGCCGTGCTGGCGGGTTCGGGCGCCATGACCTTCGGTACCATAATCGCCATGACCAACCTCTTATGGAACGTAAACCGTTCCATCCGCGAGCTCGGCGCTCAGATTGCCCAATTTCAGGGCTATCTCGCCGGTACGGCCCGCGTGGAAGAGCTACAGGACGGAAAGGCCGAGGAGGCCGCCCTCAGCGATTCCTGGAGCGCGGAGGACGATCCCGGCGGGCCGGCGATCGAGATGAGCGGGGTTTCCTTTTCCTACGACGGGCGAAGGGAAGCCCTGAGCGACTTTAGCCTTACCGTTGCCGAAGGGGCCACCGTCGGTATCGCGGGGCCCTCTGGCGGGGGAAAGAGCACGGCACTAAAACTGCTTTTAGGCTTTTACGAGCCTTCAGCGGGCACGATCACGGTGGCCCGGAGCCTTCTCGGTAAGGCGTCAGGGGCGGCGAATGCGGCGCGGGAAGTATCGCGCGCGGTTTCACGAGAAGCCCTTCGCGCCATGATCGCCTACGTTCCCCAGGACCCGTTCATGTTCTCGGGGACCATCGCGGAGAACATCGGGTACGGCAGGGAAGGCGCGCCCCGCGAGGATATCGAGAAGGCGGCGCGGGCGGCCCACGCCCACGATTTCATTTCTGAACTGGAACAAGGCTACGATACGGTGGTGGGGGAGCGCGGCGTAAAGCTTTCCGGCGGGCAGCGGCAGCGCATCGCCATCGCCCGAGCCTTCCTCAGGGACTCGCCCGTGGTGCTCCTGGACGAGGCAACCTCGTCGCTCGACTCGCGGAGCGAGCTGGCCATACAGCAGGCCCTGGCGGAACTCGGAAAGCGCAAAACCGTGATCATCGTCGCCCACCGGCTTTCGACCATCCGCGACGCGAACCCGATTTACGTGGTGGACGGCGGCCGCGTGGCCGAGCGCGGCAGCCACGGGGAACTCATGGCCGCCGGGGGGCTGTACCGCTCGCTTCACGAAAGCGCGGCCGCCCTGGAATCGTAACGCGCTTCGCGGGGGCTCCGCGCGTCGCGCGTTCTCCCCCCGTCGCCCGTTCTGCCTCGATCTTCCCCTTCTTCCCTACGTGTCCTTTCGGCCCCGGGCCATGACGAGCTTGCCGCTGCGGACGCATTCGAGAATGCCGTATTTTTCCAGCATGAGCACGAAGGCGTTGAGCTTCGCGGTGGTGCCCGTCGCCTCGAAGGTGATGGAATCCTCGCCGAGGTCGACGCTGCGCGCCCTGAAGTGGTCGGCGATCTGCATGAGCTCGGTCCGCGTCGCCTGGGGGCAGGCGACCTTCACGAAGGCGATCTCGCCCTCGACGGTTTCCTCGCCGGTATGGTCGGCCACGTGGATGACGTCCACGAGGCGATCAAGCTGGCGGATTACCTGCGAAAGGATTTCGCGGTCGCCCGTGGCCACGATGTTCATGCGGGAGAATTCGCGCCGGTGGGTGGGAGACACGACGACGCTTTCGAGGTTGTAGCCCCGGCGCGAAAAGACCAAGGCAATGCGAATGAGCACGCCCGGCCGGTTCGAGACGAGAAGGCTTATGGTGTGCTGTTCTTCCGTGCGCTGGTACATCAGGTACTCCCTTTGGGTTTTTCGACCGGGCCCTTCGGACGCTCGAGGAGCATGGCCGAATAGTCGGCCCCGGCGGGGATCATGGGGAACACGTTGTCTTCCCGCTCCACTTCCGCGTGGATGAGGCAGGGGCCGTCGTGGGCGAGGGCCTCGCGGAGGACGGGTTCGACGTCCTCGACGCGCTCGATGCGCACGCCCTTCATGCCGTAGGCCTCGGCCAGTTTCACGAAGTCGGGGTTGTTTTCCATGGCCACGCCCGAGAGGCGGTTGTTGAAGAAGATGTCCTGCCACTGGCGCACCATGCCGAGGAATTTATTGTCGATGACGAGGATCTTTACGTTGGCCTTTTGGAGCATGGCGGTGGCGAGCTCGCACTCGGTCATCTGGAAGCCGCCGTCGCCGGCGATGGCGACGACGAGTTCGCCGGGCCGGGCGAGCTGGGCGCCGATGGCCGCGGGAAAGCCGAAGCCCATGGTGCCCGCGCCGCCCGAGGAGAGCCAGTCGCGGCCCGAGCGGGTTTTGTAGAACTGGGCCGCCCACATCTGGTGCTGGCCCACGTCGGTGGCCACGATCGCCTTGCCGTCCGTGAGCCGGTAGAGGGCGTCGATCACGAGGCTCGCGGAAAGGGAGCCGTTCCCGGGAACGAGGGGGTATTCCTTCCGCCAGGCCTCGGTCTGGGCGAGCCACCCGGCGGTCTTTCCGGGTTTGGCGGGCTTGCACAGCGCGAGCAGGGCCGCGGAGATTTCCTTCGCGTCGCCGTGGAGGAAGAGGTCCACCGGCACCTGTCGGTTTTCCTCGGCGCGGTCGATGTCCACGTGTATCTTTTTCGCGCCCTTGCAGAAGGTTTTCACGTTCCCGGTTATGCGGTCGTCGAACCGCGCGCCCACGGAAACGATGAGGTCGCAGCGCTGGACCGCCTTGTTCGCGTAGGCGGTGCCGTGCATGCCGAGCATGCCGAGGGACAGGGGATGGTCCTCGGGGAAGGCGCCCTTGCCGAGGAGGGTAGAGACCACGGGAATTTGCAGCCTTTCGGCGAGGGCGATCAGTACGTCGGCGGCGTCGGCGATGACGGCGCCGTGCCCCGCGAGGAGGACCGGGCGCTCGGCCTCCGCGATGAGGGCGGCGGCGCGCTCGACGGCTTCTTCGTCATACCCTGACGGAACGCGGTAGCCGGGAAGGTCCATGGGCGCGGAGAAGTCGGGCTCGAAGGCGCGGGCGGAGACGTCTTTCGGCACGTCGATAAGGACGGGGCCGGGCCTGCCGGTCGCGGCGAGGTGAAAGGCTTCCTTCATGACGCGGGGAAGCGATTCCGTTTCCTTGACGAGCCAGGAATACTTGACGATGGGGTAGCTGATGCCCGACACGTCCGCCTCCTGGAAGGCGTCGAGCCCGAGATTGGCGGTGATGGTCTGGCCGCAGATGACGATGATGGGCACGGAGTCCATGCCGGCGGTGAGGATGCCCGTGACGGCGTTGGTGGCGCCCGGTCCCGAGGTAACGAGGGCCACGCCGACCCTCCCTGAGGCCCGCGCGTAGCCGTCGGCCATGTGGACCGCCCCCTGTTCGTGCCGCGAAAGCACGAGCTTGATCGGGGAATCGATGAGCGCGTCGAAGAGGGGTATGTTCGCCCCGCCGGGATAGCCGAAGATATGGGTTACCCCGTGCTGCTCCAGGGACGCGATGATCGCCTGGGCGCCGGTCATGGTCATTTCCTTCATGGGCGCTTCCCGGCCGCCAAGGCCAGATAGGGGATGCGCGAGGCCGTGGCGGTCGCCGCTTTCGCGTTCGAAAGGAGCGCGCCCATGGTATCCCACGAACCCGCGAGGAATTTGGCGCGATGCGAGGGGGGCATGGAAACCGGGAAGGAAAGGGTCCCGGCGGAGAGCGTCATGGACTCGAGGTCGACGGTGATCGCGGTATCGGGCGCGTTCTCGATGAGGTCCTGTAGGGCCTTCACGCGGTCGGCGGCCGCAGTGACGGCGGGCACGCCGATGGAGGCGCAGTTTCCGGCGAAGATGTCCGCGAAGGATTCGCCGACGATCGCCTTGATGCCCCAGCGGGCGATAGCCTGGGGCGCGTGCTCCCGCGAGGAGCCGCAGCCGAAGTTTTTGTTCACCGCGAGGACGGACGCCCGGGCGAACCGCGTGTCGTTCATGGGATGGGCTTTCGGCATTCCCGTTTCGTCGAAGCGCTCGTCGCGGAAGGCCTGTTCCCCGAGCCCGTCGAAGGTGACGCAGCGCAAAAAGCGCGCCGGAATGATGCGGTCGGTGTCTATCTCGTCGCCCCGGATCGCGAGGCCGGTCCCGGCGAGGCTCTTGATGATCGATTCGTTTTTCATCGGCTAAAACTCCCTCACGTCGACTATTTTCCCCATGATTGCCGCCGCGGCCGCCATGGCCGGGCTCATGAGCATGGTCCGCCCGGTGGCGGAGCCCTGCCGGCCGATGAAATTCCGGTTGGAGGAGGAGGCGCACAGTTCCCTGCCCTTCAGCCGGTCGGGGTTCATGGCGAGGCACATGGAGCAGCCCGCGAGCCGCCATTCGAAGCCCGCCTCGGAGAATACGCGGTCGAGGCCTTCCTTTTCGGCCTGCAGCTTTACCTGCTCGGAGCCGGGCACCACGATGGCCCGCACGCCGGGGGCGACCTTCTTGCCCTTCACGACGGCGGCCGCCGCGCGGAGGTCGGAAATGCGGCCGTTGGTGCAGCTGCCGATAAAGGCGACGTCGATCTTTTGGCCGAGTACCGGGTCGCCGGGCGTAAAGCCCATGTGGGCGTAGGCGGCCTCGGCGGTTTCCTTTCCGTCGCCCAGGGATGCTGGGAGCGGAAGCTTTGCGGTGACCGGGATGCCCTGGCCGGGGTTGATGCCCCAGGTCACCATGGGTTCGAGTTTCGACACGTCGATGACGATCTCGTCGTCGTAGCGAGCGCCGGGATCGGAGGCCATGGAAAGCCAAAAGGAGGCGGCCTTGTCGAAATCGCTTCCGGAAGGAACCCGGGGCCTGCCGCGAAGGTATTCCACCGTGGTCTTGTCGGGGTTCACGTAGCCGCAGCGGGCGCCGCCCTCGATGCTCATGTTGCAGATCGTGAGCCGGCCTTCCATGTCGAGGGCCTCGATCGCCTCGCCCGCGTATTCGTAGGCGTAGCCGATGCCCCCGTTCACCCCGAGCCGGGCGATGAGGGCCAGGATATAGTCCTTGGCCGTTACCCCGGGGCCGGGCTTGCCGGTAAAGAGGATGCGGCGCACCTTGGGTTTCGATACCGCCAGGGTTTGGGTCGCCAAAACGTCGCGGATCTGGCTCGTGCCGATGCCGAAGGCGATGGCCCCGAAGGCGCCGTGGCTTGCCGTGTGGGAGTCGCCGCAGACGATGGTCATGCCCGGCTGGGTAAGGCCCTGTTCCGGGCCCACCACGTGCACGATGCCCTGCTTGCCCGAGCCCCAGTTGAAAAAGTCGATCCCGTTTTCCTTCGTGTTCCGCTCGAGGTTTTGGAGCATCTCCTCGGCGAGGCCGTCTTCCAAGGGGCGCGCGGAGCTGTGGGTGGGCACGATATGGTCCACCGTGGCCACCGTCCGGTCGGGCCGCGCCACGGGAACGCCCCGCTCCCTGATCATGGCGAAGGCCTGGGGCGAAGTGACCTCGTGGATGAGGTGCAAGCCGATATAGAGCTGGTCTTCCCCCGATTCGAGGGTCGCGACCTTGTGAAGGCGCCAGACTTTGTCCAGTAAGGTTTCAGCCATCAGTTTTCCTCCCCGGGAAGGAGGCGGATCGCTCCCTGGTCGGCGCTCTGGGCGAACAGCGCGTACGCTTTGAGGGCGCGGCTTACCGCGCGCTTCCGGTCAACGGGCGTATAGGCCGCAGTGCCCCGCGCTTCCTGCTCCTTCGCGCGGCGCGCGAGTTCGGCGCCATCCACCAGGAGCTGTAAACGGCGCTCGGGAATCGAAATGTCGATGAGGTCGCCGTTTCGCACGAGGGCGATCTCGCCGCCCGCCGCGGCCTCAGGGCTCGCGTGGCCGATGGAAAGCCCGCTCGTGCCGCCCGAGAAGCGGCCGTCGGTAATGAGGGCGCAGGCCTTTCCGAGCCCGCGGCTTTTCAGGTAACTGGTGGGATAGAGCATTTCCTGCATGCCCGGACCGCCCTTCGGCCCCTCGTAGCGGATTACCACCACGTCGCCGGCCTTCACCTTCCCGGCGAGGATTCCCGCCACCGCGTCTTCCTGGCTTTCGAAGACCACCGCGGGGCCCTTGAAGTTGAATATGGAGGGGTCTACTCCCGCGGTTTTCACGATGGCGCCCCGGCTCGCGATATTGCCGAAGAGGACCGCGAGGCCGCCGTCCTTGTAGTAGGCGTGTTCGATATCCCGGATGCAGCCCGAGGCGCGGTCAAGGTCGCAAGATTCGAAGCGGCTGTCCTGGCTCCCCATGACGAGGTTGAACTTCCCGCCCGGAGCCGCCCGGTAGAAGGCCTCCGCCTCAGGGTTCGGCCCCCGCATGAGGTCGTATTTTTTGAGCGCGGCGGCGAGCGTTCCGCCTTCTACCCGGGCGACCGACGTATCGAGGAGCCCGCCCCGGTCGAGTTCGGCGAGAATGCCCATGATGCCGCCGGCGCGATGGACGTCCTCGATATGGAAATGGGAATTGGGCGCCACCTTGGAGAGGCACGGCACCTTCCGGGAAAGGGAATCGATGTCCTTCATGGTGAAATCGACCCCGGCTTCCCGGGCGATGGCCAGGAGGTGGAGCACCGTGTTGGTGCTGCCGCCCATGGCGATATCGAGGCTCATGGCGTTCATGAAGGCCGATTTCGTCGCGATGCCCCGGGGGAGGAGCTTTTCGTCGCCGGTTTCGTAATATTTTTCCGCGAGGGAGCAAATGAGTTCCGCGCCCCGCTCGAAAAGGCCGAGCCGTTCCTTGTGGGTGGCGAGCACGGTGCCGTTCCCGGCGAGGGCAAGACCCAGGGCCTCGTTGAGGCAGTTCATTGAGTTGGCGGTGAACATGCCCGAACAGCTGCCGCAGGTGGGACAGGCGTGGGATTCCACGTCGCCGAGGGTCCTTTCGTCCACGCCCTCGTCGGCGCCCATGACCATCACGTCCACGAGGTCGTAGGCCTTGCCGCCGGTTCGGCCCGCTTCCATCGGACCGCCCGAGACGAACACCGTCGGTATATTGAGGCGCATGGCGGCCATGAGCATGCCGGGGGTGATCTTGTCGCAATTGGATATGCAGATGAGGGCGTCGGCCCGGTGGGCGTTCGCCATGTATTCCACGCTGTCGGCGATCAGGTCCCGTGACGGCAGGCTGTAGAGCATGCCCTCGTGTCCCATGGCGATCCCGTCGTCGATGGCGATGGTATTGAATTCCGCCGCGAAAAAGCCCTTCGCCTCGATAACGGCCTTCACCTTCTGGCCGATCTCGTGGAGGTGGACATGACCCGGCACGAATTGGGTAAAGCTGTTGGCTATCGCGATAATCGGCTTCCCGAAATGCGCTTCCTTCATTCCGTTCGCTCGCCACAGGGAGCGGGCGCCGGCCATAATCCGGCCTTTGGTGTTCGTGTCTGATCGTAACGCGGGCATGGGCGTATCTCCTTGAGCCCTGAGTGTACCGGAGCACGTCGGACGGGCGCAAGACGGAAGGCCGCCGATCGGGCGATTTTTTTCCAAGGCAAAGGGAGGATCGACACAAGGGCCCACGGACGCCCCGTATTGCATTTGTTATCCTAATGCGTATACTTAATGCTATACCTTCGCGAAAAAGCGGGGTTCGGAGGAAAGGGGCGATGAGGATACGAGCTTTAGCAGGAATACTCTTCGCCCTCGCCGCCGGCCCGTTTCTCTGGGGCGAATCGCCCGAACGCGCCGTTGTTGTCGGTACGGCGGGCTTTGATTTTCCCCCGACCCTCGTGGCCTGCGATATCCTGGCCGAAGCCTACGAAAGGATCGGCTGTCGCGCCGATTTCGTCGAATTTCCCCCGAACCGCATGATCGCCCTGCTTAAGAAGGGCGAGATCGACGCGCTTATCCTCGCCGAACCCTCCTTCAAAGACCTCTATCCCGGCACGATCATGGTACCGACGGAAATTTGGACCGACGAATTGGTCGTGTACTCGAAACGGACGCTCGACGTTACGGGGTGGGAGAGCCTAAAGCCGCTCACGGTCGGTTATATCGCGGGCATGCTCATCATCGAAAAATCCCTTTCGAACGGCTACGACGCCGTGCCCGTCCAGACGCCGACGCAGCTTTTCGAAATGCTCAACGCGGGACGGACCGACGCCGTGGTCACGTCGCGCTCGATCGGGCAATATATGCTCCCCAAGCTCGCTATGGAGGGCATTTCGCCCGCGGCAAAAACCCTTGCACGGGTGCCCAACTACCATTTCCTCGCGGGAAAAAACGCCGAGCTCGCCGCGCGGCTCTCGGTCGCGCTCGCGGACATGGAGAAAAGCGGCCGAATCGCCGCAATAACCAAGGCCACCCTCGCGAGGCTTTTGCCGAACGGGGAAAGATAGCGGGGCGACTTCCGCCTTCTATTCGTAGCGCAGGGCCTCGCACGGATCGAGTTTCGACGCCCGCCGCGCCGGGAGCCAGCCGAACGCGAAGGCGATGGCGACCGACAAGCCAAGGGAAAGGGGAACGGTATTCGCGGGGACGGATACCGGCAGGGAAGCGAAATGGGCGACGGCGGTCGCGGCGGCCGCGGCGAGAAACACCCCGGCAACGCCTCCCGAAACGCATACCGCGAGGGATTCAACGAGAAACTGCCGGCCGATCCACGCCCCGCGCGCGCCCAGGGCCTTGCGCGTCCCGATCTCCCGGGTCCGCTCCTTCACGGAAATGAGCATAACGTTCATCACGCCGATTCCCGCGACGATGAGCGAAAGGCCCGCCACCGCGGAAACGAAACTCGTCACCAAGGCGGTCATCGAGTCGATTTCCGAAAGGGCGCTTTTTCCGGTCTCCACCGAATACTTCGGCGTGCCGTCCCATTGCCCGTGATTTCGCGAAAGCAGGGTCAGGATCGCCTCCTGGGCCCGTTCCACCGAATTTTCCGACGACGCCTCGACGTACAGCTGATAGGTTTCCCGGTTCCCCCCGAAGCGCCCCACGGCGGAAAAGGGGACGAAGACGGTGCCGTTATTCGTCGAGTCGTAGCTTTGTATCGCCTGAAAAAGGGAGGGCGGCTCTCGCTCGAGCACGCCCACGACCTCGACCTCCCCGAAATTGCCGATGGAAACCCGTTTCCCGAGTGGGTCTTCCGCGCCGTAGCTTCCCGGCTTTCCGAAGAATTTCTCCGCGATTCCCGCGCCGAGGATCGCCGCGCGGCGGAGGTTGCGGTCGTCGGTAACGTTGAAGCTTCGCCCGCGCGCGAGGACAAGCCGCTCCATCGGGAAGTAATCTGCGGAGACGCTCATAATCCTGGTAACGCCGCTTTTGTCCCCGTAGCGGGAGGTAAACTGGAACTCCGCCGTCGGGCTGATCCCGGAAACGAGATCGGCCATCGCCGCGATGTCTTCCTGGTCCTCGGCGCTGATGGGTTCCGGCCGCTTCGTCCAGCCGATGGAGGAGAGGTAGCGGTAATTGGCCGTCACGGTCATGTGCGTGGGCCGGCTGAAGGACCCCATTTCCCTGAGGATGAGCCCCTTGAGGCCCTGCCCCGCGGCGATCACGCAGACGACGGATGCGACGCCGACCAAGAGGCCAAGCGCCGCGAGAAAGGAACGCCTTCCGTTGGAGGCGAGAGAGTCCATGGCTTCGGTAGCGATAAAACCGATTCGCATCGTTAATCCCCCTTGGTGAGCGCGACCACCGGATCGAGCGAGGCGGCGTTGCGCGCGGGCATAAGGCCGAAAAAGAGGCCCACGGCGGCGCTGACGAGCAGGGCCGTAAAGGGGGCGCCGAACGGCATGGTAAAGGGCCATTTCGCTAAGACCGATATCACCCGGGCTATCGCCGTTCCGAGCAGGATCCCGATGAGGCCGCCCGAAAGGCAAATAAAGAGGGATTCGGTCAGGAACTGGGCCATGATGTTCGAGGGGCGCGCGCCGATGGCCTTTCGGACCCCGATCTCCCGGGTGCGCTCCGCCACCGCGACGAGCATGACGTTCATGATGCCGATGCCGCTCACGAAAAGCGATATTCCCGCGATAAAGGCGACCACCGCGGTCACGGCGGCGAAGATGGTCCGTATTGCCCCGAGGGCGCCCTCGATTTTCTCTACCTTGAAGCGGGAGACGCCGTCCACGGTCCCGTACATCCGGTTGAGATACGACTCGATGGAGTCGGCGGTCCGATCGATCGAGTCGATCGATTCCGCGCGGACCATGAGCTCGAACACGCGCGGGGAGCCGAACCAGGACCAGTCAATGGTGCGTTCGAGGGCCGAGTAGGGAAAAAAAACCGTTTCTCGGCTCGTCCCGTCGTTCATGAGGCTCTCCCTATCGCCCATCGCGAGGATACCCACCACCGTATAGTCGAAGGATCCCACCGTCAGGGACGAGCCCAGGGCGTCGCCGTCGGGAAAGAAGGCGGAGGCGTAGTCTTCGGTAATGACGCATACCTTCGCGAGGGTTTCCTCGTCGGCGCGGTTAAGCGCGCGCCCGGCCAGGAAAACGCGCGGCCATATCTCGAAATAGCCGGGGTCAACGCCGCGCACGCGCACGCTTCGCGAGACCGTGCCCCGAACGGCGTTCCGGTTTTGGCTATTGGTCCGGACGAACAGGGCGCCGCCGTTTCGCTCCCGCATGGCCTCCACGTCGCGGTTCGTCATATACGCGGGCCGGACCGAGTAATCGGCGACCTCCCAGTTGCTGTACACGACGATGAGGCGCGCGCCGATGGAGTCGGCCTGATCGATGAATTTACGGCTCATCATCGCCCCCGCCGACATGACCGCGACGACCGAGGCCGTCCCGATGATCATGCCCAGGAGCGACAGGAAGGTGCGGAATTTGTTGTGGGTTATCGCGTCGGCCGCTTCCGCGATGCCGTCGATCGTCCTCACGGTCGATCCCCCGACGCCGGTTGGCCGCCTACTCTCTCGTCGGACCAGATGAGGCCGTCGCGGATATGCACGATCCGCTTCGCCCGCATCGCGACGTCGCTCTCGTGGGTGACCATGACCACCGTCGCGCCGGAATCGTTCAGGCTCCGGAACAGCTCGAGGATATCGTCGCCGGTCTTGGAGTCGAGGTTTCCCGTGGGCTCGTCGGCGAAGAGGATTCGGGGCTTCACGACCAGGGCGCGGGCGATCGCCACCCGCTGCCGCTGCCCGCCGGAAAGCTCGTTCGGCCGGTGGTGGGCCCGGTCGGTAAGCCCTACCCGCTCCAGGGCCTCCAGGGCCAATTCCCGCCTCGCGCGGGGCCTTACCCCCGCGTAGATCAGGGGCAGCTCCACGTTGCGAAGGGCGTTCATGCGCGGCAGGAGGTTGAAGGTCTGAAAGATAAAGCCGATTTTGCGGTTTCGGATATCGGCGCATTCGTCGTCGCCGAGGGTCGAAACGTCTTCGCCGTCGAGAAAGTAGCTTCCCTCCGTCGGGCGGTCAAGCACGCCGATGATATTCATCAGGGTCGATTTTCCCGAGCCCGAGGGGCCCATGATCGCGACGTACTCGCCCTCGCCCACGGAAAGGTCTATGCCCTTGAGGACCTTCACCTCGTTTTTGCCCTGCTGATAGTTTTTATAAATGCCTTCGAGCCGTATCATTTCTTAGGGGCCCGCGCAGCCCGCGCCGCGTCCGTGATACCCGCGCCCTCGGCAACCCGGTTCAGCTGATCGATAATGACGCGCTCGCCTTCAGCGACGCCGGAAAGGACCTCGACGGTACTGACCGTGCTCTCGCCGATGGTGATTTCCCGGCGCGTCGCCCGGTAAACGGTTTCTTGCGGCTGCTGGGCCTGATCCTCGGGCCCGTCGGCCTCCTCGGAAGCGGTCTCGCCGGGCGCGTCGGAAGCGTCGGCGGCGCCGTCCGGGTTAGAGGCGGCGGCGGTTTCGCCGTCGGCGACCGCCACCCACACCGCCGGGGGATTCGCGCCGGGAATGAGGGCCGAGGCGGGAACGGTTATGGCGTTCGGCGCGAGCACGGAGGTTATGCGCGCCATGCAGGAGGCGCCCGACAGGTACCGCGCGCCGGAGAGGTCGAGCGAGATGCGCACCTTGCACACGCGGCCGTTCCCGTCGTTCTTCACGATGGGCCAAATCCTGCTTACCGTGCCGGGAATGGTCGTGCCGAGCATGGAATCGGCGGTTACCTCCACCGGCAAGCCCTCGCTTATTTTCCCGATATCCACTTCGTCGACGTTCACCTCGGTCATTACCGATTCGGGGTCCTCGATGCGGGCGACCACCGTTTCGTTGAGGAGCCGGGAGCCCGTCGCCACCGTTATTTCGGTGACCGTTCCGGGCCCGTCCGCCTTGATCACGCAGCCTTCCAGGGCGCGACGGGCGCCCTCGACGGAGAGCTCCGCCCGCCGGTAGGAAGGAGACTGCGAGATGACCCGCCCGTCCGACGAGGGGTCGAGCGAGGGCTCGACGCCCGCGGGAAGCCCCTGGGCCAGGGCCAGTTTCGCCATGGCGTCGGCGAGGGTGGCCTTGGCCTGCTCGAAGGACTCGACCGTCTTGCGGTAATCCTCTTCGGACAGGCCGTCGACGGCCTTGAGGCTCTCGGCGTTCCTCGCGGCGCGTTCCGCCTGGTCGAGGGCGAGGGATCGGTCGCGCACCGCCGCCCGAAGCGAGGCGAGCTCCACGGAGAGGTTTCTCCGCGTTTCCTCCAGGGCGATTTCCGCCGCGGCAAGGGCTTCCCGCGAATCGCGCTCGTCCACCACCGCGATGGTATCGCCCCGCTTCACGCGGTCGCCGGGCTTTACGTACACCCGGCTTACGATGCCCACGGTCTTGCTCGCGACCACCGTATACCGGTCCGCCAAAAAGCTGCCCGAGGCCGAGACGCGTTCCTCCAACGGTCCCCGGACCGCGACGGCGAGGGACGCGGCGAAGGGTTGGTCGCCCGTGCCCCGGGAGCGGTTAAAGAAGGCGAACGCCGCGATGCCGACGAGGGCGACGGCGCAAAGCGCGATAATGGTTTTCCCTTTTTTTTTCATGGCTGTATTTCCTTTACTAAATCTCTCGGATCGAGGCCGCAAAAGGCGTAAATATCGAGGAGGGCCGTAAACCGGGCCGCGCGGGCGTCCTCGAGGCTCGAGCGCGCCTCGAGCGCCGCGGCCTGGGCGCGATCCACGTCGAGCTGGGTGGCGGTTTGCCCCGCGTAGGCGGACCGAACGTCGTTCAGGCGCGACTCCGCCGCGGAAAGGAGGTCTTCCCGGAGCGAGACGCGGGAGCGGGCGCTCGTGAGGGCGTCGCGCAGCGTGCGGAGGGTATCGAGCGAGGCGCGGCGGACCGATTCCTCGCCGAGGCGGGCGGCGTCGCGGCGGGCGTCGGCAGCCTCGCGCTTTGCCGCGCCGAGCCCCGTTGGAAGGGGGACGGTCACGGAGGCCTGGGCGCTCCAGGAGCCCTTATCGGCGGCGTCGTATTCCTCCCGGGAGCGAGAGGCCGGCCCCGGAAGCGTGGCCGAGGAGGAGAGGGCGAAACGGGGGGCGTTCTCGGTGCCCGCCAAGATACGCTCCATCTCGGCGATTTCCCGCGCGCGGGCCGCCGACCGTATCGCCGCGGAAGGGTATTCCGCCACTCCCCGCGCGAGGGCCTCGAACCGCGCGTCCTGGCCGAGGCCGGGGGCGGCGATCCGCGCGAGGTCAATCTCGGCCCCGTCGACGCCGGTCGCGGCGCTTAAGGCCCGCAGCTTTCGGTCGCGGGAGAGCGCCGCCTCGAGCGCGGCCAGCCGCGCCTCGTCGGCGGACTTTTCCGCCTTCGCCAGGTCGTAGTAGCCGAGCGTTCCCTGGTCCCGCCGTACCTGGGCGATGGCCAATTCGCGCGCCGCGAGTTCGGCGTTCCGTTCCGCGATTTCCCTCGCCCGATCCGCGGCGGCGGCGTCGAGGGCGAGGCGGAGCGCCGAGTCGACGGTTTCGCGCTCCTTGGCGGCGGCGGTTTCCCGCGCGCCCTCGAGGGGAAGGTCTATGGCCGCGGCCCGCGCCGCGCCGGCGAGCCGCGTATCGATAAGGCGCCCGTTCACCAGGACGGGAACGTTGGCGCCGGCCTTTACCGTGACCGTATCGGACTCGACCGTTCCCTTATCCTCGTATCCGTAGTCCACGCCGAGGGAAAGCGTTGAGCCGGCGACCGACGCGGTACTCGCCGATAGGGAACCGCCGGACGAGAACGCGCGCGTCGAGTCGGCGTTCGGGGAATCGATGCGGTCCGCGAGACCCGCGTTTACGCCCGCGTTTCCCGACAGGAGGCGTTCCGCGCGCGCGGCGGCGGCGTTGGCTTCCGCGGCCGCGAGCTCTTTCGAGGCTTTTAAAAGATCGAGGTTGCGCGCGAGCGACGCGTCCGCGAGGGTCCACAGGTAGGGCGTTTCAAGGCCGGAAGCGGAGAGGGAGACGGCGAAGGCAAGGAGGCTCGCGAGAACGGTTTTTGAATGCATATTCGATTTCCTTATTGGGTGAACCGGAAAATCGTGCAATGGTTACGTACGGTCGGCGGGAGCGCGGTAATTTTTTAAGATTGCGGGCCGATTCCCCGACTTTGAACGCTTCGGGGCGGCGATCGGGCGTGCCCGCTATTTTTTCGGTATCACCTTCGCCTGTCAGTATAAAGACGGGCGTTCTCTTGTCAATCCTCGCGAGAAAAAAAGGCGCGCGAACCGGCAAGGACGGGCGAACGCGGGGGCTCCGCGCGTGGCCCGTTCTCCCCGCCTCCCGCATTCTGCCTCGGCCTTATTCCGTAACGCCTTCCTTGATCAGGCTGCCCCCGGCGCGAAGGTCGGCGAGCCAGCGCTCCTGGGCGGCCGTCCAACGGATGATACTGCCTTCCAGGTGCAGGGTTTTCAGGTTGCGCAGGGCCGTGAAGGTTTCGGGAACGCGGGTAAGGGCGTTCCCCTTGGCGATGAGGTATTCGAGGCCGGCGCAGGAGCCGAGGCTCGGGGGGAGCGACTCAAGGCCGTTGTCCGAGAGGGCCAGTTCGCGAAGCGAGAGCATGCCCGCGAAAACGTCGCCGAGCTTCTTGAGGCGGTTTCCGTAGAGGGAAAGCTCGCTCAATGCCGAGAGGTGGCCGAGTTCGGCGGGAAGGGAGCTGAGGCGGTTACCCCCGAGGGTGAGGATTTCGAGGCGCTTCAATTCGCCGATCCATTCGGGAATTTCGGCGATGTCGTTGTGAAAAAGCGCTAGGACCTTGAGGTTTTCGAAGCCGCGGAGCCACGGCGGTATTTCGCGCAAGCCCAGCCGGGCGAGGATGAGTTCCTCGAGGTCGGTGCGTTCCCGCAGCCAGGCCGGAAATTCGGCGAGGGGATTCCCGCTCACGTTAAGGCTCTTCAGGCTATTGAGGCCGTTCATGGACTCGCTCAGGTCGGTAAACCGGTTGTCGATGAGCGAGAGGGCTTCCAGTCGGGGCAGGGCGTAGAGCTCGGCCGGAAGGGAGCTCAGGCAATTGCGGTTAAGGTCCAGCCGCCGCAGCCGGGTGAAGTTCCCGACGGAGGGCGGCAGGGCTTCCAGTTTTTTGTTGTTGAGGCGAATCTCGACGACGTCGCCCCCCTCGCGGGCGTAGCCGAAGTGCCTGTAGTCGAAGCGCTCCACGAGGGGAAGCTCTTCGCCCAAAAGATCGCCGATGTCGCGCAGGAATTCATTCATGCTCCAAAGGTACGGAATAAGGCGAGAGCGAGCAAGCGGGGATAAATCGCCCTCACCGTGAATTATACTTTATGTAAAAAGCGTTTATTCATGGCATCGAGTTCCTATTATTGACATTTTTAGGCTTATAATGAGAATATTGCGTACGAGCAGGAGGTTGGATATGGAATTAATGAAGCATAAAACGCCGCATTTTCCGTTACTGGAGACCGACGAGCCGGAACTGTACCGCGACCAGTTTCCCTTCGAGGCGGTTCCGCGAATCCGTTTCGACGGCGTGGAGGTCCCCGTGAATCTTCCGGGCGATATTTGGATTACGGACACCACGTTTCGGGACGGCCAACAGTCGCGCCCTCCGTATACCCCGGAACAGATCGCCCATATCTATAACCTCATGCACCGCCTGGGGGGCGAGAAGGGCCTGATCCGACAGACCGAGTTCTTCATTTACAGCGAGAAGGATCGCGAGGCGCTGGCGCTCTGCCAAGCGCAAAACCACCGATATCCCGAGATCACCAGCTGGATACGGGCGGATTCGGGCGACTTTCAGCTCGTGAAGTCGCTGGGCCTGAAGGAGACGGGCATACTCACCTCGGTTTCCGATTACCATATCTTCCTCAAGCTAAAAAGCAACCGGGCCAAGATCATGGACCAGTACCTCGGCATCGTGAAGGAGTGCCTGGCGGAGGGCATCGTTCCCCGCTGCCATTTCGAGGACATTACGCGGGCGGATATCCACGGCTTTTGCCTGCCCCTGGCGGAGGAACTGCTCAAGCTCGCGCAGGAATCGAAGATCCCTGTGAAGGTCCGCCTGTGCGATACGATGGGCTACGGCGTGACGTATCCGGGCGCCGTGCTGCCGCGTTCAGTGCCGCGGATGGCGCACGCCTTCCGCACCGAGCTCGGCTATCCCGCCGAATGGCTCGAGTGGCACGGGCACAATGACTTTCACAAGGTGCACGTCAACGCCGCGACCGCATGGCTCTACGGCTGCTCGGCGAACAACGCGAGCCTTCTCGGGTACGGCGAGCGCACCGGCAACCCCCCGCTGGAGGCCGCCGTCATCGAGTACGCGTCGCTCACCGGCGACGATTCCATAGACCTGACGGTGATTACCGAGATCGCCGACTATTTCCGAAACGAGGTGGAGGCGAATATACCGGCGAACTACCCCTTCGTGGGAGAGGACTTCAACACGACCCGCGCCGGAATCCACGCCGACGGAATACTCAAGAACCAGGAAATCTACAATATCTTCGACACGGAAAGGCTCCTGAACCGCCCGATCCGCACGATGGTAACGGACAAGTCCGGGTACGCCGGCATCGCGCGCTGGCTCAACGAGAACGTGCCGCTGATCAGGCAGGGAAAACGGGCGGAGGTGACCAAGCGGCACCCGGGGATCAAGTACATCGTGACCTGGGTCGAGGAGGAATACCGGGGAGGGCGCACCACCGCCATCTCGGCGGACGAGCTCATGGCCTACGCGCGGCGCTACCTTCCGGGCCTCTTCGAGTCCGACTTCGACCGGGTGAAGGAAGAGGCGATCCGCATCGCGAGCGCCCTCGCCGAAAGCGTCGCCGACGCGCCCGAGCTCGCGAACCTGGAACCGTCCGAGATGGACGAATACCTTGAGGCGATCGTGAAGCGGGAGGGCTCTATCCAGCTTTTGGCCATCACCAACACCGAGGGGCAGCGGATTAACCAAATCTACGCCCAGCACGGGGAGAAGGCGCTGTTCCGAAACCTCCTGACGAAGGACTTTAAGGAAAGCCAGTGGTTCGCGGAGGTGCTCCGCACGGGCGAGCCGTATTTCTCGCACCTCTTTTTCTCGAAATACACCGATAGGCTCATCCTCACCGCGGGCATGCCGCTCAAGGCCAAGGACGGCACGGTTCGCGCCGTGATAGACATAGATTTCCGCTTTGACGAGTTGGTGAAGCTCATAAACGACCTGCCCGAGGGAATCGCCGGTGAGAAGGAATAGGCGGGGACGGGGAACGACGCTCGCGGGTTAAGGAACGACGCTCGCGGGCCGGGCGCCGACGGAATTTATGCCCTGAAGCGGTAGCCCGTTCCGTGCACGGTCAGTATGTGCCGGGGATTCGCGGGGTCGCGCTCGATTTTCTGGCGGAGCTTCGCGATATGCTGATCCAGGGTGCGGGTGGTACCGCCGTAGGATACGCCCCAAAAGCGTTCCAAAAGGTCGTCGCGGGAGTGGACGGTTTCCGGGTTCGCGTAAAAAAAGCGGAGCAGGTCCACCTCGCGGGCGCTGAGTTCCTGCCGCTTCGGCTCGCCTTCCTCCCCCGCCCCGCCGCGAGCGCGAAGCTCGACCGTATAGCTCCGGGGGTCCACCGTGCAGTCGCCGAAGGTAAAGGGCCGCGTGGGGCCGATTCCCGCGCGGCAGGCGGTATCGCCTTCTGAGCGCCTGAGCGCGGCCTTCACGCGGGCGACCAGCTCGCGGACCCCGAAGGGCTTCACGATATAGTCGTCGGCCCCGAGCTCGAGCCCGAGGACCTTGTCGATTTCCTCCTCCCGCGCGCTCAGGAACACCACGGGGAGGCGGGAGTCGTACATTCGGATCGCGCGGCACACGTCGTACCCGCTCGCCTTGGGCATCATGATATCGAGAAGGGCCAGGTCGACGCCGGGAGAGCGACAGGCGTCGATTGCCGCCTCGCCGTCCGAAACCGCGGTGACCGCGAAGCCTTCCGATTCCAAGAGGTCCACGAGGCCTTCCCTGATCGCCGCTTCGTCTTCCGCCACGAGAATACGCTTCATGCCTTTCCTTCCTTTGGGCCCGCGAGGGGCAGGCTGAGGGTGAACGCGCTTCCTTTCCCGCCGTCGCGCCGATCGCGCGGACGGTACGTAAGCTCGCCGCCCAGGGAACGCGCGAGGGTTCTCGCTATGGAAAGGCCGAGGCCGGTACCGCCCTTTTCCGAGGTGATGCTCGAATCGACCCGGTGGAACTCCCGGAATATTTTCTTCCGATGCGGGCGCGGCACCCCGATCCCCCGGTCCGCCACGGTAATCAGGCACCGCCTGCCCCGTTTGTCGGCACCGACCGAGACGTCGATCTTTCGCGCGCTCCCCGAGTATTTTTCCGCGTTCGACAGGAGGTTCACGAGAATCCGGACCAGGGCGTCACGGTCGGCCAGGACCGTCAGGGGCGGCTCGCCGACGGCGAGCGATAGGGCGAAGCCCGCGCGCTCCAGGCGTTCGGCCATTTCGCCCACGGTTTCGCGAACGATGAGCGCCGCGTCCAGGGGCACCCGCGTGGGCCGGGCCTTGCCCCGTTCGAGCTTGGCAACGTCGAGCACGTTGTTGATAAGGCGGGTCAGCCGCTCGCTTTCCCCGACGATTCGCGCGAGGTATCGGTCCCGCTTCTCCCGGTCCAGATCGGCGCCCTCGGCGAGCATTTCGGAATAGAGCCTGATCGAGGTGAGCGGGGTTTTAAGCTCGTGGGACACGGTGGTCACGAAACCGGTCCGCCGGCGCGCCTCAAGGAGCCGGTTCGCCGAGTGCCGCCACAGGAGAACCGCGCCGAGGGAGACCGAAAGGAAAAAGACGAACACGAGGGCGGAAAGCGCGTAGCGGGACGCGCGTACCCGGTTTTCGAAGGCGTCGGGATCGGCAAGGATTATCGCGGTCTCCCAGTAGGGAAGGTATTCGCTGATCTCGCCGGAAACCAGCGGCGTGCGCCAGGCCGCGGCTTCCACGTTCGGTACCGGGACTAGGGGCGAGCCGGACTGATCGAGCACGGCAAGGTACCGCACCCCATCGGCGGGGTTCCCGCTGCGGGCGGAAATGGCCTCGCGCACCGCGCCCATGTCGAGTTCGCAGCCCACGATCCAGTCGCCCTTCTTTTCCCAAAACAGGAGCACGAAGGAATTGTCGAAGATGCGGGGAACGAGGCCGCGGTCGCCTTGGGCTACGAGGTCGCGGAAATAGCGGTCGGACTCGATGTACACCGACCGCGCGGGCGCGGAAGAACGGGTATCCACGGCGTCGATCGCGGGGTTTACGTTGCGGGTAAGCGTTTCCTTTCCCTCCCCCGCCGCGAGGTCGTACACCCTTTTTTGGACCGCGGCGTCGGTTTCGAAAAGGCTCTGGGCCACCTTCGACCGCACGATGGCCGCGTCGTCTTTTTCGGCCGGGGCCGTCGCCGGAGCCGTCGCCGGAGCCGGCGCGGCGTACTCGGTTTGGGCCCGGAAAATCGCGGGCGCCGAAGTTTCCGCGGGCGTGGAAGCCTCGTCCGAATATTCTAAAGGTATCGACTCGGGGACCGGCGCGGACTTCTGCGGGGAAGAACCGAAGGGGGATTTTTTCGCGGGAGGCGGGGCGGCTTCTTTTTCCGCGGCGACCTCTGTTCCGCCAGCCGGCCCCGGGGCGGGAGCGGCCGTCCCGCTTTCGGCTCCCGCCCGGCTATCGGCGACGGCCGCGGCGGGCTTTTTCGCGTCTTCCGCCGCAGGCTGCTTCGGGACCGCGGCCGGCGGCGGCGCGGTGTCCCTGGCCGCGGAACCGGTTCCGACGATCGACGCCTCGTACTCCGAGGCGATATTCCTGTACACCGGTATGGGCTCAACGTTTCCGAACACGTTCAGGTAGCGCCAGTAGAAGAGCCTATTTTCCTCGCTTGCCTCGGCCGGGTCGGGATACGCGATCGAGAGCGAAGAATCGAGGAGGAAGGGAACGCCGACCAGGGGGTCCTTCTCCTTCCACGCCTCGAGATCGGCCGAGGTCGGCCTCATCCCCGAGCCGGCGAGGGGCGAGTCGGCGGAGAGGGAGGCGGAAAGGTCCGCGAACCAGGCGTTTATCCTGCCGTTCGTCTGGCCGACCTCGAGCAGTAGCGACTCGCGGAGCCGCGAGCGCATTTCCAGTTCCTGCCGGTCCACGCTGCGCGCGGCGAGCCAGGCAAGCCCCGCGAGGGGGATAACGAGGAGCGGGATGGCGACGGCGAGCGCCAGGCGCCCGCTTGAACCCTTCATGGCAAGCATTGTACCAGCTTTACTCGGACCGGACAAACCCTTTCGCGGCGGCCAGGTCCGTCAGGGAGCCGACGATCGCGGTATCCAGCGCTTCCGACGGCGCCGTTTCCCGCTTTTGGGAGTCGAGCCAGGCTTCCCGCTCGGCGGAGAGGGCCGCGATTTCGGCCTGAATGGCCTTTCTCTCGGCGAGTTTATCGGCGACGTACGCTTCGCGTTCCTTTTCGCTCATGGCCCGCAACTCCGCGGGGAGTTCCGAGGGCTTCACCGAGGCGAGCGGTACCGCGCCCGAACTCGTGGCGTCCACAAGGTCCCAGGCCGAATTGGAATAACTCTCGGAAGACTTCACCTTCGCCCGCTTGAAAAAGCCTTCCTTATTCAGGCTATCGGCCTGAACGTCCTGCTCTTCCTGGAGTTCCTTCCGCGCGGCCCCCGCCGAACCGTAGGCGAGGTAGGTGTCGTTGAGACGGCCGTTCAGCTCGCTTAATCGGCCGTCCTGGGGGCAGGGAACGTATTCGTAGGCGTAATCGCCGTCGATATTCGCGAAGGCGCCGCCGGTCTGCCGCGCGCCCTCCGCCCAGCCGGAATAGAGACCTTCGTCCCGGCTTCCGCAAAAGATGGTATTGACCACCACGCCCATGCGCGCGGCTTTCCGTCCCGCGTCGCGGAAGTCCACCGGGCCCTGGGTAAACGGCTCGTTGCCCGCGACGTACACGATGCGCAGGTCCGAATCCCCGGCGGACCAATCGAGATCGTCCAGGCTCTTCTTGATGACGAGGCCGCAGTACTCGCTCCCCCCGTTGGTGTCCAGCTCGAAGAGATTGGCCGAAAGTTCGTCCAGGTCCGCGGTAAAGGGCATGACCCGGCGGACATAGCCGGAGAAAACCGAGAGCGAATCGTTCCCGTACTCGTAAAGGGCGACCTCGAGCCTGGCGCGCTCGCCGTTTTTCGTCAGCTTTCCCGTTTCGGACACGATGCTCCACAACTGGCTCTTCGCCTGGTTGATAAGCCCGTCCATGCTGTTGGACGTGTCGAGGAGGAGGGCGATCTGGACGAGGGGCCGGCCGTCCCGCGGCGCGGAAAAGGCCAAGCCTCCCGAAAGGGCCAAATGAAAGGCGAACGATGCGAACCGTGCGGTCCTGTGCGATAGTTTCATGGTATGCCTCCGTAACGCTTTGATACCATGAAGGATAGAGCGGGGCTCTTCGCGGGTTGTCACGGCCATGTCACGGGTCGTAAAAGAATTGTAAAAACCCGCGACGAACCGGTTCGCGCCTTCCCCTTCGCCTAGAACCACGCCTCCATGCCGAGGCTCAGGGACGTTCTCCAGGGGCGAACCTCGATTCCCGGGCCGAGGAAGAGGGGCGCGTTGAATTCGCCGCCGGACTTTCCCCCGCAATACGCGCCCTCGAATCTCACCTCGAAGTCGTCTACGACGGTAAAACGAACCTCCCCCAAAAAGGCCACGGAACCGTCGGTGATATTCCCCAGGGCCCCGCCCACGACGGTCCAGCGCGAGGCGGCCTGATCCGCCACCTCGACCGAGGCGAAAAGGTACGAGCGCGCGAGCAGGGGAAGGGAACCGGAAAGGAGTTTCGCGGCGTCGTATTCCTCGGGTTTTCCCGCGCCCGCCGAGAACCACAGGTATTCCGCGCGCGCTTCCGCGTTCCATAGGGGAAGCGTGTACATGAAGCCGCAGGAGGTTTCCGCTACCGCCCCGTTCGGGGAAAGGGCCGTGGACCATTCGGGGCGAGGTTCCCCTACCCGCGCGGCGCTCGCGGCGCCTTCGGCGTACCAGCTGGCGCCCAGGGCGTCGAACCCGGCGTCGGCGCCGAACCACCACCGGGCGCCGGAATCCGCGCTCAGCCGTTCCCGTACCGCCGCCGCGGAGAAATCGGCTGCCGAGCCCCGGTATTGCAGGCGTAGGCTGAGGGGAAACCCGTCGGCGTTCAGCTCGCCGAGGTCGGGAACGGGATTCGCGTTGCGGGGAGCTGCGAAGGCGCCCGCCTCGACCGAGAAGCCCGCGGGCAGCGATACGGACGCGGTCAGGCCGGGAGTGCCCCGCCCCCCGGCGGAAGGGTCCCGATCCAGGGCAATCGCCCCGATCCGGGAAGTCGGGTTATAGAGCCAGGCCGCACCGCTTCCCGTCGGCACGATTCCGAAACGGAACCAGGCGGCCCCCGCGCCGGCGGAGGCATACGCCTGATCGACGTAGAGGCCGCCGTGCAGGTCCGTGCCCGGCGGTATCGCCTGGGGGTCGGGCGCCGCGGCGATTCCCGCGTCGAAGGCCAGGGCGAGGTCCGAGGCGGCGCCGTAGCGGTACGAGAGGCCGCCCTCGGCCCGGAACGACGGCGAGAAGCCGCCGCCCGCCTCGAAAACGAGGGCATTCTTGAACGTTGCCGATTCGTCGTACCCGTCGCCGTCGAACGCGGCTCCGAACGAGGCCGAGGCCGAGCCGGACCACTGAGACGCGGCCCCTTCCTGGGCCGTTAGCGGGATCGCGCAGGCCGTCAAAACGGCCAGGGCGTAGAAGGTTCGCGCTTTCATGCCTTCCCCCTTACCGCGCCAGCCGCGCGGGATCGAAACGAGACGGATCCACCGAGAGGCCGAAGCGGGCCTCCAGGAGGCGGACTACCGTAGCGGAACCCGATTTCAGGTTCCGCATCGTCAGCGACGAGGCGCGTACCCTGCCCCCGTAGTCGCGGAAGTCAGCGAGGTCCAAAACCTTATAGAAGCCGCCCTTGGAAGCGAGGGAAAATTCCGCGCGGCCCATGAGGTAGCCGTCCTTGAGCACCGTGATCCGCACGGCGTCGTAGGCCGCGTCGTCGTTCGAACGGACCCCGTCCAGGACCCATTCCTTTTCCGTCTCCGAGGCCAGGGTAAACCGGTAATCGTCGGCCAAGGCGCCGCCGCCCAGGTCGTCATAGGAAAAATCGCCGCCGATTCCCTGCACAGAACCGGAGCGGGCCGCCCCGCCGATCTTTCGGACACGGCCGGTAGACGGGAAGAAAGCCCAGCTTCCGTTCCCCACGCTGAGTATGCGCATTCCCTTTACCGCCCGGGGCTCCGCAAACTCGAGGAGGGAATCGCCCGCGTCGTTTTCGAGCGACGTTATGGCGTACTCCCTCGGCTTGGAGCCGTCGCCCGAATCGATGGTCATGGCGAAAGCCATGCTCGAGCCCCCGGCAGCGTCGCGCCGGTCAACCTCCCGCGCGATTTCCTGCGCGGTCTCCGCGGCGAGGACGGCCCCCGCCAGCGCCAGTACCGTTACGCACCATGCCCGTTTTGCAGTATTCATCTTACTTACCTCCGTTCTTTGCCGCTTTCGGCCCCAAAAGGGCCGGTATAACGATGATCGCCGCCGTATACGAGGCGACTATTCCGATGGACAGGGTCGTTCCCAGGGCCGCTATGCCCCGGAACGAGCCGATAAGGGCGAGGGACCCGAAGCCGATGAGGGTGGTGAGCATGCTGAGCGTCATGGCCCTTGAGGTACGCGCGACCGATACCGCGTCGCCGTGCCGCAGCGCCGAAACCACGTGCACGCAATAGTCCACCCCGATCCCGATGATCAGGGGCAGGGAGAGCGCGCTCACGATATTGAACTTTCCGAACCACGGGGCGACGGAGAAAGTCCACGCCACCGCGACGGCGAACGCGACGAGGGCCGCGCCGGTAAGACGGAGCGAACCGAACCCCAGGCTGACGAGGGCGAACACGGCTATGGCCACGAGGACGGCCACCCGCGCCGATTCCCCGAGCACTTCCCGGGAGAGTTCCAGGCCGAGGACCAAGGTTCCCGTCGCGCCGGGCGCCGCGGCCGCCAGCCCGTCGGCGAAGGCCTCGAAGGCCGCGTCGCCCGAGAGCCCCGCGGAAGGCACGATCCTGACGAGGTAGCCCGAGCCGTCGGGGGATACGAACTCGTTTCTGACCGATTCGGGTAGGTCCGCGACCGTTATAGGACTGGATACGGCGAGCAGGCGCGCGTAGCGGCGGTCAAGGGCAGCCGAGAAAAGGGCGTTCACCGCGGCGAGACGGGAAGCCGCTTCGGCGGCCTGAAGCGAGGCGATGGATTGGCGGAGCGAGGCGAATACTTCCTCGCCGGCGGCGCCCGTCTCGGCCCCGAATATCTCGCGCACGATAGCCGACCGCGCGCGCACCGGCAGCGACCCTTCGCCCAGAGAGGCGGCCGCGAGGTCGCCGAGCTCCACCACGTTCCATTCCATGCGCTCGAGCTCAAAGAGGAACGCCCCGACGTCCGCCTCGGTATAGGCGTGCGCCGCCGGCGTTTCCCGGAAACCCGCGGACAGGCGTGCTATGGCCGCAAGCCTCGCCTCCTGCTCGGCGGCGGACGGTACGTAATCCGCGACGGATTCCACGTCGCGCACCAGGGGAGCCTTCTCGTACGCGGCGACCAGGGCCTCGGCCCCCGCGATATCGTCGGCGAGGGCCATGTGCTGCCAGGTGGATATTCCGAAACGCGATTCCACCAGGCGTTCAAAGCGCTGGGCCTCGGTCCCCTGGGGGCCTATCTTGCGCATATCGAATTCGAAGGCGTTCCGGAAGAGGCCGGGGGCGAGGAGGACGACGGAGAGCGCGACGAGCGAGAGCGCCGCGGCGCGCCTTTTCGAGGCGAGGGCGATGAGCGAATGGGCCGCGCGAAAGGGAATGAGGGGGCGGTTGGGGAACCGCGAGGCCCCCGGCTTGGAAAGGAGCGCCAGGAGCGCGGGAAGCGCCGTGAAGGACGCGATGAGCGTCGTCACGATGCCGGTTCCCGCGATCAGCGCGAATTCCCTGAAGGAGGGCGTCTTCGAGAGGAGCAGCATGTAAAACGCGATCGCGGTCGTCACCCCGCCGACCGCGATCGGGAAACCCACGCTGCCGAAGGCGCGGCCCATCGCGAGCTCGGGGGAGAGCCCTTCGGCGATCTCCTCGTCGTAGCGGCTGGAAAGGTGTATGCCGAAGTCGATTCCCAGGCCGACCAGGAGGGCCCCGAACGAACTGGTTATCATGTTGAGCTTGCCCACCGCGACGGAGGCGAAGCCGACGTCCCAAAGTATGCCGACGCCCATGGCGACGAGGGCGAGCAGGATCGATCTCATGCGCCGGAACGAAAACAGGAAAAGGACGGCGATGACCGCGACGGCGATGAGCGAGGGGTACAGGACGTCGGCGCCCATGGCCCGTTCCTCGGCAGCCTCGTTTTCCGCGTCGCCGGTAAGGCCAAAGGCAACCCCCGGCCTCGCCGACGCGATATCGTCGCAGAGCGCGCGCATTCCCGCCGAAAGCTTCCGCAGTTTCGCGCGGTCGCCGATATCGAAGGAGGGTCGCACCGATACGATAAGGGTCCGCTCCTCGGGATCGATCAGGTACTCCTCGCCGAAAAGCCAGGCGTCGGCCATGCGCTCAGTCGCTTCGGAAAGGCTTTCTCGCCCTTCGCCGCCGTTCCCGGCCGCCCGAAAGGCCTCGCCGAGCGCGCGGGAAAAGAGGGCGAAGCGGGTCATGGCGACCGCGGCGTCCCGTTCGCCGTCGGGCCCCGTTACCTCGTCGTCGGAACCGTCGGCAAGCCCCTCCTCCATCACGTCGTTGGCCGCGCGAACCGTTTCCGCGAGGCTTCTATCCGCCAGGATTCGCCCCGAGTCCGCGATATCCTCGGCTTTTTGCGCGAGGAGCCCCCACGTTTCCGCGAATTCCCGATTCATCTTCCAGTCGACGCTCCGAACCAGGTCCCGCATCGCGACGGAATTCCCGATGGCGTTTTCCAGGGCAGCGGCGGCTTCCACCAGGGAATCCCGGTCGGGACCCTCTGCCACCACGATCATGGAAGCCGTGGAGCCGAAGGCCTCGTCGATTCGGGTATACGCCTTGGCGGTCGCGTTGCCGTCGGGAAGCAT
Source organism: Spirochaetales bacterium (assembly GCA_003252395.1). GTDB lineage: Bacteria > Spirochaetota > Spirochaetia > Treponematales > Treponemataceae > Teretinema. Next base: position 48,548 of record QKEL01000003.1, read on the forward strand.
AGCCGCGAGATCGGTCTCTATCCCGAGTTTCGCGGCGCCAAATCCCGCCGCCAGGGTAATTCCCCCCGACAGAATCAGGATCGCTCCGGCGTGCCGCACGGTCCAAACGCCCAGTTTGGCGAATAAATCATTGATGCGCATATATCCTCCTTGTCTTTGCAACTAACCGGTTAGTTATTTTAAATATACGGTTAGTTAGTATAGTAGTATCGAGCGAGCGCTCACATGAAGAGCTCACTCGGAAGCAGAGTCCCCCTTCCCGTTCACCTCGGCGAAGGTATAGGCGAAATGGGTTCCCAGGAACGATTCAATAAACTGAGCGCGCAATACCGATTCCTCGGCGTGATACCGCTCCATCCAAATCTCATGATAGGCGACGTAGTTCAAAAGCGGCATTATTCCCGTAAAGAACTCCGTTACCATATGGCTCGCTCGGTTCGTCGCCGTGATTTCCAGGACGCCCGCCGTCATGGCGAACATCGCGTTCATCACCTCTTCCACGAGCTCGAATATCCTCGTATTGATCGGGGTTCGCTTGGAAAGCTCCATTAGTATCACCCGCACCACGTTTTGCCGCTCTTCCATCAGTTCGAGAAACGCCGTCAGCATCGCGGTAAGGGCCTCAGGCGACGAAAGGTCACGCTCCCGAAAATGTATCGACTCTATCAGGCCCAGCACGGCGTCCCTGGTCTCAAGGAACAGGAGGTCGAGAAGCTCCTCCTTATTTGAGTAGTAATAATAAATGAGCGCCTTATTTACCCCGGCCCGAAGCGCGATAGAATCTACCCGCGCGCCGTCAAAGCCCCGTTCGGCGAATTCAGCCGCGGCCGCCTCGAGAATTCTCGCCTTGTTATCGGTTTCTCCGCCCACGCCAACCCCTTTCTAACCAGTTAGTTAATAATATGTCCGCAACGGTAGAAAGTCAAGTATAAAGAGGGGGAACCCAAAACGAATCGCTTGGGTTCCCTCTTCCCTCGTTGCGGGGCTGAACCGCCTATTTTTTGTCGTATTAGTCGGGTAGCCAGGCCACCGCCACGGCCCCGATGCCGGCGTGTATTCCCACGGCGGGGGATATTTCCGAGATGAACTCGGCCTTTTTCCCGAGAACGCCCTCGATATCCGCGGCCATCTTTTGGGCCAGGTCGGGAGAGGAGGCGTGCACTACCGCGTACCGCCCGATTCGCGGGGCGTTCTTCGCCACTATGCCGAGCATTTTTTTCCTGCTTCCGGCGGAGGAAAAAGAGGCCCCGAAGGCGATTCCCTTTCCCGCCTCGTCCAGGGAGATAATGGGCTTGAGGTTCGCGAGGGCCGCGATAAAGCCCTTCAGGGCGCTCACCCTTCCGCCGCGGACCATGTACTTGAAGGTAGCCACGCTCACGAAGATTTTCGCCCCGGCGATTCTGCGCTCGAGCCGTTCGAGAATTTCGTCCCTGCCCACGCCCCGCGCCGCGTCTTCCGCGGCCGCGAGGACCGCAAGGCCTTGGGCGGCGGAATTGAGCCGGCTATCTACCACGGAAATGGGATACCCTCCGTCCCGAAGCCCCTTGGCGGCGTTATCCATGACCTTCCAGGTCCCGCTGAGGGCCTTTCCCACGGGAATCGCGACGATGGAATCGTAATGGGTCGAGAGCCACGAAAACACCTGTTCCACGCGCCGGGGATCGGGCACGGAACTGCCGGGATAGTCTTCCCGCGCGTCTAGGTAGGGATAAAAGGTTTCCGGGGTTATGGTCACCCGGTCCAAGTATTCGTCCTTTCCCCACAGTATCTTTTGTGGAATAACGTGGACCTGGTAGCGGTCGGCCAGTTCCCGGGGCAGGTCCGCGATGGAATCGGTCACGATCGCCACCGGGGAAACCCTTCGATGCACCGACTCGCGCTGCAGGTGCATGTCGTCGACCTTCTGCTCGATAATGGAGCCGAAGTCGCGCAGGCGCAGGAATATTCCCGCGGGATCGTCGGTATGCACGTGGATTCTCGTTTTGTCCCGGCCCTCGCTGATTACCAGGGAGTCTCCGGAGCCGGTGAGCGCCTCGCGGAGTTCCTGGGCGGGAACGGGAGCGCCGAGCAAGGCCTCGGTGCAATACCGGAACGAAAGGGGCATCCCGTCGTCGGGCACCTCGTGCCCCGCCTCTTCCGCCGGAGGGGCGGAAAGTACCATGCGCTTGCGGCCTTCAGGCCTTTTCCCCGTAAGGATCATGCGGCAGATGCCCTCGATAAAGGCGACGAATCCCGAGGCGCCCGCGTCCACGACGTGGGCCGTACGGAGTTCCTCAAGCTGCTCCTTGGTTTCTTCCAGGGCGCGCCGGGCGGTATGGGCCCCTTCCAGCATGAGCTCGCCGAAATCGTGGATCTTGGCGCCGAGCCGGTGCATTTCCTCGGACCAAACCCTGAGCAACGTGAGAAGGGTTCCTTCCCGGGGATTTTCCACCGCGCCGTAGGTTAACGCCGCCGCGTTCTTGAGCGCGAGGGCGAATTCCCCCGTGGACATGGTCTCCTTGCCCACGCATTCACGGGCGAGGCCATTGAGGAATTGCGCGAGGATTATGCCGGAGTTGCCCCTGGCCCCCGAAAGCGCCCGGTCCGCGATATGACCCAAGGTATCGGAGAGGGACCGGGTTACCCGGGGAACCTGCAGGGTGGAATGGAAGGTGGAAACCATATTCGTTCCCGTATCGCCGTCGGGCACGGGAAAAACGTTGATCTCGTTAATCCTTTTTTTCTCCCTGGCGAGGTTTTCGTAGCCGGAGAGAAAACCGTCATAGAGGATGAAACCGTTAAGCCTGGCGACTTCTGTCATAATGCGACTCCATGAAAACCTTCGTCAAAAAAGGCGCTTTTCCCGGCCCTCCAAGAGAGCCTTGATATTCTTTCGGTGACTCGCGATCACCATGATCGGCACGAGAACGGTAAACGCCATCAGGGGGCCGTCGAGACCCAAACCGAGGGTCAGGGAAATTCCCGCGTACAGGAAGGGAACCGAGGCGGCGGCGATCAGCGAGGCCACGGAGGCCCTGCGGAACAGGGCCAGGGCGAGGCCGAACAACGCTATGCAGGCGGGGAAGAGGGGGGGAAAGAGCGCCGTGAGGACGCCCGCTCCCGTGGCCACTCCCTTGCCGCCCCGAAAGCCCAAAAAAACGGGAAACAGATGGCCAACCACGGCGGCCGTGCCGGTAAGAATGCCCGGAACGGCGCCGGAAAAGAACGCTGCATTCCCCGACTGAAAGGCAGGCGCCCCATAATGCCCGACCAAAAAAACCGGCACGAACCCCTTGGCGAAATCCGCCGCCGCGACGGCCAAGGCCGGCCCGGGACCGAGAACGCGCAGGGCGTTGGTGGCCCCGACGTTTCCGCTTCCCTGGTCACGGATATCCGTGCCCTTCCGGAACCGCACGGCAAGGTACGCCGTGGGAATGGAGCCGGCCAGATAGGCCAGCGCCGCGGCGAGGACCAGGAACGGTATCATTACCCTCTCCGGGGAGGCCGGGGTATGAGAAGCGGCGTATTCTTCTTGTACGCGCGGTACTCCTCGCTGTCGCCCCATTTCCCCTCTGCCGCCTTCTCAAGAAGCGGCACGCCGCTCACGAAGCGGATAAGCAGGGTGATGAACAGGGGCCCGAGGAAATAGAGATACCCGGGGCCCCGGAAAACGAATAGCCCGGGAAAGGAGATGGCCCACCATAAAAGCATCTCCCCGAAATAATTCGGGTGGCGGGACCAGGCCCAAAGCCCTCCCTTCATGAATTTCCCCCGGTTCGCCTCGTCGGTTTTAAACCGGTATTTTTGGGCATCGGCGAAAGCCTCCACGAGAAAGCCCGCGAGAAAGACCGCGACGGATACTGCAAGCGCCCACGCCGGCGGCTCGATTTCCGCGGGAAGGGACAGGAGACCGTACACCGGAAGCATGACCACCCAAACGGTTACCGCCTGCAGGAGCCAAAACATGCCGAACCGCACCGGGTTATCCCGCTTGTCGTCGAATCGGTGGTCCACCTTAATGCGAAGGATTCTATTGAAAAGATACCCCCCGAGGCGAAGGCCCCAGAGGATTACCATGGCCGAGACGGCGATCTGCGCCGCGCCGTGGTTTTGGGAGAAGAGGTACAAACCGGCCGTCAAAAGCACGAAGGAAAGGCTATACGTTATGTCCGTGAAAACGTCGGTTCGAAGGTACGCCGCGAAGATGAAGAATACCCCATTTAAGGCGAGACTCGCGAATAGACTGTAGAGTAAATTCATAAGGCCTCCTATTTGTATTGTATACAATTTAATTCAGCGGCACACCGCAGTCAAGTAATATTTAGGTAACATTATCACATTAGTCCTCGTTCATAACTCATTTGACCCGAACGTACCCCCGCCCGTTGCGTTTCTGGCGCCCGAATACCGCCGATTCCTTGACCTTCGCGGGCGGGCGTGAGACTCTGTCCGCATGAATTTCGACCTTTCGTCCCTTCAACCGCATCAGTGGGCGCTGGGAATCCTGAGCGGCCTGGTCATCGGGGCGTCAAAAACGGGCCTGAACGGGCTAAACCTTATCTTCGTTCCGTTGAACGCCATCGCCTTCGGGAGCCGCGCGTCCACCGGGATTATCCTGCCGATGCTCTGCGTTGGGGATATCCTAGCGGTGGCATGGTACCGCCGCCACGCCCAGATCTCGTATCTCGTCAGGCTTTTGCCCTGGACCCTGGCGGGGATTGGGCTCGGGGCCTTCGTGGGGGCATCCCTCGCCGAAAGCGGCTTCAAGCTTCTGCTCGGTTCCATCATCGCGGCGCTTCTGCTCGTCATGGTTTGGCAGGATAGGCGCGGCAAGGAAGCGCTCTATCCCCGCTCCTGGTGGTTCTCCGCGGCGGCGGGCTTGCTGGCGGGCTTTACCACCATGGTGGGCAACGCCGCGGGGGCCGTCATGTCCCTGTATCTTCTATCGATGCGACTGCCGAAAAACGCGTTTATCGGTACCGCCGCGTGGTTCTTCCTCGCGGTGAACCTGACGAAGATACCGCTCCAGCTTTTCCTCTGGCGGAATATCGGCCTCGAGAGCCTCGCCTTCGACGCCCTCATGGTTCCCGCCATAATCCTCGGAGCATTTCTCGGCTTCACCCTTGCCGGCAAGATTCCCGAACGGGCGTACCGCGCGTTTATCCTTTCCATGACGGCCCTTGCCGCCCTCCTGATGGTATTCGCCTGAACCGTTCGCGTTGGCTTTATGCGTCGGCGCGTCCCGCCGCCGCTTCGCCCGCGTCATGCCGGGCCCGACGGAACCGAAAAAAGCCGATCAGCGCGCCGGTCATGCCCCCGAGGGTATTCAGGATAAGGTCGAGGAGGGAAGAATCGCGGCCCGGAATCCAGATTTGCGAAATTTCGATACTCAGGCTAAAAAGGAAACACGCGCCAAGGGCGGCAAAAACGCCCCGCAAACCCCGTAGCGGGCCGCTCGCGTTCATGAATAGCAATAAGCCGAGGGGAATAAAGCCGGCAAAGTTGAAGAACACGTCCGAAAGCATGGAATCCCTTCCCAGTGAAGCGAGGGACGGCAGCCTCAGCGCGCCGGGATCGAGGTCCAGTACCCGGTTGGGACGAATCAAGGCGGGATACGAATCGAATCCCCGCTCCCTGAAATCGAAGGTGATATCGGAACCCAGCGACAGGCTCAGGAGCTCGCCGCTCCACGGGCTCGTTCCGTTAATCCGGTTCCCGAGAACCAGTATATCCTTATCGCGGGGCTCGGGCAGGGCGAGCACGAGATTTTTATTCCTGCCGACCGGAATGCCGTTCCTCGACACCACGGTGCCCGCCGCTGACGAAACGATCTCCAGGCGCTCCAAGGCCTCCAGGGAACCGAGGTCCGCGTAAATCTTGGGAAGCCGCCGCCGGTTGCTGTAATCCCCGTCGTTCAGAACCATCAGGTTCGAGCCCCATTGGCCTATGGTCAGTTCCTCGCCCGATTCCGCGTTGAAGATTTGCACGATGGTGCCGAAGCGGAGCCGGTTGCCCATTCCCCGCACGAGCTCCAGCGAAATGCGGGTTTCGTTTCCCGGCGGGTTTTCGCCGGAAAAAAGCCGCTTGCCGTAGAGCATGGAATTCGGCTCGAACCGGACGCCGCCCTGGTTTCCCGGCCAGCTCAGTTCGTTGGATAAAAAGCGCCCGCCGGGCCTAAAGCCGAAAAAGCTGAGGGCGACCACGAGGAGAACGAGTAGATTCTTTTTGCAGAGTATGGCTTTTACCGTGCCCATGCCCGCATTCTCCTAAATTTTCGGCGCTCCGGCAATACGAAGGGAATCACGGCATCGCTTCGTTTATCTTTCTGAAATCGTCGCAAATGCGGAGAAAGAGGTCGACCAATTCCGGGTCAAAGGACTCGCCCCGTTCCGCCCGGATGATTTCCACCGCGCGCTCGTGGGATTGCGCCTTTTTATAGGGCCGGTCATGGGTAACCGCGTCGTAGGTATCGCAGAGCGCCACGATCCGGCCGCTCAAGGGGATAGCCGTTCCCGAAAGCCGGCGCGGATATCCCTTCCCGTTCCACCGTTCATGGTGGGTCATGGCGATTTCCCGCCCGAGGGCGAGATAATCCTTGCGGCCCTGATGCTTCTCCAGCGCCTTTCCCGCTATGTAGGTATGCTGTTTCATGGCCTCCATCTCGTGGGGAGTGAGCTTGTCCGGTTTCAAAAGGAGGGTGTCGGAAATGCCGACCTTGCCGATATCGTGAAGCACGGAGGAAACGGCGATATCCTCCACGTAATCCTCGGTGACCCATCGGTCGCGCCTGCCGTACGCCAGGAAATACTCCCGCGCCAGCCGATGGGTAAACGCCTCCACGCGTTTCAGGTGCTCGCCCGTGGTGGAATCGCGCAGCTCCACGAGTTTCGCCAGATTATAAATGGTCTTCCGGTTGTCTACCTTTATGTCTTCTATCAGGTCGAGCAGGGTTTTAATGAACATTTCGCGGTTTTGCAGGGCCGTGAGCACGTCCGACTTGTCCTTGATGATGACGACGAAATCGATCTTCGGGCAAATATTCAAGGGCACCAGCTTTACCTCGAAGAGCTTTTTGTCCCCGAACTCGAACTCATCGATCAGTACGTCCTGCAAGACGATGGTTTGACGGGAATGGATGAAGGGAAGGCTCTCCGCGGACAGGGAATCGCCGGGGGGAACGTAATCGAACAGAAAATCCGATTCGGGCTCGGAATGGGAAATTCTGAACAGTTTGATGAAAGAGGGATTCCAGGCGACGATTCGCCCGGAAAGATCGATTTCGGCGATGCCGTTGGTGCTCGATTCAACGATCGCCTCCAGCTTGCCGTTCAACGCGCAGAGGTTTTCCACGATCTCAAGATAGACGTCGTCGGTTACAGCGGTCTTTCTCTTCATATAAGGCTAGTATAGCGTTTTTTTCGCGCGTCTGCCCCGCTATCCGCCGCGGGACCGCGCCCCGCGCGCGTGAATTCGGCATTTTGCGTTTGCTTTTTCCCGATGCCCGGGCATACTATGGTCCAATAGCGCCACGCGCGCTACGGAGGAAAAGTATGGCAGTATCGCAAATGACGCCCTCGCGCCTGGTTTTGAGGATCGCCCTGGCGGCGTTCCTTATCGTTACGGGAATTATGACGCTCCAGCTCGATTCGGGCTTTCTCGGGAAGCTCCAGGCCGGGTTCTCGGGCAACGAGTTGGCCAACGCGGTTCACGGTTTCCTGAAGGGAGACGCGGCTACCCTGGTCATCGTCGCCCTGGGCATATTGGAATTGATCGCCGGCGCGTTCCTTATCGCGGGATTCTTCATGGACGCCAAGGGGATCAACGGTATCGCGCTCCTGGTTATCCTGCTCCTGTGGATCGCCGTCATCGTCTTGGTGGACGTCGTCGGAAAGGGCGGGCTGATGGACGGGGCGTTCAAGTCGGCGGGAACCTTCCTTTCCTTCCTGAAAACCCTTTCGGCCCACCTTTTGGTCCTGGGCGCCATCATGTCCGCGCGGGAATGACGGACTGACCGCGCCCGAGAGGGGCGGCGAGTGCCGGGGCGGCAAATGCCGGGTCGGCGAATCCGCCGACTCGGTGACGCCCGGCGCCTTAGGTTCGCTGGGAGAGGAAGGCTATCTTTTCCTCGTCGTGCCGCGAGAACCCCCCGTGACCGTAATCGGGATACACGCGGATTTCCTTCTCGGAGCGGATCCGGTTATAGGCCGCGAATACCGTGGAAGGGGGGCAAATCGTGTCTTCCAATCCGACGCTCACGAGGGCCTTCGCGCGGATTCGCGGGGCCAGATTGCACACGTCGAAGTAGCTCAGGGTACCGTAGACTTCGTCCTCGGTCAGGTGAAGCTGGTCGTGAATCTTAAAGTAATGGTAGATTTCGTTGTATGGACCCTCGCTAGACATCTTTACCGAGCGCCTGAAGTGGCAGAGGTAGGGAACGTCGGAAAGCACGAGGCTAACCCGGGGGCTCAGGGCCGCGACGGCGAGGGCGATTGCCCCTCCCTGGCTCCCGCCCTCCACGGCGACGCGCGAGGCGTCCGTTTCGGGAAAGGCGCAGGCCGCCTCCACCGCGCGCACGCAATCCATGAAAACGTTCCGGTAATAGTAGCGGTCGCGGTCGGTGATGCCCAGGGTCATCCAGCCCGAGGCGCCGCCGTTCGGGTAGGTCGCGAGGTCGGGCGAGCCGGGGTTTTGCCCGCGGGTATCCACCATGAGGACCGACCTGCCCATCATGACGTACTTCAGGGCGCCGGCGACGGTCGCGCTGTTCCAGTTGTAGCCGTGATAGAGAACCGTGGCGGGGACCTTCGAATTTCCCAAACCGGCGGGGCGCACGTACCGGGCGCAAATGCGGGAATTGCGGAAGCCGTCGAACCGTACCGTAAAGCATTCAACGGACGAGACCGGATACGGCAGGCGCTCCATCGTTACGTTAAGGGGTTGGGCGGCGGATTCGGCGAGGGAATCGTCCCAAAATCGGTCAAAATCGTCTTTCTTCTCGATTTCGGGGCTGTAGGTTCTCAGCTCTTCCAGGGGCAGATCGAATAGGTTCATGGCGGGTTCTCCTTATGGGGCTATTTTACCATACCGCCAAAGAATCCGCCGCCCTCCCTCACTTGGAATAGAGCTCCACGATCATCGCTTCCCGAACGTCAAAATCCACGTCGGAGCGCCGGGGTTCCCGGAGAACCTTCACGCAATTCGCCTCCCCGTCCCGGGAAAGCCATCCGGGAAGGGCGCGCGAGCCTGACCGGTCCCGGTTTCCCAGGGTTTTGGCCATGTCGTCCCGCAGGGCAATCTCGTCGCCCTGCTTAACCGCCTGCGACGGAATGCTTACCCGACGGCCGTTCACCGTCACGTGCCGGTGGGAAACCAGCTGCCGCGCTTCGGCCCGGGTTTTCGCCAGGCCCGAGCGGAATACCGCGTTGTCGAGCCGTTTTTCCATCAGCGTCAAAAGGTTTTCGCCCGTGCTCCCTCCCTGGCGCAGGGCCTTCTCGAAATTGCGGCGGAACTGGCGCTCCATCACCCCGTACACGAACTTCACTTTCTGCTTTTCCTTGAGCTGCAGGGCGTAGGCGCTGGGTTTCGACCGGGCCGGCGCCGTACGCTTCGACGGCTTTCCCCCATAGCCCAGCAGGGTAGCTTCTATTCCCAGGTACGCGCAGCGTTTCCGTACGGGTCCTCTCTGTATTGCCATATGGCCTCCTGTCATCGCTTTTTGTTGTGTTTGGCTAACATAAAGAGGAAAACCGGTTTTGTCAACCGGAAGGGGAGGCGATGGGCAGCCATAGACGTTCTGAGCCGCCCAGACCGCCCTTCGCCCAAACGTCTAGAGGGATTCCAGCTTGTAGAGGAGCGCGCCGTGCGGAGGAATCGGTATAGCGGGAAAGGTACCCGCGGAGGCGCCAAATGACGCGCCGGTCCACAGTTCGGTCAGGCGTATTTCGCCTCCGAGCCCGATAAAGGCGCCAGGGGGAACGGGGACGGCCCGCTCCCCGTCGCTCAGGTTAAAGAGGGCAAGGTAGCGCGAACCGTCCTCGGCGTCGTCGCTCGCCCAGACCGCGCGTTCGCTTCCCTTTTCCCTGCCGCGTTCCAGCTGCCGGGGGTTCCGGCCGTGCGTCGCGAGGCGAAGGACCGCGGGATTGGTGATCAGGGAGAGGGTTTCTCCGTCAAGGAGGGTGAGTTCCGCGCCGAGCATGAGGGGCGAGCGGAAGACGCACCAGAGCGTCATCATGGCGCGCTTCTCGGGCGGGCTAAGGAGGCTTTGCCGCTCCTCGTTAAAGCCCTTCCCGATCGTGCCCAACGGGAGCATGTCGCAGTCGGGCCAGGAGCCGGCGGTAACGTGGCGCTGCCAAAGCTCGCAGCGGTCGAACATGGCGAGCAGGTGCGGCCAGTTGTCCCACAGATCGTCGGTTATGCGCCACATGTTCGCGTATTTCGCGTAATGCCAGGCTTCCTCGATCAGGGCCGGCCCGGGAGAGAGGCTTAAGACGATGGGACGGCCGCATTTTTGTATCGCGTCGTGGAGGAGCGCGATCTCCTTCTTGCTCGAGGGCGCGTCCATGCGGCAAATGTCGTCGCACTTGACGAAATCTACCCCCCATTCGGCATAGAGGGCAAAGAGGCTTTCGCAGTATTCCCGCGCCCCCTCCGCGTCGGGGAAGAGGCCGTACATATCGGGGTTCCAGGCGCATATCGAGGAAGGATCGGCGATGCGGTCGGCGGTTACCCGCGCCTCGCCTGCGGCGCCCGCCAGGATCGGCATACGCCCGTGGGCGGCGATTCTCGGAATGCCGCGCATGATATGGATGCCGAATTTGAGGCCAAGCCCGTGCACGTAATCCGCGAGCGGCTTAAAGCCCGCGCCGCCCCGGGAGGAGGGGAATCGCTCCGGGCAGGGCACCGCGCGGGACCATTCGTCCAGCTCGATCCCGCCAAAGGGCAGGTACTGGAATCGGTCGCGCATGGTTCCGGCCCCGCGGGCGTACCATTGAATGTCCACCACCACGTATTCCCAGCCGTACGCCTTCAGCCGGGCTGCCATGAAATCGGCGTTCGCGCGAACCCGCTCCTCGGTAACCGCGGTGTCGTAGTAGTCGTAACTGTTCCAGCCGAAAGGCGGCGTGGGGGCGAAAGAGGCCTTATCCACGGCGGGAGTCCGCCGCGCCGAAGGGCCGCAAGAATTCCCGTAGTTCCGCGACGAAGCGGTCGTGCGCGTCGAACCGGATCAGGTGGCCCACGTCGGGGAAGGTCTTTACCGTGACCCGGGGATTAAGCGCCCGTATGCGCTCGATGAGGGCGGGCGTGACGATGCCGCCCCGTTCGCTGTTGCCCGTCACGATCTCGAAGGGGACGGAGACCGAGGCGATCGTCTTTTCCCAGGAAGACCCCGCGCTTTCGAGCAAGCCCGTCAGGGTATCGATTATCCCCTGGTCGAGCCGTACCTTCGCCTCGCACATGACGCGCGCGAGCTCGTCGGGCCAGGAAGGATTGTCCCGGCGGCAGTCGGCGAGCAGTTCCCCCATGGATTTCCCCGCCAGGGTTTTTGCCCATTTCGCCACGGGATTCTCGGGCGCGGCCCCGGAGCCGACCCATTGGTCCGGCGGCTTGATACCGCTTTCGGGAGAGGGAAACCAGGGCGGATCCTCGAGAAAAAGGGCGCGCGCCAATGCGGGGAACCTCGTACAGGCCTGATATGAAACCATGGCTCCCATGGAATGGCCGCAGATGACCGGCCGTTCCAGGCCAAGTCCTTCTACGAGGAGCCGCAGGTCCGCGGGCATGTCCGGCGCCGCGCCCCCCGCGAACCGGGAGGAGCGCCCGTGCCCGATCATGTCGGGCATTACGATGTCGAAGTCGGCCTCGAACTCGCGGGCGACCCGCGCCCAGGTCGCGCCGCTGTCGGAGAAGCCGTGGACCAAAACCAGGGGCGTTTTATCGCTGCCCCGGGTGCGGAGATAGTGCAGCGTATGGCCGTTCACGTCTATGTCGCGGGAAGCCCAACCGTCGATCATGGCAGCGTATCCTCCATCTCTTACGATAGGGAACCGGGAGTGCCGGTTTCCATGGTATACCCGTCTATCCTCGCGTCGTCGAGCCCGAGATAGGAAGCGGACTCGTCGGCGAACGGGACAAACTCCACGAGGGTTATTTCGTTCCGGGTAAGGGTGCATTCTATCCGCAGGCTTTCCCCGATGGGGTCTATCACGGCGGTCTCGACCCGGGGGGCCGCGGCGGCCTTCAGGAAATCCACCGCGGCGGGGCCGGGATTTTTCGGCCGGCCCATGCGGCGCCACTCGCCCCACGGATTGCCCCATTTCTCGCTCACCCTTCGCCGCAGGGCGAGGGCCGTCCCCGATCCCCAGGGCACGCCGACGGAAACGGTCCTTCGGTCCCCGCCCGAATCCGCGGTTTGGACGGGGTTCCACGCGACCATCGCGACGGTGCCGTCGGAGCGCCGGGTGACCAGGCAATGGTCGTCGCGGCGCAGTACGGTTTCGCCCATCCGGTTGAAGAAGGCGAACAGGTGGAAGGTGGGCTTGAGTATGCCGTGGCGGGCGATCATGCCAAAGCCGCCGTGGAAGAGCGACGGCCCCACGTCGGCCTCCTCGAACAGGTCGCAAAAGGTCCAGTACGAGAGGCTCTCGGCGTACCGTCCCGATTCGCTGAGAAGCCGTCCCAGGTAGGCGGCGTTGTAGGGCGTATCGTGTACCGGGCACAGCGGGTGCCAGGAGGTATTGAACTCGGTGATATGCAGGGGAAGGGAAGCGAAGCCGTTATCTGTTATGCGCCGCCTGACGTCGCGCAATTCGTCGACGGGCTTTTGGGGGTCCGCGAGGCTTTGATAGAGGAACTCGGGAGTGGTCAGGGAGGGGGTCTGCCCCGCGTAGAGGTGCCGGCTAAAGAAGTCGAGCGGAAGCGAATTGGCCTTTACGAACCCGAGGAAGTCGTCTATCCAGTGGTCCATGCCGCCGCAGATCGCGGGCCCGCCCACGGGAATCGAGGAGTCTACCGCCTTGATCGCCCGGACGCTCACCTCGTACAGCTTGAAGTAGGCGGCCTGGTCGGCGTCTTTCCAGAATACCGTGAGATTTGGCTCGTTCCACACCTCGAACGGCCACCGGCGCACCTCGTCTATCCCGTAGCGCTCAATCCAGTGCCGCACCAGGGCGGTAACGAGGCTCGCCCATTCCTCCCATTCCGAAGGGGGCGTGACGTTCCCCTTCCACCAAAAAACGGTTTGGGAGCCGGAAGCCATCGCCTCGGGCATGAAGCCGAGCTCCACGAAGGGACGGACCCGGTGCTCCCGCATGGTATCGAAGATTTGGTCCAGGTAGGCGAAATTGAAGGCAAGAACCTTTTTTCCCTCCCACTCGCGGCGACGCGCCACGCCGAGCTCGTCGCACAATAGCCCGTGACAGCGGATATAGTCGACCGGCATTACCTCGCGCAGGGTCCGAAACCGTTCCCAGTACTCGCCCCGAAGCATGGTCGATACGCGGTCGCTTCCCACGCAGCGCGCCCAGGGTTTCGTGAAGCGCGCGCCCTTTTCGTCGGTAGTTCGTTCCATCGTTTATTCCTTTTCCGCGGTGATTTCAATGAGGCTCACGCCGAAGGGTTCGACGGTCGCCGATACCCGGGCATTCCCGTCGGGCGCGGGAATCCGTTCGACCCGCACGTCCATTTCCATCCGCCGCCTCAGGACGGCAAGATCGGCCGGCAATATATGGGCGGGGGAACCCATCTCGGCCCAGGCATCGTACACGCTTCCGTGGTCGCGGTCAAACCGCGTGATCTGCGCGCGCGCGACCCGGCCCGGCGCCGACACGGCCAGGTCGAACCGGATCGCCTTTTTGTCCCGGAAGAGCCCGTATATCTCGGCGCCCTTGGCCGAGGCCAGGAGGCGGCTATCGTTGGCGTCGTCGCGGTAGTGGCAATAATTCCAGGCAAGGACCGCCACCGTCCCGTCCGCGCGGCGGGTTACGATATGGGAGTCGCCCCGGGACAGCACCTCCCCGCCCAAGCGGGAAAGGAACCAGTAGCCGTGGTAGGAGGCCTTCTTCAGCCCCTGCGCGTTGACGAGGCCGAAGCCCCCGTGGAAGGGAAGGTCCCCCAGGCGGCATTCCTCGAAGATATCGCTGACCACCCAAAACGACAGGGAATCCATGAGGCCGCTAACCTTCAGGTTGTTTTCCACGAGGAAGGCGGCCATGAAGGCGGTATCGTGAACCGGGTCCCGGGGGCTCGGGCTCGAGCTCCACTCGGTATAATGCCGTTCCGCGCGGGGATAGGCCGAATCGCGGAGCAGGCTGTCGCAGCCCCGGCAATCCGTTTCCAGGCGGTCGGGGCCGTCCCAAACCATGTAGCCCTTCCCCTCCGGGTCCACCGGATAAAGGGTAGGATAGGGATGGGCGGAGAAAAAGTCCACGGGCAGCTTTCGGCGCGCGCACTCGTCCAGGAACTCCCTGCCCCAGGGGGGAACGCCGCTCTTGTCGCCGAAGCCCGCGCTGGCCGGGCCGCCGACGCGAAGCGCCGGGTCAACGGCCTTCACGACGCGCGCCGTCCGCTCGTACAGTTCCATATAGGCGTCGAAGTCGGCGTCTTTCCAGAAGTCCTTCAGCGTGGGCTCGTTCCATACTTCGAAGTACCACGCGCGAACTTCGGCAATCCCGTAGCGCTCTATCACGTGGCGCAAAAAACGCTCTATCAGGGCCTCCCACCGCGCCCAATCCTTGGGAGGCGTCACGTTGCCCTTCCACCAGAATATGGTTTGGTCGGAACTGGCCAGATCGTAGGGCATGAAGCCGAATTCGACGAAGGGCCTGATCCCGAGGGAAAGCCAATGGTCGTATACCAGGTCGACGTACTGCCAATTGTAGATCGGCTGGCCGTTTTCCTCCCGGTAGACCATCATGTCCTCGTGAAAGAGGCCGTGCATGCGGATGTACGAGAAGGGGAAATCCCGCTGAACCATTTCAAGGTGCTTTTGGAAATCGGCGCGCAGGGCCTCGCCGACCCTCCCGCCGCCCACGCAGACGCGCCAGTAGGGAACCAGGGGCTCGCCCGGAGAGGCGGAACAATCGATAGACACGGGAATAGTAGTCATGTTTTGAGTGTAGCATCGGTTTTTTCGCAGGTTCTGGCCGTATTTTGGGAATTAGTGGACATTTTTTGCGTTTCCCGGGCATAATTACCCATGCGCGTCCATGCGTTCGCCGAACACCGAAAATACGCCGATGAAGACTTTCCGGTATCTTGCTGGGAAGGAAGCGATTTGCGGTACGTCGCCCATTGGCACGGGGAGGTGGAACTGCTCTTCGTGTCCCGGGGGCGCCTCCGCATGAGCATCAATCAACGCCGGGTGGAATTGGGCCCCGGAGACCTGGCGATAGTCGGCTCAAACGCGATCCATTATTACGAGGGGGCCGACGAGGCCTGCCGGTACCGGATCGTTATCTTTTCCCCCGAGCTGACGGGCCGCCCCGAGGGCTGGTCCCCGCGCGGCGCGGGGGCGCAAAGCGTCGTTCGCGGCGTTTCCGGCAGGGTGAACCCCCTCTGGGCCGATATTCCCCGCCTCATGGGAACCGCCGTCCGGGAAGCCGCGGCCCGAGAAAAGGCGTGGCAGGCCATGGTCCACGCGGCCCTCTGGGAAATCACCGCCCGCCTGGATCGCCTGGGGCTCCCGGGAGAGGGCCCGCTTCCCGACGACCGGGGGGAATCGGCCCTCGACCGGATGCAAAAGGCGATTCGCTACCTCCACCGGAATTTCCTAAAACCCGTCGGCCTCGCCGAGGCGGCGCGGGCGGCGGCCTTGTGTCCCACGCATTTCTCGCGCCTCTTTTCGCGGTTCACCGGGCAAAACCTCAGCTCCTTCCTGAACGGGCTGCGGGTCGAGAAGGCGAAGGAACGGCTCGAGGGAACCGAGCGCATCGTGGATATCGCCCTCGCCTGCGGCTTTGAAAGCGTGCGGAGCTTCAATCGCGCCTTTAAGGCCCATACCGGGCAAACGCCCCGCGACTACCGGCGAAACGGGGCCGGCGGCGTGGCTCTCGCGGCCGCGGAAGTCAATGCAGAATGAACGCCGCCGAGCCCGCCGTAAGGAGTCCCAGGCCGTACCGTATTCTCTTCTGAGACCGGGGATTCTTCATCCAGCCGTTCAGCATAGAGCCGAATAGGGCCCACAAAGAAATCGATGCGAAGGCGATCACCGCGAAGGAAAGCGCGATGAAGGCCACCGACGGCAGGTAGCCGTCGCCGGCGAGGGGATACACCGTCATGGCCGTTATGGTAATAACGTAGGCCTTGGGATTGAGGTACTGAAACCCGGCGCCCTCGAGCACGGAAAAGGGCCGGTCGGCGGTCGCGCGCTCCGTGCCCGGCCCCGCGGTAAAGGCGATCTTCCAGGCCAAATACAGGATATATGCCGTTCCGGCGATCTTTAATACGCCGTGTACCGCGGGAAAACGCTCGAATAACAAGCCCAGCCCCAAGGCGCTTAAGAGGAGCTGGCTGAGCATTCCCAAAACGACGCCCACGATGTGGGGCAGCGTGGCGCGGTAACCGAAACGCGCGCCCGAGGCGGTGAGCAGCATGTTGTTCGGGCCCGGCGTAATGGCCATGGTCAGCACGAATAGGGTTACCGGCAAGATAATCGATTCCATAAAGCCTCCTGATGCGTGATGCCCCATACTGTCCCGTTTAGCGCAATCGTAACAGATACACGCAATTGACAATCGATACGGTACAGTTTACCCTTCTGTTATGGAAACGCAGGGGTTCAAATACGAGGCGATCGTAGAAAGCTACGCCAAGGCGCTGGAGAACGGGACCATTCCCGCCGGCTCGAAACTGCCATCCCTCCGGGCCACCCGCGCCCGCTTCGGCTGTTCACTTTCGGTGGCCCTGCAGGCCTTCGAGATCCTGGAAGCCCAGGGGAAAATTTACGGCATCGAAAAGACCGGCTACTTCGCCGAGGCGCCGCGGCGCGCTCCCCTGCCCTCCCCGGAGGCCCAGTACTTTTCCCTTCGGTCCCTGGAGGCGAAACCCTTCAGCGTATTGAGCCGCATCGTCGCGGCGAGCAATGACCCGTCGGTCGTCCCCCTGGGGGCAGGGCTTCCCGACTCGTCCTATATACCCCTTTCGGCCTTGCGCGCCGAGTACAACCGCCTGCTCCGCGAACGGCCGGAAATTCTCAACGAATACGAGGAAGCCCTCGGCGACGGGGAACTGCGCTTCGAGATCAGGCGCGTCATGGAGGCCCGCGGGGTAACCGTCGACGAGGGGGAGATCCTGCCGACCAACGGCTGCACGGAAGCCCTCGCCCTGGCGATCGAAACCTGCTCCGCCCCGGGAGACGTGATCGCCATAGAAAGCCCGGTGTTTTTGGGGATTATCCAGCTGCTCAAGCTCATGAGGCGGCGGATCGTCGCCGTTCCGACCTCACCCGTAACGGGCATGGATTTGGACCGCCTGGAAGAGGCCGTGGCGGGAGAGGGGGTGAAAGCGGTTATCATGACCGCCCTCTACCAAAATCCCTTGGGGTTCGTCATGAGCGAGGAAAACCGCGAGCGTGCGGTTGCCCTCGCGCGACGGTACGACATAACGCTGATAGAGGACGACATTTATCACGATTGCGGGTTTGAGGGTCCCGCGGAACGGTGCCTCAAGGCCTTCGACACGGACGGGAGGGTCCTGTACTGCTCCTCGTTCTCGAAAACCCTCTCCCCGGGCATGAGGATCGGCTGGCTGGCGGGCGGGAAGCGCCACCGCGAGGCGGCGGAACTGAAAATGGCCCGGACCATGGGAAACGCGCGGCTCAACCAGCGGGTTATGGCCCGGTACCTCGCCACGGGCCGCCACGAGGCCCAGATTCTCCGGCTGCGCGCCGCCATGGGCAGGCAGGAAAAGGAAATGCGCGCCCTGCTCGCCGCCGAAATGCCCGAAGGCACGGCGATCTCGCGGCCGAGGGGCGGATACTACCTGTGGGTGGAACTGCCCGAGGGGAACGATACCCTGGAACTCTTCGAACGGGCCCTTCGGGCCGGAATCGGCATCGTGCCGGGCCAAGCCTTCTCCGCGGAACGGCGGTACGGCAACTGCATGCGCATCAGCTTCGCGAGCCCCATCACCGACCGCGTCCGGTCGGGGGTCGCCAACCTCGCCCGCCTGCTGGAACGGCCCGGCGAGGTCCGGTAGCGGGCCGGGTCAGGCAGCGGGCGAAGTCAAGCCAAGGGCGACTGGCCGGCCAAAGCGGCCGTCTTTTCCAGGGTGTACCCCGTCTTCTCGGCGATTGAGGCAAGGCTCATGCCGCCCGCCAGCATTCGCCGCACGCAATGGGCCATGTCCTCGCCGATTTCCAGAAAATGCCCGTCGGGGTCCCGGGCGCGAAACGCCAATTGTCCCCAGGGCTGTTCCCTGGTGGCGTGTATCAGCTCGGTGCCGGGAAAGGCGAGGAGGCGGGCCTCTACCGCCGAAACGTCCTCGTACTCGAAGTACAGGACCGCGGACTCGCCCTTCACCCGCTCGCAGGGAAGGTCGCTCAGTTCCCGGAAAAGCTCCCGCCGGTACAGGGCAAGGCCGCCGAGAAAGCCCACGTTGTATATCCCGTGGTCCGACTCGACCGCGAGGCCGAAAACGGTCTCGTAAAAGCGACGCGACGCGAGCACGTCGTCCACGACGAGGATTGCCGACTTATAACCCATGAAAATCGCCCCTTCCGCCCAGTATTTCGTCCAGTTCACGCCGGAGCGCCTCCTTGCGGGACGTTCCCAGCCTCAGTTCCTCCGCGGCGCGGAGGTTTCGTTCCAGCAGGGAACAGGTCACGAGCCCGAGGGCGACCAGGCCTTCCCTTTCCCGCTGGTTCAGGGTTTGCAAAACGGTCACGGGATACAAACGGTCCCGGTCTATGATTTCACGCAGGCCCTCCCCCGCCGGGTAATCCCAGGAAAGGAGCTCTATGCCGTAATGGGCCGAAAAGCGCATTGAATCGTCGGAAAACCGCGTATTGGTCACCACCCAGCCCACGAACCGCAGGTCGGCGAATTCGGGCCGGTTCCGCCTGACCGCCACGATATCGTCCACCCGGCTCCGCACGTACATGGGAACCTGAATGCTCACGTGGCCGTCGCGGGACTGGCTGTACTTGCATTCCACCAGGTGTTGGCGGCCCGAACCGGTCGCGATCACGTCCATCTCGTGGGTAACGGCCGCGCCGTCCACGGTTACGGCCACCTCGGTCGCGTAGCCCTTGGCCCGAAAAATCTCGCCGGTAAACGCCTCGAAGGGGTGCCCCGTGGGGCCCAGTTCCATCAGCGCGTTTTTAACCCGGTACCGGGCGCCGGCGATCTTCTTCCGCCTGCCCAGCCGCGAGAGGGCCCGGGCGTATATTTTCCTCGTGCTCACCCCTTCGGTGAGCCACCCCGCGATATCCGCGAGAATCTCCGCCGCCATGGCCTCGTCGGCCCCCGCGGCCCGCAGCGATTGCTCCAGTTTCCCGCTATCGAAGGCCTCCAGCTCTCCCGAAGCCTTCCGAACGTGCACGGTCCTGCCGCTTCCAAAGTCTTGCATGGGTTTTAGTATACACGATAATTCGCTATACTCGTCCATCATGATTATCGACGTTCACGCCCACGCCTTTCCCGATTCCCTCGCGCCGAAAGCGATGGCTTCCCTGACGAACGCCTCCGGGGACTACAAGCCCTTCGGCGACGGCACCGTGGCCTCGCTCCTCGCGGGGATGGACGCCGCGGGGATCGACCGGTCCTTCATCGCCAATATCGCCACGAAGCCCGCGCAGGCCGGCTCGATCCTCGAGTGGTCGCTCGCGGCGAGAAGCGACCGGATACTCCCCCTCGCCGCGATACACCCGGAAAGCCCGGCCTTCGCTGAGGAAATCGCCCGGTTTCGCGAGGCCGGATTCTCGGGGGTAAAGCTCCATCCCCAGTACCAGAATTTCAACCTGGACGACGCGCGCGTCCTCCCCTTCTTTCGCGAACTCGAAAAAAGCGGCATGTTCGTTTTATCGCACGCGGGCTTCGACATCGCCTATCCCGGCGCGGACAACGCGGCCCCGTATCGCATGCGGGCCCTCCTCGACCGAGTGCCGGACCTTGAGGTAATAGCGGCCCACCTCGGCGGCTGGAACGACTGGGAGGCCGTCGATCGCGACCTCGCCGGTGCGCAGTGCCTCTTCGACACCTCCTTCATCGCCCACGTGGAACCGCGGCTCCGGGACCGGATCATCGACCGCCACGGCGCGGACCGGATCGTCTTCGGCAGCGACTTTCCCTGGCAGCCCCTCCGCCCCCAGCTCGACCTCGTGCGATCCCTCCCCCTCCCGGCGGCCGATATCGAAAAAATTCTCGGCGGCAACGCGGCGGCCCTTTTAAAGCGCCACGGAGATTGAGGCAGAAGGCGCCACGGGGGCAGCCGCCGACGCCCGAAGGCGACGGCTTGTCGTCGCGCGGAGCCCCCGCGTTCGATCGCCCCTGCAGGGTCGCCCTCCCGCGCGGCCGCGCGCGGAGAACAACCGCCCCGCTTCCCGCCCGCTGCCTCGATTATTTACCTTCTCCCCTTCTTAAGCTCCTTTTGGTACTTCGCGATCTTCTTCCATTTCTCGGTTTCTTCCCGGGCGGCGCGGGCGTCGCTCCGGCGCTCCACATACGCCTGTTCCCGCCGCAGGTTTTTCCACGCGGCGAACCGGGCCTCTTCCAGCTCGCCCGTTTCCAAGGCCTCGCGAACCGCGCACCCCGGCTCGTTGGCGTGCGAGCAGTCGGCGAACCGGCAGCGACCGGCCAGTTCCGCGATCTCGGGGAACCCCTCGTCCAGCCCTTCCGCGTCGCCCCAAATTTTGAGCTCGCGGATACCGGGGCTATCGATCATGAGGATGCCCGAATCCAGGCGGAAAAGGCGGCTCGACGTGGTGGTGTGCCGCCCCTGGCGGTCGTCTTCCCGGACCTGCCCTTCGCGGGCCAGCGCGGAACCAGCCCCGCCCGCCGCGTGCGCCGCGACATTGCCGACGCACGCGAGGGCGTTCACGAGGGCGGACTTCCCCACCCCGCTTTTCCCGAGCATGCCCACCGTTTCGCCGGGGGAAAGGAGGGCGGAAATCCCCTCGATTCCCTCGCCGGTCTTCGCGCTCAAGGCGACCACCGGAACCGTCGGCGCGAGCCGCGCCGCCTCCGCGAGTGCCGCCGCCCGGGTTTCTTCCGTCGCGAGGTCGGCCTTGTTGAGCACGATGCAGGGCGCGGCCCCGGAATTCCGGGCGACGAAGAGGGACCGCTCCAAAAGCCGCGCGAGGAAATTCCTTCCCCCGTCCAGGGCGAACACGAGAAAAAGGGTGTCTATGTTCGCCGCGAGCACCTGTTCCTCGGAAGTGGGCCCTGCCGCGGCGCGGCTTAAGGACGAGCGGCGGGCGAGCACCCCGTGCACGCGCAAGAGATCTTCCGCCGGGTCCACGAGCACCCAGTCGCCGGGGGCGGGAAAATCGGCGCGTTCCCGCGCCTCGTACTCGAACCGGCCGCTCACCCGAACGTCGCCGCGGAACCCCGGTTCCAGGCCGCCCGGCGCTGAGCCGCCCGGGGCGAAAAGGCTTTCAAAACCCGGCCGCCGGGAAAAGTCGGGAATGAGTATCTCGTAGCTATGGTGTTCCCGGCCGGTTACCCGGGCCGGAACCAGCGCGGAATTGCGGGAAGCCCAATCCGCGAAGAATTCCGGTTTCCAACCCCATGATTCGGGGGTGAGCGAAACTGATTGACTAATAATCGCGTCGTTCGCGTGTGACATACCTTCTGCCTTTTAGGCTCGATAAGCGGGCGCAAAAAAATGGGTTCTTGGGCCCGAGGAGCCTTGTGTCGTTTGTTTAGAGAAATAAAGGGGTGATTAGACGAAGGGTTTTTAAGAAGCGGTTTGCGCGCGCGAGAGCCGCAAACGAAAAGGGGGAAGGAGGGGTAAGAGAACGGTTACCCGCGTACGGGTTAACGCATAATCGCGGCGATAGCCGCGCCTCACTCCCGGATAACACCCGCCGTCATCTGAATTACAATCTCCATTACGTGCCTCCTTGGTATCGAATATGTATGGCCTGCGTGTATCCTACGCCCGGGGGAGCGCTGTTGTCAACCGCGTAATTTTTTATCCCCGCATCGCCTCAAGGCAGAGCGACAGCGCGCGCTCCGCCTCGCGGGCCCAGAGGTCTTTCGGCGTGAGGCGGTACGATTCCAAAAGGTCGCTCAGTCTCGCGGAGAGCTCGCGGTTCAGGCGATGCCCCGGGGAAAGGCAGGCGGTGCCGTTCTCGGGGTTGAGCACGAACAGGCGCGAACGGCGGCCCGCGCGGCGCCAGCTTTCCTCGGCGGTGACGGTTTCGTGGAGGTATATGCCGCCGCGGTCAGAAAGGAGGAACCAGGAACCCGCCGCCTTCCCCAAGCCGCCGTTCCCGAGACGGCCCCCGTCGGCCAGGGAGGCCCGAACGAGGGCAAGGGCCGATTCCAGGTGAAGGTCGCCGTCGCGGCTCACGTAGCAGGCGAGGTAGCGGGTACGGGGAAAGACGCGGGAGAAGAGGCCGCGGGAGGCGGGAAGGACGCGCAGGGCCAGGGTATAGTCGGCGCCGTCGCGGAGTACCTGCCCCGAGACGAGGCGGAGGGCGGCGCCCTCCAACGGCGAGGCGCCGGGCCGTTCGGGAATTCCTTCCATGGCGCCAGCGGTTGGCTCTCTTAGCATAGCGACCCCCGAACGATCAGGATCGACCGGCCGCGCCGGCTGCGCGCGAGGACGAGCCGCCGCCTTCGGGCGTCGGCGGGCTCCCCCCGTGGCGCCTCCTGCCTCGATCCCCTTCGCGCGTTCCGGGACACGGGCACGCGGTCAAATCCTGAACCCGGAGAGTTCGTTTTCCAGTTCGGTTACCGCCTCTATGTTGCGGTCTACCTCGCGGCGGACGGCGAGAAAGGCTTCCTCGAGCCGGCCCATGGCCTCGGCCTGTTCGCCGGCGCGCACCGAGAGCGTGGCGAAGCGTTCGAGGGCCTCGCCGAAGCGGCCGGCCATTTGCTGCGTTTCGCGCTCCTGGGCGGATATGCGGTCGCGCACGGAATGGGAGGTCTCCACCACCTGCTCCACGGAGTTGACCACCATCTGGGTTCCCTCGGACTGCTCGCGCATGGCGGCGGCGATTTCCCGCGCGATGCCGGCGGCCTCGCCGATACCCTCGGAGAGGGAGTCGAAGGATTGCGCGGTGGAGGTGGACGATTCCACGCCGCGCCGCACGCGGTCGCCCATTTCGGAGACCAGGGTCTTGATGGTTTGGGTTTGCTTCGCGGCGCCGCTCGCGAGGGAGCGGACCTCGTCGGCGACCACGGCGAACCCGGCGCCGCTGTCCCCGGCGTGTGCCGCCTCGATGGCGGCGTTCATGGCCAGCAGGTTCGTGTCGCCCGCTATCTTCGAGAGGGAGCCGAGGACCTTGAGGACCTTCGCCGCCGATTTTTCAATCTCGCCGATGGCCCCCGCCGTCTCCGCCACCAGGGAGGCGCCGGCGTGGCCGCGCGCGGAAAGGCTTTCGGCGACCTGGCCGGAACGGCTGGTCATGGTTTCCACTGAACGGATGTTCGCGGCCATCTCTTCCATGGCCGAGGCGGTATCGTCGGTGAACCGGCGCTGGGAGTCCACGGCCTCGGAAACGGCCACGCTGGCGGCCCGGAGCGCGTCCAGGGAGGCGGTGAGGCTTCGGGTCTCCCCGGCCTGCCGCTGAATGTCGGCGCTGAGGGCCGAGGCGGCGTCACGCGCGGCGAAGGTCACCGATTCCGATTCGCGCATTACCGTGTCGATGGAGACCGCCACGTCGCGCGTTTCGTCAGAGGCCCGTACGATCCGCTCCACCACGGAGCGGAACCGCTCCAGGAGCCGGTTAACCGCCTCGCCCAACTCGCCGAATTCGTCGGTGTCCCTGAGGGAGAGCCGCTTGGTCAGGTCGCCCTCGCCGTCCACCACGTCGCGGATGCGGGCGATCAGGGCATAGATGGTGTCTTTCGACTCGAAGGACCGGGCCGCCTGGGCGAATACGCAGACCACGGCCAGGAAGAAGGCGCTCAGGAAAAAGACCGCCATTTCCCGGGACTCGAAGGACGCGCCCGCTTCCCAGGGCACGGGAAGGCTGTCGGCGCGAAAGCCGGGTCGGTCCAGCACGCCGGAAATGATGGCCGGGGCGCGTTCGCGGTAGAGCGCCGCGGCGGCCGGCCCGGTTCCGCCCGCCGAGACCACGGAGTCGAAGGTCAGGGTCCGCAGCTCGTACAGGGGGTGCGCGTTGAACTGCATATAGGTCAGCACGTACACCGCCACCGCCGCGACCTGTCCGACCTGGCGGATGGAGCTTCGCATGGAACGGCGGCGCCGCCCGATCTCGGTCACGCCGAGCCGGTCGCGCAATTCGGCGAATACCACGCCGTGGAAGGCCGTTTGCGCGGAGGCGTACATGATCGCCCCGGTGCAGTTTGAAACCAGGATAATCATGTTATGGAGCGAGGCGAATCCCGCCAAACCCTCTACGGCGATAACGAATATTACGTAGCCCAGGGCGAAGCCCAATACGTTCAAGGCCAGTACCAGATAGGAAAACCGGAGCATCTTCAATCGTATCTTTTCGGTGGTCGCGGGGTCCAGCGCGTCTCCGGCGCGCAGGCGCGCGAGGGCCCGATCCAGCGGCCGCGCGTAAAAGTACATGATCAGGCCGAAGATGATCGAGGGGGGAATGACGTACATCGCGAGGAATTTGGCGACGTAGGCGGGCAGGTCCGAAAGGTCGGAAATGCCGAGAATGGCGTTGTCGCGGATATAGCCAAGGGTCTGCATGAACACGTAGATGATGAAAATCATCCCGATCGAAGCGAGGCTGGCGGTTCTGGCGATGTGGGGTTTCTTGGGGGCCGAGGTTTCGTTCATCCGTACATTTTTCACGGCTTATCAGGCCCCTGTCAAGCGCGTTTTTTATCGATTGTCATGAAGAACGATTGCCGCACGGTACGGGAGGGGGCAGCGCGTCGGGTTCAAGGCCGAGATAGGCCGCGAAACGGGCGAATTCCAGCCGTAGGGCTTCCATGAAGGCGGCCCGGTCCGAACCGTCCAGCCAAGGCTCCAGCCACAGGTTCAAGACGGTCGCCCGGCCCCGTTCCTTGGATACCGCCGGCTCGATCCGGGCCGCCAGATCGTTCCCCCAGAGTACGGGCAGCACGTAATAGCCGTACGCGCGCTTTTCCTTGGGAAGGTAGACTTCCCAGGAGTACGCGAAGTCGAATAGTTTCGCGATAAGCTCGCGCTCCCACAAAAGGTTATCGAGGGGCGCCAGTATCCGGGCCTCCTTCGCGTCGCGCTCCCGGCTTCCCCCCTTCGCCGCCGCTTCGTCCCGGGCCGACTCAAGGTCGGCGAACTCGTCAGCCGCCGCGTAGAGGGGCCGCGCGATCCCGTTCACCGTAAACGAGCGCAGGGCGCCCTCCGCCGTCAGGGAATCGAAGAGGGTCTGCCGATACGCGCCGTCGGATAGAACGGGGCCGATTCCCTGCCATAATACGCCGCCCTTGTTCCACAGCGCCCCCACCGCTCGCACCCGGCGCAGGACGAGCCATTTATGGTAGGCCTCGTCGCTCCCGAAGGGGTCCTTCTCCCGGAGGATATCCGCGGGCAAAAGGCGCTCGATGAGGTCGAAGGTTTTGCGGGTGCCGGTTTTCGCGCTCACCCCCACGGCGCCGGTGACGAAGAGGTATTCAAGCACGGCGCCAGCCGCGTTCCGGTGTCCCCAGCCCCCCGCCGGTACCTTTCCGAGGTCTATTTCGTCGCCCCGGAGCGGCCCGCGCTCCCGCAATTCCCGCAGGATCCAATCGGCCTTCTCGAGGGCCCCGACGGAGCCGCGGCGCGTCATTACGGCGCGGTATTCCGTTTCCTTATCGGCGCGAAGGCGGGCGAACCGGGGCCAGTCCCGCGCGTGAATGAGGCTCATCATTTTGTCCCAGCCGTCTATCAGCGTCCGCTGCCCGTACGTCTTGCCGTACAGGTCGCCCGCGCGGTACCCTTCTACGCGGGACTGAAGCACGAGATCGTGGTTTCGGCCCACCACGTTTAGGGGGTCGTACTGGATGCAGCCCAAGCGGTCAGGCAGGCGGGCGCACCACTCGTCCAGGGTAGCGCGCCGGTCAAAGCCCTGCCGGGCCACCAGAAACCGCCGAACGGCCCCTTTTTCGATTTGTTGTTGCATGGCGAACGCAGTATATACCGGAAACCATGACACCTACCGTCACCGATAGTGACAAACGGCGTTTTCTGGGGAGTTACACTAAAAAAGGAGTTTTTGTATGGAAGAAAATCAGACGATTCGTCCGGACCGCAAGCCGCTTTCCGTGGCGGCCGGCGCCCTCTGCGTCATTCTCGGCGCCCTCTGGCTCGCCGATTCGGTGTTCGGATTCGGCATATTTACCATGGACCGACTGTGGCCCCTTTTCGTCCTGGTGCCGGGACTGACCTTCGAGTATTACCATTACCGCGTCGCCCGGGTTCCGGGATTCCTGGTGCCCGGCGGTATCCTCACGGTGATCGGGCTCCTTTTCTTCTTTGAGACCTTCACGTACTGGCGGTTCTCGCAATATACCTGGCCGGTATACATCCTCGCCGTGACCGCGGGACTCGCCCAGCTTTCCGCCGCCGTGGGCAACCCCCCGGGACTCCTGGGCGTGGTCGCGGCGTTGGGCCTCGTCTTCGCGATCAGCGCGATTTCGGTGCTCTCGTCCGCGCTATTCCGGGTCATTCCCTTCAAGATTATCCTGCCCCTGACCCTAATCGCCGCCGGGGCGTGGATTATCGTCGCGGGAAGCAAAAAGCCAAAACGGTAACGTTCAGCCGCGCCGCATCCCGCCGCCGCGTCACGGGAATGCCGAAGCGCCGCTCACCGCGGCAAGCAGTGTTCCCAGGGCGATAAGGCCCCCGGCAAGGAAGAGATTGCCCACGGAAACGCCGAAGGGCACCGCGTCGGGGGAGGACTTGAGAAACCGGAGCGTGCCGCGGGCCGCCTGCGGGGCAGCGAGCAAGGCCGCGAGCGCGAAGGGCGGCAAACAGCCCAAGGCGACCGCGGCGAGCGTTACCAAAAAGGCGGAGGCCTGCAGGGCCGCGAAAAGCCTGAGCGCGGCGGGCCTGCCGACCGTCAGGGGAAGGGTAAGGCGGCCGGAAGCCCGGTCGGCTTCCATGTCCCTGATATTGTTGGCGAGCATAACCCCCGCGATCAAAATCGCGAAGGGCGCGCACGCGAGGAGTATCGAGGCCGTTTCGGCCAGGTTGACCGAAAGCGCGGCCAGGGGCCACCGAAGGTCCAAGGAAACGGGCGCGCCGCTACCGCCCGAAAACTGGACGTACGTCGCCACGAACGGAATGCCCGCTCCCATGGTGACTCCCGAAAAGAGTTCCCCGAAGGGCGTCCGCGAGATCGGGAGCGGGCCCGCCGAATACGCGAGCGCCACGCCCACGGCCGCGACCCCGGCGACGAAGACCAAGGCGTCGGTCCGGAAGGCGAGCGAAAGCCCCGCGGCGATTCCCGCGCAAAAAAGAAGCGCCGTTACCGCAACGGCGGCCCGGAAGGAAAGGCCGGCCGGCCCCTCCCCCCGCCCGCCCGCGGAACGGGCGGCACGCCGCCAGTCCATGGCGTTGTTGAGCGCGGTGGTCGCCAAATCGACGGGAAGCAGGCTCGCGAAAAAAAGCGCGGTATTCCCGGGTGAGAAGGCGCGGTACCGCCACGCGGCCCAGGCCACGCCGAAGGCGAACGGCACGAGGCTCGCGGCCTTCGTGCGTGGTTCCGTCAGTTCGATCAGGGAGCGGATCGCGGACCGCTGCCGTTCGGTTTCGCGCGCCATATCAGGATTTAAAGACCGGAAGGCGCGCGAGATAGGCGATATCCCCGCCCGCGTACCCCCCCTCCTCCAGCAGCACCGCCGCCTTACCGACCACCTCGCACCGGGCCCGGCTTAAAAGGCGCTCTATCGCGGAAAGCGAGCCTCCCGTGGAAACCACGTCGTCCACCACGCACACCCGCTTTCCCGCCAGGCGCTTCCGTTCGGGCCCGTCAAGCACGAGGGTCTGGGTTCCTTGGGTGGTAATGGAGGTAACCGACTCCGCGATCGCGTCGCGCATATAGGCTTTCAAGTCCTTTCGCAACACCACGTAATCGATTTGCAGCCGAACGGCCAGGGCATGGGTCAGGGGAATCGCCTTCGCCTCGGGACACACGAGCGCGTCTATCCTGTTTTTGGGAAACGCCGGATGCCGCAAAAGGTTCTCCGCGGCGTATTCCACCATTTCGGTATCGCCGAGCATCACGAAGCTGGCTATCGAAACGCCGTTTCCCAGGGGTATTACCGGCAATACCCGGGTTAGTTCGCCGATTTTCAGGGTATATGATTCCATACTATGCAGGATACCGCGACGGCGAACGGATGCCAAGGGAAATCGTTCGCGGGAACGCGGCGGCGGCCGGCCTCATTCCCCGCGGATGAGGACGACGGCGATCCTGTCCCGGGGCCAGCACTTCTCCAAGATAGACCAGACGTTGCATATCCGGTCGGGGCTCGAGCAGTCCGAGCACGTTCCGGTCTTTTGGCAGGGGGTGCGCAAGTCGGCGTTGCGCCGGGCGTTCGCGGGGGCGATTTCCCGCTTGACCCGTTCCATGGCGGCCTCGCGGTCGGAAACGATCTTCCCCTCCCCCGCGAAGAGCGCGACCCTGCGGGGTCCGAACGCGATTCCGGTTACCCGGTTTCCCACCATATCGAGATTAACGATCTTGCCGTCCTCGGTAACGGCGTTGGCGCCGGCCAGAAAGAGATCGGCCAGGAGTCCGCGCCGGGAGGTTTCCAGGCTCTCGTCGAAAACGTCGCCCGGGAAGGGATCGATGAACTCGATATCCGACCGGGAGCGCAGGCCCTCGATGATTCCGCACGAGCGGAGCGTCTCGGAATCGCCGTACGACACGGAGGCGGGGGCGATGGAAGGCAGGAGCGTCCCGAAAAAGAGGTCGCGCGCGGCGTCCTTACCGTCCGCGATATACGGGTCAAAGCCGTTTTTCCGCAGCGCGTCCGCCACCCGCTCTATCATTGATTGCCCCCTGTCGAAATGCCGAATTCGCGGGCCAACGCGTGGAAGGTTTCCGCGAGATCAGTAAAGCGCATTTCCGCGTACCGGTCCAGGTGGGTCGGCATATCGTTCACGATGACGATCTTGCCTCCCGCGTTGACGGTATACTCGGGAAGGAGCGACGCGGGCCTGACTGCCAGCGAGGAGCCGAGCACGAGCATGAGGTCAGCCCGCCGCGCCTCGTCCACCGCGCGGGAAATCGCCGCCTCGGGTAGGTTTTCCCCGAAAAAGGTAATGCCGGGCTTCAAGGCGACGCCGCAATCGGGACAGGAGGGAACCGCGCCGGAGCGGACTATCGTCGCCGCCTCCGCGAAGGGTAGCGAGTAGCCGCATCGCCCGCACCGGTGCCACTTCGGCGAACCGTGTATCTCTATCACGTTTTTGCTCCCCGCCTTTTCGTGGAGGAGGTCCACGTTCTGCGTTATCAGGGCCGCGAGGAAGCCCTGTTCCTCCAGCGCCGCAAGTACCGCGTGCACCAGCGAGGGCCGCTTTTCGTCCAGAGCGTAGATAAAGTCGCGGGATTGGGAATAATACACCGTGGGGTCTTCGCGGAACACGGCGAGATCGAACATTCGGTCCGCGTCCACGGTTTGGTATAGGCCGTTTTTACCCCGAAAATCCCGGATACCCGAGAGGGTGCTCACCCCGGCGCCCGTAAACGCCACGCAGCGGCGGGCGTTCCGTATATATTCGGCGAGCCGCGCGGCGTCGCCGCCTACACGGGCCTCGCCGGCCACCGGTCCGTCTCCCATGCGACGCTCCTTAAAAGGTACCGGGGGTTTCTGCCAGGAACTCCCGGTACAGGGCGCAAAACGCGTCTTTATTGCGCTCGAAACAGGAGAAAATGTCGGGGTCGAAATGGCTGCCGGCCCCTTCCTTCATGAGCGCGAAGGATTCCTCGAAGCCGAAGGGCGCCTTATAGGGCCTTCTGGTGGTGAGCGCGTCGAGCACGTCGGCAACGGCGA
Source organism: Spirochaetales bacterium (assembly GCA_003252395.1). GTDB lineage: Bacteria > Spirochaetota > Spirochaetia > Treponematales > Treponemataceae > Teretinema. The sequence goes on from QKEL01000003.1 coordinate 78,634, forward strand.
CGATACGGGCCGAAAGGGGAATGCGTTCGCCGGAGAGCCCGGCCGGATACCCCGAGCCGTCCCACCGTTCGTGGTGTGCGGCGGCGATCTCGATTCCCATCCCGAAAAATGCGCGGCCCTTGCGGGAGAGGGAATTCTCGGCCTCGCGCAGCACGTTCGCCCCGTACGTGGCGTGGGTTTTCATGTGCTCCCACTCGTCGGGATCGAGTTTCCCCGGCTTCAAAAGCACGTCGTCGCGTATTCCCACCTTACCGATATCGTGCATGGGGCTGAACCGCCCCAATTCCCGGATATATTCCGCCGTTATCGATTCCGCGCGCACTCCCTCGGACTGCATGAGCCGGGCCAACAGCACCGTGTAGCGGCTCATTCGGTCCAGATGGTCGGCGGTGTCCTCGTCACGCGCCTCGGCCATCTTCGCGAGCGCGAGGGTACTCGCGTATACGAGCTCGTCCACGAAGATATCCTTCTCGAAGGCAAGGGCTATGGCGTTGCGGATATTCCGCAAAAAACTGAGATGCAGGTCGGTATAGCAATCCTTCGTGAGGCTCGAGAAAAAGATAAAGCCCAAGGGCGCGCCGTTGAGGGAAAGCGGCAGGGTAATGGACGCCCGGATACCCGACTCCAAAAGTATTTTTGTGTACTCCCGCGGCTCCTTGCCCGAAGAATACGATTCGAGGTCGTTAATGACCCTCGGCGCGCCCGACTCGAGGATGGGCCCGAGGGAACTGCCCTCGAGGTCCCAATCCCGCTCTCCCAACCGCTTCGGGAGGGAGGGAAGCGCCCCGCCCGATTCCCCGTAGGCCGCGATCAGCCTCGTTCCCCGATTGCCGGCGAAGGTCGCCACGCCGATATAGTCGTAGGGAACGTAGCTCCTGAACGTTTTAAAAATGATCGAAAGGGTTTCCTGAAACGAGGAACCCTGGCTTATCACGCCCACCAGCCCCACCATGTCCCGCAACGCGGCGAAAGACTGGGTGACTTCGCGGGTAAGCGCCGAATACCGGCGTTTTCGCCTGTCCCCGTCATGATTCTCGAAAACGCCGAGATTGCGTATTCCCTGGTAGAAAACCGAATAGGGTTCCATGAGGAACACGTAGGTTCCGTAGAGAAACCAGATGGCCAGGATAATCAGGGCGAAAACGGTTACCGAATACATGGTCTCGTTGCGGGTCCCCCGGGCGGAAAACCGGGCGAGGGCAATGCCGTTCAGCCGATCGGAGAGCTCGAGGAGGGTCGACTCGTTTTCGTTGACAAAGATTATCGCCGCGCGGAAGGCGGCGTCCTTTACCTCGCTTGCCGCCACGGTTTCCAGCCGCGGAAGGAAGGAAAGCCACAGGGAGCGAAGCTCGCCGATGGTCGAGGCGAACCGGGGATCGTCAAGGTCGAATAGCTCCAGCGGCTTGCCGGTTTCCGCGCCGACGGGAGAAACGGCCTTAACGACGTCTAAGGGAAGATACCCCGCGGATACGTGGGAGAGGACGGAATCGAACGCGCTCGCGGCGGCGCGCAAGGAGGACCGCGTATCCGCGAGTTTGGCGCGAAGCGTGTCCGTATCCTGCAGCCGGGCGTCCGTCCCGAGGGCGTCCAGGAGCGAAGATATGCGGTTTACGTCCTTCGCGACCATTTGGGTTAACATGCGCTGACGGCCCAGGACGTTTAATATGCCGTTATGCTCCGCCTCGTGCGCGTCGAATAGGACGAACGAATAGGCGACCAGGCAGGCGATTACCGCGATCGTAACGGCCACGGCGATAAAGCGGTATTTAAAGAATTTGGTCAGGGAGGACTGCCGGGCATGGTCTTGGCCTTTCCGCCCCTTTTGAAGAAAATCTTTCGCGCTCATATTCGTTTTAAGAGTCCGTCAAAAAGGATTACAAGTCAAGCGTACCGAGAAGCGATCGCCGGGGGAACGGTTCCCTCCCGTATGTTTTGAACCCCTTACCGACCGTGAACGTACCGCGCGTTGTATTCCCGGTTTACGTCGGCGATTTCCTTTTCGCCCTCGATGTACGGAAGGAACAGGTCCCAGGGATCCCCGCCGCCAAGGACCCCGCACGCCGAGCAGTTGTCGCAACCGCCGCCGCCGCAAGAAAGCGAACGCCTCACTATTTCTTCCCGCTCCTCGCGGGTCGTATTCGCTATCGAGAAAGGATTCATAAAACCTCCTCACCTTCGCCCTTTAAAGATAAGCTTGCCATGGGGAAAATACCAGAGTTTTATGATACTTTTAGTAGGGCTTATCAAGAAACCTAACGCGATGCTCGAAGGCAATCGTAGCCAACATAAACAAAATGGTTTTTAAAAATCCCATTATTCCAAATACCGTAACGGTCGGAACCCAAGGGCGGGCGTAGCGAGTCGCGTTCGGAGGGAACCGTGGTTGCCAACCGAAGGCCCGCCGACGGGGCTCTCGGCGTGATCTTCAGCTGTGACGGCCTGGTCAGCGCGGCAATAGACCGCGTGCAGGGAATAGACTTGAACGCCGATATCCAGAAATACCGAATTCCGACCGTGAGAAGCATCGTCGACCAGGAAGGCATTGCCCTATCCGCCTAACGGACTCGGGCGCCAGGATCTACGCGTATGGCTATTCGCCGGGCCTCGAAACCCATTCTACCGGTTAGCGCTGCCCCATCTCCCAGGATATCGCGTAAACCCGTCGCGCCATTCGCGCATCCCGCCCAGGACGGACAGGTCAGAGACCCTTCCGATCGATCAGCGCAGCGAGATCGACGAGCCGGTTCGAGAAGCCCCATTCGTTGTCGTACCAGGAAAGCACCTTCACCATCCGCTTGCCGATTACGAGGGTCGAAAGGGCGTCCACCACTGAAGACCGCGGATCGCCCTGATAATCGGAAGAAACGAGCGGCTCCTCGGAATAGCCGAGAATGCCCCTCAGTTTTCCCTCCGAAGCCGCGCGGAAGGCCGCGTTAACCTCATCCACGGTCACGTCGCGGCTCAGCGTTACCGTCAGGTCCACGATCGACACGACCGGGACCGGCACGCGGAGCGAGTAGCCGGTGAGCTTTCCGTCCAGGGCCGGGATAACCCTGCCGATCGCCTTGGCGGCGCCGCTCGAGTACGGGACTATGGAAAGGGCCGCGGCCCTCGCGCCCCGCAGGTCCCTTTCCGGCCCGTCGTGCAGGACCTGGCTATTCGTGTACGCATGGGTCGTGTTCATTAAGCCGTGCTCGATCCCGAAAGCCTCGTGAAGCACCAGGGCGACCGGCGCGAGTCCGTTCGTCGTGCAGGAACCGTTGCTAATCACCGTATGCCTCGCGGGATCGTACAGGCCGTCGTTCACGCCCATCACGACGGTCAGGTCGTCGCCCTTGGCCGGGGCCGAGACGATCACCTTTTTTGCGCCCTTCGCGCCCAAATGCCTATCCGCGTCGGCCCGCGCGGTGAAGCGGCCGGTCGACTCGATCACCACGTCCGCCCCGACCTCGGCCCAGGGAATGTTACCGGGATCGCGTTCGGCGAACACACGAATTCGTCGCGAATCGACCCTCAGCTCGCCCTCGCCGTATTCCACCGCGGGGCCGAACGTTCCGAGGAGGGAATCGCGCTTCAGAAGATGGGCCAGGGTGCGGCTGTCGGTCAGGTCGTTTACGGCGACGACTCGAATGTCAGACCTGCCCCACGCGGCCCTCAGGAAATTGCGGCCGATGCGGCCAAAACCGTTAATACCGATGTTCAGCATGGTTTATCTCCTTGCTACTTTTGCGTTCCTTCTTACAATCAAAGTATATACAAAGAGAAACATGGCATACATGACAACTTTATATCATATACTGCCAAAACGTTCGCGATAATCGGTCGGTGAAATGCCGAGGTTTCGGTCGAAAAGACGACGGAGATTAAGGGCGGTCGATAGGCCGCAGGCGGAGGCTACTTCTTCCAGGGTTTCCCTCCCCTGCTCCAGGCGCTGCCGGGCGGCTTCCAGTCGGAGGTCCTCCACGAAGCGGGCGGGGGTCGTTCCGGTTTCATGGGCGAAAACCCGGCAAAAGTTCCTGAGGCTCATTGCGGCCCGGTCGGCCAGGCGCTCGACGCTCAAGTCCTCGTCGAGGTTCTCCAGCGCCCAGCTTTGCACCTTGCCGATCGGGGTTTCGGGGTCCGCCTGGCTCGCGAGGAAACGGCTGAACTGGGCTTGCCCCCCGGGGCGGCGGAGATAGAGAACCAACTCCCGGGCGACTTCCCGGGCCACGGCGGAGCCCAGGTCCTCGGCGACGAGGGCCAGGGTCAGGTCGAAGCCGGAACTCGCCCCGGCGGAGGTCCAAACCGGGCCGTCGCGCACGTATATCGAATCGCGGTCCACGGAGGTAGTCGGCGAGAGGCGTTCCAGGGTATCGAAAAACCGCCAGTGGGTGGTGGCCCGCCGGTTTTCGAGAAGGCCGGCCTGGGCGAGAAGTAGGGCGCCGCCGCAAACCGACACGGTCCGTCGCGCCTTGCCGGAGGCATTGCGCAGCCAGGGAACGGCCACGGCCTCCTGTTCGGCCGCAACGGCCCGGTTCGTGACCACGATGGTATCCCACGCCCGATCGGGATCGATTTCGGAAAGGCTATAATCGGCGAGAAGATGCAGTCCCGAACGGCCAAGCACCGTCCGGTGGGCCTGGGGCGTCGCCGTCGTAACGCGATACGGCAGGTTGTCCGGCGAAAAACGCCGGTTCGCCTGATCGAGAATGTCAACGACCCCGGTGGGCTCGAACAGCATGCCGCCGTCGGGTACGATAAGCAGGAATTCGCGGGTATGTGCCATAAGGCAAGTATTGCGCATTTAAGCATTTCTTGCCATATCTACTCCGACAAAAAACCAATAAAATCACTCGTTTCCCACGAGGCTTCTCGCGAATTCCCCGGCTTTCGCGAGGTCTTCGGCGTTGGGTCGGCCCTTGTTTATGCCACCGAATAAAAATAAAAAGCTGTTTTTGTTGAAGCCCGCGGTATTGAACTCTCCGACAACCTCGCAGCCCTTGCTCAGGAGTATAGTCCTGAGGGCTTCATGCGGATCCCCGAATCCGTGCTTCAGGTCAGTCGCCCGGGAAACCCCGCTCGTGGAGAAAATGAATGCCTTCTTGCCGCAATTCTCGGGAAGCCGTTCCGCCGCGGCGAGGAGAAGCCCATGGTGGCGCTGGTCGAAAATCCCCGAACCGAATCCGATCAGCGCGTAATTCCGAAGGCTTTCGGCCGTCGCGGCTTCCGTCGAAAGGACGTCGGCGTTTAGGGCCAAGGCCATTTCGTCCGCTATTTTCTTCGTGCTTCCCGACGGCGCCGACAAAAGGACTATCGCGCGGCCGGTCCCGGCAACCGCTTCAGTGGAGCCCATACCGACTTCCAGCCCGGTAGCGGCGCTCGTTCCGTCCAGCCCGTTTCCGGTAGCCGCGCAGGAAGAAAGGGCGCCCCAAACCGCCAAACCGAAAAAGGCCCGAAGGCGCCCGCGCGCGCCAACCGTCGAAGAGCGGGGCAGGTCTCCCCTCGCAGGCAACCGCATCAGAACTTGATTCCAAGGTAGACATTCGGCTCGAACAGCACGTAGTTCTTGCTCCATGGGCTGTTTTCTACCTGCCGGAACGATTCCGGAACCGCGGTCATTACGGGCCAGTAATTGAGGTGAACCTGCGGAGCGACGTAAAACCTTCCCCGCAAGAATTCAAACCGGTAACCGACATGGTACGAGGTATACAGCCTAAACCCGTTCTTGATCGCGTCGCCGTCGGTATCGAGATAGGTTTGCGCCATCGGCATGATTTCCACCGCCCCGAAAAGGCCCTCCCAAAACCGACGCTGGTAACAAAGCCCCGCGCCGTACTCGAGCAATCTCCCCGGGTAATACGAGCTTTCCTTCATCAGATGGTCGGAATCCCACAACTGGATGCCGAGGGGCTCGAACAGCTTCCAGGTCGCTATCTTTATCTCGACTTTATCCTTATCCGTGATTTGGTACCCGAAGTGGAATTCGTACATCTGGATGTTCGTCGCTTCCTCCCCGAAGTTCATGAAGGAATGCCAGGTGGTCGCTACGGAAAATTTCCTGTCTTCGGATGAAAGGGCTCCCGCCGCGCAAAGGAACGCCAGCAGGCACGCAGCGATACGGGCCTTCAGGCCGGCCCGAAGCGGGCTTACGGTATCCGTCGCGCGGGTTCCGAAAAAACTCAATGTCATGATAACCTCCGTTTTGCTTACGGAAAGGTTACCCTGACGCCGCGCGGATATCAATTGACGAAAGTCAAGAAAGAACGGGGTCAGCCCTTTTTCGAAATCCGTTTCCTGATCCGGCTTAAGGATTCGGGCTTAATCCCGAGGTAGCTTGCCAATTGATATTGGGGAACGCGCTGGACCAGGGCGTTCTCGTTCTTTACGAGGGCGAGGTACCGTTGCTCGGGCGACGACATTTTAAAGCCGTCAAAACGGTCCTTGTACCCGGCCATGATTTTTTCTCCCATGACGCGGGAGAGCTTTTCTAGCTGGGGATACTTCGCGTACAGTTCCGTTTCCATGTCGGGAGTGCCCACTACGGCCACGGTGGTTTCGAGGCATTCGAGATACAGTTCCGAAGGCTCTCCCGTGCCGTAACAGGAAGGGGAAACGACCTGTTCTTCCAGGTGGAAATCGGTGGTTACCTCTTCATCGTTTTTGAAGTAATACGTCCTTACGAGCCCCTCCAAGATGAAGTAGCACTCGTTGCAGGGCTGGCCCCGTTTCAGGAGGATCGTGCCTTTCGGATATTCCCGGATGAACATTCTCTCGGAAAGCGCCCGCTCCAGTTCTTCGCTGAGTTCGATATATTTCGAAAGGTACCGGGTTAATTCCCCTGCCCTGCCGGAATGGTTCCCGCTTTCTTCCATGCTTTCTTCTATCCTCGATCCCGCGGCTTATATGCGTCGGGCACCGGGCGACCGGCGCCGGAAAACCCCTGTGAAAGTATAGCCGGTCAGGGTCGAAAAAGTCGAGCGAGTTCCTAATGGCCGATTACGTCTAACGAGCGAAGGGGAAGTATCCCCTTGGCTCTGAAAGTTTCCGCCCGGCTATCCGCGTTCCGCGGATAGCCGGGCAAAAACGTTTCTCCGCCAACCCCTCGTGCGCATTTCTCGATCCTCAGCGCGCCCAAACCTGGGTCGCCGTGATCGCGGGGCTACCCGTCGCGATGGCCGTCCGCATCATGATCGCGAGATAGGTGTCCTGCGAGGCTTCGGCGAGCGAATAAAAGTCCTTTCCCGTCTCGACGTACTCTTTCATGCGTAACAGGCAGCGGGCCTGGGCGATTTCCTCGTCCGAAAGGCGGGCGGGAGCGGTTTCGTTCCTGAATAGCACGCGGTCCGCGAGGTTGACGCTTTTCAGGAAGTATCCTTCCATATTTCCCTCGCCGCCGGTTTGAACGCGTTCCATCTCCGCGTGGACGGGCGACAGAAAGTCTTTAAGGTAGCGTACCTTTCCGTCCGCGATTTCGCCCCGTTCTCCCCTGACCAGGATTCTTTGCGTACGTACCCAGGACCGGTGCTGGTTTGACTCGTAATCGAACAGCGCGCGCTTGCCGGCGAAATCGAACAAGGCGATCTGCTGCTCGGGATTGACGATCTCTTCCGCGGTTGGGTCCCCGCCCCGTCCGGGGCCGTCGATTACCGGCGCCGAAAACGACGAAGCCCGTATTTCGGCGTTTTCGAAGCCGATTCCCAGGTATTTGCGGATCAGGCTTACGTTATGGTAACTATGGTTCACGGATATATGCGCGTACGCCGGTTTCCCTATTTCGCCCGACGCGATCAGGGCAAGCCGGGCCGAATGCATCGGCTGGAGGGCGTATTGTTCCGCGACCTGGATGCGCGCTCCCCCGTTCCGCGCCGCTTCGTTCAGGGCGAGGAGTTCTTCGACCGTGGACGCCGGCGGCGTCTCGACCAGTAGGGGAATGCCCAGCGGCATCAGGTCTTTAAGAACGCCCGTAACCGCGTTTCCCGGGACGGAGACAAAAAGGAAATCGGCCCCGTTGCCGTCCGCGAGCTCGGCGGCCGTACGGAAAGCCTGAACGCCCCATTGGGCCGCAATCGCGGCCCGCGTTTCCTCGCTTCTGCTTACGACTCCCGTTACCGCGCACGTATCGCCCATCAGCGCCGCCGTTTTCAGGTAGCATGCGGACCGCCAACCGCTTCCGACGATGCCGAACCGTATGCGTGACATTGTTCCCATTGATATCTCCCTACCGGCTTACTGGCCGCTAAAATCGCCGAAGCGCGAAGACGGTTAACGTTTTTTTTTGGCACGGATCAATCACGGCCTCAGGCCGGCCTCTCCCCGATAACCGAATTCGTTTTCCACTTGCCCTTTTGCCAGCGCCATATATTTATTCCCGCCCTGACGCACTCGTCGCCCAGCATGCAAAGCCAAAGGCCGATGATCCCGAATCCCGCCTTCGTGACAAGCCACATCACGGGCACGAGTCCCCACATGAAAATCATTCCCACGGTCACCGAGAACTTTCCGTCGCCGACGGTTTTGAGGGCAACGCCGCCGAGGACATTGATAGAGCGGATTGGCTCCATAAAGAGGCAAATCATGAAGATCCAAAAGCCCATGTTAATGATGACGGGATCTGCCGTGAAGAACGAGAACAGGAACCGGTGAAAGGCGAGATACACGGCCATATTGACCGCCGCGAAAACGGTCGAGTACAGCGCGATCTTCCAGTAGGTCTTATGAACCTCGTCCGTCTTTCCGGCGCCAAGATAATGGCTCATGATGATTTGCCCGGCCGACGTGAGCGTCCATGATACGGTCAGGTCGACGAAGATGAGCCTCGTCACGTAGGTATTGGCCCCCATGGCCTCAAACCCGAGGTTTATGATAAGGACGGAGACGATGAGCCCCTGGAACGTATAGCTTAACGGCTCGAGCGCCGAGGGAATGCCGATTTTGAGAATCGGCAGCAGAACCTCCCTCATTTGCGAGAATATCCCCTTCACGAAAAAGTCGATCCTGAGTTTCCAATGAACCAGGGGAAACAGGATAAGAAAGCCCGCCAGGTACGAAATAACGGTGGCAAGCGCGATGCCCCTGATTCCCAATGCGGGAAAAAACCAAAAGCCCGTGAGGAAGGCCCAGTTCAGGAAGATATTCAGCACGTTCGTGATTATCGTCGCGACCATGTTCCATTGCGTGAGGGTTCTTGCGGAAAGGATTGCCGCGTACGAAAAACGCATGCCGACGAGAACGAAGTTTACCGCGATCACTTCCAGATACCGTGAGGCGTACCCGTTTTGCGCCTGGGTCATCCCAAGCCAAAGCCCGAGCCTTCCCGAAAGGAAAAAGTACGAAAGCGCCAGGAACAGCCCGCACAGGGAGCTTATTATTATGTTGCAAAAATACGTCGGGATTTCCCTGTCCCGGCGGCCGGCCCCTATATACTGCGAAGCGACGCTGGTTCCTGCCGTCGTGAACGACGGAAGCACCCAGTATCCTATCCAAAGGACGGCGCCCAGCATTCCGACCGAGGAGGCGACCTCGTCGGAAATCTTGCTGAGAAAAAAAGTATCGGCCAGGGTTACGAGACCTCCGGTCAGTCCCTCGATAAACATGGGCCACGCGAGAGAAATCAGTTTTAGGTTAATTTCCGGTTCTTTTGACATAGGTAACGCTCCATTTACTGTACGGAAGCCCGAATGATATTCCAGTAACGAACAACTATCAAGAAGGCGGAAAACCCCTCGATACGGCAAGAATCGTAAAGATTTCAATACCGTGCATGGCTATGATATGAAACGTTTTTTTTGCCAGGGAGGAATTTATATGGAGCGTATTTCGGTTTTCACCTCGGGTAGCGTTCCTGCCGCCCGAACCATTCCGAATTATCGAATATGCGTTCCCCTTATGGATTGATCCCGCGAGTACCCGATACTCTTTTCCTTTTCCCTTCCCGCGCGGCCGCGTCCTTTTTCTGATTCCGCTCGTGCATCTTGATGGCGCAGCCGCAGTAGCCGTGCGTGATCATGCAGAACCCGCCGCCGACGGTGAACAGGCCCCAGAAAAGGGGAAGGTCCAGGGTCTGAAGGATAGTCGGGGGGGCCGGCAGGAAGGGAAGCTGATAAAGCGAATACGCGGTTACGAGGCAGCCCGCGACAAAGGCGAAATGACCGAGTATCGCGGTGAAATTCCGGTGGCGCGTCCATCCGATTTTCCAGCCGAAGACGGCGAAAAAGAGCCCTATCGCGATCCCGATGATTCTCGCCGGGTTTCCGGTCAATATCAGCTGTACGACGCTTAAAAGAAACACGGCCACGCCGATAAAAAAAGTCCTGATCGCCCTCATGAGCCCCTCCAAAAACTATGCCTTACCTATTGCTATTCAACAGCGTTCGGCGTTTTTTTCGTCACCTTGAGGAAGGTATGTATCGGCGGCGGGGAGGGATACGCCGGATATGCCGTTTCCCTTCGATCGCGCCCCGCTTCGATCGCCCTCCCGCGGCGGCTCCGCGCGAGGAAGAGCCCGGGGCGGACGGAGTGCGCCCCGGGCGGTTTACCCCCGTGGCGCCTTCTGCCTCGATCCTGAAATTCTTGCCCCGCTCAAGCCCGATTCAATCCACGTTCGCGCCTTTCTTCTTCCATACGGCAAGGCTCATGAAGTCGTAGGTCTCGCGGAGCCATTTTCCGCCCGTCTCCGTCCGGCCGTCTATCAGGTGCACCCACTCCCCCGCGGGTAGCCAATACTCGACCGCGCCCTCGGCGCTCATCACCGGGGCGACGAGCACGTCGGGGCCCAGCATGTACTGTCGGTCGAGATAGGCACAGGTCGGGTCGTCCGGGAACTCGAGCAGCATGGCCCGCATTACCGGGATTCCCCGTTCGTGGGCCTCGCGGCCGCAGGCGAGGAGGTAGGGCATGAGCCCTTCCTTCAGTGCGGTAAAGCGCCGCGTTACCTCCACCGATTCCTCGTCCACGTTCCAGGGCACGCGGTACGAGTTGCTGCCGTGGAGCCGGCTATGGGAGGAAAGGAGGCCGAAGGCGAGCCAGCGCTTGAAAAGGTCGGCCCGAGGGGTGCCCTCGAAGCCGCCGATATCGTGGCTCCAAAAGCCGAAGCCCGAAAGGCCGAGGGAAAGCCCGCCCCGAAGGCTTTCGGCCATGGACTCGAAGGTAGACTCGCAGTCGCCGCCCCAGTGCACGGGGAAGCGCTGCCCGCCGGCGGTGGCCGAACGGGCGAACAGGCAGGCGTTGCCCGCGCCGAGCTTCCGTTCCAGCAACTCAAATACCGCGCGGTTATACGCCTGGGCGTAGTAGTTGTGCCACTTTTCCGGGTCCCCGCCGTCGTGCCAGGCGACGCCCTCCGCGGGAATGCGCTCGCCGAAATCGGTCTTGAAGGCGTCTACCCCCATATCGAGCAGGGCCTCGAGCTTTCCCGCGTACCAGGCACCCGCTTCCGGGTTCGAAAAGTCCACGATCCCCATCCCCGCCTGCCAAAGGTCGGTTTGCCACGCGCCGCCGTCGGCCTTCCGCAGAAGGTAGCCCTTCTCCGCTCCCTCCGCGAAAAGGCGGGAACGCTGGGCGATGTACGGGTTTATCCACACGCACACCCGCACGCCCTTCTCCTTGATCCGCCTAATGAGCCCCGCCGGGTCGGGAAAGGTTTGCCCGTCCCACTCCAGGTCGCTCCAATGGAAGCCCTTCATCCAAAAACAGTCGAAATGGAATACCTTCAGGGGAATGCCCCGGTCGAGCATGCCGTCTATGAAGGACATTACGGTGTTCTCGTCGTAACCCGTCGTAAAGCTCGTGGTAAGCCAGAGGCCCCAGGACCAGTCCGGCGGCAAGGCCGGGCGGCCCGTCAGCGCGGTATACCGCTCGAGGATCTTCTTCGGGTCCGGCCCGTATATAACGAAGTACTCGAGGGTCTCTCCCGGAACGCTGAACTGCACCCGGGAAACCTTCTCGCTCGCCACCTCGAAGGAAACCCTGCCGGGATCGTTCACGAAAACGCCGTAGCCGCGGTTCGTCAGGTAAAAGGGAACGTTTTTATAGGTTTGCTCGCTCGCGGTGCCGCCGTCGGCGTTCCATATGTCCACGGCCTGGCCGTTCTTGGCGAAGGCGGTAAACCGCTCGCCGAGGCCATAGACCGTCTCGCCCACGCCCAGCGAGAACTCTTCCTTCATGAACGGCCCACGGTCTGAGTCGACCATGTACCCCGCGGATTTGGGCGGGTTGGCCGTTAGGGGCTTCCCGTTTCCCCGCCACGAAACGTTCCAGCCTTCGTTCAGGTCTATCCGGGCCTCAAGGCCGCCCGACTTTATGCGGGCGAAGGAGGGGGCCATGCCCAGCCCGATTCCCGGGTCTACCATCGCGCCCAGCTCGATCTCCGGCTTCCAGCGCGGGTCCCCGGAAAGCTCGAAGGCGGGGCCCCGCCGCTCCGTGCCCTCGAAATGGGAAAGCCGCACCCGGATCACTCCCTCGGCCGGGCTCGAAAACCGCGCGGTGATCAGGGGGGCGTTCAGCGTATCGCCCCGCGATCTCGTCGGCCTTACCGCGGCGTATACCGCGAGCTCGTCGCCCCGCCGTTCGGCGTCCAGGGCTTGCGTCGCGAAATGGGGCGTAATGCCGTCCCGTACGAGCCAGTATCCATTGGTAAATTTCATCGTATCGATCCTCTCTCTTCCAGTATAGGTAAAAATTGCGGTTCGGGGAGGCAGAACGGGGGTTGGCGGTCGCGCGACCCCCGGGCGGAGCCCCCGCCCAGAAAGGGCGAGGCGGCGCGAAGGCGCGCCCTATTCTTCCCGGATCGGCAGCGTTGCGCCGTCCCGCAGGAAGAGGGGGATATGCTCCCAGGGCGCCTCGGCCCGCACGGTCCTGCCGCCCTCGTGAACCTCCCCGGTGTGGGCGTTCGTCCAGCGAGCTCCCGCGGGCAGATACACGTCCCGTTCCGTCGAGCCCGCCTCCAATATCGGGGCGACTAAAAGGTCGGGGCCGAACATATAGGCGCTCTCGTGCTCCCAGGCCTGGGCGTCGCCGGGAAAGTCGTAAAAGAGGGGGCGCATGATCGGCGCGCCGGTTTCGCTCGCGGCGCGGTGCAAGGAGCGCACGTACGGCCTCAGGCGCTCCCGGAGCCGTAGGTGCGCGCAGAGCACGGGATACGCCTTTTCGCCGAAAGACCAAATCTCGTTGTCGGAACCCGAGCCGAACCGCTGAATGCCGTTCCGGATCGCCGGCTCGGGGGGCCGAAAGGGCAGCCGGTCGCCGTGCAGCCGGAATACCGGGCAGAAGGTACCCCATTGGAACCAGCGCACCAAGAGTTCCCGGAATTCCTCGCTGTCGGTACGGCCGGAATGGAAGCCGCCTATGTCGGTGGTCCACCAGGGTATGCCCGCCATGCCCATGGAAAGCCCGGCCGCGAGCTGTTCCCGCAGGGAACGGAAGCTCGAATGAATGTCGCCGCTCCACGCGAGCGCCCCGTACCGCTGGCTTCCGGCCCAGGCGGTGCGCACCAGGTTCAGGGGATTTTCCACCCCTTCCGCGCGCAAGCCGTCGTAAAAGGCCTTCAGGTACAGCATGGGGTACACGTTGGTCACCTTAAGCGCGGGACCGAGCCAATAGCGGAACAGGTCAAAGTCGTAAATCCCGAATTCCGGCTCGGCCTCGTCCAGCCAAAAGGTCTTAATGCCGTGCTTGAAGTAGTTTTCCCTCGCCTTTTCCCAGATAAAGGCGCGCGCGCCGGGGTTGGTCGCGTCGAAAAAGGCCGTCTCGCCCATCCAGTTCATGTTTATCCTATGGGAACGCTCCGCCTGTATCAGGTAGCCCGCCTCTTCCATGGCCGCCCGGTTTTCGCTTCTCGTGTCCACGGTCGGCCAGATCGAGACCATCAGCTCTATGCCGAGCGACTTAAGTTCCGCGACCATGCCCGGCACGTCGGGCCAATCCTCCTCGTCGAAGCGCCAGTCGCCCTGCACGGGCCAATGGAAAAAGTCCGCCACGATCATGTCCATGGGAAGGCCGCGCCGCTTGTGCTCGCGGGCGACTCCCATAAGTTCGGCCTGGTTCCGGTAACGCATGCGGCATTGGGTAAAGCCGAGGCCGTACTCGGGCATTTCGGGAACCCGGCCGGTAACCGCCGTGTATCGCTCGAGTATTTCCGCGGGGGTATCGGCGGCGCATATCCAGTAATCCGCCTGATCGGAAACCGACGCGGACCATTGGGTCACGTTCCGCGCGAAGTCTACCCGGCCCACGGCGGGATTATTCCAGAGAAAACCGTACCCGAGGCTGGAAACGTAAAAGGGCACGGACGATTGGCCGTTTCGGTGGGCAAGCTCGAGGGTCGAGCCCTTCTTGTCTAGGTAGGGGTCCTGGTACTGCCCCAGGCCGTAGATCTTCTCCCCCTCGCGCGCCTCGAACCGGAAGCAAAGCCGCCAGGCGCCGCCCAGGTTCCCCTGGATTTCCCGGGCGTCCTGATTAAGCGGGCTCGTAAACCGGTCCAAACGCTTCCGGTTTCGCCAGAATTCCTCCAGCAAAACCGCGCCCCGGGCGTTGGTAAAGTTGATCCACCCCTCTTCGTTTATCGTTGCCGTTATGTTTCCGTTGGTAACCGTCGCGCCGCGGGCATGGTGACCGGAAGCGTCCTGTAGGCCGATAGATGCTGCCGATCGCGCGGGAGAGCCATTGCCGCGAACCGGGTCCCGTACGCCCGACTCCGCATGAGAATCCGGGAATGGCGTTTCGGGGCCGTTCAGCAAGGCCCAATTTTGGGAAAGGTCTATCTGGGGGTTTCGGGTAACGCGAACCCTCAGGCCGTCGCGGCCCCAGGGCTCAATGCGCAATAATTCGGCGTCGTCCCGGCGAAGGAGCGCTTCGCCGTCTCGGTGGTATAGGGCCATTGTGGTAAGCTCCGCGTTTTCTGGTACATATGAACGGAAGCCAAACCCGGTCGAGCCGAAGCCCTCCGCGGATCGGACTTCCCATTGCAAGCCCAGAATACACGGAAGGCCGGAGGGCCGAAACCGGAAAAATTGCTGGTTTTTACCGCGATTATTCCTTCACGCCGCCAACGTTCAAGCCGACCACGAAATAGCGCTGCATGAACGGGTAAATGAGGATAATCGGCGCCGCCGCCACGACGGTAATCGCCGCGCGAATGCTCACCGGGGTTACGAGGTTCGACGTTTTGCTCATGGCCATGGCGCCAACGTCTGAGGAACCGCGGGCTTGGGCCTGGCTCGACTGGAGATACTCCATGAGCTTGTACTGCAGGGTGTGCAGGTACGACTTGCCGGAGGCGTAAATCAGGGTATCGAACCAGGAGTTCCACGAGTTTACGGCGATGAAGAGCCCGATCGTCGCCAGGACGGGGAGCGAGAGGGGAAGCACGATCCTGAAAAAGATAATGAAGTCGCTGCCGCCGTCTATGCGGACCGACTCGATAATGCTTTCGGGAAGCGTCTTCATGAAAGTTCGGATGACGAGGAAGTTAAACGCGTTGACCATGCCGGGTATGACGTATACCCAGAAGGTATTGATCATGTGGAGGTTCTTTATGAGGAAGTAGGTCGGGATTAAGCCCGCGTTCACGTACATGGACATGACCAAGATAATCGTAAAGGGCTTCCTGAAGATAAAATAGGGCCGGGAAAGCACGTAGGCGATCATCGCCGTGAGGAACACGCCGCTGACCATGTTTATCGCTGTTCGCGCCACCGAGATGAAGAAGGCGTTATAGATCGTTCCCGTGGCGAAGACCATGCGATAGTTTTCCAAGGTAAACCGGCGCGGGGCGAAGGTAATGCCGCCGCGTATCGTGTCCACGGCCTGGTTGAAGGAAATCGCGACGGTGTTCCAGAAGGGATATATCATAATGAGGGCAAAAGCCGTCATGAAAAGTCCGTTTAGCGTATTGAAAACAATGGGTTCGACCCTCGATCCAAATGAGCGTTTCATATAAGTCGTTCCTCCCCGGCGCGTTTGGCGATCCAGTTTGCCATGAAAATAAGGGCGATATTAACCACGTTCTTGAACAGTCCCGCCGCCGTGGCGAGAGAGAAGTTGGACCGCTGAAGGCCGAACAGAAGCACGTAAATATCTATGGTATCCGATACGTCTTGGACTAATCCGTTTCGCAGGAGGTACTGCATTTCGAAGCCGGCGTCGAGAATGTGCCCGACGCTCATGATCAGAAGGATAATGATCGTGGGCTTAATGCTGGTCAGGGTGATATGCAACATTTTTTGGTAGCGGTTGCATCCGTCGATCTCCGCCGCCTCGTAGTACGTGGGGTCAATGCCGGAAATCGCGGCAAGGTAGATGATCGTGTTCCAGCCGATTTCCTTCCATACGTAGGTTCCGCCGATCACGCCCCAGAAATACTTCGGCTCCGAGAGCCAGAGAATCGGCTCCTTAATGACGTGTAAGGCCACCAAAATATTGTTGATCGCGCCGTCTTCCACCGAGAGCATCGTGGAAACGAGCCCGGTGACGATTACCCAGGAAAGAAAGTGCGGCAGGTACGAAATGGTCTGAATGGACCGTTTTAGGAACGTATGCCGCACTTCGTTGAGAAGCAGGGCAAACCCGATTGCGGTAACGAACCCGAGCGTCGTGTTTATGAAACTCATCGCCAGGGTATTACGCACCGTCTGGAGAAAGACCTTGTCCGAAAACAGGAAGGTAAACCAGCGAAGCCCCACCCATTCCTGGTTAAAGAAGGTCTTCGCCGGCTTGAAATTCTGAAAGGCCATGGTCCAGCCCCAGAGCGGCACGTACGAGAAGAGGATCACGTACAGAATAATCGGAACCGACATGATCAATAATTGGCGCTGGTTGCTCAAGGTTTTCTTTAGGCGCCTTATACCGTCAGCGCGATTCGTTATAGTCTGCATTGATCCACCCCTCATGTTCATCGTAACTTACTTCTTGCTCCAGGCCTTAACGCGGGCGCGAACCTGCTCGGTCATGTACGCTTCGTACTTGTCGATTCCGTTCGCTTTCATTTCCGCGACGTATTCCGCCCACACCTTGTCGAAATCGGCGGGCGCGGCGAGAATCGCCTTCGGGAGGTACTTGCGCATGGTGGAATCGCAGCGCTGCAGGGCGATCTGACCGTCGGATCCGTCGGGAGGATTCGGGAGGTTCCAGGTGGGATACCAGATCGCGTTCGGCGGGGGATTCTTGTCCATGAGTTCCGCGTTGCTGGTCACGCCGTACGCCTTCCACAGTTCCTTGTCCTCGGGGCGGGCCATGGCTTCGCGCTCGGGATAGTAGTTAACGAGGTCGGTGGGATAGTCGTCGGTGAACGAACCTTCCCAGGTGGGGAACACGTCGCGGACGAGGAGGGCGCGATTCTGTTCCTGCCAGGTCACGTTGTCCCAGTTGGCGCGCTGCTCGGGGGTGCGGTAGGGTTCGCCCTTGGCGTTCCGCTGCCAGTCTTCGCCTTCGATACCCCATTCCAGGGTGCGCTGCACGTCTTCGCTCATGAGGTCGTTGATGAACTGGATGATGCGGACGGGATCCTTGGCCTTCACGCTGATACCGACGCCGCGTCCGAGGTTGGGCACGGGGAGGTCGCGGTAATGGGGCTTGATGTTCTTGTCGAACACGATCGGGAGCGGAGCCATGGTGCGGTTGTAGGAACCGGCGTCGCGGAGCGCGTCGTCGCCGTTGGCGAACTGCCAGCGCTGGTCGTGGATACCGAGAACGCGGCCGGAAGCGAGCTTCGCGATGTACTGGTCGTAGTTGTCGGTGAACGCGGCGCGGTCGATATAACCCTGGGCGTTGAGCTCGTTGAGCTTCTTGAACCAACGCTTGGAGGCGTCCAAGGTGAAGAAGGTCTTGTACTCATAGGTCTTGGGATCAACGACGCCGTTACCGTCGTTGGCGTTACCCATGAGGAAGTTCGGGGGATTCCACAGACAGAACGCGTGCCAGTCGTAGGTGAGAATGGTGAACGGAATGGTCTTCTGGCCGTTGATGGTGGGATGCTTCTTGGCGTAGTTGATCAGCAGGTCAAAGTACTGATCCATGGTCACGACCTTCGGGTAACCGGCTTCCTTGAGGACTTCCTTCTGGACCCACAGGGCGGAGGCGCCGTAGTAGGGGCTCTGGTCGCGGCCGCGGATGATACCCCAGTTGGTGAGGTAGTAGATGTGTCCGTCGGGAGAGCGCATCTTCTCGAGCTGGTCGCCGAAATGCGCCTTGATGTTCGGGCCGTATTTCTCGATGAGGTCCTCAAGGGGAATGAGGGCGCCCGCGTCGATAAACTGGGTTTCGTTCATTTCGATAAGGTCAGGATAGTCGCCGCCGGCGATCATAACGCCGCGCTTCTGGGCGATTTCGCCTACGAGAATGTCCCAGTTAAAGGTAACGCCCAGTTTTTCCTGGAGATACTTGTACACCTTGTTGTTGGCGCTGGGCTGTTGCCGGGCCTGCTGGGTGAATACGGAAATAGTGATGGGCGCCTTTCCGCCCTGGGCCGCTGGCGCGGCTTCTTTTCCGCCGCCGGCGAACGCGACCGTCGCGCCGCAAAGCATGACCGCCGCCATAACAGCTAATTTCTTCTGCATCAATTCCTCCTTATTACTCACGCCCCTGACGGGACGCGCCCCGACCGATGAATTGCATAGGTAAACGAACCCGCGATGGGCCGCAGGCGCAACAAGTGCGTCCGGGCCCGCGCAAGCCGAATTCCAAAAGAAAACCAACAGCGAGGTTAATGATTAACTCTATTTCAGGATTTTTAGGATTCGTATCAGGTTTTTTCCCTACAGTCGGTCGTAGCGCGCTTACTTTACCGGTTAACCGAACCGATTCGGTAAAATCACACCTCTTTGTACGCCTCGTATACTTCGAGAATTTCCGAAAGGCCCGACTCAAGACAGGAGAATACTTCGGGATCGAAATGGCCCGCCATGCCTTCCCGCATCCAGTCAAGCGCCGCAGGCACCGTCCAGGCCTCCTTATACGGGCGCTTCGACGTGAGGGCGTCGAAAACGTCGGCCACGGCCACGATACGCCCGGAGAGGGGTATGTCGGCGCCCGACGTTTTGCGGGGGTATCCCGTACCGTCGAATTTTTCGTGGTGGGAAACGATGATTTCCAGGGCGGTATGCAGGTTTTTCCGGGAAAGTATGGCGCTCAGGCGGGTATCCATAACGCTCATGACCCGTTCGCCGATCTCAACGTGCCGCTCCATGGCGCGGCGTTCATCCGCCAGGAGCGGGCCGTTCTTGCGGAGGAGGGCGTCGGGTATGCCGATCTTGCCGATATCGTGCAGGGGCGAAAACCAGAGGATCTCCCTGATAAAGGAGGGATCGAGCTGGGCGATCCGCGCGGAATACTCCCGGGCGATGATGTACGAATAGTGGGACATGCGGGTTATGTGCAGGCTGGTCTCGTTGTCCTTTTCGCTCATGAGGGAAACGAAGGCGTTGGTGGTTTCGGCTATGGTGGCCTGTATCACGTATTCCGTATAGATCGTATGCCCCACCGCCGAGGCGATTCGGGCCAGTTCCCGGCCGTGGGACTCGGAGTAGGCGTGCGGCCGTTTGCTGGAAATGAAGATAAAGCCCACGCATTTGTCGCGGAAAAGGAGCGGCACGGTAAGGCTGGAACGGATACCTTCCCGCAGGAGAAGCCGCGTGGAAAGCGAGGAAGCGCGTTTGTCCGCGTACGCCGACAAATCTTCTATGACCCGGGGCTCGCGGGTCAGGGCGACCCGGGCGAGGCTGGAAGACTCCAGGGGCTCCGAATACCCGGGGGCGATGCCCAACGAGGAATAGTCGGTCAGGACGGCCTCGGCGGTAACGCGGGAATCGGACCCGATGAACGCGAGGGAGGCCCGGTCGCAGGGCATAAAGCCCTTCACCATATCGGACACTTGCCGCAAAAGGAGGTTCATGTTACCGGTGCCCGAGAGGGTACCCATGGAATGGTCCAGCTGAATGAGGGACGAAACGCGGCCGATCCGCGAAAAGAGGTCATCGAGCTCCATGATCGACGAGCCGGGAAACTCCGGAAGCTCCGCGGTCTTGTTCTGCATCAGCTCGTCCAGGGAGGCGATGCCCCGCTCAATGCCCGCCAGGTAGCGGCGAGTCACCCGCTGAGAGGACCGTATGGCCGAAAGGAGCGCCAAAAGGCCGAGCGTTGAAAGCGTCAGCAAGGCAAGGTTCAGGTAGCTCGCCCCGCGCCGGATATTTTCCCGGTTTTCCCGTATGATCCCGGCGGCTTTCCGAATGGTCTCGCGGTACGCGAGAGCCGCCTCTTCGGTAACGAAGGTTGGCGAGCGCAATGCCACGCGGCGGGTAAGCATAAAGGAACTTTCGCTCAGGGCGGAGCGCACGTAGCGGTAGGCCTCGGTCGCCTCGCCGTCGGCCAGGTCCGGGCTCGCCTGAATCGCGATGGCGAGGGCGTTTATCCTCCGCAGGATCTCGGATTCCTGAACGTCGATCTTTTCGAGGTAAATAAGGCTAACGGCGACCGTTATGAGGGTAGTCACCAAAAGGATCGAAACGATCACGCCCGTGCCATACAGGAAGTCGTTTAGGCGCCTGAGCGACGGCGCCTCTCGTGCGGAAGGGCTGGTCATACGGCCCATTATAACCGTCGATAGGGATAAAACTCAAGAAAGCATGGGGGCGGGATCGCGCTGTTTTTCGTAAAAGGCGAGGGCGTCCTTCGCCGAAACCGGCCGGGAATACAGGAAACCCTGTATGTATTCGCACCCGTTATCCGCCAGGAAACGCTCCTGCTCCCTGTTTTCGACGCCCTCCACCACCGCGCGCATCGAGAAAACCCGGGCGAGGCCGAGCATGGCGCGGACCAAATTGCCGTCTTCCTCGTTCGCGGGCAGGTTTCCCACGAACCGCCGGTCGATCTTCAGGGTATCCGCCCGAAACCCCTGGAGATAGGCGATATTCGAGTATCCGGCGCCGAAATCGTCTATGGAAAAATGCACGCCTAGATCCCTGAGGCGCCTGAAATAATCCCGAATTTCCTCCGTCTCCCGCAAAAGGACCCCTTCGGTAATCTCGATTTCCAATTGCCGCGCTTCCGCCGTCGTTTCCAGCCGCCGGACGAGCGAGGACAAAAACGATTCGCTGACCAGGCGCGGGGAAAGATTGAAGGAAACCCGTACGTCGGAACCCCGGTAGGCGGCGTTCAACTGCCGAATGAAGCCGATGGTCTCGGCGATGATAAAGCCGGTCAGGGCCTCTATGGCCGGGGTCTCCTCCGCGATGGGTATGAATTCGTCCGGGGGAACCCGTCCCAGGCCCGGCGGATTCCAGCGAGCCAGGGCCTCGAACCCCACGCACCGGCCGGAGGCGACGTGGACCTTCGGCTGAAACACCGCTTCCAGGTAGGCGACGAAATCCGGCCGCAAGAGGGCGCCCCGAAGCTCCACTTCCCGCAGATAGCGGGTATGCAGCACCGGGTCGAAAGGAACGATGGCATTGCGCGTCTCGCCGGTCACCCGGGTAAGGAGCCGGTACACGTTGCCGCGGAGCAGGGATACGCTATCGGCGTCGTCCGGATATACGGAAAAGGCGCCGAAAAAGCCCATTCCCGATTCCGATTCGTTGCGCAGAAAGGCCCCCTTAATGCGGGTTTGGAGATTCCGCACGCACCCGAGAAGGTCAAAGTCAGGATCGGCGATAACGGCGGGAGAGAGGAATACGTGCGTCTCCACCCGGTATACCCGGCGCGAGGTAAGGAAGCAGAGGCCCGGATAGGCGTTCTGCCACTGGTCCAGGACCGAGGAAATGGAGGCCGTAAGCTGCTCGAACCAGCGACTGGCGGCATCGTGGCCCATCAAGCCGCTTAAATCGCCGAAACCGTCCAAACGGAGGCCGAAAAGCGCGATCCTGCTTTCGTCTTGCAGGGTAAGGGCGCGCTCGGCAAGGTCTTCGTCCAGGAGCTTACCGTTGGGAAGGCCGGTTTCCGAGTCGTACAGGGAGAGCCAGCGAAAATAGGACATAAGAATGCCCTCTTTCAGCCGATATACGAGGACTGAGACCAACAGGGCGCCGAGAACGATCAGCCCCCAGACCGAGACCCTCGTTCCGTCATCGCCGACGGGGAGGGCTGTCACCGCGTGCCGCGCGGGATCGACGAAGACCGCCACGATATAGCCGGCGATGATAAGCGAGGCCAGGATGATCTGGGGCAGCGTTCTCCCCGTGAATATCCCGCCGATGACCACGAAGGCGACCATGGAAAGAAAGCTGAAAATGATGCCGACGAGGGAGAACGAAAACACCAGGGCGTCGGTAACGACGATGGCGAAATCGATCGAGACCAAAAGCAGGCCCAGCCTGCGCAAGACCGTCAGCGGTCTCTTGCGGAAGAGGCCGACGAGAATGACCGCCACGTTGACGGCGAAACCGAGGGCCAGCATGCCGTCGGAGAGCAAAAACGGCCTGACCTGATCGTGAAAAAAGGCGCGTTCCGACAAAAGCGTGGCGAAGGTCACCGACGCCAATGCCCCCAGGGCAACCAGGGTCCTGAGCAAAATGCGGGTTTCCAGCTGTTCGCGGTACACTTTCATTTCGGGGCGATACTCCTGCTGAGGTGAAGTATCATGCATCGCGCCCCGTCCGTCAAAGAGCGCGCCCCGGGAGCGACGGTCGCCCGCGGGGGCTCCGCGGTTCCCCCGCCCTCCCCGCGCGGCCCGTCCTGCCTCGGCTTAGATCCAGCGCAATATGCCGGCGAAAAGGACCAGCATCAGGGCGTCAAGACCGAAAAGGGAGCCGATGACGAGCCGCTGGGTCCGCGGTTTCCAGTCGTAGGCGAAGTTCGCCATGAGGAAGAAGGGCACGTAGACCGTGACGAATACGGGCACCGGCCCCCACCAGGGATACGCCCAATGGAAGGCCGGGGTTTTTGCGAGGAATATCTCGAAGGCCGAAAAGAAGGCGGCGTTCGCCACCGCGATCGCGATCCGGTTATTGACGCCGAGTATTTTCGCCTTCGGGTCCGCGGGGAGGACCTTGCTGAAGATAACCCCGGCGACGGCGAACATCATGGAGAGTTCCCAGCCCACCCCCACCAGGAGAAGGAAAGAGGTTCCCGCCGGTACGGTCCAAAGGGCATGGCCGGAAAAATGGCAGATTAGGGCGTTGAGAATCTCGAAAAACCAATGCGTGCCGTACAGGGCCAGCCCCGAGGCCACGGCCTTCCCGTTTTTTCGCTCGATTTCGGCAAAGTATACGTAGACGACGAAGGCGAAAAGGGGAATGAAATACCACTGAAACGTTTCCCCCGATCGGAGGATGGAAAGGGCCTGCGCCGTCAGCTCAGGATGGTTTAGTTCCATGACTCGCTCCTTTTTCCGGGAAGTATAGCACGGGATTTCCCCTTCGCCTCATTCCACCTCGAGTATCGCGCGCAGGAATAGGTGGTCCGACGGCAATCGGTACCGTTCGGCCCGGTTTTGGGGCTCGCCGAAACCGATGGTAGCGGCGGCCGCCACCTCGATGTCGTGGGTGCAAAAAAGGTAGTCCAGCTGGGAGCCCCTGCCCGAGGCCCCGAAATACCAATGGGTACGCCGCTCGGCCGCCGGAACGCCCACGGCGGCGAGGACGTCGGTAAGGGGCAATTCGAGGAAGGGATCGTACTCGAACTGGTTCATGCCCCGGATAAGGAGCCCGTTGAAGTCGCCCATTACGACCGCGCGCCTGCGGGGAACGAGGGCCGCGAGGCGGCGCACTTCGTCGACCCGGAACTCCAGGCCCCGGTCGTCGCCCCGCTGGCTTTTCAGGTGGGTCACGAAAACCGTCAGGTTCCCGCCCTTTTCCCCCAATTCCAGGCGCAGCAGGTTACGGGAAAATTCGCCCGGCACGTTAATCGCCCGTAGGCCGGGAAAGCGGCCCTTTTTCGCCAGGGCGCCCACGTAAATTCCCCGGCGCGAATTTTCCTCGAAGAGGTGGCAGTCGTACCGCCCGCGCAGGTAGAGGGCGTTGAAGTTTTCCAGGGTTTCAAGGCCGCCGATCTCGCAGAGCCCGAGGAGGTCAAAGTCCTCCGCGAGGATTACCCGGGCGATGGCCGCGATCTTTTCCCGGTCCTTGTTCGGGTTCCAGATGGAGGGATTCATGGCGAGGTAGTCGGATTCCGAAAGGCCGTCCAGCTCCGCGCGGTTCAGGGGACGGTCAAAGAGAAGGGAAAAATTTTCGGCGTTAAAGGTAGCTATATGGAAGGAATTGCTCACGCGCGCAGGTTCCGGATAGCCTCCAGGGCGACGCGCGCGAGCCGGTCCAGGTCGCCCGGGTGCTCCGCGATGTGGTATTCGCCGGTGTCGCCCGCGGTGGGTTTGGGCGGTACCTCGCAATATTGCGCGATATTCAGGTCAAGGCAAAACGCCAGCTTCTTTCCCATGCGCCGCACGAGTTCCTTGGCGATGGGGGCGTTCGGGCCCAAGGCGCCGCCGGAAACCGAGATCCAGGCGTAGCGCTTGATATCCTGCCGGTTGCGCCTGAACACCGAACGGAAGGGAGAGGCCACGTGAAACATCCACACCGGGCCGATAAAGATGACGATGTCGTAGGTTTCAAGCCCCTCCGGCAGCGATTCCAGGGGGGGACTCCTGCCGAACGCCATGTCCAGGATGGAGGCGCCGATGGTTCGCGGCTTGGTTTCCACCAGCCGGAACACGTCCGCGCCGAGTTCGGTGGAAAGACGGTTGGCCAATGCCGCGTTGTTTCCCGTATTTGAATAGTAGACGATAATCGTTTTCATGGACTTTTCTCCTGCGTGGACGGTACCCCTTCCCCTCGGGAATCGGTACCGCTTTTATACCCCAGAGTACCCCCTTTATCCCAGTATACTACGGCGAAACGCGAAAAAGCCCCCGCGACCCGGGAAATAGGAGGGTATTTCCCGAACCGCGGGGGCTGCCGTTGGTCAAAAGCGTTTCTTCAGGTCAGAATTCGTATTTCGCCGAAATTTGGGCGTAGTTGTTTTCCTCGTAAGGAGCGAACTCGCCCGTGTCAGTGCGGATAAAATAGCCGCCCGAGGCGATTACCGAGAAGCCGTCCTTGAGGGTAACCGCGAGCTTGGGCTGGAGGTAGATATCCTTCCGCTCGATACCCCACACGCAGGCAATCTCGGGCTTTACCTTGTCGTGGTTCCAGCTGTCCGAGAGGAGCACCACGAGCTTGTTGTTGGTCCACTTTTCGTCGGCGTTCCAGTCCGCGTCCGCGCTCGATTCGATGCCGTCGGAGCCGTAAAGCCACGAGCCGATCTCCTGCACGTTGAGGGTCACGTTGCTCACGGGCACGGGAATGTCGAAACCCGCGAGCCACTGGAGGCTGTTGTTATGCACCGCGGGATCGTCGCCCGTGACGTCGTCGGTGAGGTACCAGGCTATCTCGCCCCTGAGGTTGAGGAAGCCTACGGCCGCCGCCGCGTCGGCGCCGAGGATCTGGAGCCGGTCGTAGTCGAGCGCGAGCGCCGTGACGGCGGTCTCGCCGAGGGCGTTGGTCCCGTAGGTCACCGTGGCGGAGGGGGTCTTGTAATGGCCGTAGTAGTACTCCGCCCCGAGGTCCGCGGGGCCCAACGTGCCCGTGAGGCGAAGGCCGTATTGGCCGTACTTCAGGGTATTCGTGTCGGGCAGGAGGGCGTCCACGGAGCCGTAGTTCATAAGCACGTTCTGGGCGGCTTCCAGGCCCTTGGCGCTGGCGGCGCCGGTGGCGTTCCCGATTATCTCGGCGTTGTGGTCGCTCACGTAGGTAGCTACCGCGGCGTCGGCGATGCCGGCGGCAGTGGCGGCGTCGGCCCCGCCCGTGACGGCGGCGGCGTAGGCCTGCTGGTATACGGCGGCCTTAGTCTGGGTCCACACGGCTTCGTAAGTCTCGCTATAGGCCGCGGCGTAGGCCACGCCTGAAAGGTAGGTCACGTACCCCGTGCCCGCCTCGGTCAGGGCCGTAGCCTGGGCCGGCGTCCAGCGGCCGCCCATGTCGAGGCGGTCAGGGGTCATGGTCGGGGTCCACACGGCTTCGGCCCGGAATCCGGCGGGGCCGTTCCAGGTAAGGCGGGCCATGGGCTCGGCCAGGCGGCGATCGATATAGTCGGGCACTATGAAGTCGGTGTAGTCGTTGGCGTTGAAGGGGTCAAGCACGTGGAGCTTGTCGCCCCGGCCCCAGACGACTTTCATCTTTCCCGCCTCGAGGACAAAGTCGCCGAGGAAGGCCCGGGCGGTAACCTCTTCGAGGAGGTCCGCGGGATTGTTTTTAACCGCGTCTTCGTCGAAGGCGAGCTTTCCCTCAAGCTCCGAGTTGGCCCCCTTCCAGGTAAAGCCGAGCTTGACCGAGGGAGTCGCGGAAACGGCGTTGGTTTCGTCCGCGGGGTCGGTGCCGAGCCAGGCGCGGGCGCTTACCGCTGCGTCGCCGTGGAACTCCAGCTCGGGCGCGGCCGTCCCGGCGGAACCGGAGCCCCCGTCGGGGGCTGCGGAAGCGAAGATGTCGTCGAAACTAAAGGAGTCGGATACGGCGCTTGGGTCGGAGGCGTCCTGAGCGGCGAGGGCTCCCCCCGCCACGAGCGCGGCGGCGGCCGCCGCGCCCAGAATTTTCTTGCTGAGCGATTTCATTCCTATCTCCTTACAGCCGGCCGGTGTTGAGGAAGTTGGTGGAAAAGAGCTTGTCCGAGAGGGGCTTGTCGATCTCGATCTGCATGATCTCCAGGCGGGTGGAATGCCCGGTCTGGACGTTCTTGAGGTAGTTGTTCATGGGAATCCAGTAGCCGCCCTTTTGCTCGAGCTTCTCCACGGTGAGCACTTTCAGGAGCGCGCCTTTCTTGTCGTACATTTCGGCCTTTACGGGCACGAAGCTCGCCTTGTCCACCCAGGAAACGCGGTAACCGTACTGGCTATCGGCGGGATTCTTGGCGGAGCTTTTCACCTTGTAGCAGTCGTACGAACCGACCTTCTCCTCGCCGAGGAGCTCATGGCTGTCCAGGGAAACCTCGCGGGTTTCCATGTCGTCGTAGGTGGCGTCGGTGCCCATAAAGGACTTGTCGCCCTCGGAGGAGGCGACCCGGCGGGTGGTTCGGAGGGCGGGAAGGTAGATCCACTTATCGTTGGCCCGACCCTCGTTTTCCACCTGGAGGAAGCGGGTGTCCTTCACGGCGGCGGGGCTGCGGAAGGCCATGACCACGGACTTCAGCCCGTTTTGATCCCGGCCCCATTCTTCCACCATGCGGCTCTCGGTGGTTCCGTCGGCCTCGATAAGGTCCATCCGGACGGCGGAGTGGGTAAACGCGGGTTCCTTCACGTCGTACGCCTTTTGCATGATCTCGGTGCCGTCGAGGGCGAAGGCGGGGATCCCGGCGATGAGGGCCGCCGCGATGGCGGCGCCGAAGGCAATGTGCTTTTTCATGTGCATTCTCCTAACAGGTTATTCAGTATGCGCCCGCCGTACGCGGGCATCGCTTCCCGGCCGCTTCCTTACAGCGGCTTGGAAATGAACTTTGGCTTGAAAACGTTCAGCATTACCGGCAATACGGTCATGGCGGTCACGGAGCTGGTAAGCATAACCACCGCCACGAGGAAGCCGATGTAGCGGAGCACCACGAACTGGGAAAGGCAGAGCACCAGGAAGCCGAGGCCCACGGATACCGCGTTTACCACGATGGCCTTGCCCGACACCTTAAGGGTATTCATGGTCACCTCGTCGAGGTTGTCGCTCTTCAGGCGCTCGCCGTGGTAGTTGTTCATGAAGTGGATGGTGTAGTCCACGCCGATACCGATGGCGATGGAGCCGATAAGGCTCGTTATCATGTCCAGATTGATTCCCGTAAGGCCCATGATCCCGAAGTTGATCAGGATGGCGAGCCCCAGGGGAATGGAGCCGATGAGCCCCGCAACGGGCGACTTGAAGTAGATGGACAGGATGACGAAAACGATGGCGATCGCGAGGCCGAGGCTCGAGAGCTGGCTTCCGGTGATCATGTCCGTCAGCGATACCTCCATTTCCGCGATTCCCGTGGCCTCGATGGAGTATCCCTCGGGGAATCGGTCGGCGGCGTACTGTTTCGCGTCGGCGATCACGGCGGCCACCACGGAGGTCTTGTGGGTGCGCAGCTGCACCTGCATGCGGGCGGCCTTGGGGGCCAGGGGATCGTCGGCGAACTGGTCGAGTGAACCGGAATACAGCAACAGGTACTGGGACACCAGGTTTTTCAGTTCCGCCTCGGTCGCGACGGGGTACTTGGCCACGTCCGACGGGATTTCGTTGTACGCCGCGCCGCCGTAATTGAGCTCCTCTTCCAGGGCGGCGAGGAGTTCGCCGGCGGAGAGGTCTCCGCCGCCGGCCCGGGCGTACGCGCGGTTGAATAGATCGATTACCTCGCGGACGTTCGGGGTCGATTCGAGGGTTTCGGCGTTCGCCGCCGATGCCGCAAGGGCAGAGTCCGACGGGATAGCGGCCGCTTCTTCCTCTACTGCGGGCTCGTCGCCGAAGAAGCTGGAGAAATCGTCGCCGGAGGACGCGTCGGACGCCGAGTCGTCGGCGAAGAAGCTCGAAACCTCGGCGCCGCTTGCCGAGGCGTCATTCGGGGCGGCGACCGCCGGGTCCTCCGCCGGTGCGGAGTGCATCACCTTGTTCATGCGCTTGATAAAGTCCGAGAAGGACACGATCTTGCCGATCTCGGGGTGCCGCTCCTGGAGATAGACGGCAAGCCCGTCCATTTCCTTAAGGATCGCCGGGTCGGCCAGGTCGCCCTTCTCCTGCCCCGTGATCACGAAGCTGAACAGGTTGGTGCCCGCGAATTTATCGTCGATGGCGGCGGCGTCGCGTCGCATCTGCGAGTCCTCGGGGAAGTACTCGATCAGGGAGGATTCCACGTTGAGCCGGGAAAGGCCCCAGAAGGAAAGGCCTAAGATCGCGGCCACGGCGATTACGGCGCGGCCGCGGCGCTTGTTCAGGTAGCCGTAAATCTGGCCCACCGCGGTGTCCTTCCAGCCCGGGTCGCCGGCCTTCGCGTCGCCTGCCGCGGCCGGTGCGCTTTTGCCCTTCTTGGCGGCCTTGGCGGCGAGTTGCCGGTTCACCGACTTGACGGGCTTCACGCTCAGTAGCGCCGGGATAAGGACCAGGGAAAGCACCAAGGCGATGGTCACGCCCACGGCGCTGAATATGGCGAAGGTCTTTAAGGGAACGATGGGGCTCGTCACGGTGGAAATGAAACCCGCGATGGTGGTGACTCCCGCCAGGGCCACGGGCGCGATCATTTTCTTCACGGAGAGCGCGATAAGGTCCCGGTGCGTTTCCGCGGTGAGCTCGCCGGTCACCGAGCGAAGGTCCTCGTAGTAGTGGTTGACCACGTGGATTCCGTAGGCGGAACCCACCGCGATAAGGAGAACCGGCAGGGTACTGGAGACGATGGTGAAGTGGGTCCCCGTGAGGGCCATGAGCCCGACGGTCCACACCGTGCTAATCACCACCGTGATGAGGGGAAGCAGGGTTCCCTCCAGGTTTCCGAAGGAAAGGAAGAGGATAATGAGCACCACGAGGCTCACCAGGGGAATCAGCGCGACGAGGTCCGTGTGCATGTATTCCTTGGCGCGCTCGGAAAGAACCGGGTCGCCGGCGAGCCGCATGGTCAGGTTGTCGTTCCCGTACTTGTCCACGATGGCGCTCGTGGCCTTATAGAGCTCGCTCATCTGGGCGGCCGAGATAGTATGGTCCACGTTAATGATGATCTGGCTTCCCTTGAAGTCGTCAGACACCACCACGCGGCCGTACATTTCCTCCCAGTCGACGATACGCTGCCGAAGCGTCTCCAGCTCCGCCTGAGAGCCCGTGAAGCCCTCGGGAACCAGCCGTTCCGCGGACATGCCCCCGTCTATCGCGGCGATGTAGTCGATGTTGGATAGGGACTGGATTCTCTCGATGTGGTCGAGCCCTTCGAGGTCAGCCGTGATCGCGCCGATGGTCTTCAACGTATCGGCGGTAAGGATCGTGCCCCGCTTCGCCTCGATGGCGATATCCATGAGGATCTGGCTCCCGTAGGTATCGTCCAGATTCCGTACCCGAACGTACGAGGGATGGTCATAGGGGAAAAAGGCCTTTACCTCGTTATCCAGGATAATCCGGGGTATCATTGCCCCGAATAGCGCCGTGACCGCCAGGGTGACGGCGATGACGATCCATGATTTCCGTATTCTTTTGTCCATGCGTTTACCTCTCTGCATTGGATATGTATACAATGTACTTTCTGTGTCTTTATTGCACACTATGTGTAATCTAAGCACGCAAAGAGTCTTGGTCAAGAGAATTTTAGGTCGTCATGAGCGCTTTTTATTCGGTTTTTTTCCGGAGGTTCGTTCGGCCCTCGCTTAGGCCTTCACGTAGAGGTTGAAGATCTCAAAAGTCTTGGAAAGAAAATCCTCGGAGGTTCTATGAGTGGCGAGCCGCACGACGTCGGTTTCTAAAACGGCGTTCTGGACGGCCCCGTGAACGAGGCTCACCAAGGCCGCCGCGGTCCGCTCGGGGTCATTCATCGGCCGAACGGTCCCGTCAGCGGCTCCCTCCGTGATGAAGTTCGCCACGATAGAAACGATTTGGTCGATATGCTTAAAACAGTCGCGGGCAAGCTCGTTGTCCACCCCCAGGGAGCGGATGCTGTCGGAGAAATTGACGATGAACTGGAAGCCCCCCGGATCGGTTTGGTACATGCGGCGGTACATATCGAAGGTAAGTTCCATGCGCTCGATGCCCGTCTTGCCCCGACTATGGATATCCTCGATCTGTTCCAGAAGGCGGGAAAGCGTATCCGCCGCCGCCGCGAGGGAAACTTCTTCCTTGCTCCGAAAGTAATGGTATATCGTACGACGGCTTAGGTCCGAGTTATCGGCGATGTCGTTCATCGTCGTTCCGGAGAATCCCTTGGAAAGAAAAATCGCCTTCGCGGCGGTGATTATCTCGCCGATACGCCGTTGACGATCCCTGTGCCGCCGTTGTTCTATGCCCATAAATGCCCATGATACGGGTGATGGGGCGATTTTGCAAGCATAATGCCCGAAGCTTCGCCTTGGGTTGTGCCTGTCGCGGATACCCGGTATGCTTGGGGCATGACGCTCTACCCGGTCAGGCACGGCGAGGTGCCCGGCTCCGACAACCTTTTCCAGAGCGGCTTTTGGGCGCGGTTCAAGGAAGCCGCCGGTCAGGAGTCGCTCAGTTTTACCGTACGCCACGGCGAAGCGGTCTTTCCCCTGATAGCGATTTTACGAAAGGGCCCGAACGGCAACCGCTACGCCTATGTCCCGCGGGGACCCGTCCACGATCCCGGGGAGGGAAGCCGCGGCCGCTTTTTGGAAGAACTCTCGGCGGTTCTCGCGCCCTATCTCCCCGCGGATACCGCCTGCGTTCGCTACGATACCGTTTTCCCCTCCCCCTTCACCGGCCCGGAGTTCTACTCCCCGAACGGGCAATGGAAAGGCGCGCCGAGAGCGGGCGTTCGCGAGCTCAGGATGAATTGGGGAACCGAGCGGCATGCCCTCCGAAAGGCGCCCTTCGATCATCTGAGCCCCGATACGGTCGTGATCGACCTACGCCCGAGCGAAGGGGAAATTCTCGCCCGGATGAGGCAAACGACCCGGAACAGCGTCAGGAGGGCATGGCGTTCCGGAGCGGAGTTTCGGCTACGGGACCGTTCATGGCTTGGGGAATGGTACCGAATTTACGCGGATACGGCGGACCGAAAGGGATTTTACCGCGAAGCGTTCCCCTATTTTGAAACCCTCGTCTCCCTGGGAGAGCGGGAAACCGCCGACAGGGGACCGAAATTCCTTATCATGTCCGCCGAAAAGGACGGCCGGGCGATCGCCGGGATTATCGTGGCCCTATACGGAAGGCAGGCGTACTATCTCTACGCGGGGTCTACCTTGGAAATGCGGGAATGCATGCCGAACTACGGCCTTCAATGGGCCGCGATCGAGACGGCGAAGGCGGCGGGTTGCGAACGGTACGATTTACTCGGCGTACCGCCCAACAACGATCCGAGGCATTCCTTGTACGGCCTGTATACCTTTAAAACCGGGATGGGCGGGCAGATTGCGCATTGGAGCGGGTGCTGGGATTATCCGTACGACGAGGATGCCTACGAACGGCTCATTAACGCGGAAAATTTGGCTTAAAAGGACGCGTCCTACCGACCTACCTACCGACCTACCTACCGACCTACCTACCGACCGGTAGGTAGATGAACCACAAAAATATGCAGGCAGATTGCGAGATTCGCAGCCAGTGATCGATCTACCTTTCCGACTGACCTACCTACCGGTCGGTAACCCGGGGAAGTCAGCGGCGAAGCAGCTCGTCAACGCACATCGAATACTCCTCAAGCCCCCGAACCCTGGCCAACCGAGCCATATACCGCTTACCGTCGGGCAACCAATAGGAAAGATACGTCCAAATCTCCTTCATTTTATCCAGCACATGGGCCGGACCGAAGAGCACCGAACGGTAGCGGTTGAATACATCGTCATGAAAGGGCGCGATTCCCGCCAACCAGGCCACGCTCCCCGGTTTTGGGAAGTCGACGCGCGATAGAGCGCCGTCAAGTCCCCTGTCCAGATACGCGCGGATTCGAGACGGGAGATAGGGGTCGTATAAGGCGCCGCGGCCGAGCATCCACCCGGACGCGTTCGGGAAGGCGGTTTGCGTCGCGCGGAAGGACGGAAGGTCGAAGACGTCCCCGTTGCCAATCACCGGATGGGCGCACGAGGCGGCTGCCTCGGCGTATTCGGCGAGATGGACGGAACCGCGGTACATTTGCGTTCCCACGCGACCGTGGATGGTCACCGAGGCGAGCGGATACCGGTTCAAGACCGGCATAAAAGACCGCCACTCCTCAACGTCCGCGCGTCCAAGGCGAATCTTGACCGAGACTGCCGGCACGTCCCCAGCGCGGAAGACGGTATCCAAAAAGCGGTCTATCCGGTCAGGATGGGGAAGGAGTCCCGAGCCGCGGTATTTCTTGGCGACCATGGGATACGGGCACCCAAGATTCCAGTTGACCTCGCCGTATCCGGCATCGCGCAGTACCCGGGCGGAATCCGCGAAACTGGCGCCCTCGTTGCCCAAAATTTGCGGAACCAAGGGAATCGGGAGCTCGGGCTGGGGGATGACGTCCTTGAAATGGGTTTTCCGGACAGAAGACCCGGGGACGGCGAGGATAAACGGAGCCATGGCCGAGTCGAAACCGCCGAAATGAGCGAACCACGCGGCCCGAAAGTGCCGGTTTGTTACCCCGTGAAGGGGCGCGAGCTGTACTGTGAAGGGCATGAAGGCTACGCTTACCCGAGATCCGGGTCGTACACCGCCCGCTCGCCGCCGACGTACGGAGGCCTCGTGCGGGCGAGCACTAAGGGCGCCTCCCCGATCCGCGACACCGAGACCCGAACCGGTACCGCGACCCGGTCCAAGTGCATTCCGATTAGCGTGTTTCCGATATCCACGCCGAGGGAAGCCTTGACCGATTCCACCAAGACGGGGTGGTCCATACCTTCATACGCCGCCGTCGCGAAAGACCCTCCGGCGGTGGGCTGCGGCACCGCGTTCACCCGGCGGAGCCCATACGGGCGAACGGCCTCCCGTTCCACCACGAGGGACCGATTCAGGTGCTCGCAGGTTTGGGCCGCGAGAAACAGGGCATGGTCGCGGCAAAATTCCGAAAGGGTCTCGAAAATCACCAGGGCGATTTCCGGGCTCCCCCCGGTCCCGATGCGCCGGCCGGCGACTTCGCTGGTACTGCATCCGGCGACGAATAGTGACCCTTCCTCGACCCGTGCCGCCTTCCATAAGTCCGCTAGAGCGGCCCTCAAGTCGTTCCGAATCGCCTCGATCATGCGTTATCCTCCTGAGCGCGGGTTGTCCGGTCAAAACAAAACTACCCCCACGATTCGCGTTCGTCAAGGCGGCGTACCCGTCGACGCGATGCCGGGGCGGCGGGTATACTCAAGCCATGCTATATCTCAACCCCACGAAACGGCGCCTCGGAGTCGAAACGGTGGGCGCCGAAGAGGAAATCATGGACCTCTACGACGCCCTTTTGGAATTGATCGAATGTGCGGACGGTATCGATGACGAGGGGGTAGTCAATCTCACGGATACCAATGCCCACTTATTCGACTTTCTCGATTTGCTTCGGCATCCGGAACCGATTCCCGAAGAATACCTTGCCCCCGCAGAAACGCCCTCCAAGAGGGGCAAACCCTCCGCGACGCCCGAAAGCGAAACAGATGAGCCGGGAAGGCCAAAGGTCTTGGCCTTCCCGGGCGTAACCCTGGACGAAGTCGGAAAGGAAGCTGATGAGGAAGAAACGGACGTTGACGACGACGTTGACGACCTTGACATAGACGGCTTTATCAAAAACGCCGATTTACCCGATGACATCATCGCGGCGCTGGAGGAATTCCGCGCGACCGGCAAGCTCAGCGACGCCCTTGACGGCGACGACGAAAGCCTTTTTGTGGACGACGACCTGATGGTTCGCATGATCTGGCCCGAAGCGGTGCATTTGGCCTTTACCCTCAACGAATACCTCGGTTGGAGCGCTTCCGCGCGCGACGCGGCCTGGGCCCGGGAGATCCGCTGGAGGCCGGCTTACGGAACGGTGCTTCGGTATCAGGCCCAGCTGATCGACTGCATTTGCGACGCCCTCCCGGAGAAACAAGCCGACCAGGCACGGGAATTGCTCGAAAGCCCGAAGGTATCGGTTAAGGACATCTGCTTTCAGTATATAGACTTGCTCAACGAGGAATTCGTCCTTGCCACCGCAAAGCGGAGAAAGGCCATGCTCGGTCCCGTCATCGCCGAAATAGCGAAGAGCGGTCCCCGGAACGAGAAAATCCGCAAGGAAGCCGAGGCGAAAGCCCGGGAATTGGACTGCCCGGTCGAGGAAATTTCCTTTACCGGGGAAATGCCGGCCGACCTGGAATGGTAAGGAGGGAGGGCCCGGCGAGGGATTCCACGAAACGCTTTTCGGACCGGGTTGAGAACTACGTTCGGTACCGGCCCTCCTACCCCGACTCGCTCTTTCGGTTTCTCGCCGATTCGGGGCTGATCGCGCCGAACGGCGGGCAATTCTCCGCCGCCGACGTGGGCGCGGGAACGGGAATCTTCACCGCCCTCCTCGCGCGCCGGCTCGCCCCCCTCGGCGGCGCGGTTTTCGCCGTCGAACCCAACGACGATATGCGCGACGCGGGCATTCGCCACTGCGAAGCGCTGCCGAACGTCGCCTTCCTTCCCGGAACCGCGGAGAATACCGGACTCCCGCCCTCTTCGCAGGATCTCGTTACCGTCGCCCAAGCCTTCCATTGGTTCAATCCCGAGCGCTCGGTCGCCGAGTTTTCAAGGATTCTGAGGCCACGGGGAAAGCTTGCCCTCGTTTGGAACAATCGGCTCAGCGACACCCCGTTCCAGGCGGAATACGACCGCCTCGTTTCGACGTACGCCCCGGAATACCATGAGGTAACGCACCGCAACGTGGAACCGGAGAGCCTCAAACCCCTGTTCGCCGGGGATTGGGCATGCGGGGAATTCGAATATGAACAGCGCTTTGATCTTTCGGGCGCGCAAGGCCGCGCGCTATCGTCTTCCTACTGCCCGAAGGAAGGGGAAAAAGGCCACAAAGAAATTATGGAGGGCATTGAGGCAGCCTTAGGCCGATTCGGCGAAGGCGGCCTCGTTTCCTTTCATTACCGCACGATACTGCACTACGGCACCCCGAAGCGCGGTTTTTAAAGCCCCCTAAACCGTGGAAAACCGCGAACCGATACGCAATACTCTGTATCGGGGGTAGTGTTATGACGGATTCTCAAATCGATACCTTCGGGCTCCATATCCTTTGCATCGACGACAGCAAGACCCAACTTGTCCTGTACCGATCCCAGCTGGAAGGGCTGTACCGGGTTACCGCGGCCGTCTCATACCAGGAAGCCATCGCCTGCCTGTCGGCGACAAAGCCGGATTTGATTCTCCTGGACATGGAGATGCCCCAGGTAAACGGCTTGGAATTCCTGGACATTCTTCGCTATACCCCGAATTACGCCGGCATTCCGGTCATTATCGTTTCGGGCGACGACAAGAGCGAGGACATAAAGGCCGCCTTCGTGCGCGGCGCCGCCGATTACGTGCGAAAGCCCTACGACGAAGAAGAACTGCGCCTCAGGATAGCCCGGCTTTTCCGTCTCGTTCTGGGACCCAAAAAGGGAGAAGAGGAGGATTCGGGATCGCTGTCGGGGGCCCAGGAACTCCTCGTAAAGTCGCTGGCCGATCTCGCCTCCGCCCGGGACAACGAGGGAACCCGGCACCTCGAACGGATCGGGCCGTATGCCGCGGTAATCGCGCGAAACGCCGCGAAGCTCGCCAAGTACCGCATTTCCATCAACGGCGATTTCGTGGATAAAATCGGACAAATGGCGAAGCTGCACGATATCGGCAAGGTGAACGTGCCGGATTACGTCCTCCACAGCCCGGAAGCCCTGCGCGACAAGGAATTCGAGCTGATCAAAAAGCACGTAACCGACGGGGCGAGAACCGTCGACATGATCCGCCTATCCTTCCCGGATTACGGCTTTCTCGATTTCGCGCACGATATCATACTCTACCATCACGAAAACTGGGACGGGCAAGGCTATCCCGAGGGACTATCCGGCAACGCGATACCGGTTTCCGCGCGGATTACCGCCCTCGCGGACCTCTTCGACGCGGTAACGACGAAACGGGCCTTTCGTGAGGCGCGGACCTTCGAGGAAGGGGTTGCCGTGGCGGAAAGCGAGAGCGGCAAGCGGCTCGATCCCGATTTGGTGGAAGTGTTCCGCTTGAGCCTGAACGAGATACGCGAGGTCTACGATCGATACGCGGACTAAGGCCGGTCAGGCTTTCGCGCGGTGTATGAGAAGCACCGCAGCCACGCTCACCGCGCCGCCGGCTACGCTGGTCCACGCGGGAATTTCGCCTAAAAGGACGAAGGCGATCGCCAGGGCCGAGACCGGCACCAAAAAGGCGAAACTGGAGGCACGGGCGGCCCCGATTCTCCTCGTCGCCTCGAAATAAAGGGTGGTGCCGAAGGTTCCCGCCGCGAGGCCGAGGTACGCGGCGTCCAGCCAAAAGCCGGGACCGAGACGCGCGAAATCGAAGGGGCCCTTCGTCCAGGCAAAGGGCAGGAGCATGAGCGCGCACAGGACGGAAGTCCAAAAGCCGTACCGCAATACCCCCACCCCCTTTTGCGCCTTCGCGCTGGCGTGGGTTAACAGGGCATAGGTGGCGGCCGCCGCCACGAGAATCACGTTTTCAGGCCGGGTAAAGGCCGCGGGGGAAAACTCCGGGCCGATTATTTGCAGTACGCCGCCGGCCAAACCGAAGGCCAGCCCGACAAGCGTAAGTCCGATAATTCTGTGTCGAGCGAACAGGGCCGCGAAAAGAAAGCTGAAAAGCGGGTTCAGGGTCGGCACGAGCACGCCGCCGTAACCGCCGCTCCCATGCTTCATGGCGGTAAGAAACAGCATGTTATAGAGCGCGAGGGCCGCCGCGGACAGGAAGGTCCAAAGCCGCGCCCCTTTCGGAAGGGAAAGGGGTTCCCGCAAAACCAGCAAGACGGGCAGGAACGATACCGCGTTGATCGCGAAACGCCAAAACGCCGTGAGCTCCGCGGGATACCCCGCGGCCCATTTCGCCACCGTCCAGGAACCGCCCCAGCTGATCATCGCGAGCGCCATAAGCGCGTAAAAGAGCGGTTTACGCCCGTGTTGTCCGTCCATGGGGCGCATCATAGCACGGGCTTACGACGGAAGGAACCCCCGGCGAACCGCGTCTTCCACCACTTCCTCCACGAAGGCCCACACCTCGGGGGCGCCCTCGGCGATGTGGCGGTTCGCGGCGAGCACCATATCCCGGCTGACCCCGTTTTCCTTCCAGGTCGAGCCCTCGTTCACGTAGTTTTGGTACAGGGGTTCCAGCCGGTCAAACACCGCGGCGTATTTCGCCTCGGGGGTTTCCCGGGCCTCGAACTCTTCCCACAGCCCGCGGAAAAGGTCCCGGTGTCCGCCGTCCAACAGGCCGAATATCCGCTCGGCCGCCTTTCTCTCCCGCTCGGCGGCCCCGTCGCGGGCGCTGGAGTACAGAAACGTATCGCCGGCGTCCACCTCCACCACGTCGTGCAGGAGAAGCATCAGGAGTACCCGTTCGAGGTTCACGGGCACGGGCGAAAATTCCCTGAAAAGGGCCGCCATAACGCAAATGGTCCAGGAATGCTCCGCGTCGTTTTCGTACCTGCTTTTGTCGAAGATGCGCGATTTTCGATAAATCGATTTTACCTTGTCGATCTCGACCATAAAGTCGAGGTATCGCTTGATGGTCGCGTTCATGTCGCCCCCCCTTCCCCGCCATACGGAACGGCAGACTCGGCAAGGCTTTCGAGCGCGAGGGTGCGGGCCTCGTCCAGCCATCGCGCGCGCTCTTCGGCAGAGCTTTTCGAAACGATCCGGAACAGGCGCCGCCGCGAGCGCTCGAGGCCGCAAAAACCGAATACGCACCGGATCCATTCCCATTCCAGGGGATCGTGAAAATAGCCGTCTTCCTTTTCGGCGTCGGTATTGGAGGTGTTGAACACCAGGGCGACCTTGCCCCCCAGGCGCCCCACGGCAGGAAGGTCGGGGCGGGCCGGGTCGAAATCGTAGGCCAGGGGCGGCCGGAACACCCGGTCAAGATACCCCGTAAGGATGGCGGGCGGCTGCCCCCACCAGTTCGGGTGCACGAAGACGAGCAAATCGGACTCCGCGAGTTCCCCCATATACCGCACAACCAGGGGGTCCGAAGCGGGCTTTTTCCCGAGTTCTTCCGCCGTTAATACGGGATCGAAGCCCTCGGCATAAAGGTCGTGGGCATGCACGACGGCGCCTGAGTCCTTCAGGGCGCCGACTACCGCGCTGAATATCGCGTGATTGAAGCTTTCGCCCCAGGGATGGGCC
Organism: Spirochaetales bacterium; assembly: GCA_003252395.1. GTDB lineage: Bacteria > Spirochaetota > Spirochaetia > Treponematales > Treponemataceae > Teretinema. The sequence continues at coordinate 117,554 of QKEL01000003.1, forward strand.
ATAATGACCGAGGCGACCGGTATCTTTCGGTTACGCATGGGTTCGCGGGCTTACCGAAGGGTGCCGTCGGCCACGGGAAAAACCCGCCCGCCGATCTCGATGTTGAACGAGGCGCCTTCTGGCTTTGAGCGCAGGTACAGGATCGATTTTCGCCCGATCTCGAAGCCCTGCTCCACGCTGATATCCACCGTGTCTCCGCCGAAATAGCGGTGTTGGGAAAGGTAGGCCGAGAGGCAACCGTTCGCGCTTCCGGTGGCCGGATCCTCGAAGGCGCCGTGCACGTCGTCGAACATGCGGCAATTCAGGGTATTTTCCCTCTCGTAGGTTTCCGGGCAGAACAGGAGGAGGGGCTTTCGGTCCCGCGTATTGAAATGGCGCCGGTATTCGTGCGGATCGATGGCGGCGTCCTTCATCGCGCGCAGCGACGCTACCGGAACGATGATAAAATCGAGGCCGGTCGAGACGTTCTGGATCGGGTAGCGGGAATCGATATCGGCGGTATCCAAACTGACGATGGGGGCGATAAGCGCGCGGTCGTGTTCCTCGCCGAACACCGGTTCCATTTGGCGCATCCACACGAGGCCGTCGGAATCGAACCAGACCGGCACGGGGCCCGCCTCGAGCTCGAGGAGCACTTCCTCCGCCCCGCCGCCGAGAATTTCGTCGCGGATAACCTGGGCCGTACCCAGGGTCGGGTGCCCGGCGAAGGGAATTTCCCCCGCGGGGGTAAAAATGTATACCCTGAAGCGGTTGCCCTCCGATTCGTCCAGGGCGATAAACGTGGTCTCCGAGAAGTGGAATTCCGTGGCGATGCGCTGCATCGCCTCCTTGTCCATCGGTTCGTGGAGCAGCACCACCGCGAGCTGGTTACCGGAATAGCGCTCGCGGGCAAAAACGTCGACTATGTAATATTTCACGAAACCTCCCTCAATACTCCCCCGTCTCGATTTCCATAAGCGGGGCAAGCTCGTCCAAACGGGACGCGACAAGCTTCAGGTCCGCGGGATTCACCGCGCCCTTCATGGCCTCCAGGTTTTTTTTCGATTCCTCGAAATACTCCATCATCTGCTCGTTGTCCGCGTATTGGGCGGCGTAGAGGTCAAAGGAGCTTTCCATGGCCGCGATGCCGATGCAATACGAGATAACCACGAATTTCTCGAAACCGTTATTGCCAAGGCCGTTTTTCTTGAGGATCGCGGCGATCTCCGCGGGCGGCTTGAGCGAACGAAGGCGGCGGAACGAGGCGGAAAGATCGGCGTTCTCGTCCTCGACGTCGAAGGCGTCGGGGAAATAGTCGTCGTATTTATCGCCCAAGGCGTCCATCTCGTCCTGAATCGCGTTGAAATTGGAAACGTACGCGCTCACGTCGGCGGGGCCGAGAACCTTGGCGGGGGCGGCTTGCGCCAGGGCCGGGGCCGCGGCGAAAGAGAGGAGGAAGGCGGCTAAAAGGGCGAAGGGGACGAAACGCCCCCGTAAACGATTATTCATGATTGGCTCCTTGTATGGGCCGGCATGGCCCCCGATGGGTTTCCATGCCGACCGAAGAACCTATTTTACCACGACTTTCTTCAGTTTCCAAATGTCGCGCACGTACTCCTCGATCGTACGGTCGGAACTGAACTTGCCGGAGCGGGCGACGTTGAGGAACGCCATCTTCGCCCAGCGTTTCTCGTCTCGGTACGCCTGCTCGAGCCGCTCGTGCGCCGCGGCGTACGCGTCGAAATCGGCGAGTACGTAATACACGTCCGGCCGCTGGCCCTCGATGCCGTACACGAGCGATTCGTACAGTTCGCGGAACAGCCCGTCGGTCTGCGCGCCGAAGGTTCCGTCCACGAGCTGGTTGACCACGGCGGCGAGCCGGGGATTCCGCGCTAGGTATTCCTGGGGGCTATAGTTGTGCCCGGTCTCGATATTCTGGATTTCGTCGGCGGTTAGCCCGAAAATAAAGGCGTTCTCGGCTCCGGCCTCTTCCACGATCTCGATATTCGCCCCGTCGAGGGTACCGATGGTGACCGCCCCGTTCAGCATGAACTTCATGTTTCCGGTTCCCGAGGCTTCCTTGCCGGCGGTGGAAATCTGCTCGGACACGTCGGCGGCGGGAAAGAGCTTTTCCGCCAGCGACACCCGGTAGTTCTCCACGAACACGACCCGAAGCCGGCCCTTCACCCGGTGATCGTTGTTCACCCGGTCCGCCACGGAGTTAATCAGCTTAATGATGCTCTTCGCCCGCCGATAGCCCGACGCGGCCTTGGCCCCGAAGAGGAAGGTGCGCGGGGCGGGATCGTAGGAGGGATCTTCCACGATGCGCTGATACAGGTACATCACGTGGAGAACGTTCAGGAGCTGCCGCTTGTACTCGTGCAGCCGCTTGATCTGAACGTCGAAGATCGAATCGGGATCGATGAATACGTTTTGAGTTTCCTTGAGATAGCGGGCAAGCTCCACCTTGTTCGCGGCCTTGATCGCCATGAACTCGTCGAGGGTCGCCTCGTCGTCCGCGAATTTTTCGAGCTTTTTAAGCAACGAAAGGTCTTTTTCCCACCCATGGCCGATCTTCTTCGTGATGAAGGCCGAAAGGTCCCGGTTGGCGCTGGCCAGCCATCGGCGCTGGGTCACGCCGTTGGTCTTGTTGTTGAATTTGCCGGGGTACAGGTCGTACCAGTCCCGCAGCTCGGAGTTCTTCAGTATGTCGGTATGCAGGGCGGCCACGCCGTTCACCGAGAAGGCCGCGTGTATCGCGAGCCACGCCATATGGATTTTCCCTTCGGAGATGATGGACATGCGGTTTTGGCGCTGCCAGTCCTCGGGGAACTTTTCCCTGAGCTGCGCGACGAACCGGCGATTGATCTCCTCGACGATTTGGTACACCCGGGGAAGCAATCCCTGGAAGATATCGAGGGGCCACTTTTCGAGGGCTTCCGCGAGGATGGTATGGTTGGTATAGGCGAACGTCTTCGTCACGATGGCCCAGGCGTCGTCCCAGCCCAGCTCGTGCTCGTCGATCAACAGCCGCATGAGCTCGGGAATCGCGACCACGGGATGGGTATCGTTCAGCTGAATCACGTTATAGTCGGCGAATTTAGAGAAGTCCGAGCCGTGGTCGCGGCGGTATTTCGCCAAGAGGTCCTGCAGGCTCGCTGAGGAAAAGAAATACTGCTGCTTCAGCCGGAGCGCCTTCCCGGAAGGGCCCGAATCGTTGGGGTACAGCACGCGGGAGATATTCTCGGCGGAGTTCTGGCGCTCCACGGCGCGGTTATAGTGCATGTCGTTAAAGAGCTGGAGATCGAAACCGTTCTCGCTCGCGGCCTCCCACAGGCGAAGCCGGTTCACGGTCTTGGTGTCGAATCCGACGATGGGAACGTCGTAGGGAATGGCGGTGACCTCTTCCCCGCCCTCGATCCGGAAGGCGATATGGCCGTTGGCCCGGGCTTCGGGCACGGGCTTGCCGCCGAAGGTAACCTTCACGGCGAGATCGGAGCGCTTCACTTCCCAGGGGTCGCGGTGCTTAAGCCAGTTGTCGGGATACTCCACCTGGTAGCCGTTTTCGATTCGCTGCTCGAACATGCCGTACTCATAGCGGATTCCGTATCCGTGGCCCGGATAGTCCAAAGTCGCCAGGGAGTCGAGAAAGCAGGCGGCGAGGCGGCCCAAGCCCCCGTTGCCAAGGCCGGCGTCGGGTTCTTCTTCCTCGATGGAGGTATAGTCGAAATCGAGCTCGTCCAACACGTCCTTAACCGACTCCATAATGCCGAAGTTGATCAGGTTATTGCTCAGGGCGCGCCCCATGAGGAATTCGGCGGAAAGGTAGTACATCTGTCGAACCGCGCCGTCCTCGTATTTTTTTCGGGTCGCCATCCAGTTGGTTTGGACGTATTCCATGACCGAGGCCGAAACCGCATCGTATATATCGTGCTTGTTCGCCTCTTCCAGATGCTTTCCGTAATTCCGCTTGAGCCTAGTACGAATCGAGTCTTTAAAGCTTTCCTTATCGAAATTCATGTTCTGTCCCCTTGCTGCTTCGGGAATCTCGGGATGCCGCGCGGGGAATCCTCCGATCCTCAAAATATGGCTGTATGGACCGTACGGGAAAACCTACGGTTCAAAAACTCAGGACCGCATTGCCCCAAGTCGTCTCGGAATACCAATCGTAAACTGAAGGTAAACCGGTTTATAAAGGCATATTACACCATCTTCGAGATGAGCACAACACCGCTTCGTCCGGCAACCCGGTATTTAGACTGGTTTTGAAGCTTTTCTTCCGATCCCGGCGGCAGAATATCCCGGGGCGAGGGCACGCTCGTGTCGATCACGCGTTCCCAGGTTTTCCCAGGGGGAGGCGGGCAGAGGGTCACGGTCAAATCCGAGACGGACGCGTTAAACATGACGCAAAAATCGTTCTCGTCGCAGTCCCGGGCCACGGTCGCGCGGCTGCCCAGAAGGCGGTAGGCGATGAATTTATCGAGACGTCCCCAGTTCGCGCCCTTTCCGTCGGGACCGAACCAGGAAACGTCGGGCATGGTATGGGAAGAAAGCTGCGCCCCGGTGAGAAATTCCGGCCGAAGGAAGGTTTGATGCCGCTTGCGGAAGGCGATCAACTCGGACACGAACCGCAAAATATCGGCGTGCGCGTCCATCCGGGACCAGTCGAGCCAGGAAAGATCGTTGTCCTGGCAATAGGCGTTGTTGTTGCCCTGCTGGGTCCGGCGCACCTCGTCGCCCATTAGGATCATCGGGGTGCCGAGGGAGACCAGCATGGTCAGGAACAGGTTCTTTATTTGCCGGTCCCGGACCCGCTCTATGGAGGCGTTCGGGCTGGGGCCTTCCATGCCGTAGTTATAGCTTACGTTGTGGTTACCGCCGTCCCGGTTGTCCTCCCCGTTGGCCTCGTTGTGCTTGCCGTTGTAGGAAACCAGGTCGTTTAGGGTAAAGCCGTCGTGGCTGGTGAGGAAATTGATAGAGTGGAACGGCTTTCTGCCGTCCCGCAGGTAAAGGTCGGACGAACCGGTAACCCGGGTGGCCAAATGGCTGACGAGCCCGTCGTCTCCCCGCCAAAAGGCGCGCACGTCGTCCCGGAAACGGTCGTTCCATTCGGCCCAGCGCCCCCCGGGAAACCAGCCCACCTGATAGGCGCCGCCGGCGTCCCAGGCCTCGGCGATGATCTTCGTGTCCCGCAGGACCGGGTCTTCGGCGATGCGCTCGATCATGGGCGGGTTCTCGAGGAGGTTGCCCTTCTGGTCGCGGCCCAGGATGGACCCCAGGTCAAAGCGGAAACCGTCCACGTGCATTTCGGTAACCCAGTAGCGCAGGCAGTCCAGGATAAAGGTCCGCACCACCGGATGGTTACAGTTGACCGTATTCCCGCAGCCCGAATAGTTTCGGTAATAGCGGCGGTTGTCCTCGAGCATGTAGTACACCGGATTGTCGAAGCCGCGGAAGCACATGGTAACGCCCCGCTCGTTCCCCTCGGCGGTGTGGTTGAACACGATGTCCAGGATCACCTCGATCCCCGCCCGGTGCAGGGCCTTAACCATCTCCTTGAACTCGCGGACCGGGCCGTCGCCGACGCGATCGGAGGAAAAGGACGATTTTGGGGAGAAAAAGGCGATGGTGCTGTAGCCCCAGTAATTCTTGAGCCGCTCCCCCGTTTCCGGGTTGGCGCGCGCGTTTTCCCACTCGTCGAATTCCTGGACGGGAAGGAGCTCTATTCCGGTAATGCCGAGGCCCTTCAGATACGGGATCGACTCGATCACGCCGCGATAGGTGCCGGGATGCTCGACGGGGGAAGAGGGATGTACCGTCAGCCCCCGAACGTGGGCCTCGTAAAGGACGCTCTTGCGAAGGGCGTAATTGAGCGGGCGATCGCCTTCCCAATCGAAGTCGTCGTCGTCCACCACCACGCATTTGGGAAAGTGCTCGGCGCTATGGCGGGTGGAATAGGCGAGATCTGGGTCGCTATGATGGGGATGGGAGGAGCGCTTTTCCAGGCCCTGGAAGACCGATTGCTGGGTGAGGGCCTTCGCGTACGGGTCGAGCAGGTATTCGTTAACGTTGAACCGAAGACCCTCGAAGGGCCTGAAGGGACCGTCGACCCGGTACAGGTAGAGGGCCCCGGCGGAAAGCCCCTCGACGAACACGTGCCAAATATCGCCCGTTCGGTTAACCCGCGAATCGAGGACGAAGGAGGCGCTGGGGGCGGCGTCGTCGGGCGCCTCGAATAATTCCAGGATTACCGAGGTACCGTGCCGCGAAAAAACGCTGAAATTTACGCCGCCGGCAAAAACCGTCGCGCCGGAGGGCAGCGGCTTTCCGGGCAAAAGGTTCATTTTTTCCATCTATACCGGCAAGTATAGTGCGGGGAACGGTTTTATGCTAGAATAACTATCCGGAGTGTTTATGAAAAGTATACCCGTGGTAAGTAAAACGCAGAGCACGATTCACGCCTTCCAAAAGGCATGCGACGCCTCTTCCGGCGCCTTCGTCCCCGTTATTCTCGGAACTCACGAGGAAACCATCGCGTATTTTAACTATGAACTTCCGGAAATCAAGATCATCGACTTCGGGGATTCGCTTATCGACGCCCAAGCGTTAATGGATTCCGTTCATGATGACCCCTGGCTCCTGTTCGGCGGCATTATCGCGATCGTAAACGATCACGGGAGCAAGGTGGCCCTGGAAAAGCAGCGCGATCCGAATATCGCCCTGGTGCTCATGAGAAAGGAATTCGAGGCCAACGCGGCCCGGGTACTGCGCATCCTTTCGCGGAACGCCCAGTTCCTGTTCAACCGCGGCATGCAGCAGCAGATGAACACCAACGAAACGGGGACCTTCACGAGCGACAACGACCCCACGGACATCCTGTTTTACTGCAATCTCATCACGTCCTACCTCTATAACACGAACCGCATCAACGAGGACGGCCGCAGCGCGGTACAGGGCGCCCTGATGGAATTGCTCCTAAACGCGCTGGAGCACGGCAACTGCAAAATATCCTACGAGGAAAAAACCGCATGGCTTTCGAAGGGCAAGAATATGCTCGACCTCATAGCCATAAAGGCCAGCCAGAGCGAGGTGAGTAGGCGCAAGGTGTATATCTCCTACGACATAAGCAATGCCCGTACCCGCATATCGGTCCGCGACGACGGCGAAGGCTTCGACTGGCGGGAACGGATGGAAGGGGAACTGAAGCCCGGGCTGCACGGCATGGGAATAAAGCTCGCCGAATCCTTCGTGAGCAAAATCGCGTACAACGAAAAGGGAAACGAGGCTTCCTTCGAGATCCCGAACCTGCGCAACGTCACCAATTCCATCCCGGCAATCATGAAGGAACAGCCCATCCTTACCTTCGAGGACAAGCAGCTCGTGTGCCGGGAGAACGAGCCGACGAACCATCTCTTCTATATCCGTTCGGGGAAATTCGCGGTATACGTGCAGCGAAAGCTCGTTACCGTGCTCACGCCGAACGATATCTTCATCGGGGAAATGTCGTTTCTCCTGAACGACCGCCGTTCGGCCACGATCATCTCCATCGGGCCCGGAACCCTCGTTAAAATCCCGAAGATGGAGTTTATCGCGCTCATCCGCGCGTATCCCCACTACGGGGTATTCCTATCGCGGCTCCTGGCCCAGCGCCTGGCGCGGCAATCCACGCAAACCGTGCAGATTCGCAACGAGTTTACCAAGGTGAAGGAAGAGCTCGAAAGCATTCGCGCCCCGGGGCTCTGAACGCGGTGCGGAACCCGGTTGAAAGCCTAATACGCGATTACGGGGGCGAACCGAAAACGGTTTTCGTCTTTCCCTCAGACATTGCCGCATCCCTCTGGCGGGAAGAGGCCCTGGGCATACTGGGCGTCGGGACCGTCGAGGCCCGGCGATTCATCGCCTGGGACCGGTTCAAGGCCGAGGCGATCCGCTCCGTCGTGGGAAACCGGCAGCCCGTAACCGCCCCGTTGCGCGGCCTGTACGCGCGCGATCTCGCGCGGCGAAACGCCCAGGCCGAGCCCCGCCTGTTCCGTTCCCTCATACCCGAGTCCTTCGCCGCCGAAAGCGCCCCGTTCGCGCCCTGGATCGGCCGGCTATTGCCCCAACTCGCCCTGTGGGGCGAAAAGCGGAGGCGGGCGAGCGACATGCCCCTGTTCCCGGTGCCCGCGGACGAGGAAGACGACGATCTCGAATTCCTGAAAGAGGATTATCGCCGCTTCCTCGACCGTCACGAACTGTATGAACCTTCCTGGGAGCGCCCTCCCCTCAGGGAAACGGGTTTTTTCTACGTAATCCTCTTTATCGAGGCCATAGAGGACTGGAACGAATTCGCGCCCATTCTGGGAAAGGCGCCCTTCGTCCGTCCGGTTTCCTGCCTGGATTTGCCCGCCCTCTCGGGCGAAGCGCCGGAAGCCCGCGTCTTCGAGTCTACCCGGGACGAATTCAAGGCCTGCGCGCTGGCCATAGAGGACTTGCTCGCCCGGGGCGCCCCCGCCGACCGCATCGCGATCAGCGTGCCTGACCTCGAAACGGTGGCGCCCTATCTGACCCGCGAATTGGAGCTGAGGGGCATTCCCTTCGAGTACCGCTCCGGCCGTCCCCTCGGGGGGCGGTCCGCGGGGCGCCTTTTCCGCCTCCTCGATTCCTGCGTGGGCAACGAATTCTCCTTTTCCGCGGTCAAGGCCCTCATGCTGGACCGCCTCGTCCCCTGGGCGAACCCGGAACTGGCGGAACGACTGGTGGCGTTCGGGATCGCGAATCGCTGCGTTACCACCTGGACCGACGGCGGACGGCGCATGGACCCCTGGGAAGAGGCCTTCCGCGCCCCGAGCCGCCTTTCCGGGCCGGACGAGGGGCTTCGCGCCTGGTATGGCGAATTGCGCCGGGCCCTCGCGTCGCTTACCAAGGCGGAAAGCTTTTCGGAGATCCGCGCCCGTTGGTTCTCCTTCCGAAACCGTTTTTTGGACATGTCGCTCCTCGATTCCGCCGACGACGCGGTGCTTGCCCGCTGCGTGGAGGAACTCACGAACCTCGCGGCGCTGGAAACCGAGTACGCGGAACTCCTGGGCGCGGGAACCTGGCGCTTTTTCCTCGAAACCCTCGACGCTACCATGTACGTCAGCCAACGGGCCTCCGCCGGGGTCAACCTCTTTCCCTGGCGCGTCGCCGCGGGCACGCCCTTTCCCTGGCATTTTGCCCTGGACGCGAGCCAGGATCGGGCCACGGTCGTCTACCGACAACTCCCCTTCCTTCGGGAAGACAAGCGGGAAGCGCTCCGTTCCCAGGAAGACGACGCCACTTCCGCCTTTTTCGCCGTCTACGCCGCCTGTCCCCGCGAGTCGGACATACCCGGCATTCCCGGCTTTATGCGCTTTTCCGTGGCGACCCGCTCCTTTAAGGGCTATTCCACGCCCCACAACGGCTTACGGACGTATACCGAAGCCGCGGAAGGTCACGGAAATCCGGGGGCGCCCGTGCGGGACCCGTTCCGGGACGAATTGGCCTTTGCCGCGGGGATCGCGGAACCGGATCGGCTATATCCCGTGCAGATAGAGGGACAGGCGGCCCACGCGGGGCGCGTTCTCCCCGGGTCGCGGCGACGCTTCTCGTACCTTCGCGACGCCTTTTCCCCGACCGTGCCGGGCCTCTCGGAGAGGATAACCGAGCGCCAGTACGACGGCGGGGCGGTTCGGGTTAGCCAGACCGATCTATCGATACACGCGACCTGCCCGGCCCGCTGGTTCCTCGGGAAGATCGCGCGAATCGAGCCGCCCGAGGGAGACGCGGAACTCATGGACGATCGAAGGCTCGGCATCGTCTACCACGAGGTTTTCAAGCGGGTGTACGAGCGGATCCGCGAAACCGACGGCGCGTTCCGCTCTTCCCGGCTGAACGAGTACCGCTCGTGGGCTGCCGAGTGCGCGGAAACGGCGGCGGCGAATAGCGAGGAATTCAGGGGGCCCTTGGCGGCGCCGGTCCTGGCGACCCTTACGGCGAGGATCGCCCGCGGGGTTTCGGCCATTCTCGAGCAGGACGCGCTCTATCTCGACGGCTTTATCCCCGACCTCCTCGAAGACGATATCGCCTTCACGCAGGGGGACATTCGCTATTACGGACGGGTGGACCGCGTTTCCCGGCGGGCCGCCGACGGCAAACTGGTTTTGGTCGACTACAAAACGGGCCAAACGCCCTCCCTATCCGCGTATAAGACCGATTTGAGCGAGCGGCCCGGGGCTATCGCCGATTTCCAGATGCCCATGTACCTCTTTTTGGCGGAAACCTCGGACGAAAGCCCCTACCGCGGCGAAAAGATCGCCTGTGCCTGGTTCGCCAACGTAAAAGAGGAGAAATTCGACACCGTAGTGGACGACGGCGAGGCCGGTGGCCCCCGACAAAAGAGGGGAACCTTCCTCCGGGAAGATTTCGAGCCTGCCATGGCCGCGTTCGGGGAATCCGTCCGGGGTTTCGCCGAATCGGTACGCACCCTCGATTTTCGCCGTCCCGCCGAACTGTCGCGGGGGGAATGCGCCCGCTGCGATTACGTCAGGATCTGCCGGTGGAACTATATCGGGGAAGAACGATGAAAACGCTCCAGGAACTCCTCGCCGAGCTAGACCCGGATCAGCTCGCGGCGGCGACCGCGGAGCGCAACGCCGTAATCGCCGCCGGCGCCGGCTCGGGAAAGACCAGGGTCCTCGCGGCCCGTTACGTATACCTCGCCGTGGAAAGGGAAATTCCCGTAGACGAAATTCTCGCCCTCACCTTCACCCGGAAGGCCGCGGCGGAAATGTACGCCCGCATCTACGGTACCCTGCGCGACCTGGACCATCCCCGCGCGAAAGACGCCATCGCCGACTTTCACAGGGCCAGGATCGATACCCTCGACGCCTTCTGCAACGCGATCGTCCGGTCCGCCTGCCGACGCTACGGGGTTTCGCCGGACTTCACGATCGATAACGACCGGGCGCGGGACCTTGCCGAAAGCCTCGCGCTTCCTTTCTTCCTGGAACGGCGCGCTTCCCCCGCGGTACGCCAGCTCATGCGCCGCTACTCGTTCGCGGAACTGCCGGTCCGCCTGTTCGCCGATACGGCCGCGCGCCATATCGCCCTTTCGGCCGATATCGATTTCGCGGGCGACTTTCAGAGGCAGCGCGGCGCGGTCGCCCAACGGCTCGAGGAAACCCTAAACGCCGCGTACGCGATTCTCGGGGGAATGCGTAGCCTGACCGGGGGATCCGGAAAGGCGTGGGCCGAGATCGCGGGGCTCCTGGAGAAGGAGCCCGACGAACGCCCCGATCCCGACGACCTGGCCGCCCTGGTATCCTTCGATTCATGGCTTTCTTCCCTGACCGGCGTCGGCAACTGGGGAGCGACCAAGAACGAGGGCTGCCTTGCCATGAAGGAATACCTCGCCGCGCTGAAACCCCTTGAATCGGAGTTGCGGGCCCTGGTGAACTTTCTCGCCAACGGCCCGGTTATCCTCGAGACCCTCGGGCTTATCTCGGAGTTCGCGGAGCTGTACAACCGAAAGAAGCGCGAATCGGGCATTCTCACCTTCGCCGACGCCGCACGCATGGCGGTTGACGCCCTCTCCTCCGACGAGGAGCTCCGCGCCGCCTACGCCGCGGGCGCCAAGGCGATCATGATCGACGAATTTCAGGACGACAACGAGCTGCAGCGGGACCTATTGTTTTTGCTCGCGGCGCCGCCGGGGTGGAAGAAGGGTCTTCAAACGGAGGATCCCCCCGAAGGCGCGCAAAGGGCCCCGCCCATACCCGGGCCCCGGGACATTCTCCCGGATCGCCTCTTTTTCGTCGGCGACGAAAAGCAGTCCATTTACCGGTTCCGCGGGGCCGACGTATCGGTCTTCCGCGCGCTGGAACGCGACCTCGGCGACGACGCAATGCCGGCGCTGGGAACCAATTACCGAAGCGAAACGCCCCTCATCGAGGCCTTTAACGCCCTCTTCCCGCGGGTTTTTCTCAACCCGAAGCTCGTCGGGGAAGGAGACTTTCCCCTCTACGAGGCGATGTTCTCGCCGATCGGCTCGAGCCGCGCCACGCCCGGCCTGGATTCGGGCGTTACGGTAATCCTCGTGCCGAAGGCCAACTTTTCCGACGGCGATCCCGGGGAACTCTCACCGGAAGAAACGGAAGCCGCGGAGGTGGCGGAACGCATCCAATCCTTGCGCGAGGAGGGTTTTCGGGTGCGGGGCGACGGTAAGGACGGCTCGGGAGAGACGAGGCCGCTCGAGTACGACGACGTGGCCATCCTCTTCAGGACCACGACGCGCCAGCATCTTTTCGAAAAACGCCTGAGGGATCGCGGTATTCCCTACCAGACCGAGTCCCTCACGGGGCTTTTCGCCGACGCGCCCATCAACGATTTGTATGCCCTTCTCAGGCTCGCCGTATATCCCCGGGACCGGGCGGCGTATGCCATGTTTCTCCGTTCCCCCTTGGCGAACCTGGACGACGAAACCGTGACGATCGCCCTCCTTCACGGCGAGGCCCCCTTCTCCGAGGAGGCCTCTAAACTGCTTGCCGGCGGGGAGCGGGAGCGTTTCCTCGCCGCGGCGGAACTTTGGCGCGACGCGCGGAATCTCGCCGACCGGATATGCGCGGCGGAATTGGTCTCCCGGATCTGGTACCGCGTGGGTTACCGGTACGCCGTGGTCGCCGATCCGGAACTCCACCGGTTCGCGGAACTGTACGACTACTTTTTCGAGCTCGCGCGGCAATCCGACGAACGGGGCGAAACCCTCGCCGTCTTTTTGGACCGCGTATTCGCGCTCATGCAAAGCGGGGAACGGGTGGACGACCTCGACATTCCCGTGGAAAAGTCAGGCGGGGTACGCCTCATGACCGTGCATAAAAGCAAGGGCCTGGAGTTTCCCGTCGTCTTTATCGTGAACGCAGACGGTACGGGACGGGCCGAAACCAACGCCGACCCGGTCTATCTTTCCCGGGAGTACGGGCTGACGGTCAATACCGGCGCCTCTGAGGAGGCCCCGGACGCGACAAGCAACTGGTTTTGGGAGCGAGTCCGCGAGGAAGAGCGAAAGAAGGCCGACGCGGAACTCAAGAGACTCCTTTACGTAGCAATGACGCGGGCGGAGGTTCGCCTTTTCGTTACGGCCCTGACCGACGTTAAGGCCGAACCGACGGAAACGCCCCGCTCCGGTGCGGAACTGACGCCCCTCCTGCAGGAAATTCTGGATCGAAAGGACAGAAACGCAAAAGGACGGCCCCTCCGGTTCCGAAGTTTCCTCGAACTACTCGCCATTCCCCTTTCGTCCCTGGGGAACGCGGCGGAAATCCCGAACCTGCGCCTGGAAGAGGCCCTGCCCCGTCGCCATGACGGCACCGGGTACCGGGGCGCGAAGCCCGACGGCGCCGATCGCCCGGGCGAGGCCTTTAACCGTCGCTTCGCCGAGCTGGCCGCGCGGGTACCGGTAGTCGACTTTCCCGCCCCGAAAAAACGCCGCCTCGCGGTTACCGCGCTCGCCGCCCAGCGCGAAGCCGCGGATACGGCGCTCAGCGCGAAAGCCGCGCCCGCGCAGGAAGGAGATTCCCTGGACCGGCTTCTCCAACGGCTCGAGCTGTCACCCACGGATTTCGGAACCTACGCTCACCGGGAAATCGAGGCGCGCATGACGGGAATACCCTTCATGATGGGCGATGAAATTCGCGCGGAAGTATCGACGCTGGCGGAACGGTTCCTTGAATCGGAGACGGGTAAACTCGCCCTCGGCGCGGAACGCCGGGAAAACGAGTTCGCGTTCCTGACTACCTGGGAGGAAAACGGCGAAGAGCTCGTCCTCTCGGGGCAAATTGACCTTCTGTTCGTGCGCGACGGGAAGGCGTTCGTCGTCGATTTCAAGACGGATCGGGTCGAACGGCCCGAACAACACGCGTTTCAGCTCTCGGTATACCGGAAGGCCGCCGAAGAGCTTTTTGGCCTGCCGGTAGAAACGAGGCTATATTACCTGCGTAGCGGTAACGCGGTGACGGTGCTCTAGGGAACGGCCAAAGCGGACTCACCCGGCCGCTCGGCTTAAGTTTTGGCCCGAATTTGCCGATAAACGGTTTAGGCGCTTTCCGTAATCTCGTTTTTCTTTGATTTTTGGCCGAGAAGTGCTACAATTTTCATATTAACCTAGGGTGCGCGTCTAAAAAAAGGAATAGGAATGAGGGACATCAAGTATTATAAATCACGGCCGAAAATCGACGCGCACAACCATCTCAACCTCGGCATGCGATATCCCGACTTTTTTTCCTGGTCCGGCACTCCCATTCCCGACTTTCCCCGCGTCATGGACGGTCTCGACGAGATGCACGACGTGATCGCGAAGTACACCCGCCCTCGATGCAGAACCGCGCAGGACGTCGCGGACCTTATAGGAATGTCGATCGACGCCGCCGTCGCGGACGGCGTAACAGTCATCGAGGGTTCCATCGATATCGGCTTTATGGTCCATTTTGAGGGCAACGTCGACGCATTCCTGCGCATGACGGAAGACTTAGTCAAAAAACACTCCGAGAAAACCCTTATCAGGCCCGAACTCGGACTGGGAAAGACCTTCGATAAGGATAAAATATCGATGTGGGCCCCGGAACTGATGAAAAGCGGGGTTTTCGCGAGCATAGACCTCTATGGACCGGAAATCGAGGACGGAATCGAGGAATTCAAGTACATCTTCGATCTCGCGGATAAGCTGAGCCTTAAAAAACGCGCTCACGTGGGCGAATTTTCGGATGCCCGCTCGGTTCGCCGGTTCGTGGAATATTTCGGGTTGGACGAGGTTCAGCACGGAATCGGCGCGGCCCAAGACGACGCGGTACTGCAATTCCTCGCCGACAGAAAGGTTCGGTGCAACGTATGCCCCCAAAGCAACGTGATGCTCAAATCCGTTAAAAGCCTGAAAGAACACCCGATCAAGCGGATGATCGACGCGGGCGTTCCCGTTACGGTGGGCACCGACGACCTTCTCTTTTTCGACCGCTCGGTTAGCGAGCAAATTTTCGACTTGGTCTCCGCGGGCGTCATCACCGAGTCCGACGCGGACCGCATCCTCGACCAAGCCCGCTGATCCCCGCCGCCCCGCACCCCTTCCTATCGCAAGTGCACCATTAACAGCATGACGTCGGAATTACGCAAGCCGGAAATCCGCGAGGCCTGGCCCAAGGTCGCCGGCCGCACGGCCTTAAGCTTCGTCTTTGATTCCGAGGAAAGGCCCGGAATCCGGTCGTAATCGAAGGCCGCGGGTATGGCCGTATCGTCCATTTTACGCAGCCGATCCACCCGTTTGTCCTGGGCGTCGATATAATGCTCGTATCGGATCTCAAGCTCCGCCGCGGTGCGGATCTCGGGCGAAAATTCCGCATAGGAAGGCTCGAGGGCGATTACGTCTTCCAGGGGGACGAGGGGGTCGCGAAGGGCGTCCGCGCAGGTCTTTCCCACGTGCTTGGAAAGCGAGGGGAACGCCTCGGCGTCGGAAACGCGAAGCCGGCGCTCGGAAAGCCGACGGGAGAGGTCGTCCCGGAGGGCCAGCTTACGGTCCAGGCGCTCAAGGGCCCCGGGGCGCGCGAGACCGACGGCGGCGGCCTTTTCGGTCAGCCGTTCGTCCGCCGTATCGTGGCGGAGCCTCAGCCGGTATTCCGCCCGGGCGGTGAACATGCGGTACGGCTCCTTCGTGCCCAGCGTTACCAAGTCGTCGATCAGCACGCCGATGTAAGCGTCCTCCCGGCCGAGCACGAACGGCTCATACCCCGCCGGGGCGTCGCCGGGCGCGGCATGCCCCGAAGCGGCGACGGCCCGGGCGAAAAGCGCCGCGTTGATCCCGGCGAGCAGGCCCTGGCCGCCCGCTTCCTCGTACCCCGAGGTTCCGTTTATCTGCCCGGCGGTAAAAAGGCCCCGCACGCGCTTCGTCTCGAGGGCGAACGTAAGCTGAAGTGGGTCCACGTAATCGTATTCCACCGCGTAGGAAGGCCGGGTCACGACCGCGTCGGAGAGCCCGGGAATCGTCCGCATGAAGGCGTCCTGCACCTCCTCGGGGAGCGACGAGGAAAGGCCGTTAATGTAAAGCTCCTCGGTCTCGAGCCCCTCGGGCTCCAGGAAGAGCTGATGCCGCTCTCGTTCGGCGAAACGGACGACCTTATCCTCGATCGAGGGGCAATACCGCGGGCCGACGCCCTGAATGCGGCCGGAATACAGCGGCGAGCGGTGGATATTCCCGTCTATGATCCGGTGGGTCTCCGCGTTGGTCCAGGTGAGCCAGCAGGCGACGGAAGGCCGCTCGACCCGGTCCGACGAAAAGGAAAAGGGCCGCATTTCCGCCTCGCCTTCCTGCCTTTCCAAAACGGAGTAGTCCACGGTATTCGCGAGGATTCGGGGCGGCGTGCCGGTCTTCAGCCTGCCGACCGTGAAGCCCCCCGCGCGCAGCGACGCGCCGAGCCCGCGGGCGGCCTGTTCGCCGAGCCTTCCTTCGGGGGCCTCGTACTCGCCGATGAATATCGTGCCTTCCAGGAAGGTTCCCGTGGTTAGCACCACCGACGGGGCGGAAATTTCCCGTCCCCGGGCGGTCACTACCGCGCGGATCGAGGCGGAGCCTTCGGGTCCCGAAGAGAGGGGACCAGCGGAAAGGCGGCGATACGATCGGCCCGTTCCCGCGCCCCGCTCTTCCACCACGAAATCCACCACAGTGTCCTGGTACAGGTGCAAATGGGGTTCCAGCTCGAGCGTTTGCTTGGCGAGGGCCTGATAGCGATATTTATCCGCCTGTACGCGGGGAGCCTGCACCGCGGGTCCCCGGCTCCGGTTCAGCAGCCGGTATTGGATCATGGTCGCGTCGGCGAGCCTGCCCATTTCACCGCCGAGCGCGTCTATCTCGCGGACGATATTGCCCTTGGAAATGCCCCCCACGGAGGGGTTACAGGATAGTTTCCCGATGGTGTCGAGGGTTTGGGTGATAAGGAGGGTCTGTAGGCCCATGCGGGCGGAGGCGAGAGAGGCCTCTATGCCGGCGTGCCCCCCGCCGATAACGATAACGTCGTATGCGGAATAACGAAAGCCCATAGCGGCCAAGTATAGCCTCGCTCGGGCGGACGCGTCTACGTGTCGGGCGCGAGACGGATCACGTTTGCGGGGGAACCATGCGAAGGACCCGGTCGGCGAGAATTTCCGCCTCGGCCGGATCGTGCGTCACGTAAATCGCCGCGTAGCCCAATTCCCGCTGGCGGGTACGGAGCTCGTCCCGCAGCCGGCCGCGCAGCTCCGCGTCGAGGGCGGAAAGGGGTTCGTCGAAGAGGACCAGGTCGGGATTCACCGCCAGGGTCCGGGCCAGGGCGACCCGCTGCTTTTCCCCGCCAGAGAGGCCGTCGATCCTTCTTTTCGCGAAGCCCGAGAGCGAAAACCGTTCCAGCCATTCCTGGGCGGCCCGCCTGCTTTCCCCCTTGGTCGCGCCCCCGCTCCTCAGGCCGTACCCGATATTGTCTTCCACGGTTAAGTGGGGAAAGAGCGCGTGTTCCTGGAAGACCATGCCAATGCGACGCCTTTCCGGGGGAAGGCCCGTTAGGTCCCGGCCGGCCAGAATCACCGAGCCCGAGTCGGGCGTTTCCAGCCCGGCGATCATCCTGAGCACCGTGGACTTACCGCAACCCGACGGCCCCAGCAAGGCCAGTGCGCCGCCCTTTTCGAGGGCGAAGGAGATCGACACCGAGGCCATGGCCCATTTCTTTTCAAGATCCGCGATTTCTAGCCAAGCATTACCGTTCACGGGTATCACCGTCCTGTATGAAAAATGCGATTCCCGCGACGAGGGAAAGGATCACAGCGCAGGCGCAGGCCTCCGAAAAGCGGTACGAACCCGCGAGGCGGAAAAGCAGCAGCGCGAGGTTCTCGTACCCCGGAAGCGAGAGCACCAGCGGAAGCGTCGCGTCCCCGGCGCTGATGGCGAAAACAAGCGCCGCGCCGGAAAGCGCGCCCCGCAGGGAAAGGGGCAGGAGGGTTCTGTAAAACCGGTCGAGCCTGCCGGAAGAAAGCAGGCGCGAGGCGTCGAGAATATCGGGGGGAACGCGTTCGAGGGCGCCCTGTATCTGGGTCCAGGCGAAGGGCCAGGAAAGGGAGGCTTGGGCGACAACCAGGGTGAGCCAATGGCCCCGGGGCGAAAGCAGGTTCCACCCGAAACCGAGCATGACCGGGGATACGGCCAAGGGGACGAGGGGCGCGAGGCGCGATAGGGCCCCGCTACCGGGAGAGCGCCCCGCGTAGGTGATAAACGCGAAAGAGAGCGCCGCGGCGACCGAGAGGGCCGCGGTAGCGATGCCGGTACCGACCGTGGCGGCCAGGGCCGGCAGCAGGTTCGAGCCGCCCAGAATCGATTTCCACGCGGCAAGGCCGAACGTCAGGGAGCCGCCGTACCGGGCCCCCGACGCGCTCACCGCGAGGGATCTGAGGGGAATGGAGGCGAGCGGACCTACGAAAAAAACGAGAATTCCGCCGAGAAAGAGCGCCGCGGCGCCCCGCTCGCGCAAACCGCGGACCGGTTTTCGGGCGCGGAGGGTATCGCGGGAGGAAATGCCCCTGCCCAAGCCGCGCTGGAGCCGGGCATGGAAGGCGATTACCGCCACCGCGGCGACGGTCTCGATTAGGGCGATGAGCGAGGCTCCCCTAAAATCGAGCCGACTCCGGGCCGCCTGATACAGCTCAACCTCCAAGGTGGTTCCGCCGACCCCGCCGAAGAGGAGCACGATCACGAAACTAAAAAAGCAGTACAGGAACACGAGGGCCGAACCCGAAAGCAGCGGCCTCGCCAGGGCCGGAAGCGTTACCGTCCGGAATACCCGGACCGGTTTCGCCCCGAGCAGCAGCGCCGCCTCTTCCTGGTCGGCGGGCAGGCGCTCCCACACACGGGAAACGGTACGCATGATGACGGGAAAATCGTAAAGCCCATGGGCGATGACCACGCCGGTCATGGAGTAGAGGAACGAGAGCGGCGGTTCCTTCAGGCCGAATGCCGACATCAGGCCGTAGTTAAGCCAGCCCTGCCGTCCGAAATACAGCACGAAGGCCAGGGCGATGATCATGGGCGGAACGCACAGGGGAACCGCGGAAAGGGCAAGCAGGAATCGCCTGCCGGGAAAGTCGCGCCGGGCAACGAAAAAGGCGGCGGGAAAGCCGATGGCCACGGCGAGAAGGGTCGAAAAGAACGCCTCCAGGAAGGTAAAGCGGAGGGCGGAGAAAAGGCGGGCGAACCGGAGCGCCGAAGCGCCCGCGCCCTCGGCGCCGGTACCCGCCGCGGCGAAAAGGGCCACCGCGACGGGAGCGAGAAATCCCGCGGAGACCGCGAAGAGCGAAACGGGACCGATCACTGATCCCGCGTAGCCCGCCGATGAAATCGGTCCCTTGCGGAATAGACTCATTTCGAGAGGATGGTGACGACGGTATCCACCGCGGCGGTCACCTCGCCGGAGGGTATCGAGAGGGTTTTCGGGGCCTTGGGCGCCGCCGCGTAACTCGCGGGCAAGGAGACGGAAGCCGAAACGGGGTACATGAACTGGGTCAGGGGAAGGACCTCCTGGGCCTCGTCGGTCAGCATGAAGTCGATGAAGGCCTTGGCCCCCGCGGGGTTTTTGGCGCCCTTGGCGAGGCCCAGCCCCTCGATCTGCGAAACGTGGCCCTCTCCGAAAATAAGCGCGCGGTACCGGTCGGTTCCCTCGAACTCTACGTGATAGGCGGGGCTCGTGGTATAGCTTATGACCAGCGGCGCCTCGCCCGAGGTAAACAGCGAATATCCCGCGTCCCATCCCGGGGCGACGGTCAATACGTTGGGCCTAAGCCGCGACCAGTAATCGGGCCACGCCTTCCCGAAGGCCGCCATGGTCCAGGCGAGAAAACCGGTCCCCGGGGTACTCGTGCGCGGGTCCATCAGGATAATCTTTTTCGCGAACCGGGGATCGGCCAGCTCGGCGAGGCTCTTCGGCGGCTCTATGCCCGATTGGGTATCGAAAATCATCGCGAACTGGCCCCAGTCGTAAGGGGTAAGCAGCCAGTCGTCGGCCAATCGCAGGTTAGCGGGAACGGCCGCGGCCCCGGCGGGCGTATACGCCTCGAGAATGCCCGCCTTCCGCGCCGCGTCGATCAGATTGTTGTCCAAACCGACCAAAACGTCCGCCCGTGGCGATTTCTTTTCCAGGACCGCCCTGGAAAGCACCTGACCGGCGTCGCCGCAGGAAACGAGATTCACGGTATACCCGGTCCTTTCGGAAAACCGCTTGATAAGCTCGGGCCCGGGGCCCCACTCCGCGGTGAAGGAATCGTAGGCATACACGGTGATCTCCCTCGACGCGGAAGACGCGTCGGCAGAGCCCTTCGCCGCGAGGGTCCCCGCCGCGGCAATCAATGAAAAAAAGAAAAAGAAGGTGAAAATACGCGTTTTCATCGCTCCCTCCGCCGGTATTACCCGGATACAGGTTGGCCGACCGCTCGGGGCCGGCGCGTAAGGGTATGATCTCAGACCAAGCCGAAGCGACGCGATGCGGCGATTCGGCCAGGACACCCCTGGCACGGACATCCTAGCGAAGGCGGGGAAAAATTGCAAGTTATGCCGAATTGGGTATATAATCGCCGCCATGAACACGACCCGCGAAAAAAAGGCGGTCCGCAGGGTCCTCTGCGTCGGCTGCGCCTCCGTAGACATAAAGGCCTTCAGTTTTCAGGAAGACGTGCAAAACGCCTACCGCGAGGGCACTATCGACTTAGTAGCCGGCGGCGTCGCCCGTGGCATGGCCCGCAACCTCAAACAACTCGGCTTCGAGGTATCCATCGCCTCGGTCATCGGGCAGGATATTTTCGGCGAATTTCTCCGGAAGGACCTCTCCGGCGCCGGGGTCAATACGGAACTCCTCCGGACGAGCAAAACGTCGTCAACCGCCCTCTTCTCGGTCATGGCCGCGAAGGGGGCCGGATCGTCCTGCGTTTACGCAAACGGCGTGTTGCAGGAAATAGCCGTGGACCGGGAGTTCACCGACTTTATGGAACGGGAAAAAATCGATACCGTCGTGATGGACTCGAACGTTTCGCCCTCCGTCATGGAGCGGCTCTATGCCCTCCGGGCGGCCAACGCGCAGACCCGGCCGCTGTTTATCTTCCAGAACGCCACGTCGCCCGACATCGCCAAAAAATCCCTCCCCTGGGCGACCCAAATCGATCTATTCGCCGCGAATGAATTCGAGGCGGCGGCCATTCTCGGCGAGACAGCCGAGCCCGACGAGGCGACCGCGGATAAATTCCGCGCGCTGGGCTTCGCGAATTGCATCCTGACGTTCGGCGAACGCGGCGTTCTCGTGGCGCTGGGGAATAAAACCTGGATTGAGCCCGCGTACAAGCCCGCGGTAGTCGTAGACACCATCGGCGCCGGAGACGCCTTCGCCGCGGGTTTCCTCTACGGGTATCTCGGGGAAAAGCCGGAAAAAACCTGCATCCGCTTCGGCCTCGCCTCCGCCCGGGAAACAATAGCCACCCGGGACACGGTGTGCAGCGTGCTCACGGCGGAATACCTGGAAGGCTTCCACCTCGGCGATTAAGGCTTCCGTCATGAAGCCGAACCGCGCGCCCGCCCTCTAGCGAAACCAATCGGACCGGTCCAAATCGGGCCTGATTCCCGGCCGGGTCAGGGCGAAATCGTAACGTAAGGGGTCATCGGGACAGACGGAGCGAAAACGCTCGGTGACTTCGAGGGCCGTCGAAAGATTCACGGGAGCGCCTTCGCCGATGAACCCCAGAGTGCGCGCGACCCAGCTCATATGAGTATCCATGGGCTGAACCAAAAACGGCGCCAGGGCAGGGTCCCATCCGCCGGGATCCACCCCGTCGTTCCTGACGAGCCAGCGGAGCATGAGGAAGGGCCGCTTGCACGCCGACCCGCCGGACGGCCCGGGGAGCAGGTTTTTCGCGAAAGGGACTCCCTTCGCCGTTTCTCCCGCCAAGGCGCCGGCTCGCTCCCGTATCTCTCGGACGAACCGCTCCAGGGCCGGCGCCACCGTGAGCGGCTTGCCCACCTGCTCGGCGGCCGCGTTCGCTATCGATTCCCGGTAAAACGCCGAAAACGCAGACCCGAGGCTTCCGTATTCGCGCAGGAGCGCTCCGGCCCCGGAAAGGAGGGCCGCGATGTCGGAACCGGAAAAGAATCGGTACCGAAACCCGGATAACCGGTCTTCCAAATCGCCCCTATCAACCCCGTCCAAAACCGCCCGCGGCGAACGGTCCATCCGGTTCATGACATCCCGAACCGCGCCGACGATCAAACCCGCCCGGCCTACCGCCAGCGCCGAGGCAACGAGGGCGGCGATTTCGCGATCGCGCGGCTCGTCATACTCCCTCACGACTTCCAAAGGATCGGGAGGAACGTACTCGCACCGGTTGAACCGATCGTACATCCCCTCCAAAAAAAGGCGTAAAGCCTCTGGCTTCATGGTTTTCACGGCCCCACTATACATCGTTCACCGTACTCTTGACAAAACCCCCAGCCGCAGTATAGTAACTACTATGGTAGTTAATACTATTGAACGGCTCAGGGAACTGGGTTTTACCGACTATGAAGCCCGGGTCTATGTCGCGCTCATATCGAAAAGCCCGGCCACGGCCTACGAAATCGGAAAGGCCGCGGGGGTCCCTACGTCGAAAATCTACGAGGTACTCGGCCGCCTTTCGGAAAAAAGCCTCGTCATGGAACTGTCGGAAAACGGGAAGAAGCGCTACGTACCCCGCGAGCCCGACGAGTTCATGGAATCCTACCGAAGCAGGATGGATAGCACCCTCGACCTTCTTTCCGCCGATTTATCGCGGCTCCGGGGCGAGACTAACGTCAGCTACGTATGGAACCTGTCCGACCGGGCGGAATTCCTCGATCAGGCCGAACGGATGATCGCCGGCGCGAAAACCGCGTTGCTTATCTCCGCCTGGGGCGACGAGGTGAAAGCCCTCGCGGGATCGCTTTCAGAACGGGAAGGCAAGGTGCCCATGGCCCTGGTGCATTTCGGGACCCCGACGATCAGTTTCGGGCAGACGTACGAGCATCCCATCGCGGATACCCTGTACGCGGAACGCGGCGGCCGCGGCTTTTCGCTGGTCGCCGACGGCCGCATTGCCCTGGTCGCCACCTTTTTCGAGGACGGCCACGTCGAGGGCGCGTGGAGCAAAAACCCCGGCTTCGTGCTCTTGGCCGAAGACTACATCAAGCACGACATATACATCATGAAAATCGTCAGGCGATTCAACCAAGAACTTGAGGGTAAATTCGGTCCGGGATACGCGGCCCTGCGCGACGTGTTTCGGGACCGGGAAGCGCCGGCCGCGCTGCCGGGAAAGGAGAGAACATGAAAGTCTGGATTGACGGAAAGGTAATGGACGCCTCAGAGGCCAAAATCGGCGTGCTCGATCACGGTTTCCTTTACGGCGACGGCGTATTCGAGGGCATTCGGGTCTACGACGGCACGGTCTTCCGCTTGAAGGACCATTTGGACCGCCTCTGGCGAAGCGCCAAGGCCCTACTGATCGACATTCCCCTTACCCCCCGGGCCATGACGGAGGCCCTACTCGAAACCGTCGCCGCCCACGGCGCGAAAAACGCCTACGTGCGCCTCGTGGTGAGCCGCGGAATCGGCGACCTCGGCCTGAATCCCGCTTCCTGCCCCAAGGCCGCCGTTATCGTCATCGTCGGCAACATAAGCATCTACCCCCCCGCCAATTACGAAACCGGCATTCCGCTTATCACCGCGGCTTCCCGAAGGCTCGGTTTCGGGGGCTTCGACCCGGGCATTAAAAGCCTGAACTACTTAAACAATATTCTCGCAAAAATGGAGGCCAAGCAGGCGGGATGCCAGGAAGCCCTTCTCCTCAACGAGGCGGGTTTTATCTCCGAATGCACCGCCGACAACTTCTTCTTCGCCAAAGACGGGGTTTTGATGACGCCGTCCGCGGACTGCGGCCTTCTCGCGGGAATCACGAGGCAGACCGTGCTTGAGCTCGCCGAGAGGCGGCGCATACCGGTACGGGAAGGACGCTTCACGCGCCTGGACGCCTGGACGGCCGACGAGTGCTTCATGACCGGGACGGGCGCCGAAATAATGCCCATCACGTCCATAGACGGCCGGGCGATGGCCGCCTGTCCCGGAGAGCTTACCCGCCTTCTTCTGGCCGATTTCCGCGCGTTCGCCGCCGCCTGGAAGGAATGAATAGCCCGTCCGGAACCTCCACCCCGGACGGGGTACATTCCGTGGGCATCGTGTTGTATCTCCCGAACCCTTCGTCTATAGTTAAAATGACGCGTTTTCGCTTTCTGTCGAAAACGCTAACAAAGCGTTCCGGGAGATACCGTTATGAGATTCACCGATTCCCTGCTATTCAAATTGCTGTTGGCCATGGCGATTCCCACGATAATCCTCGCCTTAGGCATCGGTTTTTTCGCCTATTCAGGTTCATCGAAGCTCCTCGTCGCTCAGGTAGAAAAAAACCTCGCCTCGGAATCCCTGAAACTGGCGGCAAATTACGAAAGCTGGGTGCTCCTTCAGCACGCCCAGCTCGAATCCCTGGCCGCGAGCACGAAAATCGACTACTCAGACCAAATGTACGCACGGTTGGCCGATGAAACACGCCGATTGGGGTACAATTCGATATCTCCGGCCGACTCTTCTGGCATTCTCCATCTCGCCGGCGGTAAAACGGCCGACCTTTCGAAGCGGCCGTACCTCCAAAAGGTGCTTGCAACCGGCCAACCGGCCGTTTCGGACCCGGTGTACAGCGCGGTGGCGGGTGAGGAGAACCTCCTAACCGTCCTTTTCGCCGTACCGGTGATGGAAGAAGGCCGGCTTACGAAGGTCCTGATCGGGCAACGAGTCGCCGAATTCCTCAACGCGAATATTTCCGCGGTGGATTACGGGGAAGGATCGGAGAATTTTATGGTGAACCGGGAAGGAGTCGTCATCGCCGATACCGTCCCGCAAAACGCCCGGGATAGGATAAACCTACTGGAAACCGCCAGGAACGACCCGGCGCAGGCCGGGAGGGTACCGATCGTGGAGGCCATGACGGAAGCGCAAAACGGCGTAAAGGCCTATCGCTTGAACGGGGAGCTCCGATACGTGGGGTTCGCCCCGGTTCGGGGAATGGATTGGAGCGTCGGGGTCGACGTGCCCGAATCGGCCATATCCGCGCCCCTCGTCCAGCTCCGTACCTCGATTTTCGCCGTTTCATTGATCGCCTTCCTG
The DNA here is from genome assembly GCA_003252395.1 of Spirochaetales bacterium. GTDB lineage: Bacteria > Spirochaetota > Spirochaetia > Treponematales > Treponemataceae > Teretinema. Next base: position 142,798 of record QKEL01000003.1, read on the forward strand.
TTTGGCCTGGGCTTTGCCCTGATCGCGGGCATCGGGTTCGTTCGGCCCATCAAGGCTCTCGCCGCCGGTTTCCGCGAGGTAGCCGAGGGCGACGCCGACCTAACCCGGCGTCTGACCGCGCGCGGCAAAGACGAGCTTGCCGAAACGGTCACAAGCTTCAATGCCTTCGCGGGAAGCCTGCAGGGGATCATTCAGTCGCTCAGGTCGATCCAGGGTTCCCTCGGCAACATCGGGGAGAGCCTTTCCGTTAATTCCGTGGAATCGGCAAGCGCCATCGGCCAAATCATGGCGAATATCGGGAGCGTCAGAAAGCACGCCGGAATCCAGCACGATCAGGCCGCGGAAGTACGAAAGGCAATGGCGGACATAGCCGAAGGCATCCGGGAACTCGATCGCCTCATCGAGACGCAGGTGTCCGGCAGCACGGAAATGGCCGCCTCCATCGAGCAAATGGTCGGCAACATCGATTCGGTGGCGAACTCGACGGGCAAGATGACCGCGTCATTCCAAGCCCTCTCGTCCAAGGTGGGCGACGGAAGGCAAAAACAAAAAGACTCCGAGGAAAACGCCTTGGGGATAGCCCGAAAATCGGAACTATTGACCGACGCGAACAACGCGATCTCGGGAATTGCCGCCCAAACCAACCTACTGGCCATGAACGCGGCGATCGAGGCGGCGCACGCGGGCAACGCCGGAAAGGGCTTTAGCGTCGTCGCCGACGAAATCAGGAAGCTTTCGGAGCAGGCGAGCGCCCAATCAAAGGCGATCAACGTGCAAATCGCCGAAATTCAAAAGGGGATACACACCGTCGTTTCCGCCGCCAAGGCCTCAACGGCCGTGTTCGGCGAGGTCTCCGCCGCCGTCGAGACCACCGGCGGCCTCGTGTCGGAGATCGAGGGCGCGATGAGCGAGCAACGAAGCGGGTCACGGCAGATACTGGAAGCGTTGCGCGAAATAAACGAGATGAGCGAGTCCGTAAAGCGAAAGGCGGGAACCATGACCTCTTCCTCGGAGCTCATCCGTTCGTCCGTGGAGGAGCTCAACGAAACCGCGACCATGATATTCAACAGCATGGACGAGATGACAGCGGGGGCAACCCAGATTAACGAGTCCGCGCAGCGCGTATCCGAACTCGCCAGGGAGACCAACGAGAGCCTCCAGGCCATGGAACGGCAAACCGACAAGTTCAAGGTATAGACGGCCCCGCACGCCGTGGCGCGAGGGACAAAAAAAAAGGCCCGAAGGAGCGTTGCTCCCTCGGGCTTTTTTCGCGTTGAGCGCGGGCGGCGAATGCCTTACCGCGCGTATTCGACGATTCGCGTTTCCCTGATCAGGGTCACGCGGATACGGCCGGGATACCGCAGATCGCTTTCGATCTTCTTGGCGATCTCCCTGCCCAGTTCCTTCACTTCCGCGTCGGCGATCCGCTCGTTGTTGACCAGCACGCGAAGCTCGCGTCCGGCCTGGATGGCGTAGGCCTTCTCCACGCCCTGGAAGCTTTCCGCGATGTTCTCGAGATTCTCGAGCCGCTTCACGTAATTGTCCAGGGTCTCGCGGCGGGCGCCCGGTCTCGCGGCGGAAATCGCGTCGGCGATCTGAACCAGCACCGATTCGATGCAAGACGGTTCCACGTCGCCGTGGTGGCTTCCTATCGCGTTGATGACCCGCGGGTCCTCGTTCATCTTCCGCGCCATGTCGATGCCGACCTCGGCGTGGTTCTGGTCCGAATCGTTTTCCGCGCCCTTTCCGATATCGTGGAGCAGGGCGCCGCGCTTGGCGATCTCGCGGTTGGCCCCGACCTCGGCGGCCAGCATTCCGGCGATCATGGCCACTTCCTTCGAGTGATACAGCACGTTCTGGCCGTAACTCGTCCGGAAATAGAGCCTACCCAGGGCGCGAACCCCTTCCTGGCTCATATTGTGGATTCCCAAATCGAAGAGAACCTTCTCGCCCTCTTCATAGATCTTTTGCGAGATCTCTCGGGTAACCTTCTGAACGATTTCCTCTATTCTGGCGGGATGAATGCGTCCGTCCAGAATCAGGCGCTCGAGGGATACCTTGGCGATTTCCTTGCGCACGGGATCGAAGCAGGATATTACCACCGCTTCGGGCGTATCGTCGATGATCACGTCCACGCCGGTAAGGGTCTCGAGGGTACGGATGTTCCGGCCCTCGCGACCGATGATTCGGCCCTTCATTTCGTCGCTCGGCAGGCTCACGGTAGCGACGGTAATGTCGCTGGTCGTCTCGGTCGCGATCCTTTGTATGGTCGTAACGAGAATATCCCGGGCCTTTTTGTCCGACGCGAGTTGTGCTTCCTGTTCGATTTTGTTGAGTAACCCCTGGGCATCATGGCGGGCCTCGTTCTCGAGGTCCTTGATGATCAGGCTTTTGGCCTCTTCGGCGGTCAGGCCGGAGATGCGCTCAAGCTCAAGCCGATAGCGCTCTTCCTCGCCGAGAAGAAACTTCTCGCGCTCCGCGATCGCCTTGGCCTGCTCGGCAAATTGCTGCTCGGTTTTGTCCATGGACTCGCCGCGCTTGTCGAGTGCTTCCTCTTTTTGCGTCAAACGACGCTCGTAACGCTGAAGCTCGCTTCGGCGTTCGCGATTTTCCCGCTCCTGCTGGTTTCTTTCTCGAATTAGCTGTTCTTTTGCCTCTAGAAGAATTTCCTTCTTTTGAGCTTCTGCTTCTTTTATAGCATCCTGTTTTACACGTTCCGCTCTCTGTTCAGATGCAGATAGTTGAAAT
>QKEL01000014.1 GCA_003252395.1 Spirochaetales bacterium
AAGACCAGCGATCGGTTCGCCTTTCTGGGGCGGTAAAAACCCTTTCGGATTCCCGATCTCGCTCCCTCGCGATTTCCGCGTCAGGAGCGCTTTATATGAGCCGGTAAAAACCGGAACCATAATTCGAGATGTTTAATTCTTTGGATTACGTTACGAAGCGCAAGAAACTGAATTACAAGCGATCAATCTGTAAGCGATATCAAAGAACCGCGGCGTTTTCAAGGCAGTGCTTGGTAGCGGCGCGACGTTGTAATATATATCACCAACGCCTCATGAAGGTCAAGTACCGAAAAAGGAAATCGTTACTTTTTTTCGGAAATCGTATTTTGCCGAAGGATTGCGCCGAAGGTAACCACATAGTCAATGAACGAAATTATGGAAACGATGACAGCGACGCCATAGAACGCGATATTGATCCAGCGAAAGACCGTTAGGTGGTTTTGAGCGAGAATTCCAAGCCGAACGCCGGATTCAATGGCGAGGGAAATTCCCGCCGCCACTATATAAAGAACGGTCTTGGTTTTACCGCCTTTACGTGCGCCGATGGCAACGCCCTGCCTGGACGCAAGCATCCGCACGAACATAATGCCCATTTCCCGATAGAGAATGACCAGGAAAAGCAATGCGGGCAGATACCCCGAGAGCACAAAGGCGAATAAAACGGTCAGGTTTGCCAGGACATCGCCGAAGGGATCGAAGAGTTTCCCGAAGTCCGAAACGAGACCGAGACGGCGGGCATAATACCCGTCGAGGAAATCGGTGAACTCCATAAAAACGAACAGAGGGATCAAGATAAAAACCGAAGGAACCGAGCCAAAACCGGTCCATAGGGGGATTGAATATATGAGGAAAAAAACCGGCGCCAAAACGATACGCAGGGCGGTAAAAAAGTTGGGCAATTTCATTATTTTACTATCCTATTTGACAAAGGAAGTGTCAAGCTATAGGATTTCCTTATGCAAAAAAGCATCGTTCTGACGATATCGGGTTATACGATCGCCCAGATCGGTATCATAGCGATACTTTCCTCCCTGGGTTCTACCGGACTGCGGGAATTTTTCGCGTTTACCGCATTTGCCCTTTTTCTGCACGGCGGGCTTCTCGTTTTCCTTTTACGCTTCAAGCGCTACTTCACCGACCAGCGAACCGGCATGCCCCTCACGAGGATAAATACCGCGAATCTCATTACCCTGCTCAGGATCAGCAGCGTGCCGACGGTTGCGTACCTTCTTATGAACACGCATTTTTCGGAAATGAAGATCCTGCTTCCCATCGTATTGGCGCTGGTGTTTTTAACCGATAGCTTTGACGGCCAAATCGCCCGCAGAACGAATCAGATAACCAAAATAGGCCAGATGCTCGATTCCATAAGCGATTATAGCCTGCTCGTGGTGATATCCGTCGTGTATTACCGCAACGAGATTGTCCCCTTATGGTTTTTTGCGCTCATCTTCCTGAGACTCTTCCTGCAAGCCTTCGGAATGCTGGTTTTCCTGATCTTAAAGCGTCCGGTGGAGACAAAGTCAACCTGGGGCGGAAAAATAGCCATCGCCACGACCATGTCCCTATATGTCGCGGAAATCGTCGGCATGTACCTTCCGCACCGATTCCGGCCCTTCTTTACCGGGCTTGAATACGCGGCCGGGGGAATCGTGTTCGCGTCTTTTTTCGAGAAGGCGCTCATATTTTTCCGCCACGGGAAAGCGACGAAAACCCGATAAACGCCTCAGGGATAGGACTTATAATCCTGAACGATGCTGATTCCGGAAAGAACCTTCTTATCGGGCGACATGGTTCGGGCCGCCTCGAGAACCCGCTCGATAACCGCCGAGGAATCCGCGACTCCATGTAGGGTAATCTCGGTGGACGTGGCGGTGGCCTCAAGGAAGTGCACGGGTATTTGCAGGTCAAACACGATATGGTTCACGATTTTCTGCGCGAGCAAGAGTTCGGCGATCCGTTCCCGCCCGATTCGTTCCTGATTTGAGTCGACCGTAAGGTTGCAGGTCTCGGCGATGATTTTCGCGGCGGCGACGGGCGTTATCGAATCTGAATTGAGTATCAGATTGTAGCTCGAGGGATCGTCGTGATCGATATTGAAAAAAGCCTTATGGAAGCCGCGGCGATTACCGTCGCTTTCCTGTATCAATGCCATGGCTTTCTTTTCTGGCCACGAAAATTCGTTCATGAGCCGTTCAATCCTGATCGGCAGGGACGCAACGAGCCGAACAGCGATACAGCCTGGAACATCCTTTAGAATCGCGAATCCGCCTCGCCCAATGAAGACGCAATTTCCGTCCTTGGCGCGCTCATAGACGGCTTCCCGCAGGTAATCAAAGTATTCGTCTCGGTCGCGGGCGAGGGACGCCCAGAAACCGGGCTTTTTCTCATCGTATTTATGGAGTTTTTCCTTGGTAATGCCGTGCTTGAGCAAATCCTCTTCCAGCGTGTCGCGATTGATGAAGGTATAGCCGAGCTGTCGGGATAGCTCGGCCGCAACCTCGTCTCCCATCGAGGCAATCTGTCTCGAAATCGTGATTATGGCCATATCGAACCTCCCTTATTTGGTATATCATCTACCTATAGGATAAGACCGAAGCGTGTATCTGTCAAAAGGCGCGTTACGGGATAGAAGGAGCGCAGTAAATGAAAGAATCGATATCGTGGGAACCGCAACGCAAGAAATCGATCTTTTCGACGAGGGTCTTCGATATCCATGAAATCACCAGCAAAGCCCCGAACGAAACCGAAGGAACCTATTACGCCCTGCACGCGTCTGATTGGGTGATCGTCGTACCGGTCCTTGAAGGCGAAGGGGGAGCCAGGGATTTTTTGATGGTAAGACAATGGAGACATGGGGCCGAGGCGGAAAGCGTTGAATTTCCGGGCGGGGTTATTGACCGGGGAGAGACGCCGGCCGAGGCCGCGGCACGGGAGCTTCGGGAGGAAACGGGCCATACGGCGGGAAAGCTCGAACGGGTGGCTGCCATTTCCCCGAACCCGGCGATCATGGACAATACATGCCACATATTCATCGCCGAAAACCTCGTTCGCACCCACGATACCGACCTGGACGAAGACGAATTTCTCACGGCCCAACCCATGTCCGCAGCCGCCGTATTCCAGGGAATGGGACGCCCCCCGTTCATCCACGCGCTTATGGCGGCGGCGCTGTTCGCCTATGTACAAAAAAAAGGGCTGCCGGTTTAACCGGCAGCCCCATATTCAGGTCACTGGGCGACCTGATTCTTGAACGGCTCGTAGGTCCGCTCCGGGTCATAGGTTCCTTCGCGGTATTCGCCCTTGATGCTCGGGATTACGATATTCTGTCCCGGCACGAGAAGGTTCGGGTTCGAAGGCTGTTTCATCAATTTCTTATTCGCCTCGTACAGTTTCTCCCATAAAAGCGGATTGCCGTACACGGCCGGGTTCGCGGCGATATTCCACAGGCAATCCTTGCTCGGATCCCAGGGCTCCACGTGCCAGTTCGCGGGCAGCGGGATTATTTCCTTCACGACCGACAGCGCGTCGAGGGCAGCCTGGGCGGCGGCCTTTGACTGGGGCCAAGATTCGGAAGCGAAAGCGGCGGCTGAAACGTCGATCGAATCGGCGGCGGATTTCACCGCGCCGGGGAAATAAACGTCGGCCTTGATGCCCTTTGCCCAGGCAAGCCGGGTACGCGCGGCGTACAGGGTCTTCTCCGCGTCGGACTTCGCGATCATGCCCTGGATAAAGGCGGCCGATAGCCGGGCGTTTTCTTCGGCCAGCTTCGCGTACTCCACGGCGCCGGCGTAATCGCCGTCGTCGTAGGCATTCGCGGCAAGTTCCGTATAGGCCCTGCTTTTCCGCTGGTACTCATTATTGTCGTAGCTGGCGGACGCGATGGGCAGGAAAGACGCGACGCACAGCGTGAGTACAAAGAAACAGAGGATTTTTTTCATTGCGCTACCTCCCCGGAAGCAGAGTCGTCGATGACATACGGATCTTCGCTAAAGCCTTCGGCATCATCAGGCAACGGAGCGGTCTCGTCGGCCTGTCGGGCGAGTTCGGAACTTTCGGTTTGGCGATTTTTCGCCGCGGAAATGGCAAGGTCGGCGGCATTGCGCCGAAGCGACACTTCCTGATACACGTTGGTAAACGCGACTTCTGCGTCGGAATACGCGTTAAAGGAAGCCTTCCAGTCATTCTCTGCGGTACCGAACTTCTCGGCATCGGACGCGAGCATATCCGCCGCCGCGTATTCGTTGGGCATGGAACGCTTGGCCTTTATGGCGTCGCAGAGACTCTTGATCTCGCCAACCTTGTTTTGCTTGTCGAGGGCCCATGCCTTGTATCCCGCGTTGCTTACCTTCTTGAGATAGGCCACGCACTCCGACGCCGCTTCGAACGCGGCGGGATCGGCGGTTCCATAGGACGCGGCGGCTTCCTCGTATTTTTCTCCCGCCTTCGCGTAATCTTCGGAGGAGGAGGCGGTAAAATCATTCCGGATGATGTCGTCGTTCAGGGCGACGGCCTCCATTCCGAGGATAAGCGTCCGATACCGCATGAGTGCGATTTGCGCCGAGGCGTAGGATTCTTCTTTCGAGCCGGCGTTCAGCGCGGAAGAGGCAGAATCGAGCGCCTCGTCGGCGAGTGAAAACTGCTCGGGGAAGTATGAATCGGCGCCGAGCTCGATGGCCTTCGCGCGGGCTTCCAGCAACTCTGCCTCGAGTTGAACCGAAATCTCGTCGAAGGACGCGTTGATCAGCGCGTTGTACTTTTCGATGGCGTCTTTAAAGGCGGCTTCGGAAGCGTCGTAATCTTTTCCGTAAGCGTCGAGTCCGGCGTTACGGGAGGATTCGGCTTCGCCCCAGCCCTCGGGCTTATAGGTATTCACGCCATATTTCATGCCCTTCTCTCGAAGCGCTTCGCATTCGTCTCGAAGGGAGGTTAGTGCCTCGTCTACCGGCTTTCCGGGTTCGACGCTGGGCTCCACCGCGGGCTGTACGGCAGGTTCAACCGCCGGTTCCGCTTCCGGCGCGGCGGGAGGGGCGCTTTTACAGGCGGCGAGCAGGACTACGGCGATAAGGGCCATACCCGCGACTATTCGCATTTTTTTTTGATTCATCGGTACCTCCGGATTTCAGAGTTCAGGGTACACCGTAACGGTTTTTAATACAAGGAATTTTTGTCCTATGGTATACTGGGAGAAGAAAATCAGCGGGAGGCGGTATGGCAGACGACTTCAGTTTTGAAATAATGGAGAAATTCGGAATCCTGTCCGAGGGCAAGGGCGGATGGACCGTCGAATTGACCGCCGTTTCATGGGGCGGACGACCGCCGAAATACGACATTCGCAGTTGGTCGCCGGACCATCAGAAAATGGGAAAGGGAATCACCTTGAGTACCGAGGAGCTCAAGGCCCTCAAGAAGATTCTCGAGGGCATGAGCCTGTAGCTTTCTATCGGTGCTTCGCTATTTCCTCTTGGGTCAGGCGATCGCACACTTCGTTATAGTGGATGCCGGCATGGCCCTTCACCCAAACCCATCGTGGCTTGATCGCCGCGGCGAGGGAATCGAGGCGCATCCAAAGGTCCTGGTTTTTCACGGGCTGCTTTGAGGCGGTCCGCCAGCCATTCCGTTTCCAGCCGTTGATCCACTCGGATATACCCTTTTGCACGTATTGGGAATCGGTGTACACCGCCACGGGCCGGGTCGCCCACGCGGGCGTATTCGATACGAGGGAGAGCGCCTCGATCACGGCGATCAATTCCATGCGATTATTGGTGGTTGCCTTCTCGCCGCCGGAGCGGATTACCTCTCGGTCGAGGCCCGGCTTCATGGACTGCGCGAGGGCCGAAAGGGAGGAGGTAGAGGCAGGATCGGCGACGCGGCCGCCCTCGATAGACTCGTCCACGATAATGCAACCCCAGCCTCCCGGGCCGGGATTGCCCGAACAGCCGCCGTCGGAAAAAACGATCAGTTCATTCATGCCTTCGCCGCCCCGTTAGCCTTTCCCTTATGGTCGCCCTGAAGCGGCAGGGGTTTCGCCGAACCGGTCGCGTCCACGGGCACGTCGCCCGCGGTGAAGAAGCGCTCGCCGAGGAGTTTATAGGCTTCCGCGAGGGCGCTTGCCGTCATGTCCCACCCAAGGCAGGGATCGGTGATGGACACCCCGTACTTCAGGTCGTCCGGATCGGCGGTAATCGGTTGGGAACCGGTTTCGAGATAACTTTCGATCATGCAGCCGCAGAGGGGAGAAAGGGGATTATCGGCGTCGTTTCGCAGGCGAATCGTCTCGAGAAGCACGCCTATCTGGTTTTCGGGCATTTTCTGGGAATTCCCGTGAGAGCAGTCCACCATGATGGAAGGGCGGATACCCGCCTTCTTCAGCAAGGCGATGGCGGAGGTCACCGAGTCGCGGTCGTAGTTCGTGCCGTGCTTGCCGCCCCGCAGAATCAGGTGGCTATCCGGGTTCCCGAGGGTCTGCATGATGCAGGAACTGCCCGCCCGGGTAATGCCGATGAAGGAATGGGACTGGCGGGAGGACACGATGGCGTTCACCGCGATTTGCACGTCGCCGTCGGTGGCATTCTTAAAGCCGACGGGCATGGAAAGGCCGGAGGCCATTTCGCGATGGGTTTGGCTTTCGGTGGTTCGGGCGCCGATGGAAGCCCAGCTAACGAGGTCGGAGGTATACTGGGGCACGATGGGATCGAGCATCTCGGAACCCGTCGGAAGGCCGAGCGCGTTCACCTTGACGAGAAAGTCGCGCGCCATATGGAGGCCGCGCGAAATGTCCGCGGTGCCGTCGAGCCCGGGGTCGACGATGAGGCCGCGCCAGCCGACGGTGGTTCGCGGCTTTTCAAAGTAGACGCGCATGACGATGCACATGCGGTCGGCGTACTTTTCCCGCAGCTCCACGAGCCGACGCGCGTATTCGAGCCCGCCCGCCGGGTCGTGAATGGAACAGGGGCCGACGATGACGAGGAAACGGTCGTCCTCGCGGCGAAGTATTTTTTGCACTTCCTCGCGTCCCTTCAGGACCGTTTCTGCCGCCTGCGGGGTAGCGGGATAGGCTTTCGCAATGTCCTCGGGGGAGATGAGGGCCTTGGTCGCGAGAATCCTCACGTCCCGTATCTTGTTGTCGTTCATGGGTTATCGCTTATCCTTCGTTGGGTAATGTGTCAGACGGCAGCGGCTCTGAGGGCGTCCATCAGTTCCATCACCATAATGGAATCGGCCCATGTTTGTATAGCGCTTTCCGTCTTCCCCGCGGCCAGGCACGACTCCACTTCCCGGATCTCGTATTCGTAGCCGTTGCAGTCGAAGGGCGCCGAATGGGTCTCTCGCGCGATGCCCTCGGCGTCGAACCAGGTAACCTGCTGGGCCATCCAGAAATAAGGGAGCGCTATGGAGCCCTTGTCGCCCACGATGACGGCAGACCGGAGCGCCTCAAGGCCGGAGAGCGCGATCGAGCACGACAGGTCCATCTCCACCCCGCCGGGATAGGAGAAGAGAAATTTATCGTATACGTCGACTCCGGTATCCAGCCGCTTCATATAGGACGAAAAGGATTCCGGCGGGCGTTTCCCGGCGAACATGAGCGCGCACGTGATGGGGTATATGCCCACGTCCAGTATGGCGCCGCCGCCGAGGCGGGGATCGTAGAGGCGGCTCGCGGGGTCGTAGGGAGCGTCGAGGCAAAAGTCCGCGCGAAGGAATTTCATTTTTCCGATACGTCCCGCGTTCACCCACTCGAGGGCCTTGAGGAACGAGGGATTGAACTTCGTCCACATCGCCTCCATAAAAAAGCGCTTTTCGGCGCGCGCGGTTTGGATGACGGGATAGAAATCTTTGGCCTGAACGCTCACCGGCTTTTCGCAGAGCACGGCCTTGCCGGCCTTGAGGGCGGCGATGGACAGTTCGGCATGCAGGTTGTGCGGGGTCGCTATATAGACCGCGTCTATCCCCGGATCGGCGAAAAGCGCCTCGTAGGAGCCGTAAGACGCCGGAATGCCCCACTCGGAGGCGAAGGCGGCGGCCTTGGAGGAATCCCGGGACGCCACGGCGGAAAGGACCGATTTCCCCGAACGTTTCGATTCGAATGCGCAGGCTTCTGCGAATTTTCGCGCGATTCCGCCCGTCGCGACGATGCCCCAGCGTACCGTACCCATGAAACACCCCCTTATATTCTAAAAAGATTCCATTGCCGATTACGTTCTTTTTCGCTATTTTATACTGTAGCTCCCGATGAAGAAAGGGGCTATTCCTCACATTATTTCATTAATTAACGCGTAGCCAACGCCAAAAGAACGTTGGGCTCGCGTAGGTACAAGGAGAATGAAATGGCTAAACAGTTGATGTTCAATGAAGAAGCCCGGAAAAAGCTGCTTTCCGGCGTGGAACAAATTTCCCGCGCCGTGAAGGTAACGCTTGGTCCCAAGGGCCGCAACGTCCTTCTGGACAAGAAGTTCGGAGCCCCCACGGTTACCAAGGACGGCGTTTCTGTCGCCAAGGAAATCGAGCTTGAAGACCCCTATGAAAACATGGGCGCCCAGCTCCTCAAGGAAGTGGCGACCAAGACCAACGACGTAGCCGGTGACGGAACCACTACCGCGACGGTGCTGGCCTATTCCATGGTCCGCGAGGGCCTGAAGGCCGTGGCCGCGGGCATGACCCCGATCGAGCTGAAGCGCGGTATCGACAAGGCAGTGACCATCGCCGTCGAGGAAATCAAGAAGAATTCGAAGGAAATCAAGGGCTCCGACGAGGTTGCCCACGTCGCGTCCGTATCCGCGAACAACGACGAAGAGATCGGCAAGATCCTCGCCGACGCGATCGAGAAGGTCGGCAAAGACGGCGTGATCACGGTCGAGGAAGCGAAAACGATGGACACCACCACCGACTACGTCGAGGGTATGCAGTTCGATCGCGGCTATATCTCCTCCTATTTCGTGACCGACCGCGACCGCATGGAGACCGTGTTCGAGAACCCCTACATCCTTATCCACGACAAGAAGATCTCCAACATGAAGGACCTTCTTCCCCTCCTGGAGAAGATCGCCCAGTCCGGGCGCCCCCTCCTCATGATCGCCGAGGACGTTGACGGCGAGGCCCTCGCGACCCTGATCGTGAACAGCCTCCGCGGAACCCTCAAGACCTGCGCGGTCAAGGCCCCCGGCTTCGGCGACCGCCGCAAGGCCATGCTCGAGGACATCGCGATTCTCTCCGGCGGCGAGGTGATTTCCGAGGAACTCGGCCTCAAGCTCGAGAACACCGACATCACCCAGCTCGGACAGGCAAAGAGCGTCAAGATCGACAAGGATAACACCACGATCATCGACGGCGCCGGCAAGGCGAAGGATATCAAGGACCGCGTGGCCCAGATCAAGGCGCAGATCGACGCGAGCACCTCCGACTACGACAAGGAGAAGCTCAAGGAACGCCTGGCGAAGCTCGCCGGCGGAGTCGCCGTCATCAACATCGGCGCCGTGACCGAAGTCGAGATGAAAGAAAAGAAGCACCGCGTGGAAGACGCCCTTTCCGCGACCCGCGCCGCGCTCGAGGAAGGAATCGTCCCCGGCGGCGGCACCGCCCTCATCCAGGCCGCTATCGCCCTCGAGAAGGCCGATCTCGCCGCCCTCACCGACGACGAGAAGATCGGTTTCAAGATCGTAAAGCGCGCCCTTGAGGAGCCGATCCGCCAGATCGCCGAGAACGCCGGCGTTGACGGGGCCGTGGTAGCCGAGAAGGCCAAGAACGAGAAGAAGGGCATCGGTTTCGACGCCGCCAAGATGGAATGGGTGGACATGATGAAGATCGGAATCATCGACCCCGCGAAGGTAACCCGCTCTGCCCTGCAGAACGCCGCCTCCGTCGCGAGCCTTCTCCTGACCACCGAATGCGCCATCACCGACCTCCCCGAGAAGAATCCCCCCGCCGCCCCCGGCGGAATGGGTGGCATGGGCGGAATGGACGGGATGTACTAAAAAAAGGTACAAAACCAGCCTGAAAGCTGTAGGGTCGCCCCGTCGGGGCGGCCCTTTTTCGTTTAACGGCAGCCATTCCGCCGGAGGCGGAACGCCGTCGCTCGTACCGTCAGGGACGGGCTTTCAATCCATTCCGCTCGGCGCCAGAAAATGCGACCGAAGGGCGTATTTTCTGATAGGGTGGCATGGGCGGAATGGACGGGATGTACTAAAAAAAGGTACAAAACCAGCCTGAAAGCTGTAGGGTCGCCCCGTCGGGGCGGCCCTTTTTCGTTTAACGGCAGCCATTCCGCCGGAGGCGGAACGCCGTCGCCCGTACCGTCGGGGACGGGCTTTCAATCCATTCCGCTCGGCGCCAGAAAATGCGACCGAAGGGCGTATTTTCTGATAGGGTGGCACGCCGCCTGTGAGTTCCCGTTGCGGGAACGAGCATACAATCACATTCCAATCGGCGCCTGGAACACGGGACCGAAGGTCACGTGTTCCAGATGGGCGGAACGCCGGCAGTGAGTTCCCGATCAGGGAACGAACATACAATCATATTCCGCTCGGCGCCTGAAACCCGTAACCGCAGGGCACGGGTTTCTGATAGGACGGGATGTACTAAAAACTTCGTTTTTAGTACATCTTGGAGTTTCACCAAGAGTGAAACTCCACGGTGTTTGCCGCAAGGTTGCCAATTAATCTGCAAGGTTGCCCGGAAGGGCAACCTTTTTTCGTTTAAAGGCCACCCAGCGTGCCTGGGGTAAGACGAAGAAGGCGGAACGGCGGGGCTTATCCGCGGTAACGGGACGCTATCTCGTTGAATTCGGCATGGATATCCAGGAACAATTCCACGAGTTCGGGGTCAAAGTGGGATCCGCTTCCCTGTTCGATGATATGGATCACTTCGTCGTGGGGAATCGGGGCCTTGTAGGGACGCTCCGAGATACACGCGTCGTACACGTCGGCCACGGCCATGATACGCGCGCTCATGGGAATGGCGGGACCGGAAAGGCCGTGGGGGTAGCCCGAGCCGTCCCAGCGCTCATGGTGGAACTCCGCGATTTCGCAGGCGTAATCGAGAAAGGGGTCTTCCGGCGCGTACTCGCGGGTGCGCTTAATGGCATCGCTGCCGAAAAGGACGTGGCGGCGCATGGTCATTTCCTCCTCGGGCGTGAGGCGGCCGGGTTTGAGAAGGATGCTGTCCGGAATGGCGATTTTTCCGATGTCATGGAGGGGCGCCGAACGCCATATTAACTCCCGCGCCTCCGCGGAGTAGCCGACCCGTTCGCCGATACGTTCTACCATGGCCTTCACGTACAATTTCGTGCGTTGAATGTGGGCCCCGGTATCGGAATCGCGGTATTCGGAAAGGATTGCCATGCTGTTGATGGTCGCGTCGCGCATGGCCGAAAGGTCCTTCAATTGCCTTCGCAGCGTTCTTTCCATCGCCTCCCGCTCGGTCAGGTCCTGAAAGACCGTTATATAGAGGTTCCCCAAAACGCGCATGGCGATATCGACATGGCGGGTCTCTCCGTCGGAACGGGCAACGAGGTAGAGGCGGTTTGGTGTGGATCCGTCGCCTTCCTTCGCGGCGACGACATCGGCGTTCCAGAGGGCTTCCGCCTTCCCGCGATACTCGGCGTCGGGATAGGCTTTTCTTTTCCAGTCGCCTATTTGGGGAATGTCTTCCAGGCGATACCCAAAGGTTTCGGTAAACCGCCGATTAACGTACCGAACGCGGCCGGAGGAGTCGACGATTCCGACGGGTATCGGAATGAAGTCAAGCGTATCCCGGTAATGCCGTTCGTTCGTTTTGAGTTCCACGATCCGCCGCTGATTGTTGAGCGCGTAGGACAATATTTTCCCCGCCAACACGGTCGCGAGGGGATAGAGAACGAGAATGGAAGGCCCCAGCGTTCGCAGGGTGGGCATAACGCGTTCCCTGGGAAGTAAAAAGAGGAGCAGCACCATAAAAACGTGAACGATGAGACCGAAGGCGTAGAGAGACAGGGATTCCGGCGGGCGGGACTCGGCGCGGCTTTTTCTCCCGAACGCCAAGCCTACCGCGGAAGACATGAGAATTACGGAAACCCCCATGAGCATGCCGTCGCCCCCCAGGTAAACGCGGAGGGCGAGCGGGGGAAGAACGGAGATCGCCGCGGCCAGAGGGCCGAAAAAGAGTGACGCGAGGCTTATCATGACGGAGCGGCCGTCAAATATGAGCCCGTTGCCGAGGTTCATGGGCTTGAGCATGCCGATAACCGCGGCAAGCGCGAAAAGGAAGCCTTGCAGGACCCGCGATAACCGCGGGGTACTGCCAAAACGGTCATGGATAAAGCCGGAAACCACCGAGAGGGAGACGAGAAGCGACAGATTGAGTATGAGATCGAGATAGATCATCGTGCTTTTCATAGTAATGAAGGGGAGAGCCGGGCTCAAGACCCTGAGCAGGGAAAGAGCCGGTTACCGCCGATAAACCGCTTTCCCGCGGGAACGCGCGCAAGGGGCAATCGGCGCCCGCCCTCCCGCGATGGGACGGCGGGCGCAAGAAGGCGCTATTTCTTGAGGTATTTCGAGATGTCGATCGCGGTGGACGAGCCGGAGACTTCCGGGAAGACGGTGTAGCCCTTTTCCGCGGCGGCGTTGATGTATTTGATTAACGCCTTCTGCATGTCGATCTCGATCCAGGTCCTTTCGTACGTCACGAGCTCGGATTTCGCCTTGAACGCGGCAAGTTGGTCCTTCGCGGCCTCCGCGGCCATTTTCTGGATCATCCGATTGTCGATTTGCCGCTGGATTTCGGGGTTGTCGAATTGAATGCCCCCGATGATGCCCAGTTCCGTGATCTCCACGCCGTATCCGGAAACGTATTTTTCGTTCAGTTTGTCCTTGAGCCGTTTCGTGATTTCGGATTTCTTCGTCGTAATTTCCTCGTCTTTATACGTGGAAATCGTCTCGCTGACGAGGGAACTCAGGGTCGTGAAAATCGTGTTATCGCCGAAGGTGGCGAGGTCGGGATCCTTGCCTTTCCAATAAAGGTATTTTTCGGGGGCCGTCACGTTATACGTAATATTAAAGCCGATCATTAACCCGGTAGACCCGGCGGATTCGGTCGCGAAGCCCGGTTTGTCGCCCTTTTGCGTATACGCCACGTTCCCGGCGGCGTCGGCGTTCACCACGCTGTACCAGGTCCGCGATATCGGCGTTCGTTTGGTCTTATACAGCGTATAGGCCGGCACTTTATACGACCTGATTAGGCCCAGTTTTATCCGCTTATAGGGAATCGTGATGGTTTTCCCCGAGACCAGGGAATCTTTGTACATGGCGTACGAATTATCCTTGGCCTGTTGCGTGGTGTCGCCGTCTACGGGAACCAGTATGGCCCACTCGTCGGGCTCGATGACCTCCAGCTTATAGCCGGAACAGGCGCTAAATACCAACGCGAGAAGTACGGTCGCGAGAAGTACGCTTTTTTTCATGGGGTTATTCCTTTCCTTTTTTATACGTGATGACGCTTACGACGCAAAAGGCCACAAGGGCAACGCAGCAAAGCGCGAAAATCCCGTTGGCCAGGGTAAAATAGGCATTCATGGCCGTTGGTGCCGTATTCGAGTTCGTCAATTGATCCTCAACCAACGAATTGGTCAGGGGCCGCAAGACCACGTATAGTACCGTTTCGTATACGGTAGTCGCGAGGATAAACCCGATAACCGCGGCGATAAGCCGCGCGATTAATCGCTTGAGTGACATGAAAAGCTCCTTTGGAAGCTCAGTATACACCCGGGCAAGGGTAAATCCTACGGACGCTCAGGTTACGGGCGGGCCGAAGGGTCGATTCGAAGGATTCGAAGGCGCAGAAAACGTTGTTCGTGGAGTGTGCGCTGACTGTTTCCCGCCATGGAGAAAATCGCGTCGCGCTCAGCTGCCGTGGAGTGTGCGCTGACTGTTTCCCGCCGTGGAGAAAATCGCGCAGCGTTCAACTACCGTGGAGTGTGCGCTGACTGTTTCCCGCCGTGGAGAAAATCGCGTCGCGATTTTCTCCCAGCTCAAGGGCTTTAGCCCTTGAGCCAGGTTAGCGGGCGCAGTGGTACCCCGCAGCGCGATCCGGCGCAGCCGGCGGTTTGGCGGAGCCGAACCGAGCGCGAGGAGTACAAACGAAGCACGCGCCCGGTCCGTTCCCGCGCACGCGGAAACGGACAGGGAACCCCCAAAGAGATAATCGGGGAAAGATTAACCCAGGGCGGCGGCGGTTTCCTTGAGCTGTTTGCGGATTTCGAGCTTTTGGGGGCATTTTTCCTCGCATTCGCCGCATTCCACGCACGCGCTCGCCTTTTCGCCCTTCATCCAGTCGACGGCGCCGATCATGCGGTACTGTTCTTTGGCGTAGTCGGTGAGGCCGTAGACGCGGTGGTAGTTCATGATTTGGAAGTTGAGGGGAATGTTGACCCCGGCCGGGCAGGGCATGCAGTAGTTACAGCCGGTGCAGTACAGGCCTTCGAGTTTTTTGTTTTCGGCCATGGCGGCGTTTACGCGCTCGATTTCCGTAGGCGAGAGGGGCGATTCCTTCGAGGCGATTTCGGCGTTTTCGGCGACCATGGCCTCGGTGCCCATGCCGGAGAGGGCGCAGTCCACCGCGGGGTTGGAGAGCACGAAGCGAAGGGCGATCTGCGGGCTCGATTTGACCTTGCCGGGAAGGAGGTCGGCGATGGCCGCGGAGGCGTACCCGAGTCGCCCGCCGCCGACCGGTCCCATGATAACCGTGCCGAGGCCCTTTTCGTGGGCGTAGGCTAAGGAAGCCTCGTTGGAGCGGTCCATGAGGTTGTACTGCATGAGGACGGTCTCGAAGTAGCCCGAATCGATGATGGGGAGCATGTTTTCGGCCTTGTCGTGGAAGGAAAAGGATATGTGGCGGATAAGGCCTTCTTCCTTCGCGCGGAGGGCGGCTTCCATGGGGCCGCCGGGTACGTCGATCTTGGTGCGGAAGGCCTCGAGGGAGATGCCCCACATGTGGTAAAAGTCGATGCGGTCGGTGTCGAGCTTGGAGAGGGACGATTCCAGCCGCTTTCGCCAGTCCTCGCCGGAGTCGTTTTCGATGGGGTTTTTCGTGGAGAGGTAGACCTTGTCGCGGCACCCCTTGAGGGCCTTGCCGACGATGATTTCGCTTTCCCGGTCGCAGTAGTAGGGCGCGGTGTCGATATAGTTCACCCCGAGCTCGAAGGCTTTATGGATGATGCGGACGCTCTCGTCGTGGTCGAACGCGGTTTTGCCGTTGAGCTCGAGCGTGGGGAGCCTCATGGCGCCGAAGCCGAGGGCGGAGATTTTAACGCCCGTTTTGCCGAATTCCCTGTATTTCATCATGTGCCTCCTTACGCGATGGAAAACGCGGGGCCCTGCGCGGATGGTCGCGAATACGCGCGGTGACGCGGGGCCCTGCGCGATCAAGCCCGGTCATGCGCGATTGAGCCCGGTCTTGCCCGATTAATTTGTTGCATTATACCACAAATTGCCGATGCGGGGTACCCTTCGGGAGCATGGATTTCTGGGCAGGCGAGGCTTTTTTCGCGGCGCGGGAAAAGGGCCCCGACTTCGATTATAGTTCAAGGAAAGAACATGAAAACGCGGAAAATTACGGAAAAGGGACAAAGGCGCATCGCCCTCCTCGGCATCCTGTTTCTCGGCCTCGGCGGCGCGCGATTGGGCGCCCAGCAGATTCCCTTCGCGGTCGGGGAATGGCCGCCTTATACCGGTAGTAGGCTCGAGAACGGGGGAATGGCGACGGAGCTCGTCGCCGCGGCCGCTCGGGCGGCGGATATGCAAGCGATTATTTCGTTCGTGCCCTGGAGAAGGGCGGAAGCGACCGTCGCCGCGGGGCGTTCCTTCGCGACCTTTCCCTATCAAATAACCGGCGAACGGGAAGAACGGTATCTCTTTTCAGATATTATCTTTACCTCGAATTTCATCGTGGCCTACCGAACCGGCGCGTTGCCGGAACGCGGCTCTGGGTATAGGAGGCCGGAAGACTTTCAGGGGCTCCTCGTGGGGGTGGTTGCCGGAACGGACGCCGTTACGCAGCCCCTCGCCCGGGCGGGGGTAACGGTGATAGAAGTGCAGGACCCCATGCAACTGGTCAAAATGCTGGAAGCGGGCCGGCTTGACTTCGCGATCGACGACGAGCTGGTCTTCGCCCGCGCCCTGACGGAAGCGGCGGCGCGGGGCATCTCGACCCTCCCCGAACCCTTCGGGAATCGGTGCGAGTTCCGGCTCATGGTTTCCCGTGAATACCCGGGAGCGGAAGCGCTCCTGGAACGGTTTAACCGCGGCCTATCGGCGATTCGGGGATCGGGCGAAGCCGCGGCGATCGCCGGGAAATACGGAACCGAGGGCTCCCCCGCCCCGCACGACGGCCGTCGCTTTTAGGAAGCGTGAACCGGTCAGTCCCGGTGCAGCCGCTCCCCGTTCGATTCGATAACCTCGCGGTACCAATGGCCGGAATCCTTCACGGTGCGCTTTTGGGTTTGGTAGTCCACGTGAACGAGCCCGAAGCGCTCGGAATAGCCGTGGCTCCACTCGAAGTTGTCCATGAGGCTCCAGTGGAAGTACGCCGCCAGCTCCGCGCCGTCGGCGGCGGCCTTTTCGTATTCCAGTAGATACCGCTTCGTAAAGTCGATCCGGGCCGCGTCGTGCACCTTGCCGTCAGTGTGCACCCAATCGGTATTCGAGAGCCCGTTTTCGGTGATCACGATGGGCTTACCGTACCGTTCATAGAGGAATCGGGGGGCCCAGCGGAGGGTTTCGGGCTCCACGTTCCACTTAATGGCGGTTTTCGGCTGGCCTACGGCCTCTTTCACGCGCGATGGCATGCCGTTTTCGTCCACGCCGATCCGGACGCCGGAATAAAGATTGATGCCGAAGAAATCCAGGGGCCGGGAGATGAGCGCCATATCCCCTTCCCAGCCGGCAGGAAGGTCTTTTTCGATTACGGGCAAGAGGTCATCGGCGTAGCGGCCGAGGAACACGGGGTCGGTAAAGAGGGTGAGGGTCCAATGCAGGGGCTTTGCGGGAGAGGCGCCGAAGAAGGCCAGCTTCGCCGCGGCGATATTTTCGGCCGTATGCCGGTCGGGAACCATCGCCTGGGTCGTGGGCACGTACCCGATCTTAAACCGGTTCCCGCCGACGGCACGAAGCGCGTCCACCGCCTTGCCGTGGGCCACGAGGCTGTTGTGCACCGACTTCACGAAATCGGCCTGGGAGAGCTTCCAGCCGGGCGCCTGCACGCCGTCTACCGTGCCGAGCCCGAGAAAGCACTGGGGCTCGTTGAAGGTCATCCAATGGTTCACCCGGTCGCCGAGGGCGCCGACCACCGCGTGCGTATAGGCGGCGAAGGCGTCCGCGATATCGGGGTTCATCCACCCGCCCTTGAGCTGAAGCGCTTCGGGAAGGTCCCAGTGGTAGAGCGTAAGCCAGGGCTCGATTCCCGCCTCCAAAAGGTTGTCCACCAACCGGGAATAAAAATCGAGGCCCTTGGGGTTAACCGCGCCGGTGCCGCCGGGAATGATTCGGGGCCAGGCCACCGAGAACCGGTACGCCTGCAGGCCCAGCTCCTTCATGAGTTTCACGTCCTCGGGCATTCGATGGTAATGGTCGCAGGCCACGAGCCCCGAATCGCCGTTAAATACCTTGCCGGGCCACTCGGTGTAGGCGTCCCAAACGGAACGGGACTTGCCGTCTTCGTTCGCCGCGCCCTCTATCTGATACGACGCCGTCGCGGCGCCCCATACGAAATCTTTTGGAAAAGCCATACCTACCCTCTCCTCGGTGCTGATACAGCAAAGTGTAGCGAATGGAAAAGAAAAAGTGAAGAGGTAAACATATTATTATGTGATTTTATCAACAATTATAATGGCCTCGACAGATCACGGCTTTTCAGGATACCCTAGAACCGCCATGTTTTCGCGCATCAAACGTCTATTTTCAAAAAACAGGGAAACGGAGCGGGACCCCGACGATACGATAACGGAACTCTGGACCGCCGACTTCCGAAAACCCGCCCAAGCCCGTTTTGTCCCGGAAACGGGCGATGCCTACGCGAGCGCGCTCACCCCCGCCGGACTCCGTTTGAATCTCCAAAAGCGCCAAATTTTCGCCTGGACCGTCAATCCGCTCTATCGATACCGCAATTTCATAGCCGAGGCCACGGTGGCTTTCGAGAATGACGCAGAAGGCGCGAAGGGCGCGGGGCCGGGCGAAACGCCCTCGAATAACGGCCGCAGCGGCGGCGAGCGCGCGGGCTCGTGCGCGGCGGGCCTCCTGTTCCGATACCTCAATGAATCCACGTTTTACAGCCTCCTTATCTCGGACCGCGGGCTCCTCCGCCTCGACGCCGTGGTGAACGGCACTCCCCTGCCCGTCCTGGGCTGGACCGAGACCGGCGGATCCCCGCACGCGGTCGCGCCGGCGGCACGAAAGCTGCGGCTGATCGCGCGGGACACGAGCTTTACCCTGATCGTCGACGACGCGTGGGTGGCCGAATGCCACGACGACACGATTCAGGCCGCGGGAAGGATCGCCTTCGCCGGCCAAAACTGGGGCATGCGCGAGGCCGCGTCGCCCCTGCTTTCCGCCCTGACCCTCGACACGAGGCCGTTCGAGATAGAGACCGTCCATACCCGTTGGGCCCGGCTTATCCCCATTCCGGCCGAAGCCCGGGTAAACCTGGCGAAAACCCTGTATTCCATGGGCAAATACGTGCCGGCGATACTGGAACTCAAGCGGGCGCGGAAAGCGGGCGCCCCGGACGCGGAACAGCATCTCTTGGCCGCCCAGGCGTATTTGGCCCAACAGCTCTTCCCCGAGGCGGAGGAGGAATCGCGCGCGGCCCTCGCCCTCGAGGGCGGGAACCTGAGCGCGGCGGCGGAACTGGGCGGGATTCTCTACCTTCAAAACCGATTCCCCGAGCTGGAAACCCTTCTCGGATCACTGGAGAGATCGGGGATCGAACGTTCGCCGTTTCTTTCCAATCTGGAAGGCCACCTGCGCCATTGGCGGGGAGAAAGCGAAGCCGCCGCCCAAGCGTACGAGCGTGCGGCGGCCTTAACCCCGGACCAAGGCATATTCCGCCGCAACGCCGGCGCGGAGTGGAAGGACTGCGGGCAGACCGACCGCGCGGTGGAAGCCTGGCTCGGGGCGGGGAACGCATTCCTTGGGGACAACGCCTACGACGACCTGGGGGAGCTTCTCGCTTCCTTGAGGGAATTGGCGCCCAAGGACCCGCGGGTACTCGCCCTCGAGGGGAAATTCGAGTACGGACGCGGCAATCATGACCAGGCCGCGAAAGCGCTGGATAAGGCCATAAAGGCCGGCTCCGGGGATTCGGGGGTTTGGTATCTGCACGGCATGCTCCTCTCGGAACGGGGCAAGACCGCCAAGGCGATCGAGGCGTTCCGAAAGGCCGTTGAACGGGAGCCTGAATACGGGCCCTACCGCTTCCGCCTGGCGGAAACCCTCTTCTTCGCGGGC
Organism: Spirochaetales bacterium; assembly: GCA_003252395.1. Lineage (GTDB taxonomy): Bacteria > Spirochaetota > Spirochaetia > Treponematales > Treponemataceae > Teretinema. The sequence continues at coordinate 19,473 of QKEL01000014.1, forward strand.
CTTCCCTGCGACGAGGAAATGGACGGGGCGTTCGAGACGGGAGCGGAGAACGGGTGGGTACACAATCTCGCCGCCCTTCGCGCCCTGAGCCGCGACGATCTGGGTTCGGCTTCGGCACACGCGGCCGAGGCGCTCCGGCTTCTCCCGGAAGAACGGGACGTGATCGTGAATTACGCCGAGGTGGAACGGCGGTTCGGCCGGCTCGACGCGGCCCTTTCCCTGTTCGACCAAAACGACGCCGCCTTTCTCCGCGCCGGGGCCAATCTCCTGGTGGAGGACCGCCGCCACGAGGAAGCGGACGAATGGTACCGCCGCGCGCAAAAGCGCACGCCCTACGATCCAGAATTGCTCGCGGATCGGGCGGCGAATTGCATAGAGCTGAATTACCTGAACGAGGCGGACGATCTTTTGGGCCGGGCCCTGGATTACGCCAGCTCGCCGAGGCTATATAAGCTCATTAGCTATCTCGCCTCCCGAAAGGGGGAGTTTACGCGATGCGAGGTGGCCCTGCAGCAGGGACTGTCGGAATTTCCGGAAGACCCCGACCTCCTGTACGAGCTGAGCGCGGTGTATCTCGCCACGAACCGCCCCGCCAAGGCGGAGGAAGTGCGCGCCCGCCTTGAGGCGGTAGACTCGGGGGAACGGATTCGGGCCCTCGAGGAGGAAATACTCGAGAAAAGCACCGTATCCTTCGGCTGTTCGGCCTGCGGGCGCCGATGGCGGGTGCCCAAGGACTTGCCCCCCCAAGGGTCGCTCCACCTGACCGCGCAACCCCCCGACGATCTGCCCGCCGGAACCTGCCCCCAATGCAAGACCGTGCTCTGCATCGGCTGCGGCAAGGAAACCCTCGGCGAGGACGGCCGGTTCCGGTGCCGCTCCTGCGGCGTTCCCCTCAAGCTTATCGACAACAACATCATCTGGATACTGAACCAGTGGCAGGCGAACGCGCCCGCGGAAGGCGAATAGCGCCTTAACGCGCCCTTATTCTGCCGAAAGCTGCCACGCCATATCGAGCTGGTCACGGGCGTTTTCGAGCGCCTCGGCGGCCTTCGCGAGCTGGTATTCGGCGGAAAGCAGTTTTTCCGTCGCGCTGTCCAGCGCCGCCTGCGCCGCCTCGCCCCGCTCCAAAAGAAGCCGCGTTTCGGTTTCCGAAAGCCGGGCCGATTCCACGAACCGCTGCGCGTTCTCGTAATTCCGCCGCGCCATGGCGAGGGCCGAGGCCTGGTTCGCGTAGGCGGTCCTCACGTTCCGCTCGGTCGTCTCGAACGACCGCCTCTGGATCGCGAGTGACTCGTCGGCGCTCGATTTGGTCTTTTGGAAGAATACGTCCGGCGAAACGCTGATCTTTGCCGAAACGCTCCAATTTTTCCCGTCGTCTATGGAAGTACCGATCGAGAGGTCCGGTAGGGAGACCGCCGAGGCGGTTCCCTCGGTTTGCGACCGCAGGGAGAGCCGCGCGAGGCGAATATCCGCGGATCGCGCGTACCAGGCGTCCGCGTCGGCGAGGATTCGCTCCACGGAAGGGTCAAGGGCCTCCAATTCCGCGTCGGCGGCGATGTCGAGGCCGGTTCGGAGGTTCAGGTTCTGTACGGCAGTCGCGAGATTGTTCTCGGCGGCGTCCAGTTCGCCCTGGGCGTCCATCAGGTCCGAATAGGCGCTGATCTCGTCGGATTTACGTTCCTTGCCGAGCTCCACGAGATACTGGATTTTGGAAAGGGCGTTTTGGGCCGTGGTCACGGCGGCGGCGCGGGCCGCGTACTCCGCCTTCGCCGTGAGGACCGCCCGGTATTCCCGGCGAACCGAGAGCATGGACTGGCGCACGGCGCTTTCGGATTGGATGACGGCCTTTTGCCAGGCGGCTTCCGCCTGCGAGTCGGCCTTGGCGAAGGGAGAAAGCGAGAGGGACAGGCTCGCCCCGTTCGTTTCGAGGTCGGTGGTGCCCGAAAGGGCGACCGTAAGCCACTTCGCCATGGGAACCGACAGGCTCGCGGTTACCGATTTCGCGATATCCGACGGGGAAGCGCCGCCGGGCGCGGGGGCGGATTCGGTTCCCGCGGAGCCCTTCGCGGAAGCGGAGAGCGAGAGGCTTGAACCGTAGGGCGCGGCCGCCTTCGCGAGGCTATTCCGGGCGATGACGAGGTTGCTTCTCGCGTCGGCCAGGGATGAGTCGTTTTCCAGGGCGGCGTTCATCGCGTCGGCCAGGGTTACGGGGTGAACGGCGGCCGGGAAAAACAGCGCCAGGGCAGCCAAGGAAGCGAAGGCGAGGGCGCGCAGGGCGCCGAAGCCGGCGGTTTCGTCGGTCAGGCGGGTACGGGACCTTCCCTTACCCGCCGCGCGGCCGATCGTGATGCGAACGAGAGTGCGTGTTGCCATAATGGGTTCCTTATCCGAGAAGCGGGCGGGGCTCCATGGGCGCGCCGAGGCTGCCCCGCCGAGGCCGAATTCCGGCCGGGCTCGTTTTCTATTCCTTCAAGCCCTCGACGATCGATGAGCCGGCGGCGCGGGCCGCGGGCAATAGACTAAAGAGGAAGGCGAGAACTAGGGCCGCCACGGGCGCCAATACGGTGCGGAACTCGAAGAGGCGCGAGGTAAGGTCGCCGGAACTGATGCCCAGGGCATCGAGATACGGCACGAGGATTTCCCTCATGGGCAGGGAAAGGGCCGTGGCGAGGGCGAGCCCGATAAGGCCGCCAGCGCCGGCAAGCGCCATGCTGCGCCCCGAAAGCTCGACCGTTCCCTGGTAGACCGTCATGCCCAGGGCGCGCTTCAGGGCGATTTCCTTCGCCCGGTCCGCGGCGTCCACGAGGAGGCCCGAAACGATGCCGAACGCGGCGATGATCAGGATCAGCACGCCGAGGCCGGAAGTGACCAGAGACAGGTCGTTCAGCGACTGCCTCGCCTTATCGATGGTGGATATCCCGGGGCTATTCGGGGACCCTTCCCACGCGGCGAGCTTCACCTGGCCGCCGGTCAATTCGTCGAGCCGGGCGCGAATGGCGGACTCGACGTTCGCCACGGTGGTGCCGCTGACCCGGGCGACGAACATGCGCACCGGCATGGCGAAGTTCATGCCGCTCGGCAGGAGCGAGGTATAGGGCATGAGATAATCCTCGATCCCGAAATTCTCCGCCTCGAAGCGGGTCGGGTCCTCGTACACGCCGATGACGACGTAATTGCTCCAGGGAGACACGCGCCGCGCCGCGTTGGCCCCCGAACCGCCGGCGATATCGCGGGTGAACATGCGGAAGCCGTTGTCCACCGCGACGGTCTGCCCCAGCGCGGCCTCGGCCCCGCCAAAGAGCGCCTTCGCCGCCCGGGCCGAGAGTACCAGCACCTTGTCGCGGTTTTTCACGTTATCGGCCGAGAGAAAGGTTCCCGACGCCAGGGTAAGGCCCATCACGTCGTCGTACGCGTCGTCCGTCCCCAGCACGCCCGAGGGCTTCCAGTACTGGTTGTTCACCTGTATCTGGTCCATGGGCATGGTATTCACGATCGAGACGGCCTTCACGCCCCGGATATCGGAGGCGATGGTCTCGCGGTAGGAGGCGTCGAACTGAAAGGGCATTGTCCAGTCTAGGTCCCCGTCGGCGCCGATTTCCGCGTTGGCTATCACGATGCGCTTTTCCGCGCCGCCCGTGGTTTCCCGGACGAGCCGGTCAAGGCGCGCGGTGGTTTGCATGGACAGGGCGAGGGCGCCCGTTCCTATGCCGGTGGTCAGTATGAGAAGAAGATTGCGCACCGGATGCGTCATGACCACCCGATACCATCTCCAGAACATTCGCTTTACCATATAAGTCCCCTTATTCCGAGCGCAGGGCGTCGGTAATCACGAGCCGGGATCCCGAACGGGCGGGAATCGCGGCGAACAGAAGCGAGACCAGGAGCGCCCCGAAACCGACGGCCGCCAGGACCGGGAGGTTCACCGAAACGGGGATGCTCTGACCCGAGGAATTGTTTTCCAGCATGCGGCCGAGAACGCCGACCACGAACGGCGATACCGCGAGGCCTAAAACCGCGCCCGACGAGCCGATCACCGCGGCCTCGACCATGATTTGTCCGAACACCCGCATATTCCACGCGCCTATGGCCCGCATGATCGCGATGGGGCGTCTCCGCCGAACGACCCGGCTCGTCATCAGGTTGAAGAGGTTAATCGCGGCGGTAAGCGCGCTAGCGGCGGCGAGGATCGCCATAAGGCTCAGGATTCGCTCCCGCTTGGTCACTTCGGCCCGGAAGGCGTCCAGGTTGGCCTCGGCGATGACCGCTCCCTCGCCGTACTTCGCGTCGAAAAACCGTTCCAGCTCGATCGCCGCCCGCGCGGGGTCGCCGGTGACGGGGACGGAAAAACTCAATTCGCGGAAGCGGGACCGGCGCGCGGCGCCGAAGCGAAGCTCCATCGTGGGAACGAACACCATATCGTTAAAGGACACGTTCCGTCCGGAACTGTTCCACGGGTCGTCGGCGAGCACGCCGACTATCGTGTAGGACTGGTTGTTCAGGATGAGCTTCATGCCCACGAGTTTGGCGGGATCGCTCACGCTCGCGTATAGCTTATTCGCGACGCTCGAGCCGAGCACCGCCCCGTTGGCCGCGGAACCGGTGGCGGAGTCGGAGAGCACGTCGCCGTACTGGGCGGTAAGGCGATACGCCTGAAAAAAGCCGCCTGAAACCATGGCGCCGGGGATTTCTTCCATCGTGGGCTTTTCCAGCGAGGCGTCTATCTCTTGCCGCTGCTCCTGCATCGGCGGGAGCATCTCGCCGTCGGGAGGCGCCATATCCCCCTCGGGAGGCGCCATATCGCCGCCGGGAACTCCTGAGTCGGCAGCGCCGGAATTTGCCCCCGAAGCAGAGCCGCTCGCTGAGCCGCTCGCAGTGCCGGCGGCGGCGCCTCCCGACGCGCCGGCGGTCCGGGCCGTGGCGACCATCATCGGCCCGCCGAAGCCGCCCGGCCCGCCGAAGCCGCCCGACTGGGAGCTGCTGGCGGCGGTGTTGAAGCTGCGGAATTCCGCCTGGTAATAACCGTCCACGTTGTCGTTCTCCGCGATGGCCTGCGCGGCGTCGTCGGCGGTAAATTCGATATTCTCGATCTCCGTCGAGCCGATGAGGACCGCGGCCTCGTCGCCCTGGCTTCTCGTGCGGGTCGCCTGACGGACGGTCACCTGGCGGGCCTGGGGCGAGCTGGAGAATTCGTCGAAGTACTTTCGGTAGCTGGAAACCAGGGAAAGCGTTCCGGCCAGGGTCGCCACGCCGAGCGCGATTCCCGCAAGGGCCAGCGCCGACTCAAGTTTACGCGAGCGGATATACCGCGCGCTTAAGGAAAGGGCGTTCATCGCTTCCCCCTTAGCCGAGAATGCGGCCGTCGGCGAGGCGCAGGCGCCGCGAGCCCAACTTGCCGAGATTGTCGTCGTGGGTGACCATGATGATGGTCATGCCCTCCGCGTTCAGGTCACGAATGATGTCCATGATCTGCCGGCCCGTTTCCGAGGGAAGGTTTCCCGTCGGCTCGTCGGCGAACAGAAAGCCGGGGTCGTTGGCGAGGGCCCGGGCGATGGCGACGCGCTGCTGCTCGCCGCCGGACATGGCGCGGGGATGGTGGGTCAGGCGGTGACCGAGGCCGACCTTTTCCAAAAGCTCGCCGGCGCGCTCGCTCCGCTGTTTCGCGGGTATCCCCGCGTAGGTCATGGGGAGCTCCACGTTTTCAAGCGCGTTCAGCTCGGGCAACAGGTGGAAGCTTTGAAAGACGAACCCGAAAAAACGGTTCCGGACCCGGGCGAGTTCCTTGTCGGAGAGGCCCATAACGTCCTGTCCCTCCAGCGAGAATTTCCCCTCGCTCGGCAAGTCCAATAGCCCGAGTATCTGCAGGAGGGTCGACTTTCCCGAGCCCGACGGGCCCATTATCGTCACGAATTCGCCCCGGGCGATATCGAGGTCCACGTCGCGCAGGCCCCACACGCGCTCGGAACCCTCGGCGTTGGCCGACTTATCCCAATACTTACTTATGCCTTCTAAATGGATCATGATCGTGTTTCTCCCTTATTTCGCCAGATTTATGCGGGCCAGGTGTATGAATTCCTGGTACGCCGAGGTTATTACGCGGTCGCCCTCCTTCAAACCGGAGAGAACCTGTATGGCGTTGCCGTCGGTGACGCCGAAGGCCGCCGTCTTCTTTTCGGCCGTATCCCCGTCAATGACGTACGCCGCCGAGTAGTTTCCGCTCGACAGATAGGGGCCGCGCGGCAGGGTCAGCGCGTTTTGGATCACCCCTACCTCGATCTCCGCGGAAACGGATCCGCCCACGATCGCGTTGGAGGGAACCTCGGCAAAGTCCGATACCACGCGGACCGTCGAGGTCGACGAAGACGAGGAGGAGGTCGCGGAGCTCGAGATCGACGTGACCTTACCCGCGCTTACGGTGTCGCCTATGGTGATGGCCACCGGGTTCCCCACCCGAACCTCGCCGATCCGGTTTTCAGCCACGTCTATCCCGACCTGGAGATCGGAGGGATTCGCTATGACGGCAACGGCGGAATACGCGGAAACGCGGTCGCCAACCGCGACGGAAAGGGTATACACCCTGCCGTCCATTCCGCTCCGGACGGTACAGGCGGCGATGGACGCCTTGAGGTCGGCAATGGTCTTTTGCTTTTGCTCCACCGTGCTCGCCCTGTTCGATAGATCGATGTCGTGCTGGGCCTTCGACTGCTCCTGCGCAAGGCGGGCGAGGTCGAGGGAATCGCTCGCGTCCGCGACGTTGTTTTTCGCGACGGTCAGCTCGCTCTGGGAGGCGATGCCCCGGTCGAAAAGCCCCTGGGTCTGCTCCAGCGTATCCTTGGCGGTTTGCAGGTTCCGCTCCGCGGTCTTAATCGCGATATCCTGCTGCCGGGTCGTAAAGCCGAACTGCGTATCGGTCATGGTCGCGGCCCGGAGAATCTCGTCGAGGGCGGCCTGGGCCACCACGAGCTGCCAATCGAGGTCCGCGGTAACGAGTTGGGCGATAGCCTGACCCTTTTTCACCGAATCTCCCTCGCTTACGTACACGGCCGAGACCTGCGAGGTTTCGGGGGAGAGCAGGGTTTCCTTGTCCCGCAGCTCGACGGTGCCGGTGGAGGATACGGCGTTGCGGATCGTCGCTACGGTAACCGGCGCCTCGTTCCACAGCTTCAGCGTAAAGGCCTCGCCCGATTCTTTAGGCGCGATCAGCCAGACCAAGGCGGCGACGGCCGCGCCGACGGCGATTATCGCCAGAGGCAAAAGGGCCTTTCCTTTTTTCCGTCCGCCCGAGGAGGGGGCGGCCTTGCGGTCAGAATCGAAAATCAACTGGGTATTCGGCATTTCATTCTCCTTACCAATTCCTAACCTAAGGATAGGGCAACGGAAAAAAAGGAGTGTTACAGGCTTGTAAAATGGGGGTCGGGAAAGCCCCCGTATTGTTACAGGCGCGTAAAAATGCGGTAGTATTAAGGCGTGAGAAGAAATGTGCCTTTTTTATGGATAATCATCGGGATCACGATACCGGCGCTGGGCATGCTCGCGTGGAACCAGTTCAACTGGCTGGAAGAGCTCCAGGTGCGCGATAAGGCGAGGATAGAGGCCCGCATGATAGACGGGGCCCAAAGCCTCTCCAAGCGCATTAAGGAAGAGCTCTACTATTTGCCCTCGGTGTTCCGCATTCGCGTTTCCGACCCCAAGGCAGTGGACTCCGTGATCGGCGAGCGGATGGATTTTTGGAATTACTATTCCGCCGAGCCGGCCCTCCTTTCCGAGTTGTATTTTATGGGCGGCTCCGACGGGGACGCGAAAAAATGGAACGGCGCCTCGTTCGTCCCCGCTGCCCTTCCCGAGGCGTTTTATTTCCCCGATGGCGACTCTGACCAACGGGCCTTCTTCAATGCCCGAATCGTCGATTCGCCCATGGAAACCTTCCTCCTATTGCCCGTGGACGTCGGCACCCGAAAGAACGCCCTCATCCTCTGCGGCCTGGACAAAAAGGTTTTGCTTACGCGGGTTATCCCCTCCCTCGCCGAGGAAACGCTGGGAGGCGCCGAGGCCTACGCCTTCCGGGTACTCGATTCTCAGACGGGCGAAATTCTATGGACCTCCCGCGGGAAAGCGAATGACCCGGTATTCGCCCGCGTGGACTTGGACGTTCCCCTGTTCGGGCAGTTTGAGCTGCCCTCGTTCGAGCAGGGGCCTTCCTTTCGGCTCCAGCGGATCGACGGCGACTACATCCAGGTATTCTCGATCGTCAAACAGCGCGTGAAAATCGACGAATCGATACCGCCCGGCGACGTGCCGCCCCAATTATTCCGGAATATCCGGCTGCAAATCGCCAACCGCGACGCTTCACTCGCCGCCCTGTCCCGCCGCGCCACCGTTCAGAACGCCGTATTGAGTTTCGGCGTGGTACTGCTCCTGGTGGCCGTCATGATCGTCCTCGTTGAGGCGAACCGTCGGTCAATTCGCCTGGCGAAAAGCCAGCAAGAGTTTATCGCCACCGTGACCCACGAACTGAAAACCCCGCTGGCCGTTATCTCCTCGGCCGCGCAAAACCTGACCGACGGGCTTATTCGGGACCAGCGGAAGGCGGAGCAGTACGGCACGATGATACGCAAGGAAGCGGTCCGACTCGGCGCCTCGATCGAGCATTTCCTCCTTTATTCGAACACCAATTCCGTTACCCGCACGAAGCCGGAGCGCATAACCGTCGCCGACCTGATCCAATCGGCCCTTCGCTTTACCGAGGAGGAACGGCAATTGAACGGGTTCAGGACGGAGGTGAGCCTTCCCAAGGAAGATATCTGGGTGGAGGGCGACAGGATCGCCCTGGAATCGGTATTCCGCAACCTCGCGCAGAACGTGTTACGCCACGCGGGCGAGGGCAAATACATGGGGATAATCGTGTCCGCCCCGGAAGCGAAAGCGAGGCGAAAACGCGGCGAAACCGTTACCGTCAAGGTGCGGGACAAGGGGCCCGGAATATCGCAAAAGGAAAAAAAGGCTATTTTTGAGCCGTTTGTACGCGGCCGGTACGCGGTTAACAACCAGATCCCGGGAAACGGAATCGGTTTAAACCTCGTCAGGCGAATCGTAACCCTCCACGGGGGCGCGATAGCCGTGGAAAGCAAGCCGAACGCCGGGAGCACGTTCATCGTCACCCTCCCCGCGGCGAAAACGGATGCGTCCGCGCAAACCGGCGGGGAATCGCACGCCTTCGGCGAAGGAGAATGATATGGGCGCGAAGATACTGATGATCGAGGATGAGGCGGGCATTATTCTCACGGTGGGCGACCGGCTTGCGGCCGAGGGCTTCGATTTCGAATCCTGCCCCGACGGGATCGCCGGCGAGGCGATCGCGCGAAACGGAAACCATGACCTGATACTGCTGGACGTCATGCTTCCCGGAAAAGACGGGTTCGCCGTTTGCGAGTCCCTGCGGGCCGCGGGAGTCACCAAGCCGATTCTGATGCTCACCGCGCGGGGGCAGGTTTCCGACCGGGTCACGGGCCTCAGGCTCGGAGCGGACGATTACCTCGGAAAGCCCTTCGACATGGCCGAGCTGATAGCCCGCATTCAGGCCTTGCTCCGCCGCGCCGAGGCGTCGGCCCATGCCTACGACACCGGCGCGGAACGCGTAAACGGGGACCTCGTCATCGATTTAAAGCGCGGCTACATCTCCCTGAAAGGGGTCGAATCCGCCCTTTCCGCCCAGGAAATCAAGCTGCTGGATTACCTGTACCGCCACGCGGACGCCATCGTGTCGCGGGAGGAGCTATTGAATACCGTTTGGGGATACGATTCGGAGATTACCACGAGGACCATCGACGTGCACGTGGCGCGACTGAGGCAAAAGCTCGGCGACGTCAAGGACGTTTCCCGCTACATTCACACCGTCCGCGGCATCGGATACAAGTTTACGCCCCCGAGGAGCTGAGCAAATCGGGGCGCCACAGGCCGCGGGTAAGGGTCGAATCGGCCAATAGCGCGCTCAGTTTTCGAAGGTACGCGGTGCGCGAAATATTCGTCCCGCCGAAACGCGCCATATTATCGGTGTATACCTGCGAGTCGATCATTTTCCCGCCGAGGTCGCCGAAGAAACGCGTAGCGAACGTAACGAAGGCGATTTTCGCCGCGTCGGGTACCCGGGTGAACATGGATTCGCCGAAAAACACCGGCCCCAGGCGCACGCCGTAAAGGCCTCCCACCAAATCGCCGCCTATCCAGGCTTCCACCGAGTGGGCCACCCCTTCCCGATGCAGCTCCGCGTAAGCGGCGATCATATCGTCGGTTATCCACGTCCCGTCCTGGCCGGGTCGGGCGACGGCGGAGCAGTATCGAATAACGCGGTCGAAGGACGTATCGGTTTTCACGGTCACCGGGGAAGCCTTCATGGTGCGGCCCAAACGCGAGGGGATATGGAAGGTTTCCGGCAAAATCACGAAGCGCGGGTCGGGAGACTGCCAATATAGGGGATCTTCCTCGTTGAACCAGGGAAATATCCCCTGGGTATAGGCGGAAACGAGCATGCCCGGGGAAAGGTTCCCTCCCACGGCCACTACCGTTCCCTGCGTCTCCTCGGGATCGGGAAATTCGAATCGATCGTCTATGTCCAGGTACGGAAAGTCGGGGTCGCACCGGCTTTCCGCGTCGTATTCCCTACAGCGGCGCACGGGCGCTCCTTACGCGACGGGAGAGACGCGGACGGTCTCGGTTCCGTTTTCGATCACGGCTTCGCAGCGGGCGGTACCTCCCGAAGACAGGTCTCCGAATAGCACCATATCGACCAAGGGCGTGGTAATCAGGTCTTCCACGAGCCGGGCCACGTTTCGGGCGCCGAACTCCGGCGAATACCCCAACCGGGCGATGAGCGCCACCGCCTCGGGCGTTGTCGCGAGCGAAACGCCTTTTTCCGACAGGCGGTCCCGTACCGCATGGAGCTCCTTCCGAACGATGGATTCCATAACCTCGGCCGAAAGGTGGTTGAACCGGACTACCGCGTCCAATCGGTTGCGGAATTCCGGCGTAAAGGTCCGGTCCACTGCCTCGTTCACGGCCTCGTCGGAAATTTCGCGGCCGCCGAAGCCGATCATGGGCTTCCCGATGTCACGGGCGCCCGCGTTGCTCGTCATGATGAGTATCACGTTCCGGAAATCGGCCTTTCGGCCCTGATTGTCCGTGAGCGTCGCGTAATCCATGATCTGGAGCAGGATATTGAAAATATCGGGATGGGCCTTCTCGATTTCGTCTAAAAGGACGACGGCGTGGGGCGTTTTCCGAACGGCGTCGGTCAAAAGGCCGCCCTCCTCGAACCCGACATAGCCGGGCGGGGAACCGATGAGGCGGCTTACCGTGTGCTTTTCCTGGTATTCGCTCATGTCAAACCGGTGCATGGCCACCCCGAGTTCGCCGGCAAGGGTGCGGGCGAGCTCGGTTTTTCCCACGCCGGTGGGGCCCACGAAGAGGAAATTGGCCACGGGCTTACCCGGGGCGCGGAACCCCGCGCGGGAACGCTTGACCGCCTTGGATACCGCCTTGATCGCGGCGTCCTGGCCGAATATCGCGCCGGAAAGAACGGACTCAAGCTCGCGTAGCCGCTCCGTTTCGTTGGTGGTAACCGTACGCTCGGGGATACGAGCGATCTTCGCGACAACGGTCTCGACGAGCGCGCGGTCGATTACGGGGACTATTCGCTCGGGAGTTGCCGCGCCTTCGCCGACTGCCGCCGCGCCTTCGCCGTTTATCGCGTCGCCTCCCGTTACGGCGCGCTCCGAATCGATCGGCCTGGGTCCGGCGAGAATGCGGGCCTTGGCTCCCGCCTCGTCGATTATATCTATGGCCTTATCGGGCAACCGCCGCTCGGTAATGTACTGGTCGGAAAGCGTCACCGCCTGTTCTATGGCCTCGTCGGTATAGGTTACCGCGTGAAAGTCCTCGTAACGGCGCTTGAGACCGTGAAGTATGGCGATAGTATCGGTCACCGAGGGCTCCACGATATCTATCTTCTGGAACCGCCGCGAGAGGGCATGGTCCTTCTCGAAATACTTATTGTACTCCTCGTACGTGGTCGAGCCGATGCAGCGGATCTTTCCCGAGGTGAGCATGGGCTTGAGAAGGTTCGAGGCGTCCAGGGTCCCGCCGCCCGAGGAGCCGGCGCCGACCAGGGTATGTATTTCGTCGATGAAAAGGATGGCCTTTTTCTTCTTGAGCAGCTCCTCGGTTACCCGCTTGATCCGCTCCTCGAAGTCGCCCCTGAATTTCGTTCCCGCGACGAGGGCCCCCATGTCCAGGCTGTACACCTCGTATCCCGAAAGGAGCTCCGGCACGTCGCCCGAGGCGATTCTCTGCGCGAGCCCTTCGGTAATCGCGGTTTTGCCCACCCCCGCGTCGCCCACGTGGATGGGATTGTTTTTCATGCGCCTGCACAGCACCTGAACGGTGCGCTCGATTTCCTCGGCCCGGCCGATCAGGGGCTCCAGGGTCCCGGCCCGAGCCAGGGCCGTAAGCTCCACGGCGTACCGCTCCAGAAAGCTCTTCTTTCCCTGCTTTTGCTTGCCCTGATCGCCAAACGCGGCGTCTGCCGGCCCCTGTTCGGCCTGCGAGGGGTTTTCTTCCCCGTCGGGCCCGCTTTCCCCCGCGCCGTCGGCGGCGCCGCGCGGCACTCCGTCCGAACGGCCCGGGTTGAATAGGCCGCCGGGAAAGAGTTCCCCGGAGGGGATCCCGTCGGGGTTCGAATCGAAAAGGCCGTCGTCGGTCCCGATTTCCGCGTCCATGCCTTCCGGGTATTTTTCGTCCTCGTTAATGCCCCCGTGGCTGATCACCTCCAGGAGCATGAGCCTATCCAGCCCGCCGCGCCTCAGGTAATAGGAGCTGTAGTTGCGGTCCTCGTCGAGAAGGCTCACCAATATATCGCTCAGCTCCAAAACGGGCTTTTCCGCGCTCTCGCAGTGAATCACCGCGCGCTGAAACACGTTTTGAAAACCGACGGTCTGCAGGGGCTCGCGGCTCGTCATGACGGGCATGTTTTTCCGGAGATACTCGTCCACGCTGTCGTGGATATACGCGATGTCCGCGCCGCAAAGGGCGAGCATTTTCAGGGCGGGCGGATGGTCGAGCGCCGCGAGCAAAACGTGCTCGGGGGTCACGTATTCGTGGCCCCGGGTTCTCGCGTCGGTCCAGGCCTGGTCAAGCACCTTTTGCACGGCGCCGCTTATCTTGATTTTCACTGGTTCTCCATTACGCACCGAAGGGGATACCCGTTTGAGCGGGCCGCCTCGTGCACCTGAACGCAACGGGTCGCCGCGATGTCGTAGGTATACGACCCCACCACGCCCCGTCCCTTTTTATGAACGTCTTCCATTATTCTCCAGGCGTCTTCCTGACTCTTGTGGAATACCGCGATGAGCACGGCTATCACGAATTCCTTGCTCGTGAAGTCGTCGTTGAGGAGTATGACCCGAAAATGCTCGGGTTCTCGCAAGTCTTCGGATAGGCCGGTCTTGCTTTCGGTTCCGTTCATGAATTCCATACGCTATAAAAATACTGCAAATCCGGCGGGGAAACAACAGCAATACGCCTTGCGCGAAGCGGTCCCGGCGTGTCATTATAGAACCATGAAATCGGTGGTATCCTGGAACGTGAACGGCATCCGCGCCGTGGAAAAGAAGGGCTTTTTGGAGTGGCTTTCCCGGGAAATTCCCGACGTGCTTTGCCTGCAGGAAACCAAGGCGCACCGGGGGCAGGTAACGCCCGAACTGGCCGATCCGGTGGTCTCCGGGGTGCGGTACCGGTCGTGGTGGAGTTCCGCGAAAAAGGCCGGTTACTCCGGCACCGCGATATACAGCCGCGTCGAGCCGGAAGACGTGCGCGTCCTCGGGGTAAGCGAGTTTGACGACGAAGGCCGGGTCATAATCGCGCGGTTTCCCGAAGCCGACGTCATCTCCGCCTATTTTCCCAATTCCCAAGAAGCCGGCGCCCGCCTCGGCTATAAGCTGGCCTTCAACGCGGCGATTCGCGAGGAGTGCGACCGCATAGTCGCCTCGGGCAGGAACGTGATCCTCTGCGGGGACTACAACGTCGCCCACAAACCGATTGACCTCGCGAATCCCAAAAGCAACGAAAAGAACCCGGGGTACCTGCCCGAAGAGCGCGCCTGGATGGACAGCTTCATAGACTCAGGCTACGTGGATACGTTCCGCGCCTTCTGTTCCGAGCCCCAGCAGTATACCTGGTGGAGCTACCGGTTCAAGGCCCGGGAAAAGAACGTGGGGTGGCGGATAGACTACGCCTGCGTGAACCCCGGCTTTATGGACCGCGTCGCTTCCTCTACCATACTCTCGGACGTCATGGGCTCCGATCATTGCCCCGTCAAGATTACCTATGCGGATCAAGTATAACGCCCCGACCACCCTCACCTACGCCTTCCTCTGCTCGCTCGTGGTTTTCCTCGACGGTTCGGCCCTTCACGGGCTTACGCGGGCCTTTTTCACCGTTCCCGACGCCGTCAGTTTCGACCTCCTGAATCCCCTGGACTACCTTCGGTTATTCACCCACATCGCGGGCCACGCGGATTGGAACCACCTGATCAACAACTTCGCCTACATATTGCTTCTAGGGCCGATGCTCGAGGAAACCTACGGGTCACTGACCATGGCCCTCATGATCGTGGTAACCGGTTTCGTGACGGGAGTGCTCAACGCCTGCTTTTTTCCCCACCCGCTCCTGGGAGCCTCGGGCGTGGTCTTCATGATGATACTGCTCGCCTCCTTCACAAACCACGGGAAGGACGACGTGCCCCTCACGTTCATCCTCATCGTTATCCTGTATCTCGGCAAGGAAATCCTCAACGCCTTCAAGGGCGACGATATATCCCAATTCGCCCACCTCGCGGGCGGATTGTGCGGTAGCCTCTTTGGCTTCTTCCAGCCTCCCGCTCGGGCTTCCGAGCGGGCAAAGGCCGCCGCGAAAAAGCCGCCCGTCGGGCCGGACGCCGATTACCGAACGCTTCGGCCCGGAAACGCGAAAACCCAATCCCTTGCCCCGCCGCGGGCGGCGGAGGCCAACGGCGCAAAAATTAAGGCGCGCCCGAGCGTTGACGCCCGCCCCCATCCCTCGCGGCAGCCGAGAAGCAAGGCGCTGCCCCAAGACGAAACGCCGCAGGGAAAGGGAAAGGCAAGTACCGCGGGAACCCGAAAACGCGCGCCCAAAGACGGCGCCAACGTGGCCCTGAAAAAAGGCTGACCTGCCGGCGGCGGGTTGAATATACCGCCCGCGACCCGAGCGACCCGAGCGACCCGCTCGAACCGAGTAAACCGCGCGGTAATTGAAAGCCCTCTCCCGTTCTGTTATATTTTCCCGTAAGGAAACCGATGCACGATAGATTACAACGGCTCAAGGCCCGCTTTATGGAGCTGGAAACGGAAATACAGAATCCCGACCTCGTCCGCGACCCAGCGCGCTACAAGGACACCATGCGCGAGCATGCATACCTGTCTAACCTCATGGAAGAATACGGAAACTACGTAAAGATAGAAGAAGGCATACGGGAGACGCGCGCCCTTGCCCAGGAAACCGACGATCACGACCTAAGGGAAATGGCGAAGGAAGAGCTACGGGAACTTGAGCTTGCGCTCCCGGCCAGCGAGGAACGGCTTAAATTCCTCCTCATACCCCCCGACCCCATGGAAGAAAAAAACATAATCATGGAAATTCGGGGCGGAACGGGGGGCGAGGAGGCGGCGCTCTTCGCGGCTGACCTTTACCGCATGTACGTCCGCTACGCCGAAACGAAGGGATGGAAATACGAAGTGCTCTCCTCAAACGAGACCGGCCTCGGCGGATACAAGGAAATCACCTTTTCCATTTCGGGGAAATACGTGTACGGAAGCCTCCGGTACGAATCGGGCGTTCACCGGGTACAGCGCGTCCCCGCGACCGAGGCGTCCGGCAGGATCCACACCAGCGCCGTAACGGTCGCCGTTCTTCCCGAGGCCGAAGAGACCGAGATAACCATTCGCCAGGAAGACCTCAGGATAGACGTAATGCGCGCGGGCGGCCCGGGCGGGCAGTGCGTCAATACCACCGATTCGGCGGTACGGCTCACCCACTTGCCCACCGGCCTCGTGGTCATATGTCAGGACGAAAAAAGCCAGATAAAAAACAAGGCCAAGGCCATGCGCGTCCTCCGCACGCGGCTTTTCGAGCTGGAAGAAGACAAAAAGAACGCGGAACGCGCCGCGAACCGGAAGAGCCAGGTCGGATCGGGAGACCGCTCCGAGCGCATACGCACGTATAATTTCCCGCAGAACCGTCTCACGGACCACCGAATCAACCTCACCCTCTACAAGCTGGATCTCGTCATGCAGGGCGACATAGGGGAACTCGTCGAAGCCCTGGCAATGTCCGCCCGCGAAGAACAGCTAAAAGCCCAAGCGGGCTGAACGGCCGCGCCATGACCGTCCTTGAAGCCCGCGCCCGCGCCGTTGAACGCCTTACGCGGGCCGACGCGAGCGGGTCCGTCCGCCTTGGCACCCCCGGACTCGACGCAGACCTGCTCCTCTGTCACCGGTTGGGCGTCTCGCGATCGTACCTACTGGCCCACCGAGAGACCGAACTCGGCGACGCGGAAAGCGCCTTTTTGGCCGACGTGGACCGTCGCGCCGGCGGAATTCCGGTCGCCTATCTCGTGGGCAGCAAGGAATTCTGGGGCTTGCCCTTCTCGGTATCGCCCGCCGTCCTCATCCCCAAACCGGATACCGAAACACTCGTCGAGCTTGCCGTAACGCGCCTCGCCGAACGCGACGGGGACCGCGCCCCTTCCGCGCCGCCCCGGGTTCTGGACGCGTGCACCGGGTCCGGCTGCGTGGCCGTATCGATCGCCCATTCCCGCAAAGACGCGCTGCTTACCGCCACCGATATTTCCGGCGAGGCCCTTGCCGTGGCGCGGCTCAACGCGGACGCGCTCGTGGGAACAAACCGCGTAACCTTCATTCAGGGCGATCTGTGGGACGGTTTGCCGTCGATCGCCGGCGGATGGGACTTAATCGTCAGCAACCCGCCGTACGTCCCGACGGAAACCGTCGAAACGCTCCTTTCGGACGGCAGGGGAGAACCGCGCATCGCGCTGGACGGCGGGGCGGACGGCCTTGACCTGGTGCGTCAATTGGCCGGAGCGGCCCGTTTGGCCTTGGCCCCGAACGGTATACTCCTCGTAGAAACGGGCGAATACAATGCCGCCGAGGCTGCGGCGTACTTTGAACGCCTCGGGTATTGCGATATAGTCGTGCACAGGGACCTTGAGGGACAGGATCGCGTCGTGGAAGGGAGAAAGAACGATGACCGGTAAAATCGACGAGCTTTTTTCCGCTTTTCCCTGGTACACGGACGGGGAACGGAACCTTGTCGCCTCCGCGTGGGAATTCATGCAAGAGCGCAAGGGAGATACCCTCAGGCGCGACGGAGAACCCTTCCTCGAGCATCCCCTGCGGGTCGCGAAGATACTCGCCGAGCTGAACCTAGACGCGGAAAGCCTCGCCTGCGCGCTCCTTCACGGGACCATGGAAGAACTGGGCCTAAGCGAGGACGAGCTCACGGAACGCTTCGGAAAAACCGTGGCCGCCCTCGTCAGCGGTACATCGAAGGTATCGGCCCTCAAGACCGGAAAGAAAACCCTGCACGGCGCCGAATCGGTTCGCCGCATGTTTTTCGCCATGATCGCGGATTTACGCATCATACTCATCCGGCTCGCCGACCGCCTTGACCGGATGCGGCACCTAAAGGGATACCCGGAAGAAACCCAGCGTTCCATAGCGCAGGAAACCATCGATATTTGGGCCCCGCTCGCGAATCGGCTCGGTATCTCCTCCATTAAGGACGAACTGGAAGACTTAAGCCTAAAGTACATCAATCGCGAGGTTTTCGACCATATCAAGTCCATCGTCGCGTCCAAAAAGGGGGAACGCGCCGGTTACCTCGAGCAGGCCGAGGCGGAAATTCGCAAAGCGGCCTCCTCCGCGGGCATACGGATCAGCGTAAAGTCACGGGCAAAGCACTTTTGGTCTATTTATCAAAAGATGAAGAAGCGCAATAAGGCCGCGGACGAGCTTTACGACCTGCTCGCGATGCGGGTGCTGTGCGATACGCCGAACGAATGCTACGCGGTGCTCGGTCTCGTGCACACGGTTTGGAAGCCCCTGGAAGGGCGATTCAAGGACTATATCGCCATGCCGAAGGCAAACGGCTACCAAAGCCTCCATACCACCGTCATGTGCTACGGGGGGCAACCCCTGGAAATCCAGATTCGGACCCATGAAATGCACCGGGTAGCCGAAAACGGCATCGCGAGCCATTGGCTGTACAAGAAGGGAACCAACCGCGACAGCGTCAGCGTGGACGGACTATCGGTAATCAATAGCCTCAGGGAAGCCTCCGCCGACCAGTATACCGACGAGGAATTCCTCGCGAACATCAGGTCGGAGATTTTAGGCGACTCGATCTACGTTTTCACGCCCCGCGGCGACGTCATCGAACTGCCCGCCGGTTCCACGGCAATCGATTTCGCCTACGCGATACATACCGCGGTAGGCGAGAAAATCGTGGGCGCGAAGGCCGACGGCGCGATAATCCCCCTATCGCAGGCCCTTAAAAACACCCAGGTGGTCGAGGTAATTACCCATCCCCAAGCGCACCCCACCGCGAACCAATACAATAACGTCCACACGGCCAAGGCTCGGCAAAAGATCCGGGCCTGGTTGCAGGAGAACGAGCCGCAAAGCGGTTTCGAGAAAAAAGAGGCGCACGATACCGAAAAGACCGTTGCCCATACCGGATTCGCCCATCATAAAGGCAATAGCCCGCAAGAAGACGCCGCGGAACGGGCCTTCGACGCGGCGGTCCTGAAAATCCGCGTGGGAGACACCACCAATTTCCTCATCAAATTCGCGGCCTGCTGCACGCCGTCTCCCCCCGACCCGATCATTGGCTATGTCTCCCGGGGCCGCGGCATAATTATCCACCGGCAAGGGTGCCCGAATCTCGCGCGGATACCCGAAATCGACCGCCGAAGCATACCGGTCGAATGGGAAATACCGCCTGAGGAAAAGAAGCGAAAGAAATAAAAAAGCCCGGAGGCGGTTGACCTCAGGCCACCTGCCTACGGGCTCTCGCTCTTCCCCCGCCCCGCTTCGGGACTACCGAATATCCTCGATCTTGATCGCGTACGGCTGTACCGCAGCCAGGAGGGTATCCCGCGAAACGTTCGCTACCTTTACGATGCACATGCGGTTCGTCACGTCCTCCCCGTCGCTTATCGCGAGTGCGATAATGTCCCCGCCGCATTTCGTGATGGCCTGGGTCAGGTTTTGCAGCTCGCCCCGTTTCTCGGGAACCAATACCGTCAGCCGAACGCCTTCCTGCCTGGCGCCGAATAGCTCAATGAAAATCCTGAATATATCGCCGTCGGTTATTATCCCGACCAAAACCTCGCCCCGCATTACCGGGAGGGCGCTGATATTGTTATCGTCCATGATCCTCGCGGCTTCCTCGATAACCGTGTCTTCCTCGACGGTTATCACCTTCCGCTCCATGACTTTCTCCACCTTCAGCTTCGAGAGCAAATAACCCATTTCATAGATATCGAGGGTCGTCGCCACCGACGGGCTTGCGTTCACCAAATCCCATTCCGTGACTATGCCCACCAGGCGGTTTTCACGGTCCAGCACGGGCAATCTCCCGACCTTTTCCTTTCTGATCAAAGCGCGGGCATCCGGAACGGACATGTCCGGGTGCACATAAAGCGGGTTTCGGGTCATCACGTCGGCTACGATCATGTAAGGTTCCTCCTAGAAACTGCGCCAATCAATGATTGGCTTGTTGGTTCAATGCCTAGAAACTGCGCCAATCAATGATTGGCTTGTTGGTTCAATGCCGGTAAAAATCACTGGATACCCAAATTATAATACAGGTTTCGATCCCACGCCGAGAAAAAAAAACGCTCCCCTTCAATCGGGAAGCGCTCTTGAAAAAAACGCGACACAGGGGTGATATCGCCCCACGTTAAAATAGGCCGCCTTCGCTTAAATACCGAGATAGGCCTTCCGGACTTCCTCGTTTGCGAGGAGGTTTTCCGCGGAATCCTCGATCTTGATCCTGCCGTTCTGGAGGACATAGCCCTTATGCGCGATTTTCAACGCCATATGCGCGTTTTGCTCTACGAGGAAAATCGTCGTTTTGCGTTCCGCGTTGATCATCTTGATTATCTCGAAGATATGCTGCACGAAAATCGGCGCGAGGCCTAAAGAAGGCTCATCGAGCAAAAGAACGCGCGGCCGCTGCATCAAAGCCCTGGAGATCGCGAGCATTTGCTGCTCCCCCCCGGACAGGGTTCCTCCGGCCTGATGCCTCCGTTCCGCGAGTCGGGGGAAAAGGGTGAACACCTCTTCCATGTCGGCCTTGATTCCCGCCTTGTCCTTGCGCAGGAACGCGCCCATATCAAGATTCTCCGTTACCGTGAGCTGAGGGAAAATCCTCCGGCCTTCCGGTACCTGCGCGATGCCCAACTCAACGATGCTGTTCGGGTTAAGCCGGGTAATGTCCTGGCCGTCCAGGTACACCGCCCCCCCCCGTACGGGGGTAATTCCGCATATAGACATTAACGTGGTCGTCTTGCCGGCGCCGTTAGCGCCGATAAGCGTCACGATCTCGCCTTCCTCCACGCTTAGCGAAATCTCGCGAAGCGCCTGTATATTGCCGTAGTACGTGCTGATTTTATCGACTTTCAGTATCGCCATCTCATTCTCCCAGATATGCCTTGATAACTTCCGGATTACCCTTTATGTCCGCGGGGTTTCCCTCGGCGATCATGCGACCGTAGTCGAGCACGTAAATCCGCTCCGAAACGTTCATGACGAGGCTCATGTCGTGTTCGATCAAGAGTATGGAAACCCCTTCCTGCCCGTTGATCATATGGAGGGTTTCCTCGAGTTCCTTGGTTTCGTGCGGGTTCATTCCCGCCGCGGGTTCGTCCAAGAGAAGCAAAAAGGGCTCGGTGGCGAGCGCGCGGGCTATTTCGAGTCGTCGCTGGGCCCCGTAGGGCAAATTCCGCGCCGCCTCGTTCACGAATTCGTGAAGGTTCATCTTCCGAAGGATTTCATAACTGTCGGCGATTACCTTGCGCTCTTCCTCGCGGGTCCCCGAATCCCGTAATATGGATCGGAATACGCCTGCCTTCAGGGAGTTATGGCGGGCAAGCATCACGTTTTCGAGCACGCTCATGTTCCCGAACAGGCGAATGTTCTGGAACGTGCGGGCCAAACCCTTTCGGTTAATCACGTTGGGCTTTTGGCCCTGTATCCGTTCCGGCCTATTCCCGTCACGGTTGATCGTCACCGTGCCCGAGGTGG
Source organism: Spirochaetales bacterium (assembly GCA_003252395.1). Classification (GTDB taxonomy): domain Bacteria; phylum Spirochaetota; class Spirochaetia; order Treponematales; family Treponemataceae; genus Teretinema. The sequence continues at coordinate 40,865 of QKEL01000014.1, forward strand.
GCTTATACACGCCGGTAATGCAGTTAAAAATCGTCGTCTTACCCGCCCCGTTCGGCCCGATAAGGGCGGTAATTTCGCCGCGGCGAACCTGCATGCTCGCGGAGTCTATGGCGCGCAAGCCCCCGAAAACCATGGAAAGGGCGTCGAGCGAAAGTATTACGTTCTCGTCCATGCTCATTTCGAGGCCTCCCCTTCGCCTTTTTCTGCCGCAGCAAAAGTGTATTTCTTTCTGTTTCTCGGGATAAGGCCGTCGGGCTTGAAAATGATGATGACGATCATCGCCACGCCGTAGATCAGCATGCGATACTGGGCGAGAGCGCGGAAATACTCCGGCAGGAGCTTTAAGAGGAGCGCGCCGGCTATAACGCCCGGTATTGATCCCGTACCGCCGATAACCACCGCCATGAGGATGATGATCGATTCCCAAAGGGTGAAGCTGTCGGGGTTGATGAACGTGGTTTGCGCGGCGAGCACGACGCCCGCGATACCGGCCCAAAAGGCGCCGAGGGCGAAGGTGATCAGCTTGTTGCGGACAAGATCGATGCCCATGGCCTCGCAGGCGATTTCGTCTTCCCGCATGGCTTCCAGCGCGCGGCCGACCCGCGAATCCTCAATGCGGCGAACCACGAAAACGGTCAAAATGACCAATACCAAGACAATGTAATAGATATAGGTCGCCGCGTCGGCGGGGTGCAGTTTCAGCCCAAAGAACCACGGTCGGGGAATGAGGCTTATTCCCGAGGCGCCGCCGGTCAAGTCGCCGGAGTTTTGCAGGAACATGCGCAAGATCTCGCCGAACGCCAGGGTAATGATCGCCAGATAATCGCCTCGCAACCGCAATACGGGCAGGCTCAGGAGAATGCCGAAAAGGGTGGCGAGAATTCCCGCAAGGGGAAGGGCTATCCAAAAGAGCCATCCGGTATGGATATTAGCCGCGGCGAACGCCGGCCCTGCGTATTTCCATAGGAGACCGTAGGTATAAGCGCCCACGGCGAAAAAGGCGGCATAGCCCAGGTTTAAAAGGCCTCCCAACCCGACCACGATATTCAGCCCGAGGGCCAATATAACGTATATGAGGGCGGTAATCATGATGTTGGTATGATACATGCCGAAGGCCCAGGGATATACCACGACCGCCGCAATGGCCACGAGAAGGCTCGCGTATTTAACCCGGGACTGACCGAAGACCGGCGCCAACCGGGCTTTAAGCTTTCCGACAACGGTTTCGGATGCGTCGCGCGACGAGCGGCTATCGTTCCATTCCAGGGCCCGCTTCCAGACGAAAGAGAGCACGAAGGAAACCACGGCGACGATCGGCAACGCGAGCCACCGAAATTTAACGGTCGCGGCGCCGCCGGTAACGGATACCTTCATTACGGTTAAGGGGAAGAGCAGGAACGCGAACCAAAGCGTAACCCGAAGGGTATCCAAAAGTTCAGGGACTAATTTCTTGCGCGACATCGTGTTACACCTTCTGTTTTTGGTTTTTGCCGAGGATGCCCGCCGGCTTCAGAACGAGGATAAGGATAAGTATGACGAAGGCAAAGGCGTCTTCATAATCGCTCGAGATATATCCCGTTCCGAGACTCTCGGTCCAGCCGAGAATAAAGCTGCCCAGCACCGCGCCGGGAATGCTGCCGATTCCGCCGAGAACGGCGGCGACGAAGGCCTTAATTCCCGCGATAAACCCGATATAATAGTTGATTTGCCCCATATATGAGCAAATGAGAACGCCGCCAACCGCCGCCAGGGCGGAACCGATGATGAAGGTCGAGGAAATTACCTGATTGACGTTAACGCCGAGGAGCAAAGCCATGTCCTTATCCTGGGCGGTAGCGCGCATCGCCTTGCCGATCTTCGTAAACTTTATAATCCCGATAAGGATAACCATAATGATCGCGGTGGTAACCAATATGATAAACTGCGTCGAGTTCACGTATTCCCGCACGGGCTCGAGAAAGGTAAGCTCGGGCAGGTATGAGGGAAACGACAGGTATTTTTCGGTTTGAACGAGAAGCACGAAATTCTGGAGAATCATCGAGATACCGATAGCGCTAATAAGGGCCGAAAGACGGGGTTTATTCCGAAGCGGTTTATAGGCAATCCGCTCGATAGTCACGCCGAGGGCGGAAGAAATTACGATGGCCGCGAGAACGGAAAGAATGAGAACGCCGTATACGGGTACTCCCAACGTGTACAGAAAGCCCCCGATTATCAGGGCTGTGAATCCGCCGATCATGTATACTTCGCCGTGGGCGAAGTTAATCAGCTGGACAATACCGTACACCATGGTGTATCCGAGCGCGATGAGGGCATAAATGCTGCCCTTAGCCGTTCCGCTGAGAAACAGCTTCAGAAAATAATCCATGAAAGATATCCTTACGGGGTATAAACGCCACGAAAGGGCAAAGCCTCCTGAAGGAAGGCCCGGCCCTTTCTTGGGTAACGCATAGAACGCGCGGTTCTTTGCGCGAAGCGTCGGAACCCGACGCCTGTGTCATATTTCTGTTACTTCAGCTCCACGTACTTGCCGTTCTGCACCTGGAACACGGAGAAACCGAAACCGATAACGTCGCCTTTCGCGTCAAAGCTGATCTTGCCGAGGGAAGTATCGACGAATTCGCTGCGCAGCGCCTTGGAGATCGCCTCGTAGTCGGTAGACTTTGACTTCTCGAGGGCGTTCACGATCGCAAGGGTAGCCGCATAGGCTTCCTTGAAGAAGGCGCCCGGCTCTTCGCCGTACTTGGCCTTGTGTCCTTCGATCGCCTTCACGGCTATGGGCAAGCTGGAGGTGTCCATGGGCCCGGTGGCATACACGCCTTCGGCGTACTTACCCGCGACCTCGATGAAGGTATTGTCCTTCACGCCGTCGTCGGAAATGAAGGGAATGTTGATTCCCTTGTCGCGCATTTGCTGGACGAGCTTGGAGGCTTCGGGGTGATAACCGCCCCACACCACGCCGTCGGGAGCGGCGTTGCCGATCTTGTTCACGACGGCGGAATAGTCGGGAGCTCCGGGATTCACGCCCTCGAAAAGGACTACCTTGAGACCCGCTTCCTCGGCGAACTGCTTCACGAGATCCGCAAAGCCCTTGCCGTAATCTCCCTTATCGTGCAGCACTGCGAGGGAATTCAGCTTAAGCGTGTCCTTGATAAAGGTAACGGCAAGCTTGGCCTGGGCATCGTCCGGCGCGATGGTCCGGAAGAAGTTCGGGTATTCTCCGGATTGGGTGAGCGGCGGGTTCGTTGCGGAGGGTGAAATGCAAACGACGTTGGAATCTTTATAGATTCCGAGGGCGCTCTTGGTCGCGCCGGAGCAAATATGGCCGATAACCGCCACGACGCCGTCGCTGACGAGTTTGGAAGCGGCATTGGTCGCCAATTCGGGCTTGCACTGGTCGTCGGCGATAACGAGCTCAACCTTGCGGCCGTTGATGCCGCCTTTGGCATTCACCTCGTCGATAACCAGGTTCGCGGCGTTAACGGTCGGTAAACCGTAAGACGCGAGGTCACCTGAATGGGCACCGGCAACGCCAATCTTAATAACTCCGGCGTCTTTCTTCGCGCAACCGGTAACGAACGCGGCGAGCGCAAGAGCCGAAACAGCCATCGCAACATGACGTAATTTCATAAATAAACTCCTCCTAAAAAAGACATGACAGACCGTCAGTACACGTACAGTATTTTATGGCCAGAATACCTTCCTGTCTACACGGGAACGGTATATTTATGCATTAGAACCGAATAAAACACCAAAAAAAAGACCGATCCAATTATGGATCGGTCCCTTCCTTGGGTAGCAAGTATGAGCCTTAGACGGCTTTACCGTTCTTTATGGCAGCCTTGCAAACCTTGCAGATCTTCACTTTCGCGCCAGCCACTTCCTGCTCGTAGAGAACCTTAATATTCTCTTTCTTGCAGACGGGGCATACGCCGCGACCGTGATTCTTTTCCGCGCGAATACCTTTTCCGCGATGTGCTTTAGACATGGCTTATTCCTCCGTAGCCGCTTCGGCAGCGGGCTTAGCCTTGGGCGCTGCGGCTTTCTTCGCGGCAGGCTTTTTGGCGGCGGGTTTCTTGGCCTCGCCTTCGGCGGCGGGCTTAGCCGCGGACGCAGTGGCTTTCTTCGCGGCAGGCTTCTTCGCGGCGGGTTTTTTAGCCTCGGCCTCGGAGGGAGCCGCCTTCTCGGCAGCGGGTTTCTTCGCCTTCTTGTCGGCCTTTTCCTCGGTCTCGAGCTTGTAGTCAACGAGTTCGAGGATCGCGACCTCGGCGGCGTCGCCCTCGCGGAAACCGAGTTTCAGAACGCGGGTATATCCGCCGGCGCGGTCTTTCATGCGGGGACCGATATCGGTAAAAAGCTTCGCGAGAATCGCGGGATCGGCGATAAACCGCGCGACCTGTCGGCGGTTATGGACGGTGTCGACCTTGGCGCGGGTAATGAGCTTCTCGGCGGTGCGTCGGACTTCCAGCGCCTTGGGCTGCGTAGTGGTTACCCGTTCGAACTTGAACAGGGAGGTCACCATGTTGCGATGCATTGCGCGGCGGTGAGAAGCGTTGCGCGAAAGCGGATTAAAGCCATTCTTATGCTTCATCTGTTTCTTCCTTCTGCTTGGGCAACTTGATCGAATTCTTGAGATGACTGTAATCGGTCATGCCAAGTCCAAGATTCCACTCAAGAAGCTTTTCCCGGATTTCCTGGAGGCTCTTCTTGCCGAAGTTTCGCGTTTTAGCGATGTCTTCCTCGGTTTTCTTGGTCAATTCGCCAATTGTCCTAATATTTGCGTTTTTCAGACAGTTCGACGAGCGAACGGAAAGCTCAAGTTCCTCGACGGGGGTATTGAGGAGCTGGCGAACCCGCTCGTCTTCCTCGTCGTAGTCTTCATCCTTCCCGATCTCGTTCTCGTTGAAGTTGACGAAAATCGAGAAGTGGTCCTTCGCGATCTTCGCCGCCTCGGCGAGGGCATTCTCGGGGGAAATGGTACCATCGGTCCAAATCTCGAGAATGAGCTTGTCATAGTCGTTCCGCTGACCGACCCGGGTAGGCTCGATCGCGTACTTGACCTTGGTTACCGGGCCGAATATCGCGTCCATCGGGATGGTCCCGACGATCTCGATATAGCGCTCGTTGACTTCGGCGGGCACGTAACCGCGGCCAAAATCGACTTGTACTTCGAATTCGACGCGGCCGCCTTCCATCATGGTGAAAATGTGGAACGGTTTGCTCAGTATTTCGAGCTGGGTGTCGCGGGCGAACATGTCGCTCGTAACGGTAACCGGACCCTTAAACTCAAAAAGGAAGGTATCCTGCTCAACGTCGTCAGGAAGCCGCAAACGAATCTGTTTCAGATTATTTAGGACTTCCAGGGTATCTTCTACCACGTTCGGAATCGTCTCAAACTCGCTGGAAATCCCATGCGGTACGCCGTCGGCGTCATAGGACGTAATCTTCACGGCCGTGATCGCGTAGCCCTGAATGGACGACAAGAGCACGCGGCGGAGAGTATTTCCTACCGTGGTTCCAAAACCGGTTTCGAAGGGAGAAGCCACAAATTTTCCGTAGTCGGATGTCGATTCATCGTGCTCGAAGGTGAGTCCCTTCGGCTTTTTGAATCCCTTAAGCAGATTTTTGCGGGCCATTCGAACTCCTCTTACTTAGAATAGAGCTCGACGACGAGCTGTTCTTTGATGTCGGCGAGGTCGGTCACGTCGGCGCGGCGCGGAACGGAAACGAAGGTTCCCTTCAGAGCGTCGGCGTCGAGGGTAATCCAAGAGGCCACTCCGGACTTCGAGACTTCCTTGAGAGCGTCCTTGATTACGTTGAGTTTCTTGCTCGCTTCCTTGATTTCAACGGTGTCGCCGGCCTTCACGATATAACTCGCGATATTGACGGGCTTGCCGTTTACAAGAACGTGACCGTGCTGCACGACCTGACGGGCCTGGTTGCGATTCACGGCGAAGTGCATGCGGAACACGACATTGTCGAGCCTGCGCTCCAGAAGTCCGACGAGGTTGTCGCCGGTTACGCCGGGCATGCGAATCGCGCGGTCAAAGAAGATGCGGAACTGCTTTTCAAGCATACCGTAGGTTCTTTTAAGCTTCTGCTTCTCGCGAAGCTGGGTTCCATAATCGCTCCGCTTTCCGGTGCGGGCCTTGGGGTCCTTACCGGGCATGGCGCGTTTCTTGTTGATGGGGCACTTGTCGGTCTTGCAGCGGTCACCCTTGAGGAAGAGTTTTTTCTGCTCCGCTCGGCAAAGCCGGCAAAGGGGTCCTGTGTATCTAGCCATATATCGCTCCTCTCTCAGATGCGCCGGGTCTTGCGGGGCCGGCAGCCATTGTGCGGGATCGGGGTCACGTCGCTGATCGACTTGACTTTCAGTCCGAGCGCGCCGAGAGAACGAACGGCGGATTCACGGCCAACGCCGGGTCCCTTGACGAATACATGCACTTCGCGAAGGCCATAGGTAAGGGCCTTCTGTACCGCGGTTTCGGCCACGGTCTGTGCGGCGAAGGGCGTTGATTTTTTCGCGCCGTTAAATCCAAGACCGCCGGAGGAAGCCCAGGAGAGGGCGTTTCCGCGGAGATCAGTAATGGTAACGATCGTATTGTTGAACGTCGCCTGGATGTATACGTTACCCTCGTAAACGCTCTTTTTTTCTTTCCGTTTCTTTACGGTTGCCACGTTATAAGTCCTCCAACCTGAAGATTACTTCTTCTTGCCGGCAACGGTCTTTTTCTTACCCTTGCGCGTGCGAGAATTTGTCCTCGTCCGCTGTCCGCGAACGGGGAGGCCCTTTCTGTGCCGGAGGCCACGGTAACAGCCGATATCCATCAGGCGTTTGATGTTCAAACCAATCTCGGTTCTCAGGCGTCCCTCGACCTTGTATTCGGCCTCGATGATGTTTCGGAGCTCTCCGAGTTCGTCCTGATTGAGATCGTTCATCATGCGCATGGGATCGATCTTCGCCTTCTCGCAAATCTTATCTGCGGATGTGCGTCCGATTCCATAGATGTAAGTCAACGCTATGTTGACGTGCTTGTTAGGGAGGTCGACTCCCGCTAAACGAGCCATTCTATTCCTCCATCAGCCCTGGCGCTGCTTGTGCTTGGGATTGATGCAGATGATCCTGACGATTCCCCGCCGGCGGATAACCTTGCACTTATCGCATATGGGCTTAACGCTAGTTCTAACCTTCATAATAAACCCCTTGTCGTGAAAGGCGCATTATACGCCTTTCACGAATCTTTTTCTACAGGTTCCTGGACCTGATCTTGCCTTTTTTCACCAGCCCTTCATGATGATGCATTTTGAGCTGGGCCTCGATCTGGCTCATGGTGTCGAGATCGACGCCGACCAGAATCAAAAGGGAGGTACCGCCCATCAGAAGCGCTATCGTCTGGGGAAACCCGAAAAGGCTTTGTATGATCGTCGGTAATACCGCGATCAGTGCGAGATACAGCGAACCGGGCAGAATCAGCCGATTCAGGATGCGCTGCATGTATTCTTCGGTCTTATCGGTGCGGATACCGGGTATCGAGCCGCCGTTTTCCCGGATCTGCCTTGCGATTTCCGTGGGGTTCAGGGTTACCTGTGTATAGAAATACGCGAAGAAGATAATAAGAAGAACGTAAAACACGTTATACCAGATGCCGTGGGGCCTCAGGAACGTCGCGACACTGTTGAGCCACTTAACGTTCGGACCGATGCTCGAGGCTACCTGAAGCGGGAAGGTCAGGAACGAGGAAGCGAAGATTACCGGTATAACGCCGGACGGGTTGATCTTGAACGGTATATACGTGTTCTGACCCCCATACATCTTTCTTCCGACCACCCGCTTAGCGTAATGAACCGGTATCTTGCGCTGTCCCTGCTGTTCGTACACCACGAGGGCGATAACGGCAGCGAACATTACGAACGCCACGATGACGAATACGGGGTTAAGTTCCCCGCTTTGAACGAGCTTGATCAACTCCCAGATCGCCTGAGGGAGGCGCGCCACGATACCGGCGAAAATCAGCATGGAAATGCCGTTTCCGATACCGCGAGCGGTGATCTGTTCGCCGAGCCAGACGGTTACCATGGTTCCGGTCGTCACGGTGAGCATCGCGATGAGCGAGTACGCAACCTTATCGATCACGATGGCGCCCGGAATGCTCTGGGCGTATACCGTTACCGCGTACGACTGAATGAGCGCCACGCCGATGGTGGCGACCCTGGTCCACATTTGGATTTTCCGCCGCCCGCCGTCCTCTTCCGCGATCCTTTTCAGGCTCGGGAAGATGATGAGCGCGAGCTGCATCAGGATCTGGGTGGAGATATACGGCATAACGCCAAGCATGAACACGGAGAAATTCGAGAACGCGCCGCCCGCGAAGAAGTCCATGTAATCCACGAACGCGTTGCCCTGAATCTGCGACTTGAAGTAAACCGTAAGGGCATGCGGATCGATGCCGGGAATTATCAGCACCGAACCAAGGCGATACACAGCGAGAATTATGACAGTAAAGAAGATCCGTTCGCGGAGCTCCTTGATTCTGAACATATTTACGAATGCATTGTTAGCCATGTTTCTTCACCCGCCCCGGTTACTCAGCCGCCAGAACTACGGTCCCGCCGGCCTTTTCGATCTTCTCCTTCGCAGAAGCAGAAACCTTGTCCACGTCGACGGTAATCTTCTTGGTGATCTCACCGTCTCCGAGCACCTTAACGAGCGCGGAGGTCTTCTTGAGCATACCCTTCATGACAAGGGACTCGCGATTGACCGTCTCGCCGTCGGCAAAACGGGTTTCGATTTCCCTGAGGTTAAACACCTCGTAGTCCTTGCGGAAAGGATAGTTCGAAAACCCGCGCTTCGCGATGCGGCGGTACAGCGGCATCTGGCCGCCCTCGAAACCCACGTACACCTTGCCGCCGGAACGGGACTGCTGTCCCTTGTTACCGCGGCCGGCGGTGGTTCCGCGTCCGGAGGACGAACCGCGACCGACGATGCGCTTTTTCTTATTCGCCCCTTCGGGGGCTGTGAGCATGAAATCAGACATTAGTTGATCTCCTTCACTTCGACGAGGTGCTTAACGGCGGCGACCATGCCGAGAATCGGCGCGGTCGCTTCCTGCTCCACCGTCGAATTGAGCTTCTTCAGGCCGAGAGAGCGAACGGTCGCGACGACCGCGGGCTTCTGGCTGATGGTGCTGCGGACGAGCTTAATGGAAATTTTCTTCGCCATTTTTTACCCCCACAGATCTTTCAGGGTTTTACCCCGGTTCTTCGCGATAACGCGCGCGTCCATCATCTGCTTAATGGCCTCGAAGGTAGCGCGCACCACGTTAACCTGGCTGGAAGCCCCGAGGGACTTCGAAAGCACGTCGGTGGCTCCCGCGGCCTCAAGAACCGCGCGGACGGGGCCGCCGGCAATGATTCCGGTACCGGGAGCCGCGGGCCTGAGGAGAACCGACGAGCTCTTGAAGTCGGCGGTAATCTCATGCGGGATGGTCCCGTTCTTGAGGGGAACGTTTACCAGGTTCCGTTTGGCCTTGTCGATACTCTTGCGGATCGCCTCGGTGACGTCATTCGCCTTTCCGAAGCCGAATCCGACGCGTCCCTTCTGGTCGCCCACGACGGTGAGCGCGGAAAAGGAGAAACGGCGTCCGCCCTTCACGACCTTCGCGGTTCGGTTGAGCTTCACGAGCTTCTCGACGAATTCCTTCGGCTCTCTTTCCCTGTTGTAATCTTTGTGTTCCATAGCCTCTCCTAGAACTCGATCCCGGATGACCGGGCTCCGTCGGCGATCGCCTTTACCACTCCGTGGTAGAGATAGCCATTCCGGTCGAACACTATAGAAGTAATGTTCTTTTCCTTCAGGCGGCGACCGATTTCTTCACCGACCTTAGTCGCGCCGGCGATATTCGCCTTGAGCGCGGAAAGGTCCTTCTCGAGAGTGGAGACCGAAGCGAGGGTTGCGCCTTCGTCATCGTTAATGACCTGCACGAACAGATTGCTATTGCTGCGGGTAACGGTCATGCGGGGACGGGCGGCGGTACCATACACGCGCTTGCGGATATGTACCTTCCTCTTGAGTCTCTTCCTGGCTTTGTCGTCTAGTTTCTTGAACATATAGCCTAACCCTTATTTAACGCCGGACTTACCGACTTTCCGCTTGATGACTTCGGTCTCGTAACGAATACCCTTGCCCTTGTAAGGCTCGGGTCCACGAAGCTTGCGTACCTCGGCGGCGAACTCGCCGACCTGGTCCTTGCGGATACCGGTGATCGTGATCTTGCCCTGGGCGTCGGCGGTAACCTTAAGCCCCTCGGGAATGCCGGCGATAAAGTCGGTGGAATACCCGAGATTGAGCACGAGCAGGTTTCCTTGAACCTCGGCGCGGTAACCGACGCCGTTGATCACGAGAACCTTGGTGAAACCGGCGCTCACGCCGACGACCATGTTGTTGATAAGATTGCGATAAAGGCCATGCTTGGCCTTTACCGGCTTCGTGTCGTCCTTGCGGGTCACGATGGCCTGATTGCCGTCAATCTTGATCGTCACCGAGTCGTCGATCCCCTGGGAAAGCTTTCCCTTGGGACCTTCAACCTGGACGGTATCACCGCTGACGGTAAGCTTGACTCCCGCGGGAATGGCGACGGGAAGTTTTCCGATTCTGGACATAATCCCCCCCCACTTACCACACGGTGCAGATGAGCTCGCCGCCCACCTGCTTCTCCTGGGCCTTCTTACCGGTGGTAACGCCCAGGGAAGTTGAAACGATCAAGGTGCCGTACCCGTTATAAACACGGGGAAGGTCCTTGTAACCGGCGTACACGCGGCGACCGGGGGTGGAGACTTTCTCCAAACCGTGAATCACCGACGAGTTCGCGTCGTCGTACTTAAGGAAGACGCGGATGGAATTGGAACCATCCTGACTTACCTTCTTGAAATTCTTGATATAGCCTTCGGTCTTCAGGATCTTCACGATCTCAAGCTTGAGCTTGGAGGCGGGAATGTCCACCTTTTCGTGGCGGGCCATTGCCGCATTCCGGACCTTGGTTAGCATATCTGCTACGGGATCTGAAACGCTCATATTCTCTCCTCCCTACTACCAGCTCGACTTAGTGACGCCTGGAATCAGGCCTTCGCTAGCTAACTTCCGGAAACAGACGCGGCACATCTGGTATTTCCGGAGATATCCACGGGGCCGACCGCACACCCTGCACCGGTTATATTTCCGGGTAGAATACTTCGGGGTGGCATTGGCCTTGTTAATCATCGCAGTTGTTGCCATGAACTCCTCACTTCCTGAAGGGCATGCCAAATTTGGCGAGAAGCGCCTTGGCTTCAGCGTCGGTCTTGGCGGTGGTAACCACGTTGATGTTCAAACCGGCGATTCGTTCGATCTTGTCGAAGTCGATCTCCGGGAAAATGATCTGCTCGGTGATTCCCAAAGAATAGTTTCCGTTACCGTCGAACCCGTTCGGGTTGATTCCGCGGAAATCCTTAACGCGCGGCAGGGCCACGTTCACGAAACGGTCGAGGAATTCGTACATCCTCGCGCCGCGGAGCGTAACCATAACGCCGATCTCATTGCCCTCGCGAAGCTTGAAGTTCGCAATGCTCTTTCTGGCCTTGGTTTTTACAGCTTTCTGTCCCGTGATAAGTCCCAGGTCGGTAGCTGCGGCGTCAAGGAGTTTCTTGTTCGAGAGGGCTTCGCCGATACCCATGCTGAGCACGATCTTGCTAAGCTTGGGGGTCTGCATGACAGACTTATAGCCGAACTCTTTGAAGAGCTCGCCGGCGATTTTTTCCACATAGACTTTCTTAAGCCGAGGTACGTAATTACTCATCACAGTGCTTCCCCACACTTGCGGCAGACGCGAATTTTCTTGTCGCCGTCAATTTTGTAGCCGATCCTGGTCGGTCCGCACTTCTTGCAGACGATCATGACGTTGGAAACGTGAATCGGCGCCTCGATCTCGACGATTCCGCCGCGATCCTGCTGGGAGCGCTTCTTCATCGCTTTTTTCACGAGGTTAGCGCCGCCTACGATAACGCGGTCCTTGTCGCGGATTACGCGAACGACGGCACCGCGCTTACCTTTGTCCTTACCGGCGATGATCTCGACCGTATCGTCCTTTCGGATCTTGAATTTCTTATCCATCTTTCAATCTCCTTACAGAACTTCCGGCGCGAGGGACACGATCTTCATGTAATCCATATCACGAAGCTCGCGGGCCACAGGTCCGAAAATGCGCTTTCCCTTGGGGTTCTTATTCGCGTCGATAATAACGCAGGCGTTATCGTCGAAACGGATATACGTACCGTCAGGGCGGCGATATTCCTTGGAAATGCGGACCACGACGGCCTTTTCCACGGAACCTTTCTTGATGGTAGACGTCGGCAGCGCGTCCTTGACGGCCACGACGATAACGTCGCCGATGCTGGCATAGCGGCGGTGTGAGCCGCCGATTACCTTGATGCATTCCACGAGCTTGGCACCCGAGTTGTCGGCAACGTTCAATCTTGTTTGCATTTGAATCATGTGTTGCTCCTCGTTACTTCGCCCGTTCGACGATTTCCAAAAGCCGCCAGCACTTGTCTTTGCTGATCGGCCGGGCTTCACCGATGCGAACGGTATCGCCGATGTGGGCGTCGTTCAGCTCGTCGTGAGCCTTGTACTTCTTACTGCGAGACACGTACTTCTTGTACAGTGGGTGAAGTTTTTTGGTATTGACCTGTACGACGATGGTTTTATCCATCTTGTCGCTGGTCACGATACCAACAAACTCGCGGTTCCCGCTTTTCTTCGCGATTACTTTCTCTTCCACGGGCCTGCTCCTCGTTAATTACCCTTCCCCGCCAGCTCTTGCTGACGGATGAGCGTGTTCAGCGTCGCGATTTGGCGACGGATGATCCGCTTTTGGAGGGGGTTGTCGACATGTCCGACCACCATCTGGAACCGAAGGTCCATGTACTGGCGATTGAGTTCGTTGCGTTTCGCGACCAGTTCGGCGAAAGACATGCTCTTGATTTCGTTCTTCTTCATGTTTCGCCTCCCTTAGTTTTCGTTCTTGCGAACGGCGAATTTGGTCTTGAACGGCAGCTTGCTGCCGGCAAGGTGCATCGCCTCGGACGCGAGGGTTTCCTCGACGCCGGCGAGCTCGAAAAGGATCGTGCCCGGCTTGATCACCGATACCCAGTATTCAGGGGCGCCCTTTCCCTTACCCATGCGGGTTTCCGCGGGTTTCTTGGTGTAGGGCTTATCGGGGAACACGCGAACCCAAAGCTTTCCGGTTCTCTTGATCTTGCGGTTCAAGGCAACGCGGGCCGCTTCGAGCTGACGGTTGGTCAGCCAGAAGGGTTCGAGGGATACCAGGGCAAACTGACCGAAGTCGATGTTGTTGCCACGGGTAGCTTCGCCGTTGATCCGGCCCCGCTGTACCTTTCTATGCTTAATTCTCTTAGGGCTGAGTGCCATGATTTAGCTCCTTCCCGCGGGCGCGCGATCGTGGCGTTCGGAACGCTCGCCGCGCTCACCGCGCTCGGGTCTGTCCCGGCGCTGCTTCTTGAGGAGCGCGCCTGCGTCCTCTTTCTGCTCGTGACCGTACATCATCCCGTTGTAAATCCACACCTTAACGCCAATGGCGCCGTAGGTGGTGTGCGCTTCGGAGAAACCGTAGTCGATGTCCGCGCGGAGCGTGTGGAGAGGAACGCGTCCTTCCTTGTGCTCTTCGGTACGGGACATTTCCGCGCCGCCGAGACGTCCGGAAACGCGAATCTTCACGCCCTGGGCGCCGGCCTTCATGGCCGCGGAAGAAGCCTGCTTAAGGGCCTTGCGGAAGGAACCGCGATTCATCAGCTGACGGGCCACGTTCTGCGAAACGAGAGAGGCGTTGATCTCGGAGCGCTTGATCTCCTTGATCTTGATCTGAACCTTCTTGGTGAAGGACTTCTGGATCTGAATGCCGATCTGCTCGATGTTGGCGCCCTTGACTCCGATGATCACGCCGGGCCGCGCGGTGTGGATCACGATAGTGACCCGCTGCGGGTGGCGGACGATCTCGATCTCGGCGATATCAGCGTTCTTGCACTCGGGCAAGTTCTGAACCATCTTGCGAATCTTCAGGTCTTCGTGGAGCAGTTCTGCGTATTCGCGGGGATCCGCGTACCAGCGCGAGCTCCAGGTCTTGTTGATCCCAAGCCTGAGACCGATTGGATTAACTTTCTGTCCCACGTTATTCCCCCGCCTTTTCGTCAACGATGACGGTGATATGACACATCCGCTTCAGGAGCTGATCGGCGCGTCCGCGTCCGCGAGGCCAGAGCCTCTTAAGACGGGGACCCTCATCGATTCGGATCTCCTTGACGAAAAGCATGTCCTCGTCCAGTTTTTTGTTCAGGTCGAGCGCGTTGGACGCGGCCGACTTCATGGTCTTAGTCAGGAGACGCGCGCCCTTTTGGGGCATGTTCTCGAGAATAGCCATTGCCTCGGTATACGGCTTCAGCTTGATCACGTTAGCCACGGGGCGAACCTTCGTGGGGGACGCAATGAGGAATTTCGAAGTGGCTATATATCCGCTTTTTTCAGCCATTACATCCACCTATTATTTCTTTGCTGCCTTCTTGTCGGATCCAGCGTGTCCCCGGAAAAGCCGGGTGGGCGCGAATTCGCCAAGCTTATGGCCAACGAGATTTTCGGTGACGTACACCGGAACCCAAGTTTTGCCATTGTAGACAGAGATGGTATTTCCTACCATTTCAGGGATAATAGTCGAGCAGCGGGAATAGGACTTAATCATCTTCCTGTCGCTCGCCTTGTTCATCTCGATTACTTTCTTGTAAAGGCTCTTCTCGATGAAGGGCCCTTTCTTAACAGACCTTGACATTTACCGTCCCCCTGTTACTTGCGTCTCGAGACAATAAACTTGCTCGAAACCTTCCGTTTATTCCGGGTCTTGTAGCCACGGCACGGCTGTCCCCAGGGAGTAACGGGGTTACGTCCTTTACCACGGCCTTCACCACCGCCGAGGGGGTGATCGACCGGGTTCATGGACATACCGCGAACCGTCGGGCGAATACCCTTCCAGCGAGAGCGACCGGCCTTACCAAGGCTGGTATTCATGTGGTCTTCGTTGCCGACCACGCCGATGGTGGCGTAGCAGCGTTTGTGCACCATGCGCATTTCGCCCGAGGGAAGCTTGACGGTGACGTACTCGCCGTCCTTCGCCGCGATCATGGCGCTCGCGCCGGCGGAACGGACCATCTGTCCGCCCTTGCCGATGGTGAGCTCGATGTTGTGAACCGTAAAGCCGACCGGGATCACCTCGAGAGGCAGCGCGTTGGCGACCTCGAGCGCGGCGTTCTCGCCGCTCATGATCTTCTGTCCGACCTGAAGCCCCTTGGGGGCGAGAATGTAGCGCTTTTCGCCGTCGGCATAAAACACGAGGGCAATGTTGGCGCTGCGATTCGGATCGTATTCGATGGTCTTTACGGTACCGGGAATGCCGAACTTGTTTCGCTTGAAGTCAATGTCGCGATACTTCTGCTTGTGGCCGCCGCCCTGATGGCGAACGGCGATCCGTCCGCCGGCACCGCGGCCGCCGTGGGACTTCTTGCCGCTGGTCAAGCTCTTCTCGGGCTTGTCGGCGGTCAGTTCGTCCTTAAGCAGGTCAACACGTGTTCTGGTTCCCGGCGTGTAAGGCTTGTATTGTTTAAGAGCCATTTGGTTTCCCCTTAATTAACGCGGAATCGAGGCGTTACACGCCCTCGAACACCTTGATAGTCTCGCCGGGAGCGAGCCGTACGACGGCTTTCTTCCAGCTGGAAGTCCGGCCGGGACGACCGCGGACCCTTTTGATCTTTCCGTCCACGTTGCAGACCGTGCAATCCACGACTTTCACGTCGAAGAGCTTACGGACCGCTTCCTTGATCTCGATCTTGGTCGCGGCGGGATCTACCTTAAATACGTATTTCCCCTGCTCGCGAAGGTCGTTCGACTTCTCGGAAAGAACCGGCGCAATGAGGATATTCTCGTAATTCATTACTCAGCCCCCTCTTCGGTGCCGTAAAAACCGGCGAGATTCTTTGCCGCGGATTCGAGAATGAGCACTTTCCGTCCATAGAAAAGGTCATGGGCGCGAAGCCGGTTAAAGGAAAGGAACGAGAGGGTCGGAATATTGCGTCCGGCCTGCTTGATCGCGGCGTCGTCGTCCTTGAGGATGATGACGGTGCGTTCGCCCTTGGAGAAATTCGAGAGGATCTTCACGAGATCCTTCGTCTTGCCGCTGGCTACGGAGAAATCCTCCACAACGGTAAGCCGTTCGTCCTGAGCCTTGAGGCTGAGGATCGATTTCATCGCGAGGCGCTTTACCTTCTTGGGCAAAGAGTAACTATAATCGCGCGGACGGGGACCGAATATAATACCGCCGCCAACCGCGACCGGCGACTTCTTGTCACCGCGGCGGGCACGGCCGGTTCCCTTCTGCTTGTACGGCTTGGCGTTGGAGCCGTGCACTTCGGCACGGGTTTTGGTACAAGCGGTTCCGACGCGCAGATTAGCTAATTCATTGTTGATGGCGTAGTAGATCACGTCTTCGTTGACCGGAAGGCCAAATACGTTATCATCGAGATTGATTGTCCTCAGTTCCTTGCCATCGACCGAATAGACTTTCTTTTCCATCGTCTTCTCCTGTCGTTAGATCTCTTTCTTGACTGCGGACTTGATGATCAGCGTACAGTCCTTGTGACCGGGTACGGATCCGCGAACCATCACTACCTTCAGCTCAGGATCGATTTTCTGGATCTTGAGATTCTGCACGGTCACGCGCTCGCGACCCATGCGTCCGGGCATCTTGACATTCTTGAAAGTATGTCCGGGTGTGGTGCTCATGCCGGTACCGCCCGGCTCGCGATGGAACTTGGAACCATGGGACGCGCGTCCGCCATGGAAACCCCAGCGCTTCATGACACCCTGGAATCCCTTGCCCTTGGAAGTCGCCGTGACGTCGAGGTAACGAATGTCCTCGAGAATCTCGACTCCAACCTGATCACCTACGGTCACCTCGCGGTCGAAACCGCGGAATTCCTTGAGATGCCGCTTCGGGGCGATACCTTCGGGAAACTGCCCAGCGTACGGCTTGCTGGCGCGGCTAGCCTTGAGATCTTCAAGGCCGAGCACGACGGCTTCGTAACCGAACGTTTCCTCGTCTTTTTTGGACACTACCGTGTTGGGCTCGACGTGGATCACGGTTACCGGTATGAGGTTTCCGCTTTCGTCAAAGACCTGGGTCATGCCCACTTTCTTCGCTATCAGACCTATCATTCTGATCTACTCCTTAGGTACGTTATCCCCTGATCCGGGGGACCGTCTACCAAAAAATTACTGCTTGATCTCTACGTCGACGCCAGCGGGGAGCTCGAGCTTCATCAGCGAGTCCATTACCTCGGCGGAGGGCTCGATGATGTCAATAAGCCGCTTGTGCGTGCGCATCTCGAACTGCTCGCGGGATTTCTTGTTAACGTGGGGCGAGCGGAGAACCGTAACCTTGTTGATCCTGGTCGGCAGCGGGATGGGTCCCGATACCTTGGCGCCGGCTTTCTGGACAGTCTGTACGATTGCCTTCGAGCTCTGGTCGATCAACTCAACATCGAATCCGCGAAGTCTTACGCGAATTTTTTCCTTAGCCATTTTTCCTCCAGACAAAACGGCGGAAGGCGCAAAACGCGCGCCTTCCGTCAAGCCGAGCCGGGCCGTTCCATAAGGAACGGCTTTGGGCTTCGGCCGGCCGCTCTGTTCAATAATTACTCGACGATCTCAGTTACCTGACCGGAAGCGACAGTGCGTCCACCTTCGCGAACGGCGAGCTTGAGTCCCTTCTGCATGGCGATGGGGTGAATGAGTTCGCCAATGATCTTGGTGTTGTCACCGGGCTTAACCATGTCGACGCCGGCCGGAAGGGTAATGGTTCCGGTGATGTCGGTGGTGCGGAAGTAGAACTGGGGGCGATAGCCGGAGAAGAACGGGCTGTGGCGTCCACCTTCGTCCTTGGAAAGAACGTAGATCTGGGCCTCGAACTTGGTGTGCGGGGTGATCGAACCGGGCTTGGCGAGAACCTGACCGCGTTCAACGGACTTCTTCTCAACGCCGCGGAGGAGGAGACCAACGTTGTCACCGGCCATACCGCTGTCAAGGAGCTTGTTGAACATTTCGATACCGGTAACGACCGTCTTGGTGGTCGGGCGGATACCGACGATCTCGATTTCCTCGTTGAGGTTGATCACGCCGCTCTCGATACGACCGGTAACGACGGTACCGCGACCGGAAATGGTGAAGATGTCCTCGATCGGCATAAGGAAGGGCTTGTCGGAAGCGCGCTCGGGATCCTTAAAGTAGGTATCCATGGTATCGAGGAGCTCCTGGATGCAGGCGGTATCCTCGGGACCAGCGCCGTCGGCCATGGCCTTAAACGCGGAACCCTTGATGATGGGGGTATCGCGGGGGAACTGATAGGATTCGAGAACGTCGCGAACCTCTTCCTCTACGAGCTCGAGCAGGTCGGGATCGTCGAGAAGGTCAACCTTGTTCAGGAAGACGATGATCGAGGGAACGCCTACCTGGCGGGCAAGCAGAATGTGCTCGCGGGTCTGGGGCATAACGGAATCGGGCGCGGAAACGACGAGAACCGCACCGTCCATCTGGGCGGCGCCGGTAATCATGTTCTTGATATAGTCGGCGTGTCCGGGGCAGTCGATGTGCGCGTAGTGGCGCTTCTGGGACTGGTACTCCATGTGACGGGTATTGATGGTAATACCACGGGCCTTCTCTTCGGGCGCGTTGTCGATTTCGTCATACTTGAGCGCCTTGTCGCCGAATTTCTTCGCGCAGTACATGGTGATAGCGGCGGAAAGGGTGGTCTTACCATGGTCAACGTGACCGATGGTACCAACGTTCATGTGGGGTTTAGTTCGTTCGAACTTTTCCTTTGCCATTTGATCCTCCTGAAAGATTATAGGCAAGCATTAAAATATTTCCCGCATTATAAGTAAACCCTTAGCCGTTAGACTAAATGGTTAATACCCGAACGCGTATGCACAGAAACCAATGTAGTGTCGAGGAAAATGATCAGACGGGAGCCCGCAATGCGGACCGTAAGTAGACGCACCGCTCATAGGTTTTCGAGCGGTTTTGCCGGTACCACCTGATCATCACCAACGATTTCGCATCGATGACTGGTTTGGTATCCAGATGAGGACCCGCGGCTTGCGGGTTACGGGCCAGCGCGCAATACGCGCCCGATCCATATCACCCCTGATACCAACTGTCGTATATATCAAGCGTCAACGACGCGTGATGTCGTACCAAGGGCTGCGCAATTCCTGCGGGAGACCGGTTACCGGCCTCGGGCTTTACGGTTGCGCCCTGGACTCTCAAAGAACACCGAAGCATCTCGCGAACGCGGACACTTCAAGGTACTCTTTTATACCGGCTCACAGGAAAAGAGTCAAGGGTAAAGACGCAAAAGAGACCCGAATAATGAAAAAACCTCCCTTTTGGGGAGGTTTTTCGCGGAATTCCGCACCAAGAAGGGCTAGTGCGCGCCATTCGTCCGTGGAGAAATCCCTTTGGGATTCCTCCAAGACGAAACATACTAGGCCGGTGAAGAAATGGCGCAGCCATTTCTTCAAGCTGAGCGCAAAGCGCTCAGCCCTACCACCGGTAGTGGGCGAATGCCTTGTTGGCGTCTGCCATCTTGTGGGTATCTTCCTTCTTCTTGAAGGCGGTACCGGTGCTATTGAAAGCGTCCACAAGTTCGGCCGCCAGGCGTTCGGCCATTTCGTGACCGGAGCGGGAACGGGCGGCGTTGATTACCCAGCGCATGCCCAGGGCCTCGCGGCGGCTTTCGCGGATTTCGATAGGAACCTGATAGGTCGCGCCACCGACGCGGCGGCTCTTTACTTCCACCATCGGCTTTACGTTATCGAGGGCCTTAAGGAACACCTCGAGGGGCTCCTTGTCGGTCTTTTCCTTAATCTTGTCCATGGCATCGTAAATAATGCGCACGCTGGTTGCCTTTTTTCCGTCGAGCATCATGCGGCTGACGAATTTGGAAACCACGACGCTGTGATACTTCGGATCCGGCGCGATGGGCCGATCAATGGTCTTATTCTTTCTTCCCATTTTACCGTCTCCTTACGCTTTCGGGCGCTTGGCGCCGTACTTGGACCGTCCGCGCTTGCGGTCGGCGACTCCGAGGGTATCCTTGGTTCCGCGGATGATATGGTAGCGAACACCAGGAAGGTCCTTAACACGACCGCCGCGGATGAGCACGACGGAGTGTTCCTGCAGGTTGTGACCGATACCGGGGATGTACGCGGTGACCTCGATTCCGTTGGAAAGGCGCACGCGCGCGACCTTCCGGAGAGCCGAGTTCGGTTTCTTCGGGGTAACGGTCATGACGCGGGTGCAAACCCCGCGTCGCTGGGGGCAGGACTGAAGCGCCGGGCTTTTCGTCCGGTTGGCGACGGTCTTGCGACCCTGCTTTATAAGTTGGTTTATTGTAGGCATTAGCCTTTTCTCCTATTCTGATCCGGTCAGCACCCCGGATAAAATTCGATGAAAGCGGGACCATCATACCGGGATCCCGCAACCTCTGTCAATCGTTGTCGTCGGCCTCGAAGTCCGAATCGTCTTCGATGGTCTCCATTTCCTTCTCGAGCTTGCGGCGCTCGAGGATCTCGTTCATCTGGATATCCAGGTCCGCGTTCTCCTTGTCGAAGAGCTTTACGTTCCTGTACTGCCTGATTCCGGTTCCCGCGGGGATCAGGTGACCGATGATGACGTTTTCCTTCAGGCCGCGGAGGCTGTCGGAAACGCCGGCGATGGCCGCGTTGGTCAACACCCTCGTAGTCTCCTGGAAGGACGCCGCAGAGATGAAGGAATCGATATTGAGCGATGCCTTGGTAATACCCTGGAACATCGGCCGCGCGATTGCGGGCTGACCGCCTTCTCCCATCACCCGGTTGTTCTCCTCGTGGAACTTGTACTTGTCCACCTGTTGGCCGAAGATGAAGCGGGTATCGCCGACGGCCACGATCTCGACCTTGCGGAGCATCTGGCGCACGATGACGCCGATGTGCTTGTCGTTGATCGATACGCCCTGGAGGCGGTACACCTGCTGGATTTCGTCCATGAGGTAGTTCTGAAGCGCGTTTTCTCCGGACACCGCGAGGATATCGTGGGGGTTCTTCGCTCCGTCGCACAGTTCCTCTCCCGCCTCGACGGTATCGCCGTCGCGGACGAGAAGGCGCTTGCTCATCGGGACAAGGTGCTTGAACTCCTTTCCGTATTGATCGCGCACCACGAGGACGCGCTTTCCTTTCAGGATACCCTTGAAGGAAACGGTACCGGAGATCTGGGCGAGAACGGTGGGCGACTTGGGCTTGCGAGCCTCGAAAAGCTCGGAAACGCGGGGAAGACCACCGGTGATATCCTTGGTTTTCGCGCTCTCTTTCAGCATCTTGGCCATGGTCGTACCGGCCTTAATCGCCTGCTTGTCTTCCACGAGGAGGTACGCGCCTCCCGGGAGGTAATAAGAACCGATCGTATTACCGGATTCGTCGGTAATGTGGATGCGGGGCTGCTTCGTATCGAGCTGGAATTCGTTGATGCGCTTCTCGATCTTGCCGGTTTCCTCGTCGAGTTCCTCGCTGAGGGTAGAACCGGGGATGATCTCCTCGTAGTGCACGTAACCGTTGTATTCCGCGATTATCGGCTCGGAGAAGGGGTCGAACGTCGCGATAGTCTGGTTCGCGGCCACGAAATCGCCGGCCTTGATAACCATCTCGGAACCGTTCCTGATCTCGAGCTTTTGATCCTGGCTTACGAGGTAAATCTTTCCGGAGCGGAGCGCCACGTACGCGATATCGGAAGCGAGGGTTTCCTTGCCCTTATGGGAGAACAGCGCCACGTCTTTGGTGACCCGCTGGCCGTCCTCCACGAGCACCTTGTCGGAAGACTCGAGGGCATACTCGTGAAGCACCTTGTTGACCGTGAGGAATCCCTTACGGGTAAAGAGCCAGTTGCCGTTGTCGAGCACGACGTGGGTACCGGCGATATCCTTCACGATAACGGGATACTTGAGCAGGATGCGGTTTTCTTCGCTGATCTTCGTAGCCGTACCGCCAACGTGGAATGTACGCATGGTAAGCTGGGTACCGGGCTGCCCGATGGACTGGGCCGCGATAATGCCGACCGCCTCGCCGATCTCGATGACCTTGTTGTGGGCGAGGTTGCGTCCGTAGCACTTTACGCACACGCCGTGCTTGCTTTCGCAGGTGAGCACGGTGCGCAGCTTTACGGACTCCACGCCCGCCTCGTCGATCTCAGCGGCCTTCTCGTCGGTGATGTATTCGTTCACGTCGATGAGTATGTCGCCGGTGATGGGATGCGTTACGCGCTCGAGGGTATAGCGGCCCACGATGCGGTCGCGCAGCGATTCGAGAACCTCGTCGCCTTCCTTGATCGCCGCGTACTCTATGCCGTTGATCGTCCCGCAGTCTTCCTCGTTAACCACCACGTCCTGGGCGATATCGACCAGGCGGCGGGTAAGGTAACCGGCGTCGGCGGTCTTAAGGGCCGTATCGGAAAGGCCCTTGCGCGCGCCGTTGGTGGAGATGAAGAACTCGATAACCGTGAGGCCCTCTTTGAAGTTCGACCGGATCGGAAGCTCGATGATGTCGCCGTTCGGCTTCGCCATAAGGCCGCGCATACCCGCCAGCTGACGGATCTGGTTGCGGCTACCGCGCGCGCCGGAGGTGGCCATCATGTAGATGGTGTTGAAACCGTCTTTGTCCCCTTCCAGGGTCTTCATCATGATATTGGTCAGGTCTTCGTTCGTCTTTGACCACACCTCGACGACGCGGTTGTAACGCTCGTCCAGGGTGATGTGACCCTGCTGGTACTGCTTCTGGATCGCCTCGACTTCCTTGTTGGCCTTGTCGATCATTTCGCTCTTCTCGGGCGGAATGAGGATATCGTCCATGGAAAGGGTGGCGCCGAAGAAGGTCGCGTACTTGTAGCCGGTGGCCTTGAGCTTGTCGAGCATCTGCACGGTGAGCCAGGGGCCCGATTCCTTGTGCACGCCCTCGATGAGCTTGCGGATCTGCTTGTCGTCCAGGGTCACGTTGGTAAAGGGAACGCCCTCGGGCATTTCCTCGTTGAAAATGAGCCGGCCGGGGGTGGTTTCCACGGACATGCCGCGGTACTGCACCTTGATAAGGGACTGCCAGCCCACGGCGCCGGATTCCGCGGCCATCATGACCTCGTTGAAATCTGTGTAGCGGTGGCCGGTTCCCTTGCCGTTCGGCTTTACCTTGGTCAGGTAGTAAAGGCCGAGAACCATGTCCTGCGACGGGTACACGATTGACTTGCCGTTCGCGGGGTCAAGGAGGTTTCGGCTGGAGAGCATGAGGGTCCAGCATTCCATCTGCGCCGCCTGGGTAAGGGGCACGTGAACGGCCATCTGGTCTCCGTCGAAGTCGGCGTTGAAGGCCTTACAGACCAACGGATGGAGGCGGATCGCCTTTCCTTCCACGAGCACGGGCTCGAACGCCTGGATACCGAGGCGGTGAAGGGTCGGGGCGCGGTTCAGCATGACCGGGTGCTCGCGGACGACCTCGTCGAGGATGGCGAACACCTCGGGAGACTCCTGCTCAACGAGGAGCTTGGCCTTCTTAATGTTGTACACCACGTCCTTGTCCACGAGCTTCTTCATGATGAAGGGCTTGAAGAGCTCAAGGGCCATCTTGGTGGGGAGTCCGCACTGCCAGAGCTTCAGCTCGGGGCCGACGACGATTACGGAACGGCCGGAATAGTCGACGCGCTTACCCAAGAGGTTCTGGCGGAAACGGCCTTGCTTTCCCTTGAGCATGTCGGAGATGGACTTCAGGGGCCGGTTGGAGGCGCCCTTGATCACGCGCTTGCGCTTGGAGTTGTCGAAGAGGGCGTCGACCGCTTCCTGGAGCATGCGCTTCTCGTTCCTGATGATGATGTCAGGGGCGTTGAGGCTCATGAGCCGCTTGAGGCGGTTGTTGCGGTTGATCACGCGGCGATAAAGGTCGTTAAGGTCGCTGGTGGCGAAGCGGCCGCCGTCGAGCTGGACCATCGGGCGGAGCTCAGGCGGGATCACGGGGATCACGTCGAGGATCATCCACGAGGGCTTATTGGTCGAGGCGCGGAAGTTCTCCACGATCTCGATGCGCTTCAGGAGCCGCTTGTCGCTCTTGGCGCCCTTCTCGATCATCTTCGCGCGGAGCTCCGAGGCGAGCTCGTCGAGGTTTAGGTTCTCGAGGAGGGTCTTGATGGCCTCGGCGCCCATGCCGGCGGTGAAGGAGCCGCCGTAGCGTTCCTGGGCCTCATGGAACTCTTCCTCGGTGAGGAGCTGGTTCTTCTTGAGGTCGGTGTCTCCCGCGTCGATGACGATGTACTTTTCATAGTACAGGATGGAGCGCAGGGCGATGACCTGGAGGTCCAGGAGCAAGCCCATGCGGCTCGGGACGGAGCGGTAGTACCAGATGTGGGAAACCGGGGCGGCGAGCTCGATATGGCCCATGCGCTCGCGGCGAACCTTGAAGTGGGTTACCTCGACTCCGCAGCGATCGCAGATCACGCCCTTATAGCGGATGGACTTGAACTTTCCGCAATAGCATTCCCATTCCTTGGTGGTACCGAAAATGCGTTCGCAGAAAAGTCCGTCCTTCTCCGGGCGGAGGGTGCGGTAATTGATGGTCTCGGGTTTTTTCACCTCGCCGTAGGACCATGCGCGGATGGTCTCCGGTGAGGCGAGCTTTATCATTAAACTGTCGAAATCCTGGATGTCTCTCATGCTTATCTTATCCTTAGAAGTTCGAACCGGCCTTGGCGATCAGTTCCTCGTCACGTTCGGTGAGGGGAATCTGCTTGCCCTTGGCGTCGTAAATGGTGAAATCGAGCGCAAGACCGCGAAGTTCCTGCACCAGAACGTTGAATGACTCGGGAACGCCCGCCGCCGTGGAGGGTTCGCCCTTCACGATGGACTCGTAGATCTTCGAGCGTCCGTTCATGTCGTCGGACTTGATCGTCAGGAGCTCCTGAAGCGTATTGGCGGCGCCGTACGCCTCGAGGGCCCAGACTTCCATTTCTCCAAGGCGCTGGCCGCCGAACTGGGCCTTACCGCCGAGAGGCTGCTGGGTAACCAGCGAGTAGGGACCGGTGGAGCGTGCGTGCATCTTGTCGTCGACGAGGTGGTGCAGCTTCATGAAGTAGATAACGCCGACGAATACGGGATTATCGAACGGAACGCCGGTGCGGCCGTCTCGAAGGGTGACCTTCGAGTTGGCGGGGAAACCCGCTTCCTGGAGCTTCGCCTCGATCTGCTCGTTGGAGGGCGACTGGAATACGGGGCTCTCGAACCACTGGTCCAGGAACTTGCCCGCGAGGCCGAGCTCGGATTCCATGATCTGCCCGATATTCATACGGGAAGGAACGCCGAGGGGGTTAAGGCAGATGTCCAGCGGGGTGCCGTCGTCCATGTAGGGCATATCCTCTTCGGGGAGGATGCGCGCGACGATACCCTTGTTTCCGTGGCGTCCGGCCATCTTGTCGCCCTCGCGGAGCTTGCGCTTGGTCGCGATGAGCACCTTGACCACTTCGTCCACGCCGGGATTGAGGTCGTCGCCCTCGGTTCTCTTCAGGCGCTGCACGTCGATAATGGTGCCTTCGACGCCGTGGGGCACGCGGAGCGAGCTGTCGCGCACTTCCTTGGCCTTCTCGCCGAAGATGGAGTTGAGGAGCTTGAACTCGGGGGTCGTCTCGGTTTCGCTCTTCGGGGTAACCTTACCGATAAGGATATCGCCCGAGCGGACCTTGGCGCCGATGCGGATGATTCCTTCGGCGTCCAGGTTATCGAGGCTCTTCTCGCTGGTGTTCGGGATATCCCGCGTGAGCTTCTCGGGACCGAGCTTGGTCTCGCGAACCTCGGTGACGAATTCCTTAATGTGGATCGAGGTGAACATGTCTTCCTTGACCACGCGCTGGGAAATGAGGATCGCGTCTTCGTAGTTGTACCCGTTCCACGGAACGAAGCCGACGAGGATGTTCCGTCCGAGGGCCAGCTCTCCGTGATAGGTCGCGGGGCCGTCGGCGAGGGCGGTACCCTTCTCCACCTTCTGGCCGGGAAGGACCACCGGGCGCTGGTGATAGCAGGTATCCTGGTTGGTTCGCTGGTACTTGAGCAGCGGGTACTCGTCGCGGATCGCGGCGTCTTTCACGTCGGCGGGCTTGATCACCACCTTTTCGGCGGAAACGTACTCGACCACGCCGGCCCTCTTCGCCTTGATAAGGACGCCGGAATCGTAGGCGCACTTGCCTTCCATGCCGGTACCGACGCGGGGCGGCTCGGGGAACACCAAGGGGACGGCCTGGCGCTGCATGTTCGAGCCCATGAGGGCGCGGTTGGCGTCGTCGTGCTCGAGGAAGGGAATGAGCGACGCGGACACGGAGATGATCTGCTTCGGGGAAACGTCCATGTACTGAACGTCCTTCGGGGAGCGGGTCGTGTAGTCGCCGTGGCGCCGGCAGGAAATCTGGTCGGCGTCGAAGGTGCCCTTGTCGTTGATTTCGGTAGAGGCCTGGGCGATGTAGAACTTATCCTCGTCCATGGCGGAAAGGTACTCGATCTCGCGCGTTATCTTGCCGTCCGAAAGCTTCACGTACGGGGCCTCGAGGAAACCGTAATCGTTCACCCGGGTATAGTTCGCCAGGGACACGATAAGGCCGATGTTCGGGCCTTCAGGCGTCTCGATGGGGCACATGCGGCCGTAGTGGGTATAGTGAACGTCGCGCACCTCGAAGCCGGCGCGGTCGCGGGAAAGTCCGCCGGGACCGAGGGCGTTCAGGCGCCGCTTGTGGGTCAGCTCGGCCAGGGGGTTAACCTGGTCCATGAACTGGGAAAGCTGGCTCGAGCCGAAGAATTCCTTGATCGCGGCGACGATGGGCTTAATGGAAATGAGATCCTGGGGCTTGATGGTCTCGGTTTCCTTGAGGCTCATGCGCTCCTTCGCGATGCGCTCCATGCGGGAGAACGCGGTCTTCAGCGTGTTGGTCATGAGCTCGCCCACGGAACGGACGCGGCGGTTGCCCAGGTGGTCGATATCGTCGATGGACTCGTCGCCCACGTATACCTGGATGAGGAACTTCATCGTGGATATGATATCGGTCTTGACCAGGGTATAGTCGGCGACCGGTTCGGCGTAATCGAACTTCTTGTTGAGCTTGTAGCGGCCCACGCGCCCGAGGTCATAGCGGCGGGTGGAGAAGAACATGGAAATCAGGTCCTTCTCGGCGGCCTCGATGGTTATGGGCTCGCCGGGCATGAGCACGGAGTAGACGGCCGAAAGGGCGTCTTCCTTGGTGGGCTCGTCGCTCTCGGCGTCGCGGCCCGAGAAACGGATCTCCTCGCGCTCGAAGCAGTTGATCACCATCGGGGAATTGAGGGAACCTTCGGCCTCGAAGTCGATGAGCTCGAGCTTGGTAACCTTGTTCATCAACAGCTCGTCGATGTTGTGGGGATGGAGCTTCTCGCCGGCGCGGTAGAGTTTCTTTTCCTCGCCTTCTTCGGTGGTAATGAATACCGCCGACGCGAGCACGCGGCCCACGAGCCGGTCCTGCTTGGCGCGGTTGTCGGAAACCGTAACGGTCTCGGTCTTGTAAAAGCAGCGAATGATCTCTTCGCGGGTTTCGTAGCCCAGGGCGCGGAGGAACAGGGTTCCCAATATGCGCTTTTTGCGGTCGATCTTCGCGTAGATCAGCTCTTTTTTCTGGTCAATCTCGAACTCAAGCCAGCTACCGCGATAGGGAATGATGCGGCTCGAGTACACGCCCTTCTCGTGGGAGAAGATAACGCCGGGAGAACGGTGGATCTGGGAGACCACGACGCGCTCCGCTCCGTTGATGATGAACGTTCCCCGGTCGGTCATGAGGGGAATATCGCCCATATATATGTCTTTCTGGCGGATTTCACCGGTCTGCTGAAAAATCAGATTGATCCGGGCCTTCAGCGGCACGGAAAAGGTCAAACCCTTCTGTTTGCATTCAAGTTCGGAAAATTTGATATTCTCTTCATCGAGCTCATAAAACTCGTATTCGAGGAGCATGTCACCGTTGGGGCTTTCGATCGGGAAGGTGGTGCGAAAAACATCCTCGAGCCCTACTTCCTCCGAGGAATTCCCGGATTCGGCTTTGTTGCGCTGAAGGAATTTCTCATATGACGAAAGCTGAATATCAATGAGGTCGGGCAAATCCATGAAATTGCGGATATTTTTGCCGATATACTGACGGTTGATCGCCTGGTTTCTTGCGAACATCCCATACCCCCTAAAAACGAAACGGAAAACTTTAGACATCTTGACTATTCTATACCGCATTGCGGAACGGTTCAAAACATCCGTAGACTACAAAAAGGCCCCCGCGGGATTCCACGGGAACCTTTCGAGAAAATTGAGAAAAAGATGGGGGATTCCGACCGAAATCGGAACCCGCCGTTAAAATTAGGCAATCTCGATGATACCACCGGCGGCGGTGATAGCTTCTTTGATCTTGTTGGCTTCTTCCTTGGAAACGGCTTCCTTGAGGAGCTTGGGAGCGCCTTCGACGAGGTCTTTCGCTTCCTTGAGGCCAAGGCCGGTGACGGTGCGGACTTCCTTGATGACGGAGATCTTCTTGTCGTCGGCGGAGAGGCCCTTGAGGGTCACGTTGAACTCGGTCTGCTCTTCGGCGGCGGGAGCGGCGGCTCCGCCGGCCATCACGGCGACGGGAGCGGCGGCGGTAACGCCGAACTTCTCTTCCATAGCCTTAACGAGCTCGGAAACCTCGAGGACGGTCATGGAGGCGATCGCGTCCAGAATCTGATCGTTGGTAAGTGCTGCCATATTAACTTCTCCTATAGAGTGTTGCTTTTTACCGGAAGCGGCCCATACGAACCGCTTTGCTCCGGCTATCTTTGCATGTCCAGGACGACAGCATGGTTCTTTCGCTCGCTACGCTTACGAAACAACTTTGAAGCCTGGGCCATGACTTGATTACGCTTCGGCCTTCTTGTCGGCCACTGCCTGCAGGGTTCGCGCCAGCTTGGAGGTGGTAGCCTGCAAGGCGGACATGAACATGGAAATAAGCTCGAGCCTGCCCGGGAGCTTGGAGAACGCCTCGATCTTGGCGGCATCGTAGATTTCGCCGTCGATCAGGGCGCCCTTGATCACGAGCGCGGGGGTTTCCTTCGCGAAATCGAACAGGATCTTGGCGATTCCGTTCGCTTCCTCGCCGGAAAGGGCCACCGCGGTGGGTCCCACGAGGTAATTCGCCACGTCGCCTTTCTTCAGTTCGTCGAACGCGATGCGTGCGAAGTTATTCTTCACGACCTTGTACGAGGCACCCTTGGCGCGGAGCTGGGCGCGAAGCGCGGAGATCTGCTCCACGGTAAGACCGCGGTACTCGGTGAAGATATAGTCGTTCGCGCCCTCAAGAAGGCCTTTCACGTCGGCGATGGCCTGAGTCTTGGCGGGCTGGAGTTTCTTTGCCTTGATAGCCATGATTTACTCTCCTACCTTGTAGTCCACCCAAACGCCGGGGCCCATGGTAGAGCTGACCGAAATGGACTGCACGAAATCGATTTTCGCGTCTGAAGGCTTCTTGCGGTTCATCTCGGTCAGGAACGCCTCGATGTTCTCGACGATTTTCGCGCCTTCCATCGAGACCTTCCCGATGGGGAGGTGAATTACGCCGGTTTTATCGGCGCGGAACTCAACGCGGCCCTTCTTGAGCTCGTTGATCGCGGCGGTGATATCGTTGGTAACGGTTCCGGTCTTGGGGTTCGGCATGAGACCCTTGCGTCCGAGCACCATACCGAGGCGTCCGACGTCTTTCATCATGTCGGGAGTGGCTACGGCGATATCGAACTCGAGCCAGCCGCCCTTCACCTTCTCGATGTACTCGTCGGCGCCCGCAAAGGCGGCGCCGGCAGCGAGGGCTTCCTGAACGCGGTCTTCCTTGCAGAACACCAGCACTTTCTTCTCGCCGCGGAACTGGTTCGGGAGCACGACGGTGTCGCGCACGGTCTGGCTCTTTCCCAGCTTGAGATTCACGTGGATTTCGACGGTTTCGTCGAATTTCGCGAACTTGAGTTCTTTCACCAGGTCAATCGCCTTGGGAAGGGGATAGCTCATGGCGCTGTCGTATTTGCCGAGGGCCTCGCGATATTTCTTTCCGTGCTTCATATTATCGCTCCACCTCTACGCCCATACTGCGCGCAGTACCGGCGATGATTTTCTTGGCAGCCTCGATATCGTTTGCGTTGATGTCGGGCATCTTGGTCTTGGCGATTTCCTCGAGCTTGGCCTTCGACAGGACCGCGACCTTGTCCGTATGGGGCTTGGCGGATCCCTTCTGGAGATTGCACGCCTTCTTGATAAGAACGGAGGCGGGCGGGGTCTTCAGGATGAAGGTGAAGGTTTTGTCCGAGTAAACGGTGATAACGACCGGGATAATGAGTCCCGGCTCCATGGATTTCGTCTTGTCATTGAACTGAGTGACGAACTGGGGAGCACTGACGCCATGGGGTCCGAGGGCGGGTCCGACGGGGGGAGCAGGGGTTGCTTTTCCCGCGGGGCACTGGAGCTTGATAAGCGCAGTGATCTTTTTCTTTGCCATAGTATTCTCCTATGTGGTGTTAACGAGGCCACCGAACAACGTCCGGGCTTAATCCAACCGATGCGTCCAACCTGGAGTTTTCAAGGCGAAGCCGCGAAAACTCCTAGTTGAAAACCTTCGGTTTTCAACCTCTCCCATATGTAAGAACAAAAAGCGTTTCGGGGCCCTTGAGACCCGCAAAACGCCCTCTGACTGACACGCTAGATCTTTTCGACTTGTAACAGATCGACTTCGACCGGAGTCGCCCGGCCGAAAATACCAACCATAACCCGCAACTTATTGCGTTCCAGGTTGACTTCTTCTATCGTTCCGGTGAAGGAATCGAACGGTCCGTCGATAATCTTGACCGTCTCCCCCACCGCGAAATTCTGCTTGACCCGGGGAGCCTTCTCGCCCTTGATCTCGCCGGCCTTCTGTAAAATCGCCTTCGCCTCGTCCTGACTTATAGGCTGGGGCCGCACGCTGCCGGGAGTGCCAACGAAGCCGGTAACGCCCTGAATCTTGCGGATAGCCGAACAGGTAACCTTCCACCCAAGTTCGGGAAGGTCCATCTCGACCAAAATGTAGCCGGGAAGGAATTTTTTGGTAACGTTCCGTTTCTTGCCGTCTTTTATCTCCACGACTTCTTCGACGGGCACCTTTATATCGGTAAGGACCTCGGCGGAAATATCGCCGGTCTCGATGAGGGAACGAATGGTTTTCTCGATTTTATTCTCATACCCTGAATAGGTATGAAGGATGTACCAGCCTTTTGCCATTGAGCTCGCCTAGAATACGAGATTGATCCCGGCGACCAAAACGGCGTCGAGCACCCCGAGAACGGCGGCGATAATGACGGTGGAAACGGCCACAACCTTAACGGAAGAGATCACGTCGTCGCGGGTCGGCCATACAACCTTGCGGAGTTCGGCAACGCATTCCTTTAAAAACTGGACGATTTTAGACATGACTATCTCCACTCACTCAAAGATTGGCATTCGGGCCATTCGCCAAAGGCGTAAGACTCGACGTTCAGGCCAGGCAGGACTCGAACCCGCAACATTCGGTTTTGGAGACCGACGCTCTACCATTAGAGCTACTGACCTAGGAAAATCAAGCGTTCTCGGCCGGAAAGGCGAAACCGCTTGACCATCCCGTGAAACCAGGACTCGCCAAGCTTCACGAAAACGCGTAAAAGCGTCAAAATCCCCGACGGATTCCGGCGCTTTCACAATGATCTTATAAGACCAAAGGAGCTTCCGAACGTCGGAAGCCCCGGGATTCCCAAAAGTTATTTAACCTTGGTTTCCTTGTGAAGCGTATGCTTGCGCTCGAACGGGCAATACTTGTTCAACTCAAGCTTCCCCTGCATATTCTTCCGGTTCTTCTTGGTAGTATAATTCTTGCGCTTGCATTCGGTACACTGCAGAGCGATAAGTTCAACTGCGGTTTTCTTGGCCATAACGTAAATCCCCTTATGTGGATGAAACCCCGGGGGTTTTCCCCGAAAGATCTGGACTGAAGAGCTCCCGAGCGGGATCGAACCGCTGACCTCAACCTTACCATGGTTGCGCTCTGCCGACTGAGCTACAGGAGCATACACTAAAGCGCCGCGCGGACACTCAAAGATGCTTGGCTAAAATAGCAGACGGTCCCGGGTTTGTCAATAGCCAAAACGAGAAGCGACGGCTTTTTTTATCTGGCCTAAACCCTCACGGCTCGATATATTGGTAGGCATGAATTGGGCACTGGTACTCTCCGGCGGCGGAGCGCGGGGCCTGGCGCACATAGGGGTGCTGCAGGCACTTGAAGAAATTGGATGTCCCCTGCCTTCCCTCGTGTGCGGCTGCTCCATGGGCGCAATCGTCGGCGGGCTCTACGCTTCCGGCATGAGCCCCCAGGCCATGAAGGAGTGGTTCGGCACGTCTTTCGACGTGACGGATTGCCTTTCGGAACCCAGTACGCGCCTGCCATGGGTACCGTTTAGCCGGCTTTTCCGCATTGGCCAGGGCCTTCGGAACCTGATCGGGGAGGATGGGATGGATTCGGGTGCCCGGCTCCATGAAATTCTCGTGGAATTATCGAGGGGAAAGACGTTTGACGAGACCATCGTCCCCTTTGCGTGCAACGCGACGGATTTGCTTACCGGAGAGGAGATCGTGCAGGGCCGCGGCCTGATTGCCGACGCGATGCGCGCCTCCAGCTCCTTCCCCGGGGTTTTTTCGCCGGTCCGCCAAGACGGCATGCTCCTTGCTGACGGATATCTTAGCCGGAACACGCCCGTATGGATCGCGAGAACCAGGGGAATCGGCAACGTTTTCGCCGTGTACCTGGATCGGTTCGGCCCCATTCAACCCGACGCGATCCGAAGCGCCTTCGATACGGTATTGCGGGCCCTGGACTGTACGGTAAACGCGAGAAAACCGGAAAGGCGGGATATACCGACGGCGTCGATCTGCGTGGAAAGCGAGCGGTCGGCCTTTGATTTCAGCCGGCCCGACGCGCAAATCGATTCCGGTTACCGCCTGGCCATGGAAAACAGGGACTATATAGAGGCTTTTTTCGCGACGGGACCGGCTGGCGCCGTGAACCGGGCGCTGATGGGCCGGGCGGAACGCCGGGGTACCCGGTACCGCGGAAGATACAGCAGGAGTTGACGAGTGAGCAAGCTTGACGAACGAATAGAGAGAATCCTTGAAAGCTACGATACCCGGGGAGGGATAAACCTGGGTGACGTACAAAACTTCCCGAACCGGGCAAGCGTCGTCTCGGTGCTCAAGGATATCGAAAACATCGTGTTTCCCGGATTCGGCGAGGACTTTTGCCTGGACCGGGAAACGTTGCGCTTCGTGACGGGCGAACGGGTGCACCGGGTGGTGAGAAACCTGACCATCGAGGTGACCAAGTCGATCCAGTATATCTGCACCATCGCCAACCGGGACGGCTCGGGGTGCTATAAATACGCGGAACAGATCGTATTCGCCCTCATCGACGAGATTCCGGAAATCAGGCGGCTCGTATTTACCGACGCGAAGGCGGCCCTGGAAGGCGACCCCGCGGCGCGAAGCATTGAGGAAGTTTTGCTTTCCTACCCCGGACTCGCCGCCCTCCTCGTTCACCGCGTGGCCCATTTTCTGTACCAGAAGGGCGTTCCCATCATCCCGAGGATCATGAGCGAATACGTGCACGGCCAAACGGGGATAGACATTCACCCGGGCGCCACCATAGACGAGGAATGCTTTATCGACCACGGAACGGGCGTGGTGATCGGCGAAACCTGCGTCATCGGTTCAAGGGTTAAGATTTACCAGGGAGTAACCCTGGGCGCCTTAAGCGTGAAAAAGACCATGGCGGACAAAAAACGCCACCCGACCATCGAGAGCGGCGTGACCATTTACGCCGGCGCCACCATTTTAGGCGGGGAAACGGTGATCGGCGAAGGCTCCGTGATCGGCGGAAACACCTGGATTACCCAGTCGGTCGCCCCCGGCAGCCGTATCTATAACGCTCCCGCATGAAAGGGCGTACCTTCGGCCTCCGCGCCCTCGACATCGTCATCATCGGCTTGGTCCTGGCCCTCACCGTCGTTTCCGGCGTAAAAATCTACGGCGGACGGGAAGGGAAAGCGCTCATCGACATAGAATCGCCGGAAGGGCACTGGGTTTACACGCTGGACGAGGACCGCCGCGTCAGCATACCCGGGCCGCTGGGAGATACGGTAGTGGAAATCAAGGACGGACACGCCCACGTGCTCTCCTCGCCCTGCGCGAACCAGACCTGCGTGGCGGCGCCCGATATTTCCCGAAAGGGCGAGTGGAACGCCTGCCTGCCCAATGAGGTGATACTCAGAATAGTCGGAACCGATGCGGCCGAGGACGATTTGGACGCGATCGTGTATTGACTCCCCGCTCGGGCGAATATCCTGCTAAGACGCCCCCTGAGACCTGCCGAAAATCGAAGAGGAATAATGCCCCTATCGCCGGAGTAAATTTGGATTTACGCGATTTTGGGCATACAATGGTAGGCAGGAGTTCCGGTACATGAAAAACACTCGTTTTCTTCGATATATACTCGTTGGGATCATGGCTTGCGCGACGGGCGGGGCGTGGGGCGATGATTATACGTGGAATGGGGGAGCTACCGGTGTTTGGGCACTCGCTGCCAACTGGACGAGTGCCGGCCCTGATTTTCAGTATCCCGGATTCAATGCAACGGATACGGCGACGATTGGAGCTGGGGCAACCGTAACGCTAAATATAGGAGGACTAACAGTAGTTGACGTTACCTTATCAACTACGACGAGTCAGCTTGATTTAGGGGCAAACTCAATAACCGTCACCGGCACCTTTACCAACAACGGTACCGTCAGGCTCACCGGCGCGGGAGCTCAGGCCGTCGGAGGCATCAAGGTTAACGGCGGGACTAGCACCGTCGAGTATTACGGCGGCGCGACGGCTAATCCCGCTTGGGGCACTGACTACCGGACCGTACTTCAGCTCGGGACTACCGTCGCCACAGTGGCAGGTACTGTTTCGAATGCGGGCAGTATTGAGATTAACGGCGCGGGCTCCATCGATGCCTCAGACAATACCCAGGGCACCTTCATTTATTCCACCGCCACCCATACCGTCCCTGCCCTTAACGGATACTATAACCTGTCCATCCCGAGCTCCACCCAAACCCTCGGCGCTTCGGTCGCCGCAGCGAATGACATCACCGTCGCTTTAGGCGCGACTTTCAACCTCTCGGGCTTTAACGCTTCGGTAACAGGCACCTTTACCAACAACGGTACCGTCAGGCTCACCGGCGCGGGAGCTCAGGCCGTCGGAGGCATCAAGGTTAACGGCGGGACTAGCACCGTCGAGTATTACGGCGGCGCGACGGCTAATCCCGCTTGGGGCACTGACTACCGGGGGAGCCGGAACCGTACTTCAGCTCGGGACTACCCTAACAATCCTAGGCGATATCTCAATATCAAGTGGTACCCTTAATGCAAATTCAAATAATATCGACTTGTCTGGAGACTGGTATAACACAGGGACTTTTACATCCGGTGGCGGAACTCAAACTGTTACTTTTAACGGATCGGGTAATCAAAACATTTACAGCGGAGGAACCAGCTTTCATGACCTTACAATAAATACTGTTGGAGGAAGCGTATTGCTTGGAACTACGCTTTCTATTGCAGATACAAGAAACCTGATTGTGAACAGCACACTCGATATGAACGGTAACGCAATTAACCTCCAATCGCTAAATTTTCAAGGAACGATTGTTAATACGGCTACTGATACAAGCCCTGCCTTCACGGCGTCAGGCGCAGTTTTTCTTACGAACGCAGCTTCAATCACGACTTATACAGGCCTTAATGGCGGTAATATCTCATTGGACACTATTGATTCAGCAATATCGGGAACGTACAGCATTTCTCTATCCGCGAATGATGGAACGGTAAGTATCACGAACCCAATAGGAGCTACCCGATCAGTCAATTCACTCACAATCTCGGGCGGCACGATAAACATTGCCAACGTCGGAAACTCCGGAATGTTGTCCGCAGGCGCCGTTTCCGTCTCGGTAACGGCGGCGACGACCGGAGGGGTAAACCTACTCGGCTCATGGTACCGAACGACGGGAGCGCAAACCTGGCAGGCGGGAACGGTAGCCACCACGAGGGCGATCACGACTTCCGGCGCAACCATTTTAAGATCGAATACCATCGTGAACGTGTACGGCGACGTCGATTCATCCACCGCAGGCCATACCCTTACCATACGCGCGAACGATATAGGTTTCAATCCGTTGGGCGCTACCTTCGGAACGTGGAATCTGGGAACCAATACGCTCTATCTTTATACGGCAACCGCGTCGACCGTCATGAACGTCGGTTTCAACTCGGGTAACGCGGCGCATTGGAATCTGGACGATAGCGAAATCGCGTCAATAACGGCCGGCGCGATCGTCGGTTCGCTCGTTATCGGCGAACCGGCGGTTCAATCGGGCGCGATTACGTTCCGCACGGCCGACTTTTCGGGCGCTAACGCTGGGGCAGGGATACCCATAACCGCGAACAGCGCCGCGGCGACGGGCTATATCGCGCTTGACAACGCAGGAGCAGCACCGGCTCTTGATAACGCAGACTCGACCGTCTCTCTTAATTCATATCTCAGGATAGAGGCCGTCCAGGCGAGCGGATTCGGCCATATCGCCTCAGCGGGGCAAATCACCCTAACGACCGACGCGTCGAACGGAACGCGCATCGGGGCCGGCACGCTTCCGAGCACGCCGACCCTACCGATCGAGATTACCGTATCGCCGACGACCCGGGTCGACGTAACGGGCAGGGCCCCGCAAGGCGTGTGGCTCACGGGAGTCGGCGGAGCGATTTACCTGGGAACCGTAAACGTGACGGGCCCGGTCGTCACCGATATCTTCGGCGGAGTGGGTACAATATACCTGACGCACGATATCGATACGAACGGCGACAATATCGTTTACAATCAGGCGGTAAGACTGCGCCCGACGGTAGGGAATTCCATTTCCATAAATACTGGGGACGGCGACATTACCTTCGCGTCGACCCTCGACGAGGACGACGCGGGAGGCGTCGCGGCCGGAACGAACAGTCTCTCAATAGACGCAGGCACCGGTACCGTCCTTTTTTCGGGAAACGTAGGCGGCGATCCCGCCGGGGCGCGCGCGACGGAGAAAGCCTTCCAAAACCTGACGATAACGAACGCGGGGGCCGTAACATTCCATGCCGGGCTCTCGACGGCCAACGGCGGTAGCGTGAACGTCACCCATTCGGGATTATTGACGATCGATGACGCGACAAGCCTTGTCGATACGGCGATCGCCGACCTTGCCCTGGACGGGCCCTTCTCGGAATCGGGCACGGGATCGGTCCAGATCGCGGGAGACATCGCGACCTCAAACGATACCGTCGATTTTAATACGCCCGTGGAACTGGCGGGTAACGCGCGCGTGTATACCGGGGCCACCGGTAACGACATAACCTTCGCCGACGCGGCTATCGTCTCCGACGCGACGGCCCCTGGCCCCTATAATCTTGCCTTGAACGCGGGGGGAAGCGGAAACGTTACCTTCGGCGCGAGCAACGCCGACGCAAGCGCGAGAATCGGCGGGGCCGCCGGCGCGGGTCGGATCGGCGCGCTCAGTATCGAAAACGCCAATATCGCGACCTTCAACGGCCAAGTCTACGCGACGTCGGTATCGCAGACGGCCTCGAACGCTACGACCGGCTCGACCGTCTTCAACCGACTTGTGGATACCGACGGGGCGGCGGGAATCGACCTGAACGGGCGGGATTTTTCCTTTTACCTTCCGGTGACCACGACGGGCAACGGAATCATGCGCATAACCAATACGGGGACGCTGCTTTTGCCAGATACGGCCGATTGCGCCCTCGACGGCGCGTTTACCCAAGACAGCGCAGCCGGAACCGTGCTCCTCGGCGCGGAAATTGTCACGACGGGCGGTCAAATCGGCTTCGCCGCGCCGATAACGCTCACCGACGAGGTCACGCTCGATACGACTAACTTGACTGCTACCGGGGCGAACATATCATTCGAAAACACGGCTACCGTAAATGAGACGGCCGATGGCGCCTACGACCTCTCCCTTAACGCGGGAACGGACGGAAACATAACGTTCGGGACCGCGATCGGCGACGGAAACGCCCGCATCGGCGGAAACGCGGGGGCCCATATGCCCTCCGCCTTGCATATCCTGAACGGAAACGCCGTTACCCTTAACGGACAGGTCTTCGTGACGGACTTAGCGCAATCCGCCGCTAACGCGACGACGGGGCTCACCGTCTTCAACCGAACGGTAAATACCGGCGCACTGTCCTTTTCGGGACGGAGACTTACCTTTAATGGGACGGTAAGCTCGGCGGGCGCCGTCTCTATTACCAACGCAGGCCTTTTCCTGACCGCAGAGAACGCCGATATCTCCGTCACGAACGCGGGCGCAGCGTTCACGCAAAACGGCGCCGGCGACAGCCAGCTCGCCGGGGGTATTTCGACGAACGGAGGCGCAATCGGTTTTGCGACCGACCTATATCTCTTCGGGACTCCCGGCGATTCCATGACCTTCGCTACCGGGAGCGCGACTACCGCGATCTCGGTAGCGGGCGACGCGCATATAGCGGCCGTCAACAAGACGGTCACCCTCGCCTCCCCCCTTTCGGCGCGAAACGCGATTCTGTACGCGGGAACGCTCGACTTCGGCGATGCGGCGATCAGGAACGGGATCACGACGAGCCAAGATCTCGTACTCCTTGGCCCCGCGTATGACGCGGCGGATTCCCTCGCCGGAGGAAGCGGCATCGCGACGCTGTTTGCCTATAACCCGACCGCGCCCGCGCGAACCGGTACCGGAACGCCGCACGCAACGCTCCGCACCGCGCTAACCTTCCCCGACGGAACCGCCGGCTTCCCGGCCTCGGTTTGGTCAGGCTCGTTTACGCAGGCGAATCTCGCCGGGAAAACCGTCGCCGTGGGAGGGAACTTCTACGATAACGGCGTTGACCTCAACGCGAGCGGGGCATGGACCCTTTCGATTCCCGACAACGCCGACGCGACCGATTCCTTCGCGGAAGCGTACAACGCGACCATAGACAATTGCACGGTAACCGTGAACCTGGCCGCGTCTCCCACCGGCGCCTTCGCGTGGCTCGCCGCGGCGGAAGGCTGCGCCGACGGCGGCGGCAACTCGGGCGTGGACTTCGCCCGCCCGACTATCGTTCAGGCCGGTACGTATACGGTGTACGACAACGTGATTCGCGTGGAGGCGAGCGAGGCGATAGAGAACACCAACGACGAAATAAGCGCCGCGCTGGCGAATATCCGCTACTGGGACGGCAGCGCCCTCGTTGCCTTTACCGGTTCCTTCACCGATAGGGACTGCGCGACCACCACGGACGGGGCCGGCGACCTGGCCGTTTTCTACCTGCAAACCTCCGCCGATACGTGGAATACCGACGCGACCGGGATTTCCGCGGGAAACGCCCAGAGCACCGACCGGGGCCGCGGCGCGACCGAGGCGAGCCATCGCTCCGCCATACCCTACGTTAACCTCCCGAAAGCCCTGGGCGGCCTCTATCAGACCCTCCGGGACTCCCATAAAAACCGGATCGGGCATTACTACTCCGCTACGCCCTCCGTCGCGGCGAGTAACGCCGCCGCCGGGGCGACCTTTACCGCGGTAGCCGACCGCTGCGCCCCGGTTTTGGTCGCGGTTTTTACCGGCCAGGAAACCCACGACTTCGCCGACGACAACGCCGCGCAAAGGCCGTATGACTCGCATAACTTCATCGAGTTCCGGTGGTCCGAACAGGTGACGATACCGAGCGTAGCGGACTCCGACGTGAACGTACGGGCCACGGCCGGCGAGGGAGCCATTACCGTTTCCGGGTCCGGGCTCGATATCGCGGGCTTCGCCGCGATCGCCTCCGGCTCCCTGAACGCGGGAGAACGGGCCTACGGCACCAACGCGGGCGCGGCGAGCTCGGACGTTCACGCCCTCTACCGGTTCTTCTCGCGGAACGGTACCGGATCCTACGCGGCGCAGACGCACCGGATCCGCGTATCCATAGCCGGGTTCGCCCAAGACGCGGCGGGCCTGGGAGCGACGGAATACCGATGGTACTGGCCCGGCTATATCGCGGGAGCCGTTACGCCGACCGGCGCGGTAACCGACTCGTCGACTTCCCTTGCTATCGCGGATACGTCAGCGGCGGCGAACGGCATTGAAAGCTTCGGCTCGGCCACCTATCCGAGGGCGGCCGTTACGGTTTCCGTCGCGGATCCCACCAATCCGCTGGCAGATTCCTTCTACGGCGATTGGGACACCGTTGGCCCCGCGCCCGCCGCCCTCCGCATGGCCGCGGACGCGTGGAGCGACCCGATCGCCGCCTACGAGGCGGTACCCGACTCGAGCGGCGGTATTATCGACCGGCTCGAGATGCACTTCTTCGACAACGCGGTCGCCTATACGGCGGCGGACACCCATGCCTGGTATTCCAGAAACGGATGGTACCCCTCGGCGGACGTAAGCAGGCCCATTTACGGCCAGGCCTCGGCGGCGGCGCCTGAATCCTTCGGCGGCGCCCGGCCGTTGAACGCTACCGGCACGGTAAGCACCCGGGGAGGCATTCGCGAAAGCTCGCTGAACGCCGCCGTGGGCGCCTTCAGGGTCTTTAACAATAACGTCGCCCTGTCGATCCCCCCGGACACGTTCAGCACCAACGTGACTACCAACCTGCTCGCGCCCGTCGCCAACCAGAACGTCGCGGGCGACCCCTATTTCCGCCTCTTCTGGACGGGGTTGGGCGGCTCGGGCACCCAGTTGGCGGGCAGCTCCATAACGGTTTCCTACAACGCGGACTCGCCCGCG
Organism: Spirochaetales bacterium; assembly: GCA_003252395.1. Taxonomy (GTDB): domain Bacteria; phylum Spirochaetota; class Spirochaetia; order Treponematales; family Treponemataceae; genus Teretinema. The sequence continues at coordinate 81,984 of QKEL01000014.1, forward strand.
GTAACGGGTTACGTGACCGACCTCGCGGGAAACCTGCTGGGACCCTTCTCAAAAATCGTTTGCGTGGACCGCACCCCGCCCCGCATGACCTTTAGCCTGGCGGGAGCTGACCGCAACGACCTGTACGTGCTCTTCTCGAAGCGCCTCGCGATCGCCGACCCCGCCGACGTGGCGACGGGACTCACCGTGACCCTCTCGGGCACGCCCGTGACCCTGACGGGCACGCCGACGGTTTCCGCGGGAAACCGGGCGCTCCTTTACCGGCTGGACCAAGCCGTGGCGGCCGCCGACCTCGTTAACCCGGCGAGCGGCATAGCGGTCGCGGGAACCGGCACGATAATAACCGACCCGGACACGGGGGTCCCCTATGAAACCTCGTATTTCGTGGACGAACTCGGGAATTCGGCCGTGGTGGGCGATACGCATCGCCTTACCGACATAGGCATAGGCCTCGCGGGCATTCTCTACGGCTCCGACGGGGTAAACCAGCCCGGCTTGCTCGGCGGATCGTCGGGCGCGCTCCGCTCCGGCGACTTCGACGGCTCCGGCCGCCTATTGGACAAGGACATCACCGTCGCGACCCGGATCAATCTCCCGACCGCTCCGGGCGCGCTCTCGCTGTTCTACGACGTTACCCCCGCCGTAGAGACCATGCCCAAGACCTTTAACGACGCGACCGGACTCTCGCTCGGGCTCTGGCTGCCCTCGGTGCTCTCGGGCTTTAACCAATCGGGAAACCAGGAAGCCCGAAACCTGAGCCCGATTCTCATAACCGACGCGGGCACCACGCGCCTCCTCCGCAACTTCCTCATTCCCGAGTCTGACCCGGAGGTACGGCCGGGCGCCAAGGTAGAGCTCCTCATGCAGTACGAAGGCCTCTTCTGCGCGAGACTCAACGACGAATCGGACATTACCTCCATCGCGCCGTGGAGCTTCTCGATCTCCGAGACCAAAAAGCAGCGCGGCGGCGTGACGATCCTCAACAACGTGATCGATTCGGGCAAGCGCGAAAAGACCATCGTGCAGGTCGAGCTGCCCAAGGCCGGTAACCTGGTAATCCAGGTGTTTACCCTGGACGGAAACGTCGTGCGGGTACTGGAGCGGGGACTGAAGGGAGGCGGAACCTATTCCTACTTCTGGGACGGCACCAACGTGGCGGGGAATCCCGTGGCGCGGGGCATCTACTTCATTCGGGTCGTGGGCCCGGGAATGGACGAGATCAGAAAGGTAATGGTGATTAAGGAATGATCGCCGACCGGCTCGACCGGTAAGGACGGCCCGAACCCCTGTTGGGATTCGGGCTTTTTTTTTCAAAGCCCGTCGGGATAGAAGCGAAGTTCCGGTTGGGCGAGAAGCACGCTTCCCGGCCGGGATTCATTGAGGTCAATAATCAAGGCGAGCACCGGTTCGGGCGTTCCGTCCGGAAAGCTCAAGGCGCCGGGCTTGAGCGTCGCGGTAAGCTTTTGCCAGCCGACGGTCTCGGCGTACACCGCGGTCGTGGTAGAAAGGAAGGTGGTTCCGGCGCACGCGGCCATTTTCACCCGGAACATGTCCAATTTATAGGGGTTGTCGTAATCGCGCGCGGTCGGATCGGGGTACGCCCATACCGAGAAGGAATACGTGCCGGGCACCATTGCCGGATTCGTCTCGCCGGTTTTCAGATAGAGGCGGAGTTCCATGTTGCCCTTTCGGCCTACCCGAAAGTTATCGATAAAAAAGCCCGACACGTCGGAGGTTGCGTCGATGGGAAGGACTTCCACCTCTGGCGCCGTGCTATAGCCGTTATTGATCGTATATTTTACCGCGCCCTTCACCGAGGGGCCCGTCGGATTCAGGGTAAGGAACGCGTCCAGGTAGTCGATAACGACTTTTACGCTGGACGCGTTGCAATTGTAGCGGAAAAAGAGGTTGTACGTTGCGTTCGTCGAGAAACCCGCCAAGCCGGCTACGGCGGCGCTCGTATAGGTTACCGATTCTCCGGTATCCAAATCGATTCTCTGGCTTCCGGACCCGAATAGCGGGTTGGCGGTCTGTTGCCACGACCAGGAACCCGTACCGGCGAATCGCGCGCCTTCATTCAGCTCGAAATTCCCCCCCTGGACCAGGTTCGCCACCTCCACGCGGTAAACCGGGGCGTTCGGGACAAGCCCGGTAGCCCCGCCGTAAGCGGAGGCGGTTTGGGCGGTATCCAAAACGGTTATGTAATTGAAGCCCTCCCAGCCCTCGTCGTACCGGTAAGCCAAGTCCCAGCGGCCCGTGACCGGGACGGGCTTTCCGTCGAGGTCGGGATATATCGCGTCGGGAGGGATCGCCGCGGGGTTAACCCACACCGTGGCAGGCCCGTCGGCGCAGACGTTTTCGTCAAAATCGATATTCGCGATGAAGTTATTCTCGTAGTAGGCGTCGGGAAAGGGCCTTTTATAGGTGAATAGATCGCACGACGCGGCGAAAAGAAGCGCGGCGAGCGTAAGGGGGGTCGCGCGGGAAACCCAAAAGCGTGAAAAACCGGCTGTCGCGTCTTGCTTGGTCATTGTAACGGCCTCCCCCTTCGAGCGTAAAGTATATCCCAAAGGGCGAACCTTGACAAATCGGCGGAAATGGTGCAATTCTGATTTCGCGTATGAGCAGTGAAAACAGACAAATGCCGCGTTATCGCGATTTCGCGCGAGCCTGGATAGAGGATTTAAGCCAATTGCCGGGCGTGCTCGAAGACGTGAGCAAGACGGGCTGCAAAGTCAGGTTTTCCCACGTATTCCCGGTGGATACCGACCGCGAGTATCTCCTGTCGGTCCATCCGTCGTGCCGGTCGGGCATTCGCGAGTTCGAGCTCGTGGTGCGCCCCGAATGGGTGCGGGAGAAGGACAATTCCCTGGACATCGGCTTTTCCATCCTCCATTCCCCGGGAAGCAAATTCCATCACAGTTATATCGAGCTTTTAAGCGAGAACGAGGACGAACTGTTCGAGGAAGCGTGCCAGTGACCTACCTGGGCGGCGCCGCCTGGCTCGCCGCGCCGGGTTTCCGAGACGACCTTTTAACCGAACTCTCCATAGTCCCCGACACGAAACGATACGATCAGGCGATGAAAAACGCAGCGCTGCCCCCCGCCGAAGCGATGGGCGGAGCCGTGAAACGGGCCCTCAAGGGCATGCCGGCCCCGGGAGAAACCGCGATCGTCGGCGATCTCGTCTACCGCGAAGGCCCCGCCCCGACGGCCTATTGGCACCAAAACGCCCTTTCCCGGCCCTTTGTCGCCGAGTTCTCCTCCATACGAGAGGCCGCTGACATTCTCCGCTCGGTCCAGAGAAATTGGGCGCACTACCCCGTGGCCGCCTTCCGCCGCGCGGAACTCATCCGCGAACGGCTTCCCTACGTAAACGACAAGCCGAAAAAATTCCCCTGGGCCGTACCCACCGCGCCCATGGGCATGTGGAGCCTCCTGGACGAACGCACCCTTTTCGCCTCGGCCGAGACCTCGAGCCCCTTTCCCGCGGGGCGGGCCAATTTCGAGGAAGACCACGAAAACCCGCCGAGCAGGGCGTACCTGAAGCTGTACGAGGCCCTCACCTGGGCCGATTATCTTTCAAGGAAGGCGCGAGAGGGCGCGAAGGGGCCAGACGGGGCCACGGCCACGCCCGGGGGCGAACCAGGCGGCTCGAATACCGAGCCGCGCGCGGTTCAGGCACTCCCCCCGATACTTCCCGGCCCGGGCTCTGCCTGCGTGGACGCCGGTGCCTGTCCCGGCGGCTGGACCTGGGTCCTCGACCTTCTCGGCGCGAACGTGACCGCCATCGACCGCTCGGAACTCGCGCCGGGCCTCATGGCCAAGCCGAATATCCGCTTCCTGAAACACGACGCCTTCACCCTGAAGCCCGAGGACTTCGGCCCCACCGACTGGGTATGCTCCGACGTGATCTGCTACCCGCCCCGCCTGCTCGAATGGGTGGAAAAGTGGCTTGAATCGGGCCTTGCCCGGAACTTTATCTGCACGATCAAGATGCAGGGAGCGGCCGACCACGAAACGACCCGCCGATTCGCGGCCATACCGGGCAGTTCGATCGTCCACCTGGGCGCGAACAAGCACGAACTCACCTGGATAAAACTGGCCGAATAATCGCAAGGACAAGGCTTTCTCAGCCAGGGGGAGGCCCAACGAGTTGGGCTAAAACGGCGTAATTCAATGCTCCGGCTTCGGCGAATAAGGCGACCGTGCGCGCGATTGAGGCGTTCCCCCTTCCAAAAATCCCGGCCAGTGCGCTATACTTTTACCATCTTACGCGTTGGCGGAGCGTATAAACCGCCGGAGGCCCTTATGGCAGACGTAGTTTCGGTTTTAACCGAGTGCAAGGCAATGTTGACCGGTCACTTTTTGCTCTCTTCGGGGAAGCATTCCTCGCAGTATTTTCAGTGCGCGCGGCTTTTGCAGTACCCGGATCGCGCGGCGGCGGTTATCGGCGGCGTGGCCGACCGGATCAGGCTCGAGATCGCCGAGGGCAGGCTCGAGGCGGACGCGGTGATCGGCCCGGCGATGGGCGGCATCGTGGTGGCGTACGAGCTCGGCAGGCAGCTCGGGCTTCCGGCCTTTTTCACCGAGCGGAACGACGAGGGCATCATGACGCTGCGCCGGGGCTTCGAGATTAAGCCGGGCGAGCGGATAATCATCGCCGAAGACGTGGTAACCACCGGAAAGTCGACCATGGAAACGGCGGTGCAGATACGGGCCATGGGCGGCGAGGTCGTCGGCTCGATCTGCATCGTGGACCGAAGGCCCGAAGACGCGGCCGATCCCTTCCCCTGGCCCCTGTTCGCGGCGCTGAGGCAGCCCGCGGTGCTCTGGGAGGCCGAGGAGTGCGAACTGTGCCGCGAGGGCAAAACGCCCGCGGTAAAGCCCGGGTCGCGCAAGATATTCTGACCGTGCGCCGAAGGGGCGACGGTCCCTTGACGTAACGTATCGGCCCGCCGGGTACCGCCCGCGCGGGCTTTTTATTGCCTTTGGCGCATTCTTCGATTCAAGGGCGGGGGAGAACATGGCGACAACGAAAGAAAGCGATTCGCGCGCGGCCTGGTTCGTGAAGCAGGCCCGGTCCGATATCCCCGACGTCGCGACGGCGGCCCTTTCCGGCGGCACCCTCGCGGTACATCACGTATTCCCCGAAAGCGGCAATGTATTCAAGTCCGACGGGGCGAATACCTGCGCGAACGTGAACGCCAACCTAATCGCCTGGTCGGTCAGGCTTGCCGGCGATTTTTCCGTGGAGGCGACGGTCCGCGTGACGGGGCGAAACAAGGTGAGTTCCACGAGCGGAATCGGCCTCGGCATGTTTGAGTCTTTCGATCCCGACGCGGCGTACGCCTTCGTGCTCCTCTCCACGAGCCTGACGGCATACCTCCAGTACGCCGACGGGCCCGGCTCGGTGAAGGCCGGCGGGACCGGCTTCACGTACGGGGCCGGCCAAACGGTACGCGCGCGTTTCCGCCGCGCGGGGAAGCGCGTGTTTTGGGGCATAAACGGCGAAGAGGCCGCCGACGTTTCCGCGTTTTGGAAGGGCGATGGGCCGATGTACGCGGGACTCGCCTTCGGCAACGCCGACGCGGAGGTGACCGGCCTCACGATCCGGGGAAGCGACGGGCGGTTGCTTTGGGATTCGGGTAGCGGCCGCCTTGAGGAAATGCGGAACGCCTCGGTGACGGTGGATCGCGCCTCGCTTGAAATACCGGCGGGCGGTTCGGCGGTCACCGTTCAAGCGGCGGCCCACGCCCTGGGGGGCGGCCCGGCGGGGATTACGCTCGCGATCGACGGAACCGGGGGTACGCCGATCGGCGGCGAAACAAGCGGCGAAGCCAACGGCGCGGCAAGCGGCGAAGCGGCCCTCGAAACCCGGTGGGCCGACATTTCCGCGGACAACGGCGCGTTCCCCTCGCGCGTCGCCATCACGCCGAAAGCGCCCGGCGCCTTCACGCTGCGGGTAGCCAACGCCGCGGACGAACGGAAGGCGGCGACGGTAGCGGTTTGCGTCGTGTCGTACCCGAGAGCGGACCCGTACGGCGAAATCGGGCCGGATAGGGCGTACCCCGCGCCCGGAGAACGCGCCGCGTACGGCGACGGGCCTGTGTACCTGGAATTCGACGGACCGCCGACCCTGAATCCCGGCCACTCGATAAAAATCTTCTCAGCCGACGGAACCCTCGCTGACTCGGTCGCCTTCGCCGGGGAAACCCTCCGCGGCGGCGGGCGGACGATCAACGTGGGAGACCAGCTCGTCCGGGTAGAGGGGAACCGGCTCTGTATCCAGCCCCATACCGGGGCGCTCAAGGCGGAAAGCGCGTACTTTATCGCCATTCCGGAAACGGCCGTGACCGGCGCGCTGAACGGCATGCCCTTTACCGGCCTGTCCTGCGATCCGGCCGTGGCGACCTGGCGCTTTACCACGCGGGCCGCGCCCCGGCTGAACGCGGGCAACGTTACCGTAAATGCGGACCCCCGCGCCGGCGCCGACTTTCGCAGCCTGCAGGCGGCCCTCGACGCCCTCGCGACCGCCCTTCCCGACGCGGATGACGTCGTCGTCAACGTGGCCCCCGGCGCGTACCGCGAACCGGTCTCTTATGCGGGCGGCAAGAACGTCGCCGTGCGGGGGCCGGCCGGAAACGACCGCGGAAACGACTGCGCGATCGTCTGGCGGAATTCGAACCTTTTGAACGGCTCGAACGCGGGCCGCGCGGCCTTTTACGTAAGCGGGTCGAACCTGCGCCTGGAAAACCTGACCCTGGAAAACGACTGGGCGCGCAAGCCAAACGCGGACAACCAGGCGGAAGCGCTCTTCTTTGCCGACGGCGCGGGGAAACGGCTCGCGGTACGGAACTGCGCGTTCAAAAGCAACCAGGATACCCTGCAAATCACGGGCCGCGCCTGGTTTTACGATTGCTACATCGAAGGCAACACCGATTTTATCTGGGGATCCGCCGACGCGGCCCTCTTCGAGCGGTGTACCCTGCGCTGCGTAAACGACGGCTTCGAGCCCGACGCGCCCCTTCTGGTCGCCCGAACCCCGATCCGCGCCGGGAACCCGCCCTGGGTGGGCAAGGGCCTCGTGCTGAAGGACTCGACCGTTTCCGTGGACGAAGGCGCGGTCGCCTGGTTCGGCCGCAACGCGGGCGGTTCCGGCTTTTACGACCAGCTCGCCCTCATCAACGTGCGCTTCGCGGGGCGCGGAACCCTCGGCCGCACGCGGTGGCGCGAAAGCGCCTACTACTATTTCCTGGGCGACGCCTCCCGCGTGGGATGGAAGTCGGCGGGGTGCGCCGGATTGGGCGCGGAAGCCGGCTTCCTGAAGGACGCGGCAGACCTGACCGATTCCCCCGACCTTCGCGCGGAATACGCCGACGCGGACCGTATCCTGAACCGGGTCGTCGCGCTGACGGCCGCCGACGGCCCGGACCGAATAGAGGCGCGTTTTGCCGACGCCCCGGACCGGTGGGACCTTTCGCGGCTTCGGGAGGAATACGGAATATAGGCGGGACAGAGGCAGATCGGGGCACGAATGGCGCGAGAATCTCGGTCGGAGCCGCCGACCACGGCGGGGCACGAGGGGCGACTGAGGCGACTATAGCGAACGCCGATTCTGCTAAAACGCTCACTTTTCTGCTAAAACGCGATAATTATGCCTTTTTCTGCTAAAACGAAAAGCGATGCGGGTTATTCCCCTTATATGGAACCAAAACTTTTGTTCACCGCCGTCTCAAGCGCGGCAATCTCGGTATCCGTGAGGGCGCCAAAATACGCTGACCGTTTGGCAGCCGAAACCCGACCGTTATTCTGGACGCAAAACTGGATGAAAAGATCGATAAGCCGGTCGGGCATATCCAGGATCGCCTGCATGGCGCGTTTCGCGTCGTCGTACTTCACGAGAAAGCCCAATTCATTCACCAATTCCTCTTCGAGCGTTTTGTGCACGAAGTCGCACAGCGCTTCGGCCTGGGCCGTCATGTCCATAAACCGATACAGATACGCGGTATCTCCGGCGACGGTCATGCGCCCCGATTCATCCAACGAATACTCGATCAAGGGCAGTAAGGGCCGCGAAAACGATTCCAGGGACGAATCATAGAGCGTTTGGTATTTAAGCATTACCGCGGAGACGGGAAAAATCATGCCTTCGGGAACCAAGCCCCGCAGGGAAAGGATATTATGGATTAAAAAGCGGTGAATGCGGCCGTTTCCGTCCTCAAAGGGATGCAGGAAAACGAAACCGTACGCGATGGCCGCGGCGTGCATTACCGGGGGAACGCCGCCTTCGGCCATTCGCCCGTGGGCACGGAGCAAACCGGCCATAAGGTCGTGGATATCCTCCGGCTTGGGGCAAATATAGTGCATAATCTCGTGCTGAAAGCTCACCGTTTGGCCGACGTAATTCTGGCTCGAGCGGTAATCCTCGTCCATAAACCGGCGGTCAACGATACGGTTTTGCAGTTCGATCAGTTTTCTTTTGTCGCAAAAGTCTTCCCGGGCGGCCAGTTCAAGGGCGGCGACAAATTTTTCGACCCTGAGTGAATCCGGCGTTACCCGCTCTATTTCGAACGACGATTTCGTTTCCTTGCCGAAGAGATAGGCCGACGCACGGCGCAAAAGATGGGCCGGATACCCCGCCACGAGGGATTCATACCGGGCGCGTGAATCGGTTGAATCGAAGGCCAAAAGCGCCGGGGTCTTCCGTATGAGCGGGCAAAAGCCCGCGGACCCGGGGAGGTTATCGATTACGCGATATCTCGCCCGTTTGAAGCCCTTCGAGAGGGTATAGTACTCGCTCTCTTCCAGCGCCGGTATATAACCGCCCGAGGGTAGATCCTCGATGTCCAAGGTTCGTCCCGTCAGGAATTCATAAAAAAACCATACCTTTCTCGCGTATTTCCCCGAGGGTTTTGACCGGATATATTCCGCGAGCTCCCGCTCTCGCACGTGCCGGAAAACGAGGTACAGCAAGCCCAAATTAACCCCGTCATATTTAAGGGCGAATTCGAGGTGGTCGGTATCGGTCTCTCCGGGCCAATAGTGGGAACGGTATACTTCCTCGACATGACCGTTCAGTACTTTTTTGTGCGGAGTGCCTTTTTCCGCGACGAATGACGCATGCCAATTCGGCAGGGCCTTCAAGGAATACTTTTCGGCTAAAAAGGCGTAGCCTGCGCTCCGTAGGGCCATATCGCTTTTTTTCATGGCGGCTCCTGCTAAAAAAACCCGATATCGGTGAAAACGTGTTATTTCGTATAGTATAACATAGAGAACGGCTAAAACGCCACTATTATAAGCCACTTCTGCTAAAACGCTACTTTGCGCGACCGCCCCTGCTGCGGCCCCCTCGGCGGCGGCTCCGCCCGTGCCGCGTTCTCCCGTCCTTGCCCGTTCTGCCTCAATCTTGATTCTTCCTTCTTCTACCCCCTTTCATTTCCCCTTCCGAAGTGTTATCTCTTTAGGTGTATGCAGAAACAAATGACGCAGACCCAGCTTGCCCGGGCCATGAACGTGTTGATCATATCCGGCGGGGCCTCCGTAATGTGGCAGCTCGTATGCGCGATTCAGCCCCTTTTTACCGTGTTTTTCCAGAACTGGCTCGGGGCGAGCGCCGGGCAGCTCGGACTGTTGGTCACCGTCATCCAGCTGACCGCGGTATTCCAGATCGGCGGCATATTCCTGTGGGGAAAATACGGCCGGCAGAAACCGGTGTTCATTATCGGGCACGTGATACACCGTTCCCTCACCGCGGTGATCGCCATAGTCGCCTTTTACGTGGCCCGGGGCGGCTCAGCCCAGCGGGGAATCCTGATCATTACCGTCGCCATGGGCCTTTCCTGGGCGTTCGCCAACGCCTCGAGCGCCTGCTGGTGGAGCTGGGTGGCCGACATCGTGCCCGATTCGGTGCGCGGTTCCTTCTTCATGAAGCGTTCGTCCATCCTGCAGATCGTGAACATTGCCTGGTTTTTCCTCGCGAGCACCCTGCTCGACCTGGTGCCTCGAAGCCATACCCTCGTCGTGTTCGGCGCGATTATCGCCGTGGGCGCCGCGGCCGGCCTTTTCGATATCCTTATCCAGATTTCCACGCCCGAGTATCCCCCGGAAACGGGGCAGGAGTTCGACCCGAAGATTATCCTTGAGCCGCTTAAGAACCGGAATTTCGTCTTTTATTCCATCGCCGTGGGCCTCGCGATTTTCTCCATGAACCTGATCGGGCCCTTCCAGTCGCCCTATATCGTTAACCCGAATCGGATCGGCGCGCCGAATACCTGGCTCGGGGTCATGAGCATGCTCACCCAGTTCATTTGGGTGCTGGTGGCGCCGTTTTGGGGCACGATTATGGACCGCTGGGGGAAAAAGCCCGTGGTGGTGGCGGGAACGCTGCTCGTGCTTCCCTGGGCGGGCTTTCTCGCGCTTACCCCGACGAACTACGCCATCGTGCTGCCGCTGATCGCGATCGGCCTCGGCTTCCTCGCGCCGGCCTTCTGGGAAGGCTCCAACCAGATGATGCTTTCGATGGTCCCCGAAAAGAACCGGGTGGCCTACGTCGCCTGGTATTTGGCAATCGGCGGCCTCGTCTCGGCCCCGGGCTCGCTCGTCGGCGGCTTATTGAGCGACGCGCTCGCCGGCGCGCGCGTGGCGGTGGGGCCCTTTACCTTCGGGAATTTCCATATCGTGCAAAGCCTTTCGATCGTCCTGGGGTGCCTGTGCGCCTTCGCGGTGGCCCGTACCCGGGAGGGCAAGGGCGAGCGCTTCTCCTTCGTGATCGGCCAGCTGGCGCGGCCCCAGATCATCGCCACGTACCGGGGCCTCGATTCCCTGGGCAGATCCCGCTCCATCGAGTCGAACGCGGGAATCCTGCGGAAATTCGACGCGAAGGGGGGGCGCCTCGCCCTGAAGGACATACTCGAGCGGCTGGACGACCCGGCCGCCGCGGTCCAGGAAGAGGCGGCCCGTGCCCTGGGGCGCATTCCCTCACCCGCCTCGGTCGACGCCCTCATACTGCACCTGCTCGACGCGGATTCCGACATCCGCATCGCCGCCGCCCGTTCGCTCGGGAAAATCGGGGACCGAAAGGCCGTGAACGCCCTGGTGGGCTGCCTGTGGGAACCGAACCCCGAGCTGCAAAAGGCCTGCCTCGAGGCCCTGGCGGATATCGGCGACCAAGAGTCGATTCCCCATATCATGCGGTTCTTGCGGGAAAGCCAGAGCGACCGCATGCGGCAGATCAGCTCCGCGGCGGCGGCCCGGCTGGGGGTATACGAGTCCGCGGAGGAAATTTTCCCGAGCCTCCTGGCCGCGAAAAAGCCCACGGCGCGCAAGCAGTACGCCATGGTCATGGCCAACATGCTGGGGAAGCCGGACGAATTCTATCAATATATCAGCGGGTCGCCCTCGGTGCTCCAGGGGCGGTTTACCCGATTGCTCGCCCGCTTTTCGGCGAACATGGAGGCGGTGTACGAGCGGGAGCGCAAACGGCTCAAAAACCGCGGGGACGTGATAGAGGCCCTGCGCGCCGCCGTGGTGGAAGACCGCAGCGAGGATGCCCTCCGCGAAACCATCGCCTTTACCCGAAAGCTTTACTCGGACCTGTTCGGTCCCGCGGCGACCCGGGAGCTGCTTTCCCGGATAGACCCCAAGCTCGCGGTGTTCGCCTGGATGATGGACCGCGCCGAGGAATACCTTGAGCGGGAAGAACCGGGCGAGGCGAGGGGCGAAACCTGCCGGCTCGTCACCCTCCTCGCCATTTACGCGCTTTCGGCGTATTAGGGCGCGGCGGCCTTCGCGAATATTTTTCGTTGACGGGAGGGAAAATGAAAGCCATACTCTTCCCATGATCAATATTGAACAGCTGAACTCCAAACCGAACCTTCAAGACGAATTCGCCTACCGCCAGATCGGTTCCATTACCCTGCAGGCCGAGTCGGTGGACGTGAGCGCCTCCATCGAGTACGTTTTGAATTTCTTCAGCGATAACCCCGAAATGCACGCAGTGCCCATCGAGCGGAACGGGGTCTTGATCGGCATACTCGAAAAGTCGCACGTGGAAAAGATGAACCAATCGGCGTGGTCCCGGTTTTGGCAAAAGGACCTGGATTCCTACATCGATACCCCCCTGCTCTCCCTTCGGGCTGACGATTATATCGACAAGAACATCGAGCGGGCCATGACGCTGAACAACGAAAAGGGCGTCCGCTTCTTCGCGGTATACCACCGGAAAAGCTTTTTCGGAATCGTGGGCCTGCACGAAATGCTCACCCGGATCACCGAGATACGCGCGCGGGACATGGCCAAGGCCCGCATGGTCCAGCAGCACCTCCTGAAGCCCCAGGAAAAGCCGAGCAAGCCGGCCTACGCGGTCCAGACGTTCAACCAGATGGCCAACGAGGTGGGCGGCGACTTTTACAAGGACTTTACCTTCTCCGACGGCGAGCGCCATATCGTGGCCTGTTTCGACGTTTCCGGCAAGAACGTGGCCGCGTCGCTTTCGACCATGGCCATCGGTTCCTTCTTCAGCGCCCTGACCCTCTTCGAGCCCGAGGAGACCTTCGGCAAGGAAATCACGGCCCTGATGGACCGCTATATCCAAACCGTCACCCCGAGCGAAATGTTCATTACCGCGGCGATATGCTATATCGATTCCGCCAAGGGCACGGTCTTTATCCAGAACTGCGGCCACACGCCCATATACATTTTCGTGCCCGCCGAAGGGGGGAAGATCGCGGGCAAGACCATGAACGCGAACATGCCGCCGCTGGGCATGGGCATTATCGGCGACGAGGACAACGCGGGCTTCGAGGTCCCGATCGTGAAAGGCCTCCGGATCGTCCTGTACACCGACGGGCTTACCGATATGGTTACCCCCGACGGCGAGCGGTACGACGACGAGCGGACCCGTACCCTGATCGCCTCAACGTACGGCAAGGGCGAAAAGGAAGCGGCGGCCATCTATCAAAAGGCCATAGACCTCTGGATGAACGACGCCATGCAAAGCGACGATATCACGGTGATGGACGTGCGTTTCTAGGGCGGACGGGCCGCTTCTCGATTCACCAAGAGGCGGCTCCCGTGCTATACTCGTTCCGCCATGTCCCAAAAAGCAAGCCAATCGGACCGCGCCGCCCTTCGCGCCGCGGTCCGCCGATACCGTAAAACGGTGTATAACCCCAAAATCTCCGTGAAACTCCATAGGACGGCCTTCGACGAGGTATACGGCACCGTCATGCTGCCGAACAATATCGACCGACGCGAGGCGGTCGCCCAGGGGATTCCGGCCGACCTTCTCGTGCCCGAGCTCGCCATCGGCGGCAGGACCATCCTGTACGCCCACGGCGGCGGCTTTATCGCCGGCTCCCGCCGCTCCGCGCGCAACCTGTGCGCGTCATTGGCCCATGAGTCGGCAAGCCGCCTCCTCCTTCCCGAGTACCGGCTCGCCCCGGAATACCCCTTTCCCACGGCCCTGGAAGACCTCTTTAACGCCTACCGCTGGCTATTGGACGGGGGAACGTCACCTTCCGACGTAATCTTCGCCGGCGACGGCACCGGGGCGAACCTGATGCTGTCGCTGGTCCATTATCTGCAAAAGCACCGCGCGCCGAACCCCGCCGCCATACTCGCCATATCGCCGTGGGTAGACCTCTCGTGCCAAACCGCGGCGTTCACCGCCCGGAAGAACCCCGATCCCCTATTTTCCAGGGAAACACTCGCCCAACTCGCCACGCTCTACACCTACCAGGATAACTTCAAGAACCCCCTGGTTTCACCGATACACGGCGATTATCTCGCCTTCCCGCCCCTGTACGTGCAGTGCGGGTCCCGGGAAATTCTCATAGACGACGCGCGCTCCCTCGTGGCACGGGTCGCCGCGGCCGGGGGAAAGGCGACGTTGGATATCCAGGAAGGCATGTGGCACCTCTTTCAGGCCGCCGACGCGCTCACGCCCCGAGCCCACTTGGCGGTCAAGGCCATGGGAACCTGGATACGACGGGGATTCCCCTGATGGAACTCGTTTCCCCCGCGGGAAACGCGGAAAAGCTCGAGTACGCGTGGGAATACGGGGCCGACGCCGCCTATATCGGCCTCAAGCGCTTTTCGCTTCGGGTGAAGGCCGACAACTTCCACGACGACGAATACCGGCGAATCCGCGAGCTCAAGGAATCGTACGCCGCGGCGGGAAGGCCGAAACGGCTTTTTTGCGCCCTAAACATCAGCTTTCACGACCGCGACATAGACCACTTTCTTGAAGAGGCGGACTACTTCCGCCAGTATCCCTTCGACGCCTTCATTATCCAGGACCCGGGCATGATCGCCGTGCTCGGCCGGGAATTTCCCGGCGTTGCCCTGCACCTAAGCACCCAGGCGAACTGCGTCAACGCCGAAGCGGCGAAGTTTTACCGTAGCCTCGGCTTCACGCGCGTGGTCCTCGGCAGGGAGGCCTCCCTCGACGACATTAAGCGAATCAAGGACGCCGTGCCCGATCTTGAGCTGGAATGCTTCGCCCACGGGGCCATGTGCATCGCCTACTCGGGCCGCTGCCTGATGAGCGCGTACATGACCGGACGGAGCGCCAACGCGGGGCACTGCAGCCATTCGTGCCGCTGGGACTGGCGACTGAACCGCGGGGCCGGGACCGCGGCGTTCGCGGCGGAGGAACTGCGCGCCGGCGGCGAGGGCGACGCCGAGTACGCCGTGGAGGAGCGGGCGCGGCCCGGAGAGTATTACCCGGTGATCGAGGGAGACGGCTTCACCGCCCTCTTTTCGTCGAAAGACCTGTGCATGATCGATTACCTGGCGGAAATGAAAAAGGCGGGCGCGGATTCCCTCAAGATCGAGGGCCGCATGAAAAGCCTCTATTACGCGGCCGTGGTCACCCGCGCGTACCGAAAGCGGATCGACGCCCTGGAAGGGGTTATTCCCCCCGGCGCCGACGCGCCCTTCGTCGCGGAGCTGGAAAACGTGGCCCACCGGGCCTTTACCACCGGCTTTTACCTATCGCCCGACGCGGCCAACGAAACCACCAAGGGAGAAACCGCCGCGCCCTGGCAGCTCGCCGGCACCGTGGGGGCGGAACGGACCGACGAACGCACGCCCGAGGGGTGGCGGGACTTCGAATTCCATTCAATGAACAAGATGGACAAGGGAACGCCGGTGGAATACGTCGGCCCCGATATCGCGAGCGTCCCCGACGGGGAATGCGCCCTGATCGACCCGGAAACCGGGCTTGAGCGCGACTGGGTAAGCCACGGGCACCCCTGCCTTATCCGCACGAAACGGCCCGTCGCCGAGCGATGGATCGTGCGCATGCGCGCGCCTGAAGCCCACCCCGCAACCGATGGGGCGGTTCCCGAAACGACCAGGGTCCCCCGCGTTCTGCGGTAGAAGACCCATGACAGCATCCCTGCTCGTCGCGACATACGGGGTGGTTTTCCTTCATTTAACGGGACTCGTTCTGCTGACGAGGCATAAAGAGCCGGTCCATTACTTTTTTAGCGCGTTTCTTTTCGACTTTGCCCTCATGAGTCTCGTCGGTGGATCGGGAGCGGTACAGGACCATCCGGCTCCGGCGTATTATATCGGAACTTTCGCGTTCATATTGTTGCTTGCCCCCCTGGGAGCATCGTACATAAACGCCTTTCTCGGTACCTTACGGAAAAATAAAACGATCCTGGCGATACTCGCGACCGTTGGAATCATGTTTGCGCTCGGCGTTTTTCTCGGCTATGCGGGACTGTCCTGGAAACGGGTCCTGGGGATCGGCTACTCCTACCTGCTCATCGCCCTGTTTTCGGTGAGCCTAGACATATACGCAAAAATCGGGCCATACCGAGAACTTACCACGAACCTAAAACTCTTTTTCCTCTGCCTATGGGGCGCGTCGCTTCAATTACTGGCCCTAAGCCTGTTTCAATTACTCGAGTTCCGCCCCGGAATGCACGTATTATGGATACTAATAACGGTTACCGTCGTAGTCCACTTCGCGCTCGTGGTCAGGAACCCGGAAATGTATCGGGAATACAAAGACCAAACCACTACCATCCGCGAGAGAAAAACCCGATTAGAGGGAATAGATGTGCCAATGAGTCTCGATCTTTTGAGAGAATCCATGGAGCGCGACAAAATATACCGGAACCCGAACCTCCAACTGGAAGGCGCCGCAGACCGGGTCAATCTGACGCCCCCCCAGCTTTCCGAGCTCATTAACAGGCATACCGGCAAAAACTTCACGACCTACGTAAACGAATACCGCGTGGCCGAAGCGAAAGAACAACTCACTGAACGCCCTGACAAAAGCGTGCTCAATATCGCGTTCGATTGTGGCTTCGCCTCAAAATCGTCCTTTAACTCGGTGTTTCGGGCGATGACGGGCAGCTCGCCGCGCGAATATCGAACGGCCCGGAAGGCATCCCCCGCCCACGGATAAAAAACAGCCAGAATCATGATTTCGGGCGAAATGTACCCCATTGAAAGGTACGCTCCTTTGGTATCACGACCATTTTCAAAGGAGACTTTAGAAATTATGAAAAGACCGACGAATAAAAAAATCGACGTATTTATCGCGTTGATCGCGTTGATCTCATTGATCGGGGCTAACGCCCTCCTCCTTGGATGCACCGGCGTATCTTCCGACAAACCCGATGCACCCGACAAACCTGAATCGAATGCCGATTCGGGCGGGAAAACGGCCAAAGAAATACTGGCAAACCTTAACGTAAGAACGACCCAGGATACGACGACCCAAATGACGAGCACGATAAAAACCCAAACCGGTGACTACAAAAAAGTGTCCGTCGATACGGCGGAATGGCAGCCGCTTAAGGAAACCTACGCGGTGTTCAACCCGAGGTCGGAAGTATTCCAGGCGGGTATCGGAGTGGATGAAGGCTACACGGCCCTTTTCCAGGACGCCACGTTCGAGGGAAGCCCGGTTTTCGCCGGCGACCAGGCATGGGCCCGCGATTCGTTCAAAACGGCGGTTTCAGCCGACCTCGACGGCGACGGCATTGACGAAATCGCCCTCCTTTACGTCAATTCAACCGATCTCGCGTCGCTTCACCTCAGGGTCTTCGGCATGGGAAGCGCCTCGCCGGGAATAACCGTAAGCGGGATCACGCTTTCCGGCAAAAGCGGCTCGATCTATACCCCCGGGAAGGCCGGTATGGGAACGCCGTGGTACCCCTACATGGGCGCGGCGAACGGCGATACCGACGGCGACGGATGCGACGAAATCATCCTCCGGGACGATACGTCGGTTTATATACTCGACGTGGGCGCTAAGGGAGAAACCTGCGCCGTCGCCGGACATAAGACCTACGATACTTCGGTCAGTTCCGTGGCCGCCGGCGATTGCGACGGGGACGGCATCGACGAGTTCGCCGTATGCAGACTGCCGGAATCGGGTTCGTCCGATGCCCTCTTCGCGGTATATGATTCCGATTTCGGGGATCCCATTACGAGCCCGGAGTTTACGGCCCAAAAGAACTCGTTTTTCAGCGAGGCGTGTTTTGGCGATTTTGACGGCGACCATTTCGACGAGCTGTGCGTCGCCTCGGCGTACGCGAGCATAACCGCAGACATGTATGACTTCGGCACGGGTACCATAACGAAGGCAAACACCATCGTGAACGCGGTGAATTACCTTGGGGGCAACCCGGGCACCGAAGACGCGTACAGGATATGCCCCGTCGCGGTCGACATCGACGGGAACGGCCTAGACGAACTCCATTTGGAATGCCTGGTCTATAAAAACCCGATGACCTCGTCCACCGACTACTGGAACGCCTTCGAAGGTTGGAATGGGGCCCATACGGGCGACTGGAGCATCGTGAACGTGGCGGCCGGCGACGTGGACTGCAACGAAACGGAACCCGGCGTTTCGGACGGCCGGGAGGACCTGGTATTTGTCAGTTCCTCCGCGTACGAAAACTCCGTCGCGACCCTGCAGGTAATAGGCCTAAACAGCTCCGACGGCATAGTGGCCAAAAAAACCGATGTAGCCATCGGAACGGCAACGCATCCCGCGGTAGGCATAGCGCTCGCCGTCGGAAACGTGGACAACGACTCATCGCGGGTAAAATACGCGGGACACGAATTGAAATACACCGATCCGGTCGTTTTGGCAGTGCTCGTTTCGCCGCCTTATTACGCGAGTATCGCCGAAGAAGACGGAGACTACGCGGGCAATTACAAGAACTGGACTACGTATTTCGGCCAAAGCAAAGCGGACGGAGTCAGCGATAGCGCCTCGGTCGGCTTCTCCATCGGAGCGTCCCTCGAGTACGAACAGGATTTGAGCGTCTTTGGCATCAAGATCGGTTCGGTCAAGGCATCGGTTGCGTTCACGAATAACACCTCGTGGGAATGGAATACGACCTATAGCATTACGGAGTCAATACAATACAATTGCGCGGGCGGTGAAGACAAAGTCATTTTCACTTCGGTACCGATGGACGAGTACTCATATGAAGTCCTTTATTCTACCGATCCCGACGATAAGGTCGGCTCAATCCTTAAGATCAATATACCGAGAAAATTCGACACGTATATGGTCACTAGGGAATTCTATAATTCGAATAACGGTGACTTGGCCGACATTGACTCTACTGTCGTCGAGCACACTCTCGGGCAGCCAAAAACCTATCCCACCGCGGGCGATAAGATCGATACGCTCAAAAGGAACGGGGGATACGCGACAGACAAGGCGCATCAAGCCTCGCAGGCCGGCGACAACTCCACGGCCGGCTCTACGGGACTGGAAATCGCGGTAGAATCGGGGAAGGAGGAAACCGTTTCCTGCGACTTCGATCTTACGGCATCCGTGGGCGCGGGCGCCGGCGGTTGGATACTCATGGCGAACGCGGGCTTCAGTACCGGCTTTTCGTATTCCACGTCCACGACCGTGGGAACCAAATTCGGCGGAACAGTCGGGTATCTCCCAACGAAGTATTACAATGACACCAGCTATAAATACTCGTCGGGCCTTTTCGTGTATCCCTACACCGACGAGAGAACGCTCAGAAAGTATTGGATCGTGAACTATTGGGTTGAATAAAGGAGGCCCGAAGGCAATACCCTGACATTAGGGACGCGCGAAAGCCCCGGAACGTTTCCGGGGCTTTCGTCTTTACAGCGGAACGCCACTCCTAGTCTCCCGAGCGGCTCGCCCGGCCCAGGTCCACGATCTCCCCGCGAACCGTAAATATCACCCATTCGCAAATCGTGGTTATGTGGTCGCCCAGGCGCTCCAGGTCCTTGCAGATGGACAGGTAGCGGTAAATTTGGCGCATCTCGGCCTCGTTTTTCGGCTGCAGCACGATAAGCTCGTTTATGATCGATTTTTTCGCCGCGTCGATTTCCTCGTCGAGTTTCGCCGTCTCTTGTGCGAGTTTCTCGTCGTCGTTGATGTAGGCGGTCAGCGAATCACGGATCATCCTCGAGGCCCGCTTGGCCATGTCGGCGATCCGGGGAACGAACTGGGGAAAGAGGCTCCGGTCTCCCTTTACCGCGAATTTCGCGAGGTGCGCGGCGTAGTCGCCGATGCGTTCCAGGTTCGCCACGATCTTAATGGAAGTGACGATCTTGCGGAGGTCCCCCGCAACCGGCGCCTGCAGCAGCAAAAGCATCACGCTCTCCTGCTCCAGGGCCGCCTGCTTCGCGTCGATCTCCGCGTCGGCGCCCACCAGTGCGCGCGCCCGCTCCACGTCGGCCGCGCCGTACGCGTCGATTACGTCCACCAGGTACTGCTCGACCATGGTCCCCATATACATGATATTCTGGTAATACGCTGAAAGCTTTTCCTCGAAATGAGTCTGATGCACGGCTTGCCTCCCCCTCGCTCAACCGAACCGGCCCGAGATATACGCCTCGGTTTTCTTATCCTTAGGATTGTAGAAGATCTGCTTCGTTTCGCCCGACTCCACCAAATAACCGCAGCGCTCCTCGTCTATCATGAAAAAGGCCGTATAGTCCGAAATGCGCGAGGCCTGTTGCATGTTGTGGGTAACGATAATGATCGTGTAATCCTTCTTGAGAGTGTAGCACAGCTCCTCTATATGGGCCGTGGAAATCGGGTCCAGCGCGCTCGTCGGCTCGTCCATCAGCACCACCTCAGGTCTTACCGCCAAGGTTCGCGCGATGCACAGGCGCTGCTGCTGGCCGCCCGAAAGGCCCATGGCGCTCTTGGCGAGCCGATCCTTCACCTCGTCCCACAGCGACGCCTCGGTCAGGCTCTCCTCCACCAGGAAATCGAGGTCGTGCTTCGCGATGCGCGGGTTATGGATTCGCGGCCCGTAGGCGATATTGTCGTAAATGCTCATGGGGAAGGGATTCGGCTTCTGAAACACCATGCCGACCTGGGTGCGCAAGTCCAGCACGTCGTAGTCCCGGTAAATGTCTAGCCCCTTATAGAGGAGCGACCCCTCCACCCGCGTTCCCTCTATCGTGTCGTTCATGCGGTTCAGCGAGCGGAGGAAGGTGGACTTGCCGCAGCCCGAGGGCCCGATCAGGGCGGTAATCGCGTTCGCTTCCACGTCGAGGGCGATATCCTTGAGGGCCTTATGGCTGCCGTACCAGAAATCCATATTCGAAACCGAAAAAGTGTTCATGCAACCGAATATAGGGGCGCCGGGTTAGGGAATCGTCAGGGAATCGTGAGAATACGGTTAAAAAAAGAGGGGGGGCATAAGGGCCGTTCATTGCCAAGATTCTTCTAACGCACGGATTCTCGCCCGACGTCCGTGGGACATCCCGTCGCTAAGTCCTCAGCCGAAGACAGACGTCTTCGGCTTGCGGAACCGCTCCAGGGCGTGTCCCACTCCCTGCCGGTCGCGAGCCTTACCGGCCAACCTTGGCAATGAACGCAGGGTACCGTGAGGCTCTTCCGGTTTTAACCTTACGCGTTAATGACGCGGCCCCCCCTGGCTGCACGCCCCTTCGGGGCCTTTCGCCACCCCTCCGTCCTCTGGAATAAGACGCGCCGGGATTCGTTTCTTGCCCATAACGGTACCCCGATAAGCCCGTGGAGGCGTCCGCCCGGCGGGCCCCGCGGATTTGCGAAAAACGGCGCACCGGATTAGTCTTAAGCTATACACCCTCTGAGCGAAAGAAGGGAAAAATGGAAAATAACAAACAAATATCGTCGAAAGGGGTTTTCATATCGCTCGTCAAATCGATTGACGCCTACAATTGGCTACTGAAAGACCACCATCGGCGGGTAACCGCCTTCGCCTATCAGCTCGGCAGCGAGTATGGGCTCGGGGCCAAGCGGCTCGCGAAACTGGTTATTGCCGCCTCGATACACGATATCGGCGCCATCTACGTGGCCGAACGGGACCAACTGACCAAAATGGACGTGGACGACCCAGAGCCCCATCAAATAAACGGCGCCCGCATTCTCCGGGGAATCAAGCCCCTCGAAGGGGTCAGGCGGATAATCCGCCGCCACCATGTCAGGTACGAAGACATGCTCACGGGGCAGGTAAACCCGGCGGATATCTGCGAGGAGTGCTGGTTTTTGCATCTTGCGGACCGTATCGATATCGGAACGCTCATGTTCGCCGACGATTCCGACCCGCACGGGCGCATACGGGAAACGATCCGGCCCCGGTTCGGCCGCGATTTCCTGCCGGAACTGGCGGGAACCTTCGAGCGGGCCGCCAATTCGGAGGAATTCTGGCGCAACGCTGATCAAACGGCGTACCAGGAACTGTTGCTCTCCGCCGTGGACACGGAGCTCGCGGACATGGGTCCCGCGGACCTCGAAAGCTATGCCCTGCTCTTTGGCCGGATCGTGGACCATAAAAGCCATTGGACCCTTACCCATTCCCGCTCAGTGGGCTTCGTTGCGGAACGGATCGGTGAACTGATGAATCTTCCCGGAGAAACCCGCTCAAAGCTACGCATCGCCGGATACCTTCACGATATCGGCAAAATAGCCGTGCCCGCGGAAATTCTCGAGAAACCGTCGCCGTTGGACCGGACGGAATACAGCACGATGCAAACCCACGCCCTGTTTTCCTCGCTAATCCTCTCTGGCAACGACGATTTGGCTGACATAGGCAGGTGGGCGGGAAACCATCACGAACGGCGGGACCGATCGGGCTATCCCATGAAAATCGGGGAGGACCGATTCGAGACCGAAATGGACATCATCGCCTATGCGGATATTTTTACGGCCCTCCTCGAGGCACGCCCGTATCGCGCGTCCCTGGATAAGGATGAGGCAATGGATATCTTGAGGGAATTAAGCCCTTTAAAGCTTAGTAAAGAGGTTTTCTCCGTGGTAAGCGCGCACTTTGACGACTTGGCGACGTTACTGGAGGAGAGTGAACCGTTTGGCACCGAAGAAAACGTTCCCGGAGCCTTCGCCCGCGGCGATACCGCCCGTTACCTGTGAAGGAGGGGCTCGGCGCCCGCGCGGCGCGGTTTCGCCTGTTCCGCGCTCAGCGGTCGTCGTTTCCGGCGATTTCGCCGTCGCGTCCTTCGTTGGATTCGTTCTCGGGAGCGTCAGGGGGTATCCCGTCCGGATACTGCTGTTTTAATTCCCGTCGCTCCGCCATTTTCTTCGCTTTTTCTTCTTTTTTCTGCTTTGCGGCGATCTCGCGTCGCCTTTTATCGGCTGAGTAATTAATTCGCACGGGGCCTCCTTAAAAAAAAAAAGAGGCCGCCTTTCGGGGGCGGCCTCGAATTATTCTGTCAAGAACTGACGATTACCAGCGGTCGTTGCGGTATCCGCCGCCGCCGTTACCGCGATCGGTACGGGGCTTGTCGTTGGCTTCGTTCACCTTGATCTGGCGTCCGTCGAGATTCTGTCCGTTCATGCCGCCAATAGCGGCCTGAGCGGCCTCTGCGTCGGCGAATTCCACGAAGGCGAAACCCTTGGACTGGTTGGTGTAGCGATCGACAACGATCGTGCAGGAAACAACTTCGCCATAGTTAGCGAACGCGTTGCGAAGGTTATCGGTAGAGGTCTGATAGCTCAGATTACCGACATAGAGCTTATTAGCCATGTAATACATCCTTGATCCAGGGAAATCCCCGGAAATATTGAATCCATCCAAGATGGATATTCCGCCCATAAGAATTGGATCAAGAAGCGTAAACCGTTTCCTTTTACCCGAACCTTGATTGGTAGAAGTAAGTATAGAATGGCGTACAATCGATAAATATACAAGAGCGAAACGCCCCATATCGCGCATTATATTCAATAAAATGCCATTATTTTCTATTAAAGCGTTTTCCCACACGAAAAGAGCTAATCCCCGCGGCACGTGCTCGCCCGCGCGAAATCGCTGGACAAGAGGGCCGCTCGTGTTCACAATGGAGCCATGAATATTTCCTTCCGATTCCTGAACGCGGCGAATCCCGAAATACGGGGCTTGATCGAGCGATTGGACGCAGAATTGACCGAGCGGCTCGGAAAGGCGCAAAGCGCCTACGACGCGCAAAATGGGTTAGCCGATATCGAATGGTTTTGCCTCGCGAGCCAAAACGGGGTCGCGCTCGGGTGCGGGGCGCTCAAGCGGTATAGCCCGGGCGTATACGAGGTAAAGCGGGTCTACGTCGAACGATCCTTCCGGAGGGAAGGCGTCGCGCAGGCGCTCATGGAACGGTTGATCGACAAGGCGCGCTCCCTCGGCGCGACGGAACTGATCCTGGAAACGAACCGGGACTTCGCCCCGGCGTTGGGTTTATACCGAAAGATGGGGTTTCAGCCCATCGATCGGTACGTCCCCTACGCCGACCGCGAAGAGAGCGTCTGCCTGGCCAAAACCCTCGCGGGCGACGCGCCCCTTATCCGCGTCGTGAAAAACCAGCTTGATATGTCCCTCGCCATGGTAAAGTCGGCCATAGAGGCCTGTCCCGACGGATTATGGGGCGCCAAGGCCGGCGGGTTCGTGCTTTGGCAGCAAATACTGCACGCCTTAAGCGGAACCCTCTTTTGGATGCGCGGAGATAACGGGGAATTCGACGAACCCTTCCGCGATCGAAAGGTATATCCGGAGCTTGAGCGGGATCCCGTCGGTACGGTCACGAAAGGGGAAATGCGCGCCCTTGCCGAGCGAACCGGGGCCCTAGCGGAGGCTTTCTTCGCCGGAAAGGACGACGATTGGCTACTTGCGCCAAACGCGACGTACGATAAACGCACGAACGCAGAGGTCTCCCTCGGCCAAATCAGGCATTTAATGTACCACGCCGGTCACTTCGACAGCGCGTTGCGGGATCGCGGCCTCGCCGCCGTACCGTGGGAGGAATAGCGCCCGACGGAGAGACCCGCCGGCCCCTCGCCGGCGCGATGCGTCCTCAAATCACCGCCGTATAAAGCGAGCCGGCCTTCTTCCAGTCGATTACCTTAAAAAAGCTTTCAACGTATTCGGCGCGGCGGTTTTGGTATTTAAGATAATAGGCGTGCTCCCATACGTCCAGGCCGAGGATCACGTTCAGTCCCGAGGTTAGGGGACTGTCCTGGTTCGCCGTACTGGTCACGCTGAGCGCGCCCTTGCCGTCGCTAACGAGCCAGGCCCAGCCCGAGCCGAACCGTTTCATCGCAGCCTGCGTAAAGGCCTCGCGGAACTTCGCGAAGCCGCCCAACTGGGTCTCTATCGCCTTCCCCAGGGGGCCAACCGGTTCCCCGCCACCATTGGGCGCCATGAGCTGCCAGAAGAGGCCGTGGTTGAAGTGGCCGCCGCCGTGATTGCGGACCGCGCCCTGAATCTCGGCGGGGAGGGTATCCAGCTTGGAAAGCAGTTCCTCGACCGTCCAGCGCGCGTATTCGGTGCCGTCCACCGCCGCGTTCAGGTTGGAAGTATACGCGGCATGGTGTTTATCGTGATGAATTTTCATGGTCGCTTCGTCGATATAGGGTTCGAGGGCATCATACCCATACGAAAGATCGGGAGTAATAAAAGCCATAGTAGCCTCCTTGTGTTTTTTCTAGGTTAACCGTTGCTCTTGTTAGCCTTTTCTAACAATATACGAAACCAGGCGCGGACCGGCAAGCTCGATTGACACGATTTCCCTTTCATCACCACAATCGACCTATCATGTTTATCTACGATCCGATTCTTGAGGTTACCCTCGCCGATTACGGCATTCTCATTCCGAGCAAGCCGGATAAAATCAGAAAACCCGCGGCCTTCCTCGAACGGCGCCTTTCCCGCGTGAAGCGGGAACGGTGGTTTACCCCGTTCAGGGCGGACCTTATCGGACGCGCGGATCTTGAGCGCGTGCACGATCCGGCCTTCGTGGCGCGGCTGTACGCGGGGGGCGAAACGGCGAGGGAAGAGGTAATAAGGGCCTTTGAGCTGAGGGACGCGTCGGGTAACTGGTACCGCTACGATCCCGCGCGCGCGACGCGGCCACTCGAGGACCTTTTCAGGCGGGAGCTGGAAACGGCGAGCGGGACCTTTCAAGCCTGCCTGACCGCCGAAGAACGGGGTTTTTGCTTTTTGCTCTCGGGGGGCCGCCATCACGCGCAGTACGGCTACGGCGACGGGTTCTGCCTGATTAACGACGTGGTTATCGCGGCCGACGCCTTCCTCAGGCGGACGAAGGCGGCAAGGGTCGCGGTCATCGACGTGGACGCCCATAAGGGCGACGGAACGGCGGCGCTCACGGCGGGCAGGGAGGATATCGTCACCCTGAGCGTTCACATGGGCGACTCCTGGCCGCTCGACCCGGAAAGGCGCGCGATTCCGGGTCACCCCTCCCTGATTCCGAGCGATATCGACGTCGAGATCAACCGCGGCGAGGACGACCGCTACCTGAGAGCCCTCGCGGACGGTCTCGATCGCCTAGACCCCTTATTGCCGGGCGGCGCCGATCTCGCGATCGTGGTGGACGGTTCCGACCCCTACGAGAAGGACGAGCTTCCCTCGACCGCGAACCTGCGCCTTTCGGCGGAACGCATGCTGGAGCGCGATATCATGGTGTACCGGTTCCTGAAGGAACGGGGCATTCCTTCCGCCTGGCTTACCGCGGGCGGATACGGCGACGCGAGCCACGAGATTTACGAACGTTTTTTCGGCTGGCTGATCGACGAGGAAGGAATCGCGGGGGAGTGAGTCGGGGGGGCGTCGGGGGCCGCCAGGCGCGCGAAAGGGCAAGCGCATAGGCCAGCAGGCAGAGTACCGCGAGGGGGAGAACGCCCGCTGGAAGTCGTAATTACGTGCGGTTAGCTTCCTTGATTATCCATCCCTCCCGAATCGGATCGCGCCATGCGAACGAAGGCTGCGGTAAAGACCGGGTCATAGTGAGTCCCCGCCTCGCTTTCCAGGATACGGAGGGCCTCCTCGACGGGAAGGGCCGCGCGGTAGGGCCGATCGGTGGTCATGGCGTCGAAACTGTCGCAGATGGCCAGGATCCGGCCGTCCTCGGAAATGGCGTCGCCCTTAAGACCCAGCGGGTAGCCGCTCCCGTCGAGCCGCTCGTGGTGTTCCACCATGACGTTGTACACCAAGGGCCCAAAGGAACACTTTACCAATTCTCCCCCGAGGTACACGTGCTCTCGCATCCGAGCGCGCTCCCCGTCCGTAAGGGCCGAGGGCTTATTCAGGATATGGTCCTCGATGTGCACCTTGCCGATGTCATGATAGCGCGCCGCCCGCGTGAGCCGGGCGAAACGGTCGCCCCCGATGCCGAGCGACGCGGCGAGGGCGGCGACGAGTGACAGGACCCGCTTGCAGTGGGACTCGGTATACGCGTCCTTGTCCTGAATCCGGCGCATGCTCTCACCGAGGTTCTCCAGGTCGTTGGCCGTTTCGTGAAAGTCGTTCACCCCGAGGCCCTGGAAGGACAGCACGGTATCCGCCTGAAAGAGCAGGTTAAGGTATTCGGCGCGGGTGCCCACGAGCAGGATATCGCCCTGGCCGAGGAACTCGCCGGTCTCCACCACCAGGCAGGAACCGGAATTGACCGCGTACGTCCGCAAATTTCCCGAGCCTTTGGTGCCGTCGATAGACAGGATAGAACCCTTCGACATCTCGTAGCGGCGAATTTCCATGCCGCCGTAGCAACCGAGCTTGGTTACGCGCGTTCCCCGAAACGAGGTGGATTGTTCCGCGTCGGTGTATCGGACTATTCGAAAGGACAATGGGACCTCTTTTATCGCGACGGGGTCGAAGTTATTTTTATATATACATAGCGTTCACGCGGATACGCAAGCGTTTTTTTAAAAAAAAAGGGGAGGCGATACCGTTCGGGTGACCCGTAACGGCGCCGCCTCCGCGGGTAGCGGCTTATGCTTCCGTGTAATGCCCGAAGCGCCTGATCTTCTGGTTGCGATAGCGAACGAGGGCCGCGGGGGCGCGGTTCATCAGGTCTTCCAGGTCGCGAAGGATGGTTTCCTTCACCGACAGGCTCGCGGCCTTCGGGTCCAGGTGGGCGCCGCCGTCGGGCTCGCCGATGATGCCGTTGCAGATCTTCATGGAAAGGATATCCTCGCTGGTGATCTTGAGCATCGCGGCCGCGTTCTTCGCCTGGCTCGCGTCGCGGAGCAG
Organism: Spirochaetales bacterium; assembly: GCA_003252395.1. Classification (GTDB taxonomy): domain Bacteria; phylum Spirochaetota; class Spirochaetia; order Treponematales; family Treponemataceae; genus Teretinema. The sequence goes on from QKEL01000014.1 coordinate 109,481, forward strand.
TATGGAGGCGCACCCTTCCGGTGAGATGACCGAATAGACCGCGTTCTCCATCATGTAGATCTTGTCGCCCACGCCGATTCCCAGCGCCCCGCCCGAGCCGCCCTCGCCGATGATCACGCAGATGATCGGCGTTTTTAGCTGGCTGAACTCGCGGAGGTTCATGGCGATCGCCTCGCCGATGCCCCGCTCCTCCGCGCCGAGCCCCGGATAGGCGCCCTGCGTGTCGATGAGGGTAATGATGGGGCGGCGGAACTTTTCCGCCTGCTTGGCGAGCCGGAGGGCCTTGCGGTAGCCTTCGGGATTGGCCATGCCGCCGTTACGGGCCATGGTTTCCTTAAGGTTGCGGCCCTTTTGGTTCGCGATGATGGTCACCGCGATCCCGTCTATGAAACCGATTCCGCCGATCAGGGCGGGGTCGTCGCCGTAGTGGCGATCCCCGTGCAGCTCGATAAAGTCGTCGCAGATGTTTTCGATTATATCGAGGGCGCGCGGTCGGTCGGGGTTTCGCGCGAGCTCTACGCGCTTCCAAACGCGCTCGCTCTTCGAGTTATCCCCCACCTTGTCGGCGATTTTCTTCAGTTCGTCGGAGATATCGACCCCCGCCTCGGCGGCGAGTCTTTTCAGTTCGTCGATCCCGGTCTCGATGGTTTTTTTGGCGGGCATCATTTACCTCCCTGGGCGGTCGCGTGGCTGGCCGATTGGTCCAGGCCCACGCCGAAGCCGTGGGCCTTGAGCAGCTTGATGAACAGGGAGCGCTGCTCGCTCCGGGGGGCGATGTAGTCCACGAAGCCCTTGTCCTGTTGGAATTCCGCGCGCTGAAAGCCCTCGGGCAGTTTCTGCTTGATGGTGCCCTCGATGACCCGGGGTCCCGCGAAGCCGATGAGGGCTCCCGGCTCGGCGATGTTGATGTCGCCCAGCATGGCGAAACTCGCCGTGACGCCGCCGGTCGTGGGGTCGCAGAGCACGAGAAAGAGCGGAAGCCCCGCGCGGTCCAGTTCGGCGGCCGCGGAGGCGGTTTTGGCCATCTGCATGAGGGAGAAAATGCCCTCCTGCATGCGGGCGCCGCCCGAGGTCGCGTAAATGATTACCGGGCGCCTTTTTTCCACGCCCATCATGATTGCCCGCGTGATTTTCTCGCCCACCACGGAGCCCATGGAACCGCCCATGAAGCTGAACGACATGACGCCGAGCACGACGGGCATGCCCTTGATCTCGCAGGTGCCGGTGACCACCGCCTCGGAAATGTTCGACTTCCGCTCGGCCTCGGTCAGCTTGTCCTCGTAGCCGTCCATATCGATGGGGTTAAGGCTTCGCATGCCGCGGCAAAACTCGACGAAGGTTCCCTCGTCGGCGAGATAGGCGATGCGGTCGGCGGGTTCCATGCGGAAGTGGTACTTGCACGAGGGGCACACGCTCAAGTTGGCGGACAGGGTCGCCTTGTCGAAGGTGGAATTGCAGGATGGGCACTCGACGGTGCCGGCGGCTGTTTTCTGCTCGCTCACAGGGTTGCCTCCAGTTGGGCATACAGTCCGGTTCCGAACTGGCCGGAACGGAAGATGGCGTTATTGAGGATCTTTTTCTGGGTCGCGATATTCACGGGTACGCCGTCGATCTTGAGCTCGTCCAGGGCGCGAAGCAGCCTGGCCAACGCCTTGTGACGGTCGGAATCGTGAACGATGAGTTTACCGACCATGGAGTCGTAATGCGGCGAGACCGTGCAGCCCTGGTAGAGGAAGCTGTCGAAGCGCACGCCGGGGCCGCCGGGAATCTCCAGGTACTTCACCTTGCCGGGCGCCGTGGCGTTGATTCGCGCCTCGATGGACCAGCCGGTCAGCGTCACCCTGTCGGGGTTAATGGTCATGGGCTCGCCCACGCACACGAGAATCTGTTCCCGTATCAGGTCGGTGCCGGTCACGAATTCGGAAACCGGGTGCTCTACCTGGATGCGGGCGTTCACTTCCATGAAGAAGAACTCGTTGCCCACGGCGAGGAACTCGATGGTGCCCGCGCCGCGGTATTTCAGGCTCGAAAAGAGGTTCCGGGCCCCGTCGGACATGCGTTTGCGCATTTCCGGGGTAACGCCGGGAGAGGGGCTTTCCTCGATCAGTTTTTGGTGGTTTTTCTGTACCGAGCAGTCGCGCTCGCCCAAAATGGCCACGCCGCCCTTCCCGTCCGCGATCACCTGAAGCTCCACGTGCCTCGGGTTCTGCAAGTATTTCTCGATATACACGGTACCGTCGGCGAAGTTGGCCTCGGCCTCGCGGGAGGCGATCTTGAGGTTTTCCTCGAGATCCTCGTCCTTCCACACGATGCGCATGCCCTTGCCGCCGCCGCCCGAGGCCGCCTTGATGATGACGGGGTAGCCGCAGGAAGCGGCCACGGGTATCGCCTCTTCCTTGGTCGCGATGGGACCGGGCGAGCCGGGCGTGACGGGCAAGCCGTACTTGAGCGCGGTTTCGCGGGCGGTCACCTTGTCGCCCAAAAGGTCGATTACTTGGGGGTCAGGCCCGATCCAGATAAGCCCGGCCTTGATCACCTCGCGGGCGAAATCGGAATTCTCGGAAAGAAAGCCGACGCCGGGATGCACGGCCTCGCAGCCGGTGCGGATCGCGGTGGTGATGAGGGCGGGCACCGAAAGGTAGCTCTGGGCCGATTTCGCCGGACCGATGCACACCGAAATGTCCGCCAGGCGAACGTGGAGGGCGTCGCGGTCGGCGGTGGAATACACGGCCACCGTCTCGATTCCCAGCTCCTTGCAGGTACGGATGATCCTGACCGCGATCTCGCCGCGGTTAGCGATCATGAGACGCTTGATCATAGGGGCTTAACCTCGAAAATGGGCTCGTCGAATTCCACCATGTCGCCGTTGTTCACGAGGATCCTGACGATCTCGCAGTCGAATTCGGCTTCCAGGGCGTTCATCATCTTCATGGCCTCGATAATGCAGAGCTTGCCGCCCTTGGCGATTTTCTTTCCCACGTCCGCGAAGGCGGGCGCGTCGGGAGAGGGGGAACGGTAGAAGGTTCCCACGATGGGGCTCTTGATGTATTCGTTCCCCGCGGCGAGCGTGGCGTGGGCGGCGGCCTCGGCCGGGCTCGGCGACGCGGAGGCGGCGGGAATGGCGGCCGGGGCTACCGGGACGGGCGAGGAAGCGAATACCGCCGGGCTTGCGGGGCCCGAAACCGGCGAAACGGCGGAGAGGGGCGCGTGACACGCCTCCTTACGGCGAAGCTCGAACGAGAATCCGTTTCCTGAATACTTCATTTCCGCGGCGTCGGATTTGTCGAACTTGTCAAAAAGGGCGAGAAGGGTCTTGTCGTCCATGTCGTTATCTCCTTGATATATCGCCGACGCAGGCCGGCGTATCGGTACGTTGCTTAATTGATCGCGTCCAAACGGGCCACGTCGGCCTCGTAATCGATGCCCGCCACGTCGAATCCGTTCGCGGCGAGGAAATCGTGCCGGTATCCGTCAAGGTCGCCGAATTGGGGAAGGTTTTCCTCGGTCACGGCCGACATACGGTCGGATACGACGGCCTGAATCGCCTGGTCCATCTCCCAGTCGTCTATGCGGATCAGTCCCTCGGCGTCGACCGGAACGGCCTTGCCGGAGAAGAGTCGCTCGGCGTACAGCCGCTCGATCTGCTCTATGCAGCCCTCGTGGGTCCCCTTTTCCTTCATCGCCTTGAAGAGGATGGAAAGGTATATGGGGATAACGGGAATGACCGCGCTGGAGCGGGTCACGAGGCCCTTGTTGACCGATACGAAGGCGGAGCCGCCGACGGACGACGCGAGGCGCTCGTTCATTTCCCGGGCCGTTTTTTCCAGGTGCTTTTTCGCGCCGCCGATGGTGCCGTCGCGGTAGATCGCGTGGGTGTGGGAGGGGCCGATGTAGGAATAGGCCACGGTGGAGCAGCCGCGGGCGAGCAGGCCGGCGTTCTGGAGCGCGTCGATCCACAGGGCCCAGTCCTCGCCGCCCATGACCTTGACGGTCTGCGCGGCCTCTTCCTCGGTGGCGGGCTCGGCGGTCATCGTGCTGAGCTTGCCGGTCATGGTGTCCACGGTGAGGCCCGCGTAGGGCTGGCCGAAGGGCTTGAGCACGGACTTGTACAAAACGCCGGTTTCGGGGTCGGTGCGCACCGGGCTGGCGAGCGAATAGACGACCAGGTCGAACGCGAGGCCCATTTCCTTCGCCTTGGCGATGACCGCGGCGCGGGTTTCGTTGGAGAAGGCGTCGGCGTTGAGGGTCCAGCTCGCGATGCCCTCGCGGGCGGCGGCGCGGTCGAAGGCCATGTTGTTGTACCAGCCGGGGGTACCGCCCTTGGTTTCGCTTCCTTCCTTTTCGAAGGACACGCCGACGGTGGCGGCCCCGTAGCCGAAGGCGGCGGCTATGCGGCTCGCCAGCCCGTAACCGGTGGAACAGCCGAGGACCAAAACGGCTTTGACCGGGCCGGAGGCGTGGCTCCCGCCGGACACGGCGGCGCCGGGCTTCCTGCCCCGCTTGGCGTTTTGCGCTTTAACGTAGGCTATCTGGTTTTCCACTTCCTTCGCGCAGCCTTGCGGATGCGCGTTAATGCAGATATTGCTTCGGATCATCGGTTTAATGACCATGGTATACTCCTTCTGTCTTATTGGCCGCGTCGGCTTAATTGCCGACCAGGCACAGCCATTCGGCTTCGGCCGCGAGCTCTTCTCCCACGAAGGCCTTGCCGGCTTGCTTGATCATCTTGCCAGAAACCCGCAGGTTCTCTATTTCCATGCGAACCTCGTCGCCGGGGCGAACCTGGCGGCGGAGCTTCACCTTATCCACCGAGGCGAGGAAAAAAAGCGCCCCCTCGCCCATCACGCCGCGCGCCTGCAGGCCCGCGCCGCCCGCCTGGGCCATGGTTTCCACCAAAATAACGCCCGGAACCACCGGATAGGAGGGAAAATGTCCCTTGAAGAAAAACTCGCCTTCCGTGAACACGTGCCGCGCGACCACGGTCTTCTCGTCGGTTACGTCGATGGCGTCCACGAAGAGGAAGGGGTCCCGATGGGGCAGCAGTTTCTCGATCCCGGCCCGCGAGGCCGCGCGGACGGCGGCGTTCGAAAGGTCGGCTTTCGTTTCGTTGCCGCCGGTCATTTCTTGAACTTCCTCATGATGAGCACGCCGTTATGGCCGCCGAACCCGAGGGAGCCCGAGGCGAAGGTATCGAACTCGCCGACCTGGGCGGTTTTGGGCACGTAATCCAGGTCGCAGCCGTGTTCCAGGTCGGGGTTTTCCAGGTTGATCGTGGGAGGATAGAAGCCCTCGTTCATGGCCTTGATGGAAATAATGGCCTCGATGGCGCCCGCGGCGCTTACGCAGTGGCCGGTCATGCTCTTGGTGCTGGAAACCTTCATCTTGTAGGCGTGCTCGCCGAAGGCCAGCTTGATCATCTGGGTTTCCGCCGGGTCGTTGATGGGAGTGGACGTGCCGTGGGCGTTGTAGTACTGCACTTCCTCGGGCCGTATTCCCGCGTCTTCCAGCGCGAGCTTAATGGCCATGGCGCCGCCCGAGCCGTCGGGGTTCGGGCTCGTGATATGGTAGGCGTCGCTGGAGGCGCCGTAGCCGAGGAACTCGGCGTAAATCTTCGCGCCGCGCGCGAGGGCGTGCTCAAGCTCCTCGAGAATGAGGATTCCCGAGCCCTCGCCCATGATAAAGCCTTCCCGGTCCTTGTCGAAGGGCCGGCTGGCCTTGGTCGGGTCGTCGTTGAAGCTCGAGGCGAGGGTCTGCAGCACGTTGAAGCAGCCGATGCCGAAACCGGTAATGGCCGCCTCGGTACCGCCGGAGAGGCACATATCCACGCGGCCGGAGCGTACCATGTCGAGGGCGGCGCCCAGCGCGTCGGTTCCGGAGGCGCAGGCGGTGGCCAACGTCCAGGAAGGCCCGTGAATGCCGTTGAGCATGCTGATGTTTCCCGCGGCCTCGTTCACGATGAGGGTCGGGATGGTCAGGGGGGGAATGCGGCCGGGGCCGGCGTCGAAATACTTCTTTGCGGAGTTCTCGAACACCTCGAAGCCGCCGATCGTGCTGCCGAGCATGATGCCCATCTTTTCTTTTTCCAGGTATTCCTTCGTGAGCCCCGCGTCGGCGAGGGCCTGGGCGGAAGCCACGGCGGCGAACTGGGTAAAGCGGGCCATCTTGCGGGCTTCCTTGCGGTCCACCCACTGGCTCACGTCAAGGTTTTTCACCTCCGCGGCGATCTGCACCGCGGAATTCGAGGCGTCGAACAGGGTTATATTCCCGATGCCGCTTTTTCCCTCGCGGATCGAGGCGATGGTCTCGTCTACCGTATTTCCGACCGGGGTTACCGCTCCCAGTCCCGTGATCACTACGCGTCGCTTCATGCTCCCATACCTCCGTCCACGCCGATTACCTGCGCGGTGATATATTCAGACAGGTCCGACGCCAGGAATACAACGGCGTTCGCGACCTCGGTCACCGAGCCAGCCCGTTTCATGGGGATGGCCTCGAGCCACGTTTTTTTCGCGTCTTCGGGAATTACGTCGGTCATTTCGGTGAGGATGAAGCCGGGGGCCACCGCGTTCACGCGCACGCCCCTTCCCGCGGTTTCCTTGGCCAGGCTCTTGGTATAGCCGATGAGTCCGGCCTTGCTCGCCGCGTAGTTCACCTGCCCGGCCTGTCCCTTCACGCCGACGATACTCGAAAGGTTGATAATGGAGCCCGCTCTCTTGCGGATCATGTCGGAGGACACGACCTGGGAAACGAGGAAGGTGCCGGTCAGGTTGATTCGGAGCACCGCGTCCCAGTCCTCGAGCTTCATGCGGAAGGAGAGCCCGTCGCGGGTAATGCCCGCGTTGTTCACGAGCACCTGAAAGCCGCCGGACGCCTTCAGGGCCTCCGTGACCACGGGAACCACCGAATCGGCGTTCCCGATGTCCGCGATCAGCTCGTGAAAGGCCACGCCCCGTTCGGCGGCGTAGGAGGCCAGTTCCTTCGCCCCCTCGCTGGACTTGGTGGCGAGGCCCCACACGGAGGCTCCCTCGTCGATGAAGCGTTTCGCGATTTCCTTGCCGATTCCCCGGCTCGCGCCGGTTATCAGGGCGTTTTTTCCTTTCAATAGCATACTGACTCCTGTTTTATTTCGCTTTTTTTTACCGGCCCCTCAGGCGAGATAGTCCCCGTAGGGCTTGCAGGCGCCGGGCTGCCTTGAGTCTGCCCAGAGCCCGGAAAGAACCTTGCCCGGGCCCACTTCCGCGAGGCCGTCGATCCCCGCGTCGGCCATCAGCGCGGCAATGGCGGCTTCCTCGGCGGTCCATCGGACGGGGCCGGAAATATGGGCGACGGCGCACGCCTTCGCCTCCGAACCGGTCGCGATCCTGGCGCCGGTGACGTTCGAGAAAAGGGGGAGAACGGGATTGTTGAAGGGCACGCCTTCCAAGACGGCGGAGAACCGCTGGCCCGCCTCCGCCATTAAGGGCGAATGGAAGGGCCCGGCTACCTTGAGCCTGATAACCCGCTTTGCGCCGGCGGCCTTGAATAACGCCTCGGCGGCTTCGAGGGCCGCCGCGGTGCCGGAAACCACGGTCTGCGCCGGTCCGTTGTAATTCGCCGCGAACAATCCCTCTATCCGGGATTCCCGTATGGCGGCATCGACCGCTTCGGGAGAAAGCCCCAGCACGGCGGCCATCCCGGCCGAAGCGGCAGGGGAGGCGGTCGCGCTCGCGGAACTCAGTGCCTCGGCCGCTATTTTATCTGCCACTTCTTGCATGATTTTGCCGCGATGGGCGACGACCCGCAGGGTATCGGCGACGGAAAGCACTCCGGAAACCGCCAGCGCGGGATATTCGCCCAGGCTGAACCCGGCGCAGGCGGCGGGCTTCACGCCCTTCGCGGCCAAGGCCCGTACCGCCGCCAGGGAGGCGACGGTGATGGCGATCTGGCTAACGTCGGTCCGCTTGAGGGTTTCCGCGTCGGCGTTCAATACATCGCGTATATCGGAACCGAGAATGCCGCTTGCCTCGTCGAACAGCGCGCGAACGCCGGTTTTCCCGTCCGCGTCGGCATCGAACAGGTCCATCCCCATTCCGGAAAACTGGGCCCCCTGACCGGGGAACAAAAATACGGGCATCTCGTCCTCCTGACGCCTATGCTTTCCATTATGACACTTGGCGTCTTTTCGTCATACTGAATACAAGGGACATTGTACTTTTTTTATGACAAAAGTCAACCCTAGTGTCATTCTCAAGCGTGGGGTTAAACGCGAACAAGGCCCGTCACGACCAGGGAGATCGCTTCTTTCATCTCGCTCGCCTCGCTCCGGTCAAGAATCGCGATGCGGTAAATGGTCGACTCGATAAGGCCGTACAGAAGCTCGTTGGCGTCTTTAACGTTAAAATCGCGGAACTCCCCGGACTTTTTCCCCGCGATCAAAAGCTGGGACAGCAGGTGGCGGAGGCGGATGGTACGGCGCTTCACCCGTGATTCGGGGTCCTTGCCGCTCTTTTGGGCCGCCAGGAGATAGGTCAGCACCACGGTAAAAAGGCGCCGGTTATTGGTGCACTGGTCGATTATGAGGTGCATGAAGGCCTCGAGCCGGGCCGCGTAGGTCGCGTTCTCGTTTTCGATTACCCCGCGTAGGGCTTGCTCTACCCCGCCGGTCAATTGCTTGATGCTCCATACGAAAATTTCGCGCTTATTCTTAAAGTATAGATAGAGGGTGGTCCGCGTGATGCCGCAGCGGTCGGCGATCTTCTGGAAGGTCGCGTCTTCGTACCCTTCCTCGGTAAACACGTCTAGCGCCCGATCCAGGATTTCCGCGCGACGTTTCTCGTGCTCAACGACGATAGCCATCTATTTATCCCCTCTAAAATGGTAAAATACCGTATCCAGATTGCCGCTCTTCAACGCCCGTTTTTTGTCCGCGTTATAGCCGAACGCCTTCTCGAAATCGCCGTGACTGGTGATAAAGGCGAGTTCCCACCCGGGAAACGACTTCTTGAGCGACGCCATGCCGCGGTACAGCTCGAGGGCCGCGTCGCCGTCGGCGAGGCGCTCTCCCCAGGGCGGGTTGGAGAGCACGAGGCCCGTATCGTAGGGGGCCTCAAGGTCGGCGTACGAGGCCTGGGCAAAATCGGGACGGGGAATGCGGGCGCCGGAACCGATCTCCTGAAGGGCGCGGCCGGCTATGGCGCACGCCCGTTCGGCGTTGGCCCGGGCGGAGATGAGGACCTTCTCGTCGAAATCGCTGCCGGTAACGCGCACCAGGCAGTCGGTCCTGATTTCCGCGGCGGCCTTAAGGCGTTCCTCGCGCATCCGGTCAAGGACCGTCTGGGCGCGAAACGGCGCGAAGTCGGAAAAGGCGAAGGCGCGGCCCAGGCCCGGCGCCACGTTATGGGCGTAGAGCACGGCCTCGATGGGGATGGTGCCCGAGCCGCAAAACGCGTCGTGAAGCGGGGTTTTCCTGCGCCACTGCACCAGCTGGAGGAGTATGGCCGCCAGGGTCTCGCGGATCGGCGCCTCGCCGCCGGCGGTGCGATACCCGCGACGGTGCAGGGGCATGCCGGAAAGGTCCAAAAGCACCGAGGCGACGTTGTTTTCCACATAGACGCGAACCGTCGCGGTCGCGCCGGTTTCGGGCAGGGTTCTCATGCGCCAGGCTTCTCCCAGGCGTTCGTAAATGGCCTTGTGGGTTACGCCCTGAATGGAATGCTCGGAGGAAAGCTTGCTGGCCCGCGTGCGAACCTTATCCACCACGACCCGGATATCCCGGGAAAACCAGTCTTCCCAGCGAATGGCGCGGGTTCCGCCGAACAGGGCGTCAAAGTCGGGGGCGCTAAACGAGCCGAGCTGGGCGTAGACCCGATCGGCGGTACGGAGCCAGAGGTTTGCCCGGTAGGCGGCCGCCAGGTCGGCGATATCGTCTTCGGGTCCTTCAGGTTCGGAACGGGTGAAGGCTACGCGGCCGACCGCGGAGCCGATCGGGGAAAAACCGAGCTGTTTCAGCTCGTTGGCGAGGATCTTTTCCGCGCCGATGGCGCACGGCGCCACGAAGGTCATCATAAAAACCAATTATAACAAAAAAACATAATATGTAAAGTTGAAAATGACATTCGCATAGTCAAATGTCATCGAAATCCGCAATCGTTCGCCGACTCCTCCCTTAAGCGAGGGCGTTTTGCTTCGCGGTTTCACGAATTTCTACCCGTCGGATTTTCCCGCTGATGGTTTTGGGAAGCTCTTTCACGAATTCCACGATGCGGGGATATTTGTAGGGGGCTGTTTCCTTTTTTACGTGATCCTGCAGTTCCCGCGCGAGGGCGTCGCTGGGCTCGTGGGTAGGCGCGAGGATCACGCTGGCCTTCACGATCTGGCCCCGCTTATCGTCGCGTACCCCCGTCACGGCGCATTCGAGCACCGCGGGATGCGTCATGAGGGCGCTTTCCACCTCGAACGGCCCGATCCGGTAGCCCGAACTCTTGATCATGTCGTCGGTGCGGCCCACGAACCAGAAATAGCCGTCGTCGTCGCGCCACGCCGTATCGCCGGTATGGTACACGCCGCCCTCGAATACCCGCTCCGTCAGCTCGGCGTCCCGGTAGTAGCCGGCGAACATGCCGAAGGGCCTTCCGGTCTCGGCGCCGCCCGGTCCGAGCCGGATCACGATTTCTCCCGTTTCGCCGGTCGCGCAAGGCCTCCCGTCGGCGTGGACAATGTCGATATCGTAGCCCGGCGCGGGCACGCCCATGGAACCGGGTTTGGGCTCCATCCAGGGGAAGGTCCCGATGGTCAGGGTCAGCTCCGTCTGGCCATAGCCCTCGAACAGCTTAATGCCGGTCATCTGGAGCCAGCGATCGTAAATTTCGGGGTTAAGGGGCTCGCCTGCCACGCTGCAGTGGGTCAGGGCGGAAAGGTCGTATTTGGAGAGGTCCTCGCGGATGAGGTACCGGTATACCGTGGGAGGGGCGCAAAACGAGGTGACCCGGTATTTCGCCATGCGATCGAGCAGTCGCTTGGGCTGAAAGCTTTCCAGGTCGTAGGCGAATACGGCGCAGCCTGAAAGCCATTGTCCGTATATTTTGCCCCACATGGCTTTCGCCCAGCCCGTATCGGCCAGGGTCAGGTGCAGGCCGCCGTCGGCCACCCGCTGCCAGTATTTCGCGGTCACGATATGTCCCAGGGGATAGGCGAAATCGTGCTGGACCATCTTGGGGTGCGCCGTGGTTCCGGAGGTAAAATAGATAAGCGAAATATCCCGGAGCGTCGGCGCCGACTCTCCCGCGGGCCGCGCAAAGTCGGCCGCGGCCGCTTCATAGCCGTCGTCGAAATCGTCCCAGCCCGGGCGCGTATTCCCCGCGGAAGCCACCTGCACGTAGCGCTCGACCGAGGGCGAGGCCTGACGGACCGCGTCTACCCGGGCAAGCAGGTCCCGGTCGCTTACCGCGACGATCATTTTTATACTGGCCGCGCGATTCCGGTACTCGATATCGCCCTCGCGCAGAAGATGGGTTGCGGGTACGGCAATCGCGCCGATTTTATGCAGGGCAAGGAGGAAATACCAGAATTCGTAGCGCCGCTTGAGCATGAGCAAGACCGCGTCGCCCTTTCGGATTCCGCGGGAAACCAGGAAATTCGCGGTTTTATCGGAGGCGGCGGCCAGGTCAGAGAAGGTAAAACGCCGCTCCGACTCCTGGTCATCGCACCACACCAGCGCCACGCGATCGCGTTCGTCCCGGGCGTAGCGGCCTACCACATCGTAGGCGAAATTGAACGACTCGGGAACCTCGAGCCTGAAATTTTCGGTAAAGTCGGCCATGGAGGCGAAATCGCGGCCGGTGTATTGGGTATAAAGCACGGTGAGCCCCTTTTTGCGTATCGGTATCGCACAATTGGACAGGGCGCTCGGAAAAAAGTTGCGTCTTTACGACACATTTTGTCTTATTGTCGTCATCAACCCGATTCCCGACGGCGACATGGAGCGCCGGGGAAAAGGGAGGTATACTGAAACGAGAGTCGCATTCGCCTTTTAAAGGGGGGAAGCCATGTTCGAGATTACCTTATTGGGTACGGATACCATCGATGAGGCGACCGCGCTATACCGCAAAATGATCGAGGAATACCGCCGGACCGATCCGCGGCTTTCGGAGATCCCGCTAGACGAAAAAAGCCTGAGAACCATGGTAGCCTTCAGCCTGGACACCGAAAACTGCCTCCTATTCATCCTCTACCGAAACGGCATCCCGGCCGGTTTCATAGACAGCGCCCGAGTCAACGCCGAAGGGGTCGAATGGTATATAAAGGCGGTTTGGCTCGAGGCGGAGCTTCGAGTGCCGCCGGTTTTTCAGGAATTGGTAAGCCACCTTGAGCGGTACGTGAGGCTGAAGGGCGTGGAGTATATCTTTAATACGGCGCTGTTGGACGACCCGGTAGCCGACGACCTTTGGGCCGGGGCGGGGTACGAGCGGGAAGCGGGCCGCCGCCTAAAACGCCTGCGGGATTAAGGCTCCCCGCGGGCGTTCAGTCGCGCGACCCGACGAATCGAAAAATCACGCCTTGATTAAGGTGTAGGCGCGTGTCCCCAGGCCGATCCACGCCGCGTGCTCGAGTCCGGCGGCCCAATCGGTATCCGGGTGAATATGGCCGAATTTCTCGCCCGTTCCGGAATACTTTTTGTCCGTAAGCGCCGTTCCGTTGATGGGCGGGGCGGCGTTCACGGCGTCCACGCAGGCCTGGTCCAGGGCGACCGGATCGGCGCTCGCGAAGATGCCGATATCCGATACCATCGGGGCGTCGTTGTTGGCCCAGCAATCGCAGTTGGGGGATACGTTCATCACGAAGTTCACGTGGAACGAGGGCTTTCCGTGCAGGATCGCCTCGGTATACTCGGCGATGCGCTCGCTGCATACCCGGCTTGCTGAGCCTTCCGAGGCCCGCGCCGCGTTGAACTGGCAAACCGCCACGCATTGGCAGCAGCCCGTGCACAGATCGTGATCGATCACGGCCTTTCGCTCGCCGTCCAGGGTAATGGCCTTGGCCGCGCAGTTTTTCACGCACACGGCGCAGCCGGTGCACGCCTTTCGGTCGACGACGGGGTGGGAAACCTCGTGCAGGAACTTTTTTCCCGCGCGGCTCGCGCAGCCCATGCCGAGATTCTTGAGGGCGCCGCCGAAACCGGTAAGCTCGTGGCCCTTGAAATGGTTCAGGGAGATCACCGCGTCCGCCTCGGCTACCGCGCAGCCGATTTTGGCCGTGGCGCTGTGCACGCCGCCGTGCACCGGAAGTTCCGCGTAATCGTTCCCCTTGAGCCCGTCGGCGACGATCAGGTCGCAACCGGTGGCGTCACGGGAAAAGCCGTTCTCGAAACCCGCCCGCAGGTGGTCGTAGGCATTGTGCCTTCGGCCGGAATAGAGCGTGTTCGCGTCGGTCAGGAAGGGCTTTCCCCCCAATTCACGCACCAGGGCCGAGACCACCGCGACGTAGGGCGGGCGGATATAGCTCATGTTCCCGGGCTCCCCGAAATGGATCTTGAGGGCGGTATATTTCTCGTCGAGATCGAGCTTGTCCATCCCCGCCTTTCGCAGGAGACGGTCCAATTTCTTCAGTATAGAGAGGTTCGGATTCGTCCTCAGATCGATCCAATACACGTTCGATTCGCTCATCGCGTCGCTCCTTAAAAATGATTGTAAACGACCGTCTCGGAAAGGGGTCGCCGCTCGGTCCCGTGGCGCGAAGGGCTTTTCTTCGGCCCCGCGGGGTAACCGATCGCCAAAACGTTCACCGGCGTCAAATGGCCGGGTATGCCGAATTCCTCCCGGAGCGCCGGTATGCGGAAGGAACAGACCCAACAGGAACCCAGCCCCAGGTCCTCGGCCTCGAGCATCATGTGATCGGTCGCGATGGACGCGTCTATGTCGAGGGAATCCTTCGCGTCGAAGGTCCGTACCCACGCCTCGTTATTGTCGCCCGCTACCACGATGGCCAACGGCGCCCCGAAGGTACGGCAAGCCTTTGACAGCTTCGCGATGGAATCGGGATTGTCCAGCACGAGAAAGCGGTAGGGCTGATTGTTGCAGGCGCTGGGCGCCGCCCTACCCGCCTCGAGTATTCGCGCGATTTTCTCCGCCTCGACCGGCCGATTCTCGAAAGCGCGGACCGAGCACCGCCGACGCGCCAATTCAAGGAATTCCATGGGTCACCTCCCGGTATCGATTTCCTTAAAGGATAACTGTAACGGCATTAGTTTATTTGATCAAGTAATTCAAGAACGGTTTTCTGCCGCTCGTCCCGTATCGAACGCGGCGAAATTTCGCCAACACCCCGCGCGTTTTCGCCGTATTATGGGTATATGGACGATACGGGCGCGAGTTTTGAAACGCTTTACCGGCTCTGGTACGCGAAAATGGTTCTCTTCGCCGGGACCTTCGCCCCCTTGCGGGCGGACGAGACCGAAGACCTGGCCCACGACGCGTTGGTCCACGCATGGTACCGCATGGACCGCTACGACCCGGAAAAGCCGTTCGCCCCGTGGCTCTATAGGGTAGCGAGGAATTTTATCCTCGATTACCTGAGAAGGCGGCCGAGAACGGTATCGCTCGAGGTCCCGGGAGAAGGCCGGCCGGAACCGCCGGCGCCTGAGCCGGATCCCGAAGAGCTGGCGGTTACGCGCCGGATGGCAGCCTTGGTGGATGAGGCGGTCGCGCGGCTCGATCCGTCCGATCGCCGGATCGCGATGCTCGTGCTGCGCGACGGGCTTACGGCCCGGGACGCGGGCGCGGCGCTGGGAATGCCGGCGGGAACCGTTCGGTGGCGGGTTTCGAGAATACGCGCGACCGTCCGGCGCGCGGTGGACTCGCGGCCCCGTCGCTCCGGCAAGGGGGAAGCATGAACAGGAGAGTACGGGAACAAACGGACGCGTTTGTCGCCGAAGCGCTCAAGAGACTGGAAAAGGGAGTCGGCGAACCGGAAGCCAGGCCGAAACCGGTATACCGCCTCATGGGCTCGCATGCCGCGGGGGAAAGCGGGCACGGGGAGAAGGACCGCCGCGGTCGCGTCGGCCGACGCGACTTCTCCTTCGCCTTCGCCCTCACCCTCTTCGCGCTCGTCACCGTCGTTCCCGCGCTGACGTCTCTCGGAAAGCCCGGTTTCGCCGTCGTCGCGGGCGAGAATATCGCGAAAAGCGAGGAGCTCTCGGAATACGGGAACGCCCTCGCGCGGGGAGCCGCGCTCCTCGGAAACTAATTCGGCGCGAAGGCGCCGTTACGCGTAATCCTTAAGGAGGATTCTATGTTCAAGAAATTGTTCGCGCCTTTTATGGTCAGTGTGGCCTTCGTGGTGTTCGTGCTTTGGCTGGCGGGAGGCTTCCTCATGCCGTACGTATTGGTGGATTTGCCGAGCCTGCTCATCGCCCTCGTCGCGCCCTGCGTTGTGAACGCGGTACAGTTCGGCTGGAAAAAGACCCGACAGGCGTTCAACGCGCCGTTCGCCCTGGATTCCGACCGGGAAACCCTCACGGCGGCGAAGGCCTTTTTCTCGAGCCTGGGCCGCTATCTCGGGGGCTTCACGGTCTTCGCCGTCATCACCGGCACCATTTTGCTCCTCGCCAACATCGGCGGGGGACAGGCCAATCAGATCGGGCGGAACATCGCGGTAGCCCTTCTGTCGGTATTCTACGGCGCGCTCGGGGCGATACTTTTCGTGATTCCCTGGCTCGGCGCCATTGACGAACGACTCTCGGAAAACTGAGGCGGAAAAACGGAACGCGAACCGGCGCGCGGCAGTCGCTCCGGTTCGCGTTTCTCGCTTACAGCCATTCTTCCCCTTCGGCGGATTGCCGCGCGTCGGCGGCCAACCGCCCGAGCACGTAATCGTAGCCGCCGGCGCCGTGCGGGACGGCGCACGCCGAACAATCCTTAATGCCCGTTTCGGTAACGGTCCAGTTCCCCCCGCAATCGGTCGGATACAGCGGGCAAAAGCAAAACAGGCAGTTGATGCTCTCTAGGTCGTGACAGGGCCAGTACTCGCAGGCGCGGTTTTCGAAAAACCGGTGGCTGGCGGCGGGCGCGGCGGCCGAGGGCCGGTCTTTCGCGCTCAAAGGGCGATGCCCCGCATGGCGTCGAGGTTCCCGTACCCCTTCCTGGCCATGAAGGCCTCGAGCCCCGCGATGATTTCCGGCATGGCGTTGGGGTTCGCGAAGGTCGCGGCACCCACCTGAATCGCCGTCGCCCCGGTCATGATAAACTCGGCCGCGTCGCGCCACGTCGCGATCCCGCCGAGGCCGATCACGGGAACGAACCGGCCGGGGGCCTTCCCGCGGCCGCGGTCCAGGGAACACTCGGGAACCATAAGCATGATATCGCGCAGCATCCGTAAGGCGATGGGCCGAATCGCCGGTCCGCACAGGCCCGCTGTCTTGTTCTCAAATACCGGAACGCCGCGCTCTACGTCCACCGCGAAGGCCGTAAAGGTATTCACGAGGCTTAAGGCGTCGGCGCCGGCCCCTACGACCGCGCGGGCGACGCCGACCAAGTCCGGCGCGTTCGGCGAAAGCTTCACCACGAGAGGCTTTTTCGTTGCGGCGCGCACCGCGGCGGTAATGGAGGCGGCCGAGGCGCAATCCACGCCCCAAATCATGCCGCCGTCGCTGACGTTCGGGCAGGAAATATTGAGCTCAATCATCTGCACGCCGGTGGCGTCGAGCAGTTTCGCGCCTTCCACGTAGGTTTCCAGGGTGGAGCCCGAAAGGTTGGCCAGCACCGCCGGGCCGAGCGCCAGCATCGTCGGAAGCTGGTTCTCGATAAAGGAGCGGATGCCGGGATTCTCGAGGCCGATGGAATTAATCAGTCCCGAGGGGGTCTCCGCGAGCCGGACGCCCCTATTGCCCGAGCGGGGCTCCAGGGTAAGGCCCTTGGAGCAAATGCCCCCGAGGGCGCCAACGTCCATGAGGTTCGCGTACTCGGTGCCGTAACCGAAGGTGCCCGAGGCGGCGATAACGGGGTTCCGCAGGGGAACGCCGCACAGGGAAACGGAAAGGTCTACGCTCAAAACAATACCTCCGAGGCGGGGAACACGGGCCCGTCCACGCAGCAGCGCCGGTTGCCGTTCGAGGTCTCGACGGTGCAGCCGAGGCAGGCGCCGGCGCCGCAGGCCATGCGCCGCTCAAGGCTCACGTAGGCGAGGAGCCCCGAGCAGGCCTCCTTAACGTATTTCAGCATGGGCGTGGGCCCGCAGGCGTACGCGAGATCGTAATCGGCGGCATTGAAGACCGCGGGAAGCATGCCCTTCACGCCTACCGAGCCGTCCTCGGTGGTCACGATGACCCGGCGGGCCCGCTCCGCGATGCCCTCCAGGGCGTAGGAGCCGGTCCTAAAGGCGGCGTAAAAATCGAAGCTGCCCGCTTCCAGTCCGGTTTCGGCCGAGGGGTCCAGGGCAAAGCCGGCCACGGGGGCCACGCCGATTCCGCCGCCGAGAACGGCGATCCGGGGTTTCGCCGGAAGGGCGGCGATCAGCGCCAGCTCCGCTTTCGAAACGGAAATCCCGTCGGGTGCGAGCCCTCCCGCTCCCAGGGCCGCGAGAGCCGCGGGGGATCGGAACGTATTGCCGACGGGGCCCACGAGATCCACCCTATCGCCCGCGCGCAAGGCGCACAGTTCCGCCGTGCCCTCCCCCTTGTTCAGGATAAGGAAGGAGACGGAAGTCGCGTCGGAGCGGTACACGCTGATGGGCCTGCCGAGAAAAACGGCGGAAGGCCGGGCGCGAATCATGAAAAACTGCCCCGGGCCGGGGGCCGGCACGGCACGGGGAATCGCGGGGGCATGAGGCACGGCGGAATGCCGCCCGGCAGCCCCGGAAACGGGCAGCCGGGAAGCGACCAGCGAAAAGACGCCGGCCGCGATTTCCTCGTTGGAAACGACGGTAACGGTTTCCGCCGACCGGGGGTACCGCCCATCGGTCCGCCCCGACTCGGCGCCGCCCGGCGCGCACATCAGAGCGTCCCTCCGGCGGGGACGCCACCGGCGGGAGAATCCTTTGCAAGAAGGGCCTTCGCGCCAAGAAGGTCGTTCTTCGCCTCAAGGGCGGCGCGGCCCGCGGCTTCGGCGATATCGGCTATGGTTAAGGCGCCCGATTCGCGCTTAGCGGCGAGTTGCGGGTCTTTTTTCCACGCGGTCAGTATTCCCCGCGACGAGTTCACCGTGCCCCCGGCGCGGTCGAGCAATGTCGCCGCGATACGCGCGGCCCCGCCCTGGGCGCCGTAGCCGGGAATCAGGAAGAACAGGTTCGGGTAGCGGTCGCGCAGCGCGCGGGCGTCCGCTTCCTCCGTGCAGCCCACCACGGCGCCGAAGGGGGCGACCCGGCCCGAATCGGCGTACCGCCCGGCGATCCTCGAAAGGCCCGCGCCCACCGCGTCGAGAACGCGGGGAACGGAAAGCGAGCCCAGTCCGGCCTCGACCCCGGCCTCCGCCGACAGGGGCAGCCACTCGATATCCTTCATGCCGGGATTCGAGGTGCGCAGGAGCACGAAGGCCCCCTTTCCCGCGCTTTCCACGTATTCAAGAAAGGGTTCCAGGGTATCGAAACCCATATAGGGATTTATCGTTATGATATCCGCCTCGAACTCGCCGGTAAAATGGGCCCGCGCGTAGGCCTTCGCCGTATCGGCGATATCGCCCCGCTTCACGTCGGCGATGGCGGTCGCGCCCGAATCGCGCACGGCCTTGAGCGTCGCCGCGTACGCCGAAAGGCCCGCGAGGCCCATGGCCTCGTAATACGCGATCTGAACCTTAAAACAGGCCGCGTGGGGCCCGGCGGTCTCGATCATCGCCCGATTGTACGCGAGTACCGCTTCAGCGGGGTTTCCGAAGGCGCGCAACGCCTCCGGTGGCAGATACGAAGGGTCGGTATCCAGACCGACGCACAGGGGGCCCTTCTCGGCGCAAGCGGCCTGCAGGCGGTTCATGGCTCGTTCATTGGTTATCATGGCCCGATAGTACCACAAAGGATCGGAATGAATCCAGAAGAGCAAGATCGAGGCAGGGGGCCGAACGGGGGGCGAACGCGACGACTCCGCAGCCGCGGCGAGGGGGACTCACGGGGGGCGCTCCCTTCCGCGCCTACCTACCGGTCGGTAGGTCCCGCCCGCGACGCCGTTTCTTCCGCTCTCAATCCGCCGCAAATCTTTTTTTTACGGTCGATAACTCGCCGAAAGAACACTATACTCGTTTATATGAAAGAAATACTGTCCATTAGGGCAAAAATAATGCTGTCGTTTGTGGGTATGTCCCTCGCGGGCGTTGCGCTTCTGTGGAACTTCAATATTTTTTTCGTTCTGCGCGACTGGAGCAAATACTTTACCGAACTGCCCATGTTCGCCATAAACACGCTCATACTCATATTCGTCGCCTCTATCGTGATCTGGGTCCGCTGCGCAAGCTTGGCGCGGGCCGAGCGGGCCATAAAGGCGGCTCCCGATTCCCACGGCGTCACGAAGGTCTTCGTCTCGGATCGCGTCAGGGTGCTATCGAAAACCTTTATGGTCGCCAATGTCATCGGCTACCTCCTGGGCCCGAGCCTGCAGTATTTAATCCGCGCGCTCGTGCGGGGACAGCCCTTCTTCAGCCTGTCCCTTCTGGTGAGCCTCCTTTATTCCAGCGCGATAGGCATGTACGTGTCGCTCATGGAGGTTCGCTTTACCGAGCGGTTCGCCCTGCCCCTCATCCAGCGCACCGGGCAAACCACCCTCGAGGGCAGCCGCAAACGCTCGATCATTACCCGGCAATTCCAGATCGGGGCGATCCTGGTCTATCTCTCCTTCGCCCTGTTCTTCGCGGCGGGCTTCGGGTTCCTGGACAACCACGTGGACCAACTTTCCCTGGTAGACGCCGAAAGCGCGGCCTCCGAAACGGCGGCGGAAAATCCCCTTCCCGAGTTTACCCTCAAGATGTGCGGGCTCGGCGCCTTCGTGCTCGCGCTCGGGCTTCTTGCCCTTTGGCTCGACAGCCGGCCCCTGGCGGCGCGGCTCCAAGACCTCATAGCCGGGCTGGACAGCCTGGCCCAGGGAGACGGCGCGGAGATTAAAACCCTCATCGTGAGCCAGGGCGACGAGATCGGCGTCATGACCGACGGCTTTAACCGGATTATGGCGCGGCAGGCAACGCTCCTGGGCGAGGTAAAGAACGTGGCGGGGGAAGTGGGAGAAGACGCGAAATCGCTGATGATCCTCGGGGAGCGCTCCCGTACCGTATCCAGCGCCATTTCCCGGGCCCAAGACGCGGTCCAAAGCGCCATTGAGCAGCAACAGAACGAGATCGAGCAGGCCACGGACCGCCTTACCGCCCTGTGGAACGTCAACCGCGAACAGGATCAGCGAATCCGCGAACAGTCGGCGTCCATCGAGTCGGGCGGCGAATCCATTACCAACATGACCGGCAGCATCGACTCGGTTTCGTCTTCCGCCTCCGACGCCCTGGAGCGCACGAAGGCCCTTATGGAAGGGGCAAGCGAAAATATGTCCGCCATGGAAGAGTTGGTGAGCGAGATCGAGAGCGTGAGCGAGGCCGCCGGCGAGGTGACCGTCCGGGTTTCCTCCATCGCGAAGATCGCGGCCCAAACCAACCTGCTCGCCATGAACGCGGCGATAGAGGCGGCCCACGCCGGCGATGCCGGCGCCGGTTTCGCGGTCGTGGCCTCGGAGGTACGAAACCTTTCGGAGCAGGCGTCCCGCGCGGTAAAGGAAATCAACGAGCACATCAAGAAGATGGGCGACCGCTCGCGCTCGGGCCTCGACAAGACAAAGACCGCCCGTCAGCGCATGAGCGAGCTAAACGGCGAGGTCGCGTCCAGCGCCGAGCTTTTCACCCGGATAACCGAAGACATGAAGCGGCAGGGCAACGAGACCTCCAGCGTGCGCAACGCCATCGACATACTGCTCCGCACGACCCGTGACATCCGCGCCCTCACCGACCGTCAGCAGGCGGAAGGCGAAAACGTGCAAACCCGCATGTCCGCCCTCGGTTCCGCCGCCGACGAGATAGAGTCGGGCATGCGCGAGCTGGCGGAGTCGTTGGGCGAGCTCAACGCCTTTACCGAAAACCTTGAAAACCTGATCGAGCGCTACGCGAATATCACCTTGCGGCTCACGTCGCTCTTCGAGGAAAAGAAAGCCTAGGGCAAAGGCGGGAGCCGCTCGGGGAGCTAAAACCGGAGGCTGGCCGAGGCCTCGAGGCTTCCCTTCGTTCCCGTCGCGTCGGGCGAAAACTCGCCCGCGCCGCCCGTGGGATCAAGGCCGAACCGGGCGGTAAGGCCCACGCTCATTCCCTGGAAGGGCTCATGGGTCGCCGTAAGGGCCGGGGCCAGGGACCGGTCTTCCAGGTTCGCCAGGCAGGAAAGCGCGAAGCGGGTATAGTCGTCCCACTGCCACGCGACGGTCGCGAAACCGTACTGCCGCTCCGTTACCTCCCGAATGCCGTTCACCCCGCGATCGCCGGGACCGTTCCATAAATACTGCCCCAAGAGGTAGAGCTTCGCGTCGAAGGCGGACCAGTCGGCCGAAACCGAGGCCTTTAGGCTTTCGGCGAGCGGCGCGTTTCGGTCCTCGTTGGTCCACAGCGCGTCCAGGCACCAGCCCGCGCCCGCCTCTAGCTTCAACGAGATTCCCGCATATTGATCCGGAACGGTTCCCGCGCTTTCGGGCAGCCTAACGAGATAGAGGGGCTGTGCGCTGATACGGCGCCCGTTCCAGTCCGCCGATAGGCCCGCCAGCGGGCGAACCGGGGCGGTTTCCGGCCCGGGAGCCCCCGAGCCTGCGCCGGCGGAAACGTCGCCGAAGGCCGAAGGCGCGCGGAACGCGAGCAAGCCGCGGAGCTTCGCGTCGTCCGAGGGATATGCCGCGACCGTCACGCCCAGCGCGCCCCGGGGCCGCGCGTTCGGATAGAGCGGGTTCGGCGGATTCAGGATATCGGTGGGCCGGAAGGCGGGCGAATAGCCGAAGGCGATGCGCATGAGCCCCGCGTCCGTATCGGCCTTTTCCCCGCGCAGGGAAACGTACAGCCGCTCCAACTCGCCGGCCGAGGAAAGCTCCGTCCTGAGCTCCGGATCCGGGGCGTCGGCGGTCCAGGCGCGCAGGTTGAAAGAGCCGAACACCGTACCCCTTTCTCCCGCCGCCGCCTTGAAACGGAGGTTGGCCGATTCCTCGAAGGACCAGGCGACCGAATCGTCCCCGCTGGATTGGGAGTCCGCCAAGAGGGCTCCCGCCGCCTTCGATTCGAGGGTTCCAGAAAACACGGGTTCCCCGCAAGGGGCGGGTACGGCGGTAACCGAAAGGAAAAAGGCGCACGCGAAAGCCGTAAACGCCGCCCCTGAAGGGGCATGGCCGCGAACAGGACGGCGCGAAACGGGTAGGACTCGCCCGGGCAGGGTCATCGTTCCAGGTTCCTCATGCTGAAGACCGAATCGGGAATAACCCCGTCCAGTTTGACGTTCCGCATCACGAAGGAAGTGCGGCTGTCCTTCCGCAAAAGGTCCCTCATTTCGGCTTCGATGGGGAAGCGGCGCGCGCCGATCGTCTCGGCCCGGATCAGGTTGTATTCCTTGAGCTTGGCCCCGGAAAGGGCGAATAGCTCGTAATGCATGAGGTCGCCGGTTTCCATCGAAACCCAGACGCGCTCCTTTTGGTAGCTTTCCGTCTTCTTCTTCGCCGTCAGCTCGAGTACCCGGCACGCCGTTCCGTTCCAGTCCTCGGTACCGATAATCGCCGCGTCGTAGCGCTCGGAGAGGGTACGGTTCTCGATGGTGTCCTCGTAGGAAAGGTCCGAGCCCATCATCGATTCCTTGAGCATGTGGCCCGAGATGAGCATGACCTGCTCGGTATCGGGGGAATACACGTACAGCCGCCCGTCCTTTTTCAGGTACTTCGTGCCCCGGTCCTCGCTATTGGTGAACTCGATATAGCTGTCCCGATTCCCCCGGGTAGAGGCGGTAAACTCCTTGACGTAGCGCTTGCCCCTGTACTCGATGACCATTTCGCCGTCGTACTGGATCGAGTCGTACACCTCGTTCCGGTCGATCATGGCGATTATCTCGGCCGCCGTGGTTTGCTCGGTAATGGCCGGCGCGGCCGCGAGCGGGCCCGCGAACGGGACCGCGAAGGCGGCGCCGAGGAATAGGATACGGGCCGCCAGCCGGGCGCGGTGTTTCGCGCCGCGATTACCGGCCGCCCGTTCAGTACGCACGATCGGCATCCCGATACGCAGGGGTTTCTTTTCCATATGCATCGCTCCTTCAATAAAAACGTTTTAAGGGGACCCTCGGCGCGGCCCCCAGGGCTCGCGTTCCGCTTACCGGCGGAGGGCCTCCACCGGCTGGATGAACGCGCTTTTCAAAGACGGGAAGAGGGTACAGACCGACGACACGATCACCCCGAACAGGAACCCGTTAATGATCGATTTTGCCGAAAAACTGAGGTAAATGGTCCCGGCGATCGGAAGGTCCTTCATGCCGCCGCCCATGAACGCGTTGATGTCCAGGGGAAACAGCGAGCCGAGCCAGGCGGATAGCCCGCCGACGAGACAGCCCGCGAGGGAGCCGATAACGCTCAGGGTCACCGCCTCCAGGAAGAACACCGTTACGATCTCGCGCCGGGTCATGCCGAGCGCCCCCATCATCCCGATTTCCTTGATCCGCTCGTGAATAACCATCAGCATGGTGTTGATGATGAGGAAGCTGGCCACGACCTGGAACACGAGGAAGACGATCGCGAACAGGACCGTCATGCTGGACCACAGGGCGACCCAGTAGTCGTCCTTCCATTCGAGCACCGAATCGGCCCCCGGGTCGCCCGAAAGGCCGGCGAGGGCGGCCGCCATCCGGTCGCGAACCCGCCCGGAATCGCGCGGGTTGTCCAGGAATAGGGCAAGCTGCTGCAGGCCGCCTTCCATGCCGAGCACGCGGGAAAGCCGGTCTACCGGCACCACGACGGTCGATTCGTCCACGGGCCGGTAGTCGAACTTGAAAATTCCCGTCACGACCGGGCTCCAGTACTTGTCGGAAAATTCCGCCGAGACCGTCTTCAGGGGAATCCGGTCCCCGACGCGGAGCCCCGCCTTTTTGGCGAAGGTCACGCCGATCGCGCACTCGTTGGCGCCGGTTTCGGGAAACCGCCCCTCCACGAGGCCGTCGGAACGCTCGGTCAGGTTAAACCAATGGGCCTCCGTTTCGGCGGGAAGGTCCAGGCCCCAGAGAATCGCGTGCTTAACCGTGCTGTCGAAAAGGGTCGCGTAGGCGCTTATTCGGGGCAGGGCGGCGGCGACACCGGGTATCGCGCGCGCCGCGGCGAGGATCGCCTCGCCGTCCGGGGAATCGGAGATCGGGTACTGGACCGGGAAGTATTCCTTCTCTTCTTGGTACCGGGCGGAAGTGACCGAAACGTCGCCCGAGCTGAAGACCCGCACGATCTGGGCGATGCTCTCGAACATGCCGTCTACCCAGGAGGTCATGAAGATATTGAAAAATACCGCAATGCCCACCGCCGCGACGCACAGGGCGGTGCGGCGCTTGTTCCGCCACACGTTCCGCCAGGCCACGGTCACGAGGGCCCCGAAACCGCCGGATTTGTTTTTTTTGTCGTTCACGCTCATGGTTTCCTCGCTATTCGAACCGGAGGCTCTCGGTCACGGGCAGGGAAAGGGCCCGCAGGATGGGCGGTATGGCCACGAGTCCGGAGAGGATCGAGGCCCCGACGAAGGTATAGGCGACGGTCGGGAAATTCCAGGCCGAGCGGAAAAAGGTCGCGACCCGGTAGCCGATATCGCCGTTCAGCGCGCTGGTCATGCCCGAGTAGTCGACGCCCACGAGCACCATGGGAATGTTGAGAAGGCAGCCCAGGACCGCGCCGATCGCCCCGCCGATTACGCCGATCAGGGTCGCCTCGAAGGCGTAGGAAAAAAGGAGCTGACGGTCGGTCATGCCCAAGGCGCGAAGCATGCCGATTTCCTTCGTCCGCTCCAGGATGGCCATGAGCATGGTGTTCGCGATCCCGATGAAGGAAAGCACGAAAAGGAAGAAGATCATCAATCGGCTTGAAACCTGGTCGCCGTTGGAGGCGGCGAAATAGTCGGGCACGTAATCCTTCCAGGACCGCACCGAAAGCCCCGCGGGAAAGGCAGAACCGGCCTTCGCCAAGGCGGCGTCCACGGCGGCCCGGATCGTTTCGGGAGCCTCAAAGGCGCCGGGCAGCGCCTCGTCCCGGGCCGTCGCCGAGCGGACGAGTAGTTCCGTCACGGCGCCGTCGAGCATCAGCCCCGACTCGTCCTGCAGGGAATCGAGGGGTATCCACCCCATATTGCCGTTTATCGCCGGGTTCGGGGCGTTCACTACCCCGACGACCACCGCGTCGATCAGCTGGTTCACGTGGACCACGGCGCCCGGAAAGCCCGCGTCGAGCATGGCCCGCAGGGCGCGCGATCGGGCCGGTCCGTCGCCGGGGAACGAGCCCTCGGGCATCAGTTCGTAGGAGCGCGTATCCGGGTTCAGCCGGTAAAGCGCGTCGTAGTCGGCGCGGGTTTCTGCGCCGGCGGATTCGTAGAGGTCCCGCTCGAAGCGCGGGGCGTCGATCGAATCGGGAAGGGCCGCCGCGTCGATGGTGGTCGAGACGCGCACGTCGTTCCGGCCCGAGGAGGCGAGAATGTCCCACAGTCGGGCCCGGTCGGCGGCGGTCACGTCGGGGCGCAGCGCCATGCGGTCGTCCAGCGCGGCTTCCGATTCCTTCGGGGCCCAGGCGCCGTCCGACTTCCCGAGGCTCCGCCAGCTTACGTACAGGGAACGGATAAAGTCGGCGTCCTGCGGGGTTTGGGCCGCGGCTACGAGATCGGTTTCCAGGTCCTCGGACGAACACCGGGACGGGATACCCACGCGGAGCTTGTCCGCGACCAGGGCGCCGAGCGCGATTTCCTGCCGCCCCGGCCGGATCATGCGGCCCGACTCCACGTAGTCGGCGTAGCGAAGCATGGCCGTCTCGGCTTCTACGTCCACGGCGTTCATGACCATGGGAGCCGTTCCCCCGCGGGAATAGAGGGTGCCGGTGAACACGAAGCGCGGCGCGGCGCGGTAGCCCGAGGCTTCCAGCGCCCGGGCGATCGGCTCCCACCCCCGGAACGATTCGTACATCGGCAGTTCGTCCTCGCGCGCGAAGTAGGCGTCGCCCTGGATCTTGGCGGCCCCGGTCTCGTAATTCACGATATTGCGCCGGGAATCCAGGTTCATCCCGAGGAGCCACGCGTCCATGAAGATATACAGGCTCACGCTCACGGCTATGGCCGTCACGGTGATGACCGTTTTCACGCGGTGCCGGGAAAGGTTTTTGGCCGCCATCCCGCACACCGTCAAAATGCTGTCCGCTTTCATTTCACGGTCTCTTCGACGATCTTTCCGTCCCGAAGGGAAACGAGCCGGCGGGCGTATTCCATGACCAGCTTGTCGTGGGTGGAAAAGACGAAGGTGGTTTTGCCGTCCCTATTGAGGGCGAGCATCAGGTCAAGGATTTCCCCGGCCGTCACGGAATCGAGGTTGGCCGTGGGCTCGTCTGCGAGGATCAGTTCGGGTTCCTTGGCGAGGGCGCGGGCGATGGCGACGCGCTGCTGCTGCCCGCCGGACATTTCCTTGGGCCTCCGGTCGCCCATGTCGGCGAGGCCAACCTTAGCCAGGGCGTCCAGGGCGGTTTTTCTGGCCGCCGCGCGGGGCTGGCCGAGCAGCACCAGGGGCAGCGACACGTTTTCCAGGGCGGTAAGAACGGGTATCAGGTTGTACGCCTGAAAGATAAAGCCGATGGTTCTCCTGCGGAGCATGGCCAGTTCGTCGCGCTTCATGGCGGCCACGTCGGCCCCGCACACGCTAATGGTACCGGCGGTAGGCGTATCCAGGCAGCCGACCAAGTGCAGGAAGGTCGACTTCCCGCTGCCCGAAGGCCCGGCGATGGCAGTGAACTCGCCGGGTTCCACCCGTATGCTCACGCCGCGCAGGGCGTTCACCGTAATTCCGTTCAGCTGATAATCCTTGACCAAATCGGTCGTCGATATAACGCTCATTCGGTTTTCTCCTTCGGCGCGGCGGCTTGCCCGCCCCGTCCGCGTTGGCCGGCGGTTCGTTCGGCCTTCTCTTTCGCCTCGATCTTGCCCAGGGCCTGCAAGCCGAACAGGTCCTTGCCCTCGAGCTTTTCGGTAATGGAATTCGGCACGAGCATCATGGAGTTGCCCGAGGCGAGCCCCTCGTTCAGGACGGCGAGGTTCTTCAGGTTCAAGGCGGTGGGGTTCCGGTCGTAGATCGCGGCCGCCTCCTCGTATTTCCGGGCAACCTCCACCTCCGCCTCGGCGAGGAGTATCCGGCCCCGCTTTTCGCGTTCGGCCTGGGCGACCCGGCTCAGGGAAACCTGCAGGCTTTCGGGAATCTGAATGTCGGTTAACTCGATATGCTGGACCGTAATGCCCCATTCGGTGGTTTTCGCGTCTACCTCGGCGCGTATGATTTCCTCGATCTTCTCGTTCTCCCCGAGGAACACGGAAAGGTCGTGGCGGCTCACGGCGCTCCGCAAGGCGGTCTTCGCGGAAAGGATAACGGCGTCGCGATAGTCCTCCACCTCGCAGATCGCCTTTTCCGCGTCCCATACGAGCCAGAAGCACAGGGCGTCCACGGTGAGCGTAACGGAATCGCGGGTGAGGGTCGTTTCCGCGGTAAAATCGCTCACCCGAATGCGGAGGTCAACGGTTTCGGCCACGCGGTCCGCGAACGGCACGAGCAGGAAAAGGCCGGGGCCGCGAACGCGGTGGAATTTCCCGAAGCGGAGCACGATCGCCCGCTCCCACTCCTCCATCTTCTGTATCGACGGGACGATGAGGGCCCCGGTCACGACGATCACGATGGGAATCAGGCCGCGAAACCCGGGCACCTCGTACACCGCGATGCCCATCAGGGGCAACATGGCGAGCATGAAGAGCCATCGGGGCAAAAGGGCCATCAGCGCGAGCACCAGTAGGGGCGCGCCGAAATATACCGCCACGGCCAGGGGCGCGAGCGGTCCGGCGGTCCTGAAAAGCAAGGCGAGGCCGGCGACCAGCACGAAGGCGAAAATAACCACGCCCTCGGGGGTTATCCGGTAATCCTTTCGGCTGTGGGGAAAGGAGCTTCCCTTTACCAACGGTTTCTCCGATTGCTCGTTTTTGTTCCAAAACATGTTCTACCTTCCTTATTTATTCCGGAAAAGGTCGGGGATCTCGGAGCGCTGCACGCCCAGGGATTCCAGTTCCCGTATGGCGCGCATCACGGTTTCGTCTATCCGCGCGAGCCGCTCTTCCACGTCGGCGCCTACCGACGACGAGACATAGGTCCCGCTGCCCACCTGGGTTTTCACCAACCCGCGCAGCTCGAGTTCCGCATAGGCCTTGGCGATGGTGTTCGGGTTCATTTTGAGCTCGATCGCCAGGGAACGAATGGTGGGAAGCCGGTCGCCGGGCAGCATGCGGGACGATACGATGGCCCGCTCTATTTCCTGAATGATCTGGCGATAGAGCGGAATTCCCGAAGCCTCATCAAGGGATGGAATGAACTTTTTCTCCCCACTTGTACTACTCATCTAGTACAATCGTAAATGTACTAGTACAATATGTCAAGAGACTATCGGGTAAAATCCCATAATTTTAAGAATAGGGCATGGAAACGCGATTTGCCGACAACGCATTCTTTGATTATGGTAGAATTATCGAGAATAGCGCGACCAGGAGGATTAGCGTCATGTTTGAAAATCTATCGTCGGACAACCCCGTATTGCTTGCCTTGCTGGCGGGGCTTTTTACTTGGGGAGTCACCGCCCTCGGCGCCGCCCTCGTCTTTTTCTTTAAATCCATAAACCAGAAGGTTCTCAACGCGATGCTCGGTTTCGCCTCGGGCATCATGATAGCCGCGAGTTTTTGGTCATTGCTCAATCCCGCCATAAAGATGGCGACGGAGAGCGGGGCCAATCCCCTGTTCCCGACGGTTTTCGGCTTTCTCGGGGGAGGGTTCTTCCTTTTTCTTGTCGACCGCACCCTGCCCCACCTTCATATGGGACTTGAGCGGAACCAGGCGGAAGGAATAAAAACCTCGTGGCAGCGAAGCATTTTGCTCGTGTTGGCCATTACCATGCATAATATTCCCGAAGGGCTCGCGGTAGGCGTGGCCTTCGGCGCCCTCGGAAACGCGGCCTCGGGAGCGTTGGGGGATTCGGCGGCCATCGCTTCGCTTGGCGGGGCGATCGCCTTGGCCCTCGGTATCGGGATCCAGAATTTTCCGGAAGGCGCGGCGGTATCCATACCCCTGCGGAGGGAAGGCATGAGCCGCCTGAAGAGTTTCTGGTACGGCCAGGCTTCGGGAGTCGTGGAACCCATCGCGGCGGTGCTCGGCGCCTTCCTCGTCGTGGTCATGCAGCCCATCCTGCCCTATGCCCTGGCCTTCGCCGCCGGAGCCATGATTTACGTGGTGGTGGAGGAACTCATTCCCGAGGCCCAGCAACACGGCAGCTCCGACTTTTCCACCATCGGGGCCATGTTCGGCTTCGCCGTCATGATGCTGCTCGACGTGGCGCTGGGCTAGGCGGGAAAGCGGTAGGTCGGTCCTTATTCCATCGCGTACGCGGCGAGAAAGCGCTCCGTCTTGCCGCGGCTTAGTTTCTTGAACGTCATTTCGTTATGCTTGAACGAGTTAAGGTAGATAGTCAGCAATTCGATTTGGCCGTTGCGCTCCTCGTCCTGATACAGGAGCTGGATATTCGAGGCGTTCTTTCCCCACCGGCCGCGGTAAAGCGTGCCGTTCTCGCGGAGCTGAAAGGTACCGTCTTCCATAAAGCCAAATACGTTTTGCCCGTCCTCGCCGCTCATATAGATAAAACTGACGGTATCGTCGTAGGACTTGAAGGTTTGGCACGACGCAAACACCAGGAACGTACCAAGCATACACGCGATAAATCTTTTCACTAATTTCTCCTTTTCGGTTAAACCGACGCCCATTGTAGCAGAAGGGCGGTAAAAACGCCAAACAAATCCACGGCGGTCCGCCCGCTTTTACCCTTGGGGTAACGGGATGGGGGTGGCCCTCTACTTGGCCGCGGGAAACCCGGCATACGCCGCGCGCGACCATAAAGGCCCGCCTGTCGCGCCGTGCGGCTCTTCCCTTTATTTCCTATTCAAAGGGATACACCCGCCGTCCCTGGCGGAACGTCGAAAGCACCGCGCCCGAAAGCCGGGAGCCCGTGAAGGGCGTATTGACGCTCTTGGAAAACCAGGAGGACGAATCCCGGGGCCGAACGATCCATTCCTTATCGGGGTCCACGAGAACCAGGTCCGCGGCGTAGCCGGGGCGGAGCAGGCCCCGGCAAAGACCGAGAATTTCGGCGGGACGGGCCGACATGAGGGCCGAAAGCCGGGACAGGCTGACCCGCCCCGTTTTCACGAGCACCGTATTGCACACGGCGAAGGCCGTCTGGATGCCCGAGAACCCGGGAGCGCCGGAAGCCTTGTCGGCGGCGGTATGGGGGGCGTGATCCGTGGCGATGGCGTCGACGGTGCCGTCCAAAATGCCCTCGATCAGGGCTTCGCGGTCGGCCGCCGGGCGCAGGGGCGGGTTCACGATGGCGGGAACGGCGGAAGTAAGGGCAAGGTGATGGGGGGTAACCTCGCAGGTTATGCGGCAGTCGGCGCGGTTCCCGAGCCGGCGTTTCGCCTCGCGGACCGCGTCCAGGGAGCCTGAGGTACTCACGTGGGCAAAGTGCACCCGCGCGCCCGAATCGACGGCGAGGGCAACGTTCCGGGCGGTCATGGTGTCTTCCGCGAGCCGGAGGAGGCGTTCCGCCGCGGAAAGGGATTCCTTTATCCCCTCGCGCATGGACGTTCCGCTCTCGGCGAAATCCGCGGAACCCACGAGGCCGCGATCGGCGAAGGATGAGGCGACGGGAACCACGCGGCCGCCCTCATCGCCGGAAGCGGCGCCTACGGCGGCCCCCGAAAGCGCGGCGGCCGCCTCCAGGGCCCTCAGCCGGTGGGGCCGGGCGGCCGCGGCGAGCTCCGGGTCCTCGCAATGGCACGATACGATCACGTTACGCAGGGAGCATTTTTTCATGGCCTCGAGCATGACCGCGGCGGAGGCCACTTCCTTGCCGTCTTCCGTGGCCAGGGGCACTATCGCCGGGTCAAGGGCGTCCAGGGCCGAGGTATCGGTTCCCTCGAAATTACGGGTAAGGCTCGTGGCCTGAAAGGCGTCGAGCAACCCGATTTTCGATACGCGCTCGCGCACCGCGGCGGCCTGGGAAAGCTCGGAACACGCGGGATTGGTATTCGCCATGAGGACCACCGTTCCGTAGCCGCCCGCGCACGCGGCTCGGGAAGCGGATTCCAGGTCTTCCTTGGCGGTGAGCCCCGGGTCCCGGAAATGGGCGTGAAGGTCGACGAAGGCGGGCATGAGCGTCGCGCCCTCAGCGTCGAGGACAGTCGGGGAAAGAGGCGACCGGGAGGGCCGAGCGCCGGACGGGGAGCCGTCGCCCCGATTCGGCGCGTATTCCGCGGGAACGCCCTTCATGCCGAGCCACACGAGGTCGATTATCCCGTTGCGGACCAGAACGGCGCCCGAGGTATCCAGGTCGCGGTCCACGAGGCGGGCGTTCACGATCAGGATATCGGCGCCGGAACGGGAAGCCGCGCCGCCGGAACGCGGGGAACCCGCGCGGGCCGGCCCCGCTCCGGCTTTCGCCGCCGTTGCCCCGTTACCCTTCGGGCTCACAGGAATTCCCCGATGCCAGCGCGATACAGCTCGTCGCAGTACTTGCAGGCGTATTCCGCGCGCTTTCGGTCCACGAGCACGAACTCGTGGGGAATGCCCGATTCGGAACTGGTAATGCAGCGGGGGTTCTTGCACTTGATCACGTTTTCTACCCGCTCGGGCAGGGTCAGGGTGATCTTGCGCGTGACGTGCTCGTCTTCCACCACGTTCACGGTAATGTTCGGGTCGATAAAGCCCAGCACGGAAAAGTCTATATCGATCACGTTATCGATCTTTATGATGTCCTTCTTGCCCATGTGGTTCGACACCACGTTCATGATGAGGGCCACCGAGAAGGGCGCGCGGTCGAGCTTGAGCCAGTTGAATATCCGGGGGCCGATTCCCGCCCGGATATGGTCTATCACGAGTCCGTTCTTGATCTTCTGCACGTTCATTTGTTCTTTCCTTTCCTTCTCAGGGAAACGGGGGCGCCCGCGGGTATGACCGACGGGGAGTCGGACTGACCCGCCGCGCCGGACGCGGATGAGGCCAGGGAGGCGGAGAGGCCGCCGGTATAGCCGGTAAGTCTCGCGATAAGGGCCATGCGGGCGTACATGCCGTACTTTACCTGAGCGAAATAGGCCGCACGGGGATCGGAATCCACTTCGGTGGCGATCTCGTTCACCCTGGGCAGGGGATGGAGCACGCAGAGGTCCTTGCGGGCCATCTCCATCTTTTTCGAATCGAGGATGTAGCTGTCCTTCAGGCGAACGTAGTCCTGCTCGTTAAAGAAGCGTTCCTTCTGGACGCGGGTCATATAGAGGATGTCGAGGTCGCCGATCGCCTCTTCCAGGCGGCGGACCTGCGTGAAGCTCACCCCCGCGGGCTTAAACACGCGGGCGACGATGTAGTCGGGAATCTCCAGTTCCGGGGGGCTTATGAGCACGAAGCGGTTCCTCGGGTAGCGCGACATGGCCTTGGCGAGCGAGTGCACGGTACGGCCGAACTTCAGGTCGCCGCAGAGCCCTATGGTCAGGCCCGAGGCGCCGCCCTTGATTTCCCTGATGGTCAAAAGATCGGTGAGTGTTTGGGTCGGGTGGTGGTGGCCGCCGTCGCCGGCGTTGATGACGGGAACGTCAGAGTGCTGACTGGCCAAAAGCGCGGCGCCTTCCTTGGGGTTTCTCATCGCGATGACGTCGGCGTAACTGGAGACCGTCCGGATCGTGTCGGCGAGGCTTTCGCCCTTGGAGGTGGAACTCGCGCCGGGTTCTGCGAAACCGAGGGTGGTCCCGCCGAGGCGGAGCATGGCGGCCTCGAAAGAGAGCCGGGTTCTCGTGCTGGGCTCAAAAAAAAGTGTGGCGAGGATTTTCCCCCGACACACTTCTAAATAGTCTTCCGGCTTTACGATCATTCGGCCCGCGAGATCGAAGATATCGTCCAGTTCCTCGATCGAAAGATCCCCCGGCTCGATCAAATGTCGTCCTTTCAGCATGGTCCCCCCTTATTTATTATCGGCGGCCATTATATCAGAAACGTCCACCTTTTGGCAGTATCGTCCCGTTGCGAACCCGTTTTTTCGGGACAATCATATAAGTAAACCGTTTCAACGAGGAGGAATCGCCATGAAACGAATCGCAATCGCCGCGCTCGCCGCGCTCTCCATCATTACCCCCGCTTGGTCGGGAGGAGCGAAAGACAAAACGACGACGGAAACCGGTCCCGTGGAAATCACCGTCTGGACCCATGAGGACGTGAACCGCAAGGCCATCGAGGAAGGCTACATCGCCGAATTCATGGCGGCCAACCCCAACGTCACCGTCAAATACGTGACCTACCCCTCGGACAAGATCCAGGACGTGGTGCAAGCCGGTTTCGCCGCGAAAAACGGGCCGGACATTTTCAACATGGAAATCCAAAAAGCCTATCCCTTCCTGGCGGAAGGCTTCGTGGCGCCCGTGAATCTCGCGGCCTCGGGATACAAGTCCTACGGCGACATTCAGGGCAAGTACATGGCGGGAACGCTCTCCCCCGTCACCATAGACGGTAAGGTATACGGACTTCCCCTGGAACTCACCAACTGGTGCGTCTACCTCAACAAGAAAATCTTCCGGGACGCGGGGCTCGATCCGGTCAAAGACGCGCCGAAAACCTGGGAAGACGTGATGGCGGTTTCCGAGAAGCTCGTGAAGCGGGACGGCGAGATCATCACCCGCCGCGGCTTCGACTTCCGCTACGGCGATTACCTCATCGGTTGGCTCCCCATGGTCGAGCAGCTGGGCGGCAAGCTCGTTTCCGACGACGGCAAGACCGCCATCGTGAACGACCAGGCCTGGATTAAGGCCCTCGCCTACATGGCGGAATTCGGCCCGAACGGGAAGAACCTCGGCTCCCCGACCTATACGGCCGCCCGCAAGGTGTTCGACAACGACAAGAACGAGATCGCGATGCACGTCTCCGGGCTTTATCAAGAGCAGCGCATGAAGGCCGCCAATCCCGAATTCTACGCGAGCGACGACTGGATGGTCATTCCATACCCGGTATGGAAAGGCGGCAAGCAGATACCCAACACCTACTACGGCCACTACTATATGGTGAACAGCCAAGTATCCGAGGCCCGTCAGGCGGCGGCGTGGAAGCTCATTTCGTTCATGCTGTCCCACGGCGAAGAGTACCTGACCAAGGTGGCCCTGGTGCAGCCGACCAAGGCGCTCTTCGAATCGGCGACCTTCAAGAACATGCCGTATTCCTCGGTCTTCCAGGCAGACCTCCAGAAAGCCCATATCGTGTACTACGGGGAAAGTTCCCTGTTGATCAACAATCTGGTCAAAGAGGCCGTCGAGTCCGTCATGCTGCAGAAAACGGCGCCGGAAAAGGCGCTCGCGACCTTGCGCGCAAAGGTCCAGGACGCCCTGGAGGAACAGTAAGGCCGAATCGCGCCGGGTCGCCCGCCGGCGGCCCGGCAGTCTTCGTTTTCGACGCGCCGAACCGGATATCGCCCGGGTCGGCGCGTTTCCCGCACGTTTACCCATCGGGGAGATACCATGGCAGCGCCGACAAACTTTTCCTATGAGCAGAAAAAGGCCCGCTGGGGGTGGATATTCACCGCCCCGGGGCTCCTTTTCTTCTCCGTCTTTTCCTTTTTTCCCATTCTGAACGCCTTCTGGACGAGCCTGCTCAACCGGAAACTCGTGTCCCTCAAAAAGCCCGAATTCGTCGGTCTTGCCAACTACGCGAAGATTCTCGGCAACCTGGACTTCTGGAATTCCGTCGCCGCCACCGCCATCTTCACCGTCGGCTGCTTCCTTCCGATCGTCGTGGTCGGGCTCCTTCTCGGCATGGCGATCCATTCCCGCCGTCGGCTTAACCGGGCGCTTCAACTCGTATACTATTCGCCCGCGGTGCTTTCCTCCGCGGTGGCCGCGCTCATATGGCTTCTCATGCTCGACCCCCGGGGACTCATGAACCAGGCGGTCAACGCCATGCTCGGGACCCCGGGCATCGACCGGAAATGGCTGGCCGACGCCGCCATGGTCCGCGCTTCCACGGTGCTCGTGTATTTCTGGAAGTACATCGGCTACTTCACGATCCTCTACATCACCGGGCTGGGGAAAATTCCCGCCTCAATCAGGGAGGCCGCCACGATAGACGGCGCGGGGGGCTGGGCCCGGTTCCGGCTGATC
This sequence comes from Spirochaetales bacterium, assembly GCA_003252395.1. Taxonomy (GTDB): domain Bacteria; phylum Spirochaetota; class Spirochaetia; order Treponematales; family Treponemataceae; genus Teretinema. Next base: position 144,907 of record QKEL01000014.1, read on the forward strand.
ACCTTACCGCTGCTGAAGCCCACCACGGTGATGGTTTCGATCATGGCGATGATCCAGTGCCTAAAGACCTTTAGCACCCAGTACCTCTTTACCCAGCGCGGCGCCCCCCAGGGACCGATCAACGTGATTACGCTGAATATCTATAACACCGCCATGCGCGACAACAACCTCAGCAGGGCGAGCGTGATGAGCGTACTCCTTTTCCTGCTGATGCTCACGTTAACCCTGGTCCAGCTCAAGGCCAGCAAGAGCGACGACGTTACCTACTGACCCGGAGGCAGATCGTGACCAACTTTACGGCATTTACGAAACCCGAATCCCCTATCCCTTCCCGGCTCCCCGAACGGCTGGGAAACGCCGTTACCTGGGCCGCCCTCGCCGCCTTCGCGGCCATCGTGGTGGCGCCCCTCGCCTTCATGCTCGGCGCGAGTCTCATGGACTCAATCGAGATCATGACCATGCCCTACCGCTGGATTCCCTCGAAAATTAAATGGGCGAATTTCGCGCGCGCCGTGGCGGGCAACGACGGAAGCTTCGTCTTTCCCCGAAACATCGCGAACAGCGTCATCGTATCGGGTTCCATCACGGTCACCACCGTGCTCCTTTCCGCCCTGGTCGGGTACGGCTTGGCGAAGTTCCGGTTCAAGGGCAGGAACATCGCCTTTCTCGCCATCATGGCCACCATGATGATTCCCTTTGAAACGATCATGATTCCCGTCTACCTCGTCACCCTCAACCTGGGCCTGCAGGATTCTTACGGCGGGCTCATCGTCCCCTTCATGCTCAACGCGTTCGCGGTATTCCAGATGAGGCAATACCTTCAGACCTTCCCGGACGAAATTCTGGACGCGGCGCGGATCGACGGCACGAGCGAACCCGGCATCTTCGCCAGGATCATCCTGCCGAACTCCGGACCGGTAATCGCCACCGTGGCGGTGCTCACCTTCCGGCAGCAATGGGACAACCTTTTATGGCCCCTTTTGATCACCCAGCGGGAAGAAATGAAAACCATCCCCGCGTACATCGTAAAATTCGCCGCGGAAAAGTACGCCGACGAGGGGGCGATGATGGCGGTCGCGGTCATTGCGTCGGTGCCGGTCATTGCCTTATTCTTTGCGTTATCGAAGTATTTCGTGGGCGGTTCCGCCATGTACGCGGCGGGGAAGGAATAATATGCTTTTCATTTTCGATATGGGCGGCGTGGTCTCCGGAAACGTGGCGACCATTCCCGCCATGGCAAAACGGCTCGGCCTCAACGATCCCGATTTTCTCGCCTTTTGCGGGATCGACCCCGACGAACCCCCGGAAACGCGCTACGAGCGGGGGGCAATCGCCCAAATTCAGGCCGGCAAGATGGATGACCGAACCTTCTGGGCGGAATTCCGCGTGCGGGCGACGGCCCTCCTGGGCACCCAGCACCCCGCGATTGACCGTATCCGCAGCGTGACCGCCCGCGAGGATCCCTGGGCAACGGCCTTCAATCCGACGCCCATTCCCGATACCCGCGCGGTGATCGAGGAACTCAAAGATAACGGTCACCGGGTGGTCTGCGGCACCAATACCCTGGAAGCCCACTTCCGGGCCCACCAGCGAAGGGGCGACTACGCGGGATTTCACCGGGTGTACGCGTCCCATCAAATGGGCCTGATTAAGCCCGACCATGCCTTCTGGAAGGCGATCCTTACCCAAGAAGGGGCGGACCCCTCGCGCGCGGCGTTTATCGACGACAATCCGGTCAACGTGACCGCGGCGGCGGCGTTGGGACTCATCGCGTTCCGCTACGAGAACCCCGGCAAGCTCCGGGAAGACCTTGCGCCCTGGCTCGAGCTCCGATCGCGGGAGACGGGATCTTGAGACGAGGCAGAATCCCGCCATTCGCGGCGATAGCGGCCGCGGGAACGGCGCTCGTGATCGCGGCGGCGATAGGCGCGTACGGCCTTCGGCCCGCCAGCGGGCAGGGAACCGAAGGCGGCGTCCGCTCGGGCGACGATCCGGACGCCGCGCCCCTGGTCATCTACACGCCCCATCCGACGGAAATCGCCGAAACCATAACCAGGGAATTCCGTCAGAAAACGGGGATACCGATTCTGCTCGTGCAGGAGGGGACGGGCGAGCTCATGAGCCGGCTCGTATCGGGGGAAGCCCCGCGGGCCGACGTGTTCTGGGGAGGCGGGGTGGAATCGCTGGAAGCCGCGGCCGATTATTTCGAGCCGTATATAAGCGAGGCGGACCCCTCCATCAGAACGGAGGTCCGTTCGCCCGGACATCGATGGAACCCCTTCTCGGTATTGCCCGTGGTCATCGTGTACAACGAAACCTTGGTACCGTCGGAACGGGTTCCCGAAACCTGGGCCGATCTGCTCGATCCCTGGTTCGAAAACCGCATCATCATGGCTGACCCGGAAAAATCGGGTTCGGCGTATACAACCCTTTTAACCATGCTATCCGTTATGGCCGAGCCGGGAGAAGGAACCTTCGGCGGATGGAATTACGTAAACCGCCTGATAGCGCAACTGGGACCGGGAGGAATCGCGTCCAGCTCGTCTTTGGTCTATTCCTCGGTAGCCTCCGGGGACTTTTTCGCGGGCATAACGTTCGAAAATTACGCACTGGCCCTGCAGAAATCGGGCACCAATCTGCGCTACTGCTTCCCGAAAGAGGGGACAAGCGCCGTACCCGACGGGATTGCCCTGGTGAAAAACGCGCAGAATCGCGAAGAGGCGGAGGCGTTCATCGATTTCGCCCTGGGAAAGGACGTACAGACCATCATGCGGGTACGCTGGGAGCGCAGGCCCATTCGCCCCGACGCCGACGCCAAGGGTTCGCTGCCCATTCCCAAAACCGCCCGTTACCCGGTGGCCGAAGCCGCCCGAAACCGGGAGGCTATTCTGGGGCGCTGGAGGGACTCACGCGGATTTTCGAGTCCCGGTACTCCCGAGGATTCATCCCGGTAACCTTGCGGAATACCTGGGCGAAATACCGGGAATCCGCGTAACCCACCAAATCCGCCACCTCGTACACCCGGATGACCGGGTCGCGCAATAGCTCCATGGCCCGCTTCACCCGTACGTTCATCAGGTAGTCCCCGAAGGTATAGCCCGTTTCCTTCCTGAAAAGCCTACTCAGGTGGCCGGCGGAAACGCCGAGCCGTTCGGCCGCTTCCTCTATCGTTATGCCCCCGATAAAACGTTCGGCGATAAGGCGGACGGCACCTTCCACGTACCCGTCCCGCCCGGTTCCGGCGGCGGAACCGAGATTTCCGTACTCCGCGAAATACACCCGTTCCGGGCTTTGGGTCGCCTTCCGTTGCGTATAGCGCGCGGCGGAACGGAGGAGCGCGTCCGCCAATTCCTCTTCGTCCACCGGCTTTAAAAGATACTCCCCCACCCCGAGCCTGATCGCGGACCGGGCATACTCGAACTCGGAAAAGCCCGAAAGGATGATGTATTCGGGAACCTGAATTCCCGCGCGCGCCCGTCTCGCGCTGCACTCCTCGATAAAGGCGAGCCCGTCAATGCCCGGCATGCGGATATCGGTGATCACGATATCGGGCACGATTCGGTCCGCCAGTTCCAGCCCCGCGAGGCCGTCGCCAGCGTCGCCCGCGCACAGGAGCGAAAGGGACTGCCAGGGAGTCAGGAGAACCAGCTCTTTCCGTACCAGGGGTTCATCTTCAAGCACCATGCATTTCAGCATATTCACGACTCCGCCTCACGGGGCACGCATACCGTGACCGTCGTGCCCTTCCCGGGAAAGGACTCGACGCTCAAACCGTACGGCGCCCCGAAAATGAGGCATATTCTCCGGTGGGTATTGAGGAGGGCTATTCCCGTTCCCCCCTTCGGGGAAACCGCCTCCTCCGGCGCGGCGGGAGGGTCCTCTTCCGGCGAGAGGGAGGCCGCCGCGAGCCGGGCGCGCAAGGATTCGAGCGTATCGGGCGGAATACCCACCCCCGTATCGGTCACGCGCAGTATGAGATCCCCCGAGACGACGGAGGCGTCCACGGTCAGCCGGCCTTCCCCCTGAAGTGGCTCAAGGCCGTGAACCAGGGCGTTTTCCACCAAGGGCTGCACGACCAGACTCGGAAGCCGCGTGTCCAAGGCGGCGGCATCCACGGTTTCGGTGTAGGTAAGGCGGCCGGGCCAGCGAAAGGACTCGATTTCGAAATAGTCCCGGGCCAGGGAGAGCGCGCGCCCAAGGGTAGAAAAGTCGTCGCGGGGGCGAACGCCTTCCCGGAGAATGCGCGCGAGACGGGTTGTCATCACCGCGATTTCTTCCTGCCCCTCCAACCGGGCCTTAGAGCGGATGGAACTGAGGGTATTATACAGAAAGTGGGGATTCATCTGCGCCTGCAGGGCCTTGACCTCGGCGGTGCGGAGTTCGCGTTCCCTGGTTACCAGGTTTTTCACCAAGTCCTTCACCCGATCTATCATCTGATTGAACCGATGGATGAGAATGGCGATCTCGTCGCCGGTTTCCCATAGTCCGGTTTCGGCGCAGCGCGCGTCGAGCCGCCCCTGGGAAACGAGTTCCATGGCGACGGTAAGCCGGTGAACCGGCTTGGCTATGGACCGGGAAAGGAAAAGGGCCATCGCCAGGGCGGCCATCGCGCACAGGCCGGCAAGGAGAAGGGTAACCCCGGCCATACGCGCGGAGCCGTCCCTGGCGGCAGAAACGGGATAGGTACCCGATAGCGCCATGCCGTCCCTGATCGGAAAAGACGCCGAGAGGGAGGCGCCGGGAATTTCGGCCCCAAAGGCCCCCGCGGTCCCCGCGTCAGAAAAGCCTGCCTCGGACGCGGCATCGGTCATATCGTAAAGAATGCAGCCGCTGGCGTCGACGACGCGAAGGCCGGTGAGCGTTCCCCGGGCGAGGGACGGCGCGCCGACCCGCTCGGCAAAAAGGGAACGGCTCACGTCAACGATCACGTAGCCGGCCGGTTTCCCGTTAAGGACTACCGCGGCGCCGGCCGCCACGGGAACCGACGCGCCCGAATCGGGATGGGGCTGGCCCCAAAAAACCGGTTCTTTCGGCGCGGCCCCCCGGCTGCCAAGCAGACCCAGAATGCCCCAACCCTCATACAGGGGGTATTCATATTCCGTGGGGAGGGGCGCTCCGGATATCGCGGGCCGCCCGTCCAGGGGAATAACGTAGAGATACCAGGAAAGGGCGCCGCCGGTGGCGGTGAATATTCGGTACACTTCCGAGGCAAGTCGGGGATCGTCGTCGTAAGCGGAAAGATAGGCGACAACCGGTTCCGAAAGGGAAAGGAACCGCGCTTTCTCGGCAGCCTCGCGCAGCAGGGAGTCGGCCAGGTCCCGGGCGCCGGAAACCGCTTCCAGCGTGCGGTCGCGATAGGAATTTTCAAGGAGGCGGGCGCTGGCCGTCCCGTACAGGAGGGCCAGCAGGGTAAAGGGGAGGAGACCGACGGCGAGGAACGCGATGGAGAGGCGCCAAAAATAGGATCGCGGACCGAATGCCATCGGCGGTTTCCGGTTCAGAACCCTTTCGAGACCGCGGCGCCGGGAAGCCCGATATCGCGCCGAAAGCTCATGCCGTCGAAGGAGACGGCTTCCAGGGCGGAATACGCCCGGGAGCGGGCCTCGTCCAGGTCTTTTCCCACCGCGGAGGCCGCGAGTACCCGGCCGCCGGTGGTAATCAGGGTGCCCTCGGGCCACTGGGGCTCGCCGATTCCCCGAGGCGAACGCCGCTGGTCAACGGTAGCCCCGGCGATAAAGACCTTGGCCCCCGCGCCCTCTATCTTTTTATGGTCGAACGCGATGGCATGGCCCTTTTCGTAGGGCCCCGGATAGCCCCGGGAAACCGCCACGGGGGCGCAGCACACGCCTTCTTTCCAGGCGAAATCGAAGGAGGAAACGTCGCCGTCGATGATGGCCGCGCACATTTTCGAGAAATCGAAGTCCATAAGGGGAAGCACCGCCTGGGTTTCGGGGTCTCCGAGGCGCACGTTGTACTCAAGGAGCTTCGGGCCGTCCTTCGTGACCATCACGCCGAAGAAAATAAAGCCGCGGTAATCGAATTTCTCGGCGATGAGCCCGCGCAGGGTCGGCTCGAGAATGTCGGAACGGAAACGGGCAAGGGTTTCTTCCGAGACGCCGGTAGCCGGGGCTATGGCGCCCATGCCGCCGGTATTCGGTCCCTGGGCCCCGTCAAGACGGCGCTTATGGTCCCGGGCGGTAACGAAGGGGACGATGGCAGCCTTCCCGGCCGCGGCGAGTTCCTCGGTTACGCTAACCGCCGCGAGGATGGAAATTTCCTCTCCCTCGAGATATTCCTCAACGACTACCTTGCGCCCCGCCGCCCCGAGGGTCGATTCGACCATGAAATCGCGCACGGCATCGACGGCCGCGTCCGCGTCGGGGGCCACGACCACGCCCTTTCCGGCCGCGAGACCGTCGGCCTTGACCACGATGGGGCCGGAATGCTTGCGAATTTCGGCGATGGCGTCCGCGTGCTCGGTGAAGGTGGCGCTTTTCGCGCAGGCCACGCCGTACTTATCCATGAACCGCTTCGCCACGTCCTTGCTGGCTTCCAGCTGGGCGCCCCGGGAAAGGGGACCGACGGTGCGGATACCCGCCTGGGCGAGCCGGTCAGCCAGCCCCGCGGCCAGGGGGTCCTCGGGACCTACCACGACGAAGGAGCCGTCGCTCAGGCCTGAAAGTTCCGCGGAGCATACCCGTACCACTTCCGAAGTCTCGCTCACCGAGACGGAGACGTTTCGGCATTTGGGTTCGGTTGCCGTCCCCCCGTTTCCGGGAGCGCAGACTACTTCGGATATATCCGGCGACGAGGCGAGGGTCCAGGCGATGGCGTGTTCGCGGCCGCCTGAACCGATAACTATTGCTTTCATGGTGGTCATAATAAAGGATGATGCGTAAGCCTTCAAGGGAGAAAACCGCCTAAAGAAGGCGCCGAAGGACGGCGGGCGCCGAAGGACGGCCTTACTCCGAGGCTTTGACCCGCTCGGCCCGGGACGCGACGCGATCCGCCGCCGCTGAATCGCCGAATACGGAGGTCAGTCGGGTCCGGTCCCGCAGCTGGAACACGAGGGTGTAGGGGTCGGGCCGCTCGATAAAGTCGAGCTCGTCGAACAAAATCCTCGACCCGTGCCAAATCAGGCCGTTTTCGTAGAGCCCGCCCATTCGGGCGTACAGCATGTCATGGAAGGCGATGTAAAACCCGAGCACGCCCACGCCGCAAATGGCGATTCGCACGTACGCGTCGAATTCGCGGAAAAAATTAAGCCCGATCAGGATGGGCGTGACGAGCATCACCCCGAAAAACTGAAGGCGGTACGGCCTGAGAAAGCACTCTACCCGTTCCCCCAGGCGGCGCTTGTCGGCGCGGACGGACCACGCGATTTGGAGAACGCAAAAGGGCAAGAGAACGTATGCCACGACGGGGATGGCGGTTGCGACGGAAATCATTCTCCAATACTATGGGAATACGGGCCGAGAGGCAAGGCTTTCTAGAGGGGTATCGGGATGAAAGAAATCGGCGAGGTATTGATAGCCGGGGCGGGGGCGATCGGGTCCATGGTCGCGTGGCAATGCGAGCGGGCGATGCCCGGCTCGGTCGGCATTCTCGCCGGGGGCGAACGGATGGAACGGTACCGTAAGGCCGGCTTTACGGTCAACGGCGAACGCGTGCCCTTCCGCCTGGTGGACGCCGCGTCAACGAGCGAGAGCGACCTCGTGATCGTCGCCTGCAAATACCATCACCTGGGCGGGGTAATACAAGACCTCAAGCGGCACGTGGGGGAAAACACCCTCATCATCTCGCTCCTGAACGGCATATCCAGCGAGGCCGATCTCGGCGCGGCCTTCGGCGCCCATCGCGTGCCCTACGCGATGATCATCGGGACCGACGCAGGCCACCGCGCCGGGGAAACATCCTTTACCCGAACCGGCACCGTCTTTTTCGGCGACGCCGAAAACGCGGCCGAGGGCCCCGATGCCTGGTCGCCGCGGGTGCGCGCCATCGCGGATTTCTTCGACCGGGCGAACGTCGCCTACGAGGTGCCGAAGGACATGTACAACCGGCTCTGGTTCAAATTCATGATGAACGTGGGCCTCAACCAGGTTACCGCGGTGCTCCGCCAGCCGTACCGCCTTTTAAAAACCGGGAGCCGGGTACGCGAGGCGGCGGCCCTGTTCGAGGCCGCCATGGGCGAGGTAGTCGCCGTTGCCGCCAAGGAAGGGGTAACCCTTACCCGGGGAGATATCGATTCCATCTACAAAACCATCGACACCCTGGCGGACGGGGGAAAAACCTCCATGTGCCAGGACGTGGAAGCGGGCCGCAAGACCGAGGTTGAGCTTTTCGCCGGCACGGTCATGGCCCTCGGGAAAAAGCACGGGATACCCGTGCCGGTCAACGAGACCCTCTACGCCCTATTGCGCTCCATCGAGCAAACATACCCGACGGGTTAGCGCCCCGCGGTTACAGGCGTTCCAGGGAAACCGAGGAGACCTTGAAGGGACCGTTCTTTCCGCCGGTTATCTCGGCTACGGCATAATACCCGTCGCAGAGGGGCCCGGGATTCACCAGGGTCGTTTCGCCCAGGGAATCCACGGCGCGCCCCTCGTGAATGTGTCCCGAAACGGCCAAAAGGGGGCGTTCCGCCTCTAAAAAGGCGCGGATGGAGGGCGAACCCGCGTGGGCGCCGCCGGGAAGCAGGTCCAAAAGGGTGTTCGCGGGCGGATGATGGGCGATCACCACGAGATTGTCCCGCAGCGCCGGCTCGCCGCCTTCCGCGCCCCGGGACGCCGCCGTCGCCGAGGGCAAACCCGCGTCGCCCTCGCCCGCGTCTTCGGTTTCCGATTCCCCGTACTCGATCACGTCCGCTTCCTCCGCGCTGCCGGCCGCCAGGCGAAGGTCAGCCGCGAGGTCTTCGTCGTCGCGCTCGTTCGGCGTTACGCCCCGGTGCCGCGCCCCGCCCCCCGAGCCCGCGAGGAGCAGGCCCGAGAAAAAGGAGAGGCTCCCTTCCACGCTCATGCCCCGTTGGTCAACCTCGTCGCGGAAATCGGGGGCGTCGCAGTTCCCGGTCACGGCGAACACCTGTTCGTGAAGACGCGAGAGCCGGTCCAAAAAGGGCTTGGCCGTATCGAGATTGCCGAAACGGGCGAAGTCCCCGGCGAAAAGCACGAAATCGCAGGAAGCCGCCACGGGCGAGAGGGCGTCGAGCCGTTCGAGGTCGCCGTGGCCGTCTGAAATGATCAAGACCTTCATTTGCCGGAGCCCTCCGTATCGATGGAGGCGAGCACCGCCAAAAGGCCGTCCATGTCGTTGTCCGTTCCGACGCTGATGCGGACGAAGTCGCGGATTCCGGGATGGTCAAAGTGCCGGATAAGGTACCCCGCGTCGCGGGCGCGCCGGTACAACTCGGGCCCGGTGAAGCCGACCTTGCGGGCGAACACGAAGTTCGTCAGGGAAGGGAGCACCTCGTAGCCCGCGGCGCGCAGGCCCGCGGCGAAGCGGTCACGCGTGGCGCAGATTCGGGCGTTGATGAGCCGGTAGTACGCGTCGTCACGGCAGGTCGCCACGCCGATGCGCTGGGTGAGCGCGTCGATGGGGAAATGGTTGAAGGAATTTTTCGTGGTAAAGAGGGCGTCGATCAGGCGGGGATTCGCGATCACGAAGCCGAGCCGGGCGCCGGCGAAGCAGTAGCTTTTCGAGAAGGTCCGCACGATCACCAGGTTTTCGAACTCCTCGAGAAGGGGAATCGCGGTTTCACCGCCGAAGTCGATATAGGCTTCGTCTACCACCACCACGCGGGAGCGGGGGCACGAGGCGAGCAATTCCCGGATTTTGGCCACCGGGAGAAACACGCCCGTGGGCGCGTTGGGGTTCGCGAGGATGATGCCCGAGCTTTCTCCCTGGGCAAGGGCGTGGACGTCCACCGACCAATCCGGGGCAAGGGGCACCCGCTCGAAGGGAATGCCGTAATAGCCGGCGTACACGGGATAGAAGCTGTAGGTATGCTCGGGGAATCTCAGGGGCCGGTCGGAGTCGAAGAAGGCGTAGAAGACGAAGGAGAGCACCTCGTCGGAACCGTTTCCCGCGAAGACCATGGCGGGGGTTACGCCGTGGCCCACCATGGAGGCGATCGCCTCGCGAAGCTCAGTGGCGTCGGGATCGGGATACAGCCGGAGCAGGTTCGGGTCAAAGCCGGAGAGTACCCGGCTCACCTCCGGCGAGGGGGGATAGGGATTCTCGTTGGCGTTGAGCTTCACGTACACGCGGTCCCGGGGCTGCTCGCCGGGAACGTAGGGCTTGAGATCGGAAAACCGTTTCGCGAACATGGTGCGTTTCCTCCGTTTTTTGCAGAGTACCCCATTTTTGGGGAAACTGACCAGAGCGATAAGCGGGTTTCTCGATGGGCGGGAGCGTGGGACGTGGGCGGGGCAGCGGGCCTCTCAGCCCCCCAGGACCGCCGGGAAGCTCAAGGCCTCGCGGACCTTGGCGGACGAAAAGAAAAAACTGACCCGATCCGCGAACAGGGCGAAAAAATCGAGGCACAGGGCCTCGTCCACGGTTTCGGGGAAGGAGAGGGCGAAATGCCAATCCCGGGGAACGGCTTCCGGATTGCCCGAGGGGATGGCCCGCGGGGCGGCGACGATACGGCGGCCTTCGGCCAGGGCTATCCAGCGGGTTTGTGCCCCCGAACCGGTTCGTTTCCACCGTTCGGCGCTGAAGAGCACGGGATCGCTTATCGCGTAGGCGTCCACGGAACCCAGGTCGCCCAGGGCATAGCGGCCGTAGAGGCAGGGGATACGGTTCGGCCCAAAGCCGGGAACCCCGGCGGAAGCGACCGTCCCGACCTCCAGAATGGCCCGGGGAAGCGTTTTTTCCGCCCCAAAGCACGCAAAGAGCGTCAGATAAAGGAAAAACGAGATTGAGAAAACGGTTCTCTTATTGTAAACTTGACCCATGGCGACCCCAACCGAGCTTCCGGTTCTTCTGAGACTATACACCAGTAAGCAAAATTCCCCTACGGTTATCATACCGGATTTTTGCGATTACCTCCAAAAATACGCCCGTCATTATTTGCAGGAAGCCCCGGCCCTGGCGACCTTTCTCGACGATACCCAAACCACCGTGATCAGGGAACTTGAGCGCCTGGAAGCCGATTCCAAGATCGTCCTTCAGTCGGACCAAAAAGGCCGGAGAACCGCCTTTATCCCCCAGTTTTTCGTGGACAGGATCGCCATGAGATACCGGGAAATCGACGAGCATGCCGACGTGCCCTACCCCTTGGCGTCGGAGCTGCCCGCGGGCTTTCCGTCCAATTTCCTGAAGCCGATCTACATTACCACTGATTTTACCGCCTTGCTGGACGGCGAAGACCGGAGCGCCGGAATACTTCACCAGCTCATGTTCCCCGACGAAACCGCGCCGCTCCTCTACCCCTCCCATATTTCCCCGGAAAAGATGCTCGATTACGCCCTGGGAAAGATACGCCTCTTTCTCCGCAAGGACGAATCGCGCGACTACATTCAAAAAAGGATGATGGTCGCGAATCCGGGCAAGGAAATGACGATCAAAAACCAGCTGATCCAATTCCAGAGCCGGCCCACGGAGTCGCTCAGGGCCATGAAGCACGCGGGCGAATCCTATCTGTTTTGGAACTATATGTGTTCCTTCATTCGCCAGGACTACGCGAAGAAGACCGAGAAAACCCCGGAAGAAACCGCCCTTATCCAGTCGGTGTACATCACCGAATACATGAATAGCCATTATAAGTCCAAGGCGCAGGCGGACCTGCAGCGCGAAACGGCGCTGAAAAACCTGGAACTCGCCTTCCAAAAGCCGCCGTATTTCTTCGACATGGAAACCATTACCCGCTTCACCGATTCCCGCGGGGTGCCGTTGCTCGGTCAGTACCGAAATACCGACCTTGAAGCCTTCATTAAGGAACGGACCGGAGAGGGCAGTTTCAACACCCTGCCCCCGTTGGTGGTCTTTAAAACCGAGAACGGCAACCGCTACTTCGTCCTGAAGGAAAAGATAATCCCCCTCATCATGAAGCTCTGCAACGAGGGCCGTGTCCTGGTAAAAGACGCGATTACCCGGGATTGGTACCAGCTCCTCAAATCCTTCCGCCAGGAAGACGCCATGAAAAACCAGGCGGAATTCGAGAAGAAGATCGTGTTCCTCAGCAAGAGCTGCGCGCCCATCCTCTATTCGGTGCTCAACGCGACCTTTATCCCCCTCCTTGCCCTGGAGGGCAACTCCGAGGCGGAACGGGAATCCGGCTTCCGGATTTTCGAGCACGGAAGGCTCATGAGCTATTCCCAGCTTCTGATGCTGAACCGCCAACAGCTCCTCACCGACACGCGGATCATGCTGCCCTTCTGGTATACCATTCCCATACTCTCGGCTATCTTCGCCTTTTTCCGCAGGCCCCGGGAGCAAAAGCGCAGGAAGGCCAGGAACGCCGGGCAGGCGAAGATCATCGCCAACGGCGAAGCCGAATCCTTGCAGGGCTCCGATCCCAAAGAGGTCAAGCAGCAGCGCAAGGAAGAAATCAGGGCCGCCGCCGTCGCCATTCAGAAAAAGCTCGTGCCCCCCGACTCAAGCCTGGAAAAGGAAATTTCCGCCCGGCTCGACCTGTGGAACAGAACCCTGGACCCGCAGCAAAAGGATAACCTGACCGAAGACGTGAACTCCCTGATCAGGGACTATATCCGCAGGATCATCAAAACGATCCGCGGCTCGAACTTCGACCTTTCCCGGGTGGACAACCTGGCGACCACGTTGGTGGACAGTCCCGGCCTGATGAAGATAAAAAACCGCGACGCGCTCTTAGACTACGTGAAACTGTATATAGTCAGCCTTCTGAAGAATCTCGCGTAAAAAAAAAGGGGCCGGTTTGAAAAAACCGGCCCTTCGCTTTATTTCCCCCGCCTTCCCGTCCTTGAGGGCTTTCCGCCCGAGTCCTTGCCGCCGCCGCGCTTGCCGGCGACCGAACGCGGGGAGCCCTGTTTCTGCTCCTTGCCCGCGGCGGAAGCCTTCCCCTTCGCCTCTCCGACGCCAGGCTTTCGCGCGGCCGCGCCCGTCTTTCCCGCGCCAGCCTTGCCGGAACGCTCGTTCATCTGCCGGTATTCCTCGATCTGGTCGGGATTATAGAAACCGTCCTTCCAGTTGAACCGCGAAACGTTGAGCAGCGGCTTGTCCTTGCGATAGGATTCCATGATCGCGCGATAATCCCGTTTCTTCACCGGCGTATGGGAAAAATCCAGTACGAAGCGGGTAAAGCCTGCCTTTTTGACGTGGGGAATCTTGTCGATGATGGAGAACGGCACGTCGGGCATGACGAACGAGCCGCCCTCGCCGGACACGGCGCGGAACCTGCCGCCCTGCCGATCGTTGAAAAAGGTAAACTCGTAGTCGTCCGGGAGCTTGAATCGCATGCGAAAGAGCGCGGGATACGAGAACACCGTTATCAGGGCCTGTTTCCGGTTGGCGGGGTCAAGGGTCGCCTCGAGGTTGGACCGCGAATTTTCCAGCGGCGTTATCAGGTTGAAAAGGCCCTGCCCGTTCAGCCAGTTTACGGCCCACCGGTTAAAGGAATAGAGATAGGGGCCGGCGATCAGCTTCAGGGACCGATTGCGGAGCATGCCGATGTGGCCGGGATTATTGAGGATAAACTGGGTATAGCCGTTTTCCACCAGCCGGTCGATCGTCGTGGATAGCCCGTCCTCTTCGGATTGGGGCAAGAAGGGATCGAGCGAAACGATGATTTCGCGCTTCGAGAACGGAAGCGGGCCCGCGTTGGTCCCGCCGTCGGGCCCGTTTTGGCCGAGCAGGGCGGCGCCGGTCATGGCGTTCAGCTCGACAATGACCCGAACGGGGCGGTCGGCGAGTATGGTATACAGGTCCTCGGGGTACGACACCTGCACGTATATGCCCTCCGGGAAGCCCGTTTCGTCTTCGGGATGGGGCTTGCCGGGAAGTTTTTTGGCCGGAACGGGAATGGGCGCAAGTTTCATCTCGGGGAGCTTTTCGCCGCCCGGCTGGCTCCGGTAGGAACCCAGGTCGTTGGGCAGCACGTGGGGATACCGTTTGCTCATGGCCTTCGTCTGGAGAAGGTAGACGGAGTCACCCCGGCCGAAACCTTCCGGTAGGTCGATCATTCTCGAGCCGCGATCCTCCCGGACGGCGGCGATTTTATGGCTGGAACGGGCGGAATCGTCTTTTTTGTGGAATCGGACGGAATCGCCCACGTCCGGGTCGTAGTTCCCGCCACGGAGCAGGGCATAGTTCACCCCGCCGTCCTCCACCACGGTTTCCACCTTTCCGAGGAATATGCCCGTTCCGCCGGCCTGGGACGGGTTAAGGATATTCTCCGCCTTGGAAGAATCGTACCAATAGCGGGTTTTCGCCCGGGCAAAGTCGTTGGCGAGAATGCGGCGACCGGTTTCCACGGCGCCCTTGCGGTCCTCTTCCCAGTGGTCCAGGACGTACCGGTACGCGGAGACCACGGTACCCACGTATTCGGCGCTCTTCATGCGCCCCTCGATCTTGAACGAATGCACGCCCGCCTGGACCAGGTCGGGAATCTTGTCGATGAGCTGGAGATCGTGGGGGGAAAAGAAGTAGCCCTGCCGCGTGCCGCCGGTAACCTCTGCGGAGTAAAGCCTGCGGCACGCCTGGGTGCACAGGCCCCGGTTGGCGGACTTCCCGCCGAGATAGCTTGAATAGAGGCATAGGCCCGACTCGCTTACGCAAAGCGCCCCGTGGACGAATACCTCGAGCTCGCAGGAAGTGCGTTCCTTGATCTCGCGGATCTCGCTTAGGCCGAGTTCGCGGGCGAGCACCACCCGGGAGACCCCGGCGCGGCCCATGGCGTTCGCCGCCTTTGCGCTGGCGATGTTCATTTGGGTGGAAGCATGGATTCGGAGCTTCGGGAAATGGGCGCGCGCCATGTCGAGCACGCCGAAATCCTGGACTATGATACCGTCCGGGCCCATGCGGTCGAGGTAGGCGAGGAAACGGTACATGCGCTCGCTCTCTTGCTCCTGCAGAACCGTGTTCACGGTGACCAGAACCTTTTTGCCCCGCTTGTGCAGGGCTTCGAGGGTCGCCTCGAACTGGGACCACGCGAAGTTGGACGAACGCAGGCGCGCGTTAAAGCTCTTTAATCCGAGATAAACCGCGTCGCACCCTTCGTTGACCGCCGCGTCGAGCGCCTCGGGGTTGCCCGCGGGAGCCAGTAATTCTGCCATTCGTTCCTCCGTACCTGATCCCAGTGTACCCCGAAACGGGCGTATATGCCAACACGCGGGAAATCAGGGAACCCAGTTCTCCCGGCCGGGGCTGCACTTTCCCGTGGGGCAGACGAGCCACGCCCCCGCCGGCGTCTTTCCGAGGGTACGGGTCGGCGACATGCCGTCCGCCAGTACGGCTCCCGCGACGCCGGCGCCGCCGGGCCAGAGCCCCGAATCGAAGGCCTCGCGGGCGGCGGCGCGGCAAGCCTCGTTCGGCCAATCTACTGCCGCGGTTTCGGCGGACAAAAGCGCGTCCTGCAGGGTTCCGCCCGTCCGGGTGCGGACAAGGATCGCGTTGGTCGGCTTGAGCGGCGCGCTGGTTTGGTCGTCCCACAGGTCCCAGGCGTCGGGACAGGAATCCACGCCGGACGACTCGTCGCGCGCTCGGGTTTCCGTGACCAATCCCTCGTCCACGGAACGGAGGTGCCAAACCACCATGTCGCCGGCCGATACCTCCAACGCGGGCAGCTCTACGAGCGGCCGCTTCTCGTTTCGGGCGTTCACGATCTGGATCCCGGCCAAATTTCCCGATTCCAGCACCGTAAACTCGATGTACTCGGCCTTGGGCTTGGAATAGCTGACGCGAACCTCGTTTATGGCCAACCGAGCCGGACGATCGTTGTACCCCGAAAAGGGAACCGCGAAGGAGAGGGTATTCCCGGACGAATCGATCACGCTCGCGTCTATTACGGCGGCGGCGCCGACGGGCACGGGACGGTCGAACTCGAACGTGACCCGCTCGGCCGCATCGGGCGGACTCCAGGCCGCCGAGGCCTCCACGACGGTCACGGGCCCCGAAAAGGAAATTTCCACGAGAAATGGGGAAACGGGCGTTACCGAGAGAAGGGTCGGGGGCGTGGCATCGCCCCCCCAGAGCGCGAGTACGTCCGGATTCGCGGAACAGGAAAGGCAGCCGCACAGGGAAAACGCGGCGAATAGCGGTACGAGGGGCAAGAGGGCGCGTTTCATCATAACCTCCGCGCTCCCTTGTCGCGGAGCCTATCGCCTTTTGCCCGCTTTTTCGGTACAGTGGGCCATGGCCCATTCCATTCATACGCTCGAATTGCGTAAAACCATTACCGCCCCCGGCGCGGACGGGACTCTCGAAATCAGGGAGTTCCGTTCCCTGGTGGGTCGGGGCAACCTGGAACCTGACCCGAAGGACCATTTGGCCGAACTCGAGGGCATTGACGGCGGGGATCCGTCCGCCTCGCGCGCCATCCAACCGGGAACCTACCTGTTTACCCAAGTGCCCTACCCCGACGCGGCGGAAGACAGGATACCGGCGTACCGTTCCGCCGCCGAGGCGATCTGGCTGGAGGCGCTGTGGCGGGGCGTCAGTTTAAAAAACGACAGGATCCTCGTAAGGACCCTGTCGGAAGACGGAAAAACGGTATTTCAGGTATTCAGGGAGATCGCGCCGAACCCTTAAAGCCGCAGGGTCTCGACCATATAACGAACCGAATCGCCCTTGCGGTCGTATACGGTTTTTTCGATCACGAACACCACGGATTTTCCGGTATCGTCGGTAAGGACGCGCCGGACGAGGTAGTCCTTCACGCCGGCACGCTCGTAGCCGGGAAGCCCCACGGTTTTGACCGTCGCCTTGCCGGACTTGTCGGTAACGGACACGGTAAGGTAAAAGGACGAGCGCGCGTCCGCGCCGGATCCGGAGACCTTCACCGTAACGGAAACCTTATAGGAAGCACCCGTTTCGAAATCGCGGAAGGCTATTTCCCGCAGGGAGGGAATATCCTCTGCCTGCACGTACAGGGAGCGCCCCTTGCGGGAGCTATCGATCCCGTTTTTGGCCAGGAAGGGCGCCGCGGCGTTCTGAAGGGCCGCGAAAACCCCGTTTCCGTCCTTACCCGCCGTGGCCGCCGAGGCCGCGGTGGAAAATTTGCCCCCGCTCAGGAAGGCGTTTTTAGGCACGTCCACGGCCCAGATGTCCGCATACCCCGCGTAATCCCCGTCGCTCACGCCATGTTGGCCGAAAACGAACCGGTTCCCGTCGGCGGAAAAACCGAGATTCACGAAATTGGCAATGTCGCCGGCGAACAGACCGGACAAGGAAAAGAAAAGGGCACAGATAATCGCTGTTTTTCGCATACACGCTCCCCGTATGGCTTTGTTTCAATATCGACACGGAAGCGGAACGACTTGAGATTCCCTTTCCGTCTTTTTAGTGGTATCCTCATTACCATGACCATTGCGGCACGAAACCGTTTCCTGCGCGCGGGGCTGATCCTCGCCGCGATCATGATGATTCTCACCGGCGTCGCGGCGGTCCTCGTGCTGACCGGCGGTTCGCTGCCGAAGACCGCGCCGGGCACCAGGGCGCTGCCGATTCTCGATAGGATTCCCTTCGCCCCCTACAGCTCCGTCGCCTCCACCGTCGCCATAGCGATTTTCCCCCTCTTCTCGGTTATCACCCTGGCCTATATCCTCTTCGGGTTCGAGAAAACGCAAACCATCGAGCTCACGTTTTTCGCCGCCACGGCCTTCGCGATCTCCCTAGAAGCCTTCCGCGTCCTCATCCCCCTGTGGGAATTATGGGCGACTACCGCGGGATACGCGGCGGAAGCGTCCAGGATCGCCGTATTCGGGCGCTTATTCGCGATGCTCACCATTCTCGCGGGCATTCTTTTCGTGACCGGGGACAATGCCCAGCAAACCGGGGCGGGTATATTCATTCTGGCCTTTTTCGCGTTTACCCTGGCAAAGGCGATACCCGTCAATTCGACGGACGTAAGCTCCAATTTTTTCGTGCGGAACGGATACGCGACCGCCATCAATACCTTCATGTGGGTGCTGGGAATCCTCGCCGTGGCCGGATACCTGATCCATGGCCTAACCAGGGGCACGCCGGAATACGTGAGGGCTTCCGTCGCGCTCGCCTTCATGTGCGCGGGCTACGTACTTTTATTGGGATGCGATTCCTGGATCGTTCTGGGAGCCGGCGCGCTCTCCCTGACGGGGGGAACGAGGCGCTTCCTCAAGAGCCTGCACGCCCTGTATTTATGGCAATAAGGCGGCGGCCGAGGCGATCGCGAGCGGGATGACGAGATTGTCGTAATCCTTGATGGGAATCAGTTCCACCGCGACGGCCAGGCCGGCTATCTCCAAAGACTGGACGGGATTCCGGTTCACGGTCAAGGCGGCGCAGTAAACCGCCAGGAAACAGGCAAGGCTGCCTTCGAGGGTCTTGCCGCCGGTGAGCGGTATCCTGGTGCGGCCCCACAGCTTTCCCGCGAGGCTCGCGATACCGTCGCCGAAGGCAAGGGCGTAAATGCCTACCCGAGCCGCCTGGGGCGGGAAAAGCAGCAAGGTGAGCAGAACCCCGACCGCCATGGTCACGGGCCCGAGCACGAACCGGCCCTCGTCCCGTTTGCGGGCGGCGAGAACCGTAATTCTGGACATGACGGGTACGGCAAAACCGCCGAGACGGCGGTGCTCGCTCCAGGAATAAAAACAAACCACGGCGGACAGAAGGACGATTGTCAGGTTAAAATGGCGCGCGGCGAACCAAGGGACCAGGGCCGCGCAAAAGTGGATGGATTTCCGGAAAAATTCCTTCAGGAGGTCGTTAACCGTGGCGGTTTGCGAAATTCGGCGATATCTGAAATCTACAAGGAAACCCATCACTGCACCTTTCATTCGGCAAAGTATATCACATTCATAACATCGTATCCCGGATGATGGTTAAAAAGGGAAAAAAGCGGCTTTTTTAAGAAAATTGCCGTATACGGGCAAAAAAATCTTTTTTTTGGACGATACTGGATTCCGCCGGGGGCCGGGGGCCCCAGTCGATCCCATTCCTTGCGGAACGCGACCGCAGGGCGCATTTGAACCAGTGACTGGTCCAGCGATGCTGGACTCCGCGTGAAGGAAGTTGACGAACGCGCTCAAATAAAAAAATCTTTTTTTTGGACGATACTGGATTTGAACCAGTGACTTCTACCGTGTGAAGGTAGCACTCTACCGCTGAGTTAATCGTCCAAAAAAAAGACAGGTACGCGCCGAAAAATAATGTCGACGACTTGGACATAGTAGCAGGGTCCGCGAACTTTTGCAAGCCGTTCGGGTAGGGTTGCCGCCCAAAGCCTATACTTTTTAGTAAGGGAGTGTCGCTATGAAAACCCGAAAATCAGCTTTTGCCTTCGCGCTTGCCGCCATGTTGATAGTCAGCCCTTTATACGGTCAGGAGAGTCCCTTTTCGGCCTTTCCCGACGCCCTGGGCATGTTTGGGACAACCCTCGCGGGTAACGCGGGCGGGGGTCTTCACTACCAGCACTGGGGCGATGTCTGGGGATTGGCGGTTACGGCGGGAGGCATGTACGACCCGGAATCGACCCTGGGCCGCCTCCTGGACTATGCCATTACCATTGAGGCGAACCGTGGGCTTTTCACGAACTTTTACGGCGACTTTTTCGCCGGAAGGCTCTATCTCTGGGTTTCAATCGGTCACCAAGGCTTTATTGAGGGTGAGAATTCCTATAGATCCGGCGATAGCGAGACACCGGGTGGACTCGTACTGGATGCCCTGACGGGATTCGGGATCGGAATTGAATCGATAGTGCTTCAGCATTTTTCCTTTCCGTTCCAGTTCGGCTACACCGCCTCGTTTCCCTCGACGCCTCGGGTGACGTTCACGGTCGAAGGCGGCCTCCGCTATCGGTTCTGAGCTTCGGCCTCAGCGGTCCTCGCGCTGCTTCAGCGGGGTTTCGCCCTGCATGAGTTGGGGAATATCCACGTATATTTCGGGCTTGAACTCGCTCTTCGGGTGGGACATGTTTCTCAAGTTGAGGGCCGCCAGGGCCTGGGCTCCGGAACGCACCATGGAAACCTGGTCGCGGGTCAGGCTATCCGAGGCGCGGATCGATTCGGCGAAGAGCGCCGCCGCCCGGGCGTACTTTTTCGAATCGCCGTTTCGCTCGGCGATGCGGTACAGGGCCACGCCGAGATTGTTCGAGCCCTTCACGTATTCTTCCACGAAGTCCCTGAAATCGGCGCGCGACGACGGGAACGTCACGCCCTTCCTGAGCTTTTCGGCGTCCAGCGATCCCATGAGCAATTCGTAATAGCCCTGGGCCAGGAAGATATCGTCCCGGTGCATGAGGGTATTGCCCAAGGCGTACAGCACGTTTCGGTCCTCGCTCACGTCGGCATGGGCGAGCAGGAAGGAGTCATAGGCATTCCCGTAATCCCCCCCGCGGTACTCCAAAAAGCCGACGCGGTAGCGGATAGAGGGAGTGTCGTAGAGTTCCGCGATGGCGCTCTCGTACTTGTCCAGGGCGGAGCCGTAATCGTCCACCAAGAAATAGTCGATATCCGCCGAGTCCGCGTAGAGGAGCCCCACCCGTCGGTCCTGGCGCGCCGAGCCGTTTTCGCGCTGGCGTTCATAGAGATCGATTCCCTGGGCGTAAAGATCGAGGGCGTCGAGATATTCCCCGTCCTTCTGCCTCAGTTCGCCCATGAGCCGGAACGTATCGACGCGGGTAAGAACGCGGCGGGGAGTCATGGTCGGGGCCTTCTCGAAGAGGCCTCGCGCATGGTCAAGGGCGCGGTAGGCCAGATCGGGATAGTAATTGTAAATCAGGAAGCGGCCCATATTGTAATGGGCTTCCGGGATCGTTTCGTCGGCCTTTACCGCCCGTTCGAGCACGGCGCGCAGGTCCTCGATTTTCTCGCGCAGGGCCTCGTTGTCGCCGGGGTTCGGCTCGTAGCGCTTGTCCACGAGATAGCCGCCGAGCTCCACGAGATCCCGGGCCTCTATCTTGGATCGCTTCGGCAAAAAGCGGTCTTTCAGGGGAAGGACCTCGGCGAGGTTGTCGGTCCGAATGAAATAACGCAGCATGCGGGCGAGATAGGGGTCTTTCTCGCCGTAAAGCTCGATGAGGGTCGCGTAGCTCTTTCGCGCCTCCTCGAATTTCGTCGGGTCCTCGTCGGCCCATTCGAGGAAGTTGTCTCCCAAAAGCATGAGGCCGTCGGGGTCGTTTACGTAATTGTCCAGCACGCGGCGCCGGATCACGCTTTCCGCCTTCTCGAAGTTGCGAAGGTCGTTCAGGAGCATGCCGGCGTAATCCAATCCCGCCTTTTTATCGTTGTCGTAGCGGGCGAGCAGGGCGAGATACATCCGCTCCGCGAGGAGGTATTGCCGATGGCCCCGGTAGGCTTCGGCGTACTTAAAGTACCAGTTTTTCTTCTCCCATTTCACGATGGCCTGGTTAAAGAGATCGAGCGACTGGGTGTACAGCTCGCTCTCGATCGCCGCGTATCCCCGCCGGTATAGGCTTTCGGCGGCAAGGGGGCGATAGATAAACTGATAGGAAAGGTAGGCCGTGCAGGAAAGCAGCACCGCGACGATGGCCGCCATGGTGAATATCGGGAGTACCTTATTGAAGAAAACGTAGCGGAGCGAGCTCTTTTCTTCCTCGAAATCGGCGAAGGTCTTCTTCTCGAAGTCCTTCGGGACCTCAATGGTCCTGCCGAGGGCGTCGGAGAGGATATGGGCGATTTTCCGCAGGGGCGTATCGCGGAGAATGGAGTGGACAAGCTCCATCTTTTGGCGGTCCGTGCCCGCGTCGCCGGCGATATACTCCTCTACGCCGATCCGGAGATTGAGGGGGTATTTAGCGATAATGGCAAAAAGCCGTTCGAGATCCTCGTCGGAGATCTGGTCGGGCACTTCCTTCCTGGCGCCGCCGGATGACCGGGACGCGGAGGAGATATCGGCGAGGTTTTGGTCGAACGAGCCCGACGCGAAATCGGCAAAGCCCGGAATGTGGAATTCCTCGTCGCCTACGGAATCGATGGTGCTCTTTAAGAAGTCCTCGTCGAGACTGAAGCCCTCGAAGCCGTCCAGCTCGGCTGAACCGCCGGCAGCGCCCTCGGGCCCCTCCCCCGGGAAAGAAAAATCCTCCGGCAGGGACATGTCCGAGAAATCGTCGCCGCCGTTTTTCGGCGAAAAATCGCCCATAGACGCGAGCGCCTCGTCCATGGAGGGAATGCCCGAACCGGACGGACCCCCTTCCTCCGTTCCCAATTCCAGGGTATCGAGATTGAAGTCGCCCAAGGCGTCGGCGTCGCCGAAGCCCTCGGCGCCCGGCTCGTCCGGGGAAGAACCCAAATCGGGCAGGTCGAAATCCATGGAGGGGACGTCCATATCCTCGATCTCGGGAATATCGGCGCCCTCTTCCGCGACGCTTTCGAGCGCGTCGCCCAAGTCCGCCAAGGGTTCGGCAATCGCCTCTTCCTCGTCGGGGGCGCCCCGTCGCTCGATTCCCTCGAAATCGGGGGTAAAATCCATTTCGGAGAAATCGGTATTGCCGGAAGGCTCGGCGTTGTCCAGCGCTTCCATGCCTTCCATATCGAAGGCCGGCTCGGCGGAATCGGGCGCGGTTTGCCGCTCCGCCTCAATTTCGTCGGCAAAGCCGGTAAGAAGGCCATCGGGAATGGAGAAGTCGTTCGAGATATCCAGTTCGCCCGGTTCGGAAAGATTATTGAAAAGGCCCTCGGAAAGGACGTCTTCGGGGGGCACATCGGCGGCGGGCTCGACGGTAGGCTCAACGACGGGCGGCTCAATCGAGTCCATGGCCTCGAGATCCTCGCCAAGGCCGCCGAGGTCATTAAAATCGGGAATATCCTCG
Organism: Spirochaetales bacterium; assembly: GCA_003252395.1. Lineage (GTDB taxonomy): Bacteria > Spirochaetota > Spirochaetia > Treponematales > Treponemataceae > Teretinema. The sequence continues at coordinate 167,849 of QKEL01000014.1, forward strand.
GGCGGAAGGGAGAAGGAGTCGGGACCGAGGGAGCCGGATTCGGGCGAAGGGGTTTCCCCAAGGTCCAAGGAAGCGAGCAAATCGTCAAGGACGGAAAGGTCGCCGGAGGTTTCGTCGGCACCGGGCAGGCCGGTATCGCCGGTAAGCGAAGGGGGCGCCTCGAACGAGGGCGCCTCGAACGAGGGCGCCTCGGCTTCAGGAACGGAGGGCTTTTCTTCGCCCAGGGAGGAAATCAGGCTTTCAACGTCAATATTCGCGGATTCGGGCGTGACTTCCGTCGGCAGGGGCAATTCCTCAAAGGTTTCGCCCCGTTGCGCGGTAACGGCCCGTTCGTCCCCGAGGCGGGTGAGTTCTTCCCTGAATAGTTCGAGATCGTGTATGCCGGGCATGTGTTTCCTGATGGTTCTCCGTTTGTCCCCATTATCGGAAGGCAAAAGGCGGACTTTAGGATGGATACGTTCTCAAGATTTTGAAGTATTTTCCGAAGATTGTAAAGAAGTATCATGAAACGGTTTAAAAGCGCATGCATTCTCCTGGCCATATCCGCCACTTTGGGGCTATCGGCGGCCGGGATCGAGTCGGTCACGTTGAATAATCTCATGGCGGGCATTACCCGCGCCCGGGAACCGGTGGTTTCCGGCCGGTACGTGGTATTCACGGCGGCGGGAAACGCCCGTTTCGCCGGAATAGCATTCGATTTCGAGCGATACGGGAAAACGCACTCCTTTCAGCGGCTGATCCGCCGCGACGCCGACGGGGAAACGCTGGAAAACCTGCTCTTCTTCATCGCGGAAATTCCCCCGGAGACCTCCGAAATACGGTATCGCATGGTGATCGACGGGCTGTGGACCACGGACCCCTTAAACGCGGAGACGGGATACGACTATGCGAACGGCATGTCCGTTTCTCGCCTGCGGGTTCCGAGCTACGAGGTGTTTAAGACCGCCCAAAAGCCGTCCGGTTGCGTCCGGTTTACCTGGGAAGGCGAAAGCGGCAAGCGCGTTACCCTCGCCGGAACCTTTAACGGGTGGGACCCGTTCATGTACGAGCTCGAAGAGATCGCCCCCGGCCGGTATGAGCTGGATTTGCCCCTGCCGCCGGGAACCTGGTATTACGCCTATTTCGAGGGTACGGACCAACTGCAGGACCCGAACAACGACGACCGCGTCTACACCAAGGACGGCCGCGTCGCCTCGGTGGTCGCCGTTTCGAGGTAAGCGGCCTCGCCGCCGGCCCGCGCCTCAGCCCTTCTTCCGCAATTGGGCGGCAAGCTTAACCGCGTTGTACGCCCCGTCGTAAATCCCGTCTTTCTTATTCCTCATTATATTCGCGCAATACAGCTCGCCCAGGTCGCTTTCCTCGGTCAAGAGCTTTAAAGTGCGGAACAGGCCGGTTTCGGAGGCGGTTTCGATGGTCCCGTCGCCGATTTCCGAGCCGCGGATCGCGCCCCAGGCCTCGTGCCGCCCCACCCGCTGGATGAACAGTTTCGGCACCGGATAAAACGATAGTTCGCTCGGTTTGGTAATCATCACGTCCGATACGCGCATGAGAAGGTTCGTGGCGTACACGGCGCAATAGAAGTCGTCGTGCAAAAAAACGTGAATCCCGCTCACGTCGCCATCGGCGGCGCCGTCGATAAAGGCGCGGGTTTCCTTCCAATCGGAATGGAGGGTCCAGGCGATGCCGTCCTCGCGGAACCTTCGCTCGAGGTCGGCCCAACGGCCCTTGTGGTCGCCCATGTTGACGAAGAGGGCGAGCTTTTTCGACTCGATGGCGTCCTTGCAGTCCCGAGCGATGGACGCGAACCGAAGCACCTGGGCCCCCGCGCCGCCCATGGTGAGGAGGAAGCGCCGGGTGCGCCCGTCGCGCATGCGGCGCAGGCGGGCCTCGCAGTCGCCCTCGATTCCCGCGACGATCTCGTGGTCCACGTAGTGCCCCACCAGGCTGATGTCGGAGGCGGGCATGGAACTGGTGAGCCCCGCCGGGCCGCCCATGGAATGGAGGGTCCGGTAGCCCATGTACGCCGAGGGGGACTGCGCCACGTGATGGCTGCCCTCCACGATATGAAAGGCCAAGGGGAAGTTGTCGGGGATTATGGTGACCACGTCGCCCATGCCCGCGTTTACGGCGGCGTGGCCGGTCCAGGGATGGGTGGAGAAAAAGGGCAGGTCCTTGGGCACGTCGCGGTACAGGGGAACGAAGATGCGCGAGAGGGCGTCTTCTTCCACCGAGAAGGTGAGTTTTTGGGCGGCCACGCTCGTCACGTATTCCCACACGTATTTATTGAAGAGTTTCGAGCGCTGCGAGACGCGCGAGCCGAGGTTGTACAGCCCTTCCAGGTATTCGATAGTATCCCGGGCCGCGGTTCCCGGAAAGGACATGAGGTCGAGCCAATAGGGATCGTAGCCCAGGGCGCGCGCCGCCGAGGCGATTGCGATGGCCATGCGGCTGTGGCCGAAGCCCATGCGGATGGTGCCGATCACCATTCCCCGGTCGACGTCGAAGGGCTCCCCCGCTCCGGGAGGGAGCGAGGCGGCGTCGCGCACGGTGCGCATGCCGAAATCCTCGAAGCCCCAGCCCTCGCCCACGCAGGTAAGGGTCGGGGACCGCGCGGGGTCGTAGCCGAATTTCGCGGCGTACTTATTGAAACGCCGTTCCGCCTTCCGGACTATCGAGTCCGGAATCTCGTTGCCGTACAGGGTCTTGCCCGTTTTGAAGCTATCGCGCATACCATGATTGTAAGGCCAAACGGGCCCTTTCGCCATCATTTCCCGCCGGTGTATGATACTACCCATGAAAGCAGAACGGCTTCTCGCCATACTGACCGCCCTCCTGGGCCGGGACCGGATCTCGGCGGGGGAACTGGCGCGCCGCCTGGAAGTTTCGACCCGCACCATCCTTCGCGACATGGAAGCGCTGGCCGAGGCGGGCTTGCCGGTATATTCGAATCCCGGGAGGGACGGAGGCTTTTCGCTGGTGGAGGGGTTCCGCCTGGACGGACAGGTGTTGGACACGCGGGAGATTCAGGATATCCTCGCGGGCCTTGAAAGCCTCGCCTCGGCGGGACAGGAACGCGGCGTTCGGACCCTTATGGAAAAGTTCTCCCTGGCGCTGAGGGATTCCGAGTCGAAAGGCGTGCGCGTACCCAAAAACCATACCTTCATAGAGCTTTCGCCGGGCCCGGCCAACCGGGAGAAGATCGCCGTGATAGAAACCGCGCTGCGGGGAAACGGCGCCATCGCCTTTTCGTACGTGGATTCGGGCGGCGCCGTGACCGAACGGACCGTGGAGCCCCACGCCCTGGTGCATATATGGGAGGGCTGGTACCTCTACGGCTGGTGCGCGCTCCGGTCCGATTGGCGGCTCTTCAAGATTTCCCGCATGCGTTCGGTAAGCGCCCTGGAACGCCGAAGGACGGGGCCGGAGGCGAACCTGGACGAGCGGCCCTGGCGGGAAGCCTGGGCGGAAACCGAGATCGAGCCGGTAACCCTCCTCGCCGACGGAAGCCTGGCGGGCCGATTCGCGGAGTTCTTCGACGAAACGGATATGTTCACCGACGGCTCGGGGCGGTTACGGATAGAGACCGACCTGCCGGTGAACGATTGGAGCGTTTCGTTTATTCTCGGCCTCCCCGCCCCCGTTCGCGTGCTCAGGCCGGAATCGCTAAGAAACGCGGTCCGCGCCCGGGCACGGGCCCTGCTCGAGGAAGACTGAACGGGGGGCGTGCGTGCCGAAGCGCGGCTTGGGAAGCCCTTGCCGGGCGGGGCCTATCCGGGAATTTACCGCTGGCGCCCGGGGCGCGCGGAGGCTACAATAGGGGCATGAACGACAACGAACTCGCCCTTCCATCCTTTTTTTCCGATTCAATGGTCCTTCAGCGGAATAAACCCATCCGTTTTTTCGGCTCGGCGCCTAAAAACGCGGAAGTACGCGTTACCTTTGCCGGCGAGTCCCGCGCCGTACCCTCGGACGGCCGTTGGTCGGCGGAATTCCCCGCCATGGACGCGGGAGGTCCCCATGAGCTCACCGTAAGCGCTGGGGAGTCCCGGCTGACGGTTACCGATATCCTTATCGGCGAGGTATGGGTGGCCGCGGGACAGTCGAACATGGAATTGCCCCTGGACCGGACCGCCCCGTGGCCGGGAGAGGCCCTGACCGAGACGAGGCCTTCCGATATAAGGGAATTCAGCGCCCCGGTCAATCCGGAGTTTCGCCACCCGAAGGCGGATATGTCCAAGGGTCGCTGGCGGCGGGCCGACGGGCCGGAGATCGGGACCTTTTCGGCCTTAGGATACCGCTTCGCATCGCTTATCAGGGAACGACTGAACGTGCCCGTGGGAATCAGGCTCATCGCCATCGGCGGGAGCCCGGTCGAGGCATGGGTAGATAGGGAAACACTTTCCCTCTTTCCCGAATTCGCGGGCAGTTTCTCGAACGCGCGAAACGATTCCTGGCGCTCCCATACCGCCGAGGAAGACCAGCGGCGCATCGCGCGCTGGTACGACGCGCTGAACCGGGCCGACCCCGGGCTGGACTCGGACGCGGGCGTGACCGAGCGGCTCGAGTGGCATGGCGAGGGCTGGGCGCCCTGCTCCATTCCCGAGGGACGGGGCGACGGGACCCTGGGCGACGGTCCCGGTTCCGTGTGGGTTCGCCGCTTCTTCCACGCCACCCCGGCACAGGCGAGGGCGGCGGCGCGGTTGCGGCTCGGAACCCTGGTGGATTCCGACCGCGCCTGGATCAACGGCATTGAGGTGGGTTCCACGGGCTACCGGTACCCGCCCCGCCGCTACGCCGTTCCCGAAGGGGTGATACGGGAGGGCAAGAACGAGCTGACGGTCCGAATCGTGAGCGAGGAAGGCCCCGCCCGGTTTATTCCCGGGAAACGCTACGACCTTTCCTGGGAATCGGAAAACCCCCTGCCGCGGATTGAGCTGGGAGGCCCGTGCGAGTTCAAAAGAGGCGCCGCAATGGACCCCTTGGCGGGAAAAACCTTCATGGAATGGCTCCCCACGGGGCTCTATAACTCCCGCACCGCGCCCATGTCGCTCCTGCCGATCCGCGGCGTGATCTGGTACCAGGGCGAGTCGAATACCGGCAATCCCGCGGGCTATGGGCCGCTTTTCCGCGCCGCGATCGAGTGTTGGAGACGCGCCTGGGGCGATGACAACCTGCCCTTCCTATATACGCAATTGGCGAATTACCGCGACCCGGTGTTCCTGAACCGCGCCAACGGCTGGCCGGCGATCCGGGAAGCCCAGCGGGAATGCCGCTCCGTGCCCGGTACCGGCATGACCAGCGCCGTGGACCTGGGGGAATGGAACGACCTGCATCCCGCGAACAAGAGGGAACTCGCCCGGAGATTCGCCTTGCTCGCGCGGAAGATCGCCTATGGCGAGACGGACCTGGAAGCCGAGGGGCCGCACCCGGTGGCGGTCACGAAGGCGGCGGACGGAAAAATCAGGGTGGAACTCACACACGCCCGCGGCCTTTCGGGCGGCCGCATCGCGGGCTTCGAGATCGGCGACGAGGCGGGGGCGTGGCGGCCCGCGACGGGAATAACGGCGGGGGGCGCGGAAGACGGGAACGCGACGGTCGAAATAGAAACCGCCGCCCGGGAGGGAGACCGCATGCTCCGCTACGCGTGGGCCGACGACCCGACGATCGCCTTTCCGCTCAACGGCGCCGGCCTTCCCCTCGCGCCCTTTTTAGAAAAAATCGGGTTTTCTGAAAAATACTGACATGAGATGTCATGGTTCCCATGGGATAATCGCGTAAGAATAAACCCGATGGAGGACCAAGTATGAACAAGGTATTGGGAATTTGCGGACTGGACTGCGCGACTTGCGGCGCGTTTATCGCCTCGAAGAACAACGACGACGAACTGCGAAAAAAGGTCGCCGCCGAATGGGCCACGGCGTACGGTTTCGCCTTCACGCCGGAGATGATCAATTGCCACGGCTGCCTGGCCACCGACGGCGTGCAGATCGGGCACTGTTCCGAATGCGGCATGCGGCTTTGCGCCTTGGGCAAGAAGCTTGCCTCGTGCGGGGACTGCGCGGAATATCCGTGCAAGCAGGTTGCCGATTTTCACGCTCAATGCCCCGAGGCGAAGGCGAATATCGGCCTGCGGGCCTAAGTTACCGACCGTCCGAAAAGAGGTCGAATTCGCGCATTTTATTGAGGAGGGTCCGCCGGGAAATGCCAAGGTCCCGAGCGGTCCGTTCCCGATGCCCGCCGTTTCGCTCCAGGGCGGCGATAACCGCTTGCCGCTCCGCCTCGCGGATGCTGAGCGAGTCGCGACCCGCCTTGGAGCGCCACGGCTCGCCCCCGCTGGCCCCGTCGCCCGTTCCCGCGCCCTCGGCCCCGCCTTCTTTTTCCCGCAACGACTGAAAGGTTTCCATAAACAGGTCGCTTGGTGCGATCTCGGTTCCCTCGCAGAGGATGACCGCCCGTTCCACGATGTTTTCCAATTCGCGCACGTTTCCCGGAAAGCGGTAGGAGTTGAGCGCGCGGAGGGCGTCGGGGGCGAAGGAGGCGACGGGTTTGCCGTTTTGCCGGGCGAACCGCGCGAGGAAAAGCCCGGCGAGGGCCGGTATGTCGGCTTTCCGTTCCCGTAGCGGGGGAATTTTCAACCGGATAACGTTCACCCGAAAATAGAGGTCTTCGCGAAAGGTCCCGGAACGCACCAGGGCTTCCAGGTCGCGGTTGGTGGCGGCCACGATGCGAACGTCCACCGGGATGGGCCTGCTTCCGCCGACGCGGGTCACGACGCGTTCCTGGAGCACCCTGAGCAGCTTGACCTGCATGGACGCCGGCATTTCGCCCAATTCGTCCAGGAAGAGGGTGCCGCCCGAGGCGAGCTCGAAAAGCCCGGTCCTGCGGGAGTCAGCGCCGGTAAAAGAGCCCTTCTCATGGCCGAAGAGCTCGCTTTCCAGTAGGCTTTCGGGTATGGCGCCCACGTTGACCGGCACGAAGGGGCCGGCGGCCCGGGGGCTTTGCCGGTGCAATTCCCGGGCGATCACTTCCTTTCCCGTTCCGCTTTCGCCGGTAATGAGCACCGTTGAAGCCGCGGGGGCGGCGCGGCGGATCAGGTCGCGTACGGGGACCATGGCGGGGTCGTCGCCCAGCCAGCCGGTTTCCCCCGGCCTTTCGCGGGCGGTTTCGCCCATGCGCTCGCCGAGTCGGGCCAGGCGGATCAAACGGCCGTCGGATATGGCCTTCCGAAGCCTGACGCTCAGTTCCGCGGGGTCAAAGGGCTTCACGAGGTAGTCCACGGCCCCCTTTTTCATGGCCTCAACGGCGTCGCCGATCTCGCCGTGGGCGCTCATCATGATAACGGGCACGCCGGGGCCGGAATCGCCGATGCGCGACAGGGTCTCAAGGCCGTCCATGCCCCCCATGCGAAGATCGAGTATCACGGCGTCCACGGCTTCCCGGGAAAGAATGTCGAGGGCTTCCTCTCCCGAGGCGGCTAATAGGGAATCGTAGCCGTCCAGGGCGAGAAATTCCGCCAGGGATTCCCGAAGGTTTTTTTCGTCGTCCACGATGAGGGCCCGAGAGCGGGCCTTTTCGCCGGTATCGGTCATGGATTAGTTCCTTTCCCGCCGGTCGCGTCCGGCAGGGTTACGGTAAATACGCTACCGCCCCCGGGACGGTCGGACCAGGAAAGGGTGCCACCCGCTTGCTCGGCAAAGCGGCGGGCCAGCGCGAGGCCGATGCCGGAACCCGTGGCCTTGGTAGTGAAAAAGGGGCGGAAAAGCCGGGACCGGTATTCCTCCGCCACGCCCGTACCGCGGTCAGCGACCGAAAACGAGACGCGGCCCCTGCGGCACGCGAGGCTTAGCTCGGGAAGGGACGTTTCGGGGAGGGCATTGGCCGCGGTCGCCTCTAGGGCGTTGGCGATCAGGTTATCCAAAACTTGGGTAAGCCGCGCGGGGTCCATGGAAACCGCGCGGCGCGCCGAATCGTCTCCCGGTTCGGCGACGGAAAGCCGGTCGCCCCAGCGGTCGCGGCTTTGATAGAGGTAGGAGCGGGCGCTCCTGGTTTCCGGCCTGCCGGGTGACGAATGAAGGAAGTCGCGGACGCGATCGGTCAATTGGGCCAACCGGTCGGTTTCTTCCTCTATGACGGTTACGTTTTTCGCGCGGTCCTCGCCCACGGTGCGTTTCAATGTGGCGCACTGAACCTTGATTACCCCGAGGGGGTTCTTGATTTCGTGGGCAAGGGTGCGCGCCGCCTCGCCGAGCTGGACGAGATGGGCGGTTTCGCGTTCCCGTTCGCGGTATAAGGCGAGGCGCCGGTAAAAAAAGACGACGAGGGCGACCAAGGCGACGAAGAGGGCGAGCAGGAAGGAAACGAGCCAGAGCAGGGGCGTGCGCTGGCGCAGCCGCTCGGCAACGTCCAGGTCGATGAGGACGTAGCGGGACGGGGCCATGGACGAGCCCATCATGCCCATGCCGCCCGAGCCCATCATGCCCATGCCGCCCGAGCCCATCATGTTCCGGCGGCCCTCGGGGCCCCGATAGCTCGGGGCGGACCCGATTCGCCGCACGAGGCGGAGGGAATCGCCTTCCAGCAGGGTTTCGCCCCCGGGGGTCGCGAGCCGCGACGCGTACAGGGCGCGAGGCGCGGTGCCCCAAGCGTATATCGCCGCCCCCCCGGCGCCGTACACCCCGAAACCCGCCACGCCGCGCCATAGCCCCGGATCGAAGGTCCCGGTTTCGTTCCATAGGTCGGTAACGCCGGCGAGAATTTGGAAGGCTTCCATATCGAGCCCGTCCCGCCGCCGCGCGTCTTCCTGGCGAATGACCAAAACGGCGAGAAAGAGGGTAAGGGCCACGGCCAAAACCGCGGGGAGTACGATAATTTTTCCGAAGATTCCTTCTTTCATTTCAACGACAAGTGTACCCCGCTTCGGCGCCGCGATCAAATCGCGCAACCGAAACGGGGTACGGTTCGGGAAGGGGGAAATTAACGGCGACCCATTCCGTTGCCGCCGCGCCCGCCCATCATGCCGGGGCCGTATCCGCGATCGTCGTCCCCGTCGAAGCAATAGCCGCCTCCGAAGCCGCGCCCGGTCCCGCCGCGGGGGCCAAAGCCGAGGTTATCCAGGGAAAGGGCCTTGCCATTCACCCAGACCTTGGAGGGCATTACGGGCTTTGCCTCGGCGGGAAGGTCCGAGTCTTTCGCCTCATCGGCGCCGATCGCCGTACCGACGTACCCTTCCACCTTGATCGTGTCGCCTACCTTAATGCCGTTCTGCCAGGCGAGCTGGTAGAAGGGGCCGACGGGAAGGAGGTATACGTCCTTTCCGGAAACGATCGTGGGAACGCTACCGGTCAGGGCGAGTTTGCCCTCAACGGTCGCGCTGTCCCGCGCGCCGGCGGCAAAGGTACCTGCGGTAACCGCAGCCAAAAGAACCACGAGGGCAGTAAGCTTTTTCATACGAAACTCCTAAAAAAAACTGAGATGCGCTAACGGGCGGTTAACGTTCGGTTAATATTCAGCAAAAAGCGTGCCAACCGGGTTTTCACCCTTTTTTGTGCCCATTCGCGTGATATAAGGGGTAGTTTGAGGCATGTCCGGAACCTGGGCGCGCAAAAAATTCCCCGGTTGGGTAATTCTTGCCCATAGAACGCCGCGCGTCAGTTTGACAAACCGAGAGGCCAGGGGGGATAATGGCGCATTCGAAAGTTAACTAATGAAAATACAGTACGCAAAAAAAGATTTAATCCTATTTCTCATATCCGCCATCGGCATAACCGCGGCCATGTTTTTAGCCTATCTACCAAGGGCGGAAATAACCCCTCAGGCCGCGCGGGTACTCGCGCCCGCGTATCACGTTGATCCCTCGGGAACGGAAACGCCGGAGCAGGCGGCCCTGGGGACGTGGACTCCCATGGCCCGTCCCCGGCTCTACGCGAACCGAACCAAGGCGGCGTATTGGATCAAGTTCCGGCTTCCCTCGAACCCCGCCCCGGGAAACGCGTTCGTCCATATCGAGAGCGCCAGCGCCGAAGACCTACGGGTTTACTTTCGGGGACACCAGCCGGTCCGGCTCGGAAAGAAGGTTCCCTCGGCCCAGGTCCCCATAAAGACCCGGCTGTGGAACGTTCCCATCCCCGCGGATAGCATTCCCGGCGAGACCGTGCTGATTCGGGTCAGAACCGACACGATCATGCTGGTCCCGATTTCGATCCTCACCGTCGGCGAGGCCCTGGCGGACACGAATATGGACAGCTTGATATTCGGGGTCTTCTTCGGCTTGCTGATTACCGTGTTCTTCGTGAACCTCTTTACCTGGCTGGCCATCAGAAACTCGAGCTTTCTCACCTATCTCGCCAATATCGCCTTCCTCTTCCTGTATCATCTGCGCGTTCACGGCTACCTGTGGTTCCTGCCGATTCCCTTCCCGGTCCTGGAAGCGATCCTCTGGATATCGCTGGGCGGGTTCGGAACCTTCATGATGCTCTTCGCGCAGCGCTTTCTGGACTTGAAGGAACGGCTCCCGGTCATGCACAAAATCCTCAACGGGGGAATCGTTCTCTTTATCGGGCAAACCGTTCTCGGCTGCGCGCAGCTAAGCTTCCTCGCAAACCAAATCGCGTACGTTACGGGCTTTCTCGTGCCCCTTATCATTTTGTCCACCACGACCTACCTCTATTTCACGGGCATGCGCCAGGTGCGCTTTTATCTGCTTGCATGGTGCTTTTTGTTCACCGGTACCCTCGTCTGGTCAACCTCGGCATACCTGGAGTCCTATCTCCCCTCGAATTATATCTTCATGATGGGAACCTCCATCGACACACTGCTGTTCACCCTCGCGATATTCGACCAATTCCGCCGGGAGCTTTTGGAGAAGGACGAGCATATCGAACGGGAACGCTATTACCAGAAGCTTTCCCATACGGACTCGCTGACCGGACTCTATAACCGCCACTACCTGAACGATCTCATACAGCGGCTCTCGAGCGAGGAAGACATTCCCCCGGAATCGGCGGTAATCATGATCGATATTGACAATTTCAAGATCGTCAACGATACCTACGGCCATCTGGTGGGCGACATGTTCCTCACCAAAATGGGAACGAAAATACGGAATAACGTGCGCAAGAGCGATATCGCCTGCCGGTACGGGGGCGACGAATTCCTGATCTTCCTGCCGGGCGCCACGGAGCGCGCGGCCATGTCCATCGCGGAATCCATTCGGGAGGCCATGCACGCCGACTTCGTGTATTCCGAGCAGGGACAGCCGATCCACGTATCCGTGAGCGCCGGCATAACCTCGAGCCGCTCGGGCGACTCGTTCGACGGTATCTTCCTCCGGGCCGACGCGGCGCTGTATCAGGCGAAGCGGACCGGAAGGAACCGCATTTCCGTATTATAAGACGCACGAACGACCGCTTTTCACGTTTTTTTAGCGCCCCCCTATCACGATTTTAACGCGTCTCCCCGAAACTGGCCTCAATAGCCCCGCGATCGCCGTACCGGCTTTCGCGCGACACCATTAAGGAGACAAAACGCGTATGAAAAAGGTTAGACTTATCGCCCTTCTCGCGGCCGGATGCCTGTCGCTTTCCGCGACGTGGGCCGGGGGATCGAAAGAAGCGGGCAACGCGGCCAAGGAAACGGCGGGAGCCCGGGCGAAACCCGCGCGCAACGTAATCATTCTGATTCCGGACGGCATGAGCGTGGCGGGAACGACCCTTGCCCGGCTCTATACCGGAAGCCCCCTCGCCCTGGACGGCCTCGCCTGCGGCTTGGTGAGCACCTGGAGTTCCGACGGCACCATCGCCGACTCCGCCCCCGCGGGTTCCGCCTTCGCCACCGGATGGAAGTCACAGACCGGCAATATCGCCTCTTCCGGCAAAACGTACAGCCTGCCCGGCGCCGGCGATCCCGATCCGGGCGTCGCGGGACGGCCCCTCGCGACCCTTATGGAGGGAGCGCGCCTTTCCGGCCGCGCCACGGGCATCGTGAGCACCAGCGAATTCATGCACGCGACCCCGGCAGACTTCACTTCCCACGATCCTTCCCGGAAAAATTACGACAACCTGACCGAGCAAATCGTCTGGAACCGGCTCGACGTGGTGCTTGGGGGCGGCACTCCCTATCTCTCCGCTTCCGCCAGAAAGGACGGCGAAGACATGATGGCCGCGCTCAAGGCCCTCGGCTATTCGTACGTCGGGAATACCGCCGAGCTCAAGGCTTTCCAGGGCTCGAAACTCTTCGGCACCTTCGGCAAGACGCCCGCGGCGACCGCCATGTCCTACGACCTTGACCGAGACCCCTCCGCGGAACCCTCCCTCCAGGAGATGACGGCCAAGGCGATCGAGGTGCTCTCGAAAAACCCGGCCGGGTTTTGCCTGATGGTCGAGGGTTCCAAGGTGGACTGGGCGGCCCACGCGAACGATCCCGTGGGCTTCGTGACCGACGTTGTCGCCTTCGACAAGGCGGTGAAGGCCGCCCTCGACTTCGCCTCTTCCCGGAACGACACTATCGTGCTCGCGGTGAGCGATCACGGCAACTCGGGCATCTCCATCGGCGACCGCTCAATCAGCTCAGGCTACGACAAGACCCCCTGGACTACCTTCGTTACGCCCCTTAAGGCCGCCTCAGTCACCGGAGAGGGCCTTGAGGCCTACTTGCCCGCTGGTTCCGGCGCCGAGACGATACGGCAGGTCGTGGCGGAAAAACTCGGGATTGCCGACCTGAGCGACGAAGAAGTCGCGGCGATACAGAAGTACTCGAAAGGTTCGCTCAACTACGTCGTGGGCCCCATGGTCGGCGCGCGCGCAAAAATCGGCTATACCACCGGGGGACATACCGGCGAGGACGTGGTGCTCTACGCCTTCGATCCCCGGGGCGAGCGTCCCACCGGCCTCGTGGACAATACGGAAATCGGGAAATACCTCGCCGAGTCCATGGGAGTTGACCTTAACGCCGCTACCAACCGGCTATTCACCGACGCTAAGGTACTCGCCGCCCAGGTCGGGGCTACCCTTTCGCAGGACGATTCCGACGCGGAAAACCCCGTTCTCGTGGCGACCAAGGGGAGCCATACCCTTCGAGTCGCGCGGAACAAGAGCGTTGCCGCGCTTGACGGTAAGGAGATCCAGGCAGACGGCGTCGCCGTCATGAGCGGGAATACCTGGTACGTTTCAAAAAATATCTTTGACGCGATGAAGTAAAAAAGAAAGAAAAGCCCCGGGTTGTTCACGGACTGAACGACCCGGGGCTTTTTTTATTAATATAAAAGTCATTTCAGCCTTATTTAAGTCCCGTATTGCATAAATATAGCATTTCGTTGACAGCTCATGCATAAATATGTACAATAAAGTACGTTTTCACCTATCCTTAGGAGGATTTTTAAATCATGAGCAAGCGCACCCTCTCAACCCTCGTCGCTCTCTTGGCCCTTACCGTCGTCGCCTCGACTTCCGCATGGGCCGGCGGTTCCAAAGACGCGACCGCCCCCGCGAAAAAAACCAAACTCGTTATCGCCTCGGACGCCACGTGGCCGCCGATGGAATTCGTTAACGAGAACAAAGAAATAGTCGGTTTCGGCCCCGATATGCTTGCCGCCATTTCCAAGGCGACCGGCGTGGAAATCGTCATTCGCAATACGGCTTGGGACGGCATTTTCGCCGGTCTCGTGGCGGGGGATTACGACGCCATTTCGTCCTCGGTCACCATCACCGAAGAGCGCAAGGCCACCATGGACTTCACCGAACCCTACTGCAACGCGGGACAGGTCCTCGTCGTGCCGAAGGGAACCGCCGGCGTTACCACCGTCGCCGATCTCAAGGGAAAGAAGGTTGGCGCCCAGATCGGCACCACCGGAGCCATTGAAGTCGCCAAGGTCTCGGGCGTTACCCTGGCCACCTACGACGAAGTCGGTCTCGCCTTCGCCGACCTGGCCCTGGGCCGAATCGCCGGCGTGGTCGCAGACAGCCCCATCGCCGCGGACTTCGCCCTCCAGAACGCGGAATACAAATCCAAGCTCATGATCGTCGGACAGCCCTTCACCGACGAGTGGCTCGGCCTCGCCGTCAAGAAAGGCGACGCGGCTACCCTCCAGATCCTCAACGACGGACTCGCCAAGATCAAGGCCGACGGCACGCTCGACGCGATCTCCGCTAAGTGGCTTCACTAAATGGCCGGATCACCTCACACTGAGCGCCACAAGGCGCCGGAGGTGATCACCGTTACGGACGGAACCCTCATCCCCCACGGCGGGGATAAGGGGGTTCTTTCCGCCTGGAATATTTCCTTTTTCGGTGCCATCGCCATCCTCATCGCCCTTCCCCTTTTCAAAACCGATCCCTACCTCAAGATACTCTCGTTCGTGCCGGACGGAATCGTCGCCACGTTCATGGTCACGGTGGAAGCGATTATCGGATCCCTCATCGTCGGCCTAATCGCCGGCTTGGGGCGTATTTCGCGCTTTAAGCCGCTGAACCTCATCGCGACGGTGTACGTTGAGGTCGTTCGGGGCATTCCGCTGTTGGTCCAGCTCTTCTACATCTATTACGCCCTGCCGCCGCTGATCAACAAAACGTTCCTCGGACAGGTTATCCACCTCAATGGCCCCGCCTCCGCGGTGCTCGCCATGACGATCTGCTACGGCGCCTACGAGGCGGAAATCTTCCGCGCCGGAATCCAGTCCATACCCAAGGGGCAAATGGAGGCCGCGCTGGCGCTGGGCATGAGCCGCGCCCAAGCCATCTGGAAGGTCATCCTCCCCCAGACGGTCAAGGTGATCCTGCCGCCGATCGGGAACGAGTTTATCGCCCTTTTAAAGGATTCCTCCCTCGTCTCGATCCTCGCGGTCTCGGACTTGCTTCGGCGGGGCAGGGAATACGCTTCCACCTCGTTCAATTATTTCGAAAGCTACACCGTCGTCGCGCTGATTTACCTCGTGCTGACGCTATTCTTTTCGCGCCTCGTGGCGCTCATGGAAGACAGGTTGAAAAATCATGGCCGGAATCGTTGAGATAAAAAACGCCCGAAAGAGCTTCGGCGACCTCGAAGTGCTGCGCGGCATCAATATGGAGATCGCCAAGGGAGAAGTGGTACTCTTGATCGGGCCCTCGGGCTCGGGAAAAAGCACCCTGCTCCGCTCGATCAACCGCCTTGAGCACCTTGATTCCGGCGATATCGTGGTGGACGGAAGGAGCGTAACCGATCCCAAAACCGATATTCGCCTGGTGCGGGAAGAAGCGGGCATGGTGTTCCAGAACTTCAACCTGTTCCCGCACCTGGACTGCCTGGGGAATATTATCCTGTCGCCCATGAACGTGCTGAAAAAGTCCCGGGCCGAGGCCACGGAGACCGCCTACCGGCTCCTCGACAAGGTCGGCTTGCGGGACAAGGCGCATTCCTTCCCCGATCAGCTCTCGGGCGGGCAGCAGCAACGCATCGCCATAGCGCGCGCGCTGGCCATGAACCCCGCGGTAATGCTTTTCGACGAACCCACGAGCGCCCTCGATCCGGAAATGATCAAGGAAGTGCTCGACGTCATGACCGATCTCGCCAGAGAGGGCATGACCATGCTGGTGGTTTCGCACGAAATGGGCTTCGCGCGGGCGGCGGCGAACCGGGTATGCTTCATGGACGGCGGGCTCATCGTCGAGTCGGCCCCCCCGGACGAGTTCTTCGGCAACCCGAAAACCGAGCGCGCGCGATCGTTTCTGGAGCATATTCTGTGATTATGACGGGCCGTCCGTATTCCGCGGGCGGCCTTTTTCGTATAAAATACCGGCATGCCATTCATCAATTGGAACGAGACCCTGGATTTGGGGATAGCCATAATAGACCGGGAGCATCGCGAATTCGCGAAGGCCGTGAACGACCTTCACCTCCGGGCGAAAGACGCAGCGGATACCGCCGAATTAAAGGGCCATATGAAAGGCCTCCTGGCCTCGATCGAAGCCCACTTCGCGACGGAAGAACGGTTCTTCGCCGAATACGGGTATCCGGACGCCGAAGCCCATGCCAAACTGCATCGCGACCTCGAAAATCAGCTCACCGACCTGATCGATAAGCTTTCCCGCGATCAACTGCCGTTTACCGATACCGTACTCACCTTCGTGAAGGATTGGTTTCTGACCCATACCACCGGGTCCGACCTGGTCTATACCCTGTGGATGAGAAATCACGGCTTTATCCATCCGGCTACCAAGGATTTGATTCCCCGCGCGAAACGCTGATTTTTCCGCTTTTCGCTGGCTTCCTCGCCCGCTTTTTTGTATACTTAGGTTAACAAGTAATGAGGAGGATCGAACATGGCCACTATCACGCTTCACGGGAATCCCGTGAACACCATCGGGAATCTCCCGGCCGTCGGGACCAAGGCGCCGGATTTCACCCTTACCACGGCGAAACTGGAAGACGTTAGCCTTTCCCACTTTGCGGGAAAGGTCAAAATATTCAGCATTGTCCCCAGCCTGGACACCGGTACCTGCGCGGCGAGCGCCCGGCGGTTTGACCGCGAGGCGGGCACCTTGGGGGACACGGTCGTCATAAACGTCTCGCGGGACCTACCGTTCGCGTCCGACCGGTTTTGCAAGGGAGAAGGGCTCGATCATATCGTGACCCTCTCGGAAATGCGGGATTTGGAATTCGGAAAGTCCTGGGGCGTCGCCATGGTCGACGGACCCTTGAAGGGGCTCCTCTCCCGCGCCGTGGTCGTCGTGGACCGGAACGATACGGTAGTCTATACCCAACAGGTATCGGAAATCGCCTCCGAACCGGACTATGCGCCCGTTTTGAAGGCGGCCCGGGAAGCCTGATACCCGACCGGGCGCATACAAAATGCAGCCCGGTTTCATTTTCTGAAATATTATCCATCTTTTCCCGCTAAACCAGCGAAAAACCCCTTGCAACAAAGGCCTGCGGCCCGTACTATTCGCGAACAGTTATTTGGTTTCAGGAATATCAAAGGCGATCGTTCCGTTACCCTTATGTCCCAACTCAACACATAACCGATGGAGGTTGTATGTCTGAAACACTGGCGCGCATAAGCGGCGCGAACACCGTCTGGGTGCTCCTGTCTGCCGCTCTTGTCATGTTCATGACCGTTCCCGCACTCGGGATGTTCTACGGCGGTCTGGTAAAAAAGAAAAACGTACTGAATATCATGATGCAGAGTTTTACCTGCCTCGGGATAGTCAGCGTAATCTGGGTCGCCTTCGGGTACAGCCTGGCCTTCAGCGACGATGAACTGATTCCCGGAGTGCTCGGAAACCTTAAATGGGCCTTTCTATCCGGCATATCCCCCTCGGATCCCAGCCCCTATTTCATTAGCGACGCCTCGGGACGGGTCCCACACGTCGCCTTTATCCTTTTCCAGATGATGTTCGCGGTAATTACCCCCGCGGTCATATCGGGCGCCCTGGCCGAGCGCATGAAATTCTCGGGCTTCGTTTTATTCGTGGTTATCTGGACGGCGCTCATTTATATCCCGGTCACCCATATGATGTGGTCCGCGAACGGGCTTTTCGCGCGCATGGGCCTCGCGGATTTCGCCGGGGGCACCGTCGTCGAGATCAATTCCGGATTCAGCGCCCTGGCGGCCGCGCTCTACCTGGGCCGCCGGAGAAACCTGAAGGGAGTGCCTCCCCACAACCTCACCTACACACTCGCCGGCGCCGCCATGCTCTGGTTCGGCTGGTTCGGCTTTAACGCCGGCTCGTCCCTCGCTGCCGACGGGCTTGCGGCCTATGCCTTCCTCAATACGAACATGGCAGCGGCCGCCGCGGCCTGCGTATGGGCCGCGCTCGACTGGAGCATCCAGAAAAAGCCCACGATCCTCGGATTCGCCACCGGCGGCGTGGCGGGCCTCGTGGTCATTACCCCGGCGGCCGGTTACGTCAATATGGGAGGGGCCATGCTTATGGGCGCCGTAGCGGGCTTGGTATGCTACTGGATGGTCATGACCGTGAAGAATAAAATGGGCTACGACGATTCCCTTGACGCCTTCGGCGTGCACGGCATCGCGGGCCTTATCGGCATATTGGGAACGGGATTCCTCGCCGACCCGCGCATTACGAAGGGATTTTCCCTGAACGGCGGAAACGGCGTCGCCGGACTCGCCTTCGGGAACCCCGCACTCCTCGTCACCCAGGCGAAAGCCGCGCTGTCCACCGTCGCCATCGCCTTCGTCGGCACGCTGGTCGCCATGAAACTGACGGACCTGCTCATCGGGGTCAGGGTCACCGAGCGGGACGAGGCAATCGGGCTCGACGCCAGCCAGCATAACGAACGAGCCTATACGGTCATTGAGTAAAAGGAGGACGGCATGAAACTCGTAATAGCGATCATTCAACCGTACCGGTTGGACAACGTAAAGGAAGCCCTCTATGCGGCCGACATCCACCTGATCACCGTCTCGGAGGTATTGGGGCACGGCAGGCAAAAGGGCGTGACCGAGGTGTATCGCGGCACGAAGGAAACGGGTAACCTCTTGAGAAAGCTCCGGCTGGAGATCGCGGTGAACGATGAGTTCGTGGAACGGTGCATCGAGGCCATTGAATCGGGCGCCCGTACCGGCGAGGTGGGCGACGGCAAGATATTCGTCTATGAATTGTCCGAATGCGTTCGAATCAGGACGGGAGAACGGGGCCCAGAGGCCATTGGTTAAGGCCTAAAGCCTGGGGTTAGGGCCCGCGGCTCTAACCCTCCGCTCCCCTTCAATAGCGTTGTTTCATTGACACTGCCGCATTATTACTCTATACCTAGCGTATTAAGGAGCGTCGATCAATGAAGAAAGACAAAACGTGGATATGGCAGCAGCCCCTATCCGAAGAAATATTCCGTCAGAAATACTGCCTGCACGGGGAAAAAACGGCAGAAGAGGTGTTCCGCGGCGTGGCCGACGAGATAGCTTCCGTGGAGGCGACGCCCGAGGCGAGGAGAGCGTGGGCCGACGTCTTTTACGGCGAGCTGATCTCGGGAAGGCTGCAGCCCGCGGGACGGATCCTCGCGAACGCGAGGCCGAATAGCCCCGTCAAGAATTACAACAACTGCTTTACCATCGATATAGAAGACGATCTTGAATCGATTTACGAATCCCTGCGTGAAGACGCGGTCATCAGCAAAATGGGCGGGGGCGTGGGGTTCGACGCATCAAAGCTGCGGCCGAAGGGGGCGAAGCTCTCGGCCGGGGGCGAATCGTCGGGAGTCCTTTCCTTTCTCCGAATTTTCGACCAATCGGCAAAAACCATCATGACCGGCGGGCAACGGCGAAGCGCCCATATCGCCCTGCTCGATATCTCCCATCCCGAGGTGGAATCCTTTATCACGGCAAAGCGCGGCGACGAGAACAAGGAACTTACCCAGTTCAATATCTCGGTGAAGGTAACCGACGCGTTCATCGAGGCGGTAAAAAAGGACTCCGTCTGGGATCTCGCGTACCGCGGCACGGTAGCGAAAACCGTGAAAGCCCGCGATCTTTGGGACCTGCTGGCGAAAAACGCCTTCATTCACAACGAACCGGGCATTTTCAACGCCGACACGGTGGAACGCTTCAACAACGGCTGGTGGGCCTTTAAAATGGACCGGGTGAACCCCTGCGGGGAGCTCGTCATGCCCGCGTACTCCCTATGCTGCCTGAGCTCGGTGAACCTCGCCGCCTTCGTCTCGTCGCCCTCGGGCGATCCCTTCGCCGATTCGCGTTTCGATTTCGACGCCTTCAGGAAAACCGTGGCCGTGGGCGTGCGGTTCCTGGATAACACCCTCGACGCGACGGCCTACCCGCTCAAAAAGATCGAAGACTTTTCCCGGCAGTGGCGCCGGATCGGGCTCGGTTTCACGGGCCTCGCCGACGCCCTAGCCATGCTCGGCCTTACCTACGGAGGCGACGAATCCCTCGTTTTCGCCGAACGGCTTGCCGAAGCCCTCCGAGACGCGACCTACGGGGCATCAAGCGACCTCGCCGCCGAGAAGGGGAGCTTCCCGGCCTTCGACGCGGACAAATACCTCGAGGGGAACTTCATAAAGACCCTCCCCCCGGAACTGCGCGAAAAGATCCGAAGGCAGGGCATGCGAAACGTCCAGCTCAATACCGTGGCCCCCACGGGAACGACGTCCCTCAGCGTCGGGCAAAACTGCTCCTCGGGCATCGAGCCGATTTTCGCCCGGTCGTTCCGCCGCACCGTCCGCACCGGCGTGGGCGACGAAACGCGCACGGAGGAGGTATACGACTACGCGTGGAAACTCTGGCTCGACTCGGGCCGGGGCGCGGACGGCGAGGAAGCGCTTCGCCGGTTCGTGACCACCGCCGATATCGATCCCTATCGCTCCATAGACATGCAGGCCGTATTTCAACGGTACGTCGACCACAGCATTTCGAAGACCCTGAACCTCGCCCCCGGAACCCCGTTCGAGGAATACAAGAACCTATTCATGTACGCGTACGACAAGGGGCTGAAAGGGTTTACGACCTTCAACCCCGAAGGGAGCATGAAGGGAATCCTCGAATACAGCGAGAAAAAAGACCAGGGCCTAAAGCGCCGCGTCGCGCCGCCGAGGCCGAAAGACCTTCCCTGCGACATCTGGCGAACCGGGGCCGGAAAGAGAAGCTACCTGGTGATAGCGGGCTTTCTCGACGGAAGCCTTTACGAGCTCTTCGTGATAGACGACCCGGAGCGCAGGATCGGCCTGGGGATCGAGGAAAACGGACCGCAGAAAAAGGCGTTGGCGCGCAAGGTTGAGTCGGGGCGGTACGACCTCTTACTGGGCGACAAAACGGTCCTGGAAGATTTTACCAAGGCCTTCGATTCTCCCGACGCGTCCCTGGCGCGGCTGATATCCATGGCCCTCAGGCACGGAACGCCGCTCCAGTTCATCGTGGGTCAGCTCCAGAAAGACACCAACTTTACCGACGTGGAACGCTCTATCGCGCGCGTTCTGAAAAACTATATCCGAGACGGGGAAGAAGTGGCCACCAGCGACGGCGCGTGCCCGGAATGCGGCGAAGGGCTCTCCTTCCGGGACGGTTGTGTCACCTGCCCCAGCTGCGGGTATAGTAAATGTAGCTAAAGTCCCCAGCGACACCAGTATGGGTTCCGGCTGGGGGCCCCAGCTGCGAGATCAGGTCAGCGCGCGGTATTCCATCCAGTCAAAGTCGGCGTGACCCGAATCGGCCGTTCCGTTTCCGCTGGCGTAGAGGCCGAGAACGGTACCGACGAAGCCGCCGGCCTTTTCCGTGCTGAGGATAGAGGCGTCCACGCCCTCCGCCATGAGTCGCCACCCGTCGTCGCCCTCCTCCGGAAGTTTCCAGAAGAACGAAAGCCGCTGGCCGCGCTGAATGGCCGAGAGGATCACCGCGCCCGTCCCCCCTTCCAAAGGCCGTGAGGCGAGCACCTCGCCGTCGCCCGCGATTTCCTTGGCGAAGCGGATTACCCGAAGGAGCGGAACGCCGGGGCCCTGCGCCACGTCGAAGAGAATATGGTTGCTCTCGGACTGGACGAGGGCGAGGCCGGCGGTCAGGGCCGAACCGTCTTTCGCGGATTTCGAGTCAACCTCCACCGAGCAAGAAAGCGCCCAGTCAAAAGAGGTTTGGCGCACGCCCGCGAAGGCGACGGGTTCTCTCCCCGCGATAGTGCCCGCGAGGCCGCGCAGGCGCAAATAACCCGGCCGCTCCGTGAGGCTCGAGCATTGGTCGGCCGGATACCGGAGGGTCAGCCAATGCCGAGGCAACGCGGGAGCAGTAAAGTGCTCGCAGGCGGGGAGCGGGGGCGAACGGAAGGCCGCGAGGCCCGAACCCAGCGCGGGCGCCCCGTAAGAGGGCTCTACCCTACCCGTTTCGGCCGAGACGAGGGGCCAACCGCCTTCCCAGGTTACCGGGGCTATAAAGGTTTCCCGCCCGAGGTTTGAGCAGCGTTCCTCGCCGAAGGGCCGAGACGCGAGAAAAACCATCCACCAACCGCCGGCGCCGTCGTCGAACAGGTCGCCATGGCCCACGTTCACGATCTCGGCCCGGGAACCGAGGTGGCGGTGGGTCAGTATCGGGTTGGAGGGCTTCCCCACCCAGGGCCCGTCGAGGGTGTCGGCCCGCGCGACCGTGACGGCATGGTCGGGACCGGTACCGCCCTCAGCGATGGTCAGATAATACCGGCCGTCGATTCGGTAGATATGGGGGCCTTCAGGCCATATGCAATCCCTGAGGGCGCCCCGCCAGATTCCCCGGGGCTCGCCCACCAGGGCAAGCCGTTCCCGGTCGAATTCGCGAATCCACACTTCCCAATTCCCGGAATACGCCTCGCCTTCCGGCGCCGGCCGGGTACCGATGTACCAGGAACGGCCCGTGGACTCGTCGAAAAAGAGCGAGGGATCGATTCCGGGCGCGTCGAGCCGCGCGGGGCGGGACCAGGGCCCCTCCGGTCGCTCGGCCGTGACCACGAAGTTCCCTATCCCGTCGATATCGGTGCAGGTTACGTAAAACCGGCCCTCGAAATGCCGGATTGAGGGGGCAAAAAGGCCGCGGGAAATGCCCTGGCCCGCGAAATCAAGCTGTTCGGCGCGCTCGATCACGTTTCCGATCTGGCGCCATGAGACGAGGTCACGGCTGTGGGAAACGGGAATGCCCGGATACCACGAAAAGGTCGAGTTGACGAGATAGAAGTCCTCGCCTACCCGGCAGAGGGAAGGATCGGGGTAGAACCCGCTCAGTATGGGGTTTTTGATTCGCTTTTCTTCTGTTCTGTCGGAATTGCTCACGATGGCTCCTTTCGTCAGTACGAGCGATATCGCCCGGAAAGGGCGAGGAAGGCAAAGAAATAGAGGCAGTTGTCATAATAGCGCCTCTCCCCGGATCGGGGCGGCGTATTCCAAAACAGGCGAACCGCCCGCTCGGCGTGAGGCGGAAGACCAGAGGCGGCGGTCCGGGAAGGGTCCCGGCCGATAAGGGCCAACGCGGCCTGGGCATTGGTCGCCACGAGACCGACGGGATGGAGCGAGGGAACGTCCAGGGGCGTGCCGTCGATCCGGTATTTGCGGAATTCGGCGGGAGACTTGCCGTCGAAGAAGGCGAGAATCCGGTCCGCGACCTGGGCGAGCTCCGGGTCCGCGTCGCCCCAGGCGGCGTTCAGCCCGATATTGGCGGCCACGCGATAGGAGTCGCTGTAAAAGTCGCCAAAGCCGCGTTCGCCGTTCGGCGTTCCGTCCCAGTAGGAATACTCGGGCGAAAGCCCGGTTTCGGGGTGGGCGGCAAGGGCTATGTACCGCGAGCTCGCTGCCGCCGCCTCCCGCCAAAAGGCAGAGTCCTCGGATTGAACCCGCTCCGCGAATATCCGGTAAAAATGGGGGAGATGGTACGAGGGATCGGAGAAATCGCAGTCGGGAATGAACTTGATCAGCTTGCGCTGGCGGTCCCACATGGCATGCCCCACGCCGTCCTCGCCCCGATGGATACAGGTCGAAAGGAGGCGGCGCGCCTGGGCGCCGTAATCGAAAAGGGCGGGCGTTCCGCCGCCGCGATCGCCGTTGCCCCAGCGGCTTTCCGCGAACAGGAGGGCGCAGGCGAAGTACTCTTCCCCGTCGGGCGCCGGTCCCATCGAGTTTTTTTTGCCGTCTAGCGAGCACGACCACGCGAAATACCCCGCGTGCAGCCCCTCTTCCATATACATGTTCCGCATGACCCACCGCCACAGGCGATCGAACATGGCCTGGTCGTCCATCTGAACGGCCATCATCATCGCGTAGCTCATTCCCTCGGTCCGCACGTCGTTATTGCCGGTGTCGAAGACGTAGGCGGTACCGTCGTCGGCTTCCCGATAAAAAGAATCGGGGGATGAGGGGTCGAAGATCGAATCGCGGATCTCGCGGAACCTTCGCTCGATTTCCGCGTCGGCATAGCCGAGGGCGGCGAATACATTCGGGTATATCATGAGAGCTCCTTCGCTGAGGCTTTGGCGAACGACAGGAAATAGGGCACGCATACCGCTTCCCATTCCTTGGCGTCGGCCGCTTGAATGTCCAGTTTCGCGAGAACGGCCGCGTGCCGCGCGGGATCAATGCGGGGCGCGAGGGCGCGCCAGCGTTCCCGCATGCGCTCCGCCGCCGCGACGCCCCGGGCATAGCGCGCGGGAAGCTCCTGAGCGAGGGTCATGCCCGACGAAAGCACGCGGTCCCAGGGAACGTGATGAAACCAGAGCAGGTATTTTTCCGGACAGGTCTCGATATCGTCGAAAAGATCGGCCACCGGCTTCCGGTACTGATCCACGCCCCCGCTTCCCGTACGGGTACGGTCAAAGCCGAGTCCCGCGGAATCCGCGCGATGGTAGTACGTGGAGCGCCAATCTTCCCGCTCCCCCGCGTCGAACGCGGGATCGGGCCCGTAGTGGTGATGCTCCCTCATGATGTGATGGAGGCATAGCGGCGTCATATAATCCACGCAGGCTTCCCAGGACGGGGAGACCACGGCGAGAATACCGTCGATAAGCCCCCGATCGGTGCCCCACGTCTGGGCGATCCACTCCCGGGCGATCGCGTCGGTATCGAGGGAAGGATCCCACGCGAGCCGGCCGAAGGCGTACCAGTTCAGCGGGTGGAAGAGGCTGCCGCACCAGGTAGCGTCGTCGCCGATATTGGATACGCCGGCGATCCCGGAAAGGGGAGCGACGGGGGCCGACTCGCGGTCGAGGCCTTCCGCGCCGCCGCCGGCCGAAAGAAGGCGGGCGACCGTGGAGCCCTTCCCGCGCGCATGGGTGTCGAAATCCAGTATTTCCTTCCACATCGGGCCCAGGTACACCACGTGGTTTCCCTGGCCGAGATATTCCTGGGTAACCTGGAATTCCATGAACAGGCTCGATTTTTCCATGGAGCCGAACAGGGGGTGCACGGGCTCGCGGGGCTGAAAATCGATCGCCCCGTTCTTTACCTGCACGGCCACGTTAGGCTCGAATTCGCCGTCGTGCGGCATGAAATTCGCCCAAGCCTTCTTGGCGCGGTCGGTCTCGCCGTGGCCGTACACGAAGGCGCGCCAGATAACGATGCCGCCGAAGGAACCGAGCGCGCGGGCGAGCATATTCGCGCCGTCGGCGTGGGTCCGCCCGTAGGCGAAGGGGCCGGGCTGGCCCTCCGAGTCGGCTTTTACCACGAAGCCGCCGAAATCCGGAATGAGGGCGTACAGCTCCCTGGCTTTGGCCGACCACCACGCGATTACCGCGGGATCGAGGGGATCGGCGGTATTGAGGCCGCCCATCTTAATGGGAGAGGAGAAGTTGACGGAAAGGAAGGTCCGAATGCCCCACGCGCGCAGTACGCCCGCGATAACCGCGATTTTCTCGAGGTATTCGGTGGAGAGAATCTCGCAGGCGGCGTTTACGTTATTGAGGCAGGAGGCGTTTATCCCCACCGAGGCGCAGGCCCGGGCGTAATCGGCGTACCGGGGGTCGACCTTGACGGGCAATTCGCCCCATTTCCACAGGGAGCGGCCGGCGTATCCCCGCTCGATGGAACCGTCCAGGTTGTCCCAATGGTCAAGCATTCTAAAGGAGACGGCGGGTGTTTCCTCGCTTACCGCCGCTTCCGGGCGCATGCCCGTGGCCATGGCGCGAAGGAGGGCGAACGTCCCGTACAGCACGCCCCTGTCCGTGGTCGAAACGACGGCAAGACGGGGCTTGTCGCCCGCAGCGGCCGGAGCCAGGCGAATCGCGAAGCCGTCGCCCGGGGGAAGGCCGCCGGTCAGCGTCCCGTTCGCGGCCGATTTTCCGCCGAGCGTCTGCTCCACGAAGGCCGGCCGTCCCGCGATGATGGAGCCGGGTCCCGCTTCGGGCCCGGTTCCGAACAGCCCTTCCAGTGAACGGGCAAATTCCGCCGAGGCGGAATCGAGCGCCGCCGTGCCCCGCTCGACCTTAACCTCGCCGAGGAAGGGGAGCCAGGGCGCGCCGAGATCCGGGGGAAGGGCGGAGCGTCCGAGCCAAAGCTCATAACCCAGGCCGCGCCCCTTGCCGTTGTTTCGCGAACTCATTCCGCCGTCACCTCGGCGCTTACCGGGGCGGCAGCGCCCTTGGCCACGGAGACGGGCAGCGGCGCCGCCTCGCCGGCGATTATCCTATAGGTTCCGGGAAGCACGGTTTCCTCGCCGGACGCCAACACCGTGACGAAGGCGGCGCGATCGAGCGCGAAGCGGACCGTGACCGTCTTTCCCGCGGGAATCGAAACCCTGCGGAAATCGCGGAGGGAGCATACGGGGTCGGAAGCGTCCCGCTTGGCCTTTGCCACGTAAAGCTGGACTATCTCGTCGGCGTCGACCGTTCCGGCATTCGTAACGGCCACTTCTACGGTCGCCGCGACGGAGGGCGCGGGAATCGTCCCGGGAGAGGCGCACAGCGGGCCCGACGACAGTTTCGACTCCACGACCCTGACCGAGTCAAAGCGGAATTTCGTATAGGAGAGGCCGAAGCCGAAGGGCCATAGGGGCTCGTCTTTCATGTAGCGATAGGTTCGCCCCGCCATGTCATAGCTTTCGTACGGAGGAAGCTGGTTGGTAGAGGCCGGAAAGGTAACGGGAAGCTTTCCCGAGGGGGAAACCTTGCCGAAAAGAACGTCCGCCACCGCGGTACCGCCCTGCTCGCCGGGATACCAGGCGAAGAGAATGGCCTCCGCGATATCTTCGGGGATCGCGATGGGGCTTCCGCCGGTGAGCACGAGAACCAACGGGGTACCGCGGGCGCTCAGGGCACGGAGGTAGGCGAGCTGCCATTCGGGGAGCTCGATCTCGTCGCGGTCTCCCTTGACGGAAGAGGCGATTGCGTCGCCCTCCTCTCCTTCCATCGCGTTATCGAGGCCGAAGCACGCGATGACCAGGTCGGCCTGCTCGGCCATGCCGATCGTCCAGCCGGTATTCCGGTTCTCGTCGTACATCATGCAACCCTGGTGATAGTCCATGGTAATCTCGGGGAATTCGGCGAGCTTGGCGGTAATGCCCTCGAGGATGGTCACGAGCCGCGGGCTATACCCGTGATAGTTGCCCATGATCGAGTGGACGTTCGCCGCCGCCGGACCGATCACGAGGATCTTTTTCTTCTCGTTCTTGATGGGGAGGATATTATTCCGGTTTTTCAGGAGGACGAGGGACTTTTGCGCCGCTTCAAGCGCGAGGGCGACGTGGGCGTCGGAGTGTACCGTCTCTGCGCCGAGGGAATCCCAGGCGGCCTGGGCCTTCCCGCCGGGCGCCGCGTCGAACTGACCGAGGCGGAACCGGGTTTCGAGGAGGCGGGTCAGGGACTCGTCTATGGTTTTTTCCTCGACCAGGCCCTGGGCCACGGCGGGAACCAGGGCGGGATAGCAACTGCCGCAGTTCAGGTCGCACCCGCTATTGATCGCGAGCGCCACGGATTCCTCGGGGGTTTTGGTTATGTTATGGCCGTCGTGGAAGTCCTTGATGGCCCAGCAGTCGGAAACCACGTGGCCCTTGAATTTCCACCGGCCCCGGAGAATGTCCTTCAATAGCAGCTTGCTCGCGTTGCACGCCTCGCCGAGGGTACGGTTGTACGCACCCATGAACGATTCGACGCCGGCGGCGGCCAGGGCGCGGAAGGCGGGAAGATAGGTTTCCCAGAGGTCTTTCTGGCTGCAAACGGCGTCGAAGGTATGCCGGTCCTTCTCCGGGCCGGAGTGGACCGCGTAGTGCTTGGCGCAGGCCGCCAGCTTCAGGCGGTCGCTTTCGCCGCCGGAACCCTCGCCCTGCAGGCCCTTGGTTACCGCAAGCCCCATCCGCTCGGTGAGGCAGGGATCCTCACCGTAGGTTTCCTGGCCGCGGCCCCAGCGGGGATCGCGGAAGATATTGATGTTCGGGGTCCAATAGGTGAGGCCCTGATACTGCCCGCGGATGTCGCGGGCAGTCGCGAGGTTGTATTTCGCCCGGGCCTCGTCGGACACGGCGTCGAACACCCGGCGGACGAACCCGTCGTCGAAGGTGGCGCCGAGGCCGATCGCCTGGGGAAACACCGTGGCAAGGCCCGCCCGGGCGACGCCGTGCAGGCCCTCGCTCCACCAATTGTACGCGGGTATGCCGAGCCGCTCGATGGCCGGGCTGGCGTGGGATAATTGGGAAACCTTTTCCTCTAGGGTCATTTTGGATATTAATTCTCTGATGCGTTCAGCGTCGGACATGGGATACTCCTAAGGCGCCGGCGAGCCGGACTAGATTACTGCCTTAAAGCTTCGCATTTCGGGTATCGTTTATCCATCGGGAATTTAACCTATCGGCCGCGCGGTCGGGAGGGGAGGAACGAAAATCGGGTCAGTCTTTGCGCCGATTCGCCCACTCGATGGCGAATTGCCGGAGTTCCTGGGCGTTCGCGCAATGGAGCTTCAATTTGATGTGTTCTTTATGGGTATCGATGGTTTTCGTGCTCAGGTTCAGCTTCGCGGCGATCTCAATGGTGCCGAGGCCCTTTCCGATAAAGCCGAAGATTTGGAGCTGACGGTCCGACAGGGTGTTGACGGGGGTAAAACGGTCGTCGTTCTCGCGCAGGGGTTCCGCCCCGACCATGGAGTTGACCATGCGCTCGCGCTCGCTTTCGCTGAGCCAAATCCGGCCGGTCATGACAGTCTTGATCGCCTCGAGCACGTTCGCGCCCGCTTCCTGCTTCATGATATAGCCGCGGGCGCCGGCCCGGATCGCCCGTTCCGCGTAATAGCGCTCGTCGTGCATCGACAGGACCAAAACAACGAGTTCGGGCCGGAGGGCCTTCATGTTTTTTATGGTTTCCAGGCCGTCTTCGTCCCCGAGATTGAGATCCACCACGGCGAGGTCCGGTTTTTCCCGCTCCAGGAGATCCATCGCCTCGGCGCTGTCTCGGGCCTCGCCGACGACCTTATACATGCATTGGGCGCCGATTAATTGGGCAAGACCCTTGGAAAAAATGGGATGATCGTCGACTAACATGACTGAGACGGCAGGCATGCTGCATCCTATCACGTTAAACGAAAAACGGTATAGTACAAATCCCTTATGGGGATTCCCCTCGCCGTAGTTCGGGTTTCGGCCGGAAAAGGCCGGATCCGTGGTATAATGCGGGAACCATGAAGAGCGGAACGACCATCGCCCTGTATCTGAACAACCTTGACGAGGAGTATCAACGGGCCGTATTCCATGCCGTCAGGAAGGAAACGGAACGGCTCGGCATAAAGCTTATCTGCGTACAGGGCGAGAATTTGCTCAACGAGGGCCGGGGCGCCCTGCACGAATTCCCCTCGCGCCGCTTTCTCCGGCTCGACGGCGTACTGCTTTTGACCTCCGTTTTGGTGGACTGCACCGAGGGCGAAAAGCTCGCGGAGCTGCGCGAGCGCTTCTCGGATATCCCGGCGGTATCCATCGGGAACCGCCTGACGGGGCTCACGTCCATCGTGATCAGGACCCGCCGGTCGATGGAAGCGCTGATGGAGCACCTGATCGAAGCCCACGGCTACCGGAAATTCCTCTATATCGGCGGCCCGGCGGAACACCGGGACAATACCGTGCGAGAGCACGTATTCCGCAGCGCGATACGGGAAAAGAAGCAAAAATACCCGGAGATCGAGGCGGTTGAGGCCAACGGCGACTTTGTCGAGTATTCCGGCAGCGAAATCGTCCGGAACTTCATCCTGGAAAACCCGGACCGGCGGCTGGACGCCATAGTCGCGGCCAACGACAACATGGCCATCGGCGCGCTCAAGGAGCTTCGGCTTCACCCGGGCACCCGCTGGCACAAATGCGCGGTTACCGGCTTCGACGACGTACCCCAAGCCCGCCTGGAGAAACCCGCCCTTACCACGGTACGGCAACCGCTCCGCGAACTGGGGCCCGTCGCCATGAAGGCGATGTTCGGCGCCATCCACGGCGAAAACGAATCGGTCATCCACGCGGATTCGAAGATCATCATCCGCTCTTCCTGCGGCTGCGATTTCGAGCCAAGCCGGGAAACGGCGACCACGACCCTCGAACAAAGCCTCGACGAGGCGGAATACCGGAATATCCTGTCGGAACGCTACCTGCGCGAAAGCGGGAGCCTCGGCCAAACCCTGGCGATGATCGGTTCCACCGAGGAGCTGTGCGCGCATCTCGGCCCGTACCTTCAAAGCCTCAACGTGGCCTCCTTCAGGCTCTTCTTATTTCCCGAACGGAGCGTGCATATACCCGACGAGGCCTGCCTGCTCTACGAAAAGATCGGGAACGGCGAGCGAATGTTCGCCGCGGGCGAGGAGCAGGTGGCGCTTTCCGAGCTCATCGAGACGCTGTTTACCGACGACCGCAGCGCGATCCGGCTTTTGCACCTGAGTTCGGGGGAATTCCAGCTGGGCCTGCTCCTCTGGGAAGCGGAGGAATTCGCCGATCCGTTCATCTGTTCCAGCGCCATATTCATCGGCAATACCTTGCACCGCCTGGAACTCCTGAAGCGGGAAAAGGAGAGAATGCGGCACCTCGAGCACGAGGTCGCCCTCAGGACCGCCGACCTGATCAAGACGAACACGAGACTCGCCGAGGAGGCGAACCGGAGAATCAAGGTGGAGGCGGAAGTGCTGAAAATCAGCGAGATGGAACGCCTCCGCTTCAGCCTGGACCTGCACGACGACATTTGCCAGCGCCTCGCGGGCATATCGATGTACTGCAAGGCCATGCCCTCCGTCCCGGCGGAAGTGGCGGAGATGGTGAACGAAACCCTGACCCTGACCCGACGGTACGCCCACGATTCCTTCCCCGTGGAACTCGAAGACCTGGGCTTGGACAACGCCCTGAGGGGGCTTTGCGATTCCATCGAAAAGGCCGGGGACATGGGCTGCCTCTACAATTGGAACGCCGAGGAACGGTCGCCCCTCTCCCGGGAGGGAAACATCAACGTGTACCGGATCGTCCAGGAAGCGCTGCAGAATTCGATTAAGCACTCTTCCGCGAAATGGGCCGAGGTTACCGTAACGAGGGAGCCGGGAAAGCTTACCGTCCGGATCAAGGACGACGGCATCGGCAACCCGCTCATCGCCACGGCGATCTCGGACCGCCTCGAAGGCTCTGCCGTCGCGGAACAAAACGCGCAGGCCAAGCCCCTTACCGGCCGTCAGCTCCGGAGAAAGAACGGGCTGGGGCTTACCTCCATGAGGTATCGCGCCCATCAGCTCAATGCGGCCTTTTCCATTGAATCTTCCCCGGATACGGGAACCGAGGTAACCGTTACCATCCCGGTCAAGGAAGCGGTCGCGGCGCCCCTGATGGGCAGCGGGATTTAGCGGGAGGCCTCAATCCCGCGCGTCGTAGAGGGGCGACGTTGGTATTTCAGCGGGAAATCCCGCGATGCTGTCCAGCGCTCCGTCTACCGTAAACATGCCACGCAATACCAAATGGTTCCAAAAGAGGGAACCGTCCTTTTTGCGGTTGGGCAGCACGCCGTCCCAAAAGCGTATGCGCGGGTCTTTCACGTCCCGCCAGAGAGCCCCATAGAGTTTTCGGTATTCCGATTCTTCATAGCCGAGGGTCTGGCAGGTTTCCAGGCCGGGATCCAGGAAAGTCGCGCCCAGGGAACTCAATTCCGGTCGGGAATAGCCGAAAAGGCCGAGAAAACGTTCATTTGCCTCGATAATGGCGCCGG
Organism: Spirochaetales bacterium; assembly: GCA_003252395.1. Lineage (GTDB taxonomy): Bacteria > Spirochaetota > Spirochaetia > Treponematales > Treponemataceae > Teretinema. The sequence goes on from QKEL01000014.1 coordinate 199,426, forward strand.
TTGGGTCAAGAAGGAATATCGGACGGTCTACCGCCAAAAACACGCTCAATAACCGGTCCCGTACGCGGTCTAACCGCCGTGACTCGCCTAAGTCCTCGCAATAGGCAAGGTACGTGCCGTCCTCGAAGTGAACGCCGAGCAGGGAAACGTCCACGCACGAGCCGTCTTTCCGGCAAAGCCGGGTTTCCCGGGAAAGCCGCCCCTCGGTTTTAAGGGTTTCAAAGGCGCGAAAACTGCCCTCGATTCGCTCGGGAGGCACCAGGTCGGGAATGGATCTCGAGAGCAATTCTTCCCGGGTATACCCTACAAGGGAGCAGGAAGCAGGATTTACGTCTATGTATCTCCCTTCCGAGTCGGTCACGAAAAGGGGGAGCGGGGCGTTATCCATAAAGGCGCGAAGCCTGGTCGCGCACTCCTGCTCCCGAATCTCGGCGCGCTTCCAATCGGTAATGTCCACGCCCAGCGTCATGAAATGCAGGAACTCGGGGCTCGTGACCGAAACGCGATACCATTTGTCGGCGGAGGCCAGGTATTCTTCGTAGGTCACCGTTTTACGGTCCAGCGTCGCCCGGGCGAAGAGGGCGATTCGCGAATCCGCCCCGGCAGGATCGTCGGCCATGACCTCGCGAACGGTACGGCCCGTGAAACCGGGAGCGTCGAGCCCCGATCGTGCGGCGAACGCGTCGTTGACTTGAAGGATCAGGGCGTCGAGGGGTTGACCGGCATCGTCTATCACGAGCCGATAGGAGGCCCAGGGGTACGGCAGCTGTAAAAAGGCCCGGGAAAGGAAATTCCGCGACAGGCCCGCGTCAAAGGCATCGTTCACGCCCTTAACTATAGTCGGTCTGCCGCTCCCGCGCCAGGAATCAGGTTTTCCAGTCCAAATCCACCGACACCGCGCGGAACTGCGTCGCGAACATCGCGATATTAATCAGCATCACCAGGGGGGCGTACGCGAAGTAATACAGCAGAAAGGTTAGCGGATTGAAGCGGAAGCGCGCGGCCGCGGAGAAGGCGCCGTAAATGGAGAACGTAAGCAAAAAGCCGACGGCGGTACTGACCAAGCCGTCGGAGAGCACGGCGTGGTGGGAAAGCCACAGGAAAACCCCGGCGGGAAACTGGAAGGGCTGGGCGATCATGAAAATAGCGGGATTCAGGAACGAGAGCCGTTGCCATTTCAGGGCGAAAAATACGGCCAGGGACAACGCCGAGGGCAACACCATGGCGAGCACGGTAGGAATCATGGACGGCTGTCGAAACGCGCTCCGCAACAGGTACAGGAAGTTATCCTTGAACCATAGCACGTTAATCAAGGTCCACCGTTTGCGCTGCTTCACCCACTCCCCGAGCGTGTTGGGCATGCCGGTCTTTACCTTCAGGGAAAGATCGTAATCATAGCGGGCATGGAGCCGAAACGCCCGCGCGCCGAAGTCGCCGTCCTCGTGGACTACCCGCTTAAAGCCGCCCAAACGATCGAATAGGGACTTCCTGACCGCGAAGGCCGCGCCGATGACCCCGGGCGAGCGGCGAACGATCGCGGAAAAAAGCAGGCTCGCGATGGCCAGGCTCTGGTATTCATGGGCGATCATGGCCGAGAAAAGGGACTCGCTGATTACCTCTTTCGGCATATCCACGATATCGTAGCGTTCCAGTTTCTCGGCCACGCGGGAAAGAAAGCCGGGGTTCTGCGGCAGGACGATATCGTTGTCGAAGAATACGAGGGCGTCGGTTTCGAGGGAGAGGGCCGCGCGGTTTAGGGCTTCCGCCTTGCCCGTATGCGCGTCGGGAAAGACCACGGTGACCGAGCCTTCGATTTCGGCCAAGGCCTGCCGAATGGGCTCGGTCATGGGCCCGTCCACCACCGCGAATATTTCCAGATCACCGTAATCCTGTGCGCGCAGCGAGCGAACCATCTCGGTCAGGTATTTCGGTTCCCGGTACACGGGAATAAGAACGGAGATTCTCATGTTTCCCTCTGACATTTATGGATGAAAGATACGGATAAACCGTCCGATACAGTAAATATACGAAAACGAACGCGAAGAAAAAAGGATACCCCATGGCCGAAAACGAATGGAAAATCGCCGGAGAGCCGGACCTTGAACCCGCCCTCGCCTTCTTCGAAACCGTAAAGGACCTGACGGACCCGCCCTTTACCACCTATCCCCACGGCTTACGGGGAACCCTCAAGCTCCTTCTCGCCGAAGGCAGGCTCCTGGTGGCGGAAGCGGCGGACGGCGCGCTGCCGGAGCCCCGGACGCGCATCGTCGGCCTGCTCGGCTACTTTCACGGCACGCCCCGGCTCAGGGAAGACGGCGGGTTCCGTTACGAAGACCCGCATATCGGCTACGTCTACTGCTTCGTGGTCGACCCCGCGAGGAGAAACCCCTATAGCTATCTCGCCGTCCCCTTCCTCGCCAAATGCCTCTTGGCCGACGGCCATGAAGAGGCCCGGTTCCGCACCTATCGCGACAACAACGACCTGATCAACCGGCTATACCGAAAGCACGGCCGCTTCATAAGGGAAGAAACGAATTTACAGGGGGCGAAATCGAACCTCTATGGGGCCGACGTCAGGACGTGGATCGAGCGTTTCGGAGATTACGAACGTACCGGGTCCTAAACGCCGCCCGTCTCGCGCTCGAGCTCGGCTATGAGCCGGTAGGCCTCTTCGTTGGTATCTCCGCAAAAGTCCCGGCTCGCCTTGAAATTCCGGCATACCGCCGGATATTCGGGGCTCCCGTGAATCGAGCACCGCAGGTCGGCGGTCAGGTTTACGCAACGTTCCCCCGCCGGCTTTCCCCGGGGCATGCCGGGAAGGGCGGAAGAGATTGAGATAACGGTACAGCAGGCGGCGCAACCGGGCCGGCAGATCATGTCGTTCATGGGAGAACCATACCGGAAAGCTCCCCTATCCTACAGCAAATCGCTCGCGAGCTCGGCCAGTTGGCTGCGCTCGCTCTTTACCAAATGCACGTGGGCGAACAGTTCCTGCCCCTTCATCTTGTCGATCAGGTAGCTCAGGCCGTTCGAGCTCGTGTCCAGGTAGGGAGAATCGATCTGCTGAATGTCGCCGGTGAAGGCGAGCTTCGTGCCCTCCGCCGCGCGGGTGATAATGGTCTTCACCTCGTGCGGGGTCAGGTTTTGCGCCTCGTCGATGATAAAAAAGGAATTGGAAAGGCTTCGGCCCCGGATATAGGCCAAGGGCGTGATGGTCAGCTTGCCCGACTTTTGCATCTCGTCTATATGGTGGGCCTCTTTCCCCGCGGTTTTAAACTTGTGCCGGATAACCGCGAGATTGTCGAACAGGGGCTCCATGTACGGGCCGATCTTTTCGGCCGCGTCGCCGGGCAAAAAGCCGATATCCCGATTCGCCAGGGGCATGACCGGCCGCGCGAGGAGGATCTGGTCGTATTGCCCTTCCTGCGCGAGCGCCGCCGCCAGGGCCAGCAGGGTCTTTCCGGTACCCGCCTTCCCCGACAGCGCCACCAATTGGACCGACTTTCTCGTGAGCGCGTCCAGCGAAAAGGCCTGTTCGGCGTTCCTCGGCTCGATCCCGTAGCATTTTTGCCGCTCCACCCGGACGATCCGGTCGGTGGGCGCGTCGTACCTGCCCAGGGCGCTCGCCGTCCCGTTTTTGAGGATAAAACACTGGTTCGAGACGGGTTTCCTTTTCCGAATCCCGAATTCGGGGAACGGAACCCCCTCGACCTCGTCGTAAAGCCGCGAGATCAGCGACGAATCGAGATTGGGTATCAGCTCGATGTTCCGGTCTATCTCCGAAACGTCGCGTACCTTGTCCGATTCGTAGTCTTCCGCGAATAGGCCGAGCGACTTGGCCTTCATCCTGAGGTTAATGTCCTTGGAAACGAGCACGACCTTGCGCTCGGGGTTTTTCGAGGCGACCCACTCGGTGATCGCGAGTATGCGGTGATCGGCCGTCTGCTCCGGGAAGGAATCCTCGAGGGTCCGCGAAAAGGCCTTTCCCGTCTCGATGAACAGTTTCCCGAGCTTCGGCCCCAGGGGCAGCCCGAGGGAGAACAGGGAATCCCCCGCGATGGAGTCCAATTCGCGCGTGAACTCCCGCGCGTGGAAATTGATCAGGTCGTTGCCCTTCTTGAACCGGTCCAGTTCCTCGAGCACCACGATCGGCAACACGATATCGTTGTCTTCGAACTGGTAAATGCACCGAAAGTCGTGCAGGATCACGTTGGTGTCCAAAAGGAATATCTTCGTTTTTTTCCGCGCCATACGGCAAGTATACACCCGCTCGCCCGGGTCGAGCGTCAATTTTTCGTGAGGAGGCAGAACGTCCCCGCGCGGATCCGTCGGGAGGCCCCGACGGGGACGCGCCACGCTCGGAGCCCCCTCGCAGGACGGGCCACGGGAAGCGGCGGGCGGTCGGCTACCGTCCGGCGACCCGGAGCCACACGAGCATGGCGTTTCCCGGCGACCGGTTTCCCCACTGATAGTAGGGTATCAATCGCAGGCTTCGCTTGGGCGTTTCACCGGGAACGTACGCGCCATAAAGGGGCGCGTCGGGATCGGCGTCCGCTTCCCTGAACGCGTCGAGTTCCAGCGCCGCCGTCCCGTCGGGAAGCGAGGGATCGGCGATAAGGCGCGCGCCGGCCGCGGGATCGACCGAAAAGGAAGAAAGGTTGTCGCCGTTATCGTGCCCCTCGGCGCAATACACGACCGGGCCGCGCATTACCGCGACCTTTCCCGCGTCTTCGCTCACCAGCGCATTCGCCTTCATGAAGCGTACCGGCATGGCGAGCTCGAGCCTGACCCGGTCTCCCTTCTTCCAGGACCGCGCCAGCGCCGCGTAGCCGTCCGCCGCGGAATAGGCCGCGTTCCCCGCCTCCAGGCGGGTCCCGTTCACCGTAATCGCATGGCTTTCGCACCAGGAGGGTATCCTGAGCCGGAGCTCGAATTCCGCGGGCCGTTCGGGTTCTACCGTCAGTTCAATCGCGCCGTCCCACGGGTAGCCCGTTTTCACGGTCAGGGCGACCTTCGTTCCCGCCAGGTCCAATAGGGCGGTTCCCGCCGCGTAATGGTGCAGCCACAGGGACCGCTCCGTAGCCGTCGCCAAATAGCCCGAGATCGAGGCGATGAACCGCGCGACGTTGGTCGGGCAGCAGGCGCAATCGAACCAGCCGACGCGCTTCGCCGAAACGTGCGAAAGGTCATGCCGAAACGCCGCCGCCCCGGGGGCTAACTCGAGGGGATTCACGTAAAAATACGCGGTCCCGTCAAGGGATATCCCCGAGAGGATTCCGTTGAACATGGCCCGCTCCATCACGTCGGCGTATTCCCGTTTCGGCTCTATGAGGAGCATGCGCCAGGCCCACATGGCCAGGCCGATCGAGGCGCAGGTCTCGGTGTAGCAGGTATCGTTCGGCAAATCGTAGTCGATCGTGAACCGTTCCCCGTGGGACTGGGACCCCAGGCCGGCCGTAATATACAGGTGTCGGGTAACCGCGCTTTTCCACAGGCGCCGCAGGGTATCGAGGAGCGACCGGTCTCCCGTGGCCCGGTATTGATCGGCCATCGCGCAATAGAGGTACATCGCGCGCACCGAGTGGCCCTCTACCGCGGTCATCTCCCGGACCGGCCGGTCGGCGAGATAATAGTCGGATTGGAACCAGCGCGATTTGGGTATCATGCCTTCCATGGCGGCTTCGCCCTTGTAAAAGTTCGGCACTTTCCCCCGCGCGTCCACGAAATGGTTCGCGAGTTCGGCGTATTTTTTCTTTCCCGACGCCTCGGCGAGCCGGTGGAGGGCGAGCTCTATCTCGGGGTGGCCGTCGAAGGCGGGGTTTTGCCCCTCTCCCGGGCCGAAAACCGTCCCGATGTAATCCGCGTAGCGGCACATCACGTCCATGAGCCGCCGCTTTCCGGTAACCCGGAAATAGGCCACGGCCGCCTCGATCATATGCCCGGCACAATAGAGCTCGTGGCCCATGACCAGGTCGGACCACCGCTTCTCGAGGCCCGCCGCGGCGATAAAATAGGTATTCACGTATCCGTCGTCGAGCTGGCTCTTTTCGATCAGCCGGACCAGTTCGTCGATCCTCGCCTCGAGCTCCGGATCGCCCTTGGTTATGAGGCTGTACGCGGCCGCCTCTATCCATTTGGCGACGTCGCTGTCCTGGAAAATGGTTCCCTGGGGCTTGCCCGTCGCCTCGCCCGCCGCTATCCGAAAGTTCTCCACGGCGTGGCTTCGGGGAACGCCGGGAACCTCGTTATTCAGCGCCTTCCATTGAAAGGGTATGGTTTCGCTCGCGATCGATCGCGCGCGATCGCCCCAAAAGCCGCCGGTCAGCCGGATCGCGCCGGGGAGAAAGGATCGTGTTTCGTTCATGTCGCTACCTCGTTATGCGCAAATAAATTAGTCTTACTCGCAAGCGGTTCCCGCCTTCGCGCGCGGCCGTTTACCGCGGGACCGCCGCCGGTTTTAGCCTTTCAGGCCGCCCATTGCAAGGCCTTCCACGAAGGATCTTTGGGCCGCGAAAAACAGGACTATCAGCGGCGCCACGGTCAGCGTGGCGGCTGCCATCAGAGCGGGCCAGGGCGTATAGAAGGTCGATACGAACGATCTCAGCCCGATCGCCAGCGTGTAGAGCTTCGAATCGTTCAGGAACAGGAGGGGGCCCATGAAGTCGTTCCACGTCGCCATGAACTGAAATATCGCCACCACCGCGAGGGCGGGCTTCGCCAGCGGCATTATAACCCGCAAAAGGATCCGGGGGTGGTTGGCCCCGTCGATAAACGCCGCCTCGTCATAGTCTTTCGGCACCGTCTTAAGGAATTGCACGAGCATGAAAATGAAAAACGCGTTGCCGAAAAAAGCCGGTACCGTGAGCGGCAAGTAGGTGTTGACGCCGTGAAGCCAGTTCCACTCGATGAAGAAGGGAATCAGCTGGACCGAGGCGGGAAGCATCATGGTGCCGAGGCTCAGCGCGTACATGAGTTCGCGTCCCTTAAAGTCGATCCGCGCGATCGCGTAGGCGATGCAGGCATTCGATACGAGCGCCCCCGCGATATTCACGAGGACGACGAATATCGTGTTCAGGTAGTATCGGGCGAAGGGAACCAGGGTGAATACGTCGCGATAGTTCCCGAATTCGAACCGTTTCGGCACGACGATCATGGGTATCTTGAATATGTCGTTTATGGGCATGAAGGAGCTTCTCACCTGCCACAGCAAGGGTACCACGCTCGCGAACGATATCAGGCACAAGGCCAGGTACAGGGTAAAGCGGCTAAGTTTTCCGCCGGTCTTTTTCATTTGCCGTCCCCTTCCGAATACGCCCACTTACTCGACGATTTGAATACCGCGACGGACAGGGCGAGCGTCAGCAGGAAAAGGACCCATGCCATGGCGTTCGCGACGCCCATCTTCCCGTATTTGAAGGCGTTATTATAGATAAGCAGCATGAAGCTCAGGGAAGCGTTCATCGGCCCCCCTCCCGTCATGATGTACGGTTCGGTGAAAAGCTGGAGGGATTTTATTATCCCCACGATCATATTGTAGAGAATGATCGGGCTCATGAGCGGGAGTATCACGTTTCTGAAGGAATGCCAGGCCGAACCGCCGTCGATTTCCACCGCTTCCAGCAGTTCCTTGGGTATTCCCTGCAGCCCCGCGAGGAAGATAATCACCACGTTCCCGATTCCCCATACGCCCATCGCCACCAGGCTCGGGATCACGAGACGGGGATCGTTAATCCAGTCGATCCGGTCCAGGCCGAGCGCGGAAAGGCCCGCGTTGAGAAGGCCGTATTGCTTGTTGTACAGCCACAGCCAGATGACCGAAACGACTACGCTGGGCAAGAGGGAAGGCAGATAGAACAGGGTCCTGAAAATGCCGAGCCCCCGAACCCGGGAGTTGAGGAGCATGGCCACCGTGAAGGCCGCGCCCAACTGCAGCGGAACGCTCAAAAGCGTATAGTAAAGGGTGACGATAACCGACTGTATAAACAGCCCGTCGCCCGTGAATAGGCCCAAGTAATTCTTTAGGCCCACGAACGTGGGCTTGCTCAGCATGTCCCAGTCCAGAAGGCTCGTCACGAAGCTCAGGCCCATCGGAAAGAGCACCCAAATCGTGAGGCCGAGCGTCAGGGGGGATATCAGCAGCCATCCCCAAAAATTCCCGTTCCTTGAAAGGCTCCATGTTTTCTTCTTCGAGCTCACTGGTCAATTCTCCCGGCGGTACCGCGCGCGCGGTCCGCCCCGTTCCGCGGTTAAAAAAAACGGGCGACGGGTTTTCCGGCGCCGCGGCGTCGCGGCCGCGTCGGGTCTACCGTACGCGACGGAACTTCCGAAGCCCGCCTAAAAAAAGCTTACGAGGCGCGCCGAAAAAGCCGGACGGCTTTTTCGGCGTTCGTTCAATAGGTTCCGACGAGCAGTCCCGAATCGCGTACCTTTTTGGCCGCTTCCTTCAGGGCGTCGGCAGCGCTCGCCTTGCCGATCCATATGCTCTCGAACGCGGGGTTCAGGCAATCGCCCCATATCTGGTTGATATTCCGGATCTTGATGGGCTCGTTCCTGGAAATGGACATTGAATCGAGGACGGCTTCCTTGTATCCGGCGGGATGCACCGGATTGTCCGTCCATTCCTTAAGCCGCGCGGGGTCATTGTAGTACGCGAGCTTCGTGGGCATCCACAAACCGGAGGTGTACAGGTTGAGGGTCTTCGAAGGATCCATCATCCATTTCTGGAGAAGCCAGGCTTCTTCGGGATGCTTTGTCGCCTTGAACACCACGTTCACGCCGCTCAGGTAAATCTGCGCGGGTTTCTTCTGGATCGGGAGGGCCGCGACGCCGAAGGGCAAGTCTTTCATGCCGCCGATCTCGAGGAAGTTCCACTGGCCGGTCACCCAGAAGCCGAGCTGTCCGTTCGCGAGCATGACCGAAGGGGCGGGAAGGCCGCTGCCGCCGCCCATGTAGGGCATGGTGTGGTCTTTGTTGATCAGGTCGGCCAAGCGCTGGACGGCCTCAATGGACTCTGGCGAATCGATAAGCACGGTCTTGCCGTCGTCGGAAATCACGCCGCCCCCGTTGCTCCACAGGGTGGGATAGTACATGGCCGACCATAGGTCGTAGGCCACGCCGTACCGGGCGATATTCTTGGGGTCAAACCCCGCCTCTCCCGGGTGTTTCCCGTTTTTGTCCACGGTGATCTTTCTCAGGTTCGCGGCGAACTCGTCCCACTTCCAGGCCTGATCGAATTTCGCCGGGGGAAGGGGCACGCCCGCGTCCTGTAGGACTTTCTTGTTATAGAACATTACCTGGCATTCCGCGGCGGTATACGCCCCGAAGGTCTTTCCGCCGATCGAGAGCCAGGTTTGGGGTAGATAGGAAGAGTCCATGCCGTCGCGCTTCATGAGGTCGTCGAGCTGGAGGAAAAAATTCTTTTCCGCGTAATTGCCGAATTCCTCGGGCCGGAAATACCCGACGTCCGGGAGCGTTCCGGACGCGGCCATCGATTTCATTTTCGCGTTATAGGTCGATCCGTCGAGATCGCCGGGCAGATACAGGGGCTCTACCCTGATGCCGGGATTCGCCGCCATAAAGTCCTTGAGCGCGGCCTTTACCGCGGTATCCTCGGCGGTGCTTCCCCAGTACACGTAGGTAAGCCGCACTTCCTTGCCCTTCGCGGAATCGGAACCGCCGCCGGCGAATACCGCGCCGCAGAGCGTGAGCGCGAACAGGGCGGTAAAAGCGAAAACCTTAACGTACTTCATTACTTCCCTCCTTCAGGATTGAATGCATAGGCAATCATAGCCCCCGTTTCCGCGACCGAACCAGACGCCGGTTGCCGACGTTAAGCGACGAATTCCGACTTTTCTGTTGCCGATTTCCGCAAACCGCGCGTAGACTGCCTGGGGGGGAGCGATGAATTTCATACTGCTTCGGAGACTTGAAGAATTGCGGGCGAGCAATTGCGGTATCGCCATCCTCAACGAAGGCTGGGTCCACCCCACGAGAAACCTGAATACGTCCGTGCTGATACTGGGAAAGAAGTCCACCGCGGGCATTACCGACGAAGGGGATGCCTTAACCGTAGAGCCGGGGAAGTTCGTGCTCCTGCCGGCGGAGCGTACCCATCGCGGAACGCGTCCCATACGCGAAGCGGCATCGTATTTTTGGATGCACTTTTCCACCGCCGAACCGCCCGTCGCGATGGGCGAACGCGAGGCGCTCCGCGTATTGAACGACCCCGAGGCCGTGGCCCGCGAGCTCTCCGACGCGCTGCTGTTGCCGCAGGAGATCGCCCTTGACGAGCCGAAAGTCTTTCTCGACCTCTTTCACGACCTCCTTTTCGAACAGGAACGGCCCTCGTTCACCGGGCAAAAAATGCAATACCTATTCAAGCTGATGCTGATCAACCTCAACGAGACCGTCCTCGCGAACTTCGTCGACGAAAAATACGACTCGACCCGGTATTCCCTGATTTACGCCGCGATACAGGCGATTCACGAAAACATTACTGACGGCAACTTCTCGGTAAAGAACCTTTCCGATCACCTGAATTACAATCCGGACTACCTGGGCCGCATCTTCAAGGCCCGGATGGGCCGTTCGCTCGGCGATTACATAATCGATCAACGGATCAAGTACGCCACCTGCCTCCTCGAGGAAAGCAACAACACCATCGATTCCATCGCCTACGATTCGGGCTTCAATTCCACGCGTAATTTCATACGGCAATTCAAGGCCCGCAAGGGGGAAACGCCTACCGAATCGCGCCAGCGGTATCGGACCATGCACGTAACCAACCGCTGACGGGGCGACGGCGACGCTCGTTCGGGGCACCCCGTTCGGGGCTACCGCGTTCGGCAAAAAAAAGACCGAACCGCGTACCGGTTCGGTCTTTTTCGAAGCTTTCTCAGGCTCTCTGCCGTTTAGTCCGCGACGGTGGCGCCGCTTTCCGCGTCGACATAGTCGGGGGCTTCGCCCAGGCCCGGGGCGGCGTACTTATCGTTATGGTACGCCAATACCGCGCCGAGGATCTGCTTCAGGTTAACGGTGGTTACCGTCGCGCCGCTCATGGTATCCAGGGCTTCCACGTCGGCGGCCTTGGTATTCACCAGCTTCGGCATGAAGTTGGTCTCGATTTCCTCGCGGGTGGTACCGTCGGGCATATACGGGCTATCGCCCCAGTAATCGAACCAAACCTTCCGTATCTTTCCGCCCGTCCCGCCCTTGGCGATTTCGACGTACAGCAGCGACTGCTTGTTGATCGAATCGGGTCTGCAGGTACAGGAGATATAGTCGATCTGGTACTTCACGAAGTCCAAGGCCTCGAACTCCCAGGAAATCCAGGCGAGCTCGTCGCTCGGGGTTCCAAAGCCGTCGATATGGGTGTAGGGCAGTATTCGCTCCGTTCCCGCCGGCGCTTGGCCCGCCGCGGGGGAGGCTTTTCCGGCCGCGGGGGTACCCGCGCAACCGCCCAAAACCGTTATGAGGGCGACCAATGCCGCGGCCGCGCCCCGATACGCGAAAGACTTTGCCATTAGTGGGCCGCCGGGGCGGGAAGGGCGTACGTGCCGTCGCCGAGTACCTTGCGGGGCCCCTTATAATCCTTGAAGCCGCCCGCGTTGAAGGTGGTATAGCCCTTGGCGTCGAGAACGGTCTTCACGAAGGCCGCGCGGGTGCCGCTGGCGCAGAAAAGGACGATTGCGTCGTCCTTGGGGAAGTAATTCCCGAAGGCGAAACCGTCGTTGGTGGTGGCGAGGGCAGCGTCCCACGTGTCCTTGCCGTCAACCTTTCCCCGGGTCGCCATGCGGCCGTCCAGGAACTGGAAGAAGGGAATCGCCTCGGTACCGATGATATAGCCGCCGTTGAATCGGTCCTCGAAATTGCGGAGGTCAACGACCATAACGCCGGGGCGGCCGATAAACTCGTCTATGTTCGCCATGGTTATGGGGGAATCCTTCAGGGCGGCGGAAGCGACGGCTGCGGGAATGGGCGCGGCCTGGGCAACGGGCTGGGTGGTGGCGCAGCCGACGAAAAGGGAAGCCGCGACGGCGGCAACCAACAGGGAAATGCGTTTGGTCATGATAATCTCCTTCTGCGCGGTTATTTACAACCGCGGTTAACTTACACAGAATCGGGCATTTTGCGCAAATTGTCAATAAATAATACCCATAATTACCGGGAAATAGTAGGTTTTCGGGAAAGGCCCATACCGCCATGCCGCGCGCGGTTAGGCCCATTCTCAGCGCTCTACGAGACTCAATGCCGCGTTGAGCTCGGACAGGCCCAGCGCGTTCGCGGTTCCGATGGCGTCTACGCTCGCGGCTTCAGACGAGATGGAATCGATGGTTCGGCCCACGGCGGTCAGATCGGAGTCGACCTGCCGGGAAGCCTCTTCCAGCGCGGTCAGGCTTTCGCGGGCCTTCAGGATCTGGTGGTCCAGGGCGGCCACCGCGTCGCGCAATTCGTTGGTGCTCGTCACCGAATCGGATACGCCGCGGTTAATCTCGTCGGTACCCTTGGAAAGCTCGTCCAGGCCGTCGATTATCTCCTGCATGGCCCCGGAAACGAGTTCGGCCTCCTTCGCTATGGTCTCGAAGGAGCGTACGGCCCGGTCGTTGTTGTCGGCGGCGGCCCGTATGTCCCGTATGGTGCCCTTGACCGTATCGGTGACGGCCTTAACGCTCTTGCTCGTTTGCTCCGAGAGTTTCCGTATTTCGTCGGCGACCACCGCGAAACCGCGGCCCGCCTCGCCCGCGTGGGCGGCCTCGATCGCGGCGTTCATGGCCAATAGGTTCGTTTGGGCCGCGACCGCGCTGATCACGTTCACGATATCCAAAATAGCCCCGGTGGAAGACTCCACCGCGCCCATGGATTTCGAGGAGGCGGAAACGATGTTCCGGCCGTCGTCGGTGCTTTTCGAAAGCTCGCGTACCGCGCCCTGCCGGTCGCGGGTAACGCCGTTTATGTTCCGGATAGAGGCGGTCATCTGCTCGATCGCGGCGGAGGTTTCGTTAATGACGCTGCTTTGCCCCTCGGCGCTGGAACGGGCGCGGGCCGAACTCGCGCCGATCCGTCCTATTTCGTCGCCCAGCTTTCGGCTATCGTCCGCGAGGGCATGCATGGCCTGTTCGGCCCGCTTGACCAAATCGGCCGAATCGGCGGCAAAGGCCGCGGTTTTCTTCGCGGAATCGCTTAACATATTCCCCTGCGCCAACGAGGTGGTAGAGGCGTCCAGGGCGCCTTTCAATAGCCCAAGCTGACGGTCGGCCCGGGCGGTGGCCTCGCGGCTCTGGGCGAGAAACCGCTTTTCGCGGTTTATCAAGGCATTCAAAGAAGTGGCGACGAGAAAAGTCAGGATGATAACGATCGCCCCGTCGTCGATTTGGGGACTTTCTCCCGCGGCCCGGGCTTGGGGCACCACGCGGAAGATAAGGGCGAGTACGATAGCGAAGGCAGAATAGGCGGCGGGGAAGAATACCTGCCAGGAGCGATACTCGACCAAAACCGTAAGGCCCATGGCAAAAAGATTGAGAAAACCGATAAAGTAGAGCTCGAAATACCCGTGCCCTTCGGGATTGAGGAAGACGAGTCCGGATAGTGCCATCGATAGCACGGTGGTGGTGAGAAAACTGGCGATCTTCGCCTTGCCAAAAAGGGTTAGGACGGAGAGCGCCGCGAGAATACAGAATAGTCCGGAGATCAAAAGCCGTTCGTTCCCCTTGGTTTGGATCACGACGGTCATAAGAAGCGCGACCGCGGAAAGCGCGGAAGTGACGACAAAAAGGGTTTTCGCGATCTCGACACTAACGGGGTCCTCGTCCCGGTAGGAGGCGGCCAGGCGCCTTTCGAAAAATGAGGTTAGTTTCATATTTCCATTCTAATACAATAACGCAAAAAAAAGGCCGGTTTCTGCATAGCACGCGCGTTTCGGCGGTATCGCGGTTGATCTTTTCGCCGACGGCGGACAAAATGGGAGCCCAAGGAGAACGAGATGGCCGACCGAACGCTACTGTACGACAACTGGGAATTCCTCCTGCTCCCGGTTGAATCGGCCTCGGAGGCGCTACCCGCCCCGGGGGCTCCCTGGAAGGCGGTGGACCTTCCCCATGACTGGCTCATTGAGCGCGTCAATGACCTGTACGCCGACGGAATCGGCTGGTATCGGCGACCGTTATCCGCCGCGGAGCTCAACGCGCGCGGGGCCGAAGGATGCAGGACCTTCCTTCGTTTCGACGGCGTGTATATGGATTGCGCCGTATTCGTGAACGGCCGGCGTGTTTTTGAATGGAAGTATGGCTATACCGCCTTTGAGTTCGAGATAACCGACGCCCTGCGACAGGGCGCCGGCGGCGGGTTCGATGATGCCGAGATCCTCGTCAGGGTTACCCATCGCGCGCCCAATTCCCGCTGGTACTCCGGCGCGGGCATCTACCGCGACGCGTGGCTCATACGCCGCCCCGACGCGCATATCGCGGGAGACGGGGTATATATCGCCCCGCGGAGGCTGGAGGGAAACGCCTGGAAAATATCCGTATCCGCGGAAATCGACGGGGGGCGAGCGGTTCCCGGCGAGACCGCGCGGTCGGGTGGCATGGGCGTCCGGTTCGTCGTGCTGGACGGCGAGGGCGGGGAAACGTGCCGGGCGAACGCGGCGCGAGACGCTGAAGGCGGAACCTATCGGGCCGTGCTCGAGACCGATAGCCCGCGCCTGTGGGATATAGCTTCCCCCGAACGCTACACCCTCGTTACCGAACTGCTGGACGGGGAGGGAACCGTCATTGACCGCGAGAAAACCCGGTTCGGGTTCCGGGAAATCGCCTTTCATCCGACGGCGGGGTTTTCCCTAAACGGAAGGCGCGTGAAACTGCGCGGCGTGTGCCAGCATCACGATCTGGGCTGCCTGGGCGCCGCCGTGAACGCCGCGGCGCTTCGCAGGCAGTTCGCGATCCTCAGGGGCATGGGCGTTAACGCCATACGGACCGCCCATAATCCTCCCGCAGAGGCATTCATGGAAATCGCCGACGAAACCGGCATGCTCGTCCTTTCCGAGGCCTTCGATATGTGGGAAAAGCCGAAAAACCCCTTCGACTACGCCCGCTTTTTCCCCGAGTGGGCGGAACGCGACGTGGCCAGCTGGATTCGCCGCGACCGAAATCGCCCCAGCGTGATCATGTGGAGCGTCGGCAACGAGATTCACGATACCCACGCGGGCGAACGCGGGCAGGAAATCACCCGGCGGCTCATGGCCATGGTCGCCGCCCATGACGGCCTTGGAAACGCGCCGGTGACGATCGGCTCCAATTACATGCCGTGGGAAAACGCCCAAAAATGCGCCGATATCGTGAAGCTCGCCGGGTATAATTACGCCGAAAAGCATTACGAAAGCCACCACCGGTCCCACCCGGACTGGATCATTTACGGGAGCGAAACCGCCTCAATCGCGCACAGCCGGGGAATCTACCATTTTCCCGCTTCCCGCTCGACCCTCGCCGACGACGACGAGCAATGCTCCTCGTTAGGGAACAGCGCCACGAGCTGGGGCGCCAAAAGCATCGACGCCTGCATCGCCGACGACCGCGACGCCGATTTTTGCCTGGGCCAGTTTCTCTGGTCCGGTTTCGACTACATCGGCGAGCCCACGCCCTATTTCACGAAGAACTCCTACTTCGGCCAGGTCGACACCGCGGGCTTCCCCAAGGATTCCTATTACCGCTTCAAGGCGGAATGGACCGACGTGGGGGAATCCCCCATGGTCCACGTCTTTCCCTACTGGGATTTCAACCCGGGGCAGGCGATCGACGTGATCGTCTGCTCGAACGCCGACGAGGTGGCGCTTTACCGGGACGGGACGCTCGTGGGCCGCGAGCGGATAGACCACCGCGCGGGGCGTGCGCTCGCGGCGACCTGGCGGCTCCCCTGGGCGCCGGGTACGCTCGAGGCCGTCGCCTATGGCGAAGACGGGCGCGAAGTGGCCCGCGAAGGGGTCCGATCCTTCGGCGACGCCCGCCGGATCGTCGTGACCGTGGACCGGGAACGGCTCTACGCCGACGGGGTGGACCTCGCCTTCGCGGAAATCGCCGTCGTGGACGCCGACGGGGTCCCGGTAGCCAACGCGAATAACCGCGTACGGGTTCGGGTAACCGGGGCCGGCCGGCTCGTCGGGCTCGACAACGGGGACAGCGCGGACCGCGACGAGTATCAGGGCACCAGCAGGAGGCTATTCAGCGGTAAGCTCCTCGCCGTAATCGGGGCGAAAACCCAACCGGGCGATATCGCGTTGGAAGCGACGTCGCCCGGCCTCCAATCCGCCCGCGTCGCGTTGAGGGCAACCGAATCGCCCCACGGAATCCTCGGCGCGGGCCGCAGGGAAAATCCCGAAAGCCCGGAAAACGGCGAAATACCCGTCAGAAAGATAGAAATCGCCTGCGAAAGCGGCACCGCGTTCGGCCCTGAAGCAAGGTCAAAAACCGTGACCGCGCGGCTCCGGCCCGACGAGGCGACCTGGCGCGACGTGGAATGGCGCGTGACCGACGACGCCGGGATCGACTCGAACCTCGCGAGGATCGAGCCCGCCGCCGACGGCTCGAGCGCGACGCTGACCGCCCTCGGCGACGGGAATTTCCGCGTGCGGGCAACGGCGAGAAACGGTTCCGGCAAAATCCGGCTCATCTCCCAACTGGAATTCTCGGCTAGCGGCCTGGGACCCGCCTACCTGGACCCCTACGATTTCGTCTCGGGGGGCCTGTGGAAACGGACGAACGCGGAACTCGGCAACGGGAACGACCGCGGCGTGGCGACCCCGCGGGACGGAACGAGCTACGTGTGCTTTGACGGGATCGATTTCGGCCCCTGGGGCTCGGACGAGATCACGCTCCCCCTTTTCGCGTTGGACAGCGAGCCGTTCCCCGTGGAAATATGGGACGGCATGCCCGACGAGGAAGGCAGCGAGCGGCTTGCCCTCGAGACGTACGACATTCCCACCAAATGGAATACCTACCAGTCGGTAACCTGGAAACTCGCGCGCCGCATGAGGGGAATCGGCTCGGTCTGTATCGCGCTCCGAAGGAAGGCGCACATCAAGGGCTTTTCGTTTACCCGGCCGGACAAGGCCCGCGCCAAGATCGGCGCCCTGGAAAACGACGCGGTCTACGGCGACCGTTTTACCCCGGTCCCGGAACGAAACGCGATTGAGGGAATCGGCAACAACGTGTCCCTGGAATACCGCGATATGGATTTTGGCGAAATCGGCTGCTCGCGTCTCACGATTTACGGCCGGACCCCGCTTGAGCGAAATTCGATTAATATCCGCCTTGACGGGAGCGAAGGCCAGCGAACCCAAATCGTGGAATTCGAGCGCGCGGAGGCGTATACCGAACGCTCGTTTACCCTGGAACCGATACGGGGAAATCAAACGGTCACCTTCGTATTCCTACCGGGCTGCGAGTTTGACCTCGGGTGGTTCCGGTTCGAATAGGAGGCTCGGCGGCGACTCCTCTTACGTCGCTCCGCGCCGTTTGCCTGTATGAAATGTATCGGAATGCCATTTCTCACTCCGTTCCGAAATGGCGGGGCATCGAGTCCTACTCCTGAAGCCTGGTTTAAAAGCAAAAACCCGACAGGATTAACCTATCGGGTTTGTTGTTTCTAGCAGGAGTAGGAATCTCTCCCTCCGGTCAGGCGCTTCCCGCGCCTTCCCTCCGGGCGCCTACGTCGCCTGTCGCCGCCCTCCATGGCGGCTTTTCCTCGCCTTCGCTCGGCGGCGACTCCTCTTACGTCGCTCCGCGCCGTTTGCCTGTATGAAATGTATCGGAATGCCATTTCTCACTCCGTTCCGAAATGGCGGGGCATCGAGTCCTACTCCTGAAGCCTGGTTTAAAAGCAAAAAGACCAACCGGGTTAACCGATTGGTCTTTCGTTTTTAGCAGGAGTAGGAGTCTCTCCCTCCGCTCAGGCGCTTCCTGCGCCTTCCCTTCGGGCGCCTGCGTCGCCTGTCGCCGCCCTCCATGGCGGCTTTTCCTCGCCTTCGCTCGGCGGCGACTCCGGTTCGAGTCCTACTCCTGAAGTCTGGTTTAAAAGCAAAAAGACCAACCGGGTTAACCGATTGGTCTTTCGTTTTTAGCAGGAGTAGGACTCATTCTTTTTATAGTCAGTCTATATACTTGCATTGTATATATTTAAACGCTTTATATCCTGCTATGCCTACATAGCGTCTACACAAAAAAAGGCTTTTGAGCGGCTTTCCGGCGGTACTTCAGCAAGTTTAACGTCAAAACTTACAGGATTGATTCTAGGGCTGTTCTCGTGCCTTTCCGTAGCATTTTATCCTTTTACTCAAAGAGACGTAATATTAACCAAGTGGATTAATTAATCAAAACCCTTTCAAGTCTTGTGATTGAGAATCTAGCTTACTTTTTGCATACGCGGTTTTGTAATACTCTACGTCAAAACTAGAATCATCAAACAAACGTATCCCCGCCATTGAAGTGTCCCCGTTCCATAAAGCAAACGATTTGGTTTCATCTGTCGGTTTACCATATTTGGATAACATCATGTTAAGAATGGCATAATAAACAGGTGAAGACGTTGTAGCAAACGGAAACTCAATGAGTATTGCACATAATCCAGTTTCATCAAACGTACAACTAATTATTGCTACCTCATCATAAATTGTTGCTAAATACATATAAGCATTTGCCCCTGATACATACCCCTTATCTTCATAACCATAAGAAATAAAAACACTCCTAACATCTTCTACACTTGAGCCATAAGGAATATTTGCGTATTCATACTCACGAGCTAATGCAGATGTAATACTAATACAAACAAGAAGGATTAAAAAGACAGTTTTCTTCATACATAAACTCCATAAGAAAAAAGTTTTTAAGTTACTTATGCGAGATAGTTACAAGCATAAGTCTTTTTCCATCATGGCACGAGTACTTTTTTATGTTTTCATAATTCTCGCTCATACTCTTTGTAACGTGCATAGAGGGTCAGAAAAATAACCTTTTTTTATACATTAATTGAAGTTATCCTATGCTAACTTTCTGATACTATTAAAAGCCCGGTTGTCCGGGCCTTTAATTTTACCTTGCGTATGCCGCCACTTCCCGGACCAGTGCATCCAGTTCAGCCGTTAGTCCTTCAGCTTGTGAAATACGGTTATCCGCCGCAATTTCCCGCGCCGCTTCCCGCGCCCGTCCTGCTTGTACCCGCCCAAGATTTCCGCGCCGTTCAAGCATGGATATAATGCCCATATAGGTATCATACCCCAAGGCTTGCAAGCCGTATCCTTTCAAGGCGTTATCTAAATCCTTTGGACTTATCCCGCCGGTAATATCCAGAACAGGGACGCGGCCCTTTGGTATCTGAAAATAGAACGCCTGCCAGTGCTTTACCAGTTCCGTATACGTTGCCCTGTCTGCAAGGTCCCAAGGCGTCAGGGAACGCTTCAGCCGTTGTTTCAAGGCCCGTTTATACTTCAACTCAAGGCGGATCAATTCAGCCCCGGAAAATATATCCGGTATCTCTATGCCCTTATCATCCGCCTGTATACGCTTATCATAGCCGGTAAAGGACCGCGCCCCCGTGAAGTATGTCACGGTTTCCAGTTCCTTTTTCTGGTATGTCTGTTTTACAAACCGGGGTATATTTCCCCAGCTTGCCAGATACAAGCAAGGCGGATTTTGAACCTGAACGGTAGTACCTATTTCCACTTGCTTCAGTTCCGCTTTCTTCAGGTCCCAGCCCGTTTCCGTTTCAAGTTTACCCAAGGCATCTTCAACCGTCCGCCGGGTCAGCGGTAACACGTTACCCCCCTGAAGGTAAGTAGCAAGGCTTCCGGTACAGTACACCCCGTCCGGGTATTGTGTTATCCGCATATTCCCAAGCGTTCCCCGGAAATAATCTTCCCGGTATGAAGTTACTTTCTCAAGGTCCGGGGCTTTACCGCCGGGGACCCTGAAGGAAATACTGTCTATCATTCCGTGCAGGTAGAACAGAAAGTGTTGTTTAGTTTCACGTTATTACTAGCCAAGCTTTCCCGGATACCGCCGGTAGGCCATTGGTTATATAAAACTTGCGCTTGCGGTTCCTTGCCATGCCCCGGAAATACCATTATTGTAAGTGTACCGGATTGCTCATCCCGCCGGATTAGTAACGCCGCGTCCGCCCGGTTCCCAAGGTCCCCAAACCCAAGGCCGGGTTTTTTTATGCCCGGTTCATAAACTTGTGACAGCCAGCCTTTGTCCCCGGTGCTTTTATCTTTTCCCCGCCATAATGCTAAAACAAGTTCCCTTGTCTTAGGGTGCCTTGTCATACCGTGATACACAATCTTGCATCCGGTATCAGGCTTACGGATTAGGGTCCTAACCAGTTCCGGGTATTCTTGCCCTTCATGGCCCAAATAATCCCAACGGGTCCCAGTACTTCCGTCCGTGGCAACGTGTCTTTTATAGCGGTAAATTGAAACGGGATACAGTGTAGTATTTTCCATGCTACACCCGCCCGCCGGTCAGAATAGCGTCCGCCTGTTCTGCCAGTTCATAATCTGCACTTTGCCTATTGCGGTACACAAAGTTTTTCAGGTCATCCAGTGAAAAGAGAATCTTTCCGCCTTCTGGTTTGAAGCATGGAACCTTTTTCTGGTTAATGAGTTTGTACAGGTACGCTTGTGAATAGCCTGTAAAGTCAGCCGCTTGTTTTATGGTCAACGGCTTGTCAGTAAGAATGGGGTTCATTGAATATCCTCCGCAGTAAGATTGGAACGCGTGCGCATTCCTGTTCTTCATGCGTGAAAGATATTCTTTGCTATGCTTGTGATTTAATATCACTAAATATCACAAATATCACCGTCTATCGTAGTTCGCTTCCCCCCGCGCCAAGGCTAATTCTCTCGTGAGATACGAGTCACTAAACTCTTTGCCTCTAAGGTTTCGCAAATATTGCTTGAGTATAGGTGCTTCTATTGTCATATCCTTTTGAACCAACTGGCTCATAAACGTTTTAATATTTCTCGTCATTACTTGATACGTCCCGTCTGCTTGCCGTTCCAAATAGTCTTCTTGTGCAAGCTCATCCAATACAGGTATCCCCGGTTGCAGTATCACTTGTATTTTGCTTTTAGCCGCTTCAATCCTTTTCCGCGCTTCTACTTTTTTGGCTTCAGCTTCAAGCCGGACAGCCTGCCTTTCTTCCTCACTTTCGCACTGAATAAGTTTGCCAACATAATTTAATGAATCCAGAAAATCCTGTTCTGTTCTCACTTCCCACCCCCTGTCGCCGGTAAATCAATATCAGGTAGCGCGTTGACCGCTTCCCGCTTCAGCTTGTCCGTAGCTTTTGTGTATACCGCCGTGGTAGCGGTTTTGGTATGGCCCAAGAGTTTTGACACGGTAAAGAAGTCCGCGCCGTTCTCAAGCGTCAGCGTAGCAAAGGTATGCCGCGCCGTATGCCAGCCTATTTTCTTTTCTATGCCAGCGTCCCGCGTCCAGAATCCCAAGTATTGATTAGTACTTGTCCCGGTAGTACCTATCAGCGGGAAAACCAGTTCCGTATGTTTATGGATTGCATTGTCATTGATAATTTCCCAAGCGTTAGGATTCAACGGGATATTCACATAGCGGCCCGTCTTTTGTTGCCGTTTCTTTATTTGTAGCGGGTCCCGTTCAATGTCCCCCCAAGTCAGGCTTTTAATGTCAGATACCCGCAAGCCGGTAAAGCAGGAAAAGAGAAAACCCCGCCGGACTTCCGCCCCCAGTGCGCCGCCTATAGGGGTATTAGCAAGCCGTTGTATTTCATCCGTGTTCAGGTACACTTTTTCAGATTCAGGAATGGTAATTCCCTTCACGCTTGCCGCCGGGTTCCGGGGGATAATGCTATCCCGTACCGCCCTATGAAGGACAAACCGGATTTCCCCGGCATAATGGGCCGCCGTTATTTGTGCCAGTTTCTTCCCGTTCACGTCCGCCGCGTCTTTCAAAAGATAGTTCTGGAATCCTTCAAACCAGCGTTCCGTTACTTGTGATAATTGAATAGCGGACCCGCCGGGGAAGTCCGCAAGATGCTTCAGGGCCTTCAAAAGGTTTTTCCCGGTATTCTTTGTTTCTGCCACTTCTAGGGCGTATTGATACAGGGCTTTCTTGCCGTTAACGGGGTCCAGTAAACCCCATTCCCCGGAAACTAATTGCGTTTCCCGTTTTGACCGGCATACTTCAGCCAGCCGCATAACTTCTTTATTTTGTTTTGGATCATCCGTCAGGGTCAGGCCCAAGGCTTCCCAAGTCCGCTTCCCGCAAGAGTAAACATCCAAATACAGCTTCCCGCGCTTTTCCCGTACCTTTACGCCCATTGCCAGCCCCTTTTTAACAGGTTTCCTGTCTACATACAGCCTACAACCCGTCTACAAAACAGGGTAAAACATTGTCTACAAAAGCGCAAGTATGCTAAAAAGTAAAATTGTAAATCTATATGGGGTAAAGAAAAGAAAAAACCCGCCCAAGTATTTTGGACGGGTTTAGTATCTAGCAGGAGTAGGACTCGAACCTACGACCTCCGGGTTATGAGCCCGACGAGCTGCCAACTGCTCTATCCTGCGTCGTTTGTATGGTTAATGTATCAAAACCGCGGGGTAAGGTCAAGCGGCTTTGCGCTTTTTAGCGGTTTTTTGCGGTTTTTTTGAAAACGCGGCGAAGGAATCGATTTCCGCACGTAAAAACACCCGGAAAAAGGAAGAATAGCGACGCATTTTATGTAAGGAAGATTCGGGAAGAAAGCGGGCTTCCAAGAAAAAAACCCGGCAGGTAAAAGGAGGAGTTAAAACCCTGCCGGGAATCTGGAAAGGAAGCATATCGGGCAACCGGTGCTCATGCGGCGTCGCGATATACATAATGAAAAAACCCTTGCATCTGTAACGTTACAACATGGCCGAATAAATTTCAAATTTTCAGCGTAAAATCCGCGTTTTCCACTTTCCGGAAAGCCAGTAGGGAATCGCGACCGAAAGGCCGACGATCCAGCCCAAGCCATAACACCAACCGATTTCGTTTTTGCCGAAAAAATGGTCCAAGAGGTAGGCGGCGGGCATTCGTATCAAGAGGAACGAACTCAGGGAGGCGATAAACGGGAGCAGGGATTCCCCGGTGCCCCGGATCGCGGAATTCATCGTGAACAGGATCGAGAGCATAAAATACGCGGGCATGAGGCGGTACAACACCTGCGCCCCGTTTTCGATAACCTCTTGGTCCTGGGTAAAAAGGCCCATTAGGAACCGGGCCGAGAGGATGATGCCGACGCTGATGGTCACGCAGACCGCGCCGCTCATGAGCTGCGTCGCCCGGTGGCCCCGGATTACCCGGTCCAACCGCTTCGCCCCGGTATTTTGCCCGATAAAGGTCGTTACGGCGCTCGAAAAACTCGCGATGGGCATGAAGGCCAGGGAATCTATCCTGCCGGAAATGCTGTACGCCGCCATGAACGCGGGGCCGTAACCGTTTATCAAGCGCTGTATGGCCATGGTCCCCAGGGAAAAGAGCATATTCTGAAAGCCGCCGGGAAGCCCGATTCGGGCGCATTCCCGAAGTATGGGCGCATCGACGCGGAAACCCTTGAGTCGGAGATCGGTCAGTTTCAGTTTTCTCACGATGAAGACAACGCCGATCACGAAGGAAACGGTCTGGGAGACAACCGTCGCCCACGCCACGCCTTCCACGCCCCACCCGAATACGGCGACGAAAAGGAGATCAAGGGCAATGTTCAAAACCGTCGCGATGGCGAGGAAGCCCAGCGACGAGACCGAGTCGCCCAGTCCCTGGAGAATGCCCGCGTTCAGGTTATAGCCGAAGCTCCCCACCGTTCCCGCGAAGAGGATCGTCAGGTAGGCGGAGGACATTTCCATGGTGGCTCCGGAAGGAACGTTAAGGAGGCGAAGGAGGGGCGCGGCCAACGCGATTCCGGCGACGGTCACGGGAATCGCGCCGAGGAGCGATACCGCGTAGCCCGTATCCACGGCCGCCTTGACCCGGTCGCCCTTGCCGGCGCCGAAAAACTGGGAAATGACGATGCTGAAGCCCATGCCGAGCCCGGAAAACAGGGAGACGAGCAAAAAGTTCAGGATAAACGTGCCGCCCACCGCCGCAAGGGCTTCCTTTCCCACGAAATTTCCCACCACGAGGGAATCAACCAAGTTATAGGTCTGCTGCAGGACGTTTCCCGCCAGGAGGGGTAACGAAAAGGAGAGGATGAGCCGGGCGGGCCGACCCTCGATCATGTTGCGCATGGCGGGCATCCTATCACTCCGGTTGAGTCTGCGCCAGTAGCTGCCGATACTATTGGCATGAATATCCACGCCCGCCGCCTTACGGCCCTTGCCGCCGCGGCTATCCTCTGGAGCGCCTTGCCCGCCGCGGCGGAAACCTTCCGTTTTAAGTTCAGGGACGGAGACCAATGGCGCGTCAATTCCGTGGTAAACGAGACGGCCTACATCAATAGAATTCCCCACCATACCGCCGAAATTACCTATCGCGCCACGCTGAAGGTATCCGACGTCCGGAGCGATTCCGCCGGGATCGCCTCGGCGCGGCATGACTGCACCTTCATGACCAGCGAGAAAACGAGCAATCGAACCCTGCCCTGGGGCAAGGAATATCCGAGCTCCTTCCGCAGAAACGCCCTGGGCACGCTCGAGATAGACGATTCCTACTTCATGCCGGTGGTCCGGAACGTTCCCTCGTTCCCGGCGGGCGACGTGCAGGTCGGCCAGAGCTGGAAGGGAGCCGGAGAGGAAGCCCACGATTTCCGCGACGATTTCGGCATCGAAAAGCCCTTTCGAGTGCCCTTCGAGGTCACCTATACCTACGTCGGGCCCCGGGAAAGGGACGGGAAAAAGCTCCACCTGATCGCCGCCGAATACTCGATATTCTTCGATTCCCCCTCCACGCTAAGGGCGAAGCCCGGTTCGGACGTCCCGGTCACCACCATGGGCTGGTCAAAACAGAAAATCCTGTGGGATAACGAGCGGGGCATCATGGATTCCTATTCCGAGGAATTCCGCATCCAGCTGCAGCTTGATTCGGGCCGTACCTTCGAATGGCGCGGCACGTCGGAGGCTACCACCGCGGCCACGGGCAACCTAGACCGGGAGCGAATCGCCGACGACCTGAACGACGAAATATCCCGCCTCGGCATAGCCGACGCCCGCGCCGAGGCCACCGAGGAGGGGGTGACCCTCTCATTGGAAAATATCCAGTTCGAGGCCGATTCAGCCCGGCTCCTTCCCTCCGAAAAGGACAAAATCTCAAAGCTGGCGGCCTTTCTCGAGCGTTACCCCGATAAGGAACTTTTGATTACGGGCCATACGGCCCTCGCTGGCACTACGGAAGCGCGGCAAAAACTATCGGAAGAGCGGGCGGAGGCCGTGGCCCGCTACCTGGTGGAACGGGGCGTGCGGAGCGAGTATGAGGTGTATACCCGGGGCTTCGGCGCCGAGCATCCCATCGCGCCGAACGATACGGAGGCGAACCGGGCCCGTAACCGGCGGGTTGAAATCACTATCCTGGATAAATGAGGCATATCCGCGCAAACGGTACGGTTCGGTTGAAAACGAACGCAAAGGCATGAATCCGCCTACCAATCTTGCATGTTTTCCCGATACGTGGTACATATTAGCCCTCGGGGAACAATAGATGACGTATTCAGAGCCTACTGACCTTGCAATCGTGGCGTGTCCGGGCGGCGAGAAATTTGCCGACGAGACTATCAAGCACCTGAACCACATCTACAGCAGAAGGTTCCGCCAAAAAAGCGACGTGCTTGCGAAACGGTACGAGGTAGACCGGGTCAATCTCGTGAAAGACGTCAACTTTTATAACGATCTGCAAACGTCCGATATCTGTATCCGCGGCGATATAACGAAATACCGCGCTCCCGATTTTAAGGTCAAAACGCGCTTTACCTGGTTCATGAACGGCGAAGTGAAAACAGAGATCCTTGACTGCATCCGCGGCAAGGACGTTTTTATTTTCCAGGACGTGGAAAACCACCAGGTCCTCGACCTTAACGAGGGCAAGAACCGGCAGGTCCTTTCGGTAAACGACCATATCATGAGCCTGCTCGTGACCATCGACGCCGTGCGCCACGCGGGCGCGCGCAAGATTTCCCTCGTTCTCCCCGTCTACCCCTACTCCAGGCAGCACAAAAAAAAGGGCCGCGAGGGCCTGACCGCCAGCCTCCTCGGGCACCTATACGAAAGCCTCGGGGTAGAGCAGATCATCACCCTCGACATCCATTCCCGGGAAATCGAGAACGCCTTCATGAATGCCCGCATCGAGAACCTGCACGCGAGCTATCAGATTATCCGCGAACTCGCCAAGATCGTGGACCTAACCAGCGAAAAGGACGATTTCGTGGTGGTTTCCCCGGACACCGGGGCCATCGACCGGAATAAGTTCTACGCGACCGGACTCCAAAAGCCGCTGGCCATGCTGTATAAGGAACGCGATTACTCGGTGGTCACCCAGGACGCCAAGGCGACCAATATCATGAGCGTGAAGCTTTTGGGCGACGTGAAGGGAAAGGTGGCGTTCCTGGCCGACGATATGCTCGGCACCGGCGGTACCCTCCTCAAGGCCATGGCCTTCCTCAAGGATCAGGGCGCGACCAAGGTCATCGCCGCGATAAGCCTCCCCTTCTTCACCGGCAACGCCATCGAGCTTTTCGACGAAGCCTACCAGAAGGGCAACTTCTTCCGCATAATCGGCACGAACGCGGTGTATCACGAGGAATTGCTCTCCAAGGAATGGTACATCAAGACCAACGTATCGGGCCTGTTCGCCCAGGTAATTTCCCGAATCCATCACGACCAATCCCTGAGCGACCTTCTCGATAACCGCTCGATCATCGAAAAACTGGTGAAGCAGGACAAGTCGACGGAGATCGAGTAAGGCCTTTCATGAATCGAGCGGTCCTTGCCGTCGACATCGGAACCTCGTCACTGAAGGCGGCGCTCATCGGCCCCGACGGCGCCATTCTCGCGAGCTCGCGCTGCCGCTTTCCCGACTCCCGGCGTTCCGGCTCTGACTGGGCGCTTGCCCTATCGGATGCCGTCAAGATCCTTTCCCCCGGATCAAACCTGGCCGCGGTGTCGATTTCCGGCAACGGTCCCACGCTCGCCTCCGTAACCCCCTCCGACGGCTCCGGGGCGGTGCTTCTGTGGAACGAACCCCTCGCGCGGCCCTACGGCGGCGAATCCCTTTTCATTCCAAGGTTCCTCGAATACAGAAACCGGTTCCCCGAGGATTGGGACTCGGCGAAATACGTCCTTTCCGGCCCGGAATGGCTCGTGTGGGCCCTCACGGGTGAGGCGGTCACCGTCCTCCCCGAAGCCCGGTACGAGCGCGCGTATTGGACGCCGGGCGAACTCGCGGCCGCGGGGCTACCGGCGGAGAAGCTCGCGCCCTTCGTCCCGGCGGGCGCCCTGATCGGCCATACCGGTTCCGGCCCCGCCTCGGCCTCCATCCCCCTGCCCCCGGGAATCCCCGTCGTCTCGGGCGGTCCCGACTTCTTCGTCGCCCTTATCGGCACCGGCACCATAGAGCCGGGCGTCGGCTGCGACCGCGCGGGTACCAGCGAGGGCCTCAACCTCTGCACCGCAGCGCCTACCCCCGCGCCGGGCGTCCGGGTCCTTCCGGGCGTCTTGGGCGAACGGTGGAACGCCTCGTGCCTGCTCCCGGACACCGGGGCGATCTTCCATGAATGGAGAAAGGCGAGCGGGCAGGCGGGCAGGTCCTATCCGGAAATCATGCGGGAGATATTGGCGAGCGACATACGTCCCCGGCACGGGGAGGCGCCGCACCCGGGAAGGGTCGTGGTGGAAGAAATCGGCTTTACGGTACGCGAGGCGGCCGATACCCTGCGGGCGGCGACCGGCTTTAGGCCGGCATGGCGGCTCTCGGGCGGGCAGGCGCGCAACGATCTGTGGAACGCCATGAAGGCAGACATAACCGGGGAGGCCTTCGAGCTTACCGACACGCCCGACGGCGAGCTTATGGGCGACGCGGCCCTCGCCTTCGCGGCCATCGGCGAATACGCCACTGTCGACGAGGCGGCGCGAAGCATGGTAAACATCAAAAAACGCTACGAACCCAACCCCGCCAGGGCCAGGGAATACGGCGAAAAATACCTCGAGTGGCGGGATAAGCGATGAAAGTCTACCGAATTCCATCGGACCTCCGCTGCGTCATTTTCGATATCGACTCAACCCTCTACACCCATCCCGAATACGCCCACGAGCAGGTAGACGCCCAAATACGCCACTTCGCGACCCTGCGGGGAATGGAAGCCGACGAGGCCCGCGCGCTGATCGCGGGGGAGCGGGAACGGCACGAGAGGGAAACGGGCAGTAAAATCAGCCTGGGCAACGCGATGACGCGCTTCGGCGTTCCCATCGAGGAAAGCGTTCGTTGGCGGGAAACGCTGGTAGAGCCGGCGCGGTATCTCGGCCGCGACGAGAGGCTCCGCGAAACCCTCACGCGGCTAGCACGCCGCTTCGCCCTGCGCTCGGTTACCAACAATCCGGTCAAGACCGCGCGAAAAACCCTGCGGGCCCTGGGCGTGGACGATCTCTTCCCCCATCTCGTGGGCCTCGATACCACGGGCTTCTCGAAACCCCACGAAAAGCCCTTTCTCATCGCCGCCGAATCCGCTCAGGCGGCCCCTTCCCAATGCCTATCGATCGGCGATCGCTATGACATCGACCTTGCCCTCCCCCTCGAATTGGGAATGGGCGGCATTTTAGTGGACGGCGTGGAAGACGTATACCGACTTCAGGCGATGCTCTAGGCCCTTAATCGCTGACGATCGCGGCTCAGGAACGGGAATCCCGGACCGGCGCGGCGTTCCACAGGATAAAGGCGGTAAAGACCGCCCCAAGTAGGCTGAGCAGTGATAAAAAAAGAAAAGCCGGGGAAGACGCCCGGGAAGGCTCCCGAAAAAAATCCCAAGCGGCGTGAAAAAAGACGGCGAGGGCCAAGCCCCCCCACCGTTTCCCCCGCGCCGAAAATACGCTCGCGGCCATAATGCCGGCGGAGCCATGCAGGGGTAAGGTCCAGGCCAGGCGAAGGGCAAGGCTTTCGGGAGCGCGAAGGGCGAACCACAGGCTCTCGAAGGCGAAAAAGGAAAGGCCAGACATGAGGCCGAACCAAAGGACCCCTCTCCGGTACGCGGATTCGTCCGCGCTATCGCCGCCCCGTACGCCGGAAAGGACGGGGAGGAAAGCCACGACAAGGCCGATGGCGGCCGTACGGGCCGCTTCTTCGGTCACGGCGACGATCGCGGAGGCGAGGGGCGTTCCCGGAAAGGAAAGGCCCGCCGGAAGGATAAAGCCGATACCCAGTTGCGAAAGAACCGCGCACGCCACGGCCCCCAAACCGGAAAGCAAACCCGCCGCGTACAGGGCGGGCAGGTCTTTCGGCGGGGTCAAGGCGCTCAACACGCCGAGGATTCCCCAAAGCATCGCGGGAAGAAAGGAAAGAAGCAGCGCGACGGGTATCGTCATGGGAAAAGCATACCCCCGCCATGGCCTTTAACACAAGCGGGGATTTCGGTATAGTGCATCCGATGATACTCGTTTTAACCGGCTTAAAACACACGGGTAAAAGCACCATCGGCGCCCAGCTGGCCCGAAAGCTCAATGCCCGTTTTACCGATACCGACGCCCTGATAACCGAAAGATGCGGCAAAACCCCGCGAGAACTCTTCGATGAGGGCGGAAGCGCGCTCATGGCCGGCGAAGAATACCGGGCCTGCGAGTGGCTCGCCTCCGAATGCGCCAAGGACCCCCATACCGGTTGGGTAATAGCCACCGGTGGCGCCTTGGCGGAAAACCAGAAGGCCTTCGACTGCCTGAAGAAAATCGGAACCATCGTATACATAGACACGCCCTTCGAGATTCTGTTCGATCGGGTTCAAAAAAGCGCGGAAAGGGACGGACGCTGGCCCAAATTTCTCCAAAACGGCGATCCAAGGGAAATATTTCGGGATATTTTCGTCAAACGGTCGGAAATTTATGCTAGAATGGCCGACATCACCCTGCTTGCGGGAAGAAAACCGCCTCAAGCCATAATCAGGGAATTGTTGGACAGAGCTAGTTCATGAGCAACGAACGCATTTTTCTCGTCGAGGATGAACCCATTATCGTTCAAGACCTCAGGCGACGGCTTGAACATCTTGGGTACTCGGTAGTCGGCAGTTCGGACAATACGGACCAAGCCTTATCGGCCATCAAACGATCGAAACCCGACGTAGTCCTCATGGATATCGTGGTTCCCGGCAGTATGGACGGGATAGACCTGGCCATAAAAATCCGGTGGGAAGAGAACATCCCCTCCATATTCCTGACCGCCCATACCGACGAGGCCCTGGTGGCGAGGGCGAAAGAGGCCGAACCGCTCGGCTACCTGCTCAAACCGATCCGGGAGCGCGAGTTGGCCACGGTTATCGAGGTTTCCCTCTATAAAAACTTCGCCGAAACGAAAATTCGCAAGAATGAGGAACTGTTTTCCGCCATTCTCAATTCGACGAGCGACGCGATCATCGTCCTCAACCGCGCGAGCGAGATCGTATTCATAAACCCCGAGGCGGAAACCCTTCTCGGCATATCGGACCTCGAGGCGCGGGACGGGGCCCTGGAAAACCTCTTAACCCTTTCGGACCTCGAAACCGGCGAACCCTTTCCCGTGCCCGGGTATTCCCGGGAACTAACCGCCCTTCGCCCGGGCAAGCTCCGGTTGTCGAACCGAATCGGGAAGTCGTACGTGGTCGAAATGTCGGTCACGCACGACGCCGGGGAGCACAACCATTCGATCCTATCCTTTCGCGACATCTCGCGGCTGCACGAAATTTCGGACGACCTGAAATACCAGACCACCCATGACCAGCTCACGGGCCTTCTCAACCGGAACGAGTTCGCCCTCCGCATGACCGAGGCCCTTCGCGAGGGCGGTCCCGAAGGCGGTTTCACCCACGCGGTTTTCGTGGACATTGACCACTTCAAGCTCATTAACGACGCCTGCGGCACCGACGCGGGAGACGCGCTCTTGGTGAAAACCGCCCAACTGCTCCGCCGCCTATGCGGCTCCCGGGGATTCGCCTCGCGGCTCGGCGGGGACGATTTCGTGGCGGTAACCCACGAAGACCCCGAGAAAACGGTTCGGGAACTCCTCGAGACCATTCGCGCCGAGGCGTTCGATTGGATGGGGAAATCCTATCCCATCACCGTCAGCGCGGGCATCGTCTCGCTGGCCAAGAACTTCCGCAACGAGCATGAATTGATGCTGGCCGGCACGAATCTCGTGCACCAGGTCCATGCCTCGGGGGGGAACCGGTATGAGTTCCTCGAAGACGGCCAGGCCAACCGCTCGGCGATCACCGTGAGCGAATGGATAAGCCTAATCCACGAGGCGCTGCATAAAAACCAGTTCCGGCTCTATTACCAGCCCATTGAGCCCTTGTCCGAACGGGCCGGCGACGCGAAGATCGAGATCCTGATCAGGATACGGCGAACCGACGGGGCAATCCTCATGCCGGGCGAGTTCGTCCACATCGCGGAACGCTACGGCGTTATGCCCCAGGTAGACCGATGGGTGATTGACCGGGCCTTTGCCGCGTGGAAACGGCTTACCGTGGAAAAAAGCCCCCTGGCGTCACGGATTTTCAGCCTGAACCTCTCCGGGGCGTCGCTGGTTGACGAAAGCATTATCTCGTTTATCGTCGAAAAGGCGGAAGAGCACCTGATAGATCCCGCGCGCTTCTGCATCGAGATTACCGAGACCAACGCCATTCACAACCTCACGTCGGCCTCCCGTTTCATCTATATCCTGAAGGAACGGGGCTTCAAATTCGCCCTAGACGATTTCGGGTCCGGCTTTTCCTCGTTCAATTACCTGAAAAACCTGCCCGTCGACTACCTCAAGATAGACGGATCGTTCATCCGGAACATGGACCGGGACCCCATCGACTTTACCATGGTGGAAGCCATGAGCAGCATGGGCCGCATCCTCGGATTGGAAACCATCGGGGAATACGCAAAAAACGGTGAAATCATCGGGATGCTGCGGAATATCGGGGTGGACTACGCCCAGGGCTACGGCATCGCGGAGCCGCGCCCGCTCCCCTGACGCCGCTTACGTAACGGCGCCGGTTCGGGGTCAGTCGCCCAGGCAGGTACCCACGTCGCGGGCGGTTTCAATCATCCGGTGGTCCAGCGGCACCGTCTTTATCCGGTTCGCCACCCGTTCCAGGGGCACCCCCACCAATCGATTGTCCTGAAGGGCGACCATTTTGCCGTACTCCCCCGTGGCGAGCATGTTGGCGGCGGCGGTGCCGAATTGGGAAGCGAGAACCCGGTCGTAGGCCACCGGGGTTCCCCCGCGCTGCAGATACCCCAACACGGTCACCCGCGACTCCAGCCCCGTTTCGGCCTCGATTTCCCGGGCTACCCGGTAGCCGATCGAGCCCGTCATTTCGGCGCGGGCCTTTTTAAAGGCCTTTTTGTCCAGGGCCGCCTCGTCGATGGAACGGGCGCCCTCGGCCACCACGACGATGGAGAAGGTCTTTCCGTTGCTCGCGCGCTGTTCCAGGTGCCGGGCGATGGCGTGAATGTCGTAGGGTATTTCGGGCAGCAAGACCACGTCGCCGCCCCCGGCAACGCCGGAATAGAGGCCGAGCCAACCGGCCTTATGGCCCATCACCTCGATGACCATAACGCGGTTATGGCTGGAGGCGGTGGAGTGCAGGCGGTCAATCGCGTCGGTGGCGACCGAGAGCGCGGTGTGAAAGCCGAAGGTGATATCGGTCTCCACGATGTCGTTGTCTATCGTTTTGGGGAGCCCGATTACGTTCAGGCCCTCTTCCGAGAGGCGGGCCCCGGTGGTATTGGTGCCGTTACCCCCGAGAACCACGAGGCAGTCGAGGCCCAATTTGCCGTAATTTTCCTTTATCGCCTCCACGGCGCTCGGGGAATCGGTGCCGAAGGCCCCGATCTTGTCCTTGAAGGGCTTTTCGCGGGAGGTACCGAGGATCGTGCCGCCTTGGGCGAGAATTCCCGAGAATTCGGAAGGCTTCAGGATACGGTACCGGTTTTCTATCAAGCCCCGGTAACCGTGTTCAAAACCGACGACGGTCATGCCGTACACGTCGATGGCGGTGCGGGCGACCCCGCGGATGGCGGCGTTCAAGCCCGGGGCGTCGCCGCCGGAAGTGAGTATACCGCATATTTTGGTCACGGATTTCGGCATTGCGAAGCCTCCTGAATGTACCCGTAGACGGATTATCCCGGGTATCTCCCATTATACGTACATCGGAGCCTTTTTCAACCGACGTTTTTTTGTTAATCTAGGAAAACCTATGAAACGTTCGGTATTTTCCCCTTTCCCCGCGCTTCTGTGTTCCCTGGCCCTGATCGCGCCCCAGTTCCTGAGGCCCCAATTCCTGAGGGCCCAGTCGTTTAGCGCCCAACCGGCCGCGTCGCTCCAAGGCGCCCCTTCGCCCCGCCTGGTCGGCGCCGCCGACGGGCTGTGGAGGATCGACGGAGCTCAGGCCCGACGGATCGGGTCCCTTACGGACGTGAGAAAGATACTCCGCGTCGGGGGCCGTTGGTACTTCCTGACCGGGGCGGGCGTATTCACGAGCCTCGACCTCGTTTCCTTCGAGGAGCGAAACGGCGGGCTTCCGGTAAAAACCCTCAAGGTTCCCGAGGACGCGGGTTCGGGCACGGGAAAGACCTTCGTTCGCGAGGTGCAGGAACTCAAGGACCTGGAACCGCACCCGTCGGATCCGGCCATCCTGGTCACGGCCAATAAGGACAGCGTGTACCTGACCCGCGACGGTGGGCTCACCTGGAAAAGCCTCGGGCTGAGCGCGAAAACCACCGGCGTAAAGGCCGTGGCCGTGCTCACCCTTCCCGATTCCGAGGGCTCGAGCCGGCTCACGGTTTTCATGAGCCACCCGATATACGGCGTTTCGTGGATCAGGCCCGACGCGGCCAAGCCCGTATGGACCGACCTGAACGACGGACTGGAAAGGGTTCCTACCATAAAGTGGCCGGACGAGGTTTCGGACCTCTCCGTCCTCAACGCCCCCGAGGGCGTTACGCTCTACGCCTCGCAAACCTTCATGCCCCGGATCTATTCCCTGGACTGGACCGCGAAATCCTTTACGCCGGTATGGAAGGGGTCACGGCCCGCCGATACGGTAGACGGACTCCAGGCCTTCCCTTCGGGCTTTGCGTGGTCCGCTCCCGGAAGCGTTCGCGAGTGGTCGGGGGGAGCCGATAGGCCTTTCGACATGGCGGAACGCACCCTCGCCTTGGTCGGAGAAGGCGCGCAATGCGCGTGGCTACCGGCGTCCCTTACCGCCGGCCGCGGAGACCTCTCGCTTTCGGAACTCTGGCTCGCCTCGGCCGGAGAAGCCTCCGGTTCCTTTGCCCGCAAGGCCTCCGGCCGTAAGGGCATTTACGCCCCGGTATGGCAGGTCAGCTCGCCCGAAGGACTGGCGGGGCACATTAAAACCCTGAAGGCGAACGGCTTGGACACGATGGTCGTGGACATGAAAGACGATTTCGGCGTGCTCCGATTCGACGCGCGCGATCCCTCGATCCTCGCCATCGGCAAGCCCGGAAAGGGCATTGAGCTGGACGGATTCGTAAAAACCGCCAAAGAAAACGGCATATACCTCGTGGCCCGGATCGTGGTATTCAAGGACAAGGTCCTCGCCCGATACGACGGGTCAAAATACGCGGTATGGGACAAGCGGGAGAACAAGGCCTGGCAGGGCTACGAAATGGTCACGCCCCAGGTAGAGGTAGCGGCAAACGCCGCCGAATCGGGCGCCGCGGACGCGAAGAAGGCCGAAACAGCCCCCCTTGAGGCGCCAAAGCCCGAGAAAGTCAGGAAATACTACGAAGAATACTGGGTAGACCCCTACAGCGAGGCGGTGTGGGCCTATAACGTGGCCATCGCCCGGGAACTGGTCGCCCGCGGGTTTGACGAAATCCAATTCGACTATATCCGATTCCCCACCGACGGCGCGAACCTGGGCGACGCGAGCTTTCGCTGGCAGGACCGGGGCATGGACAAGGAAAGCGCGCTTATGTCCTTCCTTTCCTTCGCCCGCAAGGGAATTAACGCGCCCATCTCAATCGATATATACGGCGCCAACGGTTGGTACCGGACGGGCGCGCGGACCGGCCAGGACGTGGAGCTCCTGTCCCGCTACGTGGACGCGATATGTCCCATGTATTACCCAAGCCATTTCGAGCAGGACTTTCTCGCCCAAAACCCGGCGGTCGACCGGCCCTGGCGCATTTTCTACTACGGGAGCTACCGGAACGCCATCATCGCGCGGAACAAGGCGATCGTGCGGCCATGGGCGCAGGCCTTCTACCTGAACGTGTCCTACGACCGCGCCTGGTACGATCAGGATTACGTGCAACGGCAGGCCTTCGGCGTGCGCGATTCCGTAAACGAGGGCTATACCTACTGGAACAATTCGGGCCGGTATTCCGACCTGAGGCCCGACGCGGGCCGCGGCGCCGAGTATCCCTGGCAAAAGCCGGCGGAAAGCGCGGGTGGGGTCCCCGACCCCTTCGGCGCGCGATAGCGTGAACGGGAGGAAACCATGTCCGAACTAACCATGGCCGCCCAGGAGGCGGTAAGCGGCTTTTTCTCCGGGGGAACCGGCTCGTCCGTTCTCCAGTGGGGGCTCGAGGCCATTCGGGCCTTCCAGGGCGCCCGCCCCGCCGTTCTCACGGCCGTCGCGAGACTCGTAAGCGACGCGGGAAGCGCCTTGGCCTATATCGCCATTATCGCCATTACGCACTGGTGCGTGGACGAGCGCCGCGCGTTTCGGGCGGGAATAATCCTGTTCGTCTCCAATGGCCTCAATATCGGCCTGAAAGAATGGATACGGGAACCCCGCCCCTACGCCCTCGATCCGTCCATTAACCTCGCGTGGGAGCCTACCCTGAGCTTTCCCTCCGGCCATTCCCAAAACGCCGCGGCCTTTTGGCCCGCGCTGCTTGCCGGGAAGGCCGGGAAGCCCCGCAAGGCCGCGATCGCGCTTTTTCTGGCCATACCCTTCCTGATCGGCCTTTCCCGCGTGTACCTCGGGGTACACTACCCGACGGACGTGCTTGGCGGCTGGGCGGTCGGCGCCCTGGTCGCGGCGGCGGGACTGGTCGCGGCGCCGCGCCTCGTTCGGTTCGCCCGCGAAACGCCGATCCAGCCCATCGCGGGAATTCGCGAATCCTACCGCGCGCGGATTATCGAGGCTCCCCGCACTGCGGCCACCTTTCGTCTCGCGCTTGCGGCCATGGGGGCGATAGCCCTGAACGCCCTGGGCGGGGAAGATACCTCCATGGGGGGAATCCTCTTCGGTTACGCCGCGGGACCGGCCCTACTATCTTCGGATTTTCGCGCCGCCGAGGGCAGCGTAGTAAAAAAAGCGGCCCGACTTGCGGTCGGGCTCGTTGGCTTGGCCATTCTGTATTTTGGCCTGAAACTCGCGTTCCCCGGAGAGGGAACGCCCCTGTATCGCCTGGCGCGCTTCGTCCGGTACGGCCTGTGCGGTTTCTGGGCCTCCGGACTCGCGCCCTATCTTTTCCTCAAGACCGGCCTTTCACGAAGCGGTCGATAACCGCCCGCAATTCCGGCTGGGTGTCGGCGTACCGGAGCACCGCGTCTAGGTACCCGGCGGGTTCGCCGGTATCGAGCCGCATTCCTTCCGTGGGGCAATAGACGACCTTTCCGGCTTCCATGAGCTTATTCAGCGCGTATATGTGGAAATATTCCCCGGGAGCGCGGTCGGCTTTTTCGGCGGCCGCCAGGTGGAGTTGCCACCCCTCTTCCAAAAGGGCGAAAAACTCGCTCGTGTAGAGATAGCGCCCAATCGATACCTCGTGGCTCGGCTCGGTGCCGGGCAGGGGCTTCTCGACGATGCCCGAAACGTGCCGCCCGTCCTTGGCGATGGAGAGCACGCCGTATCGGGACACGTCTCCCGGCTCGGTAATGGAGGCCATGACCGAACAGCCCGTTTCCTTCCACGCGTCGATAAGCTGGGCGGCCAGGGGCTTCTGCCCCACGTGGAGATCGTCCGGATAGGCGACCACGCAACTATCGTCGCCGACCCAGGAACGCACCTGCATGAGCGCGTGGCCCGTGCCCATCATCCGCTGTTGCCGGACGAAGGCGATATTCGCCCGTGCCGGCTCAATCAGTTTTAGCTGTTTTTTCTTCCCCTCCCGTTCGAAAACG
The DNA here is from genome assembly GCA_003252395.1 of Spirochaetales bacterium. Lineage (GTDB taxonomy): Bacteria > Spirochaetota > Spirochaetia > Treponematales > Treponemataceae > Teretinema. The sequence goes on from QKEL01000014.1 coordinate 236,718, forward strand.
GACTCGAGCTCGATCTCCCGGTCGAAGTAATCCTCCAAAACGCCCTTTCTGCGGGAAGAGATGATCACGATATCGGTAATGCCCGACGAGACGAACTCGTCCACGATAAACTGGATCGAGGGCACGTTGACGAGGGGAATCATTTCCTTGGGAATGGTCTTGGTAACGGGGAGGAACCTGGTGCCGTATCCGGCGGCGACGATAATGCCTTTCATGACGCAAGTGTAGCATGCGGCCGCCGTAGAAACAAGAATGGCCATTTGAACTTGACGGATGGGCAAGTCGACGGCGATAATTGAAAACATTGCCGAAAGGAAGGAGATTCCCATGCACACCGTTATCGAACTCTTGCATCTGGGGGCCGAACGCTGGGGAGACGATCCGTTTCTCGGCGAAAAGGCCGATTCCGGGTACGTCACCGCCAGTTTCATCGAGACGGACAGGGAATCCCTGGCCTTCGCCGCGGCGCTGGTGCTCAGGGGCATTCCCCGGGGCTCCAACATCGCGATTCTGTCCGAAGGGCGCACCGCCTGGGTCGTGGGCGAGTTCGGCATTCTGAAGGCCGGCTGCGTATCCGTTCCCCTCTCGACGAAGCTTTCGCCCGACGAAGTCCTCTTCCGCCTGGACCACTCGGATACACGTGCCGTCCTCGTTTCGGAGAATTCCCTGAAATCGATTCTGCCGGTCCTGGACCGGGCGCGGCGCCGGCCCCTGCTGATCCTCATTTCCCCGTGGACGGAAAGCCTCGCGTCCCTCGCCGAGGGCGCGGGCCTGGCGAAGGGTACCGATTACCTCCTCTATCGCGACATGGTGAACGAGGGCCAAAAGGGGCTCGATACCCCTCCCGCCGCCGCGGGAAACGCCTTTGGGGGGAAACCCCTGGCGTACGTGATGCGGGAAATCGAAAAATCCATAAAGGTCGACGATCCGGTCACCATCAGTTACACCTCGGGGACCACGGGCAATCCGAAGGGAATCATGCTCTCCCACAGGAACTATTGGGGGAACGCCCATTCGGCGGCGGAGATCGTCGAGGTGCAAAGGGGATGGAAAAGCCTCATCATGCTCCCCCTGGACCATTCCTTCGCCCACACCGTCGGCACCTACATATTCCTCGCGAAAGGGCTTACCATGTACTTCGTGGACGCGCGGGGAGGCCCCATGGCGGCCCTGAGAAACCTTCCGAAAAACCTGCTCGAGGTAAATCCCGATTTTCTCCTTACCGTTCCCGCCCTTTCGGGCAATTTCATGAAGAAGATGACCGAAGGCATCGCGAAGAAGGGAAAATTCGTGGAAGGTATATTCCGGCGCGGGGTGGAAGCCGGCATAGCCCGCGCGGGAAACGGCTTTAACCGGCCCTCCTTCGGGACGAGGCTCGCCGCGTGGTTTCCCTGGAAACTGGCCGAGATCCTGATTTTCCCGAAACTCAGGGGCATATTCGGGACCGACATCAAATTCTGCGTGGGGGGCGGTGCCCTCCTCGAAATACGGCAGCAGGAGTTTTTCAACGCCATAGGGGTGCCGATCTATCAGGGCTACGGCCTGACCGAAAACGCCCCGATCATCTGCTCCAATTCGCCCAAACGGCATAAGTTCGGCACCTCCGGCACCGTGATCCCGGATCTTCAGGTCAGGATCATGAAGGACGATACGACCCCCGCCCCGCCGTTCCAGCCCGGACAGATCGTTACCAAGGGAGACTCGGTCATGCTCGGGTATTACCGGAACCCCGAAGCCACCGCCGAAACCCTGCGTGACGGTTGGCTCTGGTCGGGCGACCTGGGCTACTTCGACAAGGACGGCTTTCTCGTCGTGACCGGCAGGGAAAAGGCCCTTCTGATCGCGCCTGACGGCGAAAAATACAGCCCGGAAACCATCGAAGAGGCGATTATCAACACGGCCCGCTACGTTAACCAGGTAATGGCCTACAACGAGCAATGCCGGTTCACCACGGCGTTAGTGACCGTCCACGCCGAACTCATAGCCCAGGACATCAAGGAAGGAAGGCTGCGCGTCTCGGCGTCGCCAAACGAGGCGGCAAACGATATACTGGACGCGATCATGGCAGACCTTACGGCATTCGCGAAACGACCCGAGTACGACGGCATTCCGGCGCAATGGCGCCCCGCGTCGTTCGCGCTCATAAGCGCCCCCTTCGACGAAAACCACGGTTTGGTCAATTCCACCCTTAAACTGGTTCGGCACAAGGTCAGGGATCATTACCGCGACCGAATCGACGAGCTGTACGCCGACGGGAGCGCGGACCACCGCTCGCAGGGAAACCGCGCCGCCCTGGACGCCTTATCCCTGCCCTGACCGCGATAAGTCCATGGGCCGCCCGTTTTTCCCCAGATTTATTTCCGCGCTGCTCCTCGCCGCCCTTGCCGCGGCGGGGGCAATCCCCTTACGTGCCGCGACCCGGCCAAACCCGAATATCCTGGTGCTCAACTCCTACTCCCCGACCTACCGCTGGGCGGCGGACGCCTATGCCGGCGTGGTGGGGGGCCTAGAATCCGGCCCCGTGAGCTATCAGCTTTTCGCGGAATACATGGACTGGAAACGATTCTCATCCGCCGAGAACCTCGACGCCTTGAAAGAGGTATACGCCGTACGCTATTCGGACCTGCATATCGACCTCATCGTAGCGGTCGACGACGCGGCCCTCCTGTTCGCCCTGGAAAACCGCTCGAGCGTCTTTTCCGACGCGCCGATCGTCTTTACCGGCGTTCTTCCCGGAAGCGCCGAAGCCTACCTGGCGGGGAAGGACCGCGTTACGGGGGTATACGAGAATATCGATCCCGAGGGCACGATTCGCGCCGCCTTGGCGGCGAATCCAAAGCTGTCCAGGGTGTACGTGTACAACGAGCGGACCGAATCGGGCTTGGCGATCGAAAAAGAAACCGTCGAGAGCATACGCCGAACGCGGCCGGAACTGATCGTTCATTCCCTTACCGATTACTCCCTCGCCTCTTTTCACCGTACCATTTCCATTTTGCCGGAAAACTCGATACTCCTGGTGGGAACCTGCTATACCGAGGTGGATAAACAGGTGTTCTCGATGGACGCGACGCTGCGAAAAATCGCGCGGGAGTGCAACGTCCCGGTGTACGTTCTGTACAGCTCCTATATGCTCGACGGGGTAATGGGCGGAAGCCTTTTGGATTCCCGCGACCTGGGAAACCGGGCGGCGGAGATGGCGATCGAGATTCTCGAGGGTATCCGCGACGAAAGCGCCCGCCCGGAAGCCTACCGGGACTATCGGCTCACCTATAACAGTCCCGTTTTAAAGCGCTTCGGTATCCGCGATGCGGACCTGCCCCGCGGAGCGCGCGTCGTGAATAAGGAGAGTACCTTTTTCAGCCAATATCCGCGGCTTTCCTTCGTGCTCCTCAATATTCTCGCCGTCCTGATAGCGGCCGTCGTATTCCTTTCCCTGAACAACCGAAAAATACGGCGCATCGCCTACCGGGACAGCCTCACCGGCCTGGTAAACCAGCGCCACGTATTCGATACCTCGGATAAAATCCTCGCCCGTACCGAGTCCGGCAAGAAAGCGGGTCTCCTACACCTGGACCTGGACGATTTCCGCATAATCAACGACGTAAACGGCCATGCATTCGGCGATCTCGTCCTGAAAGAAGCCGCCGACCGGCTAAAAGAACTGCTCACCGCGAATATGCGGGCCGCCCGGTTCGGGGGCGACGAGTTTCTCGTGCTGGTCAAGAACGCGGACATGCACGAGATAATGGAGACGACCCGGTCCGTGCAAAAGGCCTTCACGCGGGAAATGAGCGTGAACGGCAAGGAAATCAAACTCGACATTACCATGGGCCTCGCGGTATACCCGGACCACGGCCGGGACATACGGCAACTGCTCCAAAATACGGATATGGCCATGCACCAGGGGAAACACGGGGGAAAGAACCGCTGTATCCTGTTCAATTTCGACATGGCCAAGGAGCTGAGCGCCTCCGTTGACCGCGAGGCGAGGCTTCGCGCGGCCATCGCCAACGGGGAATTGAAGGCGGCGTTCCAGCCCCAGGTGAACCTGGAACGGGGCGAGCTATCGGGCTTCGAAACCCTCGTTCGCTGGACCGACCCGCGGCACGGGGATATCCCCCCCTCCGATTTTATCCCGTTGGCAGAAAAATCGAGGCTGATCGTGGAGATCGGCGATTTCGTGATACGGCAAACCCTCTGGTTCATCCAGGAAAGCGAGCTGCTCGGCCATGAAGGCTTTACCGTGGGCGTGAACGTTTCGGTACGGCAGTTTGAGGAGCCCGACTTCGTGGAAAAGCTCCTCGACGCGGTACGGATCGCCGGGGTTTCGCCGATGCGCCTCGTGCTGGAAGTGACCGAATCGGTGATGATCGCGGGGATGGAAGAGGTTAGCCATAAGCTGATCGCCCTGCGAGACGCGGGCTTCCGAATCGCCTTGGACGATTTCGGCACCGGTTATTCCTCGCTCAACTACCTGCGGGAACTTCCCATACACACCGTGAAAATCGACAAGAGCTTCGCCGACAGCCTCCTGACCGACGCGAGAAGCCAGCCCCTGACCCTCCATATCATCGGGCTCTGCCACGAGCTCGGCCTTTCCGTGGTGGCCGAGGGCATCGAAAGCCGCGAGCAGAGGGACTTTTTGCGCCGGAGCGGGTGCGACGAGATTCAGGGTTATTTTTATTCCAAACCGCTTTCCGGCGACGCGGCCCTCAGGGTTCTCGGCGCCAATTTCAAGGACCACGATACGATTTCGTGATATACTCGGCCCATGAAAACCTACTCCAGCCCGGTCGCGCCGAATGCGTTCGCGCAGATCATCACGGCTACCCGCCGCATTAGGGTCGATTTCGCCGCGATACGATCATGAATCCTTCAGAATATCCCCTTGGCGAACCCATAGCCGCGATCGCCACGGCCCTCGCCCCCGCCGCCCTCGGGGTAATACGGGTCTCCGGTAACGATTCGGTGCGACTCCTCTCCGCCTGCTTTTCCCGGGGGGAAGCGCTTCGCGCCGCGCCCGGCAATACCCTAGTCCATGGATGGATTCTCGGGGAGAACGGAACGGCAGACCGGATAGACGAGGTGATGGTGGCCGCGTATCGCTCTCCCAAAAGCTTTACCGGCGAGGAAGCCGCCGAAATTACCTGCCACGGGGGAACGGCGACGGTGCTCGCCGTGTACCGACGCCTGCTTGCGGCGGGATTCCGCGAGGCGGAACGGGGAGAGTTCGCCTTCCGGGCCTTCGCCAACGGCAAAACCGACTTGCTCCGCGCCGAGGCGATCCGGGAGATAATCGGCGCCCAGACGGAGACGGCCCTCTCCCACGCCGCGAACCGGCTCGCCGGGGACCTTTCCGCGGAAATACGCCGCGTGAAGGAATCGATCATCCGTGCAAGGGCGGCAATCGGGGTGGAAATCGAATACCCCGAAGAGGAAGACGCCGAATCGGGTGCCTTCGACGACTCCCTCGTCCGGGAGGCGCTGCAGGCACTCGCGCGGCTTAGGGACACCTGGGCGGCCGAAAGGCTCCTCCAGGACGGCGCGCGGGTCGTGCTCGCGGGGCGAACCAACGCGGGCAAATCGAGCTTTTTCAACACCCTACTCAAGGAAGACCGCGCCATCGTATCGGACGTGCCCGGCACCACCCGTGACTGGCTTGAGAGCACCGCCGATTTTTCGGGCATTCCGGTACGGCTCTTCGATACGGCGGGAATGCGCGAGACCGGCGACGCCATAGAGGCGGAGGGGGTCAACCGGTCCCGGCTCCTCGCGTCGGAAGCGGACCTCATACTCTACCTCGTCGACTCCAGCGAGGGGCTCGACGCGGGAGACCGCGCCTTTTTGTCGGACGCCGCCCGCGACGGGACGCCGGCCGTGCTCGTGTGGAACAAGGACGACCGATCCGACTCGAAACCCCTGCCCTCCCCCCTGCCGACCGGCGCGCGGGCGGCGGTGCGGACGAGCGCGAAGCGGGGAACCGGCGTGAGCGAGTTGGTTCGGCAGGCAGCCGGCATACTGCTCGAGGGGACGGGCGGTGGCCCTTCGGGAAAGGCGGGGCAAGCGGTTCGCGCGCCCGCCCTGGGCTCGGAGCGCCAAAAGCGGGACGTCGCCGCGGCCTGCGAAAGCCTAGAGCACGCCGTTTCGGCGGCTGCCGCCGGTTTTCCCATGGACGCGATAGAAGAAGACCTTTCCAACGCCCTCGACCACCTCGCCTCGATTACGGGGGAGGTTTCCGGAGCTGACGTGCTCGACGCGGTGTTTTCTGGCTTTTGCGTGGGGAAATAAAAAAAAAGACGTTTCTTTACAGAATTCCGAAGAGGCCCCGGGAGCCGGCCTTGTGCCAGCGATTTTGGGCCCGGGAGGGCGGCCCCTCAAGGATGCGGGAGGCGAGCCATTCCAATTGGGCGTCGTCGGCCCCGGTTTCGTACCGTACCATCAGCGCCCGCTCGCCATGTCGGCGGGCGGATTCTTCGGCCAGCCTGAGAAAGGCGGATTCAGCGATCGCGACGGGAAGGGGCAACTGCTTGAGCGAGGCGTTCTCCGCCTTCGCGGGGGGCGCGGCGTGCACGAAGCAAAGAAAGCCGCTGCCCTGCTTCGCCAGGGCCTCGAAAACGCTCTCGGCCAGGTAAATCCAGCCGGTTACCAACGTATTCACCGCCGCGGACGCGTCGACGACGCCCTCATAGGCGACGTTTGCCGCGAAAGCTTCGGCGTCGAAGGCCAATACGCCCGCGGCAAGGCCGCCGTGGCGGGTGTTTGACTCCAGGATGGCCGTGTGCGCGGAAAGGAGCGAAGGCGGATTCCACCGGAGCGTATCGGGACTTGCCGGGTCGGCTTCTCCCGATCCGGCGAGTTCGAGGCATGAAAGCCCGCGGGATCTGAGCAGGGCTGACAGGGGGGGAATCAGGGGCGCCGAACTATCGGCGAGAATCGCGCATCTTTCCATAATGGCCCATTATATCAAGGATTCAGTATCGTCGCCAGGGAAGAGCGGAATTCCTCGATGGTATAGGGTTTCATGATCACGCCCCGGAAACCCCAATCCCTGAAGTTCGAGAGCACGGGATCGTCGGAATACCCCGACGACACGATAAGGGCCGCTTTCGGGTCTATGGCGAGCACTTCCTTCGCGGCGGCGGTTCCCGACTTTCCCCCGGGGACCACCAGATCGAACACGCAGAAGGCGAAGGGATCCCCCTCGGCGAACGCGTCGCGATAGAGGCCGACTGCCTCGTCCCCGTCGGCGGCCACCATGACCGTATAGCCGAGCATGGTGAGAATCTCGGAAGCGGCGTCGCGAACCATCGGCTCATCGTCCATGAGCAGCACCTTCTTGCCGCTTTCCCGCTCGTTGATCGCGCAGCTCTCGTTTATCAACTCCGACTCTTCCGCGGCGGGAAGGGTTAGGACGAACGAGGTGCCGCGGCCCATTACCGTATCGAGGTGTATGGCGCCCAAATGGCTTTGAATGACCGAATAGACGATGGAAAGGCCCAGGCCCGTCCCCTTTTCTTTGGTCGTGAAAAAGGGATCGAAAATATGGGCCCGGATATCGGGGGGAATGCCCGAACCCCGGTCCTTAACGGTAATTTCCACGTATCGCCCCTGGCGAATGGGGCGCGAGTCGGTTCCCAGCGGCAGGGAAACGGACGGAACGTCGCGGTAATCGCGGTTTCGGGCGAGAATGGTCACGTAGCTTCCCTTCGCCATGGCGTCTACCGCGTTCCCGACCAAATTGGATATCACCTGGCCTACCTGGATTCGGTCCACGCGGAGGGGCCATATGCCCCGCTCAATATCGAACATGCACGACGTTTCCCGATGTTCCACCGCGAGCATGGCGGAATCGATCAGGAGGTGCCGGGTATCGCAAACGCCGATAACCGGCTTTCCGCCCCGGGAAAACGCCAGGAGCTGGCCGGTCATTTCCCGGGCGCGCAGGCAGGCCTGTTCTGCCCGGGTAATGGGCACGAGCAGGGAGGGGTCCGTGACCCGCAGCCTCGCGAGCCCGATATGGCCGAGGATTACCGCGAGTATATTGTTGAAATCGTGGGCGATTCCCCCGGCGAGCGTGCCGATGGTCTCGACTTTCTGCTTGCGGCTCAGGGCCTCAAGCATCTGCTCCTCGTGGGTCACGTCGCGCAGGGAAAGCAGCATGCGGTTCGAGCTGTTCAGGTCGAACATAACCGCCGAAACCCGGCAGGAAAGCACCCGCCCGGCCCTATTGGTCACCGTCGCCGGCAACTCGGGCACGCTTCCCTCCATTTGCGCCCGGTCCATGAAGGCCTCCAGGGAAAGGCCGCCCAAGTCGAGGGCAATGTCGTTAAGGGTTTTGCCGATCAGAAACGCGCTCTCGGTTTCGAAGATCTCTTCCACCGCGGGATTCGCGTCGGTTATGGAAAGGGAATCCAGTTCCACGATCATGATGCCGGCGGGATTGAACAGGAACATGCGGGAAAATTTGCTTTCGGAAAGGGCCAGGTCACGGGCGGCGTATTCGCGGTCGGATATTTCCTTAATGAGCTGGCGGGTAATGCGCATATCCGAGGCCGAGATTACGAACCCCGTGCAGGTTCCCGCAAGGTCAGTGAGCTTTATCACCCGAAGGTCCACGGGAATTCCCTCGAAGGAACTGGTCACGAAAGAAGCGTCTATGGAAGGGCTCCTCCCGGCGGCGGCCCAGGAATCGGTGGCGCCCAGCTTGAGGAGCCATTCCACCCGGTTGAGCGCGTTGAGGTCGGGGTGAATGACCAGCGACTCAAGGCCCGAGCCTTCCACGGCGAAGGGCGAGAAACCGGTCATTTTGTATCCCCGGCGGTTCATCCTGAGTATCTTGCCCCCGGCGTCGAGTATGATGACCACGTCGAAGATATTGTCCATGATCAACTGGTTTTCCTGGCTCGTCATGGGCTCAAGAATCCTCAAGCGGTACAGGGCAATATCCAAGAGCAGGTACCACAGGGCGAAAACCCAGCTTACGCCCCCCAAGGAGCGCATGATCGAAACGATAAAGCCCCCGCCGAAAAACGTAAAGCTGATCAGAATCCACTCGCCGTCGCGGCGCGAGCGTTCGTCGGAGGTTCGCCGGACCCAGGCCAGTATCAGGTAGAAGGATACCGGCCCGATTATCGCGACGGTAAGGCCGATGATCACGTAAAACCAATGCCTGAACCAAAGCATGGAGGAAAGCAGGGATAGGATCAGCGCCACGCCGAAGAGGTAGGGGAAATAAACGGGCCGGGGCCGGGAGGTAAACCGCAACAGGAAGTTCACGTATACGAGAACTCCCAGGAAGGCGAGAAAGGAAAAGAGGATGCGGACGGGGACCACGTTGGGCAAGAGGGACCACCGATACGGGAGCCCGACGGCGAGGATCGTCAGTATCGAGACCCCCAGGGAGGAAACCTCGAACCGAAGGGGCCGGTTCTTCGCGCAAAAAACGTTAACGAGTGTTACGATCAGGAGGGCGAACCACCCAAGAACCGCGTTCACATACGAGCCGAAATCCATAATAATCCTTCCAATTGACGGGCGGTACCGCTTAAGGTATCCTGATCGGCATGAAAATCTGGATCAAATACCTGACCGGCATCCTCATCGGCATGGCGTTCGCCTTGATCGCGCCCGACAAAAACGCGGCCTTTACCGGAATAACCGAATTCCTTACCCGGTTCTTCGTACAGGCGGGTCGTTACGCCCTGTATCCCGTGCTTTTTTTCAGTATAACCCTTTCGGTGTACGAGCACCGAGAAAATCGCACCCTTTTTCGGATCGGCTGGCACACGGCGCTGGTAATCGTGGCCTCTACCGTGGGGATAGCCCTGCTGGGCCTCGTTTCGGTACTGATCGCCAATCCCGCGCGCATTCCGATCTTCGTTGAGGGGTCTTCCGATATCGAGAAGATCGGCATCGGCGCCTCGCTTCTGCAGCTTCTCCCCTCCAGCGCCTTCGAGGTATTCGCCAACGGCCTTTTCATCCTGCCCCTCTGCGCGTTCGGCGCCTTCGCCGGCGCGGGCTGCGCGGTGGATAAGAACGACGCCAAGGCGACGCTCACCCTGTTCGATTCGCTCGCCCGCGTGTCCTACTCGATCATGACCTTCTTCGTGGACAGCGTCGCGATCGGCCTGATCGCCGTATCCCTGAACTGGGCGCTTCAGTTTCGGGGCATGCTCGCCTCAAAGGTATTCCTGGATTTCATCGTGCTCCTGGCGGTCGACCTTTTGATCCTCGCGGTGGTGGTTTGGCCCGTCGCCATACGGCTCACCTGCGGCAAGGTAAACCCCTTCCGGGTGCTCTACGCCTCGCTCGCGTCGATTCTCGCCGCGTTTATCTCGGGAGACACGGTCATGACCCTGCCCGTCCTCTTCCGCCACGCCAACGAAAGCCTCGGCATTCGGCGCCGGGTTTCCACCATAACCCTGCCCCTCTTCTCGGTATTCGCCCGGGGCGGAACGGTACTGGTGACCGTCACCTCGTTCTTGCTGATCCTGAAGTCCTACTCCAGCCTGGGCGTGTCCTTCACCGATACCCTCTGGCTCGTGGGGGTCGCCATCGCCCTTTCCTTCGCGCTCGGCAGGTTCCCCTCGGGAGGCGCGTTCGTCGCCCTCGCCACGGTATGCGCCCTGTACGGAAGGGGCTTTGAATCGGGGTATCTCATCCTCAAGCCGGCGGCCTTTTTCCTGGGGTCCATAGCCGCCGCGATAGACGCCCTAACCGCGATCATGGGCACCTATATCCTCGCCCAGCGGCAGGACCAGGCCACCCACCGCGAGCTTCGTTTCTTCATTTAACCGGGGATCGCGCCGTCAGGGACGGTGCACCACGTCGCGGGGCTTCGAGCCGTTCGCCGGCCCCACGATGCCCCGGGCTTCCATGTCTTCCACCAGGCGGGCCGCGCGGTTGTAGCCGATCTTAAGCTTACGCTGAATGTACGAGGCCGAGGCCTTCCCGGCGTTCAGCACGATTTCCAGCGCCTTATCGTAGAGCGGGTCCTCGCCGTCGGAGAACAGCGACGGGTCGATTTCCTCGTCGTCCTCCACGTCCACGAATATTTCCTCGTCGATATACTCCGGCTCCCCGAGGGTTTTCACGTGTTCCACCACGCGCTCCACTTCCTCCTCGGAAACGAAGGCGCCCTGGATACGGGTCGGGAAGGGATCGGTGGCGCTCGCGTAGAGCATGTCGCCGCGGCCCAAAAGCTTTTCCGCGCCCACCTGGTCGATGATGATGCGGCTATCCATCTTCGAGGCGACCATGAAGGCGATCCTGCTCGGGATATTCGCCTTGATAAGGCCGGTAATGACGTCGATGGAGGGACGCTGGGTGGCGAGCACCAGGTGGATACCCACCGCGCGGCTCATGGCGCACAGGCGGGCCACGGTAGACTCGAGTTCCTTGCCCGTGGTGGCCATGAGGTCAGCGAACTCGTCGATGATTACCACGAGATAAGGCAGTTTTTCCGTCGCGATGTTCCGTTCCACGATCCTGCGATTGTAGCTCTTAATGTCGCGGACCCCCATGCCGTCCAGCAGGGCGTATCGCCGCTCCATCTCGCATAGGCAGTACTGAAGCGATTGGAACGCCTTTTTCGGCTCGGTGATGACGGGGGCCAAGAGGTGGCCGATATCGTTATAGAGCTTCAGCTCCACGATCTTCGGGTCGATTAGGATCAGCTTCACCTCGTCGGGAGAGCGCTTATACAGGATGGAGAGGATGATCGAATTCACGCATACCGACTTTCCCGCGCCGGTGGAGCCCGCGATCAAAAGGTGGGGGGTGGTCGCGAGGTCCAGGAGTTGGGCCTCCCCGGTGATATCCTTCCCGAGGATGACCGGGATTTCCATCTTTTTTGCCTGGGGGGTGTCGGTCTCGATCAGCTCGCGGAAGCTGACCAGGGAGCGCCTGAGGTTCGGCACCTCAATGCCCACCGCGTGCTTTCCGGGAATCGGCGCGACGATACGGACGCTGGAGGCGGCCAGGCGCAGGGCGATATTGTCCTGCAAGCCCACGATTTTGGACAGCTTTACCCCCGGCGCCGGCAGTATCTCGAACATGGTAATGACCGGGCCCTTCCGAATCCCGGTTACGTCCGCCTGAATGCGGAATTCGTTGAGGGTCTCCTTCAGCGCGGAGGCGGCCCGCCGGGTCGCGTCGTCTATTATCCAGTATTCGCCGTCGGGATAGGTGTTGAGGATATCGTAAGGGACGTCGTAATTCCTGCGGGACCGCTTGGCGGGGGCGCGGGAAACGGGGACGTCTTGGGTCGCGGGCAGGGCGGAAGCGGCTTCGTTCTCGTCCTCATCCTCGTCCTCGTCCTCGGTGTCGGCGTCGGGATCGAGCTCGTCGACGGTTTCGTCGAGATCGGCTCCTTCCTCGTCTTCGGCGTCGAATGCTCCCTCATACTCGGGGTCAAAGGCGGCTTCAGCGGCGGTTTTATCGTCCAGCGCGGCAAAGTCGGCATGATCGTCGTAGTCGGCGAGGTCTTCGAAGGATACCTCGAAGGGGTGGTCGTCCACCGGCTTTTCGGGATCGGAAAAGACGACGTGAATCGGGCGATCGATTTCGTTTTCGGCTTGCTCGACGACGGTCTCGTCTTCAAGGGAAAGGAAGGGGTCGTCATCGCCCACGAAGAGGTCGGCGGGAGCTTCCTGAACGGTTTCCGGGATAGGGGCGGCGGCCGCCGATACGGCCGCCGTTTCCGCGCCCGTATCGGCGGGGAATTCCTGGCCGGGGGCATCGTTCGGCGAGGGCTCCGTTTCGGCCGGGGCTTCGACCCAGTCGTCCACGACGGGAAGGTCGAAGGGCGCCTTCATTCGTTCAAAGTCGACATAGGCAGGGGTTTCCCGCGCCTTATTCAGGGAGGCCTCATGCTCGGGCGCGGTCTGAAAGACTCCCGGGCCGGCGAGGGTTCCCGCCGTCACGCCTTCATCGGCGAAGGGAACCGCGGGGGGCCGGTCGTGGGGCTCGGAATCCAGGGCCATTTCCAGCTCAACCTCGTCGGAACCGGGCGCCGGCGAAGGCTCGAATTCTTCTTCCAGGGAAACGTGTTCGGGCCAGTCGTTCAACGATACCGCCCGGGAGGGAGGGTCCCGCTCAGGCGCCGCCTCGACCCCGTAAGGCGAAGGACGGGCGAACCGGTCGGCCAGGGCAAGCAGGATCACGTATTCGGCCGCGACGGCGAAGACGGTACAGGCGATAAGCCCCGCGTAGATACTGAAGGCCATGGAGCTGCCGGCGTAGGCGTCGGAAAGGGAACGGAGCATGCGCTCGCCCCCGACCACGGTAAAAAAGGGCACGACCGAGCCCGCGAGCATAAAGCCCGCGCGTACGGTCCAGCCGGGAATGAGGAGCAATATGGCCGCGTACAGGAGAAACCCGGGAACCAAAAAGCCGGAAAAACCGTACGCCGCGAAGAGTAAGGACGCTACCGGGGCGAGTGGCCCCGCGTTCAGTCCCGCGGGAAACACGGTTTGCAGGAGGACGAGCGCCAGGGCGGCGCCGAGAGCGAAAATACATAAGCCGAGGACTATCGAGACCGCGCGCAGTCCCCTCCATTCGCGAACCGTTGTCATCAAGTAGTTACCCCATTCGTCAGAGAGTCGTGAAATACGCCGCCAAGCCGAGCCCCAGGGGGATCAAATACGCGGCGAACCAGCCGAGTTTGCCCCGGTTGATCAACCCCAAAAGGAATTTGAGGGAAACCAGGCCGACTAGGAAGGCCGTGAGCATGCCTACGGCGAGCGGAAGCGCGGAAACGCTTCCGACAAGAGTATCGGCATCTTTAAGCTCCAGCATAAACGCCGCGAGGATGGCGGGGATGGAAAGGAGGAAAGAGAATTCGCCCGCTTTTTTCCGGTCCAAGCCCGCGAACAGGGAGGCCGCTATGGTACTGCCGGAGCGGGAAATGCCGGGAATAACGCCGATGCCCTGGGCGAGGCCCACGAGCACCGCCTGCAGGGGGCCGGGCACCGGAACGGTTTTCTTGGGCCGATAGCGGCCCGAAACCAGCAGAACGGCGCCGGTAATCACGAGGCATACGGACACCGCCGCGTAAAACCATTTTTGGTTTTCGGGGCCGAAGGCGTTCGGGTCCACGAGGTCCTTAATGGCGAAACCGATCACGGCGGTTACCGCCGTGCCGATTATCAAGGCGACGATCATTTTCAGTCCATCTTCGTCGCCGGCCTTGGGCTTTCGGGCGATGAACCGGCCGAAGACCGCGAGCAGGCCAAGGAGGGGCGCGCGAAAAACGATGAGCACGGCCGCGAGAGTCGAAAGGTGCAGCAACACGTCAAAAAGCAGGGGAACGTCGGCCTGGCCGAAGAAATACGCGGCGAGAGCGAGATGCCCCGAACTGGAAATCGGAAGGAATTCGGCGACGCCCTGGATGGCGCCGAGAATGACGGCTTGGATAATGCTCATGGGAATTAGCCCCTCGTTTTGAATATGGATCGAACGGACCGTTCGGCGCTTTCGCGATAATAAAGATACCCGTAAAAAACCGCCGCCACAAGCACCTTTCTCCCGTATTCCCGGGTTTCCGCGTAGGGAACCCCTTCGAGGAAAAGATCGTCCGGGAGGTTCCCAAAGGAACGCCGCCACTGCCGAAGCCGCGTAATGCCCGCGTTATAGGCGAAGACCGCGTCGAGGGGCCGGTTATCGAGCCGGCCCAGCAATTCGCCGTAATAAGCCGATCCCAGGCGGATATTGGTCGCCGGATCCCTAAGGTCGTAGGTCGCGAGCTTAAGTTTTCGCGCCATATCCGCGGCGGTGCTTTCCATGAGCTGGGTAAGGCCCACCGCCCCCGCCGCGGAGCTGATGCCGGGGTCGAAGAAGCTTTCGCTCCGTACGAGCGCGTAAAGGAGGGTTTCCGAGGTTCCGGAGGCCTCCGCTGCGGCGGCTATCTCTTCCGGCCAGGGGCGGGGATAGACGTTGAAAAGCTCAGAAAGGCCCACGCTTCGGCCAGTCGCCGCAAAACCGGTAATGCTGAGCCTGATCGCTTCGGAATGGAAGCCGAATCCCGCGAGGGCTTCGGCTATTTCCGCGGTTTCCGGGGGAGGGGGCGCGAAGCCCCATTCCTTGACCAGGGGCCATACCGCTTCGGGCACGCTCCACGCGAGCGCGGTTTTCAGGAATTCGGTCACGGCGGGAGAGTCTATGGCGCGGTTCCGCCCCGAAAGGGAAGAGGCGTAATCGGCGGGCTCGGTAAACGGAACGCCCAGCCGATCGGCCGCGACGACCCGATAGTAGGTGGGCGCGTCGGCGTCGTTTCGGATTCGCTCGTACTCCACGCGGGCCTCGTCGGGTGAAAGAAGGCCCGTCCGCGCGGCGATATAGCCCAGCCGTGCGGCGAGTTCCGGGGCCCCCGGATTCGCGTAGCCGCGTTCCAGGAGCGGGAGAAGGGCCTCTCGCAAGCGGGCCAAACGCTTCCAATCTTCCGACGCCACGAGCGAGGCTACCCGGTCGTCAAGAATGTCCGCGTACCAGGAAAGGTTCCCCCACCCCGCGGCGTCGGCGGAAACGCGTTCCAGGAAGGCCTCGACCCCGCGCCGGTTGGCCGAGTCGAGTAGATACCACGATGCGCTGTCCCTGTCCTGCGGGGTATCGGCCGCGTCCCGCGCGAGGGCCATTAGCCGGTCGCCCCGATCGTCGGGGGTTTCGCCCGGGGATACAAAAGCCGTGCGGTAAGCAAGCCGGGCGGCGTAAAACAAAAGAACGTATCGGCGGTCCGTCGCGCCCGCTACCTCCGCCGCGTCGCGGAACAGAGCGACCGGGTCTACGTCGCCCCACGCGCCGCCGTAAAGCGCGGCTTTTCCCAGGTCAGAACAGGCGGCGCGCGTCGCGGGCCACCCGTAATCGTCGATCCACGCGGAAGCCAAGAGCCAAGAACGCTGGTAATCGCGGTTAAAGACGGCGGAGCGCCAGGCGATCCCCCGCCGCGACCGCTCGTCCAACGCCGACTCGGGCAGGGCGTTCACGGCGCGGATTAGGTCCGCGGAAAGTGGGGTGCCCTCGATCCAGGAAGGCGCGCCGCCGCTTATTTCTCCGGTACGGCCCAGTTCCAGCAACGTTACGTTTTCCGCGGCCCCGTACTCCCCGCGGAGGGAAACCGCGTCCAGCGCCGAAAATTCGGGAAGGGCCATGACGGCCGCATCGGAGAGCAGCGCGAGGGAGTCCCTAATGGCCTGCAGCCGGTCCGAACCCGTCGAAAGCCGAACGAGGGCGCGTAAGCATTCCCATCGGCTTACGGCCCACGCGGGGAACGCGGCGTCGCCCGGCTTGGGCCTTTTCGCTTTCGCGCCGACGGCGTACATGTCCCGCGCCCTCGCGGCGTCGCCGCCCCTTTCGAGCAGGGAGCCCAAGGCCCAGGGAGCGGCAGAACCGGCTTTTAGGGCCTCGGGATACCGGCGGGGCGAGACTGACTCTATAAATTCGAGATTGCCGGCGGCTGCATCCCGCAGCGACTGTTCCACCGGGCGCCCCCACAGCGTTTCGGCCGAGCACCCGGAAAGGGAGGAGAAGAGCAATACGGGAAGGAGAAGGGCCGAAAAAAACGCCCCGGTCTGAAGCGACCGGGGCCGTTCAGGGCGCTTACTTCGGCGGAATGTCGAGATAGGTACCCGCAATGATAAGGTTCGGATTCTTGATCTTGTTATACGTCGCGATCTTTTTGTATTGCCAGGGGTTCCGGTAATACGATTCAGCGAGATCCCACAGGGTGTCGCCCCACTTGATCTTGTAATGGACGGGCTTCGCTTCGGGGGCAGCCTCGGGTTGGGCGGGAACCACCGGCTCTTCGACCACGACGGGTTCCGCGGCCGGGGCCTCGGCGGGGGTCTCCACCGGCGGCGGGGTAACGGTTTCCGCCGGGGCGGGCGCGGGAGCGGGCTCGGTCGTCGGGACGGCAGGGGCTTCCACCGCCTGGGGCGCCTTGGCCGCGCTTTCGCTCAGGGTTTTATTGAGAACCATTACCCGGGCGGAGACGAGCAAGGCCAAAACGAGGGCCAGAACGCCAACGGCGAGGATAAGGATACATGCCCACACGGGCAGAAAAATTCCGCTTCGCTTTTCTTCCTGGTTTTCCATTTCGTACAATCCTTCGGGAGCGTTTCCCGGAATCGTCGAATCGACCACGACGTTTTGGCGGGTAGGATCGCCGCCAAGGTCAAGGTCGGAATCGACCGGCGTAAGGTCGAAATCGGGCAAATTGTAAACGCTATCCTTATCGAGGGTTTCGAGGGAAACGTTTAACACCTGCCGCGAACCTGAATCAAGATCCACCGCCTCGGCCGAAAGCTCATTGGATTCGTCGAGGGAAAGCTTGAGCTCAACGGTCGGCTCCCCGGAAGGCTTCGCGGCGATATCCTCGATAATGAGGGTGCCAACGTATTCCGAATCGTCGATCGACTCGGATTCGCTGCGGAACAGGTTGATCTGCACGCTGGTCTGATCGTCGCGGACGGTGGTGAGGTCGAGGATCTTGCTCGCCGGAGCCCCTTCGCGGAGCACCGGATAGAACGTGCTGTCTGCCAGCTTTATACCGATAGAGGCGGAACCCATCTAAAATCCCCTTCTAATTGTTTACTATTTATACTCTAGTACGCAATGAATCGGCTTGTCAACGCGGATTGTTGACAGCCCTTCCGCATTGCGCCCATAATAGTTATATATGAATTCGGCGTTCACCATCTTGACGGTCATCCTGATCGTAACGTTCGCGCTCCTGCTCCTCTCGTTGCTGGGCCGTAAACCCGGCGAAAAGGGACCGAAACGCGAAAAGCGAAAGGATCGCGGCACTATTATCCGCGAGGCCACGAGGCGTCTCGCCGCGAACCCCAGGGACCCGGATGGGCTTTCCGCCATGGGTAACATACATTACCAGGAACAGGACTGGGAAAAGGCGTATCCCATATACGAGATCCTGATCGATCTCGCGCCGGGAAACCCGAAGCTCGACGAATTCGAGGCCGCCCTCCGCTATGGGGTATCCGCCATCAAGACCAACCGCCTGCAGGAGGCCATCAAAGGCCTCTTGATGGCCCGAAAGCTGAAGCCAAACCACTTTGAGGTGAATTACAACCTTGGCTATATCTGCTATCTGCAGAAGGAATACGAAAAGGCCGTCCCCTTCTTGCGCCAGGCGCTTATCACCGACTCGGAAAACGTCCTGGCCCAGCGGTATATGGGCTTCAGCCTGCACCGCACCCACCGCTACCGCGACGCCCTCGCCTACCTGAAAAAAGCGATCGACCTGCAACCCGAGGACAAGGAATCGCTCTTCGCCATGGCGGAATGCCTGTTCGAGTCAGGCGCCGTCGATCGGTCCCTGAAAATCTTTAGCCATTTGCGCCCCGATCCCGTGCTCGGCCCCCAATCGGCCCTCTACGCCGGCATCATTCACGCCCAAATGAACCAGCACGACAAGGCGGTCCTCGATTTCGAGATCGGGCTGAGACACGAAAGCATCCCGAAGGAAATTAACAACGAGCTCCTGTATAAGATGGCGGTGACGCTGATCAAGTACCAGGATATTCCCCGGGCGCTCGGCACCCTGAAGGACCTCCAGAAGATAACGCCTGGCTATAAGGACGTTCCCGCGCTGATCCTTCGCTATCAGGAACTGAATCAAAATAAAAACCTGCAAACCTACCTCATGGCAGTACAAAGCGAATTCGTTTCGCTTTGCCGAAAGATAGTCGTGCAGTTTTACCCCGGGGCGAAGGTCAAGATCACGGATATTTCGGTATTCGCGGACTACACGGACATCGTTTCGGAGATAGACACGCCGAAATGGTCGGATATCGTCATCTTCCGCTTTTTCCGGTCCCAGGGTTCGGTTGGCGAGCTTTTATTGCGCGATTTTCACGGAAGGATCAAGGATCTCAAGGCGGGCAAGGGCATTTGCATGTCCGCGGGCGTTTTTTCCGACGAGTCGCGACGATTCACCGAAGGCCGCCCGATCGACCTATTCGATAAGGACCAACTCAACCGAATTCTCAATTCCGTGGATTCGGGCACGCCCCTCAAAATCTAAGGAAGGCGCGCACGCGGGCGGATTAAGGCCTAATCACCACCAAATTCCGCTCTTCGGCGTCCAAGAAGGGCACTTTCAGGGGAAGCACCGCATAGCCCCCGATCTCGCCGGAAATTCCGGACATTTCTTCGCCTATTTTGGCGGCTCGGGCTTTCCAGGCGGCCAATCTCCCGCGGGGTTTGGCAAGCAGGGCCAAGAGGGTTCGCGTCATGGCCGCGTCGAGGGGACGGAAGGCGCGAAATACCACCACGTCGAAACTGTCCGAAGGGGCGCGTTCCACTTCCTTATTGAGCACGGTCACGTTGGAAAGGCGCATCATGGCGGCGCAATTTTCCAGGAAAGCGCATCGCTTGCTCATGCGCTCCACCAGGGTGAACGATACGTCCGGAAAGGCGATGGCAAGGGGAATGCCCGGAAAGCCCGCTCCCGATCCCGCGTCGGCCACCCGGAATCGCGTTCCGGCCGGGCCGGAAAGGCCCGTCTCGGGAAACTCGGGAGCGCCAAGCCCCGAAAGGATGGAGGAAAACTCCTTCCAGGGGGCGAAACTGTCCAAGAGGTGGCGCACCACCAGGTCTTCCCGGGTATCGGCGCCCACCAGGTCAAAGGCGGCGTTAAAAAGCTCCAACTCGCGAATATAGCGGTCCGCGAGGGTCGCGATTGAGCCGATGCCCCGGACGCTCACGCCTGAATCGAGCGCCGAATCGTTCTCGGGAAAACCAAGGCGCCGGAGACCCTCCGTCAGGAGTTCCCCGGCCTTCGCTTCATAGCCCACGGTTATTTCCGGTCTTTCAGGAGCGCCGCGAAGGGATTATACGTCATGCCGTCGTCTTCCCGGTCGCCGCGCCCTCCGCGGGAATCGCGCCCGTCGCGGTTTCCGCCCCCGTCGCGGCGGGGCGGCGGATTGCCGTATCGAGAGCCCGCGTCGCGGGCGGGCCCGTCCTTGCGCGCGACCACCACGCGTCGACCGCCGCCGGTAGCGCCTTCTTTCGCGCCGTCGCGGGCGCCGTGCCGCTCGCCGTGCGATCCGGATCGATCCGCGCTCTTGCACGAAAGGCTTATGCGCTTTCGGTCGCGGTCAAGCCCGATAATGCGGCATTCCTTCACGTCGCCGACCTTTACCACGTCCATGGGATCCTTCACGAATTGGTCGCTCATCTCGGATAGGTGGAGAAGCGCCGTTTCCTTAATCCCGATGTCCACGAAGGCGCCGAAATCGACCACGTTCTTGATCTTTCCGGTCACGACCATGCCTTCCTTGAGGTCCTCGAAGGAGAGAACTCCCTTTTGCATGATGGGCTTCGGGTAGCCGTCGCGGGGATCGCGATTGGGCTTTTTCAGCTCGTCTATGATGTCGGCGACGGTCTGGTCGCCCAGGGAAAACTTGGTTTTTAGCTCGTCACGGGTCTCGCGCTTCACGTCTTCCTTGCGCTGCACGATTTCGTACACCACCCGGGCGGCGGAATAGTTTTCCGGGTGCACCCAGCTGTTGTCCAGGGGATCGGCGCTTTCGGGAATCTTGAGAAAGCCCGCGCACTGCTCGAAGCTCTTTGGCCCCATGCCGGGAACCTTCATGAGGTCTTCCCGGGAAACGATCTTTCCGTTGGACTCGCGGTAGGCAACGATCTTCTTGGCCAGTGAGCCGTTAATGCCGGAAACGTATTTGAGAAGCGAGAAACTCGCGGTATTGAGGTTCACGCCGACGTTGTTGACCACGGATCCGACCACCTCGTCCAGGGTTTCGGAGAGCTTTTTCTGGTTCACGTCGTGCTGATACAGGCCCACGCCGATGGACTTCGGGTCGATCTTCACGAGCTCGGCGAGGGGGTCCTGCAGGCGTCGGCCGATGGAAATGGCCCCGCGGATGGTCAGGTCCAGTTCCGGGAATTCCTCGCGGGCAATGTCGCTGGCGGAATACACCGACGCGCCGTCCTCGTCCACCACCGTATAAAGGACGCTCGGGCAGTGCTCGTTGATGACCTTGGCGACCACTTCCTGCACCTCGCGGGTACCGGTGCCGTTGCCGATCGCGACGAGCTGCACGTCGTAGTCCTTTATGGCCCGGAGTATCGCGGCCTCGGCCTCGGCGACCTTGTGCTGGTAGATCACGAAGGAACCCAGGTATTTGCCCGTATTGTCCAACGCGGCGCACTTGGTGCCGGTCCGGATGCCCGGGTCAACGCCGAGCACGCGGGTGCCCTTGATGGGCTGCTGCATGAGGAGGTTCTTGAGATTCTCGCTGAACACGCCGATTCCGTGGTCGTCGGCCCCTTCGGAAAGGTCCGAGCGGATTTCCCGGAGCACCGCCGGGGAAAGGAGCCGCACGAGGCCGTCGGCCACCGCTTCCTTGTGCCAGTCGTTCCGGATCGTGTACTTGCGCTCCAAGAGCTCGATCGCGGAATCCACGTCCACGTCGAGCTTCACGTCCAGGGCGCCGTCCCGCTCGCCGCGGTTGATCGCGAGCACCCGGTGCGGCTTGATCTGGTTCAGGGGCTCCTTATAGTCCCAATACATTTGGTACACGCTGGTTTTCTGGGCGTTATCGTCGCCCACGCCGGCAACCACGAACTGGCCGGATTTCATGTACCAGGCGCGGACGTCGGCGCGGTTCTCGGGGTCCTGCGCCACCCGCTCGGCGATGATGTCCATCGCGCCCTGTATGGCCTCTTCCGCGGAACCCACCGAGAGTTCGGCGTTCTCGTCGTCGGTTTTGACGTATTCGCCCGCCTTGGAGGACACGGTCGCGGCGTCGGAGCGCTCCATAAGGTCGGCCAGTGGCTCCAAGCCCCGCTCGATGGCGAGCATGCCGCGGGTTTTCTTCTTCTTTTTAAAGGGTGCCCAAAGGTCTTCGAGCTCGGTCAGGGTGGAAGCCTTCATGACGTTGTTATAGAGGGATTCCGAGAGCTTGCCCTGGGCGAAAATGCCCTTGACGATCTCGATTCGGCGCGTTTCAAGATTGGTGTAGCTCTTGAACAGGTGGTCGCTATCGCGGACCTGAACCTCGTCCAGGGACCCGTGCCGTTCCTTACGGTACCGGCTGATAAAGGGGATGGTGCAACCTTCCGCGACGAGGGAAACGACGGCCGAAACCTGGGCGGGCTGAATCTTCAGCTCCTCGGCGATGCGCTTGAGAATGGCGACCTCGTTTACGGCGAGGGCGTCGATGTGTTCCTGAGTGAATTCCATAGTCGGGAATCATACCCGAAAACGACCGGCCGGGCAAGGCAAAAAAAGGCCCCGGGACCTCCTCGCGGGGGAACCGGGGCGATAGGTCCGATCTTGAAGACCGGCAGCCCTAGGTTAGTAGGTATCGGTATACGCGCCGTGATTGACGTAATTCGCCGCAGCCGCTTCGGTAGCGGTATTCCCGGTACACAGGCTCACGTAACCAAATCCGGCCGCGCCGTTTAGCCAATAACTCGGCCCCGTAAGGCTTCCGCCGGCATCCACGTAGATTCCGCCGCCGGCGCCCAGCGCGCCCGCCGCGCCATTGCCGGTCATGACCATGCAGGTCTCTGCGTAGGAACCCAAAAACGACAAAAAGGCGGCACTGGATTCTCCCACGAAGAGGGCGCCCCCGGTTCCGTTACTGGCCTCATTGCCCGTAAAACTCACGCCATCGTAAAGGTCCACCCTTGCGGTGCCCGCGCCGTCGCCGATTATGGCCAAGGCGCCCCCGTTGCCCGCGGCTGCGGTGTTTCCGGTAAATTTGGTATAGGCGATCGACGCCGTGCCGTTAAAGATTGAGACGGCGGCACCGTCGCCCCCCGAAAGATGCACGTTTTGGACGAAGGAACCAGCGCCCATATAGAGGGACCCCCCCTGCCAAACGGTAATAGCCGGACTATACAGGGCGGGGGCGTTGCTACCGTCAATGCCCACCGCGAAGAGGCCGAGAGCGCCATTGTTTTGCACCGTAAAAACGGAGCCGCTCATGCCGTCAGCGGGCCGTATCGTCTTCGGCGCGCCGATACTCCATACGGAGAAGTTACACGCATCGGGAAGGGTGAGTTCCGTGGAAACGTCGATATCGCTAATAAGGTAGAGCCGGGCGTCATTGAGGTTAAGGCTTTCGAGGGTGCTCCAGGAGAGGGAGTCCTCGTAGGTTTTTCCCGCTCCCGTCCCGGTAGCGCTGACGAAGTAAATAGCGCTCGTTTGGGAGGAATACGAGGGATCTACCGGCCACACTCCGATGTTCTGCTTCGTAAAGGAACCTTCGGTACAGTAGTCGCCCGTATCGCCGACGATCGCCTCCGGGTGAACGATGGTCGCGAAGGAGGTATAGCCGACATAACGATCGGATATATCCACTACCACGCGGTAGTAATATCGCTCGCCCCGGATGAATTGAAGGGGCGCGCCGGTTTTATCGAGAATCGTGACGCTCCCGGCGCCGGTTTCGGGATCGAGGTTGACGATCCCCATGCCGATGGGGGCGGAGGCGTAGGGAGTATCGTACAGCAGCATTGAACCGCCGGCGGACGTTTTTTGGTACTGAGCCTTTGTCCATACCAGCACGAAGGCCCGTTGGCCCGCGATCGCGAGTGGATTGTAGGGAGTAAACGTAAAGGCCATGGTGGGCTCGAAAACGATGTCGTAGAAGTTAAAGTCCGAGTGTCCTGAAGTATCAGCGCCGTCGCAGATGCGGATTACCGGATCTATGCCGCTCACCCGGAATTCCCGACCGTTCGTATCGGTAAAGCCGACTTTCAAGCGGTAGCTTCCCGAGGGGAGCGAGTTTGCGATGATGGAAATCTGGTTCTCCCCGTTGGTTCGATAGGAGGTAAGGTCTATGGGATCCCCCGGTATAAGCGCTCCCGTACCGTCCACGGTCAGGGGAGTCAGGGTGGTAGTCACCTCGCTAAGGGGCACCGGAAGATTAGCGAAACCGATTGTGTAGAGTAGATTACCGGTCCCCGTCGAGGTGGAGGGGGGTTCCACGGGGATGCCACAGTAAACGTCTTGAGCGGCCACAAAGGAGAATTTCGTTCCCGTGGCAACGACGGTGGTGCCGTCGGGCCCGTAGAGAGTAGCTTTCACGTTCCAGGGCCCGATCCCGGGAAGGGTTACGGAGACCTGCGGGGAGACCGTAATATCCGTTTTTACTACCCCTGCTCCGGCGACCTCAGATCCGTCAGCAGGATTAAACACCTGCACCGTCGCGAAGGCAGCGTTAGATAGCACGAAGTTGGGAAGAAGGGTCCTTGCGGAAGACGATTCGGCGGCGGGAGTAGCTTCGTTGGCCGGCGCGAATGAAAGCGTGACCGTTATCTTGTCGCCGGCTGGAACCGTAGATCCATCGGGGAGGAGGGAATCGGCGCAACCGGTGATCAGTAAGCCGACCGTCGCGGCTAAGGCGAAAAAGCGAAACGCGGCTTTCATCAGTAACCTCCAACGTAGGTGCCGATCGTGAAACTGTTGGTAACGGAATAGGGTATTCCGCCCTTCGTAACGATAACGGAAATATTGTTCATGCCTTCCCACCAGATATTCGGATCAAGGCTCACGGCGGGAACGAAAGACACCTGTGAGCTTGTCCCCGCTAAGGGGAAACCGTTGAGTTCCCAGGCATAGGAGTCGAAACCCGCGGGAGCGCCGAAGGTAAAGGTATCCGTTGACTCTAGCCCGGTATTATACGTACCAGCCGAAAGAGCAAAGGGATAGTCGCCACTATTGAAGATAATGGTCACTGGCGGCATGTTGTACACGAGATCGTCGGGCGTATTGTTCACGATGACCGCGGAGGCTTTATTATCGATGTCGTAGAGGTAACCGTCTTCTTCGATGTATACGCCGCCTCCCGCGGTCGCGCGATTCGTACGAATGAAGGTACCCACGGAACCCGGTAGGAGGGTCAACTCCGAGTACATATCCAGGTAGATGCCGCCCCCGGAGCCTTCCGCGGCGGTATAGTTTTCCTCGATGACCGCCCCGGACCCAAGGAGCACGGAGCCCGAAGACGCGTATATGGCGCCGCCGTTATCGGCGGAGCAGTACGAAACGGTGGAGTCCCACATTTCGAGCGAACCGTCGAAAAGGGAAACCGCGCCGCCGTTACCGCCCGCGATCGCGCTGTACCGTATACCCGATCCGGAGCCGAGCACGAGGCTACCGCCAAGATTAACCAAAACCGCGCCAGCGGACGCGCCGCCCCGGCCCGTACCGTCGAGCACGACGTTTTCGAGGTAGAGCTCCGCGTATGAGGATACCATAGCCCCGTAGTTCGCGCCCGAAGAAGTCACCGTGAAGGCGGGATCGGAACTCACGGACGAGAAGCTCAAGACTTTCTGCGCGCCGTCGGCGCTCAGGAGGGAAATCGGTCGGTTGACCGTTACCGCGGAAGCGAGGCTCACGTTTTCGGTCAGGTAGAGATCAAAGGAGGCATCGGTCTCCGTCGCGTGCTTGGGAATATCCAACAGGGCGGAAGCGAGGCTCATGGGATCCGCGCTCACCTGCCCCGCTCCGGTTCCGCTTTGGGAAACGAAGTAGACATAGGTGGATGACGGAACAAGAGTGTTTCCGTCGACGGTAAAGCCCGCGGCAGCGGTCAAGGCGTCAGCCGTATCGGTTACGTAATCGCCGTAATGGGGAACGATGCCCGAGGCATTGCCGAGGGACGGGAGCATGGCCGCGATTATATCGCTATAGTACGGCTTCATGTCCACGAACAGCATGACCGCGTACTGATGGTTCGCCAGAAGGACGGGAGGGTTCGCCGTTCCCGGCGCGACCGCCCCGGCGGAGCCGTTGCCCGAGCCGTCAAGCTCGATCATTCCTATGCCCACGGCGGATTCGGGGGTACCCATAGACAACGCCAGATCCGCAAGGTCGTAGATACTGAAGAACGCCTTTTTTGACGCGATGAGGGCGTTTCCGCCCGTCATTGTAACCGTAACGCCCTCGGTTATGGGCGCCTCGACGCCCACGCACTGAACGTCGAAGGCTCCTTCATATTCGATATACGCGTAATAGGTCTGTTTCCCCGTAAAGGGGGCGATAACGGTCTTCGTCGCGTCCGCGGCGATGGGTCCGACGGGGGCGCTCATGGAAAGCTGCGTTCCGTCGGCCTCAAAAAGACCGACACGACCGATCTTCGCGTTATCCGAAGCGGCGGTTATATAACACTCGAGGTGGTCGTACGTCGCGCCCGCTACCACGCCGTCTAGCAGGAAAAAGCGGCGGGTCATCGTGCCGACGGGCGAAGAAATATTGAAAAGGAAACCGGTGCTTCCCTGAAACACGCTGCCGGCGGTAATGGGCCGCAGGGTGAGGATCGGCAAAACGTTCCGAATGCCCTGAAGGACCGTGACGGCGCCGGTTTTTGCGGAAGAGGCGTACCCGTCGATCTTCGCGTCCAACGTGGAAAGCCCGTTGGTTTTATCGTTCATCCACGCCGTGAGTTCGGCGTCCGGAAGGGAGAAAATTTCGCGAAAGGTCTTGGTTCCGAGGGTGGCGCTCGTGAACGTCGTGTCGTCCAGCCTGATGCTCGAATACAGAACGAGGATATCGGAATAGGTACCGGCGGGAATTTGCTTCGTCTCGAAATTGGGTTTATCGATTTGGAAGGGCCCGTAGAGGGGGGCGGCGCTACCGGCAGGACCGCCGAGGGTCCGAATATAGAGAAAGCCCGTTCCCTGAATCAGGGCGCGAGAATCGCCCGAATCGGCAGAGACCGAGGGAAGGTTGAGGGAAACGCTCGTATCCTTTGTTTTCCAGGCCGGATCAAGCCCCATGAGACAGGAAGAAAGGCTTATCGCGGTCAGGGCGGCAAGAACCGCAAGGACGGGTTTGTAATTTCGCATAAAAACACCTCGCTAGGATAGGATTATATCCTAGCGAGGTGAATAAATCCAGTTTCTCCAGGCAGAAACGCCCCGGGGATGCCTTACGGACCGACTATGTCGCTGCCGGAAGGGGTATTGCCGTATACGTAATTCGAGTCAACGTCTGGCGGAGTGACCCCCATGAACGATACGCCGGTTTCCATCAACAAGCCGCCGCCCGCGGCGGCCTGGTTCGCGGTAATCGTTAAGGACCCGTTGCCGGGCGCGGTCGCCGGGGTTGAGGGCTGCAAGGCAACCATGGAACCGGTAACCGCGTAGACCGCGCCGCCGGAAACCGAAGCGGTATTCCCGTTCAGGGAACCGCCCAGCAGGTAGACGGTGGTATTGGCCCCATTCGCGTATATCGCGCCGCCGGAACCCGCGGTGGCGGAGCAAGAGGAAATGGAGGCCAATGAGGGCGTACCGTTCATATTGAAGGAAGAGGGGCCCGTATCGTAACCGTCGTAATACTGCGTCAGGTATACCGCGCCGCCGACCGGCGCGGTACAATACGATATAGTAACGGGAGGCATGCCGCTATTCATGGTGTCCGGGTATACGGAGAGATTGCCGCCCTCGAGATATATCGCGCCGCCGGCAACGGCGGCGGTGCAATGGTCTATCACGCCGCCGTTGAGGTACACGTTCCCCGAAGAGGCCAGCGAGGCGTCGTACGCGGCGTAAACGGCGCCGCCTTGAGAAGCGGAGCAATTCGAGATGGTACCGCCGAGAAGGTTGACCATGCCGCCCTGGGAAAACACCGCGCCGCCGGGGCCGGTCGAGGCGTTATTGCGCAGGGTGGCTTCTCCGGTCAGATTGAGCGTTGCCTCCGCTGCCACGGAAATCAGGGTGGGCAAGGAGGTGGTACCGCTCGCGGCGCCCACGTTTACCCGCTCGAGAATGAGGTCCGAGTATGACGATACGGAGAAGACCGGGGCGTTTAGGCTCGGCCCGGGCAGGAACGAGAAGGGGGTGTTTCCGTCGTTCGAGCGAACGTACAAGGTCCTGTTGGCGGGAACGGTGAGGGTCGCGGTAACGGTAATGTCCGAGACAAGGAGGATGTTGAAAATCGCGGCATTCCCGAGGGCCGTCGTTATATCGGTCGGCGAGGTTTCCGTCAGGCCGTCGCCGCCGCCCGCCTGGGAGACAAAGAGGGCGTGAACGGCGGTATCGACCGGGTTTACCGAATAGTATTGCGGGTCGGTCGTGGCGACGTTCAAGAACAAATACGGCGTGCCGTCCGCGTTCATGTTCGGCGCGTTCAGGTTCCCCGCGCAATAGATACCGCCGGCCTGGACGGTAGACGCGTCGCCGTTACCGGATATTTCGGAGCCGGCGCCAAGGTTTATACCCGTATTTGCCTCTGCGTAAATCCCCGCGCCCGTATTCGCGAGATTGCCGGTTATCTTGCTACCGCCCATCTCCAGCGAACCGAACTCGCCACTAGGGGTATCGGCAGCAAGGTAAATCGCCCCGCCGTAATCGGCCGCGCATCCCTGGATCGTCGTATTATAAAGCCCGACGTGTCCCCCGGTGGCGCTAATCGCGCCGCCCTTTGCCCCAACGGCCGTGGGAAGGAGCCTATTGCCCTTAAAGTTGCTAACCGTTACGTCCTCGAACTGAAGGTACCCATAGGGGCCCACGGTAAAGGCGGGCGCCGATCGACCGGTGACCGTACCGCCGTCGAACGCAACGTTGCGCGCGTACACGCCGCTCTCTAGGGTTCCTGACGGGGCGATGTTCAGGGCGCCCAATTGGCCAAAAGTCACGGTACGCCGCGTTCCCAAGGAGCCAAAACCGACGGAGTAATCGACGGTAATCGAATCGGTAAGGGCGACGTCCGAAAGCAAGTACACTACCGGCGGTTTTACGTTACCCGAGACTTGTAGCGCGAGCGCGTTATTGATGGCGTTAACCAGGGTAGCGGCGTTGGCCGGGCTCGAACCGTCGCCGGTGCCTGACGCCGTATTGGCGGCGAAGATTTGGGCTTCGGTCATTTGGGTGAAATTCGGACCCGTCAGGGCGAACGCCCGCTCCCCCGTTCCGGGGATGGTGACGGCGAAGCCCTTGTCGACCGTCATGAAGTCGCCGGTGAGCGGCATGATCGAGGAAAGCTGGGCGGCAGTCATGGGGAAATTGACGGAATCATAATACCCGGACATATCAATAAGGGCGCTCAGATAGTACGTGCCGGATCCGGGGTGTATCCAGTCCAATCCGGTGAGTGGGTCCTTAAGATAGAGCGACATGATGCCCGAGGGAGTAATCGTGCCGATCCCGACCGCCGCGGGGCCCGTACCGGTATCCGTATCGAATCCGCACAGAATCCGCTGACCCGCCACGTTGGCCGACAGAAGGGACGATACGTCTATGTCGATCCGGACGACGTTTCCCGTGGGCACGCCGACGAGCGCGAGGGAGAACGTAAGAACCGGGGTTCCCGTATATTCCACGTAGAGGTAAAAGTCGTTGCCGCCGGGATAGGCCGTTCTCAAGAGGTTCGGGTCGGTCGCATTGGGCACGCCGAGGGACAGATATTCGCCCGAGGCGCTGTAGAGCCGCATGAGGGAAACCGTACCGCCGGAAACCGCGCAGCTCAGGGTATCGTACGCCGTTCCGGCGGTATTGAGGTTCCGCAGGGCGACGAACCGTTTCTCGGCTGGCGCCGCCGCGGGTAAGCCGATGACGGGATTAGTGGCCGAAGCGTCGAGGGTCAGGGAGCCGGTCATGGGAGTGAGCACCGCGTTCAGCGTGTTAATCATGCCCTGGTTCACGGTAAAGCCGCTCTCTATATAGCCGGAGGCGCGGCCTTCGACGATGTCGTCGAGAAGGCCCGTATCGCCCATGGCCTGGGTCTTGAAGTCCGCGTCGGGCAGCTTGATAAGGTCGGTGAATCCGGGAAGGGCGTCGAGGGGGGCCGCGGCGTAAAGGATGCAGAAATACTCATAGGTTCCGGCGGGTATGTCGGTCGTGGAGAAAATTCCGGCGCTACCGATCGTATACGGGCCATAGACCGGCCCCTTATCGCCGGTCGGGCCGCCGACGGTACGGATGTACAGATACCCGGTACCGGATGAAAGCGCGCGGGATCCGGAGAAGGACTGCGACAGGTCGAGGGCGAAGGTTGTGGCGCCCCCCGTTTTTTTCCAAGAAGGCTGAAGCCCGAAACTGCACGAGGCAAACGCGACAAGCGCCGCGACGATTACGATAAGGCCCGAAAGCCGGTTTCTCTTCATGACAACCTCCCGATACGCAAAAAAAAGAGCCAGAAACGCTCCTACCGTAAAGTGTAAGAGCCAGAATCCGCAAATGCCACGGATTCAATAGGGTTTTCGGGTAAAATTTACCCTCGCCCGCTCGCCCCGCGTCAGTGACAGGAGGGGGCGGGCCCGAGCGGAACTCCGCTCGGGCGCTGAGTTCCTTGACTTGGCCGAACCCGCGGGTTCGGCCAAGTCAAGAACCGAAGCCCCGGATGGCACGCCGCAGAAACCGGGAGCGAAGCGGGAGGTTTCGGCGGGACGCCCCAAAAACGAAGCTTCTCGGGATTAAACCTCGCTTCCGACCCTCACGTTGCCGTGAGGACCTCACGTTGCCGTGCCCGGCCCGAATCTGCTACAATCCGGTACATTCCGCACCAAAGGAGGCGATGCATGCCCGTCAAGATTCCCGCCGCGCTGCCGGCAGCCAAGATTCTTACCGAAGAGAACATTTTCGTTATGGACGACGCCCGGGCGAAGAAACAGGATATCCGCCCGCTGAAGATAGCCATTTTGAACCTCATGCCCACCAAGGAAGTGACGGAAACGCAGCTTTTGCGCCTTTTGGGCAATACGCCGCTGCAGATCGAGATTACCCTTTTGACCATGGCGAGCCACGTTTCGGCGAATACGAGCGAGGAGTACCTGGCGGCGTTCTACCGGACCTGGGAGAGCGTGAAGGACACGAAGTTCGACGGCCTGATCATTACCGGCGCCCCGGTGGAAAACATGCCCTTCGAGGAGGTTGACTACTGGGAGGAGATGACCCGGATCATGGGCTGGAGCCTGACGCACGTGTTCAGTACCCTGCATATCTGCTGGGGCTCGCAGGCCGCGCTCTATCACCATTACGGGATCGGGAAGCATCCCCTGGACGAGAAGGCCTTCGGGATTTTCGAGCACAAGGTGATGAACCCCCTGCACAAGCTGGTACGGGGCTTCGACGAGAGCTTTTGGGCCCCCCATAGCCGGCATACGACCATTCACAAGGAAGACGTGGAGGCGATCGCGGAACTTGAAATTCTCGCGGAGTCCGACGAGGCGGGGGTGTTTCTCATCGCGAGCCGCGACGGGCGGACGATTTACGTTTCGGGCCACGCGGAGTACGACGCGGACACGCTGGCGAGGGAGTATCGGCGCGACGTGGCGAAGGGAATGAAGATCGAGGTGCCGAAGAATTATTACCCCGGCAACGATCCGTCTAAAATGCCCCCGGTGACCTGGCGGGCCCACGCGAACCTTTTGTTCGTGAACTGGCTCAACTATTTCGTGTACCAGGAAACGCCCTACGATATCGAGGATATCCACTGAGGGATGTAGTGGCCGCTCCGCCGCGGGGCGGCCTTTTTATTTCGTTTCGCGCTCGTCGCGGTTCAGGCGGCGGTAGAGGTGCTGAAAGAGCTCGAGCTGTTTGCCGTGGCGGCGGCTTTGCATGGTGGGAAAGGCGCGGATGAGGCGGCGCATGCTCCTGGAGCGCCGCAGCAGGGTTTCAAGCCGGGCCGCGACGCGCTCGTTGATCGCCGTGCGTTCCTCTCGCGCGCGCTCCCGAATGCGGGCAAGGCTGCCGGAAAGGTCCCGTTCGTTGAACCATTCCCGCGCGGCGAGGTTTTCCGCGAGCGATTCCAGGAAATCCTCCAGGGCGGCGAGCCTGACGCGGAAACCGACCATGGTCCGCAGGGTGGCCGACAGGTCCGCGAGAAAGGCGGCCGCGAGGGCGGCGGCGGCGATATGCCGGGCGAGGGCGGGGAGGCGGTTCAGGGCGAACGCGATGCCGGGCTGGACGAAGGCGGCGGCGCCCACCGCCGCGAGGCCGAAGAGGGCGCTGTTGACGATCCACACCCGGCCGTGGATTTGGAGCTTATACCGGGAATAGTCCCACCATTTGGTGGAAAAGAGGGTCTCGAGGGCCCAGCCGGTCGCGTATTCCAGGGCCGAGGTCGCCAGGGCGGCGGCGAAAAAGAGCGCCACCGGGTTCGAGGCGAGGCCGGCCAGGGGATAGGCGACCAGAAGGCCGCCGAAGCCGTACACCGGGCACAGGGGGCCGTTCAAAAAGCCCCGGTTCGTGAAGCGCCGGTCCAGGATAAAACAGTAGACGACCTCGCCGATCCACCCGAGGAGGGAGTAGGCGATGAACGTAAGGAACATTCTCTCGAATATAGCGACGGTTTCCATAACACGAAGAATATACTGAGAATTCGCCCCGATCGGCGAGGCCGCGCGGAAAAAGCGGCCTTGCCGCGCGCGGGCTTACCGCGCGCGAGCCGACGGGAAGCACGCGGGCGCGGCCTGATATGGTCCGGTTATCCTAGTTCCCCGCGGCGATAACGGCGCTTCCCCGGGCGCTTAAGGTTATCGTTCCGTCGGCGTTTACCCGCGTGCCGTCGTAGGTCGCGAAAACGAGCCGCGCGGTCGAAGCGTCGGCGACGGGCGCCGATTGCGGCGCGTAGCGGGGCGGAAGGGCGACGGTTACGGCTTCGGCGGAAAGGTTATGGAGCACGAAGGCGCTCTCCGTATCCGCCTTCATTTCCCAGGACACAATCGCGGAATTTTCGGTCGCCAGGGGAGAAAGGCGTCCCGCGTAAAGGGCGGGGTGCGCGGTCTTTATCCGGATCAGGCGTTTATAGTGACGTAAGAGCGAGTCTGAGTCTTTTTCCTGCAGGGAAGCGGGAATCGTGTTCTTGTTGTACTTGGAGGCGATCCAGGAGGTTTGGAATCGGTCCTTGCCCTCGCTCGCCCACAGGAAGGGGGTGCGAAGCTGCTCGTCGGGTTTTGCGCCCATCATGCCGATTTCCTCGCCGTAATATATGAAGGGAACGCCCTCGGCCAGGATGTAGAGCGAGGCGGCGAGCTTGAGCTGGGCCGGGTCGCCCTTGAGCAGGCCCGAAACGCGGTTCTGGTCGTGGTTTGACAGGAAGGGGGCGTCGATATAATCGGGATTCTGGCCCGCGTAGGCCGCGTAATCGGCGGCGAGGGAGTTGGCGATATTGTTCCTTCCGCCGGAACCCTCGCGGATCGCCTCCACGATCTTCGTGCCCAGGTCAAAATGGAAGTCGGAGCCGAGGCCCTTCATGTACGCCGCGCGGGTGAAGGTGGGTTCCCAAACCTCGCCCACGGTGTAGGAATCGGGATTGAGGGTTCGGATATAGCCGACGTACTCTTCCCAAAACTCGATCGCCCGCTCCTGGGACGGCTCGCCCGATCTCAGCTTCGCCGCGTTGAAAATATGCCCCGCCGCGTCGAACCGGAAGCCGGAAACGCCCTTGTCCATCCAGAACTTCGCGATCTTCCGGAATTCCTCGCGCAGGGCCGGGGTCGAAAGGTTAAAGTCGGGCATGCCCGAATGGAAAAGCCCCGAATAGTAGGATCCATTAGAGGCGTTCCACAGCTTGTGGCCCCAGATGGTCTGGTTCAGGTTGAAGCCCGATTCGTCGGCGGAAATCCAGCGGTACCAGTCCCGATAGGGGCTTTTCGGGTCGGCGGATTGCAGGAACCACGGATGTTGCGACGAGGAATGGTTGCAGGTCATGTCGATGATCACCGAGATGCCCCGCTCCTTTGCGGCCGCGAGGAAGGCCTCGAAGTCGGCCATGGTGCCGTATTGGGGATTCACGCCGTAATAGTCGGTCACGTCGTAGCCGTGATAGCTCGGCGAGGGAAAAATCGGAAGGAGCCAAATGCCCGTAACGCCGAGGTCGCCCGCGGTGCGGTCGTCGCCGTCGTTGAGGTAGTCGAGCTTGGCGGTGAGCCCGCGGAAGTCCCCTACCCCGTCGCCGTCGGAATCCGCGAAGGAGCGCACGAAGAGGCTGTAGTACACCCCTTCGCGGGCGCCCGCCGCGGTACGCTCCAGGGGCGAAAGGGAATACACCGCCTTCGCGGGATCGGGGACGGCGGCCCCGTCGCGCTTGAGTCCCGCGCAAGAGGCTATCGCGACCGTGAGCGCGACGCAGGAAGAAACGTATATCGCGCGGCGTAACGCGCGCCTTAGTTGCTTGAACGATGCCATAGGGTCTCCTTATCGAGCGTAAAAAAAAGGCCCGGTTCCCGGGGGTGGGGAATCGGGCCGCTATCGAAACGGGCGCTATTCTTTCACGCCCTCTCCCGCCAGGGAATTGAGCATGAGCTGCTGGCCCGCCATGAACAGGATGGCGAAGGGAACGGCCACGAGAAGGGCGCCCGCCGCGAACATGGTAAAGTTGTCGGCGGCCCGCCCGTTGATGAGCTCGAAAAGCCCGACCGCCAGCGTCTTCGTGCTGTTGCTCCGAAGGATAAGCCGGGGGAAGATAAAGTCCATCCAGGGCCCCGTGAAACTGGTCAGGGCGAGGAAGGTGATCATCGGCTTGACCATCGGCACGATGATGAACAGGTAGGTGGTGAGCTGGCTTGCCCCGTCGACCCGCGCGGCTTCCTCGATGTTCTTGGAGACCGTATCGAAGTAGCCCTTCATGAGCCAGGTATTGAAGGGAATGCTTCCCGACACGTAGACGAGGATCAGGCCCCAGTGGGTGTCCAATCCGCCGATCCGCCACAGGATAACGTAGGTCGCTATCATTCCGATAAAGCTCGGGAACATCTGCAGCACGATCATGGACGCCATCATGGGCTTTCGGAGCCGGAAGCGGAACCGGGAAAACACGTAGCCGGAGGTGACGCACACGAGGAGGGTCGCCAGGGAATTGAAGACGGCGATCTTGAACGTGTTGCGGTACCAAATGAGGTAGTTCGTCTTGGTGAATAGGCGCTCGAACTGGGCGAGCGACGGGTGCTCGGGCCAGGGAATGAGCCTGGTCGCGGCCAGCGAGTTGGTTTTCGTGAACGCCGCGCCGATGGTGAAGGCCACCGGATAGAGCACGACGAAGGTCGTTACGACGAGTATCGCGTAGAGCCAAAACGTGATGATCACGTTGCCGGACTTGCCCCGGCTGGCGAGTTGCTGCGCGGAAGCGGTTTTCATATTTCGCCTTCCTTAAAGGATTTCGTATGGGTGAAGTTATAGACCGCGAAGGGAACCATGACCAGGAAGATCAGGATCGAGAGAACCGACGCGAGGTTGTACATGTTCGGCGTATTGTAGGTCAGCTTGTAGATCCAGGTGATCAGGAGGTCCGTGGCGCCCGCCTGCGTCGCGATGGTGTCCGGCATTTTCGGGTCGCCGGCGGTCAGGAAGAATACCGCGCCGAAGTTGTTGATGTTGCTCGCGAACTGCATGATCAGGAGGGGCATCGTTTGGTAGAGGACCAGCGGCAGGGTAATGCTCTTAAACTGGCCCCACTTGTTCGCGCCGTCTATGATGGCGGCCTCGTACAGCTGCGAGGGAATGGCGGTCATGTTGCTGGTGATGAGAATCATGCTGTAGGGAAAGCCGATCCACATGTTTACCAGGACGAGGGTCATCCGGGCCATTTCCGGGTCGGAGAGCCAGGGTATGGGATTGTGTATCAGGCCAAGGGCGATAAGCGTGCGGTTGATGGGCCCGAAGGTTCCGTTCAGGAGGTTCTGCCAGATAAAGAGGCTGAGCATGGGCGGTATCGCGTAGGGAAGGATAAAAACGGTGCGGAAGAATTTCGCGATCCGGATGCGCCGGTCCACGAGGATGACCGCGAAGAACATTCCCGCGAAGTAGCACGTGAAGGTCGCGAGCGTCGCCCAGGCCAATGTCCACAGCGCAACGCGGGTGAAGGTGGAAAACCATACGTTGCTAACGTCGGTAGAACCCACGCGGGACGAAAACATGGTGATGAAGTTTTCGATGCCCACCCAGTCGACGAGGTTGTTCGGGGGGATATGCTCGGGAGACGAGTAATTCGTGAAGGCCACGAGGGCCGAGAAAATCAGCGGTATAAGGGTGAAAAAGGAGATAAGGAGAACGACCGGGGTAAGCCCGACGTAGGGGAAAGCCTTATCGTGGATTATGTTTTTCGTTTCCGCGAAGGTGGGAAACTCGTTGTTTGCGACGATGGTTTTCGCCGATTTTTTCGCGTCGACGATATTGAAAACGTACAAGCCGATATACAGAAGCGTTATGATCACGAAGATAAGGCCGGTAATGAGCATGAAGATCGAGTGATCGCGCAATTTGACGGACGTTCCGGCGGGAGAGGGAGAGCCGAGGGTGACGATGCCCACGAGCGCCCGAACGATCGGCCCCTGAAAATTGGGAGTGAGCGTGCCGAGCTGAAAAACCGACAAGAAGAGAAATACGAACTCCGTGAGCGCCAATATCGCGCCGCGGAGGTATTGCCTGAGAAACAGGATCTGTCCCAAGCCCATAAAACAAGCGGATGCTATCGGGGCCGACCGGGTGATTCCCGGATTGACGGCGTTGCCCTGTTTATCCATAACCAAAACTCCTGGGGAAAAAACATAAACCCGGAGGCGACCCTCCGGCCGGTCGGGAAAGGGTTCCCGACCGAGGCGAAGGGGCCTACGGGCTAAGCCTTTTGGTCCCTTCCCCGGCCGACGAACGCGGCCCGGAGAGGGAACCTTTTTTTAAGACTCTTCTTACTTCGCGGATTCCATGGCGGCCGCGGCGGCGTTCAGCTGGTCAACGACGGGCTGTCCGTCCCACACGGCGGCGAAGGCGGCGCCCATGGCCGACCAGTAGGTTCCCATCTGGGGAATGGAGGGCATGGGGAACGCGTACTTGGCCTGGGCGAGGATGCCGGCGCTATAGGGATCGGAGACGGAGATGTCCTTGCGGGGAGGGATCTGTCCGGTCATGGCGAAGCGCTTCTCGAGCCCGGCCTTGGATGTAATGAAGTCGGCGAAGGCGCGGGCCTCTTTCTCGTTGTCGGTGTAGGCGCTCACGAAGGCGAGGCGGACGCCGGAGAAGGACTGCGGGGGGGTCTTCTGGCCGGGGAATACCGGGATTTCGGCGATGCCGAAGTTCACGTTCGCCTTCTTGTAGTCGGCGATCTTCCAGGGACCGGTGATGATCATCGGGGCCTTTCCCTCGATGAAGGAAGAGTTGCAGAAGTCGCCGGAAAGGTCGGCGGAGGGAACGTCTAGGATATTCTTGCGGAGGTTCTGGAAATAGGTCAGTCCCGCGATCGCTTCCTTGCTGTTGATGTTGTGCTTGGTGCGGTCGGCGCCGGTGGGGCCGAAGAGGGTCGCGCCGAAGCCGCCCATGAACATGTAGTCGAAATAGGCGTTCGCGGTTTCCCACACGATGGCGTACTTGTTCTGGCCCTTATCGTTCCAGGTTTTCGCGAAGGCCTCGACTTCCGCCCAGGTCTTGGGGGGGGTCTTCAGGATATCCTTGTTGTAGAACAGGGCGTAGGTTTCGATCGCCAGGGGATAGCCGTAGGTCTTGCCCTGATAGGCAGAGGCGGTAACGCCCGCGGGAACGAAGCTCTTGGAAAGGTCGTTCGGGTTCTCGAGCACGTGGCCGCCGGCGACGAGGGCGCCGATATGGTCGTGGGGAGCGACGAATACGTCCGCGCCGACTCCGGCGGGACCGTCAAGCTCGATTTTCGCCCGTGAATCGACATGGCCGACGGGTTCGTACACGACGGTTACGTTGGGGTTGGCTTTCATGAACTCATCGGCCGCCCACAGCATGAAATCGCTGTCCACGCCTTCGGACTCCCATACCTTGAGGGTAATCTTTCCGGCTTTCGATTTGTCGGCGCCGCCGTTCGCGAAGGCGACCGCACCCACGAGGGCAACCATGGCAAGGACTGCCATAAGTTTCTTCATCATAATTCTTCCTCCTGATAATTCTTCAATTAACACGTTTGCTTAACCGGTTAATTTATGCTTAATTTATTTCGATCCGGAAGTCAAATCCGTTTCCGGCATGATTTCCGGCCCACAACCACTCACCGCGGCGCCCTATTTCGCGATGCGGAATACCGTCGCGGTGAGGGCGTCCAGCGTTACCGCGCTCCCGGCGATTTTCACTCCCGCGGGGGACGCGATGCCCTTGACCGAAGCCCCGTTCGCGTCGGCGAAAACCGTCGCGCCGCCCGCGTCGACCCCGAGCTCGACGGTCATTGGCTTAACGTCGGCGTTCATCGCCACGAACCACCGGCCGTCGGTCCAGTCCAGGGAATAGGCGAGCACCAGGCGGTTCTCCTCCGGGCAGGGAAGGAGCGTGGCCGCGGCGTTTATCTTCGCCATGTCGCCGACGCGGAATACGTCGTAGGCGCGGCGGAGGGCGATCATTCCCTTGGTATATTCGAGGACCGAATTCCAGTCGGAATCCAGCTTCCATTCGATCTGGTTGATATTGTCCGCCGAATCGTAGCTGTTGCGGACGAAGTCGCCCACGGTTTCGTTCTTGGCGCCGGTCACGTTCGGCTTGGTCCGGCCCCGCTCCATGCCGCCGTGCATGAAGGCGATGCCCTGCGAGGTCTGCACGATAAAGTTGCCGAGCTTTACCCGCCTGACGAGTTCCGCCTTTTGGGCCGGGTCCGACGCCTTCAGGCCGACGTTGTTGGAAATGGCGTCGCGCAGGGTCAGGCCGTCGTGGGCCGTCAGGTATTGCAGGTTGTCGCCCGGATCGTCGGCCTTGTAGTTCATTTGGGGCTGGCCGAGAACGTTCCGGTAGAACCGCTCGGTATCGGGGGCCTTCGCGGTGATAAAGCCCTTGGCGGTTTCGTTGAAGCCGCCGGCCTTTACGAGGTCGCGAATTTCGTCGTTGAACACCGCGATAGAGTCGGTCTTGGTCATGTACTTTTGGTCCATGCCGCTGGTGCCGGCGGGCCCGTTGTACATTTTCCAGCCCTCTCCCTCGAACAGCGTGTCGGGATTAATCGCCTTCGCGGCGGCGTAACCGGAGAGTACGGTTTCGGTATCCATGAGGCCCATCAGGTCGAAGCGGAAGCCGTCTACCTTATATTCCCGCGTCCAGTAGGCCAGGGAATCGACGATCAGCTTACGGGCCATGACGCGCTCGGTCGCCACGTCGTTGCCGCAGCCCGAGGCCGAGGTAAGCTTGCCCTGGGCGTTGGTGCGGAAGAAATAGCCGGGAACCACGTCGTCGAGGAAGCTTACCGAGCCCATGTGGTTGTACACCACGTCCAGGAGCACGCCGAGCCCGGCCTTGTGCAGTTCATTGATCAGGGTGCGGAGTTCGGCCACCCGGGCGTAGGGATCGGCGGCGTTCGAGGAGTACCAGCCTTCGGGGGTGAAGTAATTATGGGGATCGTAGCCCCAATTGTAGTTGTTGCCGCTAACCGTGCCGGAGCCCTCGTAAGCGGTTTTCGTTTCGTCGGTAAAGTAGAAGTTGAGGACCGGCATGAGCTGCACGTGGGTAATGCCGAGGCTCTTGAGGTAGGGAATCTTCTCGATGAACGCGAGGTAAGAGCCCGGCGCGGCCTTTACGCCCGAGTCGGGCGAGACCGTGAAGTCGCGCACGGACATTTCGTAGATCACCGCGTCTTCCCGCTGGGCGAGTTTGACGTAGGACGCGGTCATGCCGCCTGCGGGATTGGCCCGGGGCGACGCGAGATTGACGATGGCGGCGCGTCCGTTCCCGCCCTCGTTTTTGTAGGCCGCCATGGAGCGGGCGTACGGGTCGAGAACCGTCACGGTGCCCTTCGCGTTGGTGAGGGTGAAGTCATAGAACATGCCGTCGCCGTCGCGCTCGGAGAACGCGCCGGACCAAACGCCCGTCGCCTTGTCCAGGGAAAGCGCGACGGTCGCCGCGGGGGTTTTGTCCGATCCGCCCGCGTAGAGGTTGGCCGTCGCGGAAGAGGACGTGGGCGCCCACAGGCGGAATTCGACGGACTTGGCGGCCGGGTCGTACAGGGCGCCGAGAACGGCGTTTTTCCCGGGAACCGCACGGTCGGCGAGCTTTACCGCGAGCTTGGAGGAATCGATATCCTTATCCCCCTCAAATACGGGATTCCGGAGGACCAGGGCGTCGGAAGGATCGACGGGCTCGGAAAGCTCGATGGTCACGCGCCGCGCGTAGTTTTTGGAAAGGTCGTCGGGGCTTTCGGCGTTATAGGCCTTCGCGATGGAATACGTTTTCCCCGATTTGGAAACCACCGAAAAGCCCGAGGGCCCGCCGTCGGTATCCAGGCCGTACCGTCCGCTTAAAAGGAGCTGGATTTTGGTTTCGCTTTCGAGCGAGGCGGTCATGGCCTTAGGCTTGTATTCCTTGGCCGCGTAGGTAGCCTGATCGCCGGAGAACACGGCGATCACGTTGGAAACGTTGGTATCCCACACGCGGTCGTCGTTGCCGTCTTTGTTCCAGCCGGCTTTCTCGCGCACGATGAGCCCCAGCTGACCGTCGGAACCCACGGGCCGAACCCCCAGGTCAGAGCCGTCGAGCTTAAAGCGCATGTAGCCGATACCGTCCTGGACGGTCCACTCTTGGGTATTCGGCCAGGCCGCGCCGCCGTCGCCGCCGGGAACGGCCCAAAGCCAAAGGGCCCACTTGTCATAGCTTTTGTCGGGGCGGACATAGTATATAACGAGCTCATCCGCGGCGGGATTGAGTTTCGAGTTCAAGGCGATTACGGCAGGAAGTCCCGCGGGGGCGGCATTCTCGAAGGTACCCGGCTCGGCGGAAAGAGAACCCGCGGGAGCCTGTTTGCCGGCGGTATTGCCGCCCGAGGCTTGGGCTCCGGACGCGCAGGAAAACGCTGTCGCAACGAAGAGCGCGAGTCCTACCAACGCCCAAGGGCGCACGGTCTTTTTCATAAATTCCTCCATAAGGACCGGTTTAGTATAACAGTTTATTAAACCGTTTTAATAAACCGGTTTTATAACAATATCAGCACTTAGCGGTTTCATGCAACTTATTTCGCATAAAATCCGGAAAGTTTTTTACCGCGCAACGCGCGGTCAATGGATCGAAACCGTTTTTTGCGTGAAATTAAAGGTAAACGTATAGTATCCCGACGCGGATGGGGTAAAGAACGCATTGTTACCCGTCGCGATAAGGGGCAAGGGTGTGCTTCCCGACGGATCCACGGTCGCGTTTCCCGATTCAGCGCCCCAATTCTGGCCCGCGGGCCATTGGGAATCGGCTCCGCTGGCGTCAAACTTGAACGAGTATACGGTATGCGCCGTCAGCGGGACCACGACCG
The DNA here is from genome assembly GCA_003252395.1 of Spirochaetales bacterium. Lineage (GTDB taxonomy): Bacteria > Spirochaetota > Spirochaetia > Treponematales > Treponemataceae > Teretinema. Next base: position 277,870 of record QKEL01000014.1, read on the forward strand.
TCCACGCGTCATCCGTACCGATCGGGGTCCGACTCATGGGAAGGTCGACGCCCCACGCATTCATGCTTCCCCGCAGGTACATGGCGGCCGCGGGGCTTTCCTGGTTTACCGCGGGGAGCGGCGGCGGCAAGACCGTACCGATTCGGTAAAGGCGCGCTGCCCAGGGGCCCAGCTCCGTAATCGTCAACACTCCGCTTTCCCAGGAAACGCCCGACGGGTCGCCGAATAGCGGCGTGCAGAAATCGCCCGGATCGAGCCCGGCGAGATCGATTTCGAAGGGGCCATACTGCCTGAACGGCCGGAGCCCGAAGACGCAGACGATGGTCTCGTCGGCGGTCGAGAGGGCGTATGCCATGAGCCCTTCCGGCAAAACGGAGCCGTCCGGAGCGGCCAGAAGGGTTACCGAACCTCGCCTGAGGGCGGGCGACGCCCGGCGCAATTCCAAGAGCGCCTTATGAAAGGCCAGGAGGGAATCGGCGTCGCCGCCCTGAAGCGTCGCCGCCGCCCAATCGAGGGGATAGCGCAGGCGGACGTCCTCATTGGTGTATCCCGGCGCGTCCTTCTGGCCGATCTCGTTTCCGTAATAGATGAAGGGAACCGTGGGGCGGGCCAGGGAAAGGGCGGTCGCGAGGCGCAGGGCATACGGATCGGCATAGAGCGAGGCGGGACGCGAAGAAAGGTTGTCGTGATTGCTCAGGAAGGAGGCGACGGCCCCGGAATCGGCGCGCCCGGTTCCCGTGTAAAGGGAACGGCCCGGGGCGTCGCTGGCGAAGTTTATCGCCCAATTCACCTGGCCCGCGAAATCGAAATCGAAAAGCATGGAAAACTCTTGGCTTTCGCCCGTACCGAAATAGGATTCCAGGAGGGGGCGGTCGCCGTTGATCCAGGCCTCGCCTACCATGAGTTTCGGAAACCCCAACGCGGCGTAGGCGTCGACTACCTCGGAACGCAGTTCGGAGAACCAGGCGTGGGTGCCCGGGGTGTCCGCCCAGGCAGAGGGTTCCTCCATCAGGTACCGTACCGCGTCGACCCGCATGCCGTCGAAGCCCCGGTTGAGCCAATAGCGGGCTACGTTTTTCATTTCTTCCCGCACTTCCCGGTTTCGGTAATTGAGGTCGGGCATGCCGCCCCAAAAGGGGGCATAGTAGTATTGCCCGCGCTCGGCGTTTGCGTGCCAGGTGGAGTCGCTGCCCATGGGGCTCCAGTACAGGAGGGAGTCCTGCCACAGGTACCAGTCGCCCTTCCCGAGCGAGCCGGATTCCGCGTCGGCTACGGACGCCAGAAACCAGGGGTGGGACGACGACGTATGGTTGGGCACGAAGTCGAATATGACCTTCATGCCGCGGTCGTGCGCGGCGCTCAGCAATTCGGAAAGATCCGTTTCGTCGCCGAAATAGGGGTTGATTGAATAGTAATCCACGGTATCGTAGCCGTGCATATTGGACGAGGCGGCCTTTCCCTTGTACGCGCAGTCGAAGATCGGGGAGAGCCATATCGCGTCGCAGCCAAGCCCCTCCTGAATATAGCCGAGCTTGTCGGTTACCCCGTCCAGGTCGCCGCAGCCGTCGCCGTCGGAATCGTTGAAGGATTTCACCCATACGTGATAAAAGGCCGAGTCGCGATACCAGTCGGCGGAAAGGCCCGCGGACTGATTCTGAAGGCTCTCCGCGGTAATGGGGGAGTCGTGGGGGCTCACGTAGTTCTCGTCTCCCGTCCAGGCCCACAGCGGGGTCTCGGCGGCCGTATCCGCGATCGGTTTCTCCGCATGGCCGGCGGAACAGGCGGAAAGGAGAATGATTGCCAGGAGGGCGAGCGCGCTGGTCTGGACGAAACGCGACGCGTGGATGCGGGGCGCGTTGATGCCGGGCGCGTTGATGCGGGGCATGGCGATGCCGGGCGCCGCGCGATTTCTGCGAGGAAGCTCTATGAGAGGGCGACGGGAGAGCATCAGAAGGCCTTATAAACGGCGAAGCCGTATCGTCCCAAGCGACCGTCGGGGGCATCGATAGAATTCGCCGGTTCGGCTCCGATCCCGCTTTCGTAGAGCGGAACCAACCGGGAAGCCCCCAGGGCACGCGCGACCAGGTCGGATACCCCGGTAACGGATTCCGGAGCGAGGTTGAACACGCAGACGACCTTCTCGCCCTCGGTTTCAGCGGTCCAAGCTCCCAAGGGGAGCCCCCCCAGGGAAGGCGAGCCGAGGTCCAGCCGAGTCCATACGCCCCGGCGAAGGGCGGGATGCGCGGCGCGCAAGGTTAAAAGGTCCTTATGCAGGGCGAGAAGCGAATCGGGCGATTTCGCCTGCGCCGCCTGGGAAGCCCAGTCGAAGGGCTGCCGGAGCCGGATATCCTGGCCGGCCTTTCCCTTTTGGTCCTGTTGGCCGATCTCGTTCCCGTAATACACGAAGGGCGTTGCGGGCATGAGGAGCGAGAGGGCGCTGGCGGCCCGGAGCTGATCCGGGTCACGGTAAGCCGTGCCCGGCCGGTCGGAAAGGTTGTCGTGGTTGCTGAGGAAGACCGCCAGGCGCGCGCCCCGCGGGCTGCCTTCCCTGGCCGCGAAGCCGCCCTGAAAGAGGGCCATGTTCCGGTTTTTTACCGCCATGGCGACCTTTCCCGAAAAGTCGAAATCGAAGAGCATGTTGAACTCGGGGGCGGTATTCGAGCCGAAATAGGACTCGAGGCGGGGACGGTCGCCGTTGATCCAGGCCTCGCCCACCATGAATTTCGGGACGCCCAATTCGGCGTACCGGTCCACCACCTCGGCGCGCAGCTCGCCCCAGAACGCATGGGTGCCTTTCGTGTCCGCCGTTCCCGCGGCCCCGGGACCGTCTTCCAGGAGATAGCGGACGGCGTCGATCCTCAGTCCGTCGAAGCCGAAGTCGAGCCAGTACCGGGCGACGTTTTTCATCTCCTCGCGGACTTCGCGGTTGTTGAAGTTCAGGTCGGGCATGCCGCTCCAAAAGGCGCCGTAATAGTAGGACTGGCGCATGTCGCTCCGGTACCAGGTATTCGCGTTGCCCATGGGCGACCAGGGGAGCTTTTTGTCGTTCCACAGGTACCAATCCTTTTTTTCGGGGTCAAAGCCGACGGATTGCAAAAACCAGGGATGGGCGTTCGAGGTATGGTTGGGAACGAAGTCAAAGATGACTTTCATGCCCCGCCTGTGCGCCGCGGCGAGCAGTTCCGCGAGCTGCTCCTTGTTGCCGAAGTAGTCGTTTACCTCGTAGTAGTCAATCGTGTCGTAGCCGTGCATGTTGAAGTCCGGCGAGGACCCCTTGCCCCCGCAGTCGAAGATCGGCGAAAGCCATATAGCGTCGCAGCCGACTTCGTCCTTTATGTAGTCGAGTTTCGCGGTAATGCCCCGGAAGTCCCCTACCCCGTCGCCGTCGAAGTCGCTGAAGGATTTGACCCATACGTGGTAAAAGGACGAGTCGACCCACCAATCGGGTGCAAGACCGACCGATTGGTTTTCGAGGGAGTCCCGATCGATGGACGCGTGGCGCGGGCTCCGATAATTCGGGTCGCCGGTGACGGCGAAAAGGCGCGCGGGCGCGCCGGCCGAAGGGCCGGAAGCCGCCGCGCTTTGCGCGGAAGCGCCCTGGCCTGCGGGAGAAGCGTCCCTGGAGCCGCCGGCAAAGGCGGGACCCGAAAGAAGGCAAAGCGTGAGCCACACGCAAAACCAGGGAAGCCTGCATGGGATAAAGCGTATTGAAATACCCCCCGATCGCTCGCGGCGGGCCCGTTCGCCCGAATTTCTTATTGACGGCATTGGTCGCTCCATTGAATCAAATGAATAAAGAGGAAGCATGGGGCCATGCTTCCTCTGAAATGAAGAACGCTCTTGCACAGTGTTCTTTATTTGCCCCTTCTGACGGAAACTCTCACACACAGGATCATTATCGCGGAAGGCGCGGGAGCGGATCCCGGTCGGACCCGGCATACACCCTTTCGGAATCAGCTCCCGCGCGCGCCGCGCGCGGCCCGCCCCGAGCCAAGCGGCGCAAGGGCGGGAAAGTACGGAGGATCGCCGTGCGACGACCCGCCGCATGCATTAAGGAACCGCGACCAGGTTTACCGTGTTCGTGGAATAGTCGTATGACCAGCGGTACGTGTTCCCGTCTTTCGGATTCGCGACGGAAACGGAAGCACTGTGGTTGGGCTTATTTCCCTCGCCGTTCCAGAAGTCGGAGGGCGTTACCATCATGCGGATCTGGATCTCGATGGTATTTGAGGTAAGCTCCACGGGGGCGGCAAAGGCGCGGGTACCGTTGAGCGCGGTCTTATTGGGCGTAGTGTCTCCCCAGGCGTTACCGGGAAGCCAATCGGAGAGGAAATAAACCTGGCTATCGGCCGCCACGCTCGCGTCGATGGTAACCCCGGTAACGTTCTTCATTTCAACGCCGGTGATGAATACGGAGGTCGTCTCCTGGCTTGCGGGGATGGCATCCACCACGGACCAGGCGATTGCGTCGCCCGCGCCTACCTTTCCGTAGATGATTTTCGGAACGTTGGAGCCGGTGAAGGGATTAGTTACCTTGGCATTGCCGTCGGCATCGGTGTAGGCTTTCATGCCGAACCGGTTCGCGTTTACCCAACCGTCCTCGTTCACCTTTCCGAGAAACTCGAGCGTTGCCTCAGAAGTTACCTGATTGACCTCAAAGGTCGCCACCCCGTCGGGACCGACCGTGGCGATCGCTCCGGGCGCTATCTTTGAGGTATCCCCAAGGCCATGTACCCAGTTGGAAGTGCCGTCGGCGCCAAGAATCCAGTTACCGGATATCACCATGGTCTGGCCGATGAGATTATCGAGACCGTCGACGACGACCTTATCCACCAACATTACGTCGGCATTATGCATGGCCGACGTGGAGCAGCCGGAGATTCCAAAAAGGAGGCCTACGGCGCCAAGAATTGCAAGAATCTTTTTCATATTCTACTCCTACCTTAGAAGTCCCAGAGCATACCGACGCGGATCTGCGCCTTTCCGGCGTAGTCGTCGATATCGCGATCCGGGCGATACTCGCTGTATTGGATATTGTCCTTCCAGTCCTCATAGGGATCCATGTTATAGACGAAGGCGCCATAAATCTTTCCGTCCTTAAGCGCGGAAACCTTATAGTCCGCTCCAAGAAGGAAGGCAATCAGTTCATTGGAATCCTTGTCGGCGTCGGTCGCGTCGCCAAGCAAAGTCCTCAGGCCGAAACCAACGTCAATCCCGATCCCGGGCTTCGTGTTAATGGTGGAAATGAGGGTATTAAAGAGTTTCACCTCGCCGGATTTTTGGATGCCGTAGTTCAGCTCTATGGAGGGGATCATTTCCGACACTTCGCTCATGGTGTACTTAGCCCCTGCCTCCTTGAAGACGAAGGCGTCGGCGTTATCGGCGGGCTCCATATCGTAATTGGCTTTTCCAAACAGGCTGAGCGTCATCTTCTGGGCGGCCAGCTTATCAAAATCAAGGTCGGTGTAAAGCTTGAGATCGTAATTGTTCACGTCGGCAAGCTTATACTCCCAGGTGGTGTTAAGCTTGGCGTCAATTCCGACCTTGGCCCCCGATACGGCGTTAACCCAAGGATTGAACGCGACGAAAGCGTCGCCGGCGTTATTTTTTACGTCGTCATCGTCACCGTACATCAGGTACGCGTTCGGGCCGAAATCTCCGACCTTGGCCGTAATACCGAACAGATCGTTCGAATAGGTAGCGTTTACCTGGTAAGCTAAGCCGTCCTCAACCTTCGTTTTGGACACGGGAACGCTCACCTGGGCACGCACGTCAGCGCCCGCGGCTTGAACCATGGCTCCCGCGATCAGGTTTCCGGTGTAATCGTCGAAGAACTCGGAAGCCGCGTCCTGGTTAGAGGCAAGGGACTTCACGTCCCACTGAACTTCGGCGGTATAGGTATCGGCATACGAGACCTTAAGCCAATCGCGCATGGCCATGACACCGAGGCTGGTATTCGGAACGATCGCCGCGTCTACCTTCACGTCACCGAACTGCTGAAGAGCGGAACCGTTGGAGTACTGGGCGTAACCGGAATTGGAGTCGTTATCCTTCACCGTTTTCCAGATTATGGACGTTCTCACGCTCGGTTTGGCCCAACCGTAGGCGGTTTCAAAGTTCACGTACGGGGTGTTCAAACCGGCCTTGAAATGGCCGAGCTTGGGCTGCGCGTCGCCCTGCATGTAGAAAAAGGGATTGAAGGCGAGACCGGTGGCAACCTCGTTTACGCCCTGCGATACGCCAGGAGCCTCAACGCCGTCGTTTGTCACCTTATAAAGATTCTTGGTCGCGTCGAATGCCTGAATCTCTATATACGTGGGCATATTGGGGAGGACGTCTCCAGAAATCTTCCAATAGGACTTCGCGCGAAACTGGACGCTATCGGTTTCGAAGCCCTTTTTGGCCGAATCCACGACGCTACGGGTAAGGAAATTCGAGGCCAGGTTCACCTGCGTAAACGAGCCGAACTTGAGTCCGGAGGCGGCAAGTTTCGAGAGCGCTTCGGCATCGCCTGAAGCCTTGGCTTTCTCGATAGCGACAAGCTTGGCGACTTCAACGAGTCCGTTGTTTCCGCCAAAGCCATCATCAACCTTATCCGGTGCCTTGAAATCGAAGGTCCAATTGCCGTCGGATATGAATTTGTACTTGAGTACGGAATCTGCAGGGAAAACCTTCTTGTATTCCCAACCCTTTTCAACCTTGGTCATGGGTTCAGCCGCATTCTGCCAATCGGTCCACGAACCGGCGACCGTAACATCGCTCGCCTTCGGGTTTCCGTAGAAGAACGTAACTTCAGCGGTACCGTCACCGAGATCTTTTACTGATACTTCGGCCATTACCACGGATCCGAGTACCAGTAGAGCTGCGATGAATGCTAAGAGCTTTTTCATCATTTCTCCTCCTAAGACTTTACAAACCGGTTTACTAAACCGATTTATGGGAATGGTAAACCCGTTTACCCGATCTGTAAAGGAAAATGTTTTACCTACGGAGCTATTTACGCTCCTTTACGCCAAGGTGTGGCGTAAAACCTCTTTTACGCATACTTTTTATGGCTGTTTTACAGAGAAAACGTTTCTCTTTTTTAACCTTTTTCCTGTTTCGGAGGAAAGTCACCATGCGCCGCTTATTCTTTCGCGATTTTCATTACTAATTACGCCAGTGAGCGTGCCGTCGGGGCAAAAAAAACCCGGAGCCAGGTGAAGGCTTCCGGGAATACCAATCGCGCACGCGTTCCGAGTTCGCCGCTGCAAGATATTTCTGGGCGGGGGCTCCGCCCTTCCGTCGCGGCGAGCCGTGGGCCGTTCTGCCTCGGCCTTACGCCCGCGCCATCCTGCCCATGCGGGTGATGAGGAAGCGCGCGGCGGTGTTTATGCCGAGGATAAAGAACACGAGGACGGCGCCCGAGGCGAAGGCCTTGTCGCTCGAGATGCCTTCGGCGACGATGAGGTAGATGTGGACGGCCAGGGTCCGGGTGGAATCGAAGAGGCCGGAGGTGAGCTTGTAGTTCGAGCCCATGGTATACAGGAGCGCTGCCGTTTCACCGAGGGCGCGGCCCACCGCGAGGATTATTCCCGAGGCGATCGCCGGGAAGGCCGCGGGCAGCACGACCTTGAAGACGGTTTGGACCTTGGTGGCGCCCAGGGCGAGGCTTCCTTCCTGCAGGCTGCGGGGCACCGACTTGAGCGCTTCCTCGGCGGTTCGGACGACGGTTGGCAGGATCATGAGGGTGATGGTGAGGGAGCCGGACAGGAGCGATATGCCCCAACGGAAGCCCTGGACGAACACGAGCATGCCGAAAAGGCCGAATATGATCGAGGGAACGCCGGCGAGGGTTTCGGTACCGAGCCGGATGATTCTCACGAGCCGGCCCTCCTTCGCGTATTCCACGAGGTAGATCGCGGCGAAGATTCCCGGCGGCACGGAGAAAAGCAGGGTAAGGAATATCATGGCGAAGGTATTGAGGATGATCGTTGAAATGCCGCCGATCTTGCCCGAGTCTACCGGGGCCTCGAGGAGGAAGGAAAGGCTGAGGTTTCGGCCCGATTCCTGCCGGGCGAGCTTCACGAAGGAAAGGCCCGCGCCGCGTACCCGATTCGCCTCGGCTAGGCCGGCGGCGCCGGGGGTTTCCGCGAGGGCGCGATAGTAGTCTTCCATCGTGGCGGTCTTGATCGCGTTCGCCGGGGCGCTTCCGCCTTCGGCCTTTTTGGCCAGATCGGAGAGCGCGTTTCCCGCGGGGGGAAGGACGATCGCGACCGGAAGGTCGTAACCGTTGAGCTCTTTCCAGTTCGTTATTTCCCCGCGATAGAGCCGCTCGACGGCGCTTTCGTCGATGGTGCCGATCCTCATGTTGTCCTTGAGGGCTGTCACCGAGGGATTCACGGCGAGGGCCACGGGCCGAACGCGCATCGCGCGCAGGCCATGGCGGGCCGGGCCGGGAAGGGAGGCGTATTCGTCGGCGGTAAGGATCGCGATAGAGCCTGACTGGGAGCGCGCCGCGAGGGCGGTCGCCTCGGCGTTCCCCGGGAATTCCGTGAGGGCGCCCGGTTCGTCGAGGTCGAGGGCCTTTTCGTAGGTAAGGCTCGCGAGGTCGGACACGTAGGGATAGAGGTCGAGATCCTGCTCGTCCACCCGTTTCCAGGTAGTGTACTCGTCGGCGAAACAGTTCCGCAGCTCGTCGAAGGGCAGTTCGGCCCGCTTAACCCGGTCGTTCACCAGCACGACAAGCCCGTCCAGGGAATCGGCCCGGTAGGAGGCGACCGCGTACTCATGGCGGTTGCTGTAGAAAAAGCCGTTCCACAGTATGTACCCGAGGATCAAAAAGAGGGCGACGATGGTAAAGGCCGCCGAGAACCGCACGAAGCCGACGGAGAGCCGTTCGGCGAGGGTGATTTTCCGTTTCATTTGGCTTCCGCCTTTACCGCCGACTTAAGGGCGAGCTGTATGAATATATTGAGGCCGAGGATGAAGGCAAAAAGCACGATTGCCGTGCTGAAAAGGGCGGTCAGGTGGTCGCCCTCGGCGTAGGACATGTCGGTGATGATGTTCATGGTGAGGGTCCGAACCATCGAAAGCGGGCCGGTCGGCATGATGGGGGCGTTGCCCGCCACGAGGAGGACCGCCATGGTTTCGCCCAGGGCGCGGCCCATGCCGAGCACCACGCCGGTGATGATGCCCGAGCGCGCCGCGGGAAAGAGCACGCCCGCGATGGTTTGCCACTGGGTGGCCCCAAGGGCGAAGGAGCCTTCCCGAAGTTCCCGGGGCACGGAGCGCACGGAGACCTCGGTCATGTTGATGATGGTCGGCAGCGTCATGATGGCGAGGATTATGGAGGCGGAGAGGACCGAGTAGCCGTTGCCGCCGAAGAGGGTGCGCACGATGGGCACCACGAAGGCGATGCCGAAAAGGCCGTAAATGACCGAGGGAATGCCCGCGAGCAGCTCGACGGCCGCGCGGAGGAAACCGCCGGTCTTGCGGCCCGCCATTTCGGATAGGAAGACCCCGGTGGAAATGCCGATGGGAACGGCGATCGCGAGGGAGAGAAAGGTCACGAATAGGGCGCCGACGATGAAGGAAAGGATGCCGTACCCGGGGTCGCCCGCGCGCGAGGGGTTCCAGTCCGAGGAGAACAGGAAGTCTATCGGCGAGACCTTGGCAAAGAGCGGAAGCCCGCGCTGGAAAATGAAAAAAGTCATCAGGATAACGCTGGTTATCGAGACGAGAGCCGATATGAGAAAGAGCCGTTCCAGGCCGGATTCGAGCATACGCGTCGATTTCTTCACCGATGCACTCCTCGCTATTCGCGCGAAATCGGCGCCCGGCGGGTTTCCATCCCCGGGCGCCGTTTACTGCCTTTTTTTCGCCGCAGTGAAGCGATGTTTGCCGGCGGCTTGGCCGACCGCCGCTACCGCGCGGCCGGCCTTAACCGGGCTTACTTCAGGGGAACGAAGCCCGCTTCCTTCACGATAACCGCGCCCCGGGGTGAGAGGAGGTAGTCGATAAAGGCTTTTTCCACGGAACCTTCAGGGGCGGCGCCGAAGGTGGCGACGTAGAGGTTGCGGGAGATGGGGTAGGAGTGGTCCTTGGTGGTCGCCACCGAGGGCAGCACGCCATTAATGGAGAGCGCCTTTCCGCCGGCCTTGGTGATTTCCTCGACGAACCCGAGACCCACATAGCCGATGGCTCCGGGAGTGGTCGCCACTTTCGCCGCGACTTCGCCGTTTTCCTTGGACACGATGGCGTTCTTGGTGTATTCAAGCTTGGCGGGATCGAGCACGAGTTCCTTGAAGGAACCGAAGGTGCCGGAGGTCTCGTCGCGATTCACTACGGTAATCGGCTCGCTCGGGCCGCCGACTTCGTTCCAATTCACGATCTTGCCGGAGTAGATGCCGGCGAGCTGGTCCTTGGTAAGGTTCGCGACGGGGATGTCCTTGTTCACCACGACGGCGATCGAGTCGAGGGCGATGACCACGGGCACGGCGCCGCCGTCGAGCTCGGAGGCTTTCAGGTCGCGGGAGGAACCGGCGAGGGTAATGGTCTTGGCGAGAAGCTGCTTAAGGCCGGTAGAGGAACCGAGCCCCTCATAGGAGATTTTCACGTTGGGGTTGGCCTTCACGAACTGCTCGATCGCGGCGTTGGCGATGGGCTGAACGGTGGTGGAGCCGCCGAAGGTGTAGGTGCCGGAAAGGGCGGATTTCGAGGCGGCGGGGGTATCTTTCGCCCCGCCGGCGAAAACGAGGGCGCCGGCTGCCAGCGCGGCGATAATGGCGATGTTCTTCTTCATAGTCAGGATTCCTCCAGAAGTTTTGTTGTACCCAACGTACTTCCCCGGCGTGAGATTACTATCATCTTTGTGTTAATATTTGATTAATCGGAGCGGTTTTAAAAGACAATTCCGCCCGCATGGGGTATTTTTGGGCCATGAGCAACGAGAAAATCCTGACCGTAGACGACGAGCAGCCCATTCAGGAGCTGCTCAGGTACAACCTCGAAAAAGAGGGATTCCGGGTAATCGCCGCCGGGAACGGCGAGGACGCGGTACGCCTGGCGCGAAACGAATCGCCGGAACTCATCCTCCTTGACCTCATGCTCCCGGGGATGAGCGGCCTGGACGTGTGCAGAAAGCTGAAAGAAAACGCGGCCACCGCGGACATTCCCGTAATAATGGTGACCGCCAAGACGGAAGATTCCGACGTGGTGCTCGGCCTCGAGCTCGGCGCGGACGACTACGTGACCAAGCCCTTCTCCCCCAAGGTCGTGCTCGCCCGGGTACGCACCGTGCTCAGGAGGAGGAACCGCAAGCCCGTGGAAACCGAGGGCGAGCGCGTGGAGATTCACGGCATCGCCATAGACCCCGTTCGCCACGAAATCAGTTCCGACGGCGGGAGCCTGGCCCTGTCGGTCACGGAGTTCCAGATTCTGGAGCATCTCGCCCGGAACCCGGGCCGCGTCTTTTCCCGGACGCAGATCATCAGCGCGGTAAAGGGCTCTTCCTATCCCGTGACGGAACGTTCCATAGACGTGCAGATTCTCAGCATTCGCAAGAAGCTCGGGAACAAGGCGGAGCTCGTGGAGACCGTGCGCGGGATCGGCTACCGGATGAAGGATTCGGAATGAGGCGCGGCGCATGAGCGGCAACCGCAGGCGCAGGGTTTGGTCCTACCTCTTTTTCCCCACGGGCTCGGTGCTCTTGCTCGCCCTTCTCGCCTTCGCCCTGGTCAGCGTTCTGGCGCTCAGGCGCACGGCGTACCGGCAAACCGAGGAAAACCTGCGCCAGTTCAGTTACGCGGTAACCCACTTTCTCGACGCCTACCCCGTGCTCACCGATTCCCGGGAACTCCAAAAATTCTGCGCCAATTTCGGGGCGGAACCCGATTTCCGCATCACGATAATCGGCCCGGACGGAAGGGTTGAGGCGGACTCCAACGCGGAACCGGCCGCCATGGAAAACCACATGGACCGGCCCGAGGTGGCCGAAGCGCTCCAAAACCGGGAGGCGTACGTAATCCGCTACAGCACGACATTGGGCAAGCGGTTCGTGTATTTCGCCAAGCCCTACCGCGGGTACGTGGTGCGGCTCGCGGTGGCCATAGAATACGTGGACATGGGCTCGAGGCAGATACTCCTCGTGATAGCGTTCGCGGCGGCCCTGATCATGCTTTTGGCCCTGGTCGTTTCGAGCCTGGTTTCCACCCGCCTGGTGGGCCCCCTCAGGAGGCTCGGCGATACCGCCGCGGAATACGCCCGGGGCCGCCTCGACGCAGAACTGGACCCGACGGGTTACCCCGAGGAGTTCACCCGGCTCGCCCAGGCGTATTCGGCCATGGCCGCCGCGCTCCGCGAAAAGATGGACGCCCTGGACGGGCAAAACCGCGAGACCGAGGCGATCCTCGCCTCGATGAGCGACGCCCTGGTGGTCCTGGACCGGAAACGGCGCGTAGTCCGCGTCAACGCTGCGGCGGAATCGCTTTTCGGCATGGACTCCAGTGACGCGCGGGGAATGCCCCTTATCCAGTTCGTCCGCAATACGGAAATCGTCGATTTCGCCGCGGGCAACGGGGGAGAAAGCGAGCGGATCGTCGAGCTCCGGACGGCCGAGCGCGACGGCGGCAGGTGGCTCCTCGCCCGCTGGAGCGACGTGGGGGCCGACGGGGGCATATTGCTCATGCTCCACGACATTACGCGGCTCAAGCGCCTCGAGCGGATACGGAAGGATTTCGTCGCCAACGTGTCGCACGAACTCAAAACGCCGGTTACGTCGATTCAGGGCTTCATCGAAACCCTCAAGGACGGCGCGCTTGAAGACCCCGTCACCTCGCGGCGGTTTCTCGATATCATGGAGCAGCAGTCAGCCCGGCTCACGGCCATCATCGGCGACCTTTTGACCATTTCGCGCCTAGAGCAGGAAGGGGCGTCCGAGATCGCGAAGGAACCGACGAGCGTGGAAACCCTTTTCGCCGAAGCGGTAAACCTGTGCGCCGAGGAAGCGCGAAAAAAGCGCACCGGGATCGAGACCGAATGCCCTCCCGGCCTTACCTGGAACCTAAACGGCGGCCTTATCGAACAAGCCCTGGTCAACCTGGTGCAGAACGCGGTGAAATATAGCCCGGAAGGGGCGCGGGTCCGCGTGAGCGCCGAGGCGGTTACCGCGGATTCAGGCGGGTCGGGAGCCCTATTGATCACCGTATCCGATAACGGGCCGGGCATTCCCGAACGGTATCAGGAGCGGATTTTCGAGCGTTTTTACCGCATAGACAAGGGGCGCAGCCGGGACCAGGGCGGCACCGGGCTCGGGCTCTCCATCGTGCGCCATATCGCCTTGGCCCACGGCGGCACGGTCTCGCTGGAAAGCGCGGAGGGACGGGGGAGCGCGTTCACCGTTACCCTCCCCGCGGGACAGCCCGACGGAAATCTGTTATAGTTCGGTACATGAAGCAGAACGAGCCGTTTACGATACTCTATCAGGACGACGACATGATCGTGGTCAATAAGGCCTCGGGCCTCCTCGTCGCGTCGGACCGATGGGACCCCGACGCCCCCCGCCTGGACCTGGCGGTTACCAAGGCGCTTTTCGGCGGGCAAGAAGCCGACGCCGGGACGGAAGACGCCGCGGAATCGAACGGGGGGGATAGCGGCGACGAGACCGTAGGCGCCGACGGCGAAAACCAACGGGCGGCCCGTACGCGAAGGCTCTACGCGGTACACAGGATTGATAAGGACACCTCGGGAATCGTCATATACGCGAAAACGGCGGAAGCCCACCGGGCGTTGAGCATGGCCTTCGAGAAGCGGGAAGTGCATAAGACCTACCATGCCCTGAGCCACGGCCGGCCCGTCTGGGAAGAAACCGAGGCGAGCGATCCACTGCGCGCGGACGGCGACCTGAAACACAGGACGGTCAGGGACCGGCGGCACGGCAAGGAATCGCTGACCCTCTTCAGGAATATCGGCCCCTGCGGCAAGTATTGCTGGATCGAGGCCCGGCCCGTCACGGGACGCACCCATCAGATTCGCGTTCACCTGCAGCTATCGGGATTGCCCATCGCGTGCGATCCACTCTACGGCGACGGGAAGCCGCTGTTCCTCTCGAGCATCAAGCGTTCCTGGCGGGGGGACTCCTTCGCCGAGCGACCGCTCTTGGACCGGCTCGCGCTGCATGCCTGGCGGGTGGAATTGGCGCACCCGATCACCGGGGAACCCCTGGTCATTACGGCGCCCTACCCCCGGGACCTCGAAAGCACGCGGAAACAGCTTAAGAAAATGTACAAAACCGATCCCCTGGAGGGAAGCGACGGGGACGGGGAAGCGGATTCCGAATAGCGTTCGGGAGAAGGCGCCGTCCGGCGCGAAGGGAGGCCCGGTCAGTCCCGGCCGATCTCGAACCCGGCGAGGGATAGCGCTTCCAGCGCCCGCTCCCGCTCCGCTTCCTTGACCAAGACGTAATCGGTGTCGAAGGTGGATACGGCGAAAATGCTGATCGAGGCCTTCGCCAGCGGCGCCGCGAGGGACTCAAGGACCCCCGTGAGCGAAAAATCCAGGGGCCCTTCCAGCTTAACCAGGGACCACCCCGCCTCTATCGAGTCGGGCCGCAGCCCGCCCGCGCAAGCGGTCTCGTATACCACGGAAATTTCCTCGGCGGTGCGCGTAACGCTCACGAAGCCCCGGCCCGAAAACGCGTCGCGGGGTATTTTCGCATTTGGCGAAAACCGGGCGATCGCGTACTGCCCCGGCACGACCGATACGGTCACCGTTCCCCCCCGCTACGGGGCTTGCCCGGCCTTCTTGACGGGCCGGCGGGTCCGGTTCGGGGTCGATCGCCGCCGCGGCCGGCATTCCCGGGGCGCGGGCCATCATTCCCGTGACGCGGGCCATCATTCCCGTTGCGCGTGCCGGCATTCCCGGGGCGCGGGCCCCGTTCGGCGGCAGGCGCGCCCCCGTCCAGTTCTATCAATAGGGCTCCCGATTTTTCGTCGCGCCGGGGATACCTGCCCGCGGGACGGGGAAGGCGCAACAAGGCCCCGGAACCGCTTTCCGCGCCGGGAGCCTCGTCGGAAAGCCATTTGCCCGAGGGGCCGCTCCCCGTAACGAGTACCATGCCCAGTTCGGAACAGCCATACCTTCCGGTGCGGTAGTCGGGCAGCCGAATCGGATCGGAGGCGACGCGGACGTCGAGCGCGCCGAAGCGGCCCGCCAAGGCAGAAACGCGTTCCCGGTCCGACGCGGCAGAAGCAGTCGATTCGCCTCCCGACGGCACGGATTCCGCGACGTCGGCGGGTTCGCCCGCATCTTCGGAAGCGGCCGATTCGTCTGGGGCGGCCTTCCGCCCATCCCTTACGGCGTACACGAAAGACAGGGCAGCTCGGTCCTTCGAAAGGCCCGCCTCGTCCGAAAGCGCATGCAGGGCCTTGGGCGCGTCGGCGGTATCGAAGACGAAATGGCACCACTTGCCGCCCCGAAGACCCGCGAAGGGACAGACGCCCTCGTGCGGGCAGGGGCTCGCGGGCATGAAATCGAGGCGCATGAGGGAGTCGCGCATGAGGGAAACGAAACGGCCGGCCAGGGGCACGCCGGGCTCGATAAGCAGCACGGCGGCCCGGTCCTCGGCATAGCTTGCGAGGCTTCTCGCGTGCCGCTTGGCCTGGGCCTCGATCGGGTCGGGATCGTCCCAAAAAAGCTCGTTGAACATATTGGCGCTGGCGACCAGGCGCACCCGGCGGCGGAGGGAAACCCCGAGCTCGCCCTTGATGCGGATGATCTGCCAGGGCTCGTGGCCGGTCTTCGCCGCGAGGCTCAGGAACAGCTCCTCCCCGGCGGAAAGGGCGTTTTGGGAAAGGTCCACGCAATACCAGACGATTTTTTTCGACCGCAGCTCGGGCCGGGCCATCCATAGGGCGATGGGCAGGGTAAGCGGGCCCGAACCAAGGTCCACCGCGGCGTCGCCGTCGTCCAACGCGGGGCTGAGGCCGGAAAAGAGCCGGGTCAGGCGAACGAGGTTCCACCACATGTAATAGCGGATATACGCCGACAGGACGGGGGGCTCGTTCATGTACCCCACGCGGCGCTCCGAGCGTTCGTCGGTAAGCTCGTGGGAAAGCGAGCGGATATCGGCGGGGAGCTGATGAAGCTTGCGGCTGTCCAGGGGCATGACGGACTGCGCGAGCTCGGGGAACCCTTCGAGCAGCTTTTGGGTTTCAGCCGAAAGGCCCGCGAATACCGGCGTGCCGGTTTCCGACGGGGTAAAGCGGGCATAGGGGCGACGGGGCGCGAAATCGGGGCGGGCCGCGCCTTCGTCCGCGCGCGGAGGCCTCTTACCGGCGGGGGCGGGGCTCGCCGTCGGGGGAACGCCGCCGGCCCCGGCACGCGCTGCCTTTTTGCCCGGTTTTTCAGACCGCCGTTTGCGCTGGTCCAAGATATTCTGATAAAAAGGTTTGTCGGGAGACCCGTTCTTTTCGTCTTTCATGATTGCCTCCCTGAGGGTATGTAAAAAAAAGAAAATCCTTATAGTTATAGCGGGAACCGCGGGACTTCACAAGGGTCGCGGCGCGGCCTTCGCGCAGGTCGCGGGCCGCGTGCTTTGTTTTTACTATTGAAAGCCGGTTATTTCACGGGAGGGCGTCCAATAGGCGAAACGGGCCGCCTGTCAGTTGCCCTCCGGCTTCATCGTCGGGAAGAGGATAACGTCGCGGATGGAGTAGGAGTCGGTGAGGAACATGACCAGCCGGTCTATGCCGATGCCGAGCCCGCCGGTGGGCGGCATGCCGACCTCGAGGCTCGAGACGAAATCCTCGTCGAGGGCGTAGGCCTCGTCGTCGCCCAGGGTCCGCTCGCGGGCCTGCTGGGTAAAGCGGTCCATCTGCACGATGGGGTCGTTCAGCTCGGAATAGGCGTTGCCGAGTTCCCGGCCGTACACGAAGCACTCAAAGCGTTCCGTCATCGTCGGGTCCCCCGGCTTTTGCTTGGTCAGCGGGGAAATGTCGGTGGGATAGTCCATGACGAAGGTGGGCTGAATCAGGTTTTTCTCCGCGAACTTCTCGAAGGCGGCGTTCAGGATATCGCCCTTGGTGCAGTCCTTCAGCTTTTTCTTGAGCTCTTCCTCGAGTCCCAGCTCCTTCGCGAGCTTCCGGGCGGCCTCGTCGTCCGGCACCGCGGAGAAATCGGGGCCCCCGTTTTCGCGGACCGCGTCGACCATCGTGACGCGCTTCCAGGGCGCCGCGAATTCAAGCTCCGTTCCCTGGTAGGTTACCTTGGTCGAGCCCGTGGCCCGCACGGCGGCGTGGGAAACGAGCCCTTCGCACAGTTCCATCATCCCCTTGTAGTCCGTATAGGCCTGATAGAGCTCGATCATCGTGAACTCGGGGTTGTGTCGAATGTCGATTCCCTCGTTGCGGAAATTCTTGCCCATGTCGTACACCCGCTCCATGCCGCCGACGATACAGCGCTTCAGGTGCAGTTCCGTCGCGATGCGGAGATAAAGCTGCATGTTCAGGGCGTTCGACTTCGTGACGAAGGGCTTCGCGGCGGCCCCGGAGGCTATGGTGGAGAGGACGGGGGTCTCTACCTCGAGGAAGCCCCGCTCGTCCAGGTACTCGCGCACCGCGCGGATTATCTTCGTCCGTTTCTTGAAGGTCTCCATCACGTCGGGGTTCACGATCATGTCCACGTAGCGGCGGCGGTACCGCAGCTCCGGGTCCTTTAAGCCGTGATACTTCTCGGGCAGGGGCTCGAGCGCCTTGGCCAGAAGCGTGACCTTCTTCGCGTGGACGGAGATCTCGCCGCGCCGGGTGCGGAACACGAAACCCGTCACGCCGATAATATCGCCCATGTCGTAGGTCTTGATCCGGTCCCACTCGGCGCCCCCGAATTCCTCGACGTTCAGGTATACCTGGATCCTGCCGTCCCTGTCGCGCAGGTCCACGAAGGCCGCCTTCCCGATATCGCGGAACGACATGACGCGGCCGGCGACGGAAACGTCGGCGTTTTCGAGCGACTCGAAACCGGCCTTTATTTCGGCGGAATGGTGGGTCTGATCGAAACGGACGACGGAAAAGGGGTCGAGCCCCTCCGCCTGCAGGGCGGCCAGTTTATCGCGGCGAACCCGCTGTTGCTCGCTCAAGGAAAGGGATTGGTCCTCGCCCGCGGCGGCGCGCGTCGGGAGGGCGGTATTTGAATCGGGGGTGCTGTCGGCCATAACTACTCCAAGGATACGATGGGGGATCTTTGCCGCGATTATAGCAAAAAAGGAATTTGAATTCTCGCCTTTTTAGGAGAGGCGGCCGAAAAAGCCTCAGTCGGCCCGGTTTTTCCGCGCCAGGGCGTAGATCGCGAGAAGGTCTTGCCGGAGCTCGCCGATCGCCTTTCGCGCCGCGGCGAGTTTACCGTCCCCGTCGGCTCCGGGCGGATCGCCGGCCGGCGGCGCGTCCGGCTCGGCCGGAAAGGAGGCCTCTCCCGTCAACTCGCGCATCAGGCGCTCGCCCGCGCCCTCGAGGGTAAATTTATGCCCGTGAATGAGTTCTTTCAGGCGGAGGATAAGCTCCACGTCCCGGGAGGAATACACGCGCCTGCCGCGGTCGTCCTTGCGGGGACGCAGGAAGGTGACCGTTTCTTCCCAGTAGCGGAGCACGTGGGCCTTGAGCCCGGTCAGGCGCTCCACCTCGCCGATGGAATACTCAGCCATGGCGGCGCGGGCTCACCGTTCCCGGTCTTCCCACTTTTTACGGCTTCCCTTCACTTCCACCACCACCGGGATCTTGTCGAAACCGAGATCCTTGCGGATTCGGTTTCGGATATAGGCGACGTAGGAATCGGTCACCGCGTCGGGACGGGTGGCGAAGGCGAGGAATTTCACGGGATTCGCCTGCGTCTGCACCAGGTAGCGGATCTTGAACTTGTTCGTCCTCCCCTGGGGAGGCGGCGCCGCGGCGACCCAGTCGGCCAGGGCCAGGTTGAGGGCGCTGGTTTCGACCTTTCGCGAAAGCTGGGAGTAGAGCTCAAGGGCGGTATTCAAAAGCTCGTTCACGCCGGTGCCCTGCAGGGCCGACAGGGCGAGCACCGGGGCGAACTCCATCTGGCCGAACATGACCTTCATGTCTTTAACCGCTTTCTTGAAGGTCTTCGCGTCCTGATCCATGGTGTCCCACTTGTTGAGCACGAAAATGACCCCGAGCCCCTCGGCGCTCGCGTGGGCGATGATTTTCTTGTCCTGCTCCGCGAGCCCTTCCTTCGCGTCTATCATGTGCACCACGATGTCGGCGTGCTTGAGGGTCTTGATGGCGCGGTTTACCGAGTAGTACTCGATATCCTCGTGAACCCGGCTCTTGCGCCTGATTCCCGCCGTGTCCAGCACCTGGAACTTGCGTTTCTTGTACGTGAACTCGCCTTCCACCACGTCGCGTGTGGTGCCGGCGATATCGGAAACGATGGAGGCATCGGTGCCCGTGAGCCGGTTCGAGAGGGTGGACTTACCGGTGTTCGGCTTTCCCACGATGGCGAGGCGGATATGGGTCTCGGCCTCGCCTTCCTCGACGCGGGAAAAATCGAGTCGCTTGGTAATGGCCTCGCCCAGCTCGAGAATATTGTCCCCGTGCTCGGCGCTGATGAAAATCACCTCTTCGAAGCCGTACTGGAGGAAGTTCCACGCGTCGGATTCCCTTCGCCCGCCCTCGGTCTTGTTAACGGCCACCAAGAGCCGGTTCCGGTAGGGCCTGAGGAGCTCGATGAATTCCTCGTCCTCGGCGGTCGCGGGGCCCGCCTCGAGCATGAGGAGGATGAGGTCGGCCTTTTTCAATGACGCGACGGTCTTATCGACCACGAGCTCGTCCATCTCGGCTTCCCAGGTCCCGGCCACGCGGTCGAGCTTGAAGCCGCCGGTATCCATGACGCGCACGGGCATGCCGTTGATGAAGGCGTTCTCCTCGATGGGGTCGCGGGTCACGCCCGGCGTGGGGTCGGTAATGGCGCGGCGTTTCCGCAGGAACCGGTTGAAGAGGGTGGACTTTCCCACGTTGGGGCGCCCCACGATCACCACGAGGGGCGCGTTCCGGTATGCTTTGTCGGTATCGAATTCCCGCGCGCCGGTCTCGGCCTCGGCCCCGACCAGTGCATCGCCATTCAGGTCGCCATCGTTCGTATCGTCGTCGACTCTATTCTTTCTACTCATAGGTTTTCAGTCTTTCCTGTACCAGCTTTCTAATTTCCCTCGGCGCCGTTAAGCCCATGGCGGATTCGGCTACCTCTATCGCGTCGCGGAGCGACGCCTTTCGGATCAGTTCTTTCACGGTCGCGATGTGCGCGGCGGACATGCTGAAATTGCGGAGCCCCATGCCCATCAGGAGGAAGACGGACGCCGGGTCGCCCGCCATTTCGCCGCACATGGAAACGTCCACTCCCGCGTCGATCCCCGCCTCGATGGTCATGCGTATCAGGCGGAGCACCGCCGGGTTAAAGCAGTCGTACAGGTGCGCGACCTTCGCGTTCTCGCGGTCCACCGCCATGGCGTACTGGATCAGGTCGTTGGTGCCGATGGACATGAAGTCCACCCGCTTGGCGAGCTGGTCCGCGCAGACGGCGGCCGCGGGAATCTCGATCATGATGCCCACCTTCATTCGCCTATTGAACGGGAGCTTCTTCCGGGCAAGTTCGGCCTTCGCCTCGTCCAGGACCGAGAGCGCCGATTCCAGCTCGCCGAGGTTGGCGATCATGGGAAACATGACCCGCAGGTCGCCGTGGGCGCTCGCCCGGAGGAGGGCGCGCAGCTGGGCACGGAAAAGGTCTTTCCGGTCCAGGCAGTAGCGGATCGCCCGCCAGCCCAAAAGCGGGTTCTTTTCCACGTAGTCCCTTTGGTCCGCGATCATCTTGTCGGCCCCGGCGTCCAGGGTACGGATGATGACGGGGCAGTCCTTCATGCATTCCACGGCCCGGCGGTATTCGGCGTATTGCGTTTCCTCGTCCGGAAGGGTTTCCGAGGCGAGAAAGAGGAATTCCGAGCGAAAGAGCCCGATGCCCTCGGCGCCCTCGAGTTTGGCGTCGGGAACCTCGTCTGAAAGGGCGATGTTCGCGCGCAAGGTCATGCGCGCGCCGTCGCGGGTTTCGGCCGGGGCGCCCAGCAACGCGGCGCGAACCGCGGCCTCGGCGGATTTCAGGCGCACCTCGCTCGTCGCGCGGGTTCGGTAGAGAGACACCGCGTCGGCGGCGGGCTCCACGATCACGAGGCCGTCCACGCCGTCCAGGACCACCTCGTCGCCGTCGGAAACCAGCTCCAAAAGGCCGCGCACCCCCATGACGGCGGGGATTTTCCACGACCGGGCGAGGATCGCCACGTGACTGGTGGCGCCGCCTTCCTCCAGCACGATGCCGGATATTCCGGAATCGCGCAGGGACAGGGCCTCGGAGGGCTTTATGTTCCGCGCCACCAGGATCGTGCCCGGGGGAACGAAGCGCGTTCCGGCCTTGGCCGACGAGGGCTGGCCCGGCGATGCCTTGTCCGGCGCCGGATCGGCCTGGAGCATGTTGTTCATTACCCGGCCGAAGGCGTCCTCTATGTCTACCGCGCGCTCGGAAAGGTAGGCGTCGCCCGTGGAGCGGAGCATGGACGCGGCGGCGTCGACCTTGGCATGGAGTACCGACTCGATATTGAGAAGGGTGCGCTCCAGCTCGGCGCGTACCTGGGGTATGAACTCCGGGTCGGACAGCATGAGCAACTGGGCTTCGAGAATATCGTTCTGTTCCTTGTTGCGGCCGTCCATCAACAGTGAGAGCTCGTTCCGCGACTTTACGAGGGCGGCGTCAAAACGGCGCCAGTGGGCTTCCGCCTCGTCGCGGGAAATTTCGTATTTCGGTATCGAGACGGCGCCTTCATCGGCGTAGCGGAACACGGGGCCGACCACTATCCCCGGGGACGCCGACAGTCCTTCGAGTTTTCTCACGCCTTAGACTATATCCCAAAAAATGCGCCTTGCATACCGCGATGTTTCGGCGTATCATGGGCCAATGGCCGAAAGGAAAAAAAAGACCGCTTCGCTCGGATGCCTGTTCTGGATCGCGATTATACTCCTGTTCATCGTGCTGTTCTTCCTGAAGCGAAACACCATAGCCACCGTCCTCGAGAATACCGGAGCCCTTGATCTCCTTTTCGGCTCGAAAACCACTCTCGTTTCCCAGAACGACGGCAAACCGTCGGCGGATGCCCCGGTCAATCGGGTAACCGCGCCGGAAAGCACGGGAACGAAGCCCCCGGTAAACACCGAACCCTCGGCGACCGTCGGGGACGGAAGCGCCGGGGACGAACCGAAAACCGACGCGGCGAAGCCTTCCGCGCCGGAAACCGCGAAGCCCCCGACGACGGAGAGCGCGACCCCGCAAACCGCTCCCGCGGATACGACCAAGGCTCCCTCCGCGGCGACCGCAGCCGAGAAACCGGCCGCCCAAACCGCGCCGCCCGCCGCCGCGACCGCCGAAAAGCCCGCGCCAACCCGGCAGGCCACCCTCTTTTTCGTCCAGATCGATTCGGACGGCAACGTTGTGCGCAAGCAGGTAACCCGCGACGTACCGAAAACCGATTCACCCATGACCGAGGCCCTTAAGACCCTCTTCGCCGGTCCTTCAGCGGCGGAAGCCAAGAAAGGG
This sequence comes from Spirochaetales bacterium, assembly GCA_003252395.1. Taxonomy (GTDB): domain Bacteria; phylum Spirochaetota; class Spirochaetia; order Treponematales; family Treponemataceae; genus Teretinema. The sequence continues at coordinate 300,490 of QKEL01000014.1, forward strand.
CTGCGGACGCTGGTGCCCGAGGGAACCAAGCTCCTTTCCGCAACGGTGAAAGACGGCGTTGCCTCGTTGAACCTAAGCGGCGAATTCCAGTTCAACCAGTTCGGCATAGAGGGCTACATCGGCCAGCTCGCGCAGGTCGTCTTTACCGCCACCGCATTCCCCACGGTCAATTCCGTCCAATTCCTCATCGAGGGACAGCGCCGGGAGTACCTGGGCGCGGAGGGAGTGTGGATCGGCACGCCCCTTTCCCGGGACAAGTTCTAGAACGCGCGACGGGCGGGCCCGTTCGGCCCGCGGTAACAAAATAAGTCGACTTTTTTTTGACAATCCCCCGCATTTTTCCCCGCTCCCGACATTCCCGTGCTAAATTTAAAACCATTATGGGAAAGTCGACGGCGGCAACTATTGCCGCGAACATTGAATCAGAGGCGGCGGCGGTCTTCGTCGGCTCGAGAGAGGCGGTACGCCTCGCGGTAATCGGGTTGCTCGGGGGCATGCACGTACTCGTGGAAGATATCCCCGGCGTGGGGAAAACGACCCTGGCGACCGCCCTGGCCCGCGCGGCGGGCCTGAGTTTCTCGCGCATCCAGTTCACCCCGGACATGCTCCCCGGCGACGTGCTCGGCATGAACGTGTGGGATTCCGGCGCGCGGGAGTTCGTGTTTCGCGAGGGACCGATCCACGCGCAGTGCATCCTCGCGGACGAATTGAACCGCACCTCGCCCCGCACCCAGTCGGCCTTTTTAGAGGCCATGCAGGACGGCCGGGTCACCGTGGACGGGAAAACCCGGGACCTGCCCGAACCCTTCTTCCTCATCGGCACGCAAAATCCCTCGAATTTCGCGGGAACCTTCCCGCTTCCCGAAGCGGAGTTGGACCGGTTCGGCCTGGCCTTTTCCCTCGGGTACCCCTCGGCGGAAGACGAAACCGAAATACTGCGGCGCAGAACCTTGCCCGGGGAAAACCCGGCGCTGGAAAACCTGAAAGCCGTGACCGACCCCGAGGGCATCCGCGCGGCCCGGCGCGAAATAGCGGGAATCGCCGTGAGCGAGCCGGTGCGGGAGTACCTGGTGGCGGTAGTGCGCGCCACCCGGCAAAGCGAAAACGTCCGGCTCGGCGCGAGCCCCCGCTCGGCCATCTTCCTCCAGCAGGCGGCCCGCGCCAGGGCGGCGCTGGAGGGCAGGTCATTCGTGATGCCCGAAGACGTAGAGGCAATGGCCCCCGCGGTGCTCGCGCACCGCATTCAGCTTTCTTCCCAGGCGCGGCTCGAAAAAATGGAGAGCGCCAAGTGCGTCCGCTCCATCGCCGCGGACGTCCCGAAGCCGACGGGGCTGTAACCCATGACCGTCAGGGTCAAGGCGCCCGCCCTCGCGGCTTACGTCACCATCGCCCTCATTCTCGGCACCTTCTCCGACCTCGCCGGGCCGCTGTCCGCCTTCGTCGCGGTGTTCGCCCCGTCGCTCGGGGCGGCGTCGCTGCTCCACCTCATACTATCCTGGCGTTTTTTCTCGTTCCATCAAAGCTTTTCCACCGATCATCCACAGAAGGGAGAGACCGTGCGCTACGGCCTGCATATGGTCAACGAGGGCCCGATTCCCCTTGCCCCCGGCCGCTGCGCCTTCTCCAAACCCGGCCCCCAAGACGTTATCGCCGCTTCGGCGTTGACCCCCACGGGGATCGGGGAAAGCGTAACCCAAGAGGAAAACATTCACTGTCCCTGGCGCGGAACCTACGAAATCGGCCTCCAGGCCGTCATATTCCGCGATTCCCTGGGGATCGTGGAGATCGCCGAATACGCCGAGCCCCGCGTTTTTTACGTGTATCCGGAACTGGTGCGCCTTGACCCCTCGGTGGCGGCCCTGACCCGAGCCTCTGGCTCCGACCAGGCCGGCGGCGGCGCGGTAGAACGGGACGCCTCCATTTACGAGTATCTCGCGCCCCTGCGCGACGGGGAGGCGCCGGAACGGGTCGCCTGGAAACGCTGGGCGGCCACGGGCTCTCCCGCCCGCATACAGACCGGACAGTCCCGATCCTCCGCCTTGCGCCTGGTATTGGACCTTCGGCCCTGTTCGGTGCGGCGCGACGAACGCCTACAGGCGGAGGACCTCGCGACCAGCGCCGTTTTTTCCGTGCTGGAAGAGCTGGTCCGGCAGGAAATTCCCGTGGAATTGATACTCGGCGGCGAGGATCGGGGAATCCTGGTGGACTGCCGGGAAACCTTCGAGCGGCTTTTCGACGCTTCCACGAACCTGATATTCGACGACCGCCGCATGCCGGCGGCCGCCTTTTCCGCCGTCTCCGCCGGGGGCACGGTGGCGTTGCTCGTGACGACCCGCGCGATCATCGAGACCGGGAACGACGACCTTTTCACCCTGTACGAGGAATGCCTCGCCAAGGGCACGGAACCCCATGTGTTGGCGTGCCCGCCCCGGTCCCTGGAAGCGGAGGTCCGCCGTTCCGTGGAAACCCTGGCGGAACGGCAGCTCGCCTGCGGAAGCAGGTCGCTCATGCGCCTCGCGGACTGCGGAGGCGGAACAAAGGAGCTCGCCGGTGCCCTCCGTATCTAAGGCCGCGCGGCAGGCGGCTACATCGCTCGCGGGCTCCCTTGCCTGCCTCGTTCTCACCGTCGCCCCCGTCGCCGCGTTCGCCCGTCTCATGCGCGCGGAAGGCCCCCTGCCCCTCCTTTTCGGGTGGGCCGCCGTTTCGGCGCTGCTCCTGCGGGGGGCGCTGAGGATTCCGGAACGCCGGCGCCTGGTCTCCGCGACGGTCAGGACCCTCGCGCTCATCGTGGTGGCCGCGGGCATGGCCATCGTACTCGTGCAGGTCAACGTGGCGCGGCGGTCCCTGGCGGAGGCCTGGCTCGACCTGGCCCGGAAGGGGGAGGCCTTCGGTTTCTTCTCCTTTTTCGCCACCGAGGTATATGCCCTTTTTGCCCTGGGCCAAACCGCCTTTCTCTCCGCCCGAAAGCCGCTTTCCTGGATCGTTTCCGCGGCGGCTTCCAACGCCCTGTGTTTCGGCATCGTCTTCGGGAACGGCGCGGCCCTCGCCCTGGCCGTGGCGGCGACGGTCGCGCTGGCGCTCAGCCTGAACGACGGGCCGCTCCGCTACCGGTTGGTAAGCCTCTCGACGCCCTTCGTCCTCGCCGCGGCGATATCCCTGTTTTATTCCTGGTACCGGGACCCCTCGGGCGCCCGGCTACGGCTCCCCGCGCCTCCCGACCTGACGGGCCTTATCACCCTCGTGGCCCCGGGGTTTCCCCTCTTGGTAGACGTGCCCGGCTACGGCTTTTCCGCGGGCTCGGGCTCGATGCCCTCCAGCGTATTCCTTACCACCCGCCCGCTGTGGTCGATTCAGGGACGGAGCGGGACAACCCATTACCTGGCCGACGGTCGCTACGACGAATGGCTCCGGACCGCGTGGGCGCCAGACCCCGATCCCGGTCCGCCCGTCGCCGCGCTCGCCGAGGCCCCGCTCGCGGCCCGGCGTGACCTGCTGCTTACCCTGGCGGAAGATTTCTTCCCGTCAGCCCCGATCGAGCGCGAGACCGAGGCCCTCGCCTTCCCGGACGGCATTCCGCGACAAATATCGGCGAGCAAAAACGCGGGCGCCCGCTTCGAGCCGAGCCTTCGGCGGGGACAGCGGGTAATCCTGCTTTCCCGCGTGCCGGCGGAAGCCGTCGGGGACCAGCCCGACGCGAAAGCGCCCGCGACGGATTCCGGCTTCGACGACGCGCGTTACCTCGACGCTTCCCGCAACTCGCCGCGGTTACGGGCCCTCGCCGCCGACCTCTTACGGAAGGCGGGCGAAGGGGCACCCAGCGCCGCGGACGACGCGGAACAAACCCTGCGGCGGCGCTACGTGGCGCTGCTCTTGGACCATTTCGCCTCGGGATACGAGTACTCGCTCGACGCGGGGAAACCGCCCGAGGGGAAAGACACGGTAGATTGGTTCGTTTTCGATCGGCGGAAGGGTTTTTGCGTGTACTACGCCAGCGCCTTCGTCCTACTCGCCCGGGAAGCGGGCATTCCCGCCCGGATGGCGGAGGGATGGAGGGTAACCTTGGGGGAAAACGGAACGGGAACGATCACGGGAAGCAACGCACACGCCTGGCCGGAGCTCTATCTGGACGGGGACTGGAGAATCTTCGAGCCTACGCCACCCTATGCCCAAGCCGATCCCTTCGCCTACACCAGGGAGGGAGACCGGGCCACGCGCAGGCAACTCGAGGACCTATACGGGCAAACCGCGACGGCGGTTACCCGGGAAACGCCCGGCCGTTCCCCGATACTTCCGCCCTACGCGGCCCTGGGCGCGGCCGTTTTGGCTATCCTGCTCCTCGGCGCGCGGTTTGCCCTAACGCTGGCCGCCGGAGAGCGCGGCCGCGTGGTCAGGGAGGCCCGGAAAGCGGTAAAAAAGGCGGCGCGGCGGGGAATCCCGCGGCCCGAGCAGTCGGGCTGGCTCGCCTGGAAGGCGGCCCTCCCCACGGCATTGCCGGAGGCGAGCGCCGCGAAGGCCGCGCTCCTAGCCGACCGGATGATCGCGTACGTATACGGGGAAAGCGGGGGAACGGACTAGAACTCTTCGGGAATCTCGACGCGCTCAACCGCCACGGCAAGGCGGGTATTCGGGTCTATGTCCACCAGGAGGCCCCGGAGCGCCCCGCGAACGTCCGGCAGGTCCATTCGGTAGAGAACCTGGGTCACGTTGCGCTTGATCGCCGTTTCCGGATCCGAACCGATCACCGAACGAAGGGGGCCGGTCATGCCCAGGTCGGTGATGTAGGCCGTGCCCTTGGGCAAGAGCCGGGAGTCGGCCGTCTGCACGTGGGTATGCGTTCCGGCCACCGCCGCGACGCGTCCGTCGAGATAGAAGCCCAGGGATTCCTTTTCCTCGTTGGATTCGGCGTGAAAATCCACGATGACCACCGAATCGGACGCGCCTTCCGCGCCCAGGAGCGCGAGAATGGAATCCGCCCCCGCGAAGGGACAATCGAGGGGGACCATGTCTTCCCTGCCCTGCAGGTTCACCACCGTCAGCCGCGCGCCACGCTTCTCGAAGGTTCCGAAGCCCCTGCCGGGAACCCCCGCGGGAAAATTGGCCGGCCGCAACACCGCGGGATTCGCGTCCAAAAGCGGCCAAAAATCCCTTTTTTCGAAACTGTGGTTGCCGCCGGTTATCGCGTCCACCCCGGCGGCAAACAGGCATTCGGCGTCTTCCGGGGATATGCCTATCCCGGCAGTGGCGTTTTCGCCGTTCACGACGCAAAAATCGACGGATTCCCGCTCGAGGAAGGCGGGCAAGAGGGTACGGGCGCACCGCATCCCGACGGGACCGAAAACGTCGCCGCCGAGAAACACGCGCAGCATTTCATTCTTCATCGGTATATATCGCTGTTCTCAGGCTATTGATGATGCCGCCGCGCCAGGGAACTTCGCGTTCGTCCAGGGCGCGCACGGCTCGTTCTATGTCATAGGGAATGCGGACCACCGTCAGGTCGGCCCGGTCCCCCTCGATGTCCACGACCCCGAAAGCGGCGCGATTGTCCCGGTCAAGGGGCTTGCCGAGGCTTCCGGGGTTAAAAATGCGGCATTCCTTCACCGTTTGGTTTCGCGGCACGTGGGTATGCCCGCATATATAGAGGATCTTGCGGTCCGTCTCTATCTTGGTTTCGTCCAGGGTTTCCTCGTCCGAGCCGTGCCGCCCGTGAATCATGTCCACCGTCCACTTTCCCGCCTCGAACCGATGACGGACCGTGAGGGCGCGCAGCCATGCGAGATTGTCCGCGGACAGTTGGTTTCGGGTCCAGCGGCAGTGAATGACCCCTTCCGGGCTTCCGAAGTAGGGGTTATGGTCCAGGGCGCGCTCGTTAATGATGTACCGGTCGTGGTTCCCCGCGAGAAATACCTTGCCGGGGTAGGAACGCAGGAGGGTTACCGTTTCTTCGGGAAAGGGGCCCAAATTGACGTAATCGCCGAGGAAATACACGGGAAGGCCCGCTAGATCGCCGGAGTCGATCCGATCGAAGAAGGCCTCCAGGGCTGGCAGATTCGCGTGGATATCCGAGGCGAGTATGAATCTCATTTGTTTTTCAGTATATGCCAGAAACCGAGCATTATCAATCAAGACCTTCTCGCCCTTGCGACCGCGCCCCTGCCTCGCTATAGTGGTTTTATGTACCGAAACGAGACCTTTACAGCCCTCTCTACCCGCGTCGCGCCGTCGCCATGGCGCGTTATGGCCGGAACCATCGCCCTTGCCGCCGTTTTCGGCTTTCTGACGGCCTGCGCGCCCAAAAGGGCCGCGGCGGGAAATACGCCCGCCCCGACTGCCGTAAAAACGCTCCGCATCGCCTCCATGGCCCCTTCCTTTACCGCCGTCTTTGCCGATTTGGGCCTTGCCGATTGGATCGTCGCCTGCGATACCTGGTCGGAGACCGGGGGAGGCCTCGGCGACGCCGTCGTCCGCTTCGATATGATGAATCCCGACGCCGAGCGTTTGGCGGCCATCGCCCCGGACCTGATTCTCGTATCCGACATGACCAAACAGGGCACCAGCACCGATCCCTTCAAGCCGCTTTCCGATTCCGGCATTCGGGTGGAATACCTGCCCACTAGCGCGAGCCTGGCGGAAATCCGCTCCGACACCGCCCGCATAGCCGCCTTGGTCGGCAGGGAAGCCGAGGGGCAACGGCTAATCGCGGCCATGGACGAAGCCATCGCCGCGATACGGGAGATTGGCGGGAAAATTCCCGCAAACGAGCGGCGCACCGTGTATTTCGAGCTTTCGCCGGCGCCCTATCTCTATAGTTTCGGGAGCGGGGTGTACCTGGACGAGCTTATCGCCGCCATCGGCGCGGATAACGCCCTGAGCGGCTCGACGGGATGGCTTTCCGTGGGCGCCGAAACCGTGGTGGCCGCCGACCCGGACGTTATACTCACCAACGTGATATACGCCGGAGACCCGGTACCCGAAATTCTCGGACGGCCCGGCTGGGAAGGCATGAAGGCGGTCCGAAACCGCCGGGTATACTACATCGATAACGACTCCAGTTCCCAACCCTGCCCGCGGATCGTGAAAGCCCTGGGCGAAATGGCCCGCTCCGTCTATCCGGAACGGTACCGGTAAGCCATGGCCCAATCGGGACCGGGCCCTTCCGAGGCCCCTCGCCAACCGAATACCGCCAAAAAGGCCACGCTGACGGTCGCCTTCGGTGCCGGGATCGCCTTGAGCATCCTCGCGCTCGGCCTGGGTACCGCCGTGGGCTCGGTATACGTTCCCTTGGGCGCGGTAACCCGGATAATCGGCTCGCGTTTCGCGGAAACCCTGGCGGGAACCGCGTACGGCCCACCGGACTCCATGGCGGGCATTTCCCCGGCCTGGGCGGGAATCGTATGGAACCTGCGCCTTCCCCGGGCCCTGCTCGCCTGGATCGCCGGGGCCTCCCTCTCGGTGAGCGGCGCGGTAATGCAATCCACCCTGCGAAACCCCCTCGCCTCCTCTTTTACCCTCGGGGTCTCCTCGGGCGCGAGCCTCGGCGCGGGCCTCGTCATCGTCGGCGCGGCCGCCCTCCCCGCCCTCGCCTCCGTCGCGGGCTTTTCCGTGCCGGCCGCCGGTTTCCTTTTCGCGATACTTTCCATATTGGCGGTCATGCGCTTCGCCCGCGCGATTGACCCCCGACTGGACAATAACACGATAATACTCACGGGGATGGTGTTTTCCCTCTTTATCAGCGCCTGCCTTACCCTGCTTTCGGCCCTCTCGGGAAAGGAGATCAACCGGCTCATTTTTTGGCAGATGGGCAGCTTCGCCCTAAAGGGCTGGGAACCCGTGCCCATAACGGCCTGCGCCCTCGCGCTCGCCCTGGCAGTCGTGCTGTTCCATTCCCGCGAGCTGGATATCCTGACCTTCGGCGAGGATGAGGCTCGGGCGATCGGGGTCGCGTCCGAAACGACGAAACGGATCCTGATCGGCACGGTTTCGGCCCTTACCGGCTGCGTCATCGCCTTCGTCGGAGTGGTCGGCTTTATCGACCTCGCGGTTCCGCACGCCGTCCGCCGCGCCTTCGGGCCCAGGCATCGATCCCTTATTCCCCTTTCGGCCCTCTTCGGCGGCTCCTTCATGGTCTTCGCGGACCTGGCCGCCCGAACCGCCCTCCCCCCCCTCGACCTTCCGGTGGGCGCCGTTACCGCGCTTTTCGGCGCGCCCTTTTTCGCCTGGGTGTTTTTTTCGTCCCGAAGGGAAATGCCATGAGCGATACCGCGAAACTCCTTCTGGAAGCGAACGGCCTTTCTGCCCGCTACCCCGCCTCGAAGGCCGACGTGATAGCGGATATTTCCTTCCGGCTTCACGAAGGGGAACGCCTGTGCGTGATCGGGCCGAACGGCTGCGGCAAAACGACCCTGCTTCGGGTTCTGGCCGGCTCCCTCCCCTATACGGGAAGCCTTTCCTGCCTCGTCCGGGGTACGGAAGCGGGCAGGGGCGCCGGAGAACCCGCGGAACGCCTGGTAGAGCGGAGAACCCTCACGGCCAGGCAGGGAGCGCGGGAAACCGGGTATTTAGCCCAGCTTTCGTCGGCGTATTTTTCCTACACCGTTCGGGAAACCGTCTCCTTGGGGCGGTATGCCCGACAAAAGGCTACCTTCTTGCCCGGAATCTCCCGGGAAGACGCCGAGGCCGTGGATACTTCGATGCGGGCCGCGGGAATCGAGGGCTTGGCGGAAACCGGGATCGGCTTCCTTTCCGGCGGCCAGCTCCAGCGGGTTTTTTACGCCCGCGCCCTCGCCCAAGACCCCGCCGTGCTCCTTCTCGACGAGCCCACCAATCACCTGGATCTTTTCCATCAGTTCGACCTGATCGCCCGACTCCGGGAATGGGTCGATTCCCCGCGCCGAGCCTCCGTCGGGGTCTTCCACGACCTCAACCTCGCGTTTGCCTACGCGACCCGCGTCATTCTCATGGATGCCGGCCGAATCGCCGCGGAAGGGCCGCCGGAAACGGTCCTTCGGGGAGAAACGATCAATCGCGTCTACCGCATGGACGTCGCGGCCTCCATGCGCGCCCTTTTACAAAGGTGGTAAATTCATTATATTCAAGCCATGAGCAAGCGTATCGAAGCCGGTTTCGTCAGCCGGGAGCCAAATTCCCATCCCAGCGGGGCGCGCGCGCCGTGACGGTCAGGGATATCGTGGAAAACCTGCCCGCACACGTGGTTTACGGGCCGCCCGGGTTTATCGACCGCGCCGTGCATCAGGTGATCGCCGGGGACCTTATGAGCGACATGCTGCTTTCCGTGGAAGGCGAAGCCCTCATGGTCACGAGCCTCGCCACCGAGCAGACCGTACGGAGCGCCGACCTGATCGGCGCGAGCGCCATACTGCTCGTAAACGACAAATTGCCCACTATTGAAATGAAACGGCTCGCCGCGGAGTGCGAAATCACCCTCTTGGCCACGCCGATGCCCATGTTCGAGTCCTGCACGACCCTCGGCTTCCTACAGAATTCCCGTCATGAAACGTGATCCCGAAAACGGGGCGGAACTCGCCGCTGAACTCACCGTTCCCGCGCTCCGCTCCGCGACCCTTTCAGCGCCTCGGGACAGGGCGTCCGGCCTAGTCCGCGCCCGCATCAGGCGCCTATCCGACAATCCCGCTTCCTGGCAGATCGAGGAATTCCGGGGACAAAAGGCCTTCCACGAAAGCGCCGACGCGGCCGCGCTCAAGGCCCGGCTCGAGGCGACCCTTGGCGCCGTGTGGACGAGGGGGGAATTCACCCTGGACGGGGCTACGGTTTCCGTGCTCGCCAACCGGCGCGGGGAACTCTCCGCCATCCGAAGGGTCGCGGCAGCCGCCCTCCCCCCAAAAAATGACGGCTCGGCGATTGCCGACGCCGCCTTTACGCCCGTACCCGCCCACGACCGACGCAAGCGCCGAATCCTGGAAGAGGGCGATCCCGTTCCCTTCCTGGTCGATCTGGGCGTCATGACGGCCTCGGGCGCGGTCATAAAAGGCAAATACGATAAATTCCGCCAGATAAACCGCTACCTCGAATTCGTGGAAGACGCCTTACCGGCCCTGCTGCAGCGGTCCCAAACGCCCCCAAACGCCGATCGGGAACTGACCGTCGTCGATTTCGGGTGCGGAAAATCCTATCTGACCTTCGCCGTCTACCATTATCTCGCGAACCTGAAGGGCCTCCGGGTCAAAATCGTTGGCCTCGACCTCAAGGAAGACGTCATCGGTGCCTGTTCTGCCCTGGCGCGCAAGTACGGCTACGGCGGGCTTTCCTTCTCCGTGGGCGACATAGCCGGCTTCCGCGGCCTTGAGCGCGCCGACATGGTCATGACCCTCCACGCCTGCGATACCGCCACCGACGCGGCGCTCGATCAGGCGGTCCGCTGGGGCGCCGCGGTTATCCTGTCGGTTCCCTGCTGCCAGCACGAACTCAATGCCCAACTGGCGCGCAAGCCCGAAAGCGAGGGGGATGCGGGCGTTCCGAGCGGGCGCACGCTTCTCGAGCCCGCCTTCCGGCACGGGATAGTCCGGGAACGCATGGCGGCCCTCCTCACCGATTCCTTCCGGGCGGAGCTCCTTGAGGCCGCGGGATACCGGGTGCAGCTCCTCGAGTTCATCGACATGGCCCATACCCCGAAAAACCTGCTCATTCGGGCGATACGCCGGGAACCCCCGCGGGAAGCGGGAAACGCCGGGCGCGCCGCTCCCAAACTCGATCTATCGCCTCGCTACTCGGCGCTGAAAGAAGCCCTCGGCGCCGACCCGGCATTGGAACGATACCTTATCTCGGAGGCCCGCTGATGGCTCGCATTTTGGTCGCCATGTCCGGCGGCGTGGACAGTTCCGTCGCCGCAAAGCTCCTCGTGGACGCGGGACACGAGGTGGCGGGGGTTACCCTTAAGCTCTTTTCCGGCGACGACATAGACGCGGAAAACGCCACCCGTACCTGCTGCGCCCTTTCCGACGTGGAAGACGCCCGCCGCGTCGCCTACAAATTGGGCATAGACCATTTCGTGTACAACTTCCGCGACCTCTTCGCCGAGAAGGTGATGAACCGGTTCGTCGCCTCCTACCTCGCCGGGGAGACGCCCAATCCCTGCATCGACTGCAACCGCTTCATAAAGTTCGACAAGCTTATAGAGCGGGCCGTGCTTTTGGGCTATGAATACGTGGCGACCGGCCATTACGCCCTGATCGACAAAGACGCGGAAACCGGTCGATACCTCCTGAAGCGGGGCACGGACCGCACCAAGGACCAAAGCTACGTGCTCTACTCCCTGACCCAGGATCAGCTGGCCCACACCCTCTTCCCGTTGGGCGCCATGGATAAGGTGGAAGTGCGCCGCATCGCCGAGGAAGCCGGACTGATAAACGCCCGCAAGCCGGACAGCCAGGATATTTGCTTCGTGCCCGACGGCGACTACCCGGCCTTCATCGACCGGGCGGTTCCCGGCCGCGTGAAAGAAGGCGATTTCGTGGACGTAAACGGAAAGCCCATCGGCGAGCACAAGGGCATAACGCGGTATACCATCGGGCAGCGGCGGGGAATCGCCGTCGCCTTCGGAAAGCCCATGTACGTGGTGGCGAAGGACGCGGAAAAGAACACCGTGACCCTGGGAGACGACGACGACCTTCGCGCGTCCTCGCTCGAGGCCGACGATTTCAACCTCATTTCCCGGGAAATCCTTACTGAACCGATACAAATTCAGGCGAAGATACGTTACAATCAGACAGAGCAGGACGCTACCCTCGTTCCGGAAGGGAACGGCACGTTCAGGGTAGATTTCGACCGGCCGCAGCGGGCCATAGCCCCGGGCCAGGCCGTCGTGTGCTATAACGGCGATACGGTCATCGGCGGCGGCACGATCCGCGCGCAACGGGACGACAGGAGGAAGGCCTAATGATCAGCGATCAGGATATTATCGGGAAGGTACTCTACGAGGACGCGGACCACAAGTTCATTTGGCTGGGAACGGAGCAGCGGTACCGCAAGGGACTCATCCAGACCATGCAGTACCTGATAATCGACCGGGGCAGGGGCATTTTGCTCGATCCGGGCGGGGTGCACCTTTTTTCCCGCGTCGTCGCCGCGCTCAGCCGCTATATTTCCATCGACAAGATCGATTACATCTTTTTCTCCCACCAAGACCCGGACGTTTCCTCGGGAATCGCCCTGTGGCTCGGCGTGACCAAGGCGAAAGTCTACGTGTCCAAGCTGTGGACCCGCTTTCTTCCCCACTTCGGCATCGTGGATCCCGAGCGGGTTCTCGGCATCGAGGACAAGGGCGGCTCCCTGTCGCTCCCGTCCGGCGCGGAACTCCGGTTCGTCCCGGCCCATTTCATGCATTCCTGCGGACAATTCAACCTGTGGGACTCCCGGGCCAAAATACTGTTCACCGGCGATATCGGGGCGGCGGTATTCGGCGAGGGCGACGAAACCGTATTCGCGGACGATTTTGACCAGCACATGAAACTGGTCGAGGGCTTTCACGCCCGCTACATCGCGAACAACGCGGTGGCGCGCAAATGGTGCGGCATGGTAGAGCGGCTCAATCCCGACATGATCGCCCCCCAGCACGGCGCCATTTACCGGGGAAAAAGCGTGAAACAGTTCCTCGCCTGGCTCTCGAACCTCCGTTGCGGCACCGACCTGGTCGACCAGATCTACGGTTCCTGAGGAGGCCCGTCCCATGAGCGATGAACTGAATACGGAAATATCCTGCGCGGATTGCTCGGGCAATTACGCTGACGCCATCGCGCGGTTTTCCACGGGCTACAACAAGAGCGTCATCCTCGATTCGGTAACCGTCCACTCCCTCGAGATTCTCGACGAAGCGATGAATCAGGTAACGAACGGCCTCGCGAGCATCGTGAGCGCCTTCGAGGAAATGCGGGCGACCAGCGGCAGCACTTCAGAGAACACCCGCAGGATCGACGGCATGATGGCGGGAATCCTCGCGAAAAACGACGCGATGAACTCGGGGATAGCCGCCCGAATGAACGAGATAGAGAGCGCGGCGAGCAACGCCCGCTCCATCGCGTCGCTCTTCGAGGAACTAAAGCAGAAATCGGACCAGGTGGCGGGCATAACCGGCTCCATCCAGGACGTATCGGACCGCACGGGAATCCTCGCGATCAACGCCTCCATCGAGGCGGCGCGGGCGGGCGCGGTGGGACGGGGCTTCCGGATCATCGCGAACGAGGTCCGGAACCTGGCGATCCAGACCGGCGATTTCGCCAAGCAGATCGAAACCAATATCGGCGAATTCCAAACCTCCGTGGATTCGATTAACCGGCAGATGGCAGACTTCCTGAACCTCTTTTCCCGGTTCAAGGCTTCCTTTTCGGACATTCTCGAAACCTTCCAGGATAACGCCCAAAGCGTGGACGACGCGGGAAAGTCCCTGACGCAGATCACCGGCGCGGTGCGCGAGGAATCGCAGGCCCTCAACGAAGGGCTGATTTCCCTCGAAAAGGTAAACGATTCCATGAGGGACACCCACGCGATCCTCAACGTGATCCGCACGAGCCACGAGGAATTGGACAAGCTCCTCTCGCGGGAAGACTGAGCCCCTGGCGGACGTTTCGCCGCGGGATACGCAAGAAAGCCCCCCGAAGCGCCTCGGCGCCGGAGGGCTTTTTTATGTCACACCGTCAGGGGAGCGCCCTCCGCCGGGAGCCGCGCCCGCAGCGCCTTAAGCTCGCGGGAAAGGGCGTTTACCTGCGTAACGTCGCGGGTTACCGCCATTACGTGCGCGATGCCGCCTCCCGAACCGTCGCCCATGCGATGGAAAGAAACGTCGAGTACCTTGTCTTCCCAGGCGTCGTAGCCCTTGTGGACGCGGAAATAACTGCCCACCAGGGGGTTCAGCGCCCGGATGGCCCGCTCGTTATGGGCGCCGTCGAACATCATCGAAATATATTCCTCGAACCGGGAAGCCTTCTCGGGGGAAAGCATCGCGCGAAAGAGGGAGCGCACGTCCTTGCCCGCAAGCTCACGGGAACCGAATATCCGTTCCGTGGCGGCGGAGTAATTCGGGCACACCCGGAAGGAGGAATCGATCAGGAACAGGCCGTCGCTCACGTTGCGGAAAATATCCTGATACTCGTCCTTCGCGATGGTGTTCCGCTCCAGGGCCGCCATGACGGCGTTGTACCGTTCGGCAATCTGCCCGATTTCCGTGAAGGGCTCCACCGGGAGCCTTCCGGAAAGGTCTCCGTTCCTGGCCTGCTCCTCCATGGTGGAATAAAGCTCGAATATTTCCGTGGAAGCCCCGTGCTCGGCCACGTTGAGCCCGTAGCGCTCTTCCTCCGGGGTTACCCGGAGCGGCGCGAACAGGTCGAGAACCTTGAAGAACGCCAGGGAAAGGGAGAAGGACCAGAGGGCGCAGGCCGCCACGCCGATTGCCTGGGCCGCGAGCTGGCTTCCGAAGATCGGCGAGGTACCCAGCAGGTCCGCGTCGCCGAAGATACCGACGGCAAGGGTGCCCCACACGCCCGCCGCGAGATGCACCGGGATCGCGCCCACCGCGTCGTCTATTTTCAGCGATTCCAAAAGACGGTCCGCGCCCAGCATGACGATGCCGGCCACCGCCCCGATAATCACGGCCTCCGGAGAGCTTACCGCGTGGCAGTTGGCGGTAATGGCCACGAGGCCCGCGAGGCTTCCGTTCATCACGAAGTTCACGTCGGGAACCCCGGTGGCGGCCCAACCCACGAAAAGGGCCGTAAGCATGCCCGCGCCGCCGGCGAGGCAGGTGTGAAGAATGATCGAAGGTACCCGCTCGTTCATGGCCAGGGTGCTTCCCCCGTTAAAGCCTATCCAGCCGAACCAGAGGATAATCACCCCCGCGACGGAAAGCGGCACGTTGGAGCCGGGAATCTTTACGGCCTTGCCGCCCTTGGGAAACCGGCCTTCCCGGGCGCCGATCACGAGGAGGGCGGCCAGGGCGACGTAGCCGCCCACCGAGTGGACCACCGTCGATCCGGCAAAGTCCACGAAGCCGATTGAGGCGAGCCAACCGGCGCCCGAGCCGATCGAGGGGCCGCCTATTCCGCCCCAGGCCCAATGGCCGAATACCGGATAGATCAGGCCCGAAAGAAAGGCGGTCCCGACGATATATCCCGCGTAACGCATCCGTTCCGCGACGGCGCCCGACACGATGGTGGCCGAGGTGCTGCAAAACATGGCCTGAAAGAGGAAAAAGGAGGAAGCGCCCATGAGACCGGCGCCCGAAAAGTCGACGAGAAAACCGGATGCGCCGATAACGCCGAAACGGGAGTTGCCGAACATGAAGGCGAAACCGAAAAGCCAGAACACGATCATCGAAACGCCGAGGTCGGTCAGGTTCTTGATAGCGACGTTTATGCTGTTCTTGGTCCTTGTCAGGCCGGATTCCACCATTGAAAAACCGGCTTGCATAAAGAAGACGAGGGCCGCCGCCACGACTACCCAAAGGTAGTCCACCAATTGTCTCAGTTCCATGCATTTCTCCCCGCGCGAGCCGTTGGTTCGGCGGGAAAACCGTCGGCTCGGCGGTCAAATTACCGCCAACTCAGCCGACAGAGGCCGCCGACTCGGCGGGATACCGCCGACTCGGCGGTACCCCGCCGAGCACTCTCTTACCCAGCGGCTTTGCTGTATAAATATGCAATATTAATAGATTATTTTGCAATATTATGCAACACCATCGCATACTTTAAACGATCAAACGGACGGCATTACGGTTTTACCCCTCCATATCTTTCGCCGCATGGGGAAATAAGCTATAGTAAGTCCATGAAACTCGACGTAGGCATCATCGCGATGGATCTCGATGACACCCTTCTGCGCCACGATCTGACCATATCCGACCGTACCGTCGCCACCCTAAAGCGCGCCGCGGACGCGGGGATCAAGATCATGCTCGCCTCGGGCCGTTCGCCCAACGCCATGTATCCCTATGCCGAAAGGATCGGCATAGACCGGTCGCCCAGTTTTATCATAGCAAACAACGGCTCCCAAATTATCGCCTCGGACACGCGCCGGATCGTGAAGGAAACCTTCCTGCCCACGGATATCGCCCTCGAGGCGTTCGCGCTCACCGAGGCGGCCGGACTCTCCTGCCACGTATACGAGGATTCCATAATCCACGTGTCCCGGGAAACCGAGTTTTCGGACCGGGACTGGAAGCTCTCGGGACTCAAGCCCATCGTGCCCGCCGATTACGGGGCACTGCTGCGGCGGGGCGTGTACAAGCTGGTCATACCCGGCGATCCCGAGTTTATCGTGCCGGTGGAAGCCGAATTTAAGGTGGAGTTCGCGGGCCGCGCCACGGTTTTCGTGAGTAAGCCCTATTTCCTCGAGGTATTGCCCTTCGAAAGCGGCAAGGGAGAGGCGCTCCGCGAGATAGCGGAGAATATGCTCGGCATTCCCCGAGACCGCGTCATGGCCTTCGGAGACAGCATGAACGACGAATCGATGATCCGGTACGCGGGACAGAGCGTGGCCATGAAAAACAGCCGGCAGGAGATCCTAGACCTGGGCCGTCACGTGACCGACCTGACCAACGACGAGGACGGCCTGGCCGACTTTATCGAAAAATACGTGCTCTAGGCGCGACGCGACCGCTCCGGCCCTATTCCACGCCTAAAACGTCCTTAATCGCGCTTTTCAGCTGGGCCTTCGGCAGCGCGCCGCGGGCCATCTGGGGCTGTCCCCGCATCGGAACGAACAGAAGGCTCGGAATGCTTTGAATGCCGAAGGCCCCGGCGAGCTCCTGCTCCTTTTCCGTGTCTATCTTGTATACGTGGATCTTTCCCTCGTATTCCGCGCTGAGCTCGTCCAATACCGGCCCCACCATCTTGCAGGGGCCGCACCAGTCGGCGTAGAAATCGATAAGGCACGGCAGGTCGCCCTCGTATTTCCATTCCTTGTTCGCGTCGTAGTCGAATACCTTGGCCTTGAAATCTTCGGTGGTAAGCTTGATGCTCATGGCGCACCCTCCCTCATAATTAATCGCGGGTATCGCGCCCGGCCGGTTCCGCCGCGCGCCCCGGGACCCAATACGGACCCGGTATGGCTTAAGGGTAATGCCATGCCGGCCCGGATACAAGTGACGAAGTCACCGAACGGATACCTTGCGCAGAAAGCGGCCTTTCGCGGTATAATAAGCCCATGCTCGCCATACCCATAAACCAGGACAATTCGCCCGAAGCGGTACTGGATATCCTGTGCACCCTCAAGGTGCGCGACGTGATGACCCACCCGATCCTCACCGCGCGCCCGTCGGACACCATGCGCCAGATCCAGCAAACCATGAAGAAAAACCGCATAACCGGGATTCCCGTCACCGATACGGCAAGCAACCTTTTGGGCATCGTGTCCATGGACGACATCATATCGGCCCTGGATTCGGGATGGATCGACGATCCCGCGGGACTGCACATGACGACGAAGGTCATCGTCCTGCAGGAAACCATGTCCCTCTCGTTTTGCGTGTCGTACTTCAACCGCTTCAGTTACGGGCGCTTTCCGGTACTCGATTCGGACTCGAAGCTCGTCGGGATCGTGACCGCCAGCGACGTGGTTTCCACCCTCCTCGTGGCGCTGAACCGCGAAATGGAAAAGATCGAGCAGACCTCCGCCTCGGAAAGCCAGGGCGCCGCCGAGACGGGGCCCTCGGGAGAGCGGGTTATCGAGTTCCCCACGGAGCCCTTTAATTTCGAGATCGCGGGACAGGCTTCCACGGAGATAAAAAAGCTATTGAAGGCCGCGGGAATCGACCAATCCGTATCGAGGCGCGTGGGCATCGCCAGCTACGAGCTGGAGATCAACCAGGTAATCCATTCCGCCGGCGGCGTCATGCGGTACGTGATCACCGCCGATACGCTGACCATCGAGGCGCGGGACCGGGGGCCGGGAATTCCCGACCTCGAAAGGGCAATGACCGAGGGCTTTTCCACGGCCACCGACCGCGTGCGGGCCCTCGGTTTCGGCGCGGGCATGGGACTGCCCAATACCAAACGCGTTTCCGATACCTTTACCATAGAATCGAGCCCCGGCGGCGGCACCGTCGTTCGCGCCGGATTCACCCTTAAACCCGCACCAGAAGGACGTACCCCGTGAAAAACACCGAACTCGCGCACCTGCTTTCCGCCTCCTGCGTTCACGACCAATGGGACGAAAAGGAGGTCGCCGGAGCCTATACGACCGATCTCCTGAGCGACGCCATGGCGAACGCCCCGGACGAGGGAATCCTCGTCACCATTCAGGCGCACAAAAACACCGTGGCCGTGGGGACGCTAAAAGACCTGGCGGGAATCGTTATATGCAACGGCCGGCCCATTCCGGACGACATGATCGAGGCGGCGAAATCCGAGCGTATCCCGATTTTCGTGACCGCCGAGGACCAATTTACCGTTTCCGGCAAACTTTACCCGATCCTGGGCCCGGCCGACGGGCGCTGAGAAGGCCGGATGGTTATCCGCGCGGACTTTCACCTCCATTCCTGCCTGTCCCCCTGCGGCGACCTTTCCATGTCGCCCCGGACCGTCGCCTCGCTGCTTTCCGCCCGGGGCGTCGCGTTGGCGGCCCTGACCGACCACAACACCGCCTTAAACGTTCCCGCCTTTTTCGCCGCCTGCCGGGCGGAAGGCATCGCCCCCCTGGCCGGCATCGAGGCGCAAACGGCCGAGGAATGCCACGCCCTGTGCCTCTTCGCGGAATGCGAAACCGCCCTGCTTTTGGGCGAGGAACTGTACGCGCTTATGCCGCCGGTCATGAATATCCCCGAAAAGACCGGCGATCAGGTATACGTGGACGAGAACGACGACATACTGGGCGAGGTGGATAAATATCTCGTGACCAGCGCCGACATCGCCCTTGAAAGCCTCGCCGCCCGGGTGCATGAGCTAGGGGGCCTATTCATACCGGCCCACGTAGACCGGCCGGCGTTTTCCATGACCAGCCAACTCGGCTTTATCGTGGCGGGCCCCTGGGACGCCCTGGAAACCGTGCGCATGAAGGGAACCGACGGCGAATCGGGCCCCGGAATCGACACCCTGGGCTATCCCCTCATAACGTCAAGCGACGCCCACTACCCCGAGCACGTCGCGCGCCGCTCCTTCGATCTGGACATACAAAAAGACCCGCTCCTCCTTCCGGACGGGCGGGTCAATATCGAAACGGTCAGGGCAGCCCTGCTGAGGCGGCCCCGGTAAGGCTTATTTCGCGAAATTACGCTTCACCGTCCGCTTGGTGGTCATTTCCAGGGGCTCCTGAAGCACCGTTATCTTGGAAATGCGCTGATAGGGCTGAAGGCCCCGGTTCACGCGTTCCACGATTGACTCAAGCTCTTCCCGGGCGTCGTCGTCCGCGCCGGGCGCCCCGCGCATGAGGCCCAGGCGGGCAAACAAGCCGTCCGCCGGATAGATAAGGGCCTCTATGCCCTCGGTCTTAAGGTTTTTGTCGACGATGTAGCCTTTCACCGTTATCTGCTCTATATCGTCGTAATGCAGCTGGAAGGCGTTCTCGATCTCCTCGGGGTACACGTTCTTTCCGCCGTCGGTGACGATCATGTTCTTGGCCCTGCCCGCGAGGTAGAGATACCCCTCGGCATCGAGCCGCCCCAGGTCTCCCGTCTTGAACCAGCCGTCGGCGTCGAGCACGGCCTTCGTCTCCTCGACCATTTTGTAATAGCCCTGCATGACCATGGGCCCGCGAATGGCCACCTCGCCGACGCCGTCCTCGTTGGGGTCCAGAATCTTCATTTCCATATGGCCCACGAAATATTGGCCGACGCTCTCGATCTTGAAACGGTCTTTCGGGTTAAGCGCCACGATCGGCGAGGTTTCGGTCAGGCCGTACCCCTGCACGAAGTCGATGCCCAACTCGTTGAACTGCCGGAAAACGCTGGCCGCCAGGGGCCCGCCGCCGGAAATCGCGATGCGAATATGCGCGAGCCCCGCCTTTTCCAGGACCGCCCCGAAAAGCTTCTTGCCGGGGTTCACCTTACACAGTTTCTTGGTCAGGTAGGAAAGGCCCATCATGAACCGGATCAAGCCGAAAACCACGGGGCCCTTTTCCCGGATACCCTTCATGATGCCCGCGAGCAGCTTATTGAAAAGGAGGGGAACCCCGAGGAGCATCGTGATCTGCCCGTCCTTGAGTTCCTTGAGCATGCGGGAAACCGCCATGGACTTTCCGAACACCACCTCGGCGCCCACGGAAAGCGCCTCGATAAAGACGGCGAGCATGGTATAGGCATGGTGGATGGGCAAAAGCGCGTAAAACACGTCCGTATGGTAGATGCTCAGGTTCATCTGGGAGATATAGCAATCCGCCACGAAATTCCGATGGGTGAGCATGACGCCCTTGGGAACGCCCATGGTTCCCGAGGTAAACATGATCGCCGCGAGATCGTTTTCCTTGGGCGGGACGACGGCCGGCGTGCCCGCGGGTTTGAGGGTGTATACGTACGTTTCCGGAACCGCCGGGCTCAGGGAAAGAACCGTGCCCGACTCCGCGACCTTAAGGAAATGGTCGTGCTTTTCCTGATCCACGCAAAACATTTTGGGCAGGGAGGCCCGCAAAAGGTTTTCGATCTCGTTATTGTGGAGATTATAGTCGATGGGAATGACTACGGCCCCGGCGAAAAGCACCGCGAGGTAGCTGACCGCCCATTCGGGGGAGTTCTTGCCGGATACGGCGATATGGTCCCCCGGCCGAATGCCGTTTTCCGCAAACCAGGCGGCAAGGGTTTCAATGCGCGCTAACGCCTCGCGATAGGTAAGGGATATCCGGTTCGGCTCAAATACGGTTAAACACGGCCTATCCGGATAGCGGTTGGCGGAAATTCGGAACATTTCGGGCAAAGTCGGCCACTCGCCGGAAAAATCTTTCCCGCGATAGGACTCAAGAAAGTCCCAAGGTTTCCTCTCAGCCTGCTTCATTGCATACCCCCTTGTGGTATATCGGAAATTTTAATGGTATATTCGATATTATGACACAGCCCGACGGTATAATGTTGCAAACTACGCCCAATAATCCGACGCTTCCCGGAAAAGAATCGCGGCAAAACGCCACAACGGCCCGGACGTCGCCGCGTATCCTCCCCGCGTTGGCCGCTTTCGCGCTGGCCGCCGTTTTTTCCACCGCCGCGCACGCCCAAGTGGTGGGCCCCAAGGGCCGCGATAGCGCAAAAACGGACCGAGAGGTTTTCATCGAAGCGGCCCGCGCCTACCTGGGAACGCCCTACGCCTTGGGCGGCAGCACCGGGCGCGGCATCGACTGCTCGGGGCTGATCTACCGCGCGGGGCTGGACGGACCGGATATCCAGCTTCCGAGAACGGTGGAATCCCTTTCGTCTTATGTCGAGCATATCAACGACCAGTCCCGGGACCGCGGCGACCTCGTTTTCTTCAATACAACGGGCAAGCTCTCCCACGTGGGCATCTACCTCGGCGACGGACAGTTTATCCATTCCGCCTCCGACGGGCCCAAGACGGGCGTCATAATCTCCAAGCTGAACGAAAGCTACTGGAGCAAGTCCTACCGGTTCACCGGCAGGCTCTTTAACCCCTCGGCGCCCTCCGGTCCGGCGGTGACGGACAACCGGCCCGGCTCGGGAGCGGGCGGCGTGACCGACTCGACCCTTGCGCTCAATATGTTTCCCTTTAGCGGAGAAATCGGCCTCAGGGCGAACGTGACGGGCGCGGCGCTCTGGGATTTCATGCCCGGGGAATTCCCCCTTCGGGGCGCTACCCTGGGGGGCGAAATAACCTGGGCGAAGAACACCCAACTCCTGCCCGGGCTCGGCGCGGGGATAACCTGGGACTCGAGGACGGAATCATTGAGCGTGCCCCTGTACGCCTCGCTCGCGGGGGTTCAGGGCATCAGGCTCTTCATGGGCACCCAATTGCACCTGCTCGCCGCCTCCGGCCTTTCCAAAAAACCTCAATTTCCGGGCATAATCGGCCTTTCCTGGACCTCGCCCCCCGTCCATGCCCTGGGCCAAAACGTCCGCTTTTACCAAAGCATGGAATATTCTTGGTTCCCCGATGAAACCTCCAATGCGGGTTTCAGGTTATCTACGGGAGTCACGCTCAGCTATGACCTGTAATACGATTTCGCGGGGAGAGTAAAACCATGATTCAAGGGCATTCAGGAACGGCGATCCAAACGCCGAAAACAACCGGTCGCGTCGGCGCCCTCGCGGGATTCGTTCTCGCCGCGGCGGCCTTCCTCTCTTCCTGCGCGCCCCGGGCCACCATATCGGTGCCTGCCAACGCGGCCGATCCCGCGGGAATCCTTTTCGGCACGAGCCTGTCTCCCGCTTCGGAAAGCCTGATTCGCAAGCTGTCGGGCGCCGGGGGCGCGGACGGCGGCGCGGCAGGGGCCACCGTTTCCGTATTCGACGCGCCCGCGATCTCCGCGAGCCTTAAGGCGGCGGGGATCGGCGCGCAATCGGTTACGGCCGAGGGTTCCTCCCTGGCGGTAAGCGCGGGCATTCCCAAGGCTGACGGCTTCCTAAACGGCGCGGTATCGGTAAAACCCGGCCAACGGCTCTTCAGGATTTCGGTAAACCGGCAGGCCGTGGCGGCCGCGATCGGCCTCATGCCCGTTTCAACGCGCGACTATCTCGATTTACTGATGGCCCCGGTATTCACGGGAGAAACCATGAGCGCCGCGGAATACCGCGACCTGATCGGCGCCGCCTACGGGAAAACCGTCGCGACCGAACTGAACGCGGCCCGTTTCACGTTGACCGTCAAGGCCCCCTCGCCCGTCAAAGCGGCCAAGATCGCCGCGGCGGACGGAAACGCCGAAGCAGCGGGAACGACGGCCGACTCAGGCAGCGTAAAAACCGCCGGGAACGAGGCGGTTTTCGCCATCCCCCTTATAACCCTTCTGACGCTGGAATCCCCGCTTACGGTAGAGGTAGGCTGGTAAGGGCCCCGGCGCGGCATGCTGACCGGCCGGCGGAAAACGGTATTTTTTTCGCTCGTTAGTATCGCGTCCTTTTTTTTCTGAATAATGCCGTTCTATACTCGGCGAAGCCGTCGCAATTCGAACAAATCGCATAAACGAAAGGGCAGGATCCTATGAAACGATCGAATGAACTTGTCGACTGGCTTTCCCGGCACATGGAACTTTCGGACGATCTCGCCGAGCTCCTGCTCGGCGGCGTTGCGGTCAAGACGTTCCCGAAGGGCACGATCCTCCTGCGTCAGGGCGACGTGGCGACCGTGACTTTTTTCGTGCTTCGGGGCTGCGTTCGAAGCTATACGCTCAAGGACGGCGACGATATGACGATCGAGTTCTATCTTGAGGAAGACCCGATACTCCCGATCGGCTTCGGAAGCGGAGTGCCTTCGGTTCACTTCCTTGAGTGCCTTGAAGACACGGTTGCCGTCGCGAATAGCCCCGAACAGGAAGAACGCATGCTAAGAGCCCACCCGGAGCTCAAGGAAGTCTGCCTCGGGATGGCCGAACTCATGGCCGCGAAGCTGCAATCCTCGTTCGCGGGCTATAAAACGGCGTCGCCGGAAGAACGATACGCCGCATTGCTCGAGCGTCGGCCTGAACTGATCCAACGCGTTCCCCTGTACCATATCGCGAGTTACCTGGGCGTCAAACCCGAAACCCTGAGCAGGATTCGCGGGAAAATCGGCAAAAAAGCCTAAGCCGCGTTCCTTTCTTGATTTTAATCAATTATTTCTTTCGTTCCCCCGGCTATCCTCGGGAGTATAACCCTAACGGGTACCGGAGGATTGCCATGTCAAAGAGATTTTGTTACCGCTCGTTATTCGCTTTTGCCGTCGCGCTCTGCGCGTCTCAGGCGGCGCTTTGGGGAGAAGGAGACGGGGCCGTCGCAGACGCGCGCTGCGCGGATACCCCGTTCGTGGTCGAGACATCGCTGTGGATGATCGCCAATTTTTTTCCCGATTCGGCCGATTTCTATCAGATAAACGTGGGGTATGAGCTGGATTCCCGTAACGTGCTGTTTATCGGGGCCACGACGTGGAAATACGACCACCCGCTCGGGATTCCGTACGGTCGCGACTTTGAGTCCGACGAGGAGGAATATCCGGGGTACGTACGCGCCTTCGGCGTTGGGCTCGGGTATCAGCGGTTTCTGTGGAAGGGCCTTTACGCGTCCGCGTACCTGACCCCGTTCCTGCAGACCTATCACCCCTCGAACGGCCCGACGGGCATGGGGCTTCAGGTGTACGCGCAGGCGCACGTGGGATACCAGTTAAATTTCCTGAACGATACGCTGTACCTAGAGCCGGCGGTATCGTGCAATTACTGGCCGGTCATGACCGGAATGCCCGACGCGTTCCGGGAAACGGAATCGCCCTGGCCGAACTGGTTCCTCTTCGAACCCCATCTCAATATCGGCCTCAGGCTATAAGGCGGGGGTACGGCATGAAAAAGCGATTGGTCGACGTCGCGGTGAACACGAAAACGGTTCTCGCCTTTCTATGGATTACGCTTATGTTCCTGTACGCGTATTGCGACATCCTTTCCCTGTATCGGCCGGGACAGGTTCAGGCGATGCTCGGCGGCAAAATGGGCTTTCTCGCGGCGACGCAGGGATCGCTCCTCGGCGCGTCGGTATTGATGATCGTCCCGACGCTCATGATCCCCGTGAACGTTCTCGCTCCGGCCCCGGCCGCGCGAATCGCCGATATTGCCTTCGGAGCGCTCTATTTCCTGGTAACCGTCGGGAATATCGTGTCTGAAACGTGGGCGTACTATCTCTTGTTCGGGGCGATCGAACTGATCATCGCCCTCGCGATCTGCGTAAAGGCCATACGGTGGCCCGCGATCGCGAACGGAGAATAACGGGGGTAAGCCCGAAGCATGTGCTATAGTTTTTCGAGGATGTTCGATTTATACGTGGTACGCTTCATGAAAAAAGCAAATGCTTATGCCGTCCTTCTCGTTCTTGCATGCTTCTGCGGCTGCAGCACCGCTAAAACGGCAAGCGAAGACGAAGGGCGCCATTTTCCTGCGGTACCGATCGTACGTACCGTCGGCAACATCGACGTGATGGTAGACCCGAACGTTGAGATGATGAACGTTCTGTACCGTCTTTCGGGTTTACAGCCGGATTATGTGCCCGCGAAGGAAGCCCTTCCCTTTTACGCCGATTATTATGCCAAGGTGGACGATTATTTTGGGCCTTATGCGTACGGCCCCGCGGTTAGCGCGATCCGGTTATACGGGATGGCGTACTTTCGCCCGTCAGAATTCGGAATGTACTTAAATTCTGACGATTCCGATTTTATCCTGAAAACGGACAATGAAAAATTCATCGTTTCCGAAGGAAACGCACGGGATGTCCCCTACTATCGGTTTTCGACCGTAAGGAAGGCTGTCAGGGATTTTAGGATTACGTCCGATTATGACCGGTTCTTTCTTTCCAACGGCGCCGCATACGGGGAAATGATCGAGAAGCACGTACGAATCCTGAAAACCAGCGACTTTGGTTCATGGCTAGAGGATTTTTACGGAATAGAACAAAAGGGGAAATCGCGCCTTTACGTAACGAAATTGACGGGAAATTACGGAATTTCATTCGTTACCCCAAAGGGGAAGCCCGTTCCGTATACGGTCGTTCTGGATCAACCCTCCGAGGAAGGATCGCTCTTTCTTATTTCCCATGAATTTTCCCATCCAATGACGCGCGAAATCGTTAAGGAATTGTACGATGACACGGCGATTCGCGCTTTCTTTGACAGTCTTTACGCTAAAGACGCGTTTTTCTTCAATTCGTTCGGATATACCGATGGCTGTTCCGTTTTAAATGAAATAATTAACCAGTCGTGCGCCAATAAATTTCTTGAAACCGTATTTACCGAAGAAACGATGCTCAAGTTATTCTCTTTTTTGGAATCCAGAAAATACGCATACGTTCATGACATAACCGACTTCCTCGACAACTACCAAAACGACAGGGAAAAGTATAAAACCCTCAAGGACTTTGTTCCCGAAATGAAGAGGTTTCTCGTTTCCCTCGAATAGGAAAGCGGAACAAAAGCCTTGCTTCATCCTCTATGATCCGCAATGTACGCGCCGACATACGTCTCGCGGATTAACCGTTCGTACAACGGACAATCCGCTCCCGCACGGGCGTTCTGGCCGCCGCTGCGGCCTTTACGCCCTCGCCCGCCCTTTCGCTTTCTGCGTCATTCTTGCCCGCATTAATTGTTTCCCGAGTAATACATTTATTATCGATAAAAGATCATTGAATAAAACCGTTATTATTAGTACAATAGCGCAAGCATTTATCGATATATTTTTATCGTTTTAGTTGGGGGTTACAACAAATGACGACGGCCTGCGAGTTCACGACGGAACTCAACACATTCATCGACGAATGGAAGGAAAAGCCCGGAAACCTGATCATGATCCTGCATAGGGTCCAGGAAGAGCAGGGCTTTATCTCCCGCGAAGCCGCCACCGAGGTGGCGAATCGGACCGGCACGCCGCTGGCCCGCGTATACGGCACCATGTCGTTCTATTCTTTCTTTAAAACCGTAAAGCCGGGAAAGAACAAGATCTCCGTGTGTCTCGGCACCGCCTGCTACCTGAAGGGCGGGCAGGACCTGATCGACGAGTCCCGGAGCCTTCTGGGCTTAAGCGAGGGCGAGATCACCACTTCTGACGGCCTTTTCTCCGTGGAGCCCGTGCGCTGCATCGGCTGCTGCGGCTTGGCGCCGGTGTTGTCCGTCAACGGCGACGTGTACGGCAAGCTGACCCGGGACCAGATGGACGGGATTATCGCGAAATACAAGAACGCCTAAAATCTAGGCAAACCCCATGCATTATACGCTTTGCGATCTGTTCAGCGATTTGACCCAAAACGCGGTCGAGGCGGGCGCGGATTTCGTAAAGGTACGCATGGAAGCGGGCGCTTCCGCCGTTTCCCTGGCCATTGAAGACAACGGCAAGGGGATGTCGCCGGATGAGCTCGCGCGGGCGACCGATCCGTTCTATACCGACGGGGTAAAGCACCCCGGGCGCAAGATCGGCCTCGGTATCCCGTTTTTGATCCAGACCGCCGAAAGTACCGGCGGCTTCTGGAAGATCGAATCGGCCAAGGCGGGGGAATCGGATAAGCCGGGAACCCGCGTGGAATGCAGGTTCGACCTGACGAATATCGATACGCCGCCGACGGGCGACGTACCGGGGTTTTTCCGGCATGTTTTGACCTTTGACGGCCGATACGAGATGGAAATCGCGTACCGGAAAGAGGGGCAAGGCGGAAGCGGGACGGTCGAGTTTACCGTGCTGCGGTCGGAATTGCTCGAAGCCTTGGGGCTCGCGGAGGAAGGCGGCTTTTACGACGCCAACGCGATAGTGCTCCTGGGCCAGTTTATCGAAAGTTTAATGGAGGAATGATATGGCCAAGATGTCCCTCGAAGACCTGCGAAAGCTTAGGGAAAGCACCCAGGCGCAGATCAAGAAACGCGATACGGAAGGCAAGCAAGCCCAGGTAATCGTCGGAATGGGTACCTGCGGTATCGCCGCGGGCGCCAAGGATACCCTCTCCGCCTTCGCGAAGGCGCTCGACGAGAAGGGAATGGGCGGCGACGTTTCGATCCGCCAGACCGGATGCATGGGCCTGTGCCACAACGAGCCCACCGTCGAGGTCGTGATGGCCGGCATGCCCACCATCATTTACGGCCGGGTTGACGCCGCGGCCGCGAAGGAAATCGTGGAGAAGCACATTCTCAAGAAAGAGCTGCTCAATGACAGGATTCTCGACCGCCCCGCGGCCGATATCCTGAAGAAGTAAGGAGAGGCGGATACATGGCATACAATCACTACATCCTGGTGTGCGGCGGTACGGGCTGCGAGTCGAGCAACGCCGACGGGATATACAACAACCTGATGACCGAGGCGAAGGCCGCGGGCGTGATCGACCAGGTCCAGATCGTCAAGACCGGCTGTTTCGGCTTCTGCGAAAAGGGCCCCATCGTAAAAGTCCTCCCCGAGGATTCCTTCTACGTGGAAGTGAAGCCCGAAGACGCGAAGGACATTATCGCCGAGCAGATCGTGAAGGGCCGCGAGGTTACCCGCCTCCTTTACAACAAGGAAAAGAAGGATATTTCCGACTCCGGCGAGATCCAGTTCTATCAAAAACAGCTCCGCGTGGTCTTGCGCAACTGCGGCGTGATCAATCCCGAGGACCTGAACGAATACATCGCCCGCGACGGCTACCTGGCCCTCGAGAAGGCGCTTTTCCAGCTCACCCCCCAGCAGATCGTGGACGAGGTGAAGGCATCCGGCCTCCGCGGACGCGGCGGCGCCGGCTTCCCCACGGGACTTAAGTGGGAAGCGGGACTCAAGGCCCAGGGCGACCAGAAGTTCGTGGTCTGCAACGCCGACGAGGGCGACCCGGGCGCCTACATGGACCGCTCCACCATCGAGGGCGACCCCCACTCGGTGATCGAGTCCATGGCCATCTGCGGAAAGGCAATCGGCGCGAACCAGGGCTTCGTGTATATCCGCGCGGAGTATCCCCTCGCCGTGGACCGCCTCAAGATCGCCCTGAACCAGGCCCGCGAGGCCGGGCTCCTGGGCAAGAACATACTCGGCTCGGGCTTCGATTTCGATATCGAGATCCGCCTCGGCGCGGGCGCCTTCGTCTGCGGCGAGGAAACCGCCCTCCTCCGCTCCATCGAGGGAAAGCGCGGCATGCCCACCCCGAAGCCCCCGTTCCCGGCCCAGTCCGGACTCTGGGGCAAGCCCACCATCATCAACAACGTGGAAACCTGGGCGAATATCCCCGTGATCCTCAACAAGGGAGCGGCTTGGTTCGCCAAGATCGGCACCGAGGATTCCAAGGGCACCAAGGTTTTCGCCCTCACCGGTAAGGTGAAGAATTCCGGCCTCGTCGAGGTTCCCATGGGAACTACCCTCCGCGAGATCATCTTCGACATCGGCGGCGGCATCAAGGGCGGCAAGAAGTTCAAGGGCGTGCAGACCGGCGGCCCTTCCGGCGGAATCATCACCGAGGAAGCCCTGGACACCCCGATCGACTTCAAGGGGCTCCAGATGCTCGGCTCCATGATGGGCTCCGGCGGCATGATCGTCATGGACGAGGACGACTGCGTGATCGACGTGTCCAAGTTCTACATGGAGTTCTGCGTGGAGGAATCCTGCGGCAAGTGCTCGCCCTGCCGCATCGGAACCCGGCAGATCCACGCCATCCTCGAGAAGATTTCCCGCGGCTCAGGCACCATGGAAGACCTGAACAAGATGAAGGAAATCGGCTTCGCCATGCAGAAGAGCTCGCTCTGCGCGCTCGGACAGTCGGCCCCGAACCCGACCCTTTCGACCATCCGCAAGTTCGAGGCCGAGTATATCGCCCATATCCAGGACAAGAAGTGCGCCTCCGGCAAGTGCAAGCACCTGGTGACCTTCTCGATCAACGACAAGTGCATCGGCTGCGGCGCCTGCGCCAGGAAGTGCCCGGCGGACTGCATCACCGGCGAGAAGAAGTCGAAACACGTCATTGACCAGTCCAAGTGTCTCAAGTGCGGCGAGTGCTTCAACACCTGTAAGTTCCACGCCATCGACAAGATGTAAGGAGAAGACGAATTACCATGATCAACGTTAAAATAAACGGAAAACCGGTCCAGGTGGCCGAAGGAACCACGATCCTCGCGGCCGCGAAGCTCGCGAACGTGAAGATCCCCTCGCTCTGCTTTAACGCGGACCTTCCCGCGTGGGCTTCCTGCGGCATCTGCATCGTGCGCATGGAAGGCACTCCCCGCATGATCCGCGCCTGCTGCACCGCCTGCACCGAGGGCATGAGCGTCATCACGCACGATCCCGAGATCGTCAAGGCGCGCCGCACCGTGCTCGAGCTGATCCTGTCGAACCATCCCCAGGAATGCCTCACCTGCACCCGCAACAACCAGTGCGAGCTGCAGTCGCTCGCGGCAGAGTTCGGCCTGCGCCAGATCCGCTTCGACCACTTCATCGTGGACCGGCCCCTGGACCGCACCAACTCCGCGATCGTGTTCGACCGCAACAAGTGCATCAACTGCGGCCGCTGCGTGCAGGTGTGCCAGGAAGTGCAGAAGGTTAACGCCATCGAGTACCAGGCCCGCGGCGGAAAGACCGTGATCGGCCCCGCCGCCATGGCGAACCTTGAGGATTCCCCCTGCGTGCGCTGCGGCCAGTGCGCGGCGCATTGCCCGGTCGGCGCTATTTACGAGGACCACGCGACCCGCAAGGTGTGGGACGCCCTCGACGCGAAAGACACCGTGACCGTCGCCCAGATCGCCCCCGCCGTGCGCGTGGCCCTCGGCGAGGAATTCGGCATGGCGCCCGGAGCGATCTCCACCAAGAAAATCTACACCGCGCTCCGCCAGATCGGCTTCGACTACGTGTTCGACACCAACTTCTCCGCCGACCTTACCATCATGGAAGAGGGTACCGAGCTGATCGGCCGCCTGTCCTCGGGCAAGGCCCCGATCCCGCTGTTTACCTCCTGCTGCCCGGCCTGGGTCGACTACGCGGAAAAGAACTACCACGACCTCCTTCCCAACGTGTCAAGCGCCAAGAGCCCCCAGCAGATGATGGGCGCCATGATCAAGACCTACTGGGCCCAGAAGGCCAATATCGACCCCGCGAAGGTTTTCTCCGTGTCCATCATGCCCTGTACCGCCAAGAAGTACGAGTGCAAGCGCAACGACGACATGAAGAGCTCCGGCTTCCAGGACGTCGACTCCGTGCTCACCACCCGCGAGCTCGCGCGCCTGATCAAGCAGGCCGGAATCGACTTCAATAACTGCGAGGAATCCGAGGCCGACAATCCCTTAGGTCCCTACACCGGCGCGGGCACCATTTTCGGCGCCACCGGCGGCGTTATGGAAGCGGCGCTCCGCACCGCCTACGCGGTGCTCACCGGCCAGGAGCTGGCGGACATCAACTACGTGCCCGCCCGCGGCCTTAAGGACGTGAAGGAAGCCGCCGTAGACGTGAACGGCAAGGAAATCCGGATCGCCGTCGTGCACCAGCTCGGCAACGTGGATCCCGTGGTCCAGAGCATCCGCTCCGCGATCGCCGAGGGCAAAGAGCCCCCGTACCACTTCGTCGAGGTCATGGCCTGCCGCGGCGGCTGTATCGCCGGCGGCGGTCAGCCCTACGGCGCCACCGACGAGGTTCGCGAGAAGCGCATCGCCGGCCTCTATACCGACGACGCGAAGAGCGAGATCAGGGTATCGCACAAGAACCCCTACGTGCAGCAGGCGTACACCGAGTTCCTTACCAAGCCGAACTCCGAGAAGGCCCACCACCTCCTCCACACCCACTACGTGAAGCGCGAACTGTACAAGTAAGCGGATAAAACCGCACCGAAGGCCGGCCGACCCATCCAGGGAGGGCCGGCCTTTTTTTTCAGTAGATTGACGAGGGAACGGCCTCCCCCTACACTCAGGGAGAACACTGAAAGGAGTCACTGACATGACCGGTGAAATTCTCGATTTTTTCCTAAGCGGCCTTCTCTCAATCGGATGGAAGGAAGTCACCATGTATGCCATAGGGGCATTCCTCATCTGGCTCGCCATCGCGAAGGACTATGAGCCCATGCTCCTTCTGCCCATCGGGTTCGGGGCCATTCTGATCAACCTTCCCCTGGCCACGGTCTGGGAAATGTACGGCGAACCGGGCATTTTGCAGACCCTCTTCAACGCCGGCATTCTTTCGGAAGTGTTTCCGTTATTGATTTTCGTCGGAGTGGGCGCCATGATCGACTTCGGGCCCCTTTTTCAGCGGCCCTGGCTCATGCTTTTCGGCGCCGCGGCGCATTTAGGGATCTTCGTCACGGTAATCATCGCCCTGGCCATGGGGTATGACCTGAGGGAAGCCGCCTGCATCGGCGTGATCGGCGCCGCGGACGGACCAACCACCATCATCGTGACCAAACAATTCGCCGAGGAGCTCCTGGGCCCGATCATGGTGGTCGCCTATTCCTATATGTCCCTGGTTCCCATCATTCAGCCCCCGGTAGTACGCGCCCTCACCTCGAAAAAAGAGCGGCTTATCAGGATGACCGCGGAAGACCACGACATTCCCAAAGCGGTCACCGTCAGCTTTCCCGTAATCGTGACCGTCGTTTCCTGCGTTCTGGTTCCCATGGGCGCGCCGCTCATCGGCTTTTTGATGTTCGGCAACCTGATCCGGGAATGCGGGGTGCTGGCGAAGCTTTCCTCGACGGCCCAGAACGAGATGGCGAATATCGTCACGCTCCTCCTCGGCATAAGCGTGGCGGCCTCCATGCGCGCCGAGGCCTTCCTTCGCCCGCAAACCCTGAGCATTCTTGCCCTTGGCCTCGTGGCCTTCATAGTCAATACCGCCGGCGGCGTGCTCTTCGCCAAGCTCGTGAACCTTTTCCTTCCAAAAGCCAAAAAGATAAATCCGATGATCGGGGCGTGCGGCATTTCCGCCTTTCCCATGTCCAGCCGGGTAATCCAGAAGATGGCGCTGAGGGACGATCCCTCGAATATCATCCTGATGCACGCCGTGAGCGCCAACGTATCCGGGCAGCTCGGCTCGGTCATCGCGGGAGGACTCCTTCTCGCCCTGGTGCCCCTGTTGGCCCATTGATCAGCTACATTAAGGAGATTACGATTATGGATTCAGAAGCATTGAAGCAGGGATTGGCCCTATTGGCCGCGGGAATGGCCGTTCTCTTCGTTTTCATGGGAGCGATGATCGTCATCGTGCATTATTTCCAGATCGTCGCCAGAAAGTTAGGCGGAAAAAAAGGCTGATACCGACGCCCCTGCCGAGGCGCGGCGGCCCCGAAAACGCGCGTGCCGCCCTTTTTGCCTTTTTCCGGCCCATCCTTTAGACTTAAGAACAGTTCATCCCGATTCTAATATGGAGGAAATCGTGAAAAAAGCGTTATTCATTCTGGCAGCGCTTCTCGCCGCTTCCCTGGCCTTCGCCCAATCGCCCGACTTAAGCAAGTTACCGAAGGGGAAATGGGTCGATTCAAACTGGGCCGCCACCTGGGAGATCGGCGCCGACTCGATCCGCATTCTCGACGCCCAGGGCGCCGTGGTTTTCGACTTCAAGGACAAAATTAAGGATTTCGCGGTTGACGCAAAGGTGACCGCCGTAACCTTCTCGTTCCGCTGCGACGAGGCCGAACGAAGCTACGTCTTTACCAAGGGAACCGCGGACCTTGACCTGACCATGGAGATCAAACGCGACTGGACCGCCGAACCGTATTCCGTGAAGATGAAACTGCAGAAGTAAGACAGCGCCATGCGCCGCGCTCGGGCGCGTACCCCACGGCGAGGCCGCCCTTCCCGGGCGGTCCCGCTTTTTTTCATGAATGTTCGATTGCCCTGTACTATACTTGTGCGCAGGAGGAATCAATGAAAAAGTATGTGTTCGCCGCCGCGGGCGCCGCCCTCGCGGCGCTATTCGCGGGGTGTTCGTCCCTTCCCGTCGACCCGTCCGCCTTGATGAACGCCGGAAGCGCGGTTTCCACCGCGGCCCAAAAAGCCGAAGGAAAGGAATTCAAGTCCGGCGAGGTACTGTGCGCCAACGGAACCGAGAATGACGCCCAGGACATGAGTTACGGGGTCGCCAAGGTAATGACCGCCGCGAGCGCGGCGACTAAAAACCAAGCCGAGGTCCTCTTCGTAAGCAACGGCAAGAAAGAGTGGACAACCTTCGTGGTACCGAGCCATAAGGCGGCCAAGGCCGAGCTCGCGGTCGGGAAACTCGTCTTCCGCCTGCGCGGTTGGGATAATTACGAGGAAAAGGACGTTTCGGCCGAGCAATACCGCCAATCGACCTGGACGCTCGGGACGATTACCTCGTTGGACGAGATGTTCAAGAATTTCGTCGAGATAGACGGAGAGAAATACGACTGGCGCCTGGTGCGCATACCGGAAATTTCCCTGGAATAAACCAAAGGATACGCGAACGAACCGTCCCCGGGCTTACTGGTCCGCCGGGACGGTTTTTTTTTGACGCGATCGCGTTCCGGACATACGCGATCCTTACGGGTACATTTCTCCCAGGATTTCGCAGGCGGAGGCCACCAGGGGCTCGCATACCTTCGTGAACATGCCGTTCCCGGAGGCATACTTCGCCAAATCGGGGTCGGAAAGGCCCACTCCCAAGAGGCGCAGGCATTCGCTGGAACCGTGCCTGCCTTCGAAGGCCGCCGTGAATTCCCTCACCTTCGCGTAACCCCGTTCCTTGGAGCCTTTTGGGTCGGCGGGATCCCACTCGGCCTGCCCGATGGCCATGATCGCCCCGGTGACGGCGCCGCAGGTCCTTTGCAGCCTGCCCATGCCCGCGCCGAATCCGTTGGCGACGGCCTCGGCGAGCGCCGGATCGATCCCGGCGAGCGAATGGTTCGCGGCATACACCGCCTGGGCGCAATTCCGCCCGCTCCTGAAAATTTCCAACGCCTTCGCGGCCTTACTCTCCATACGCGGCTCCTTATATTACGCGGCGGGCAGTCACAACGCCTCGCCGATGGCTCGGTATACGTCTTCCCAATGCTCAATGCCCACGGAGACCCGGATATAATCCTCCCCGATTCCGGCGAGGCGGCGGGCCTCCGCGTCCATATTGCGGTGGGTGGTCGAGGCGGGATGGATGACGAGGGTTTTCGTATCGCCGATGTTGGTCGTGTGCGACACGAGGCGGACCCGGTCGATAAAGGCGCGGCAGGCATCGTAGCCGCCCTTGAGGGAGAAGCCGAGCATGGCGCCGTAATTTCCCCCGAGGTAGCGGTTCGCGTTGGCGTGGGAAGGATGGCCGGGAAAGGAAGGATGGTTCACCCGCGCCACGGCGGGGTGACGCGCCAGCGC
Source organism: Spirochaetales bacterium (assembly GCA_003252395.1). Classification (GTDB taxonomy): domain Bacteria; phylum Spirochaetota; class Spirochaetia; order Treponematales; family Treponemataceae; genus Teretinema. The sequence continues at coordinate 335,346 of QKEL01000014.1, forward strand.
CTCGGCGAGGCGGACCGCGTTTTCCAGGTGACGGGGATACCGGACGTGCAGGCTTTCAAGGCCCCGTAAAAGGAGCCAGGCATGGAAGGGAGCCATGCAGCCGCCGAGATTCATCAGCACCTTGCCCCGCAGCCGCGTCAGGAAGGCCTTTGACCCGAACGATTCCGCGAAGGGCTTTCCCGTCGGGGAAGGATCGAATAAAAGGGGATACCGCTCGGGATCGAAGGCGAAGGTGCCTGAGTCCACGAGCATGCCGCCGATGGCGTCGCCGTGGCCCATCATGTATTTGGTGCAGGAATGGAGGACATAGTCGGCGCCGAATTCCGCGGGCCGGGACGTGATGGGGGTGGCCAGGGTGTTGTCGACCAAGTAGGGTACCCGGTACCGCTTGGCCACCGCGGATATTCCCGCGTGGTCAGGTACCGAAAGGGCGGGATTCGCCAGGTTCTCCGCGAGCACGAGCCGGACCCGGTCGTCCATGACCGACTCGAGGCTTTCGGCGCTCAGGGGATCGAAAAAGCGGGCGGTAATGCCGAGCCGGGGCAGGGAATCGGTAAGCAAGCCCATGCTCCCGCCATAGAGGCTATTGGATGCCGCGATAACGTCGCCCGACCGGAGCAGGTTCAACGCGAAGCCCGAGAGGGCCGCCATACCGGAAGCGAAGGAGACGGCGCCGATGCCGCCCTCGAGGAGGGCCACGCGTTTTTCGGCCTCGTCGGTGGTCGGCGTTCCAAGCCGGGAGTAAATGCTGCCCTCCTCTGCGAAAGAGAACAGGGCGGCGGCCGAATCGGCCGAATCGTAGCAATACGCCGCGCTCTGATAGATGGGCATGGCGCGGGCGCCCTTATGCTCGTAAGGATCGTAGGCGCCGTGGACGCACACGGTATCGGGATGCAGGGGCCGCGCCCCGCTTTTTTCATTATTCATGGTACGTCGATCGTACAACGGCCGGAGGGTAGCCTGTCAATGTGCGAATCCGCCCATGGGCGGCTAAAAGCGTTATATTCTAACGTGGAGGGTCACATGCGTTTATGGAGCCTTTCGCCCGTCTATCTCGATACCAAGGGCCTGCTCGCGGCGTGGCGGGAAGGCTTGCTCGCCCTGGCCGTTTTGGAAGGCAGGACCAGGGGTTACCGCAACCACCCCCAACTGATCCGCTTTCGCGCCGCGAGCGCCCCCGCGGAGTGCGCGGTCCGATACCTGGAAGCCGTGGCGAACGAGGCGGACCGGCGGGGCTATCGTTTTGACCGGGAAAGAATCGCCGCGAATAGGGCCGTCGCGGTACCGCCGAAACCGCCCGCGCGAACGCCCGACCCGGCCCGAATCCCCGTCGCCGAAGGGCAAATCGCCTACGAGGCTGCCCTGCTCCTCCATAAGTTACGGGAACGCGACAGCGACGGCGCGATCGCCTTGGAACGGGCGATGCGGACCGGAATCGAGCTCAATCCCGCCTTTGCCCCCGTTTCGGGCGACGCGGCCGAGTGGGAGCGAATCAGGGGCGATATTACCGTGCGGCCGATCAAGCTCCTACGGGAGGCCCCGATCACAGGGACTCGCGCCACATGATCGCCCGGTGCCGAATAAGCAGGTCGGGGTCCCTGTCGCGGGGAATCCGGTCAGCGGGAATAAAACCGCCCGCCATATGGGCGTGCCCGCCGCCCACGCCCAAACCCGAAACGATGGACCGTACCGCGTCGCTGGCGGGGGCTTCGGCAAGCTCGCTCCGAACGGAGAGCTTTATGCCCGCGCCCCTGACCGACCAGGAAACCGAAACCCGCACCGTATCCAGGGACAGAACGATATCGTTGGCGGAGCCCAAAAGGGAATCGTCGGGACAATCCAGGCGCATAAAGCCGAGATCGCCGTACGTCTCCACGGTCTTAAAGGCCTCCGCGTAGCGAAGGAGGTCTTCCTTGGTCAGTTGGCTGCCGTTCAATTCCCGTATGGCCGCCGGATCGGAATACCGGAACAGGCGATAGAGCATTCCGACGTCTAAATCCGCAACGCCCCGGGTCAGGTTGTCCGTGTCTTTCATGATACCGAACACCAGGGCCCCGGCGAGGGCCGACGGGGGCTCAATTCCGTTCTCGAAAAACCAGGAGGCGATTATGGTTGAGCAGGCGCCCAGTTCGGGCCTCAGCTCCGAAAAGCGGCAGCTCGCGTCTCGCCCGATCTCGTGATGGTCTATTACCGCCACTTCCTCGGTGATCAGATCGGTCACGTTGCTCGAACCCCGCTGGCAATCCACCAGCACGGCCCAATCGCGCTCGTCTAGCGTATCGGCCCGCCCCGCGGGGACCATGTCGATCCCGAAGAGCTTGAGCATCAAAAGGGCGTCGGCCTTTTCGAGTTCCCGGTCATACACGATCTTCGTCTCTATTCCCCGAAGGGCGAGCAGGTACTGGAGACCCGCGCAGCTGGCGATGGCGTCGGGGTCGGGCACGTTGTGGGGCTGGAGGAAAACCTCGTCGGGGGCGCCGCGCAAAAGTTCGGCGAGCTCGTCCAGCCGCGTTTGGCCGCCCTTACGATCCAAGGGGCAACTCCGAAAGGTCGGGCCGGACGTAATACTTCGAGTCGAGCCGGATCACGGGCGTGGCGAGAAGGGCCGGGTCCTTTTCCAATTCCTCGGCGGGGTCGTACTCCATAAATCCCAGCCCGCGCGCGATAAACCGCTTGGACCCCTCGTCGATAAGGGAAAGCGCGCCCTTGCCGCCCGCCATGGCCTTAATCTCGTTGGCCGTCAGCGGTTTTTCCTGAACGTCGCGCAACTGAAAGGGTATTCGCCTCTCCTTGAGCCAACGCTCCGCGCGCCGGGTTTCGGCGCATTTTTTCGTGCCGTACACGATCACGTTCATGCCAAACCTCCCTTCGAGGGGTCCCGGGAACCGAGGGCGTCGCCGATCCTGGAGGCCTCGGTAACGATCAGGTCGGCCGCGGCGACCACGCCCGGATCGGAATACTCCCGCTGCAGGGTCCCGACTGCGGCGAAGATGCCCACCAACGGGGCCTCGCAATCCGCCGCGAGACGCGAGCGGTATTTCACGCGCTCTTCCCGAATTTTTCCCTCGTTCGCCTCCTGACAGCGGCGCGCCTCGGCGAGCTCCGCCCCGAGCCGGAGAATCCTTTCGCCGGCCTCGCGCTCGCGGGTCCGAATGCTCGTGACGGTCACCAGGATTAGGGAGAAGAGCATGCCGAACGCCTGCCGGTAATCCGCGAGGAATATTTGCCTCGGCTTAATATAAATGATTACGATCTCGACCGCCATCGTCAAAATCCACGGGGCGAAGGCGAGCATGATCTGCAATACCGCGGCGTCCCTGCGGCGCGCGGCGGTCAGGACCCCGACCAAAACGATGAGCAGGGTGATCATGGCGAACACGTTCAGCACGTCGGCGACGGTATAGGCCGCGCCGAAGAACGAGACCGCCGTTAGAAAGACCGTGAGCGCGGAAAGGATCCGGTACGCCCAGCGCTGCCAAGGCCTGAAATTTTCGCCCATGAGGTACCCGAAGAATATATGCGCCGAAACGAGCTCGAACGCGATGCTTAAGGGGTAGAGCCACGGCGCGTAGGCCTGGGAACTGAAAATGACGAGGAGGAGCCGCGACTGACGGGCGAAGAAGAACAGGAGCGAAAAGGTCAGGAAGGACATCCGTACCAATTCGGGCCGAAAAAGCGCGAGGCCGGCGATAAGGTTCATGAGGGTCAGGCAAAGGACGGAAGCGGAAATGAAGATGACGATATCGCGCTCGATTCCGGCCTCGGTAAACCATTGCGTGGCCTCGCGCACGTCGGGGTCCACCACGATATCCCGTTCGTTCATGTATTCCAGCACGAACTGCGTCGAGGTTCCCGGCGGCAGGGAAACCGGGAACGCGGCCCGTATATGACGCAGGGGGCTTTCCCCGGAAGGCACCGGGTCGCCTTGCCGGAACCGGGTGGTATAGACCCGACCGTCAAAAGAGAGAAAGGAGGTGTAGTAATTTCGCGTGTCGTTCTGGACGATCAGGGCCATGTCCGAATCCCCGGCGTTGGTCAGCGAAAAGCGCGCGTAGGCGTATTGGGAAGGAACGGTCAGGGGCGCCCCGTCGAGGGAACGCCATACCCGCGCGTTATCGGTCAGCTCGGCGGAGGACAGTCGGTGATCGGAAACGGAATACTCGACGGAAACGCCAAGGCCCGGTATCGGTTTAGACGGAACCGGCGACGGTATGAGCGTAACGGCAAGGATGACGGCTATACCGAGAATAGCGGTCCCGACAAGCACGGCCGTAAAACTGAGGCTTTTACGCATAGGAGACACACCTTTTACACTTTTTATTCTACGGACGGCCGCCCGACGCGGCTGGGGCCCGTCAATTTAAAGCATTCGAAGCAGCTCGACGATCCGCGCCTCCGAAGTCTCGCAGGGGTACAGGGCGCACTCCACCCGACGGGCTTCCCCCCTCTCCGACAGTACCGATTCTATGCGTTCGCCCATGCCGGGCAGCTCGGCCTCGGTGAGGCCCGGAAAAAGGACGGCAAAGAGGCCCGGTTCCACGATTCCCGCGAAATCATGGATACCGATGCAGCTTTTCAGCCTGCGCGCGAAAGAGCGAACGGAAAACGGGTCGGGTTCGTTCTGCTTCCACTTCACCAGTATAACCGAGAAAACCTCGTTGCGAGTCCGGAAATTTTCCGATAGGCCCAGAATCTTGCTTTTAATGAAGCCGCGGTTGAGCAGCCCGCTCACCGGGTCCACGATGCTCTGTTCCACGAGTTGCGCGTTCTTTTCGGCCAGTTCCCGGGTAATTTTCTTGACCCGGGATTCCAGCTCCTGTTGGCGGCTCGAATCCTCGAGGAGGATGGCCTTTCCCACGGGATCGCCGAGCATGGTCGCTATCTCCAGGGGTTTTCTGCGGACCGTTTTTTTCCGTTCCGGATCGTTGTATATCCGGTACAGCTGGTTTTCGCCGGAACGGGTTCGGTCCAGGCTTTCCCAGCGCAAGCCGAAGGGTAAACTGCCCAATACCAGCTCCAGGAATTTCACGTCTTCCTTAGACCGTTCAGACTGCCGCGAAAAGCCGTAAACGGTCGTGAAATACCAGATAAGCCCGATGAGAAAGGCCAACAGGATGCTCGCCATGATCCAGAAAAAGGGCGTTATCGAGGCAACGTACGAGAACGATTCATGGGGGAACGCTATCTTTGCCGCCTTTATGAGCCGCTGCGTTTCGCCGGAACGCTGCATGATCGCGATCCCCTCGTTGAGAAAGGCAAGCAGGTCGGCGTCGCCTTTGCGCACGGCGAAGCGGAATTCCGCGGGAAAAAGCGGGCGTTCCGTAAAGGCCACGTTTTTCAGGTCCTTTCGATCGATCGTCGCGGCGCCTATGGCATAAGGCGCCAAGGTATAATCGGCCAGCCCGTCGTTGACCCGGTCGAACGCCTCTTCTATGGACGCGGCCGCGTTGACGTCGCTTTCCAAGCCTGCCGGACGGACCCACAGGTCAAGGACGGCGTCGTTCTCGAGAACGGCGAGCCTTTTCCCCGCGAGATCTCCCGCGTCGGTAATGGAGGCCTTTTTATTGGCGAAAATATAGTATTGATCGATAAAGTAAGGGATCGTGAAATCGAAGCGTTCGTCCCGGTCCTCGGTTTGGATGCAGCCTGAAATGAAATCCGACCTGCCGTCGGCGAGGCTTTCCAGGGTCTCGCCCCACTGATAGAGGCGGATATCCACGGGTAGTCGCAGCAATTCCCCCAACCGGTCCAGGAAAGCGCGGTCAAAACCCGTCGCCAGGCCGTTTTGAACGTAGCTCAGCGGGGGGTAATTCGAGTCCGCGCCGACGTAAAGGCGACGGGGAACGCTTTTTTCGGCAAAAGCGCCGCCAGAGGCGCACCAGACGAGGATAACGGTCATAAGCATGGCGGGCCGTAGCCCAAAGGGGAACTTCCGGGGACTAACGTTATTCATATACATACTATCGGGCTTGGGCGCGGGTTTTCTTACGAAATTACGGGGAAAAGCCGTTGTAGCGCGGTTTTGCCGGACATGCCCCAGCCGTTCTCCCGTATTTCGGGTTCGGTTACCAGCAGGTAGTCTCCCCGCTCAAGTCGGTCGAACGCGGGGAACCCCGTCGCCTCGGTTTTCCCGTCCGCCGTCGGGGCCGAAAGGGGAAAACGGCCGGTGGCCCCGCAGAGTAATTTGCGAACCCGGCCCGATTTGTTTCGCATGGGGTCGGAGACTATCCGATAGAGCGGGCGTTCCTCCCCGCTCGGCGCGCCTTCGGGGCGGGGCGGCCGCAAGGCGAACCAGGCCATCTTGAGCCATTCCCTGTCCAGGCCCAGGGACCGGGCCAGTCGGGAAGTTTCTTCCGGGATGTCCCAACGGACCGCCTCATGGCACGTGTGGGTAAGGCCCGCGTCCAGGGCGGGACAGGGAAGCCGTTCGCGGCCCGGGCAGGGGGCGAGCGCCTCCCACCCCTTCGCCACGAGAAGGTTCCGCACGGCGATAAGGTCGCGGCTCGTACCCAGTAACGCCGGCTCAAGGACTAGGATAAAGCCGCCGGGAGAGAGCGCCGCCGCGTAGCGTTCCAAAAGCCGCGCGCGAAGCGATACCCGGTCTTCCGCCCGCGCCCACAACTCGTTGAGTGAATGGCCGAAGGCCACGCAGTCGGCCTTGCCCCATTGGGCGATACGGGCGGGATCGGGGTTGCGGATATCGCAAGAAAGGGTCGAGACCTCGGCGAGCCCCACTTTTTTCCGGGCTAGGCTCAGGGCGTCGGGGCTTTGGTCAAGAAGGGAAACCTTCGTCGCCCCCCGGGAGGCGAAGGCGGCGGCGATGGGCCCGGGACCCGAACCCACGTCGATCAGGGTATTGACCGGCAGTGGAAGGGCCGCCCCGGCGCGACGGCCTTCGAGAAAGGCGATCCGGTCAAGGATCGCGAGGCACTGGGCCCGGGAAGCGGGCCAGTAGTATCCCAGATAGGCGGACAACATGCCGGAATCGTCCATATAGGACTTTCCGACCAAGCCGCGGTCGCCGGTCAGTCCGCGCTGCAAGTTCCTGAACCCTTCCGTAACGGCCTTTCCGGCGGGACGCGGAGGGGCGGTTCGCCCCCGTGCCTTGCCTTTCACCGCGCGAATTCCAGGACGCGTTGGGCCACGGAAGCCGAATCGGACAACCCCGAGCGATAGAGACCGTCCAGCTTCTTCGGGTCGCGTTCCAGGCGGTCGAGACCGGGTTGGGGACGGGGAGCGATGACGAGAGCCCGCCCCTCGGCCTCCAGCGCGTCGAGGCGGTCAAGGGCCGCGTTATAGCGTTCGTTTCGGGTAGAAAGGGTTTCGACGAAGCGCGGATACGAACCGTACATCGCCCGATAGAGGGCCTTTCCCCCGGTCGCGCCCTTACGGTAGCCTTTCGGCTGGGTTCGGACCACCACCATCCGCTCAAACCCGTCGGCCACGACCCGGTCTATCGGAAGGGAATCGGCGATCCCGCCGTCGAGATAGGGAACTCCGTCGAGAAGGACGGGCTTTGACACGAGGGGAAGGGAACAGGAGGCGATAACCGGGGCGAAAAGCCCCTCTCCGGTCAGGGGTTCCCGATATTCGGGCCGCCCGGTGATCAGGTTCGTGACCACGACGACGTACCGCCCCACGTTCCGCTCGAAAGACGCGAAATCGTAGGGGTCATACCGTTCGGGAATGGTGCGGAACATAAAATCCAAACCGAAATAGGAACCGGTGCGAACGAGGTTGCGAAAGCCCATATATTCGCCGCGGGTACAGTATTCCACGTTTACCCGGCGGGCCCTACCCCGCTGGCGCGAAATATAGGACAGGGCATGGCTCGCCCCGGCGGACACGCCGATGACGTAATCGAAATGATAGCCCAGGTCCAAAAAGGTATCGAGCACTCCGGTGGTATAAATGCCGCGCATGCCGCCGCCCTCAAGCACGAGGGCGGCGCCGCGGAGGGGTTCCCGTGTTTTCATGCGGGCATTGTACCGGCGCGCCGAGAATGAGTCCAGATCGTAAGCGATTCGGGACGGTCAGACGATCTTGACGAGGGTAAAACCCGCTTTTTTAATCGCCCGATCGACCAAAACCGAGCTGAATTCCTCGGCTTCCACCAAGGCGGTTCCCCGGAAGGCGTCTACCTCGACGGTCTTGACGCCGCGAAGGGCCTCAAGATCCGCCTTAACCCGCATGCCGCAGGAACCGCAGGCCATCCCGGAGATTGTCAAAAGCTTCTTCACGCCTTTTCCAACGCCCGTCCGAGGTCTTCCAGGATATCGTCCACGTGCTCGATCCCGACGGACAGCCGGATCAGTTCGGGGGGAATGCCCGCCGCGACCTGTTCGGCCGGGGTGAGTTGCGAATGGGTGGTCGTGCCGGGATGGATGGCCAGGCTCTTCGTGTCGCCCACGTTCGCCAGGTGCGAAATGAGGGACAGGGAATCGATAAAGGCCCGCCCGGAAGCCAGTTTCGCCTCGCCGTCCGCGCCGGCGAGCCCGAAGACCACCATGCCCCCAAAGCCTTTCGGGAATTGCCGCGAGGCTACCGCGTGGGAAGGATCGTCTTCGAGGCCCGGATACCGTACCCAGGCGACCTTGGGATGCCGTTTAAGCCACGTGGCCACGGCGAGGCCGTTTTCGTTATGGCGTTCCATGCGGAGCGCCAGGGTTTCGGCCCCTTGGAGGAATATCCACGAGTTATCGGGGGCGAGACAGGCGCCGAGGTTGCGCAGGGGAACGGTCCTGAACCGGAGGGCGAAGGCGATGGGCGCGAGGGGCTCGGGCAGGTCGAGCGCCCAGCGAAGGCCGTGGTAGTTCGCGTCGGGCTCGGTAAAGAAGGGCACGTTGGAATTCTTCCAGTCGAAGCGGCCCGAATCGATTACCGCGCCGCCGATGGCGGAACCGTGACCGCCGATCCACTTGCTCAGGGAGTGGATAACGATGTCGGCGCCGTCCTCGATGGGACGGTAATTGGTCGGCGGGGTGAACGTGGAATCGACGACCAGGGGAATGCGACGCTCATGGGCGATCTTCGCCAGGGCGGCGATGTCCGCCACGTCCAGCGAGGGGTTCCCGATGGTTTCGGCATAGAGGAACCGGGTCCGCTCGGTTATGGCGGCACGGAAGGTTTCAGGCCGGGTAACGTCGGCGAATTTCACGGTAATGCCCTGATCCTTCAGCAGGACCGAGAACATGGTATAGGTGCCGCCGTAGAGGTTCGAGGCAGACACGATTTCGTCGCCGGCCTTGGCGAGGGTCAGTGCCGTATAATGGATCGCGGCGGTGCCCGACGCGGTGACGACCGCCGCGGCGCCCCCTTCCATCAGGGCGAGCCTTTTTTCCAGTATGTCGCCGGTCGGGTCGCCGAGCCGGGAATAGATAAAGCCGAGCTCCTTGAGGGCAAAGAGGTCGGCCCCATGCCGGGCCGAGTCGAAATTGTACGCCGAGGTTCTCCAAACGGGGACACCCCGGGCCTTCGTGACGGGATCGGGTTTTTGCCCCCCGTGAACCGCGATGGTCTCAATGCGTTGCGCCATGTTTTCCTCCGAATTCAATTATCGAAAAGCCAGGTGGAAAGGTACCGCTCTCCCGTATCGGGCAGCAGCACCACGATCGTCTTCCCCGCGTTTTCGCTCCTGCGGGACAGGGCAAGCGCCGCTTCCAGGGCCGAGCCCGCTGAAATGCCAACGAAGATCGCCTCTTCGCGGGCCGCCCGGCGCGCGGTAGTCCCGGCCTTTTCGTCGTCGGTCAGGTATATTTCGTCGATCACCGAACGGTCAAGGATTCCCGGCACGAACCCCGCGCCGATACCCTGGATCTTGTGGGGGCCGGGGCCCTTGCCGGAAAGGACGGGCGAGCCCGCGGGCTCAACGGCGACCACCCGTACCGAACTCTTTTTTTCCTTGAGGTAGCGGCCAACCCCCGTAAGGGTACCGCCGGTCCCGACTCCGGCGACGAAAATGTCCACTGAGCCCTTCGTATCGTTCCAAATTTCGGGTCCGGTATGGGCGTAATGCGCCGCGGGGTTTGCCTGATTCTCGAACTGCTGGGGCATAAAGGCGCCGGGAATCGAGGCGACCAACTCGTTCGCCTTTTCTATCGCGCCCTTCATCCCCTTCGCGCCTTCGGTCAAAATAAGCTCCGCCCCGAATATCTGGAGCAGCTTTCTGCGTTCCACGCTCATGGTGTCCGGCATGGTTAAGATGACCCGGTATCCCTTCACCGCGGCCACCGCCGCCAGGGCGATACCGGTATTGCCGCTCGTGGGCTCCACGATGGTAGAGCCGGGTTTTAGGCGGCCCGCGGCCTCGGCGGTCTCGATCATGGACATGGCCGCCCGGTCCTTCACGCTGGAAAAGGGATTGAAATATTCCAGCTTGGCGTACACCGTCGCCCCACCGTCATTCATGCGATTAATTTTTACCATCGGCGTATTGCCGATCGTATCGGTAATCTTTTCCACTAAAGCCATACCATCCCCCTGTTTCCTAGTATTATGGTAATATTTATAGTATAACCTTCGTCAAGACTCGTCAAGAACTTTATTATTATTCCAAGCTTTTTAATAGGTTATTACTAAAAAAAAGCCGTTTCCGGCTTTAGATATAGTACATAAGGGTATCCGCGACGTTCCCCGTGCCGATGAGGCTAGCCAGGGTTTGGCTGTCTATAACCGCGAGGATGCGTTGATCCAGTTTGTCATACACGTTGATCCGAACGCACCGCTGCAGTTTCGTTTCCGGTTTATCGAGGCGCGGCGGTTCCACCACGGACATATCCCCCTCCAGGGCGCGAAGCACGTCCCCTACCACGATATCGGAGGGGGGTATCGCGAGGATATAGCCGCCGGAGGCTCCCTTGATCGAACGGATAAACCCGGCGCGCTTGAGAATCACCGCGACCTGTTCCAGGTACCGGGCGGAAATTCGCTGGCGGTCCGCCACGCTGGAAAGCGAAACGTGGCTTTCGTCGGTGTTAAAGGCTAAGTCGATGAGCAAACGGAGGCCATACCGCCCCCTGGTGGATATCTTCACGACGCGCTCTCCTCGGGGTTACGGGTTCGATAGCAGATGACCAAATCGGAAAGATGCATGGAATCGATGCAGTCGTTTATTTCGTCGGACAGGACGCCCCACACCTTGCGCGCCAGGCAATCGTCCTGGGCCTCGCACGGGAGCTTTCCAAGGCAGGCAACGGGTTCGAGGGGACCTTCGACGGTACGAATCACGTCGCCCACGGTTATGGATTCGGCGGGCCGGGCGATCATGTAGCCCCCGGAAGAGCCGCGGATACCCCTTATCAACCCCGCCTTTTTCAGGGGAATGAACAATTGTTCCAAATACCCGTCGGATATGCCGGTTGCCCCGGATATGACACGGGTGCTCGCGTATTCGCCATCGGGCAAGAGGGCCAGATACAGCATGGATTCAAGGGAATAACGACCCCGAGAAGATATTTTCATGGCAACTCCTGGGAATCCTTCAATCCGTAATTCCCCTATGGAAACTAGGATATACCGAAGCGAAAAAAATGACAAGACGACTGAACAAGAGAACGGTTTATGCTACACTGGAACGATGAACGCTACCGAGGATCGCATAACGGCGATCGAGATGAAACTCGCCTATTTGGAAGATTTTTTGAACAAGCTACAGGCGGTTACCGTTGAACACACTGCGGTAATTGACCGGATTCAAGGCGAAACCCGCGCCATAAAAGATAAAATTACCGATTTGGCGGGCTCGGCCCAGGATATTCCGAACGTTCGTCCGCCCCATTATTGAGTTCGCGTTCGGCCGGAAGGATCGCCCTTGACCGCATGGGGGAATGGGAGTATTCTTCACACATCAGAAATAATTGGAGATTTTTACCATATGACCAAGATTCTCGTAGTCGAAGATGACGAATCGGTATCCGAACTGGTAAAAAGCGTGCTGGAACTCGAGGGCTATTCCGTTTCCACCGCCCCGAATGCCGAGACGGCAAAAAAGCTCATTCAAGAAAACGCTCCCGACCTCGCGCTTATCGATATTATACTGCCCGGACAGGGCGGAATGGATCTCATTCTCGAGCTTCACGCCTACTGCCCCGACCTGGCCATCGTGCTTACCTCGGGCAAGATCGACATGACCAAGGCGACCTTCAAGGTTCTGGCCCATCAATTCGGCGTCGTTTCCATCCTTCCGAAACCCTTCACCGTCGAGGAATTAATCACTACCGTTACCGAATCGCTCGCCGGCTCAGTTCACGCATAAGTATCGAGCCCGCCACGGCCACGTTCAGGGAATCCACGTCGGTCGAAACGGGAATCATGACCGCGCGGGCGCAGCGTTCCCGCCAGGCGTCGGGTATGCCGTCATGTTCGTTTCCCAGGACTAAGCACGTGCCGGCGCCGCCGCGACCCTCCCATTCATCCACCGAAACGGCCCCGCTTTCCAGTGAGGCCGCCACGGGCTCAACGCCCCTTTTTCCCCATTCAGCGAGGGTCTCAGGTTCCCCCCATACCGTTCGCAGGCGGTAGGCGGCGCCCATGGAGGCGCGCAGGGCCTTTCGGTTAAAGGGATCCAGGCACTCTTTCCCCAAAAGGACGGCGGTACAGCCGAACGCCAAGGCGGAGCGCAGGAGGGTGCCCAGGTTACCCGGATCGGTGATTTTCGGGAGCGCGAGGGATAGGCCGCGGGGAACGTCATCGCCAAAGCCGGAACGGTTTTCGTTTTGGGGGCGGCGTACGTGGGCGAGCATGCCCCGGTGAAAGGGGTACCCCGCCTCCCGGGAAAGGCCCGGGGCGTCCAGTACGGTAACCCCGGGAAAAAGCGCGCGGGCTTCCTCCGCCGCGGCCGAATCGGCAAAAAGCCGCACGACCTCAAAGCCGGACTCGAAGGCCCGCGAGACTAAGAGCCGCCCCTCCGCTGCGAAAAGCCCCCGGACGCGGAGCTCGGCGTCTTTCGCGGCGTGATCAGCCATTCGCTTCGGCGTCGGCGTTCGCGGAAGGGGATGCGAATGCGGCGGAATCGACCATATGGACGTCCAATTGGGGGAAGGGAATGGAGATTCCCTCTGCTCGGAACCGCTCGGACAAGTCCATCATCAGCGTGTTTTTCAGGTCCAGGTAGTTTTCTTTGGAGCCCCACACTCCCAGCAATATGTCCACGCTGGACGAGGAAAAGGAATCGAAAACGACGATCGGGGCGGGATCGGCCACGGCGAAGGCGTTTTTCGCGGCGATATCCAAAAGGATTTCCCTGATTCGGCGGAGGTTCGCCTCGTAGGAAACGCCGACGCGCAGGTCGCACCTTCTCACGTCGAAATGGGTAATGTTGACCAGATTGGTCTTGATGATCGTTTCGTTGGGAATGCGGACCAGCTTGTTATCGAAGGTTTTGAGGCGCACCGACAAGAGATCGAAGGATTCCACCACCCCGGTCACCGAGTCGACGGTGAGCACGTCGCCGATTTTAAACGCCCGCTCGGTCATCACGAAAAGGCCGGAGATCACGTTCGAAACCGAGGTCTGCGCGGCAAAGCCCACCGCGACGCCCGCGATGCCCGCCGCCCCGAGAATCGCGGAGAAATTGATGCCCAGGCGGTTGAAAATCGTCATCACGATTACCACGACCGCCGTATAGTCAATGGCCTTGTGAATCAGGTACCGAACCTGTTCCGAAAGCCGGCTCCCGATAAAGCGGAGGACGAGCGAACGCACAATGCGAAAAGAGAGCCAAACCGTCGCGACTATAGCCACGCCCCAGGCAATATCCATAACTCGTTCCTTTGACAGGACCGTAAAAAAAGAATCGAAAAAACGGTTTACTGCTTCAATCATGAGAATAAGTATACAATAAAAAAGGGGAAAACGGCCAATGCCGATTTCCCCTTCGCCGTTTACCGGAAAAGCCGCCGTATGCGGCTCGGGTAGAGGTCTTCCAGTTTGTAGCGCATTATCTCCTGTTTCGCGGAAAGCTCGACGCCGACCTCAAAGGGCTTCGAAAGGAGCTCCACGCGATTGATTCGCTCGAACATCTTGAAGCCCGTCTTGGCGTTGACCAATTCCGCGACCTCTACCTCGTACAGGCGTTTCACCTGCTCGTTTTCCAAAAGCACGTCGATATCCGACGGGTCGAGGCCGTTTTCGCGGGCCCAGGAAAGAAGCTCGTCGCGATTCACCACGATCAGGGCGCCGAGGTAGCGTTGGTCCTGGCCGAGCACCACCGATTGGGCGACGAAGCGGGATTCGTTGATCTTCATTTCGATGGGCGCGGGTTCGATGTTTTCGCCGCCGCGAAGCACGATCGTGTCCTTTTTGCGGCCCCGGAGGATCAGCTCGCCCCGGTAGGTCTTCAGCCCGAGATCGCCCGTATCGAGCCAGCCGTCGGGAGAGAGCACCTTGGCGGTAAGGTCGGGTTTTTTATAGTACCCCCGCATCACGTTGCCGCCGCGGACCAGCACCATGCCCTTTTTCCCGGGAGGCAGTTCATTGCCCTCTTCATCCACGATTTTTACCTGATTGCAGCCGAGCGGCGCGCCGATGGTCCCGAATACGGGGCGCGGACCGGGCCGGACCGCCACAACCGGGGCGGTTTCGGTAAGGCCGTATCCTTCCACGACCCTGACGCCGACCGCCCAGAAGAACTCGTCCACGTTTGGGGGGAGCGCCCCGCCGCCGGAAACCCCCACGACGAAGCCGGTTCCCAGCTTGGCCCGAATTTTCCGGAATACCAGCAGGCCGCCCAAGGCGCGGAGGGGTAAAAGGAGGAGCGCCGGGAGAAGGCCGATCAAGAAGCCCGAAACCCGGTCGGTCAGGCTAAAATACGGATAGCGTCCCGTGACGGCGCGGACCGAACGGGCGTGAACCTTGGCGATTTCCACGAAGAAATTGAAAAGCAGCCAGGTCGCGCCCCCGGTTTTCCGCATGGTTCGGTAAATTCCGTCGTACACCGATTCCCATATGCGGGGTACCGAGGGGAAAAGCTGCGGATTCGTTTTCGCGAAATCGGCAAGGAGCACGCTGCCTATGGGCTTCGAGTACACGATCGACGTGGCCCCGCCCAGCATGACGTACTCGCACAGGCGCTCAAAGGAGTGCCATACCGGCAGGACGGACAGGGCCTTGTGCCCGGGTTTCACCGGTATGCGCCAGGACAGCTCCGGCAATTGGCAGAGGAAGTTGGAATGGCTGAGCATGACGCCCTTGGGCTCCCCGGTGGTGCCGGAGGTGAAAATCAGCGTGGCGAGCTCGGAATCGATTCCCTTATCGAGCTCCGCCTGGGCGGCCCCGGGATTCGCCGCGGCCCAGACGCGTCCGGCGGCGACGAAATCGGCGAAGGAATGGGCCGTAAGGCCCGCGTCGGAGAGGGCCTTGACCGTATCCGCCGAGACCGCGTCGTAAAAAATGGCGTTTTTCAGGAGCGGAAGGCTCGATCGGTACTCGAGGATCTTTTTCCCCTGGGCCTCGTTTTCGAGAAACACCGTGCCGCAGTCGGCGAAGGAAAGAATATAGGCGATTTCCTTGGCGTTGGCGTCGCAGCCCCGGGGCACGTCCGCCGCCCCGATAGCCATGATGGCCATGCTCGTCTGGAACCATTCCGGCCGATTGTCGGAAATGATGCCGATATGGTCGCCCCGCTTATGCGAGGACGAAAGGAGCGCGGACGAAAGATCCAGCACGGAGGCATAGAAATCACGATAGAGCACCGGAACGAACTCGCCGTTCGGGGAGCGATAATACTGGGCCGGCAGGTCCGGGTATTCGTTGGCAATGCGCTTTAAAAGCTGGGGAATCGATTGTTCCATAAATTACAAAATATCATGCGATGTCATTTTGCGCAAGTTTTTAAGAAGGCGCGACGCAAGCCGTTCTCCCGGGAATTCGCTATACTGTAACCATGAGCGAACAAAAGAACAGGCCGAGAATCGGCATAACCGCGGGCGACCCGGCGGGCATAGGCCCGGAGATCGTCGCGAAAACGCTGCGAGAGGGCGAAATAATCGATCTCTGCGAGCCCGTGGTCTTCGGGCCGATCGATCCGGCGGAAATCGCGGGGCTGGGCATACGGACCGGCGAGGTTTCCGCCCAGGGAGGGCGCATCGCCTTCGAATCGATCGAGCGCGCGGTAGCCGCGGCAAAACGGGGGGAAATCGACGCGGTCGCGACGGCCCCCATCAACAAGGAAAGCCTCCGCGCCGCCGGGGTTCCCTATATCGGGCATACGGAAATTCTCGCGGGCCTTACGGGAAGCGACGATCCCCTTACCCTCTTCGAGACCCTGGGGCTCAGGACGTTCTTCCTTTCCCGCCACGTCTCCCTTCGCCAGGCCTGCGACCTGGTGACCGAGGAGCGGGTGTACCGGTACCTCGTTCGCTCCTGCCTGGCGCTGAAAAACGACCTGGGAATCGACGACCCCCTGGTGGCGGTGGCGGGACTGAACCCCCACTGCGGCGAGCACGGGCTATTCGGGAACGAGGAAGAGGGAATCGAGCGGGCGATCGAGCGGGCGAAGGCGGACGGGCTTCGGATCGCGGGGCCGGTCGGCGCGGACTCGGTCTTTCACCAGGCGAAGATCGGGCGGTACGACGCGGTGCTTTCCCTCTACCACGATCAGGGACACATCGCCTGCAAAACGCTGGACTTCGAGCGCACCATCTCCCTCACCCTCGGGCTGCCCTTTCTCAGGACCAGCGTGGACCACGGCACGGCCTTCGACATCGCGGGAAAGGGAACGGCGAGCGCGGTCAGCATGATCGAGGCGGTAAAGACGGCGGCGCGGTACGCGCGGTCCTAAGCCGGAGCGGGCCGGGCCAAGACGGGTCAGCCTGGGGCGGTCAGAACTGCTTCCGGTATTCGCCGGGGGAAACCCCGGTGTTTTCCTTGAAGGTCTTCATGAAGTATTTCACGTCGCCGAAGCCCGCGTTCTCGGCCACCTCGTATACCTTGTAGCACCCCTTCTCCAATAAGCGCTTCGCCTCGGCGAGCCTCAGGTTCTTGAGGTAGTCGTTAAAGTTGATCCCGGTATGTTCCTTGAATTTTTCCGAAAAATACG
Organism: Spirochaetales bacterium; assembly: GCA_003252395.1. GTDB lineage: Bacteria > Spirochaetota > Spirochaetia > Treponematales > Treponemataceae > Teretinema. The sequence continues at coordinate 352,381 of QKEL01000014.1, forward strand.
TGTAGTTAACCGAAACGTGATTGGCCACCACGGTCATGTTGATATCCTCGGTGAAATGCGCCCGGATATAGTCGATGGCCTCGCTTACGAACGGATACTCCCCGTGGCCCTTTCGGAGTATGGTGTCCAGATACACGGCAAAATCGCCCACGGCGGCCCGATAGGCGCCGAGGGTCTCGAACTGGAACGCGTTCTCCAGCATGATTCCCTTCAGCGTGAGATAGGCGTCGGACTCGACCTGCTCCCGGTACTTTCGCAGGAATACCGCGTCCAATAGCTCGCGAAGGGCATACAGCTCCCGGGCTCCCTCGGCGGTTCCCGGGCTCCCGAAATCGAAAAGCGCGTCGAGGGCCTCGGTCAGGCCCGCCGCGTTGCCGGCGCCGACATAGAGCGACAGCTTTTGCGCCGCCGACTCCGCGCCGGGGCGCCCCGCCCGCACGTCCGTCTCGGCGTGGAAGAAAACGCGGGTTTCCGCGTCGAAAAAGCGCCCCAACAGGGCGATCTCCGCCTGCCGCCGCGCGGCGCGCAGGTTGGCCGCGCTGGAGCAGGGGGCGCTCAAGCCGGCCCTGCCCCCGGCGACCGCGACGGCCCGCACGAACTCCTCCACCCGGTCATCGCGCACCACCAGGCCGAGCGACTCGCTTTTCCGCTCCACCACGTACCACGGGGCGCCGAGATCCAGGGACCCCAAGGCGGCTCCCCCGCCGGGCGCGGCGGCGATTGCGTAGCGGAAGGGCTCCCGGAACGAGAAGCCGCCGGGCAAGGAAACCCGGCCCGCCCTACCGTCTTCTATGGTTTTCCGTACCACCGCCTCGACGGTCCGCTTCCGGTCCGCCTCGATCCGCGCCATGGCCTTGGTAACGGTGGCTATGAGCTCGTTTCGGTCCACGGGCTTCAGGATGTACGAAACGGCGCCGTAACGGATCGCGTTCTGCGCGTAGGTGAAGTCGTCAAAGCCGCTCAGGACGACGATCACCGGCTTGCGGTTCCCGCCGGAAATTTCCTTCATCAGGGCGACCCCGTCCATCTTGGGCATCCGGATGTCCGTGATGACCAGGTCGGGCGAGGATTCCCGCGCGATTTCGAGCGCCTCGAGCCCGTTTTTCGCCTCGAGGAATCTCACGGGGTAGCGGATCGATTCCGAGAGGATCTTGTGGATGCCCGCGCGGATGTTCTTCTCGTCGTCCACGATCAGTATCGATATCATCGTCCGTCCTCCAGGGGAACCGGGATGGTCACCTCCGTGCCCGATCCCGGCGTGCTCACGATTTTCAGGCTGTATTCGCGGCCGTAAAAGGCGCGCAGCCGGTCCTGTATGTTCCGCAGCCCAATTCCGCCCACGGGGCACGAGGACTCGTCGCTCCCCGCGAGCGCGTGGCCCAAACGGTCTACCTCGTCGGAGTCGAGGCCGGGCCCGTAGTCGCGGACGCGAAGCGTCAAGGCGCCGGCGACCGCGTCGGGATGGACAGAAACCTCGATCACCGCGTCCTCCCCCAGGGGCTCTATCGCGTGGAGCACGGCGTTTTCCACCACCGGCTGGATAATCATCTTGGGGATCCTGAACTCCCAATAGCCCGGGTCCACGTCCAACGCAAGTTCGATGCGGTAGTCGTTGCGTATGTTCATCAGGTCTATATAGCCCCGCACGTATTCGAGCTCCTCCCGAACCATGACCTGGTGGTTGCGCCAGCGGAGGCAAAAGCGCATCATGCGCCCGAGCAGGGTCACGCTTTCCACGATGTCCGCCTGGTCGGCGAGCTCGGCCTGCATCTTGATGGTCTCCAGAACGTTGTACAGGAAGTGGGCGTTGATCTGGTTTTGCATCGCCTTAATCTCGGTTTGCGTGACCAGCTCCTGCTCGGTCTTTATCTCGCCGATCAGCTCCCGGATGCGCGCGGCCATCGCGGTGAAGGCGGCGGCCATCTCCGCCACCTCGTCGTCGCCGGATACGCTCACCGACACGTCCAGGTTGCCGGAACGCAGCTCGCTCATCGCGCCCATTACCTGGTAGAGGCGGGAAAAGAGGCGTCGGGTGGTGAATTTGATCAGGACGAACATGAGAGCCACCGAGAGAAGAAGGATGATGCAGGCGCCCAGCCGAATGAAGCTCACGCTCTCGTTGATCACCGAAGGCGAGGTGGCCCGCGCGACGGTGAGCCCCAGGCGCGCTATCCGCTCGTAGGCGACGATGAGGTTTTCGTTTCCCGCCCTCGTCACGAAACTGCCGCCCGGCTCCCCGCCGTTCCCGATCCTCGCAAGGACGGTTTCCGCCTCGGCGTTCCCCGCGCCCAGTATTTCCCCGTCCCGGGCGAGGATATCGACGCGGAGGGCGTCGCCTTCCCGGAAGGCGAAGGGGGCGAAATCTTCCATGCGCATTCCAAGCTGGAGATACCCCACGTGCCGTTTGTTCAGCAGTATTTCCTCGGTCAGGTAGAACGCGTCGCCGCTTTTCGCGGAAAGGTTTCCCATCAGGTCGTCGCGGTAATTATAGGACCAGCGGGGAAGCGAGGCGAGGTCGAGCCGGTCCTCGCGGAACACGATGGGCCAGCGTTCCGGCACGTTGGGATTCTCTATGAAAAGGCGGATGGAATATACCTGGGGCATGGCGAATTGGAGCCGCTCGATATTCTTAATGTCGTAGCGGAGGGTCTCGATCAGGCTGTCCTCGTCTTTCGGCTCGGCGAAGAAAAAGGTCCGCAAGAGGTCGTAGTCGCTGGTAATGATGCTTTCGAGCCGCTCCATTTGGTCCACCGCGAGCACGATTGAGCGCGCGTCGTCGGCAGCCGCCTTTCTCGCGTCGTCCAGGACCGACTCGTACATGGAAACGCGGAAGTATTCCGAGGCGAGAAACACGAAAATCATGATCGGCAGCGCGACGATCAGGGTATACACGATGGCGATCTGCGAGGAAAAGGAAAGCCGTTTCATGCGGTAAAAACCTCACGCCATTATACGCCGGGCAGGGAGAATGCGAAGCGGGCAAAATGTCGAAAAGGTGTCTTTTTTTCGGTTTTTTTCGCGAGGAGGAGCCCCGTCACCCGCGGAAAGAAGCCCCGCGCCCGAAGGACGCGAGGCAAAGAGGGGAGGAATTATTCGAAGCTAACCGCGGAAACGTAGAGGCTGCCGGTCACTTTCGACGGCGCCGTATCCGGAAGATAGGGGTTGTTGAGCTGGTCGGCGAAGGCGACCACGTATACCTTGGTCAGGTCGATTCCGGTAAAGGCGGAGAGGGGGACCGTTATGGTCTTCCAGCCGTCCGCGTCGGCCGCGGAAACGGTACCGGGGAAATCCCCGGCGGCGATCTGCAGGGCCTTCTCGGTACCCCCGACGGAGTTCATCTTCACCACCGCTGTATTGACCGCCGCGTCGAGGTCGGAATCGTTGAAGGTAATCACGAGATTCTCGTACCCGCTTACGTCAACGCTACCGCCGCCGTCCCGCTGCCAGAAGCAGCCGTACCACGACATGGTCGAATCGAGGGTGTAACGGATCGCGTTCGCCGCCCCGTATACGTCCTCCGCTAGGGTCGGGTCAGTGTTTCCGCCGCCCCACACGGCGCAATTGACCACGGGAAGCTCGTCGAGGGAAAGGTCGGTGAAATCAAGCCCCAGGGGAGGAAGGGTCGAGGTTACCTCCACGGCTATCCCGACGCTCTTGCCGCCGAAGGACGCGGTGATTACGGTGCTTCCGTCGGCGACCCCGGTTATCACGCCGTCGGCGACGGTCGCGACGCCCTCGTCCCCGCTCGCCCAGGAAACCTCGGCGGCGTCCACGGCGAGCGCGCCGGGATCGGAGGTAATGGAGACGGGCTTGGAGGCGCCGACCATCAGGATTACCGAGGCCGGGGAGGCGGAGAGGGACTCGACGGGGGCCACGTAGTTCGCTTCGTAATAGACGTTGTCGAGCAGGTAATAGGAATCGTACAGGGTCGTTCCGTCGGCCTTTTTCGGATGCCAGAAACCGGCGAACACCGTGAGGTTCTCCAGGTCGACGCTGGCGTTCTTCGCCTTGAAAGAGGCCATGGGGACGGTGTAGGTCTTCCAGCCGTCGGCCGTTTCCGGGGTAAAGTTTCTGAGGAACACGCTGGCGCCCTGGCCGTCCGACTCGATCTTGACTTCCATGTCCGCCACGTCGCCCTTCAGGGAAAACACGAGCGCGCCGTTTTTATACGCGGCGGTATTGCCCGCGACGGGAGCGGCGGGCTTGAAGAACATACCGCCCCAGACCGTGGTCGCGCTGTAGTCGATTTTCGCGCACGTCGAGCCGTCGGCGGAATCGGAATTCTCGTTGGTAATGCCAAGGGGAAGGCTTCCGTCGTTCGCGTTCTCCGCGTGGTCCCAGGTCATGTCGGACGCGATAAGGGCGTAGGTTTCTGAGTAGATTCCCCCCGCTGAGGTATCGGCGCCTCCCGCGCCGATCGTGAGGGTATCGTCCGGGGCTTCCACGATCTCGCCGTTGAAGGTTTCGACCGCGGCGCCAAGGGCCGCGAGGGCGGCGTCTACCTGGGCTTGGGTCGCGGCGGTATTATCGTTCACGGTCTCGGCGGCGTCGATGGCGGCAAGGAAGGTTGCCTTCGCGGACGCCGAAGCTTGCCCCTCTTCGGTACCCTCGGCCGTCGCGGTATAAAGCAGGTTGGCGGCGGCGATCGCGGACGCGAGTTCGGCTTTGTCTACCGTTGTCGGGTTCGCGCTGGGGCTGGGCTTGTCGTTCGAGGACGTGGAACACGCCACGAACGCTACTGTCGCGAGCGCGGCGATTATCGCGGCGAACGTTACGTTCCTTCTTTTCATTTCTTACACTCCTCTCATTATCTGTCCGTTCCACCCGTGGGGTGCGGTACTTTTTTCAGGTTCATTTTGGGGGCCTTTACGCGAAACGGAACAGACGGGCGATTTTCAAAAAGGTGTCATATCTTCGGAAACGAAATTTCTCCACCTTGCCCGAAAAAAAAAGACGCCCGCGCATTCCCTGGGGAAAGCGTGGGCATCCTTGAATATGCGGATTATCGGGGGGGTTACCAACCGATTCCGATCACGAGGCCGCGGGGCGCGTGGCTCTCGATGAGCGTGCTGTGGTCGGCAACGTCGTCATAGCAGAACCCGTAAGCCTTACCGTCGATATTGTGGTCGTGCCAGAACTTGGCGTAGTAATTGGCGGGACCGGCGGGATAATAGGCCGAGGCGGTCGCCCAGCTCGCGGGGCTTTGCGCGATATGGCGGTTGAGGGCGGCGCAGAGCTGGGCCTGGAGCGCGAGCTCTACCGTATTGCCCGTGGCGAGAACGCCCGAACCCTCGAAGAGCTCGTCGTTGTTCGGCTTGCCCGAAACGTAGAATTTCCCGCCGTCGCTCGTCCGGGTGAATTCGAACCGGTTATCCGAAAGCACGCGGCCGTTGAAGCGCCCCAGGGGATGGTCGAAGGATAGGGTATTGGTCTTGTAGTAATTCCATACCTGATCCACGTAGGAGTTCATGTAAGTACCGTAGGCGCGGCCGACCCGGAAGTCGCCCTTGCAGGGGGCCACGATGCGGTAGGGTCGCTGCACGAGGCCGCGGAATTCCGCCTGGGCAATATTCTCGAAGGCGCTGAAAATCGCCTCGCGGGTTTCGGTGATTCCCACTTTCTTGAAGGAGGCATACGACGAACCCGAGTCGTTGTACATTTCCATGGTAATTGGGAAACCGAACTGGTCCACCTGGGTGGTATTGCCCCAGAACGCGCCGGGGGCGACGGTGTACTCGATCCAGTCGTAAATCGTTGAGGCATTCGCGTCGGAGGGATTGTTCAGGTCCGGCTGAACCACCCCGATGTTGCCCGCGCCGTCCACGATTCCGCGCATGACCATCTTTTTGTCGAGGGAGATATAGAGGCGGGTCGCGGGCATGGACTTGGGCACCTGGAAGCCGGAGATATCGCTCAGGCGGTAGGACCAGGCGTCGCTGGTTTGCCCCGCGACGATGGGGACGAGGGTCCCGTCGGGCTTGAGATAGCAGAACTGGCCCGAGGCGTTTTGGCCGACGGCGCAAATCCAGATGCGGTCATTGGAGTAATTGCCCCGGGTATTGTTCGCGAATTGAAGGGTCATCTCCATGTTGGCGTTCAGGGGAATGAGGGTGTCGCTTCCGGTGCCGCCGGTATCGCCGCCCGTGCCCGAATCGAGGCGGGTAAAGGTCCAGCGCTGGGCGTTGGAGGAGTTCGAGGTCCAAAGCTGAATATTACCGCCGTTCTCGGTGGAGGAAGACGACACGTCGAGAACCTTGTTGGCGTGAACGTTGGTCAACTTAAAAGAGCCGTCGCCGTAAGGTTCGATTTTCCATTTTTGGTTTGCCTGATTGTTCCCCAAGGTCCACTGGACGATATTGGTGCCGTCGCCCGTTCCCCAGCCAGCGCCGTCAAGGGCAAGTCCGCTCCACAGGGAAACGAGATAGAAGGTTCCGTCCCCCGCGGCGACCAGTTTCCATTTCTGGTTCTCGCCGCCCACGTAATCCCATTGGTGGATATTCGCGCCGGGGTTCTTCGAGACGTCTGCGACGTCCATGGCCTTACCCGAGCACTTTGCGACGATCTTGTAGACGGCCCCGGCGACGAGGCCGCTCGTATCTCCCGTAGAACCGCTTCCCGTTCCCGCGGAAGCGTCGCCGTAGGTAACGGCCGCCCAGCTGGCGGTGTCGGACAGGGTACCTTGGGGCACGCAGGCTTCCGCGCCGTTCTGGTTTTTAAGCACGGCGATCCGGATTTTCGCCCCGGCGGTAAACGTCGGGCGGGAGAGGGTGTAACTGTATTTTCCGCCGGAATAGTTCATGTCCTTCGAGGCGAGCACGAGGCCGAGCCCGTTGCCCTCGCTCACGTACAGGCGGGCATAGCTTACCTGGGACCCAGCGTTCCAAGTCACGGTCATGGAGGTGCCGCTCATGCCGGTCACTTCGATCGTGCCGTTCGTTCCGGTCACCGCCCTCGCGCCGGCGGATTCAGGGGAAGCCTTCGCGTCGAAAGACGCCATGCTGCAAGAGGCGAGCAAGACTGACGCTGCAAGCGCGAGCCCAAAGATCTTCTTCATATCGTATTCTCCTTTACGCATTGTCCGGCCAGTGTACTTTCTAGGGAAAGTGGCGCAATTTTCGGAAGGGGGTATTTTTTTTCGGCTCAGGGCAAAAAAAAGGGCCCGAAGGCCCATACAACGTGCGGTATCTCCAATAACTAATTAAAAGGTAACGTGCTCGAATACATTCACGTTCGCGTCGGATCCATCAAGGAAAGCGATATCCTTATATTCCGCCCAGCGCCCCTCGATGCAGGGAAGGACGAAGGTAAAGGCGACTTTGATCTTCCTGTTGACGGCGGAAAGCGAGGTTGTGGGTATCGTTACGGTTTTCCATCCCTCCGAGTCGGCGGCGCTCACCGTAAAAGTCGAAAGGGCTGATTCGGGAATCGCGTCCGCGGTTAGGCTCACGAGCTTAAATTTAAGTTCGGCCGTGCTGCAGTTGTCGGATCGAACCTTAAAACGGACCTTCGCGACGTCGGTAAAGTCGATATAGGAACCGGCCGCGGCATTGTCCGGCAGCTGGGCCAGGGTCCCGGCGCTCCAACCCTTGCCCGTAACCGCGCTCGCCTTGATCCCTCCGGAGTCCGCGTTTTCCAGATTGGCCGTCGCTTCCCAATCCCCGATCGCGACATTGGGCTTTAGGCCGCCGAGTATCTGCTCCCATCGTCCATAGGTAATCGAATTATCGACGAATAAATTGGGCGCAAAATCCTCAAAGAGCGCGCCGTCCCCGCCCGCCGGGTCACCGGTATTTACGGGGTTTCCGGGAGCCGCGCCTTGAGAGCAGGCAGACAGCAACGCGACGGCGGCGGCCGCTAAGAATGACAGTTTTATTTTCATGGATGAATCTCCTCCGAGTTGCTGTATTGTCGCGCGGGTCGGAGGTTCGGAGAAGCGGGAAGATTTTCACAAAGGTGTTGGAATTTCGGGATTCGGCTCTGAGGCGATAACGGTTACGTCATTCTATTGGTATACGCGGACGCAATCGATTTCCATCACGGCCTCATCGATATCCTCGTCCACGGTTCCGCCGAGCTACTTGCGGCCCGCGGTACACCCCCTCGAACCGAATCCGGATTTCCGGTGTATGGTACCGAAGGGCGAGCCCATTCCGGAGAGCCGACAACGCTCCATCAGGTCTATCTCGCCGTTATCCGGCCAGTATCGCCGGCCAGGTACCGTTTTACATGGGGAATTTCGCGCGAACCTCAAGCCGGCCGTACAGCCAGTCATGCTTGCCCTTCGTATGGAGCCGCGCGCTGGTCCAATACCCGCGTGCGACCAGTGGGTTTGGCATGGCGATCGTTCTCCGCTGCCTTCAAATTCGTCCGATCACAGCAATGTCGTATACATACTCATCCCACGCTCACCGATACGGGGGCCCCGTTCATCGCGGCGCCCCCGTACCGTTTTAAAGCTTACCGGTACACCCGCACGTAGTCAACTTCCATTATGGCCTGGGTGAGGGACGGGGAGATGGATCCCCCAAGATTGCCCCCCATGGCCACGTTAAGGATGAAGTGGAAATCCTGGTCAAACGGCCATACCTTCCAGTCGCCGGTTTTCCGGTACGGAATGCCGACCGGCACGCCGTCCACGAACCAGCTTATGGAGTCATCGGTCCATTCCACGCCGTAACGGTGAAATTCCGAGGTGGCGGTGGGTATCTCTTTCTTCCCGATGGACGGATACGCGTGGGCGGCAATGCTCTCGCCGAAATGCACCGTACCGTACACCTGATTGACGCCCACGGTGCCCGGAGAATATTCCATGATATCGATCTCTCCGCTTCGGGGCCACGAGTCATACACGCTGTCCGTGGGCATCATCCAGAATGCGGGCCAGACGCCGTTCCCCGCCGGAAGCTTTATTTTCGCTTCCATGTACCCGTAGGTCCATTCCTGCTTGTTGATTCCCCGCAAGCGGGCGCTCGTCCAGGAGCCGTTCGCCTTAACCGCCTTCACCTTGAGCGTTCCGTTGTCTACCCAGGAGTTCGCGCGGGTATCGGTATAGGTTTGAACCTCGTTGTTCCCCCAGCCGCCCGCGCCGAGCTGATAGCCCCAATTCGACCCAGAGGGAGCGTTGAGCGTCCCCGCGGCGTCGAACTCGTCGGACCACACCAGGGTCTGGTAGCGCTCGGAAGCGGAAACCCCTTCGGGCGCGCCTTCTATGATTTCTTCCTCCGGCGGGATGAACATGCACCCCGCGAAAAGGAAGGCCGCCGCCGTGAGACCGGCGGCGCGTTTCGCCATTTTCGTACCTTCCATAGTTAACTGCCTTTTGTCCGAAATTAATACGTCACGTTCACGTACATTGAAAGCTCCGAGTATTCCCTGCCGTCCGGGTCCGGGGAACCCCCGTAAATATTCCAGGGATCGCTTGAATACTCTCCGAATTTCCAGCCCTGCCACTTCACGCCGACCCGGTTTGTCGCCTTGGCGAACAGGGGCGTGTCAAAGCCGTAAGAAACGTCCAGGTTCCACTGGGCGGGCCAGGTTGTATTGAAGCCCCGGACCCAAGCGGGCTCCAGCCACTTATCCGCGACCCACGCGCCGTCAAGCATCCACGTGCGGTACCGGAGCTTCGCGCCCGCCTGCCAGTAGTCCACGATCCGCGTATCCATGCCGGCGCTGCCCTGATGCCCCGCCTCGGCGGTCAGAATGGCCCGGAAGCTCGGGAAGGGGTTGGTCACGATACGGGTGCCGACCTGCCAAAGGTCGCGCTGCTCCGGAAGCCCTGACGCGAAGGAAGTCCAGGTTCCGTCGGCCATTTTAAAGGCCATGCGGTCCGTTTCGCCCGCGTAGAGGGTATACAATCCGGTCAGGCTCGCGGCGAATTTCGCGCCCTCGATATCGTCGCCGTTCCACTCATGGAACCAGGTGGCCCCTTCGGGGTCATAGGTGAGCACGCCCTCAAACTCGATCGCCTGACGGTTGGCGAACACTATGAAGGGAGAGCCAAAGCCCTCGTGGGAATCCGTTAGCGCGCGATCCGCGGGTTTTACCAGGGGCATACGGGAGCGCGCGACGGGCTTGAAGTTCAGGAAACCGTAATTGATGTCCGCGCCAAACTCCACTTCCTGCCGGTTTCCAGACCCGGAGTCGCCGGTGAAAAAACTACCGCGCACCACGGCGGGATTCGTGTCGGTCACGAGTCCGCGATGGATAAACTTTCCGTACACGTAGGCCTTGCTCAGGATGTTCGTCCCGAGTTCCACCGAACCGCCAAGGGTATCGAGGTCCTGTACGGCCGCCCAGGTTCCGTCGGAAAGCCTGTACGGCGCCCCTACCTTCTCGTCGCCCGCGTACAGGATTCCCGTCTTGAGCGTCACGAAGGGATAGAGGGACGCTTCCCCGTACAGAGACGCCTTGCGCCCGGGACCGTACGAATTGTGCGGATTTTCGGCCAGGTCGGATCGGGTACCGAACTCCTCCGCGAAGGTCAGTCCTAGATTAAACGAAGGCATGGGGACCGAGCGGGAGGGAAACGACTTCCACCAATTCGCGGCGATCTGGGGTTCCGCGGATCCGTAAATCTCGGGACCGCCGATTACCTGCAAGCCGGAAAGGAGACCTTTCCCGATAAACTCCACGGCGATCGGCGCGAGGGATCCATAGGTGTCGTATCCGATGATATCGAAGGCCTCGTGGTTGATGTTGAATACGTCGCCCGAGGTCTCGAAGGCCGCGTGCTCCGCGTGGTAATAGCCGTTCAGGGAGAAGGAAGGATCGTCGAACCTGAAGGCGGCCGAATACAGGGACGCGTTGTACGCGATTTCGCCCGTCGTCTTGTCCTGATTGTAAATCGGGTAAATCTCGGCCATCTTGGTAGGCGCCGGATTCGACCACACGCGGAAATGGGCCTCGGCGCTCAGGTTTTCGGCGGGCGCCGCGGCGATGCCGATATCGGCCTCGCTGTAGGGCAAAAAGTTTATGCCCTCCTTCACGCTCCGCCCGGCGGCGTCAAGCCCGTCGAGACTGTCCTTATCAAGACCGGCGAGCGCCCCCGCCGTCACGCTGATCCCGGAAATCCTGATCGCGTCGCGCTCGTTGATCATCTCCTTGATGCCCGGCTCGGTGCCCCGCTGGAGGGCCAGGGCAAAGTCGAGATTGGCGAAGGCGGCGTCCACGTCGGCCTGGGTCGAGTCGTAGAGCGAAACCTGCCAGATATCCTTCATGAGGTAATAGGCGGCGCGCGGCATGCGCTTGGCGATCCCGTTTTCCTTCAGGGCGCTTTGGGCGACGATCCCGAACCATTCCTCGTTCATGTTGTTCACGCCGATCCGGTAGTCCAGCTCGTAGCCCGCGTTGGACCAGGAACCGAGGACGTTATGCACGTCGAGTTCCTTGTTCTGGTACTGCTTCCACCATTCGTCAACCCACTCGAACACGTACCCGCCGAGCATGTTGGCGGACTTTCCCTTGCCGTAGCCCTGGGAGTAGAGCTCTTCCCACTGGCTCTTGAGGTAGGTCGCCTGCATGTACTGGTCTTCCTGCCGGGTCAGGGCGTTGTACGCGTCGGCCCCGGCCTCGGTGAGCACCACCGGCCGGTCGAGCGTATCCGCGATTCCCTGGTAAAAGGAATCGTAGAACCGGTACCCGCGGTAGGCGTTCACGCCCAGGATATCCAGGGAGGGGCACAGCTCGGCGATCAGGTCGACGTACTGCGTGTCGCCGTTGATAAGGCCGACGGGCCGCAGGGGGTCCACTTCCTTGAGGGCGGCCATGGCCTCCTCGAAGAGGCTGTAGAGGTAGCCCGCGCGCACGGCGTTTTGCTCGCCCGTGGGGAGGTTTTCGATTTCCGAACCCGACCACACGAGGCCGTAGTTGCTTTCGTTGCCCAGCATGTACATGAGCACGCCCTTGGTACCGCGGTAGGTTTCGGCGGTTTTCCTGGCCTGGGCGACGAGGGCCTGCCGGGTATAGAGGTCGGAGTAATCGGTGACGGCGTACCATTTGCCGTTTACGGTCATGCCGTAACGCCCCAAGAGGTCGTTGATCATGGTGTAGATGCCGTACTTCGTGTAGATGTACTCGACCCAGCGCGGGGGAATCGTCGAGAACGCGCGGATCGTGTTGACGCCCATGGCCTTGAGAAGGGGCATGTCCACGTCCAGCATCCGCATGACGTAGTCGTCCGACTGGGCCCATAGGTTGAAGGTATGGGTCTCGCCTATCGGCGTGCAGGACCACACGACGCCCTTTACCTCGAAGGGCTTATTGTCCACCAGGAGCCGCCAGCCGTCCGCGTCCTTTTTCGTCTGCACGTATTGCGCGCTCGCGGGGAAGGCCGCCGCGAGGGCGACGGCCGCGGCGAGCAGGGCCTTTATGATCGATCGCTTCATCGTTTGCCTCCCTTGAGCGCGTCGGATAGCGGAACGACCCTGCCGTCGCCCCAGGTGCTCGCGTCCATGTACGCCGCGTCTTTCTCGCTCATCCAGTGCACGAGCCGCGACCGTTCCTTGCCGCCGTCGGCGTCGTTGATCTGGAATTCTAGCCTGACCTTTTGCCCGTTTTTTAACGGCTTCGCGTTTAGGAGGCTTACGGGTATCGCCGCCTCGATACGGTAGCCCGCGTCGCCGTAAACGATCGCGGCCTTAATCGAATCGTTGGGGACGGTCGAATCGTTCACGCACGCCTCGTAGGCGCCCTTGGCGGCCTTGCTCTTGGGCACGATGCGCACGCGCTTGTCGGTATTCCTGTAAAAGGTGTGGTAGAGCGTGTCCGTACCAAAAAAGAACTCGATCGAGTCGCCGCGCCAGCCCTGCGGGGCAGGAAGCGCGTTCACGCCGGGATCGTCGTCGGCAACGTCGGCGAAGAGGTAGACGTTCGCGCCGTCGGTGCGGGTCACGAAAAGGCCGTCGGTGTTTTTCGCGTCGAATAGGCCGCCGTACACCATCACCCGGGCGTTCACCCCGGGAAGGCCTTCCCAGTCGGAAAAGTCGCCGTCTATAACGGGCGCCTCGTCCTTGGAAAAGTACACGGGGGCAACCTGCCCCACCGGGGGCTTGTTCGATTGGGATACGGCGTTCGGGTCCACGGAAGGCCGCCATGGGGGATCGATGATCTTCTTTTCCATGGCGGTCAGGCACGAGGAAAGGGCGAACGCCGCGAGGGCCAACGCGCATAGCTTGAGCGTGCCCTGAATTTTCGTCGTCATTCGGGGTCTCCAGTCCGCTTCGAGAGCGGGGGGGGTATGGTATCTTAAAAAAATAGCCTGAAAAAAAAGCCGTCAGGAATCTGACGGCTTTCGTCGGTTCGGGACCGGCTCGGGACCCTACTTGAGGCCGAGCTTTCCCTTATTGACCTTCATCATTTCGGTCTGCTTGGCGAGCACCTTGTCGGCGCCCTTGGCCTTGCGGAAGGCCTGCCAATCGGACCAGATCCGGTCGAAGTCTGACTCCGATTTCGCGCGGAGCAAGAGGGGCAGGTCCTTGCCCCAGCGGCGGGCAAGCTCTTCGGAGATCAGGGCCTCGTCCGTTCCGGGCGCCAGTTGGGTAAGCCCGTCGTAGGCGGCGAAAGAGGTTACGTAGGGGCGGGTCCACAGCTGGGGCTGCTCGAGGGCGGGGGAATACTTCGCGCCGAACTGTCCCTGCCAGGCGGTGTCCATGAGCATCCAGTAGGTGTACATGACGCCGTATTGCGTTTCCTGGGCGTTTTTGTCCGTAGAGTCCAGCTTCTCGACCGCGGGAAGGAGCTGGGGCTTTCCGTTCACCGTCTCGTAGGTCACGCCGGGCACGCCGAAACAGGTGTCCATCTGGCCTTCCTCGCTGATAAGGTAGGTGAGGAACTGGATGGCGCGGGCCTTGTCCTTGCAGTTTTTGGAAATCATGGTAACGGTCCAGCCGGCGATACCGCCGCCGCCGAGGGTCGGGTTCGCGCCCTTGGAATTGCGGGGGCCCTCGACCGCGACGTAAACCGTGTTCGGGTCTTTATTGTACAGGGCCATCTGGGCGGCCTGCATGTCCCAGTTTTGGTAGAACATGGCGAAGTAGCGGCCCTGGGCGATCTTTTCCTCCATCTGGGAACGCTTGTCCACGAACACGTCGGTGGCGAGGAGCCCTTCCTGGTTGGCCTGGCGGAATACTTTCAGCCAGCGCACGTATTCGGGATCGCTACCCCGGTCGTAGAATTTGCCGTCCTTTTCGTTGGGAATGGCGAGGAAATTCTGGATGTACTTTTCGAGGGAAACGTTGCCGGTATCGGTAAACTCCTGGAACCCGACGGGGATTAGGGGCTGGCCGTTCACGGTGCCGAACTTGGCCTTGGCGGCCCGAAGGGCGCCGAGGAAGCCCTCGGGGGTAGTCATGTCGGGCTTGCCGAGGGCCTCGTACATATCCTTGCGGACGAGGAAAGTCTCGTTGGAGGTGAGCTTTCCCTTATAGGTTACGTAGTCCTGCGGGGTGTATGAGGCGTTGGGATACCCGTAGACCTTCCCGTCGGGCTGCCGGTACCAGCCGAGCTTTTCGGGGTTCGCGACCTTGAAGAAGATCGGGTCGTAGTTCTGGGCAAGCTCGTCCAGGGGAAGCACGAGGCCCGCGTCTATCATCATCCCCACCTGGCTTTCCCACCAACCGAGGGTGATAAGGTCGGGAAGGGTATCGCCGGCGATCATTGAGTTGAGCTTTTCGGCCTCGTTGCCCGCGGGCACCACGAAGCGCACGTTCACGCCGGTCTTTTCGGTGACGTACTTGGACACCGCCGAGTCTCCCCATTGCCGCGCGAACCAGCTGAAGTTCACGTACCAGTCGAAGGTAATCGGCTTGTCCTTGTTGAGTTTCCAGCCCGGGGTCGAACCGGTTCCGCTCACGGTTGCCGCGGATTGCCCCTTGGCGTCCTGTTTTCCCGCCGCGAACGTCAGCGGGGCCACCAGGCCCAGCGCGAGCGCGACCGCGATCAGTTTCTTCATATTGCTCCTCCTTACTATGCCGGCCTCCCCGCGGGGCGGCCCCAAACGGTATCTATGCTACGGATCAGCCCTTTACCGAGCCGATCATGACTCCCTTCACGAAATACTTTTGCAGGAACGGATACACGCAGATTATGGGCGCGGTGGTCACCACCATGGTGGCGAGCTTCACGGACTGCGAATTCACCTGGGCGCCCGAAATGCCCACCGGCAGGCTCACGACGGTCTTGGACGCGGACGCGCTGGCGATGATCCGGTACAGGAAGGTCTGGATCGGCTGCAGGTCCGGGTTGTTAACGAAAATGACGCCCGAGAAATAGTCGTTCCAGTGCCCGACCCCGTTAAAGAGGGCGATGGTCGCGAGGACAGGCCCGGAAAGGGGCAGCACGATGCGCGCGAATATCCTGAACTCGTTCGCGCCGTCTATCTTCGCCGACTCCTCGAGGGCCGGCGGCATCTCCCGGAAAAAGGACATGAAAATGATCAGGTTCCAAAAGTTGAACAGCGAGGGGACGATGTACACCCAGAAGGTATCGTAGAGCCCGACGTTCTTTAAAAGGATGAAGTAGGGAATGAGGCCGCCGCCGAAGAACATGGTGACGGTGCCCATGAGAAGGTACCAGCGATGGCCCATGATATGGCGCTTCGAGAAGGCGAACGCCACCATTGAGGTAAAGAACACGCTCGTGACCGTGCCGAGCAGGGTCCGCCATATGGTAACGTTGAAGGCCTGCAGTATCGCCTTGTCCTGGAATACCGTGCGGTAGCTGGCGACGCTGAATTTCCTCGGCCACCAGTACACGCCGCCCATGAGGGTGTCGCTGGATTCGTTGAACGAGAGCACCACGGTGTACCACACGGGGTACAGCGTCGCGAAGCACAGGACCGCCATGAACACGACCAGGGCCTTGTCGAATAGCCGCATGTCGTTGAGCTTTCCGCCCGTCTTGCCCTTTCGTCCCATAACCTGATTATCCGCCATAGTCGATTCTCCCGTCGTCGTTAGAACAGCGATACGTCGTTGATCCGACGCGTCAGTTGGTTGGTGGTATACAGCAAGACGAACGCGAAGATCGACTTGAAGAAACCGATGGCGGTGGCGTAGGAGAACCGCATGCTCCGCATGGCCACGTTGAATACGTATATGTCCAAGACATTGCTCCTCGGGGCGTTGAGGGGGTTCCAAAGAACGAAAATCTGGTCGAAATTCGAGTTGAGGAGCCCGCCCACCGCGAGTATCAAAAGGATGGTCACCGTGCCCTTAATGCAGGGCAGGGTAATGGAGACCATCTGGCGGAACCGGCCCGCCCCGTCCACCCGCGCCGCCTCGTAGAGCTCCTGGTCTATTCCCGCGATCGCGGCAAGGTAAATGATCGCCGACCAGCCGAGTTCCTTCCATATATCAGAGACGATAACGATGCCCCAAAAATACTCGGGATAGGCGAGGAAGGTGATGCCTTCCTTGAGTACGCCCATACCCACCAAAAGGTCGTTGATGAAGCCCGTATCGGAGAGCCAGGTGGTCAGGATTCCCCCGAGGATTACCCAGGAAAGGAAATGGGGCAAATACGAGATGGTCTGGACGTACCGCTTGAACTTCGCGTTCCGCACCTCGTTGAGCAGAAGGGCGAAGATGATCGGCAGGGGAAAGCCGATGGCGAGCTTAAGCACGCTCAGGCCCAGGGTATTCATGAGGATATTCGCGAATTCCGGATCGCGCAAAAAGGCGATAAAGTGCTGGAACCCGTAATTGTCCGCCCAGGGGGAAGCGAGGAATTTCAAGCTAAAAAGCTTCTCGGTGATTTTGTAGTTTTTCTTGAAACCGGTGATTATTCCGTACATCGGGGCATAGTTGAAGACCAGCATCCAGATAACGCCGCACCATGCCATGACTTGGAGGTATCGTTCCTCTTTCAGGCGCTGCATAAACGTTTTGGAGCTCGGCGGTTTCTGTCTCATAACGAACCTCTCATGGTTTCGAGTATAGCCGTGCCCGTTTTATTCCGGCCATCGGGAGAGATTTCAAAATGGTGTCTTTTTTTCTGATTTACGCAACCGGTTGCCATTTTTTATTGACAACGTAAACATATCCATACATACTCAGCCTGAAAGGGTTTGAGCCGCCTCGGACCCAGGAAATATTCAAGAGAAAGGGCCAAATGCCCCATGTCGCGTTTTATTGGGCCCATGCCCCGCGAGGAGGAATACCATGAATGGATTAACGATACAAGCCGTGAGCGAACGGCGCAGCAAGGCCCCGACCGGCGAATTTACCGATTTCATGGGGGAACCTTTCTATAAAATCTCTAACCATGACGGCATGAGCGCCTTTTTCATGACCATAGCGAGCGCCTCCGACGTTTGGAACTACGTATGGTCCAACGGCGGCCTCACCGCGGGAAGGATCAATGCCGATCACGCGCTGTTCCCCTATTACACCGCCGATAAGGTTTCCGACGGCCGTACGATCACCGGTCCCGCCGTCGCGATTCGGGGCAAGGGCGAAGGCGGCACCTGGCTGTGGGAACCCTTCGCCGAGCGGGGCCGCGACTCCTGGAAGCTGGAACGGAACGTTTACAAAAACAGCAACGGGTCCAAGCTCTACTTCGAGGAGCGGAACCTGGACCTGGGCCTCGCCTACCGGTACGGGTGGACTTCCAGCGACCGCTTCGGCCTGGTCCGCCCCGTTACGGTCGTCAACGAGGCCGGCCGCACGACGGAAATCGAGATACTGGACGGTTGCCGGAATATACTGCCCGCCTGCGTCAGTGCCGCCTTGCAGAACGATAACAGCGTCCTTCTCGACGCCTACAAGAAAACGGACATAGACCCCGCCTCTTCCCTGGCGATCTTCTCGGTGTCTTCCATCGTCACGGACAAGGCGGAGCCCAGCGAGGGACTCCTCGCCAACGTGGGCTGGTTTTCCTGCGAGGGAGACGTGTACCTGGACCCCCTCGCCCTGGAAGCGTTCCGCCTCGGCGACCCGCTCCCCGACACGGCCGTATTGAAAGGGCTCAGGCCTTCCCTCTTCGTCCGGCGCGACCTTTCACTCGCCCCGGGCGCCGCGGAAACGTGGTACCAGGTTCTCGACACGGATTACGACGCCGCCCGCATGGTCTCCCTGGCGAACCGGCTCGCGGACCGGAAAGCCCTGACGAAGGAAATAATCGCCGACGTGGAGGAGGGAAACCGCCTCCTCGACTCGTACATCGCCGCCGCCGACGGCATTCAGGACACCGCGGATATCGCGACCTGCGTGCACCACAAGGCCAACGTGATGTTCAATATCATGCGCGGCGGCTTGCCGGCCGACGGCGACCGCATAAACCTGGACGACTTCGCCGCCTTTTGCGAAAACCGAAACCGCAAACACGCGCCCCGGGCGATTCGGGCGGCGGAGAGCCTTCGCCGGGACGATTCCGTCAATCCGTCCTACCGGGAAGTGCTCGCAAAGGTACGCGCCACGGGCGACGCCCAGGCGGTGAGACTCTGCCTGGAATACCTGCCCTTCACCTTCTCGCGCCGCCACGGCGACCCGAGCCGTCCCTGGAACCGTTTCTCCATCGAGCTCAAGGACTCCCGGGGCAACCGGAAGCTCAATTACCAGGGAAATTGGCGCGACATATTCCAGAACTGGGAAGCCCTCGCCCTCTCCTGGCCGGTTTTCCTGGAAGGCATGATCGCGAAATTCCTCAACGCCTCCACCGCCGACGGCTTTAACCCGTACCGCGTGACCCGCGACGGGATCGATTGGGAGGTGGTGGAACCCGACAATCCCTGGTCGAATATCGGCTACTGGGGCGACCATCAGGTCATCTACCTCGCGAAGCTTTTGGAATTGCGCAACCGCTTCGAGCGGAAGGAACTGCTCGAAGGGCTTTCCTCCGCGCGCTTCTCCAGCGGAAACGTGCCCTATCGGCTCAAGGGCCACGCCGAGATCGTCGCGAACCCCCGCTCCACCATCGAGTTCGACTTTGACGCGCACCGCAGGATTGAACGGGAGGAAGCGGAATACGGCACCGACGCGAAACTCCTTCGCGGGGCCGACGGGGAAGTGACCCTCGTCTCCATGACCGCGAAATTCCTCTCGATTATCTGCGCGAAAATGGCGAGCTACGTGCCGGGGGGCGGAATCTGGCTCAATACCCAGCGGCCCGAATGGAACGACGCGAACAACGCCCTGGCGGGGTACGGCCTTTCCATGGTCACCCTTTCCTACCTTCGGCGCTTCCTCGTATTCCTTACCGACCTCTACCGATCCGCGCCCGCGGACGCCTTCGACGTACCCTCCGAAACCGCCGCGTTCTTCCGCGGCCTCGCCGAAACGTACGCGGGAGCCGACCCCGCGTCGCTTAACGAGCCCCGCTCCCGCCGCGCCTTCGTGGATTCCTGCGGGACCCTTTTCGAGACGGCCCGCGCCTCCCTTTACCGGAACGGGTACGCCGCCGAAACCGTCAACCTTTCGCGAGACGAGATCGTCGCGGGCTTTACCGCCTTCCTCGCCCACGCGGAAGCCACGATCGCCGCGAACCGCCGGAGCGACGGGCTGTACCACGCCTATAACACCCTGGCCATCGCGGGCGACGGGGGCATGAGCGTCGGAACCCTCAACGAAATGCTGGAAGGACAGGTCGCCGTACTCTCTTCCGGCCAGCTCGATTCCGCGGAAGCCCTATCCCTGCTGAGGGCGATGAAAAAAAGCGCCCTGTGGCGGGAAGACCAGTACTCCTATATCCTGTACCCGAACCGGGAACTCCCCCACTTTCTCGCCAAGAACGCCGTCTCGGAGGCGGAAGCGCGGCGCATTCCCCTGCTCGCGGCCATGCTCGACGCGAAAGACGCCTCGATCGTCGTCAAGGACGAGAACGGACGCTGCCACTTTCATAGCGGGTTCAGGAACGCCGCGCACATGGACCCGGTCTTCGCCCGCCTCGCTGCCCGTGGCGGCGCGGAAGCGGCGCTCGCGGCCGGGTCACGCGACGCGGTGTACGCGCTCTACGAAAAAACCTTCGACCACCGGAGCTTCACCGGCCGATCCGGCACCTTTTACGCCTATGAAGGGCTCGGGAGCATCTACTGGCACATGGTGGCGAAGCTCATGCTGGCGGTACAGGAATACGCCCTCGCCGAAAGCGATCCCGCCGTCCGAAAGGAGCTCGCAGAGGCTTACTACGATATCCGAAAGGGGATCGGCTTCAACAAGACGCCGACCGAATACGGCGCCTTCCCGACCGACCCCTACTCCCATACGCCAGCCGGACAGGGCGCGAAGCAGCCGGGCATGACCGGACAGGTAAAAGAGGAAATCATCACCCGCTGGGGAGAGTTGGGCCTGCGCGTTCGCGACGGCGCGCTTGAAATTTGGCCAAGCCTTCTCAAGCGATCGGAATTCGGCGCCTCGGGGCGGCTTTCCTTTACGTGGTGCGGCGTTCCCTTCTCCTATCGGCTCGCGAACCCGGGCGAGGAGCCTTCGGTCTCCATGTACGGCCCCGCGAAACCGGGAAAGCCCGCCGAACCGGTTACCCGCGCCGGGGGGTCGCTCACGGCCGGGGAATCGCGGTCGATCTTCCTGCACGACGGCTCCATTTCGCGAATCGAGGCGGTCGTGGCTCCCTGCGGCCTGTAAAAGAAACGGGCAAATCGGGTATACTTGGCCCATGATCCGCCATCTTTTGCTTGATTTGGACAACACCCTCTATCCCGCCTCCGGCGGGATGGACGAGGGGATAACCCGGCGCATGATCGGCTACGTGGCTTCCTGGCTGGGAGTTCCGGCCGACGAGGCGGTCAAGCGCCGGATAGAGGGGCTTCCGGGCTACGGAACCACCCTGGAATGGCTGAAGGCCGAGCACGGACTGCGGGACGAGCAAGACTATTTCGACAAGGTGCATCCCGAGTCCGAGATCGACGAATTGCAAAAGGACCCCGCGCTTCGGGATTACCTTCTCGGGCTCGGCCTCCCCATGACCCTTCTCACGAACGCGCCCATGAGTCACGCCCAACGGCTTCTCCGCTTTTTCAATATCGAGGACGTTTTCCTGGGGGTTTTCGACGTTACCTACCACAAGGGCAAGGGGAAACCGCACCCCTCCAGCTTCC
Organism: Spirochaetales bacterium; assembly: GCA_003252395.1. Taxonomy (GTDB): domain Bacteria; phylum Spirochaetota; class Spirochaetia; order Treponematales; family Treponemataceae; genus Teretinema. The sequence continues at coordinate 373,427 of QKEL01000014.1, forward strand.
TCGACACCCTTGCCGCGGTCGGCCACTCGGTGGAAGACACCCTATTCGTGGACGACCACCCAAAATACGTCCGCGGCTACCGGGCCATCGGCGGGCAGGCCGCGTTGGTGGACGAAAAGGATCGCTTCGCCGATTTGGCCCGGGACGAGGGCTTTTATCGCATCAAATCCATCTATGGCCTTCGCGCGCTCCTCGTCGAACGGGGAATTCTCGATTCTTGACACCCCCGGTCCAACGGGGTAAAACTGTTTATCGCTTCCCCTCGGGGAAAGTTGCGTCTTACGGAGATCCGAATGAACCCGAATTCCCTGGCCGGCAAGTACGGCTACCTGTTTCCGGAACTGGAGCGCCTTTCCCGCGCCCAAAACGTCATAACCGAAGAAAACGTCCTTCAGCCCGCGAACGAGGGCATCAGAAAGCACATGGACGCCATGTGCGGCGAGCATATGCTCCCGGGCTCGGAATTCCGCGGCCTCGAGCACGCCGCCCAATTCCTCGAGGCGATACAATCGGGGAAACGCGGCATTATCCTCATGGAACACTACAGCAACTTTGACCTTCCCGGGCTCATGTGGCTCCTGGAACGGAGCGGGCCGGTGGGCAAGGAGCTTGCCTCCCGGATAATCGCCATGTCGGGCATGAAGCTCAATGAGGAAAACCCCTACGTATCGGCCTTCGCCGAGGCCTATTCCCGCATTATCATCTATCCGAGCCGCTCCCTCGCCGCCATTACCGACCCAGAGCAGTATAAAGCCGAGGAACGGCGTAGCCGGGTTATCAACCTCGCCTCAATGCGCGCCCTTGACCGCGTCCGCAAGGAAGGGCAAGCCGTGCTGGTGTTCCCCTCGGGAACGCGCTACCGCCCGGGAAAGCCGGAAACCAAGAAAGGCGTGCGCGAGATCGACTCCTATATCCGCCTTTCGGACGTGATGATGCTCGTATCCATTAACGGCAATTGCCTCCGCTTTTCGGAAGACCCGAAAGACATGCTCAACGACGTGCTTTTCCACGACAAGGTGATCATGACCGCCAGTCCGGTATACCAGTGCGACGCGTTCCGCGCGGAAGCGCGCGCCTGGGCGGGAGAGGACGCGGAGGATAAAAAGCAAATCGTGGTGGATTACGTCATGGATCGACTCGAGAAGATGCACGAGGAAAACGAGAAAGGACGCCTCGACTAACGGCGTTCCGAGCCGGGCGGCGGGTCTTCCCAAAAGACGACTCGGTCCCGGCCTGCCCGTTTCGCCCGGTACATGGCCTCGTCGCTTTTCGCGAGAAGGTCCATAAACGCCTCCTCGTCGGCCGTGACCGGCCGGCCATGGGCGACTCCGGCGCTGACGGTGTAGGAAAAATCGAGCTGTTCCGGGAACTTTGAGCCCCGAACCGCCTCGAGCATGCGTTCCGCCACGGTAGCGGCCCCTTCGCGACCGGTTCTCGGCAGGAAGATCACGAATTCCTCGCCGCCGTACCGGCAGCAGAGGTCTAGGGGCCGAATTCCCAGGCGCAAAAGGGCGGAAAAGTCGCGGAGAACCGCGTCGCCGAACCGGTGCCCCCATTTATCGTTGATTTTCTTAAACCCGTCCAAATCCAAAAACACGAACGCGACCTCATCGCCGTTCCGCGCGCAGTCGGCGAATTCTTCCCGCCCCCGCTCGAAAAAATGCCTTCGGTTATAGAGCTCGGTCAGCGGGTCCCGTATGGCCATTTCCGCGATTCGACGGTCCGTCGCTTCCTTGGAAAGGATCAGGATCCCGGTTCCTCCGGACAGGGTAAGAATGACCAGGGCGATCCGGAAAATGTCCTGGGCGATGGACTCCCGGAAAAGGCTCACCGGAAACGGGTCGGCCCCGCCGATAGCCCAACCGACCGCGGCCGCATACATGCAAAAGGCCGAAATTCCCACGAACTTGCGGATGGTGGCGGAAGAAAGGCCGGCAAGGCACACGGGGCCGATTACGCAGCCGGCGATGAGTATGGGAAGGGATACGAGCGCGAAGGTCACGGACAGGATCGAGCCAACGAGGATCCGGGAGACGGAGAAAAGGACGGCGCCGACCAGCATAAGGTCGGTCGAGGCCATTCTCAGCCTTTTTTTCCTTTCGCCGGGCATATCCGTGATAAAAAGAAGGGCGTCCGATTCGGCGAAGAGGCCGGCGAGGGCCAACAAGCCGCCGACAATTAAAAACGCGCGGTTCCGCTCCGCCTGGAATACGAGCAGGCAGCACCAGCCCAGGGCTTGGATACCCCGGGCAACGGCGAATTTCCTTAAGAAAACCCCGTTCGGGCCGAAATTCGCCGTTTTATCCATGACCACATACGACAAAACCAGGACGAATAGGGCCGCGTTTCCCCAAAAGAGCATTACCAAGGCCGCATGATCTTCCATAGTCACGAGAGACCGCAGTATTTCTACCATGGACATGCTTCCATTATACGCGCTTTACGGGGCATTCGCATTCTCGAAAAAAATAAATCGGTCCCGACCGGCGCCCTTCGCCGTATACAGGGCCGTATCCGCGCAATCGATAACGCGCAACAACTCGTCCACGGAGTCCCGTCCCGGAACGCCCACGTGTATCCCGGCGCTTACGGTGTAGGAAAACGTCGGATGGGCCGAAAAGCGGGATTGCCGCACTAGCTCCAGAATCCTGCCCACGGTGGCGGCCGACGCTTCCCGGCCCGCGCCGGGGAGCAGAAGGAGAAATTCCTCGCCGCCGTACCGGCAGGAACGATCGAGGGGCCGAAGGTTCAGTCGCAGGACCGAGGCGAAATCGCGAAGCACGGTATCGCCGAAATGATGGCCAAAGGTATCGTTAATTTCCTTGAAATGGTCGATATCGAGAAAAACCATTCCCATTTCCCGTTTCTCCCTGAGTGCGTCCCGAAACGTATTCCGCGCCTCTTCCATGAAATACCGTCGGTTATGCAGCCCGGTCAGGGGGTCGCGAAAGGCGAGCTCAACGATGCGTCGGTCCGCGTCCTGTTTCGTGAGGAGTAGGATGCCCATGCCGCCGATCATGGTCACTTCCACGAAGAGGATCTTCACCAGGTCCGAGAGAAGCCACGGGGAGATAAAGCGGGGAAGGCCCGGAAAAACCAGCTGCGCCGCCCCCATAATCATGACCAGTATCAACACGCCATAACCCAAGCCGATGGCGGTCTGGAGGGGCGAGAGCCGAACGCGAAGCAGGGAGATGGGGCCGGGCAGAAGTATGACCAAAAACGCAAGCAGCCCGATGAGCAGAATCCGTCCATCGTTCTTGGCGAGAAAAACATACGAGAAAAGCAAGCCGAGAACGCCGGCCGCCGCAAGGGAATCCACGAACCGCCGGACGAAACGCCGCGGGGTTACCGAAAGAAAGAATAAGGTTCTCGTTTCTATATAGAGGCCGCCAAAGAGGGCGGCCAACCCGAGCAGCATGGCCTTCATGCCCGGTTTCGGGCTTATGACGATAAAAAGGCACCAGGCGACGGTTTGGGCGATTCGGGCAAGGGTAAACTGTCGGAGAACCTTCCGGTTTCTTTCGTCCTTGAGGTGGAATACGTAGGAAACCAGAAGGCACAACACCGTCAGGTTCGCCCAAAAAAGGAGAACCAGCACGGTTCTTATGTCCGAGACAAAAAACTGACTCAACGGGAAAGGTCCTTCCATACCTCCAGTATAGACCAAACCCTTCCGGTAGCGCCAACTCAGGCTTTCGCGACTCTCCTGCACCGGGCCGCGGCGGCATGGGCCACCAGGCCTTCCGCCTCGGCCATGAGCTCGGCGGCCTTTAGGGAGGCGTCCACGCCCTTTCCGTCGGCGGTACGGAGCGTCGTGACCGTTTTCAGGAAATTCCGGACCGAAAGCCCGCCGGTAAAGCGCGCCGTTCCCACGGTAGGCAGGGTGTGATTGAGCCCGGCCGCGTAGTCGCCCAGCACCTCCGCGGCGCCGTGCCCGACGAAGAGGGACCCGAAGTTATGGACGGCACGGGCAACCCCGTCCCGGTCCGGCCCCGGATCGAGGGCCAACTCCAGGTGCTCCGGGGCCTTCCGGTTCGCGATCTCCACGGCGGCGTCCAAATCCGGCACGATGACGGCGAAGCTCTTGGCGAGGCTCGCGCGGGCAGCGGCGTCCGGGGGAAGCGGTTCGATACGCCGTTCCAGCTCGGCGCGAACCGACTGCGCGAGGGCGGTATCGACGGTCACGAGGATCGCCTGGGCGTCCGCGTCGTGCTCGGCCTGGGCCAGAAGGTCGGCGGCCACCCATTCGGCATGGGCCGAAGAGTCGGCGATCACCATCACCTCGGAGGGGCCCGCCACCAGATCGATCCCGACCTCGCCGAAGGCCAGGCGCTTCGCCTCGGTCACGTACCGGTTTCCCGGCCCGACGATTACGTCGACCTTCGGTACCGTTTCCGTGCCGTAGGCGAGGGCGGCTATAGCCTGGGGGCCGCCCAGGGCAAACACGCGAGTTGCCCCGCAGAGCTGGGCAGCGGCGAGAATTCTCCATTCCACGGCGGGGAGAGCGGGCGAATCGGGATGGGGAACGGGGGGGCTCACGAGCACGATTTCCCCTACCCCGGCGGCCTTGGCCGGGCATACAGTCATGATTACGCTCGAAATGAGGGGAAACCGCCCGGCGGGAACGTAGGCGCCCGCCCGCGACACCGGAACCGTACGTTGCCCCGTGAAAAGGCCGGGGGAGAGTTCGGTCTCGAAATCGCTAAACGAGGCGCGCTGGAGGGAGGCGAAACGGAGCGCGAGGTCACGGGAAAGGCACAGGGACTCGTACAGTTCGGGAGCCTCCCGGACCAGCCGTGCTACCGCCGCGACCCGATCCTCCTCGGATATCTCAAAGGTAAGGGGGTTGGCCCGGTCGTATTTCGCGGCCGCCTCGCGCACCGCGGCGTCGCCCCGTTTCCGTACCGAATCCATTATAACCGGCACGCCCTCCAGGCCATCGGCGTGTCGCTGAACGGACCAATAGGAATCGGGAATGGAATCGGCGGCGAGTATCGGAAAGGTCTTGTCATCCATGGCTGTCTCCAGTATATTGAATTTACTAAATCAGTAATTTACTGATTTAGTAAATTACTGATGCACTTGACAACGAAACAACGGGCTCACGAGGCATCAGCAAGGAGCGTCTATGAATATACCCGTCAATCTAAAGCACAAACCCGTGATAACCTGCGAAAACTACGCGGAAATCGACGGGCGCGAAGCCCCGGAAATCGAAACCGCCGGCCTGTCACTGGGTCTTGCCCAATGGAACGACCGGGGCAAGGTAGATATCTCGGCGAAGGTCTGGCGCCATACGGGCGAAAAATGGTCCAGGCAATCCGAGGAAATGCCCCTGCACCGCGTGCTCGACCTGGCAATCCTCATCGCGCGAACCGAGCTCTACTTCCGCGACGCGTACCGCTTTCCGAAGCTCTACGACGAGGCGGCGAGCCACATTGACCGGGTCGGCTTGCAGGGCGGCGCCATGACCGTGTCCGTCTGCGCCCAAAACCCCATGATCGACGAGGACATCCAGCTTTTCCGCGACGCCCTCGCCCGCGACGACGAGCTCCTATCGGAGCGCCTTCACGTGCTGGCCCGTATCCTCAACGAGGCGGGATACGGCGGGAACGCCCAATGAGCGCCGGTAAGGCCGACCGCAAGGCCCTGCTCCGGGCATTCAAGGAAGCCCCGGAAACCGGCGGCGTGTACGCCATCGTGAATACCGTTACCGGCAAAAGGCTCGTGCTTTCCACCGTAACCCTCTCCAAGGCCCAAAACGCCCTGGACTTCGCGAAGGCGACCGGTTCCTGCGTTAACCCGACCGTCGCCGACGATTGGGAACGGCACGGGCCCGGGGCGTTCGAATGCGAAATTCTCGAACGGCTGGACCGGAAAGCCGAGCAAACCGCCGCCGAATTCGCCGAAGACGTTAAGGCCCTGGCCGAACTCTGGAAAGAACGCATTCCCCCGGATAGCCGGTACTGAAACGCCCGGAAGGCTCTGACTGTGGCGGCCGGCCCGGGCTTCCCGGGCGCGGGCGGTTCGCTCCCCGCGCGGCCGGCGTGGCCAGCGCGCCCGCGATAAGCCCTATTTCTTGTGCCGTCGGTCCAGTTCGTCCAGCACGTCTTTCCATTCCACGCCCTCGCGGTGCATGAGCACGTTCACGAAGTACAGAAGGTCGGCGACCTCCCAGATCACCTCGTCCCGATCCTCGGCCTCGATGAGCTCCTCAGCCTCTTCCTCGATCTTTTCCCGCACCCGCTCGGGGGTAAGGGTCGCGGTGTACGACCCGGGCTTGGGGTTCGCGAAGCGGTCGGCTATCACCGAGGAAAGGTACGGAAGGCTATACTGGCGGTCGTTCACGGACTTGAAACAGGTCCACGCGCCGGTATGGCAGGTGGGCCCGTGGGGCCTGACCGTAGCGAGCACGGTATCCCGGTCGCAGTCAGCGCGGAGCCGTACGACGTCCAGGGTATTGCCCGAGGTTTCGCCCTTGGTCCACAGCACGTTCCGGCTCCGGCTCCAAAAGGTGAGCTTACCGGACGAAAAGGTCTTGGCGAAGGCCTCGCGGTTGGCGTAGCCCACCATGAGCACCTCGCCGTCCTCGGCCTGGGCGACCACGGTTATCAGGTCCACTTTTTTCCAGTCCAGGCATTCTATAAAGGATTCCGCGAGGCTGACCTTGCCCGTGTACAGCGCCATGCCGAGCTGCACGTCGCAACCGAGCCGCTCGAGGGCGACCGCCTCTTCCAGGCTCGAAACGCCCCCGGCCACCACGAGCCGGCACTTCACGGCGTCGCGCAAGGCCTTGACGAGGCCCATGTCGATCCCGGTCATCGTCCCTTCCCGCTCCACGCAGGTGAAAAGGAGTTCCGAGCAATAGGGCTCCACCGCCCGGGCGCCTTCCAGAAGGCCTATCCCGGAACTTTCGGTCCATCCCTTCACGGCGATCTTGCCGTCGCGGGCGTCAACGGAAACGATGAGCCGGTCCTTGCCGACCGCGGCGGCCATGGCCTCGAGGAAGGCGACGTTCACCCCGGCCGAGCCGTCGGGCAGGGTAAAGGCCGCCGAACCGACGATAACCTTCTCGGCGCCGAGGGAAACGAGTTCCTTCGCCTTTTTCGCGTCACGTATGCCGCCGCCCACCCGAACGCTGCCCCGGCGAAGGAGCCGTTTCAGGATGGCGGTGTTCGCCGTGGTACCGTCGGGCTTGACGTTGCGAAGCGCCGCGTCCAAATCGATGATCGCGACCTCGCCGTAGCGGTCGAACTCGGCGATCAGCGAGTCGGGATCGTCCCGCTCGAGCACGAGGTCCTTGCCCTGCCTGAGTTGGACAACCTTGCCGTCTTTCAAATCGATGCTGGAGATAATCATTTCTTTTCCTTGAGGGCGGCCCATTCGGAGCGCAAAATGCCCATGCGCAGTTCGTCGTGGTAGCGCCCGTACCGGAACAGTTCCTGACGGTGCGTGCCTTCCACGACGAAGCCGCATTTCTTATAGCTTTTTATCGCCCGCTCGTTGAACGCGAACACGTTCAGGCGGAGCTTGTTCAGGTTGGTCTCGTTAAAGATAAAGTCCACGAGCACGCGCATGGCGTCGGTGCCGTACCCCCGGCCGAGATATGCTTCCTGGCCGATGAAAATCCCCACCGTGCCGTGGCCGTTCTTCCAGTCCACCTCGTTCACCCCGCAGCCGCCGAGATAGAGCCCGGTTTCCAGGTCCTCGATGGCGAAGGCGTAGGTATCGCCCGTCGCGGTCAGGGACTGGATGAATTTTTCCTCGTCTTCCAGGGTATAGGGATAGGGGATCGCGGGCGAAAGGTTCAGCCTGATCCCCGGCTCGTTGATCAGCTCCTGGACCAGCGCCGCGTCTTCCTTTTTATACGCCCGCAGGCGCGTTTTCTTTCCGGTAAACATCGCCCTTCTCCCCCTAGCCGCCGATAACGCCCTTGGTGCTCGGGATTGCCCCGCCGGCGCGTTCGTCAATCGATACCGCCTCGCGAAGCGCGCGGGCGGCCGCCTTGAAGGCGGCCTCGATCTTGTGGTGGTCGCTCCGGCCGCGAAGGATATCCAGGTGCAGGTTGCACCGGGCGCCCGCGGCGAACCCCTGCCAAAAGTCCTCGACCGTGTCGGTCTGGAAGCTCGCGCACGGATTGCCGGCGGCGGACGGTCCGGAAGCCGGGGAAGCGGCGCCCGCGACCAGGGGAATCCCGGTCAGGCCAAGCTCGGCGACCAAAAAGGGGCGCCCGCCGAAATCCACCGCGGCGCGGGCGAGGGTTTCGTCCATCGGGTAGAGGAAAAAGCCGGCTCGCCTGATGCCCGCGCGGCTGCCCAAGGCCTTGTCGAAGGCCTGCCCCAAGACGATCCCCGTGTCCTCGACCAGGTGGTGCTGGTCCACGTGCAGGTCGCCCGAGAGGGTACCCGCGAGGTCGAAAAGGCCATGCTTGCAAAACGAGGCGAGCATGTGGGACAAAAACCCGATAGGGCACTCGACGCCGCATTTCCCGCTTCCGTCGAGATTGAGGGTCAGGGAAATCGAGGTTTCCCCGGTCACGCGTTCCGCCGTTACGATCCGCTCTTTCATGGTTTCCTCCAGGGTTGCCGCCGCCGGGACTCGGGCCTTCGGCGCGCGGCTATGGCGTGTATTTTTTTACTGCATCACCTTGCGGAGCTCGTACTCGAGGATGTCGGTCGCGCCCAGGTTCTTGAGCTTGGGCATCAGGGTCGGCACCTCGTCCTTTTTCACCACGATCTTCACCGCGTACCCGTCGTCGCCGTAGAGGGGGGCCACGGTCGGGCTCTTCATGGCCGGTATCCCGGACACCAGGTCGGAGAACCGCGCGCGGGACACGTTCATTTCGAGCATGACCCGGTTGCGGGCCGCGAGCACCGCCTCGAAGAGCATCTTGAGCTCCTCTATCTTGCGCTTCTTCTCCGGGTCGGCCATGGCTTCCTTGGAGGCGAACATGCGGGTGGAGCTTTCCATGATGGTGTCCACGATCCTGAGGCCGTTTTCCTGCAGGGTCCGGCCCGTGGCGGTATTGTCGATGATCATGTCGGCGTCGTCCGGGGGGAATACCTCGGTGGCGCCGTGGGTGCGGACGATGAGGTAATTAAGCCCTTCTTTCTTAAGCCAGCGCTCGGCGTTATTCACGTATTCCGTGGCGACGATCATCCGCTTTGACCGGAGCGCCTTGTCGTCGATCTCGTTGGGAACCGCGGCCACGATGCGCACCTTGTCAAAGCCGAGGTCCATGACCTCCACCACGTCCGCGCCGGTTTCCTGAATCCAGTCCACCCCGGTGAAGCCCACGTCGTGGGCGTGCAGCTCCAGGAGCTTGCCGATGTTTTGGGGCTTCATGACCTTCGCCTCAAGGTCGTCCTGATTGACGGTGGGCCGATAAGCGCGCTCGGGCAGATAAATGCCGATCCCCGCCTCGGCGAAGAGTTTCGTCACGTTGTCGTAAATGCGCCCCTTGGGGAGCAGAATCTTCAGCTTTTCCATGTAAGATGCCTCCGCGTTCAGTTCAAATATCGGCGCGCCCAGCGGGCGCCGGAATAAAAAAAAACCGCCGGCTCCCGGGAACCGACGGCTGTTCAGTGTTAGGATACAACACCACCAACGGCTCAACCGGCGCGGTCGAGATTGTGAGAATGGGTATGATGATGGTGGAGCTTCGCTTCATTCATTGCAGTTTGAGTAAAACACAGGCAGAACGGCAGTGTCAAGTGCATAAATATACGGGATTGTGAAATATTATGCAAAATTCCGCTCGACGATCCAGTCGGGCTTAAGGGCCAGCAAGACCGCTTCGTCCCCGATTCCGCCGGTCACCGCGCAGACGGGAATGCCGGCGTTCCGGGCGGTAAGAAGGTCAACGTCGGAATCGCCGATCATCACGGCGCGTGCCCGGTCTTCCCCGCTTTCGGCGTCCAATCCCGTCGCCGCCATCAAGCCGAAAACCCCCGCGGGATCGGGCTTTACCGCGCCGAAGGTTTCGGGCCCGGCTATCGCGAAGAACCGTCGCGCCAGGCCGAGGGCGGCCAGGATCTCCCGGGATTCGCGCTCCGGCTTATTGGTCAGCACCGCGAGCCTTTTGCCGCGGGCGAGCAGCTCGTCGAGCCATTCGACCATTCCCGGATACGCGTAGGTATGAGCGAAGCCGGCAGAACGGTAGAGTTCACGGTACTCGGGGAGCGCCGAATCGATGAAAGACGGCTCCATGGCCTTCCCCGCCGAATGCTCGAAGGCCTTCGCCAGAAGGTTTCTCGCGCCGCGGCCGATGCACCGCCTCACCGTTTCGCGGCCCAAGCGGCCATACCCCTTCCGCGTGAGAATGCCGTTCACCGCCGCGGTCAAGTCGTCCAGGGAGTCGATGAGCGTGCCGTCAAGGTCAAAGATATAGAGGACGCACGAATCGGGTACGGGATCGGTAAAGGGTATGGGGCCTACGGGGGATACTGGCGCGATGTCGCTCACGGTGCGGTTCCTTTAGCCGGGCTGGAAAAGCCCGCGCGCTACGCTTTCGTCGATTATCCTTTCCGCGAATTCCCAAAGCTCGGGGGAAAATTCGGCGATAAACCGTTTCTTCTCGATGATTTGGGAACGCAGCAGTCGTTTTCCGGCGATATTCTGGTTGTTCGTGAAATAATGGTTGAGAATCGGCTGCAGGTTGTCCAACACGGCGGCGTAAAGGGCCTCTTGCGTGTCCCTCCGCTCGAATTCTTCCCAAAGGGCGCGGAAGTCGCTCCCCTGATCCTCCGGCAAGAGGGAGAAAACCCGGTCGGCGGCAGCCGCCTCCGCGAGCTTCGCGTCTTCCCGCCCCTGTTGGTCGTACAGAAAGGTATCGCCCGCGTAAATCTCGACCACGTCATGAAGGAGAAGCATTTTCAGGACCCGAAAAACGTCAACGCCCTCGGGGCAGTATTCGGCGAGAAGGAAGGCCATGACCGAAACGTGCCAGGAATGCTCGGCGCTGTTTTCCTGCCGTTTCCCGCCCAGCGTGCCGTTTTGGCGGTATACGGTCTTTAGCCGTTCCAATTCGAAAATGAAGCCCATCTGGCGCTCGAGCCGTTCGCCGATCATGGGCGCCCCACGGGGTTTCCCGCGATCAGGTCGCACAGCTCGTCGTACGGTATCCCGTCCGCGGCCGCTTCCTGGGGCAGGAGGCTCGTCGGCGTCATGCCCGGTAGGGTATTCGTTTCCAGGAACATAACCTCGCCCGTCGGCCGAAGGATGAAGTCGGAGCGGGAGTAGTAGCCGAGTCGAAGCGCGCCGTGCATCCGCAGCGCGTAATCGCGGATTCTGTCGCTCAACGCCCCGTCGATCGGGGCGGGACAAATCTCGTCCGTCAGGCCCTTTTGGTATTTGTTCTGATAGTCGTAAAAGCCGGCCTTCGGCTTGATCTCGATGAGCGGAAGGGCCTTCCCCGCGAGCACGCCGCAGGAAAACTCCCGCCCTTCGATCTTTTCCTCGATCAGCACCGTCGCCTCGTATTTCTCCGCGGCCTTCAACGCGACGGCGAGCGACCCGCGATCGCCGGGAATCGAGATGCCCACGCTCGAGCCGCAACTGAGGGGCTTTACCACGCAGGGCGTTTCGGTCCGCGCGATAATCGCCTCGGCGCCGGTTTCCGAAAGGGAATACGTCTTCCATTGCGCGGTGGGAATTTTTTCGAGGAGGGCAAGCTTTTTCGATATGTCCTTGTCCATGGCGAGGGCGCACCCGAGGTAGCCCGATCCCGTGTACCGTATGCCGTGCAGGTCAAAGAGGCCCTGCAACTGGCCGTTTTCTCCCGCAGCGCCGCATAGGGCGATGAACACGACGTCGGCCCTTTGGCATATCCCGATCACGTTTTTCCCCAGCGGTTCGGGATATTTCCGGCGAAGCGCGGCGAGATCGGGTTCCTCCCGGGGAACCTCGAAGGAATAGCGCTCCCGAGAGTCCCGCGACAGAAAGGCGAGCCCGTCGAAACCGGTATCCGAACCGACCAAGGGATCAAGGAGGAATACGCGATGACCCTTTTGGATCAAGGCGTTCGCGATCAGGGACCCCGAAGAAAGCGAGACGTCCCGTTCGGGGCTCAAGCCCCCGGCCAATACGATGATGTTCATGATGTAAGGATTATAGCCCAAAGAAGGCCGCAAGGAAATAAATACCGAATATGTTTATATGCGCGCTTTTTTTCCATTAGAATGGTTAACCCGGGCGAAGCCCACCGAGGGGTTCTCAGGCACCTACTGCTTCTCCTCGGCACCGGCGCGAACCTCGGCACCGGCGCGAACCTCGCCACCGACGCGCATCTGGCAGCCCTTGCCCTGGAACACGACGCGACATTCGTCACCGGCGACCGGGACTTCCAGCGCTTTCAGGGCCTCAAGGTTACGTTGCTTTTTTAACCGAAATCACCAGTTTGCCCCAGGCATGCCCGCCGGCGGCGCGCCTGACCGCCTCCGGTATTCCTTCGAACGGATATACCCTTTCTATGAGCGGCGAAACGGCGCCGTCGGCGGCAAGGCTCAAGACGAATTTCAAATCGTCGGCCGACGGCCTCGCCGCCAGGGATAGAAACTTCTTATTCCCGAATGAGTAAAGCGGCCCCAACAGCAGGGAGCGTAATACCTGGGGGAGTTCCCCGCCGACCATGACGTACCTGCCGCGCGGGGCGAGCAGGTTACGATACGTGCCCAAGCCGTAATTGCCGTGCACGCCCAGTATCAAGTCGTAGCGCGCGGGATAATCCTTCCGCGACGCGAGCGACGCGAGGGGCGCTTCCGTATAGTCGATCGCCCGGTCGGCGCCCAAGGCTTTGACCCGTTCCACGTTGGCGGAACCGCACACGCCGGTAACGTCGGCGCCGAAGAACTTCGCCAACTGGACCGCGAAACTGCCCACGCCGCCCGCGGCACCGTTTATCAACACGGCCTTGCCGCGCAAGTCCCCGCCGTATTTCCGTAGGCCCTGCAGCGCGGTGACCGCGGACAAGGGTACGGCGGCGCAGGTTTCGGGTGAGAGGCCCGCGGGCATACGGGCCAAAACGCCTTCCTTCACCGTGGCGTATTCCGCGAAACCGCCGAAATTATCCCCCGAATTGTCGCATACCACGTTGTCCCCGACCTGAAAGGAACTGCCCCCGGGGCCCACGGCCGCGACCCGCCCGGCGATATCCGCCCCGAAAACGCCGCCTTGCGGGATAATCCCCAGCTTCATGGAGCGGTAATCCGCGGCGTTAACCGATACGGCGCGCACCTCGACGAGAACCTCGCCCGCCCTCGGCAGGGGAGTGTCCAGATCCCGAAGATGCAAATTCCCCTTAGGCGGCTTATTATTATAGACAAAGGCTTTCATAACGCGATTCCCCCCCCGATTTTTTTGCACCCGGCAAGAAAGGGAGTATAGTCCCCGCCGGGGCCTCATTCAGGGTTTTATCACGGAAAAAAGCCGGACGAGTTTCCAAAGAAGGATGGCAGGCCTATGCGTCGAGTCGCGCTCATGGCGTTATTCATTACCCTAACCGTCGTTGCGTGCCTCGGCGAAACGAGGCCGTTTACGCTCGCCGTCGGCGACGACCCATGGCCGTCAATATTGACGTGGGACGACGAAGGGACGTACGAAGGCCTGTATCAATCCTTCCTGGAGGCCCTATCGGTCCGCATGGGCTGGGAAACGGCGATCGTCCGGTATCCCTGGCAGCGCGCCCAATCGTCGGTAGAACGGGGAGAAGCCGACGCCCTTATCGCCCTCGCCTCGCCCGAGCGGCTGGAGTACGCCATAGCCTGCGATACGCCCGTTTTCAGCCTCTATTTCACCGTGTACACCTACCGGGACAACCCGCGATTGAAAGAAATCGCGAAAGCCGATTCGGTAGACGCCATTCTCAGGCTGGGTTTGACCGCGGTCTCCAACCGGGGAAACGGGTGGCACGAGGCAAACGTGGCGGCCAAGGGCGTGCCGACCACGTACGTGAACGACGACACCACGATGCTTCAGTTTCTCGCCGCCCGCAGGGCGGATATCATTCTCGACACGCCCCTGAGCATGGCCCCGAGAATCCGCGAGCTCGGCGTATCCGACCGAATCGTTTGCACGAACGTCAAGATAGACGAAACGTCGCTCCGCTTGCTGATCGGCAAAAAGTCGCCCTACGCCGCGGAGTTCGCCGCGATCGACCAGGCCGTCCGCGACACGGTAAGGGGCAAGGCGTACCAGGAGCTCCTGAAAGGCCTCTACGGCCAATAAAAAAAAAAGATTATTGGCGGGCGAAAACGTATCCGTAAAAACTCAGCGTATCACCACTAATTGCATACGGATTCGAATCAATACCGCACATTAATTCATAAAGCTCCAGGTTAATCATGTGCAATAGGCCGTTTTTCACGGCAAATTTCTCCACCCTAGTCGAGTCATGTCCCGCTCCAGTCATGAATAGAGTAACCGTTCCGTCCCGATTAAAAGTATAGATAACGTCATAGGCATTCGTCTCTAATTTCCAACTTCCAAAAAGGTTTTCATCATCGACAGAAGCCGGCGAATTGAAGGCCGACGGAGAAGAGGCCGGGGATTGAACCTCTACATCGAGCATAAAACTATAGGCGCCATCGATGATCGTATAATCGATTTTTTCGTAGTAGCCGTCAGTATCGCTGTGGGTCACGATAAAACCGGTCGTATCGCTTTCTTTGCAGAGGAACCAATGCCCGGTAATTTCTTGGCCCCACACCGGGACAACCCAGGTTCCGTCGGATTTGAAATTCACGGACCATGCGTCGTAAAAACCGTTTGCCGCGGTACCGGCAAAGCCGTACCAGGAATCGCCCAAGCCCGCGGTAGTCGCCTTAAACGTACTGTGGAGCGGAAATCCGGCGATTACTTTCGCGTAACCGTCCAATAAATAGAAAAAGTCCGTGTCGTTGGACCATTTGCAGCCAGACAGGAATTCCGTTTTCGTCTCCGTGCAAAATCCCGTAACGGAACCGTCTTCTGCCAGGTCAGCGATAAGGCAATTATGATAGTATTGCCCGGCATCAAGGCTACCCCCGGGGATTTGGGCAACGCTGGGGCGGGAATATATTCGGTCGCCATTCGTTGTATGCACGGTAATCGTATCGTTCTCCGCGGAATAAGAGTACGGGCTTGTGCCCTGGGACAGAGAAATCGTGCAATCGGAAAATGTAAGACCATTGAGATATCCATCATAGCCCACACCGGTTCCCGTCGCGGAATCGAGCTTAATGAATGAGTAGTCATGTCCGTTGGTACAAGAGGTCCAGAAACCGTCCAAGATTGAGTCAATGACCGCCCATTGGGCGTAGAGGGTCAAAGGGCCGGCAAGTTGCACATTGGTATCAAAACGCTTTGTACCTCCAACATCCGTGGACCAACCGGATAAGAGTTTTCCGTCATTAACAAGCTCAAAACCATCGATTATCTCGTGGACCGTTTGTTCCATTACGGATGAATCCTTGAAAGACACGCTCGTAAGCCCGTCGGGGAAGGTGCCGCCGTTTCCATACAGCGTAATCAGGTACCGGGGAAAGAATCGCGCATACAATATAACGTTCTCGGTAACGGGAAAGGAGCGGAGAACACTATACATGAGCCAGTTCGTATAGGTCGCTTCCCGATATAGGCCTTCGCTTTCGTAGTCGGGATCTGTCATGTGATAGGCGCCGCAAACCCTGTCATAAATGGCGTCTAAATCGATCGTCGTTCCCGCCGCCACCTTGATCGGCGTGATGGCCAAACCGCTCGCCCCGGTATCGAAGGTAATCGTGCAAAGCGTGTCCGCGGCGGAAACCCATTTGGCATAAAGCGAAAGATCCTTATTGACGGTATTGAGGCCGAACTGCCAGGGCATTTCGCACGTCGCTTCAAGATACCAACCGGCAAACTGATACTCCGCTCTCTCGGGGGTTTCTTCGGGCTCAGTTATTTTCCCGCCCGTCGCGATGCCGGTCAAGGGCGACGGCAAATTGGCAAGAGTATCTGTCCCGGCGTTGCCGTCAAACGTAACGGTATACGAGGTACCCGTTTCACCGGGATTTTCCGCTGTAGGATCGTCTACGGAGGAGGGATTCACGCACGAAGCCATGAACAGGCAGGCTCCCATAAGGCAAAAAAACGAACCAAGCTTTTTCAATGTCTCTTTCATTGTATTCCTATTATTTCTTCTTCCCTAAAACGGGCCTTTTCCTTATAACATGAAATTCCGTAATACACAAACCGGTATATCTTCCCTCCGCGTGGCCCGCACGCTCCGTCAATGGACCGTTCTGCCTCGATCTTTTCCTCTATTCCTCGGACACGACCTTGATCGTTACGCTTGAGGATCGGCCCCGTTCGTCCACCGCGGTAATGAGATGTATTCCCGGGGACGGGTTCCAGAACGCTTTCGCGCCGGGTTTGGCGCGGCCCACGAAGATCGAGTCGGCGAACCAAAAGAGCTCGGCGGTATCGGCGTCGGCGGAAGCGTGAAAGACGAGGGTATTCCGCTCCTGGCCGGCGGCGCGGATCACGTAGGTGGCGTTGGAGAGGGGGGAAACGATGTCCGGAGGGAAGCCCCGAAGGCGAGAGTCTTGCGGAAGGTTACCCGGCTCGTATGGAGGGGGGAGGAGGCGCGGAAGCCCGGCTTCCGCGAAGAGGGCGAGGATATCCGAGGGCCAGAATTCCCTGACTTGGCGGACGATATTCGGCCCCGCCGCCCTATCGGTGCGGTAACCCGTGCGCGTATCGATATAGACGGCGCGGTGGATTTTACAGGTATCTATGGGCGATACGCCGGGTATGTACCATGCGGACTCGGTTTTCGGGCAGTCCGGCCCGGGTAGCGCGCCGGAGACGGGGCATACGGCAACCCGGGTTACGCCTTCGGGAACCGTTTCGGGAAAGGCCCGGCTTTCGCCCGGGAGGGTGGCCAGCGACGCGTCTACTATGTCGATAAGGAGGGGGGCCGCCATGGTTCGGCCGAGGAAGGCGGTGTTCCCCTGGCCGTCAAAATTTCCGATCCAGACCACGACCACGAAGGGCCCCGCGACGGCGGCGCTCCAGGCGTCCTTAAAGCCGACGGAAGTGCCTGTTTTGTAGGCGATCGGAATGTCCGAAGAGGTTCGGGACCGGCTTGAGGGCGGCAGCTCGTTGCTTTCGAGCATTTTCAGGGCAATGAAGGCAGCCCGGTCTGAGAAAAGCTCCGTCGCGGAGGCGGGCGCCGTATCGCTTCGTTCGGGAAACACGGTAGGGTTCCGGAATCGGCCCCCGTTCCCGAGGGCCCCGTAGAGCCCGGCCAATTCGTCCATGGAAACTTCAGCGCTGCCCAGTACCAGGGAAAGCCCGTAATGGTCCCGGTCCTTCAGGCCGCCGATTTTTGCCCGCGAGAGAAGGCCGTAGAGGTCATCGGTTTGGACGGCGCCCTTCCCCGAGATCAGGTCGCGCTCCAGGGCGATGGCGGGGATATTGCGGCTATCGGTCAGGGCTTTCTGGGCGCTTACGGGACCGGAAAAATCGCTTCTGAAATTGTCCGGGGTGTATTCGTTAAAGCCGGTGGGCGTATCCTTGAGCACGGTCGCGCTGTGGATCAGCCCGGCGTCGAGGGCCAGGGCGTAGATAAAGGGCTTTAGGGCGGAGCCCGGCGAGCGTTTCGCCAGCGTTCCGTCCACCTGTCCGTAAATCGACTCGTCAAACCAGGATGCGGAGCCGATGGACGCGCGGATTTCCATGGTTTTCCTGTCAGCGACGAGCGCGGCCCCGTTGGTAACGCCCAGGGAACGGTTTCGTTCAAGCCAGCGCCGAAGGGCGTTTTCGGCGATATCCTGCAGTTGCCCGTCCAGGGTCGTCCGGCGTTCGCCCCGCGCCTTCGATCCCGCGGCGGGAGAGGCGTCGGCGGAGCGGGCGCGTTCGGTAAAATGGGGCGCGACGAAGGGGAAGGAACACCGCGCGCGGACGGCTAAGGCGAGGTCGGCTCGTTTGTCACCGTCTTCCGGGTGATCGGAGAGCCACGATTCGAAGAGGACGGAGCGGGCCGCGAGGGTTTCTTCCGGCACGACGCCCGCGCGGGGCGCTCGGGCTACCGGGTCCTGGGGAAGGACGGCAAGGAGCAGGCTTTGGCTCAATTCCAGGCGGGCGGCGTTCTTCCCGAAGTAATACCAGGCCCCGGTTTGGAAACCCTCCAGGTTTCCGCCCACGGGAGCAAGGTTCAGGTAGGCCTCAAGAATGCGGTTTTTCGGGTTGCATACCTCCAAAAGCAGGGCCGAAGCGATTTGCCGCAGCTTTCCCGGCACCGTATCGGTGCGGATACCGTAGGCCAGGCGGGCCACCTGCATGGTAATGGTAGAGGCGCCCATGCGCCGGCTTTTCCTGATCCAGGTTTCGTACGCGGCCCGCCACAGGGCGGCCGGGTTCACCCCGGGATGGGCATAGAAGAATCGGTCTTCCTGCAGGAGCAGGGCTTCGACGAATTCCGGGGAATAATCGGCGAGCCGGGATCGGATTCTGTACTGCCCGTCCGAGGCGAGGAATACCCGCAGCAAATTCCCGTCCCGATCGGTATAGGCCCGGGAAAAGGGAATGTTCGAAAGTATGTCGCCGAATATCCGCTCATGGATAACCGCGGCGGCGCAGAAGGCCACCGCGGCGCCCAGGAGGGCAATACACGCCCGGCGAAGGGGTTTCCGCTCAGCGCTCACCGATTTTTATCGCCGGCTGGGGCTTGTACGCGGTTATGGCCGGATCGTACATGGCCTCGGCGAACAGGGGCGGTACCGTGAAACTACCGGAATTAACCGCCCGCGCGACGTAGGTAAAGCTTTCCAGGGTGTCGGAAACCGTGCCGTACAGCACGATTCGGTCTTCCCTGATATCCACGTAATCCGGCCGCCACGCTGACTCGGCCGCCGCGGACCTGACGGAAGCGATATCCGGCTCGAGTCCCGCGGGCAAGAGGTCCACGAAGGCGACGTCGTGTATCGCGTCGCCCTTGGTGGTGCGGAAGCTGAGCTTTACGCGCACTTCGTCGCCGATTTTTATGCCTTGGAGCTTTTCGCCCTTCGCGTTGGTGAATTCCCTCAGGATCTCGATTCCGTTCTTGACCTCCGCGGCGGGAAGCTTCGCGTCAAAACCGGCGGTGGTTACCTGATAAAAGAGAGCGGCCGTATCCCCGTTCTCGAGCTCGATATCGGTCGTTCCCGCGGGATAGTCGGCGCTCCTGAGGATATCGCCGGCGAAGGCAAGCGCGGCCTTGGCCTTGTCCGCGCCGATCGCGCGGGCGGCGATATCGGCCTTCTCGGCCGAGGGCATGCGGGAAAGATAGCTTTCGATGCCCATCAAGGCATGGTTCGCGGAGAGGGAAGTGCACTGTTTCTCCGACAGATCGGCGGCTATCGCGTCAAGGAGGGAGGGAGAAAGGTCCTTTACCCTGGAGGGGAAATGCCGCGACACGATATCGAGGTAGAGGGACCGGTAGCACAGGGAATCGGCGTACCAAAGGCCCTCCGGCTTTTTCAGGTCCTTTTTCACTTCGGCAAGCAGCTTTGCCGCTTCCAGATCCTGACGGAGTATGGCGGAGGTTCCCGCGAGGAAGAGGCCGGCGTAGCCCTCGGCCGCTTCGGGGTTTTTCTTCATGTCCTTGCGGAGCTTTTCGATATACTGCGTGGCGATGGTGCCGCTCCGAGCCAGAAGATAGCAGGCGAAGGAACGGTTCGCGAGCCCGTAGGAATCGGTCCCGTTACCGTCGGCGGTGAGCGCCACCCCGCGAAGGGCGGCATTGTAGAGCGTATCGCTTATATAAAAGCCGTGGTCCCGCGCGTCGATCAGGAACAGGGTACAATAGTTATTCAGGTACGCCTCCGACTTCGATTCCGCGGTCCAGATACCTATGGTACCGTCGCTCCGCAACCGAGACTGAAGGACCGAGGCGGCATAATCGATCTTGTCACGGGCCTCCTCTGCGTTCAGGTCCAGCTCCTTGACCAGGTTGGGGTAGAGATACGGCCAGGAAACGCTCACCAGCTGTTCCGAGCACATATACGGGTATTGCTCCAGGTAAAACCACAGTCCCTTGGCGAGTCCGACGGGGAGATAGGAGACGCTTACGTCCCGAACGGCGAAGTCGTCGCGGATACTTCGCGGAACGGGGATTTTCGCCGTCGAGGCACGCGTCGTGCCGCTGGTTACGGTCGTGCGGTAGGGAACTGCCGGCCGCACGCTGAGCGAGGCGGACGCGGCGGAGCTTTCGCCCGAGCCCGACGCGGCGAAACGGAGTTCCGCGTTTCCGCAGGCATCGAGCGCCTTGACCTTGAAGACGACCGTCTTGTCGCCCCCCTCGGGAACGGCGAGGGTAAAGGAGGTATCCCCGACGAGGGAAAGGCCCGCGTCGGCAGAGGCCTTGAGGGAGACCGTCGCCGTATCGCCGGAAGCCGCCACGGTATTCGTGACCGTTACCGAAACGTCGAATTCGTCGCCGGGGGAAGCCATGGCCGGAAGGTTCGGGACGATCACGTAGGGGGCCCGAACCGTTACCTTCGCGTCGGTCGCGCCGATGGTATCGGCGGAAACGGCCACCGCCATGACCCGGACCGTTCCGTTAAACCAGTCCGGGACGCGGTACGTAAGGGAGCGCTTGTCGGGACCGGAGTCTACGATGCCCGACCAGTAGGCCACCGGCACGTTCCTTTTCCGCTTGAAGGGATTCAGGTTCCGCGCCAGTTCCTCTCCCATATCGTCGCCGCCGATCGCCCCGAGGGTGCGAAGCACGTTGAACTCGGGCAGCACCAGGTCCATGATCTGTTCGGTACCGACTTCCAAGGCGCGTTTCTTGAAGAAGAACGCGAGGGGATCGGGGGTCGCGTGACGGCCAACCTGGAGAATTCCCTCGTCGACGGCCATTATCGCGATTTTCCCCGCGGACGACGTGGAATACTCGATGGTCAGGTCTTCGCCTGGCCTCATGGTTTCGGGCAGGCCCAACTCGATCCGGTTCGTCCGCTTGTCCCTGCTCACGGAGAAGGGGACGCTGGCGTAGCAGAGCGGGCTCATGAATATTTCCTCGGAAGAGGAAGCGCGCGCCCAGGTAACGGTTACGTAGGCGTTTCCCTCCAGCTCCTTGGGAACGAGAACGGTTTGTACCGTGGACGTGCCGGACGAGGTAAACCAGGTATGGGTGTATACCTTGTCCCGCTCGACGGTAATGAGCCCGGAGCCCGCGTAGGGTGCCTTGATGAAGACCGTGGCGTACTCGCCCCCGCGGTAGTCGGTCTTCTCGAGCTTCACTTCCAGCTGCGCGACGCGGTCCAGGCTTCGCTGAACGTTTCCGCCGCCGACCACGGACCAGGACACCTTCGCGTAGGAAAGCCCCTCCCCGCCGGTAACCACCATTTCGTAGTCGCCCTGCCTGCCCGTGGGCACGGACCAGACGAAGCCGGATTCGGGAATGGAAAGGGGGAACGATTCCACGGGCTCGTTTTTCCTGACGGACTGATACTTGTAGGTTCCGTTCGGCTGCTTCACGAGCATGGAAACGTATTTCGTTTCGGTAATCGAAGCGGTCAGCCCGCCGACGGCCCGTGCCTTCCCGTCAGGGCCCACCGCGATGAATGACAGGTTCCGCGCCCCGCTGGAACTGATGTACCCCAGGTCGCCGTCGGCTTTAAAGCCGACAAGATAATCCAACGGAGACACCCAAAGGCTTTCTTCCGCCTTGACCGAACGGCCCGAAGCCTTCTCGAAACCCTCGGCCTCGAAGGTAAGCCGGTACGTGGCTTTCTCGAACTTCGAAAGGTCGATGGGGAATCGCGCGATTCCCTCGCCGTCGGTTTCCGACGAGCCAAGCGTCTCGGTATAGGGTTTCGCCTCGTCGTAGGGATCGATAAAGCGGTAGTCCTTCCACGCCGGGAAGGTGACGGCGCCGGGGCGCAGCCGTATGGAGGCCTGAACTTCGTTGCCGGCGGCGGCGTTCCCGAACAGGTTCCTGAGGTAGACCCTGCCTTCCAGGGCGCCGGGCTTAATCCAGCCCGTTTGGGCGGAAGAAGACAACGCGGCGCGGATGTTGAGCGTGTCGGGGAGGAATTCCTCTACCTTTACCGTTTCGGAGCCCAGAAAGGCCAGGGTACGCCTCGATTCGTCCACTAAATGGTATAGGGAAACCGTATATTCGCCGGTCGGGGACCAGTCCTCGGTTTTCCACTCGAGTTCCTCGAAGCCCGCGGGGCCCGCCGTTATGTTCCGGGTGTATACCTCGGTGCCGTTGGGGTTAACGACGGCGCAGACCAGGGGCGTGCGCTCCAGGCTAATGCCCCAATCGCCCGATTTCAGGATCATCCCAATATGCATGGTATCGCCGGGCCGATATATGCCCCGGTCGGAAAAAAGGAAGGCGTTGATCTTTTTGGGGTCCGTGGCGCCCACTACGCCGCCGGTATCGAAGTTCGACCAGTCGAGGCTCCTGCCCGTCGCCTCATAGGGCATGAAGGACAAGTCTTCGCCTTTTTTCACGATCCAGGCAACGGGTTTCTTTTCCCGTTGGTACCCGGAAAGGTCGGGGAAGGAAATTCGGCCCGACGAACCGGTCGTCCCGGAGTACAGGGGGTTGCCGTTCAATCCCACGACCGAGACCTCGGCGCCGGCCACCGGCGACCCGCTCCCGATGGACTGGACGAAAAGGTCGCTGGATCCGTCATAATTCCGCTTTACGTAGAACCCGAGGTCGGTAACCATGATAAGACGCCTGTCCTGGTAGTTTCGGGTGGCGCTTGTGTTGCCGGCGACGGTGAATACGAATAAGCCGTACCGCAGATTCTGAACGGGCTTGGTGTCCAGGTACTTCGAAAAATCGAACGAGAACCAGGAAGGCGAACCCGCGTCGGCGAGGGCGATTTTCGTCTGCTCCGCGTACTGCTCGGTGACGTTGTATTCGTTGAAATTCCAGTATTCGAAACTGAACCGGCTCAGGTCCCCGTTGGATTGCGAAACGAGGTGGTTGATATCGTCGGGCCTGACGCGCCCGATATTGAACCGCACGTCCCCGATCCCGCGCGAATAGAGGGCAAGCTTTTTGCTGCCGGTCATGGGCACGATTGAGCCGTCGGACACGATTTTCACTTCCCGCGGGAAATCCTCCACGCGAAACAGGGCCTTACGCTCGCCTTTTTGCCGGTAGCCGCCGAAGAACTCCAGGCCGTCGTCGACCCGGACGAAAACGGATCGCCCGGGAGGGGCCTCAAAGGTGAAACTGTTTACCTCGTTGTTCTCGAGGGCGTTGGGAACCGGTTTCAGGGCGAGGGGCTCGGCCAGGTCAAGAACCTCTTTCGTGACCAAATCCATCATTTCCCAGGAGGCATTCTTTTCCCCCTTGATACCCGGCAGATCGGGGCGGTCGACGGGAAGGATCCAGGCATGGGTTTTCTTGGCTATCTCCTTTACCGAGACCGCGCCGTTTCCGGCGAGGATGATCGCGCGCTCGTAACGCTCGTCGGGCGTTTTGACGAGGGAATTGTCGATGAGGGAAATTTGCATGTACCCCGTAATGCCGGGGACGGTGACGCGCGCGACCGAATCCTCCGCGGTGGCCTTTCCCCCCAGGGACGAAACGATGCCCTTCCTGACCGTTACCACCATATCGACGCTATCGACGGGAATGCCAACGGATTCCGAAACGACGTACGCGTTCAGGCGATTCTTGTCGTAACTCACGCTTGCGCGGTACTCGCGGTTTTTCATGGTGCCGGAATCGGCTTTCAAATCGGGTTTAACGACGATGCTTTTTTCGAGGATACCCGGCTCGATGGGCCAATTGGCCCGAACCGTCGCGACGACCCGCTTTACTTCCGCGTTCTCAGGGTCTATCTGGAATTCGCAGTCTTCCAGGTCGAGCATAAACGGCGGCGTGGAAAATTTCACGGATTGCGGGGCCTTTAGGTGGGAGGGGAAATAGCCCTTCGCGAAGGAAACCCGGTATTCCTGGCCGACGGGCCAGTCCGTTTCGGGGGAAAAGGAGAGGATGCTGTCGCTTTCCCACTTCCAGGCGCCGCCGATTTCCGGCGAGAGGGAAATGCCCTCGGTTACGCTTTTGCCTTCCGAATCCGCGGGCGACGCGGACCCCGAAAAGGAAAGGTACACCGCGGGCACCGGGGCCTCCCAGTCGTATCGGGCCGACGGGCCGTCTACGGAACAGGTAAGGGTTAGGACCTTCGGCTGCCGCGCCTGCCAGAACGAAAAGGCGATGAAAGCGACGAAGACCGCCGCGATTCCCGAAAGAACCGCGAAGCCCACCTTTCGGTAGCGTCGAATAAAGGCCCCCGCGGACCGCGCGGCGGTGACGGACAACGCGCCCAGTTTTTTGAGGTAAGGCGGGGGCGTCCAGGTACCGAAAATGAGGGAAGGATCGAATTTCCGTTTCGTTTTATTTTCCTGTTCTGACATGTTTTTTTTTCCTCGCGTTCGTTGATAATGCGGAACGGGGGTTAGTATACACCCAATCGCGGGGCTGTTCCAAAAAATGCATTTTCTCTTTCCCCCCCCTCGACCCGCACGGCCCGGCCCAACCCGAGGGTTGGGCGCTCCGCGGGGGCTCCGCGCTTATCGCCCGCTCGCCGCGGGGCACGTTCTGCCTCGATCTTTTTTCCCCTTTGACAAGGGCTTCGCAGGTGCCGTACCATTGTGCCCATGATACAAACCGAGCGGATCAGGGACGTGATCCGGTACATCAAGAAATTCAAGGGCTCGACCCTGGTGGTGCGGATCGACGACGACGTGGTGGATTCGGCCCTGTTCGCGAGCCATATGCACGATCTCGCGCTGGTGCACGAGACGGGGATCCGCTTGGTGATCGTGCCCGGGGCGGCGAACCATATTTCGCGGGTGCTCGATTCGTGGCAGGTCGAATGGAAGAAGGTGAACGGGGTCCGCGTGACCGACGAGGACGGGATGAACCTGATCAATATGGCGGCCTTCGACGTTTCGAACCGGATCATGACGCGGTTGGCGGCCGAGCGGCTCACCGCCGTGATCGGGAACTGGGTGCGCGCCCGGGGCCGCGGGGTGATCGACGGCGTGGATTACGGGAGCGCGGGCGTGGTGGAGAAGGTGTTCCTGACCTCCCTCGTCGCGACGCTGGAAGACGGCTTTATTCCCATCGTGCCCTGCGTCGGCTGGACGGCGACGGGGCGGCCCTACAATATTTCCTCCACGGAGCTCGCGGTGGAGATCGCGGTGGCGCTGAAGGCGGACAAGCTTTTCTTCGTGGGCTCGGGCGCGACCATTTCGGTGGACGACTACGATATGCCCAAGGGGGCGGCCCTTTCTCCCGAGGGGCGCATGGCGGCCGTTTCGGTCGCGGAGATTCCCGCCTTTATCGCGCTTAACCGGGAAGTGAACAACCCCCTGTGCCCGACCGACGAGCTCGCGGACCTTTTGGAGCGGGGCGGCGACGCCTGCAAGCGGGGCGTTACGAGAACCCATATCCTGGACGGCGACGTGGACGGGGTGATCCCCGCGGAGATTTTCTCGGACCTCGGTTCGGGCACCATGATCTATCTCGATAATTACGGCTCGTACCGGCCCATGACCCGCCACGACATTCCCGCCGTGCTTTCGCTGATGAATCCCTTCGTGGAGCGGGGCATTTTGCTGCCCCGGAGCGAGGAAGAGCTCGAGGCGACGGTGGCGGACTACCTGATTTACGAGATTGACGGCGGCGTTCGGGCCTGCGCCGCCCTGCACGGATATCCCGAGGGTTTGGCGGAAATCGCGGGACTCGCGGTGGACGAAGCCTACAATCATATGGGCATCGGGCCGGAGCTGATGGAGCGGCTGATCGCCAAGGCGAAAGAAAGCGGGTATCGCGGGGTTTTCGTGCTGACCACGCAAGCGGCGGACTGGTTTGAGCGTTTCGGCTTTAAAACCGCGGAAATCGAGCTACTTCCCGCGAAAAGAAAAGAAAAATGGACTAAAAATCGCGGATCGCGACTGTTAATCCGGAATTTTTGATCATTTTTATTGTTTTATGGGCTTCCCGGGAGTATGATTTTTACTATATTCATACATCCAGATCAGGAGGCCCTGCCATGCAGGATTCCCCGCAGACCGCCCGCATTATCCTTGAGGACGGTACCGAATTTGAAGGACTGTCCTACGGGCACGAAAGTTCCGTTTCGGGCGAAATCGTTTTTTATACGGGTCAGGCCGGGCTTCCCGAACTGCTGACCGATCCGGCGCTCAAGGGCTGCGTGCTCGTGCTCGCCCAGCCCCTCGCGGGCGCCACCGGCGTTGCCGAGGACGCCACCGATCCCTTCGGCTTTCCCGAGGGCTTCGAGGCCTTTTCCGCCCAGGTCGCCGGGCTGGTCACGGCTGATTACGCCGACCTCATAACCCACCACTCCGCCTCGCGAACCCTTGCCAAATGGCTCAGAAAGCAGCAGGTGCCCGCCATTTCGGGAATCGATACCCGGGCGTTGATCCAGCGGCTGCGGCTTCGGGGAACCATGCGGGCGAAAATCCTGGTAGCCGGCACCCGCGAGGTTTCCTTCGGCACGGCCGCCCAGCATAACCTTCCCGCCCACGCCTCGGTCAAGAAGCCCATTTCCTACGGGAACGGCCCCAAGAAAATCGTGCTGGTGGACTGCGGCGCGCGGTTCTCCGCGATCCGCAGCCTCGTGCGGGAAGACACCACGGTGGTACGCGTTCCCTGGTCGTACGATTTTACCGGCGAGGACTGGGACGCGCTGGCGGTGGCGGGCGGGCCCGGCGACCCGACCTCATGCGACAAGACCTTCCACGTGCTGAAAACCGCCCTGGAATCGGATAAGCCCGTGCTCGCCACGGGTCAGGGCGCGGTGATTCTCGCCGTGGCCGCCGGCGCTTCCGCCTTCCGCATGCCGAACGGGCACCGAAGCCCGGCGGTACCCTGCGTGCACCTGGAAAACGGCCGCTGCTACGTGACCGCGCAAAACCACGGATACGGCATTCGGGAAGATTCCCTGCCGCCGGACTGGGTCCCCCTCTTCCTGAACGATAACGACCGCTCCATCGAGGGGTACTCCGCGCGCAAGGGCCGCGTCACCGGCGTGCTTTTCTACCCAGAGGGGAACCCCGGCTCCCGGGACACGGCCTTCCTGTACGAGAATTTCCTGAACTTAGTCCGCGACGGAGGAAAAACCGAATGAGCAATTACCGCATCGTAACGCCCCGAACCGTGCTGGTCCTCGGTTCCGGCGGCCAGAAGATAGGCCAGTCGGGGGAATCGGACCAAGCGGGCTTTCAGGCCATACGCGCCCTAAAGGCGGAGGGCATCAGGACCGTCCTGGTAAACCCGAACATGACCGCCGTGCAGACCAGCGAGGGCGTCGCCGACGCGACGTACTTTTTGCCCGTTACGGCCGAGTTCGTGACCAAGGTTATCGAGAAGGAAAAACCCGATTCGATTATCCCCCATTTCGGCGGGCGCACCGCCATGGCCTGCGCCATGGAACTGACCGAGCGCGGCATTCTCGAGCGGTATAACGTGCAGGTGCTCGGGACCGCCCTCGCGGACGCGGAAAAGGCGGCGCGGCGCGGCGATTTTATCCGGGCGATGGAGGCGGCGGGGGTTCCCGTGCCCCGTTCCCTGGCCTGCGAAACGGCGGCGGCGACCCTCAAGGCGGCCGAGCTCGCCGGGTACCCCGTCATGGTCCGCTCGGAAACGCCCACGGCCGAGGACCGCGGCGCGGTGTGCGCCGATCGCGGCGAGTTGGAGCGCTACTGCGAGCGGAAGGCCGACTCCGCCGGGGGATTCAGGGTGGAGGAATGGCTGGGCGGCTGGAAGGAGATCGAGCTGGAAATTCTCCGCGACGCCATGGACAATTGCGTGGTGGCCTGCGCCCTGGAAAACGTGGATCCCCTGGGCATCCACACCGGCGAGTCCATCGTGGTTTCTCCCCCGCAGACCCTGACCGACTCCGAGTTCCAGTCACTCCGCGAGGCGGCCTTCCGGGTGGCCCGGGCCCTGAACGTGATAGGCGGCGCGAACGTGCGCTTCGCCGTTGACCCCGACGGCTCCGGGTTTCGGGTTTTCGAGGCGAGCCCCAAGGCCTCACGAAGCACGGCCCTCGCCTCGAAGGCGACCGGCATTCCCGTTTCGTGGGTCGCCGCCCGCGTCGCCCTCGGCTTTTCCCTTTCCGAGACCGAGAACCCCCTGACGGGCACGACCCGACTCGCCGCGGAGCCCATGATGGACTACGTGGCGGTCAAGGTGCCCCGCTGGGACATGGGAAGGTTCGCCAACGTGGACCGGCATATCGGCGGCGAGATGAAGTCCGTCGGCGAGGCCCTCGCGTTCGGGCGGACCTTCGAGGAAGCCCTGCAAAAGGCGCTTCGCATGGCCGACCCGGCCTCGCCGGGACTCGCCTGCCATTCCCATTCCTTCCGGGACGTGAAGGAAGCGCTGAGAAACCCCACGGACCTCCGCGTGTACGCCGTCTATTCCGCACTGCGGGAGGGCTGGACCGCCGACCGCATCCGTAAGTACGCGAAAATAGACCGCGCCTTTATCGCCTCCATTGACCGTCTGCGCGGCATTGAGGAAGAACTGAGGAAAACCGCCGAGGCCGCCCCGGAACAGGGGGGGAACGCGCGAAACCCCGCGCGGGACCGCCTTCCCGGGAAGGAGCTTATCCTACGCGCCAAGCAGGCGGGCTTTTCCGACGACCAGATAGGGCTGTGCCTCAAGACCCGCGGCGACAAGATACGGCTACTCAGAAAAGAACTGGCGCTGCGGCCGGCGGTCAAACAGATCGACTCGGTCGCGGGGGAATACCCCTCAAAGAGCGGGGTGTTCTACATGACCTATAACGGGGTAACCGACGACGCGAAGCCCACGGAACGGGGCTCCCTGGTCATCGGATCGGGCCCGTACCATATCGGCAGCAGCATCGAGTACGATTGGTCGCTCTGCGGGGCCCTGCGCACCATGCGCGAGATCGGCTCGCCGTCCATCCTCGTGAACTGCAACCCCGAGGCGGTCTCCACCGATTCGGGCCTCGCCGACCGGCTCTATTTCGAGGAGCTTTCCCTGGAGAGGGTCTTGGACGTGTGGGAAGCCGAGCGGCCCGAGGGCGTGCTCCTTTCCTACGGGGGCAGCCTCGCGAACGAGCTCGCGATTCCCCTGGACCGACTCAAAATTCCCGTGCTGGGCACCGCCCCCGTGGATATCGACCGGGCGGAAGACCGGAACAAGTTCGGGGCGCTCATGGACCAGCTGGGGATCAAGCAGCCGGAGTGGGCCGAGGTCATGAGCCTCCAGGCCGCCCACGACTTCGCCGAATCGGTGGGATACCCCGTGCTCATGAAGAGCGCGGCGGTCGACTTTGGCGCCACCATGAGCGTCGCCTGGGACGAGCAGAGCCTGAAGGCCTTCCTCGCCAAGAACGCCCATATCGGCCCCGAACGGCCGGCGGTAATCTCCCGGTACGTGGAGAATTCCAAGGAGATCGAGATCGACGCCGTGGCGAACAAGGGCGAGATTCTCGTGTACGCGATCAGCGAGCACCTGGAAAACGCGGGCGTGCATTCCGGCGACGCGACGGTGGTGCTTCCCGCCCAGCGCATCTACCTTTCCACCGCCCAGGCGATCAAGAAGGCGGCCCGGAAGATCGCGAAGGAGCTGGAGATCACCGGCCCCTTCAATATCCAGTTCCTCGCGAAGAACGCGGGCATTCAGGCCATCGAGTGCACGCTGCGGGCGAGCCGTTCCCTGCCCTTTTGCTCCAAGGTATTCCGGATAGACATGGCCGCCATGGCGGTCCGCGCCCAGCTGGGCGCGCCGGTGGAGCGGGTGGACGGCTCGCGGCTGGACTTTGACCACGTGGGGGTCCGGGCCGCGCAGTTCAGCTATTCCCGGCTCAAGGGCGCCGACCCGGTCGCCGGGGTGCAAATGACCAGTACGGGCGAGGTGGGCTGCCTGGGACGGGGCGTCCGCGACGCCTTCATGAAGGCGATGCTCTCCACGGGGTACCGCATCCCGAAGGGAAAGATACTCCTGTCCACCGGCCCCATCGAGGACAAGGTTGACTTTATCGACAGCGCGAAGAAGCTCCGCGCCATGGGCTACGAGATCGTCGCCTCGAGCGGCACCGCCCGCTTCCTCCAGAACAACGGCGTGGAGGCCGCGGCACTCGCCTGGCCCCTGGAGGAAAAGTCGCCCAATATCGCCGAGGCGATCCGCGACCGCGAGGTGGACCTGGTCATCAACATTCCCAAAAACAACCGCGAGACCGAGCTGAAAAACGACTTCCTGATCCGGCGCATGAGCGTGGACTACGGCATTCCGCTCATCACGAACATAAAGATCGCGAAGCAGTTTACCGACGCGCTCGAATGGTACAAGACCCGCGGGCTCGAGGTGAAAAGCAGGGAAGAATATCTTTGAGTAACGGCTGGTAAAGGACAAGCGTTTTCCCGTATAGTCGGATTATGCAATTCCGTAACCACGTGGGAACCGCCCGGTTCTACCGCGGGGCGCTCGCCCTCGCGGTGCCGGTCATGCTCCAGTCCCTCCTGCAAAACCTCGTCTCCCTGATCGATAACTTCATGGTCGCCGGGCTCGGCGACATAAAGATGAGCGGCGTAAACGTGCTCAACCAGGTTCTCTTCGTCTTCTTCGTGGCCCTCATGACCCTTGCCGGGGCGGGGGCCATGTTCATGTCCCAGTTCAACGGAGCGAAGGATTCCGCCGGGATGAAGCAGGTTTTCCGCTTCAAGATCCTCGGCGGCCTCGTGCTTTCCGCGATCGTGATCCTCATAAGCGTTACGGTCCCGGACGCGATTATCGGATTGCTCCTCAACTCGAATACCGAACGCGCGGCGATCAGCGCCCAGGCGGAATCCTACCTCGCGATAATCGTATGGACCTTCGCGCCGATGGTGATCTCGATGATGATCGGCTCCTCGTTCCGCGAGATAGGCAAGGTCAAGCCGCCCCTGGTCATCACCGTGGCGGCCACCCTCGTGAATACCTTTTTCAACTGGGTGCTCATCTACGGGAACCTGGGCGCCCCGAGGCTGGAGGTGCGCGGCGCGGCCATCGCCACGGTGATCGCGCGGCTCGTCGAGATGATTGCCTTCGTCGTTTACGCCAAACGGGCCAATCCCGAATTCTGGTCTCCCCTGCGGGACCTCTTCAAGGTAAACCTGCGGCTTTTCGGCACCATGCTGAGGAAGTCCGCGGCCCTGTTCGCCGGCGAAATGTCCTGGGTACTTACCGAGACGGCGATGACCGCGGTGTACAACGGGCGCGGCGGCTCGGAAATCGTTTCCGGCATGGCCGCGGGCTGGGCGATCGCGAACCTCTTTTTCCTGGTCTTCGGCGGCATCCACACCTCCGTCGGCGTGACCGTCGGCGGTACCCTGGGGCGGAACGAGCTTGACCGGGCGCAGGAAGAGGCCCGATGGCTCCGCACGGGGTCCATCGTCGCGGGCATAGCCGTGGCCCTCCTCGAAATAGCCTCCGTGGCTCTCATACCGGTGGTGTTCGGGAACCTGTCGCGGGATTCTCGGGCGGTGACCCGGGACATGCTCCTGGTGATCGCCTGCTACATGCCCGCCTGGACCTACCTCAACGCCCAGTTCGCCACGGCCCGGGCCGGGGGCGACGCGAAATTCGGCCTATGGGTGGACGTAAGCGTGAACCTCTCGCTTTTCCTGCCCGCCATCGTCCTGCTCGCCGCCTTCACGGACCTCGGGCCTATCAGGATGTTCGCCATCGTCAAGCTTTCCGATCTCGCGAAAATCGCCATTGCCCATTGGCAACTCAAAACCGGACGCTGGATCCGGAATATAGCCCAAGAACACGCCCAGGAGGTAACGCCGGCATGAAAGTACAGATTATCGAGATTCCGCTGGATTACGGGGCTTCGCGACGCGGAGCCGACATGGGGCCCTCGGCCATCAGGCTCGCGGGGCTTCGCGACAAGCTCGGTTCCCTCGGGATCGAGTCCGAAGACATGTATCCGCCGATCTCGATTCCCCCCCAGGAATATATCGATCCCGCCTCGGAGCTCGCCGTGGACAACGCGAAGCACCTGGGGCCTATCATAGACGCGTGCAGCCAGCTCGCCGGCCGGGTTGAAAAGGTAATCCAGGCCGGGGAATTCCCCCTGGTCCTCGGCGGGGACCACTCGATCGCCCTGGGATCCCTCGCCGGGGTTTCCGCCGCGCACGCCTCCGGGGACCGGAAGCTCGGCGTGCTCTGGGTAGACGCCCACGGCGACTTCAACACGACCGACACCACGCCCTCGGGCAATATCCACGGCATGATCCTCGCCGCCTCCTGCGGGTTCGGCATCCCGGAACTCACCGGGTTCTATAACCCGAAGCGGAAGGTTGACCCCTCGAACGTGTGCTACATCGGCGTGCGCGACCTGGACCCGAAGGAACGGAAGCTCATGAAGGACGCGGGCGTGAAGGTGTTCACCATGAGCGACATCGAGCGCCACGGGATCGCCGGCTGCATGGATTCCATCGAGGCCTTCTTCCGAGAGCGGGTGGACGCGGTGCACGTGAGCTTCGACATAGACGTGATCGATCCCCGTTTCGCCCCGGGCGTCGGCATCGAGGTGCCGGGCGGCATTACCTCCCGCGAGGCCCTTTTCGTCATGGAGAGCATGGCCCGCACGCGGCTCGTGCATTCGGCGGACATGGTGGAAGTGAACCCCGTTAGGGACGTGCAAAACGCCACGGCGCGCATGGCCGTGGACCTAATAGGAAGGCTGCTCGGGGAGACGGTGTTTTAGGCGTCGATTTTCTTGCTGAAACAGCCCGGGGAATCCTCGGTGAAGCCGATTTTCCTGAGGTATTTCCAGTGGGGCTCGCCCACGTTCAGGTAACGGAACGATACGTAGCCCCGTTCCCTGAACAGGGGCAGGTTGTCCTCGAAAAAGAAGCGGCCCACCCGAGTGTCGCGGTATCGGGCGGTCACGTAGTCGATGAGGATGCGGCATTCCGAGGGCGTGATGTCGCGCCAGGCGAATAGGCCCGCGATCTCGTCGTCCACGACGAACCAGGCGAAGCTGGTCGCCTCGGCGAAGGCTTCGTCCCCGAAAATCCCGTCGATTTCGGCGCGGTGCCGCTCGTAGAAAAAATTCAGGAAGGCGCCGTTCCGCTCGGCGTGCACCATGCGGTAATCCGAGCGGATGCGCGCCATGCGGAAGACGTAAAAAAGGTCTATCGCGATGATGCCGATATTCATCACCACCGTCGGTAACGAGCGTGTAAGTACGGCGAATGCGACGAATAACAGGGATCCCGCCGCGTTGATCCACCTGAGCCTGACGATCGACTTCATCGTCAACGAAACGAGGATGATGAAGGACGCGACGTAGCCGAGGGCCTCGATCAGCGCGGGATCCATAGGACCTTCCTTATTTTACGTACGAGCAGCAGTAGTCCGCGACCTCGCGGATAATGAGCCTGAACTTCGAATTGGCGGGCACTTCGTAGGAGAAACCCTCGCCGTAGGTTTTGTAAGAGGTCTCCCCGGGAAGCATCACGTCCATCGAACCGCCGAGGACTTCCATGATTTCCTTGTCGCCCGTGCCGAACTCGTACTCGCCCGGCATCATGATTCCGAGGGTTTTCTTCGTGCCGTCGGCGAAAAGCACGGTACGGCTGGTTACCTTGCCGTCAAAATATACGTTGGCTTTCTTGACAACCGTCACGTTCGCGAATTCTTTCATGGGATCCTCCAGGGCGCGCTTTAAGTATAGGCGGAAGCCGATTCGCTTTTCCACCGCGAAGGATGTTACTACGAAAAGAAACCCTTGAGGAAGCCCCGATCGAGCATACCGGCCGCTGGGCAAGATTACAGGCAGCCTGGAAGGTTGGCTGGACGCGCGCGTTAAATAGCCCTGCTATCGATGTCCGAGCTTTTTTAGTGTCCGCAGCCGGAACAACCGTCGCAGCTCCCGCCGCAGCCGTTAGCCGGGGCGTTTTTCGCCTGTTTAAACTTTAAACGGGCCACGAAAAACACGAGAACGGCCAGAACGAGGCCCGTAATGAGGGTAGCCATAAAAAACTCCTTATGTAAGCAAAGACTTACATTAACAATGTACCCCGCCTGGCCTTGAAGGTCAAGCAAGGGGGAGGAAATTGATCGTTCCCGGGAAGAATTATCGAAGGACCAGTTCTACGTCCAGGATCTGGTTCATCTGGGAGGGGGTATTTCCGGCGAGGAACTGAAAGAGGATACTCGCGGCCGTGGAACCGATAGCCTTCAAGGGCTGACGCACGGTGCAGATCGGTATATCGATATAATCGAAAAAGCGGTAATCGTCGAAGGCTCCAAGGCCCAGGCGGCGGGGATCGGACCCGCTGAGGCGAAGCACGTCGATACAGTCCAGCAAAAACTCGCCGCCCGCGGTGATATAGAGGGCGTCCAGGTCGGGGTGTTCCTCCAAAAGGGCGGCTACGGCTTCCCGGCCCTCGGCGGAGGTATAACCGGTATGCCTCACCGCCTTCCAGCCGTTACCGGCGCGGTGAAGGGCGTTCAGGTACCCGGCCACGCGTTCCTGGCTGTAAAGATAGGCTTCGGGACCGGCGAGGCAGGCGATTTTGCGGTATCCCGAGGAAAGGAGGTGGGTCACGAGCCGATCGCTTCCCCCCAGGTTGTCCACGTCGACTGAATAATGCTGGATGCGGGGATTGCGGCCGATGAACACGAAGGGAATTCCTTCCTCCACGAGGCGCGAGGTTACCTCGGGGGCCAGCTGCTCGGCGCCGATAATCAGCCCGTCCACGTTGCGACGCCGAATGACCGCTTCCACGGGGCCGGAAACGTCGTCCCCGGAGGAGGGGGTAAGGATGAGCAGGGAGTGGTTGCGGGCGTTGGCGACCTCCGCTATGGCGGTAATGATGGCGGACCAATACGCGCCGGCCAGGGAATAGCCCGCCTCATGGGGAATGAGCAGGCCGATGGAACCGGTGCGGCTGGAGGCAAGGGCCTGGGCGGAGGCGCTGGGCTCGTATTTCAATTCCGCCGCCAGGGCCAGAATCTGCCGCCGCTTTTCCTCGCTCACCCCTTTTTGCCCGTTCAGGGCCTTGGATACGGTGCTTTTCGCGACCTGGGCAATTTCCGCTATCTCATTGATGGTCAATTTCATGGCTTCCCCTACCCTACACCGGGAATCGGTCCTTACGCAACCGACCGAAGGAAGCAGCGGTTCGTCAGTCTTTCTTGAAAAGCACGAGGTCGTCGATATATACCGGCCCGTCGTAGGACACGAAACCCAGGGTCGGGCACAGGGTCACGCCGGTAAACTGCGGATTCTGGAAGTATTCCAGTTCCACGGTCTGCGCGTAGTATTCCTTGCCGTCGTCGAGACGCACTACCTGGGCATCCGCGAGGAAGAGGTTGCTCTCGTGTAGGCCGGTCTTAACCCACCCCGGATCGAAGGCCACGTAGGGCTGGAACCCGGGCAGGGAATTCTCGGGATTCGACTTCGTGGCCGAGGGAACCGCCAGGTCTTTACGCAGGTAAACCGTGTACCGGAGCTTGGCGCTCTCGCTGATTCCCTCCAGGGGAACCAGCTTTACCTTGAGCTCCTCCCATTCGTTGATCCCCGGGAACTCCGCGTCCACCCGCAGCATCCCCCCGTCCAGCTCCGTATGGGCGATGGATTTCAGCGTCGCCTGATAAGCCCCGAGGGAAGAGGCCCCGTAGTCCGAATCCTTGAAATCGTAGCGCATGAACTCGCTGTAGGTAACCTTGTTGGCCACCGTGACCGCGCGGGCCACGGTTTCCAGTACCGTACCGTCCTCGAAGGCGAACACGCCCTTCAGTTCCAAGCGAGAGCCGTCCTCGATTACCGTGGTGTCGAGGTTGTACCTCCAGGCGTTTTGTTCCCGGTTGTACTGAAGTAGGCTCCCCTTCTCGCCGTTCACGTACAACCGCGCTTCTTTCACCTTGGAGAGGGTCTCCACGGCCCGGGCGCGGACCCTGTAGAAGCCCTTGACCTCGCGGTTTTTCGCGGGATCCAGGAGGTATACCCGGGGGCTGTCGAGAAGGGCCGCCGCTGATTCCCCGGAGGCGGGTTCCGCCGCGCCGCCTTCGGCGCCCGCGAACCTCGCCGCGTAGGCCCGCAGGAGCTTCGACACCGGGCTGTCGTCGTTCATGACCCGGAAGCCGTCGTAGTCGTCGTAGAGGCCGTCCGCCCCGGCTTCGCCGAATTCCTTGTCGTTCGAGGCCGTAAGGATCCAGAACATGGAGCCGGCGCCCCCCGTTTCCAGGGCCGTGCGGTTCCATTCGTCGTAGATCGCCAGGCGGTTTTGGTCGCCCGTGGCGGAAATGCCGTACTCCTCGAGCACCACGGGCTTTCGCGCGGCCTTGCCCGAATCGACATGGTCCCTGATCCACTTGACGCCCCAGCCCTCCACGGCCTCGGCCTTGATGCCCCAGGCCTCGGGATAGAGGTGGTAGGTGCCGTAGTCCACGTTTTTCAGGGCCAGGAGGGCGTCGAAGTCGGTGCCCTCAAAGCCGTTGTACATGTGGTTTCCCTCGTCCATGAAGCCCGAGAGGTCCGCCCTCTTGAAGCCGCCCTCGTCGCCCACCGCGCACAGCTGGAAGGGGGCTATCTTCTTCACCCAGCCGCTCATCTCGTCGGCCCAGGCGGTAACTATTTCGCCCGTCTTGTCGCCGGGGTTGCGGGGCTCGTTCATGAGCTCCCAGGTCATGATGGTCGGGTCCTGGTTGTAGGGTATCCCCGTATAGGTATTCACCCGGCGGAGCAGCC
>QKEL01000011.1 GCA_003252395.1 Spirochaetales bacterium
AGAAGAATTTCCTTCTTTTGAGCTTCTGCTTCTTTTATAGCATCCTGTTTTACACGTTCCGCTCTCTGTTCAGATGCAGATAGTTGAAATCTGGCGTACAGCCAGCGAATAGTCCATCCAAGAAATAAACCGGCAGCAGGCAGGACTACATACAACGCATTCATTTGTATGCTCCTTCCGTTTAAGTTGCTGTCAACTTCTACAATATCGTTAAAAAAGGGGGATGTCAAGAAAAAGCTTTTGAGGGCAAGGAACTGTCAACGGGGAGAGGCGTTTACATCCTGAACTGCTCTCCCAGATATACCTGACGGGCCACCTCGGACTGAAGGATAAAGTCCTTAGAGCCTTCCTCGACTATCTCGCCCTTGTTGATTATGCAGGCGCGATCGGTTATCTCCAGGGTGTCGCGCACGTTGTGGTCGGTAATGAGAATACCGATATCCTGGGTCGCGAGATGCCGGATAATCACCTTGATGTCATGGACGGCGATGGGGTCGATACCGGCAAAGGGCTCGTCCAACAGCAGGAAACGCGGCTCGATCGCGAGGGAACGGGCGATTTCGGTCCGCCTCCGCTCGCCGCCCGACAGGGTATAAGCGGGCTGTTTCCGGTTGGCCTCGATCCCGAACTCATGGACGAGCGAATCCAGCCGGGCGAGCCGCTCTGCCTTGGTCAGGTCCTTTCTCGTTTCCAGAATGGCCATGATATTCTGCTCGACCGTCAATTTCCGAAACACCGACGCTTCCTGGGGAAGGTACGAAAGGCCCGCCCGGGCCCGCTTATACATGGGAAGCCGGGTGATGCACAGGTCGTTTAACCAGATATTGCCCGCGTTGGGGCGGTAAAAGCCGACTACCATATAGAAGGTCGTGGTCTTTCCGGCGCCGTTCGGGCCCAAAAGGCCGAGCACCTCGCCGGAACGCATGGAAAAGGTCACGTCGCGAACCGCGTGCTTTTTCCGGAAAAATTTATTCAGTCCCTCGACCCGCAGGGTTTCGCTCATGGGGTTTCTCCTTCATCCGGAATTCGCGAAGCCGGCGCCTCGGCTCGGGACGGTACGGCGCCCGCGGCCGCGCCCGCCGAACCCGCTTCCCCCTTAGGCTCTTCGGGGGAAACCGGGCTCTCCGCGCCGGCGGTCCCCGGCTTCTTGGAGTCTTTGAGGGTACCGCTCACGGAACCGTCCAGGGTAATTCGCTCCGTTTCCAAATCCACGGAGATCCTTGAGGCCTTAAACTCGTCGGCGTCGCGTTTTACCACCGGGTCGCCGGTTAGCTCCAGGGCGGATACGGCCCGCCGATACAGGGCAAAGCCGGCGGCGCAGTCGATCGTTTTGCGCTTCAGGCTTACGCCGACTTGCAGTATCGCGACCTCGGTCTCGCGATTGTAGGAAATGAGGCTCGCGCCCGCGGAAACGTCGTTCTTGGTGTCTTCAAGCCGGGCATTGCCCCGCAGAAGGGCGATCTGGGTGTCGCGGTCATAGGCGACCTCCTCGGCCGTAAAGGAAAAGCCCTTTTCCGAATCGGTTCCCCGCACGGCGCCCGTCGCCTTCACGTAGCGAAAATCCTTGCCGGAAAGCTCGATTTTCCCGCCGGAGATCGTGAGGCTGCCCACGCTCACCGACGCGTTGCCCACCAGCTCGGTGGTTTCGCGGGACTTACCCGAATTGCCGCTCATGCGGTCCGCGGAAAAGGTTATCGCGTCGTCGCCCTGCGCGATCAGGGGCGACAGGACCGCGAGCAGCAGCGTCGCGCGGAGAAGGCGCCTCATTCCGCGCCATCCTGTATATCTTCTTCGGGATTGACCATCGCGCCCGATACGGAACGCTCAAAGCGGTAGTTCCTGGCAAGGGTATCCGCGAAAAAGCCGGTACCCTCGATCCGAGAACCGTCGTCCTTCTCTATCCGCACGACGCCGTCCGCCGAGCCCCGCAGCAGGGACGAGTCTTTTTCCCAGCGGATATCCGAGGTCTCCAGCGCGATACCGTCGGGGGCATACCGGAACCGGGCGGCACCGCCCAGGGTGTAGACCTTCGCCGCGTCGTCCACGAGCAGAAGGTCGGCGCTGCCCTCGGCTTCCACGCCGCCCGTCCCGTCCGCGGCAAACTGCCGGAAGGACACGCCCTCCCCGGCCCATACGCGGTCTGAATCGTACATCTCGATGGCGTTCGCTTCAATCACGACGGAGAGCGTCCCGTCCTCATAG
This sequence comes from Spirochaetales bacterium, assembly GCA_003252395.1. GTDB lineage: Bacteria > Spirochaetota > Spirochaetia > Treponematales > Treponemataceae > Teretinema. The sequence continues at coordinate 2,203 of QKEL01000011.1, forward strand.
CGGCGCGCCTGGGCGTTTTCCAAAACCAGTCCGGGAACCGGCGGGCCCTCGCGCGCGTCTACCCCGTAATTGAACGAACAGGAGGCGAAAATGAGTGACAGGGCCCCAAAAAGGGGCGTTAACCGAAAGCACCGAACGCGCATTGCACCACTATAGCCGTTTCGCGCCCCTTCGTCAAAATCTTCCATTGCATTGACAGCGTATTCAAGAGGTTTTAGACTTCAAGATATCGGCTTCCCACGGAGAGCAGACAGGAGTTTCTATGGCAGATTTTCTCAGCGATGCCGAATTCGATCAGTATCGCAAACTGATATACGACGAAAGCGGCATCACCTTCTCCGCGACGAACCGGGCCATCTTGGAAAGCAGGCTCAAGGAGCGGCTCCGGGATAAGCAGATGGACAAATTGGGCGACTATTACGCCCTGCTCATGAGGGACAAGGAAGAGCTCAAGCTGATGCTTGACTCGGTCACGACCAACCTTACGCGGTTTTTCCGGAACCAGCCCCATTTCGACGCGCTCGTCAATTTCGTGATTCCCGAGGTTCTCAAAATCAAAAAGCAGCGGGGAGACGCCAAAATCAGGGTTTGGAGCGCGGGGTGCTCCACCGGCGAGGAGCCCTATACCCTGGCGATGATCTTCAAGGACAAGCTCCCCTCCCCCTATACCGTCGAGATTCTCGCCTCGGACATTTCCCTGAAAAGCCTCATGGTCGGCAAGGCCGGCTTTTATCCGGAAAACCGCATCGCGGGAATTCCGGACAATTACCTGGGCCGTTTTTTCGACAAGTCCAATAACGGCTATCAAGTCAAGGACGAACTGATGAAGATGATTCGGTTCGATTACCACAACCTCAAGAACGATTCCGGCGCCCGGAATATCGATATACTGTTCTGTCGAAACGTGCTTATCTATTTCGACGAGGCGGCGCAAAAGGCGGTCATCGACCGGTTCTGGGACGCCATGTCACCGAAATCATTCCTGTTTATCGGCCATTCCGAATCCCTTTTCGGCATGAAAACCGGGTTCGAATTCCTGAAAACGGATTGGGCCTGCCTGTATCAAAAGAACACCTGAGGTTAAAGCGACATGGAACCCGTATCGGTTTTAATCGTTGACGATTCCGCGCTCATGCGGAGCCTGATCGGCAAGATAGTGGAGTCGGCGCCGAGCCTGAAGATAGCGGACAAGGCGATGAACGGGCGGTTCGCGCTTCAAAAGCTGCCGCGGGCCACCCCCGACGTGATCGTTCTGGATCTGGAAATGCCCGAGATGACCGGCGTTGAATTCCTTCGGGAAAGAAAGCGGCTTGGCATAGACATTCCGGTCATTATCCTTTCGAGTATCGCCAAAAACGGCGCCAGGGTAACCATGGAATGCCTGGAACTGGGCGCCAGCGACTTCGTGACCAAGCCGTCCGGGGCCGAGTCGGCCGACCTTCATACCATCGCGAGCCAGCTGGTGGAACTGCTGGAAGGATACGGCACGCAATACCAGCTCAAAAAAATCGCCGGAACCGCGCGAAAGCTCCCCATAGACCGCTTGCGCGAATACGAGCAGGGAAAGGCCGAGCCGGAGCATACGCCCGAAACGAACCATGCGTCTCTCTCGCCCGAAACCCTGGAAACCCTCGCGAGAAGGCGAACGCTGGCCAGGGAACAGTCCGCGGCGGCGCTGTCCGCACCCAAGGCCAAGACCGCCGCCGTCCCCCCGGTCCCGATCAGGAAGCCCGGAAACATCGAGATTATCGCCATAGGCATATCCACCGGGGGGCCCAACGCCCTCAGGGAAATATTCGCGAAATTGGACCCCGCGCTACCCCAGCCCATCGTGGTGGTGCAGCATATGCCCGCGGGCTTCACGGAGGAATTCGCGAACAGCCTGGACCGAATTTGCCCCCTTGAGGTAAAGGAGGCGCGCGAAGGCGACCTGGTAAAGCCCGGCCGAATCCTTATCGCCCCGGGAGACAAGCATATAGAGGTAGAAAAACGCCCCCTCGCCACGATCGCGCACCTGAGCGACGCGCCGCCCCAAAACGGCCATCGCCCCTCGGCGGACGTCCTTTTCGAGTCGGTCAGAAAGGAGTTCCAAAACCACGCGCTGGGCATAATCATGACCGGCATGGGACGGGACGGAGCGGCGAAAATGGCGGAACTGTACCGGGAAGGGTCGCGCACCGTCGGTCAGGACGAGACGAGCAGTATCGTCTACGGCATGCCACGGGTCGCGTGGGAACTAGGCGGGGTGATGGAGCAGGTATCGCTCCAGGATATGGCCGAAACCATTAACCGCTACGGCAGGGAATTCGCCCGTTAGCCGGTCGGCGCGCGGATCGTCCTATAAAACCTCGGTTATTTCGGGCAAATCCTCGGAGCCCAGGCGGGTCAGGAAATACGTAACGACGCTGCCGAGCGCCAGGGCCGCGAGCGATGCGCCAACCTGAACCCCCTCTCCCGCGCCGGGATATACCGAGGGCGTGAGGATAAACACGCCCACCGCCAGCGTCACCGGTATGCCGACGGCGATAACCGCCTGGCTTACCTGGTTTTTCAGGGGCGACTTAACCTGAACCGTATCGCCAACCTTTATGCCGTGCTTTCTCCGGTTTACCACCGTGAATACGTGTCCGTTATCCTTGCACTCGCTGTTCGAGCACCCGATGCACGCCTCTATATCGACGGGTATGACCGTAACGGAATCCTTGCCTATTTCGACGATTCTCGCCTTTTCCTGCATTTTGTTCCTCCTGGCCTTAGCGCGTTTCCGCCGCGGGCGGCGTTCCGCAATCGACGTTGATCCTTCGAATCGACCGGGTCTTGCCCGAATCGTCGAGCTCCAGCACTACGCCCTGCAGCGCGGGCCGCGCCCATGCGTCGCGGGACCAATCGGGTATTCTCGTAATATATTCTCGGATCTTTGACTCGCTTTCGCAACCGCCCACCGAATCCAGGCTACCAGTCCTCCCCGCGTCGGTGATGACCCCGGTTCCCAGGGGAAGGACCGTCTCGTCGGAGGTGGCGACCCTTCCGTGGGAACCGATTACCGCGGACACCTTCCCGTCGGCATGCCAAAAAAAGGCCTGCTTTTCGGCGGTGGCGGCCCCGTGAAAGTCCACGATTACGTAAGGGGTTTCCTGCCTGAGCCGCTCGGAGAGCGCCGGCAAGAGGGTAAAGGGATTGTCGCCGTGGACGCGGTTAAAGCCGACCCGCCCGATTAGCGAAACCACCGCGACGCGGGCCTTTCCGGCGTTGAAAAAGCGCCAGCCCCGTCCCGGGCTTTGAGGCGGATAATTCGCGGGCCGAAGCACGAAGGGCAGCGTGTCCAGGGCCTCGACCAGGTCCTTTTTAAAGAAAGACGAATCGCCGCCGGTAATGGAATCGGCCCCGAGCTTCCGCAGGTACCCCGCGTGCTGGCGGCCCAATCCGTGGGAAGCGGTTGCCCCGTCCCCGTTCACGATAACGAGATCCGGGCTCTCGGAGGCTTTTACCTTCGGTAAGGCCGTTTTAACGCACCAAATGCCCGCCTTCCCGACCACCTCGCTGATATACAAAATACGAATACCCAAACCGGCTGTCCCCTATTCGATACCCCGAGCTGATAGGATCTCCGCGCATTTACGCCGATCGTCTTCACGGCCCAGCGCCTCGTAGGTATCACGGAGATTATACAGGGCATCGTCGAAAGCGGGAATAAGCGTAACGGCTTTTTCGAAGCAGCGGCACGCTTCCGCGAAGGAAGCGGAGGAAAACCGGAGGACGCCGAGATTATTCCAGACCCGCCCGTTTGCGGGGTCGAGTTCGAGGGCGCGCTCGTAGGCCTCGCCCGCGGTTTCGTCCTCGCCCAATTCGTGAAGCACCACGCCAAGCGTATCGAGCACGTCCACGTCCAGGGGGTTTTCATCAAAGGCATTGGATAGTGCGCCCTTGGCCTCGGATAAACGGCCGAGGGCCCGGTAACTCAGGCCCAGATTAAACCATAGAACCGGGTTTTTCGGCTCCATCTGCAGCGCGCGGCGCAGGCAGGCGATCGCCTCGGCATGGTTCCCGGCGGCCGCAAGCTCGACGGCGCCGTCATTGAGCGATTGGGGCGTTTCGTTCATGGTAGAAATCCTTGAGACGGGATTATCGGCCCAACTCGTCCGGGGCGACCGCGCCCCCTTGAGCCGATTCGCCCAACCGGGAATAGTCCCCGTGGCGCGAAAGCTCGCCGAGCTGGTCCCTCAGTTCCGCGGCGCGCTCGTAATCTTCCCGGTCTACGGCCGATTTCAGTTCGTTTTGAAGGTAAAGCACCACGGGCTGCTCCACGTTCTGGGAGGCGCTCAGTTCCGGACCGCCGGAGACCGACGACGCGGGCACGCCGTTTCGGGTCATTACCGAGTCGTCTATGTAAATGGGGCAGTCCATTCGGGCCGAAAGGCATAATATATCGGACGGTCGCGATTCCAGGGCGATTTCCCGACCGTGTTGAACCAGCACCATGCGACACAGATAGGTACCGCTTCGGATGCCGTAAATCTCTACCCGGTCAAGCCGGCCCTGCAGGGATTCGATGGTCGCCAACAGGAGCTCATGGACCATCGGGCGGGGCGCGAGTATATGGGTCAGCTCCACGAGAATCAACTGGATGTCGGTTTCGGAAACGTATACGGGCAAGGCTAACTCGGATTGCTCCGGCCTAATGAATACCGCGTTTCCGGGGTTCGCTTGCGCGATGGTCCAAATGTGGGATGGCAAAAACCGTGCTGTCCTCATACCTTAAGCCTACTACACGGCCGTCGCGAAAACAAGAACGGAAAAGCCCTTTTTTTTAACGGGGCGTCACAAACCCTTGAGCATCTCCGCGAACAATCCCTGGATAAGGGGAGCCACCGGCGATCCGGGATACCGCGAAACGAAATGGGCGGAGGAACGCTCGATCAAGTCTATGCCGTGGGCACGTGCCGCCTCGATGGCGCCGGAGGACTCGAGGAGGCCTATGCACCGTTCCACGGAGGGATCCGAAACGCCTCCGGCCCTCGCCGCCTCGAACAGCGCGGTTAGGGCGGAAAGGTCGCCGGGACTTCGCTCGAGATGCAAAAGCACGGGGAGGCTCTTTTTGCCTTCCACCACGTCGTCGCCCCGTCGCTTGCCCGGGTTGCCCGTGGTGAGGTTTCGAACGTCATCCACGATCTGAAAGCCAACCCCTATCCGGGCGGCGATATTCCCGAATTCGACGGCGGCCTCGTCGCTTGCCCCTCCCGCCAGCATGCCGATTTCCCCGGCAAGCCGGGAGAGCGTGCCGGTTTTCATCGAAACCATGGCCTCGTATTCGGAACGGGAGGGGATTAAGGAGGGGTTCCGATGCCAATGGATATCCATGGCCTGTCCCAGGTGAAGCCGTCGCAATTCCCGGCTGACCGTCCGATACAGCGACAGTTTCAGGGCGTCGGAGGAAGGAAAGGCGTCGATTATGGAAAAGGCCTGGAAGTAGAGCCAGCTCGCGCCGTTTATCGCCGTATCCTCGCCCCATACGATATGAATGGCCGCCCCGCCCCGCCGTTCGTCCGCCCCGTCCTCGATATCGTCGTGAATAAGGCTCGCGGTATGGGGAAACTCCACCAGGGGCACCAGCGGATAGGCACGGTCGCCGCCCCCCGCTAGCTCGCAGGCCAGGGTCATGAGGAGCGGCCGCCAACGCTTGCCGCCCCGGGACATGAGGTCCTTGCAGGGTTCCACCAGGGGCGAAAAGTGAACCGGGCGTATGGCGTCGGGCAGGCTCGAAAAGCTCTCGGAGATCCAGGCCGGGTCTACCGGATGCGGCAGCCGGGCGTTCAGGACGGACTCTATCTTTTCAAGTCGGCGGGTATATTCTATATTCATAAAAAGCATTGTATACGAATTTAAAGAGGAATGCATGCCGTCAAACAGCTATGAAAAGCCGGATTTTTGGTCGAAAAAGGCCTTCTCCGAGGGGTATCCCGCCCGCTCGGTCTACAAGTTGAAGGAAATGGACGAGAAGTTCTCGTTAATCCGGAAAAACACCCGGGCCATGGATCTCGGGGCGGCCCCCGGCAGCTGGACGACCTATCTCCTTCGCGCCCTTGACGGTACGGGGCACGTCACGGCCATCGATCTTTCCCCCCTCGCCAAGGACGTGAAGGGCGATAACCTCTCCTTTTTCCAGGGAGACCTGTACGCGCCGGAGATTCGCGCGGAAGCGAAGAAACTGGGTCCCTACAATCTCGTCGTGTGCGACGCCGCCCCCGCGACCACGGGAAACCGCACCGTCGACACGGCCCGTTCCAGCGGACTGGTGGAACTTGCCCTCTACTACGCGGAGCAAATGCTTACCCCCGGCGGCAACTTCGTGGTTAAGGTATTTCAGGGCGGCGGGGAACAGGAAATGCTGAAGAAAATGCGGGGAATGTTCGCCACGGCCAGGGGTTTCAAGCCCGAGGCGTGCAGAAGCGAGAGCTTTGAGACGTACCTGATCGGCCTCGGCAAAAAATAGGGGTCAGGAATCGGCGGGAAGAAGTCGAGAATTTACACGAAACCGCTTCTTAAATTTTGGCGGTGAATGCTATAATGGGGAAATCATGGCTCTGATCAACCGCGTTACCCGCTCCCGCTTCTTTCACCTCGCGATGGCGACAGGGATTGCCGCGCTTCTCTCGCTTTCGTGCACCCAGGATCTTTCCCTGGAGGCGGGGCCCGCTGACGCGCCGGATTTGGCTTCCATTACCCCGGGAAACATCGTGGGCATGGGCGGCTCCAGCGCGGGACTGCCCTCGGAACGGCCCGACGGGGAAACAGCGCCGGCTGGGGATGAACGGGAGCTTTACTATACGGTATATACCGTTCAAAAAGGCGATATGGTCGGAAAGATCGCCGACCGATTCGGGATATCGCAAGACGCGATAATCAGCCTGAATCGCCTGAAAAACACGAGAACCATCCAGATCGGCCAGCTTCTAAAAATACCGTCGATCGACGGCATCATTTACACGGTCAAAGAGGGGGATACCCCGGCCAGTATCGCGGACAAGTATCGGGTATCGCTGGAAAAAGTGGCCATGGCGAACGGCATTACCGATAACGCGATTCCCGCGGGCTCCATGGTCTTCCTGCCCGACGCGAAGCTCGATTGGGTTACCATTCAGGAAATCAACGGCGACCTCTTCCACAAGCCCCTGCACGGCAGCTATTACATATCGTCCCGTTACGGTTGGCGTGCCAATCCCTTCGTGAACGCCAGAACCTTCCATAACGGAATCGACATGGCCACCGCCATGGGAACGCCCATTTACGCGGCGCTCGAAGGCACCGTCAGCGCGACCGGTTACGACGTAACCTACGGAAACTACGTTATCATCACCCACCATTCGGGATACCAAACCCTTTACGGGCATATGTCCAAAATTCTCGCGTCAAAGGGAAAACGGGTAACGACCGCGACCAAGATCGGCCTGGTGGGAAATACCGGGCAGAGCACCGGGCCCCACGTCCATTTCACCGTATACAAGAACCGGGCGACCATCAATCCGTCCACGCTGTGGAACTGAGGGCGCGGCGAAATTAGGCCGGCGCCCCGGGCGCGTAAAGCGGCCCTTTGCGCGCTTAGGCCGGCCGCACGATCCCGAATTTTTTCACGAAAAAGTCGATATTCGTTCCCACGAACAGGCCGCACCATACGGTAACCGCGAGGCCGCATACGCTAAAGTAGGAGACGAGGTATCCGGTACCGAAGGCCAGGCGCGACCAGGCGCCCATGTCGCTGAAGGGAAGGATAGCGAAGCCGGCGGCGAGGGCGGCCCCCGAAACCAGCCAGCGGGTCAGCGAAACCCTGCCCCGGTCCGAGAAAAGGTCGGGATACGAGAGCCCCGCGGCGTTTATGCGCTCGATTGCCTCCCGCACGGCCGGATCGATCGCGGGTACGCCGGACCCGCACGCGTACTCGGTGTGAGAGACGGCGAGCGGGGCCGCGAGGGCGCGTTCGGCCCGCGATAGCCGCCGGACGGCGGTCCTGCACGACGGGCACAAAAGAAGGTGCAACGTGACCCCGAGCGGAACGGACTCGAACTTATCAAGCTCGAGATATCGATTAAAGGCCTTCTCGCAGTTCATGTCACGATTCTCCTTCTTCCAGCCGGTCCCGCAAGAGCTTTTTTGCCCGGAACACGTGCGACTTGATCGTATTGACCGGAAGCCCGGTCACCTCGCTGATATCCGCGTAAGGCATATCGTAAAAAAAGAACATGTCAACGCACACCCGATACCGTTCCGGCAGGTCCGAAACCGCCTCGCGAATCGCGACCTTCGTGGTAGCCCGCAGGTGTTCCTCCTCGGGCCCTTCCCCGGAATCCACGACGTCGAAGTCTTCGGCGAGGGAGGTATAGTCTTTCCGTCGCTTAATCGAGTTAATCGCGGTATTGTACGCGATTCGCATCAACCAGGTGGAAAACCGGGATTCCCCGCGAAAGGTACCGACGGACATATACAGTTTTACCAATACGTCCTGGACGAAATCCTCAGTGTCGTCCGAATTACGGAAAAACCCGTAACCGAGGCTAAAGATTCGCTTGCGATACTTTGAGGCGAGGGCTGCGAAGGCGGCCTGGTTCCCCGCCGCGGTTTCCCTGCAGAGGGTTAGGTCTTCCTGGGCAGAGTGAACGGCGGCTTCAGCGTTGGTCGTCACGCTGTTTTACGTACCGGCGGGTCGCGAAGTAGAAAGCCAAGAGGCTTATTCCCAGCGCGAAAGGTATGAGGCCTCCCAAAAGGGTGTAGCTGATGCCCTCGATCACGAGAAACAGGAGCGAAAGCACCAGTCCCGAGCCCGTGAGCAAAAAGCCGGCCAATACGGAAAACAGATAAAGATCGAAAACCGGGCGCGTATAGATGCCGCGCTCGATTTGCCTGACAATTTGGCGATGTCGCCAAAGAAGATAGAAGAAAATCACCACCGCGCCCATTACGATTCCCACGATGGGAATTACCGCAAGGATAACCTGCGCGGCGGGCACCGCATCCGCGGCACCGAATCCAGACATACCTACCTCCTACCCGATTTTGACACTTTCGCGCCGGATCGGGTTGCGTTTTTTCTCAATCAAGCACCGAATATTCGGTAAAAAAAAGGCGGGTAACGGTTCCCGTCTCGAGAATTCCGTTTATTGCGCCCAAAACGGCGGCCTTTACCCCCGTCTCGCCCAGCTTCGCCAGATCGGCCTTCGTTTGCCGCCGAAACCATACGGTAATCGTGGAACGAATAAGCGATTTCTTTGCCGTCAGTTCTTCGCGGAAGGCGATATCCGCCGGATCGTAGGCGAAAACGGGAGTGACCACCACCACCGCGGGATCAGTATCGGCGGTAGGGGCTCGAAGGGCGCCCAAGTCCGTAAACATGCCTTCCGCGGGAAGGTCGGGGGGAATCGCGTCGCCCGAATGGGATCGGGAACCCGGATGAGCCCGCCCCGAGGCGAAAGCCCAAGCCGTCGTGCCGACGATGCCGACCAAGAGCGACGCCGCGACGCACAATAAAACCGTTTCCAGTACCGGAATTCGCGATTTGCGTCCCTTACCGCGCATTTTCTTCGTCCTCCCTAAACGGCGCGAGCGCCGCCGCAAGCCGGCCCGCGGCGCGGACGCGCAGGAGGATTAACCCGTCTTCGTATACGGTCTCAATGACGGACCCTTCCCGGTGGGCCCAGGCGAGGAGGTCTCCCCGGTCGGAAGGAAGTCGGTATCGGCCTTCCTCGCCGGAGAGCAGTCTATCGATCCGGCTCGAGAACGAGTCGAACCCCGTTCTTTCCAAAACGCTCATGGGCACGGCGTCGGGAAACTCGGCTTTCAGCCGCGCGCGCGAGAATTCGTCCAGCCGATCCCATTTGTTCAGCACCAGAAGCGACGGTCGGTCCGAGGCCTCAACCTCGGCCAAAACCTGCTTGGTCGTTTCGTACTGCGTTTTCAGTTCAGGATCGGAGGCGTCGAGCAAGACGATCACGGCGTCGGCGAAGGCCGCCTCCTCCAGGGTCGCGTGGAAGGCGTCCACCAAGCTGTGCGGCAGGTTGCGTATGAAGCCCACGGTGTCCGTCATGAGTACCGTACGGCCGGTAGGGAGCGCGAATCGGCGGGTAGTGGGATCGAGGGTGGCAAAGAGCTTGTCCTCGCTGAGCACCCCCGCGCCCGTTAACGCGTTTAAGAGGCTCGACTTGCCGACGTTGGTATAACCCACGATCGCGCAGGAGGGAACGGGTATCCGCTCGCGGCGCTTTCTTCGGCTCGCGCGGTCCTTGCGTACCGCGGCTATTTCCCGCTTGATCTGGGCGATCCGGTTCGTCACGGACCGTCGGTCCAATTCCAGTTGGGTCTCGCCCGCGCCCTTGGTGCCGTATCGCCCGCCCCGCTGCCGGGACAGGGCCTCGTAGGTATGGGCGAGCCGGGGCAGGGAATATTCCAGCCGGGCCAACTCAACCTGCAATGTCGCCTCCCGGGTCATGGCACGATCGGCGAATATGCGGATAATCACTTCCTGCCGGTCGAGACAGGTCAGTTCGGAGGCTTTTTCCCAGTTACGCTGCTGTGTGGGCGAAATTTCAAAGTCGAAGACGATGAGCTCCGCGCCATGGTCCTTCGCCTGGGCCATTATTCCCTCCGCCTTTCCCGCTCCCATGCCGAACCGGGGGGAAGGCTCGTTTCGGCGGAGAACCGCGGTGGAGACGACCTCATAGCCGGCGGTTTCGCAAAGGCTCGCGAGTTCGCGCAGGACGTCGGCGTCGGATACGGTTTTGCCTTCGGCGCGCCCAACCAGCAATACGGGGACGGGGCGTTCCCGTTCCGTCTGAATATCAATCATTATGGACTTAATATACCTCATCTTCGCTCATGATTTAAACCGTTAACTCCGATATAGTAATAGACCCGCGTCCGCCCATTCGGGCCCGCCGCGGGTAAAAAAAGTACCGGGAGGAGTCGTGCGTACCGCGCCAAAACTCGCGCTCAGTCTAATCATCTCATCGCTCCTCTTCGCGGGATTGGCGGCCGCGGCGTACGCGGGCCTATTCGGCGTACTGGAAACGAAGTTTTACCAGCCCACGGTCATCGTCGGCTACGAGGAACGGCTTAAGGCCATTTCGGGGGGCCTTTCCGACTGGCACGACTCGAACGTAGGCGAATTCAAGGCGTTTATCGCCGCCGACCCCGTCCGCAGGAGCCTCCTCCCGAACCAGAGCGCCCAGGACGTCTTCGACCGCACGAACCTCGCCGGAGACCTAATGTCGCGCCTTCCGGGCCTCGTCGGCATAAGGATCATAGATTCCGGAGACCCGACCCTCGCCGAATCCGAGGACCGGGGAACCAGAAGGATACATTTCAGCACCTTCCCGTCGGATATCCTTAAAAAGGAAGATTTCCAGGTCTCTTACGAAATGTACGGCAGAAACGAGGGCGAACTCGCGTTCAAGACTATAGAACGGGCCGACGGGGAACCGCCGCTTTTGACCTTCGATTCCGAATCTGACCGATTCGTGTACTCCTTTCCGTTTTACGACGGGTATTCCACGTGGCGCGGAACGGCGGTCTTTTATCTAACCGCCCGATCGGCCGTTCAGGGCCTCGTGGGGAAAAACCTGCTCCGCCTGAGCGACGAATTTACGTTGATCGGGAAGCCCGGCGACCCGGCAAGCGGTTCGGTCCTGGGACTCCCGCGCACGGGCCGGGATATCCTCGCCGAGGCGATACTCGCACGCTGGTCGCGGAAGGATTTCCTGACCGATCGGATCGTGGATACCGACGATTCAGGCTGGGTTCTCGTTTCCTTGCCCACCGGGAAGTGGGGAAATGCGGGCGAGGTAGTGGATGAACGGCTCTTCGCCTTCCCTCCCGCGGTAAGGGCGCTCTTCCTCACGGTAAGCTTCCTCACCATTTTTCTCGTTATCTTCCTTATCTTTAACCTGCGCCAAGACCCGATGCTCGTCGCGCGGATGCGCATTCGCCGTCTCCAGGGGCAGTTGCTGCAGGAAATTCTCGAAAAGACCGACGAGGTCCGCTGGGAAGAGGTACGCGCGAGCCTTGCCTATCGGAAACACGACGTCGCCTCGGAAATCCAAAAGTCCTTCCCGAGGCGGATCAGAAAGCGCCATGGCAAGGAAATAGACCTCCTGCTCGACCAGAGCTGGGACGAAATACTGGCCGCGATCGGCAATCAGGAGTCCCGGGAGAATACCCGGCTCGATACCGATGGAATCCGGTACATGCTGGAGCAGGTACTCCAGAACAACGCCATCTCTCTCAATCTCACCGGCGTCAATGCGGCGCCGGTTTCCGCCGTTAAAGCCAAACCGAAGGCACCGCCGCAACCGATTGAGGTCGAGGATCTATCGGACGTTGAGGAGCTATCGGACGTCGAGGAACTTTCTGAGGTCGAGGAGCTATCGGACGTCGAGGAACTTTCGGAAGCCGAAGAGCTTTCAGACGTCGAGGACCTTTCTGAGGTCGAGGAGCTATCGGACGTCGAAGATCTTGCGGAAGCCGAGGAACTTTCAGACGTCGAAGAGCTATCGGAAGCCGAGGAACTTTCAGACGTCGAAGAGCTATCGGAAGCCGAGGAACTTTCCGAAGCCGAGGAGCATACCGAACCCGAGGAACTTTCCGAACCCGAGGAACTTTCCGAACCCGGGCCGAAAGACGAACTCCCCGATGAACTTGACCCGGCATACATCATCGACGATCTCTCTGTCATCGGCGACGTATCGGCGATTAACGAGACCGACTTTTTCACGATTGATATGGATTTGTACGGTCACGATCCCGATGCCGACGTTTTCGGCGACGATTTTGGGGACGAAACCCTTGAGGTGGAAGAAGTCGAGTACCTGGAAGGGGAGTGGGAACCCGAGCTCCTGGAAGTCGCGAACGACGACGAACTTGCGAACTTCGTGGAAAGCCTGGAACCCGATTCCGTCCTCGTGTACAATTTTGAGGAATCGCCCGCGGACCTTCTCCCCTCGCCCGTATTTGACATGGAAGACGAGGCCGTCGCTCTTCCCGAAGACTTTCGCATCGGCGCGCCCGATTTTACTTCTCTTGATGCGCTAAATAACGAGGAAGCGACGCCCGTGAGCTACATCGACGCGTTTTTGGAAAAGAAGCCGGTATTGGATCTCGCCATGTACACCGGCGGTCAGGTTTTTGAATTGCTGGAAGTGGTCGGCGACGAAGATATCGAAGAACTCGCGGATTTGGAAGAAAGCCCCCGGACGGCGGCGGAATCGATCCTCTCTGCCGACGGCCTTTTCCTCGTGGATCCGGGAGTTACGAGCCGCGTTCCCAAGGAACTGGACCCCGAATTCAAGGAATTGGTGGATTCGGTTCTGCGTTAGGCCTATTTGCGCGAGAGAATCAGCCGCGCGATTTCCGCGAAGCCCGCCCCATAGGGCTTCGACGCGACCCAGGCCGGTTTATGTTTCATAGTCGGGAGCCATTGACCCACGTTCGCAACCGCGCAGGCGTTCGGAAAATGGGCGAACATCGGCTCGTCGTTCGGGGCGTCGCCCACGTATAAAACCCGCTCCCGGTCCCGCCCGTCGTCGTACCCCTCGCGTAGCCGCAAAAAACGGAGTGCCGCGTCCCGCTTATTGAAATCCCCGATCCAGCAATTAACGTGAATCGAGCTTGGTTTTGCCTGGCATCCCCTCGCCTCGAATATTCGCACGATCCGCGCCGTTTCCTCTTGCGTCAGGGGCGGGACGATCCGTTCCGCGTGGTCGATGGCGTAATCGTACCGGCGCAAATGGTTATCGGTCGCGGGCTTGGCGCGCCCAACGGACCGGTAGGCCTCTTCGGCGGCAAGGCGTATGCGCGGGTCATCGTTGGGCGCCGCGCCGGGAAACGGGAACTCTCCCGATTCGTCGAACGCGATGGCCCCGTTCTCGGTTATGGCGCCGTGAATCGGCCATTCCTGGAGGTGAACGCTCCCCCAGCCCGCCGAGCGTCCGGTCACCGCGATCAGCCGGAATCCCGCCGCGTTAAGGTCGCAGAGGGCGGCATACGCCTCGCTTACCAGCTTTCCGCCTTCCGTCATGGTATCGTCTATGTCGGTAAGTATCCAGCGTAAATTCCGGATCGTCCGCGCGGGCATTTCCGCTATGGGGCGCATGGTCGTCATGGTTGGAAAGTATGCAGGGGGGGGATGGGGGGAGTCAATCGCCCCGGGCGCGAAACGGGTTAAATATCGGTTAACCGCGGCCCGAACGGCGCGCGCCCGACGTCCGGTCCCGTTCGGCGATCAAGAGGTCCACGATCTCCTCGTCCGCCGGGGCGAAAAGATAGTCTTCCATCTCCCCCACGGATACCCAGCGAATGTCGTCGTGGTCGTGCAGCCTCATGCGGCCGCCGGCCATGACGGCCCGGACCGCGATAAGCCGCACCACCTTGTCGCCGTAATCGTAAACCGATTCCGCGAAGGCGCCGCCGGTTTCGATATGGACGTCCATCTCCTCGCGAAGCTCGCGGACGGCGCAAGCCTCCGCCGTCTCGCCCTCCTCGATCTTTCCGCCCGGGAATTCCCAGTATCCCCCGAGGCTAATCTCGGGCTTCCTTCGCGCGATGAGGATCCGGCCTTCGCGGTTTTCTATGACCGCCGCGGCTACGTCTATCATGCCTTGAGTATAGGCCCGGGTCGCGAAGATTGTCAAAACGGCCGGCGACGGGTATGCTAGTCGCCATGAAACACACCGCGAAACTCACCGTTCGCTCATACGAGCTGGATTCCTACAACCACGTGAATAACGCCGTTTATCTGGAATACCTTGAATACGCGCGCATGGAATACCTTCGCGCGATCGGCTTCGACTACAATGCCCTCGTCGGCGCGGGGTATGCCCTTTTCATATCCAGGGTGGACATTCGCTACCGCGCGCCCGCGGTCCTCTTCGACGAGCTTTCGATAGAGGTTACCCCGTTGAAGGCGGGCAAGCTCTCCGGCACGTTCCGTCAGGAAATCAAGAACCAGCGGGGGGAGCTGTGCGCCGAGGCGGAGGTAAGCTGGGGCTGCGTCGACAGGACCGGCAAACCCTCGAAGATACCGGCGGAACTCTTGGTTCCCGGCTTTGACCCCGAAACGAACTAGCCCCCGCGCCCCGGGTTATGCCCGTACCGGGCCCTTGGCGAAGGCCAACGCTTCTATGGCGTCAACGGTCGGTATTCCCCGCGAATACGCCCACGTTTCGGCGTTGCGAGCCTGCGCGAGCGCGTCCTGAGGCCGGTGAGCGTCGGAATTGCATATCAATACGGCCCCTTCCGAGGCGGCCAGCTCCAGAAACTCCCTTACCGGATACGGGGGCCTCATTCCCTCGGGTCCGGCTATCCGGGGTTTCGTAAGACCGAGGCCGTTTACCTCCATGGGGATACCGGCCGCAATGGCGGCGGCAATAATATCCTTCGAGGCGGCCTTAAGGTCCGCGTCCCACCGGGGAAACCCGGCAAGAAAGATATCGGGATGGGCGAAAAGGTCGAATAACCCGCTCGAAAGGCCTTCGAGGGTCAGGTCCACGTACGGCTTGAGGTTTCGGGGATCGCCCGCGTCGGGAATGTATTCAAAACAGCCGTCCACTTCCACCCAGTGGGAACCGTACACCAGGTATTCCGCCCCCGTTTCCGCGCGCAGGAAATCGCGATACCAGGATTCGTATTTCGGGTGCCACTCGCACTCGAACCCCCAGAAGAACGGAAACGCGGCTTGCTCGCGGGCGGCCTTAACCAGGGACAAATACTCGCGCACCTGAGACGGATCCATTCGGCTGCCGCCCCACGTTCCGTCGGGATAGGGGCAATGGTCGGAAATGCCGAGGCCGGAACAGCCTTCGGAAGCGGCGACTTTCACGTAATCGATCGGATCGCCGGAAGCGTGCCTGCACAGGCGGGTATGGGTATGGAAACTGCTGATGTTCACGGCGCCACTATAGCGCATGGCGTACCGACGGGCAAGCGGGAAGGATCGTCGATCAGGGAGGGTCGCGAAAGGCGAGGGAACCGGAGCCCAACGCGTCCGTTACCGCTTGGCGCTCGGGAATAGAGGGAACGGCGCCCCGTTTCGTCACGCAAAGGCCGGCGGCGGCCGAGGCTTCCCTGAGCGACGCTTCGGGTTCGGCTCCGCGCAACCGCGCGGCGATGAAGTATCCCGTGAAGGTATCGCCCGCGGCCGTCGTGTCCACCGCGGTAACCGAGGCCGCGCCCATGCGAACCGTATTGCCGGCCGAAACCGCGGAACCCGCGCCGGAATGCCATAGCGAGCCCCGAGAACCCAGCGTTATCAGGATTTCGGCGCCGGGAAACCGGCGGGCAACCGCGGAGAGAAGGGTATCGGGAGTATCGCTTTCCGCCCCGGAAATAAGAGCGGCTTCCAGGGCGTTCAGGATCAGGCAGTCCACCAGGCCCAGGGGCAGCGAGGCTATGACCGAATCCGCGGGAGAGGGATTCAGGAAAACCTTCATTCCCCGTTCATGGGCACGGCGTATGGCTTCCGCGAGGGAGGATATTTCGTTTTGGAGCAGTACCGCGTCGCCTTCGCCCCACCCGGAAAGCATAGCCTCGATATCGTTCGGGCCAATGTCACGGTTGGCGCCGCCGTACACGATTATGCTGTTCTCGCCCCGCCGATCCACCTGGATCACCGCCCGGCCGGTCGGGCCGGAAGAAAGGCCGATCCGTCCGGTATCCACCCCGCAGGAAGCGAGAAAGCCCACTGCGTCGCTTCCGTCGGAACCGACCTTTCCCCCGAACGCCACGTTCGCGCCTGCCCGGGCGAGCGCTATCGCCTGGTTATTCCCCTTTCCCCCGAGATACCGGTTATACGAATCGCAGGAAACGGTTTGTCCGGGAACGACTATGTCGGAAACGGAGTATACTTCGTCGAGATTGATGGAGCCTATTACGAGGATTCGCTTCATGAAAGCCTATTCGTTCTTCAGATAAAGCTGCATGAGCATGACAAAGGAGTAAATCTGCTTGTAAACCGCCACGACCCATTCCTTAATCGGGCGCTCGGAGTTTATCTCCAGCTCCTTCCAGTTCGAGATGAGGCCATGGGGCGTTTTTTCGTAGTCTTCTAGGATGTTTTTCAGGTTTCGGGCGATGATGATAAGGTGTTGCGTCCCCGTGGAGAGGAATTTCAAGGCCTTTTCGTTAATGTCCTTCAGCTGGGTCCGAATCTGCTTTACCACTTCCTTGTCCCGGTCGGCCCGCGACAGCATGGTTCGCAGCTTGGCTCCAAGGTCGTCGTCTTCGGCGAGGCTGTCGTCAAAGGCGGTGATTTCGTCTGAAAGCTCGAGAAGGGCATGGAAGGAGCCGGAATAGCCGGTAGACATGGTGGGAATGCTCCACTTGCCTCGAACCAGAAAAAGGTCGGTCAGGGAACGGATATCGCGCTTGAAGTAATCTATCAGGAAGGCCTTCATGTAATTGAGCTCTTCCACGTACAGATACCCGCCGAGCATTTTCTTCTCGAAACCCGCGTTGGCCCGTTCGGCGTAATTCTTCAGGCGAACGATGGACTCGGTCCCGAAGATTTGCCGCAAGAGCTCGTTCACCTTGGAGTTCTTATTGTCCTGCTGGATTTGCTGGACCGTCATTTCCGTCTGCGTTTTCATTTTTTGGATGTAGGTATCCACGATCCGTTCCGAGACGGTGACGGGACGGACCGTATAGGCCGGGTCCTTGCCCAAATGCCGGATCACCTGCTCCAGGTAACCGGACCGGCGCAATTCGCCGAGCGCGTTGATCAGCTTGTTCCAGGAGCCCATGGCCACCGGCTCTACCTCGCGGAATTCCTTAACGAAGGCGAAAATATGGGACCACTCGGCGTCTAGGGGAAGGGAGTACGCCACCGCGGCGAAGTCTTTCAGGTCTTCCAAGACGTATTCACCGCGGATGGTCTCGTACTTGGGCGTATAGTTGAAGGTCCGCTCGGGAATGCCCGAATCGAATTTTTTCAGGAGAAACAGAAAATCGAACGAGACGAAGTTCGCCATGAGCTGTAACTGGGAATACCACGTATCGATTTTCTTTATTTTTTCCCCGTCAAAATCGGCCATGAACGCGCCTAATTCGTCCTTAATCTGAAGCCCCAACTCTTTTGGCGACGTACTAGCCGCGCGTTCTTTCACCGATTCCTCGGATAACCGTTCCTTGAGCTTGACCTGATTCGGGGAAAGGGACATTTCCACGAGTATATTGCGCAAAACCACCGATTGGCTTGCGTTGGCGAGGATAACCTGGGCCGCGCCGACAACCTTATAAATTTCGTAGAAAAATTTGCCCATGCCGGGCAAGGCTTCCTCGGAGTGGGGTTTATACCATTTATACTTGCTTTTAGCCAAATCTTTGGCGATAGCCTTAAGTTGCCGGCGTTTTTCGACTTCCGGATCCGACGAGGAGAAAAAAATGCCAAATACGCGCTCAAACAGGCCGCCTAAATCCGTTGCCATATTTCTACTATGTGCCAAAAAAACTCAACTGTCAATAAAACCAAAGCTGTGAATTTTATCACAGCTTTCCTTGTTTCTTGATTGACACTCTTCCGGCACTCGCGCTATACTAACTGTGAAATTATTCACAATGAGGGGAATGACTTTGGGAATACCAAAACCGGCTGCGGAAAGACTAGCCCGCTTAGCACAGCTCATGGAACACCGAAACGATCCCGAAGCCCCCATATCCTCTGCGGAAATCGAGTACCTGACGGGTTGGCCCAGCCACACGATCCGCAAGGATATCTCAAGTCTCGCCGCGGGAGCCGATATCTCAACGCCGACGGGCTATCACCCCCTCAGGCTCGCCCAAGCGATTCGGACGGCCCTTGGGTTTACCGACGAGGCGCAAAATTGCTGCGTCGTGGGCCTCGGCCGCATTGGCTCGGCCTTCCTCGACTATTCCGGCTTCAACGGAAGCCCCTTTACCCTGTGCGCCGGCTTTGATTCCAACGTAAACCGGGTGGAAATACTCAAGGCGGATTTTCCGCTCTACCCTTCCTTCAAGATGAAGGAAATCATTCCCCGATTGGGCATACGCTACGCCATTCTCAGCGTTCCCCCCGATCAGGCGCGGCAAACCGCCCTTCGCTTGGCGGAATGCGGAATCGTGGGAATAGTCAATTTCACGCCCGTCATGCTTTCGGTCCCCCCGCACGTGGAGGTAGAGCAGGTTTCCGCCCTGGACGCGCTGGGTTCCCTGGCGGCCCGCCTCGCGATCAGGGAACGGGAAGAACCGGCGAAGCCGGAACCAAACGCGCCATAGGCCGGCCCTGGGTCGGTATCGCATAGAATACGGCAATTCATAAGGAGTTCATGATGAAACGCGTGTACAATTTTTCGGCCGGTCCCTCGGTTCTGCCCCAAACCGTCCTTGAAAAAGCGGCGTCCGAAATGCTCGACTACAACGGGAGCGGACAATCGGTCATGGAAATGAGCCACCGTTCCAAGGCCTATAAGCCGATCATCGAGGGTACCGAGGCCCTGGTTCGCGAGCTCCTTACGGTTCCCGCGAACTATAAGGTACTCTTCCTTCAGGGAGGCGCAAGCCTCCAATTCGCCATGGTCCCACTCAACCTCAAGAAAAAGGGAAAGGCGGCGTTCGTGGACACCGGCGTCTGGTCGGACAAGGCGATCAAGGAAGCGAAAAAATGGCTCCAGGTCGACGTGATCGCCTCTTCCAAGGCGACGCAATACGACAGGATTCCCGAGGTAGCCACGGTAACCGGCGATTACGACTACGTTCACATCACGCTGAACAATACCATCGTCGGCACCGCGTGGGGCGCCCTGCCCGATACCGGGGACATTCCCCTCGTGGCCGACGCCTCGTCCAACATCCTCTCCGAGCCCCTGGACATCTCGAAATTCGGCATCATATACGCGGGGGCGCAGAAAAACCTCGCGCCCGCCGGGGTAACCCTCGTCATCGTCCGCGAGGACCTGATCCGCGAAGACCTTCCCGCGGACGTGCCCACCATGCTTCGCTACGACACCCACGCGAAGGAGGGCTCCATGTACAATACCCCCCCGTGCTGGTCCGTCTACGTAATGAAACTGGTCCTCGAATGGGTCAAGGCCCTGGGCGGCGCCGAGGGAATGGGGAAACTGAATCGCGAAAAGGCCGCGATACTGTACGATTATCTCGATTCCGGCGACTTCTTCCGCGCCACGGCCCAGAAGGGAAGCCGGTCGCTGATGAATATCCCCTTCCTCACCAAGATCGGCGACCCGGAGAAGGCCGAGGCGATAAACAAAAAATTCGTGGCCGAGGCCGAGGCCGCCGGGCTGGTGAACCTGGCCGGGCACCGGCTCGTCGGGGGAATGCGCGCGTCCATATACAACGCGATGCCGAAAGAGGGCGTCCAAGCCCTCGTCGATTTCATGAAAAAATTCGCGGCCGCGAACGCCGAAGCATAAGGAGATAGCCATGTACAAGATTCAAACCCTGAACAAAATCGCCAGCGAGGGCCTTGCCCTCTTCCCCCGCGACTCGTATGAAATCGCCAGCGAAATACTAAACCCCGACGCGATATTGGTCCGTTCCGCGGAAATGCACGACCTATCGCTACCCGAAACCGTTAAGGCCGTGGCGCGGGCCGGGGCGGGCGTAAACAACATACCGGTCGCGAAATATACCGAGCGGGGAATCGTGGTATTCAATACCCCCGGCGCGAACGCGAACGCGGTTAAGGAGCTGGTTATCGCAGCCCTGCTCTTCTCCAGCCGACCGGTTCATAAGGCCGCCGAATGGGCCAAGGGACTCGCCGGAAAAGGCGACGAAATACCCGAATTGGCCGAAAAGGGCAAAAGCCAGTTCATCGGTCCCGAGATCAAGGGAAAGACCTTGGGCGTGATCGGCCTCGGGGCCATCGGCGCCATGGTGGCGAACGACGCGATCGGTCTGGGCATGAACGTTATCGGCTACGACCCCTTCATTTCGGTGGACGCGGCATGGTCCCTGTCGCGGGCGGTCACCAAGGCTGAAAGCTTGGACGCCCTGCTGGCCAAGGCGGACTACGTGACCATTCACGTGCCGCAAACCAACGACACCAAGGGTTTCCTGAACGCCGACAAACTGAAAATCATGAAAAAGGGCGCCCGGGTAATCAACCTGGCCCGCGGGGGCCTCGTGAACAACGCGGACATGATCGCCGCGATCGCCGACGGGAAAATCGCCAGTTTCGTGACCGATTTCGCCGATGAAGAACTGCTTAAAACCGACGGAGTCATCTGTCTGCCCCACCTCGGCGCTTCCACGCCCGAGGCGGAAGACAACTGCGCCTTCATGGCCGTAAACCAATTGATGGATTTCCTGGAGCGCGGAAATATCGTTAACTCGGTAAACTTCCCCAAGTGCAAAATAGACGAGCCAATTCCCGCCAAAGGCGCGCGCCTTTGCATCTCCAACAAGAACGTCCCGAACATGATCGGACAGATTACGAGCATCCTCGCGGGGGCGAAATTGAACATTTCGTCCATGACAAACCAGAATAGGGCCGACGTTGCCTACAACCTGATCGACGTGGATGACCGGGTGAACCAAAATGTCCTGTCGAACCTCGAGGATATCGACGGCGTCATTTCGGTACGCGTCATCGAGGGAACGACGATAAGACAAGAGCCGGTAACTGAGGACTAAACCCTCGCTTTTCCGGTCGCATCAGGGGAAAAACGGTATAAAATGCCGCTTTTCCCCTTTTTTTTTGTAAAATTTCTCCATTTACCCTCCCCCCATCCAAGCCCTTCGCTTGAACAAGTCGACTCCCCTGAGTATATTCATCCTATATTTTTTGAAAACTATGGAGTATTTCGCAAATGGTACAGAATTCATCGGTAAAGTCGCTGTATCCGGTAAAAATTATGCTCTCGGTTTTCATCACCGCTTTGGTTGTTCTCGCGGGGAAGGCAATTTATACCCAATTCGACAGTATGGCCGTCAGTTTCTCCTCGATAGACACTGATGTTGAGCTTGCATCGATTGAACCGGAATTTTTCCGACAAAAAGCCATGGAAAAGAGCACGGCCACCGACACGGGGCTAGCGCTTTATCGTGCCGAAGAGTCCAGGGCCGACGTAATCTGGTTTTATTCCCACATCACGAACAACGAAGCGGTGACGAAAGTCATCCTGGAGAACGCGGACAAGAACAATATCCCGCTTTCATTGGCCTTCGCCCTCTCCTGGGAAGAAAGTCGGTATCAGGTCCGGGCGGTGAACAAAAACGCGTCGTCGGTGGATCGGGGCTTATTTCAGCTTAACAGCAAGGCGTTTCCGAAGCTTACGGAGAAGGAATTCTTCAATCCCGAATTGAATGCCCATTATGGGCTAACCCATCTGAGCTATTGCCTGGACCTCTCGGGAAACGAAGTGGCGGCGTTAGCCATGTACAACGCGGGCACTACGAAGGTACGGAACAATAACACGCCCCAGCGGACCCTGGACTACGTTTCGCGGATTCAAAGCTACCGAAACGGCCTGGAGCGGCTTTTCCTCCAGCAGGTGAGCATCCGCTACGAAATCGACAAATTCGACCGGGTCACCGCTCTCTCGAAACGGTAACGGAAAAGCGGGGTTACGGGCGCGGTTCTACTATGAGCGTTACCGGGCCCTCGCCCTCGCCGCTTACGTAAAGCCGCTGCGATTCGGGCCGTTCTTCCAGGACGATTACGCCCGACTCCGCGGGATAGATACGCGCTGTCCAGCCTTCGGGGAACCAATGGGACGGCACGAACACCTCGGTGCGGCCGGGCCTCGCCTCATACGATAGGGTAAAGGCCCTGGCGGTAACGTCGAAGGAAAAGACCGGGGAAGCGCCGGCGACGGCGACGGGCCAGGGACGGCTAAAGCCCCGGACGGCGCGGCCCGAACCGATCGATTCGCTCCACACCGAAAAATCCTCCCCGTTCCAGCCGTCACCCCGCTCGAACCGATTCGTGGCCGAGTAATTCCACACCAGGGAATGGAGTCCGCAAACGTCGATCGCCTCGTACTGAAGCGCAAAGGCCGATTCGTTCGCGAGCCAATCCCCCGTTCTATTGCGTTTACCCCCGTCCAGATCGAAGGGAACCCCGAACTCGCCCACGATCGCCGGAATGCCTTCCGCCCGGGCCGGGGCCGCCAGGGCGGCAAACTGGGCGATCACGCTCCTTTTAACCGCGCCGACTCCCAGCACGAATCGCGACTCCAGGGAATTAGCGGCGATATAGGGCCGCCATTTCTTGAAGGCGAGGAGGAAACCCTCATACCAGTGGAAAGACTCCGCGATCTGGAGTTCCTTTCCGTCGGACCGAAGGCGATCCTCTGCGGGCCAGGAAGAACGGGCTCCCATGGGAACGCCTTCCATGAAAAAGACAAAATGTTCGCGTTTTTTCGAAACCGCCTCGATAAAGCGCTTCTGAAAGGGTTTTAGGTAATCCGCGGCGAAATCGCCCCGGGCAAAGAAGCCGTCGTTTACCGCCGTGGGCCTTCCGTCGCGTATCGCCCAGGCGCCCGCCTCAAGCCAGGGGCACTGATACCCTTCGCGAAACAACGATACGGCTTCGGGGTTGAGCGTTTCCCGGCCCCGCGATTTCCTGAGGCCGAAAAAGGAGAATCGAGATACCGCAGTCTCGAAGCCGGACGCGGCCGTCATGGCCTCGAAAGGAGTGGGAACGGCGCCGCGGAAGGCCATCATTCTCGCCCGAGAAGAGAGGGATGGGAGCCCGATAAAACCGGGATGGGGCTCGTTCAGCGTTCCGAAGCCGATCAAGTTCGCGCAATCCTTCAATCGCCGCGCGGTATGCTTCATTGCCTCAATAAAATGGTCCTGCAGCCAATCCTGAACGGGGACTCCCTCCACATAACGCCCAGGAGCGAAGGTATTACCGCCGAAAAACAACGTGAACATGGTGGCGCACGCGTACCGATGGTAGTTCAACGGCCAAACGGGATTCCCGAACGGATCCGGCGGAGAGCCCGCGGGGGCGGCAATCTCCCAACCGCCCGCCGCGCCGGTGGGTTTCAGCCGAGAGAGATCGAAACCAAGGGCCTCGAGGGTCCAAGCCGGCGCGCCGGAACCGCCGGTAAAACGGCTCCAGGTATCCTGGTGGGGATCGAGATACACGAAAAGCCCGTGGGGCTCCGCGGCCTTTATGAGGTTTCGCAGGTATGAGAGGTATTCCTCGTCGTAGAGGCCGGGACCGGCGTGCTCTACCGCTTCCCAGGTGATCACGAGCCGAACGAGATTGAAGCCCCAGCCCGCAAGGCGCGCAAAATGTGAGTCCGCCTCGGCTTCGGGAAAGGGCCGTCCGACGAAGGAAACCTCCGCGGGCGGGACGGAGCCGTTTACCGGCAGTTTCGAATCGCCGCCGACGCTACAGCCGCGAAACAGGAGCGTCCGGCCCTCGGAATCGAGAAAGGATGTCCCCTGGACGAATACCCGCTGCTCTGCTTTCATTACGCTCCCCCTCACTGGAAATAAAAAAAAAGGACCCCAACGGGTCCTTTTCTCGTTCGGGTTTCGTAACCCGGTCACGACCGACTACTCGGTAAGGATTCTGATAACCTCGGCCTTGTCCCCGGATTTGAGAATCTCCTGCCGCTTTTCGGCGCTCTTGAAAAGGAGGCTCACTTCCGCGAGGAACTGAAGGTGGGGGCCCGTTTTATCTATCGGGGAAAGGGTCATGATAAAAATGCGACAGGGTTCCTGGTCGAGGGAATCGAAATCGACCGGAGCGTCGGAAATGCCCATGCAAGCCACCAGATCGTCCACGGAATCCGTCTTGCCATGGGGGATCGCGATGCCGTGCTTCATACCGGTAGACATTTTCCGTTCACGATCGAGCACGCACGCCCGCGCGGCGGTCTTATCCTTTACCTTGCCGGCCTGAACAAGAATATCGAGAAGTTCGTCGATTATCGCCTCTTTGCTGGTACCTTTGAGGTGAAGATTGACGGTATCGGTGGTCAATACGGTTTTGAGGTTCATAAAAGCAGTGTACGTTTGATCATAGGAAAAGTCAAGGTTTTTAGGTATAATATTGCCATGAAGGATATAGATAAATTTTTCTCCGATGGTGATCGCATCATCGCCAGATGGCGGGCGGAGGGAACGGGAAAGACGGAGCGGCTCGCTTCTGCCCTCTCCGCGCATTTCCTTTCTTGGTGCCGATCATTGAGCGATATAGCCGGACCGCTCGCGAGTTACTGGGAGACAACCTACGGCGATACCCTCGGAACGGAAGCGGGAAGAAAGGCAGCCCTCGAATGGTTCGGCGCCCTCCACGCCTTATTGCATGAGGAATTTGACGATTCGATGGATTTCCCCGAAGCTGACTGGGACGAGATTCGGGAGACCATAAACGCCGAGGCCGATTCCATGGATCTAGACCTGCTCTCGGGAATTTTAACCGTCATCGTGGAACGCGGACACGCATAGCCATTCCCCAAAAAATGCCGTTTTTTCCTTGACAAATCAGGGGCGCGGGCCGATATTTAAGCCGTAAGGAGTTCGTAATACGAATCTGACGGATAGGGTGCTGCCGATGGTCGTGAGGACGCGGTACGCACGGTTTAAACGGTTTTTTCGAGAATGGAAGGGGGACCTTTATGGACAATCCGCCTGACGCGCAACGCCGGAGAAAAACCGGCACACGATCTTGATCTTCAGCCTGTCGGCACGCGGCGGCAGGTTTAAATAGACTGGCCGAAGTCCTATTTAGGACAGCTCCCGAACGGGGGTACAAGGCCGAGACAAGCCGGTGAGAGACCGGCTTTTTTATTTTAAACGCGGACACTATAATTTGTACCATGTTCACCCAATACGACGCATGCGCGATCTGCCCAAGAAATTGCGGCACCGATAGAAATAACGGTAAAAAAGGCCTGTGCGGAGAGACCTCCGCCCTCCGGGTTTCTTGGGCCGGGCTCCACTTCGGCGAGGAGCCGCCGGTTACCGGCAAGGGCGGTTCGGGAACCATTTTCATTACCGGCTGCAATCTGCGGTGTAAGTTCTGCCAAAACTGGCAGATATCCCAGGACGGCATGGGCCTGGCGGTGACGGATTCCGGGTTTGCCGAAATGTGCCTGGAACTGGAGCGCTCGGGCGCGGAAAACGTCAATATCGTTACCGGCAGCCACGCGATTCCCGCGATAGCGGCCGGACTCCGCCTGGCAAGGCAAGAGGGCCTGCGAATACCCATTTTGTGGAATTCCTCCGGGTATGAAACGCCCGAAGCCCTTTCGCTCCTGGACGGCCTCGTATCGGTATGGCTCCCCGACCTGAAAACGCTGAACCCTGAATTGTCCGAAAACCTCTTTCGCGCGAAGGATTACCCGAAAGCCGCGAAAAGGGCGCTCCGATTCATGGCAGACCGGGCTCCGCTCATCCTGGAAGGGGCGACGCGGGAGCGGCCGTCGGGAAAGATCGTTTCGGGGCTCATAGTCCGGCATCTTGTCTTGCCGAATCGACTCGCGGATACGGAACTGGTGCTCGCGTGGTTTGCGGAACACCTGAAGGGAAAGGCATTACTCTCCCTCATGACCCAATACACCCCGGTTCCCGATAGCCCCTACGCCACGGAAATCGACGCGTTCCCGAACCGCCTTATGCAAAAGAAGGAAGCGGACCGATTGCAGAACCTGCTTGAATCGTACGGCATAGAGGATGGGTATTACCAGGAACTGGTGGAGGATACGAGCTGGCTTCCCGATTTCACCCGGGGCCAGCCCTTTTCATCGGCCCTCGCAAAACCGATCTGGCATTGGAGAGAGGGTTTCATCGGCCGAAAAGAGTGACCGGGTAAACAAATTCCCCGTCGCTTTCTTTTTTATTTCCCCTGACTTATAATAGTAGGAAAACCAACCCCTTTTGCCCACCTCCGGGAGGATGTATGCGCTTTCCAGATGTTACCCGGCGAATTACCGGCACCGCGATTCCCATAGGCGCGCTCAAGACCGCGCAAAGTTGCGGCATAGGCGAATTTGCCGACCTCATACCCTTTGCCCGATTCTGCCGCGACTCGGGCCTCGAGATAATACAACTCCTGCCCGTTAACGATACGGGCACGGAAAGTTCCCCGTATAGCGCGCTTTCGGCCTTCGCCCTCCACCCCGTATACGTCCGGCTCGGCGATTTACCCGAGGCGAAGGGGTTTGAGTCCGACGTACAGGATCTGAGAGACCGGTTCGAAAACCTCCGCCGCTACGATTACCGAGGGCTTCGGGACGCAAAAATCGATATTCTCTGGAAGGTATGGAAGTCCGCCAAATCGACGGTAATGGACTCAGCCGAATTAACGGAATGGATCGCGGGCAACCCCTGGATCGTCGAATACGCGGTCTTCATGAATATAAAAAGGAAGAATTTCGACGCGTCCTGGAAGTCATGGGACAGATTCCGGACCCCTTCCCACGGGGAAATACGCAAACGGTGGGAAAGCGCCGGTTCCCGGGACGAACACCTCTTCTTCGCCTGGGTGCAAATGCGCCTGGACGGGCAATTCAAGGAGGCTGCCGACTATTGCGATAAGATCGGCATCGCGCTCAAGGGCGATATCCCCATCATGATGAACGAGGATTCCTGCGACGCCTGGGCGAACCCCGAGTTTTTCAGGGATGACCTGCGGGCGGGTAGTCCCCCGGACGACTCGAACCCCCTCGGCCAAAACTGGGGCTTCCCCATCTATAACTGGGACAATCTCGAGGACGACGGCTACGGATGGTGGAAGCGGCGGTTGATTCACGCGAGCCGATTTTACCACGCCTACAGAATCGACCACATTCTCGGCTTCTTCCGGATATGGTCGGTGCCGAACGGCGAATACTCGGGCTACCTCGGGTGGACGACCCCCCATGAGCCCATCACGGCGCTGGAGCTGGCGGAACGGGGCTTCACGGGCGACCGGCTTCGCTGGATATGCGAGCCCCACGTCCCCACGCGGGTCGTGGAAGCGGTGCACAATAACGACTATCTGGGAACGCACGGACTCCTCAATCAGGTAATGAACCGGATTGGCGATGAGGAATTATGGCTTTTTAAGGATGAAATCGCCTGCGAACGGGACATTTGGGAGACCGGGCTACCCGATCCGGTAAAGCGGGTCCTCGTGGACGCCTGGAGGGACCGACTCCTGCAGGTAACGGGGCGCGACGGCAAGGGTAAGGTATTATATGCCCCGGTCTGGACCTGGTACCGTTCCACGGCATGGGGAACCCTCTCCGAGGACGAAAAAAACGCCCTCAATTCGCTATTCTCGGAAAAGGCCAGGAAAAACGAGGAGCTCTGGAAAGGCCAAGCGGAGCGCTTGCTCGGCGCGCTTACCGGATCGACCGACATGCTGGCCTGCGCGGAGGACCTGGGGAGCATACCCGACAGCGTGCCGGGAGTGCTCGCTTCGTTGGGCATTTATTCCCTAAAAGTCATTCGCTGGGAACGCCTTTGGAACCAGGAGGGGCAGCCGTTTAGAACGCTCGAAAGCTATCCCCATAAATCCGTCGCTACCACCTCGGTGCACGACTCTTCTACGTTAAGGGGCTGGTGGGAGCGGGAACGCGGCGCCGAGGCGTTCTATTCCCTTCGCTACCCCGAGACCGACGGGGTTTCCCGGGAAAAGGCGGAGGCCTGGAAGACGGCGTACGGTGAGGATACCGCCGCGTGGGTATTTAAAACCCTGGCGTGCAGCGCCTCCCGACTGCTCGTCATTCCGTTACAGGATTTACTCGCCCTGAGCGACGCGTACCGGAGCGAGGATCCCGACGAGGATCGGGTGAACGTGCCGGGCAGCGTTACGGCCTTTAACTGGACCTGGCGCATTCCGGTCGCGGTTGAGACCCTGGAAAAGGATACAAAGCTTATCGATACCCTTCGGAACGTCTTTCAGGCGCGCCGGGAAGGAAGCAATTGACGGACGCACAGGAGACATTCATTGAACCACTTCCCCTTTGACACGATTTTCCCGCTAGAACGGCGCGGCGCCGGACCGACCGGCAGGAAGGCCACGCTGACCGCCGAATTCCACATATCCGCCGCCGTGAGGGCCCGTTGCGGTTTCGGGGACGCGCTCTTCGCCTCGTCGGGGAACGTGATCTTCGCGAACCTGAAAGCGGTTCGACTGTTCGTCCAAAAATACAACGCAACGTTGGATTGCGCCGCCCCGGCGGAACGGTTCCTTAAGGCGGGCCAAGTAAACGCCATGGGCCTTATCGACGAAATATTCCACTACGTCTGCCATCAGTACAGGACCCAGGTTAACCCCGGCTTTTTCTCCGGCGCCCTCGCCAGCCTCGAAGCGCGCTTCGGGGCCGAAGGGGTCACGAATGTCCTGCTCGAGTTTACCCGGGAATTCCCCCCGATGGCGGTCTATAGAGACGGCATGAAGCCGGAAGCGTGGCTCGCCGCGTCCGATCCCCTCGGAACGCCGAATAGGGCCGTTTCCCTGGAGGAACTGGCCCTCCTGATACTCGCCAACGAAAATCCCGCCTTCGAGCCATTCTTCCCGCTCTTCTCGGACAAAAAGCTTAAAACGCTGCCCCTTTACGGGAAATGCGCCGCCGCGCTCAGGGAGTGGTCCGCCGGGCAGCCGCCCTTCGGCCCCGAAGGCAAGGACCTTCTCGGCATGCTGAAGGCCCCGGTAGAATACGCGCCCTACGATCTTAAGGGGCAGCTCGAGTACATTCGCACCCGGTGGGGCGCACTCCTCGGCGATTGGCTCGCCAGGCTACTCGCGGGATTGGACGCGATGGCGGAAGAGGAGAAAGCCGGTTGGGCGGGCGGAATCGGTTCCGGCACGCCCGATATGGACGCGTACCAGTTCGGCGATATCTCGAAAGAGTACGAACGGTTCAGCCCCGACCGGGACTGGATGCCGAACGTGGTGCTCATGGCGAAAACCGTCCTGGTATGGCTTCATCAGCTTTCGGTCAAGTACCGGCGGGAAATAACCAGGCTGGACCACATACCGGACGAAGAACTGGATTCGCTGGCAGCCGCGGGCTTTACCGGGCTCTGGCTCATCGGCCTCTGGGAGCGATCCCCCGCCAGCGCGCGCATCAAGCAAATCTGCGGGAACGCCGAGGCCGCGGCGAGCGCCTATAGCCTGGACGATTACGAGATCGCGAACGAGCTCGGCGGCTGGGCCGCCCTGGAAAGCCTGCGCGCCCGGGCATGGAAGCGCGGCATCCGCATGGCGTCGGACATGGTGCCGAACCACACCGGCATGGACTCAAAATGGGTGACCGAGCGGCCAGACCTTTTCGTGCAAACCCGCGAATGCCCCTTTCCCGGCTACGATTTCAACGGGGAGAATCTCTCCCGCGACGGGAGAATCGGCATTTACCTCGAGAACCATTACTACAGCAAGAGCGACTGCGCGGTGGTGTTCAAGCGGGTAGACCACGCGACGGGCGAGACCCGGTACATTTACCACGGCAACGACGGCACCGGCATGCCCTGGAACGACACGGCGCAAATCGATTTCCTGAACCCCGAGGCGCGGGAAGAGGTCATTCAAAAGATACTCCACGTCGCCCGCAACTTTCCCATTATCCGCTTCGACGCGGCCATGGTCCTGGCGAAAAAGCACATTCAGCGGCTTTGGTACCCCGAGCCGGGCAAGGGCGGGGACATCGCGAGCCGGTCGCAGTTCTCCCTGACCAGGGACGAGTTCGAGCGCAGGATTCCCGAGGAGTTTTGGCGCGAGGTAGTTGACCGTTGCGCCCGCGAAATTCCCGACACCCTCCTTTTGGCCGAAGCCTTTTGGATGATGGAAGGGTACTTCGTCCGCACCCTCGGCATGCACCGGGTCTACAACTCGGCGTTCATGAACATGCTCAAGCGGGAAGACAACGACAAATACCGGGCTACCATAAAGAACACCATCGAGTTTGACCCGGAGATCCTCAAGCGCTACGTGAATTTCATGAACAACCCCGACGAGGAGACCGCGGTCGCCCAATTCGGCAAGGGAGACAAATATTTCGGCGTTTGCACCATGATGGTCGCCATGCCCGGGCTCCCCATGTTCGGCCACGGGCAGATCGAGGGCTTCGAGGAAAAATACGGAATGGAATACCGGCGCGCCTACCGGGACGAGGTCCCGGACGGGGAGCTCGTGGAAAGGCACCGGAGGGAAATATTCCCCCTCATGAAGCGCCGGTGGCTCTTCGCCGGGGTAGAGAACTTTCTCCTCTACGATTTCTGGGAAAACGACCGCGTGAACGAAAACGTCTTCGTTTGGTCGAATCGCGCGGGAAACGAGCGGGCGTTGATCTTTTACAATAACGTGTATCAGCGCGCAACCGGTTGGGTTAAGCAATCGGCCTCCTACGCGGTTAAGCAGAACGACGGCGCGAAAACCCTGACGAGCAGGAACCTCGGGGAAGGACTCGCGCTGATCAACCGGGACGACCGGTATTGCGTCATGCAGGAAATGCGGTCCGGGCTTTGGTACGTGCGCACGACGTCGGAACTGTGCGAACGGGGCATTTTCGCCGCCCTGGACGGGTTCCAAACCCAAGTTTTCGTGAACATTTACGAGGTAGACGACACCGACGACCGGCGCTACGGGGCGCTTTACCACGCTTTGGGCGGTAGGGGAATCGCCGACGTGCGCATGGGCATTCAAAACATCGTTTTAAGGGAGCTTTACGCCGCCTTAGCGGCCGTCTTTGACCGATCTGTTCTCGATTATGTCAGCGGGACAACCGAAACCCTTCCCGCCGATTTTAGCGATACGGTCGCTGAGCTCCTGAAAACCGCGGACGCCTTCCTCGATAAGGCCGACGAAAACGGCCCAATACCCCTTTACGCGAAACGGGCGACGGATACCGCGGCGCTTTGCGCGTCCCTGGAAGACCGGCTCTCCCGCATCGCGTCGTCGGAACTTCCGGTAGAATTGGGCCTCGCCAGAGATACGGACGCACGGGGGGCATTCGCCTACGCGGCGGTCATGCTGACCCTTGCCGAGTACGCCGACCCCCTCCGGAGCGACGAATCGCTTGCCGACCTAACCGAACGGTGGAGCCTGGACAAAAAGGCGGCGGAACTTTTTACCGCGCTGGAGATAGAGTCCGGGATCGCGACGAGGATACTGGAAACAGCGCTCGTCGTAACGCCGTTAATCGGCGGGAAGCCCTTACCCAAGGCGGGGAGGGCGAAGGCATTGCTTCTCCGCATCCTTGGCGCGGATAAGGCACGGAAAGCCATTGGCGTCCACGAATGGGACGGCGTCGAATGGTATAACAAGGAAGCGGCGGAATTCGTGCTGGATACGGCCCTCTGTTCCATTGCGTATGGGCTTTGGACCGGGTACGGCTCGCAGGCCCCCTCGGACGCGCGTAAGGTCAGGAAGGAAGCCTTCGGCCTGATAGCGGAATCGCTCTTCCGCGTAGAGAACCTGGGCGAGCTCTGCGGGAAGGGTCCCAATAAAAAGGCCGGTACGGTCTCCGCGCCGGCGGGAAAGACTGCGCGAACGAAGGCTTCCGCTCCCGCGGCAAAGGCTTCAGCGACCGCGGCCGCGAAAAAGAAAGGCGAGAAAGACGCCCCTATGCCGCGAAAAAAGCAAGCGCCCAAGAAGTAAGGCATCCGTTACCGCGCGCTGAATGGGTCCGGGCATGAAAAAGGCCGTCTGACGATCTGACGCCGGACGGCCTTCTCTATGTATCGTCGCTCAGGATTTCTGGGCGTTTTCTTCCACGTATTTTTTGAATTCTTCCACCGACATTCTATCAGAATATAGGGGATAAAGCGCTTCGACCAATTCGTCTAGGGTCTCAAATTTCGCTCCGTCCAATTTATAAGCCATAAAGCCCCCTTTACCGCCGATTATACCGTTTCTGCGCAATTCCGAAAGCCCCTAACCGGTAATTTCTTTTACCAACGCCTCAAGCGCTCCCCGTTCCGCGCCTATGCGGGTAAGGGCGCGGACGCTCTCGTTGAAGCCCCTGAACAGGTCCGGTACCTCGGGTCTAGCGCCGGTATAGCCGGCGATGGTATCCGCCTCAAACGCGGGATGGTCCTTGGAAACGAGCACCACGGTTCCCTCGTCGGCGTATACCCGGTTTCCCGCGGCGACTACCGCCCCGTACGCCCGAGCCGCGTGCGGATCGAGGAAAACCCCGTATTTTTTATACGCCTGCCTCGTCAGTTCCGGTATGGAGGAGTCCGCGACTTCCACGGGGAACACGAATCCCCGAAGCATCATGGGGTTCACCGCGAATACCTGCTCCAACCGCTCAAGGTTCGAGGGACTGGCCGGATCGGCAGGCCCCCGCGAGAGAAGCGGGATTGAGGAATCCCTGCATTCGCACTTTCCCGACATATCGCAGGAAAGGGCCGCGGTGGCATCGGTAAGGAAGCCGTTGACCGGCAGCGAGAATTTCCAGGAATAAAGGCCGGCTACGAGGTTTCCGTAATTCCCCGAGGGCACGGCGTAGAAAATATCCCCCCCTACCCGTTTACGAAGCCGCGTGAACGCGTACATGTACGAAAACACGTGGGGGAGCAGTCGCCCGATATTCATCGTATTGGCGAGGGTTAAACCCCGTTCCTCAACCAGCCGGCGGTCGTTGTAAATATCCCGCACGAGGCGCTGGGCGTCCTGCAGGGTACCCTCTATCTCTACCGGCCAGATATTGCCGCCGTTGGAGGCGAGCGAGGCGGCGTCGAGCCCCGCGGCGGCGCCCTTGGGATACACGAGAATGGTTTTAAGGCGCGGCTTGCCGGCAAAGGCCGTGGCCATGCTTCGGCCCGTCATGCCCCCCGTCGCGGCGAGTACGGTGGCAGAGCGGTCTTGAATGGTGCAAATGTGGGAAAGCGCCGACGCGAACCATAAAAGGGCAAAATCCTTGTGGCAGCCGGTCGGCCCGTGATAGAGCTCCAGGGACCACACGTTATCGTCAAGCTGACGAAGCTCCGGGCTGAGGCCGGTAAAGGCCGTCGCGGCGATGCGCTCGGTTACCACTGGGCTGAATTCGTCCTTCAAGAGGGCCGCGGTGAGGGTGCCGGCGATGGACGCGAACGAGGTGGATTCGTCCATGTACATGATCCAGGGACGCAAATCTTCCTCTTTCGCGGGAACGTAGAGCCCTCCGTCCAGAGGAATGCAATCGAGAACGGCGTTTCCAAAGCTGACGGCGAGATCGGCGTTGCGCGTACTGACGAGTTTCATGAATACCTCCCGGTCGGTTCCCGAATCATAGTCACAGTATACTAGAAACTCATGAATAAGGGGACAAGAAACGGTACGAGAAAGCTTAACAATACTCCGTGAGCCACGGCGACGGGAACGACTCCGGGTCCCCACGCGTCTTCGAGAACGGGAAGCGTCACGTCCATGCTGGTTGCCCCGCATATGCCCACGCCGCTTTCATGCCGCCCCGTGGCCCGAAGCGCCGGCACGAGCAGGAAGGCCAGGGTTTCCCGTAAAAGATTCGCGAGAAAGGCCGCTGCCCCCAACACGGGCGCGCCCCGGTCCGCAATGAGCACGCCGGAAAGGCTGTACCAGCCAAAACCCGATCCCATGGCCAGGGCCTTACCGGGGGTTAGCCCGAAAAGGGGAATGAGAACGAGGGAGCCGGCGAGCGTTCCGGCGATTGTTAGGCCCGGAAGCACGAGCGTAGAAGGGCTTAACAGCATCGAGCGAAGCCCATGGCCGTCCGTAGCCATCTTTACGCCGATAACGAATAGCAGGGCATAGAGAATCCAGGTTGAGACAGAGCCGTCCTGAAGCAAGGCGAGCGGCGGCAAGGCCCCCCCGATAAAACCGCCCAATACCACGAGTACGAGCAGGAAGAACGGTTTCTTGAGGTTCTCCAAAAGCTGGCCTATCCTCCGTCCGCCGTTTTCCCGCTTCACGGGACCGGAAAAGCCGGGCATTCGGCGGTAGAGCGGGGCCGCCAGGGCTTGAAAAAGGAGCGTACCCAGGGAGGCGCTTACGGCCGCCACCGCGGCAAGGGCCCCGATTTCCGGCAATCGGCTCAAGACATCGCGGCTTTGACCGAGCCGCAAACCCATAGAGAGCAGCAGTAGATACAGGACTACTGAGAAAAAAAGGTCCAACCCCCGGGATTCGGCCAATAGACGAAGCCGCGCCGCGATAAATCCCGTCGCCAAAAAGACGAGCAAGAAGAGTAAGGAAATGATAGTCGACATGGAAATCCTTCCGTCAGCTTTTTTTGATGACCTTGTATTTTTCGACGAAACCGACCGGCCGATACGTCATTTTAGCCTGCCGCATGCCCTCGTCCCCAAGATCCTGCTCCCGATTAATAAATTGTACCGTATCCGGCAGTGATTGGGCAAAGGCATAATTGATATATTGATACGCGCCCCGGAAGTCAACGCGGGCTTTCTCGAAATGCACGGCGACCATCTTCCCGTCGGAAACGGGTTCCGCGAGGGTCCACGCCACGGGAAAATCGTCCACGTAGAGGACCTGTCCGGTCATGGTAAAGTGCTCGATGAGCTCAAGCGCCTCCTTGGCGGCCGCGTAATCCGTGTTTTCAGGATGCTCCTCGTGGGTTACCCAGGCGTCTAAAATGGCCAGGGCGTCGCCGCGGGTCGAGGTATCCAGGGGTTTCAGGGAGAAAACGGGATACGCGTGCTCAAACCCGTTAACGTGGTTTTTCTTTTTATGGAATTTTTTCCCTGAAAGCGTCGCCAGGTCGGACCGCGAGTAAAGATAATCGTAGTTGTCCCGATCGTCCTGCACTTCGTACCCAGCCTTCAGCATGGCCTCGCCGTTTTTGGCGAGGAACGCCGGGGATATCAGTTTCCAATAGTCGTGGCTCTTGAAAAGCTCCCCAATGGTGTCCATGCCGGTGGCGCAACAGGGAGTTATAAAAAACCGGAGCCCGTCCCGAACGCCGGATATTACCAAGAAGTCATCCTTTATGGACGCCCTATACTGATAGCGATGCCGAAAGAGGTACAGGCCCGCGAAGCTGTATTCGGATATGCCGTCAGGGAGACTGACGAGATGGGGGGCGATTTCCCTGGCCATTTCAAGGGTCAGGGGCGCGAATTCGGGGTATGAAGGGATGGTGCTCATCCCTCATAAGGTACGCTTTTTAAGGTGCCGGGGCAAGGGCGGAAAAGGGACGCTCCCGAGGCCCCAACATTGACTGCAGCGCACAAATGTCGTACTCTGGCAATTATGAACGACGACCTCCTCAAGAATTCCCTGCTCAACCGGTTCGTGCGATACGCGGCGATCGGTTCGCAGAGCGACATGCCCCGGGCCGATTCCGGGATTTTTCCTTCCACGGACTGCCAAAAAGATATAGCGAAAGCCCTTGCCGAGGAATTGCGGTCCCTGGGCATCGAAGACGTGACCCTGGACCCCAATTTTTACGTGATCGCGCGGATTCCCGCCACGCCGGGTTTCGAGCGCGCGCCTTCGTTCGGACTTTCGGCCCACTTCGATACGGCCATGGACGCGCCGGGCGACAACGTTAAGCCCCAAATCCATAAGGACTGGAACGGGGAACCGATCCGTCTGGAAGGCGGCTTCGCGCTGGATCCGGCCAATGATCCCATACTGGATTCCTGTAGGGGACATACCATTATAACCAGCGACGGGACCACGTTGCTGGGCGCGGACGACAAGGCAGGCGTAGCGGGAATCGTCACGCTCGCGGAGTATCTTATCGCGCATCCCGAGGTTTCGCACGGGCCCATCGAGATGCTCTTCAGCCCCGACGAGGAAACGGGCCACGGGATGGACCATGTCCCCCTGAACCTTCTTACGTCCAAGGCCTTCTATACGGTCGACGGCGGGCAGGAGGGAGAACTCGAGACGGAGTGCTTCAACGCCTGGAAGGCCGAAATCGAGTTCACCGGTATCTCCTTGCATACCGGCCATGCCCGCGGCAGGATGGTAAACGCGGTCAGCATGGCCTCGGCCTTCGTCGCGTCTCTTCCCGCCCAGGAAAGCCCCGAGGCCACCGACGGATACTACGGTTTTTACGCGCCGATCAATATCGAGGGGTCTATCGAATCCGCGAAGGCGACCCTATTCCTTCGCGATTTCGACCGTGCCGGTATGGACCGAAGGCTCGAAACGGTCGACGTATTGGCTAAGGCCATAGAGGCCCGATTCCCGGGCGGCAAGGTATCCGTGAAACGGACCATGCAGTACCTCAACATGAAGCAAAAGCTGGACGCCGCCCCTGAAATTCTCGCGAAACTCGAGAAGGCGGCCGCCAACGCGGGCATACCGACCCACCTGAACCCAATTCGGGGAGGGACGGACGGCTCACGGCTGACCGAAATGGGAATCCCGACGCCCAACGTGTTCACGGGCGGACACAATTACCATTCCCGTACCGAATGGGCATCCCTCGAGCAAATGTACGGCATGCTGCGAACGCTTATCGAACTGGCCAAATGCTGGAGTGAGTGACATGTACGAATATCGGATCGAAGGCGGTTTCCCCATCAAGGGAACCGTCGCGGCAAGCGGCAACAAGAACGCCGCGTTGCCGTGCATCGCGGCCGCGCTGCTTACTGACGAACCGGTCATCATACGGAACCTGCCCGAAATAGAGGATATGCAGGTGATGCTCGAGATCTTCGCCGCCCTCGGCGGGTCCGTAGAGCGGCTTGAGCCCAACGCCTACCGCCTCCAAATGGCCGATCTCGCCCGGACGGATATACCGGTGCAGCTTTCGCAACGGATCCGCGCCTCGATTCTCTTCGCGGGACCCCTGCTCGCCCGTTCCGGAAGGGCCGTCCTTCCTCCGCCCGGCGGCGACGTAATCGGAAGGCGACGCCTGGACACCCATTTTCTCGCCCTTACGGAACTCGGGGCCCGGGTCGAAATAGACGGACAGTTCACGTTTACGGCAAATAAGCTCAAGGGCCAGGAGATTTTCCTCGACGAAGCCTCGGTCACCGCCACCGAAAACGCGATCATGGCGGCAGTCCTGGCGGAGGGGACATCCGTCATAACCAACGCGGCGAGCGAGCCCCACGTCCAGGATCTTTGCCGCATGCTGAACGGCATGGGCGCGGGAATTAACGGAATCGGGTCCAATATCCTTGAAATTCACGGGGTCGATAGGCTCCACGGCGCCGATTATCGCATCGGTCCCGATTATATGGAGATTGGTTCGTTTATCGGTCTCGCCGCGGTAACCCACGGCAGCGTTTCCATTACGGGGATCGAGCCGAAAGACATGCGGCCCATTCGGCTCGCCTTCGGAAAGCTTGGCATTCGCTGGGATATCGACGGGTCCACCCTGACCGTCCCGGCCCAGCAAACCCTACAAGTCAACCACGACCTGGGAGGCATGATCCCCAAAATAGACGACGCGCCCTGGCCCGGCTTTCCCCCCGATCTGACGAGCATCATGACCGTCGTGGCGACCCAG
This sequence comes from Spirochaetales bacterium, assembly GCA_003252395.1. Lineage (GTDB taxonomy): Bacteria > Spirochaetota > Spirochaetia > Treponematales > Treponemataceae > Teretinema. The sequence continues at coordinate 40,554 of QKEL01000011.1, forward strand.
GTGGAAGGAACCGTGCTGATCCACGAAAAGATGTTTGAATCACGCATGTTTTTCGTGGATAAACTGATCGGCATGGGAGCGCGGATTACCCTGTGCGACCCTCACCGGGCGGTGGTATCGGGCCCCAGCGTGCTTCACGGATCGGACCTCGTCTCGCCGGACGTTCGCGCGGGAATGGCGATGGTGATCGCCGCGCTTTGCGCCAGGGGAGAAAGCGTTATCCGGAACGTGTACCAGATCGAGCGGGGCTACGAAAACCTCGCGGCGAGGCTTGCCCAATTGGGGGCGAAAATCGAGCGCATCTCCGTGAATTGAGGGGCATGATTGACGGTTTTTTTTACCCCCGCGGCCAAGCGATCGCGGGGGTTTTTCTTTAGTCGGACCTTTGCGAGAAGAAGAAAACGGTCGAGGCGATAAACGCCGTGACCAAGAGGGCCAAGGTGAGCAAAAGGGCGAAGGAAGGGGCGATCCCCACGAAAACGGCCACGAATAGGGCGATGAAATAACGAACGGACTCGAGAACCCCTTCGAGCACCACCGGCAGGGCCGGCAGGGGAAGGATCCACCAGGCCTTGAAGAAGGAATTCGGGCTCAGGCGATACTTCCACCCCATGGTAATCATGAAAATGGCGACGATTAAGACGATAAACGGCTCGGAGAGCCGCATGATTATCTCTCGCATAAAGCCTTCGCCCGAAAAACCGTATCGCTCGGCCGTATCGGCAAAGCGCATCAAGTCCGCCAAATCCATCGATTCGAAGCCCCGGTTCGCCAAAGTCGCCCGGGTGAAGTCCGCATACGGCATATCGAGTACCAGAATGCTGGATTCGCGCTCGGGAAGCTCGCCGCGGATTACCGCCGGTCCGGTTCCGGCATCCTTCCGCGCGCGATCTTCGGCGCGCAATAGAATTTCAGGCCGCGCGATCCCCCGTTCATCCCGCCAGGAAAAGAGCTTCGCGTATGGGGTCTCGAAATGATACAGAAGGGAGCCCGCGCCACTGAAGGACGCGTATTCAAAACCGCGAAGGTAGGCCAGGTCATGGCCATTCGACCGCGCATAGGCAATGCCCCGGGCAAACACCGCGTCCATTCCGCCATCCGTTCGTTTGATCGTGAAAAAAACGTTTCGGTCGCTCTCGAACGAGGCCAAATCAAAGGTTTCGTCCATGAAAAAACGCGTATCGAGAAGGCCCTGGGTCGCGATTTCCAAAAGCCGCTCCACGTCGGGATCGATTTTCGAGGGGTTAGCGGCCGACTCCCGTTCGCGTAGGTCGTGGAGAACGTAGTACGCGTTCAGAAAGTCGCCGTTCTCGATCGACTCATACCCGGTGCGCTTGATGTCGAATAGCTCGGCCTCCGCGGGGTTCGCCGCAGCGGTTCCCTCGGTTATTTGGTTCCAGGCCTCTGAGGCCTGGCGAAGCGCGTCCTGCTTCAAGGGGTCGGTTCCCGGCGCCAATCGCCACGCGAGCATGGCGTAATAATGGGCGGTGTACCAATCGCCGGCGGACAGCGCCGATTTCGACCGGGAGAGGGCGGAACGGACGGTCAGGTTTTCGGGATTGTACGATTCCATGGCGGTTCCGCTCGATTCGCCCGCGGCAACGGGGACGTTCTCGCCGCTTTCGGCAATCCCTTTCCGGGCAACCTCCCGAAGCCGCGTGGCGTCCCCGTCGTCTTTATTGATCCGCAATGCCAGGTCCGCGTAGGAGAGGGCCTCCGCGAAGCTACCGGTCCCGATGTCCGACTCGGCGAGCCGAAGGTACTCCCGATAGTTCTCGCTCTTCGCGATATCCGCTTCCTGATGCCGGGTCATGGCGGGTTTCACGCCTTCGTCCAGTATTACGTAGGCGGATAAAGAAACTATGCAAATAATGAACGCGCCCCGGAGTTGAACGATATGCTCGGCCGACCAGCGGGGAACGGCGCCCGCTTGGGGCCCTTTTCGCGGCGAGAAGGCGATCGCGTAGCCCGTTAGGATTCCCGACGTGAATAGGGACGGGAAGAAACGAATGAAAAGCAATACGCCCGAACGGAGCTTCCACCAGGGAAGCAAGGGGTCGATTAAGGCCTCCGGCGCCGGATGAAACGCGGCCCACCCGATCGCCGCGGCGAAACCGAGAACCATGAACGCGAAGAGGGCGGGAAGCGCGCGCCGGGACTCAGACATGGTCGCCTCCGGCGGGCTGCCTGCGCAAGCGCCTAAGGGCAGCGGGCCCCCCGATAAAAAGAAGAACGAGACAGGAAAGCGCGGCATAGCACAAGGGCCCGATCAGATCCGGCCGGTCGGAGAGCCACGGAAAACCCGAGAGCCGCTGCCACGCCAGTCCGGAATGAAATTCCGGATAGAGGTAATAAATCGCGCTAAAGGCAGCTAAGGTTGAAAGCAAGTTTAATAGCCGCCAGCCGGTACTGAAGGAGAAGGCCCAGAGGGATAGCACCGCGAGGAAAAGACTGCCGGCCTCGATATAATACCCCCAGGCGCCTCGATAGGAGGCTTCGCGCAGGCCGGTCAAAACCGGAATGGTTACGGAACGGAAAAAGCCGAGGAAGGGAATCGATTGCGTCAATGTCGCCAGCGGGGAATTGGCCTCGCCAGCCTTGGGAACGATCGCCTGTCCGTTGGATACGAGCGATCCTGATGAGGGCTCATAAACGCACGAATCGTAAACCGACAAAGCGGGGGTCTTCAGCGAGCCCCCGCCGCCCAGGGTAATGACTGGATAGACCGTCATGCCGTCATCGCTTTCCATGAACCATACGGCCTTGGTTCCGTCTTCGCCCTGCCGCACGATTCCGGGGGGAAGGACGCGGTTAATCCGAACCGAAAGAGACAGATCGAGAGCGCGCCGCGCTTGGCTTAGGGTAGACGAGAAATTCCAGGAAAGCGGAATCAAAACGACGATCGATACAAATGCCAGGACTATAACGATAGGCGCGCTCAGATACCAGGAAGTCCGGTGACGCATCAGATAAAAGAACAGGAACAAAAACGAAAAGGACAGGGTAAAGGGAATCAAGTCGAGAATGCCAAAACCGAGGGCCTGAATGAACTCCGCGTACTGACCGTCGAGTAAGGCCGTTAACACCTGAGTCGAATCCATGACGGTAAACAAGCCGAGGATAAAGGTCCAACCCAGGACCGTAACGCAGAATACTACCGGAAGCATTAGAGCATTCTTCATACAGGATCAGAGTACCATGAGGGCATATCGTTTACAAGAACTTTTCTTTATTCCATATAGAATTCCGAAAGTAGTAAACAAGTTATCCACAGGATTTCCGCCCGATAAAACTTAAATATTCTGCAAATCTATATCTGACAAGAATTTCACCGGAAAAGCCTAACAGAGCTCGGATTCCCTCACGAAAGATGATAAATCCATATATAACAAGCATTTACTAATAATATTAGCATATTGCGAATTTAGGGATAACACCACGACGTATAGAAATAGAATAAGTCCTTTGTATTATCCCGAACTTTCCCCGATATTCTCAACAAGTTATCCACAGGCACCGATGGGAAATAGAATGTTTCACTAAACAAGGCAATTGTCAACGAAAAACACAAAAAAAAAGACCGGTTCAAAACCGGTCTTTCGGATAGCCAAGTATGCTAATTACCCCAGGAATACCTGACCATTATTATCGATTGCGAGAATCGTTTTACACTCGGAACAGCGGAAGCGGCCAGCCTTTGTGGCCTTGAGCTTCTTTGAACAAATGGGACACGCGAAAATCTTCGGGAAAACCTCCGACTTCACCTCTATGCCGCTCGACTTGAAAAAATCGATAGAGTCGGCAAGAGAGTCCTTGATATTGAAGAATTGCGAAAACCCGAGCAGCTGAAATACTTCGTAAACCTTCGGTTGGATCTCAAGCAATACCACGTCGCCGCCTTTCGGCTTGACGGTCTTGAGAAAGGCAGTAAACGATCCAATACCCGTGGACGAGACATAGTTAAGGGCGCCACAATTAAAAATAAGCCGGTTAAAGCCGGCTTCAACAACCTTAGAGACCCGCTTCTGGAAAAAACTGGAGTTGTATGTGTCGATATAACCGTTTAGGAATAATACTATGCATCCGTCAACGTCGTTAACTTTCTCCAACCGGATTTTCAGGCTATCGTCTTTCTCCTCATCGAATCCGGGGATAATACTGTTGTTATTCATAGCACTCCTACCGTCCAGATTATCGGTCTTTTCTCTAATATCATTACTATAAACATATTAAAAATAATTGTCAAATGAACTTTGGCTCCCAACCCTTGTCGGATCTGAGCGCCAAACCGTTTAAAAGCGGCCGTTTTAGCATAAAAATCGCCGTTTCTACCAGTTCTTCCCTGGTTATCAACGCCCCGTCCGGCGATTTTACCGCCAGGGACCGAGCGAGCTCGTCGCCGAGGCTACCGGTATCGACAAAGCCGGGACACAGTACATTGCACGATATACCCTCGTTGGCATACGCGAGGGATACCGATTTTGCGAGACTCGATAGCCCGGTCTTAACCGCGCCATACGCGGCGTTCGTCAGGAAACCGCGCGTTTCATCGGTGCGAGTACCGCCAAAAAGCAGTATCCGCCCCCAGGCAGACTCCCTCATGGACGGAAGCGCGGCAGAAACCAGGCTTCCGGGAAAACCGAGGTTCACCGAAGCCAAACGTTCCCAATCTTCCGCCGTCGTTTCATGCAAGGGCTTTTGGAGGAAGGGACCCCATACAATACATAATATATCCGTGTCTCTCGCAAGTTCAAGGGTTTTTTCCCTTCCCAGAGCGCTTTCAAGGTCCATTTTCTCCATTTTTACCCGAGACAGGTCTATATCGCCGGCATTCGCCCCGCGACCGACGGCCGTGACAACGGCTCCCTCGGAAACCAGGGCGGTAGAGAGAACGGCTCCGATACCCGAGGTGCCCCCCACGACCAGGGCTCGTTTCCCCGAAAGGCTTAAGTTCATTCCATAATGATACCCCACGGCGATTGACACAACAAGACGCATGGGAGAAAATCCGCCCGTGAAAAGACTCCCCTGTTCGATAATTCTGTGCCGTCCAGAAGAAAGCGGCAATGTGGGCTCGGTATGCAGAGCGATGAAGACCATGGGCTGCTATGATCTGAGGATCGTGGGCGAAAAGGGAAGCTATGACGAAGAGCGCGTCAGGATCATGTCGGTTCACGCCTTCGATATCTGGCGGGAAGCCCGCTTCTTTCCGCCGACCGTCGACGGCTTAACCAGCGCCATGGCCGATTGCGCCGTATCGGCGGGAACCACGCGCCGGATGGGGCAAAAAAGAAAATCGTGGGGCATGACCCCCGACCAATTCGCGAACCTCGCGCGGGAAACGGGCAGCAACGGCACGATAGGCCTCGTGTTCGGCAATGAACGGACGGGATTAACGGACGAGGAGTTAGCGCGGTGCGCCCTCGCCGTCAATATCCCCTCAAACCCGGATTTTCCTTCCTTAAACCTTTCTCACGCCGTGCAGATCATGACATATACCCTCTTTCGCGCCTTCGACGAACGGAAGCGGGGGTACGATCCCGTCTCGCTGGAACGGCTTGCAGGGGGTATCCGATCGATAACCGACAACATAGACAGAATGGGGCTATACCGAAAACCGGGACTGGAAGGCAACGCCCGGTTTCTCCAAGGCATTCTCGAGCGGGCCCAGGTATCCGAGGGAGAACTCACCCGGCTTGAAAAGCTGTTCCAGCGCATGGCTTGGATTAAAAGCGAATCTGCTCGGGATAAATGACTTCCCCCTCGCAACCCGACGCCGCCCGCGCAAGGCAGCCGAAGAGCTGGCGAACGTTTCCCGGCCAATGGTATCCGTACAGCTTGTCCAGGGCGTTCGACGACAGCACCTTATTCTGCCCGTTCAGGCAGGAAGCCGCCAGCTGGGGAATATCTTCCCGGTGATCGCGTAGCGGCGGTATTTCGATCCGTATCACGTCGAGCCTATAAAAGAGATCGGCCCGGAAAGCGCCGTCGCCTACCAGCGCGGACAGGTTCCGGTTGGTGGCGGAAATGAGCCTGAAGTTGACGGGGATCGATTCCCGGGCGCCGACCCTCGTTACCTCGCCCTCTTCCAGCACCCGCAACAGCTTGGGCTGAAGGGCGGGGTCCAGCTCCCCGATCTCGTCCAGAAAGGCCGTCCCGCCGTCCGCCTGCTCGAAGAGCCCGGGCGCGTCGACCGCATCGGTAAACGCGCCCCTCATGGTGCCGAAAAGCAGGCCGTCGGCCAGGGCAAAGGGCAAACAGCTCACGTTTATCGCCTTAAAGCGGCCCGTGGAGGCCGCGGAATGCCGGTGCAGCAAGCGCGCGACCAAATCCTTTCCGCAACCGGTTTCCCCGCTGATAAGAACGGGGTCGCGACGCGGCCGAAGCCTGACGATTTCGCTCCTGAGACGGGCAATCGCCGGGCTGGAACCGAGCAGGATATCGGCCAGGGAATCGACTTCGCGCCGGGAAAGGTCGGGGGACAACGCGCAGGCGTCGAAGAAGCGTTCAATCCGTTCCCGAAGCGCGGGAAAATCGTAGGGTATGTGAAAGTAGCCGCAGGCGCCAATGGATCGCGAGTATTCAAGAAAGCAAAAGGAATACTCGCGGCTGAGGATAAAAAGGGGCGGGCGGCGGGGGTTGGCGTTCAGGTCGGCCAATAGGTCAAGGACCCATACGCCCGTCAACGCGATATCGAACAGTATGAAATCAAAGGTTTCCTCGAAGATTAGCGCCACGACGCGGTCGGGCGCCGAGGGAACCACGATTGTCCATTCTCCTTTCGACTCGTACACGAGTCGCCTGGTGTCCGACGCAAGATGAGTTACGTGCAAGACCTTTTTCATAATCGCTATTTTCCTTATATCCGCTTTCAGGATGATACAAGGGCTACGTAGAACTCCGGAACAGCCGGCTGAATAGCAGTAGAATGGTATACCATAAATATTGGAAGATTCGGAAAATTCTTAACGGATTTTTAAGGACCGAGGGAAGATATTCAAGGCCCTTCTCGAAAAGCTCCTCCGAGACCCGGCGCTTCCGATCGGCGAACACCTCGATAACGTCGTCCGCGTAGAGGAAAAGGCCGTTGTGCAGCCGGCTCTTATTCCGGAAAATCCAACGGCGCCCGCCGGGAATCCCGTCGCCGATCAACAGGAGGGAAGGATGGGCCTTGGAAATGGCGGTCATGATATTCCGCTCCATAGTGCGGTGGAAATACCCGGCGTACCGGCCCACGACCGAGAGCCCGGGAAAGGTGCTCCGCACGTTCCGTTCGGCCAGCATTAGGCTTCGCTGGTGCGCGCCGAAAAGGTACAGGGACTTGCAATAGCTTTCGAGGACGGTCAGGCTCGATATGATGAAGTTGAAGGGATGATACCGATGGGGCACGGGTTTATGAAGGAACCGGGCGCCCGAGATGAGGCTTTTCGAAAGCGGCAAAACGAGAGCAGCGTCCAGCACCATGGAACGGAATTCGCCCTTCCTGCGGGCCCGCAACAAGTCCCAAAGGGTAATGAACATGATGTGCTGGGGCCCGTTTCGCTCCAACAGGGAGAGTATGGTGGATTCAAGCTCCTCCGGGGGAACTATGTCGAGGGGAACTTTCAGCAATTCTATTCGGGTAGTCGCCACTTATCGGACTCCAGCAAAAGGGTTTGAACCGCCGCTATCCCGTACAGCGCCGCGGTCTCGGCCCTCAATATGTTGGTGCGGAAATGCACCGCATTGAAACCCGCCCGGCGGAGCCTTTCGACTTCTCCCGCGGTCATGCCGCCCTCGGGCCCGATCGCCAACGCGACGGTCCGCGGCCGCGTACAAAGATACTCGTGGAGGGTCTTTCGCGCAAGGGGGGCTTCCGTGAGGGTAATGGCCACCGGTTCGGTCCCGCCATGGTCCTCGCCGGCGCGTTCCGCCCACAAAGGCCCCAAAGCGTCGGGCGCCACCGTATCCCATACGCGCGTGGGAACGGCCGAGCCGCTTTGCTGCCGCGCTTCCCGGACGATTCGTTCCCATCGTTCGGTTTTGGCCTGCCCTACCCCGCCTGAGTCCGCGGCGAGGCAACGATCGCCCAACACGGGCACGATTAGGGACACTCCCGCCTCGGTCGCTTGCCTGAGCACCTGATCCATCTTTGGGCCTTTGAGTATCCATTGAAAAAGAATGATGGTCGGAAAATCCGCGCTCACGGTGGATGGGGCCGACATGGAAACCCCCGCCTGGGGCGAAATCGCATGACCCGGACCGCCCGACCCGGTCGCGACGGAGCCCTCAAGCCGAATGAGGGCGGCCTTCCCTCCCCTATCCAGCGATTCGAGGCGGGCCGGCGAAAGGATTCCGTTGGGGAGGCGAATCTCCAGGCGATCGCCCGGGGCAAGACGAAGTACCTGTACGAGATAGCGGTAATCCTTGCCCCGCAGCGTCAGGAGCCCGTCGGGCCCCGGATCGGAGTCGACCAGAAACTGACGCATACCGGTTAGCGCGAACTGACGGCGGAAACGGCGGCGGCATCGGCGACCGCGGTTTCCTCCTGAAGCTCCAGGACGGTTTTCGTCGCCGTGAGGAGCTTGTCCACGTCTTCCGTGGCGAGTATATCGACCGCCGCCTTAAGCTGGATATCGTAATCAAGATCGTACATCGGACTGATGCGGGTACGGTAGAATTCCTGGGTAACCAGTTTCTTGAGTACCCGAACCGAGACTGGCCATTTTTTGGCCAACTGGGCTGCCAGGACGTCGGCCGCGGCGGAGGAAAGCGATTCCCGGCCCGCTACCGCGTCCGCGAGGGCGGTGGTGGTTAACAGGTCCGCAAGGGCCTTTTCCTCCGCCTCCGAAAGCACGGGAAACAGCACCTCTCGGTCCGGCGCGATACCCTTTTTATCGATATTCGCCCCGCTCGGCGTATAGTACCGGGCCATGGTAAGCTTCATCTGATCGTTGTCGAAAAGGTCGATAACCTGTTGGACCGATCCCTTGCCATAGCTGGTTTCCCCGACGAGATAGGCCAAATGATAGTCCTTCAGGGCGCCGGAAAGAATTTCGGCGGCGCTCGCTGAACCCTTGTTCAGGAGCACCACGGTAGGCACCCGCGGCTTAAAGGTGGTTTTCGACGGACTGGCGGTAATCTCGCTGGTATCCCGCGCGTTTCGCGAGCGGGTCGAAACGATTACGCCGGAGTCGATGAATTTGTCGGCCACGTCGCCCACGCTGGGAAGGAGCCCGCCCGGGTTATTGCGCACGTCAATGATGAGGCCCTTATACTTCGCCTTCTTGAAAGAATCGAGCGCGTCTTGGACGCGGGAGGGGGTAAGGGGGGTGAACTCGATGATACGCAGGTACCCGATGCCGCCGTCCATCATGGTAAACTTGACGGTCGGCACCTCAATGAGGGCCCGGGTCAAGGTAACGGGGAATTCGAGGTTTTTGCCCCGCCTGATTTGGACCGTAACGTCGGTTCCCACGGGCCCCCGCAACCGGGACAGAACCTCGGACATGGTGATATCCGCCGTACCCTGCCCGTCGATGGCGAGGATCAGGTCGCCGGGTTGAATGCCGGACTTCCAGCCCGGGGTATCCTCGATGGGCGAGGCGACCTCCACGAAGGCGGGTTTCTCGGGCGTTGACTCGGTGGGCTTGGTTATTGAAAGGCCAACGCCGCCGAAGGAACCGGTGGTGGTATCCTTTAAGTCCGTTCCGATAAGGCTATCGTTGTCGATGTACATCGAATAGGGGTCGTCGAGGGACTCAAGCATCCCCTTAAGGGCGCCCTTATACAGTGTCGAGGGATCGACCTGGTCTACGTAGTTTTTCTCGATAAAGCCGTAAATGTATTCGAACAGCTGCAGGTAGCGGGCTGAGGCTTTCGCCTCGTCGGATTCGGCGAACAACGCGGGCGCGGCAAGCCCGGAAAAAAGGAGGACGAGGGCGAGAATGCCGGCGCCGATCCAGGGTCTCTTAGATGTCATGACCCCATTTTCAAACTAAGGGTAGGCTTTGTCAAGCTTGATCGATCCCCCTTGACCGCGTCCCGGATGTTGCGTAGACTTCAATATAATGCAGCCGAAAACCGTTACCTACCCAATTTTTTTGTTTATCGAGGTATTGCGTCTACTTCTTATCGTTTCCATGGCGGCTGTCGCGGAGAGTAACGCACTGCTTTGGTGCGCGGCCCTGCCCGTATTATGCGTTGCCCCGGCCTTATGGCTTATGCTCTCCCTCGATGAATCGAAATTCACTTTGTGGCTGCCCCTTCTCGCGTTTATTAAGGCCCTTTCCGCCGTATCCTTCATCGCCCTATCGATTCGTTTGCTGCCCGACGCGCTGAGATTCGGAACCGCCGGCGGAAACAATCCCGCCGCGGCGCTTCCCCTGGCGGGCTTATTCGTGCTTGTCGACGGCGTGATGGGCATTTTCTCGTATGGGAGATACCGAGTACTATGCAAGTAATACCTGTTGCAAGCGGAAAAGGCGGCGTGGGGAAAAGCCTCCTCTCGGCCAATCTCGCGATAGCCCTCGGCCAAGCCGGAAAGAAGGTGCTGCTCGCGGACCTTGACCTGGGCGCCTCGAATCTCCACCTGGTTCTCGGCGTTCAGTCCCCGAAAACCGGACTCGGCACCTGGCTCACGTCGGGGGGCGATTTCGGGGACATTGTCATGAAAACCTCATGGCCGGGGGTGAGCTTCATCGCCGGCGACTCTGAAATTCCCGGCCTCACCGCCCTTCGGGCGCCCCAAAAGGCCTCGCTTACCAAAAACCTGCTGAAGTACGACGCCGACTACCTGGTACTGGACCTGGGAGCCGGCACCCACCTCGGCATCCTCGACTTTTTCCTCATGTCCCCCCAAGGAATCATCGTGACCGCGCCCTCGGTTACCGCGACGCTCAACGCGTACCTCTTCCTGAAAAACGCCGTGTTCCGCCTCATGTACGACTGCTTTAAGAAGGGCTCCGCGGCGTGGAACCGGCTTGAGGCGATGAAGAAGGACAGCGCCTCGCTCCAGCGCATGTACATACCCCGCATTATCGAGGAAGTGGAGAAGGTTGACCCGGAAAACGCGAAGCGCTTCAGGCGCAGCATGGAAACCTTTCATCCCCGCCTGGTCATGAACATGATCGAGGACCCGAAAGACGCGGATAAGGCCCTCAAGATCCGCCGATCCTGCAAGGAATACCTGAATCTCGAGCTGGAACACCTCGGGGTGATTTATCGCGACTCGGTCCAGGACACGGCGCTCACCTCGCGGCTTCCGGTAATCGTCTACAAGCCCCAGGCTATCCTGTCCCAAGCGGTTTACCGGATAGCGGATAAGATTCTCCAGTCCGAAACCGAGACCTTTGAGGATTTTTCCGAGTTTTCCGAGGGAAGCTTCCAGTCCGCGGAGATGGAAGCCGCCATCGATTACGATTCAAAGATGAACTACGTGGAGGAACTGGTGGGAAGCGGGGCCCTCTCGATGGGCGATCTCGCGGATACCATCAAGTCCCAGCAGTACGAGATATCGGTACTCCGTAAGGAAAACCAGCTTTTAAAAACCAAGCTTTCCCTCGCGATTCAGCAGGGGTACAGACTATAACGAGGGCGGCACGAGATGGCACGGACTCAGTGGAACATTACCATGCATCCCAAAACCCAACGTTGGTACCTCCGCGTTCCCGCGGGGTTCCCCGAGGACCAACTGCCCGACCCCAAGGCGATACGGGACGCGGCGGTCGCGCAGGGAATCGACCCGAGGCACCTATTAAGCGAGCAAAGCCTCCTCCGACAGCTGGAGAGGGCAAAAGAGGCCGCGGGAGAGGAGCACTCGTTCCCCATCGTGCTGGAACCGACCTTTGACGTCCGCATAACCGTCTCGGCGGACAAGCTTCGCGCAAAACTGTACGTCCGAAAGGCCGCCGCCGGCCCGGGCGTGGATATGCGCCTCATCGCCAGCGTAATCACGAACAGCAAACTGGCCATCCCCGACATGGAAAAGGTCAAGGCCGACATTGACGCGTTTCGGGACGGACCCGAAATGGAACTCGTGGACTACGTGCTCGCCGAAGGAACGCCGCCGGGCCGCGGGCCGGACAGGGAGCTGGTTCCCCTGGTCGATTGGATGGGGGAGGAGGAACGGTCGGCCATCGCCGCCCAGGCGGCCTCGTGCATCGCCTCGAAGGGAGGCGCGCCGGACGTTCGGCCCGAGGACCTGAAACTCGCGATGGTAGAGGCCGATACCGTCGTACTCAGCTTTACCCCGGCCGAGCTTGGCTCGCCGGGCACCGACGTACAGGGCCAAGCGTTAGCCGGCCTACCCGGAAACGATCCGTACATTCAAAGCGTCTACGGGGCGACCCTCGGCCCCCAGGGCGTGAAGAGCTCCCGCAAGGGGCTCCTCGCGGTATCAGAGAAAGCGGGGGTCTTTCGGGTGTGGGTATTCCCGCATACCGACGGACGGGCTACCGTCGCCATAACGCCCGACGACCTTTTGGCGACCATCATCCTCGAGTCTGAGGAAGGCACCGGGAAGCCCCTGACGCTGGACCTGGCCCGAGAGGCAATTGCCCAAAAGGGGCTCAAGGGCAACATAGACGAACGGGCGATCGAAACGGGGATACGGGAAGCGCGTTCCAGCAAGTCGAAACGCGAGCTGACCATCCTGCGGGGAATGGCCCCGGTTCTCGCCGGGTGCCCGAAGATAGAATGGAAGGTCCACGTTTCGCCCGATAGCCCCTCAACGGTGGTCGTGAAGGACACGGCCATACTCCGCTGGACCATTGCCAGCGCCAACGAAGACGGCGTTAACGTCTTCGGCGCGAAACTGAAATCTTCGGAAGCCGAGAAGCCTTCGATCCCCGAGCACGACGAAACCGTCGGCGCCGAACCCGAGGACGGGGACGCCGACGCAAAGCGGCTAGTCGCCCTGCGCTCCGGCGAACTGACCCTTAAAGAGGGCAAGCTTTCGATAAAGGGAACCCGTAAGATCGAGTTCAACGTGGACGATACCACGGGCGACATTCACTTCCCGGGCGACCTGGAATTGGTGGGCAACATTTCCAAGGGGAGATCGGTCCGCGCGGAAGGCTCCCTCAGCATGAAGGGAGTGGCGGATTCCTGCCTCGTCGCCGCGAACGGGGTGGTTTTCATCGACGGCGGCATCAAGGGCGGCGGCTCGGGAACGGTTTGGTCCAAGCAGACGATTGACCTCACCTTCGCGGAAAACGCGCGGATCCTTGCCGGACAGGATATCGCCATTTCGAACTATTGCTTCCAATGCCTGGTAAAGACGAACGGGCGGCTTTTAATGAAGGGCAACCCCGGCGTCTTGCTGGGCGGTTCCCTCCAAGCCTCGCGGGGGGCCGAGCTTTTCGAGTTGGGCTCGGCAAAAACAATCAGGACCAGCATTTCCTTCGGCCAGAACTATCTGGTTCGCGACCAGATAAACGTGTGCGAGAAGGAAGCCGTCGCGATAAAGGAAACCGTCAAAAAGATCGACGCGCAAATGGCGGCGATTCCCACGAGCGACCCGCGGATCCACGCCTTGCGCCAAAAGAAGCTGGAGCTGCTCAAGCGGAACGACAAGCTGACGGTGCGGATCTTTACGCTGAAGGAACAGTTCGAGGCCCACGTCTTGTCCTCGATACGGGTGGAGAATACCGTATGGCCGGGCGTAATCCTCGAGAGCCACGGCCGTTACTACGAGGTTCGAGAACGGCGCAATCACGTTATATTTACCTTTGACCAATTGACGGGGCAAATCGTCTGCTCCCCGATACAAGACGACCATGAGGAGCTTTGAAACCATGCTAGCGAGCCTTGCCTATCCGTCCTGGATCAGTCCCGAAATCATCCCCGGGTTTCCGCTGTTCCGGTGGTACGGACTCATGTATATATTCGCCTTCGCGACGGCCTACCTGCTTTTTTCCCGGCAAGTGAAAAACGGGGAGCTGGAACGCGCCGACGGCGGCAAGAAGGTCACCGACGACGACGTGCTATCCTTCTTTACCTGGGGCATCTTCGGGCTCTTGGTGGGCGCGCGGGTCTTTTCGACCCTGGTGTATGACACCACCGGCCTGTACTGGGGCAAGCCGTGGCTCATCTTCTGGCCCTTCCAAGACGGGCAATGGACCGGGCTCCAGGGCATGTCCTATCACGGGGGGTTTATCGGCGGTTTCGTCGGCATGCTCCTTTGGACGATCAGGCGCAAGCGATCCTTTCTCGCCTGGTGCGATACCATGGCGGCCTCGATTCCGCTGGGCTATACCTTCGGGAGAATCGGCAACTTCCTGAACGGGGAGCTCTACGGGCGGGTAACCACCAGTCCCCTGGGCATGGTATTCCCCACCGCCGAGAAATTCCCGGTCTCCGAGGGCTGGGTCCGCGCCACGGCCGAAAAGCTGGGCATGAACCTGCCCGCCGGCGCGAGCTTCGTCAATCTGCCGCGGCATCCGAGCCAGCTCTATGAGGCTACCTTCGAGGGGCTGGTCCTTGGGCTCGCGATCTGGTTCGTGTTTCGCAAGCGGAAACCCTTCAACGGAATGGTCACCGCCGTGTATACCATCGGTTACGGCCTGGTGCGCTTCGTCATCGAGTACTTCCGCGAACCCGACGCGGATATCGGGTACCGCGTTACGGCGGGGGGCAACCCCGCGCCGACGTACCTGAACGAGTCGCTCCTCAACCTCTCCACGGGGCAAATACTGTGCTTGTTGATGATTCTCGGCGGATCGCTCTTCTTGGCGATTCGCGCGGTTCGGAGCCGGCGGCATGGCGCGTGACCGAACCGACCTAATGGGCGAATACAACGACCGGCTCGACGAGGTGCGCACGCTGATCTACGCGCTCCTGGAATTCGATCCCGAGGATTGGTCCGAGCGCAAGAATCTCGCGAAGCGCGAGGTCCAGTACGCGATAAACGAATTGCGGATATCCGTGGATAACCTCTAAGCGCCGTACGCTCGAAAAAAAGGGGCGGACCGGATAACCGGCCGCCCCTTTTCGTCATTTAAACGGCAGTTACTTACCGCCCTTCAGGATTTCCGCGAGACGCTCGGCGGTATACCCGAGGTGGGCGGCAACCTTGTCTCCGGGTCCGGATTCGCCGAAGCGATCGATGGAGAAATTATCGGCCCGCGAGGCGGTCCAACCCTCCCATCCGGTCCTGACTCCCGCCTCTGCAGTCACCACGCGAATCGAGCCGATCTTGCCGCCGAGGATGGTTTCCTTGAGAACGGCAGGTTGGGACTCGAAGCGTTCCTTCGACATGACGGAAACGACCCGCACCTTCAGGGGCAAGGCGAGATCGGCGGCCTTAAGCGCCAGGGAAACCTCCGAGCCCGTGGCCAGCACGGTCGCGTCGGGGGTATCGGAGCCCTTGCGGACGACGTAGGCGCCGCAGTCGATGGTATGCCGCCAGTCCGGGTCGTCCTTGGCGATAATGGGCAGGTTCTGCCGGCTCATCACGAGGCACGAGGGTCCGTCGGTCTTTGCCAGGGCGTGCTTCCACGCGTAGAACGCCTCTTCCGCGTCCGCCGGGCGGAACACGGTCACGTTCGGGATCATGCGGAGCGACGCGATGGTTTCGACGGGCTGGTGGGTCGGGCCGTCCTCGCCGAGGAAAATGGAATCGTGGGTAAGCACGTAAATGGAGGGAAGCTTCATCAGGGCGGCAAGGCGGAGCGCGGGCCTCAGGTAATCGGAGAACACGAGGAAGGTCGCGCAGAAGGCGCGGAGCCCGCCGTGCACCTGAATGCCGTTGGTGACCGCGGCCATGCCGAATTCGCGCACGCCGAAATGGAGGTAACGGCCGGCGCGCTTCTCCGGTCCGTACGCGGGAATGCCCTTGAGGGCCACGGCGTTCGGGCCCTGCAGGTCGGCGGAACCGCCGACGAGATTGGGCAGCGCCTGGGCGAACTGGTTGAGGGCGCCCTGGGAAGCGGTGCGCGTCGCGATTTTATCGTCGCGCGCGTATTCCGGATGCTTGACCGAGGCGAGAGCGGCGGGATCTACCCCGCCGTCGGCATGGGCGGCATTCCAGGCGGCGCGAAGCTCGGGATACTTGGCGGACCAGGCGGCAAAGCCCTCGTTCCAGGCGGCTTCCGCGGCGGCGAGTTCCTTGCGCCGGGAGGCGAAATAGTCATAGGCTTCGGGAATAACCTGGAAATCCTTGGCGGGATCGAGGCCGAGGGATTTTTTTGCTTCCGCGACCCCTTCGGCGCCGATGGGGGCCCCGTGGGCCTTGGCGGTGCCGGCGACCGAGGCGGCGCCCTTGCCGATCACGGATTTCAGCATAACGAGCGACGGGCGGCCGTCTTTCTTGGCCTCCGCCACGAGCCGTTCGATGCCGTCGTAATCGTACATGTCGCCGGAAAGGACCTGCCAGCCGTACGCGGCGTAGCGCGCGCCGATGTCTTCGGTCAGGGTCATGTCGGTGGAACCGTCTATGCAGATCCGGTTTTCGTCGTAAAACACGATAAGCTTGCCGAGCTTCAGGTGGCCCGCGAGGCTCGAGGCCTCGGAGGCGACGCCTTCCATAAGGCAGCCTTCGCCGACTAGGGCGTAGGTATAATGGTTAACGGGCGAGAATTCGGGCCGGTTATAGGTCTCTGCGAGCATCGTTTCCGCGATGGCCATGCCTACCGCGTGGGAAACGCCCTGTCCGAGGGGGCCGGTTGTGACTTCCACGCCCTCGGTGTAGCCGTATTCGGGGTGTCCGGGACAGCGCGAGCCTACCTGACGAAACGCCTTTATGTCGTCCAGTGAGACGGGATAGCCCGAGAGGTGGAGGATCGAATACAGGAACATCGATCCATGGCCTGCGGAAAGCACGAACCGGTCGCGATCGGACCAGCGGGGATTCGCAGGATTGTGGCGCAGAATCCTGCCGTAGAGCACTGCGGCGAGCTCCGCGGTTCCGAGAGGCAGTCCGGGGTGTCCCGAATTCGCCTTCTGAATCGCGTCCATTGAAAGGCTGCGAACCGAAAGCGCGACGGCGTCAAGTTGCTTGTTCATGAAAGAATCTCCTTGAAACTTCGTTGGTCAATACCTTAAAGATATTTTTGTATCGCATCGATCAATTCCTCGGTATCGGGCTTTTTCCTCAGAAAGGATCGAAACTCTTCTTGCTGAAACAGGTACGAAAGCTGGGAAAGGGTTCGCAGGTGGGTTTGCGAATCCGCGGAAAGCAAAACGAAAAGCGCGTATACCGGCTTACCGTCCAAAGACTCGAAATTCACCGGTTTGTCAAGAAAGCACACGTATACCCGCTCGTCGCCGGGATCCGAAACCAGGGGAGTCCGGGGATGGGGCAAGGCGATGCCGTTTCCCACGGCCGTGGTCATGAGCCGTTCCCGCTCGATCAAGCCCGTCAGAAAGACGCCCTTGCTAACCGCGGGCGGCAGGGAAATGCGCGAGGCGAGATCGGAGAACACCTGTTCGGGTCGGGAACCGGACACGTTATAGTGCACGCCGCCCGACCGAATCATCGCGGAGAGGGATAGTGGTTCATGCATCGGGCTGCTCCTTGGTCGTTTCGTCGGGATCCTCTTCCTGGCGCAGCACGGTGAGCCGGCGGTTGATCAGGATCGGGAGAAGGGACTGGATAACCGCCTGGGCGTCGAGGAAGTGCTCTTCCATGCCCTCCAGGTTGCCCCAGGCCGCTTCCAAATCCAGGCTCTTCCCGTCCGCGGAATAGTCGAGAGACTCCATGGACGGGATAAGGTGGGTCATGATCTGCATCAAGATGATCGCCCATTGATCGGGAATCGTTTCCGGCCGAATCTTGTTCTGTTTCAGGCTTTGCACCAGGGAAACCAGATCGCCGTGCAGTCGGACGAGCCTGCCGCGAAGCACGCCCTTTTCGTGATCGGCAAAGCGGTTGTACCGGCTTTCCCAAAAGGAGCGGGCTATGCGCACCGCCCGCTCGACCAGCGGGGTCGCTATGGACGCGTGCCCCTGGCAGACGGGAAGCAACCGCTCCAAGGTCCCCGCGGCGTCCGGCTCGCGGAGAAAAAAACCGTCCAGGACGTAGGATTGGATGATCCGCTCGTTCAAGGGAATGCCGAGATTGGCCAAGGCCTCCTCGGTGATGGTTTCCGGTTTGGACGGCAGGACAAAGTTCCAGGTTTCCTGCGCGGGAATCTCCACCCCGGCGTACCAAAGGCGCGTCTCAACGCCGAAATACTCCAGGGCCACCTCGCTGGAACGCTCCAGATACTCGAAGAGGGGCGGCGCGTCGGGGGTATTCAGCTCCTCCTGGCGAAGGTACCAGGCGAAGGAAAGCTGTTCGTCTATGCTGGCAGCCGGGCCGATCATGATAAAGCACTCTTTTAAGGCGGCGTCCATGGCGGCGATCCATCCGGTTTCCTTGTCCCGATCGACGTCCGCGGAATGGATCACCGAAAGCTCGAAGGTCGAGGTCTTCCAATCGGTAAGGGTCGCGAGAATCCGGTCGCCGGGGACGAAACTCTCGTTCCAATAGAGCTTTCGCGCGTCAAACGCCGTGGTTACCATTTCTATGGGGTCGGCGTAATCCAGCTCCGAAAGCTTTCGGTCGTTTTCCTCGTTGTCGCAGGCGAGGTATTGGGGGGCGTATTCCTCGCCGAAAAAGGCGAAGCGGGGATATATCTCTCCCGGCGACACGGTAAGCATGACTTTTCCCAGCTCCTCGCCTTTGTACCGGAACGAGTATTCATGGGGGAGCAGTCCGGGATTCGCGAAGGGCACGAGGGATGACGCGGGAACGAATGCCCCGGCGGACAGATCGGAACGAGTGGGGGAAACCACCGCGGACTTGCCGGTAAACAAACCGGCACGACTGATCCATCGGGGAGCGGCGCCCTCAACAGAAGGACCGAGATAGGCGAGCTGATTGAATTGCAAATAATCCGAAAGATCGTTCAGGGCCGATTTAGATACCGGTTCCTTCAGGAATCGAAGCAATGAGGGAAGATCGAAGGGATCGATCGAATTAACGAGAAAAGCGTTTAACCGCTCTTCAAAAACAACATTCATCAACCTATTTTATACCATTTTTGATATACGATTCCAGTCCATGGCGCATCGAGACCCAGATGAAAAAAGGGGATGTGAACAATGTGTGTTATTTTGATACAGATAAGATGGATATTTTGATACACATTGTCAAAATCTCCCGGTGCATTTACTTCTTCGAGGAGGTTCAATCGAAATTCATCATTGCCAATTAAAAATATATCTATATAGTATAATGACATAATGTTTTCTGTCTTTTTTTATATCATTTGGCATGGCTCTTGCTTATATATAAATGTCCGAGAAAAAACGCGGACCCCGATACCTCGGGATTAACCTAATAAACCCTTTTATGGAGGTTCACCATGAACGCACTCAGTATTTTCAATCCCTCTTTCGCTTCCAACGTTTTCGACGCCTTCGATCGCGACTTTGGCTACGGCGTTACCGGCGCCACTCCCCTCGTGGACGTACGCGAAACCGACGGGGCCTATATCCTGGACATGGATCTCCCCGGATATTCCGAAAACGACGTATCGCTCAGCCTGAAGGATCGCGTCCTTACCATTTCGTCCGTGGCCCAGGCGGCCAAGGAAGGGGCCGAAAAGGCCGAGGATAAGGCCGAATACCTGATCCGAGAGCGACGGGAAGCGCGTTTCGTTCGCCGGTTCAGCCTTCCCCGGGATATCGACCCCGAAAAGGTAGAGGCCAACTTCAAGAACGGCGTGCTGACGGTCACCATCCCGCGGCAGCCCGAAGCGCAGCCTAAGCAGATCCTGATTAAAACCGCCTAACGCGAGGCGGCGCCGCGGTTCTCCTCCCCGCGGCGCCGCTTTTTTTTTGCCCGCTTGCCAGAGCGTGCTGACCTCGTATAGAATCCGGCCCATGAAAACACCGTACAACGCAACCGGGGGCGCCGACGGCGGCTCCCACCTCAACCAAGAAACCGCGCCTCGCGGGACCCGTTTCTTGCCGGTAATTACCGGACTCTTTGTCGGGATCCTGATTCTCTCGAACGTCCTCGCCGCGAAAATGGTCGGCCTCGGACCGTTCGTCTTTGACGGGGGAACCCTCCTCTTTCCCCTGTCCTATATCTTCGGCGACGTGCTCACCGAGGTATACGGCTATCGCGAGTCCCGAAAGGTCATTTGGACCGGCCTGGCGATGCTGCTTATAATGAGCCTCAACGTCTGGCTCATCGGCGCCCTGCCCGCCGAAGCGAGCTGGAAATTCCAGGGCGATTACGACAACATCCTCATGCAGATGCCCCGTATCGCCTGCGGCAGCATAGTGGCCTATTTTATCGGGGAATGGTCGAATTCGGCCGTACTCTCCAAGATGAAGGTACTGATGAAGGGAAGGCGGCTCTGGGCGCGCACCATCGGGTCTACCCTGGTCGGGGAACTCCTCGATAGCGCGGTATTCGTGACCGTCGCATTCGCGGGACTCTACCCCGCCCGAGTGCTCGTCGTGATGGCCCTGTCGAACTACCTTTTTAAGACGGTCATCGAAATCGTCTTCACGCCGGTTACCTACGGGGTTATCGGTTTCCTTAAAAAGAGCGAACGCACCGACGTATACGACGTAGGCGTCCGGTACAACCCCTTACCCCTCGGGGATTAAGGCGCCACGGAACGAATTTCGACGGAAACGGGCCCAAGGGAAGCCCGTTTCCCACATTCGCAAACTCCTTACATAAACCCGCGATATCGGCTATAATGGGTCACCTATGGGGAAAACCTACGTTTTTGTGAACCAAAAAGGCGGCGTGGGAAAAACCACCTCCGCGATCAATATCGGCGCGTATCTCGCCTTGGCGGGAAAAAAAACCCTCCTCGTCGACTTTGACTCCCAGGGAAACATGACCTCGGGCGTCGGGGCTGACCGGGAAAAACCGACCGTGTACGATCTTCTCGCCGGCAGCGCGCCGATCGAAAAGGTTATTCGCCCGTCGGCGATTCCGGGGCTTTCCGTTATCCCCGCGTCCATAGACCTTTCCGGGGCCGCCATCGAGCTCGTAGACCAGGAAAACCGGGAGTTCTTCCTGAAGAACGCCCTCGCGCCGGTGAAAGACCGGTTCGATTATATCCTTATAGACTGTCCGCCCTCCCTCGGCATCCTCACCCTCAACGGGTTGGTCGCCTCGGACGGCGTTCTCATTCCCCTCCAGTGCGAGTACTTTGCCCTGGAAGGGCTCACGTTGCTCCTTCAAACGGTGAAGAAGGTCCAAAAGACCCTCAATCCGTCCCTTGATATCGGCGGCATCTTTTTTACCATGTTCGATTCGCGTACGCGTCTCGCCCAAGACGTGGTACAGCAGGTTACCTCCTATTTTAAGGACCGGGTTTTCACCACGATCATACCGAGAAACGTGAGGCTTTCGGAGGCGCCGTCCCACGGCCTTCCCATCTGCAAGTACGACGCGCTGTGCGTCGGCGCGCGGAGTTACGAAAAACTCGCGAGAGAGGTACTAGAACGTGGCTAAAACCGGAGGTCTCGGGCGCGGGCTCGGGGCATTGCTCGACGAATCCGAACAGACCGAAAAGGACCGGACCCCAGACAACGCGCCGCGGGGAGCGGGCACGGAACTATTCATTAACCCCTCGCTTCTCAAGCCCAATCCCCACCAGCCCCGCCGCGAATTCGACGAGGAAGCCCTTCGCGAACTCGCGGACTCGATCCGGGAACACGGGATAATACAGCCCATTATCGTGGAAGAGGCGGGAGACGGGTCCTATTTCATCATCGCGGGAGAGCGACGGACCAGGGCAGCCAGGCTCGCGGGACTTTCTGCCGTTCCGGTGATCGTGAAGAAATTCTCCGACGAGCGAAAGCTCGAGGTCGCCCTTATCGAAAACATCCAGCGGGAAAACCTGAACCCCGTGGAAGAGGCGCAGGCGTACCATAAGCTCATGACGCTCGGCAACCTCAACCAGGAAGAGGCGGCGACGCGGGTGGGAAAAAGCAGGTCAGCCGTCGCGAACGCGCTTCGCCTGCTCAAGCTTCCCGAGGACATGCAATCGTCGCTCGCCTCGGGCCAAATAACCAGCGGACACGCCCGGGCCATCCTTTCCGTGCTCAACCCCGCGGACCAGCGCATTCTCTTCGGCAGGATAGTCGGCAACGGGCTTTCCGTGCGCGATACGGAACGAATGGCCGCCGAACTGAACGGCGGCAGCAGGGCCGGGGCGACCCCCGCCGAAACGCCCAAGAAGAAAGAGGCCGACGCCGGGAAGGACATGGAATTGCGCGCCCTGGAACAGCGCTTCATAGACGTATTGGGCACCAAGGTAGCCGTAAAGGGCAACCTGAGCCGCGGCTCAATCGAGATTTCCTTCTTTTCCCGTGACGATCTGGACCGGATTTACGGCCTGATTAACCGCTAATTCCTGCGAACGCTGAACTCTCGCTGGGGTTCCTTCTCGAAGATCTCGGTGCGTTTCCGCTCGGCCTCGTACAGCACTTCCTGAATGCGCACCGCGGGCTCTCCCTCGACCCGGCGCCGGCGGGTCCAGCTTCCGTCGCTCTGCAGGTAGTGGGCCTTCACGTTGTCGGCGAAATACAGCTGCAGTACGTCGCGGACCGTCTTTCGGATGGACTCCTGCAGGACCGGGAACATGAGCTCCACCCGGCGGTCAAGGTTTCTGGACATCCAATCGGCGCTCGAAAGCCATACCTCGTTCGCCCCCGAATTCTCGAAGCAGAAAATGCGGGTATGTTCCAGATACCGGTCTATGATACTGACCACCGTGACGTTTTCGCTTAATCCCGCGACGCCGGGCACGAGCATGCACACCCCCCGCACGTTAAGGAGCACCTTCACCCCCGCCCCGCTCGCGCGGTAGAGCGCCTCGATTATTTCCGGGTCGGCGAGGCTATTGAGCTTCGCCATGATGCGCCCGGGATTTTCGGGGGAGGATCGCTCGATTTCCCG
The DNA here is from genome assembly GCA_003252395.1 of Spirochaetales bacterium. Classification (GTDB taxonomy): domain Bacteria; phylum Spirochaetota; class Spirochaetia; order Treponematales; family Treponemataceae; genus Teretinema. The sequence continues at coordinate 63,451 of QKEL01000011.1, forward strand.
TTCGATCAGGGAAAGGAGCTTCGGCTTGAGGTCGATGGGGGCCATGACCAGCCGTTTAGTGTTCATGATCGCCGAATAGCCGGAGATCATGTTGAAAAAAACCGTGGCGTCGTTGGCGATTTCCTCGTTCGCGGTAAAGAGCGACATATCCACGTAGAACCGGGCGGTTTTATCGTTGTAGTTCCCGGTGGAAAGGTGGACGTAGCGCCTGATTCCCTCCGTCTCGCGGCGCACCGCGAGGAGAATCTTGGCGTGGACCTTGAGCCGCGCGATTCCGTACACCACGATAATCCCTGCCTGCTCGAGCCGCTGCACCCACACGATGTTCCGCTCCTCGTCGAAACGGGCCTTGAGCTCCACGAATACCGTTACGTGCTTGCCGAGCCGCGCGGCGCGCTCGAGGGCGCGGATTATCGGCGAGTCGCCGCTGGTGCGGTAGAGCGTCATCTTGATGGCGAGCACCGCCGGGTCGTCCGCGGCGTCGTTCACGAAGCGCAGGACGGGCTCGTAGGACTGATACGGGACGTGCAGAAGCACGTCGGAGCGCTTCAGCTCGTCCCAAAACGGGCGGTCCTGGGGAAGCTCCACCGGCCAGAACGCGCGCCAATGCGGGTTCCTGAGTCGGTCGTAGCCTTCGACGTTGGCGAGCTCCACCAGCGTGGGCAGGTCGATCGGGCCGGGAACGTGATACACGTCGTCGTCGTCGAGCCCCATGCTCCGCTTCAGGGAATCCAGGATCACGGGGCTTTCGCCGGTGCACAGCAGGCGAACGGGCACGGAAGAAAGCCGCGATGCGAGCACTTCCTGTATGGCCGCGATAAAATCGTCGTCCCGCTCCTCGTCCACCGCCCGATCCGCGTCGCGGGCAACCTTAAACAGCAGGCTTTCCTCGATACTGAAACCGGGAAAGAGGCGTTGGCCGAAACTGCGCACCACGTCGTCCAGCAGGGTAAAGCAGCGGCTCTCCCCCTCGTCCGGAAGCCAGACCACCCGGGTAATGCTCGCGGGTATTTGCACGATGGCCAGGGGAGGATGCCCCTCCGCCGTTTCCAGGCTGTCGGGCACGGGAAGAACCCCCGCGGTTTCGAGAAAGTTCGCCAGGGGGCCGTCGGGCATGGAGATCGTGCTGCGAAGCAGGAACGCGGCATGCAGCCTGAGGTTTCCTATACTGGGGAATTCCTCGTTGGCGTTGGTGCGCAGGGGGGTCAACAGGGGAAACACCTCGCCCATGAAAAAGGAATCCAGGAAACGCAGTTGCGCCGGGGTGTATTTCGAGGGGGGCACGTAAACGAGCCCTTCCCGTTCGAGGCCGGGAAGTATTTCTTCCCGAAGGCACCGGAATTGGGTATTCACGAGTTCGTGAACGCGGGCGGACAGCCGGGAAAGCCGCTCCCGGACGGGGACCCCCGCGGTATCGCAGGATTCGGGGGAACGGAGGCACTCCTCCTTGAGGGAGGCGACCCGCACCATGAAGAATTCGTCGAAATTGGAAGAGACTATCGTAAGGAAGCGCAACCGTTCCAAGAGGGGCACGTCGTCGCGGAGCGCCTCGTCGAGAACGCGGGCGTTGAACTCGATCCATGAAAGCTCGCGGTTAAAGAGCCTGATTTTTTCTTCCGGCATTGTGAGCCACCTCAAACCATGATGAGCCGATACCCGAACAAATCCTCGAACAGATCGGCCTTCTCCTCGAGCGCGAGCCGCTCGAGGGTAACGTCATGGGTACCCTTCGCCCGAAGGTAAAAGGTATCCTTGGTCAATTCAAGATCGAAATCCTGTATAAGCTGCGAATGGCCGCGGTCAAGGGCGTCGGCCACGCGGAGGAGCGACGAAAGCTTCAATACCATGGTCCGATCCGCCCGGGGAAGCGCCGCGTACGCGGGATGGGAGGGATTCGGAAGCTCAGCGCGGTGGTAGCGTACCACGTTCGCCAGGATACTCATGTCTTCCTTATTCATTCCGAATATGTCCGAATGGGTCACGATGTATTGGCTGTGGATATGGTGGTCGGCGGAGCGGATGAAGGCGCCCACGTCGTGCAAGAGGGCCGCCACCTCCAGGATGAGCCGCGCGTGCCGGTCAAGGCCGAGCTCGTCCTCAAGGCAGTCGAAGAGCTTCAGGGCGACCCGCGTGACGTAGCGCGCGTGATCCTCGTCAAAGTGGAACTTTTTGCCCAAGCTCATGGCCGAGGCGACAACCTGATTGTAGAAATCCTCGCGAACCAGGCGTTCGGGCCCCGCGAGCCGGGAGATAACGACGCCCTCGCGAATGGAGAGGGTCGGCACGATCACCGTTTCGGCGGTGGTAATTTCGAGGAAGAACTGATAGGCCAGCAGTCCCGGCCCCAAGGCCTCGGCTTCCCCGTAGCTGATGCGGTAATGCCCCACGAGCTCGTCCACGGAAGCCTCGCCGATACGGCCGACGAAGGCGATAAACTCGTCGCGGCCTATCTCGGCGTAAAAATCGGAGACCCTCGTCCCGATGGTGCGCGCGACCAGACGCGCGTCGTTCCCGATGGCGATAAGCTGATTTATGTGGTCGAGCCGAAGCTCGTTATTGAGGTGCTCGGCGGTGGTCCTGATGTAATCGGCCAGGAAGCGGCGCATATCCTTGAGCGAACCGCGCATGGCCTTTACCTGTTCCTCGATTATGACGGTCCCCAAGCGGAAACTGTGCGCGGCGACCATTCGCCCCTTTTGCAGAAGCATGATTTCGGTGGAGCCGCCGCCCACGTCCAGGATGATGGAATTGGCCTTCGATATCTTCGCGGGTGCGTCGCTTAGGGCGTAGTTCACCGCCAGGTACATCAGGCGGTTTTCCTCGATCCCGTCGGCGACCCGCACCCTGAAGCCGGTCTTGACCGCGACCCGGTCGAGGATCGCGTCGCGGTTTTTCGCCTCGCGGATGGCGCTCGTGGCGATTACCGTCACGTTGTCGGGATCGATTTTCCAGCTTTCCAGTATCTCCCGATAGCGGTTCAGGATGCCGAGGCACAGCAAAAGGGATTCCCGCGAAATGACGCCGTTGACGAATACGTCGCGACCCAGCGCGAGGGAACGCTCCGCCCGGTCGATCACGGTCCAGGCGCCGCGATTGGCGCGCTTTCCGCGGGCAGACGCCGCGGGCTTCGCGGATATCTCGGCTACCAGGAGCCGTATACCCGTAGCGCCGATCTCGATGACCGCCTCGAGCCGCGATTGCACGCCCTTCGCCATGGTATTACAGCTTGTCGATCAACATCGAGCACTTTCCCGAGGGGATCGGGAGCGTTTTCTTTTTTTGTCCAAGTATGTTGATCGTGAAATAGTAAAGCTTTTCGCTTTCCATATGGATTTCCCAACCGCGCTGGCTCTTGTTGGAAAGGATCGTAATAAGGTTCCGTTTCAGGCTTAGGTTCTCTATGCCCATCACCTCGAGATTCGGGATAATCCAGTCCACGGTCTTCCTGGGCAGGCTGATGGAAAGGCCGATGATGTTCTCGATCATTAAGGCGATGGTGGAAAGGCCGGTGTAGGGCAGATACTGCTTACGGGGAAAGCCTTCCTTCTCGGGCCATTGGGCGGGGCCCTCTTTCTGGGGCATATACGCTTCCCAAAGATGGCCCTTATTGTGTTCCCCGTTGGGAGACAGGGCGTCGAGCACGTAATACAGATGCCGAATGGTGCATTCCCGGGCGAGGTCCCATCGATTGTACTTTTCGAGCCCCTTAACCACCATAAAGGTAAAGGGCGCGAACACGCTGCCCCGGTATCCCATGCCGCGCTCGTCAAAGTCGGGATCGTCGGCGGAAAGGGAGGGAAAGGGATGGTCCACACCGAAGGTTTTCGGGTTTTGCAGGTGGGCGATTAGCCGGTCGGCCTTGTCCTCGTTGGGAATTTCAGCGAGAAGGGGCCAAAAGCCGGCGATGGTTTTTTGGGGCAAACGTTTCTCGTCGGCGTCGATATCGTGATAAAACCCGGTATCGTTGTCCCACATATGGGAATTGATGCGGGTTTTCAGGGAAAAGTACATGCGCTTGTACTGGAAGCTCAGGTCCTTGTCGTTCAGGATATCCCCGAGGGCGGACATATAGAGGGCGTTAATCGCCAGGGCGGTATTGAAATCGACGAGATAGGCCGCCTTGTCGCGGGGAGAATTGCTCATGGTAGTCGCGGTGAGCGGAACCTGGTATAGCCCGTTTTCCCGCTTGAAGGTCGCGTCGATCCAGCTCATGTAGCGCTGGAGGACGGGCATAATGTCCTTTATGCGCTTTTTGTTCGCCGATTTATGGAACAGGTTGAACTCCGCCCAGGCAAAGAGCGGCATGCCGATACCCTCGGGGTTGTCCTTGGAGAGAATGGGATCGCCCGAGAGGAGATCGTATTTCCAGCGGATTGCCCCTGATTCTTCCTGATGCTCGTAAAAAAAGTCGAGACTCTGGTTCGCGTGATAGTTACGGTTCGAGTACACGAAGAAAAAGGACGAGAATATGGTTTCAAACTGGTCAAGCACCGAAATATCCCCGTCAGGGTAGATAAAATACCCTTCGGGAGAAAGACCTTTCACGTCGGGGGTAACCCAATTGTCCTGGATCCACGCCCAACTGCGATCGTATATATCGACGAAATCTTGATCGTAGAAGTGAACTTTTGGAAAATCGCGCTTATTCACATATGCTCCTCGAAACTGCACCGGCTCCTCAGTGAGCCGGTTTGTTGGACAATACCTCGAAACTGCACCGGCTCCTCAGTGAGCCGGTTTGTTGGACAATACCTCGAAACTGCACCGGCTCTTCAGTGAGCCGGTTTGTTGGACAATACCTCGAAACTGCACCGGCTCTTCAGTGAGCCGGTTTGTTGGACAATACCGAATAAAGACAAGGAACCCGTAACGGGTCTGTTTTACGAGCGTTACCCAAAAAAAGGAACCGCCGGCACAGCAAGCAGCCCATTGAACAATACCTCGAAACTCATCGAGAACGTGTGGTTTTTTAGTCGCTCAGACAACCCTTTTTGTCTTTTTTCGTTGGCTGCGTCAATTTTTAAGTATACCATATTCGACATTAAAATTATATACTTAGACAGTAAATTTCGAGATGTGGAGGGGATGATGTATCAATCCCACGTTTTTTTGGAGGTTCGAATACTGCTTTCCTCGAAAGAGAAGGCGTTTTGTTCGTGTTTTATCGGAAATCACGCGGGCAATTGCCCGGTTTGCCGACGGGAAACGAACGCGAATCCCGTCGTGAACCCAAAAGCCGCCCGTTTGGCCTATACGCTGGCCCACGCCCTGGACTGCACCCTGGCGGAACGCGCGCCATACGATTTGCCCAAGGGGAGTCCGTCGCTGCCCGAGAAATACAGCCTTTCGGGCGCTTCCGTGAAAATCGGGACCGAAGGCTTCATGGATATTGAATTCCACCGCCGAAAGAAACGGATCAGGATTCAGGAAGTCCGTATCGAAGAATACGCCGGAAGGCTCACCCACCACAACGGCGAGACCCAAATGGATTATTCCCAAATCGGGGCGCCGAATATCCGGCTTCGCACCATGAGCGACATAGAGCTAGGCGAGGAGGCCGAAATTTTCCTCGACGAGCTCGCGCGCCGCATCCAATACATGGGAATCCTCAAGGGCGCGACCATCGATACGGCCATCCGGTGCAACGCCTACGTGTCCCTCGCCCGATACCCCGCCTCGCCCACCTATTTCGTGAAGCTCAGAAACCTCAATTCCTTCAACTTCGTGCGCAAGGCCATAAACGCGGAGCTGCACCGACAGGAGGATATCCTGATCGCCGGCAACGAGGTGACCTCGGAGAGCCGGCTTTGGAACGAGCGCCAGGAACGAACCGAGTTTTACCAGAGCAGGGAGTCGGTATCGGCCCTCGAAACGAGCCCCCTCGGCATATCGGGAGACTTTAAATGCCCGCCGGCGATCCTCGCGGAACTTCGCGCCTCGGCGGTGGAGCATCCTTCCGAGCGGCAGAATCGGCTGATCGACACCTGGGGGATCGCGCGTTCCCGCGCCGAGTTTATCTGCGACGAAAAATCCCGCGCGGACTTTTTCGAGGACACCATCAACGCCGGGGCCGACCCCATGGAAACGGCCCATTGGCTCATGTCGGAGGTGACCGCCTACCTGAGAAAATCGGGGCAATCGATCCAGGAATCCCCCCTTTCCCCGCGCCGTTTCGCGGCCATTCTCGCTCTTTTCAAGGACCGCACGATAAACAGTACCATCGCGAAGCAGCTGATCCACGCGGTGGCGGAGACGGACCGAGACCCCGCGGACCTGATGAAGGAACGCGAGTGGGCGCAGATAGGCGACGAAAAACAACTGCGGAGCGTCGTTTCCCAGACGATCGCGGAGAGTCCACACGAAACGGCCCGGTTGCGGGACGGCGACATGGCTCCCCTCGAGTTCCTGACCGGCGTGGTCATGAAAAAGACGCGCGGCCTGGCGGATCCCCAAATGGTCAAAACCCTCTTGAAAGACGAGCTCAAGATAAGCATCGTTCGGGTGTTGGCCATGGGCGGCACCATATCGGGCAATATCGTGGACGGCGAGATTTCCGCGGGAGACGAAAAGGTCCTCAAGACGATGATTTCGCCGGAATTCGCCTCCAGCGCCATCACGATCACCAGTATCCCCACGGAACGGCTCTTAAGCGAAGAGATTCAGCCCGCGGACTGGGCCGCCTTGGTTAGCGCCGTGGCGGAAGCAATGGCGGCGGGAACGGTTAACGGGATCGTGATAACCCACGGCACGGACACACTGGCCTATACGGCGCCGCTTTTATACTGGCTTTTCGGCGACGCGCCGGTGCCCATCGTGCTTACCGCCTCCAATTCCCCGCCCGGCAACGACCCGGCCAACGGACAAGACGAGGCGCGGGGCAACTTGAACCGGGCGATCGCGCTCGCGACGGAGAAGGAACGGGGCGTCTACGTGGTTTTCGGGGACCGGGTCCTCTCCCCGCTTAACCTGAAATTCAACCGGCCCTCCGGCTCGGGTTTCACCAACTGGAATATGGGAGAGCCGGCGTTCACCGGTTCCGGGCTCATGTCCGAGTACGCGGACGCGGACCGCTACGTGATGAGACAGCTCCTTTCCGACGCCGCGGACCGCATGTTCCTCGCCCGCGCCTTTCCGGGCATGAGGGCGGACCGGCTCCTGGCGCTTACCGACGCCGGGGTTTCCTGCTTCTTCTTGGAATTATACGAGAAGGGCACCGGCAGCATGAAAGAAACGCCGTATTCCCTCAAGTCGCTGTTGATCCAGGGAAGAAAGCGCAACTGCCGGTTCTACTGCACGTCGCAGCAGGAGAGCGTCGTGGATTTTTCGGGCTATTCGACTGCCCGGCGTATGTGGCGGGAGGGGGCGGTTCCGATGGGGTCGCTTACGACGGAATCGGCCATCGCGCTCTATTTTGCCGCGAGCCTCGTGTGCGATACCCAGGAAGAGCTTGACCAAATGATGGAATCCGCCGGCCAGATATAGTTAGGGGGCGGGAACGGCCTGCGTTCCCGACGGCGTGCCCTGCGGGGCGCCTGTCGGGACGGCCGCGCCGCCGCTCGCCGGGTTCCCCTCGGCGGGAGAGGGGTTCGGCGCCTCGTCGGCCGCGTCCTGCGCCGACGGGGCGGCAGGCTCGCCGAACCAGATAACCACCTCTTCCGCCTCGCTTTTATGCCTCATCTTCAAATACAAGGTCTCGGTCTCGGCGTTATAGCGGTAACCCGACGAATTATAGCTTTCGAATCGGGGATCGGTCCGGAAATCCATGCCGTAAATCTGTATGCGATAGAAGGGCTTTACGCCCCGAACGACCATATAGTGCACTTCGCCCTGGGGGAATCGCGTTACGAGCCGCAAGGCGCCCTCCGCGGTCCGGGATACGGAAACGGACTTCGCGCTCGTCCAGGTCCACATGCCCCGCTCTCCCATCGGGGCAAAGGAAACGGCCCGGGGCAGCCATGCGTTTCCGGTCATAACGAGGGGGTACACCTCGGAGGGAAGCAGCATGTGGTCCGATTTGGCCACGACGCCCGTCTTTTCCTGCTCCGTACCGGAGAGGGCAAAGCGTGCGGGGAATTCCGCGCGGTCCTGGGTAAAGTCGAGGAGCGTGGTGGCGAGAAGGTTTCCGGCCGCCTTCCAGTCGGACTTGCCCTGCATCACCGTACCGTACCGCGATAGCACGGCCGCGACCCGGAACGTGGAGACGGTTTCGACCGTTGCCCCGTCGCCGCTGAGGTACAGGCTATCCTGCACGCGCCACAGCGAGGATTTTAGCCTGCGCTCGCAGGATTCGGTCAGGGCTTCCAGCGCCGGGGACAAGGCGGGAGCCGCGGACGGCGCGTCCATCGCGGCCTCGAGAATGCCCGCCGCCTGGGTCGGCGTAAGCGAATCCATATCCAGGGAAACGGTGAGTTTCGCGACGTCGTCCAGCAGGACGGAGCTGCCGCGGTCTACCAAATAGGGGATAACCGAGGGGAAATCGAAGAACGACGGGTCTCGGTCGGAGAGAAGCCGCGCGAGCCTGGACCGCTCGTTCCGTTCCTCGTCGGAGAACGGCGCCCAGGTTTTTTCCAAATGATTGAGGAAGGTCGAGCTTCGCCACGTTCTGGCGGCGCCGGAACCCCAGGACTCGGGGATGGCCTCCACGGCGGCGCGGTACATGCCTACCCGCCCCATTTCGGCGATATAGTCCGTGGCCAGGGCCTCGTTGAAGGAACCGGAATTGATCGCGGTCCGGAAGGACGCCAAGGCGGCGGCGGCGAAGCGCTCGGTAGAGGACTGCAGGGCCCTGTCGCTGGCCCCCGCTAGGCTCGCGAGCTCGCTAATGACGAGGCCCTTTGCAGGACGCCAGGTTTGATAGTACACTGTCGGCGCCGTTCTCGGGATGACCAGGCGTTGCAGGGCCCCGGACGCGAAGGCCTGGGGTTGGGAAAAGGAGAACCGGGTCTTTCCGGTGGCGACGAGTGTCAGGGAATCCTTCTTTTCGATCCGCGCGCTCCGCGCGATCTTGTAGGGAACGGAAACTCGCCGGTATTTTTGGGGCATGAACGCTTTTACGGTGAGCACTTCGGAATCGCCCCGCCGTTCCGCAGCGAAAAAGAGGGTTACCCCGCCGCTGAAGCTGATTTCGAAGCCCGAATCGCGCTCGCCGAAATCGACGATCGACAGGGCCACCGACGAGTTTTCGCCGGTATAGGCGAGCAGTGAATCGTCTTGGTCGAAAAATACGTCGATCCCGTTGGCGCCGATATGAAGCGGCAGGTCGGGACTCTCGGTTCCGTCGTCGCCCACCGTTCGGGACCCGGAGACGAGCATAGAGCCAAGCGACAGGGAAAAAGCCTTGCCATTGGTAAATTGAAGGAAGAATATGCCGAAAATAATGGAGATATATAGCGCAGAGAGGAGAAGCATCCTGCGCGCAACGTGTTTCATCATCGCGAATGAGTGTAGCCAATGCGCGAAACAAAATCAACGGTTCAAGAGGTAAGCATGAAACGGAACGCCCACGGGGGAATCGGAACCCTTCTCATTATATCGGCCGTCCTGTACGGCTGCGCGACGGCGCCCAAGGCCGAAAGCGGGAGCATACCCTCCGAGGCCGCGGCCGCGACCGCGGAAAGGCCCGCCGAGAGCGAACCCCAGCCGGAGCCGGCGTGGACGTCGGTCGCGTTCGGAGAGGAACTTTCGGGCCGAATGCGCGAGCGGGACTACCAGGGCGCTCTGGGGCTATTCGATTCCATGCCCCCCGAAGAGGCGTCGAAGTGGGATATACGCCTATTGAAGGTATCCGTTCAGATTTCCGCCGGAAAGGCGGACGAGGCGCGCTCGGGACTCGCGGATCTCGAGGCGGAACGGCCCGACGACAGGGAAGTCCTGTACGCCGGGGCCATGCTCGCCACCGCCGCGGGCGACTCGAAAAAAAGGCTCGAATACCTGAACCGCATTATCAAGGCGCATCCCGCGGATTCCGCGGCCCTTACCGACCTGGGCCTTGACCTTATGGGCCGGAAAAACTATTCCCAGGCTAAATCGTATTTTTTAAAGGCGATGGCCGCGGACCAAAACAACGTGGACGCCATGCTCGCCCTGTCGCGGGTATATTACATGACCGACGATCTCGAGAAGGCAAAGGATACCCTCAACCTCGCGATTTCCAAAGAACCCGGCTACAGTTCGCTCTGGACGGAGCGAGCGCGGGTCGAGTCCGAACTGGGCGATAACAGCGCGGCGATCAAGGATATCGAGCGGGCGAACGAGCTCAATCCGACGGTGTACGGCCAATGGGTCGATTACGGAAACTACCTCCTTCCCACCGAAAGGCGGAACGAGGCGGTAGCGGCGTTCGGCAGGGCCATCGAGCTTGCCCCGGACCAGTATCTCGCCTATATCTACCGCGCGGGCCTGCGCGACGAGCTCGGCGATTCCGAGGGGTCTATCTCCGATTACCGGAACGTGATCCGCGTGTATCCGCAGTATTATTACGCCGCGGAGAGCCTCGGCATACTTCTGTGGGGAAAGGGCGATTACGAGGGCTCCGCCCAGGCCTTTTCCACGGCCCTTCAGTACAATCCCAAGAGTTCCTACTATGCCCTCATGAAGACCGTAGCCCAATACCGAGCGGGCCAGGAGGCGGAGGCGAAAGCCTTTATGGCGAAATTCCTGACCACCTTGGACAGAAACTCCACCGAGTATTTCCTGTGCAGGCTCTTCGTCGATAAATCGGGCGACGCGGACGTGATAAACCGCGTAATGAAGGAAAAAAACGCCACCATCCGCAGCCGCTACCTCTTCTACGCTGCCGTCTACTTCGACCTTTTCGCGAACAAGGCCGTCGCCCAGAAATACTACGTGGAGGTGCTTACCGCCCAAAATCCCGCGTTTTTCGAGTACCGGCTGAGCAAGTGGGCGCTGGAAAGCATTGACGGAAGCGCCGAGGGATGACCGGGCGATTCGGCGAACTCACCGGGTTGCTGGACCGCTCGTTGCCGGTTTTGGTGCAAACCCACGATTTTCCCGATCATGACGCCGTCGGCGCGGCCCTCGGGCTCAAAATCCTGCTAGAACGCGCGGGGTTCCGGGCCCAGATCGGCTGGGGCGGACTCATGCAGGGGATTTCCCTTTCGAACATGATAGAGCGCCTGGGCATCGAGCCGGTGCCCTTCGAGCGCGCCTGCGCGGAAAACTGGCAAACCGTCGCCGTGGACGGCTCCCCCTTTTCGGGCACGATCCGGGAAGTGGCGGGAAGGCTGATCGGCGTGGTAGACCACCATCCGGTATGGAAGAAAATGGATTGCCCGTTTACCGACCTGCGGCTCGACGCGGGATCGTGTTCCGCGATCGTGTGGTCATATTGGAAGGAACGGGGAGAAACCCCCGACAAGACCACCGCGACCGCCCTACTCGCGGGCATTCAACTGGATACCGATTTCCTTTCCCGGCACACCGGGAAGCTCGACCTGGACGCGCACTACGATTTATTCTCCCTGGGAGACTCCGAACTCGCCCGGGACGTGGTGAGAACCTCGCTCAGCGTGGACCAACTGGCGGACATAGGCCGATCCTTCGTCAATTACCGCAGAAAGGGCGACATACTCCTCGCGGAGGTTCACGGCGATTACGCCCAGGAACTGCTTTCCGTACTGGCCGATTTTCTGCTACGCTTGCGCGAAATCGACTTCGTGACCGTGATCGAGGTTAAGGGCGACGAATACCGCCTTTCCGCCCGTTCCCGCTCGGGCTTTCCAGACGCGGGGCACGCGCTCAGGAAGGTCTTGCGGCCGATCGGGGCGGGCGGCGGGCATCCGCACATGGCGGGGGGGCTTATCCGTCCCGCGGACTATCCGGGACCCGACGCCTTTCTCGACGCCCTCGCGGCCGAGATAGATAAGCAAAAAGAGCGCAAAAAACGGCAAACCGAATGATTCGCGCGCGCCGGGGTGCGGTATCAGGGCAATCCGGCGGCGAGAACCCGAGGCATTGAACCAACGCAGTTTCGAGGCATTGAACCAACGCAGTTTCGAGGAGCAAAAATGAGACAGACAATACGACGCGTCACCCTGGAGGGTCGGGAAATTATCCTGGTGGGCACCGCCCACGTATCGCGCGAGAGCATAGACGAGGCGGTACTCGCCATTCGGGAAGAAAAACCGGACATGGTATGCGTGGAGCTGGACGAAGGGCGCCTGCAATCCCTGACGAACGAGAAGGGGTGGCAGGAACTCGATATCACGAAGGTCCTGCGCGAGGGAAAGGGCTTTCTCCTCCTCGCGAACTTGGTGCTCTCCACCTTCCAAAAAAGGATAGGGGACGATATGGGCGTACGGCCCGGCGACGAGATGAAGGCGTCGCTCGAGGCGGCGCGGGAAGCGGGGATAGCCACGGCGCTGGTAGACCGGCCCATTCACGTAACCCTGCAGCGGGCCTGGTCGAAAAACAACCTTTGGGGCAAGTCAAAGCTCATGGCGACGCTGATCTCCAGCGCCTTCTCGGACGAAAAAATCGAGGAAAACGAGATTGAGAACCTGAAGGACCAGGGGGCCATGGACGTCATGATGGCCGAGCTCGCCGCCTACCTGCCCACGGTCAAGGAAGTGTTGATCGACGAGCGCGACCGTTACCTGGCGAGCAAAATATGGGAAGCCGGCGGGTCGAAGTCCGTGGCGATCCTCGGCGCGGGGCATCTGCCGGGGACGGAAGCCTACCTCAGGGAGCTCGCCGCGGGCGCGAAAAGCCCCGACACGGCGGATATCGCCGCGGTTCCGCCGAAAACCCTGGGCTCGAAAATCGCGGGACTCGCCTTCCCCGCCATAATCGTGGCCCTGCTCGCCGCCGGCTTCTTCACCGGCGGCGCGGTTACCTCGATCGACATGCTGGTCCGCTGGCTGTTATGGAACGGGAGCCTTGCGGCGCTGGGCACCATAATCGCCCTCGGGCACCCCCTGTCGGTAATCGTCGCCTTTATCGGGGCCCCGGCGGCCACCATCAACCCCTTTATCGCGGTGGGAATCCTCTCGGGCATTACGCAGGCGTGGGTCAGAAAACCCCAGGTGCGGGACATGGAATTCCTCGCCAAAGACGTGGGCACCTTCCGCGGCTTTTACCGCAATAGAATTTCCCACGTTCTGCTCATATTCTTTCTCTCGAGCCTCGGCGGGGCGATCGGCAATTTTATCGCCGTTCCGGCCCTGGTTTCCAGTCTCATCAAATAATTCCTTCCGGTTTCGTCCCGCGGCCCTCCGATCGGATAAGCCGTAAATCCGGGACGAAACCGAAAATTTTCCCCTTGTGGGCCCCATACTACCTTGCTAGTATTGTTTGCGAAAACATTACACTGCCAACGAAGGCGGCCCAATAAGGAGAACCCATGAACGTTATTGCCCTCTACGAAACCGCCAAGGATACCGACTCCAGGCTACGAAAAAGGGAACCCGCGGACCGGCGCGTCGGGAATCCGAAGTCGGTTTCCTGTATCGTCAAACTGAATCCCGCCGAGAGGGGCCAGACCTTTTTGGGATTCGGCGGGGCCCTCACCGAATCTTCCGGGTTCGTCCTCAACGCGCTTTCGCCGGAGCACCGGGCCGCGGTGATTGACGCGTATTTCGACGCCGAACGCGGTAACGGGTACGCCCTCGCCCGAACCCACCTGAATAGCTGCGACTTTTCCCTGGAAAACTGGGCCTGCGTCGCCGAAAGGGACGAAACCCTCGAGTCCTTCTCCATGGACCGCCCCCTGGCCTACCAGGTTCCCCTCATCCTCGACGCCATGAAATCGGCGGGGGGAAACCTCAAGCTGATGGTATCTCCCTGGAGCCCGCCGGGCTGGATGAAGGACAACGGGGAAATGAACGGCGGGGGAAAGCTCCTTCCCGGCTATTACGGCCTATGGGCGCGGTATTTCCGCCGCTTTCTGGACGAACTAAAGGCCCTCGGGATTCCCGTGTGGAGCGTGACGGTGCAAAACGAGGGCGAGGCGACCCAGGTTTGGGATTCCTGCCGCTGGACCGGGACGGAGGAGGCGGAATTCGCCGTGAACTACCTGGGACCGGAACTGGAAAAGGCCGGGTACGACGTGCCGATCCTCGTGTGGGACCACAATCGCGACCGGCTGAAAGAGCGCTTCGAGGAGAGCATGGCGGTGAGCGGGGCGGACCGGTATATCGGGGGGGCGGCCTTCCACTGGTATTCGGGCGATCAGTACGAGAACGTGCGCTGGGTATCGGAGCACTACCCGGACAAAATACTCGCCTTTACCGAAGGATGCGTCGAGGGAGGCCCGCGCCCCGGGGCCTGGTTTACCGGGGAACGGTACGCGCACAACATCATCAACGACCTGAACGCGGGCTGTACCGCCTGGATAGACTGGAACGTCGCCCTGGATACGGAAGGCGGTCCGAACCACGCGGGCAACTTCTGCGACGCCCCGACGCTCGTGGACGTTCATGCGGGAACCTACGAGTTTCAAAGCTCGTATTGGTACATCGGCCATTTTAGCCGTTTCATCCGCCCGGGAGCGGTCCGCATCGGCGCGCGGCTCGACTCATGGATGGTCCCGGCCTGCGCGGACGGCCGCATGGGAAACATGATGGAGGCGACGGCCTTCCGCAACGTCGACGGCACGACGGCGCTCGTCTTGTGCAACCGTACCGAGGCTGATATGATTTACGTCGTCGAAAGCCCCGAATCCGGGGATCAAACCCCGTACCGGTGCCCGCCCCGGGGCATACAGACCGTCCTACTACGCTGACGCGAACCGTTCGGGAGCCGTGCCGTTACCGATACGCTAACAAGGAGACCCCGAAGTGGCAACCCAAAAGGAAGTGGCCAAACTGGCCGGCGTTTCGTTTATCACCGTCTCCCGCGTGGTCAATAACGAGGGCAACGTGAAAGAGGAAACGCGACTCCGGGTTGAGGAAGCCATTAGGCGTCTCGGGTACTTTCCCAGTCACGCGGGCAAGGCCCTGAACACCGGCAAGAACGGCACCCTGGGCATAATGACGCCCGCGCGGTTCGGCGACGGCATGGAGAACGCCTACCTCATGGGGGTGTTGCGGGGAATCGAGCTGAAGTGCCGCGAGCGCGGCCAGGATATCCTGCTTTCCCCGATGAACGAGGACGACCCGAACTTCGATTTCCTCAGGCCGTATCGCCAGCGCAAGGTGGACGGCATGATATACGTGGGGCTTCGCCAAATGCCCGAGGAAATGCGCAACGAGATCGCCCGGCGTCTCATTCCCTGCGTCGTCGTGGGGGACCGGCCCGCATATCCCTACTTTTCCTGGATCGATACGGACAACGAAACGGCCGGATACGAGACCACCCGGCGCATCTGGGAGGCGGGCCACCGCGCGATCGCCTTTCACGGACTCAATCCAGGCATTCACAACGCCAATATCGCGGACCGCGAACGCGGTTACCGGCGGGCGATCCGCGAGCTCAGCGGCAACGACGCTGACGAAAGCCTTATCTGGCGCGCGGACTTTACGAGGGAGGCCGTCCGCGAAAGCGTGGCGGCCGGCTATACGCGCGCAAAGACCAAACCCACCGCCCTCTTCTGTTCCACCGACAATCGCGCCATCGCCGCCCTGGAGGCGCTGAACGGGCTTTCTCTCCGGTGTCCCGACGATCTTTCCCTCGTGGGGTTTGACGGCTTTATCCGCGATATCGTGTTCTCCCCGGTCATGGCCACCAACGAGCAGCCCCTGACCGAAATGGGCAAGGCCGCGGCCGGGATACTCCTGGACCGCATAGACGCGCCCGACCTGCCCCGCCGGGAGGTAATCTTTCCCGTTACCTTCGTCGACGGGGAGAGCCTGGGAAGAATATAAGGGGAAGCCCCGCCGTTTCCCGGTCGGTTACCAGCTTAATCCGAAGCCGACGGGCCACAGGGGCGTTTCGGCGCCGGACATGAACCGGTCCTGGGGGAGCTGGTCGACCGTCTTCAGCCAATCGAACGAAAGCCTTCCCGTCGGTCTGACCTTCCCGAAAAGAACGTCCGCCACCCCGCCGGCCTCGGTGCCGGGCAGCCACGAGGCGACGATCGCGTCGCAGGCGAGGGCCTCGCTCCCGAGGACTATCGGGCGGCCGGAGAGCACGAGCAGGACGACGCGGTCAAAGGATTTGCGGGCGAGCTCGATGGTCCCGATATCCCCCGCGCTAAGCGAGAGCGCGGCGCTGTCGCCCATTCCTTCGGCATAGGGGAGCTCGCCCACCACGACGACGCAGACGGCGGATCGGTCGCGCTCGGCGAAGCGCGCCTGGGCCTCGTACGACGTATTTTCGGCGCCGACGGCCTCGCGAATCGCCTCGAGAACGGTCGTCCCCTCGGTAATGGGGCCCGAGCGTCCCTGCCATTCCATGGTCCATCCGCCGCATTGAATGCCGATATTGTCGGCGGCGCCCCCCGCCACGTAGACCTTCGCGGTTGGGTCAAGGGGAAGGACCGCGGACGAGTCCGCGGAAGGGGCGGCGTTTTTGAGCACGACCTGGCTTTTCGCGACCGCCTCCCGGGCGAGGGCGAGGTGTTCGGCGGAACGTATGGTCGAGGCGAGGGCGCGGTTCGCCTTCGGCGCCTCAAAGAGTCCCATCTCGAATTTGACGCGCAGGATTCGGGAGACCGCATCGTCGATCCGGCCCATGGGGATATCACCCGCCGCCACGGCCCGGCTCACGACCTGAATGAACGTTCGCCCGTCGTAGGGAACCATATTCATGTCCACGCCCGCGTTGATCCCCGTTACCATGGCCGTATAGTAATCGCCGTCGATCTGGTCCATGCCGCCCCAGTCCGAAACCACGAAACCCGTAAACCCGAGCCTTCCCTTCAGAAGGTCGGCGATCAACCCCTTTTGCGCGTGCATCTTCACGCCGTTCCAGCTGGAAAACGAAACCATCACCGTCCTGACCCCGGCGTTCACCGCCTCGATATAGGGAGGAAGGAGCGCGGCCCGTAGGTACGCGTCATCGCCCGTGGCGTCGCCCTGGTCTATCTTGTAGTTCCCGGTCAGGGACGTTCCCCAGCGGGCGGCGCCGTCGCCGAGGAAGTGCTTGGCCGTGGCGATCGGGGAGGGGCCGGTTCCCGGCGCGGCTCCCGCGGTGCCGTCGGCGCCCTGAAAGCCCCGGATAAAGGCCGCTCCCAGGGCGGAAACCGCGAGGGGGTCCTGGGAAAAGGATTCGTAGGTCCGGCCCCAGCGCGGGTCGCGGGCAACCGCCACGCAGGGCGCGAAGGTCCAGGGAATCCCGGTAGCCAGGGTTTCTTCCGCCGTCGCGGCGCCGATCGCGCGGGTCAGCTCCGCGTCGCCCGCGGCGCCCAGGCCGATATTGTGGGGAAAGACGGTGGCGTTTCGCAGATTGTTGTGGCCGTGAACCGAGTCCACGCCGTACAGGACGGGAATGCCAAGCCGGGTCGAGAGGGCCTCGTCCTGAAAGCCGTCGATCATGTCGGCCCAGGCGGCCGGGGTATTCGGCCGTGGAGAGCCGCCGCCGCCGGAGAGAACGCTGCCGAGCGACAGGGTTCGAACGTCGCCGCTCTTGACGCTACCCTTTTCGAGCTGGGTCATCTGCCCGATTTTTTCTTCCAGCGTCATGCGGGAAAGGAGGTCGGCGACGCGCTCTTCCACGGGTCGCTTCGCGTCTTTATAGGGCGCGTCGGCGGGAACCCTCTTTTCGGGCGCGGCCTTCGGGGAACCGCAGGCCGCGAGGGCGAGGACGCACAGGCAGGCGAAAACGGCTGACCGCGTCGCGGAAGGCAGGAAACGAACATCTCTCCGTTTTTTCATGGACTTCCATCCTTACGTTTGGATTCGGTGCTGTACCGCCACCAGTATACCATGGCGCGCGGGAACCCGGATCAGGCCCTCGCGGCGGAAGAACCGAACAGGTGCGCGATCGCCTCGCGGATATCGGACACGGCGCGGGCCCCGGCTTCCTTCTCGGGCGCCAGAACGGTGGCGAAGCCCAG
This sequence comes from Spirochaetales bacterium, assembly GCA_003252395.1. Classification (GTDB taxonomy): domain Bacteria; phylum Spirochaetota; class Spirochaetia; order Treponematales; family Treponemataceae; genus Teretinema. Next base: position 81,404 of record QKEL01000011.1, read on the forward strand.
GGAAGCCGCGGCCTTAATCCGCTGGCGGAGCCGGTTGACCGGGCGTATCTCCCCGGCGAGGCTCACCTCGCCGATCAGGGCGACCGATGGGGGCGAGGGAATATCGGTACGGGCGGAATAGAGGGCGGCCGCGAGGGCGAGATCTATGGCGCTTTCGCCCAGCCGCACGCCCCCGGCCACGTTAATGTAAATATCCTGGTCCGAGAAACGCAGGCCCACCCTCTTTTCCAGGACGGCGGCGACCCTGCTTACCCGGGCCGCGTCGACCCGGTCGGAAAAGACCCGGGTCATGGCCCCCTTCGCGGGTACCGTCAGGGCCTGCAGTTCCACCATAAACACCCGGCTCCCCTCGAACACCGGAACCACGGCGACGCCGGGCGGCAGGTCTCCCGACCGCCGGACGATAAACATACCCGAGGGGTCTTCTACCGCGGCGAGGCCCTTTTCCGTCATCCGGAATATGCCGATCTCGTCCACCGAGCCGAAGCGGTTCTTGAGCGCGCGCAGGAAGCGGACCTCGTCGTCGTTCCGCTCGAAGGAAATGACCGTGTCCACCAGGTGCTCCAGGGCTTTCGGGCCCGCGATTGCGCCTTCTTTGGTGACGTGGGCGACCAAAAAGAGCACCGCGTCGCGCTCCTTCACCCAGGCCACGAGCTCGTGGGCGCAGAGCTTCAGCTGGTTTACCGTGCCGGGGACCGCCCCCGCCTCCGGGGAATAGACAGTCTGGATCGAATCGACGATCACGAACACGGGGTTCACGTCCGAGAGGGCGCGCCCGATATCCTCGAGGCGGCCGGTGCACAAAAGCTCTATGCGGTCCAGGGGAAGGGCGAGGCGGTCCGCGCGCGAACGGATCTGGGCGGCCGATTCTTCGCCCGAAACGTAGAGGATGCGTCCGTTGGTCGCGGCCCCGGCGGCCGCCTGCAGGAGGAGGGTCGATTTGCCGATTCCCGGCTCGCCGCCGACCAGAATGGCGGAGCGCTTCATGGCCGCGCCGCCGAGCACCCGGTCCAACTCGGGAATGCCGGTGGGGAGCCGCGCGCCGTCCCGGGCTTCCACCGCCGAAAGGGGGATGGGCCGGGGCGCGACGCGGTGAGTGAAGGGATCGCCGGACCCCGGGCCAGCGGCCCCGGCGATCAGGCTGCCGGGCCCGACGGGGGCGGAATCCTGCAGGGAAACTTCTTCCAGCGTGTTCCATTCGCCGCAATCGGGACAGCGCCCGAGCCAACGGGGCTGGGTATAGCCGCAGGAGGTACAGCGAAAGGCGGTCGTGCCGGTTTTCTTTTTCGCGCTCATGACCGCCATTGTAGCAGAAAAACGGTCAGCGTGCCCGGCTCCAGCTCAGCCGATTGTCGGCGAACTCGGCGGCGAGCGATCCCGTCTCGCGCAGATAGGACAGCACGGAGCGCACCGTCGAGCCGACGAGGGCGTATTGGCCCGCGTCCAAGGCGATGCCGAAGGCCGAGGCCGTATCCGCGAGCGCGTCCTCGAACGAGGCGGCCCCCCGCAGGTCGATCGAGGACAGCACGCGGGAACACAGTTCCTCGAACCGCTCCAGGTTTTTCGCCGTCAGCGCCGCGAGCTCGCCGCGGCCGCGGAGCACGGGCCCGTGGCTCGGCACGAACGCGTCGGCGTCCAGGTTCGGAAGCCGCCTGAGGGTTTCGGCGAAGGAAGCGGCGTCGTAAATGAAGGGAACGCGGTATTTCGACAGGACGGCCTCGCCGAAAAGGGAGTCCCCGAGAAAGGCGACCCGGTCCGCCGTGAGCACGCCGAGCATGCCAAAAAAATGACCGGGAAGGGGAAAGGCCGAAAGCCCGGCGGGCAACGGCGAAAACGGAAAGGGAGCCTTCCCGTCGGGCGGGGGAAACGCGATGCGGTCCGTCACGCGGGAAGGCTTGGCCTCGAAGAACTTATTCCGCAATTCCCGCGGGGCGAAGCCTCCCCACAAAAAGGCGGCCTCGATCTCCGGGGCCTCCACGAACGCCGCCTCCGTAACGGACGCCAAAATCCTGCAGCCCGTCTTGGCCTGCAGGAACGCGTTGCCCCCCGCGTGGTCGGCGTTGGAATGGGTATTGACCACCCCGACTATCCGCCAGCCGCGTTCGGTCGCGATCTTATTGAGCCGCCGGCCCGCTTCTTTATCGTTTCCGCTATCCACGAGCCAGGCCTGGCCGTCGCGGGCATACATCCCGATATTGGTCGGACCGGGCACGACGTACGTGTCGCCCGCGAGATTGATTACCGGCTCCGACTCGCCGGAAGGCGTATGGGGGGTTGTCGCATTCATGGGGCAAGGGTAGCCGCGTCACGGCGCGCGGTCAAGCGGGTTTTTTATTTAAGATTGCGGGACCGAGGCGCCGAGCGCGTCGGACGGGGCCAGGGCGGGCCATGACGGGCGGCGGGGAAGGCTCAAAGGAGCTCGTCCATCCTCCGCAGGCGTCGGGCCAAGTCCCGGGCGAGGTTCATCATGAAAAGGGAAAAGAGCTTGGCGTCCACGTGAAAGAGCATGTGTACCGCCTTATGGTCCAGGCAGGCCGCGGCGCATTTCGAGAGCGCGACGACGGAGGCGGCCGCGGGCTTGGTATCGAGCATCTCGATCTCGCCGAAGCAGTCGCCGGCCTTGAAATCGATCAGGTCGCGGCCTCCCCGCGTCACCCGTACCTCGCCCTCCGTCAGGAAAAACATGGAATCGTTCGGGTCTCCCTCGCGGATGAGAAAGTCCCCCGCGGCGTACGATCGGATCGCGAAAAGGTGGCTTATCCGATCGATATCTTGGGGCAGGAAGCCGCCGAAAAGGGAATGCTTCGAGAATTCGCTTAAGGCGATCATACTCAAAACTTTCATGCATGGCCGGGCGCTTGTCAAGAACGGCCGACGTAAAGCGCGGGAAAGAGGGCCCGTCCCCCGGTCAGAAAACCGTGTAAAAAACGCGGTTCAGGAAACTCGCATCCGAAGGGTCCACGCTGGGAACCCAACCGTCGCACGCCTTCACGAAATCGCCCGTATCGACGCCGCTCCCCCGCACGTACGAGGGGCCGTGCGACGCGAGGGGAACCTTGTCGCCGTTAACACCGATCACGAAAACGCCGAGTTGCTTCCGCCCGCCGCCGTATTCCGCCGACCAGCATCGCGTGACCGCGGCGCCGAGCGACGCCAGCAAGGCCGACGAGCGGGAGTTCAATGCCGCCGCCTCCGGCCCCGCGAGGGTACCAGCCCCCGTAAGGGCGAGCGCCATGGAGACGAGGCTCGCGACGTCGGCGTAGTAATCGCTGGCCGTGTCGGCGAGATAGAACGCGTCGATGGACGAGGAATCGAAGAGGGCGGCGCGGACAGCCGCCTGCTCGGGGGCGGTGCTGATTATCGCGGCGAGGCTCGACGACCACGCGTTAAAGGCCGACAGCAGGGGCGCGACCGCGGAAAGGTCGACTGCGGAAATCGTGGCGTTCCCGACGGAGCCATAGGAAGCGCCGAACTGGTCTACCATGGCGGCGGTCAGCGCGCCGGCGGCGGACCCGCCGTCCACGGCCGAATACAGGGAAGCGTAATCCCAGCCGGTTTCCCGAACCGGCCCCTCCGAGGCGACCAGGGCGGAACCGCAGTCCCGCAGTTCGTAGGCTACCTCGAGAAGGGCGCCAAAACAGGTATCGAAACCGATAACCGAAAGGTTCTCGCCGGAAAGCGCGTCGCCGAGCCCGGCGACGGTCATATACGTACCGGAGGTCGCGTCCACCGCGACCGCCTTCATCGGCGCGACGGCGTCGCCTGCCAGGTACGACCCGCCCCGCCAACCCGTTCCGTGCCCCCAAATCGTCAGGGAATACTCCTCGGCCGCGTACGCCCGCCGCGCGAACGAGAGAAAGCGTCGGAGGTTCACCGGGTCGGACAGGTTCAGCTCGCCGGCGCCGTCGGCGGACAGCCCCAATTCCGTGGAGCCCAGCCGCCGCGACGTCAAGAGGGCGGAATTGCCGGAGGGATCCTGGACTATCTCGTACAGCCGCGTATCGGACCAGTCGCCGTTTCCCGCCGCGCGATCGACCAGGGCGAGGATGGACATCGCCTTGCCCTCGGTCAGGGCCGCTTCCATTTCGTTGAGGTCGTTGAGGGCCTGCGAGTCCAGGTTATTGTCCGCCGCCATATAGACCAGATGGGTCCAGCCCCGCCTCACGAAGGAGGCGGATACCGATTTGTCCCCGTCCATCGCGAGATCGAAACTTTCCGCGGCGCCGGGATCGGCGTTCCCCGACCAGGAGCCCAACATATATCCCGGATCGGGAATGGCCGTCAGCCGCACGATCTCATTTTCGTAATAGGTAGCCTTATCGGGATTCGCGACAATCGATCCGTGCGCTGGGGCATCGATGGTAAGCGCGTACGCGGTCTCCGTGGGAATCGCGGAAAACGAGGCCCGAACCTGGTAGTCCCTGGTAAGGCTCAGGAATAGGTTTGCCTCGGTTCCCGTAAAGTCGCCGCTCCAGCCGTCAAAGCGGTACCCCCGGCCCGGAACGGCCGTTAGGGTGCACAATTCGCCGTATCGGTACCCCTCAGTCCTGTCGGGATTGAGCAGTACCGTGCCGCCGACGGGGTTCCGGTCCGTCACGATGCCGAAGGTTTCTTCCGCCCGGAACGTCGGGATAAGCCAAACGCTTTCCGTTACCCTGATGACGAGGGGGTTTTGTCCCGAGGCGACGGTTCCCGTCCAGCCGTCGAAGAGATACCCCGGCCCGGGCAGGGCGGTAACCTTTACGTACTCGCCCGAGGCGTACCGCTCCCGTACCGGGTCTATCGCCACCGAGCCGTTCGGCGCGGAATCCACCCGAAGGGTATAGGTTTCTTCCGTTTCGGGCGCGTCGTCGCGGGCGAAGGAGGGAATGATCCATTCATCGCCGGTGACGGAAAAAACCAACGGATTCGCCGAGGCGGTTTTCGTTCCCTGCCAGCCGGCGAAATGCCACCCCGCTTCGGGTACGGCGGAAACGCGGACCAAGGTGCCCGCCGCGTAGGTTTCCGCCCTGGGCGAAACGGAGACGGCGCCGCCCTCGGCCGCGTCAACGTTGAGGGTAAAGGCCGGGATCTCCTCCGGCGTATCGACGATGCGGACCAGCCGCGCGTCTTCCATCCCCTGGTAGCACGAAACCGACATCAGGCACGCCGCCACGAGCGCCCATACCGAAAACGAGCCGACTCGACGATACATTATTCGCTCCCCGCGTGATAAAGACCGAAAGGATCGGTCCAGCTCGTACCGTCCGCGTATTCCACCCTCGTCACCGTGAAAAAATCGACGATGTACGGAGCGGCGGGAATTTCGCACAGGTACGGGTCCAGGGCTATCGCCAACGCGGCTTTTGACCCGCCGGGAAGGGAATCCGTAAGGGTCGCCGCTATCCGGTTCGAACCGATGAGGGGGTTATCGCGGGTTTCCCGGTCGTAGACCAGGGCGGCGACGGAGAGGGAACGCAGCTCCCGGTCGTCGGTATTGTAAAAATCGAATTCGATTCCGGCGACGAGATAGCAGCCGCTTTTCTCCCCGATGACGCAGCGCGGCTTGCCGACGATATAGGGAGGGCTTTCGCGGCACTCGAGGGAACACGAACCGAATAGCGCAAGGGCAGGCAAGGCCGCGACGGCGGCCAAGAGGGAGAGCGCGCGCCGAACCGGAGCGCGGGCGCGGCGGTTAACGCGGCTCATCGGCGACGCCTCCCGTCAGGCGAAGCATGTCCCGCTTCATGCGACTCACGGCAGAATCGCGAACGCCGCCGGATTCCAGGGCGGAAAGGAGGGAGAGGGCCTCGCCGGGGCGTCCGGAACGAAACGCGATTACCGCCGCGTAATAGGGCACGAGGAAGGAAAGGCTTCCCGTCTTCTCCGCCCGAGCCGCGTACGCCGCCGCGGATTCGAGGTCTCCCGCGCCGATGGCCGCGTCGGCGAGGCTCAGGAGTTCCTCGGCGGAGGCGACCCGCAGGTACTGGATATCGGTCCGGGAATCGACGGACACGGTATGCTCGTACCGTTCGTAGCCCTCCCTGGTCCCGGTCAAGCGATATTCCCCCGGGGGAACGGCCGGGAACTCATACCGTCCCGTCACGTCCGAGACCGCGGACCCCCTTCCGTCGAGCGACACGGTATAGCCGCCGACGGGGCGGTTTTCGAAATCGTACACCATTCCGTGAACGTCCACCTTTCCGCGGCGAAACTCCGCCGTCGCGCAGGAGCACAACGCGAAACACGACGCGAGCGCAATCGCCGCGCTAATCCGCAAAACCATGTATCCTACCCTCCTTGTCACGCCAGTAAACGACGGTACCGGCCGAGTCCGACGCGATGGACCCGAGCCGTTCCCATTCCTTTCCGGGAACCGCCGCGCGTTCCGCGCGGGCCGATTCCTCTCGCGGCCCGACGATCCGCGTAAAGCCGAAGGCCCGGGGAAGGTCCGTAAATTCGCTTTTCGAAGCCGCAGGGCCTTCCCCCTTTTTACGAAGCGAGAGAACCATCCGTAACCGGTCCCGTTCCCGGTTCGCCGCGAGGCGGGCCGAGACGGCGACGAGGCCGGATTCACCGAGACCGTCCGCGAGTTCCCGAAGAAAGGCGGGGCTCCGCGCCGAGGGGACCGATACGTCGATGGAAAGGCACCCTTCCTCCCCGCGCGGCGCGAGCCCGTATCCGTCCATGCCGCCCCGCGCGGCGAGGACCAATGAACGCGCGACCGGGAAAAAGCCCGCGGCGTCGGCGGTCGTCGGATCGGCCGTTTCCGGCGCGGCAAGCGACTCCTCGAACCGGTACGAAAGCGTGAACCGCGCCTCGGTATCCGTAAGGGAGAACGCCCCCAACGAGCCGGACGCCAGAACGCCATCCCGTTCCAGCGAGGCCATCGCCGCGGCGGGATCTACCCCGCCCACACCGAGTTCGGCCGCGCGGCCATCGCCGGGGAAAAGGTCGAGGGTCGAAAGCGTTCCGCCCGTTTCCGATACCGAGCCGACGATCCAATCGATCAGGCCGAGCGTATCGGGAAGGAATCGCGGTTCCGCCTCGCCGTCGCCCCCAGCCGGGTAAGCGCCCGGCCCCGGCGGTTCCGAAGGCGGGAAAGGCGGGGGTCCGCCCCCCGTACCGAAGGAGCCGGTAAGGCCGAGGACCGCGGCGAACGCGGCTACCGCGACGGCAGCAATGGCGGGCAGGGGAGCGCCCCGGCGGAAAACGTACCGCGCAGATCCCCGAAGGAATACCTTTTGCCCGGCCGGCCCCTCGACGGAGGGATTCCCCTCCCCGTCCATAAAATAGCCGTCGATTCCCGCGAGCTTCGCGTTTCCCGCCAGCGCGCGGTGCTCCGCCAAAAGCTCGGCGGTCATGACCGTTACGAGCAGCCAGGGCTTGCCCAAAACGGTACAGCCCTTGGCGTCTACCGCGTGCGAGGGCCCAAAGCCGGGATGCAGGCGCTCCAAGGCCCGCCGGGCCCTCGACTCACGCTCCCGTTTCATGCTAAAGCCACGGGGAAACGCGCCCCGTACGCCCGGGATCAAATAGGCCTCAAATTCCCCGGCGGGAATCCGGTATACCCCGCTCACGGGAGGGGGCCCTCGGCGTATACGGTTATCGTCTCGCCGCCGACGGAAACGCTTAGGAGCCACACCCCCATTCCCGCCTTCTCAGCGGCCGGAGAGGGGCATTGGCGAAGGGTAATTTCCCCAAGGTCGCGCACCGCCGCGACCGCCCGCTTCCATTCCGGGAACGCGGCGGAACCCGACAGACAGGCGGCGCGAAAGCTGTCGATGACGAAGCCCGTCTCGAACGCCCGCTCGCGAAGCCGTTCCGCGCGCGCGTCCGCCTCGAGCGCCGGCAGGGCCGCGGAAGCCAAGCCGGAAAGGAAAAGCGCCGAAAGGGCCAGCGCGGCGAAAAGCTCAGTAAAGGTCATAGGCTCTCCTCAGTCTCCGGTTCGCCGCCTCGTTGCCCGCAAGAACGGACTCGTACGCCGCTTCCGCCAAACGCGCCTTGGCGAGCACGCGCGGTACGGCGGAAACGCACAGGAGCGAAAGTACAAAAACGGCGGTCAACGCCAACGCGAGGGCGCCGCCCTCATCTCTTCCACGAAACGATGTCCGCATCGTACCCCTCCCCGCCGTCGGCGCCGTCCGCGCCGTACGATTGGATCGTGAAGGGCAAGCCCTTCTTGCCCGGGGCCTCGTAGCGGAACGGACGGCCCCAGGGATCGGCCGCGATTTCGCCGTCAACGTACGGGCCCGCCCAGCCCGCGGGAACCGGACTCAGCGCGGGCTTTTCCCACAGCGCCGCAAGGCCCTGTTCCCGGGAGGGATACGACCCGCATTCCAGGTAGTACGATTCCAGGGCCAGCTTATAGGCCGCGATTTGATTCCTCGCGGAGGCGACCCTCGCGGCCTCCACGTATTTCGTAGCGGAAAAGCCGACCCCCGCCGATAGAATGAGGATGATCGCGATGACCATAATCGTTTCGATGAAGGTGAATCCCTCGTCGTTTGCCTCTTTCAAAACATGCCTCCCATTCCCGTCAGTATCGGGATGACGGTCGCTTCGAGCGTGAGCGCGAGATAGACGCCGGCAATCCCGATAATTACCGGCTCGCTGGCCCTCGTCACGAGGGCCCTTCGCCTTTTGTCCCGGGCGGCGTAATGCGCGCGGGCGCGTTCGAATACGGCGACGAGGTTGCCCGTCGAGCCGCAAACCAGCATCGTGTCGGTCACGAAGGCCGGGAATAAGCCCGTGTCCCTGAACGCACGCGGGAGCGGCTTGCCGCCGGCCAGGTCCCGCCTCAGGCGGATCAGGCCCGCGGCGAAGCGCCGGCTCCCGACGAAGGGAAGGCAGGGCCCGAGGGCCTCGGTCACGGGAAGCCCCGCACGGGCGAACTCCGCCAGCCGCGAAAAGACCAGGGTCTCGTCGGAAACCCGGCCGACCAGGCGGTAGGCGACCAGGGAGAAGGCCGCTGAGAGGGAAAGGAGCACCGCGAACGCCGCGATGCACCCCGTTACCGCCGTGGCCAGCAGGGACGGGTCGTTCGCGAATCCGGCGCCCGTCGCCGACAGCGCCTTGCGGAGGAGTACCGGCGTGCCCGCGAGCGAAAGGAAAACGACGGCGACGGGATACGCCAAGACCGCGCGGAAATTTTCCCGAATCTCGCGCGCCTCGGTCAGCCGTTCGTCCTGAGCCCTGAAGGCAGCGGCCAGGTTTCCGGTTTTCTCGGCGCCGGAAAACCAGGCCAAATACCGGTCCGGGAAGAAGGCCTTGCCGCCGGCCTTCCTTACGGCTCCCAGGGCGGCGGTAAACCCCCTGCCGCCCCGGATTTCCCCGGCGACCTGCGACGCGATGGCCGCGACGAGGGGAGAAATATCGTTTCGCGCGATGAGGGCGATCGCCTCGTTCAGGCCGTAGCCCGCGTCGAGAAGCTCCCGCATCATCCCCGTGAATCCCGCGATAGCGGCCCTTTCCCGGCTTCTCATCGGCCCAGCTCCCGAAGCAGTTCGTCGCGCGCCGTTATTCCCCGGGAAACCTTTTCCATGCCGTCCGCCAGCATGGGCTTGAACCCGCCCCGCTTCGCGAGGGCGGAGAAAGCGGTGCCGGAATAGCCCGACTCGAGGTGGGCGCGAAGCGGGGGATTCATGATGACCGATTCCGATACGGCCGTTCTCCCCGAGTAGCCCGTTTGGCAGCAGCGATCGCAACCGGAACCGCGGCAGCGCGGGCAGGTTTTCCTGACCAGTCGCTGCGCCAGGGAGAGCCGCAGCACTCCGGCGAGCACGTAGGGTTCCACGCCGAGGTTAAGGATACGGGGCACCGCCTCCAGGGCCCCCGTGGCGTGAAGGGTGGCGAACACGAGGTGCCCGGTCAGGGCGGCCCGCGCCGCGAGCCGCGCGGTTTCCGCGTCGCGGATTTCCCCGACCATCAGAATGTCGGGGTCTTGCCTGAAAATACGCCGTAGAAGGGTATCGAAGGAGAGGGAGAGGGCATCGTCGGTCTGGATCTGCGTTACGCCCTCCAGCCGATATTCCACGGGATCCTCGATGGAGACTATCTTCAGCTCGACGCTGCTGAGTTCCCGTAAAATGGCGGAAAGCGTGGTGGTTTTCCCGGAGCCGGTGGGACCGGTCACCAAAATGAGGCCTGAGCGAGAGCCGATCGCCCCCGTGAGCCGAGCGAGCTCCCGGTCAGAAAAGCCGAGCGCGTCCAGATCGGGCGGCGAATCGGTTCCGTCCAGGAGGCGGAGCGCCACGGATTCCCCGTAGACCGTGGGGACGATGGAAACGCGCGCGTCCAGCGGGCGGCCAAGGCCCCCGACGGCCATTCGCCCGTCCTGGGGGCGGCGGGTTTCTATGATGTTCAGGTTTGCCAAATGCTTGATCCGCGCGGAAAGGGAGGCGGCCCGTTCGGCGGAAAGGGACGGGCCAGAGCGAAGCTTACCGTCCACGCGGAACCGCACCGCCGCGCCCCCGCGCGACGATTCCAGGTGAACGTCCGAGGCCCCGAGGGAACGCGCTTCCAGCAATATCGCGTTGAGAAGGTTCACGATGGGCGCGTCTTCTTCGGCCTGGTCCAGGGGTAGCTCCCCCGTCCGATTCGCCTCAGGCGCCTCGCACTCCCCTTCCCCGCCGGCATAGAGCCTGCTGAGCGCCAGGGCGAAAAAATCCCGATCCACCGCCTGGAACCGGAAGCGAAGGCCGGGCCAGGAGCGCTCGATCCGCCCCCGTAAAAGCGCATCGGAGGGGTCGGTCATGCCAAGGCATACCTCGCCCCCGACTTCCGACAACGCGATTACCCCGTTATGGGCGCAAAAGGCGGGGTTCAGGGAAAAGGGATTCCCCTGTATCGGGCCGGTCATCGCGCTTCCCCCACGTAGGGGAGCACGTAGCGCTCGTATACCGACGCGGTTTTCGGCCCCTCCTGATCGAAGGCGTCCGTTCCCAAATCCACGTGGGGAATAAGGTATATGACCATCTGGTTCCTTTCCGCCGAACTTTGACGGTGCTTAAAGAGCCAGCCCACGAGCGGAATCCTCGATAGGAAGGGGACCCGCTCCTCGACGAACGACGAATCGTCCTGCCTGAGCCCGCTCAAGACCACGCTTTCGCCCGACCGCGAGCGAACCTGGGTGGTGATCGTCTTTTCCGAAGTGGGCGGGGGGTTTCCCACGGAGGACGATACGTCCGCGCCCCGTTTCGAGACCGAGGCGTTCACCGTGGTAGTGATCATCCCGTCCCCCGAAACCCAGCCGTCGATATTCAGCACCAGGCCCGAGGTAATTTCGCGGGTAACGCCGGTGTACACCGTTTCCTTGGTTTGCGAATCGACGTAGTAGTCCCGGTATCGGTACGTGTTGGTATTCTGGAATTTGATTTCCTGCCCTGAGAGGCCGTACAGCGTGGTATCGGCGAATACGTTGGCCTGGTTTTCCGAGATCGCCGTGTCGAGCCGGGCCGCGAACCGGTAGCCCAGCACGGTGATCACGTCGAAGTTCAGTTTCAGGATATTGCCCAGGCTGCCCGTGACGAGGGTTTGGTCCCCCGGGGCCAGACTGCGGGCGTCCACGTTAAAGCCCCACTTCAGGTCGGAGGAATCCTGATATTGCATGATCAAGAGGTCGTACCGGATTCTCGTTCGGGGCCGGTCGATGAGTTCCAGGTCCTTGAGGAACTCCCCGTATCGGTCCTGGCTCCCGACGAAAAAGAGGGTGCTCCCGTTCCCGGCGTCCACGAGGTTTTCCTTCGTGACCGAGGGGGGGACGTTCTGGAGCAAATCGGCGCTCTTGACGTACTTGAGCCTGACCGTGCCCTTGAAGCCGGCGCTATCCACGGAGCCGAGAAAGCCGTCGAGCGCCTCTTCCTCCGCCGGCGTTACCCTCGCGAAAAAACCGTTCCCGCCCCCCAGGGGCACCGGCGCGAGCGAAGGAAAGCGCGCGGCGAGGAGTTCGCGAATCGGCTCATAGGCGGTAAAGCGCAAGGGAAAGCGAACCCACGCCCTGCCCTCGTTTTTCAACCGCGCCACGATGTCGGACCGCTGGCCCGGCAAGACGTACCACAGGCCGTCGGCGCGGCTCGCCTCGGCCCCGGCCTGATCGAGGAGCAGGCCCAGGGCCTCGCCGAACGGGCGCCCGGAAAAGTCGAGCCGCTCGATGACGGTATCGGCGCGGACGAAGGAGGAATACTCAAGGCCGGCTGTTCCGAAAAGGGCGGAAAGCGCCTCCGCGAGGGAAAAACGCTCGCCGCTCAGGGAGAAAAGGCCGGCCGCCTCGCGCACGGCAACGCTTCCGGAATCGGGCGAAACCGCGGGAGAAGCCCCGGCCGCCGCCTTTCGTACCTGGACGTATCCCTCGCCGACGACTACCTCGTACTCGGCAAAGGGCTTCATTACCAGGGCGATCGCCGCTGCGGGGCTCACCCCGGAAAGGCGGATCGAGATTTTCGCCGCAGGAAGGATATCCCGGAGGACGGTAACGCCCGTCGACTCGGACAGGTGGTCAAAGATTTGCTGGGCGCCGAGGTCGAACGCGTCGACGTCCAAAAGCCCGTCGGCCCCGTGCGCTATCCTGATTTTGGAGACGGTCCAGCGATCCCCTGACTTGTCGGCGAACAGCCGGTTCGCGGAAAGAAAGGCGTCGAAGGCGGCGTCGAAATCGGAACCGGAATACTGCAGGCTCGCGGAGCCCGACACCGTATCGTCGCCCACGATGGGAACCCTTCGGTACACCGAAAGCGCGTACAGGATATCCCGAACGTTTTGGTTGACGAACTCAAAATTGACGGGAGCCGCGGCGACCGCGCGCTGGGCGCAGAGGGGCCGAGGGGAGTGCGCGGCGCACAAAACGAGAATCGCGAAAATAAAATGCCGGGTACGAGCCATCCGAACCGTCCGTGTGACCTGCCGTCAGTCGTAACCCCTATGCGCGTCTCGCGCCGGAGTCCGGCCTCCTTGTCGCCCGGAACGGGGCGCTTTGGCTAATTTTTATCCCAGCGCCTTCGCTCGTCCGCGGGAAACGCCTCGTACCGACTTTTGTTCTCCCGCATCATTTCTTCGTATCCTTCCCGCTCCCGGTCGGAATGGCCCCCCCAACTCGCGAACGACTCGATAATCTTCCTATACCGTTTTACGCGGTCTTCGATGAGCCTCATTTTCTCCCGGGAATCCTCAACCCAGGGCGAATCGGGGTACTCGTTGGCGACGGTACTGAAATAGAGGTAGGCCTTCGGGAAAAGGCTGACGAGATTCCGAACGCGGTTTGCCGTTTCCCGCTGGGCCTCAAGGTCGCCGGGCGTTTTCGCGTCGGTCTCTATGAGCCAGGTGGGGTTCCAGGCCGAAGGGTGTATACGGGAAAAATACTCGCAGCCCTTACGGTAGTAGGCCCAGGCCGGATCGGCGTGGGGCGTGAGGGAACCGCCAGCCGCGCCAACCGCGCTCGCCGGACCGTTCCCCCCGTGCGGCCCGTTCGCCCCCGCCGCGGCAACCGAAGCCCCAACGCCAGCCGAGGCAGACCGCGGGGCAAGGGAAGCCATTAATCGCCGGTAGGCGGCGCATACCCCCGCGAAGAGAAAATGGTTCTTGAGGATCGTCTCCGGCGAATCGCCCTCGCCGGTATCGGGGTGGAGCTGCTTCACGCGGCGGCGGTAGGCCTTCTTTATCTCGGCGGCATCGGCCGTCTCCTCTATCCCGAGAAGGCGGAAGTCGGCGCGGGTGGGCGCATTCACGCGGGGAGCCTCCCGTTCGGCGGCGAGTCCGCGCCGAAAAGCCGCGGTAAGGCGCACGGCGAACGGGTCGCCCTGATTACAAAACCGAGGTTTCGTTCATTCATCAGTCAACCCTACCCCCCGTCACCCGCGCGGTCAAGGTTTTTTTCCCTTTTCGGAAACGAAACCCGTTCGCCGAATCGAAATCAAGGCTTGTCTTTTAGTTTGATATCAAACTATAATCGGATGCATGGGGAACCAAGACCCTTCCGACAGAATCCTGAGCCTCATGAGCGGCAAGCTGCAGGCCTCCTACGGCTTTATCCGGCGCCGCATGGCGGAAAGCGGCCTTGAAGGCCTGGACGTGAGCCACGGCGATATCCTCTGGCAGCTCTATGCCCACGGAAGGAGAACCATGTCCGAGCTCGCCCATTCCATCGGGCGCGATAAATCGACGGTTACGGCCCTGGTAAGCAAGATGGAAGCGCGCGGCCTGGTGCGGCGCGAACGCGGCGTCGCCGATTCCCGCGTTGCCGTCGTCGCCCTGACCGAACTCGGCGCCTCGTACCGGGAAGCCTTTCTCGGCATATCCGCCGAGATTCGCGAGCGCCTTTGGGCGGGCTTTTCGGAAAGCGACCGCGCTACCCTCGCCCGGCTCCTTGAGCGCCTGGGCGAGAGCGATTAGACCCTTCGCGCCTTTTTGCCGGGCGCTATAGTTTGATATCAAACATTAAAAGGAGTAAGAACATGACCTATGACATCGACGGAACGGCGGTATATTGCGAGACTATCGGGGAGGGCATGCCCCTTATCGCCCTCCACGGCTGGGGCGTGGACCATCGGCTTATGTCCGGCTGCCTAGAACCGGCCTTCGCTTCCGAAGGGGCGCGGTTCCCGTGCCGCCGCCTGTATCCCGACCTGCCCGGCATGGGGCGCAGCCCGGCCGACCCGCGGATAAACGGCTCCGACGCCATGCTCGACCTGGTCGCCTCTTTCGCCGATACCGTCGCGCCGGACGGCCCCTTCCTGCTCGCCGGAGAATCGTACGGGGGCTATCTCGCGCGGGCGCTCGTCAGGCGCATGCCGGAACGGGTCGCCGGCCTCCTCCTGATAGCCCCTGCGGTAAGCGCGCGGCCCGCCCCAGGGCAAAAACGGGAAGACGTTCCGAACCATGCGACGGTTTTCGAGGATGGGGAATTCCTTGCGGGGATGGAAAAAGACGCGCGGAAGGCCTTCGGCGAGCTCGGGGTGCGCCTCACGAAAGACGCCTGGCTCCGGTACGAGCGGGACGTGCTCCCGGGAATCAAGGCCGCGGACCGGTATTACCTCGGGACCGTACTTGGGCGAAAATCGGCCCTGAGCGCCGATCCCGACCTCGACGCGCCCGTTTTCGGGAAACCCTCCCTCTTCGTCGCGGGCAGGCAAGATTCGCGCGTGGGCTACCGGCCCCTGTGGGCCCTCCTCGAAACCTATCCCCGGGCGACCTACGCGGTTTTGGACGGCGCGGGCCACAATCTCCAAACCGAGCGGGTCGGTGCCTTCGAGGCCCTCGTCGCCGATTGGCTCGAGCGGGTCGAGGAAGAAAGAACCGCCGAAAAAAGGCGTCTCGAAGGGTTGGCTTAAACCGCCCGGCCGACCCGCCGCTTGGCGGCGAACAGGAAGATCGCGACGAAAAGCAGCGCGGAAACTATCGCGGAAATGACGAAGCTTAGGTTACCCACGGCGATTCGCGGGAAGAATAGGTCCAGGTCCAGGATATCGAACAGGTTGAAGAGCCTGAAATTGCCGATGCGGATCGAGTGGACCAAGATAAGGGTCAGGTGAATGCTCGCCGCGGAAAGCAGGAATATGCCGAGGGCGCGAACGAGCCGCGCGGTGGTTTGTTTCAATGAAAGCCTCCTCCGGCTCATGGGCCGGTACGTAAGATGGACACGGTTCGGCGGAAAAGGTTTCACGCCGGGCGAGGATCAGCGCTTCGCGATCATTTCGATTTCGATCATCGCGCCGAGCGGCAGTTCCTTCACGCCCACGGTGGAGCGCGCGGGATAGGGCGCGTTGAACTTCGTCTTGTAAATGTCGTTCATCGCGGCGAAGTTTCCCATGTCCGTGAGGAATACGTTCACCTTGATCACGTCGTCGGGGGTAAGGCCCGCGGCCTTCAGCACGTTAAAGAGGTTCTTGAAGGACTGCTCGGTCTGCGCCTTGATATCGCCCGGTACCAGCGTGCCGGTGGCGGAATCCATCGGCGTTTGGCCCGACAGGTACACGAACCCGTCTATTTCGGCCGCGTGAGAATACGGCCCGACCGCTACGGCGCCTTCCGCCGTGATGCCCTTCCTTTTCATTTTTTCTCCTTTCTGCGGAGTCATCCCGATCGCCGCTTTCTTTGACGAACCGGACGCCCCCGACCTTCCTTAGTTTCGGTACGGTTGCATCATCCGACGTTTGGCTACCGCGCGGCAAGCCCCGTCCAGGCGAAGGGCTTTCCGTGCCCCGGATAGACCGTTTTCGGGTTCATCCCGGCAAGGCCGCCGATACTGCGCCGAAGTTCCGCCCGGTCCATGATGATCGTCGCCGGTTTGTCGTTCTGCAGGGTGTCTCCGCAGAGCAAGTCGCCGGAATCGAGCAGGAGGCCGATCGAGCCGTCGGTATGGCCGGGTATGTGGCGAACCCCGCAGGGCAAGCCGTATTCGTCCAGCCTTTGCCCGTCTTCAAGGAACAGATCCGGCGTGAACCGCTCGAAATCCCGCGCCATCTTCGCGACGCCCCCCGTTAAGCCCATTAGGAACTGCAGGAACCGCATCAAGGCGGAGGTCACCGTCCTATCGGGGTTCAATTCCCCGTCCCGGACCATCGCCAAGTCGGCCCGGTGCATCGCGACCGGCGCGCCGTATTTTTCCCGAAGGAATTTGCAATTGCCCGTATGGTCGATATCGCCGTGGGTGGCGATTATCAGCTTCAGGTTGCCGCCGTCGCAGCCGGCGGCGTCAAGCTTCCGCAAGAGGGCATCGCGCAAGGCCGGCACCCCGGTATCCACCAAAAAAAAGCCGGCATCGGTCTTGATTACGTAACAGTTGACGAACCCAAGATTGATCCATTGAACTTCTGCGTTCATACGCCCTCCTTTTACCCCTTTACGACTTCCATGAGCGCCTCGCTTATAGCGTTGCGGCTCCGCTCGATGATCAGGTCTTTCGCGTCGCCTTTTTCCAGCCGCTCGACCGTCGGGACGAGGTAGCCCTTCACCCGCTCGGAGAGGTTACGGTACACCGCGTCCTTGATATGCGCGGGGGCCCCGACGAGGGCGGTCATGAGATCGGCCCCGGAAAGCTTACGCAATACCTGCTGGATAGTCGGGTCGTCGAGCTTCGCGATTTCCTCGAAATGGGGTACGAAGGTCATGGCTATCGCCTTTTTGAGAACGATCTTTCCCTCGGATACCTCGAGCTCGATTTCGTCGCCGAATACGGCCTGCTTCAATACCGCCTGGGGAATGCGAATCCCCTTGGAATTGCCAATGTCGATAATCGGTATTCTCATTGTTTTCCTCCTCTAAAAGGATCTACAATAAGCATACATTGTGACTACGTGAATTGCAAACTTTTACGCTTTTTTTGATCTCGCGCTCCGTACCTCTCGCTTCGAGGGGGCTCCGAGCGTGCCCGCGCGAATTGCCGCGCCCCGCTGTGCCTCTCCCCGAAATTCTTCAGTTCCCTGAGCCGGCGTCTCAGTTTCCTGAGCCGTCGTAGCAGGTGAGGGAGCGATAGAACACGATCCGGGCGATAATCACGCACCAGATCGCGACGAGCGGGACAGCCCACGCCAGGGGGGCCCAGAAGAACTGGCCGGGGGCGGCCTTGCCGAAGAGCCAGACCGCCGGCACGTAGCTGATGAAGGCGTAGGGGATCACGAAGAAGACGAGGGCCTCGACCGCCCGGCCGAATATGAACGACGGATACTTCGCGAAGTCGGCGAGCTGGTAAATCATGAGCGGGAAGGCGTTAAAATAGGCCTTGAGCCAAAAGGCGGAACAGTTCGCGGCGAAGGAGACGGCGGTGCGGATGGCGCAGGCCGAAACGACGAAGACGGGGACGAAAAGGATTTTCGCGAGCGTCCATTCCACGTGGACACGGGCGGTGGAGAGGGCGAGAAGGACGGCGCCGAGGACGATATTGCCGATCCCGTGAACGCCCATGGTATAGGTGAGGATCTGCAGGATGGGGGATACGGGGCGGAGCAGCATGCGGTCCAGGTCGCCGGTGTTGACGAGGAAGGCCATTTGCCACAGGCCCTCGAACGCGAAGGAGACCACCCCCTCGGTGATGAAGACCATGGCGAGCATCCAGGTGATTTCCCAGCGGGTCCAGCCCTGAATGGAGGGTATGCGCGAGAAGAGCACGGTGAGGAACATGAAGCCCAGGGCCTGCAATGCCGCGCCGGAAACGAACATGATGAGGGAATCGACCTTGTACTCGAGCTTGATTTTGGTGTTTTGGGCGAGAAAACGGAAAAAAAGGCCGATCGCGCGGCCGGGATTCAGGGACCGAAGGGATTTCATCGCTCAGCCCCCCTGCACCGTGACGCGGCGCATGGCGAGGGCCCAAATGGCCCGGCCCAAAAGCCAAAGGGCGACGACCCAGGCAAGGCCCACGGCGAGGGCGCGCGCGAGCTCGATCCCGGCGAGTCGGCCCGTGAAGGCGCTCGCGGGCACCCACACGACGCTCTTGAAGGGGAGCCAGTCCGCGGCGGAGCGGAGCCAGAGGGGAAAAAAGCTTAAAGGCACGAGGGCGCCGGAAAAGAAGTCCGTGAGTCCCTTCCTGAGCCAGGAGATGCCCATGAGGGTTTGGGTCCAAAAGCAGGCGAGGCCGAACACGTATACCAAGAGGAATTTCATGGCAAAGCCGATGAGGACCGCGCAGGAAAAGCCGAGCCACTGGAGGCTTCCCGCGGGTAGCACGGTGAGACCGAAGGCGAAGGCGAAGCCCATGCAGGCGGCGCTCACGAGCACGCCCTCGCTGAAGCTGTTGCCCAGGGTAATCGCGAGGCTCGCCTTTTGGTAGTCCACGGGCCGCATGAGTTCCACGGCGATGTTCCCCGAGCGGATCGCGCGGGAAATGCGGTATTCGCTGGAGCCGGAAACCAGGGCGCTCATGAACAGGGACACCACGAGGTAGCTTTTCATCTCGGCCCAGTCGAAGCCGCCCACGCTCCCCCGGCCCGTGTACACCGCCACCCAGATGAGGAAGATGACGAGGTAGGTCACGACGTTGCTGACCATGTTGACGACGTAGGCGATGCGGTACGCGAGGGTTTCCTGCACCGCGAGGGCCGCGTGGCGGAAGTACTTTCTCATAGAGTGAGCTTTCCCTCGTACACGTTCTTGATTACCCGCTCGATCTCCGGCTCGTCGATTCGGAAGTCGGTCACGTCGCCGGACCCGATCGCCAGCGTCACCACGTCGCGCGCCGAGAGGGCGAAGCGGTCGAACTCCACCGAGAGCCCGGAATCGTCGGCGGCGATCACGGATAGGCGCGGGTTGCCCGAAAGCTTTTCCGCGAGGGCTTGGCCGCCCGAGGAAACGCGCAGGTGCATGGTGCGGGTCTTCACGCAGAGGTCCAGGAGCCGGTCCAGGGCGCCGTCGTAGATGATCGTGCCCTTGTCGATAATGACCAGGCGCTTGCACACGTCGCGGATATCGTCCAGGTCGTGGGAGGTGAGCATGACCGTGACGCCCCGGTCGCGGTTTACCTGGGTGAGAAAGGCGCGGATGCGCTCGCGCACGGCGATGTCCAGGCCGATGGTCGGCTCGTCCAGGAAGACGACGGGCGGGTCGTGCAGGAAGGAGGCGGCGAGGTCGGCCCGCATGCGCTGGCCGAGCGAGAGCTTCCGGGCGGACATGTCCACGAATTCGGCGAGGCCGAGCACCTCGGTAAGGTAGGCGAGATTGTCGCGGTAGCGCGCTTCGGTCATGTCGTAAATGTCGCGGATGAGCGTGAAGGACTCGCGCACGGGAATGTCCCACCACAGCTGGGTGCGCTGGCCGAATACCACGCCGATCTTTTTCGCGTTCTCGACGCGCTGCCGGTATGGGTCGAAGCCGTTCACCGAGACCGCGCCGCCGCTCGGCATGAGGATTCCCGTGAGCATCTTGATGGTCGTGGATTTTCCGGCCCCGTTCGGCCCCACGTACGCCACGAGCTCCCCCGGCTCCACCGAAAGGTTCACGTCGCGCACGGCGCGGATCTCCCGGTATTCCGGCTTGAAGAGGTGCTTCACCGCGCCCGCAAGGCCCGGCTCCTTTACCGCGCTCGAAAATGATTTCGTGAGGCCCGTGGCCTGGATGATCGCCATACGGGAAAGTATGGCGAGCCGCGCGAATCGTGTAAAGCGCTTTTTTCCGCGCGCTTTTACTTCCCGCGCGCGTTGCGCCGTCGCGGGCGGCATGGTACCCTTACGGCATGAACCGAAAAGACAGCGCTTTGATCGTGGTGGATACCCAGCGGGGCGTGGTGGGAAACGGGGCAGAGGCCGAACGGGTCGTCGGGAAAATAATGGCGGCCGTTACCAAGGCGCGCGCGGCGGGAGTGGCCGTCGCGTGGGTGCAGCACGAGGACGATAACCTCGTTCGGGGAAGCGACGCGTGGCGCCTCGCCGAGGGCCTCGCGGCGGAGGAAGGCGATTTGTTCGTCGCGAAGCGGTACAATTCTTCCTTTGAGGAAACGGGCCTCGACGAAACGCTTCGGGAGCGGGGAATCCGGACGGTAATCCTCGCCGGGGCGGCCACGAACTGGTGCATACGCGCCACGGCGTACGGGGCCCTGGACCGGGGGTACGATCTCGTTCTCCTGTCCGACGCCCACACCACCGGCGACCTGGAAATAGCGGGCGGGCCCACGATCCCGGCGTCCGTTTTAATCGCGGAGCTGAACGTCGCTCTCGACAACCTCGAGTATCCCGATCGGACGAGCCGCTCGATACCGTCGGGCGAACTCGCCTTCGGCTGAGGAGCGACGATGCTGGTATACCGGTACGACCGAAACGGGGGATGCCCCGAAACGCCGCCGCCCCTCGACTCGCGCTCGCGAATCATGGTGGTGGGCACGAGCGGCTCGGGCAAGAGCACGCTCGCGGCCCTCCTCTCGCGCCGTCTCGGCATTCGCGACATCGAGCTCGACGCCCTGTATTGGGAGCCAGATTGGCGGGGCTGCGAGCTCCCGGAGTTCCGGCGCCGCATTGAGGAAGCGATCGCCGCCTGCGGCGACGGGGGCTACGTGATCCACGGGAACTACAACAAGGTACGCGACCTGACCTGGGGCCGCTGCGACGCCGTCGTGTGGCTCGATTACCCGAAAATCACGGTCATGCGCCGGGTCGTAACCCGAACCTTCGGCCGGGTGTTCGGCCGCACGGTTCTCTGGCGGGGCAACCGCGAAACCTTCAGGAAATCCTTCCTTTCGAAAGACTCGATCATCCTCTGGGCCTGGAACACGCACGAGAACCGGCGGGCCCAGTACCTGGAGGCCATGGCGAATAACGAGTACGGGATAGAGCGCTTCATCGTGATCCGCGATCCGGCCTTCGTGAGGGGCTTCCTCGCGACGATCGGCGGCGGGCCATAGGCCCGGGCTTAGCCCCCGCGGCCTTCCCGCGCGTGCCTCCGGTAACGCGCCGTCCGCTTAGTAATTCGCCGCCGCGTACGCCACCCAGCCGCCGGCCTTCACGAGGGCGTCCTCGAATTCGCCGAGCCTGAAGGCGTAGGCCTTTTCGACCTTCCTGCCGTCCGCGCCGGTCGCGGAAAAGGCAAGCTTCCCCGCGGCGAGATCCACGGAAACAGACGTATCCAGCCCGGCGAAGGTCTTGAAAACCTCGTCGATTTCCGCGGCCTTAAGCTCGGTGGCGATCAGGCCGCAGTTATACATGTTCTGCCGGAAAATGCGCGCGAAGTTTTCGGCGATCACGATATTGATGCCGTTCACCTCGAGCGCCCAGGGCGCGTGCTCGCGGCTCGAGCCGCAGCCGAAGTTCGCCCGGGTCACGATGGCGGTCTTGCCGGCGATGTCCTTTTTCGGGTCAAAGCCCGGAACCTTCAGGTCCTCCAGGCAATACGGCTTCAGCGCGGCCTTCGAAATTTCCGTCAGGTATTTCGCGGGTATGATTTCGTCGGTATTTATGTCGCTCCGGTCCAGGAAAAGGACCTTTCCGTCGAATTTGGTCATGGTAAACTCCTTGTCTTACAAAAATTACGTACGTTCGCTTTCGTTTGGGCGCGTTGCCCGGTTCCGCGTAAAACGCGAAACCGGCAACCGGGCCCGCTCCGGGCTATTTTTTAACGCCGGTAAAAAATATCCGGCGAAACGGGAAAAACACCGAGCCGTCGTCCAGCTCCGGGTATTCCGGCGCCGCGCCCCCAAGAACCCGTTTCTTGAAAAGGTCCCGCTCTCCCTCGCCTTCCAGCCGGTCGAGCCAGGGCCGCATGCCGGTGCCGGAATACCACTCTATCAGCGCGTCGCGGTTCGGCAGGCGGTGCCAGTAGGCGGTTTCCCAGAGGTCGCCCTCAAGGCCGGCCGCCTCGAGCGCCGCGAGGAAATAGTCGGGCTCGTGGTAGCGTATCGCGTTCTCGAGGCCGGTAAACCGTTCGCTTCCCGCGAAGGAAGCGGCCGTTTCCAGGAGCGAGCGATGAAGCGGCGATCCGCCGTTTCCCGGCACCTGAACCGCGATCACGCCGCCGCTCTCGAGCCAACCCGCCATCCTTTCGATCAGGCCGGCCTGGTCGGGAATCCATTGAAGCGCGGCGTTCGAGAAAACGAGGCCGAATTTCCGGTCCGGTTCCCATTCGGCCGCGTCGGCCACCAGCCACTCGGCCTTCGTGCCGCTGCTCCGGGCCTTCTCGACCATCTCGGGCGAGCTGTCCACGCCGGTCAACGAGGCCCCCGGAAAGCGCTCGGCGAGTACCGCGGTGGAGTTCCCCGGCCCGCAGCCGATGTCGACCGCGCTGCAGGGCCCCTCGCGGCCCGCGAAAAGGGCGGCCGCCCGAACGGCAATGTCCCGAGCCGGCCGGGTTCTCTGTTCGTTGAATTTCAGGTAGAGCTCCGGGTTCCAGCTCGGCATCGCTTCCTCCGCGGGACGTCAGGCCTCGGTTATGGTTCCGGCGATCGCGGTCGCCGCCGCGCTCGCGGGGCTCATCAAATGCACGGTGCCGCCCTTCCCCATCCGGCCGAAGAAATTCCGGTTCGTGGTGGAGGCGCATACCTCGCCGTCGGCGAGGACGCCGTTCGACATGCCCAGGCAGGCGCCGCAGGTCGGGTTGGTCACGCAGAAGCCCGCGTCCATAAACACCTGGATAATCCCTTCCTTGAGGGCCTGCTGGTAAATCGCGGGGGTTGCCGGGCTCACGATGCCCCGCACCCCGTGAGCGACGGTTTTGCCTTTCAGAACGGCGGCAGCCTGCCTCAAGTCCTCGATGCGGCCATTGGTACAGCTTCCGATGTACACCTGATCGACCTTGGTGCCCGCCATTTCCTTGACGGTCTTTACCTGATCGGGCTTAAAGCCGAAGGTGGTTACCGGGACGAGGCTTGCGGCGTTGATCCTGTGGACCTCGTCGTATTCCGCGTCGGGGTCGGAATGCCATTTGAGGAAATCGACCAGGGCCTCTTCCTTGTTTGCGTAGCTCTTGTCGCCGTCGGGACCGATGAAGGGCCACAGGTAATCGACGGTGACGGAATCGGGCATACAGACGCCGCTCGTGCCGCCCGCCTCGATCGCCATATTGCACAGCGTCATGCGGCCTTCCATCGACATCGCGTCGACGGCCGAACCGGCGAACTCCATCACCTTGTTCGTCGCGCCGTTCACGCCGACCTTCTTGATTATGGAGAGAATCACGTCCTTGGGAGTGACGCCCGCGGGAAGCTTGCCGTCAATCTCGAAGCGGATCGTGCCGGGATACTGGAAGGCGCACACGCCCTTGAGAATCCCGACCTCTAAGTCGGTAGTGCCCACGCCGGCCGCGAAGGCCCCGAAGGCGCCGTGCGTGCAGGTATGGCTGTCGCCCATGATCACGGTAAAACCGGGGCGCACGAAGCCCTTCTCGGGGAAGAGCGCGTGGCACACGCCGTTCTTGCCGATATCGAAAAAGTCCTTAATTCCCTGTCGCTCCGCCCATTGCCGCAAGACCCGTCCCTGCTCGGCGGTTTTCGAGTCCTTCGCGGGAGTCACGTGATCGATTACCGCCTTAATCTTGGAAGGGTCATAGACGGTATCCATGCCTCGGGCAGCCAAATCGTTGATGGCGACGGGCGTGGTAATCTCGTGGCAGAATACCCGGTCGAGCCGGAGTACCCAAGCCTCACCGAAGGGCTTATCCACCACGTGAGATTCGAATACTTTCTGCGCTAACGTCTTTCCCATAAGTCAAACTCCTTGTATATATACTGTATAACCTTTAGTATTTATTAAGTCAAGCAATTTTATCGCGTATAAAGCCATTTCCAATCGGAAATATGGTTATATTACCAGGTATGAACAAAGTAACCAATCGAAAGAAGCTATTCGCCTTCCTGTTCGGGGCTTTATTCCTTATGCAGCTCCTCCCCGCCCAGGAACCCGGCGTTGACGGAACGGGCAACGGGGCCTTTTCGATCCGAAGCGAAACCTACGATATTAAGGGGCGTACCCGCGAAGGCGCGCTGAAAGCCCTACTCGGGCCGGCGGAAGGCGCGTCGTTTCCGAACGCCGAAAGCCTGGAAGGCTTCGCGAGGGACCGCGAACGGAAACTGGAAAAACTCAGGCTGTTTAAAAGCTCCTCGGTGACCGTGGAATGGGAAGACGAGCGCACGGCCAACCTCGTCGTGAGCGTTACCGACGGGGCGGCGGTCGTGCCCATTCCCTACGCCTTCTATAACAGCAACGACGGCTTGCAGGCGGGCACCATCGTGAACGTGCCCAATCTCGCGGGAACCCTGCAAAACCTCTTCCTCATGGGCCTGTATACCGCCCCGCCCGACGAGAACGACGCGCTGCAATGGACAAAGCCCAACTTCCTTTTCATCAGCTCGCTCTCGGGCATTAACGCGGGCCCCGTCACGCTCCAGTTCGCCGGAACCGCCATGCGCATGAACCGGAACGTCGAGTACCGGGGCGTGACCGGCGTGGTCACGAAGGTTACCGCCCTTTCCGGTTCGGTGGGCGTTACCCGCGCGATTACCGATTCGCTTTCGGACACGGTCTCGGTCCGCGTCGCCGGATCCCCGGCCAGCGAGCTGGTCTCGGTCGACGACCCGGAGCTTCTCGTGTATGGCCCGATTGACCTGAGCGTAACGGTAAAAAACGAGGCGACCGTCGATTCCTACGACTGGATCGGCAATTTTAGGGACGGATGGAAGCTGACCGCCGCCGCGGGTTGGGAGCGGTCGTATCCCCGTTACGAAGGAGTACAGGACTCGCTCACCGCGGAAGCGGAGGCGGCGGCGTACAGGGCCGCGGGAATTTTCAATCCCGGGCTCAGCGTGTACGGTTTCGCGAAATGGGGGAATCCCGAACTGAATTTGGGAATGCGGACCCGGGGCGTTCGAAACGGTGAACTGACGGGAAACTACGGACTGTTCGCGCGCTCGGGAGTGCAAACCCGCGTCGCTCGCTTCACCTCGACGGAGATAAACGTGGCTCCCGCCCTAGACCTGTTTTGGCTGAGGGAACGGGATAGCGACCGAAACTACGTCGGCGCGGCAGTGGGGGGCGAATTGCTCTTCCTTATCGATTCGATCAAGTCGCTGCCCATTAAGCTCGGTTTTTCTTGGGACTGCAGGCCGGAAAGCCAGGTAATCGGGGGAAAGAGACTCGAGGTGGATTTCAACTTTAGCCTCTCGTATTGAACCGAGGCCCGTGCTTTAAAACAAAAAAAGCCCGGAAAAGCGCTATCTCTGCACTATTGCGCTTTTCCGGGTTCTTTTTTTACTTTCATATACGCAAAGCCTACACCCAAACCGCTTCCGGCGCAATACAACTCGGGTTAATTTTATCGGAATCGCGGCGGTCCCCGGGGTAAAAAAAGCCCGGGCGAGCCTTGAAGACGGTAATGAATGGAATATAATCGACCGTATAATGGTCATGAACGAAAAACTGATATGGAAGCTTATTCCCCTCTCGGGCATCGCCGTTACCGCGGTTTTCCTGGTCGCCGACATAATGCTCAACGCCAAAAGCGGCTTTTCGGCGCGGGCACCGCTAACCTTCGAGTCCGTCATCGCGGTCGATTCCGTCACGATATTCGCCTTCATCCTGCTTGCCTTTCTTTCGCCGAACTACCGCTTCTACGCCGGAATCTGCGTCGCGCACGGCGTGCTTAACGTTATCAGCGGGTCAGAAATACTCGGCTTTTCGCTCTACGTCCTCGGGGCCGCCTTTCTCTTCCGCGCCGGCTGGTTTCGGCAGGGGTCGAAGGCGAAGCTCGCGATCCTGTCGACCGTCCTTGTCGGCTCCCTGCTCGCGGGGCTTTTCAAAGACCCGGTGGCCTTTCTCAAGACCGTCGTTTCCATCGGGACCTTGTCTTTGGTATTCGCCATATTGCTCTTCCTTTTTTACCCGTACCTCACCGCTCTCTTGCCGGAAGCCGGGCAAAAGCCCGTTTTGCTGCTTTCCGACCTGGGCTTCAAGGAGCGGGATCGCGATTTTCTGCGAAGGGTTTCGTTAAACGAAAAATACGACGCCATAGCGGCGGCCTACCATATCAGCGAGAGCACGGTCAAGCAGCGAATGCTGGTATTGTACCGAAAGCTGGAGGTGGAAAACCGGAGCGAGTTTATGGTATTGGCCTCGAACCGCGATATCCGCTACGGGCCCCGCGAGGGCGAGGATTAACGGTAGGGCCCGGTGCTCGGTGCTCGGGTCTCAAGGCCCGCGCCCGTCACCGGGGCAGGACGGCGTCGAAATACGCGGGATTCGCCCGATACGTCGAGTCGCGCACCGAGAGGCTCACCACGCGAACGGAAGAGACCGTTCCCTTCGCGTCGGAAACGGGAATGCACAGTTTTATGTCCCGGTTTACGGTTCCCGTCTCGTGATCGTAAAAAAGTGTCTCTATCCGAAACCGCTCGGCGCTACCCGTCAGTTTCCTGTTCCCCGGCACTTCCCACGCGTTCGCGTTCGACCGGGTAAACAAGGCGAAAAGGGCTAAGGGAAGGTCCGTCGCCTTCGCGCCCGGGGCGCATCCTAAGGCCTGGGGGCTTGCGGATGCCGCGATAAGCACGGCGTCGTTGCCCATGAAGTACGTATTGTCCGCGTACATGGTCCAATTCCCGTCCAAAACGAGCTTGAGCCCGTCCACCACGCGGGTTTCTGCCTTTCCCGCGGTTTTCGCGGGGTCCCGAACGGTTCCGCCGGAGGCCTGTCCGCCCGCGGCGGCGAGAGCGGCTCCGGCCCGGGTTTCAGCGGCCTGAAAATCGAAAAAGGCGGTATCGGAAGATGATGCCGCGCGGCCCGTGCGCTCCAGGGAAAGAACCGGCGTATCCCCGGCGCCGGCAATCCCGGCCAGGGCGAAGACCGGAACCTCCGCGGCCCAGGTTAGGGTAACCTCGCCGCCGAAATCGGGAAGGTTCCGCCGTACCGCGTACGCGGGAGGCAAGAGGGCCGAACGGAGGCCAGAATCGTCCGCGCCCGTAACGGCCGGCCCGGGCTGCCCGGGGCGTTCGGCCGCCGCGGCCTCTACCGACCATTTCCAGAACTCGGGCAAAAGGCCCATCAGGTAGTTGACCGCTTCCACGTCGGACTGCCCTATGCGGGAGATAATGTTTTGTCCCGTCAGGACGAGAACGCCCTCGGCCTCTTCGGTTCGGAACAGGATTCGCACGTCGGAGCCGGATGCCGGGGTTTTCAGGAAGGCGCCCCAGGTGGAGCCGTCGTACTGGATAAAACCCACCCAGGTCGGATCGGCCCACGTGCGGTCACGGTACACGACCCAGTCGCCGGAAACCGGGGCCCCGCCGAAAAGGGGCGCGCCGGCGGCGTACGAAGGAAGAGCCGAGAGGGCGGAGAGAATAACGCAGAAAAACAGGCCCAGGCCCGGGGCGGACGCCCGCCGGCGGGCCGCCTCGGACCCGAGGCGCATTACGGGCGCCCCGCGGTTTCGGGAACGTCGGCCAGGGCGGCAAGCTCGCGGCGAACGGTATCCGCGACGCGCGAGGCGGCTTCGCCCAGGGCGACCAGGGCGGAATCTTTTTCCTTACGGGATTTCACCTCAACGTTGGGAAGGTTCTTATCTCCCACGACGATCCTGACGGGAATGCCGATCAGGTCCATGTCCTTGAACTTCACGCCCGGTCGCTCGTTCCGGTCGTCGAGGAGGACCTCGATCCCGGCGGCGCCGAGCTCGGCGTAGAGCCTGTCCGCTGCGTCCTTCATCGCGCCCTCGTACTTAATGGGCACCACCGCGACGTGGAAGGGCGCCACGCTCATGGGCCATATAATGCCGTCCTCGTCGTTGTGCTCCTCGATAATGGAAGCGAGGGTGCGGTCAACGCCGATGCCGTAACAGCCCATGGTGGGGTACTGCTGCTTTCCGTTTTCGTCCAGGTAGAGCATGTTCATGCTCTTGGTGTACTTGTAGCCCAGCTTGAAAATGTGGCCGAGCTCGTTGCCCTTCTTCGCGTAGAACGCGTCGCCGCAGTTGGGGCATTTGTCCCCGGCCTTCACGGTGCGCACGTCGGCGACCTGCCAGGGAGTAAAGTCGCGGCCGGGCTCCACGTGCTCGAAGTGCAGGTCTTCCTTGAGGGCGCCGGTAACCGCGTCGTGCATGGCCATGACCGAAAGGTCCGCGATCACGGGGACGGAGGAAAGGCCGACGGGGCCGGCGAAGCCCACGGGCGCGCCGGTAATGCGCTCCACGTCGCGGTCGGAGGCGAGTTCTACCTCGCTGGCCTTGAGGGTCGCGGCAAGCTTCACCTCGTTCACGTCCAGGTCGCCCCGCACGCAGACGGCGAAGAACGACGAGGGGTAATAGGCGGGGGAGCTCGCCGGGGCCATGCGCTCGAGCTTTTCGCAGCCGGGAGCGGCGGTGAGGTCAAGCTCGGAGTTCACCGCGCGGTAAATGAGGGTCTTGATAAAGGCCTGGGGTACGGTCTTGAGGAAGCCGGTGAGCTCCTCGATGGTGCGCACGCGGGGCGTCGCGATGGGCGCGTAAGCCTTGTCGGTCGCCGCGGAACCGGCGACGGGATCGGGCGCGCAGGCCGCCTTTTCGTCGTTCGCCGCGTAGCCGCACTTGGCGCAGAGGATCAGGTTATTGTCGCCCACCTCGCTTTCGACCATGAACTCCTCGGAGCCGGTGCCGCCCATGGCGCCCGAGTCGGCCTTAACCGGAATGACGGAAAGGCCGCAGCGGTGGAACACCCGGCGGTAGGCCCGGCCCATGGCGCGGTAGGTTTCGTCTAGGCTCTCGTCGTCGGTATGGAAGGAATACGCGTCCTTCATGGTGAACTCGCGGCCGCGCATAACGCCGTACCGGGGGCGAATCTCGTCGCGGTACTTCGTATTGATCTGGTATACGTTGATCGGCAGCTGCTTATAGGAGGAAATTTCGGAGCGCAGGAGCGCGGTAAAGGCCTCTTCGGCGGTGGGGCTAATGACCAGTTCCTGGTCCACCCGGTTTTTCACCCGGAGCATGCCCTCGCCCATGGTTTCCCAGCGGCCGGACTCGCGCCAGATTTCCCCGGGCACGACGACGGACGGCTTGAACTCAAGGGCGCCGGCGGCGTCCATTTCGCTTCGGATGATATTTTCGACCTTCCTGAAAGAGCGGAGGCCCAGCGGGAGGTACGTGAAAAGTCCGTTACCGAGTTTCCGGAGCATTCCGGAACGCATCATCAGGCGGTGGCTCGCTACGACCGCTTCGGCGGGAACTTCCCGCAACGTGGGCATGAACATCTGGGACATTTTCATGGAATTTCTACCTCTCAAGGCGCCTATTTTATACGGAAACGGGCGGGGCTTTCAAGCAAGCGTACCGGAATCGCCTGCGCCGCGATTGCCTTCCTATTTGCGGAAAACCGCTTGACTCATTGCGTTCCTGGGATACAGTAGTGGGTATGGAAACCATCATCATTGGAAACGGACCGGCGGGATACTTCACCGCCACGAAACTCGCCGAACTCGATCCGGCGGGAAAAATCACGATTTTAGAGCGCGAAAAAGAGCCCTTTTACGCGAAAATTCGCCTTTCTGACTACGTGGCGGGCAAGCTCGAACGGGAGAAACTCTATCTCGGCACCGCCGAGGCCCTGGAGAAGAAGGGCATTCGCCTCGTTCAGGGAAAAGACATCGATTCATTGGACACCGGGCGGAAGGCGCTGAAGGCTGACGGCGCCGAATGGACCTATGACCGATTGGTTCTCGCCACGGGGTCCAAAGCCTTTATCCCCCCCGTGAACGGTACCGGCGCCGCCGATATCCAAACCCTGCGCCGCCTTTCCGACGCGGACAGGCTCCGGGACTGCTGCGCCTCGAAAACGAGCGCCCTCGTGATGGGCGGCGGGCTCCTCGGCCTGGAAGCCGCCTGGGCGCTGAAGGAACGCGGGGTACAGGTAACCGTGGTGGAGTTTTTCCCCCGGCTGCTGCCGCGACAGCTCAACGAGGAGCAGGCGGCGCGCGTGCAGGTACTCCTTGAAAAAGCAGGACTCCGCTTTATCCTCGGCAGGACCGTGGCGTCGGTGGACAAGAAGGGAACGGGCTATGAGGCGGTCCTGGACAACGGTGAATGCCTTGAGGCGGGCTTCGTCCTGGCGAGCGCGGGGGTTCGCCCGGAAGTGAACCTCGCCAAGGACGCGGGAATAGAGGTGAACAAGGGAATCGTGGTGAACGAGCGGTTCGAGACCTCCGCCCCCGGCGTATACGCGGTAGGCGATTGCGCGGAATCGGAGGGAAAGCTTTTTGGCCTCTGGATAGCCGCGACTACCCAGGCGAACGGCCTCGCCAAGATCCTGGCGGGCAAGGCCGACCGGTTCGAGAACCTGAACTACGAGCCTATTCTCAAGATTCCCGGCATAGACATGAAGGCCATCCTCGGGAATTAAGCCGCTCCCGACGCGAATCGCCCTTCCCGGAAACGGCCCGTTCACGCGCTCCCGGCCGCCCCGCCGGGAGGCGTTTCGCCCCCCTCGCTCGGTCTTGCTTTTTCCCCGCCCCGTTCAGCGGGAGAGCTCGCGGATTCCCTCCAGGCCGTCCATGGCGTTTTTTATCATGATGAAGCGTTCGCGGATATTGAGCAGGCGGCGGCGCAAGAGGAGGGTTTTCATGTACTCCCGCTCGTCGCCGTCGAAGGTCGATAGCTTTTTCAGTACCTCGGTCTTGACCACGGTGAAGGAAACCGCCTGCAGGACGCCCTCGTAGAGGACCTTTCCGGCGTAGGAAGTTTCCTTGCCCCTTTTGCTCACGATAAGCTCGCCTCCCCGGTTTTCCATTTTCCCCTTGGCCTTCAGGAGGCGGTAGAGGTCGCTCGCGGGGTCGATCTTTTCGGAGAAGAGGATCGAGAGCCCTATCTCGGTCTCGACCCTGCCGATTATTTTCCGGAAGGCGGGGCTCGCGACGTCGGCGGCGCCGAGTTTTTTAAAGTCCAGCGCCTCAAGGAGCTCGACGTTGCCGATGACCTCGAGGTAGTACGAGCGGAGCCAGGCTTCGGCGGAAAGCTTCCGCGCGCGAACCCGGTCAACCCGGTCGAATACGCCGTCTATGAAGCCGAAGGCGGCCCCCGCGGCGGCGGTGGCCGCGGTAACGGCGCCGGACGCGTCGGTAAGGGCCGCGAGCGGGACGGTAACGGGCGCGGTTGAGTCGGTCATGGGGCCTCCGAATTACTCTTTCGGCCCTTGCGGGCCGGCGCCGATCTTGAAACTGCCCTTGAAGTAGAGCTTCCGGATCGTCGGCGCCTCCGCGAGGAAGGCCTCTGGCCCGGCGGCCTTAATGCGGCCGAGGTTGTACGCCTTCATGTTATGCGGGTAGAACGACGCGCCGTCCGCTAGGGGCTGAAGCAGCCTGCAGGGGAAATCGCCGCAGTCGGAGCAAAAGTCGAGGCCCTTCGCGGTCACGCAGGCGCGGGTTTCGCACCCCGAGAAGAACACGCACCCTCCCTGTTTCCGGCAGCCGGCGCAGGCGTAATCCTCGGGCTTTCCGCCGCGGCGGGCGGCGACCCGCTCCCAGACCTCCCGGTTCCCGTTGGCCGCGAACATTTCGCAATTCACGCAATCGATGCCGCACGGCGCGATGAAATTCAAATCCATGCTCTGTCTCCTTTTTATATGACTCTACGAGCGCGCGGGGCGCGGGTTTCGTGTCGGGAGAAAAGGGCGAGCCCGCGCCCATGACGGTATAACCATACCCCGGGTTCCGCGAATCCCGCAAGATGAAAAAAAACGCGCCAGCGCGCCGCTTTACGGCCGCGATCTCAGGCCCGTCCCTTCTTTTTCGCGTAGAGCAATTCGTCGGCCAGGGCCAGCATTTCCGCCACGGTGCGGTCGCCGCTGTCCGTCACGCCCCAGCTGACGGCGAAGCCAAGATGGGCGTAAGCCTGGCTGAACAGTTTCAGGTGTATGTCCAGCTCGCGCATGCGGCTTTCGGCCTCGTCGCGGCTCGCCTCGGGGAATACCACGACGAACTCGTCCCCGCCAAAGCGGGAAACCAGGTCGTAGTTCCGGACCCCGGCCTTCAGGATTTTCGCGATTCCCGAGAGGACGCGGTCGCCTTCCAGGTGTCCCAGGGCGTCGTTTACCCGCTTAAAATTGTCCAGGTCAATGAACGAGAGGGCAAAGCCGCTCCCCTTCCGGTTCGATCGGTTTACCTCGGTCTCGAGGCAATTAATGAGGTAGCGGCGGTTGTAGAGACCGGTCAGGTCGTCGAGCACGCTTAGCTCGTACAGCCTTCGGTTAATCCGGTCGTATTCGCGCATCATGAAAATGAGGGTGGTCACCACGGCGACGAGGGCCACGGTAAAGTTGACGGTCAGGTCGTTGATGCGCACCGCATTATCGGTATAGGGCGGGTAATGGTCCGGAAAAAGCAGCTCCGAACGGAAGAGCAGGGGCATTTGGACGATCATGGCCACGGGAAAGGCGTATTCGGCGGGCTTGCGGGCGATGACCGAGAGGATAAAGGCGACCATGATGGCGAGATAGGGCATGGCGCTGGAGGAACCGGGGCTGGTAAGGTAGCCGAAGGGGAGCCATACCAGCGAGAAGACGGCGAGCATGGCGATTCGCGCCGCGCCGTAGCGGCGGTAGTCGCGGGAAAGCAGGTAGAGGGCAAGGCAAAAGAGGGCCGCGCCGAAGGCGGTCAGCACGTTCACCAGGGGGCGCCGGTTAATGAGATGGATAACGCCGAAGGCGATGCCCAGGAAAATCGAGACAACCACGTAGGCGCGGAAGACGACGTAGCGGAAGTCCCGGATAAGCGGGTCTGCGTCGGTATCGCGCGGGATTCTTGCCTGTTTGCCGGTAAATGTTACGCTCACCCTTAGAGTGTAATCCCCGGGCGGCCGATACGCCAATGGGAACCCGGAAGCCCGGGCCCCCATGGCCTTATCGCGCTATGTCGAAAAGGCAGGCGGAAAGGTGGCCGTCGCCCACGTCGCGAAGGGGCGGGCGGCGCTCGGCGCATTCGCTTTTGGCGTGGGGGCAGCGGGGGTGGAAGTGGCAGCCCGAGGGCGGGTTTATCGCGCTGGGAATCTCGCCGCGCACGACCTCCTCGGTCCGCCGCCTGTCCGGGTCAGGAACGGGCACCGCCTGCAGGAGGGCGCGCGTGTACGGGTGGTGGGGCTTGGAGAACAGCTCGTCTTTCCCGCCGATCTCCACGATGCGCCCGAGGTACATGATCGCCACCCGGTCGCACAGGTACTTCGCCGTCGCGAGGTCGTGGGTGATGAAGAGGTAGGTCATCTTCATCTCGTCCTTGAGCTTCTTTAAGAGTTCCATCACCAGGGCCCGCACCGACACGTCCGCCATGGCGATGGGCTCGTCGGCCACGAGGAATTCCGGGTTGGTCGCCAGGGCGCGGGCTATGACCACCCGCTGGGCCTGGCCGCCCGAGATTTGGTGGGGATACTTCCGGTAGAGGAATTCGGCGGGGGAAAGGCCGACCTTTTCCATCAGGCCGAGCACGTAGGCCTTCCGCTCCGCGGGCTCGAGAATTCCGTGAATTTCCAGGGGATGGCCGATTGCCTGGCCCACGGTCATGCGGGGGCTCAAGGAGCCGTTCGGGTCCTGGAAAACCACCTGCATGCGGGGCCGGAGCTTCCGCATGGCTTCCGCGTCTATCGTCGCGAGGTCGGTGCCGCCGAAGTCGATTTGACCGCCCGTGGGGTCGAGGAGCCTCAAAAGGAGCCGTCCGGTGGTGGACTTTCCCGAGCCCGATTCGCCCGCGAGGCCGAGCACCTCGCCCTTTTTGATCTCGAAGGACACGTCGTCCACCGCGTGGACCACTGCCTTTTTTCCGTCTTTCGGGCCCTTCTCGAAAAGCCCCCGGCGCACCGGGAATTCCTTCACGAGATGGTCAACCCGTATCAATGTTTCGTTCATGCTTCCTCCGGGAAAAGCCAGCAGGCGCAGCGGCGCGCAGCGGGGCCGTCGGCCGTCTCGACCGTGAACTCGCGCAGCGGCGGCTCTTCCTGCCTGCAAAGGTTAAAGGCCTTCGGGCAGCGCGCCGCGAAGCGGCAGCCCACGGGCGGGTTTACGAGATCGGGAGGGGCGCCGTCCATGGTAGTCAGCTTTTCCTGATCCAGGTCGATGTTCGGCACGCATTCGATCAGGCCCCGCGCGTAGGGGTGCATGGGCTTATGGAAGAGGAGCGCCGCGGGGCTATCCTCCATTACCTTGCCGCCGTACATCACCACGATTCGGTCGGCGATCTCGGCCACCAGGCCCAAATTGTGCGTGATCAGGATGATCGACAGGTCAAAGGTCTTCCGCAACCGGTTCAAAAGGTCCACGAAACCGGCCTCAACGATCACGTCGAGGCTCGTGGTGGGCTCGTCGCAGATTATCACGTCGGGCTTCATGATGAGGCCCAGCGCGATCATGATGCGCTGCCGCATGCCGCCGGACATCTGGTGGGGGTATTCACGCATGCGCTTCCGGTCTATTCCCAGGTCCTCGAGAAGGTCGCCGGTGAGCTTGAGGGCCTCGGCCTTCTTTATCTCCGGCTTGTGGTATTTGACGGTCTCGACGAAGTGGTCCTGAATCTTCATGAGCGGGTTGAGGGACGTCAGGGGATTCTGGAATACCATGGCGATGTCGCGGCCCCGCATGGCGCGGAGCTCCGACTGGCTCATGGTCACCACGTCCTTGCCGTGGTACAGGATCTGCCCGCCCACGATCTTTCCGGGGTCCCGCAGAAGGTTCATTATCGCGAGGCCCATGGTGGACTTGCCGCAGCCCGATTCGCCCACGATGCCGAGCACCTCGCCGTCGGCCAGGGTGAAGCTCACGTCGCGAACCGCCTGGACGTTGCCGATGGCGATGGGGTAATCGATGGAAAGCCCGCGAACCTCGAGCACCGTCTTGGTTTTGCTATCTGCCATTGGTCATCTCTCCAGAAGTTTCGGGTTCAGTATTTCGGCGAGGCCCTCGCCGAGCATCGTGAAACCCAGGGCAAGGAACATGATCATCACGCCCGGGAAGGTGATCATCCACCACACGCCGGAAGGAAGGAACTTCTTCCCCATGGAAAGGTCCATTCCCCAATCGGGAATGCCCCCCGCGAGGCCAAGCCCGATATAGGAAAGGGCCGCCTCGGTCATGATCGCGTCGGCGATGTTGAGGGAAAACACGACCACCACGGTGGCGATAACGTTGGGGAAAATGTACTTGGCCAGGATGGTCCACCGCTTTGCGCCGATGGCCCCCGCCGCCTCCACGTACAGTTCTTCCTTGATCGTGAGCGTTTGCCCCCGGACCAGGCGGAAGTAGGTGGGTATGTAGATGACCGCGACCGCGACCGTTATGTTGATTACCCCGGGGCCGAGCATGGCCGCGAAGGCGATCGCGAGGATAAGGCCGGGGAAGGAGTAGAGGGAATCCATCACCAGGGAGAGGATGCGGTCAAACCAGCCGCCGATGAAGCCCGAAAGGAGCCCCAGGGGAATGCCGACGAGGGACGAAACGAGCGCCGCGAGGATGGCGACGCCGAGGATGGTCCGGGAGCCGTATATCATGCGGGCGAACACGTCGCGGTTCAGGTTGTCCGTGCCGAAAAGGTGGGTCGCGTCGGGCGGCGCCATCTGGGGCCCGGCCGACTGGTCGGTGGGATCGAAGCTCGTGAACAGGGAAGGGAAAACCGCGCTGGTTATGATCACCGCGATAATGACGATTCCCGCGACCATGATCCACCACTCCGCCCCGTACTTGCGGTTGTACGTGCCGATGCCGCGGACGAATCCGGAAAGGAAGCCCCGGGGCCGCTTGAAGGCGCGTCCCGCCGTGCCGGAGGCGCCGGTATTCTTGTTTTCTTTGTCGTTCATGCCATGCCTCCCTTAATACTTGACCCGCGGGTCAACGAACGCGTACAGGATATCCACCAGGAGCGATATCAGGCTCACGAGCAGGGCATACACGACGATGACTCCCTGGATGACGGGATAGTCGCGCAGGTAGATCCGTTCCAAAAGGAGCCGGCCGATCCCCGGCCACGAGAAGGTGGACTCGGTGAGGATGGCCCCGGCGAGCAGCGTGGCGAACTGAAGGCCGAGCATGGTGAGCACCGGGATAAACGCGTTCTTGAGCGCGTGGAAATACACGACCCGGTCCTCGGGAATGCCCCGCGCCCGCGCGGCGAGCACGAAATCGCTTTTCAGCGTATCGAGCATGTTCGCCCTGGTCAGGCGCAGGAACACGCCGGAAAGGGTCACGCCCAGGGTGATTGCCGGAAGGAAGAGGTGCAGGGCCACGTCCGCGAACGCCGACCAGTTGCCGGCCAAAAGCGTGTCGACCAGGTAGAAATTCGTTACCGCGAAATCGGAGGCGAACACCCGCGAACCGGTACGCCCGGATATGGGAAGCACGCCGAGCCAAATGCCGAACACGAGCTGGAGCATGAGGCCCATCCAGTACACCGGCACGCAGTACACGATATTGCCGTACAGGCGAATGCCGAAATCGCGTTTGTGCTTGCGCCGGCTCGCCGCGTAAGCCCCGAGGGGAACGCCGATCAAGAGGGTAAAGATCATGCCGAAAAGGGTGAGCTCCACGGTGGCGGGAAGCTTTTCCCTGATCGGATCGATCACCCGCTGCTTGTATATCATGGACTCGCCCAGGTCAAAGCGGGCGATCTGTCCGAGGTAGTCGATGTATTGGAAAAAGAGGGGCTTGTTGAGGCCGAGCTCTTCCTGTTTTTGGGCGATCACCTCCGCGGGGGCATGGTCGCCGAGCATGGCCGAAACGGGGTCGCCGGGCATAACGCGGATCACCACGAACACGAGGCTCAGCAGGATGAAGAGCATCGGTATCGTCATGAGCGTCCGGCTTACGATGTATTTAAGAAGGTTATTCATCGGTTCCTTGTAGCTTGCGTCGACGCGAAAAGGCCCCGTCCCTCGATCGGGCTCGGGGCCTTGCAGCGTCACGTATCACGGCCGTTACGGCCGAACCGGCGAGAAAACGCCCCGGAGGGCGCTTCCCATTCGCCGGATCACGTTAGTTCATCTTCAGCTGGTCGTAGTTGAAAATGAGGGTCGGTCCGAGCTTGACTCCGGAGATGGAGGGCTTGGTGAAAATGAAGAGGTCGCCCTGCCATATCGGCACGGTCATGACTTCGTCGGCCCACATGGCCTGGACCTTCTCGAA
The DNA here is from genome assembly GCA_003252395.1 of Spirochaetales bacterium. GTDB lineage: Bacteria > Spirochaetota > Spirochaetia > Treponematales > Treponemataceae > Teretinema. Next base: position 118,893 of record QKEL01000011.1, read on the forward strand.
CACCTGCTTGCGCACGGCGGGATCGGTGCTTCCCTGCTCCTTGGCGAACAGGGCGTCCCATTCGGGGTCGGAGAAATAGATGCCCATGCCGGCGGAACCGGAGGTGCCGGCGAAGGCAGCGGTATAGTTATCCGGATCGACGTAGTCGGGATACCAGCCGAGGAGGTAGGCGGGCATGAGCTTCTTGTTCCAGTTATCCTTATAGGTCGCCCATTCGGCGCTCTTGAGGGTCACCTTGACCGCGGGGCACGCGTCGAAGTTCGCCTTGAGAACCTCGGCCATGTTCACCTCGGTATCGCCGTAGTGGCTCGGGGTGTACCAGAAATCGAAGGTCAGCGGCTTGTCGGCGGTGTAGCCCTTGGAGGCGAGAAGCTTGGTCGCGAGTTCCACGTTGGCGTCGCCGAATACGGTTTTAAAGTTTTCGGTCTGGTACATCATGCCGTTGGGCACCATGGAATACAGGGGGCTGTTCTGCCCGAGGTACACCTTCTGGATGATGTCGGGGCGATTGACGAGGGCCGCGATCGCCTGGCGGAGCACCTTGTCCTTGAACAGGCTCTCGCTGGTCTCGAAGCAGATATAGCGGATCTGGGGACCGGAGAGGCGGTTGGTGGTGAACTCGCCCTTGGCGGAGAGGTCCTTGATGTCGGAAGGATTGAGCGACTTGTACACCAGGTCGATCTCGCCCTTCTCGAAGGCCAGGCGCATGGTAGTGGCGTCGGCGAAGTAGCGGATCACGATCCGGCTTACGTCGGGCTTGTCGCCGTAGAAGGCGGGGTTGGCCTCGAAGATAGCCTCTTCGTCGCGCTTGAAGGAGGTGAGCTTGTAGGCGCCGAGACCGGAAAGGGTGCCGCTCTTAAGCTCGGAGATATCCTTGATGATCTTGTCCGCGGGGAAGTCGTTGGGGTTCACCGGGAAGTAAGTCGGGGTGGCCGCCAGCGAGGGGAAGAAGGCGCAGGGCTGCTTCAGGGTAAACACGACGGTCAGGTCGTCCTTGGCGGTTACTTCCTTCACGAAGTCGGAAACGAGCCAGGAGGGGTCGCCGCCCAGGGCGATGACGCGGTCGATAGACCACTTCACCACGCTCGCGGTGAGGGGGGTACCGTCGGTAAACTTCAGGTTCGGGCGAAGATGGAAGGTAAACTCGTCGCCGGCGGGGTTCACGTCATAGGTAGAGGCGAGGCCGGGAACGATATCCGTGGTACCGGGGGTATAGGCAAGGAGGCCCTTGTCGATGTTCTGGAAAACGTCCCAGGTATGAATGTCATAAGCGCTCGCGGGATCCATGTCGGACACCTTGTCGGTAGTGCCGTACACGATTGTCTTGACGGTGCTCTTGGAAGCGGTAGCGGGCTTCGAGCATCCCGCCGCAAGCACCAGCGCCGCAGCGGTCAATCCTAACAGTACTTTAACGGCTTTTTTCATAAAAAAGCTCCTTGTGATGATGTTCTTTGAGTATAGTTATGCGTTTTACCACTGTCAATTGAATATTTATGCACAGAAGCGAGTTTGTAGTTTTTTAGAACTAACCTGACATGAAGCAGGAATTTGTCAGCCTAATTCAACAGTATCGTTAAAGCGATAACAGTATTACGAAAGAAAACGCCCCTTGGCGGGGCGTTTTCTTTATTCCGTCTCTCTATCGAGGGTAATGATACCCGAAGCGGGGTGCTGGTCCGGAAGCTTGAAGAACTGAACCGACTCCACCAGGTACTCCGCCTGGGAGGCGAGCTCTTCCGCCGTTCCGGCAAGCTCTTCGCTGGTCGCGGCGTTTTGTTGGATAATCTGGTCCATCTGCACGATTCCCTGGGAAATCTGGCTCGTTCCGTTTGCCTGTTCGGCCGAGGCGGCGGCGATTTCCTGAATAAGTTCCGCCGTTTTCTTAATGTCGGGCAGCAATTCCTTGATACTGGAACCCGCGTTCGCCGCGACCTGAACGCTTTCGGAGGAAAGGGTCACGATCTCGCCGGCGGCGGACTGACTGCGCTCCGCCAGCTTGCGCACCTCGCTGGCAACCACCGCGAAGCCCCTGCCGGCCTCTCCGGCCCGAGCCGCCTCTATGGCCGCGTTGAGGGCCAAGAGGTTGGTTTGCCGGGCGATCTCCTCGACTATCCCGATCTTTTCCGCGATCTGCTTCATCATCACGACGGTCTGGGAAACCGCGGTGCCGGACACGTCCGCGGCGTTGGTGACGTTCCGGGCAAGCTCGTTCGATTTTTGCGTATTCTCGGCATTCCGGTTGACCGTCGCCGAAAGCTGCTCGGTAGAGGCGGAAATTTCCTCGGCGCTCGAAGCCTGCAGGCTGGAACCCTCCGAGAGCGCCTGGGCCGTGGTCGAAAGCTGCTGGCTGCCGGTAGCCACCTGGCCGCTCGCGAGCTGAATGCCGCTGACGATCTCGATCAGCTTGATCACCATGGACTCGAGCGAAAGGCCCATCGCCCCGAGCTCGTCGGTACGGGTCACGATTTTTTCCTTCTCGACCAAGTCCATGCCGGTCAGCGCGAGGTCTCCCTCGGCCAGTCGGTCTATGCCGAACCGAATGACCTCGATGGGTTTTACGATCGAGCGCGCTACCATAATGGATACGATTATGGAAAGGATGACGGCCACGATCAGCGCGTTAAGCATGATCGTCAGTATCGAATTGGAGGTTTCCATGATTTCCGCTTGGGGAAGGGACGCGATGAGGGTCCATGCGGGGGTTCCGTCTATTTTCTTGAAAATGCTCACCATGCTGATACCGTCGTCCCGCGTGTACGTTCCGCCGCCCGACTCCCCGTTTACGATAGACGTGGCAAGTTTTCCGATGCCCTTCCAGCCCTGCGATTCAAGGTCGAAAATCTGCATCTGCATGACTTTCGAGGAATCGGGATGCGCGATAACGAGGCCATTCTTGTCCACGATCCAGCCAAACCCGGTCTTTCCGAGCTTGATACGGTTCACGATGGAGCCGAAATTGATAAAATCGAGCTGATAGCCGATCAGGCCCCGGATCTTTCCGTCGGGACCCCGTACGGTGTGCACGAGGTGCGAAACGAGTTTGCCCGTATCCTTGGATTGGACGGGCTCCCCAACCACGAAGTCCTGTCCGGCGAACGCGGTTTTTAAGTACTCGCGACCGGCCGCGTTCCCGCGCAATCCCTCGGAGGTAATATAGTCGCCGTTGGGCCAAAACCACACGACGATATTAACGCCCTCGGGTTTCTCCTGGCCGAGCAAGGCGACCGTCTGGGTAATCGTATCCGAATCCCCTTCCTTCAATTGCTTTTTGACCGCATGAAACACTAACTGCTGTTTTAGGGAATCCATATAACGCCCGATTTCGTCGTTTCTCGCGCTGACGACGTCGGACATCAATTGGCCGATCGCGGTGGGAACCCGCTGGCTGATCGTCAAAAAGACGATGCCCGACAAAAAAAGGAGGACCACGGCCACGAAGGCGGTAAGCATAACGGACACCCGGGCGGTTAGGTTCATTTTCATACGGCAACCTCAAACTATAAAAATGGGTCGATAGGTCAAGAAAGCGTGGACTGGCAAAACCTATAACTGTTTGAAGTATCGTGGATAGAATTTGAAAAAGCAAACGGTGCCGGTAACGAATAGGGGCCAGACCGCCGAACGCGCCCTTAGGCCCTGAACTTCCCGGAGAACACGAAAAACTCCTGCCGATTGTTGGCAAGTTGGGAGGGCTTGAGGTTTTCGAACCCGAGCTGTCCAAGCCTCTTAATATAGAAGGAAATTTCGGAAGCGTACTTCCAATCGTTTAATTTTAGGGTGAGAAAGCCCCGACGAACGGCGAGTTTCTTTCCATGGAGCTCCCGAAGCAGTCCCAACACGTGCGAAAGCTCGCCCAGGGCGTCTTTCGGGGGGATGCTCATGTCCATAACGATCCAGTCGGGATTAACGCCGTTGAGGTCTTCGCGGGTCACGTAGCGGGCAGGCTTGCGAATATGGGTAAAAAGGGGATTCCCGGCGACTGGTTCGGCCATGAACTGCGGGTCTATGCCGGTCACGCGAAAACCCCGGTCCAGGAGCGCCGTGGTCGCGCCCCCGGGCGCGCAGCCGATTTCAAGGGCCTGCCAACCGGGCTGAACCACGGGCTTAAAGCGAAGAATCGCCTCTTCCAGCTTGAGCCAAGCCCGGGAGGGGGCTGTCGGGGGCAGGGTTAATCCGGGGAAATTGCCCGGGAGGGGCAAAAGCCGGTCCGTTTGCGCATGGCGGCCCAGGAATACGTGAAAGTCGTCTATCCACAGAAGGTCGTACACCGTATCGCCCGATTCGGGCGTACGGGCCGCGCGTTGCGCGAGAAACGCCGATATTTCGGGGATAGAGCGGATTTTTTCGTCAAAGGCATAGCCCTCGTGCTCGTCGCCCGGCATAAATCGGTCGCGGTCAAAGGCGTGAACCGGCGCGTCGGGCGGAATGCGGGATAAGAGTCCTGGGAGGGCGGCGGGGTCGCGGGTTTGGTCGACCACCTCGCCCCACAGGCGCGTAAATAACGGGGCGTTTAGGGCAAGCGGCGCGATCGAGGCGGGATCTTCCTTGAAGGTAACGAAACCGGGTCGGGAAAAGGCGAAACGAAGTTCCGGGCGTTCCGCGAGTACCTCGGCCTTTACGGCCTTTTCCGCGCCGACTTGGCAGGCGGCAAAATAAAAACGGGGAGTCATGGGCCCACTATACCGCGGGGACGGCACTTGGGTATAGCGGGATACCCTGCCTTCTTACCCCGCTGTTCGGAAGTCCCTATTGTGCTATCATTATGCGTATGTCCCGTATACAAACCCTTCTCAACGCCGGAAAGCGCACGGCCTTTCCGGCCGCGGCCCTTGAACCCTGCCTTCCCTTCGCCATTGAACCGCCCGGAGCCATGGAGGCGATACTCCTCTTGCACGGTTTCACCGGCAATCCCTCGGAAATGAGGCCGGTGGGCGAGGCCCTTTCCTTAATGGGCTACGCCGTGCACGCGCCCCGTTACCCCGGTCACGGCTCGACCCGGGACGATTTTTACGCCACCGACTCGTCGGACTGGGTGCGCGCGGCCTTTGACGCCCGAATGAACCTCGCGGCCCGCTACGAAACGGTACACGTCGTGGGCCATTCCATGGGCGGCGTTATCGCCTCGGCGGTGGCTTCGGTCTTCCCCACCCCGCGCCTCATCCTGCTCGCGCCGGCATTCAGGCTCGCGATACCCGGCGCCTCCCTCACGCCCTTTCTCGCGCCCTTCAAAAAGACCCTGTACACCGATAAAAAGCCCACGGCGATAGACCAGACCGATCCGGTGCGAAAGGCCCTCTACGCGGAGTACTGGAAAGACGACCTTATACGGCCCACCGCGAGCCTGGTGAGCCTATCGCGCCGGGCGAGGCGAAACCTGCGCCGGGTAGACTCGCGGGTGCTCGTCCTTTTGGGCGGCGCGGACCCCACCGTGCCCGTCTCGGTGGAAAAGGTGCTCAGGAAAAACCTCACCCGCCCCGCTTCGCTGAAGATCGAGACCTTGCCAAACGCGGGACACCTCTTTCCCTTCGACGGTGACGCGGCGGTCGCCGCGAAAATCATAACGGACTGGATGTCCCTGGGGTAAACGCCCCGCGGGTGACACTTTCACCGACATTCCGGGTTAAATTGTCATGCCCAGTCTTTTGTGCTAGCGTGTTAAAAAAGCCAGATCATCACCCAAGGAATGACGATGTACGCAAAACTGATGGTTCGGGGCCTCTTGCGCCACCGAAAACGGGGACGGCGGCTTTTCGCGCTCATGGCGCTGTGCGCCGCCGCCTTGGTCTTTCTCATCTCCTTCAGCAATGATTTCGCCCGGCAAAACCGGGACCAGTTCATCGCCCTGCAAAGCGGCCACCTGCGCGTGGTTCCGTCCGATTCCCCCATCCTCGCCGATTCATTCTCGGTCCAGGGAAAGGAGCGGGTATCGTTCCTGAAGCTGGACGACTCCTTTAACCAGTGGCTCGCGATGCAGGACGAGATAGAGGGAGTCGCGCCGATAATCGAACGGGTCGGCGCCTCGTACAATATAGACGGCGAGTACGAGACCTGGATGCCGCTGATCGCCGTTCCCGCCGCCGCCCTGCATAGGGTTTTCCCGATGGCGACGGTCGTCGCGGGCACCGACGATATCGCGTGGGCCCCCTTCATGCCGGAGGTTCCGGTGCTTCGCCGAAAAATCGATACCCTGTTCGGCGGGAAAAATCCCGACACGAGCCGCCTTACCCGGGATGACTTCGCCTGTTCCGACGACGATTTCGCGCGCGCGATGGTGCGTTTTGGCGACGATTTCCTCAAAGGCTATCCCCGGGTTTTTCCCGGACGGGTCTTGCCCCCGGCCGAGCGGGAACGGATATTCCTCGATACGGTGGCCGAAATGCTCGCGGACCCCGAAATGCCGTCGAAGATCGATCCGGCGCGGTTCGAGACCTACGACTGGCGGCTCGACGACGCCATTACCGCCGCGAGGGAAAATGCGGACGAAAGCTTCGTTTCCTTCTATAACATGCGCGTTCTTGACGCCTTGTACCCCGACCTTCTTTCGATGGTCCGCGAGCCGGTGCGCCCCGGACAGCGCGTATCCATCCAAATCGCGCCCTTCGAGTCCGAGGGACCCATCACGCTTCCGATCGTGATTCCCGCCCGTTACGAAGGCCTGGTGGAATTCGTGCCCCTGTATACGGCGAATAACTTCATCGACCTCAACGCCTTCCGCCATTATATGAACCTGGGCGACGACGACGCCACGTCATTGGTAATCCGCCTTAAGGACATAGACGACACGGAAGCCATGAAGCGCCTGATTCAGGACCGGCTGCGGGAAATTGGTTCCGACGCGGCGGTGGTGGACTGGAAGTTCCTCAATAGGCTCAGCCTGACCACCGGGACGGCCATGAGCGCCGTCATCGCTATCCTGATCGCGGTGTTCGCGGCGATACTCCTGTTGTTCACGGTCAACCTGGTGATGACGTCGCTGGTCCAGCGTCGGCGCGAGATCGGCACGGGGCTCGCCATGGGCTTAAGCGCGGCCCAAACGGTGTTCATCATGACCGGGGAAGTCGCGGTAATCGTGGGGCTTTCCAGCCTGGCAGGCGCCGCGATCGGCGCGGCGGCCGTTGCCCTCGCCGCCCGCTTCGGCGTGCCCGGAATGGTTTTCTTTTCGGGCGGCAGGCTGTTCCTGACGCTCCAATGGAAGCCGGTGATCCAGACCATCCTGATTCTCCTGCCCTCGTCGATCCTGGTTTCCCTCATTCCCCTGTCCCGGCTCCTGAAATGCCTGCCCGTGGACCTATTCAAAGAGGAGGCGCGGTGATGCTGCTGCCGAAAATCGTCATGCGCAACGTGATGGCCCACCGCCGCAAGAACCTCGTGGTGTTCGCGGTCACCGGGTGCGTATCCATGTTCTTGTTTCTCTTCCTCTGCTTTTCGGACGGCGAGATGGAAAACATTCGCAACGGGGTTTCCAGTTTTTTCACGCCCTGGATCGACGTGGTAGCGGCTACCGACGAGGCGCTCATGCTCGACGGGGCGGGAAAGTCCAGCGCCGAGGCGACGGTGGCCGAAACGGACCGCCTTACCGAAGGTCTTTCCGCGCTTCCCTTCGTGAAGGAAGCCTTCGGCAGGGTCAGCGGCAATTGGGGCAACCTTTACTGGAAGGGCGACAAGTACCTGGATTTCCGCTATCTAGCCCTGGATTCGCGCGATTCGGTGCTCCGCACCAAGTACCGGATCGTGGAAGGCCGCGACCTGAAGCCGGGGGAAACCGGCGCGGCGTTAATCCACAAGGCGGTCCTGAAAACCCTCGCGCTTGCCCCCGGCGATCCGATCTCGCTCGTTGGAAACGACTCCTTCGGCCAGGTCATGAGCATGGACCTCACCCTGGCCGGCGTTTTCGAGCCCACGCTCGACAATCCAAACCTCTACAACATGATTATCCTCCCCCGGGAAGACCTTTCGACCTTTAACGGGTATACCCCCGGGGAATCCCGTTCCCTGGGAATCAGGCTCGAAAAGGGAGTGAGCCAGGCCAAGGCGATCCCGCTTCTCGAGGAATGGGGAAGGCAAAACGCGCCGAATCTCCGCTTCGTCGAGCGGAACATGAAGGGCTACAAGGACGATTTTTCCATGGTGTTCGGCATGATTCGCATGATCATCGTGGTAATGTCGCTCCTGACCCTCTTGATAACATCCGTGGGGATCATGAGCGTCATATCCACCAACCTACAGGAACGGAAAAAGGAGATCGGGACCTACTATTGCCTGGGGAGCGAGCCGCCCTTCCTGATCGCGGCCTACTCCCTGGAACTGGCCCTGGTTAACCTCGCCGCGTCGGCGGCGGGAATACTCGGGGGACTATTGATCAGGGCTATCGTGAACATGGCGAAAATTACCTCGGACGAACCGGGATTCCAGGTAGTGGCCGGGGGAAGCCAGTTCAGGCTCGGCCTTACCCCTTCCAGCGTACTGTGGATTATCGGGGGCGTGGTGGTAATAACGCTGCTGACCGCGCTTACGACGTTGGGCAAGGCCCTGAAGGTATCGCCGGTGGAAGCGGTGCGGGAAGCCGAATAAAAAAAATGAGGAGTACGAATATGGATAAATCGATGAACGAAATACCGGCCGCGGCGGTAAAGGGCCGCGCGAAACCGGCCAGAGCGGCGGTTTTGGCCCTCGGCCTCGGCGCCTTCGCCGCCCTACCCGCCGCCCCGCAGGCCGCGGATAGTCGGGCCGCGGGCATCGTACGGCTCATGGAAGAGGCGATGTACCCCAACGCGAAGACCGAGGCGACCCTCGTTTCCTCCACTGACGGGAAAAAAGAAACCTACGCGCTTACGAGCTACGCTCGAGACAACAACCAACTCATTATCGTGCGCTTTACCGCGCCGGCGCGCATGGTGGGCAGCGACCTTCTCATGCTGGACAGGAACGTGTGGCTCTACGACCCCAAATCGGGGCGCGAAATGAAGATTCCCTCGAATCAGAGCTTCGGCGGCACCGGCTTTTCCTACGGCGACGTGCTCAGGCTCAACTATTCCGATAATTACGACGCCCGAATGCTCTCCGAGACGGAAGGGGAAAAGGCCCTCGAGCTGACCGCGAAGTTCCGCGACGCGCCGTATGCCCGCATCGAGCTCGTGGTGGGGAACGACAACCTTCCCCGCTCGGGAAAGTGCTATACGCGCACGGGCGACCTGATAAAGGAAATGGCGTATTCGGGAATGGGCGACGCCGGCGGTGGGCGGAAACCGCTGATAACCACCGTCACCTCTCCCCTGAACCCCGGCGACGTTTCGGTGCTCACCATCGTCCGCGAAACCGTTCGGACGTACCCGCAAAACGTGTTTAATAAAAAGAACCTCGCGGCGCGCCTCGAGGAACGGTACGAGGAGTAAGGAATGGCATTCATACTGACGAAAGACTTGCGGAAGGATTATCCCCTCGGGAAGACCGTCGTGAGCGCCCTGCGCGGCGTGAGCGTCAGCGTGGAAAAGGGCGAATACCTATGCGTCGCCGGTCCTTCGGGGGCGGGAAAGTCCACCTTCCTCAACCTGATCGGGCTCTTGGACCGCGCCAGCGCGGGGAGCATCGAATTCGACGGAACCGAGGTAGGCTCGCTGGACGCGAAACGCTTCCACCGATTCCGGCGCGACCGAATCGCCTTTATATTCCAGTCCTTTAACCTGGTTCCGGTCCTGAACGCCTACGAAAACATCGAATTTCCCCTCCTGGTCCAAAAGGTGCCCACGGAGGAGCGAAAGCGCCGCATCGACGCGATTACCGAGGAAGTGGGCATTCGCGAATGGCTCAGCCACCGACCGGACGAGCTTTCCGGGGGGCAGCGCCAGCGCGTGGCCATCGCCCGGGCGCTGGTGACCAAGCCGGAGGTAATCATCGCCGACGAACCCACGGCGAACCTGGACTCGGTGACGGGCCGCACCATTTTGGACTTGCTTCGCAGGCTCAACAAGGAAGAAAAGACGACCTTCATCGTCGCCAGCCACGACCCCACCCTGATCGAGGGCGCGGACCGGATGGTCAAAATAGTCGACGGCTTGGTGAGCGCATGACGCGATCGAGCGCCCCCCGCGCGAAGGCGCGCCACGCCCCTCGCCCCACTCGTTTCGCGGCCCTGCTCGGCGCGGCCCTGCTCGGCTCGGCAGTCGCCATACCGGCGCCGCTTTCGGCCCAGGAGGCGCCCGGAAACGACGGACCGCCCGCGCCCGTCGTTACCCTGGAGGCGGGTTTTTCCTTCGCGGGATACGATCCCGTGGCGACGTACGATGACGAGACAGAGTCGTGGGCAGCGGACGGATCGGACCGCTGGTACTCCTCGGAAAGCGCCCGGGTCGGGCTTACCGCCCGATACGGAAACCGGCTCGTTCTGGACGCGGAACTGAACGCTCCGTTCAACCGCGCCGATTCCCCGATATCCGCCGATAAGGCCCTGCGCGAACTGTCCGTCAAATGGGACGCCGGCGATTCCGTCGTGCTCACCGCGGGCAAGCAAAACCTGAAGTGGGGCACGGCCCGCGTTTTCTCCGCCGTGGATTCGCTTTCCCCGGCGCTCGACCCGTTGGACCCGGCTCAAACCGACCGGGGCGTAACCGGGCTCCGCTTCGATATCATTCCCACCTGGTGGTTCAGCCTCGCGGGCGTGGCCCTGCCCTCCTCCGCGCTCGACCGGTCCACGGTCGGCCTTCGCGCGGAATTCCTCGCCGGCGACACGGACCTCTCCTTCGGGGCCGTCCGCTCCACCGACAAAGCCGGGACCGAAACGCCCGCCCTCTTCGCCGACGCGGCGCGTTTCTTCGACCGATGGGGCGCCTACGCGGAAGCCCAGGCGAAAAGCGCGAACGGGTACCGAAGCGTGGCCGACTGGGACCTCGCGGCCACGGTGGGCGTACAGGTGGACTTTCCCGCGTGGCTAAACGGAACCATTAGCCTTCTCGGCGAATGGAGATGGCGGGAAAACGACCCGGATTATCCCGATGACCTGGACGGGAAAGCCGCGCACTCGGCGTACGTCGGGCTGTCGGGCATACCGATAACCCGGCGCCTGGACCTACGCGGATTTGTCCTCGCGGTGCCGAAGGCTGAGCGCGCGGTGTTCGGCGGCGAATTGTCCTGGTCCCCCGAACAGGCCCTCTCGGTAAAGCTCGGCTATCAGTACCTGATCGCCGACGGGAAGCGGGGAGAGGCATTCATACCCTACCTGACCACGCTCAGGCATAACCTTACCGCCGGCGTGACCGTTTGGTATTGAGGCGCAGGGGCCTTATTTCTCCTGGTTCAGCGACTGGTCCGCGACGTTTTTCTGGAACGCGGCCATGAGCAAGAGGGGCGGTACCATGGCAAGTACGGCGACTGCCATGACGAGTTGCCACTCCGCCTGCAGTTCCCCCGAGGCGAGCATGCGGTTCATGCCGATCGGGAGGGTATACAGGGTGTCCCGGGAGGAAATGACCAGGGGCCACAGGTATTGATTCCAGCCGTACACGAACATGATCACGAAAAGCGCGCCTATCTCGTTGCGGATCATAGGCAGGAGCAGGTTGAGGAAGAAGCCGACCGGCCCCACGCCGTCCATTTCCGCCGCCTCGACGAGGGACCGGGGAAAGGACAAAAAGGTTTGCCGCAAGAGAAACACGGCCGTGGCGCTCACCGTGATCGGAAGGATGAGTCCGAGGTAGGAGTTACCCATGCCGAGTTTCGTGACCACCTCGAAGGTCGGGATAATCCTCACTTCGACCGGAAGCATGAGGGTAAGGATCATGAGGCTAAATACCGCGTTCCTTCCCGGAAATTTAAAAAAGACGATGGCGTAGGCCGTCATGAGGCTCAAGAAAACCTTGCCGACGCTTATCCCGATCGCGCACGCGAAGGAATTAAAGAGGAGCCGGCCCGCGTCCACCCCAAGGGCTTTCGCACTTCCCGCGAACAGGCTTCCGTAATTGCGTACAAGTTCGCCCCCCGGAAGAATGGGGAGCACGCCCGCCGCGACTTCTTGCCGGGTATGGGTCGAGGCGATGACTGCGGTATACACCGGGAAGAGAAGAATAAAGCCGGCGACGATCAAGATCGCATACCGGACGATCCGGGCGGGAACCGACCGGGACGCGAAACGGGAATGCACGGGGTTCATTTACTCATCTCCTCCGTCTTAAAAAAAAACCACATTCTTTTCCATCCGCCTAAATTGGAGGAGGGCCAGGACGCTCATAATGACGATGAGCACGAGGGACTGGGCCGCGGACGAGCCTTGGTCCATGCCGAGGAAACCGTCCTTGAACACCTTGTACACGAGGGTCATGGTCGCTATTTCGGGCCCGCCCTGCGTGGTTTGGTGGATGATGGCGAAACTGTCGAAAAAGGCAAACGCGAGATTCATCGTGAGAAGGTAAAATAGGGTCGGGCCGAGAGACGGGAGCACGAGATGCAAAAACCTCCTATTCGGCCCGGCGCCATCCACCGCGGCGGCCTCGATTAAAACCGGGGACAGGCCCGATATCGCCAGGATAATGAAAAGCAGGTTGTAGGGAAGCTGTTTCCACACCGCGATGATAACGATGAGCACAAACGCGTGGGAGGGTACCGTATGGTAGTTCCAGGCGACTCCGAGGGATTTCAGCGCGTCGGCTACCATGCCGAAGGTCGGGTTGAAAAGGAACGCCCACAGGACGCCGCCGACCGCGGGGGATATCGCGTAGGGAATCATCACGACGGTGCGCCAGGCGAAAGACGCCTTACCCGCCTGAACCACGTTCCATGAAATCGCGAGGGCGAAAAGCAAAATCAGGACGCTCACGATAGCCGCGTAGGACGCGCTCGTCAAGGCGGTCCGCAGGTAGGCCGAATCGCGGAAGAGCGCGGCGAAATTATCGAGCCCGCAGAACTCGCTCGAAAGGCCGAATGCGTCCTGCACGTAAAGGGACTGAATGAGGGCCTGCGCGGCAGGATACAGAAAAAACACGGCTAACGCCGCCATTTGTGGCGCGACGAGAAGATAAGGTAAAAACTTTGACTTGAAATGGTACTGTTGGTGCATGGACGCTCCGAATGGGAAAGGAAACCGGCCCCTTAACGGGGCCGGTCGATTCCGGGTTCGATCGAAAGGTATTACTTCGCGCTACGCTCAAACTTGCGTAGGAGATCGTTGCCCTGCCTGTTGATGGAGTCCATAGTCGCCTTCGCGTCCTGCTTTCCCGCGAACATGCCCTCGAGCTCGACGTCGACCACGTCGCGTATCTGGACCATGTTCCCGTAGCGGATCCCCTTCGAGTTCACCGTGGGCGCCTTGTTGTTGATCTGCCGTATGGCGACGTCGGTACCGGGATTCTTGTCGTAGAAGCCCTGTTTCTTCGTAAGCTCCGCGGCGGCGTTGGTTATCGGGAGGTACCCCGTAAACTGGTGCCAGTCCGCCTGTACATCGGGCCGGGAGAGGAAGCCGAAAAACGCCGCGACGCCTTTATAGACCTGGGCCGGTTTTTTCTCGAACACCCACAGTGACGCGCCGCCGATAATGCTGTTCTGGGGGGCGCCGGAGACGGTATCGTCGTAGGGCATCATCGCGACGCCGAAATCGAACTTGCCGTTCGCCTTTATGTTCGCGTAACCCGCGCTCGACTCGGTGAGCATCGGCACCTCGCCGTTGACGAATTTCGTGCCCGCCGCGCTCGCCCTGCCGCCGTAAACGAAGAGCTTCTGCTTCTGCCAGTCGGCCAGCGTTTGCATGTGTTTCACGATACGGGAATCGTTGAATAGGAGTTCCGTCTTGGTCCCGCCGAACCCGTTTTCGTAGGTACCCGAGGGAAAGTTATGCCACGCGGCGAAGTTCTCGATATGGACCCAGCTCATCCAGGTGGAGGTGTACGCCGCCTCCCAGTTTCCGGTTGCCATGAGCTTCTTGCCGCACTCCGCCACCTCGGCCCAGGTCTTCGGCGGCTTCTCGGGGTCGAGCCCGGCCTTGCGGAACGCGTCTTTGTTGTAGTAGAAAACCGGGGTCGAGCTATTGAAAGGAAGGCTGAGCATATTGCCCTTGCCGTCGGTGTAATAGCCGGCTACCGCCGAAAGGTAGGAGGAGGGGTCGAAGGGAGTCTTCGTTTCCTGCATGAGCTTGTATACCGGCTTTATCGCCCCGGTCGCGGACATCATGGTCGCGGTTCCGACTTCGTACACCTGCATGATCGCGGGCGCCTGACCGGCGCGGAAGGCCGCTATGCCCGCCGTCATCGTCTCGGCATAGCTTCCCTTGAACACGGGAACGACCTTGTAGTCGCCCTGAGACGCGTTAAACTTGTCGCATATCTCGGTGACCTTCTCGCCGAGGCGGCCGCCCATGGCATGCCAAAACTCGACCTCAACGGGTGCCGCGAAAGAAGCGGCCATCGCGCAGCACAAGGCCGCGGCGGCAATGATACGTTTCATACATCCTCCAGATTGTTTAGTCCGTTTATGCGATCTATATGGGCATCATTTCATACGGATTTATGATTCTCGCTAAGATCGCGTCAATTTATCGTGAAAGCGTCGAGAATGAGCGCGGGCGAGTTCGTGATGATGCCGTCCGCGCCGAGACCGGCGAGGGCACGGGCTGAATCGGCATCGTTTACGGTCCATACGTTGATTCGTCGGTTTTTACCGTGATGCCATTCGACCAGTTCCTCGTCGACTTGATTGAAGTGGGGATGCCAGGCGATGAGCGACTTACCAAGGAGGTTTTCGGCGAGTGCGTCGAAATTGCCAAAGGGACCGGGCATCGAGAGGAACGCGAGGGGGATTTCGGGCGCTATCTCTCGAAGCGAAGCCAGGGCGTAGGGATCAAAACTTGAGACGATGAGGTCGCGGTAGGCGTTCATACCCTCGCCCAGGGGACCAGCGGCGAGGAGCGCGGCGACGTTTTCCACGTATCGCGCGTTGGCGGCCAGGACCTGCGGGTCGATCCCCGCTTCCGACAGGGGAAGCCGTTCCGGGAATGGGCCGGACGGTCCGGCAAGGGAAGCCATGAAGGGCGTCTTTATCTCGACGTTCAGGTGCAGGGTTTTTCCGAAGCGGTCCAGAACCTCAGCGAAGGCGGGTATCCGCTCGAAATCGTCGCCGCTGCCGTAACCGCGCGATTTCACGATAACGTCGGCGATCTCGTTCGAGGTCATGGCGGACAATGGGCCCGAACCGTCGGTCAAATCGTCCAGGTAAAAATCGTGAAAGACGAAGGCCTTCCCGTCCAAGCTTAGCTGTACGTCAAGCTCGAGTCCGTCGGCTCCCTGCCGTTGGGCTTCGTCGAAGGAAGCCATGGTATTTTGGGGTGCATGGTCCATCGCGCCCCGGTGTCCGTATATTATCATTACCCGAGTAAATCAGGCCCGGGTCAAAACTTCGTGAGCGGACCGTGAGATCGGAAATAATTACGCTCGGGACGGGGTTTCCTTATTTATCCATCGGAAGCCGCAGTCATCACGATGAAAGGGACCGCCTCTCGTAACGGTCCACCCACGCTCCGAATGGCGTGAGCGCCGGCAGTCCGCCGCCGAAGGACGCGGCTTGGCATTCGGCCATCGCCCCAAGAAAGCCGATGCTGTTGGATCATTGTATGCTCCATGGACGTGGGATACCGAAGGGGACGAAAACGGGCATCCGGGGAGCTAACGGACCATGCGGTGCGCGAACCTTCCATAGGATTCCCCCTTTCGAAGAAGATAGGGGTCCATCTATACTGCGAAGTTATCCGACCTGAAGGTCTTGGGGGCTTTCAGGATTTCATAGACGATTTCCATTTTTACGATGGTGCCGAAAACGTAGAGTTAACGTCTCATGTAATTCCACACCTGATATCATGGTTTATCGGATTTCTTTCAAGACGAGGGGGTACCGGAAAAGCCCGCAGCGACTGGCGCGATTCAAAGAGGTTACCGACCGGTAGGTAGCCTCCGTGATATCAGAACGGGGTTACCGACCGGTAGGTAGATTGACGAACATGTGTTTACCTACCGGTCGGTAAGTCGGTGCTACCGCGAATGAAAGCGCCAGAAGCAAGGCTTTGGAGGTAGGGGGTTCCGCGTCGATTATTTCAGAAGCTAAGCCGGAAACCCATACTGACGCTACCATAGGTGAACCCCCTCATTGACACGACTCTCACGCGGGCATAGAGTATTTGTTGACGATGTCATCCATTCTTTAAAAATACCTACTTCCGGAGAGGCCCCATGTACCGTTGGATTTGGCAATACGTTCGCAAGTATCGATTTATGATGGCCGGAGGACTGCTTCTGGTCGTGGCGGTGGCGGCCCTCGCCATGGTAAACCCGGCGATATCGGGTATCGTGGTTGATCGGGTGATAAAGGGCGGCGAGCGCGGACTTTTGGCGACCCTCATATCGGTTATGGTGGGGGCGACCCTTCTAAAGGGCGCGCTCCGGCTTGGGTACCAGATGCTTTTCGAGCACGCCTCGCAAAACGTGATACGGGCGATCCGGGAAGACCTCTACGATCGGGTTCAGGCGCTGGACTTCGCCTGGTTTGACCGTTCCCGCCCGGGCGACGTAATGACCCTGATGACCGGCGACCTGGACGCGGTTCGCCACTTCGTGGCCTGGGTCGTTTACCAGACGGTGGAAAACGTTTTAGTGCTCGCCTTCTCCATCATAGTCCTTTCTTCGATCGATTTGCCCCTGGCGCTCTGCATGCTCGCGGTTACCCCGTTGATTTTTTTCCTGGCCCTGCGCTTCAAGAAGGCGATCAAGCCCGCGCACCTGGCGGTTCGGGACCAATTCGCCCGCCTCAATTCCGTGGTGGCCGAAAACATCGCCGGAAACCGCGTGATACGCTCCTTCGTCCGGGAACGGTACGAGAAGGAACGCTTCCTGAAGGAAAACCGCGCGTACCGCGACACCACGCTGAAGGCCGTGGACATCAGGGTCAGCTACGGGCCCACCATAGACGCGCTCACCTCCTGCCTTCCCGTGGTACTCATCGTCGCGGGCGGCTTATCCGTCATTTCCGGGCGGCTGACCATCGGCGAGCTCGTGACCTTCAACGGGCTCATGTGGGCCCTTTCTAACCCCCTCAACATGATCGCGGGATTGGTAAACGACGCCCAGCGCTTCGTGGCCTCCGCCGAGCGCCTGCATGAACTGTGGAGCCGCGAGCCGAGGATCGTGGACGCCGGCGACGCGAAGCCCCTGGAAGACGCGCCCATCGGGGTCGAGTTCCGCGACGTCTCCCTGCGTTACGGCGACGCTCCCGCCCTTCACGGGGTCAGCTTTAAGGCGGAACCGGGCATGACGGTGGGCATCATCGGGCCCACCGGCTCGGGGAAGTCTACCATCGCGAAACTGATGTGCCGCTTTTACGAGGCCACGTCCGGCGAGGTATTGGTCGGCGGCCGCGACGTGCGCACGATTACGCTCGAATCGCTCCGCCGGACGGTGGGAATCGCCATGCAGGACGTATTCCTCTTTTCCGACACGATCGAGGGAAACATCGCCTTTGGCCGGCCCGACGCGACGGACGGCGAGGTTCGCGACGCGGCCCATCTCGCCCTCGCGGATTCCTTCATCGGCGAGATGCCCGAAGGCTATGACACGGTGGTGGGCGAGCGCGGGGTCGGCCTATCGGGCGGTCAGCGCCAGCGCATCGCCCTCGCCCGGCTTTTATTGACGATGCCCCGGGTCATAATCCTTGACGACACGACCTCCAGCGTCGACGCGGAAACGGAGGAGGAGATGCGAAAGTCCATTGCCGCCATCGGCGGCGGCCGCACGGTCTTCATCATCGCCCACCGCATCGCCTCGGTGGTAAACGCGGACCTCGTGCTCGTGGTGGAAGACGGGCGCATTACCGACCGCGGAACCCATGCCGAGCTGAGCAAGCGACCGGGCTATTACCGGGACGTATGGACGCACCAGACGAACGGCGGGGAGGAGAACTGAACATGGCCAGAAACACGTTCAACGTAGACGAAGAGCAGGACGAGCGGTTCGATCCCCGGTCGGTAACCCGGCTCCTTTCCTATTTGGGCCCGTACAAAAAAGAGCTCGCCCTTTCCCTCGCGCTCATGATAGTCGCCTCGCTTTTCTCGTTGGCCGGCCCCTACCTCGGGAAGCTCGCCATAGACCGGGCGATACCCTCGGGAAACCCGGCCGAACTGTACCGGCTGGCCGGCCTCCTGCTCGCGAGCGTGGCGGTAGTCTTCGCGTGCCAGCGCGCGCGAATCCGCGTTATGACGAGAATCGCCCAGGACGTGATCGTCACGGTCCGAACCGATATCTTCGACAAGCTCCAGAAACTGCCCTTCACGTACTTCGATACGCGGCCTCACGGGAAAATCCTGATCCGCGTGGTCAATTACGTAAACTCCCTGAGCGACCTCCTTTCCAACGGAATAATCCAGTTCGCGGCGGATCTATTCAGCATACTCTTCATCATCGGCTTCATGCTCGTGATCGACGTGCGCCTTACCCTGGTGTGCATGGCCGGCCTGCCGTTCCTGATCGCCACGATCATGCTCCTAAAGCGGCGGCAGCACCGGCTCTGGCAACGGGTTAGCCACAAGCAGGCGAACCTCAACGCCTACCTGAGCGAAAGCCTGAACGGCATGAAGATTACCCAGTCCTACGCCCGGGAAACCGTTAACCGGGGGATATTCGCCTCGCTCGGCACGGACTGGAAAGCCGCGTGGATGCCGGCGGTCCTGGCGAACTTCACGATTTGGCCCGTGATCGACTTCCTGTCCACCGGCGCGGTTTCCCTCGTGTACGCGGCGGGAATCGTCCTCTTCGCGAAGTCGGTCACCGTGGGAACCCTCGTGGCCTTCAGCGGCTACATCTGGCGGTTTTGGATGCCGATCCAGAACATGGGAAATTTTTACAACGCCCTCGTGACGACCGGCGCCTATCTCGAGAGAATTTTCGATACCATGGACGAGCCCGTGGAGGTTACCGACGCCCCGGGAGCGGTTCCCCTCGTGACCATCCGGGGACACGTCGCCTTTAAGGACGTGACCTTCTCCTACGAGGCGGGCAACCCGGTGCTCAAAAACATAGAATTCGACGTGACGCCCGGCACAACAATCGCCCTGGTCGGGCCGACGGGCGCGGGAAAAACGAGTATCGTGAACCTTCTCTCGCGGTTTTACAATCCCGATTCCGGCAGCGTCTTGGTGGACGGCATAGACCTGAAAACGGTGACCATCGAATCGGTACGCGCGCAGATCGGCGTGATGCTTCAGGAAAGCTTCCTGTTCTCCGGTACCCTGCGGGAGAATATCCGGTACGGGAAGCCCGACGCCACGGACGCCGAGATTGAGGCGGCGGCGGACGCCGTTCGCGCGGGCGACTTCGCCCGGCTTCTTCCCGAAGGCTTCGACACCCAGGTCGGCGAGCGGGGAGCCTCGCTCTCGGCGGGACAGCGCCAGCTCGTTGCCTTCGCCCGCGTCCTTCTCGCGAGCCCGAGAATCCTGATTCTGGACGAGGCGACCAGTTCCGTGGATACCGAGACGGAGCGGCTCATTCAGGAGGGGCTCACGCGCCTTCTGAAGGGCAGAACCTCGTTCATCATCGCCCACCGGCTTTCGACCATCCGCAACGCCGACCTGATCATGTATATTGACGGGGGACGGATCGTGGAACGGGGCAATCACGAGGAGCTCCTCGCAATGAACGGCGCCTATGCGCGGCTTTATAGGGAATCGTCTCGGGTATGACCAAGAAAGATGAATGAGCGGGCGGACGGGATTAGTAAACCGCCCGTTCGTCTGCGCCGGGTTACCGACCGGTAGGTAGATATTAGGTCAATGGGTTACCGACCGGTAGGTAGACGCTAGAAGGAGCCGAGAAACGCCCACATTCATGGCAACCTTCGCCCAAAACCCGTTTTTTCCGTCCGCGCCGGGCTTTTCCTTGATTACCGTGCCCTATGACGGTACAATTCCCGCATGAGAGCGAACCCATGAAACAAAGTACACCCGATTGGCTCTTGGCCGGCATCCTCGCCGCGGCGGGATTCCTCGTCTCCTTTGTGTTTATCGGCATGGCCCTGCCGGTATCGCTGGTCATTTCCGGGCTTTGTCTCGCCGCCGGCGCCCAGTTTTTCAGGCAAAAACCGAGACTTCCCGAGGTTCCCGGCGCCGTAGGACCGGCGGAACTGGAAGCGGCGCTCTCGGAGGGTTCGAGAAAGCTAGAGACGATACGGGCGATCGCGAAAAGGCTGGGAGCGGAAACCAAGGGAAAGCAGGCCGAGGCGACCTGGTTCGACGCAGGCGTCGCTGGCGGTTCCGCCCCCGATCAAAAAACGCGGTCCGTCCCGGCCAAGATCGACGCCCTCTGCAAAACGGTCTCGGAAATTCTCGCCGAAATCAGGCGTGACCCGGATGACCTGAAAAGGGCGCGTCAATTTCTTTCCTATTATCTCGATTCCACGATCACCATCCTCGAAAAGTACGAAAAGTTGACCGCCAACCCGGTGCGCGACGACAAGATCAAGACCTCCATCGCCCGTGTAGAGGCCATGCTCGACACCATCGACAAGGCCTTTGAAAAGCAATTGGCCAATCTCTTATCCAACGACGTGATGGACCTGGACGCGGAATTGGCCCTTCTCGAAAGCACCATCAACATGGAAGGGCTCGGGGACTGACGGACCGGGAAATTCCGCGGATATTCGATAACACTTTGGCCGTGCCATCGTGTTCACATAAACGGAGGATACAATGAGCGACGTGACCATTACCCTTTCGGAGGAGGAACTGAGCCGCGCGAAGGATATCGCGAAAGGCATAGCCCTCAACGATTCCCAGGCCATCATCCAGTTCGGCGTGGGCGCCCAATCCAAAATCTCGGGCTTCGCCGACACCATGCTCGGGCAAATCCGCAGCCACGATACGGGCTACGTGGGGGAAAGCCTGACCGACCTGATGCTCAAGGTTAAGGACGTGAAGGTCGACTCGCTCGCCTCCGGCCCCACGGGCTGGCTCGCGAATATCTTCAATTCGGTCCAGCGCTTCATGGCCCGCTACGAAAAGCTCGAGACCCAGATCGAGAAGATCGTTAATTCCCTCTCTGACGCGCGCATGAAGCTCCTCCGGGACATTACGATGCTCGACCAGCTGTACGCGAAGAACCTCGACTACCTTAAGGAACTCGACGTTTTCATCGCGGCGGGGCAAATGAAGATCGACGAGCTCAAGGCCACGACCCTTCCGGAGCTCGAGGCGCTGGTGAAAACCTCGAACGATCCCGCGGACACCCAGAAGCTCAACGACTTCGGCCAGTTCCTTAACCGCTTCGAGAAAAAGCTCCACGACCTGAAGCTCTCGCGCATGATCGCGATCCAGAGCGCGCCCCAGGTCCGCCTTATTCAGAACAACGACCAGGCACTGGTGGAAAAGATTCAGAGCTCCATCATGACGACCATTCCCCTGTGGAAAAACCAGATCGTGATAGCCGTGTCCCTCCTTCGCCAGAAGAAGGCGGTTGAGTTGCAAAAGGCGGTCACCGATACCACCAACGACCTTTTGACGAAAAACTCGGAAATGCTCAAGAGCGGGACCGTCGCGGTCGCCACGGAGATGGAACGGGGAATCGTGGAGATCGAAACCCTTAAAAAGGTTAACGACGACCTCCTTTCCACCATCGACGAGACCCTGCGCATCCAGAAGGAAGGCAAGGCGAAGCGCGTGGCGGCCGAGGCCGAGCTCGCGAAGATCGAAAACGACCTGAAAAACCGGCTGATCGCGGTCGACCGGGGCTAACCGCCGCGGGCCGCCGGGTATGGCGGTCGGGCGCATATTCTCACGATGACGTGTAGGGGGCAATACGGATGAAACGGGCGGTAATTGGCATTCTCATTCTCGCCGCGGCGATCGCGGTGGGCGTCGGCTATAGATTTTTCGCGGGCGGGAACGGCGCCGGGGGTCCCGGAGGCGGTTCGGGGCTTATGGGCGGCGCGGGATCGAAGGCGGGCGACCTTGAGTACGCGAAGGTCGAGCCCCTTACGGTAACCGGCATCGGCGGGTACCAGCTCGGCTCGGTAGACCTGGGAGAGGGCAACGTGCCCCTTATCCGCATACCGCTGGACACCTGGGGCGGGTACGCCGCCCTCTTCGCGGCCAACGGGGGCGCCAAGCCGAACAAGGATTCCCTCTTCTACAAAAAGGGCAAGTTCGCCGTGGAGCTCGTGCGCGAGGAAAGCGCGGTCGCGCAACTGGAAGGGTACGCCGCGGGGCGTTGGCCGATCATATGGGCGCCCATGGACAGTTTGCCCCTCCTCTACGACGCGCTTAAGACCGACAAGCGCGTGCTGCCGCGCGTGCTCGGGCTGTTCGATTGGTCCGCGGGCGGCGACGGCATCATCGTCAAGGACAGCGTACGGCGGCCGGCCGACCTGAAGGACAAGATAATCCTCACGTCGAGCAATACCCCGTACAGCTTCATGCTCCTGTGGTATCTCGCCCAGGTAAACCTGACCGCCCAGGACGTTAAGGTGGTATGGGTGGACGACGGCGAAAAGGCCCGGGACCTCTTCAAGAAGGATTCGCGGATCGCGGCCTGGGTTTCGTGGACGCCCTTCATCAACGAAGTGTCCGACCCTGCCTCGGAAAATTACGTGGAAGGGGCGCGGCTCCTGATTTCCTCGAAGGACGCGAACCAGCTCATCGCGGACACCTACGTGGCGAGAAACGACCTCTTCGCGGACAAGGGCGACCTGATGCAAGCCTTCGTGGAGGCAATGCTCGAGGCCGTCGATCTCGTGGGCCCCGAAACGTACAACGCCATGGCCTCCTTTTACCAGATTTCGGCCGCGGACGCGAAAAGCATGCTGGACGACGTGCACCTGGCCAATGCCCCGGAAACCTCCATGTTCCTCGACGACACGAACCCCATCGGCGCCTACAAAATCTTCGTGCTTTCCCAGGAATACTACAAGCAGCTCGGACAGCTTCCCTCGGCGGCCTCGTACGAGCCGGAGCGGGTTCTCTCCCGAAAGATCATTGACGGGGCCCTCGCTGGCGGCGCCTTCAAGAACCAGAAAAACCTGATCGCCGATTCCTTCAACAAAAAGGCGGCCTTCGACATCGGCGACCTGGAAACCCAGCGCGTGGTCCTGTCCAACGACGTGCAGCTCTACTTCGAGCCGCAAAAACTCGACTTTAACCTGGCCGACAACACGACGGAAATGAAGGAAAACGCGCGGCTCCTCGGCAGAATCGCCGAGCAGACCGAGTTCCTCGCCACCACGATGCTCAAGCTCGTCGGCCACCTGGACACGGCGAAGGTGGAGGAATTCCGCGCCAAGGGAAACCAGGCCTTCATCGAGGCGAGCGCCCAGGCGAAACTCGTTTCCAAGAAACGCGCGGAGTTCGTGAAAAAGCTTTTGGTTGACAAGTACGGCATCGACGCGGACCGGATCGTGACCGAAGGCCGCGGCTGGGACAGCCCGATTGACCCCGAGGACCCCGACAAGAACCGTCGCGTCGAAGTCCAGTTCATATCCCTGGAATAGGGGGCGCGCCATGAAAGCGAAACGTACGGGCCGAATCGTGAGACCCGCGGCGGGAGTCGTCGCGCTCGCGCTAACCGCGGCCTTAACCGCGTGCGCGCCCCGCCAGAGTTCAAGCGCGCCCGAGTCGTACCAAAAGGCCCGGTCGGGCTATACGCTCCGCTTCGGCGACGATTTCCGCCGGGGCATGAACCGGGTCGACGACCTGGGCATTTCCATCGCCATCGCGGTGGACTCGTCGGGCTCCATGGCCAACGAGCCCTCCTCCGGCGGCGACCCGAAATACGTGCAGGCCGCGGCAGCGCTCCAGACGGTGGCGGGCTATCTCGAGTCGCTCGCCGCCTCCAAGGGAGACATGCGGCTGAAGGTCGCCCTGCTTCGCTTCTCGGGCACGGTCTCGACGGTACTGCCGCTTACGGAACTCGACGCGGAGGGCCTGGAGCGGTTAAAGGCAGCCTGCATCCCCGATAATTTCGTTCCCCAGGGCGGAACGGCGATCGGGCTCGCCATGGAACGCGGAGCCGAAATCCTCGCCCAGTCGGGCACGATCTTCAATAGCCTCATCGTTATCACCGACGGGGAGAACACCATTAACCCGGAACCCGCCGACGTGATGAAGGCGATATACGCGAACAACAATAACAAATCCACCCCTGAAGACCCGGTACGCACGGACACCCAATTGATCAGCGTAATCGGTTTCGACATCGATTCTCCGAAGTTCGCGAAGCTGCGCGACCTCGGGGCGCGGTTGAGCTCCGCGGGGAACCGCGAGGAGTTGGGCGCTGGCTTGCGGGACCTTCTCGAGGCGGACATCACGAAGCTGGAGTAGGCGAAGCGGGACGGGGGGGTGCCGGAAAAGAGCGCAGTCCCGGGGCGGGGTTACCGACCGGTAGGTAGACGCTAGATCGGTAAAACCGGGGGTTACCGACCGGTAGGTAGGCGCGGCCGCATTCGCCCCGGGACGAAGCCTTTGGAGGCAGGGGGGGCCGCGTGGGCACAGGACCTCGATCGCACGAAAACATCGCCGTAGGAAGCGTCTTGCGGCGCTCCCCCTCTTTTTTTTTATTTCCCGACACACAAATTCCGTTCCTCGCGCGTCTGTATAGGTAAAGAAATGGAACACACCCTGTCAACGACAATGGAGCGGGAACGGCCAAGGCTGCTCGCGTGGATGAGTAAACGGATCGACGCCGAAGAGGCGGAAGACGCCCTGCAGGATATCGTCGTGAAGACCCTGGTCAATCTCGATGCCCTGGAAGGGGTTCGGGACGTCACGGCCTGGATTTGGCGATCGGCCCGAAACGCGGTAATCGACCGGTGGCGCAGGCGTTCGAGGCGACGCGAAGACGACGGGGCGGATTCGTTCGATTCCATCGTGGACGGCCGGTTCGCCGCGGTTGAGGACGCCTACGAGGCCGAGGCTCTGCTCGGCGAACTGGCCGACGCGATCCGGGACTTGCCCGACGAGCAGCGTGAGGTCGTGGTCGCCCAATGTCTCAGGGGTGAGACGTTCCAGTCCCTTTCGGACCGTACCGGCATATCGGTGGATACCCTGGCGGCGCGAAAGCGCTACGCCTTGGCGAGGCTCCGGCGCAGCCTGGGCGATTCGGGATGGGACGGCAATTGACGGAGGTGTTTTCATGAAATTCGACAATCACGACGATCGGCGCGACCGCGCCTGGCATTCCCGGTTTTCTCCCCTGGCGATTATCGGCATGGTCCTGGGGGGCATAGTCCTCGCGGTGCTCTTCGCCTTCCTCTTCGGCTGGGTGGTGATGCTCCTGTGGAACTGGCTGATGCCAGAGATATTCGGTTTGCCCGCGATTACCTACTGGCAGGGCTGGGGGCTCGTGCTCCTTTCCCATATCCTGATCAAGGGCGGTTTCCGCGGCGGCGGAAGCCGATACGGCAAGCGTCACGGGAAAAAGAGATCCTGGGAAAACGAGTGCGGGAAAGGCTGGAAGGACGTAAAAGAGGAGATCGCGAAGGAAGTGGACGGCGCGATCAAGGAAGAGGCCGCCAAAAACCAGGACTGACGGGCACACGCCGGGGCGGCGGTTTGGCCGGCCCGGCGAACATAACGGATACGATAAAGGCTAACCCCCGCGATCCTCCGCGAGGTTAGCCTTTTTCTTTTTTCAAACCTCGGTACGGTTACTTCTTTACCGGGCCGATGGGAAGCACGGTCTTGCCGTACACCTCGTTGAGCACCTGGGCGAGCGAGCCGTAAAAGGCGGAGAGGCCGCAGAAAATGCCGATGTATCCCGCGGCTATTCCCACGGCGCGGCTGGCTTCCTCGGCCCCGGCGGCGCCCAGGAAGTCGCGGACGGACAGGCCGAAGAACAGGAGGGCGAGGCTCCCGAAAACGGTTTGGAGCATGCGGTTTAGCCTGAGGGTGCCGAAAAACATGCCCAGGGTGAAAAGCCCCCAGAGCCCCAGGAAAAAGCCCATGTCGAGTTCGCCCGAGGGGGCCGCGATGCCGCCAAGTTTCGGCAATACCCATATCGCCACGAGGGCCATCCAGAAAAAGCCATAGGCGGTGAAGGCGGTCGCCCCGAAGGTATTGTTCTTTTTCCATTCCTGAACGCCGGCGATAACCTGGGCGAGGCCGCCCACGAAGATACCCATGCCCATGATGGCGCTGTCCAGGGGATAGGCGCCGACGTTGTGCAGGTTTAGGAGAACGGTGGTCATGCCGAAGCCCAAAAGCCCGAGGGGGGCAGGGTTCGCGGTAGCGTCGGCGATTTTCAGGGTGCCTTCGCTTGAAGGATTGCTCATGTGATTCCTCATACTCGTCGTTCCCGAATCGATTCGGGCGGCGCGCAGGTCCGCCCGGCGCGTGGGGCGCGTTCGGGTCAGGCGATTATGCCAAAAAAAGCATGCCCCGCGCAATGGAGCATGCTTGGCTTCTTACCCCCGGAATACGGGCCCTACCACTGCAGTACCGTGCCGATCTCCGATTCGCCCGCGGTTCGGTCGAAAACGACCGCCGCGCCAAAACCGGTACAGCCGTCGGCGAGGAAAGTATCCGTCGGGCTCGCGAATTCCCGGTGGGCGAGAACGACGGTCCATTCCCGGTCCCCTTGCCGTACCGTCAGGGCTTCCACCTGGTCGGGAGGGAAGGGAACGTTTTTAAAGTTCGAGCGGGTGGGGACCAGGCGGACTTCCGCCCGTTCCGAAAGGGATATGACGGTATAGAGGCAGGCGAACCCCCGGGCGCCGAAGGAGGCGCAGAGCGTTTCGTTATCCTCGGCCAGGTTATAGTGCCGGGAAAGCCGGGAAGCGGCGATGCGCGTATCGATGCCGCCGAAGGCGGTGAGGGGCTCCACGTACGCGACGTTCCGGTCGCTTCGCCACGCGGCCGAGATTCCCTCGAGGGCGAGTTCGCCGGAATTGTTGAAATGGAGCCGGCTTTCGTACACGTGCCCGCCCGAGGCGTAGAACTCGTCCGCCACGACATACAGCCCCGCATCAAGAACCACGATCCTCCGGTTCACGATTACCCCGCCCTGCTGGGCGCTAACGTAGCCCAAATGGCCGCCTTCCAGGAGGGCAAGGCCGTTCTTCCGGCGGGCAAAGCGGTTGATCGCCCGGTTAAGCCCCGTGCATTCCCAACTGTCCCTGCATTCGTAGAAATTTTTCCCGTCGACCAGGCAGGTGTTATGGGCGGTGGAATCCTTAAACTCGTACCGGTCCTTGCCCGCGACGTAGGTGTACCGGCCCGAGTCGACCAGGATATCCTCGCCGTTCGCGAACAGGTCGATATGGAGCTTGTCGGAATGCCCGTGCCCGGCGCCCAGTGTTCCGGCGTGAAAGTGCAAAAAGGCGGCGTCGGGCCCCCAACCGCTCCTGAGCGCGTAGTTTCCCGAATCGGGCAGCGCGACGAGGGTTGATTCAGGGGCCGATGCGGGAAGCCCCCCGTACTCCCGGGCGGCGGCGATTCCCAGGTCCCAGACGCAGTCAAAATCGAGCGCCGGGTATCCGGAGTTTTTGAGCTCGCCGTCGCTCCAAAGATACGCGCCCTTCGAAAGGATGTCGCGGGCGTCGATATCGTCGCTGTCGCCCATGCAAAGCTCGTTCCCGTCGGGCTTGACCCAGCACAGGTTCGCGCGGCAAAGGTCATGGGTTTTCCGCTCGACGATCTCGGGGAGCGCGATCCCGTTTTTCCGGGCGAGGATCACCACGTCGAGAAAGTCGTGGGCAACCTCGTTGTGGTACATGGGGCTTTGCTCCCAATGGGAACCGTCGTCGTACACCTGCATCTCGATCTCGAGGGCCAACCGGCGGAGCGACTCGGCGCGCCAGCGTTCCGTTCGCCCGTCTTGGGGGAGGTAAACCGAGGCGACGAAGAGGCCGTGGTTGGCGAGAACGCCCCAGTTGCTCATGAGGTTATAGCTGTTCCACGTGCCCATGATGAATTCCGCGTGGTCGGCGACGCTCTGACGGAACAGCTCGCGCGCGCTCTCGGAAACCGACGGGCTTCCGTCGAAATAGGACATGGCCTTGCACCAGTATTCCATGCGAAGCCCGGCCTCGATGGATCGCCATGCCTTCGCGCACGCGGGATCGTCGCGGCGAACGGTTTTGACCCAATGGGTCATCTGGTCCGCGAAGGCCCGCGCGTATTTTTCGTTGCCCGTGAGCGCGTAGGCCTGCCCGAGGCAAATCCAGAAGCGCATGCGGTTCAGGGCGTAGACCCATTCCGGATCGTCCTTGGGCATATAGAGCCAGTCAATCTCGCCGGGGAAGGAAACGGCCTCATACGTCCGCTCCATGTCCCACCGAAGGTTAAAGAGGAATTTCCTCGCGGATACGTCGTCGGCGACGGCGATGGTCTCGCGCGCGGCGGCCGCGCAGTTCGACAGGCAATAGGCGGCGATCGCCGCCCGGTCGTCCATGAAAAACTCCATGTTTCCTCCGTCACCAATAGGGAACCCATTTCACCGCAAGGCGCGTCAGGGCTTCCATATAAAAGTAATCGCCCCAGGCGAGGCTTTCGTCCACGCCCTCCTCGGTACAGGCGTTATAGGGGCTCTTCTTGCTGTACGTACCGTGAAGCAGGTGCCCTTTCCCGGGGCCGGGCGCCCTCGTCGCGTAGCGGCGGGAAAGGCTACCGAGCATCCGGCGGGCGGTTTCGCGGCAGGAATCGGCGAACGGGGAGCCGCCCGAACCGGTAGCGCCTTCCTCGAGCCGGTCGGCAATCTCGAGTAGGCCGCACGCCGCGATTGACGCGCTGGAGGAATCGCGCGGCTCGCCCGAGGAATCGGGACCGTACGGGCCCTGCCCCCTCACGGCGGCGGGATTGAACGAGAGGTCCCAGTAGGGAACGAGATCGTCGGGGAGTCTCGCGAGATAGTAGCGCGTCACGCCATCGAATAGTTCCAACGCCGAGGGATCGGGCTTTCGCCCATAGGCGAGCGCGAGCCCGTAAATGGCCCAGGCCTGCCCCCGCGCCCAGGCGGAATCGGCGCGAAACCCCTGGCACGTTTCGCCGCGAAGGCCCTTCCCGGTTTCCCTATCCATGAAAAAAGTATGGAACGTGGAATGGTCAAACCGGAAGGAATGGGCGAGACAGGTCGCCGCATGCCGGTCCGCCTTATCGGCGAACGCCGCCTCCCCGGTTTCGGAAGACGCCCAGTAAAGGAGCGGAAGGTTCATGAGGCAGTCGATGATGAAGCGGTAATTTTCCGGATCCCCCATGGGGCCCCACGCCTGAAAGAACGCGCCCCTTTCCTGGAACCGCGCGAGGAGCTGCCTCGCGGCGAGGATCGCGGCCGCGCGGGCCGTCTCGTTTCCGGTGAGTTTCCACGCGGACACGCAGCTCGGCGAATAGAGAAAGCCCATATCGTGATGGTCCACGGCGATTTTAAGCCGGATGCGGTCGGAAAAGCTTTCGACGTACCTTTCCCCCGCGCGGCGAAACTCAGGATCGCCGGAACGTTCCCAGGCGAGCCAGATTTCGCCGGGCCAAAACCCGGTCGTCCACTGATCGTTGCCGCACGGCGGATATACGCCCGCGACGGAAGAGTGGTTTTGGCATTTCTCGCCGTAGAGCGGCAGGTTCATAGCGACCTGCCCCACGGCCCGGTCCAGCGCTTCCGCGGCCTCGCGGTCGCTGATCGGTTCTATCGCGTCGGGAACCGACGCGCCGGGAACCGCGCCCGCTCCGCCTACGTCAAAGCCCTTGAGCATGATCCGCCCCCTTTACCCCTTGAGTCCCGCCGAGGCGATGCCTTCCACGAAGAACCGCTGCAGCGAAAGGAATACCGCGATGACCGGAACGAGGACTACCGTGGAAGCCGCCATGATCAGGCCGTACTCGGACGAGTACTGGGTAATGAACATGCGAATCCCGATCTGGATCGTTTTCAGGCTCGTTTTTGTGAGGTAAATCATGGGGCCGAGAAAATCGTTCCAGGTATTCACGAAGGTAAATATGGTGAGGGTGGAAAGCGCGGGCTTTGAAAGGGGCAGCATGACGTGCCACCAGATCCCGTACTCGCTCATGCCGTCGATCCGGGCAGCCTCGCACAGTTCGTCGGGAACGCTTTGGTAAAACTGGCGCATGAGAAACACGCCGAAGGCCGAAAAGGCCTGGAGGCAGACGATTCCCAAGTGCGAGTTGGTCAGGTGAAAGCCCCGCATCATGATGAACTGGGGAACCATGTATACCTGCCAGGGCATGGCGATGGTGGCGACGTAGCCGAGGAAGAGCGCGTTCCTGAAGGGGAACCGCAGCTTCGCGAAGGCATAGGCCGCGAGGCTCGAGGTAAGCAGCTGCAGGAGGGTCACGATGACCGTGAGCTTCGCGGTATTCGCGATAAAAAGGCCGAGCGGGATCTTAGACCAAATATCTACGTAGTTCTTCCATCGGGGAAGCTCGGGAATCCATTGGATGGGAAAGCGGAACACGTCCTTGTCCAGCTTGAGCGACGCGGAGGCCATCCACGCGAAGGGAACGAGCATGAACGCGCTCATGGAGATCAGGCCGAGATAGAGCGCCGCGCGCCCCAGGGTCAATTCCGGGATTTCCCGCTTTCCGAGAGGGGTTTTTCGGATCGATGGCGCCATTTACGAGTATCTCCTTTCGCCCCGGAACTGTATGACCGTCACCGCGAGCACGAGGGCGAAAAGCACGAGGGCGATGGCGCTCGCGTAGCCGAGGTTCCACGAAAGGAACGCCGTGTTGTAAATGTGGTACACGAGCACGAGGGTCGAGGTTCCCGGCCCGCCCTGGGTTATCATGTAAATCTGGTCGTATACCTTGAAGCACTGGATCGTCAGCATGATGAGCACGAAGAAGGTCGTGGGCGAGAGCTGGGGAACGGTGATGAAGCGGAACTTATGCCACGCGTTGGCGCCGTCGAGGTCGGCCGCCTCATACAATTCGGGATTGATTCCCTGAAGGCCCGCCAGGTAGATGATCATGTAGTAGCCCATGTTCTTCCACACGCTGAAAAGGATTACCGTGAGCATGGCCCAGTCCTTGCTCGCGGCCCAGCCCGGAAGGCGCTTCACGCCGAGCGAGGCGAGCATCAGATTCACCGGACCCTTCGCCGGGTTGAATATCATGTTCCACACGACGGCAACCGCCACGAGGGAGGCGACGTAGGGGAAAAAGCTGACGGACCGGAAAAAATTCCTGCCCGCGATTTTCTGGTTTAAGAGCATCGCGAGGCCCAGCGCGCACGCGATGGTGAGCGGCACGGTGCCGCCGGTATACGCGATCGTATTGCGGAGCGCGGTCTTGAACTGGTCGTCGTCGAAGAGCCGGATAAAGTTATCGAGCCCGGCGAAGGTGATGGGATTCGAGCCGTCCCAATTCAGGAACGCGAGTATAAAGGCGAAAACGATGGGACCGAGGGTGAATATCGCGAAGCCGACGAAGTTCGGCGCGATGAAACTGTAGGCCACGAGGGACCGCTTCAGGTCGCGGCCGCGTTGCGGCGCCGCGGGAGCCGTGGTTGAGCGCATGGTGTCCTTCCGGGTAAGAAACCCGCCTCCCGCGCCCTTTCGGGCGGCGGATGGCGGTCGAGGGGGATACGGCCTGATTATTTGCCGAGGATCTTGCTGACTTCCTTGCCCATCTTGGCAAGGCCTTCGTCGAGACCGATGTTGTTGGTCATGATATTGTCGTGGTTCTGGTTCAGCACGACCTCGATCTCCCCGGCCTTCGGGTTGAGGGGCATCTCAAGATAGGTCTTGTAGACGTTCAGCGCTTCCCTGGAATTCGGGTCGGCGGGGAAGCCGTCCTTCCCGGCGATGATCGCGGTAATCTTGTCGTTGTGGATCGCGGGAATGGTTCCCGTGGTCGCGACGATCGCGGCGCCGTCCTCCCCGGAAACGAACTTCACGAAATCGAGAGCCGCGGCCTGCTTCTTGGAAGCGGCGCTCACGCCGATGGAGGTGATGGTGCCCAGGGTAGTGCCGGCCTTTACGCCCGCGGGATGGGGATACTTCACGAGGCCCCAGTTCGCGCTCTTCGATTCGCCGGACTTAACCTTCGCGATTTGCGTGGAGATGAACCAGGAACCCATGTTCAGCATGGCGACCGAATTGTTGTAGAACACGCCGGAATAATGGGTGCTGGAGGTCTTGAGCGTCGCGTAGTCCTGGCAAATGCCGTCTTTCTGCTCGGCCAGGATAATCCGGTAATAGGGTTTCAGGAAGGAATAATCGGTGGCGATAATCGTGTTCTTGCCGTCGAGGATCCCGAACAGCTGCACGGCGCTGCGCCAGGTATGGTAGTGGGAACCGTACACCTTGTCGGCTCCCGCGCCGCTCGTAAGCTTCCGGGCGAGCGCGTCGTACTGCTCGAACGTCATGTCGTTTGTCGGATAGGCCACGCCGGCCTTGTCGAAGAGGGCCTTATTATAGTAGATGAGCCAAAAATCGCTCCGGAAGGGAAGCCCGTAATACTTGCCGTCCACGGAAATCTGCTCGACGGTCCCGCCGTACACCGAAGTGTCGATCTTCGACTTCGCGGCGTAATCGTTCAACGCCAGGAGCTGACCGGCCTTCACGAGGTTGTTGTAGCCGGGAATGTCCTTGATGGTTACCACGTCGATCGTGTCGTCGCCGCCGGTGAGCTGGGTGCTCAATACGGTCATGTAATCGTTGGAGCCGAGATCGAGCATCTCGATCTTGACGTTCGGGTGCGCGGCCTCGTAGGCCTCGATGAGGGGCTTGTAGTAGGTAGTGGAATTGATATCCCAGAGCGCCCATTTAAGGGTGGTCACGCCGGGCTCTGCCTTGGTCTCCTTGCCGCCGCCGGCGAAGGAGAGGGAGATAGCCGCGAAAAGCGCCGCCGCTACGGCGAGTCTCTTTTTCGAAATACGCATGTATTCCTCCTTTGCGTAGTCGCTTCGCTGACAGTGTACGGCCGGTATTCCAAAACGCGACATGAACGATTTTAGCCGAAACATTCAATTTCCACCGCGATCGAGCGAATAGCGCGGCGGTTTTCGCCGGGACCTGCATTTTTTTCGCCTCGCGATGCATAATTTTCCGAACTTCCGCCCGGCGCCGATAAAAAGTTTGACAAGAGCCGCGTATCGGGCGGAAAATCCGAAGACGCAGGAAACGATAGACGATGATTGAGCAGTACGGCGCCCGCAGGCGACATACCATTAAAACCAAAATCACGGCGATAACCGTGGTCTTCTCGCTCGCGGTCGCCGTTATCCTCGCGTCGGTAAGTTTCGCCTTTTTCGGTACCTACGCGCGACGCAGCGTTATCCAGTCCGCGGAATTCAATTTACGCGTCCTGTCCTCCCTTATCGGCAAGGAGCTATCGGACTTCGACCGTATCACCCGATGGGCGCTCACCAACGCGCAAATACTGCAATGGCTTGCCGCGGGCGAGGGCAGTACCCGGCTCACCCTTGACACCTTCGACCGGCTCCGCGACGAATTCGCGAGTTCGGCCTCCCGGGAATACGTCACGAGAATCATCGTGGCCAACCGAGACCTTACCCGATTCTTGCAGGTCGGAAACACGGCAGACGATACGTCCCCCGTAAATAGGTACAATCTGAACCTCCTCAATCTGTCGGGACTCGCCGAGCCAAGGGTCTTCGAGGGGTGGGAAGACGATCCCTTTACCGCCCCGGTGAATCCCGGAATCCTGACCGTAATCCGCCCGGTCAGGCCGTCCGGGGGAGGAAGCGTTATCGGATACGTATATCTCGCGGTCTCGGCGAACGTGCTCCTGGAACGGCTGCGCGACTACCCGCTTCGGGAGGGCTGCGACTTCTTCCTCACCGCGGGCGACACGACCTGGCGCGTCGAGGGGAAAGGACTGGTCAGGGTGCCGGGGTACTTCCGTCTCGCCTACGACGAGTCGGCGAATACCCTCGGCAGGGACACCCGGATCGGGGAGGCGCGCCTCGGGTCGGGAGCGTATAAGCCGGTCGTGACCTGTCCATTGGGCAGGCCGTCCCTCGCCCTCTCCCAAACCGTTTCGATCCAAGCGACGGGCGTGGACCGGGACCGCTTCGCCGCGATCCTCTTCATTATCCTCGCGTCCATGCTTGCCTTCGGATTTCTCATCTCGTTCGTTCTCGGCCGCTCCATCACCAAGCCGGTGCTGCAGATCCGCCGGCGGCTCTCGGCGATTTCCGCGAGCGATTTCGGGCGCGACAACGGCATCGAGTGGGACAACGAGCTCGGGGATATCGGCCGGGGCATAAACGATATGTCGGCGGAAATCGAGTCGCTGCTCGAAACGAGGATCGCCGACGAGCGGAAAAAGAAAGACCTGGAATATCGCATGCTCCAAAGCCAGATCAACCCGCATTTCCTCTACAA
This sequence comes from Spirochaetales bacterium, assembly GCA_003252395.1. Classification (GTDB taxonomy): domain Bacteria; phylum Spirochaetota; class Spirochaetia; order Treponematales; family Treponemataceae; genus Teretinema. Next base: position 153,195 of record QKEL01000011.1, read on the forward strand.
TACCCTCGCTTCCATCAAGTGGATGGCGAGCATTCAGGGCGCGGCGGGCATCGCGGAAATGACCACCGCACTCGCGCGGCTCATGAAAAACGTCATCAAGGGCGCGAGGACCGTCGTTCCGCTCCGGGACGAAATCGCCCTCCTGGACGACTATTACGTTATCCAGCGGTATCGCCACGGCAGCGCCATACGGTTCGAAAAAAACGTGCCCGACGACCTTCTGGACACCCCGGTTCCCTGCTTCGCCCTCCAGCCGCTCATGGAAAATTCGATTTTCCACGGCATCGAGCCGAACGGCGGAATCGGGCGGATCGGGATAGACGCGCGGCTCCTGGAATCGGGCGCCGTGGAGATCGCCCTGACAGACGACGGCGTCGGCTTTCCCGAAGGCGACCCGGGTGGGTTCCCGCCTGATGACGACGATCGCGCTCACGCCTCGGGGGAGGATTCGGGGCTCTTCGTGAAAATCGGGATCGAATGCGTGGACATGAGAATTCGGCACGCCTTCGGCGACCGGTACGGCCTTCTCGTGGAACGCGGAGCGACCGGGGGAACGGTCGCCCGCATGACCGTTCCGGGACGGCCCGGGAACGGGGAGAAAGGAAACCCTTGATGCGTAAGGTCATTATCGCCGACGACGAGCCGCTGGTCATCGTGGGACTCAAGTCGATGCTCGACTGGGAATCGCTGGGCCTAACCGTCGCCGGTACCGCGAAGAACGGCGAGCAACTCATGGGGCTTATCGAGGAAACCTCCCCCGATATCGTGATAACCGACGTGCGAATGCCCGTTCGCTCGGGGCTCGAGGTGATGGCCGAGTGCGCCGAACGCTTCGGGAGAAAGCCCCTTTTCATCGTGCTCACGAGCCATGAGGAATACGGGTACGTCAAAAAGGCGATCGACTGCCAGGCGGTCAATTACCTCGTAAAGATCGAGCTCTCCCCCGAAGTCCTCACCGAGTCGCTCCGTCGCGCGGTCGCCATTCTGGCCGAAGGCCGCGGGGACGACTCCTACGGCGAGTCGCGGCCGGACACCCAGCCCTTCATCGATAAATTCCTGGTCAGGCTTTTAAACGGGCTCTTCGAATCCCGCAGGTCGTTCGCCGGGCAGATGGACGCCCTTGGAATCGACCTCGGCGGCGACTATTTCCTCGTGGCCTACTGCGGCATGGAAGACTTGGACCGGACGAGGGGGGCGAGGGACCGGCAAATTTCCCTCTTTTCCAGCTCCTTGGGAATCGTGCGCGACGCCATGGGCCGTTTCCTCGAGTGCCGGATCGTGAGCCTGGACCTGAGCCATTTCGCCGTTGTCTTTCAGGGAGATATCCGCGACGGCGAGCGGTTGACCGCCCAGGTCCGCGAGGCCCTGACGCACGCGATCGCACTGGTCCGCAATTACTTCGCCGTCACGGTCAATATCGCGGTAGGCAGGCCCGTCAACGACGCCTGGGTATTGCACGAGTCCTTCGCCTCGGCGCGCAAGGCGTATTCGCGGGAACGGAGCCTCTCGATGGAACCGGTGTTCTGGGACGAGGCGAAACATACCGACGGTCCCGCCGGGGTCGACCTATCGCGGTTTCGCGACGAGCTGTCGCGCGCCTTCCGCGAGGTCGATCTCGACGCCCTCGCGGATACGCTGGGCCACCTGGTCTCCGCGCTTCGGGAAAGCGCGCCGGACCATGCCTTCGCCATGGACGCGGCCTCGGGAATCCTTTTCATGGCCGTTTCCCTATTGCCCGAGGGAGAGGAAATACTCGGCGAGATTTTCTCCCTGGAACGGTTTGGCTACCGCATCCTGTTCGAATGCAAAACGGCCGAGGAATGCGTCGCGTGGATCGCCCGCCTGCGCGACGGGCTCGCCGCGAGCCTGCGGAACCGGCATCGCTACTACCGGGAAGTCGTGATCGATCGGGTCAGGCGGTATATCGACGAAAACGTTGACCGGAAGCTGGCGTTGGGCGAGGTGGCGTCGATCCACGGCCTAAGCCAAAATTACCTGAGCACGCTTTTTTCGCGCTACGCCGGGTGCAGCTTCGTGGAATACGTTACCCGGGCAAAGATATCCGCCGCGAAGCGGATGCTCCTTTCGGGCAACGTGCGGATACAGGAAGTCTCGGAGCGGCTCGGGTTCGAAAGCGCGTTTTATTTCAGCAAGGTGTTTAAGAAAACCGAGGGCGTCTCGCCCCGGGATTACGCGCAGCGGGGCACGGATCATGTACCGAGAACGGCTGACTGAACTGCCCGGGCGTTTGGCCCGCTACGTCCCCTTCCCGACCGCCGACAACCGATCGTTTTGGGACGGGCTTGACCGAGCGGACGCCGCCCGGCTCGTCGCGGCCGGGGACGCCCGCGCGCCGTTCGCGTACCCGCCGCTCCCGGCCTCGCTCTATCTCGACTTTACCCGGACCGGGAATCGGAGCCGCTACGAGGAGCCGTATTTCGCCCGCCGAAGGGCCCTTAACGATTTTGTCCTCGCCGAATGCGCGGCGGGCGACGGCCGCTTTCTCGACGGGGCGATCGACGGGATCGACGCGATTTGCTCGGAGTGCGGGTGGCAGATTCCCGCGCACAACGCCTATGTCCGCGACGAGCCCCAGCTCCCCCTCCCCTCCCCCGAACGCCCCGTGCTTGACCTGTTCGCCTGCGAGACCGGCGCGCAGCTATCCGTGGCGCTTCACCTACTCGGTTCCCGCCTCGACGCGGTCAGCCCTGCCATCGGCGCGCGAATCCGCGGCCTCGTGCGGGAGCGGATACTCGAGCCCTACCTTAGAGAGCATTTCTGGTGGATGGGCCGGGACGGGGAACCCATGAACAATTGGACGCCCTGGTGCACGCAGAACGTGCTGATCGCCGCGGGACTTTCCGATTCCGAGCCCCGCGTCATGAGGGCGGTAGCGGAAAAAGCAGCTTCCAGCCTCGACTTCTTCCTCAAGGATTACGGCGAGGACGGATGCTGCGGCGAGGGCGCCCAATACTACCGCCATGCGGGGCTCTGCCTTTTCGGGGCCACGGAAATCCTGGAATCGCTCGCGCCCGGCGTTTTCGCGCCGCTATACCGGGAATCGAAGATCAGGAATATCGCGCTGTATATCCGGAACGCGTACGCGGGGAACGGCTATTACGTAAACTTCGCGGACTGCTCCCCGGTAGCCGGCCCCGCCGGGGCGCGGGAATTCCTTTTCGGGAGGAGGATCGATAGCCCCGAGCTGCAATCCTTCGCCGCCGGGGATTACGCGCGCGCGGGAGACCCTACCCTCCCAGAAGAAATCAATCTCCTGTACCGGGTACAATCCGTCGCCGCCGCGGGGGAAATCAGGGCCTATGCCCGGTCGTCCCGGAACGTGGCGCGACCCGGCGATATCTGGTATCCGAGCGTCGGGCTCTTCATAACGCGGTCCCGCCGCTTCTGCCTCGCCGTGAAGGCCGGCGGAAACGGGGACAGCCACAACCACAACGACACCGGCAGCTTTACCCTCTACAAGGACGGCGTGCCTTGCTTTATCGATATCGGCGTGGAAACGTATACGGCGACAACCTTCTCTCCCCGGCGGTACGAGATATGGACCATGCGGTCGGACTGGCACAATCTGCCCACGCTCGGCGGGGCGCTCCAGGAAGCGGGAGCGGAATATGCCGCGCGGGACGTGGAGCTCGAAACCTCCGGAGAGGAAACCGGTATATCCATGGAAATCGCGGGCGCGTGGTCAAGGGAAAGCGGCGTGAAGTCGTATCGGCGGCGCGTTCGGCTTCACAAGGGCCTTGAGCGGATAACCGTCGAGGATCGCTATCTCGGGGCGGGCCCGGCCGTTTTGAGCCTCATAACCGAATTGCGGCCCGAGGCGAGGGACGGGGGCATCGCGATAGGCGATCTCGCCTTCGCGGCCCTTTCCGGCGATATTGGCACGATCGAGATCGAGGAGATTCCCGTTTCCGACCCGAGGCTTTCCCTCGCCTGGAAAAGCCGCATATACCGCGCGAAAATCGCATTTAAAACGAATATCGCCATCGCCATCGAATAGGAGCGGAATCAATGAGCCTGAAACTGAACGCATGCGGCATCGAACGGGCGGGAGAGGACATTCGCCTCGTCATCGAACGGGAGTACGGGCCGGGGGACGAAATCGCGCTTAGCGCGGATGAACCCGGGCGGCATGCCGTGATCCGTTTCGACGAAACCCTCCCGCCGACCCTCGTGTATCTCGCGGGGCCGGAATTCAGGTTTCCCGTGCCCTTCGGCGAGGCCCGCGCCGGGTACTCGCCCCGCGCCTTCGCGGGAACGCGGCACCTGGTTTCCGCCCGGTACGCGACGGCGGCCGAAATTTCCGCGTACCGGAACCTGGCGTTGAACCCGCACGATACGAGCTCAAACGGCGCGGCCTTCCCCCACGCGGAGGCGAACGCGGTCACCCGGGGCGAAAACGCCTTTGCCGCCCGAAACGCCGTTGACGGCCTGACCGCAAACGACGGGCACGGCGAATGGCCCTGGACCAGCTGGGGAATCAACCGCGATCCGCGCGCGTGCCTGACGGTGCGGTTCGGGCGCCCGGTAACCGTCGACCGGGCCGCGGTATACCTTCGCGCGGACTTTCCCCACGACGCCTGGTGGCGATCGGGCGTCCTTCTCTTTTCGGACGGCGGCGAGGTTCCGCTCGCCCTGGAAAAAACCGGGGCCGCGCAGGAGTTCGCCTTTTCCGCCCGGAAGACGGAATGGGTCCGGCTGGAACGCCTCGTTAAGGCCGACGACCCCTCGCCCTTTCCCGCGCTTACCCAGCTCGGGCTTTACGGTACCGAGGCGGAGCGGTAAACCCGCGCGCCGCGCCGGAACCGCCTATCGATCCGCCGAGGACAGGCCCGGCTTCGTCACTGCCCTGAGAAAGATAACCATCGCGGCGGTTTGCACCGCGACCGAGAAGGCCACCAGGGGTACCGTGCCCCACTTGTCGTAGAGCAGTCCGATGACGGCGCTTCCGGCGAACCAGAACGCGCCGAATACGGTATTGAACATGCCGAAGGCGCGGGCCCGCCGATCCTCGGGAACCCGGTCGCCGATGGCCGCCTTGAGGATCGATTCCTGGGTGCCCACGCTGATACCCCACAGGGCCATGCCCGCGAGAATCCAGCCGAAGGAACCGAGAAACACGAGGGGCGCGGTGAATACCTCCGCGATGAAAAGGGCGGCGAGGGCGACGAGCCCGAACCGGTCGTAGAGCACGCCGAATACGATGGCCGCGACCGCGTCTACCGCCATGGCCCCGGCGTACAGGAGGGGTATCGCGTCCGCGTTAAAGGTTCCGGCGTTTTTCAAGTGCAACCCGATGAGGGGAAAATCCGTAATGCCCATGGCGAGCAGGCCGCTGGCGAGGGTAATGACCCAAAACACGCGCGGAAAGCCCTTGCCGTTAAACTGCGGCGTTTTGGTCTTCACCTCGAATCGGTCCGGATGGGGAAAGACGAAGCGCGCGGTCAGGGCGAGGGCGACGACTATGGCGGCGGGAATGAACAGGAGCAAAAGCCCCTTTCGGTATACCGCCAAATCCGCCCCGCCGTTTTTCGCGATGAGCAATAGGGAAAAAAGCGCCGGGCCGAGAAAGGCGCCGACCTGGTCCATCGCCTCGTGAAGGCCGAAGCCGAACCCGCTGCCCGTCCGTTTTGCCGCGAAGGAGAGCACCGCGTCGCTGGCGGGCTTCCGGATCGCCTTGGCGGCGCGTTCGAGGAAGAGGAAGGCCACCGCGAGTTCCCACCCGTCCAGGAAGGCCATGAGGGGGAAGGAGACCATCTGGACCGCGTAACCGACGATTATGAAGAGCCAGTATTTTTTCGTTCGGTCGGCGAGTGAACCGGAAACCAACCGAAGGGCGTAACCGGCGAATTCGCCGATTCCCGCCGCCGCGCCGAGGGCGAAGGCGCTGGTGCCCAGCAGTTTGAGGTACTGGCCGACCACGCTCCTGCCGCCCTCGTAATTCATGTCGGCGAATAGGCTTATGAAGCCAAACATCACGATGAAGGCAATCGCCCCTGCCTTCGTGAATCGTCCCGCGTCTTTCTCCGTCATGAAAACCTCCCGCTTAAAAAACGTTATCGTATACGGTTACTTTAGCCTTAATTCATTCGGGGTTCATGGATATTATAGAGGTCTTGGAGTAGAATTGTTACCGGGGAGAGAACGATGGCTACAAAAAAAGTACTAATACTATACGGCGCCGCCGCGCTGGTTTTCGCGCTTTCGTCCTGCACGAGCTTACGGGCGAATATGCTCCTCCTTCAGGAAACGACCCGACAGGAAAAGGCGGGCCTGCTGTTCCAGGACGGCCTTCAAAAGTATCAATCGGTCATATTGCGGGACCAGGACCTGACCGCGATACCCGCGGTCCGCACACGATTCAGCGACGCGTTAAAGCTTGACCCGGAACACGCCGGGGCGAAGAAGTACCTCGCCGATCTTGAGGCCTTCCGCACCAAGCAATTCGCGCTGAACCTCGCGACCGCCAACGAACTGTCCAAAAAGCAAAAGCGCACCGCTGACCAGGACTACGATTACGTGGTGGCGGTAAAAAAACTGAAGCAGCTCGATTCGGGCGCGCCCGAGACCAAAATACTGTCGAAAACCACCGCCGAACTTCGGACCGAGGTGATCAAGTCCCGGTCCGACGAACTCGCGGCCATGCAAAGGGAAATCGACGCGGAAACCGATCGCTCGGCGAAACTAAAGAAACTCAACGGCGCGAAGCGCCTTGCCGACAGCATTATCTTCATCGATCCGATCAATCCCTCGGTGGGCCTTGCCCGGGAGGGGATAGAAAGGAAAATCGAGGAGATTACCCAGGCGCAGGCAGCCGACGCCGCGCAGGCCCCGGTTAAGGCCGCGGTAGCCGCCCCGGCCAAGGCGCCCGCCAAGGCCCCCGCTAAGGCGCCCGCCAAGGCCTCGACCAAGAATGCCCCGCCCGCCCACGACTACGACGCGGATATACAGGAAATTCTCGGTACCGTCGACGTTCAGATCAAGGCGAGAAAACCCGCCGAGGCGATGAATATCGTTAGGGACAACCAATCCAGGCTGACCGTGAAGGCCAATCAGGAAAAGCTGGCCGCCAAGAAGGCCGAGGTGCAAAAACTGGCCGCCTCGATCTATCAGTCGGGCATAGCCGCGTATAACGACGAGGATTACGAAACGGCCCGGGAAGCGTTCCTGAAGGTCGTTCAGTACGACGCGGGCTACGAGCAGGCGCAGGCATACCTGGACCGCTCCGAAACCAAATTGCGCGCCCTGTCGGGCACCTGAGGCGGAGACCGACATGATCAGTAAACCGAACGCGTTCGAGGTTTTCGACCTTATCCTTTCGGCCGCCCTCATCGGCTGGTTTTTCGTTCCCCTGCCGGGGGGCGCTTCGGGAACGGGACCCGAGTCTTTCAGCGCGTGGAATATGGCGCTCGCCTTCGGCGCCGCCCTGGGCCCCGGCCCCGAAGCGGCGCTCTCTCGCCTCCTGTTCGCGACTTGGCTCGCGCCCCTCTTTGCGGCTTGGCGCGTTGCGGTCTTCTTTACCCGGCTCCGGCACGTCGGCTTCCTGTCGGCGAAATCGCTCGTTACGGGAGCCAGCCGGATTATCGTAACGGGCGGGCTCGGGGCGATCTCCCTGCTGCCGGTCCTGGTTTTCGCCGACTCGAACGGCTGGTTCGCCGCGCAAAAGCCGGTCTCGTGGGGCTCGCCGACGCTCATCCTCGCGATCAATATCGCCTCGGTCTGCGTGTTTCTCGCCCGATTGAACCGGAAAAACCCCATATTCCTGGAGTACCGGGCCTTCCGCAAAACCGCGGGGGGCAAGGGCTTGTCGTCGAAGCAATTGCGGGGCGCGGCCTTTCTCGACGTGTTTTTCCGCATCCGCAGCAAGCTCTTTTTCGCGTTCATCGGCATCATTTCGGTGATCCTCCTCGTGCTCAGCGTAACCCTCCTGAGGAACTACCGCACGACCATCATGAAAGCCGTGGCGGACGGGGCGCGAAGCCAGGTGGAACAGGCCTCCGCCGCGTACCGGGTAAACCTGGGCGACTCCATCGCCATGGTCGAATACATGAACCGGCAGGTGGAGATGAACCGGGGGGCGACCTTCACGTACCACGACCTGACGGTCTATACCGACCTTTCCAAAGAGGTGTACCTGGACGATCCCGCGCGGACAGTGGGCGATTATAGGGCGGAGTTTTCCACCCTCGAACCGGCGACCCGCAATCCGGAACTGCCCGCCCTTTCGGCCGCAAGCGCGGCCGCGTGGCTTTCGGCCATCGCCGCGGGCAACCGGGTAATCGCGAACGACGATCCGGTCGCCGGAACGGTGGTGTATACCAGCCCCATCGTCAAGATCGACACGGTCCGCAAGGGCGAGGAGAGAATCCGCAGGGAGCGGCTCCTGGGCTTCTCGGTCATGACCTTCGACCGGAACGTGATCATGCGCCCCTACTACCGCACCCGCGTCACCGTGATCCTCATCACGGCATTTTTCATCTACCTGTCCGTCGTGCTTACCTACCTCGTGGGAAACTATATCGTGAACCCGCTGTTGTTCCTGCGCATGAACGTGCGGAAGATAGCCGACATCCTTTCCACGATGATCCACGGCGAGACCAGGGTCGCCGCCTCAGCCCTGGTATATAACGACTGCGTGACGAGCAGGGACGAGATAAAGTCCCTCTCCTTCGAGATCAACGAGATGGTCTCGGTGATTCGGGGCATCGTGCCCTACATCTCCGCCTCCACCCTAAAAAACGCCGAAAGCGGCGCAACCTCCACCTCGCGAAAGGAGCTCGCCTTCCTGTTCACCGATATTCGCGGCTTCACCACCATGTGCGAGGGCATGGAGCCCGAAGAGGTGGTAACGGTGCTCAATCGGTACCTTGACCTGGAAACGGAGATTATCCTCAATAACCACGGCGACGTGGACAAGTTCGTGGGCGACGAGATGATGGCCTTCTTCGAGGGCCCGATGAAGGAAATGAACGCCTGCCGCGCGGCGATGGAAATACGCCACGCGATGATGGAGGAAAAGGAGCGACGGGAAAAGGAAGGCCTGCCCGTGGTTTCCATCGGGATCGGCATAAACGTCGGTCCCGTCGTTTTCGGCTCGGTCGGCGCGCGCGACCGCATGGATTTCACGTCAATCGGCGATACGGTAAACCTGGCCGCCCGGCTCGAGGGGGCCAATAAGGCGTACGGCTCCAAGTCGTTGATCACCGAGGCGGTCTACGAAAAGGTCAAGGAAGAATACCTGTGCCGCGAGATCGACATGATCGCCGTGAAGGGGAAAACCGAGCCGGTGCGCATTTTCGAGGTGCTGCAGGAAAAGCCCCGCGCGCAGCCGAAGCTCATAGAGATAAAGACGCACTTCGAAAAGGGCCTGGAAGCCTACCGAAGGGGCAAGTGGGAGGCCGCGCAGAAGTTCTTCGCGAAGAACGTGGACCTCTTCGGCGACGCCCCCTCGGCGGCCTATCTCGAGCGCGTGCGCGTATACGCGAAGAATCCGCCGCCCCCGGGCTGGGACGGCGTGTTCAGGATGACGGTAAAGTAGTCCGAAAGAACGGGCCGCCCGCTACCGTTCCTCCCGGAAATAGGGAACGCCGAGGCCTTTCGGGGCCTGGTGTTCCTTTTTTTTGCGCCGGGCGATGAAGACCAGCACCGCGATGGTGGCCACGTAGGGCAGCATGTCCAGGAGCCGGGGCGATAAAGCGACCTTTTTCCCGAAGAAGGAAAGGTCGGCGTTCTGGAATTTAAAGCCGATTCCCTTGAGCGCGCCGAAGGCATACGCCGCGAAGATCGCCTTGACGGGGTTCCAGGAGCTGAAGATTATCAGGGCCACGGCGATCCAGCCAGCGCCCGCGGTTATGTTTTCCTGCCACCGCGGCACGAACACCAGGGAAAGGTAGGCGCCGCCCACGCCGCACAAAAAGCCGCCCGACACGATATGGGCGTACTTATAGAGCGAGACGTTGATTCCCGACGCGTCCGCCGCTCCCGGGTTTTCCCCCACGGCGCGCGCGTTCAGCCCCGCCCGCGTTTTGCCGTAATACGCCGCGATCAATACCGCCGCGATCAGGGCCAGGTGCACGTATACGCTCTGGTCGAAAAGCGCCTTGCCCAGGACGGGAACGTCGCGAAGCACCGGAACGGAAAGGGGCGCGAAGGCTTTTCGCACCGAATCGGGCAGCGATTTCCCGGAAAGGCCCTTCCCCAAAAAGCCGGACACGCCCGTGCCGAAAATGGTCAGCACCAGGCCCGTGACCACCTGGTTGCCCCGGAGCGTGACCGTTATCAGGGCGTACACCAGGGCTCCCGCCGCTCCCGCCGTTCCGGCCGCGATCACCGCGAGGGCGGGACTGCCGGTGGAAAGGGCCGCGGAAAAGCCGACTGAGGCGCCGAGAAGCATCATTCCCTCGATTCCGAGGTTCAGGTTCCCGACCTTCTCGCACAGGATTCCGCCGAGCACCGCGAAGAGGATATGCGTGCCCATCTGGACCGAGGTCTGCAGGAAATACGAAAGGGCTTCGACGAACGGGCTCATTGGGTTACCTCCCCGGGTTTCCGCTCGCGGGCGGGCGCGGTTCGCGCGAACCGGTAGCGGACGAAAAACTCGCTCCCGAGCACGAAGAAAATGATGATGCCCTGGAGGATCGAGGCCACCGAGGCGGGAATTTTCATGGCGCTTTGCAGGAACGAGCCGCCCTGGATCAGCATGGAAAAGAGGAACGAAACGGCCACGATGACGGGGGGCGAAAGCCGTGCGAGCCAGGTGGTTATGACCGCCGTGAACCCGAGGCCTCCCGAAAGCTGGTCCGTCAACGACCGCTCGATGGCCGAGGCCTGCATCATCCCCGCGACGCCGCACAGCCCGCCCGAGAGCATGACCGCCACCAGGGTAATCCGGGTAACGCTCATGCCCGCGTAGCGCGCGGTGGTGGCGCTCTCGCCGAGCACGTCTATCTCGTAGCCCAGCTTCGTCTTCTTCAGGACCACGTAGAGCACGCCAGTCAAAACGAGGGCCACGAGCCAGCCCGCGTGAATGCCGAACAGCTTCGGGATCACGGCGTTGGCGGGAAAGGGGGCGATCTTCGGGAAGCCGTTCGCCGCCGGGTCCTTCCAGGGCCCGTACTGCAGGAACGAAATCCACTTGAGCGCCACGTAGTTGAGCATCAGGGTCACCAGGGTCTCGCTCGCCTCGAAGCGGGCCTTCAGGGCGGCGGGAATCAGGGCGAAGGCGCCGCCGAAGCAAAAGCCCGCGAGGAACATCAGGGGCAATAGGAAAAACGGGCTCAGGTTCGGCAGGGCGAACGCCACGAGGGAGGCGCCGAACGCGCCGAGGTAAAACTGGCCCTCCGCGCCGATGTTCCAGAATTTCATGCGAAACGCCACGGCGATGCCGAGCGACAGAACGGTCAGCGGAATGGCCTTGTTCACGGTCTCGCGGAACCGGTAGGCGGACGCGAGGGAACCCTGGACGATCTTGGCGAATACCTCGAGCGGGTTATACCCGAGAAAGGCCATCATCGCGGCCGAGGCGACCAACGCGGCCCCGGCGGCCGCGAGCCGCAGCAGGGTATCCCGCAGCGGCGACGAATCCGGACGGCTGACTATGTGAATCATGAGGCCTCCCCGCCGCGGTGCCCCATCATGAGGAGACCGACGTCTTCCTTGCTCGCGACCCGGGGATCGACGATCCCGGTGAGGCGCCCGTCCGACAGGACCATGACGCGGTCGCACAATTCCATGAGCACGTCCAGGTCCTCGCCGATGAAGAGGATGGCCACGCCCTTTTTCTTCTGCTCGTTGAGCATATCGTAAATCGTGATGGAGGCCCCGATATCGAGGCCCCGCACCGGGTAGGCGGTGATCAGGAGCCGGGGACCGAGCTCGATCTCCCTGCCGAGAAGGACCTTCTGAATGTTCCCCCCCGAAAGCTTGCGCACGATATGGTTAATCGAGGGCGTCGAGATGTCGTATTCCCGCACGATCCGCTCGGCGTGCGCCCGTCCGGCCTGCCGGTCCACGAAGGGACCCTTCCGGTCGTTATAGCTTTTCAGGAGAATGTTGTCGGTAATGTCCATCCCGGCCACGAGGCCCATGCCGAGGCGGTCCTCGGGGATAAAGCTCATGCTGATCCCCTTCTTGATGATCTCGCGGGGCGAATGGCCCAACACCTCGTCGCCGAGAAAGCGGACCGAGCCGCCGTCGGCCTTCTGCAGCCCGGCGATGGCCTCGCACAGCTCCTTTTGCCCCGAGCCGGCCACGCCGGCCACGCCGAGGATTTCGCCGCCGTGCAGGTCGAAGGAAAGCGAGTCGAGGAGCTTCACGCCCTCGTCGTCCGTGACCGCGAGGCCGCGCACCGCGAGCATGGGCGCGGGGGAGCGTTCCGCCGCCTCGCGCCTGATGGAAAGGTCCACCGGCTCGCCGACCATCAGCTCGGTAAGCTCGCGGGGCGTTGTTTCCGCGGTATTCACGGTGCCCACGCTCTCGCCGCGCCGGAGCACGGTCACGCGGTCGGAAATCGCCATTACCTCGTTCAGCTTGTGGGTAATGATCACGATCGCGCAGTCCTCGTCGCGCATCTTCCGCAGGATCGAGAAGAGCCGCTCGGTTTCCTGGGGCGTGAGCACCGCGGTAGGCTCGTCCAGGATCAGCACGTTGGCGCCGCGGTACAGTACCTTGAGTATCTCGACCGTCTGCTTTTCGCCGACGGACATGTCGTATATCTTCTTGTCCGGGTTCACCACGAGGCCGAACCGCTTTTCCACCTGGTAAATCCGTTCCGAGATTTCCTTCCCGTTAACGAAAAGCCCGCCCTTCTCGCCCACGCTGATGTTTTCCCGCGCGGTCATTACGGGCACGAGCTTGAAATGCTGATGCACCATCCCGATCCCGGCCCGGATCGCGTCGTCCGGGGAGGCGAAAAACCGTTCCCGCCCGCCGATCGCGATGCTCCCCGAATCGGGGGTATAAATGCCGGAAAGCATGTTCACGAGGGTGCTTTTCCCCGAACCGTTCTCGCCGAGGAGGGCGAGTATCTCGCCGCGGCGCACCGAAAGGCTTACGTTCCGGTTCGCGGTAACGCTGCCGAATGATTTCGTTATGTCGCGCAGTTCCACGTAGGGCGCGTTTGTCGTCATGCCGATTCGCTCCAAAGTTAAAAAAAAGGACGGCTCCGGGCGCGGGCTTTCGCGCGGACCGGACCGTCCCGGCGACCGCCCCGGAAGGCGGAAAACCGTCTTTCGGGAGCGGCGGGCAATCGGGATCAGTTCGGGACGTTACCGATAACGCCCTGCACGAACCAACCCATGTTCCAGACCTCTTCGTCGGTCATCGCGCTGCCGGCGGCCACCTTCACGGTACCGGCCTGGTCGGCGATGGGGCCGGCGAAGGGATTGAGCTCTCCGGAAACGATCTTCGCCTTCGCGGCCTCGACGGCTTCGGCGGTGCCGGGAGCCACGTTGGCGGTAAGGGCGTCAAGGGAGATCATGCCGGTGTCGAGCCCGGTCCAATAGGCGCGGGAGGTCCAGGTGCCGGCGAGGATCTGCTTCACGTCGTCGGTATAGAAGGTCGCCCAGTGGAACAGGGGCGCGGTCAGGTAGGCGGCGGGAGCGGCGGTGGGGGTGGGGGTGTTGTACCCGATCGCCCACGCGCCCTTTTCCTGGGCCGCGATCTGGGTGGCGGTGGTGTCCTGGTGCTGGGCCATAACGTCGCAGCCCTTGTTCAGGAGCTCGAGCGCGGCCTGCTTCTCCACGGCGGGATCGAACCAGGTATTGGTCCAGATCACCTCCACGGTGGCCTTCGGGTTCACCGAGCGAACGCCGATGGTGAAGGCGTTGATCCCGCGGATAACCTCGGGAATGGGCATGGCGGCCACGTAGCCGATCTTGCCGGCCTTGGTGCGGAGCCCGGCGACGATGCCGGCGAGATAGCGGGCCTGGTAGGCCTTGCCGAAGAAGGTGGAAACGTTGGCCGCGCGCTTGTAGCCGGAGCAGTGGCCGAAGTATACGTTCGGGAACTCCTCGGCGACCTTGAGCGTCCAGTCCATGAACCCGAAGCTGGTGGTATAAACGACGTTGCAGCCCTGGTCGATCAGGTCGCGGATCGCCTTCTCGGCGTCGGCGTTTTCGGGAACGTTCTCCACGTACGCGGTCTTGATTCCCATCGCCTCGATGGCAAGGCGGCCCTGGTCGTGGGCCTGGGTATACCCCTCGTCGTTGTGGGTACCGATGTACACGAAACCGACCTTGATCGTGTCCTTGGTGAGCTGGGCGGCGGCCTTGCCGCCGTCGGCCTTCTTGCCGCAAGAGGTCGCGAAGAGCGCCGCGGCCATCGTCAAGAGAATGAGCGCCTTTTTCATTTCTGAAACTCCTTTATATGGAAGGGCCGGCTTTCTGCCGGCCCCTTCAATCGCCCGTTTCGGTCAATTCCGGAACGCGATGCCCCGCTCGGGATCCATGGAATCCACGATCGCCAGGGACTCCACGCGGACCCCCTCGGAGCGAAGGCGGTCGCCGCCTCCCTGAAAGCCCTTCTCGATCGCGATCCCCACGCCCGCGACCGAGGCGCCCGCCGAACGGACGATGGAAATAAGCCCGTCGAGGGCCGAACCGTGGGCGAGAAAATCGTCGATAATTAGCACGGATTCCCCGGCGGGGAGAAACTCGCGGGGCACGATAACGGTATTCACGTTTTTATGGGTAAAGGAGGGGACCTGGGCGGAAAGGAGCTCGCCCGAAACGTTCGCGGACTTGGATTTTTTCGCGAACACCACGGGCACGTTAAAATACTGGGCCGTAACGCAGGCGATTCCGATGCCCGAGGCCTCGATCGTCAAAATGCGCGTGACGGGGGTACCGGCGAAAATCCGGGCGAATTCGCGGCCCATATCGTTGTATAGGCCGATATCAATTTGCTGGTTCAGGAAACTTCCGACCTTCAGAATCGTCCCGTCCAGAACGACCCCGTCCTTCCTGATTCGCTCGATCAATGCCTGCATGCGGAATAATCGCATTGGGCGGGGCCCGCTGTCAAGGTATGCGGGGTTCGTGAACTAACCGGAAAGAATGCAAAGAAGAGGCAGAAAGCGCCACGCGGCGCGAAGTCCGGCTTCGCCGGACCGAACTGCGCGCGGAGCCCCCGCGGGCGAGGGCGCGAAGCGGGGCGAACGAAATCTACCCCTCAAGGGCGGATTCCCGGTAAAAATTCCGAAACATGTCGGCGGTAAGGCCCTTTTCCAGGGCTTCCGCGCCCATGCCCTCTTCCCGTAGGGCCTGCCTGAGCGCGCCGTTTGCCTGCCAGAACGTGCCGAGCCTGCCGTTTTGGCTGATGTACCGGCTGCCCTCCCGGTCAAGGGCCCGATAGTGGCGGTGAACGGCGGCGAGATAGGCGCGCCGGCGGGCCGCGTTGTCGGTTATGAGGCTGGAGGCGATCCAGGCATCGCCGGGATCGGCGAAGGGGAGCGCGCCCCACTCGCGCTCGAGCAGTTCCGCGAACAGGCGCTCCGCGAGGGGGCATTCGAGGGAACCTTCCGCCTTAACGACGGCGGCGGCGAGCAGGGTGAAATGAAAATGGGGCTCCACGACGGATATGTCGTTGTGGGTCTTGAGCGTAAAGTAGCCGGCGGTCATGGTGGAGGTGTCGATCACCCGGCGGTCGGGAAGGGCTTCGGAAAAGGTTTTTCCCGTTAGGGCCTTCGCGACGAGCCGTTCGGTCCTCATGCGCACTTCGCCGTAGCGGCCGTAAAAAAAGGTGGGTACTATCATGGCGGCCCTATAGTATACCAATCGCCCGATATAGTCTTCGCCCCGTTTGACAACGCGAGGTCCGCGACCTACAATGCCCCGATACGATTCTATCAGAATAACGCCAGGGGGCCATTATGGAATTCGGCGCCACGCTTTACGTGCGAAACAGCGAACTTGCGGCAAAAACCTACTGCGAGGCCTTTGGGATGACCGTGGGCTACCACGCGTTGCGCGATGACGGCACCTACCTGCACGCGGAACTCGAAAAAGACGGATGCGGCTTCGCGGTCAGCGAGTCGGGGGACGCCGAGGCCGCGCGGGCGGTACTCGAGGCCCGCCAGCCGGTAACCAGTTTGGGGCTCAGCCTGGAAAGCGACGAGGCGCTCCGGCGCGCGTATCGCGTCCTATCGGAAGGGGGCCGGGTTTTGCGCGAGCTGGGGCCCCTGCCCTGGTCGCCCCTCTCCGCCGACCTGGTCGACCGGTTCGGCGTATGCTGGTACCTGTACGTATCCCAGCATCGACCGGACTAGGAGAAATATGAACATAACCCACGTACTTTGGGACTGGAACGGAACCCTGCTCGACGACCTGGACCTGTGCATCGAGACCATCAACGAGATCCTGACCGGCGAGGGGCTGCCCCGGCTAGACCGGCAAACCTATCGCAGAAAATTTCGCTTTCCCATCGTCGAATACTACGCCGATCTCGGGCTGAACGTCGCGGACGGCAACTTCGCGCGCCTAGCCAAGGACTATATCGCCCGCTACCAGCCCAAAAGCGCCGACTGCCGCCTGGCCGCGGGCGCCGCGGAAGTCCTTGAGGCGATCGGCGAGCGCGGCATTACGCAGGTAATCCTCTCGGCCTCGCGCCTCGACCTTCTCGAGGGCCAGGTTCGGGGCGCGGGCATCCGGGACCGGTTCGAGACGCTCCTGGGGCTGGGCGACATTCATGCCGCCTCGAAACGGGAAGCGGGCCTCGCCTGGCAAAAAGCGCTCGGCATAGCCGGCGAAAATATCCTGATGGTCGGCGATACCCTGCACGACAGGGAAGTGGCCGAAAGCCTGGGCGCGCGCTTTCTTTACTATTCGGGCGGCCACCAAGAGGCCGCTCCCGGCGATATCGGGCCGGAGAACCGAATCGACGCGCTATCGGGAGCGCTTGCCTTTCTCGACGGCCTCGCGGTCCCGGGAGGGAGGGAAGCGTGGCAGTGAATTTCGATGCCCGGGCGGAAGGGTGGGACACGCCGCAACGCGCGGAGCGCGCGGGGAAGCTTGCCGCCGAAATGGCGAGAAGGCTCCCCGCGGGGGCCTTCTCGCGGGTCCTGGAATTCGGCTGCGGCACCGGCTTATTGTCCTTTAGCCTGATGGACCGGATCGGGACGGCCCTTCTCGTTGATTCCTCGGAAGGAATGATCGACATAGTCCGGAAAAAGATAGCCGATGCCCGCGCCCAGGGACGCGTTTCCGCCCTCTGCCGGGATATCGCCCGCGGCGTCGCGACGGGGGAACGGTTCAGCTGCGCGTATAGCTCCATGAGCCTCCACCATATCCGGGACGTTTCGCCCGCGGCGAAGGCGATCTGCGCGCTCCTCGCGCCCGGCGGGTACCTGTGCGTTATCGATCTCCGCCCCGATAACGGCCTCTTCCACCGGCACGAGGCGGGCTTTGACGGCCATGACGGGTTTGAGCCCGCGGCGTTGGCCGCGGTCTTCGAGGCCGAGGGGCTCGACTACCTTTCGTCCGATACCGTTTTCTCGGGAGAGCGGGATATCGACGGAACGAGGCACGGATACGCCCTATTCATGCTGGTCATGAGAAAGAAAGGGTAACGCGACGGATCGCTCCGTTCGCCTCTCTCGCGCTTCCCTAAGCAGGGCCCCTGACCGGGGAGACCGAGCGCGACGCCCCTGATGCGACGTTCTGGCCGCCGGCTGCGGCGCGGAACGATCGCCCCGCCGGCCCGCCTTCTGCCTCAATCTTTAAAAAAAAAACCCTTTTCGCTTTTTTTTCGTCGTTTTGCTTGACGTCCTTTGCGTCATGGTGTATTAGTTATTTAATACACTAATACTTTAAGACAGGAGGCAGACGTGAACGAGTTTGACGCGAACGTGCCGATTTACCTGCAGATCATGCGGGAAATAAAGCGCGCCGTGGTGACCGGGGAACTGAAGCCGGGAGACAGGCTTCCTTCGGTGCGGGAACGGGCGGAGGCGCTCACGGTGAATCCCAATACCGTGCAGCGGGCATATCAGGAGCTCGAACGCGAAGGCGTGAGCGAAACCAGAAGGGGAACGGGGTCGTTTATCGTGGAAAGGAACGAATTGATCGGAGAATTGCGCGTGGAAATGGCGGGAACGGTGATAACCGCCTTTATCGAAGGCATGCGCTCCCTCGGTTTCGCCGACGGGGCCATGGTGGAACGGCTGGAGAAGGAACTGCGCGATCGGGGCGCCGGCGGCGCGGCGATGGCCGGAGGAGCGAACTGATGGCGACCATTCTTGAAACCCGTGGACTGAAGAAGAACTATTTTACCAAGCCGGCGCTCCGCGGCGTGGACCTGAAAATCGAGAGCGGGCGCATTCTCGGCCTTATGGGGCCGAACGGCTCGGGCAAGACCACCCTCTTGAAGATCCTCGCGGGCCTGCAAAAGCCCTCGGGCGGCGGCTTCTCCGTGGACGGCGTTCCCGGCGGGCATCGGACGAAGGAACTCGTGTCCTTCCTCGCGGACCGCAACACCCTCTACGACTGGATGCGCGCCTCGGACGCGATCGGCTTTTACGCCGACTTTTTCCCGGACTTTGACCGGGCCAAGGCCATGGACATGCTTTCCTTCATGAAGCTCTCGCCGGAGACCCGGGTTAAGGAGATGTCCAAGGGCATGATCGAAAAACTGAACCTGACCCTCGCTTTTTCCCGCAGGGCCCGGCTTTTTATCCTGGACGAGCCGTTGGGAGGCGTGGACCCGGTGGCCAGGGAGCGGATCGTTTCGACGATCATCAAGACCTGGACCGAGGATTCGGCCATCGTGATCAGCACCCACCTCGTGAACGACGTGGAGCGGCTCTTTAACGACGTGGCGTTCATCGACGACGGGGAGATCCTCCTCTCGGGCGACGCCGAGGCCCTGCGCAGCGAGCGGGGAAAGTCGATCGACCAGCTCTATATCGAGATATTCTCCGACCGGTAAGGGAGGCACAGAGAATGCTAGAAGTAATCAAATACCAGCTGAAGAACCGGAAAAACACGATCGTGTTCCTTCTTTCCGTGTTCGGCGCCCTGAACCTGATCGCCTGGGGGCTCGAAGCCTTCAAGATTCTCCAGGGCGATACCCTCCGCATTACGGCGGTGGGGTTTTGGATACCCCTGGCGATGGCCGCGCAGGGCGTAACCACCGTCGTCATGTTTTTCCTGTGCTCCTCGGGGCACGCGAAATCGCTCCTGTACAAGGACACGAGCTACCTATGGCTGAGCGTTCCGAGGCGGGGCTGGGAAATACTGGGCGGCCGCTTTATCGCGGGCGCCGTCGAATTTCTCGCCTACGCCGTCCCGGTAGCGGTTTTCATGAGTATCCACGGCGCCATGGGCGCCTGGGCCACCAGCCCGGCGAGCGGCGGCGGCATGGGCTTTTTCGGGGCGCTGGGCTATATGTACCGGCAGGTATTCGTCGTGAATTTCGTGCCCCTCGTCCAGATAACCCTGATCGGCCTTTTGGCCTTCATGACTTCGGGCTTTATCCTGACGTTCGCCATCGTCGCCTCGCGTTCCTTCGTGCGGAACCGGGGAGCGGCGACCGCGGCGTCCATCGCCCTGTTCGTGCTGGTCTCGAACTGGTCCATGCGGCTCGGAACCCTCGCCAGCGAGCGGCTGGGCTGGATTTTCCCGATCCGGTTGAGCCTTGAGGGGCCGATGCTCCGCAGCAGTAACCTGACCGTGAACGGTTCGCCCCTGACGAATACGGTCGACGTGCCCATCGCGGCCCTCCTTTTCATGGCCGTTCTCGCGTGCGGGCTTTTCGCCGCGGCCTCGTGGCTGATGGAAAAGAAAGTGGAGGTCTGACGGGCGCGAAGGGCGCGGCGGGCGCGGGCAAAAAAAAAGGTTCCGGAAGAACGGCTCTATCGAAGCCGTTTTCCCGGAACCCTTCGCGGGGCGACGAGCGTTACAGGTGGCGCTCGATCATTTCCTTGATGCGTTCCTTGCTCATGAAGCCCACGGCGCGGTCCACGGGCTCGCCCTTCTTGAAGACGATCATGGTGGGAATGCTGGAAACCCCGAATTTAACCGCGAGGTCCTGTTCGTCGTCCACGTTGAGCTTGGCGACCACGGCCTTGCCGGAAACCTCGGGCTCCAGCTGCTCGAGGACGGGTCCGAGCATCTTGCACGGGCCGCACCAGGGCGCCCAAAAGTCGACGAGTACGGGAACGTCCTGGTTGATTACCTTGTCGAAACTGCCTGCGTTAGTATGAAGAACAGCCATTGTTAGCCTCCTGCTTAATCTGGTTTATGATTCTATACCTAGAGTATACGAAAAAAACCCGATCGGGTGGAGTAACTTAATCACAAATTGGCCAGTTCGTACAAAAACAGGGTCGCCGCCTGGGCCACGTTCAGGCTCTCCACGTCGCCGGTGCCGGGAATGCGCACCAGGTGGTCGCAGGAAGCCTTGACCTCGGCCGAGAGACCGGTTTCCTCGTTTCCCATGACGACGAGGACGCCTTCTCCCTTTTCGACGAGGTTTCGAAGGTCCGAGAGCCGGTTGCGGGCCCGGTGGTCCGCGCCGACCCGGGTCATTTTACCGGCGGCGGCGGACACGAGCCAGGAGGCGGAGGAAACCTTCCAGATTTCCACGAACTCCATGCCGCCCTCGGCGACCCGCCAGGAGCTGGTGCTCACGTCGGCCTGTTCGTCGTCCTCGCCGATCACGATTTTCGAGATGCCGAAAAAGGCGGCGCTCCGGACGATGGCGCCCAGATTATTCGCGTTGCCGACCCGGTCCAGGGCAAGCACCCGCTCTCCCGAACGGAACCATTCGGCGAGGGTCGTCTCGTCGAGCCGGGGAATTTCCGGTTCCGCGATCATGGCCACGACGCCCTGATGGTGCACGCTCTGGCTCAGCTTCTCGAGCTCCGCCGGGGATTCGACCACCCGGTAAATCTTTCGGGCGGAGGCCATGGCCTTGCACAGGGCGCCGAAATGGCGGGCGCGGTCCTGGGTAAAGAAAAGGCGCTGGATGCGTTCCGGGTGCCGTTCGGCGAGGGCCTTCACCGCGGCGAAACCGCATACCGCGAGCTCGCGGCGCTGTTTGTTCTTCATGGGGGTATTGTAGCAGAAAAGCCATGAAAATTCTCTTGACCGCGATAACGGCTTTCAGTATCTTTCCGTTACCGAACGTTCGGTAACAAAAATTACCGACCAGACGGTAACACGAATCCCGACCGTCGGGGTTATATGTTAGAAGCGAATGGAAAGGAAGCATGAGGGAAAAAAGTTCGAGAAGAGAGGAAATAATCGCGGCAGCCTTTGCCCTTACCGGGGAATTTTCCGCCTGGACCCTCGCGGAAGCCGCGGAACGCGTCGGCGTTTCAAAACCCGCGCTCTATAGGCACTTCAAGAACAAGGAAGACATAGAGGACGCCATGGAGCGCGCCTTTCTCGAATCCCTTATCCAGGCCATCGACCGCGCGGAAGGCACGCCGCGGGTTTTGCGGGAAAGCCTCCGGGCCTTTTTCCGGGATAACCCCGGCTTCCTCGAGTTTTTCGTTTCCCGCGTTTTTTCCTGCGGGGATTTCGAGGAACGCACGTATCGGTATTTGCTCGAACGGTCCGTAGGGGTCGCGGCGTTTCACCGGCACGCCGCGGGCCTGGACGACGCCGCGCGGGACCGATTGAGCGCGGAAGTGCTGAAAAGCGCCGTGTCGGTCATTCTCGCGAGCGTGCGGGAACCGGGAATAGAGCCGCTGCAGCGGGAACTGCTGGAGGCACTGGAAATCGGCTTTCCCCGGCTCCGCGTTCCCGGCCCGGAACGGATGGCGGCCCTGGACGCGGCGGCGGCCTTGGCGCCGGAGGAAGTGGCCCGGGAAAACCGGCTTTTCTCGGCGATAGCGGCCAGCGTGCGGGAACACGGCTTCGCGGGCACCACGACGGAGCGGATAGCGGAAAAGATGGGGGTCTCGAAAAGTTCCCTCTATTTTTACTATCCCACGAAGGAGACCATGTTCGAGGAGCTCATTCGCGCGGAGCACGAAACCATGCTCGCCCTCTGGTCTTCGCGGATACGGCTCGGCGAGAGCCTGGCCGAGCAACTGTACGCCCTCATGATGGTACAGACGAATTATCTGTTACTGCGCCCGGACGTTATGCCGGTATTCAACTGGATCCGGTTCGAGACGGTGCGGGGCAACCACCGCCCGAATCCGCCGGAACGGGACGAAATGCCGCCCCTGGAGGGATTCCTGATCCGCGACCTGTTCGACGAAGACGCCGAAAAGTCGCGGGAGCGGGCGTTCAGCCTGATAAAGTGGGCGTCGATTATGGCTATCAGCGTGGTACTGAACGGGGTGAAGAACGCCGACAGGCCCGAACGGATACGGAACAACGCGCGCCTCGTGTACCGGAGCATGCTCCTGGGCGACAAGGCGCTAAACGAATAAAAACCGGATACGGTTTCAAGGAGAAAGCATGAGCAAAATCAAGATGATCGCCCGGGCCGCCCTGGGCGTTTGGCTCGTCGCCGGCGCTGCGGCGGCCCTGACCGGCGAAGAAGCCGCTTCGAAGGCGACGGAGCCCAAGCCCGTTACGCTTACCGTGGACCAGGCCGTGGACCTGGCCCTCGAGAACAATATCCAGCTTACTTCGGCGGGCATTGACCTGCGGATGAAGAAACGCGACGCCGATTTCGCGTGGAACTCCTTCCTTCCCTCGGTCCAGGCCACGGGCACCCTTTTCCGCTCGAACCTGGGCGAAATGACGGTCACCACGTTAGCGGGACCGATGAAGGTTGAGCTGGAGGAAAAGGACCGCTGGCGGGCCATGGCCGGCCTCTCGGCGACGCTTAACCTGAACCTCGCGCTCTTCGACGGCCTCAAGGCGACCCGCCAGGGCTACGAGGCGGGCGAGATTTCCTGGCTCCAGGCGAAACAGCAAACCGCGCAGAACGTGAAAAAGGCCTTCTACGGCATACTTATCCAGGAGGAGGCCCTTCGCCTCGCCAAGGAAAAGCTCGCCACCAGCGAGGAGCGCCTCCGCCAGGCCCAAACGAATTTCAGGAACGGCCTCGTGCCGGAGCTGGCCTACCTCCAGGCCCAGCTCGGCGTAGAAACCCAAAAGCCCTCGATTAAGGAGAGCGAACTGGGGCTCACGCAAAACAAGGCCATGTTCGTCTTCCTCATCGGCTTGCCCATCGGGACCGAGGTGGAGCTCTCCGGATCGATCAACCCGTCCATCAGCGATCTCGACGCGGACGAACTGGTGAAAACGCACCTCGCGGACCGGCTGGACCTGCAAGCCCTCCGGAAGAACGCGGAGCTGCTGAAAACCCAGGTGCGGGCCACCAAATTCCAGCTCTATACCCCGAGCCTTTCCCTGAGCCAGAGCTTCTCGCCCGCCCTCTCGGCGATAGACGCCGACTGGCTCAACGGCGACAACTGGACCGATTCTTCTGGCGGCTTCAGCGCCACCCTCGCCTTCAACCTGACCAACGCGCTTCCCTTCTCGAGCCAGGGCCAAAACCTGCGGGACCTGAAGGACAGCGTCGCGAAGCTCGACCTGACCTGGAAACAGGCGGCGGACAACGCCGAACTGGAAATCAGGAACCTGGTCCGCAAGCTGGATAAGTCGAGCGCCTCAATCGAGGCCATGAACCTCAACGTGAAAATCGCGCAAAAGGCCTACTCGCTGAGCGAACAGGGCTACCGCGCGGGCACCGTGGAATGGCTCGACCTGAAAGACGCGGAAAACACCCTGATGCAGGCCCAACTCGGCTTGCTGAGCGAGGAGTTTACCTACCTCTCCACGCGGCTCGATCTCGAGACCGCCATTAACGCAAAACTCGACTAAAAGAAGGAGCGATACATGAAATTAAGCAAATCCGGACTCGGCAAGGCGGGGCTCGCCGTGGCCGTCGCGGCAGCCCTTACCCTGACCCTTTCCGGCTGTAAGCCCAAGGCCGCCGACGAGGCGAAGAACGCCGGGGAAGAGGCCTCCGCGAACGCGGTAAAAACCCTTTTCGCGGTTTCCACCATAACCGCCGAGCGGGGAGAACTCAAGGATTATCTCGAATTCGGCGGCGACGTTTCCGCCAAGACGAACGTGGACGCCCTGCCCGACGCCGCGGGAAAAATCGCGGAAATCCGCGTGTCCGTGGGCGACCGGGTGGAGAAAAACCAGGTTATCGCCTACGTGGACCCTTCGCGCCCCGGCATGACCTATGAGCTTTCCGCCGTAAAGGCGCCCATCGCGGGCACCGTGACCGCGGTAAACGTCGTGGTGGGCTCCATGGTAAGCCAGCAGCTTTCCGTGGCCAAGGTAAGCAAAATCGACGCCCTGCAGGTATCCATGAACGTGCCGGAGCGCTACGTGTCCAAGATCAAGCCGAACCAGAACGCCGAGCTCCGTTTCGACGCCTGGCCCGGCACGGTCTTCCCCGCCCGCGTGAGCGAGGTAAGCCCGGTGCTCGATTCGGCCTCCCGTTCCATGTCCGTGAAGCTGGAACCCGCCGACAACGACGGGCGCATCAAGGCGGGCATGTTCGCCCGGGTCAAGCTGATCACCGACACCAGGACCGATATCGTTATCGTTCCCGAAAGCGCGGTGATAACCCGGTACGGCGAGGAATGCGTCTTCGTCGCGGGCGCCGACGAATCCGGGCAGGCCGTGGCCAAGCGCCAGGTCGTGCGACCCGGAATCAGGGTGGACGATAAAATCGAAATTCTTTCGGGGGTAAATCCCGGCGACGAGGTCGTGGCCCGGGGTCAGACCCTGCTGGAGGAAGGCTCGTACCTGAACGTGGTCAGCCGCCTCGAACCCCTATCCGGATCGGAGAAAAACTGATGAGCATAGCAAGAACGGTAGTATCGCGGCCGACGACGGTCATGATACTCTTCGTGATCCTCACGGCCCTGGGGCTCTACGCGACGAAAGACCTGCCCCTGGACCTACTGCCCGATATCGAGCTGCCCTACGTGGCGGTCAGTACCACCTATATGGGCGCGGGTCCCGAAGAGGTCGAAAAAAGGGTTACCCGGCCGCTGGAAAGCGTGCTTTCCGGCGTATCGGGCATCGAATACCTCGGGTCCCAGTCCTCCACGAGCTCGAGCCTCGTGTTTATCCAGCTTACGTACGGAAGCAACCTGGACGAGGCCATGAACGACATTCGCGGCAAGCTCGACTACGTGAAGAGCATGCTTCCCGAAGACGCCTCCACGCCCATGGTCTATAAGATGGACCCGAACATGATCCCGATCATGAGCTACGCGATCAGCGGAAACCGCTCCCCAGAGGAGCTCAGGCAGTACGCGAACGACCTGTCGCCCAAGCTCGAGCAGATCAACGGGGTGGCGTCGGCCTACATTCAGGGCGGCCGCGAAAAGGCCGTCATCGTCGAGATTCCCCGGGACCGCCTGGAAGCCTACAACCTGACCATCACCCAGATCGGCCAGATGATCGGCGCCCAGAATATCCAGATCGCGGGCGGCTCGATCACCGAGGGCGACTACAACTATACCATCAGCACGGTGGGCGAATACCGTTCCCTGGATGATATCAAGGACACGGTTATCTCCTACAAAACCGCCGGCTCGGCCGCCGCGGCCATGGCGGGAGGTCCCATGCCGACCGTGGCCACCGTTCGCCTCCGCGATATCGCGGACGTGTACGAGGGCTATAAGGAAGAAACCTCCCTCTATTACCTGGACGGAAAGGCCTGCGTGCAGATGGCCATCCAGAAGCAGAGCGGAAAGAACTCCGTGCAGACCGCGAAGCTGGTCAAGGAAAAGATGGCGCAGGTCCTCAAGGACGCGCCGTCCGACATCCAGATCACCGAAACCATGAATACCACCGACATCATCCAGCGCTCGGTCGACCAGGTTTCCTCAAGCGCGGTTCAGGGGGCGATCTTCGCGATCATCATCCTCTTCCTCTTCCTCCGGAGCTTCCGGACCACGCTGATCATCGGCCTGACCATACCGATATCCCTCATCGTTACCCTGGGCGTCATGTACTTCTCGGGAATGACGCTGAATATCATGACCCTCGCGGGGCTCGCCCTCGGCGTCGGAATGCTCGTGGACAACTCCATCGTTATCCTCGAAAACATCTATACGTACCGGGAAAAGGGCGCGAAACCGAAGGCCGCCGCCATTCTCGGATCTTCCGAGATGCTCATGGCCATTACCGCCTCCACGCTGACCACGATCTGCGTGTTCCTGCCGCTGATCATGTACAAGAGCCAACTCGGCGTAATCGGCGAGATTTTCCAGGGCCTCGCGTTCACCGTGGTGATCTCGCTGGTATGTTCCCTGGTCGTGGCCGTGGTGCTCGTCCCGGTGCTTTCCAGCAAGTACTTCAAGATTTCCACCAAGCAGGACCGCAAGATCGGCGGCGTTCTCGGCGCGGTAAACGCCGCCTTCGACCGCTTCTTCGACGCCCTGGACAACGCCTATTCCAAGGCCGTCCGCGCGGTGATCAAGCACAAGTTCGCCACCGTCGGCGTCATATTCGCCCTGTTCGTGGGCAGTCTCGCCATGATCCCGGTGCTCGGCTTCGTGTACATGCCCGCCTCCGCCGCCGACTCGGTGGTGGTAGACGTGAGCCTGCCCGTGGGAACCAAACTGGAAACCACCGAGGCGGTGCTCCACCAGCTCGAGGCCTTCGTAAAATCGGAGGTTAAGGGATACAAGGACATTTCCGTGCTCGCCGGCACCTCGGGCAATTTCGGCCTCGGCTCGGCCAGCTCCTACACGGGCCAGATCACGATCAACCTGCCGCCCCTGAAGGACCGGATAGACAGCGAGGAGCAGATCAAGGAAAAGCTCAGGGCCCATTTCGACGAGATACCCGGGGCGACCGTTTCCTTCGGCTCCTCGGGCGGCATGAGCGTGGGCGGCGGCTCTTCCGCGGTGAACATATCGGTGAAGAGCGAGGACCTAGACAAGGCCAAGGCGACCGCCTACGCGATCCGCGACCTGCTTAAGGAACAAGCGGCGGATTCCGTGACCGACCCCCAAATTTCCATGAAGGAAGGGCTTCCCCAGGTCAATATCGTGATTGACCGCGAAAAGCTCTACAGCCTCGGGCTCAACGTGTATACCGTCGGGCAGGAAATCCGGGCGAACATCGCGGGCACCACGGCCTCGCGCTACCGCTCGGGCGGCGAGGAGACGGATATCGTGCTCATGCTGGCCGACGCGGACAAGACCCAGCTCGCCGACCTGGAGCGGATCTTCGTGACCACGGCCCAGGGACAGCGCATTCCCGTATCGAGCTTCGCGCGCTACGAGGAAGGGGTATCGCCCATCAGCATATCCCGCGAGGACCAAAGCCGCATTATCAGCGTGACCGCCGGCTCCAAGCCGGGGGCGTCCATCACCGACGTGCAGAAAAACGTCGAGTCCCTCGTCCAGGCCAACATACCGTCGGACCCGGACGTCAGGATCGAGTACGGCGGCGACTACGAGGACCTGATGAAGGCCATTAAGCAGTTCGTGGTAATCATCCTGATGGCGATTATCCTGGTGTTCGCGGTCATGGCGAGCCAGTTCGAGTCGCTCCTGGACCCGTTCATCGTGCTCTTTACCCTGCCCCTCACCATCATCGGCATCGTCCTGCTCTCGATGATCATGGGCGATACGCTGAGCGTGCTCACCGCGGTGGGACTGCTCATCCTGGTCGGCATTATCGTGAATAACGGCATCGTTCTGGTGGACTACACGAATCTCCTGCGAAAGCGGGGCTATAACCTGGTGGACGCTTGCGCTGAGGCCGCGAGAAGCCGGCTTAGGCCCATTCTCATGACCACCCTCACGACCGTGCTCGGGCTCACGCCCATGGCGTTCTTCCCCGGGGAAGGCTCGGAAATGGTCATGCCGATCGGCCGGACCGTGCTCGGAGGCCTTTCCTTCGGCACCATGATGACGCTGTTCCTCATGCCCGTTCTCTACTTCATCTTTAACCGCCTCCGCGAGAAGCGCGAGGAAAAGAAACAGCTCAAGCTGGAGCGAAAGCAGGCCCTGCTGGCCGGCGCGGGAGGTAACGCATGAACCGCATAGAAATCATTTACAGTCAGCCCCTCGAGGAGGACATATTCGCCTCGATAAAGGGCATTCCCGAGGCGAAGTTCTTCACCGTGGTCCCGGGCGTGCACGGACAGGGCTTCTCGGTGCCCAAAATGGGCGACCCCGTGTGGCCCGAGGTGAATAACCTGATGCTGATTTACTGCGAGTCCGACGAGGCCGCCGAGGCGATAGAGCGCGGCGCGCTGACGGTACGGCAGCGATACCCCAACGAGGGGCTCGCGGTCTTCCGCATGAAGGGCTGAGGCCGAACGGCCAGAAACGTAAAGCGCCCGCCGGGTTCCCCTGGCGGGCGCTTTTTTTATCCTTATTATGACAGGCTAGAAGGGCAGCCAAACGCCCTCGGCGGATTCCTTGTCCCGCAGGGCCTTCCACGCCCTGAGCGCCTGGCGCGCCGATTCGAACGCGATGGGCGCGGTTTCTATCTCGTCGCCCATGATAATGTGAAAGGCGGCCACTTCCGAATAGTCCGGCCGAACCTTTTCGAGGCCCCCCTCCACGCGGGCGCGAAAATAGAAATCGCAGGTTTTATAGGTAACGTTCTTATACTCGTACTCGTTCGGCCAGGATCCCACGAACGAGAGATCCGTAACCGCCAGCGAGGTTTCTTCCCTGCATTCGCGGACCGCCGCGTCCTCCGCCCGCTCGTCCGGGTCCACGAAACCGCCGGGGAGGGCCAGCATGCCCATCGCCGGGTCGCGATTGCGCACCAGCATCAGCACGCCGCCTTCCATCTCGACAATGACGCTCGCCGAGGTGGCCACGTTGTGGAAATACGTAAAAAGGCATACCGGGCAATACCAGAATTTACGTTCCCGGTATTGGTATCCGATGGAACCGCAGCGGGGGCAGTATTTAAGCGTCGCGGGTTTCACAGGCTGACCATCCTTACAAGCGCGAGAGAACGATGATAATCGCCGCCGCGACGGGCGCGGCTATCAAAAGTATACGCTCCGCCACTCCCGATTTCCATAGGAGAAAACGCGAATTCTTGCCGGTTCCGTAATACCGCGCGTGAATGGCCTCGGCCAGGCGCTCCGAGCGCGTCAGGGTCCGGAGCATGAGGGGAACGAAGAGGGAGGCGGCCGAGCCCACGGCGTCGATAAGCCCCCGCCGGCGCGAAGGGGCGGAACCGCCCCGGACCAGCCGGGCGGTGGCGATTCGGGCCGCCTCGCCGTAGAGGAGGGGAATAAACCGGAACACGATGCCCGCCACGAGGGAAAGGTCCCGAACCGGTACGCCCAACAGGCGAAGGGGCGAGAAAAAGTCCTCTATGCCGTACATGATTTCCGTGTGGGACGTGACGGCGACAAAGGCGGAAAGATAGCCGTAGAGGGCCGCGAACCGGAGGGTAAAGTCGATAATGTAGGAGATATCCCGAAAAAAGAGGTACTGCACGAGGCCAAGGAGAGCGAGCCAGGGAACGACCCGCGCGAGGCCCTTCAGGAAGCGCCCGAACGGGAGCCGGGCGAAAAGGACGAGGCCCGGGGAAAGGGCCGCGAGAAGCCAGAGCGCCGGGCCGCTTCCCGCCGCGAGGGTCACCGCCGCGAGGGAAAGGAACACGACGAATTTCCCGAGGGGCGTCAGGCGATGGACCGGGGAAGACGATTCGGTCCGATAGCCGGCCTCTCCCGCGCGAAGCCGCTCCAGGGCGCGAAGCTCGCGGTCAACGGGTCCATCGGGCTCTTTGCGCGCCGCGCGCCCCGTATCCGGCTCCGCGGGAGCGGTCAACCGGATATTCCGGTCGGCGATATCGCGCTCGTTATCCCGGGTGGCGGTAAAAACCACGGCCTTACCGGCGTCTTTCAGGGCGAGAATCAGGGCGGAGAATTGCCCGCGGCTTCTGGCGTCCAGCGCCGAAAAGGGCTCGTCCAGGAGCACCACGGGCGCGTCCATGGCGATAATGCCGGCGAGGGCAGCCTTGCGCCGCTCGCCCCCGGAGAGGGAAAAGGTACGGCGGTCCGCGAAGGCCTCAAAGGGGAGGCCCGCCAGATTCATGGACTCGCGGACCCGGCCGCGGAGGGAATCGCCGGCAAGGCCCGCGTTTTTCGGCCCCCAGGCCACGTCGTCGGCGACGAATTCCGCGAATAGGCTCGACTCGCTTTCCTGAACCGCCAAGGCGGCGCGGGAGCGGGGAGAAAGGCCGCCGGAAGCGGTGACCGTTCCCGAATCGGGCGTCCGAAGCCCGGCGAGTAATTCCAAAAGGAGCGTTTTTCCGGAGCCCGATTCCCCGGATATCGCCGTAACCGTTCCGGGATACAGGTCCAGCGATACGCCTGAAAGGGGGCCATAGGCGATATCCCGGCAGGAAAGCGCCGGCTCGCCGGATACCGCCGATTCGGCGGCGCGCCGGGGATTCGGGAGAGCCTCGGGGGCGGAGGCGAGCCCCAGGCGGACGAGGTCTCCTGCGGGAAGGGAGAGTAAGGCCTCCGGCTCGCCGTCAAACGCCACCCGTCCGTCTTCCAGGGCGATCGCCCGGTCCGCGCGGGCCGCCTCGTCCAGATCGTGGGTAATGTGGAGTATGGTTATGCCCGAATCCCTCAGTCGGTCCAGATAGCCGAGAAAGCTTTTCCGGGCGGACTCCCCGAGCATGGAAGTCGGCTCGTCGAGGACGAGGAAGGCCGGGGAGAGGGCGTCTACGGAGGCCAGGGCAAGATGCTGCTTTCGGCCCGTGGGCAGGGCGGCGGTGGGGCTGGCCCGAAGCCCGTCCAGGCCGAATTGGGCAATGGCGGAAGACACGGCCGATTCCATGTCCGAGCGGGACAGCCCGAGGTTTTCGGGCCCGAAGGCGATGTCCAGCTCCACCGATTCCGCGACGATTTGGTCTCCCGGTGACTGGAAAACCATGCCGACGGGCACGCGAAAGGGCTCCTTCGCGGGAGATAGGCTGACGGAGCCGGAATCGGGAGAAAGCAAGCCGGCTACGAGCCGGGCGAGGGTGCTTTTCCCGGAGCCGTTCGCGCCCAGCAAGGCCACGTATTCCCCGGCGGCGACCGTGAAGCTGACTCCGTCCACGGCGGGCCTTGCCGCCGAAGGATAGCGGTACGAGAGTCCCGATACCGCGAGCAGTGCGTCCTTTCCGTCGGTCATTGGCGTTTTCCCCCTGAAAAGCGAGTATAGACAAAATAAAGCCGAAACCCAATAGATTTTTCACGTTAAGCGAGTACTATGTAAGGTATGCGTATTATCAGGAGGAAATCATGAAAAAAACAGGACGCAACGCGCTGCGATTCATGGCGATCGCGGCGGTATCGATTCTCGCCTTCGCCTCGTGCGCCGGCGCGCCGGCAGTGAAAAGGGAAACGGGAAAATCCTACTACCTTACCGTGCTCCACACCAACGACCATCACGGGACCGTGCTTCCCAACGGGGGAGCCGCGGGCTTGGCGGAGCGGGCGACCTTTATCAAGACCGTCAGGGCGGGCGCGCCCAACGTGCTGCTCATCGACGCGGGCGACATCAATACCGGCTCGGCGCTGTCCAATATGTTCAAGGGCGAGATAGACATCAAGGCCTACAACATGATGGGATACGACGCGGTCGCCCTCGGCAACCACGAGTTTGACAGCGACCTCGCGACCCTCGAGGGCCAGATGGCCATGTCGGCCTTTCCCTGGCTCTCGGCCAACGTGAAGCGGGCCGACGGCTCCTATCTCGCGAAACCGTACGTAATCAAGAATTACGAGGGCTTCCGCGTGGGTATCTTCGGCATTACCACCCTCAGGACGCTCGAGATCGCGAGCCCCGACAAGAGCCTCACCTTCGTGAGCGAGATCGAGACGGGCAACGAGATGGTCGAAACCCTCCGAACCAAGGAAAAATGCGACGTGGTCATCGCGCTTGCCCACCTCGGCTTCGTCAAGGAAGCGGAAGGACAGGTAACCTCGAAGGAATTCGCCGAGAAGGTGGCCGGCGTGGACCTGATCGTGGACGGCCACTCGCATACCCTCCTGAAGGCCCCGGAATACGTGAACGGAACGCCCATCGTCTCCGCCAACGAGTGGGGCAAATACGTGGGCGACGGCACCTTCGAGATCGTGGACGGCACGGTGAAGTCCTTCACCTGGAAGGCCGAGCAGATCAACGCGAAGGATAGCCAGACCTACAAGGGCGACGCCGAAGTCGCGGCGATGATCGCTCCCTACAAGGAAAAGGCCGACGCCACGCTCAAGGAAGTGGTCGCCAGGACCGCGGACAAGTTCGAGTTCGGCGACCGCCTGTCCCGCAAGAAGGAAATAGCCCTGGGCGACATGGTGAACGACGCCGCGATGTGGTACGTTACCTCCGTCATGGGCAAGAAGGCCGACTTCGCCTTCACCAACGGCGGCAATATCCGCACGGAACTGCCCAAGGGAGACATTACCCGGGAACAGATTACCACGGTGCTTCCCTTCGACAACTGGGTGTACCTCACCGTCATGAAGGGCTCCTCGGTCATCAGGCTGTTCGAGTACATCGCGTCCATTCCGCAGGGCGCGGGCGCCTGGGCACAGATGTCCGCCGAGGCCCGGTACACCATCGACTATACCGGTCCCGACGGCAAGGGCGCGCTCAAGGACCTGACCATCGGCGGCAAGGGCGTGGATCCCGATGCGCTGTATACGGTCGTGACCAACGACTACCTGATGGGCGGCGGCGACGGCTACAAGGTCCTCGCGGACAACGTATCCGCCTACAATACCTCAACCACCCTCCGGGATATCGTCATAGCGTACGCCCAGGAGAAAAAGGAACTCGTGCCCGCGACCGACGGCCGAATCACGATTATCGGCGGCATGACGTTCTGACGTTCTGACGTTCTGACGCTCTGACGTTCCGGCGACGGAACCTCAATCGGGCCGGGCTTTCCCTTTGGGGGCCCGGCCTTTTCGCGTTCTTGACACAATCCCCCCTTCGCGTCATTATGAGGCCACTTTTTTAGTTTTGGGAGTTACTATATGAAAGAACGCTCCGCCTCGCATATCCGTAAGCTCGTGGTAACCGGCGCGCTCGGCGCCCTCGCCGTCTTTTTGGGAATAACCAAACTCGGCTTCATCCCCTGGTTTACCGGCATTTCCATAACGATAATCCATATTCCGGCCATTCTCGGCGCCGTTCTGGAAGGGCCGCTCGTGGGCTCCGGGATCGGGGCGATCTTCGGCCTATTCAGCATGATTCAGGCGAATATCGGCCCCAACGGCCCCATCGATCTCGCCTTCCGCAACCCGCTCGTTTCGGTGCTGCCCCGGATTCTCTTCCCCGTGGCCGCCTGGGGCATCTACGCGCTCGTCGCAAAGTGGAAAAAGATTCCCGCGGTCATCATCGCCGCGGCCGCGGGCAGCGTCATTCATACGGTCCTGGTCCTCGGCATGCTCGTGCTGACCAACGGCTCGGGCATTCTCACCGGGGGCGATCCCGCGGTGACCGTATGGGCGGTTCTCGGCGCCATCTTCGCCGCCAACGGAATCCCCGAATCCATCGCGGCGGCGGTGCTCTCGACCGTGGTGGTGGCCGCGAAGCTCGGAATCAATTCCGCGAACCGAAAGTCCAAACTGAATTCATGAAAAAGTCCGAGTACGTTAAGGTCGTACGCCGCGCGCTCAGGGAAGACCTTGGGCCCCGGGGAGACATTACCAGCCGCTCCGTGTTTACGGGCCGCGAGCGGGCGACCTTCGCGCTCCACGCCAAGGACTCGGGGATATTGTGCGGCCTTGGGGCCTTCGCGGCAACCTTCGCCCTCCTCGACCGCGGCGCCCGTACGGAAGCCTACTTCGCCGACGGCGACCGAATCGAAAAGGGCGACGTGGTGGCCCGGGTGACCGGACGGCTTACGGCGCTCCTTTCGGGAGAGCGAACCGCCCTCAATATCCTTTCCCACCTTTCCGGCATCGCCACGAAATCCGCCCAATTCGTCGCCATAAGCGGTGGAAAGCCGGCGGTGCTCGACACGCGCAAGACCGTACCCGGCCTGCGGGTACTCCAAAAATACGCCGTCGCGACCGGCGGCGGGCAAAACCACCGAATGGGCCTGTACGACATGATCCTCATCAAGGATAACCATATCGACGCCGCCGGCGGGATCGCGGTGGCGGTGGAACGGGCGCGGGCCACGTGGGGGCGCCGTTTCCGGATCGAGGTGGAAACCCGAACCCTGCAAGAGGTCCAGGAAGCCCTTCAAGCCGGCGCCGACCGCATTATGCTGGACAACATGACCGACGCCGCCATGACCGAGGCAGTTAACCTGATCGCCGGACGGGCCGAGACCGAGGCCTCGGGCAATATGACCGCCGAGCGACTCGCGGCATTGGGGGCGACCGGGGTCGATTTCGTGTCCTTCGGGGAACTCACCCACACGGTTCGGGCCTTCGACTTTTCCCTGAAGGAAGAAAGCTCAAAAACGGGAAAGAACGCGTGAGAGACTCGGTTTTCATAGCGGTCCACCATTACCAAGACGAAAACATCGTGGCCCGGGGCGATCTCGTGGCCGATTCCTACCGGCTCGCCGTCGAGGCGGCCCGCAGCCCGGCGAAATACGTCGTGGTATGCGGCGTCCGTTTCATGGCGGAAAGCGTGGCGACCCTCGCCCGACCAGACCAGATCGTCCTGCACCCCGAACCGGACGCGGGCTGTCCCATGGCCGATATGATAGACGCGGATACCGCGGCCCGTACCCTCGCCC
This sequence comes from Spirochaetales bacterium, assembly GCA_003252395.1. Taxonomy (GTDB): domain Bacteria; phylum Spirochaetota; class Spirochaetia; order Treponematales; family Treponemataceae; genus Teretinema. The sequence continues at coordinate 187,889 of QKEL01000011.1, forward strand.
TCCTTCGCGAATTCGAGCAGGATTCGGAAATCGTGCCCGTAACGTACATGAACTCATCCAACGCCGTGAAGGCGCTAACCGGGCGAGAGGGAGGGGCCATCTGCACCTCCGGCAACGCCCGTCCCATCCTTGCGCATTTCTTTTCCCGGAGAAAGCGGGTCTTTTTCCTGCCCGACGCGAATCTGGGGCTCAATACGGCCCGCGCGATGGGCATTCCCGAAGGGGCAACCGCGCGAATTTCCCGCGACGGCGCCCTGCCCGGGGGCCTCGTTCCCGGCGCGGCCAAACTATTCGCGTGGGACGGGTACTGCCCCGTCCACAAGGTGATGACCGCCGGCGACGTATCGCTCTTCCGCGGGGCCCATCCGGGCGCGAAGGTTATCGTGCATCCCGAGTGCGTCCCGGAGGTAGCCTCCGTCTCCGATGGTACCGGATCTACGGAAGGGCTCTTAAAAACGCTCGCGGCCGCGCCTGCCGGCTCGGTCTGGGGCGTGGGAACGGAGATCCAGTTCGTGGAACGCATGAAGGCGACCTTTCCCGACCGCGCGATATATCCGATCCGCGCGTCTTCCTGCGCGAACATGGCCAAGGTTACCGAAGCGAACCTGGAGAAAGCCCTCGAGGCCATACGCGCGTACGAGGCTTCCGACGCCGCCCGACAGCCGCCGAACGCGGCCCGATTGGCGGAAACCGCCCTCGGGAACTTCGCGGTCGCCGTGCGCGACGATGAACGGGCCGACGCCGCCCGGGCCCTCGAGGCCATGGTCCGCATTACCGAAGGCGCGAAATGAGGGAGCGGTTCGACGCGATCGTCGCGGGAACGGGCATAGCCGGGCTATCGGCGGCCATACGCGCCGCGGAGCTCGGCCTTCGCGCGCTGGTAATCACGAAAGCCGACGCCGTCGAGGAAACCAATACCAATTACGCCCAGGGCGGCATTATCGCGGGAAAGGAAGGCCGGCGCGGCACCCCCGAGGAGGCAGCGCTTCTCGCGGCGGACGTTCTCGAGGCCGGGTGCGGCTGGAACGATCCCGAGGCGGTCAGGCTCCTCGCGAGCGAGGGCCCCGATCTGGCGGTGGAATTCCTGGCCAGGCGGGCCGGCATCGCGTTCAGCCGGAACTCGAGCGGAAAATGGGATTACACCGAAGAAGCCGCCCACTCCGAGCGGCGAATCCTCCATTTCGAGGACCATACGGGCGACTCCATCCAGGCCGGGCTCGTCGCCAGGGCCCGCTCCTTGGGCATCGAGATCCGCTCGGGCTGGACCGCCACCGACTTGATCACCAACGACCACCATTCCGACGACCCCACCGAACGCTACCGCACGCGCGAAACCTTTGGCCTGTACGCCCTCGAGAACGCCACGGGCGAGGTTCATACCCTTCTCGCCGATTCGGTCATCCTCGCCACCGGCGGCTTGGGGAATATCTTTCAGTTCACCACGAACCCGCCCTCGGCCACGGGCGACGGCGTTTCCATAGCGGCCCGCGCCGGGGCCGAGATCATCAACGCGGAATTCGTGCAGTTCCATCCGACCGCCCTATTCCACAAAGACATCAAGCGGTTTCTCATCTCCGAATCGCTGCGGGGCGAGGGGGCGAAGCTGATTGACCGGGAGGGAAGGCCCTTCATGCGCCGCTATTCGCCCCGGGAGGAGCTTGCACCCCGCGACGTGGTCAGCCGCGCGATTTACGAGGAAATGTCCGCGCAGGGAATCGAGTACGTGTACCTTGACCTCGCGAGCCATTATCGGGGCGAACAGCCCATAGAGCGCCGCTTTTCCCGCATCTGGGAAACCTGCCGCTCCGGGGGAATCGATATCGCCAAGGAACCGATTCCGGTCGTTCCGGCGGCCCACTACTTTTGCGGCGGCATTAAGGTGGACCTCGCGGGAAGGACCAACCTCCGCAGGCTCTACGCCGTGGGCGAGGCCTCGTGCACCGGCGTTCACGGGGCGAACCGCCTCGCTTCCACCTCCATGCTCGAAGGCCTCTTGTGGGGAATCAGGGCCGCCGAGGACATCGCCGCTACCCTTGCCGGGGGAACCGGCGCCTTGGATCGCGTCTCGGCCGCGCGGCTCGACGCGATACCCGACTGGAAGGCGCCCCGGGCCGCGGAAACCTTCGAGCGGGCCCTGATCTGGCAGGATTGGAAGACCATAAAGATGACCATGTGGAACCACGCGGGAATCGTGCGGACCAGGAAGGGGCTCGAGCGGGCCCAGGCCGACCTGGAATACCACGCGCACCGCATCACGAAATTCTACCGCGAGGCCGCCCTCAACCGGGATATCATCGAGCTTCGAAACGGCGTGGAGACCGCGCGGATCGTGGTATCCGCCGCGATTCACAACGAACGCTCCGTGGGCTGCCATTTCCGGAAAGACTGAAAAACGAAGCTAAAAAAAAGGCGCGCCGCCCCTTAGCCGGGGAAGCGCGCTTTTTTGTTTGGAAGGAAGAGGGTGAGAGGGGAACCTTTTCAAAGGTTCCTCTTTCACGAGACTTCTTACGGATACCTTACCGCGTCAGGAGCCGGTTGAGCTTCTTCACGAAGTCGGCCGGGTCCTTGATCTCGCTGCCTTCCACTATGAGGGCCTGGTCGAGAAGCACCGACGCGATATCGCCGATAAACTCCTCGTCGTCGGACTCCTGCACCTTCTTCACGAGGGCATGGTCGGCGTTGATCTCGAGGATCGGCTTCACCTCGGCGAAACCGGTCTGGCCCATGGCCTTCATCATGCGCTCCATCTGGAGGGAGGGATCGTTCTCGTCAACCACGATGCACGAGGGAGAGTCGGAAAGCCGCTTTGAAAGGCGCACGTCCTTGACGGACTCGCCGAGCGCCTTCTTGATTTTCTCGACGGCGCCCTTGAAGGTCTTTTCCTTCTCCTCGGCGGCCTTCTTGTCCTCGTCGGTGCCCAGTTCCTCGTCGCTGCCTGCGCGGTTGGCGGCCTTAAGGTCCCATTCCTTGTACTTGCCCAGGGAGGGAATCACGATATCGTCGATCTCGTCGCCCATGATGAGCACTTCGATGCCCTTCTTGCGGTAGGCCTCGAGGTGCGGGCTCTGCCGGAGGGTTTTCTCGTCGCCGCCGGTGATGTAGTAGATCGCCTTTTGATCCGGTTTCATGCGGGACACGTAGTCGGCGAAGCTCGTCCACTGGGAAACGAAGGCGGGCTTGTCGCCCTCCGCCTTCTCGCCTTCGGCGGGAACTGCTTCCGCGGCGGCCTCGGGAACGTAGGTCGACTTAAAGCGCACGAGCTCGGCAAGCTCCTCGCGGTGGGCGTAATCGCCGTAAAGGCCTTCCTTCAAGGGGCGGTTATACTCGCCGATAAAGGTCTCCCACTTTTCCTTGTCGTTCTCCGAAAGCTTCTTGAACTCGCCAAGGAGCTTCTTGACCGAGGCGGTCTGGATAGAGGTGAGGATGCGGTTCTGCTGGAGGATCTCGCGGCTCACGTTCAGGGGCAGGTCCTCGCTGTCGATCACGCCGCGCACGAAGCGGAGGTAGGTCGGGAGGAGCTCTTTTTCGTCGTCGGTAATGAACACGCGCTTCACGAAAAGCTTCACGCCGGGTTTGTAATCGGCGTGGAACATGTCGAAGGGCGCCTTGGCGGGCACGAAGAAGAGGGTGGTGTATTCCTGGGTTCCCTCGGCCTTCGTGTGCACGTAATGCAGGGGATCCTCCGAGTCGTGGGAGAGGGAGCGGTAGAAGCTCTTGTAGTCCTCGTCCTTGAGCTCGCTCTTGGACTTCTGCCAGATCGCGCTCGCGTCGTTGATCTGTTCCGCCGTCATCTCGGCGCTTTTTTCCTTGCCCTTGTCGTCGTATTCTTTCTTGAGGTAATGGAGGTAGATGGGGAAGGCGATGTGGTCCGAGTAGCGCTTGACGATGTCCTCGATCTTCCAGCGCGAGGCGAATTCGGCGTCGTCGTCGTTGAGGTACATGACCACGCAGGTGCCGTGCTCGCCCTCGCCCACGCCGTCCATCAGCGGGAAGGCGGTATCGTCGACCTCGTCGAGCTCGTAGTCGCCCTGGCCGTCGGAAACCCACTTCCACACCTTGGAGGTGCCGGCTTTCTTGGAAATCACGTCGATCTTCTTGGAAACCATGAAGGCGGAATAGAAGCCCACGCCGAACTGGCCGATCAGGTTCGAGTCCTTCTTGGCGTCGCTCGCGAGCTGCTGGATAAAGGCCTTGGTGCCGCTTCTCGCGATGGTTCCCAGGTTGGAAATGATGTCCTGGTCGTCCATGCCGATTCCGGTATCGCGGATGGTGAGGGTCTTCGCGGCCTCGTCGAAGGCGATGTCCACGCGGGGGGCGAACTTCACGCCCTTGTAGGATTCGTCGGACACGGTGAGGTACTTAAGCTTGTCGAGCGCGTCCGAGGCGTTCGACACGATCTCGCGGAGGAATATTTCCTTGTTCGAGTAGAGGGAATGGATGATGAGGGTCAGAAGCTGGTTCACTTCCGTCTGGAACTGGTACTTTGCCATGGTTCTTCTCTGGTCTCCTGGTTTCTGTTTGGGGGTTTCGTACACTTAAAGATACGAACAAAGTGCCGGAACCGGCAACCCGTTTCGTGGTAGAATGGGGTGATGAAACCGAATCGACGTTCCAGGCCGGCCCTTCAGGCCCGCGCGGCCGCGGTCGCGCTCTTCTTGTCCCTCTCCCCAGTTTCGCCGTTCGCCGAGGAACCGGCCCAGGCGCGGTCGGAAACGCCGGCTCCGGGAATGCCGGGCAGCCCGGAGCGGCCGCTTGTCCTCGTTCCCGGCGTAACGACCATGGACGATCTCGTCGCCGCGGGTTTCCGCGAGGTTCGGGTCGACGGAACCCCCGTCCAGAAAGGGGAACGGGGCGCCGACGACACGACCTACGTCAGGTTCGGCGAGTTTCTCATTATCGGCACGGGCGGCCTGAGCGGTTCGTTCCTGTTCGACGTAGGCAAGGGAATCTTGCCGCCTGAATGGATGCTCGGCGTCAAGCCGGACCCGAAGGCGTCGTACATAGGGATGATCGAATTCCTCCTCGATAACGGCTTTGAGGTACGGGAGCTCAAAAACCCGACCCTGACCCTGGCCCCGGAGGAGATCAAGCGCGGCGAGGTAAACGCGAACGCCTTTTTCGTCGCCCGGGGAAAGACCAACCCGGACATCGCGTGGTGGTTCGCGTTCAAGTCGGCGGGCTTGTGGTCGCCGACGCGGGAAGGCCTTTTCCATTGGCTTTACGCGTACCCCATAAAGACCTTTACCGACAAGAAAATCGCGATCAAGAAGCCGATCCTCCCCGAACCCGGCGACGAACGGCAGCGGGCCCTCGATTTGTGCGCCGTTCTCTCGGCCCAAAACGGCGAAACGTACGGGAGCCTGATGCCGGCGAGAAGCGGCCCCGCCTACGCCTCGACCGAGGGATGGAAGGCGGTCCTTTCCGAGTCTTGGGGCATTCGGGGCCGGGAAGATTACTTCCGCGTGTATGACGATATGGTCGCCGAGGGCCACTCAAAAAGCTATACCGACGCGATGGCCCTCCTCGACTCTAATCCCGGCGTGCCCATCGCGAGCCTCGCCCTCGCCAACGGCCTCGATTCCTACCATTGCGACCGGCTCTTCTTCGTCGCCCAAACCCGCGAATGGCTCGGCGCGCGGTCCCTTCGCGCCTGGGATCTCGCCCGCATGATCAACGTAACCCGCTGGGCCCTCGCCTCAGGGTATATTTCGGAAGACGAGGCGTGGGAAAGGATACTCCCGGTCGCCAAAACCCTTCGCGGGCTCTATCGTTCCCGCGAGGATTTCATCGCGTCGTACCTCGGCGGCCGCGGCTTCTGGGGCGCCCAAGACGCATATGCGTACATGATCGAGGCGCTCAAGCCCTACCAAGAGGAGATCGCGAAACTCGACTCGCGCCAAAACCTGCCCTGGTACTTGCCGGGAGAGGGGCCTGCCGGCCCAGAAGCGGGCGGCGAGGCGGCCGGGCGCGACGCGAAACTCGGCGATCTCCTTTATGCCGTGACCGACGAGCAGGCCTCGGCCCGCGCGACCTACGAACGGCTCAACGGGGCGATAGACGCCACGAACGAAGCGATCGAGGCAAACGATTTATTGAAAACCCTCGAGGGGATGGACGCCGCGGAAACCATCCTCAGGGAACACCGCGTGGGCGAGTTCTTCCCGGACCTTTTTTACCAAATCCGGTACGTTCGGGGAAATATCCTCCTCGCGACGGGAAATTACGCGCTGGCCCTCGAGGCCTATGCCGACGTTGACCGCCGATACCCCCAAAGCGCGGACGTTCAGTCCAGGATCGCCGAGTGCGTCAAACGGCATCAAGGCGGGGGTGAATGAGGACTTTCGGGCCGAAAAAGGCTCTTGCCGTCGCGGCGGCGGCCCTTCTCGGAGCCCTTCCGCTTAACGCCATCGACGGCGCCGATAGCGGCCGGAATTCCCCGGGTAATCTCTTGTCTAAGTCGGTCGCGCTTCTTCCCGACGGGATAACCCTGTCGCCGAGCGTCACGTTGCTTGACGGAACCGCCCATGAATACGTGTTTTACGACGACAAGCTGTTGAGCGAATTGATCTGGGACATGAAACCCCTGATTATGTACGGCGCCGTCTTGGGCCTTTCATGGGACAGGGGATTGGAGCTCTCGATCGACGGCAGCGCGGCGTTTCCCGGAAAGACGGGGGATATCGTCGACCTTGACTGGAAAAACGTGCCCATTAACGGCACTCAGGGACTGACCCACTTCGCCACGGGCGCGGCCGACCTTCAATACGCGTACGAGGCCGCCGCGGGGGCGCGATGGCGTTTCGTCCTACCCCGGCCTTTTACGGGCGTCCGGTCCCTCGCCCTCCTCCCGGGCCTCGGCTTCCGCTACATGATAAGGGGCTGGGATTGCCGCGACGGATACGCGCAATATCCCGCGGGAACCGAAATCGACGGCCTCTACCGTATCTGGACTTCCGACGCCCAAAAGGCCGCGATCGTCGGGGTTCCGATATCGTATCTCCAGGAATGGTGGATGCCCGAGCTTTCCCTCGCGGCGGACGCGCGGATTACCGACCGCTTCTCGTTCGAGGTTACGGCGAGAGGCTCTCCTTGGGCCTTCTGCAACGGGGTAGACTATCATTTCATCGGAACAGATCTGGGAACGGTATGGGTGTTCGGCGGGGCCCCCTGGACGCTCTATTTTGACCAGCTTTCCGGCGGATGGCTTTTAGAGGGCGGGGTTACCGCCACGGTACGCGCGACGAATTGGCTGTCCTTCAGAATCGGCTGGTCAAAAACCTGGACCTCGATTATCCGGGGCGATACCTACAAGAAGGCCTCCGCGTCTACCGTGGTCACGGTCGCGAAAGAAAGCGACGGAATGGGCGGGGGCGCGAAACTGGACTATCAGTCGGTTACCTGCGCCGCGGTATTCCGGCTCAGGTAACGGAAACGATCCGGGGATTCCGCTCACCCCAGCGGGCTTATCTTCACGAGGCCCGAGGCGCGCAGGAAGGCGAAATCCCTTTTCGAAAGCGCGGAAAGGGCCTCGCGGAGAATTTCGGGCCGGGCGTCGCGCTTCGTTAACGCTTGGGCAATCCCGTCGCTCAAGGCATGGCGTACCTCGTCGCCCAAATACCGCCACGCGTACTCGCCGCGTCCGGCCGGCACCGGGCGGCTCGCCGTCCAGGCATAACGCGCCTTTGGGTCGAAGGGGGCCGAACGCTCGGCGTCGCGCTTACGCTCGTACGAGGCGATATAGCGGTCTATCGTATCGGGCGCGACCCGGGGCGCGGGCATGGGATACGGAAACCACTTGCGCACGGAACGGGAAAGGCCCTCGCCCGCCATCCACGCGTGCAGGGCCTCGTCTAGGGGAGCCGTGTACCGTTCCGATTTTTCCTCGCCCCGGAAGGAAAGGTCGTTGTTCGCGAAAGCCGAAAGGGATTCGGCGCCGTCCGGCGACCCGGACCCGCCGCGCTCTCGCGGTTCCAGAGGGTTCTTTCCGTCCCGATGCATGCCGCGCTTCCACTCGTCATAGGCCCGGGAATGGCGGGTGAGCACGAACTTGTGCCAAAAGGCCGAATCCACCAGGCCCGCCGCGAAGAGCTGCCGCATCGTTTCGGCCGTGTCGATCACGCCCTGCTCGTCCTCGTTCCAGTACCCGTAAATCAGGTACGAGTGAACCAATACGCCCGCCTCCTTGAAGGCCGCGCAGGTAGCCACGAGGTTCTCCAGGTCAATCCCCTTGTCCACCGCCTTGAAGCCCTCCTCCGAGGCGATCTCGATGCCCCCCGAAACGGCGACGAGGCCGCCGGCGCACAGGTATTCCGCCAGGTCGCGCGTAAAGGTCCGCTCGAACCGGATATTTCCCCAAAAGGTCAGGGGCCGCTTTCCCTCGGCGGCGGCCGCCACATTGCGCTCGGCGAAATCGCGTAGGCCGCGGGGAGGCGCCGCCTCGTCCACGAAGTGGACGCCCCGAACGCCGGCCCGGTCGGCCTGCGCCATCAGCCCCGCGTGGAGCGCGCCCGCGTCTACCGGCTGAAAGCCCTTAATGTAATCGAGGGTCACGTCGCAAAACGAGCAGCGGTGCCAGTAGCAGCCGTGGGCGAGCATGGCCTTGAGCCAGGCCCCGTCGGACCACAGGCGGTGCATCGGGTTCGCGGTATCGGCGAGCCGGGGATAGGACGAGAGGTCGAGGTCGGAATAATCGGGGACGATCGAGGCGGTCACCGCCCGCTCGAAGGGCGCAAGGCCCGGCGGGCAAAAGTCGCGCCGCGCGACGGGGGGCGCGCCGTCCGCGACCGCGGGGCAGCCTTTCGAGAACCAATCGGCGTACGCGCCGTAGCCCCGGTCAAAGGAAAGCCGGTCGATATAGGCGAACAGGCCCGAACCGTCGCGCGGGGAATCGGCCGGGTCGAGCCCAACGCCATACTCGCGCAGCTCCGTGTTCACGTACCCGCCGCCCAGGGCGATTACCGCGCGCTTCCCGTACCGCTTCCGGATCGACCGCGCGATAGAGAGCGCGCCGACGAGACAGCCGGGAAAGGGAACGGAAAGGCAAAAAAGGATTTTGTTTTCGCCGCGCAGGATGCCCGACGCGCCGATCGCGCCTTCGCCGCCGTTCGCCCCATTGCCCGGAGGGGCCCCGTCAAGCCGGTCCCACGTCCGCTCCATGAGGGGCTCCAAAAAGTCCCGCATGACCGGCCGGTCGATCCCCGCCTCGATATTCGCGAAGGAACGCTCGCTCGTCGCGATGGATTCGGCGTAGCGCACCAGGGAAAATTCGCCGTCGTACGCCGCGGCGATAAAGTCCGCCAGGTCCTCGATCGCGAGGGTAGCGAGGAGCCGCGCGTCGTCGGCGGAGGGGTCCGTTTCCAAGGCCTCCATCCAACGGTCCATGCGGGCGCCCCGCGGGGCGTGCGGGGAGCGGACGAAGGCGTGGCAAAGCTCCCGGTCGCCGCCGGTCAAAATGGAAACGATGCCGTCGATCCATTCGATCCAGGAATCCGCCAGGGATAGGTACCGGCGCAGCTGGAAGGCGGTTTCTTCGTCCCCTTCCCGTTCGGCCCTTCCGGCGAGCTCGAGGCACCGCGGTTCGGAGAGCGCGAACAGCCTGGCGAGTCCCGGGGCCGAAAAGATCTCGCGGAAAAGGAGATTGCTCGCGTCGATCCACGTAACGGGCCCGCTCAGCTCCGCGAGGGACCCGGGGGCGCGGGCGACCGGGGCGGGGGTACCGCGTGCGGAACGCGAACCGTCCCAGCCTTCGGCGGAAAGGCCGCGGAAAAAGGCCGCGAGATACGCGCCCGAGGGATAGGGCCCGTTGAGCTGGACCAAGGGCGGCTGCAGGATAATCACGGGAATCGGCATGGCCTAAAAAATAGCACTTAATTGTCATTGATGACAGGCATGAAGTATACTAAAGGGCAATGATCCAGCAAATCGGGGCACGTATCAATCGAAAAATATCCGATACCGCCTATACCGTGGGCTTCTTCGGCAAGACCCTCCGCGGCATCGGGCCGTTCTTTTGGCGCGGCAAGGTTGCCCATCGCGTGCTTACCATGCAGGTCCTTTTCACCTTCGTGGAGGCCCTGGGAACCGCCTCGCTCCAGGCCATGGGGATCGGGGCCGCGGTAAACCTGCTCGGGTTGCCCATCCTCACGAGTTTCTCCCAATCCCAGCTGATCTATCCGCTCCTCATAAGCATTATCACGAGGGAACTCGGACCCATCCTCACGGCCTTCATCATCATCGCGCGGTCCGCCACGGCCATCGCCACGGAAGTCGCCGGCATGGTGGTTTCCCACGAGATAGAGGCGTACATCTCCGTCGGCATCGACCCCGTGGAGCACATCGCCGTGCCCCGCTTTCTCGGGGTAACCGCCTCCCTCCTCCTCCTCAACGTCTACTTCTCCATCTTCGGCCTGGCGGGCTCCTTCCTCATCGTGCAGGTCATATCCCCGGTTCCCGCGGCGGATTACTTCAATAACATATTGCAAAGCCTGACCATGGCGGACATTCTCGTGTCCCTCATAAAGAGCGTGTGCTTCGGGATGATTCTCGCGATCGTCGCGACGGTCCAGGGCTTTTCCGTGGAGCGGGCGAGCACGGAGATTCCCCAGGCCGGGCTCCGCGCGGTGGGCAACGCGTTTACCTGGTGCGTGGTCGCGGACCTCGCGATCTCGGGCATCTTTTATTTGATGTGAGGCAAGAAAATGGACGCTCCCCTGTTCGAGCTTAAAAACGCCTCCTTTTCGCCCCAGGGCAAGACCGTCGTTGACGGGGTCTCGCTCGCGGTTGGCCAGGGGGAAACCGTCGCGCTGGTCGGTCCCTCCGGGGGCGGGAAGAGCACGGTCCTAAAGCTTACGGCGGGCCTCATTATCCCGACCAGGGGCGCCGCCTTTTGGCGCGGCCTCGATATAGCGGGCATGAGCCGCGCGCAAACCCTCGCCTTTCGCCGGGAAGCGGCCTTCGTCTTTCAGGATTCCGCCCTCTGGGCCAACCAGAGCATCCGGCAGAACCTCGAAATACCGCTAAAAACCCACTTCGCGGCCATGCACGCGAAGGAACGGGAGGAGCGCGTCGCCAAGGCCCTCGCGGAATCGGGCTACCGGCGCAGTCTCGACATCCGCCCGGCCGACCTTTCCATGGGAGAGCAAAAGCTGGTGGGCTTTTCCCGGGCCATGATCCTGGAACCCTCGGCGGTATTTTTGGACGAGTGGACCGAATCCCTGGACGAAAGCGCGGCCCGTCGCCTGGTAAACGCGATAAAAAGGAAAAAAAAGGAAGGCAAGACCATCGTGTTCGTCAGCCATAATTTCACGGTCATAAAGGAGCTTGCCGACCGGATCGTCATGATCGTGGACGGCAAGGTATCCCTCAGCGCCACCCGAGAGGAATTCGCCAACGACTCGACCCTGGCGCAATACATAGAACAAGGAATATCGGTATGAAATTCAAAATCCGTTTCGCGGACCAAATAGTCGGCGTACTCGCCATTATCGCGGTAGCGGCCTTGGTCTTCGTCATCTTCATGCTGGGCAGCAGGCAGCGCTGGTTCGCGCGGGACTACCATTTCACCGCGACCTTTCAGACCGCCACGGGCCTCGCCACGGGGCTGGAGCTGAAGTACAAGGGGTTCACGGTGGGCAAGATCGCCTCCTACCGCCTGACCGAGGAAGATACCGTGGAGGTCAGGTTTACCGTGTACGATACCTACTACGGGCGGCTCAAGGAAGGGTCGGTGATCGAGCTCATCGTCAGCCCCATCGGGCTCGGCAACCAGTTCCTGCTGCATCCGGGCAACGGGACGGGCCTGATCGCGGAGGGGAGCGAGATACCCCTGATCGACTCGGCCGAGGGCCAGGCGCTTATCGCCTCGGGAGCGGTCACCATACCGAAACGCGACGACACGGTCTCGAACATCGTCGCCCAGGTCAACCCGCTGCTCACCAACGTGAACGAAACCCTCTCCGCCCTCAACGGCGCGCTGAAGGGCACCGGAACCGGCCCCCTGGCCGACACCATGGGCAACGTGGCGGACATTTCGACCAGCGTATCGGGTTCCATGGACGACCTGCTCGCGGGAGCCCGGGAAACGCTTCGGGAAGTGCAGGCGATCGCCGCGGACCTCCAGGAATTCACGGGCACGCTTCAGTCCGTGGACGGGATAGTGCCCCGCATGATCGACCCCGACGGCACCATCTTCGCGAGCCTGGGCGCCTCGCTCAAGGAAGTGGAGGGAACCCTCGGCAACGTGGAAGACTCCTCCTCGATCCTCAAGTCCCAGGTGCCCCAGATCGCCCGCCTTATCGAGGACCTCCGCATCGCCCTCGTGAAGGGCCAAGACGTGCTGGAGGCGCTCAGGAACAACCCGATTCTCAAAAACGGCGTGCCCGAGCGCGTGCAAACCGACTCGTCGGGCACCAACTCGCGCGACATAGAATTTTAAGGGAAGGGGGATGCCATGAGCCATCGATTTTCCGAACGATACGACCGCGCGGCGTTCCGGCCCGCGCGCAAAGCCGTGCCGAAGGCGCTCCTCGCGGGATCGCTCGCGGCGGGGATTCTTTTCCTTTCCGTCGGCCTTTCCTCCTGCTCGTCGGCGCCCAAGCGCCCGCCGGAGGTATTCACCAACCGCAACGCGGCCGCGGGGCAAATTGACCTCGCGAACCGCTCCGTGGCCCGGGGCGACTTTACCAACGCGAAGCTCTTCCTCGCCGAGGCGTGGAACCTGGCGGTGAGCACCGACGATCCCGACACCCGCGTGCGGGTACTCCTCGCCCGCGGCAACGCGCATTATAACGAGGGCTCCGGCGACGCGGCCGTCGCCGACTGGAATCTCGCCCTCGAGGAGGCGACGGAGGCGGGCAACGCCGCCCTATCCAGCGCGGCGAGAATCTACGTGGCCCGAAGCGACCTGATCGAGGGTTCCGGCAGAAGCGACCCCGGCGAGGCCGAACGGAAGGCCATAGCCGCGCGGACCCTGGAAACGGTGCGGCGGGAAATCGGGAAGATCAAGGGGAACCCCCTCTACGCCGCCTTCGGCTGGAAGGTCGAGGGCCTGTGCCTCAAGGAACTGGGCGACTGGAAAGCGGCGGAATCCGCGGTCAAGAAGGCCGCGGATATCCACGACGGCTCCCATTACCTGGAAGACGCCGCCTACGATTGGTACGTCATCGCGTCGATCCGGTCCAAGGCCGGCGACGCCGATTCCGCCCGCGCGGCGATACGGAAGGCCCTCGACTTCGACCGGCGCGCGGAAAACACCAACGGGCTAGGCCTGGATTGGATGGCGATGGGAACCATCGAGGAAAAGGCCGGAAACCGGGAGAAAGCCCTGGCGGCGTACCGGCGGGCAAGCGATATTTTCCGCTCCGGCTTTATCGAGTATAACGCCAAGGCCGCGGACGCGAAGGCGAACGCATTGGAAGGTTCGCCGAAATAATCCGGGCCGGGAGGGCGCCGCGATCGAGGTGAGCCTGTCCCTCATGGCCTTGCCCTGAGGCCGTACCGGTCTCAGTAGGCGAGCGTAAAGCCCACGGAAAGGGCATTGTCGGCGGTATACGCGATGTTCACGTGATCGAGCGCCTCGGCGACCTTCGGGGCCCGGTTATAGGTCCAGGGGCGAATCCACGAATACACCACGGCGCCGCCGACCATCATGCCGCCGATGGCGGTAATGAGCTCGCCGCCCGACTGCTCGTTGTCTTGCCGTATGGTGCCGACGACGGTGGTACATATGCCCGCTACCTCCCAGAAAGCGACGGTGCCGCCGCCCTGGGTGTCGCCCTGCATATAGGAGCCGATCCCGAAGATCGGGTTCACGGTCATGCAGATAAAGCGTCCCGTAAAGTCGAAAAAGCCCATAATGGCGGACCCAACGCTGCTCGTGGTTTTCGCGCGCGACGCCGCCGCGGGGGTTTTCCCGAATAGCGCCTGCGTATCCGCGTTGTCCTGGACGGTTAGGGTATTCAAATACTGAAGCTCGGCGGTTTCGACCTTCACCGCCTTTACGCTCAGCCGGTACTTGTCCTGGAGCTGGTCGAACGAGCCGGTAATCAGGGTCTCGGCGCCCAGCATGGCCCCCAGCCGCTGCGCCGAGTCGTCGCTCACGTCGCCGGACATCTGGAAATCGAGTTCCTTCCGGATCGTCTCGAGGCTCGCGCGGTCTACCACGATGAATTTGTTCGCGTTGAGGAGGTTGAGGGTAATTTCCTCGGCCACGTACTCGCCCGCGCTTTCGGTGGAGCTTTTAATATCGATGACGACGACCTTGGTTCCCGCGGGGATCTTTGCCGTAATGTCTTTCGAGACGAGGTAGATGGCATCGTCGATTTTATACTGCCGCTCGGCGAACGCGGGCAGGGCGAATGTCAGGGCGGCAAGTGCCGCGATTGCTAGCTTCTTCATGGTCTTAGGAACTACTCCCTCTCGGATAGTTGGCCGCGTTCCCGCGGAACGCGGCATATACTAATTGTAACACGAAACCGAGGGAAGGTCGCCCCTGTCGCGCCGACGATTACGCGATAAAAGGCTTTCCTTCCACGCAAAGGCGGAACCGGCGCAACGCCTCTTTCAGTTTCCCGATCTCCGTGGCGTAGCAGCACCGAACGAACCCTTCAGCGCCCGCCCCGAATACGTTGCCCGGCACCACGGCCACCTTATAGTCGTTTATCAGCCTCGTCGCGAATTCCTCGGAAGTCAGGCCCGTTTTTCGGATATCGGGGAAGATGTAAAAGGCTCCCTCGGGCTCGGTCACGGGGATTCCCATTTCCGCGAAGGCGTTAATCATGAGGTTCCGGCGCTGCTGATAGGAAACGCGCATTTTTTCCACCTCGTCGGCCCCGCTGCGCAAGCCCTCCAGGGCGGCGTACTGGCTCATGATGGGCGCGCAGATCGTCGAATACTGGTGCAGCTTATGCACCTGGGTCATAAGCTCCGCCGGGCAGGCGAGATACCCGATGCGCCAACCGGTCATGGCGAAGGCCTTCGAGAAGCCGTTGAGCACCACCGTATAGTCCTTCATGCTGGGGAAGGAGCCGATGGAAACGTGCTTTCGCCCGTCGTACACGAGTTCGCAATAGACCTCGTCCGAAAGCACCCATAACCGGTGCCGTTTCACCACCTCGGCGATTCTGGCGAGCTCTTCGGCGGGAATCATGCGCCCCGTGGGATTGCTCGGGCTGCACAGCATGATCGCCTTGGTTTTGGGCGTGATCATCCGCTCGATGGCCTCCGCGGTGGGCACGAAGCCGGTCGGGGCCGTATCCAGCCTGACCAGGCGCGTATCGCAGAGCTCCACCAGGGGCTGATACGAGACGTAACAGGGTTCCGCCACCACCACCTCGTCGCCGGGATTGAGAATGGCGCGAAGCACCGCGTCGATGGCCTCGGACACGCCGATGGTCACGAGAATTTCCTTGTTCGGGTCGTAGTGAAGGTCGAACTTCGTCAGGTAATTCCCGATTTCCTTGCGAAGCTCGGTCAGTCCCCAGTTCGAAGTATAGGAGGTATGGCCCTGTTCCAGGTGATACCAGGCTTCCTCCCGCATGGCCCACGGGGTGGCGAAGTCCGGCTCGCCCACGCCGAGGGAAATAATGTCGTCGCGCCCGATTATCAGCTCGAAGAATTTCCGGATTCCCGAGGGGGGCGTACGGAGCATTTTCTCCGAAAAACGGTCCTCCCGATCGTTCATGCGGTTACTCCCTCGCGGCGGTCCTTCTTCTGGTCCACGTACACCACGTCGTTTTCCTTATAGGTCTTCAGGACGAAATGCGTCTTGGTGCTCTTCACGCCGTTCAGCGTCGCGAGCTTTTCGGAAACGAAAAAGGCCACCTCGTGGAGGGTTTTCCCCTCGATAATGACCTGAAGGTCATAGCCCCCGGACATGAGATACAGGGATTTCACCTGGGGAAAGCGGTAGATCCGGTCCGCGAGGGCGTCGAATCCGTGCTCACGCTCCGGCGTTACCTGAATTTCGATTACCGCGCGCACCAATTCATGCTCGCTTTGGATTTTCTGGGCGTTTACGATGGCCGAATACTTAAGGATTACGCCCTCTTTTTCCAGGTTCGCGATGATTTCCTTGACCTCCGCGACCGGTTTTCTGGTCATTGCCGCTATCTCGTCCGCCGTCAAGCGCGCGTCGTTTTGTAAAAGGTCAAGAATTTCCTGCATATCGTTCCCCCTTGAAGCGTTTTATGCAAATAAGTGCATAAATATACAAAAGTCACTATACCATATGGAACGAAAATGTCCATAGCGGGGGCGGCTACCGGCGTTCGGCGACGGGCGGCATAGAATTTTCCCTTCATTTATGGCATTATTCGCGTACCAGTCATCCCCGGAGGAATTCCATGAAAAAGTCCGTGTACCGCCTCTTCGTCGAGAGGAAGGAAGGCTTCGACAACGAAGCGAAACGAACCCTCGCCGAGCTGAAGGGCTTTGTCGGCATAGCCGCCCTCGAAGGTATACGGTATTTCAACCGGTACGATATAGAAGGAATCGACGACGTTACCCTTGAACGCGCCGCCGTGCAAATCTTTTCGGAACCCCAAAGCGACGCCCTATTCCGGGAAACCGTGCCGGTAGCCGAGGATGAAACCCTGATCGCCATTGAATACCTTCCGGGACAGTACGATCAGCGGGCCGATTCCGCCGAGCAATGCCTGGTTCTGCTTCGCAACGCGGTTGCGGGCGATTCCGGAAAGCCTACCGTGCGCTGCGCGCGGGTTTTCGCCCTCAAGGGCGCCCTATCCGCCGGGGACCTTGACCGGGCCCGTTCCTACCTTATCAATCCCGTGGATTCCCGCGTATCGGCCCCCGAAAAGCCAGAATCCCTCGCCCTGTCGACCGGCGAACCGGAACCCGTTAACGCCGTACGGGGCTTTATTGCCCTGAGCGACCGGGAGCTCGCCGAATGGCACCGGGGCGCGGGCCTTGCCATGGACCTCGCGGACGCGCTTTTCCTGCGCGCCCATTTCCAAAAGGAGGGCCGCGACCCGACGGAAACGGAGATCCGCGTGCTGGATACGTACTGGTCCGATCATTGCCGCCATACCACCTTCAATACGGTCCTCGAAGACATAGAGATTCCCCCACGGCCCTCGCTTCCGGGCCGGCCGGCCGATCCCTACGCCGAAACGCTCAAGAAAGCCCTTGACGCCTATTCCGGGCTTCGCGCGGAGCTCTACCGGGGGCGGACCGACAAGCCCGTCACCCTCATGGACATGGCCGTAATCGGCGCAAAAGCCCTCAAAAAGCGGGGACTTCTCGACGACCTGGAGGAATCCGCCGAAATCAACGCCTGCTCGATCTTCATCGACGTAAACGTGCGGGACGATGAAGGAAAAACGGTCGGAACCGAGCCCTGGCTTCTGATGTTCAAGAACGAAACCCACAACCACCCGACCGAGATCGAGCCCTTCGGCGGCGCGGCGACCTGCATCGGCGGCGCCATCCGCGATCCCCTTTCAGGCCGGGCCTGGGTGTACCAAGCGCTCCGCGTTACCGGCGCCGCGGACCCCACCGCGCCCATCGAGGAGACCATCCCCGGGAAGCTCCCCCAGATTAAGCTTACCCGCGAGGCCGCCGCTGGCTTTTCGGCCTACGGCAACCAGATCGGCCTGACCACCGGCCAGGTCGTCGAATACTACGACCCGGGCTTCCTCGCCAAGCGCATGGAACTCGGGGCGGTAATCGCCGCCGCGCCGGCGAAATCGGTGGTCCGCGAGGAACCCGAGCCGGGAGACGTCGTCATTATGGTCGGCGGCGGCACCGGCCGCGACGGTATCGGCGGGGCCACGGGCTCCTCAAAGGTCCATACGGTCGAATCGGTTTCCACCGCAGGCGCGGAAGTGCAAAAGGGCAACGCCGTGGAGGAGCGCAAGATCCAGCGACTCTTCCGGAACGCGGAAACCACCCGCCTTATCCGCCGCTGCAACGATTTCGGCGCCGGCGGCGTCGCCGTCGCGGTGGGGGAGCTCGCCCCCGGACTCGATATCGACCTGGACGCGGTACCGAAAAAGTACGAAGGCCTCAACGGAACGGAACTCGCCATATCGGAATCGCAGGAGCGCATGGCCGTGGTCGTGCGCAGGCGCGATATCGACGCGTTCGTGAAGGCGGCCGGGGCGGAAAACCTCAACGCCGCGGTCATCGCGACGGTAACCGCCGAGCCCCGCCTGGTCATGCGCTGGCGGGGGGCGAAAATCGTGGATATCGACCGGGCCTTCCTGGATACCGCGGGAGCCAGCCGATCGGCCAAGGTTACGGTCGCCCTCCCCGACCCCGCGGGATGGGCGTGGGACGCCGCGGCAGACCAGCCCCATAAAGCGGGCGGAGGGAACGCGGACCCGAACGCCTCCGAGGCCGGCGTCGCCGACCGGCTTCGCGCCACCCTTTCATCGCTCCCCGTGGCTTCCCGCCGCGGCCTTACGGAACGGTTTGACGGTTCCATCGGCTCGGCCTCCGTCCTTTTCCCCATGGGCGGCGCCTGGCAGTCCACGCCGGAATGCGGTATGGCGGCCAGGATCCCCGTGGGCCCCGGCAAGGAAACCTCCACGGTAAGCCTCATGTCCATGGGCTACGACCCCAAGGCGGCAAAGTGGAGCCCCTTCCACGGCGCCCAATTCGCCGTGCTTGAATCCCTCGCGAAAATCCTCGCCCTGGGCGGCGACCCCGCCAAGGCGCGGCTCACCTTTCAGGAATATTTCGAGCGCACCGCCGACGCGGAAGCCTGGGGCAAACCCGCCGCGGCCCTGCTCGGCGCGCTCCAGGCCCAGCTCGCCTCCGGTTGCGCCGCCATCGGCGGCAAGGACAGCATGTCGGGCACCTTTCACGACCTGAAAGTGCCCCCCACCCTGGTTTCCTTCGCCGTTGCCGTCGCGGAAGACGCGGCGGTGCGCGGCGGCTCCCTGTCCGCCCCCGGAAACACCTTGGCTCTCGTCCATACGCCCTACCTCGCGGACTCCACGCCCGACTGGGACGCGTTCCGCGCGAACGCCCAAACCGTTCTCGCGCTCGGGAAATCGGGCGCGGTGAAGGCGGCCTACCCCGTCGGTCCCGGCGGAATCGCGGCCGCGCTCGCCCTTATGGCCTTCGGGAACCGGATAGGCGCGTCCATCGACCCCGAAGCCCTGGACCGGGCGCCCCTGCCCCCCGTTATGGGCGACGATGACGGCGCGTCCCTGTTCGCGCCGCGCTACGGCTCCTTGATCCTTGAGCTGGAAGGAACCCCCGACAAGGCGTTCCGCTCGGTTCGGGTCCCGGATACCCTCGTCGTTCTCGGCATGACCACCGCGAAACGGGAACTCGCCTTCGGGTTCGAGTCGGCCCCCCTCGACTCCCTCCAGCTTGCCTGGGAAAAGCCCCTCGCCCGCGTCTTCCCCCCGGTTTCGGGAGCGCTTCCCGCGGGAGAGGTTCCGGATTGGGCGAAAAAGCCGTACGTCTCCGGCGAAAAGGCCCCGCGCGCGAAGCAAAAGGCCGGCGCGAAGCCCCTGGTGGTCCTCCCCGTCTTCCCCGGCACCAATTGCGAGTACGACATGGCGAGGGCCTTCCGCATCGCCGGCGCCGATACGCGCATCGTCGTAATCCGCAACGGAAACCCCGAAGCGCTTTCCGAATCGCTCAAGGAACTCCGCGAGGCAATCGACTCTGCCCAAATCCTCGCCTTTTCGGGCGGTTTTTCCGCCGGAGACGAGCCGGACGGATCGGCAAAGTTCATCGTGAACGTCATACGGGAGAATCGAATCGCCGACGGCGTCATGGAACTGGCGGAGACCCGCAAGGGCCTCGTGCTCGGCATTTGCAACGGCTTCCAGGCCCTCATCAAGGCGGGCCTCGTCCCGTACGGCCGGATCGTGCCCCCCTCGGCCGATTTGCCGACCCTCACCTACAACGCCGTCGGTCGCCACGTATCGCGCTTCGTGCGCACCCGCATGGCCTCCAACCTTTCTCCCTGGGCGGCGGGACCGGGACTGGAACCGGGTAAAATTCACCAAATTCCCGTTTCCCACGGCGAAGGTTGTGTTATAATCGGTGAATCCCTCGCCCGGGAAGTCTTTGCCGACGGACGGGTATTCGCCCAGTACGTCGACGCGGCGGGAATTCCCGTCATGACCGAACCGGACAATCCCAACGGTTCCCACTACGCGATCGAAGCGCTCACGGATCCCACCGGGCGGATCCTCGGCAAGATGGGCCACAGCGAACGGCCCATCGATACGGCGGGACGATCGGGTAAACTGTACGCGAACATTCCGGGCGAAACGAGCCAAAACCTCTTCGCCGCCGGAGTCGGATATTTTAGCTAATTACGACCGTGCATGGGAACGAGACCAGCGGCGTACTTTTGTAAGGAGAAGAGAATCGAGATGAAAAGGAAAATTGCGGCTTTTTCCGCCGCGCTCATCATGCTGCTTTCGGGCTGCGCCAAGGCCCAGACCGCGTGGATTACCGATTACGACGCCGCGAAGGAAACCGCGACCAAGCAGAAAAAAGGCATTATGCTCGTGTTCACGGGTTCCGACTGGAACGATCCGAGCAAGACGCTCATCACGTCCGTATTCACCGACCAGTTCTTCGCCAAGGGCGCCAAGGACTTCGTGATGTGCAATATCGACATCGTGCAGGACGAAAAGCTCATGAGCGCCGACCAGGCCGAGAAAAACTACAAAGTGGCCTCCGACTTCGGCGTGCAGGCCCTTCCCTACCTGGTGCTGCTCACGAGCGAGGGCGACATGTACGGTTCCGCCGCGATCGGCGAGGACGTGAATACCCTCGAGGCCTTTTATGCCTACCTAGACACCTACAAGGACGCGAAAGCCCAGCTGGTGGACCTGAAAAAGAAGATCGCCTCGTCCAAGGGAATAGAGCGCGCCAAGAACATCGACATCTTCATCGAGTCCATGGACGCGTCTCGCCGACCGTCCTACTCGGCCATGATCCGCGAGGTTCCCGATCTTGACCCGGACAACGCCGAGGGCCTCCGGGAGAAGTACCTTTTGCAGGTGGCCTATCTCGACGCGGTGGACCTGTATCAGCAGCAAAAGCTGGTGGAAGCGGGCGACTGCTTCCTCACACTTGCCGACTCCGGCTCGCTGAACGCCTCCCGGACCCAGGAAGCCTACTACATGGGCGCGTACATGAACGCCATGTCCGGCTCCACCGATAACGATAAGGTTATCGCCTGGCTCGAGAAGGCCATCGCGGCCGATCCCGAGAACCCCGGTTCGGAACAGATCAAGGCGACCATAGAGCAGATTAAGTCCCAGGCGGTCACGGTTCCCGCCGACGGCGCCGCGGCCCAATAAGCCGTAAGCCGTTAACGACCCGCTGTCGGCTCCGCCGGCGGCGGGCTTTTTTTTACCCGGTCCCGACGCGCATTCGCGGCCCGCGCGCGTTTGCCGGCCGGCGCGTTCCGGGCCCTTCCCGACGAACGCTTGACCGGCAACCCGCAGGGGCTGTATTTTTTCCGTAATACATGGACAATCCCTCGCCCCTTCTCTACATCCTGACGCTCGTCGCCCTCCTCGCCTGCTCAATGTTTTTTTCGGCGGCCGAAACGGCCTTTCTCTCGGCGAGCCGCCTTCACCTGCGTTACCTGAGCGAAAAGAAACACCCGGCGGCCCGAAGGGTAATGGGGATCCTGCGGCACCGCGACGTGTTCCTGAACGCGATCTTGGTCGGCAACAACGTGGTGAATATCGCGACCTCAGCGCTTATTACCGCCCTGGCGCTCAGGTTTTTCGGCGACGCGGGCGTCGCCCTGGCCACCGCCTTCTCGACGGTCGTCATCCTTTTATTCGGGGAAATCCTGCCAAAATCGGTCGCCTTGCACTGGCCCGAAAAGCTCGCGCTGAAAATATCCCTGCCGGTCAGGATCCTGATCGTCCTTTCCGTTCCCGTGGTTTTCCTTTTCACCTTGCTCACCAGGGCTTTGGGCAGGGCCCTGGGCGGGGGCGACGCCGCCTCGGGCCAAGCGGTCACCGAAGACGACCTGAAAACCCTTATCGACGTCGGCGAGGAAGAAGGGGTTATCGAAAGCGGCAAGCGGAGCATGCTCAACCGCATCCTCGAATACACCGACCTGACGGCGCGCGAGATCATGACTCCCAGAACCGCGATCGTTGCGGTGGACGAGCGGGCGACCAAAGGGGAAATCCTCGCCCTGCACGCGCGGGAGCGGTATTCGCGTTACCCCGTCTACCGGGGCAATATCGACTCCATCGTCGGCATACTGCGCATCCGCGACGTTATCCTCGGGGAAAGCGGGACGGGCGCTTTGCGAGCCGGCGAGCCCGCGGTTGCCGAGCCCACGGCCCGCGACCTTGCCATAAAGCCCGTATTCGCCTTCGAATCCCAAACCCTCGCCTCCCTCCAGGCCCTGCTTCGCGAGGAAAACCGAAACCTCGCGGTGGTCCTGGACGAATACGGCGGAACCGCCGGCATTATCACTACCGAGGACCTGGCCGAGGAAATTTTCGGTTCCATACGCGACGAGTTCGACGAGGAAGAAAGCGCGATCTCGCCGGGAAACGGGGCCATTGACGGCGCCACGGTGCCCGGAAGCGAGCGGCTTTCCGTCCTGGGCGAATCGCTCGGCATCGCGCTCGAATCCCGGCTTTACGAAACCGTCGCGGGCTTTATCATGGAGAAAACGGGCGACATTCCCGCGGTGGGAATATCCGTGGTGGAGTCCGGATGGATGTTCACCGTGGCGGAGCGCGAAGGGAACAAGATCGCGGCGGTTCGCCTTGACCGCCTTTCCGGGGGCGCGTCATGAGTAGCCTGGCGCTCACGATCGCGACAATAGCGGCGCTGACCCTGCTTTCGGCCTTCTTTTCGGCCTCCGAAACCGCGCTCACGTCCATTTCCCGGCTTACGCTCAAACGGCTCAAGAAAAGCGGAAAGCCCTCGGACCGGAGGCTCGTGCGGCTCTTGTCCGAGCGCTCCCGGGTAATCACCACGATACTCATCGGCAACAATCTCGTGAATATCTGGTCGGCCAGCGTGGCGACGGCCTTCGCCATAGACCGCTTCGGGCCCGACGGCGTGGCCATCGCCACCGCGGTCATGACCATAGTGCTTCTCGTTTTCGCCGAGATCACGCCCAAGAACGTGGCGAGCCGTTTCCCGCTCTTCCTAGCCCGGGCCATCACGCCGTCGGTCGTTTTCTTTCAGCGCGCGTTCACGCCCGCCACGCTGGTATTTTCCGCCATCAATACCGCCTTCATTCGCTTCCTTAATCGCCTTTCACCCGATTCAGCCCATCGGCTCACCGAGGAAGAGATCAGGGCCATGGTCGATCTGGGACAGCGGGACGGCGCCCTCGAGGATAGGGAACACGGTCTGATGCAGCGCGCGTTCGACTTCGGCGCCCTGCGCGTCAGGGAAATCATGACCCCGCGGACCGCGATCGTCGGGCTTGACGCCGCGGCGGACGAATGCGCCGTCAGGGCAGCCTTCCGTTCCTCGCTGTATTCCCGCATGCCCGTATTCGAGGGCGACACCGACTCCGTCGCGGGCATTCTCCATTTCAAGGATCTCGCGAACGGCGCGGCGCCGGCGGCTACCACGGCAAAGGCGCTCGCGAGACCGGCCCTTTTCGTGCCGGAAACGCAAACGGTTCCCGCGCTCCTCGCCCAGCTGGACCGCGAGCGCCAGCACATGGCGGTGGCGGTGGACGAACGGGGCAATACCGCGGGCATCGTGACCATCGACGACGCCATCGCGGCCATTTTCGGGTCGCTGGGCGCCCGGAGCAAAAACCTCGACCCTTCCCGCCTCGTTCAGGTGCTCGCCCCGAACCATTTAAAGATACCGGGAAACCTGCGGCTGGACGATTTCAACGCGCTTTTAAAGACGAATCTCGACTCGGAATACTACGAAACCGTCGCCGGCTTCCTTCTTGAGCGATTCGGGCATCTTCCCGTTCCGGGAGAGCGGTGCGTCCTCACCGGCATGGCGCTTACCGTTGAGGAAGTGGCCGAACGGACGGTACGGCGAGTTGACGTGACCCTCTCCGACGCTTTGTAACCGCCCTGTAATCGATTATCCCGGAGAGAACGCGCTCATCCGCCTCGAATAGCATAAATTATCTGTTATTTCAGGGCGATTCGTGTGTAAATTCCTTTTTTTTTGATTAAAATAAATGCATGAAGCTCAAACAACGACTTGGAATCATCTTTGTGGCCATCGCTATCACCCCATATTTGACCGGCGTGCTGTACATCCTTACCAGTACCAGTGCCGCCATGAGGAAAAACGCCATTGGCTTTCTGTCTGAATACACCGGGCACGTCGGCTCGCAGCAGGGCGCCCTATTCACTGAGTACACCGGCATGCTCACCGCCTTGCGCAATCTGCCGGATTTACGAACCCTAGACTGGGAGGCCACGCGGGAATACCTGACGGGATTCGCCGAAAGCCATGACCGCATCGGGGCCTTTATCGTCGCGAATACGGACGGCTCGTATTGGCGGACCGACGTAAAC
This sequence comes from Spirochaetales bacterium, assembly GCA_003252395.1. Taxonomy (GTDB): domain Bacteria; phylum Spirochaetota; class Spirochaetia; order Treponematales; family Treponemataceae; genus Teretinema. The sequence continues at coordinate 212,368 of QKEL01000011.1, forward strand.
GGGAATCCCGCGAAAGGATGGAAGGTCACCAACGATGACGAAGACCCCGAATCGCCCGTGATAACGATACTGGACCGCGATTATTTCAAGTATCTCGTCAGCGACAATGCCGCCGCCGAAAAGCGCACTATCGTGAGCCCGCCGCTCATCTCAAAGGCCACCGGAGAGCGGCTCTTCGTAATCGGCGCTACGCTCCTCGATCGCCAAGGCCGCGTACAGGGCATGATCGGCCTGACGATATCGGTAAACGAGCTTCTCGCCGACATTGACGCCACGATAGCGAGCGTGCCCGATTTCTTCGGGCCCCAGGCGATCGTCTCGATCGTATCCGAGCCGGACACCCTCATCTCGGCGGTCATGACGGACGAGCAATCCGGACAGTTTACCGAGATCGCGTTCGCGTCCTCCACGATTTTGAAAACCGACGTGCTACCCGCGCACGTGAATCAGGGGTTGGCGGCAATCATCGCCGAAAACCGGCCGTACCTTTCGTTCGTCGGCAGGGAAGACCGCCAGTCGTACTATATCGCTGGATTGGAAATTCCCGGTACGGACTTCTGGTTTACCATAACCGTGCCCGAAAAGAAGCTCTTTGCCTCCCAATGGCAAATCATTAACTCGGTCGTGGTGATTTCCCTACTGACCGCCGCGGCGGTGATCGTTCTGTCCCTGATCATCGGCGGAAGCATCGCTAAGCCCCTGCGCAATACAGCCAACACCCTCAAGGACATCGCCGAGGGTTCCGGCGACCTCACGTATCGACTCAAGCTGATAGGGAAAGACGAAACCACCGACGTGGGGCATTACTTCAACCGGTTCATCGAGACCCTCCACGGCATGATTTCCAATATTAAGGCCCAATCGGAGCATATCGACGAGCTGTCGGGCAATCTTTCGGAGCGGGCCGGCTTTATCAAGGGCGACATAGAGACCATAACGGCGAACGTTTCGGACCTCAACTTCCAAACGGAGGAACAGGGCGCGAGCGTGACCGAAACCTCTTCCACGATTCACCAGATCGCCAAGAATATCGAGAGCCTGACGAACCAGATCGAGGATCAGTCCGCCAGCGTGACCGAGTCGTCCGCGGCCATCCAGCAAATGGTTTCCAACATCAATTCCATCTCGAACAACCTGGAAAAGGCGGGAAGCGGTTTCGAAAGCCTACTTACCGCCTCGACCAACGGGCGCGAATCCATGCAGAACGTCATTGACCTGGTCAAAAACGTGTCCGACCAATCGGAGCAACTCCTCGAAACCAACGAAATAATCGATACCATCGCGAGCCAGACCAATCTCCTGGCCATGAACGCGGCCATCGAGGCGGCCCACGCGGGCGACGCCGGAAAGGGCTTTTCGGTTGTTTCCGACGAGATACGGAAACTCGCGGAAAGCTCGTCGGAACAGTCAAAACTGATCGAGGGAGAGCTGAAGAAGGTCGTGACCACCATTACCACCATCGTGCGGGCCTCGGCCCAGGCCGACGAGGCCTTCGAGGAAGTGAACCGGCAGATTAAACAGGCGAACGGGCTGATCCAGGAAATACGAATGTCCATGAAGGAGCAAAGCGAGGGAAGCCAGCAGGTACTCGAGGCCCTCGACGAGATCCAAAACATCACGGTGCAGATCAGGGACGGTTCGCTGGAGATGAATCAGGGCGCGGCGATGATCCTCAAGGAAATGGCGCGGCTGGAAGAGATCTCGCTTAAGGTGCAGCACAGCACGAGGGATATCGCGCGCTCCAGCGACGCGATCGGGCAATCGATCGAGGACATAATCCAGGTGACCGACAAGAATACCGCGGTTGTCGGGGAACTGAACAACCTCACGGGTCGCTTCAAGCTGTAATGAATCCTTGCTAGGTCCCTATCGAGGATGGGGACCTCAGGGCGCTTGCGGGGATTCCTTCGGCGGTTCCACGGTCAAGGACTCTTCTTCCAGGGCGATGTCCACGATCGTGAAAAAGAGAATGATGATGAGCGGGCCCAAAACGATGCCGTTCAGCCCGAACGCCGAAATACCCCCCAAAATGGAGAAGAATATCAGGAGCGGATGAATTTTGATGCGGTCCTTCAGGAAAAGGGGGCGGAGAAAATTGTCAAGAAAGGAAATAAAGAAGGCGCAGAGGAGCAGGAATACCGCGGCGCCGACCGTGTTTCCCGTGACGATGAGGCTAAACCCGATGGGAACCCACACGAGGGCGGTTCCGACCATGGGGATGAACGAGGCGAAAAGGACCAGTACCGCGAACAGGAGGGCCCCGTTGATCCGGAATACGCTGAAAATGACGAAGGCGGCGGCGGCCTGGTAAAAAGCCACCAGGAAGAAGCCCATGAAAAGATTGGTCGTTACTTCCCGAAATTTGTCGAGAAGCCGCTTCGTGCTCTTTTGCTCGATGGGGATGGCCGTTACCACGAGACGGGCGAGATAGGCGGCGTCGAGATAGAAGAAATACAGCGTGAAGGCGATGAAGGCGAGCGAGACCACGAAGGAACCGAGGTTTTTGGCAAGGTCCCGGGTAGTCGCGATGATGGTTGCCGAATACGAAGAAAGGAAGGTCATGACCTGGGCCTTGAAATCGAGCGTCGCCAGGTCGATGTAGTTAAGGGTCACTTCCTTGATCGTTTTTGCCAGGGTAAGTCCCAGGGGATTCGAGCGGAAAAAATCCGGATTCCCCTCAATATATGACATGGTTCCCTCGACGAATTCCTTTCCCTGGGCGACGAGCTGGAATACGAGGAAGGTGAACACGCCTACCATGACGATCACGGTGCCGAGGGCGAAAATTCCGGCGAGCGCGTGGCGTTTTGCCTCATACAGCCGACTCCCCGGCTTCATGCGGCGCAAAATCAGGTTGTATAGAGGGCTTATGAGGACGTAGCTTATCGCCGCCCACAAAAGCACGCTCGCGTAGGGCAGGAAAAGCGTTCCCACGAGAATGAGCATGATGGCCAGTAGGGCGATTAACGAGAGCGCCTGGATTTGTTTTCGCTGCATACCGGAACTATAGCCGTTCATACAGCGCTTGCAAAGACCCAGGGCCCGCGGTATAATAAGTTGATCTTAGAAACTAACCCAAGGAGACTATAATGGAATACGGCTTTTTTGACGATTCCGAACGGGAATACGTAATTACCAATCCCAAAACGCCGGTTAAATGGATAAACTACGTGGGCGCCCTCGCCTTTGGCGGCTTTATCGACCATACCGGCGGCTCCCAACTTTGCAAGGGCGACCCTGCCTTGAACCGCATCACGAAATATATACCCCAGCTTCCTTCCTCGGACTTCAAGGGCGAAACGGCCTATGTCCGCCTGCGCGCGCCGGGAACTCCCGCGGCGGACGCGGCGATCGTATCGCCGTACTGGCATCCCTGCATGGGAGCGTACGACCGGTTCGAGTGCCGCGTGGGCATGTATTATACCAAGTGGGTTACCGAGATCTCCGGCATGCGCTTTGAGGTTCTGGCCTTCATACCGCGGGGCGGCTCCGAGCTGATTCGTCGATATCGCATAACCAACCTGCGAAAGGAACCGGTTCAGGCGGAACTCTTTCCCGTGGTCGAATGGAGCCATTTCGACGCGCTCAAGCAGCTGACAAACGCCGACTGGGTCCCCCAAACCATGCAGTCGCGGGCGGTAACGCTTCCCGGGGGCACGACGGCCATTGCCGCCGCCGCCTTCATGAAGAAAGATACCGCCATAAACGCGCTCGCGGCCAACGTTCCCGCCTCCGCCTGGGAAACGGACCGCAAGCGGTTCCTGGGCGAAAACGAGTACGGTACCTGGCGGGAGCCGCTTTCCCTGAAGGGAGAGAAGCTTTCTTCCCAGAACGCGATGAGGGGAGACACCATCGCGGCCCTCCAGCTTCGGGCCGCTACCCTTGCGCCCGGGGCATCGACCGAAATCATCACCGTTCTCACCCAGGTCGACGGGGAGGCTTCCATCGCCCCGGCCGCCGCGCGGTACGCCGATTCGGCCGCGGTGGACAAGGCCTTTGCCGACCTCTCGGCCTACTGGGATTCCTACCTTTCGGTAATCCGGGTGGAAACGCCCGACGCGGCGTTCAACTCCATGCTGAACCTCCACAATCCCCGCCAGTGCTATACCACCAAGGCCTGGAGCCGCTACCTTTCCCTCTATCAGCTCGGCTACGGCTCGGACCGCGGCATCGGCTTCCGCGACTCCTCCCAAGACGTGCTGGGCGTCATTCCGCAAATACCCGACGAGGCCCGCGCCCTTATGGAAAAGCTGATCTCGGTGCAGAGCTCTGACGGTTCGGCCTACCATCAGTTCAATCCGCTCACCATGGTGGCCGGCCGTGGCGATTCCATGGAGTACGAGGATAGGCCCCATTGGTATTCCGACGACCACCTGTGGATCATTCTCGCCGTCTCGTCCTACGTGAAGGAGACCGGCGACTACGCGTTCCTCGAAAAGCGGATACCCTTCTACGAAAAAGACAAGGCCGAAAGGCCCCTCGAGACGGGAACGGTCCTGGAGCACCTGTATCGCGGCATTGACTTCACGAAAACCCATACGGGCGCCCACGGATTGCCCCTTCTCGGTTTCGCCGACTGGAACGATACGGTCAACCTGCCCACCGGCGCCGAAAGCCTCTTTACCGCCCATCTGTACGGCTGGGCCCTCAGGGAGCTCGCTGACCTCGCCGCCTGGCAGGGCGGCCGCGAAAAGACGAAGGAACTCTTGGACCTGTACGCCCAAATGGAAAAGGCCGTTCTCGATTCGGCCTGGGACGGGGACTGGTTCGTGCGCTATTTCAACGCCGACGGCACGCCCATCGGCTCGGCGAAGAACGAGTACGGCAAGCTGTGGCTTAACGGGCAGTCCTGGTCCGTGCTCTCGGGCTTTGGCGACGCCGACGGTAAGGGACGAAAGGCCATGGACGCGGTGGCGAAACACCTCGCCACGGAGAAGGGAATCAAGCTTTCCTGGCCCGGATACAACGGATACGACCGCGAAAAGGGCGGGGTTACCACGTATCCGCCCGGGGCGAAGGAAAACGGGGGCATATTCCTCCACCCGAACCCCTGGGCCATCATCGCCGAAACCATGTTGGGCGACGGGGAGCGCGCCTTCGATTGGTACCGGAGGATCAACCCCGCGGCCAAGAACGCGATCGCCGACGAATACGAATGCGAGCCCTACTGCTATGCCCAGAACATTCTCGCGGACGAGCACCCGAATTTCGGGCTCGGCCGCAATTCCTGGCTCTCCGGCACCGCCAGCTGGATGTATCAGGCGGGCGTGAAGTACATCCTGGGAATCAGGCCCGACCACGCCGGCCTGGTCGTGGATCCCTGCATTCCCAAAGCGTGGGGCGGCTTCACCGTAACGAGGAAATGCCGCGGCGCGGAATACCGTATCGCCGTAAAAAACCCGAAGAACGCGAGCAAGGGCGTCGCCTCGCTCGTCGTGGACGGTAAACCGGTAGAAGGGAACGTGATTCCCTGGTTTGATTCGGGCGTTCACGAAGTAATCGCCGTCCTCGGTTAAGCCGAGCGCGGCGCAGCGCGGACAAAGGGGCGGCTCGCGGCCAATGGGCGGGCCGCCCCTTTTTTATTACCGCTATTTTAAGCCCATAATCTCGTAGCCGGACCAACGCGCGCCCGCGTCGGCTTCGGCCCCGACGGCCGGGGAATTCCCGCACCGCTCCGCTGCCCGGGTTCGGTACCACCGGCACGCGCCGTCCGCGGGATAGGACTCGCAAAGGGCCCCGAAAGCCTCCAAGGCGGCGAAGAAATCGCCGGAGACGTAGGCGCCCAGCGCCTTCATGAAGGCCGCCAGGAAAGGATCCTCGGCGGGTACCGTCCCGGGCGCGATCAGGCTCCTCGCCTCCAAAACGGCGGTGGGGGTGTCCTTTCCCTTCAGGAGGAATTTCCCTAAGTCCCGGTAGACGGCGACCGTATCCCCGGCGCGACGGACCGTGTTCCCCGAGACCAATACCCGCGTGCCCAATATCTTGCACAGTCCCTCGATCCGCGAGGCCGTATTTACCGTATTCCCGATAACCGTGTATTCCCTTCTTTCCGCGGAGCCTATCTTTCCGGCCAAGGCGGGACCGCTTTCGATCCCGATCCCGAAGGAAAAAGAAATCGCCCCCGTACCGGGAATGCCCCGCTTGATACGGTCCTGAATGCGAAGGGCGGCGCGGATCGCGCGCCGGGCATGGTCCGCGTCCGGGATCGGGGCCCCGAAAACGGCCATAAAGCCGTCGCCCGTAAATTTATTGATAAACCCGTTTTCCTCGCGTATCGTGAGCTCGCACGCGGAAAACACGGCATTCAGGAAGGATACGGTCTCGTCCGGGCCCTGCCGCTCGGCGAGACCGGTAAAATCGCGTATATCGAAAAAAAGAACGCTTACGTCCAGGGTTTCCCCGGCTTTTTCCCCGTGCAAAAGATGGTCGCGAACCCTCGGGTCCACGCTCTTGCCGAATTCGTCGCTGAGCTGGTCCTTTTCCCGAATGGCGAGCACGTTTCGGTCCGCGGAGGCGATAAAGCTCACGATGTCACCGAGGAAAACGCGGGAGCGGCTTTCCAACGGTTCGCTTGATACCACGGTCATGGCGCCCCGAAAACGTTCCTCGGACACGAAGGGAAGGCTGAAGAGGTAACCCTCCGCGGACGGCAATCCCAATAACGGAAGCCACGCGTCCGAAACGCCGCCCGAGTAGGGTTCCGCGAGCAGGGGCAGAACCGGACGGGCCACGCGATCCGGCACCGACCAGTTGGTACTCTCGTCCGTTACCGTCCGTTCCACCCGTTCAAGGCTCCCGTCGGACTTGAGCAATAGGATATAAATCCGGCATCCGGGCCAATAATCGGATAAGACGAGAATAATCTGCGACAGAAGCTGGTCCCGTTGGAAGGATGACGAAATGATGGAGCTAATGCGGGTAAAAATCTGGATTTGCCTCGAGTTCTCGCGGGACATGGAAGCGATTCTCGACTCGAGCGCCGCGTTTCGCCTCGATAGGTCACGGAACCGGCGGAGCTGAACGGGCAACGCGACGGCCGCGAGAATGCCTACCGCGCCAAGGGCAAGAATTGCGGGGAAATACGGGGATACGTTACTGAACATGCGAGTCTCCTATCGACGGCGCGACCGTACGGGAGTATTATACTTGATATGGAGAAGTTGCAGACCATCGGAAAGAAAATTTACAAGGACGCCGCCCTTGAAATTTACCACACCAACGACGTGTACCTCCTTGACGGGTCCCAGCCGGAATTATACCAGCTCCTCTATATCGACGAGGGAAGCGTCATGATCGGCAGCGGAGAGGGAGAGCGGTCCCTGTTCGCGCCCCTCGTCCTTTGCGTGAATTACCTGGAACGGATATCCCCGGTCGAACTCAACAAGGCCAGGGGCTTCGGCGTTTTCTTTAAGCCGGAAGTCATCAATCACGCCTTGCGGGGCGTTGACCCCTTCTCGGATCCCCCCGGGGGCTTTTCCGCGGAGCGGGTTCTCTTAACGCCCTTTCTGCGTTCCGGCAAGGGGAATCCCTATTGCCTGCCCGTAACGGGCCCCATTCGCGACCGGCTGATCCGCATGTCGGCCAATATGGAAAATCAGCTCGTCAATCAACCCGACGCCTTCTGGCCCTGCCGGGGGCGTTCGTTCTTTATCGAGATTCTCATGCTCATGCAATCCCTAACCGTACTGGAAACCGAGGTGCGCGGAGAGCGGCTGCCCGAACAGGAACGGATTTACCCGATCCTCAGGGAAATGCACCTGCGGTACCCCGAAAGCGAGTACCGCGCGCCCCAGGTGCCGAGTCCCGCGGCGATCAACCGGCTTTCGCTCCATTTCGCCTTCCGCAGGGGCGTCGGCAAAACGCCCGGGGCCTACCTGCGCTCATTGCGCTGTTCAGTGGCGGCCAACCTCCTGAAAGACACGATGCTGGAAGTCAAGGATATCGCGCGCCGGTGCGGCTACGACAATATCGCCCAATTCGGCGGCCACTTCCGCAAGGAATTCGGCACCGAGCCCCTTTCATGGCGGGCTCAGTACCCCGATCCCTACGGCTGATCCCGTTCCACGGCGTAAACGTTGAAAAAGCCGTAATACCCGATTTTCCCCTCTTTCGGTTGCAGGCGGAACAAGTCGTCCACCAGGGCGACGGCTTTTCCCGACGGGGCCGTTGCCGCGATCTTTCTGAGCTCGGCGGAAACGTCGGCCATGGGGCGCCCGTACGCGACGAAAACCTGCCTGCCGGGCTTCAGGTTTATGTAGGCGAGCATGTTCTTCCATGAGCCGTCCTGGGTCGTCATGACGATGAGGGGCTCGCTTCCCGCCATGTACGCGGGGGCGTTGTCCTGCGCGTAATCCTCGTGAAAGGCCATCGCCGAGCCGGGGAGAACCGAGTGGGCCAGGGCGAGAAGGCCCGTCGCAGCGAGTACCACCATCGCGGATTTTCCCGGAACGTAGCGCTTCACCAGGCCGGCGAAGGCCAGGGCGTAGAGGGGAAAAAACGCGCCGATATAGCGGGCGGTCAGGTACGGGGCCGAGACGGGAATGATAGTCAGCGTGAAAACGGTCACGGCGATCGCCATGGAGACCGGCGCCGAAACCCGCGCCGCCGCCTTTTTTCCCCCGGTAGCGGCTTCGCCCCCCGCCGCCTTCCGCGCGTTTATCGCGCCCGCGATTCCCGCGACGATCGCGGCAAGGACCGCGGCAGGCGAAACGAGATTCCTGAATACCATTCCCAAAAAGACCGCCACGTTGCCCGCCTTCGCGAGCAGGGGCGTCTTCGCGATATTTTCCATGCTCTGCGTCGCCCGGTAGGAGCCGGTCAAATGAAGGGCCATTTGGGGAAACGCGCGATAGGCGAGATACAGGCCCGCGACCGTGGCCAAAAGCCCCCACAGCAGGGTGGGGAACCGAAGCCTCCGCGCCAGAACGAAGGTAGCCGCCAGGGCCGCCGGGGCGAGGAAGAACAGGAAGTAATACTGGGTCAACAAGCCGAGAAGGGAGGCCGCGAACAATCCGGCGATCCCCAGGCCCAACGCAAGGCCCCGTTTCGGGCCGGCGCCCGGCGGATCGATCGCGACCGCGGCGCTCGCGACCCATAAAAGGCAGGTAAATTGCAGCAGTTCGTACATGCGAAGGAACGCCGACAGCGACGCGGACACGGCTGAAAACGCGAACGGGGCTATCGCCAGGGCCGCCCACCCCCAGCCGCCCAAGGCCCTGCGGGCGATAAAGGCGGCGAGGAGGAGGGATAGGGCGAACAAAAGCGCGTTCAGTCCGTATCCCGCCAAAGCGAAATTATTCGCGCCGACGAGCTTTCTCGCGAAGGCGAGGGCCCAGTAGTACAGCGGGGGATGAACGTCCATGCCGGTAGATTTCGCGATCGCGCCGTACGGCGTTTTGGGCGAAACGGCCAACGACGCCGAAAAGATCCGGCTGAAAAGCTCCCCGCTGTCGATCCAGCGGCCCAACGGGGCGGGTTCCTTCCCGGGATCCCACGTGCCGTTGGAAATCGCCGCGGAAAAACCCTCGTCCACGTGAAAATCGGCCTTCGTGAGCGCGTAATAGCCCCGCAGGCCGAGCCCGACCGCGAGTATCGCCGCCACCGCGAGCAGGCCGAGCCCGGCGCGGGAACGCCCGCCCCGGAAAGACGCGGCGATAGTCGATTCGTTATTCTTCTCGTTCACGGTTTTTCCTCCCGGACCACGTACGGTGGCCGTTTTTTGGATTCAAGATAGGTTTTCGCGAGATATTGGCCAAGGATGCCGATGGTGAAAAGCTGAATGCCCCCCATGAAAAGGATAACGCTCATCATGGAGGGATACCCCGCCACCGGGTCGCCCCAAATGAGGGTTTTCACGATGACCACCGCGATCATTACGAAGGCGGCGAGGCAAAAAAGCATGCCGAAGGCAGAGGCGATCGCGAGGGGGAAGGTCGAGAAAGCCGATATGCCCTCGAAGGAATAGGCTACCAATTTAAAAAACGACCACTTGGTAGTTCCCGCGGAGCGGGGCACGTTGTCGTACTCGAACCACCGGGTCCTGAAGCCAACCCAGGAAAAGAGCCCCTTCGAAAAACGGTTGTATTCGGGCATGGAGAGCACGGCGTCGGTCATCACCCGGTTCATGATCCGGAAGTCCCGCGCCCCGTCGACTATATGGGCGTCGGATATGCGGTTCATGAGCCGGTAAAAGGCATGGGCGAAAAGGGACCGCACAAAGGGCTCGCCCTTCCGGGTGGAACGCTTCGTGGCGGCGCAATCCCACTGTCCGGAAGCCACCGCGTCCAGCATTTCCGGGATAAGCGAAGGAGGGTCCTGGAGGTCGGCGTCGAGCACGCCCACGTAATCGCCCCTCGACGCCCGCAAACCGGCCAGCAAGGCCGCTTCCTTCCCGAAATTGCGCGAGAAGGAAAGATAGCGCACCCGGGAATCCTGCGCGAGGAGCGCGGCGAGGGTGTCGAGCGTCCCGTCGGAGGAACCGTCGTCCACGAAAACGAACTCAAGCCGGTAACGGCCTTCCAGCGAGAACGCGAGCGCCGTCAATTCCTCGTAGAGGATGGGCAGGGCCTCTTCCTCGTTGTAACAGGGCACGACGAGCGACAGGAGCGGCAAGGGGGGCTTCATCGGTTCCTCCCGGTATAACGGAAAACGAATTTGCCGGTAAGGTAATTTACCGCGATCACCACGGCGTTAACGCCTATTTTCAGGGCGAATTCCTTCCATGGCCCGGGTACGGCTCCGGCTCCGGTTCCGGTTCCGGTCCCGGTCCCGGAAGTGGGCGAGGCGAGCAGGCGGAGGCCCGCCCACATCAGGCCCATGTCCAAGAGGAGCGAAAAGGCGCGGGAAGAAAGGAAGGCCGCGGCCTCGAGGAAAAGCTCGCGGGGGCGCCGCGCCGCGGAGCCGAACACGAACGAGCGATTCGCGACGTAGGCAAAGGCTACCGCCGCGAGCCAGGCGATAAAATTGGAGACCAGGGCGGGCAGCCATGCCCACCGCCTGAGCAGCAGGTACGCGGCCGCGTTTACGGCGGTGGTTACGACCCCGACGACGATGTAAGACGCGTAGTGTACTGCCGGTTGCGCCCGTTCGGGCGAGGATGCGCGCATAACGCATTGTACCATACCTTGCTCCCGAGGCGCCCTCGGGGATGTACCCGAGGGCGGTTAAAAAAAAGCCCCCGGATCGAAGGGTCCGGGGGCCGCTCACGCGTTATTACTCGATCAGCCGACCGTGGCGACGAGCTTCACTTCCTTCGCGCCGGCCGCGGCCTTTACGAGGGTACCCTCCACCGTCGCTCCCTGCGCCGTGAGGACTATCTTGCCCGCGGGATCGTTGTTCTTCACCTCGATAACGTAGTTCACGCCGCGATGGAAACGGGTAATCGTCGCGTTCCGCACGTGGGCGGGAAGCCTCGGCTCCACGCGGAGGCCGCCGAATTCCGCGCGAATTCCGGCGATCCACTGGGAAAGGGCAACGAAGTTCCAGGCCGCGGTTCCCGTGAGCCAGCTGTTCTTCGCCTCGCCGTGTCGGCGCGCTGCCTTTCCGGCAATCATCTGGGCGTACACGTAGGGCTCCAGGCGGTGAATCTCGCTGATATCCTCGAGGTAGGCAGGGGCGATCTTCTTATAGTACTCCCACGCCTGGGCGGGACGGCCGGACTTGACCTCGCCGATGATAACCCAGGGGTTGTTATGGCAGAAAATGCCGGCGTTTTCCTTGTATCCCGGCGGATAGGAGGAAACCTCGCCGAGCTCGATGTGGTAATCCTTGTAGGGCGGGTCCAGGATCACGATGCCGTACTTGGTGTCCAGGTGCTTTTTCACGCTGTCCAGGGCCTTGATGGGATAGCCCCGGTCCGCGCCCACCTGCGCCATGGCGCCGAAGCCCTGGCTCTCGATGAAAATCTTGCCGTCCTCGCATTCCTTCGAGCCGATCTTGTTTCCGAAATCGTCGTAGGCGCGAACGTACCATTCGCCGTCCCAGCCGGCGGTGCAGATCTTCTCGACCATCTTCTTCGCCTCGGCCTCGGCGAATTTCGCCTCTTCCTCGAGCCCGAGGAGGCGGCACATGGCGGCGTACTCGGGGGCCACGTACACGAACATCTGGGCGATCATCACGGACTCGGCGTTCGTGCCGTCCTTGTTCGTGCTGGTCTGGAAGGAATCGTTGGGGTCGGAGCTGAAGCAGTTGAGGTTGAGGCAGTCGTTCCAGTCCGCGCGGCCGATCAGGGGCAGGCCGTGGGGGCCGATATGGTCCACGGTGTAGCGGAATGAGCGCTTCAGGTGCTCGAACATGGTCGCCTTGTTGGTGGCCGAATTGTCGAAGGGCACGTCTACCTTGAGGAAGTCCGCGTCGCCGGTCTCGCGCACGTACCCCGCCACGCCCAGGATGAGCCACAGGGGGTCGTCGTTGAAGTTGCTGCCGATATCGGCGTTGCCGCGCTTGGTCAGGGGCTGGAACTGGTGATAGGCCGAGCCGTCCTCGAACTGGGTTGAGGCCACGTCGAAAAGGCGTTCCCGGGCGCGGGAGGGAATCTGATGCACCACGCCGAGCATGTCCTGGCTCGTGTCGCGGAATCCGATGCCTCGGCCGATTCCGCTCTCGAAGTAACTGGCGGAGCGGGCGAAGTTATAGGTCACGACGCACTGGTACTGGTTCCACACGGCCATGCGATCGAGCTTCTCGTCGCCGGTCTTCAGGGTGAAGTTCGCGAGAAGGCCGTCCCAGTAGGCTTTGAGGTCAGCGAAGGCGGCGTTTACCTGGGCGGGGGTCTCGAAGCGTTTCTGGAGCGCGATCGCCTTTTCCTTGTTGATCACGCGCATGTTCGCGTTCGTCTGGAGAAGGCCCGCCGAGGCGGGGGCGCAGCCGTTTTCGCCGGCGAATTTCTTGTCGTTGTCCATCTCCACGTAGCCGAGGACGAAAATCCAGGTCTTGGATTCCCCGGGCCCGAGGCTCGCGTTCAGGCGGTGGCTCGCGATGGGCGACCAGCCGTCGGCGACGGAATTGCCGCTCTTGCCGGCCAGCACCGTGTCGGGCGCGTCGTAGCCGTTATGGAGTCCCAGGAAGGTTTCGCGGTCGGTGTCGAAGCCGTCGGGCTTGGCGTTGACCGAATAGAACGCGAAATGGTTGCGGCGCTCGCGGTACTCGGTCTTGTGGTAGATGGCGCCGCCCTCGATCTCCACCTCGCCGGTGGAGAAATTCCGCTGGAAGTTCGTATTGTCGTCCAGGGCGTTATAGAGGTTCCACTCGACGAAGGAAACGAGGGAAACCTCTTTCTTGGCCTTGGAATCGTTGGTCAGGGTCAGCATCTGCACCTCGGCGTTCTCGCCGTTGGGCACGAAGTAGAGCGCGTCGGCGCGCAGGCCGTTCTTCGACGAGGAGATCTTCGAATAGCCGAAGCCGTGACGGCACTGGTAGGTATCCAGCTCCACCCGCATGGGCTTCCACCCCGGATTCCAGATCGCGTCGCCGTCCTTTACGTAGAAATACCGGCCGTTGTTGTCCAGGGGAACGTCGTTATAGCGGTACCTGGTCAGGCGGCGAAGGCGCGCGTCGGTATAGAAGGAATACCCGCCCGCGGTATTGGAAATGAGGGAGAAAAATTTCGTATTGCCCAGGTAATTGATCCAGGGATACGGAGTACGGGGGGTCTCTATCACGTACTCGTGATTCGCGTCGTCAAAAAAACCGAATTTCATTGGTGACTCCTTAAGATACGGCCGAGTCGGTAAAACCCTCCGTTAATTGACCTTTTCAACTAACCTGACAGTAGCATAAGCGCAACCGGTTGTCAAACCGAAAACATCGCTTTTCCCGCCGATTTTTTTACCCACCGTTTATGCTCGTATTATAGCAAAGGTCCGGTCACGAGGCAAACGCAAAAAGGCGGCGGGGAAACAACGGGCCCGCCGGCCTTTCACGCCCGAAGGCTGCCTTACGGTTCCTTGTTCTTCGCCTCGATATCCTTAAAATACCGTACGGTACCGACCCGCAACTCGTCGGTGGCGTCCTCGTCGCACACGATAATGGCGCGGGGGTGGAGCTGCAGCACGCTGATCGTCCAGATATGGTTTATGCCTTCCTCAATGGCGTGGTGCAGGGCGCGCGCCTTGGTGTAGCCCGTGGCAAGGATAAGCACTTCCTCGGAATCGGTAATGGTGCCCACGCCCACGGTCAGGGCCTTGGTGGGAACCTTTTCCGGGTCGCCGCCGAAGAACCGGGAATTCATGACGATGGTGTCCTGGGTGAGGGTTTTCACCCGGGTCCTGGACTGCAGGGCGGAACCGGGCTCGTTGAAGGCGATGTGCCCGTCCGCGCCGACCCCGCCGATAAACAGGTTTATCTTCCCGTACGACTTGATTTTCGCCTCGTAGCGCTCGCATTCCGCCATGGGATCGGCGGCCATGCCGTCGAGGATATTCGTATTGGCCGGGTCTATATCCACGTGGGAAAAGAAATTGTCGCGCATGAAACGGTGGAAGCTTTGGGGATGCTGGGCGTCCAGGCCGAGGTATTCGTCCATATTGAAGGTCACCACGTTGGCGAAGGAAACCTCCCCGGCCCGGTGCCTCCTGATCAGCTCCTTGTATACACCCAAGGGCGTCGAACCGGTGGGAAGGCCCAGCACGAAGGGGCGTTCCCTCGTGGGCTTGAAGGCGTTAATTCTCGCGATGATGTGGTTCGCGGTCCAACTCACGCACGTCGCGTAGTCGTCCTTGATGATAACTCGCATGTAGGCTCCTAGAGAATGTTCTTTTTGAGCGATCCCCCGATGATGGTCGAGAGAACGTTGCAGTATTTATCGAATACTACCAAATCCGCGTCGTAGCCGGGAATCAGGGCGCCCTGCCCCTCGTATCTCATGACCCGGGCCGGGTTCATGGAAGCGAATTTCACCGCTACGTCCACGGGAAGGCCGAAGCTCATCAGGTTGCGCACGCCGGCGATCATGGTCAGCGCGGAACCGGCGATAACCCCGTCGACGCAGCGGTGGAAACAGCCGTCCCTGAATTCCACTTCCTCCCCGTTGGCTATCAGGGGCCCGGTCCTTTGCTCGGTCGGCTTCAGTGCGTCGGTGACGAGCACGATCTTGTCCGAGGTCTTGTCCCGCACCAAGAGCTTCAATAGGTCGGGGTGAACGTGAAAGCCGTCGGCGATGACTTCGCAGGCCATTTCGGGGTGAATGAGGATCGCGCCCACCGCGCCGGGATTCCGGTGGTGCATTTGGCTCATGGCGTTAAACATGTGGGTCGCGTGTAAAATGCCGGCCTGCATGCCCTCTACCATGTTTTCGTACGAGGCGTTGGTGTGCCCCGCCTGCAGCACGATTCCCTTCCGCAGGGCGTACAGGGCGAGTTTCCTCATGTCCTTGAGCTCGGGCGCCACGGTCATGTTGACGATATGGCCCTCGGAGGCCTCCCAGAGGCGGTCCATCAGGGCGAGGTCGACCGGGCTCAGGGTCTCGGGGCGCTGAACGCCGAGCCGTTCGGGGGAGATAAAGGGGCCTTCCAGGTGAAGGCCCTTGATTCTCGCGCCCTTTTCGTTACCCATGGCCCGCACCACGGCCTTGATCGAGGCGACCATATTGTCGCTCTCCGAGGGATAGAGCGTCGGGTTAAAGGCCGTAACGCCGTACTGCGCGAGTTCCCGCGACATCTCCACGATCGCGTCGGGCGAATTGTCCTCGGTGCCGTATCCGGCGAAGCCGTGAACGTGGGTATCGATCAGGCCGGGCCCAACGTAGGCGCCGTCCACGTCGAAAATGCGCACGTCGCTCTCGAACTTCTTTTGACGGAAGCGTCGCTCGCTGAACACGTCCTCTATTATTCCGTCCCGAACCAGGACCGAACAGTTTTCCATTACCGAAAAACCGGTTATTACCGTGCCGTTGTGCAGGCAAATCGGGGCGCTCATGGTTTCCTCCTCAACAAGGGGCGGCGGTCGCCGCGCGTGGGCGGCAACGGTGCCGCCCGGTTATTTCCAACCCCGGAGCCCGGTTCCCCGCGGAACGGCGCCGTCTCCCACGCCGACGGGAAGAATGCCGTCGGGGGTTATGTCGCCGCGAAGGGTTCTCGCCAGGGCATGGAGCGAGGGTTCCGCCACGCCGTAGGTCGCGAGCAGGGTTTTCACGTCTTTCGGGATCGCCGCCAGATCGGCAGGGCTTCGCAAGGCGACCACGATGAGCTTCGTATCCTGGGCAAACGCCCTGACCGCCTCGAGCAATTTCAGCTGTTCAGGCCATTTATAGGCATTATAGGTGCAAAACACGACATAATCGGTCATGAAAGCCCAGTCCGCCGCTCCCAGGGCCTCGGTCTCGTTGGGCTGGAGCCCTACCGGGTATTCGTACACCCGGTCAAAGTATCGCGAAAACACGTCCTTAAAGTCAAACGGGTAGAAGTTCGTATTGTCGCTCATCATTAAGCGGCCCATGGTGGGGCGAATGATCGAAAGCCGCGCGTTTTTCGGGATATCGGCCAGAGGCAAAAGCCCCGCATCGTTTCTGACGAGCGTGATCGATCGGTCCGCGCTCCGCTGCACCGCGGCGAGGTTCTTTTTGCTCGCGCAGGCTTTCTTCACGGCGCCTGCCGGGGGAACGCGGTCTTTCACCGCGGCTTTTTTGTGCTCCAATACCTTGCGAACCGCCTCGTTGAGGCGCGCTTCCGACAACTCGCCCCGGCGCACGCCGTCGGCGATATACCGGTTGGCCTCGCTCACGCCCCCGGAAACGATCGCCACGTCCACGCCGGCGGCGACGCAGCGTACCAGGGCGCCCTCGATCCCGTACCGGTCCTTTATCGGCTTCATCTGGATATCGTCGGAGACCACGAGCCCCCGGTAGCCGAGGGTGCCCTTGAGCGTGCCTTCCAGGATCGGCTTGGAAAGCGTCGCCGGGGTATTGGTCGGGTCTATGGCGGTGAAGCCGGCGTGCAGCGTCATCATCATGGAAACCCCGGCCTCGATGGCGGCCTTGAAGGGAATCCACTCGCGCCCCATCATCGCTTCCACGCTATAGGGAATCACGTCCAGCTCGAAGTGGCTGTCGATGTCCACGTTGCGCTGCCCGGGAAAATGCTTGGCGCAGCTCATGACCCCGGCGGAGGACAGCCCCCGGATGAAGGCCGCGGCGAGCTTCCCCGCGCGTACCGGGTCGCTGCCGAAATAGCGGTTGTCCTTGACGGGAAGGCCTTCCTCGTAGCAGAGGTCCACCACGGGGGCGAAACAGGTGGTTATCCCGATCGAGGCAAGCTCCTCGCCGGTCACGCGGCCGTTCTCGTACGCGGCCCGTTCGGCCTCTGCCTCGTCGCGAATCGCGGCAAGGGCCATGTTTCCCGGGCCGACGGAAACGCCCTGGGTAATGGGCGCGAGCTGTCCGCCCTCTTGGTCGATCGCCACGAAGGCGGGAATGCCGAAACGGTTTCGGCGGGCGCTCGCTTGCACCTTCTCGGTCAAGTCGCGCAACTGGGCCGGATCGATCACGTTACAGCCCGAAAAATAGAGAATCGAGCCCACGGCGCCTTCGCTCAAGAGCCGGTCCATATCAGCGGGAACCTCATATCGGTCGGTAAAACTGGACATGACCAACTGACCGGCCTTCTCCTCCAGGGTCATCTCCCCGATAATTGCCTCAATATCTTTCATCTCGCCGCCTCTTTACGGATTCAATGCTTTGGTAAGTACAGTGTTTGTACTTACCAAAGATACAATGTACCGGATACGCTGTCAATAGAAACGCGCGTTCCGGCAAGGGCTTCCCGAAGGGTGCCCTCGGGATGGGCCGACGAGGCCTTAGCCCTTTACCGCGCCGCCCGCGACGCCCTTGGTGATCTGCTTTCGGAAAATCGCGTAAAAGAGCACCATCGGTATCAGGCCGATAACCAGGGCCGCGAATTGCTTGCCGTAGTCCGAGGCCAGCGCGCCGGAAAACCGGGCGATTCCCACCGGCACCGACTTGATCTTATCGCTGGAGGCGAGAATGTTGATGAGCATGAACTCGTTCCAGGTGCCGGTAACGGTCATGATCGCCACGGTGACCGCGACGGGCGCCGCCATGGGAATGATAATCGCCGAGAAAATCCGCAGGTACTTCGCCCCGTCGATCCGGGCCGACTCTATGAGGGCGTCGGGAATGCTGCGTATGTACTCCGTGCTCAGGTACACGCCCATCGGAAGGCCGATCCCGATATAGGGGATGAGCACGCCGATCCGCGTATTATAGAGGTGCGCCGCGTTGACCATGAGGAATAGCGGAACCATGATCGACTGGAGGGTTAGCAGGATACCGATGATGAAGCTTCCGTGCAGAAAGGGCGTCGCCTTGCTCGGGATCTTGGAGAAGGCGAACCCGGCCATAAAGCCGAAAACGATGATCGCGACCACCGTGACCGAGGTATAGATAACGCTATTGACGATCAGTTGGCCGAAGTTGCCCCGGACCCACGACTGGGGATAGTTCTTGAGGAAGACCGGATCGGGCAGCGCGAGCTTGCTGTGCAGCATGTAGTCCTGGGTCGTCTTGAAGGACTGGATCACGAGCCAGACGATCGGGTAAACGGCGAGAACGGTAAAGGCCGCCATGACGAGATAGATGATTACCGTGGAGAAAAGCGAGCCCTTGGTTAGTTTGCGTACGTCTGCCATTGCCTTACTCCTTTCCGCCGAAGCGCTTTTCGACCGCCCGGGTAACGGCGATCAGGGCGAAACTGATGATGACCATGATGGTCGAGATGGCGTTGGCCAGGGGATAGTTCGGCGCGCCGCGGAACGCCTTCTCGAACATGTACAGGGAGAGCACGCTGGTCCTGCGGGCGGGGCCGCCCTGGGTCATCACGTAAATCAGGTCGAAGGATTTCAGCGAACCCGATATCGCCAGAATGGCGCTGGTCACGATTACGCCCGAGAGGGCCGGGAAAATGATATACCGCAGGGTCTGCCACTCGTTCGCCCCGTCTATCTTCGTCGCCTCGATGATCGACGTATCGATCTTCTGGAGGTTGGCGAGAAAAATGATGAGGTAGGTCCCGGTATACATCCATAGGATCACCATCAGGACCGGAACCATCGGGTTCTCGTTCAGGGTGAATTCGGCCCCCGGCTTGAACAGGCGGACGATTTCCATGTACACGCTGTTCGCGTTCAGGAAAAAGCTCTGGAACAAAATGCCGATCACCACCGTCGAGATGACGTTCGGCAGGTAAATCATGCTCTGGAAAAAGTCCGTCCCCTTGATGAGGCCTCGGGAAAGGATATACGCCAGGGCGAAGCCGAGCGGAATCTGGCCGAACACGGAAACGCCGACGATGGCCATATTGTTCTTGAGGACGAGGTAAAAATACTCGTCCCTGAAGGTCTTCAGGTAACTGCCGATTCCCACGAGGCGAATATCGGGGTTGCCGAATATCTTGCCCCCGTTATAGTTCGTGAGGCTTAAGGCCACCGAAAAGATCGTGGGAAAGGCCATAACCGCGAAATAGAACGCTACCGCCGGCAAAACCAATAATACGTACGAGAAACGCTGTTCCGTCCTCGAAGAAAGTTCTTTCATCCTATGCTCCTCCAATCGAAAAAAGCGAACCCGCGTTCGCGCCGCCCTACGCCCGGTGCCGGGCCGTGATCGCGAAAACGGAATCCCAGTCGAGGGCGGTTCCCAGCTCGTTGTTCGAGCAGGCGGGCACCGAAAACAGGTTCATGTAAAACATTTGCGCCGCCCCCGCGGCGACAAGGCAGTCGTCGCCGGTGCCGAAGCGCAGCTCGCAGCCGGTCCGTTCCATGATCGCCCCGAATTGCGGGACCCGCGCCGCGAGGATTTCCCTGACGTACTCGCCCCGCCTCGCGAGTTCCCCGTGAACGAAAACCGACTCGGGATCGAGCACCGCGACGACGGGAAGGAAGCTTCCGAAGAGGTCCACGGTCCACTCGGCGAAGGCCGCGTCGTCGGTCCGGACCCGCCGCATCAGATCCGGGTCGATTCCGGTCTGCCCGTTGGCGCCCGATCGCCAGCTATGGCTCACGAACTCTCCCGCCGCGTGCTTCGATCCGGGGTACACGGCGCCGCCGATGGCCACGCCGATACCCACGCTCATGCCGGTGGTCTCGCCGAAGCGGGCGCCCTCGGTCTGGTATTCGGTATTCAGGCACACGAAGTTTTTAAGGTCGTTCCCGCGGTTGTTCGCCAATTCGTACCAGGCCAGGCAATTGGCGTCGTTTTCCACCAAAACCGGTACGCCGTACCGCGCGGTAAAGGGCTTTGAGAAATCGTGATCGGTCAGGCGAAACGGATCGGACTTGACGATCCGCCCGCCCACCGCGTCCACGATTCCGGGAAGGCCTACGCATATGCCGAGCAGGGGCATGCCCGTCGCCTTAATGGAAGGCATTATCCCGTCGATAATGCTTTCCGCCGTTTCGTTAAAGGGCAGATCGGGAAGGGCCGCCGAACGCGAAAACAGAGGGGTACCGAAAACGTTGAGGACCACCGCGTGAAAACCCGAAGGCTGGAGTTCCAGGCCCAACACGCAGCCAAAACGTTCGTTCAAGCCAAGGAAAATCGGCTTTCTACCGCCCTGCGGCATGGCGTCCCCCTCCTTTTCCTCAAACACCACCTTGTTCTCGATCAAGGTATTGATGATGTTCGATACCGTGGAGCGGTACAAATCAAGGCGACGCGCAATCTCCACGCGGCTGATGCCCGGCACCTTCCACAACAGTTGGGCAACCATGGAAATATTCGCGTTCTTTTGAAAACTGTTATTGATCTGCATTATCTCACCGCCTCATAGGTTGGTTTGCACAGTGTACAAACATATAGTAACCGCTCAACAATCAGTTGTCAACATGGATTTTACGTACATTGTGGCGGCCTTAGGCGCATGAACCGGTATGGGCGCTGCCGTTGCCGTATGGCGGGGCTGACGGTAAAAAAACCGCAGCAGCTTTTGTTGGTTGTTTTTCGAAACTAAATCGAGTATACCATATCCGCTTTGGTTAACAAGTCTTTTCCCGCAGTCTCCCCCGTTTCGCCCAAAAAAGAGGCCGGCTGCCGGAGAGTCCCGACAGACGGCCAGTCAAAGAGAGTCTTCCTTAATGCGGCGCGATCGTTCACGCCGCGTTAATGAACCTTACTGGGCGGCCTTCCATTCCTCGAAGGCTTTCTGCACGGCGGCGGCGACCTGCTCGGGGGTCTTGGAACCGAGACCGATCTCCTGGAGACCGGCGTTCAGGGGGTCGTACACCGGGCCGGCGAACACGCCGTCGATAACCACGGTCGAGTTCTTGTACTTGGTCGCGAAGGCGCCGACCTGCTGCTGCATGGGCTCGAGCTTGATCGCGGCGGTATCGAGGTCGGTGCGGGACGGGGTCGGGGTCGCGCCGGTGGACACGCGCCAGGTCTGCATTTCCTTGCTTTCGAGCCACTTGATCAGCTTCCACGCGGCGGCTTCCTTGGCGGATCCCGCGGGAATGGCGGCGCTCATGCCCCAGCCGGTTCCCACGATAACGGAGGTTGATTCGTTGATCTTGGCCCCGGGAATGGGGGGGAATACCATCATGGAAATGTCGGAGGCCTGCTTGGCGGGATCGATGAGGGCCTGCCCGGTGGACTTGTCCGTGATAAAGGCGCCGACGCGCCAGTCGCCGTCGATATAGTACGCGCCCTTGCCGGACGCGAACTGGCCGACCACGTCGCCGTAGGTGGTGGCGAGGGTATTCTTGGAAAGAACGCCGTCGGCATAGAGGGTCTTCACGAACTTGAGGGCGTTCACGAAGGATTCGTCGGTGAACTTAGCCTTTCCGGAAAGAATCGCGGTATCCCAGCCGGGTCCGCCGAAGCGGCCGGCGATGTCGGAGAAAAGGCAGGACTGCATAACCCAGGTATCGGCGTTCGCCATCAGGACGGTGTCGTAGCCCTTGGCCTTGAGAACGGGGACCTGCGCCTTGAGCTCCTCATAGGTCTTGGCGGGAGTAAGGCCGGCGGCCTTGAGCACCGCGTTGTTTACGTATAGAACGTGGGTCTGGGTAAGGCCGAGGGGAATCTCGCCGAGGTAACCGCCCGCCTGGGGGGCAAGGGCCAGGGGGTTGAAGGAAGCGGTCATGCCGTCCTTGTCCATCAGGGGCTTCAGGTCCTTCAAAAGGCCCTTGGTGTGAAGCGTGGTGCTCCGTCCGGAAGGCCAACAATAGATCACGTCGGGAACCTGGCCGGCGGCGGCGTAGGCCTCGGTCTTTTGGTGGAAGGGATCGTTGAAGAGGTCTTCCCGCTCGACGATGATATCGGGATTGGCCTTCTCGAACGCTTCCCAAACGGTGGTGAGCTCGTCTGCGCTGTTCGCGGACGTCATGTCCAGGTAATTGAGTACTTTGATGGTGACTTTCTCGCCCGAGGCCGCCTGCTTGTTTTTGCAGCCCGTTACGAATACGAGACCGGAAGCCATGATCGCGATCAACGCGACGACATAAGCTTTCTTCGTGAATTTCATGGTCATTCTCCTCCTAAAGAGACTGATGAACGTTATATGCAGGGCGAACGGCCGTTCAGCCCAACACAGCCTGATAATGCAGCTTGACATTGCTTAGGTTTGTATGTTCACTGTACATACTAGATTTTACACCCTTTCAATTACTTGTCAACATAATTTTTCTGAATTCGTGCAGGAAACCATTCCGTCGGCCGAAGAAACAGGGAGGGAGAATGAACATGCGATATCAGGGACTGGTGCCGGAACCGGCATTAATTGAAGAAACGGGGGAACCGTTCGTCGTTTCACGGGGGTTATCCGTTCGCAGCGCTACGGGTTTCGAGGGCGAGGCGGCCCTTCTGCGGGAACAGCTTCCCTTTGCGTTCTGCCCGGAAGGAACGGAAGGGCTGCCGCTCGACTGCCTTCGGGCCGAGCCGGACGCCGGAATCGCACTCGGCCGGACCGTCGGTGAACCCGCGGGGCAAGAGACCGCCGCACCGGGAACCGCCGCGCCCGGGTCTGCCGAAGAATCATACCGGCTCACGCTCGGGAGCGCGGGCATAACCTGCGTCGCCTCTTCGGCCGCGGGAATGTATCACGGACTGCAAAGCCTCAGGCAGATAATCCTGACCGGACGCGCGGAAAACGGAAGCCTCGAGTTGCCCCGCCTGGTAATCGCCGACGCTCCCCGCTTCCGCTGGCGGGGCTTTATGCTCGACTGTTCGCGGCATTTTTACTCCGTCGCGTTCCTCAAAAAGATAATCGACGCCGCTTCCCTGCATCACCTGAACGTGTTCCATTGGCATTTAACCGACGACCAGGGTTGGCGCCTTCCCGTCGGGGAGTACCCCAAGCTCACCGAAATCGGCGCGTGGAGGAAAGACTCGAAAACGACCTGGGAGGACGCGGCCGTGGGCGGCTTTTATTCCGAGGCCGACATCGCCGCGGTAGTGGCATGGGCGGCGGCCAGGCACGTTGACGTGGTGCCAGAGGTGGACCTTCCGGGCCATTCGAGCCCGATTCTCGCCGCCTACCCGGAACTGGGGTGCACCGGGGGTCCCTACGCGGTGGAAGACCGCTTCGGCATCTTCAAGGACGTGCTGTGCGCGGGAAACGACGGCATCTTCCCGTTGATCGGGAGCGTCTTCGATACGCTGGCCCGCCTCTTTCCCTCGAAGTACGTGCATATCGGCGGGGACGAGGTGAAACCGGACCGGTGGGAAGAATGCCCCAAATGCCAGGCCCGGCGCCGGGCCCTCGGCCTGGGGGAAACGGCGCAACTCCAAAGCTGGATCACCGCGCGGCTCGCGGGCATGCTCGCCGAACGGGGAAAAATCCCCATCGGCTGGGACGAGGTATTGGATGGGACCGAGCGGTTGGGCGTACCGCCGGATATGGTCGTCATGTCGTGGCGGGGCCGTGAAGGCGGACTTACGGCGAGCGGGGCGGGACACCCCGTCATTATGACGGCGCAGACCGACGGGTGCTACCTGAACTTCAGGCACCTGGACAGCCCGGAAGAGCCGGGGCACCTCGGGGTATCCACGGTGGAACAGTCCTATTCCATGGAAGCGGAGGCACCCGGCATGAGCGAAGACCAGAAGCGGCTCGTGCTCGGCGGCCAGTGCAATCTATGGTCGGAGGCAATCTACGCGAGCCGAATCGCGGAATACATGCTCTTCCCGCGCATGGGGGCCATCGCCGAGGCCCTGTGGACGGCGAAGGAAAAGCGCGATATCGAATCGTTCGAGCGGCGGCTCCCGACGTACCGGAAGCTTTTGGACGCGCTTGATCTTACCCAGTACCGGGGTCCGGTGCGCTGATTGCCGGCGGTAGGCTGATTGCCGCCGGCGGGTGCGCATTGCCGCCGGTGCGCTGATACCCGTTTCCGCGATCATGCCGCCCGCGGGAGCTAAACCTGTCGGCGACGATCTAAACCCCGCGGCGGGAGCTAAACCTACCGGCGACGATCTATACCCCGCGACGGGCTAAAACTGCCGCCGCCGTCGACGATCTTAACCCGGCGTCGCGTAGGGCGCAGCCGGCGAATGATGTGCCGCCGCGCGCAATGTCACGTCGTGTCTTGTCAGTCCCTCAGGTTTGTTCTATGCTTGTACCAACAAAATACGAGGTTCCATCTTTAAGGAGGATCAGGATGCATCAAAACAAGACGGAAGAGTGGAAGCTGACCGAGGCCGGCTTTGAGCTCTACGTTCCCCAGCTTTACCGCCCCTGGTATAACTATATATCCAACGCGGAGTACGGCCTGAAAATCTCCCATATCGGGGATGCCTACTCGACCACCCTCGCCCAACCGCGGATCGCGGTATCGAACTACGATTTTTTCCACCCGTCCAAGGGCCGGTTCGTTTTCGTCAGGGACCGCCAGACCGGCGCGGTATGGTCGCCCTCCTGGTGGCCCTGTAAAACCGGTCTCGATTCCTGGGCGTGCCGCCACGAGCCGGGCGCCACGGGATGGACCGCGGAGAAGGGGGGCGTGCGGGTGAGCCAGACCGTATTCGTTCCCCGGGAGGGCGCCGCCGAGGCGTGGATCGTCACCGCGGAAAACGTATCCGACGGTCCCAGAAAGATCGACCTAATTACCGAGATGGAATTCCTCCTCTATAATTCTTTCGCCGTGGACCCGGTCTACTACTCCTGGTATTCGGATACCCGCGTGGATTCCGACGGCGCAATCCTGTTCGAGCGGCGAATCGGCTCGCCGGTAACGGGCTTTTTCGCGCCCTTGGCCAGGCCCGATTCCTTCGAGACGAGCCTGCGGCGCTTTCTCGGCGACGGGGACATCGCGTCGCCCGAGGCGGCGCGCACAGGGCGGCTTTCATCCGGCCAGTCCGGCGGCGACGCGTACATCGGCGCCTTCTCCTACGCGCTCGACCTTCAGCCGGGTGAAAAACGCTCCTTCGGTTTCCTCGCCGGGGTCGGAACGGATACCCTGGAATCGCTTCGGGACCGTTTCGGGAATTCGGGGGACCTGGAGCGCGAATTGTCGGAAATCCGCGCCGAGTGGAGGGCGAAACTCGACAGGCCTTTCTTCGGCTCGGTGCCCGAGGGGGCCTATAAAACCTGGCTCAGGACCTTTTTCGGCTATCAGCTGTATCAGCAGTCGCTGGGCATGGTGCGCGGAACCTTCAGGGGCTTCCGCGACGTGGCGCAGGACATTATGGGAATCTGCCGGTACGACGGGAAGGCGGCCCGCGCCCTCCTCCTCGACCTCGGTTCGCGCATGAAAGCGAGCGGACAGGCGCTCAGGCAGTGGAACACCGAGGGCGGGGCGAATGACGAGCGGGACTTTCGCGACTTGCCGTTCTGGCTCATCCTCGCGCTGGACGCCTACGAGCGGGCCACCGGCGACGGCTCGGTCTACGCCGAGAAAGCGGGCTGGGCCGATTCCGGGACGCCGGCCCCGTCCCCGGCCACACTCTGGGACCACGCGGTCGTCGGCATCCGGTACGCCCTGCGGATCGGCGGCCACGGCCTCGTGGAAATGGGCGCGGGCGACTGGAACGACGCGCTTTCCGGACCCGGCGCGGAGGGCGGCACGACCTTCCTGAACGAGCTTGCCTATTACGCCCTGGGCGTGCTGGACCGGGTCGCGAGGGAGCGCGGATTCGACAACCCCTTCGACACGGTAGCCGTGCGCCAACGCCTCTACGACGGCGTGATGAAATACTGGAACGGCGAATGGTTTGCCCGGGCCGTCACCGAAACGGGCGAGATCGTGGGCGACAAGGGCGATATCGGCGGCGAGGCGAAGGCCCACCCGAGCGCCGCGCACGAGGGGCGAATCTTCCTTCTCCCCCAGGTTTGGTTCACCATATCAGGCATGGACCGTCACGACGAGACGTCGCCCGCGATCGCGAAAACCGCGCTCGATTCCGTTATTCGCTACCTTGAGCGGCCGGAAGGGCTCATTAAATGCGACCCCGGCTATTCCGTCTTCGACCCGAAGGCGGGAAACCTTTCGGCCCTCACCCCGGGCATGGCGGAAAACTTCGCGGTATACAACCATGCGGCGGCCTTCGCGGTCTATGCCTTTCTCAAGGCCGGACGCGGCGAAGACGCCCGGCGGATCCGCGAGAAAATACTCCCCTTCACGCACGACCGGAAGAAAACCAAGACCGAACCCTACGTTCTCGTTAATTTTTATAACGGCGGCTACTACCCCGAAAAGGCGGGCGAGGGCGGCGTGCCCTGGCTTACGGGAACGGTAAACTGGCTGGCGATGTGCCTGTTCGATTTCGACGGAGAGGGCGGAAAATGAAAACGGGAGGAAGCGCTTTCGGCTGAAAGCGATCCCTCCCGCACCCTTTAATCAAAGGTATTTTTACATCGCGTTTTTATTGTCGTGGGTTAGTATAAACCCACCTCCCGGAGCGCCGTCCAGGGGAGAAATGGAGTTTTGATCGAAAGAACCGCGGTTCTTTTTAAAAAGAACCGCGGTTCTCGAAGCGGAAGGGCGCTCGCTTATGCCTTCAAGCGGTCGGGATTCAAGAGCGCGAGCGACTCCGGGACGAATAGGCCGTCCTTCCGAACCAGGGTATCGTCAAACCATATTTCGCCGCCGCCGTATTCGGGCCGCTGGATTTGAACCATGTCCCAATGCACGGCCGAATGGTTGCCGTTGTCGCAGACGGGATAGGAATTTCCCGGCGTAAAGTGGAAGGAGCCGGCGATTTTTTCGTCGAAAAGGGTCTCCTTCATGGGTTCGAGAATGTAGGGATTCACCCCCAGGGCGAACTCGCCTATATAGCGCGCGCCCTCGTCGGTATCGAGAATCTGGTTGATGCGCCGGTCGTCGTTGCAGGTCGCCTTGACGATCTTGCCGTCCTTGAATTCCAGGCGAACCCCCTCGAAGGTAAAGCCGTCGCGGAGGCTGGGGGTATTGTAGGCGAGCGTGCCGTTTACCGAATCCCGCACCGGGGCCGTGTATACCTCGCCGTCGGGTACGTTGCGGCCCCCGTCGCACTTGACCGCGGGCAGGCCCTTGATCGAGAAGGAGAGGTCGGTACCGGGCCCCGTTATGCGCACCCGGTCGGTCTTTTCCATGAGCTCGACCAGGGGATCCATCGCCTTGGACATGGCGGGGTAATCCATGGTGCATACGTCGTAAAACCAGTCCTCGAAGGCTTCCTCGCTCTTGTCGGCGGCTTGGGCCATGGCGGGCGAGGGGTAGCGGAGCACCACCCAGCGGGTATGGGGCACCCGCTGCTTCGTATGCACGGCCTGGAAGAGGATTTTCTGATAGAGGTCTAGCTTGTCCTGGCTAACGTCTTGCCAGGCGCTCGCGTTTCGCAGGGACGTAAAGCCGATATAGCAATCCATGTCCTTCATCTGCTCGAGTTCGTGTTTGGCCCGAATCGCCATCTGCCCTTCCGTGGCCCCCATGAGCAGGGTGCGCTCGAGCTCCCGGTCGAACAGGTTCACGAAGGGAAGCCCTCCCGCGGCGTACACCGCCTTCACGATTTCCTTCACGAAGGGAATCTCGGCGTTCCAGTTCGATATAAGAACCTTCTCGCCCGGTTTCACCCGCGTGGAAAAATTGACCAATAGCTCGGCGAGCCTTTTCTGTCTTGGATCTTTCATAGAGCCTAATAACCTCTTTCCGCGCGTGGCGCGCGATCGTTGATACGCCGCCTCAGGGGCGGTCTTGGGTCAGTTCAGAGAATATGGAGCCGCGAATCCGGCGTACCGAAAGGGCGCGGCTGACCGATACGGTTTCGACGGAGCGGTCCGGTTCGAGGGCAATCCGGACGCTCACGTCGCCCTGGCGTTTTTCGATGGCCAAGGGGCGGCCCAGTATCAGGCGCTGTCCCTGCGGCTCGTCCAACGCGATCTCGAGAAGGGCTCCCGAAGCGGCGGCGTATTCGGCTATCCGTACCTTGCCGAGGAAGTCCATGCCGCGGGCCTCGACCTTCTCTACCCGCACCGAGGCGGGGTCAAGCTGCTCCGGGTAGAGCACCACCCGGCGGTCGATGCGGGAAAGCAGGGCCTCGCGAGCGGCGTCTTCGAGGCCCAGCGCGTCCAGGGCGGCGACCATGGCGGCGCGGTGCCCTTCCCGGGCCGCGGCGCGACGGTCCTCGCTCCCTAACGGGTCGGCCTTCTTATCGGGATCGGGCGCGGGCGCGGCCAGCGGCGCGGAGACGGGCAAAAAGGGCGCGACCGCGTGGGCCGAAACGGGGACGCTCAGGGAGGGGGCCGGATCGAGGCCGGCCCGGGAAAAGGCGTCCTGCACTTCTTCGGCCGATTCCGCGTCCAAAAGCCAAATATCGGGCGCGAGCCGCTTGCGGATAAGCGCGGCGATCGCCGGGTTGTTTTCCAGGGCGACCCGGCGGCTTTCGTCTACCCGAAGCACGAAGCCGTGATACAGCGAAACCGACGACCAGGCGCGGTACCAATCCTCTACGGAGAACCGCACGTTGCCCGGGAGGCCATGGGGATTCCCGCCCTCCAAGAGCGCGATCACGTCGGCGGCGGACAGTCCCTGGTCGAAGGCGACGGAAACCGAGCGCCGGGTAATGAGGAACTGGCCCGCGGTCTGCACGTCTTCCACTTCGAGGAGCCGTACCAGGGGAAGCAGGGCGGCAAGGGACGCGCCCGGCATGACGGTCACCGAAAAGCTCGGAGAGACGACGAAGGACAGGGGCCGATCCTCTTCGGGGAGGGAATTGAGGGTGATTCCGCCCTCGGTTTCGGCGACAATGCCGAAGGCAAGCGCCGCGGCGAGGAAGTCCGAACCGTTCTCCTCGGACGCCCCTTGCGCGTTTGCGTCGCTCCCCTCGCCCGCGCGGTCGGGGGCGGCGGTAATGTCCCGAAGTATGGCCGCGAAGCGGGAATTCGGCCGCGAGACCGGGCGGGAGCGCTCCCGGCTCGAGATGAGCGCGATAAGGCGACGAACCGCGACGGGGGAATACGCGGCGCCGGGGGCGAGTGACGAGGCGAATTCGAGCACGCCCCGGGCCCGCTCGCGGAGCAATTCCCGGCTCGCGCGCCCCCGCGCGGCTCCGGCGAGATACGCGCGCCGTTCCGCGGCGGGCAGGGAGGCAAACGCCTGCCACCGGCCCTGGTCGGGAACGAGGCTTCCGTCCCGACGGGAGAGAAGGCCCAAATTAAGAAGGGCGGCGACCAGGCTGTCAAAGCAGCCCTCCTGCGCGGCGCACAGCGGAAAGCGGGAATCAAGGGCGTCGCGCGTCTTCTTGCGAAAGCTTCCGTCGTTCTTTACCGGGTCGCCGTTGTGCAGGAAAAAGGAGAATACCCCGGCGAGGGCGAGGGAATCCACCGCGGCGGCAACCGAAGGCGGTTCGCCCGTTCCCTCGCGGGGAACCAGGGCGCCGCGGTCGGCGAGCGCCGCGATCCGGTCCTCAAGATAGGGATTTACCGCGTACACCCGCTCGCCGTCGCCCTCCCGCCGGAAAACGACCAGCCGCTCCTCCAGGTTCAGTATCCGCTCGTAGAGTTCCGCGAAGCTGAGGTCGGCGCCGAACAGGGCGATCACGCGGCTTTGGGTAGGCAGCGGAAGCTCGCGTATCGCCGCGAGAATGAGAATGTCCAGGGGATCGAGGAGCGCGACCATCCGCTCCTTCGTCTCTTCCCGCCGCATCATGGCGGAAAGCTCTTCCACGAGTTTCTGTTTGTTGAAGGGAGTCCGGACGGCGCCCAGGTAGAGCCTTACCAGATCGAAAAAATGCTGGTCCGCGAGCCGGACCAGGGCTTCGCGCCAGGCGACGACGGATTCGCCGTTCATTATACGGACTCCTCGTCCCACCGGATTATGGAGTATTCGTAGCCCTGTTCGGCGAGGAATTTTTGCCGGTTCGCGGCGAATTCCTCCTCCGAGGTCTTGCTCGTAACGATGGTGTAAAAGCGCGATTCCCGCTGCTTCGGCCGAAGGATCCGGCCAAGGCGCTGCGCCTCTTCCTGGCGGCTTCCGAAGGTGCCGGACACCTGGATCGCCACGCTGGCGTCGGGCAGGTCGATCGCGAAATTCGCCACCTTGGACACCACGATGACCCGGATTTCGCCCGCGCGGAACGCGCTATACAGGCGGTCGCGCTCCGCGTTCGGCGTTTTGCCGGTAATAATGGGCGCGCCGGTCAGTTCGGCTATTTCCTCGAGCTGCTTTATGTATTGCCCGATGACGAGAATCCCGTCGTCGGCGTGCCGCGCGATCAGCGACTCCACCACGGGAAGCTTCGCCGGGTTCTCGCTCGCGATGCGGTACTTTTCCCGTTGGTTGGCCACGGCGTACTCGATCTCCCGCTCGCCCTCCAACTCCACGCGGATCTCGGCGCAGGAAGCGCTCGCGATCCAGCCCTGCCCCTCCAAGTCCTTCCAGGGCACGTCGTACCGCTTCGGACCGACCAGGGAAAACACGTCGCCCTCGCAGCCGTCTTCCCGCACCAGGGTGGCCGTGAGGCCGAGCCTTCGCACCGTCTGCAGCTCCGCGGTCACCCGAAAAACCGGGGCGGGCAGGAGATGCACCTCGTCGTACACGATGAGCCCCCAGGCCCGCTTCCCGAAAAGCGCGAAGTGGGGAAAGGGGCCTTCCTTCTTGGGCCGCCAGGTGAGGATCTGGTAGGTGGCGACGGTCACGGGCAGGATGGTCTTGTTGTCGCCGGTATATTCGCCGATCAGGGATGGATCGAGGTCCGTCTTGTCGAGGAGCTCGGCGATCCATTGGTGGACCGCCGCCACGTTGGTGGTGAGGATGAGGGTGTCGGTCTTGAGAAGGGCCATGACGGCCATGCCCACCACGGTTTTTCCCGCGCCGCAGGGCAGCACGATGGTGCCGAACCCGGTTCCGGGGCTTCGGTCACCCACCACGGACTCGGCGGCCTCGCGCTGATAGTCCCGAATGCGCAGCTCCTTGCCGGAGCGGGTTTCTTGCCGCAGGGCAAGCTCCAGCGGGGCGCCGTCGCGCAGGGGGGCCTCGTCCTTCACGGGCCAGCCCAGGCGTAAAAGCTCCTGCTTTACCGTGCCCCGGTCCAGGAGCGCGAGGGTAAACCGCCACTCCGTCGTGCCGGCCGGAGAAAGGTATTTCGCCATATGCTTCGAGGCGGCCAACTCGCGGTAAATGTGGGCCGTTTCCACCACTAGGGAAAGCCGGTCTTCGGACTCCGGTACCATGCGGATCTTCCCGAAGCGGGCCATGGTTTCCACCGTCCACTTCGTGACCCCCTGGGGAACGGGGAATCGGGAAAGGCTTTCCAGGGTCTCGGCGATGCGGGCCGGCTGGTAGCCGGCGCTGGCGGCGTTCCACAGGGAAAGGGGGGTGATCCGGTAGGTATGTAGGTGTTCGGGCGACTTCTCCAGCTCGGCAAAGGGAATCAGCGCCGCGCGGGCCTCGGCGGCCCTCGGCGCGTGAACGTCGAGCAGTATTGAGCGGTCGCCCTGTACGATGAGCGGGTTCGCGGGGTCGGTCGGCATAACAGGCTATTGTATACGGCCCGACCCGTATGGGCAAGCATTTAGGCGAGAAAACCCGCTTATTGGTACATTATAAGGTAGGGTCTCGGTTCCAGGGCGAACACGTCCTCCGGGCTCATGAGGGGCTGGTCCCAGCCCGCGCCTTCAATGGTGGGTTTCAGGAAGAGCTTGAAGGATTTCAGGGGAATATTCTTCGCCTCGGCGTTGAGGGCATACGTGCTCCGCTTGAGGGTCGGGGAACCGAAGCCGTCGGCGCAGTGTATGAGCTGGACGAGCTCGAAATCGCTGCGGACCGCGTCCCGGTTCAGGATCATCTTGGGCTTGAACTGATGCACCACGAGCATCCGGCGCCCGCCCAGGCGATGTTCCACGAGATAGTCCTGCATCATCGTCTGCGCCCGGTTCAGCTCCTCGGCGGTCACCGACCCGATTTCCTGCATGGGCTTCGTGGTTCGCCACTCGGGGTCCAGCGCCAGGTGCACGTTCGGGTACTTGAGCCAGGGAAGGAGCTTTTGCATCGCGGATTCGACGGAATATTTCCCGATCTGATGGTCAAGGTACACGTACCAGCCCCGCTCCGCCGCGTACTCGATGTATTCCTTCACCACGCGGTCCTGGAGGATGCCGATCTCGCCCTCGGGCCAGCACGTCCCGTAAATGATATAGAACGACGGAATGATGCCGCGCTGTCCGTTGGCCGCGTCGTAGCGCCGGACGAAATCGTCCATCACGGGACCGATCGCCTCGAGGGAGTATTGGCCGAGAATGCCCATGGTGCGGGCGCCGGGCTTTCCGTACAGGGCGAACACGTCGTTATTCAGGAGAACCGACTGAAGGCGGTCAGGGTCGGGAATCGGCGAGTCCGGCGCGGGGGCGGGTTCGACCGTCACCAACGCGGGAGGGGCGCTGCCGTCCGATTGGCTCGCGGAGGCGGCCGCCAATTCCGACGCGACGGCGAAACTCAGCGCGCGGGGAAAGAGGGGATTGAACGAGTGGGGATAGTCGGCCTTGCCGATTCCGTCAACCTTGGGGGATACGCTCTGGGCTCCGACGCCCAGGACGCAAAATAAAGATAAGCACGCCGCGATCGCGACCCGGCGCGGCGCCTCCGTTGTGTTCATGCAGGACTCCTGTTGCTACCCTTATCGGACGGATTACCGGCCGGCTGAAGGCCCGAATAGGGAAAGAAGGAGATACATGGGGCCCACGGAATCGCTCGCCCGGAACAGTATCTGGTTCCCGGCCTGCTCGCCCCGAATCGCGCCCAGCCTCGCGAGGCGGCGGCAGGCGGACCATTCGTTGGCGGTCTCCTGGGCCACGTCGGCGTGAAGGACGTAGGAGCCGTCCGCCTCCTTCCGGCACAGGAAATAGAAGGTCTCGCGGAGGGTCTTGCCCGAGGAGAGATAGGCGCGGTCGCCCGAAAGCAAAAACGCGCCGTTGGCCGCTATGTTGGACGAGAGGAGCAGCGTAATGGTCGGCGTTACGTCGTACGCGCCTAGGGTAAACCGGGCGATATCCGCCCCGGACGCGCTTTCCCGACCGCCGATACCGGCGCCGACGGACGCGACGCCGACGCGGGGGGCGCCTGCCGAAGCCTTCTCGGCGCTAGCCGCGGCGGTTGTCGCCGGGGTTGGAGCCGACGCGGCGGTTGCGGCCGTCGCGCCGGAACCGCCCTGCAGCAGGGACATGAGCTTGCCGAGCAGTTCGTCGTCGGTGGTGCCGGTCGCGTCCGTATCCTCGCCCAAGAGGCTCGAGAGGAGGGAGTTGGACGAATCGCCCAAAAGGGAAGACATGGCCAGGGCGGCATTCGAAGAGCCGGAGCCGGAACCGGACGCTGACCCGGCGGCGCCGGCATTGGAGCCGGCGGGGCCGGTCGGGCCCGAGCCGAGCTTTGGGGCCGTCACGGGGCTTACCGTGGGGGCGCTCACCGTCGGCGGCGCGGGCGGCGAAGGGGGCGCGGGGATCTGCTGGGCGCAGAGGGCCCCGGCGCAGAGAAAGCCGAGCGCCGAAGGGGCGAGTTTCGTCAGGCAATGGGCCGAGCATCGTTTCGCCAATTTCTACCCCCTCGATCCCCGCGTTCTCACATATTGGAAAGGCTTTGTTCCACCTGTTCCAGGCGGGACGTGAGCATGGCGATGGTCTTTTCGAGCCGCTTCTTTTCCTTCTCGAGCCGGTCCTTCGGGTCCTCGTCGTCGCGCTTTTTGGACAGGGCGACCTTGACGGAGTCGGGGCTGCGGCGGGCCATGAACTGTTCCTCGGCGGCGGCGCGCTTTTCGGCGGACGGCTGGGCGGCGACTATTTTCATGGTTTCGTAGCCCAGGGCGGGGTTCACCTTGAGGCCGCTGACGCGAACGGCGGTTTTCGCGGCGGTGCGGGGCAGGCAGAGCACCCGGTCTATGTAGTCCTCGTAGCGGACCCCGGCGTCGCGGCAGAGAACGTGGGCCTTCGCGAGGAGTTCCCCCAGGCCCTGCATGAGAACGCCGTTTTGGGCGAGGTATTTTTCGCGGATTTCCTCGGTGAGGGCCGCGAGCTCGTCGGACTTTTCTATGCCGATGGTATAGAGCCCCTCTTTTTCCGCCTTTTCGAGGAGGGCGTGAAAGCGGGCCCAGAACGCCCCGGTATGCGAGCGGCCAGAGCGCAGGGGGCCTTCGGCCTCGCATTGCAGGTGATGGGCGTACTCGTGGATCGCCGTGTAGACGAGCTGGTTTTCGTCGTCGAAGTTCTTGTTGTGGAGCAGTATCTCCCGGGTGTCGGGCTTATACAGGCCGTTTACCTTCTTGCTTTTCTTGCCGGTCATGGTGACCGTGAATTCGGTCGCGGTGTCCTCGAGCCTGAGCAGCAGTTCCTTGATCTGATCCTGATTCATTTCATCCCTCTAAATATCCGGCCTTCGCCAGCGCCAGCGCGAGCGCGGCGGTGACGGCCGTTTCCGTTCTGAGTATTCGCGTTCCCAGGGAGGCGACCGTGAAGCGCGCCTCGGCGAAGAGCGCGCGTTCGTTGGCGGTCCACCCCCGCTCGCTGCCGACGGCGAGAAGGAGGGGCCGCTCCGGGCCGATCGGTTCCAGTTTCGCCGCGAGAAGGCTGGGCGTTCCGGGCGGCGCCACGTCGAGCAGCACGCGGTCTCCCCATGCCGACGAGCCGCGCGGACCGCACGCGCCGAGCGCCGCGAGCGCCTCCCCGACGGAACCGTGCAGGGTCAACTCCGGTATGGCGGTGCCGCCGGCCTGAACGCAGCCTTCGACGAGGCTTTGACGGGCGGTATCCGGCTCCGAAAGGCTCGATTCGAGATAGGAGCGCTCGCCGAGCTCCGTGCCGCACAGGGCGACGGAACGGCAGCCAAGGCTGGCCGCGTCGCGGAGGAGCCGCTTGAGCTGTATCGGCCGGGGAAAGCCCACGAGCAGCGATACCGGGAACAGGGGCCGCAGGGGCGCGTCGGGGGTAAACTCGAAGGCGAGCCCCCGGTCGTCCATGCGGGTAATCCGCGCCGCGCCCTCGCTTCCGTTTTCGACTCCCGCGCGGAATTCGTCGCCCACGCCCTTTCGCAACACCTTTTTGACGTGGGCGTAGCGCCCGTCGGTCCGGGGGAAAAAGGGATCGCCGGAGAAAAGTATGATATTCATGCCGAAGGGGAGTATACCAAAGCGGTTTGACTTTTCATACCTGGCGGGGCTACATTGGAACCATGAATCATACCCATACCCTTGCCGAGGCCGCGAGGATCGTCGCGCGCGACGTGCTTGCCCTCCGTCCGGAGGAGCAATTCCTTATAATCACGAATCCCGGGGGAGACGCGTTCGAGATCAGCAGGGCGCTCTACGAGGCGGCGCTTGAGGCGGGAGCCGAGGCCACCATCGTGGTACAGCCCGCGAAAACCCAGCTCGATTTCGCGAACCTCGCCACCGTCGCCGCCTTCGGCTCCAATCCCCAGGTTTGCGCCTCGATATCCGAAAACAAGCTCGGCAAGGACCGGCTCGCCGGGATTAAGCCCTACGCGACGGCCGAGGGGAAAACCTTCGACCATGCCTTCAACTATCAGCTGAGCGGCGCGAAGACCCTGCGGGCCATCTGGACCCCCGGCGTCACCGTCGATATGTTCCGCCGCACGGCAGGCATAGACTATTCGCTCCTGCAAAGGCGGTGCGACGCCATTTCCCGGGCCCTCGAGGGCGCCGAATCCATTCACGTTACCGCGCCCGGCGGCACCGACGTGACCGTTCCCGTCTCGGGCCGAAAGCCCTTCCGCGACGACGGGAACTTCACCGCGGGCGGCACGGGCGGCAACGTTCCGGCGGGCGAGGTTTTCATCAGCCCGCTTCCCGGACGGGCTGAGGGAGTCATCGCGTTCGACGGATCGATCAGCCTAAACGAGGGCGACCTGATCGTGAAGGAGCGCGTGCGGGTCGTATACCGGGGCGGTTTCATAACCGAAATATCCGGGGGCGCGGAGGCGGAACGGCTTCGCGCTTCCATTGAGGCGGGCGAGAAAAAGGCCTTCGAGTTCGAGGCAGAGGGAAAGATACCCGCGGGCACCGGGGCCGCCTACGCGAAAAACGCGCGGGGCCTCGGGGAGCTCGGCATCGGCCTGAATCCGGCAGCCCAAATCAGGGGCAACATGCTGGAGGACGAAAAGGCCTTCCATACCTGCCATTTCGCCATCGGCAGCAATTACGACGACGACGCCGACGCCATGATCCATCTCGATTGCCTGGTGCGGAACCCCACCATAATCGTTAACTACCCGGACGGTACGAACACCGTAATAGAACAGGACGGAATTCTCGTGGCGCCCTTCGGAGACATAGAATGACCACGCAAGGACTCGTGGGCGCGCAACGCGCCTTTTTCGACTCCGGCGCGACCCGGCCGGTCCCCTTCAGGAAGGAAATGCTCCGCCGGCTCCGCCGCGCCATCCTCGAGCGCGAGGCCGAAATTCTCGCCGCCGCCAAGGCCGATCTCGGCAAGTCCGATTTCGAGGCTTTCACCACCGAGGTGTACCTCGTTCTGGGCGAGATAGGGCTCATGCTCCGAAAGGTAGGCCCGTGGGCGCGGCCCCAAACCCGCTACCCCGGGCTCTTTAACCTGCCCGGCAAGGCGGTGCTCCACCGCGACCCCCACGGCGTGTGCCTGGTCATGTCTCCCTGGAATTACCCCTTCCAGCTCTCGGTCATGCCCCTCGTGGGCGCCATCGCCGCGGGGAACACGGCGGTCCTGAAGCCCTCGGCCTACTCGAAGGCCACTTCGGCCCTGGTGGCGCGCATGATAAACGAAACCTTTCCCGCGGAGTACCTCCACGCCATAGAGGGCGGTCGCGACGTGAACGCGGACCTGCTCGCCCAGCGCTTCGACTATATATTCTTCACCGGGAGCGTGGCGGTCGGCAAGGTGGTCATGGAGGCGGCGGCCAAGCACCTGACTCCGGTCACGCTGGAGCTCGGCGGCAAGAGCCCCTGTATCGTGGACGAAACGGCCGACGTCGCCCTCGCCGCGAAGCGGGCGGCCTGGGGCAAGTGCCTGAACTCCGGGCAAACCTGCGTCGCCCCGGATTATTTCCTGGTGCACGAGCGGGTTAAGGAGGCCTTCGTCGCGGAACTGCGCGCGGCCATACGGTCTTTCTTCGGAGACGAGCCGCACCGCAACGAAGAGTATCCCCGCATGATTAACGAGCACCACTTTCGCCGCATCCTGGGCCTGATCGAAGGCGAGCGGGAGACCGCCGGGCGAACGGTTACGGGCGGCCGTGCAGACGCGGCCACGCTGAGGATCGAGCCGGCCATCGTCGAAAACGCAGGGTGGGACGGCCCGGCGATGGAAGAGGAACTCTTCGGCCCGATTATCCCGATAATACCCTGGACGGACGAGGCGGACCTGACGAATCGAATCCTGGCGCGGCCCCGCCCCCTGGCGCTCTACCTTTTCACGCGGAACAAGGCGCAAAAGCGGCGCGTATTCTCGCGCGTGCCCTTCGGGGGCGGCTGCCTAAACGACACGGTCATGCACGTGGCCACGCATACGGTTCCCTTCGGCGGCACCGGCGCGAGCGGCATGGGCGGGTATCACGGCAAGGCGAGCTTTGACACCTTCACCCGATCCAAGCCCGTTATCGAGCGCGCCCTCTTCGCGGACAATCCCCTGCGATACGCGCCCTTCGGGAAAAAATACGGCATTTTCAGGAAGTTTTTATGAAACACCGAGAGTACGAGCTGGACATCCGCATGTCGGGGGCGACGGCGACGATCAGGCAGGTTCGGTCGAAATTCAAATTCGGCTCGAATATTTTCGCCCTGGCCCTCTATGAGGGCGACCGGCTCGACGCGTACCGAAAAAGGATTACCGCGGCGTGGAACGCGGGCACCCTCCCCTTCTATTGGGGACGGTACGAACCGACGGAAGGGAACCCCGATCCCGGCGGGAAGGTCATGGAGTCGGCCCGCTGGGCGAAGGAGCGCGGCCTGACCCTCAAGGGACACCCCCTGTGCTGGCATACGGTATGCGCGGACTGGCTCATGGAGTACGACGACGACGCGATCCTGGGAAAGCAGCTGGACAGGATCAGGCGCGACGTGACCCTGTATAAGGGCGTGGTCGATACCTGGGACGTGGTGAACGAGGCGGTCATCATGCCCGTGTTCGACAAGTACGACAACGCGGTCAGCAGGATCGCCCGCCGCTTCGGAACGGTGGAGCTGGTGCTCAAGTGCTTCGCCGCGGCCCGGGAGGCGAATCCCGACGCGACGCTGCTCATTAACGATTTCGACCTTTCGGATTCCTACGCCCGCCTTATCCGGGAGCTTTTGGACCGCGGGTGCCCCATAGACGCGATCGGGCTGCAGACCCACATGCACGAGGGCTACCGGGGCCGGCAGGCGATCGAAACCTACCTGGACCGCTTCTCCGCCTTCAACCTGCCCCTGCACTTCACCGAGCTCACCGTTCTTTCCGGGCAGATAGCCCCGAAGGTGGACGACCTCAACGACCTGCATATCGATCCCTGGCCGAGCACCGAGGAGGGCGAGCGGCGGCAGTTACGCGAGGTTGAGGAATTTTACCGGCAAGTCAGCGACCATCCGCTGGTAGAGTCGGTGGTTTGGTGGGATATGGTCGACGGCAACTGGCTTAAGGCGCCCGCGGGGCTCTTACGCGCGGACCTGTCCCCGAAACCCGCCTTCGAGCGGCTCGTGACGCTTATCAAGGGCGAGTGGGCCTTCAAGGAAGCGGAATTCCCGATCGTTCCGGGCTCAAGGATCAAGCTGATCGCGGGCGAAGGCGATTATGAGGCGATAATCTCGGGAAAGGTCTACGGATTCACCCTTGACGCCTCGGCGCCGTTCGTTAGGATCGCGGATTAAGGGTCAGGGTGAAATTAAACGCCTTTTTTGCCGTATTAATTTCTCTGCTCATTGCCGGCTGCGGCCTTTCAACGCCGGATCAAAAGTATCCCGCCGTTCAGGAGGGAGAAGTATACGTAAACGGAGGGGTAAACCGCTACAAGCTGGTACTGCCCGAAGGGTTTACCGATATCGAGAACTATATGAACGTGTACCCCCTGGTTATTGCCCTGCACGGCAAGGGCTCTACCGGGTATTACGAAGTGAAAGAGGTGATCGAGGGTTCCCCGTGCGTGTATTTCGCCCCCAATAACGGCAGTACGAGCTTCGGCGGCTCGGGGGGCGCTTGGATCAGGGAAACGCTTCATTCCATTCTCGAGAATCCCAATTACAAGATCGACAAGAACCGCGTCTACATTATCGGGTTCTCCATGGGCGGCTGGGGCGCCACGATGATGCCCCAGGACCTGTATACCGATTACGGGTACCTTACCGCGGCCATCGTGCCCGTCGAAGGGGGCTGGTTCAGTTACAACAAATCGGCCGAAGTGCTGGGCCATCTCAGCTGCTGGTTTCACTTCGGAAACGGTTCAGGCAGCGCCTATGACGCCGGGGAATATCAGGACGCGAAAAAGGCGTATCCCCATACCGTCGAAACGCGGTACGACGAAACGATCAGGTATTCCTATAGCTGGGCTCCCTCCACGGTATATTCCTGGGATACGACCCAGAATATCCTGCTGCAGGGGCGCAATGAAATCGTCAGGCAAACCGTTTACCACGGCATGGGCCACTCGGCATCACCCGTATTTATGCAGGGCGAAGTGATTGAGTGGCTTTTCGCCCAGAATATCCGGAACCGGGATAATTAGAACTTATAGATAAAGCCGAGATTCACCGGAAACCAGTTTATCGCGTCTTTATCGCTGGTCGTGGCGGTATAAAAACCTATTTCGTATTCCGTTCGCGTTACGCCGCTCACCTTAGAGGAAAAATAATCCGCGATAAAGCCCCCGGCCACGGCGGAAAACCGGAACAGCAGATGATCGTTTAAGCCGACGTCCACGAAGAGGGGTGCCTCAAGGGCAAAAATCACATGAGAATAGGCATCGTAATCGGCGGCCGGAGGCGGATCCTGGACGGGCTCAAGATAGCCCTGGAATCGCAGTTTCAACCCTATTCCGGCCTGAACCGGGTTCGCCCTGAGTATGTGAAAATTAATCCCCCCGCCGAGCCCTAGGAACGTCTGATCGGTTGTATTGCCCGCCGCGTTTACCTCATTGGTAAGGCCGAAGAAAAGGCTCGCCTCGTATTCCCGCGCGGTATCCCTGAAATAGTGAAAACTGCCGCCAAACGTGCTGGAACTGCTCTTTTCCTCAACTTTAGTAGTCCCATTGTCAACGGTATTTGCCGTGCTGT
Source organism: Spirochaetales bacterium (assembly GCA_003252395.1). Lineage (GTDB taxonomy): Bacteria > Spirochaetota > Spirochaetia > Treponematales > Treponemataceae > Teretinema. Next base: position 253,004 of record QKEL01000011.1, read on the forward strand.
TGATCAGAATTGTGAGCCCCGCTCCCATCTCCTGGGCAAAAAGAGGGAACCATCCCAAGCAAAAAACAAAAAACACTATTTTTCTCATCGCCATGCTCCTTTTTAAAGGCGGCCTCGAACCGAGCGTATCCTGCGCGAACCTGCGGGGCCGGGTCAGAAACAGCGCCAACCCTTGCGGTCAATTCCCTCGACCCAGCGACGGGCCCATTCCTTGGCGGACGCGAGGTCGTGCCCCGCGGCGTTTCCGCACATAACGGGGTCCTGGCCCGGGATGGGCTCGGAGTCGGGCCAGGCGGCCACCTTTAGGAGTACCGAGCGGACGCTCGCGGCGACGGTCTCCTCCTCGGGCTCGCCGAACACCACGAGATAAAAGCCCGTGCGGCAGCCCATGGGGGAAAGGTCTATCACCCCGTCCATCTCGTCGCGAATGTATTCGGCCATCAGGTGCTCCAGGCTATGCATGGCCCCGATCGGCAGGTACTCCGCGTTGGGCTGGGAAAACCGCAGGTCGAACTTGGTTACCAGGTCGCCCTTGGGGCCGGTCTTTTTTCCGGCCATGCGCACGTAGGGCGCCGTAACCTTGGTATGGTCGAGCGAGAAACTCTCAACGTTGCGCGCTTCTTTCATTTTCGTTCATTCCTTAAGGATATCGAGCATCGCCATGACGACCCGCGCGCTCGTATGGGCGGCGGCCACGGCGAATTCCTCGTACGACATGCTCGCCTCGTGACCGGCGAGATCCGATATGCTTCGCAGGACGGCGAAGGGGATGCCGTTGATCGCGGCGACCTGGGCGATCGCCGCCCCTTCCATTTCCACGCAGGCGGGCGAGAAATCGGAAACGATTCGCCCTCGCAGGGCCGCGTCGGTGACGAAGGCGTCGCCCGAGGCGATTCTCCCGGCTATCATCTTTCCCGCTCCCGCGGATGCGCGGTCAAAGGCGATGAGCGCCGCTTCCCTCAGCCGTTCGTCGGCGGGCCAGAAGGGGGAATCGGCGCCCGGAACCTGCCCGGGCGGGTAGCCGAAGGCGGTTACGTCAAAGTCGTGTTGTACCGCGTCGGTACAGACCACCATGTCGAGCACCTTCAGCCGCTCGTCGATGCCACCGGCCGAGCCGGTGTTGATGATGGCCCCGACCGCGAAGGAAGAAACGAGTATTTGCGCGCAGAGCGCCGCGTTAACCTTGCCCACGCCGCAGCATACCACCGCGACCGGAACGCCCCGCAGGGTTCCCTCGTGCACCTCCAGGTTCCCCCGAAAGGAGACCTGAACGGGCGAGCCCGACTCGCGAAGGGCCTCGAACAGGAGCGATACCTCGTCGCGCACCGCCCCGATAATGCCGTATTTCAATTACCGCCCCCGTTTCCCTCGGCCTTCCTCGCGAACCAGTCGGCCACGTTCCCGATGACGGCCGATAGCTCGCCGTGCACGGTGGCGAAAAGCGTGTCCACCGCCTCGGCGTTGCCGGAGAGGATCGCTTCCTCCAGGGCCGCCGCGTGGGCCGAAAGCCCGCCCGCGCCGATATTCGCGCAGGAACTCTTCAGCGAATGAACCGCTATCCTGAACTTAGCCTGGTCGCCGCTATGCCGTCCCGCTTCCAGCTGCTCGAGCATCCGCGGCGCCGTGCGGTTAAAGACGCGCAGGACCGTTTCCAGGTTCTTGCGCGAACCGGTATACCCGATTCCGGCTTCCAAATCCAAACCGATAACCCAATCGCCGCCGCCCTCGATCGGGGCGCGAACGAGCACGGGCCTCGCATTTTCCTGTTCCGTCATTACCTTCTCCGGTGATAGCCATTTTCTCAGGCAAGTTACCAGCTCATTGAAATCGACCGGCTTAAAGAGTGTATCATTCATTCCCGCCCTTTGGTAGAGTTCCCGGTTCGCCGCCCCGGTATTCGCCGTGAGCGCGACGATGGGCACCAGGTCACGCCCCGGCAGGGCGCGGATGCGGCCGGTCGTTTCAATGCCGTCCATCCCCGGCATGATATGGTCCATGAACACCAGGTCGTACCGTTCGCGCCCCGCCATGGCCACTGCCGCCTCTCCCGATTCCGCCTCGTCCACGGTTATGTCGAAGCTTTCCAGGAAGCCCCGGATTACCTTCAGGTTGACCGTATTGTCGTCTACCACCAGTATTCGCGCGTCGGAAGCCCGGAACCAATGCCCGTCGACGCCCAGGGTAGACGACAGGGGAAGGGTTTTGGAAAAATCCACGGGCCTCGAGGCGAGAAAATCCGCGAAGGTATCCACGAACAGGGGCTTAAACACGAAATCGACGCCCGCGGGCTTCCCCTCCCCGATGAAATCGTTCAGGGAAAGGAGGGCGAGCCACCGGACCCCGGGGAACCGGCTTACGGCGGCGGCGCATTCCCTCGCCGCGCTTCGCCACGAGAGGACCACGTGCGTCCACGCGAAGTCCCGTTCCCCCAGCGCTTCGGAAAAATCAGCGGCGACTGAGCAAAACCGGGCCGATATTCCCGCGTGGCGGGCCATGGCCGAAAGCGAATCGCGGACGGCGGGATCGGGATCGAAGGCGAGAAGGGCCTTGCCCGCCACGGCGGGATATTGCGCGAAGCGCCCGGAATCGGGAGGAATTCCCTGGGTTATTTGGGCGGTAAACGAGGAGCCCTTGCCTTCCTCGCTTTCCAGGGAGAGGGTTCCGTCCATCAGGGTCACGAGGCCCTTGCAGATCGATAGGCCAAGGCCCGTTCCCTCGATCGAGGCAGAGCCCGCGTGGGCGATCCGCGAGAAGCGCTCGAATAGCTCGCTCTGCTTGTGCCTCGGTATGCCGATCCCGGTATCCTTCACGGTAAAGGCGACGGCGACGCGGTCGGACGAGACCCGATCGGCTTTCACGATCAGCGAGACCGATCCCCGGCGGGTGAATTTTACCGCGTTATTCAGGAGGTTGATCAGGATTTGCTTCACCCGAACGGCGTCGCCCGCCAGCTTGTCGGGAACGTCGGGGTCTACGTCCACGGTAAAGGAAAGCTCCTTTTCGGCGATCCTTACCGCGATAAGGTTGGTCACGTCGCGCAGGAGCTCGCTCGTCCGGTAGGCCGACGGGGACAGCTCCATTTTTCTGTCCTCGATGCGGGAAAAATCGAGGATATCGTTGATGATGGACAACAGAAGGGTCGCGGAAGAGCGCATCTGGGTGGCGTAGTTTTTCTGGATGGGGCTCAGCTCCGTTCGCGAAAGAAGCTCGTTCATGCCGAGCACGGCGTTCATGGGCGTTCGCAGTTCGTGGCTCATGTTGGCGAGAAAGGCGGCCTTGGACCGCACGGCCGATTCCGCCCGGTTTCTCGCCCCTACCAATTCGGTCGTATCCGAGGAAATGACGAGCCAGCCCAGGGGTTCCCCCTCGTGGCTGAGCGGGTCCACGCGGTAATTGTAAAACCGTTTCCCCTCCGGGGTTTCGACCGAAAGGGTCCCGCTGCGGGGCGAGTCCTTGTCATAGTTGAACAGTTCCGCGTACTGGTCGGCCAAGTGCTCGCTGTAGGCGAAAAGGTTCCGCCAGGGCCGGTTCACCGCGTGCCGCCAGTTCTGGTACCCCAGGTGCTCCGCGAGGCTCCGGGAAGCGTATTCTAAGTTCCCCGCGGGGTCCGTAATCGAGATCGAATCCGACGCGGAATCCATCAGGGCTTCCAGGATCGCCTTCGGCCGTATCTCGCCGGTAACGTCGAACCGGGTAAAAATATAGCCGAAGGTCCCCGCGCTGGACGCGATGACCCGCAGGTCTTGCAGATACCAGCGGGTGGTTCCGGAGGGCTCGTGATGGCGGGCGACCTCGTGAATCGGGGCGTCGTTCAGAATAATGCGGTCTACCAGGCGCTCCAAGGCGGGAAAATCGACCGTTTTCAGTTCTTTCACCGAGTGTCCCGCCGCGTCCTGCCAAAAGGTAAACCCGTTCGCGCGGGCGATGCCGTCGCTCAGGGTAAGCACGCGGTAGCCCCGGTCAAAGACGAGGATCTCCCCGGGGATCGAGGCCATGATCGAGGTGAGTATCTTGTGATGGTCGTGATGGTCGGTGATATCGGAGATGGAAAAATACTTGCCGTGCAGCGTGCCCCGGTGCTCGAGGTTTTTCCCCCGAACCAGGAGCCAGGAGAATCCCGGCCGCGCCGGAAGCTCAATGGGAAACTCTTCCTCGATTTCCTCGCCGCGGTTCAGGCGGTCGAACCACCGTTTTATGAAAAGGAGGAGTACCGGATCGCCGATCAGCGACAAAATCGGCTTTCCCTCCACCTCGACGCGTTCGCCGTACCCGAGAAGCCTTACGCCTTCGCGGGTCGCGCGACGCACGATATTTTCCGGAGTGATGTAGAACGCCATGTCGGGCGAATACTCCAGGAAAATATCGATAAAATCGGGGGAAAGGTTTTCATCGGAACGATCCATTCCGCTCATCTTTCATGAGTATAACATTTTATACAGAGGTTATCAATTTTTACACACATTTGCGGCAACCTCTGCTATGCTATGCTCATCATGAGTGTCAACGACGATACCTTCTCGCTCCGGGACATTATGGACCGAGAACGGGTTATCATATACTTTCAACCGATCATTAACCTGAAAACCGGGGCTATTTTCGCTTACGAGGCCCTGGTGCGCGGCATAGCCGACGGCGCGACGGACCTGATCCCGCCGCGGGCCCTGTTCGACGAGGCCGATAGGGAAAACCGTTCCATGGATTTTGACCGCCTGTGCCGAAAAAAGGCGCTGGAAGCCTACGGGGGCTTTGACCGGCCGGACCGCCCCCTGATGTTCCTGAACATCAACACCTCGGAGATATCGTACGACGAGCGGCACAATCCCCATATCCACGTCATAACCAGGCAGATGGGCTTTTCGCCCCGGGCCATCGGCCTTGAGCTGATTGAGTCGCCCTCCCGTTCCGCCGGGGAACTGATCGATTTCGTGAAACGATACCGCGAATCGGGCTTCGTCATCGTGATCGACGACTTCGGCTGCGAGCATTCGAATATCGACCGGCTCATCCAAATCCATCCCGACATCATCAAGATAGACCGGAACGTGATCGCGGGCATTGAAAAGGACGCGTACCGTCAGTCCATACTCAAGTCCATCCACTCCCTGGCGGAAATGACCGGCTCCCTGTGCCTGGCCGAAGGGGTGGAAACCATGGAAGAGATAAAGGCCTGCCAGGCCCTTGGCGTGGACCTCTTCCAGGGCTTTGCCATCGCCTACCCCGCCCCGGACTTGCCGGAGCTGGAACGGCGCACCCAGGCCCGAATCGCCGAGCTTCAGGAAGCGGTATACCGGGAAAGCATCGAAAACCTGCGAAAGCGCCGTCGGCTCACGGGAGACATCAATATGCTCGCCGATTGGCTGATCCGCCAGATCGACCCGAAGGACCCCAACGGCCTCGCCCACGTTTTCGAGGAATTCATAGCCATGAACCGGGAAATAGAGTGCATCTATATTCTTGACGGTCAGGGTAGGCAGATTACCGATACCGTCGTGTCGCCGCACCTGGCCGCCTCGCCGAACCCCACGCTCTTCGCGCCGGCGGCGAATCAATCAAACCACCGGTTCAAGCCCTACTTTACCTGTTTTGAGGCCTTAAAGGTCCGGCGCTACCTAACCGACGTATACCTTTCCCAAGCTTCCGGCAATCTGTGCCGTACTTTTTCGGTAAAAATCGAAACCAACCCGGAGGCGGTTATCGTGCTTTGCATCGATTTTGTGGAAGAACCGATCCGAACGCCGTACCTGGATTAACCCCTACAACCGGCATAATTGTTAAGACAATGTAAAATAACCGCACGGAATGCGAAAAACCGCAAGATTTTCATCAAAACGCTTGATCTTTTTTTTTGATTCCATTATGTTCTCCTTAGTAATTGAACACCATTAAGTGATACTTCATATAAGACCGGCCGTTCCCTCCTCCTTTCGGCCGGTCTTTTTTTATTTCTGTTGCCAATCCCCCCAATTCCCGCTAATCTGTTTTTTATGACCCAAAAGACCTACACCCTTACCGTCTCCTGCGCGGATCAGAGCGGGCTTATCGCCGCCGTAACCGGCTGCATCGCGGAAACCGGCGGAAACATCCTCAATTTGGCCCAGCATACCGCCGTGGATATCGGTATGTTTTTTTGCCGCGTTTCCTTTGCCGGCGGCGATACTTTTTCGGACGAGGGCTTCACCGCCGCCTTTTCCGTCCTTGCCGAACGATTCTCCATGGATTGGCGCTTTTTCCATAACGCCGTAAAAAAGCGCGTCGCCGTGCTCGTGTCCAAAACGAGTCACTGCCTGTACGAGATTCTCCTGAAACACGCCGACGATGAGCTGGATTGCGATATTCCCGTTATCATCTCCAACCACCCCGATCTCGCCCACATCGCCACGTCGTTTCATATTCCCTTCTACCAAGTCGACCCCAAAAAGGGAAAAGAGGCGTACGAAAAGGACCTACAGGACATTCTGCGGCAGTACGATATCGAGTTGGTGGTGCTGGCGCGGTACATGCAGGTCATGAGCGCCGAATTTTGCAAGGCCTGGGACGGTAAGATCATCAATATACACCACGGGTTCCTTCCCGCCTTCAAGGGAGCGAAGCCCTACCATCAGGCTTGGCAAAAGGGCGTCAAGATAATCGGCGCCACGGGGCATTTCGCGACCGAAGACCTTGATCAGGGCCCGATCATATTCCAGGACGTGATTCGCGTAAACGATACCTGTTCGGTGGACGAGTTTATCAGGATGGGAAAGGACGTGGAACGGCGGGTCCTCGTGGAAGCCGTGACCCGATACCTGAAGCACAGCATCTTCCTGTACCAGGGCCGAACCTTCGTGATCGAGTAAGGCTAGATGATGTTCTCGAGGATCGTGACGAGCTTCGGGTCATACAATCCGGGCTTCGTCTTCAGCTCCTCGATGGCCGATTCCTTGTCGAAAATTTCGCGGTAGTTCCTGCGGGAAATAAGCGCCATGAACGATTCCGCGACCCGCAAGACCCGCGCGATATAGGGTATGCGCGAGCCTTCGAGCCCTTCCGGGTAACCGGAGCCGTCCATATTCTCGTGATGCATGAGGATACCGTCGGCGAATACCCACCGGTAGCGCTCCGGCACGAAGTTAATCTGGGCGAGGCCCTGCTTTACGTGGTTGCGAATCTCGTATTTCTGTTCCTCGGTAAGGTTTTCGGACCCGAGAAGGTTCCGGTCAATTTCCAGGAAGCCGATATCGTAGACCATGGCGACCATGAAAAAGAGCGTGGACTCGTATTGACCGTAGCCGAGCTCGTGGCTCATCTTATACACCAGCTCGGAAACGTTCTTGGAGTTGTTTTTCCGTCCCGTGGCCGCGTCTATCTGCCGGCCCAATTCGCTGCACTTATTCGCCAATTCCTCGAATTCGGCGTGCTCTTCCTGCGTGGCGGGACCGGGAGGGAGGCCCGTGGCGGCCTCGCTGGACCCGATAAGGCGCATGGTGCCGACGTGCTCGTATCCGGGCGGAAGGGCCGCGAAGGCGGGGCCGGGGGCGGGCATGTTCGCCAGCTGGGAGACGGCCTTGAGCGTTTCAACGAAGCGTTCGTCCTGGCTCTTCCGGCTCCGCATGCTCACCACCAGATTGACCACCACGATCAGGAATACCACGAAAACGATTCCCGCGAGGGCGAGCATAATGAGCAAAAGAAGGCGGTTCCCGCTGCCGGTGGCGCTCTTTACTTCCTGGAGGGCGGTCTCGTAGGCCGAACGTTGCGTATCCAGCAGTTGCTGGCGCTGTTCGCTCTCGTTTTTCAGGGTCTGCTCGGTGGTTTCCTTGCGAACCGTTTCCAGGGCGAGCTGAAGCTCCACCAAATTGGAGGCCGAACCGCCGGAAGCGCTTGACGGGGACGCAACGCCCGCCGAGCGCAAGACCTCGCTATCCGCCTGATAGGTATTGACGATCTTTACGAGCCGGGATACCCGTTCGCTCGAGAGGAAGGGAAAGGATATGAGCTTTTCCTTCACCTCGGCGAAGGCCGAATAGTCGCGCGCGTCGCGGATTCGCTCGAGATAGGCGTAATAAATCGTTTCGCCCATAACCTCGACATTCCCGGGAACGTCGCTTTCCGTATAGGAGTTGAGTACGATATTGATGTAGGAAAAGGCCTTGGCCATGTTTCCCGCGGAGTATTGGTCGTTCGCGGCGTTGAGGTATCTGGTCACGAGGGCGTCGTCCGCGGCGAGGACCGGAAAGGCGAATAACGCGAAAAGGCAGCTTAACGCCAAAAACTTCTTTTTATTCATAATCTCCTACTCCGATGGCCAGGAAAACCCGGGCGGTATTTTTAATATCGGCTGTTCTCACGAGTATTGTATCATGAATTCCCGCATGGAAGTGGATATCGAAATCCTGAAGGTCCGCCATGCGCCAGGCGAAGGCCACGCCGGTGGCGCCGGCGGCGACGAGTCCCGGCGTGTACAGGTGCCCGGGATACCAGTCCAGGAACCATTTGAAGCGGTTCCCTTCGCCCATTTGTATGTCCCGGATCGACAAGCCGACCACGGGAGTCGCGAGGCTATAGGATTGGACTTCTTCGTTGCCCAGCCCGAGTGAGAGGTAGCGCCCGCCGAGACGGAACGCAACGTGCCCTTCCGACCCGGACAGGAAGAGCGTCGCGCCGCCGGTCCAGTCCACCGAGGGGGTGCCGGTGAGGGTTACGATCTCGCTGGAAGCGTCGAGTTCTCCGCCTACGGTCATGGAGTCGCCGTGGTACACCAAGCCGCCCCGAAGGCCCAGGCCGTACTTCACGTCCACTTCCCCCGGAACGGCAACCGTGGTATCGATGTCAGCCAATTCCAAAAGGAAATCCCAGTTCCAGGTTCGGTAATGCCGATTGAAGGACTGGTCAAGATAGATGGTCTTGCCGGAGGTGGCGTTCGTGACGCTTTGATAGGTCTTGGCCACTTCCTGCTTTACCTTGGCCTGTGCCGCCTGTTGCCGAAAGGCCTCCACCACCGCCTTTTCGGCCTGGGCGTCCGCTTCTTTCTGATTCCGCTTTTCCGCCTTCTCGATGGATTGATACAGTTCCACCGCGTCGGCATTATCCAGGTTATTGTCTATGACCGCGAGGCTGACGGCCTTTGCCTCGCTGAGTCGGTTCTCGATCACGAGCTGGCGCGCCTTTTTGAGCACGTAGGCCTCCGCTTTGGGATACCATGGGTAGTTCGAGGATTTCGACAGAAGGGAGGAAAGTTCCGCAGGATTGGTAAGGGCCGAATCTAGGTTGGCATACACCGAATCGGGCACGACAGATTGGGCTCCCGCCGAGAGAGCCAGAAAGAGAAGGGCGGCCGCTATGAGCCAACGCTGTTTCATACAAGTAATTGTAACATGGGCCCGACTCACATTACAAGTTTATTAAGAGATTGGAGATTTGGAAAGGCCCCTCGTTCTTTGAAATGGCGCCTATCTCGCCCTCATCTACTAGTCCGTCTACCTACCGGTCGGTAGATAGACGCGCATGAATCTACCTACCGGTCGGTAACCACCGCGTTCGCCTTCCGATTGAACAGCGGCGCCCTTTCGCGCTATTCTCACCCCTATGACCGAATTGACCCAGGAAATCCGCCGGCGCATGACCTTCGCGATCATATCGCACCCCGACGCCGGTAAAACGACCATTACCGAAAAACTGCTCCTCTTCGGAGGGGCCATCCATATCGCCGGCGCGGTGAAAAGCAATAAGTCCAGCCGCGCGGCCGTTTCCGACTTCATGAAAATGGAGCAGGAACGCGGCATTTCCATTTCCACCTCCGTGATGGGCTTCGAGTACCGTGGCCGCAAGGTGAACCTGCTCGATACCCCGGGCCACGCCGACTTTTCCGAGGATACCTACCGCGGCCTTTCCGCCGTCGACTCCGCCCTCATGGTGATCGACTCGGTAAAGGGCGTGGAGGAGCGGACCAAGCAGCTGTGCGTGGTTTGCCGCATGCGCGCCACGCCGATCGCGACCTTCATCAACAAGCTGGACCGCGAGGGCAAGGACCCGATAGAGCTCCTGGACGAGGTAGAGCGCGAGCTCGCGGTGGAAGTGCGCCCGATAACCTGGCCCGTGGGCCAGGGAAAGCTTTTCAAGGGCGTGTACAACCTCCTCGAGAACCAGCTATACCTTTTCCGCCCGGGAGAGGAGATGCTGCCCACCGACGTGGTGGGGATTAAGGGCGTGGACGATCCCGAGCTCGAGGTTCGCGTCGGCCCTTCGTTGGCGCGGAAGCTCAGGGAAGACGTGGAGATGCTCTCCGCCGTGTACCCCGCCTTCGACAAGGGCGAGTACGTGGCCGGCCGCGCGACGCCGGTGTTCTTCGGCTCGGCGCTCAACAATTTCGGCGTGCGCGAGCTCCTGGACAACATGATCGACCTCGCGCCCTACCCCACCCCGAAACAGGCGGAGGAGCGGGAGATCGCCCCGGAAGAGGGTAAATTCTCCGGATTCATCTTCAAGATCCACGCGAACATGAACCCCAAACACCGGGACCGCATCGCGTTCCTGCGCATCGTGTCGGGCAAGTTCGAGCGCAATAAAATGTATTACCACGTACGCTCGGGCAAGAGCTTCCGCACCGCGAATCCCACGGCCTTCATGAGCCAGGACCGGGAAATAATCGACGAGGCCTGGCCCGGGGACATTATCGGCCTTCACGACACGGGAACCTTTAAGATCGGCGATACCCTAACCGAGGGAGAGTCGGTGAGCTTCAAGGGCATTCCGAGCTTCTCGCCCCAGATTTTCCGCCATATCATGAACGCGGACCCCTTGCGCGAAAAGCAATACCACAAGGGACTGGACCAGCTCGCCGAGGAAGGGGTCGTGCAGATTTTCTCGAAGCTTCACCAGTCCAACCAGCGGGTGCTGGGCGTGGTGGGACAGCTCCAGCTCGAGGTGCTCCAAAGCCGCCTGGAAAACGAGTATAACGCCGCGTGCAAATACGAGCCGATCGAGGTTTCGATCGCCCACTGGATCACCTGCGACGATAAGAGAATCCTGGAAGATTTCGTGGACGCCAACGCGCGGCGCATCCTCGTGGACATACGGGGAAACTACGTGTACGTGGCGGAATCGGAATGGTCGCTCAACCGCGTGCAGGAGAAAAACCCGGCGATCCGCTTTTACACGACCTCGGAGATGGTGGAAAGCCGGGCATAAGGGTTATTGCCCGGCGAATATTACCTACCGGCGAATCGCGCGACCTGGGCCGCCACCGCCGTGCGCTCTTGGGCGTCGTCGGTTTTCTTCGTGGCCATGGACACCGCGTCCACCAGAACGGCCCCGTCCTTCTCGAAAAGGGCGGTAAGCTGGCCGTACAGGTTATCAAGGAACCAGCGGTTTGCGGTTACCAGGAGCGACACCTCTTTGCCCGAGAGATCGGGCTTTTTTTTCAGCCAATCCCTGACGGGCGATTTCGAGTTGAATGCCATGACCATGCCGTGCACCAGGAGGCGGTCATACCCCGCGGGATCGACGGCCGCTTTGCCCGAAACGAGATCGGCGGCGGCCACCTCGTCGTAGGCGATGCCGGCGGCGTCGAGCGCGGCGCGGAAATGCGCGATATAGGGCTCGGATTGCTCGTTCACCTCGTCGTACACGTACAGAACCTGCCCGGAGGCGGCGTTTCCGATCGACGCGCCGGCCTTACCCGCGGCGCCGCTTTGCGCGGAAACCTGCATGGCCAGGCTGACGACCAGGCAAACGGTAAAGAAAATGGAAAAGGCGGGGACCGGCATCGCTGCTGCGGGCGGCGTGGCGCTTGCGGATTCGGCGGGTTTCGCGGTTTTAGCGTTAACGTTCATTTCTTTCCTCCGGGCATAGCGCGGGCGATAGGGATCTCCGCGCGCGCTTCGTTCTATCCATTGAACAGCCCTGGGGATGGAAAACGTTACCGGAAGGCCAATTTACGCGGTTCGGCGTTTCTTCGCCCGAATTTCCTGTTCCACGAACCAACTCGCGCCGCCGTTCCGGGAAACCTCGGTACGCCAGAGAAAGGAATCCTGGCAGATTTCGGTAAAGCGCCAAATTTCCCTGCGGTCCTGCAGGCCCTGAATTTCCTGAACGATATCGTCGCCGGATTTCCAGGCGACCAGCTGGGTGAACTCGTTAACCCCGGGCTGCATCCAAGTGCAGTGCCACAGGTCTTTGTCGGAATCGTAATAGCGAAGCGTGGTTCCGTAACGGTCCGGCGTGAAGCCCGCCCCGTACAGCACGTCGATTATGCCGCGGCCCCCGAGAATCCAGGAAAAATGCCACTCGCCGTCCATGCGAATCCGTTCTCCGGAACTCTTATACCACGTCGATTCGACCGACCAGGAGCCGACGAAGCGGCCATAGGTCATGAGGCTTTCGGAGTATTCCGCCCATGGAGCTTCCGCCCGGAGCAAACTGAGGGCGTCGTTGGGCGCGTTGCCCGGATTTTGAAGTTGCAAGGTCGCCGCGTTCACTTTTATTTCTCCCGCACGGTTCGGAGTTTATAAGAGTAAGTATAGCGCAATGAAATAAGGTTTCAAGAAAGCAAAAGAAGAGGGCTTTGGGGTAAAAATTACCCATTTTATCTCCAAAATGTCCTTTTTTTTATGGAAATATTGAAGGAGCCATTAAAGCGTATATACACTTTTAATCAACCTCAGTACTGACAATGATCACATAAAAAAAGAGAGGCAAACAAAAAAGAAAAGGAAGCAGTAATGAAGAAAGACCGGAATCGTCTTACGTTAGCGGCAATCGGTTTCTTGGTCCTTGCGGGTTTGGGCTGCACGAACCCGTCAACGACCGAGAATAATCCCGGAGATCATCCGACCACGACTATCGATCTGAAGAATCCTTCCGCGGTTCTCAGAGCGGTATCTTTCGGCGCGTTTACTCTCCCTAAAAGCTTGAACGAAGAAACCGTAGCGATAGAATCAGGCGTTGACGCGGCGCGTAGCATAGGGAATGTATCGACAATTTCGGAATTAACCTATCCTAACCTGAAAGCGGGCGGATTTATGCGTTTTCTAGACCACTTCCACGGGGCCTCCCTCGCCGCCTCCTTTCTCAATTCGCTCAAAACGTCTCCGAACGTCACAAGCGACGGAATCGCACTCGATACCGACGTCGACGTGGGCACGATCTTGCTCGATCTCGGCTGGGGCGCAAACACGATTATCAATGCCGGAAAGGTCCGGGCATCGCAGGCGGACGACGGCCAAATCCTAAAAGTTTTCTGGACTTTGAGCTATCCCGACACCAGTCAATATGACGCATTAATCGCCGAGTACGAATCTGATCAGGATTTTTACGATAACGGTCCGAGGGTTCCGATATTGATTTATTTGGCGGCGAAAACCGATCGAACCCTCGAAATGTACCTCTACTCCGAGTCGCTCGGCATAAAAATGTATGGATACTACGATCCCGCGACCAATCAAAGCATAACTGTCACAGAGCAGGGTAGTATCGATTTTAATCTCGTTCGACAAGAAACCGACGGTACGCTTTCCGTATATTCCGGTCGAGAGGAAAACGCGGAATTAACCGAAAAGCTTCTCGGATTCGCCAATGATGACTTCGGTGGCATAATGAGCGCCTTCATTCCGAACGATGATCCCTCACAGGGATTGGTCTTTGAGGCAGAGTATTATGATACTAACGTGAATCTCCTGTTCTCCGATCGCGGACAAACCGCTTACGAAGGATCTGTTGCACCTACCGCGAAAACCTTCTTCGGTGAACAGTTTTACGTAAAGCGAAGCTTCCCGCTGAAGAATATCCTACCTCTCTCCGGAGTTTATGCCTCCGGTTATGAATTACGCAGGAAGGAAGGCGAAACATATTACAGCTGGAAAACAGAAGACGGCGAGTGGAAAGACAACCGCGATGACAATACGCGAAACAATCCGCCGACGTCGGGTTTCGAAGAGGGGTCGATCAGTTCTTGGACCGAAGACGATTACTGGATCGAGCACTCAGCCTATTCCGGGACCGAAACTAACCCGCCAGATTCGGTGGATACGGCATACGGCGACATCGATTTAACGGATATGCGTTGCCTAGATATCTGGTTTGAAGACCCTGATACCAACATTACCGTAAAGCAGACCGCGCCTGCCTATTTTACCTACGGGGATTCCCTCCCGACATATTTCGCGAGCGGGTCCGCCGCGGCTACTGCCACCGCGCCAATCACCGCGGGGATGGAAGCGTTGTACGCGGATAAAACCGATTACTCCGCGAGTGACGTAATGAGGGGGTTTGAGGCGGCGTGGGCAGAATTGGCGCCGCAGTTTCCGGCAGTGAGCGAGGAGTAAACAGATGAGGAAATCGAGATTTTTTTACGCGGCATATGTCGCGCTTTCCCTGTTAGGCTGTCAAATCGGCGAGAATGCCGATAAGGCTACCCCGGATGACATCAACGACGGGAATGCAGTGACCACGGTATCGGGAACCATAGATACGGGAACGCAACCGTCAATCGTGTCCCGTGCGGCAGCCGCATCATCAGATTATAAAATCGGCGTATTTCAATCCGCTTCCACCCTCGTGACCTTCGATTTTTTCGAAAACTATACCGAATATGACGTTGCCGCTGACGGCAATTTTTCGATTTCGTTACAAGATGGGGATTCCTTCGTTGCATTCCTTCTCGATCCATCAAGTGAATTCGAAAAGGTTATGGGGCTCATCGGGATCGGCACGGGAGGAGGCGAATATTGGGAATCGATCGATACCGGGCTGATTACTGGGAACCTTGAACTTGGAACGATTGCGCCCACGGCCTCCCCGGATGGGATTCTCGCGACTGGCAATGACCTTTCAAGCCTATCTTCACAAGTGGCGGATATCGATAAAATTCGCTCGGCGGCTTTAACCGATAACACGGTACGGTTCCTGAAAAACCAGGTGAACGCGAAAGGCAAACTTCAAAAAGCGGAAATAAATTATGTCTTCGTACTGAAGGATACGGTAAATCCCGTAGTGACTCAGGCAGTTCCGTCCGATTACGGTTTATTCGATGGATATCAATTGGTCGCCACGCCCATAAAGGGGACCAATGCGGACGGGACATATATGCTGTATGATGAGAATACCCCGGCCGAACTTTATCCTCCGGATGCGATTACCGGTACGGCGTACGATGCAAGCAACCCGATCGTTTCATCGGTGAACGAGAACGGCTCGATAGAATTCGGCGCTAGTTCAAGCTCATCCGCCACAGTACTGACATCGGTGCCGGAAGGGATGTGGACGCTGAAACTTAACGGTATTGAATTCGCCCACCTGGATTACGCAAGCGCGCGATTGTACGACTCAGGCGGTCATATCATCGTTCCCGTCCCGGTATGCGGCATAACGATCGGCGTCGGTAGCGACTTAATTACCGCGATAAGCCTGAAGTGGTACCTCTGGAACGGAACGAGCTACGTGGAGGTAGACCAGGATGAAGTCACGGAACAATTCACGAACACCCAAGTCGAGGTTGGCGATTATGAATGGAATACGAGAAAATCGGTGTTCGTTAAGCTAATCGATAATCCATACGGGGTTACGGCTGGAAGTTTAAGCGAAATAATCGATGACGGCTGGCACCTTAATGCCGACGGTTCGAGGGCAACAGGTGCCGGCCAGAATAACCTCGCAACCTTAAGCATTAAATACTGGTTGAACGGAATGAACATCCGTTTCAATTACGAGGCGACGGCACCGTAATGACCGCATCGTGAAAAATTATACGTTATAAACGAAAAGGCGTCCTGCCGAATGTCGGCAGGACGCCTTTTATTTTATTGTTTTACCGCGATTGAAAGGCCGAGTTGCCGCTATTCCGGATATAGCGGCAACTACTCCACGCGGTACCGTATGAATCCGACGTAATGGTCGTTGGACCGGTAATAGAACGTGACGGGTCCGCTATCCCGGAAGGACAGGGAGAAATCGAAGCGGCCGTTCTGCGGTCCGAAGGTGCCGAGGATCGCTCCGGTGTCATCGTCTTTCACCATGATTTTGTCTGACGGGAGGGCAAGGGAAAACCGATATTCGCGTTCCGCGATAAGGTCGCGAGACACCGGAAAGTCAAATAGCCTCAAACGGGAGTCGGCCCAGAGAGGACTCTCATAAAAGAGAACGGAAGACTTTATCGGAGCGGAGGAAATCGCCTCCCTGAGCACGGACGCCGGAACGCCCGCGCCGAAGAGCTTCGCGTCGACGTACGGGAAGTCCGTAAACTCCTCTTTCGAGACCGATTGCCCGGCAAGCTGCCAGCGTGAGTCGTTGGGGTAATGAGTAAAGATCAATTCTTCGGGGGGCACGTCGAAATAATACTCATTGAAGCGGAATGAAAATATCCCCGCAGGGGAGATCGCTCCCGCCCCCCAGGTTGTATCGAAAAGCCGCCAATTCCCGTCGACTTTTGCGGCATTCCAGGCATGGCCCGAAATAGCGGAGCGGGCATTCATCCGCGACGGATGGGTTTCGCCGATAACTATTTCGTTTTCGATGCCCAAGGCGCCGAGCAAGTCCGAAAAGAGGGACGCATACCCGCTGCAAAGGCCCTTTCGGTCATAGAAGGTCACGTCCTTTCTGTCGTCCTTAAGAAAGCCGCTGTACAGTCGTCCCGTATCGTAGGCTATATTGAGGCATACCCAGGAATAGCACGCCCGAACCGATTCCCACTCGTTCCGCGAAACGGTTTTGATGTATTTGACGAGGTCGGCCTTGCTGATTCCGGCAATTTTCGGAGCGTTCCGGATAGCCTCGTCAATTCGGCGAAAATCCGATCCCGGATACTTTGAGACCAACGCGGTTTCGTAGTAATCTTTCGAATGCAACCCTGCCGACGACGCGCAGGAAACGAGGGCTGACGACGCAAGTCCGACGGCAATAAAGTACGCGGGAAGCTTTCCGATACGCCTGATCATTTCAGGCTCGCCTTCAAAACGGCTTTCTCCGCGTCGCTCATGCGGTAATAGTTTTTCGACAGGGTATACAGCGTGTCCCGCTTTCCGGCTACATCGGTCTCAATGCTTTCGAAGAGGCTCAGGAACTCCGCGTCGCTTACACCATGGGATCGCAAATTGGGCTGCACGGACTTTTGGAAAGAGTCCATCGTGAAGTATACCGTACCGATGGAACCAGAACTGCCGAAGGTTACCATAGCCCGCTTGTCCGGCGTCAGGGAGAGGCATAAATCGGCCAGATCCATTTTATCCGCGACCGACAGGGTTTCAGCGTACCCGTACCCCACGTGGGGCGAGGAATTCCTGAAAACGTAAAGCGATTTTTCGATGAGTCCGTACTCGCGGTACTCGCCAAGCAAGGCCGAGAGGCGTGCCGAAAGGCTGAGGGAACGAAGGTATTCGATCTGCTCCGGCAGGAGATTGAGCGGAATCTGTTCGTAAACAAATGGTTTGTAAAAAAAATACTCCAGTCCGAATTTCCTCAAGAACCCGTTTTTTGCTGCATTGGAAGGAAGCGTAGAATCCTTCAGAACGTAATAATTTCCGACCGTCCGGTAATACCCGAGAAACTCGCTCATGGATTCAGCCGGGACTTGAGGGCGAATCTTGTCCAGAAGGGAAGAAGAGAGAACGGTATAAATACTGTTCACCGAACGGCCCGAGGGGGGCGAGGAAACGCTTGAGGTTACCTTAGCGGAACCTTTAACCGTCGGCGTCCTCATAAGCGATACCTTTGAAAAATAGTCATAATCGCCATCGATTGTTTTCAGCGCTGCGAATCCTTCGGATATCGTTTTCTTTTGGGCCGCCGTATCACCTTTCTTGTCTAGCAGATACTCGACTCCGCCGTAACGATGAATATTAAGGTAATAGTTCTGTGCATATATATAACCAGGGGAGACCTTAAACGCGTAATCCAGGGGAACCCTCTCCGATATATTGCCATCGTCGTCTTCAAAACGGACGGCGAGCCGAGCGGTCACGGGACTTTCTAGCCGGGAACCCAAGAATATACGGCCTTGCGATTTCGGATGGAAGATATTTTCGGCCAGAACAGTGCCGTTCACATCATCGTAGAGTTCCGCGTGCAAAATTCCGGAAAAACCCTTTTCCAGGCGATATTCAAGGATTACGACGAAGTCGTTTTTTTCCGCGGCCAGGTCGACCTTGGGAAGGGTCACGCACGAAACGAACAGCGACGAAAGCAGGAAGAAAAGAGGTGGCGAAAATATCTTTGTCAATATTGGGCTCCTCATAGTAATTGATAGTATTCACCATAGCTGCATGAGGGCGGAAAATCAACGAAAACAAAAAAACCGGCCGTTGCCGGCCGGTTTTTTTATTTCTGGAGGTTCAGGTCTTACTTACCCACGGCCTTCAGGAAGTCTTCGATTATTTCGCCCATGCGGTTTTGGTCGATCTTCACGATTCCCATTTCGCGCTTGGCGTTTTCGGGGGAGTCGGAGGCGTGGGCGGTGTTGACCATCACGTTGGAGCCGAACTCGCGGCGGACGGTGCCGGCGGGCGCCTTAGTGGGGTCGGTGGGGCCGAGCACGTCGCGGATCTTGCGCACCGCGTCTTCTCCCTCGTAGATCAGGACCATGCACTTGCTCTTGCCGAGGTTCTGGCGGTCCTCGATGGGGCATTCGTCGGGGCGAACGCCGGTCATGAAGCCGACGATCTGGTTGAACTGGTCGCGGGCGTAGGCGGTGCCGAAAGACTTTACCACCTCGGCGCGGGACTGGTCGGAGAGCTTGAACTTGAACTTTTCCTCCAGGGCGTTCGCGGCCTCGCCGCCGGCCCGGGGTCCGAGCTTTTCGATCAGGACGTCTTCCACGGGGCCGTAGAATTCAAGGCCCTGGGCCACGGACATTTGCAGGATTTTCGTGCCGATTACCCGGAGCCCGGTGCGGCTGAACATGTCGATTATCGTGCCCGGCCGGGAGCTGGGAACCACCCAGTTGTCCGGCTTGATGATGACGAGGGTCCGCTCGATCTTCTCGGGGTTCTCGTACGCCATGTTCTCCACGATGTTCGGCTCGTTGGCGAAGAAATCGTGGAAGAGCTTGAGGTCGTCCAGGCACTGATCGTCGTTCACCGGCGTGAAAACCACGGGCTCGAAATACTGCACCTTCGACGGATCGTTCGGGTCGTACACGAGGTCGCCGTAGGTATCGCGGATGGTCTCTCCCCGGGAATTCTCTATGCTTCGCTTTTCCGGGAACACGGAACCGGCGACGGCGCGCAGTTTCGAGGCGGCGTCCTTTCCCCGGAACAAAAGCACGAGAACCCGGTGGCGACGGCCGCCCGAGGGGGAAAAGGTGCGGAGGATGTAGTCTTTTTTCATCTGCGCGACCGGATCGCCCGAATCGCGGTGGGTCACCTGGGACTCCGCGTAGGCGCGGGCCAGCCCGTCGGTCGGGGCGATCATTCGGGCGCCGACCAGCTCGAGATCGTCGAGCCGGACAAGCAGGCGGGAGAGCACGCCGCCGGTGCGGGAGCGGGCGATGGTGTAGGGAGTGAACAGAATGTAGGAGAGTTCACAGCTCATGGATTTTACCTCTTCGTAAAAAAGTGATGGTGAAAAACTATGTTTAGCGCGCCGAAAGGCGCGCCTAACCGTCTGCGTTCGGGCCTTTCGCCTTCCGTTCCAGGTCGAGCAGGAAACGCTTGCGCCATAGGCCCCCGGCGTAGCCGGTGAGGGAGCCGTCGGAGCCCACGACCCGGTGGCAAGGCACGAGGATGGCGATGGGATTCTTGCCGTTCGCCGCCGCGGAGGCCCGAACCGATTTCGGGTCGCCCAACGCGGCCGCCTGTTCGGCGTACGTTACGGTGGAAGCGTAGGGTATCGTGAGAAGCTGGGCCCACACGCGCTCCCGGAAGGGAGTGCCGCGGGGATCGAGGGGAATGTCGAAGGAAGTACGCGCGCCCGCGAAATACTCGGCAAGCTGGCGGGCGAGCCGGTCGGGCAGCCCGTTTTCCGACGCGCCGCCAGGGACGGGACTGACGGAACCGTCGCCCGCGCTGGGCCCGTCGCCCGCGCTTCCGTCTTCGGCCTTGTCCTCCGCTCCCCCGAAGGTCAGGGAAACGAGGCCGCGCGCGGAAAAGGTCGCGGTCATGGGGCCGAGCGGCGTGGCGATTTCGACTGGATTCATGGGCACAACCTACCCCATGGAGGGGCAGGTTGTCCAGTTGGCTATACGCCGCGCTTAGCGCTTTTTCGCGATGCTGTGGGTAAGGCGGTCCATTACGATGGCGAGGAAGACGATGCTGATGCCCGCCTCGAAGCCGCGCCCGACCTCGATCCTGTTGATCGAGAGGAGCACTTCCATGCCGAGGCCCTTGGCGCCGATCATGGAGCCGATCACGACCATGGCGAGGGCCATCATGGTGGTCTGGTTAACGCCGACCATGATCGACTCGCGGGCTAACGGCAATTGCACGTCCATGAGCACCTCGCGTTGGGTGGCGCCGAAGGCCTTGGCCGCCTCCACCGCCTCGGGGTCCACGGTGCGAATGCCGACGTTGGTGAGCCGGATGACCGGGGGCACCGCGTAAATGATCGTCGCGATGATGGCGGGCACCTTTCCCATGCCGAAAAACATGAGGGCCGGGATCAGGTACACGAAGCTCGGCATGGTTTGCATGCCGTCCAATATCGGGAGGAGAATTTTTTCGGCCCGCCCGCTTTGCGCCATGGCGATGCCCACGGGCACGCCGATGAGGAGCGAAAAGAGGACGGCGCCGGAGACCAGGCTCATGGTTTGCATGGCCAGCTTCCAGTAGCCGAAGCAACCGATCAAGAGGAGCATAAGGGCGAAGCCGATCCCGGAGGAAAGCTTGCCGACGAGCTTCCAGCCGCCGAGAAAGGCGAGGGCGACGACGACGAACCAGGGGAGGCCCACGAAGAAAAGCTCGAATAGGCGCATGACCTGGAGAATGCCCCAGCCGATGGCGTCGAAAAACGCGCCGAGGTGGTCGAGGAGCCAGGTCATGAGCGCGTCTATGCCGTCCCTGAGGGGGATGCGGATTATAGTCGGAAAATCAAACATGCGAACCTCCTTCGGCGGCGCGTTCGGCCGGCTGGGCGCCGTCCGGAGCCGCCGGGCTTATGGCCTCGAAAATGTCGTCGGTCTTGACGGTGCCGAGAAGCTTGCCCGATTCGGATACGACGGGAACGGCGCGGTAATTCGCCTTGGCCATGGAGAAGAGCTCCTCCAGCACCATGTCTTCCCGGGCGGCGGGTACCTGGCGCAAAAGGTCGCCGTCGAGCTTGCGGGTATCGGCGCCGCTCGCGGGCTGACCGGCGGCGACGGCCTTGGCTTCCCGCTCCGCCAGGTATTTTTCAAGACGGTCCCGGCTCGCGACGCCGAGGAGCCGGCGTTCCCGGTCCACCACGAAGGCGGCCTGGCGCTTTTCGCGTTTCAGGATGGTGAGTGCGGTTTTCGGCCCTTCCCAGGCATAGAGGAGGACGGCGGGCTCGCTCATGATGCTGCCGGCGGTAATGACCTTCGCCGGGGAGGCGTCCTGCACGAACTCGGCAACGTAATCGTCGGCGGGGGCCGTCACGATGTCTTCCGCCGTGCCGATCTGCACCACCTCGCCGTTTCGCATGATCGCGATCCGGTTCCCGAGCTTCAGGGCCTCGTGGAGATCATGGGTGACGAATACGATGGTCTTTTGGAGCTTCGCCTGAAGTTCCACGAGCTCGTCCTGCATTTGGCGACGGATCAGGGGATCGAGGCCGCTGAAGGGCTCGTCCATGAGGAGGATATCCGGATCGCTCGCGAGGGCGCGGGCGAGGCCCACGCGCTGCTGCATGCCGCCGGAGAGGGCGCCGGGGTACTGGTCTTCCCACCCCTTCAGGCCGACGGTCTCGATGGCCTGCATGGCCCGGGCGTAGCGCTCGCCCCGGGGGAGCTTCTGCACCTTGAGGGCGTAGGCCGCGTTATCGAGGACGGTCATGTGGGGGAAAAGGCCGTAATGCTGGAATACCATGCCGAAGGCGGTCTTGCGAAACTCGAGGAGACGGGCCTCGCCCATCTTCGTTACGTCCTCGCCGAGCACCTCGACGGTGCCGGCGGTGGGTTCCACGAGCCGTATGATGTTTCGGATAAGCGTGGACTTTCCGCTGCCGGATAAGCCCATGAGGATGAAGAACTCGCCCTTTTTCACTTCGATGTCGATATTCCTCATGCCGACCACGCAGCCGGTCTTCTCGAGGATCTCGGTCTTTCCGAGGTTCCGGTATTTGTCCGTGAGGATGCGACGTGGGTCTATCCCGAAGACTTTCCAGAGCCCGGAAATGCGAATCGCGGTTTCCCGCGATTCGGGGGCGGCCGCCGGAGCCATGGTTCCGGCGGCGGGGATTTTAACTTCCGCGTTAATCGGCAATGCCTTTCCCCGCGTCCAGCGCGGCGTTGACTTTGGCGGCGACGTCGGCGGACACCCACGCGGTCCATACGTCTTTTTTGTTCTTGAGGAACCACAGCGCGGTCTGCCCGGAGCTCCACTTATTGTCGTCCATCACCGAAAGGAACTCGTTGTTCTCGGCCACGGTGGTCTTATAGTTCTTCAGGAACGCGGCCACCTCGGGCGCCTTTTCGGTTAAGGACCTGCTCACCAGCTTGTTCACCAGCGCCGGCTCGAACTCGGAACCCTTGAGGCGAACCATGTCGAGCTTGCCGAGGATCGGGGTCGGGGCCCAGTAATAGCCGACCCAGGGTTTTCGTTGCTTATAGGCGCCGACCATGGTGGCGGCAAGGGCGGCGGACGAACCGGGCACGCCCTGGTTAAAGGTGTCGGCCAGGCCGTACTGCTTGAAAATATCCTCGGATACCTTGGTGGCGGACCAACCGGCGGTGCCCATGTACACGAGCCCCTTGGCCGGGTCTTCCGGGTCCTTGAAAAGCTTCCAGTATTTCGGCAAGTCCGCGACCGACTTAAGGTCCGGCGCCGGGGCGTCGGCGCCTTCCGTCAGATACCGGGGAATCCACCAGCCCTGGGGGGCGTCGGGCATGTTTTGGCCCAGGTCCACGATGTCGCCGGAAGCGATGGCCTTATCGTAAACTTCCATGAAGTTGGAATGCCAGGATTCCATATCGACGTCGATATCGCCCTGGATGAGTCCGTTGACGGTTACGAGGGTATCGGCCGCGGTATACTCGACGTTATAGTCGCCGATGCCGTTTTGGATGATGTAAGCGGCGATTCGGTTGTGGACCGCCGCGCTGTCCCATGAAAGATCGCCGAAGACCAGGGTAACGGGCTTTTCCTCCTTCGTCCCACCGGCGAATACGGCCAACGGGAGGGTGAACATCAGAACGATTGTGAAAGCGATAAACTTCCGCATGTTTTCCTCCTTAGGTTTTGCGCTTAGCGCATATTTGATATCTTAACCGTAAAGGCTGAGACGGATGGTGTCAACCCTGGCAAACAGAATATTTAGACATTTACCGCCCTTTTTTGGCTATTTTATTCTAAATATCAGCTTAAAATTATGCATGTTTTCCGGTTTAACGATTATTTTCTCCCTTTTTTATATATATTCACGATTTTTTTCGTAATATTGTTGTTTTTTATTATCATTTTATCAATTTCCCCGAGAATCACAGCGCGCACGGTTTTCTTCGTTTAATGCGTATTTTTTATTCATAACACAGCCTTCCGCTCGGCCGCCACGCCCGAGGAACGGGAAAAAAGCTCTTGACCTAAACCGGTTTACCTGGCAATCTTACCGCGCTTACCGCACCTCAATCCAGCAGGTATCCCCATCGTCAGGAGCACGCCATGAAAGAGCGACTACCGGAGCAACCCATACTGCGCGAAGACATTGCCGCGGCCCTGCGCGTCGCCGGCCTTGAACGGGGAAACGCCGTTTTCGCCCATGCCTCCCTCTCGGCCTTTGGCTATATACTCGGCGGGGCCGAAACGGTAATCCGGGCCATTCTGGACGTTCTCGGTCCCGACGGGACCCTCATGATGCCCGCACAAACCTGGAAGAACCTTGATCCGGAAACCGGCGTGCATTGGGAAGTCCCGAAGGAATGGTGGCCCGCGATCCGCGACCACTGGCCCGCCTACGATCCGGCGGTTACCCCGTCCGTGGGCATGGGAGCCGTCGCCGAGGCGCTGAGGACCTGGCCCGGCTCGAAACGGTCCGCCCACCCCGCCCGATCGGTCAGCGCCGTGGGGAAATACGCCGCCTACCTCACCGAGAACCACGACCTCTCGGATATCTTCGGCGACGACTCCCCCGTAGGGCGGCTCTATAAACTGGACGGACAGGTACTGCTATTCGGGGTCGGCCACGACAAGAACACCTCGATCCATCTCGCCGAATACCGCGCGGACTGGGCAAAGCCGCGGGCCACCGAACGGAGCGCGATCGCGCGAAACGGCAAGCGGGAATGGGTTTCCTACGAGACCATCGCGGTGGACGATTCCGATTTTATAGCCCTGGGAGAGGCCTGGGAAAGGGCCTCGGGGCAACAGACGGCAGCGCTCGGAAACGGCATGATACGCTGTTTCGACCAAAGGCCCTTCGTGGATTGGGCCACGGCCTGGCTGAGCGATAACCGTCGCGCGTAAGCTCTCGAGAATTTATGGTATACTAGCCCTCATGACCGATTCCCGCGCATCCATAGAATCACGCTTTACGCCCTTTCGAGAAGGCACCATCGGGAACGATGCCGCGATCGCCGGCCCCTACGGGGAAAAACGACTCCTGTACGCGGACTGGATCGCCTCGGGACGTTTGTACCTGCCGGTGGAAAGGCGCATGACCGAAACCTGCGGCCCCTGGGTAGCGAACACGCATTCCGAATCCACCCACTGCGGGCAGCTGATGACCCGCGCCTATCACGATGCCCGCGAGGCCATTAAGGCCCACATCGGCGCAAGGCCCTCCGACGCGCTTCTCCCTTCCGGCTCCGGCATGACCGGGGCGCTGTGCAAGCTCCAGCGGATGTTGGGCCTCAAGGTGCCCGAGCAGGCCAAGGCCAAATTCTCGCTGAAAAGCGAGGAGCGGCCCGTTGTATTCATTACCCACATGGAGCACCACTCGAACCATACCTCCTGGCTCGAAACCATCGCCGACACGGTGGTGCTCCCGCCCGACGAGAACCTGCTCGTGCGGGTTTCCGCCCTGGAAGAGGCGCTCTTCCAGTACCGCGACCGCCCGCTGAAAATCGGCAGCTTTACCGCGGCGAGCAACGTCACGGGCATTCGCACGCCTTGGCGGGAGCTGGCCCGGGCCATGCACGCGGCGGGGGGCTGGTGCTTCGTGGATTTTGCCGCCAACGCGCCGTACGACGAGATTCGCATGCACGCCGAAGATCCCGCCGAATCGGCGGACGCGGCCTTTTTTTCGCCCCATAAGTTTCTCGGGGGGCCGGGCTCCTCGGGAATGCTCGCCTTCAACCGGGGACTGTACCGCAACCGCGTACCGGACCAGCCCGGGGGCGGGACCGTCCGCTGGACCAACCGCTGGAACGAGTATGAATACCTGGACGATATCGAGCTTCGCGAGGACGGCGGCACCCCGGCTTTCTTGCAGACCATCCGGGCCGCCCTTGCCTGCGGGGTCAAGGAGTCCATGGGCCTTGCTCCGATACGGGAGAGCGAGGAGTTCCTCGTACGGCGCGCCATGAAAGGCCTTTCCGCCATTCACGGGGTGAAGGTGCTGGCGGCGGACCAGACCGAGCGGATCGGCGCGATTTCCTTCTATATCGAGGGGATTCACTACAATCTGGCCGTGCGGCTCCTGTCCGACCGTTACGGCATTCAGGTGCGGGGCGGCTGCTCCTGCGCGGGCACGTACGGCCATTATCTGTTGCACGTGGACAGGGAAACCTCGCACGCGATTACCGGCCAAATACATTCAGGCGACCTGAGCGCGAAGCCGGGCTGGGTGAGGCTGTCCGTTCATCCCATGATGACCGCGGCCGAAATCGATTATATCCTCAACGCGGTCGACGACGTGGCGAAAAACGGAAAGGCCTGGGAAACCGATTACGTTTTTGACCACGGGAGCGCCGAATGGCGGCACACGCATTGGTCTACCGAGGGGATACGGGGACTGTTCGCGCCTTTCTGATTTTTTTCACGGCACTTCTGGACAGGACGGGCGAAAACCGCTTGAATGTGCCATGCGCATAAAACACGTATTCGCTCCGTACCTCGGCCTCTCCGGGCCGATCTGGACCCTCTTCGCGGTACAGGTCATTAACCGGATGGGCGACTTCGTGCACCCCTTCCTCACCCTCTTTTTGACCAAGCGCCTTGGTTACACCGAGGCGGCCACGGGCTTTTGGGTTACCGTCAACATCGTCGCCGGAACCCTGGGCATCATGGCCGCGGGGAAGATTAGCGACCGCAAGGGGCGAAAGATAGTGCTTCTCGCCGGCATGGGGCTTTCTGCCCTCCTGATCGCCCTGGCGGGCTTCTGCCTTTCCTCTCCCCTCGTCGTGTACGTTCTCGTTGCCACCAGCTTTTTTCAGGGCATGGTTCGCCCCGCCATTTCCGCGCTTATCGCCGACCTGACCGGTCCCGACCAGAGAAAGGACGCCTACGCGCTGAGCTATCTCGGAATCAACATCGGGGTTTCCGTTGGCCCGATGATAGCGGGCTTTCTCTTTGAGCACCGGATACGCTGGCTTTTTTGGGGCGACGCCCTCAGCTCGGCAGTCGCGCTCGCGTGTATCGCCCTCTTCATCCCCAATATACGGCACGGGGACCTGCCGGACCGACCCGAGTCGGTCGGCGAGGCCGTGTGGGACGGAAACGCCCTGACCGCCTTTTTCAAGCGGCCTATCCTCGTCGCCTTCTGTTTCTTGATTTTGGCGGTAAACGTTATGTATACCCAAACCCACTTTGCCCTGCCCCTGTATGCCGAACGGCTCTTTCCCGGGCTGGGGGCCCTTACCTACGGCCGGCTTATGAGCTTCAACGCCGTGGTAGTCGTGGCTTTTACCCCCTTTATCAGCCACGTTAACCGCCGCCAGGCGCCCCTCGTATCCATGCAGATCGGCACGGCGCTCTACGCGGCGGGATTCGCCATGATGGCCTTTGCCCTGCCCATGCCCCTCCTGTACGCGTCGACGCTGGTATGGACCCTGGGCGAAATAATGTTCTCGATCAATTCGGGGGTATTCATGGCCGCGAGTACGCCGAAGAACCTGCGGGGGCAATTCCAGGCGTATCGGGAATTCATCGCCAGCCTCGGGAGGATTTTCTCGCCCCTCCTCGCCGGGCTCATTATCGGTTCAGCCAGCCTCTTCGCTACCTGGGGGGCCATTGGCGCCTTAGGCATCGCGGCGACGGCGGGATTCGCGCTATTGATCCGTTTTTCGAATAGGGCTAGGGCAAACCTTTAATGCCGTAAAAGTCCGACTGGCGGGGGGAATTCTGGGAACCCAGGGAACCGAGACGGACGAAACGGCTTTGAAGGTCCCGGTTCAGGCTCTCCATAACGCCCTCGGTCAGGCAAAAGTCGTTGCGGACCCGGTCATGCGCGGCCACCAGCCGGGCGGCCTCGGTGGCCGCGGGCCCGAGGGCGCCGAGCGTGACCGCGTTCCCCGCGCGAACCTCGCCAACGAGAACCGAACCGATCGCGAGCCCCACGCCGAAACGCTCCGGCACCGCGACCCCGCCCATGGCCAGCCTCGTGCGCACGGACGGCCAGCGTTCCCGCATCGACACGGCGCATTCCACCGCCGCCTTGCACTTGCCGGGGCGGTCGGCGCCACCGAACAGCATGACGACGGAGCCCCCGGAAACGCTCGCGGGAAAGCCGCCGAAATCTTCGGCGCATAGGGCCCACTCCGCGAAGTACTCGGCGAGCATATCGACCGTGCCCAAGGGAGTCGACGCTTCCGGATTCTCCCCCTCGCGTCCCATAGTCTCGACCAAATCGGAAAGGCCCCAGAGCCCGGCGTGCAGTACGCAATATTCGGCGCACCCCGCGGGGAACTTCGCCTGGCTTTCAATCCCGCTTCCCGGTCCCGTTCCGTAAACCGATGAGAGTTCCAGATGGAAGGGCTCGGACTGCTCCGCGCGCGGAATCTCATAAGGCCCGTTTTTCCACTCATTCGTCGGCCCGTTTGCCAGCTCGGAGGGATTGTCGGCGGACGCGGTTTCAGGCCCCTCTTCCGCTATTCGAGCGCCATCTTCCTCGGCGCGCGCGCCTTCGCGGTAAGCCCCATCGGACGCAGCGCGCTTCGCACGGGCGGCTTCCGCTACCGGCACGGCTTGTGGGGCCATCCCCCTTCGCCCCGTCGCGAGGGCGAGGGCGAGAACGGGGGCGGCGAAGAGCGGATACGCGCCGTACGGAGCGACGGGGAGCGACGCGATACGGGACAGAAAGTCAGCCGCGGCCAGGGCCGGCTCAGCTCCGCCCAGGGTAATCCAAGACCAGACAAGGAAAAACGCGGCGAGGTCGAGGATCACCACGAGCCCCTCGAGGAGCCGCGCGGCGAACCGGCCGGAAAGGGCCAGGGAAAGGGCTTCGGCGAGGCCAAAGGCAAGGGCAAAAGCCCAATACCCCGCCAGGGCGGGCGTGAGGATAAAGACCGCGCCCGAGCGCAGGGCCAGTACGGTAAAGGTGAACGGGGTCAGAAGGCTCAAAATGAATCGGGGAAAGGGGAGGCCGCCGTAGGCGGTATGGAGAAGCGCCTGAATGAGCGCCACCGAAAGCAAGACGACGGTACCGGAATCGCCGAAAAAGGCGGTCCCTCCCGTGACTCCCCCGGCAATTGCGTAAAAAAGGGTGAACGGGGCCGAATACAGCAAGACCTCGCGAAGAAACCGGAATAGCGCCGCGGTAAAGCCGCCAGAGCGTGCGTTCATGGAGAGCCTCCTCAAGGAACGTCTCCTTACCAGTATAGCAGTCTTGCCACATTATGGCAGTGTTTTCCCCCAATAACCCCGTTGGGAAAGAAACCACCAATTCATGTATAGTACAAGTATTGCAAATTACATATTATGTGTTATACAATGCAAACTCAGGGAGATACGAATGACCGACATATCGATACGGGCCTTTCGCAAGGGGATTCGGGCGCTGGAACGGGAAGTAGAGCTCGCCTTGCTTAGCCAAACGGAGTGTTGCGGGGTTACCCCGGCTCAATGCCATCTCTTGCTCGCCGTGGAAGACGCGGGAGAACCCAGCGTGGGAGAACTCGCCGCGGAACTGGAACTCGACTCCTCTACCCTGTCGCGAACCGTGAACGGCTTGGTCAAAGCGAACCTCCTCGCCCGACGGGAGGATCCGGCAAACCGGCGCAGGCAGCTCGTGAGCCTTACCGAGGCCGGAATTAAACGGGCGAACGCCATTAACGCTTCCTGCGACGGGTACTACGAGGGGATTCTGTCCTCCCTGCCGGAAACGGAGTCGCGGGCGGTGGCGAACGCCCTGCCGGTATTCGTTACGGCGATGCGCGAGTGGCGCCGAGCGGGGCACGGATGCAACCGATAAGCCTCCTGCCGCGCCGCCCCGCGGCCGATACGACGCAAGCCGGCTTCGTGGCCCTAAAGGCCCTGGAAAAGCCGTGGATCGGCGGGTATCTACTCCATGAAGGCAGAACCGTCCCCGTGGCGAAAACCGCCCTCTCCCTCCGCGACCGTCTGGGAAACCTCGCCGCCCGCTGGGGATTCAGGCGGATGCGCCATGCGGTGCTTCCCGGCCTCTACGCGGCGGGGAAACCGGATAGGGCTTCGCCGGTCTTCGTGACCGCCAACTATAAAATGAGTTTCGACGCCCTCCGCGCCGCCCTCTCGGGCTACCCGTCCTGGATTCTGTTGCTGGATACCAAGGGGATTAACGTGTGGTGCGCCGCGGGAAAGGGAACCTTCGGCACCGGGGAACTGGTCCGACGGGTCGCCTCCGCGGGCCTTTCGAAGGTCGTAGACCATCGGACCCTTATCCTGCCCCAACTCGGCGCCAGCGGCGTTTCGGCGCCGGAAGCCGCCCGGCGGTCGGGCTTCCGGGTGGAATGGGGCCCGGTTCGCGCCGCGGACCTTCCCGCCTATCTCGCCGCGGGCGGGGTTAAGGACGCGCGCATGCGCGAGGTCACGTTCACCCTGGCGGAACGAATGGCGGTGGCGCCCATCGAGATAGTCCATTCCTGGCCATTCGCCCTCGCCGCGTTGGCCCTGGCCTTCCTGCTCGGCCTACCCGCAAACGGTCATTGGGCGGCCCGCGCCGTCCCCCTGGCGGCGAGCCTTCTCGGCGCGATCCCCGTCGGCACGGTCCTTTATCCGGCGCTCTTGCCCTGGATTCCCGCGCGCCCCTTCATCGTCAAGGGCGCCGTTCTCGGCGTCGCCTGGGCGGTCTTGTGCGCCGCGGCATTCGCGTTCCCGCCGATCACGGCGCTGGGCGTCTTGCTGACGGCCGCCCCCGTATCGGCCTATCTCGCCATGAATTTCACCGGGTCGTCCACCTTTACGTGCCAGGAAGGCGCCCGCGCCGAGGTGGAGCGGGGATTCTGGCCCATGACGGTCTCGGCCGCCGCGGGACTGATCGCCCTGACGCTCGGAAGGCTTATCGGCGCCTAGGAGGTAGAAATGCGCTTTGGCTATATCAAGAACGGAAGCTCGCTTTCGCTGCGCGCGGCCTCTTGCGTCGGATGCGGCGCCTGCGTTGACGTATGCCCCCACGGCGTTTTCTCCCTCGCCGACGGAAAGGCCTCCGTGACGGACCGCGAACGCTGCATGGAGTGCGGGGCCTGCGCGAGGAACAGCCCGGTTTCCGCGCTCTCGGTAACGGCGGGCGTGGGCTGCGCCGCGGCGATAATCGTCGGCAAGCTCACCGGAACGGCCCCGAACTGCGGCGGGGATACCTGCTGCTGAAAAGGAGCGCGGAAGCGTGGCTAAGCCGGGCAAAAAAGCCGCGTTTCGTGTACAATCCCCCCCATGAGCGAAGAAGGCAGCGGACAATCCCCCTATCCCGATCCGGAAGGAATACTGCGACGCGTATTCGGCTACGCCGAATTCCGCCCCCTCCAGCGGGACATAATCGAGGGGATTCTCTCGGGCCGCGATACCCTGGCCGTCATGCCCACGGGCGGCGGCAAGTCCCTGTGCTATCAGGTACCCGCCCTCGCGTTTCCCGGCATGACCGTGGTGGTCTCGCCCCTGATCGCCCTCATGCAGGATCAGGTGAACGCCCTCGTCGCGCGCGGCGTGGAAGCCGCCTTCCTCAATAGCTCTTTGGACCGCGAGGCCTACTTCGCCACGGTCGAGCGGATACGCGCGGGAGCCGTGAAGCTTTTGTACCTCGCCCCGGAAAGCCTCGCCAACGAGCGCACCCGGGAACTCCTCGCCGAGACCCGAATCGATTGCTTCGCCATCGACGAGGCGCACTGCATCTCCGAGTGGGGCCACGACTTTAGGCCGGAATACCGCACCCTTGCCGAAATACGCGACCTCGCGCCCCGTGCGGTCTGTCTCGCCCTGACCGCCACCGCGACGAAACAGGTTCGCGCCGACATCCGAAAGACCCTGGCGCTCAGGGATCCCGCCGAATTCGTGGCGAGCTTCAACCGCAAAAACATCTACCTCTCCGTGGAAAAAAAGAGCAACCCCGTCCACCGTATACTCGAATTCCTCGCCGAGCGCCCGAATGACGCGGGAATCGTATATTGCTTCTCGAGAAAGCAGGTGGACGATCTCGCGGCGGAGCTCACGGGCCGAGGACACGCCGCCCTCGCCTATCACGCGGGCCTGCCCGACGAGACGCGGGCGCGCAATCAGGAACGCTTCCTCGCCGGCGAGGCCCGGGTGATGGTCGCGACCGTGGCCTTCGGGATGGGGATCGACAAGAGCGACGTGCGCTTCGTGATCCACTACGACATGCCCAAGGGTCCCGAGCAGTACTATCAGGAAATCGGAAGGGCCGGACGGGACGGCAAGCCCGCAATCGCCCTCCTGTTATACGGATACGGAGACACCCGAAAAATCCGCTTTTTCATGGAAGACCTTTCCGCTCGCGAGGCGAAAAAGGCGGAAGAACGGCTTGCCGCCATGACCGCCTACGCGGAAGCGCGGACCTGCAGGCGGGCGGCGCTCCTTGACTGGTTCGGCGAGCGGTACGAGGCCGAGCCCGGGTCGGGGCCCTGCTGCGACGCGTGCGACCGCCCCCCCGCGGAAGAAGCCGACGTTACCGTACCCGCCCAGAAGCTCCTTTCCTGCGTGCTTCGGACCGGGGAACGCTACGGACTGGCCTACGTCGTGGACGTGCTCACCGGCTCGAGGCAAAAACGGATCGTGGATAACGGGCACCATAAGCTGACCACCTGGGGAATCGGCGCCGAATACCCGAAGGACGACTGGTTCGAGCTGGGAAGGGCGCTGGTCGAGGAAGGATACCTTTCCAAAACCGAGGAATACGGCGTGCTCTCGCTCACCCGCGAGGCCCGCAGCGCGCTTAGCGACCGCGAACCCATCGCCTTACCGGTCACCCTTTCCGCAAAACAAGGCGGCCCAAAACCGCGAAAGACCCCCGCCCAACTCGCAAAGGCCGAACGGTCACCCGGGCGGGGAACCGCGGCCGATTTCGGGGCGGATACGGAAGGAGAGCGCATCTTCGCCGAATTGAAGCGCCTGCGAACGGCCTTGGCGAGGGCGGCGTCGGTTCCGCCCTACGTGATCTTCAACGACCGAACCCTGGAGGCCCTCGCCGCCGCAAAACCCGCCAAGCCGGAAGAATTGCTGGAAGTGACCGGGATCGGCGCCGTAAAGGCCGAAAAGTACGGCGAGTTTATCCTGAAAGCCGTAAGCGGACGCCCCTTCGACGAGTAAAAAAATCCACCATCGCGGGTAAAAACCGTGATAAACTCTGAAACGATTGGATTACCGAACGTGTTTATAGGCTAAACAGGGAGGATTCGGGCAATGAAGACCGTAATCCATGAAAGGAATGGCGTGCGGGTCGCGGAAATACTCGCCGAGGGAATTATCGTCAACGATCCGGGCGATTTTCTCGATCTAGTGGCCAATTCGGGCTCACGGCACCTCGTATTAAAGAAAGAAAACCTGTGCCCCGAGTTTTTCGAGCTCAAATCGGGCATAGCCGGCGAAATTCTGCAAAAAGCGAGCAATTACGGGGTGGCCTTCGGCATCGTCGGCGATTTCGAGAACGTGAAAAGCAAGAGCCTACGCGACTTTATCTATGAATCGAACCGTACGGGGCGCCACGTTTTCGTGCCGACCCTGGACGCCGCGCTCGAAATGTTTTGCGCGGGATAAGGCAAAGGCGGGTTGACGCAATGGAGCGGAACGAAGAAAAGAACGCGACCATAGACGCGTATATCTCGGGGTTTCCCCCGGCGATAGCCGATCGTCTCACGAAAATTCGCGAGACCGTCGCGAAGGCCGCTCCCGACGCGACCGAGCGGATAAGCTATCAAATGCCGACGTTTTGGTTTGAGGGCAATCTCGTGCATTTCGCCGCGTTCAAGGACCATATCGGCTTTTTCCCCAGCCCGTCGGGCATCGCGCATTTCCGCGACGAGCTCATAGCGTACTCCGTTTCCAAGGGAACCATTCGCTTTCCCCACGATCAGCCGATTCCCTATGACCTCATCGCGCGAATCACGCGCTTCCGGCTGGAAGAAAACGTTGCCCGGGCGGCCTCCAAGGCCAATCGCGGCGGCTAACCCCTATTTCGCGGCCTTCGCCGCCGGCCGCGACTCGGATCCCGCGGCGCTCGTCAGGGCGCGAACCATCCGCCGGTCCGCAAAGAAACCCAACAGTGCGTTTTCGGAAACGTAGGCCGACGCCGCGCCGTCCCGGGTAAACCGGACGTTTAAATCGCTCGCCACCGCGGCCAATACCGCCGGTTCCAGCTCCAGGGATTTCCCCATGGCGTCGGTCACCGTCAGAACGAGCCGCCCGTGAATGGAAAGCGAAATAACCTCGAATCGAGCGCCCACCGCGGCGTAATTGATGATCATGGAGCGCAATTCCGCGTTTTTCGTCATTTGATCCTGAATATGCCGGTACAGGGAATAGGTGGGGATGGTCCGCGCGTAGGGGTCGCGGTAGCTTACCGCAACCTTCACGTCGCCCAGCTTCGCGCCGGCGTCCTCCAGGGCGTCTTTGGCGATGGAGGAATACCGGGCCATCAGCGTTTTTCGGGAAAGCGCGGGCAAATCGCCCTGTTCCACGCTCAATAGCTCCGAGGGAACCCTCGGGTCGTACACCATGTCGACCCGGGAAGAATCCATTTCGATGATTTGCCCGACTGCGTAGACGGAACCGGGATCGTCCATCGTTACGAACCGTTCTCCCGGAACGATGGCCGACGAGACGGAGGCGCACCCCGAAAGAATGCTCGCCGCGATTCCGGCAAGCGTCATGAAGGCCGCGAGGGCGAGGGATTTTCCGCTATTCACGATAGTCTCCTGTTTTTGTATTCAGGAACCATTCTACCATGAACGGAGCCCCCCCGCCATTTCTTTTCGCTATCGCGCGGCCCGCATTTCGTCCTTGGCGGCGTCTAGCGCCCCGACGGTGGCCTCGGAGGGCCTCTTCGTGAGGAGGCTCACGATAACCACCGCGGCGAGGGCGACGAAAAAGCCGGGCAGGAGTTCGTAAAAATATTGGCCGGGGATTTTGATCCAGTTTTTCACCACGAAAATGGTGAGGGAACCCGCGATCATGCCGGCCAGGGCGCCCCATTTCGTCGTGCCCTTCCAGAGCAC
This sequence comes from Spirochaetales bacterium, assembly GCA_003252395.1. GTDB lineage: Bacteria > Spirochaetota > Spirochaetia > Treponematales > Treponemataceae > Teretinema. Next base: position 287,652 of record QKEL01000011.1, read on the forward strand.
CGAGAGGATCACCAAGGGGCCGAAGGCCGCCCCGAAACCGCCCCAGGCGTACCCGACCATGCTCAGGATCGAGCCCGAATCGGTCGCGGCGATAAGAAAGGCCAAGAGGGCGAAGCCCACGACCCCGAGGCGGCCGACCAGCTTTTTGGCGGGATCCGACAGCTTGGCGACGAAGGGAACGTCTTCCGTGAGCGACGAGGTAAGGACCAAAAGCTGGGAGTCCGCGGTAGACATGACCGCCGCGAGCACGGCGGCGAGCACGAAGCCCGCGAAAACCGGGTGGAAAAGCGCCGAGGTAAGGGCGAGGAACACCCGTTCGCTGTTACCGTCGGGGCCGCCCACGCCGGGAAGGGGCGATACCGCGTTGTACCCGATACCGATGATCGCGATGGCGCAGGCGAGCACCAGGCAGAGCACCATCCAGGTAATGCCCACGCGCCGGGCGCCCTTCACGTCGGCCACGCTGCGGATGCCGATGAAACGGGCGAGTATGTGCGGTTGGCCGAAGTAGCCGAATCCCCAGGCCATCAGGGAAATCGCGGTGACGGTACCGGTGGAGAACTTGAACGCGTGGGGATTGGTGGCGGCGATATCGACGCCGGAACCGGAAATGGCGAACCAGCCGAGCAGGGCGCAAAACACCAGGGCCGTAAGCATCAGCAGCCCCTGAATGAGGTCGGTCCAGCATACCGCGAGATAGCCGCCGAGGAAGGTGTAGGAAACCACCACCACCGTCGTGACCAAAAGGGCGGTCATCTGGGAGGCGCCGAAGGCGTGGGCGAAAAGGAGCGTGCCGCCCTTCAGGCCGGACGCCACGTAGAGGGTAAAGAAAAAGAGGATCACGATAGTCGAAACGATCCTGAGCAGGCCCGACTCGTCCTCGAACCTTTTGGCGAAAAATGACGGCAGGGTGATCGCGCCGAACCGCTCGCTCAGGAAGCGGAGGCGGCCGGCCACCACGAGCCAGTTGAAATACGCGCCCACCGTGAGGCCGAGGGAAATCCATACGCCTTCCACGAGGCCGCTCGCGAACACCGCGCCGGGCAGGCCGAGAAGGAGCCAGCTGGACATATCCGACGCGCCGGCGCTGATGGCGGTGGCCATAGGACCGAGCGTGCGCCCCCCGATAATGTAATGCTCGTGGCTTTCCACCTTTTTCATGGAATAAAAGCCGATTCCGAGCATGATCGCGAGATAAATGCCAAAATCGATGAGAAGAATCATTTTTGCAACCCCTTTTCAATGTATTAAGCGACAGTAAAGGATACTACGGGGCTATTTTCGGGCTGTCAAGAACAAACGCGTTCCCGCCGCCATTGGCGCGAATTCCCGGATCATGGTAGGATTCGGCGAACCCGTTCCGGAACGAAAGGAGTATGGCGATGAGACGAAAGGACCGACAGCTTACCGAGGCGCGCGCGATAGACGCCGTTTTAAACGATGCCGATACGTGCCACCTTGCCCTGATGGACGGCGACAGGCCCTACGCGGTCGCCCTCAATTACGGATGGGAACGCGGTGACGCGGAAAAGCTCACGCTCTACTTTCATTGCGCGAAAGAGGGCAAAAAGCTCGACCTGGTCGACGCCAACGCCAATGCGGCCTTCGTTATCGATACGGGACACGAGCTCGTCACCGGGGATAGGCCCTGCGATTGGAGCATGAACTATCGGAGCGTCGCCGGCAACGGCCGCATACGCCGCGCCCGTGACGGCGCGGAACGGGCGAAAGCGCTCTCGCTCCTGATGAGCCATTACGCCGGGAACGCCGCCTTCGCCGCCATGGGCGATTTCGACCCGAAAGAACTCGGGCCGACCGAGGCCTTAGTGCTGGAGTGCGCGGAAGTGACGGGTAAACAGCGGAAATAGGCCCGCGTGGAAAGGCGCTTTTCGTGCTAGAATCGACTCATTATGGGAAGGAAAAAAAATAAGCGGGGAACTGCGCCAAAGCGCGCCCCGGCACGGAAGGCTACGGCCAAAAGGGCGCTCATAGTCGCGTGCGGCGCGGCCTTGGCCGCGCTTCTCGCGGCGGGAATCGCCTTCGCGCTTTTCTCGACGCGGCCTATCGTCGTCTCCTTTTACGGAATCGACGCCGGTCTGCGGGAATCGCTCGAAAAGGCGCTTACCGAGCGGAATGTCGCCGGCGCGAGGCCCCTCGCGTTCAACACCCTCAATCCGGAGCTCGCGCTTTCGGAGCAACGGAAAGAAGCGCTCCGGTCCTCCGTCATCGTCCTCCCTGACGGGGCGGCGGCGCGGGGCCTGATAAACGAGGCGGCGCCCCCGAAGGAATCGGACCTATCCCTCATGGCCTCGGCCATACGCAAGGCGGGCAGCGCGGGTTCGGCGCGTTACGCGCTCCCGATCCTCCTCGATACCGTAGAGCTCGCCTGGAACGTGCGGCTTCTCTCCCAAAAAGGCTACGGCAAGCCCGCCACCCTAGACGGGCTGGAATCGTCCGGAAGGGCGGTCAAACGGCCGACGACCTGGCCCCTTATTTGCGCCGGGGCGGAAGACGCGGACCTTTCCCTGTTCTTCGGCGCGGTCGTAGAGGCGACGGGAGGGAGCGAAGCCCTGGACAGGCTTACGGAACTGATCGAAGCGGGCAAAGAGATGGAGGATATCGCGCGGGATCCGCTGGTAAGACCCGGCCTCGGCATGATAACGCGCTGGCGGCGGGAGGGTCTCCTTCACCCGGAGTGGCTCGCGGTTGACGGGAAAACCCTGGAAGCCCTCATGGCCGGCGACGCCGTGGCCTTCGTATTCATGCCGTTGTCGAGGCACCGCTCCATAGCCCAAAAAACAATAGAGAAATACGACAGCACCTTCGTGCCGGCGGCGGGAAACCGCAGGGACAGGGCGTTCATGGCCCCGACGACGGTGGCGGTGAGGATTGCGGGGAAACGGGAAGAAAGCGACACCGACGCCCTTTTCTCCGCCTTCGTGTCCGCGCCGGTCCAGAAGGCCCTCGCGGCCTCGACCGGCCTCGCCCCGGTTAATTCCTCGGCGGAGACCCGGGACATACAGGCCGCGAACGCGCGGCTTTGGGCCGCCGCGTCCTCCGGGCCCCGTAGCGATCCCCTTACCGCGGCGCTCCCGGACCCCCAGGCGAGAAAGGCGTTCGCCGGGGAACTCCGGGAATGGCTTCGGGGGCAGTGAGGGAGGGCCCGCGATAGCGCGGGCCGCCCCCCGCGGGATCCCTTATTTCAGCACCGCACGTTCGTATCGCGCGTCGGTCATGTAGCCCAAGACCGTCTGGTTCGCGTAACCGCCCGTCGTCGGCAATCCCGAGCACACCACGCTATCCGTGGGCACGTTCGGGGTCGGTATCGTCATTGTCTCCCAGGAACCGGTATACCTATCGTTCACGGCCCCGTTCGTGAGGGAAGTCCAGTCGGACCGCCACGCGACCCGGACTGAATTCGACGTCTGGGTGAACGAAGGATAGAAGTAGGTGATATACGGGACCTGCCGTACCACGGAATTGATGGTTTCCGTGCGCGTATTCATCGTGATCTGGGTTCCCACAGAAAGGTAGGAGTCTACGGTCACGACGGATATCTGGTCGGCGGTACAGTTATAGCTCGGCAGATACGCGTATTTCAGGTCGCCTTTGGCGCTGTTGTAATAGGCGATATGGATGCCGTCGTTCGCGTCGACTGCCATATCCACGTACCAACCCGAATAGCTGCTGTCGATCACCTTGGCGTTCGTTTGCCATACGCCTCCGACCACGGGGGTTCCGGGGGCCGTATTGTAGGAGTATACCAACTGCCGGGCAGAGGCATCGTACCAGGCAAACACGGCCACGCCGCCGGAGGTAACGCCGACCGAGGTATATTGACCGCCTTTATAGGTCATATCGTTGCCGGCCACCACGTGGAAGTTTGCCGCGGAACCGGTGCTCACGGTATTGTTCGTATACCCTTCGGCGGTTCCCGAAATATCCTGCGCCAATCCGTCAGTCATGGTATTCGCATTGTTGATGGTCCCGTACCTGAACTTCACCGGCGATTGCGTGTGATTATGGTCGAAATAGCTCATGTAGACCTGAGTGGCGGCGGTGGTGCCCCGTACGACCAGCTTGGGTATGGGGACCCTACCGATATCGTACACGCCGGTCGAGTTATTGTACACCGTTTCCAAGAGGCGTTTGCCCGTCCAGGAACTCGTATACCATATAGAGTTATCCCGCGCCACGGCACGCGAGTAGAACGCGAACTTCGCGGAAGTGTCGTTGATACGGTCCGTATTGGTGGCCACCGCGTAGATATTCCCGGAGGAGTCGTATCCCACGTTGGTGTTATGGAACTTGTTGTAGCTATAGTCCACCTGCGTAACGCTTCCGTTTCTGTTGACCGCCATGCTGGGCACGCCGTTTCCGTAGCTCAGGTAATAATTGCTCGCGCCGTCCATCTTCATCATCGGGCTCGTGATATTCGTGCTCGCCACGAAGGCGCCCAGGTTCCAGACCCAAATGGCGCAGTCATCGTTCAGGCGATCGTTGTTTACCCCGTTTCCCTGAGAGTTATAGCCGTACGCCGTTATGGTTTGACCGTCGGCGGCGAAGGTCGGGTTACTGTTTACGTTATTAAGCGAGGGTATCGAGTTCACGGTAGCCACGATCGAGCCGCTATTGATGGTTCCACCGATCGTAACGTTCAGGTGATCGCCCGAAACGACCGGCGTTCCGAGGCTGACGCCCCCCGCCGCAAGGCCCGTTGAGGCCCCGTTGAAATTGAAACCGTACGCCGAAACCGTCTCGCCGTTGTACACCGAATATCGACCCGAGGCCGAGCGGGCGAATTCAGCTCCGGCCATCGAGGAGATAGCCGTTCCGAGCCGCGTAACGTACGGCACCACGTCCACCTGGTAGGAAGGAACGTTGTTGGTCGTCACGCTTCCGGTGGGGTTGGGGCTCTCGCTGGAGGCGTTGGGGCGGCGGTCCACCGCGATAACGCGTATCTGCCGGTCAGTGGCGGCCACGCCCGTTACGCGGGAACTGTCCCAATCGAGGCGCCAGTGCACCAGGTGTCCGCCCTGATCGAGGTAATCCTGATCGAGGGTAAGGGACCAGCCCTGGCTTTCCACCGTGGCGGCCACGGGCTCCCAGAGTCCGGTGGTCGTGTTGAAGGTCGCGAGGCGCGTATAGGTCCTGCCCAGGGTCTCAGGGGTACCGTTCCCGTCGGTGTCGAACTGGTTGGACGTAGTAGCGGCATTCGTGAAGGTGAACTCGCTCGCAGTGCCGTTTCCGATGAACATCCAGATCGAGTCGAGCCGCTGGTCGTCGTAGATCGTGCCGCGCACGCTGATGCGGCCCGACACTTTCGGATCGAGATCGTACACGCCGGATGCCTGGTTGAACGTGGCAACGGGTAAGTCGCCCGCGAGTTCAATGTGGCCGTTGTCCTTGGAGCCACCGTACAGGGAATTGTTCCCAACCCCGGGTCCCGTCCAGAAGAAGGGCGAGATCACCGAGCGCGGGTTCACTCCGTCGGTCACGTCGATCTGAATCGGCATGGTGAGAACCGCGTACTGGCTGTCGGTGCCGAGGGTGGTCTCCTCGGTGGAGTCCCAGATGCGGATAACGAGGGTGCGCGCCGCGCCGACGGCGGTCGTGATCGTGTCTCCCACCGCGGTCAACTGCGCCGTCGTTAGGTCTATGGTATTGATCCCGGCGACTTCCGAGTCGCGGAGGTACGTGTTGGTACCGCCGTTCGCGAGGTCATGGCCGGTCACGGCCGTTCCGCCGTCGGCGTCCATGTACATCACGTAATCGAGGATTCCGTTTCCGCCCACCACGTCGATATCCACTGAGGTGCGGCCCTTGGCGATGAAGGAGCTCGAGGCTACCGTCGCCACGGCCTGCTCGTTTCCGGAGCCGTCCAGGGCGCTATACGCAGGGACCCGCTCGCCGGCGGACACGGAGCCGTTGCCGTCCAGGTCGGTGCCGAGGGTAACCGCGGCGAGCATGGGACGGTTGTTCTGCACGCTGGTGGACACCATGCCCGAGGCATAGTTGCCCGCCTTGTCGTAGGCGACCCAGTGAATCTCGATGGGACCGTCGGGAATGTTCCGCGAGTCGATGGAGGCGGTCCACGAGTAAAGGCCGCCGGCCCGTTCCACGGCCTCTATAAGCCCGTCGCCGTCGTCGTTGGTGATGGACACGAGGGTATCGCCGGACCATACGGGCGACTCTACCTTCTGGTTGTCTACCACGAGGGCATAGGCGATGTAGGCGTTCGTCACGGACACGGGTACGGGATCGGCCCACTGGATGGAGCCCGTCGCGTGGTCGACCGCGGAGATTAGGCGGTCGATTCCGCCGATGCTCACGAGGCCGCCCCGACGGACGTTCAGGTTCCCGATAATGGAATTCGCCCGCAAGGTATATTGGTCGGGCCGCGCGAAGCCGGGGCTCGCCGAGGATACCGCGAGGCGCGGCAGGCCGTTCACCATGGGAAGCCCCGTAAGGTAGGTGCGGTTGGCGTTGCCCGTCCTCGTTTCCATGGGGTTATACACCCGGTCTCCGGTATCGGGAGTGACGTTCCGCTCGAAGTAGAAGGCCACGCGCTCGAAGCCGCTGCCCGATTCGTTGACCGTTGAGGCGAAGGTATAGGTATTGTTGCTCTGCGCCACGGGCGTTCCCGCCGTTATCGCCGTGCCCGAATGGGTCAGCGTGGAAACCGTCGGGTTCTCGTTATCGTAGTTTACGCGGACCGTGGTGGTGCTCGAAAGCTGGGGCGAGTTGTTGTCCAGCGCCGTAATGGTGAACTGGATGTCTCCCGTGGAGCCCGCGACGGTGGTAAGGGGGATATTGAGGATGTAATTGCCCACGCCCACGTCTCCGGCGGTGCCCGGGGTGAACCACGAGGGATTCGCCGCGAGGGAGCCGGTTATGTCCCCGGCGAGGGTGATCGCGGCGATGCCGCTTTCGTCGTCCACCGAGCCCGTGAGGGTCCAATCATCGCTCACCCACATATCGGCCTGGTACGGCAGCCGCACGGCGGGGCCTTGGGTAAGTTCCAGGGGCTGGAGCGAGCCGATCTTCGGCACGTTCTGGTCCACGTCGATCACGTAGGGGCCGACCCAGGTTCCGTCCACGGGGGTCGTATTTATGTCCCGGGCCCGCACGCGGAAGGAGATCCTTCTGAGGAGCTCCTCAACCGTGCCGGTGCCCGCCGCCGCGGCGCCCGAAGCGGTCGCGCGGAATTCGGTGCCCACGTTGTTATCGGGCGATCCCAGGGCGGTGTAGTCGGTTCCGTTCACCGTGACGATGCGGTACACGCTGCCGTTCCGGATCGCGGTGGCCGCGACGGCCCCGACGGCGGGGTTGAACTCGCCCGCGGTATTGATGCTGCGGTTCCAGCTAATGGTACCGCTCGCGAGCTGTCCGTTATTGGAGTTAAACCAGTCCGTGCCGTTGGAGGCCACGTCGGAGGCGTCGAAGGACCCGTCGTTGTTCACGTCGATCTGCATCCACACGGAAGCCACGCCATCGTCGTCCTCGGAAGATCCGAACACGCGGATAATGCCGCCCATGACCCGGTTGGCGTCCATGGGGTCGGGATACACCACGGTGACCTTGGGCCTGTCGCCGGAGGGATCGACCTTGAGGACGTAGTTGGAGGTCGAGGTTACCGTCACGTTGCCCGCGTTGTCCTCGACGCGCATGACGATGGGGACGAGCCACAGGCCCGTATCGGCGCCGGTGCCGGCGGTTCCGTAGGTCCCGTTGGCGTAGGTATCGATTTTGTTCGCCCCGGTAAAGTTGATTTGCCAGGCGATATAGGGGGCCGAGGAGCTCACGTTCAGCCAGGCGGCTGAAGCGGGATCGAGATCGGCGTTAATGCCCACCTGGTACCGCACGGACTTGAGGCCCGAGCCGAGACCGTCGTCCGCGAGGCCCTTGACCTCGATGTCGCCGTTAACGGTGGAATTGACCACCGGGCTCTGGTGCGTCACCGTGGGCGCGGCGTTGTCGATCAGGATGGTTCGGGTGGCCGTCGTTTGCAGGTCGGAGTTGTCGGTCACGGTCACCGTGAGGGATACGTACCCGTTCGCCGCGAGGCTCACGTCTATGGCCCCGGTCGTGAAAAACTGCGAGCGTACGGTGCCCGTATCGGTTCCGATCCCGTCCCGATCAGCGGTGAAAACGGTTCCCACGGCGTTAGTGGTCGCGCCGAAGGCCGTGAAATTGGTGGTCGCGATCGTCTCGATCCGGTACACGCCGCCGCGCTTTATATCCGTGGCGTTGATGATCGGCGCGTTGGCGAAGGTCCCGGAAGCCGTGAAGGGCGAGCCGGCGACGCCGGGTACGGTGACGGAAACGCTCTTAATGCCGTTCGCGTCCGTGGCGGTAATGCCCACGGCGAACTGCTGGGCGCTGCCTCCGAAGGGGGCGTTGTTCGCGAGCGTTCCGGTAAAGGCGTCGGCGGCGTACGTAAAGGGAGCCTGCCTATCCACGAGAAGGGAACTGCCCACTTCCGGGGTTACCGTGTCCACGCGGAAGGTTACGGGCGCGCTCACCGCCGAGGCGCCGTAGCGAACGTAGGGCTCGTCCGCGGCGTCGGTGGTGAAGGTAGTCCCGCCGGCATCGGCCACGCGGAAGTACAGGGTTTTCGGCCCGTCTCCCGCGGAGGCGTTATAGCTCCACATTCCCCCGGTTAGCGTGACCGCGGTCCAGGAAGAGCCGTTTTCGGAAACCGACAGCCCGGTCACCCCGTCGTCGTCGCTCACGGTGCCGTACACGGTGTTGATGAGCTTGAGGGTCGTGGTGCCGTCCACGTTCACGTTGGTAAGGGTTACGGTGGGACGGTCGGAATCCTGATCGACCGTGAGGGTGCGTTCCACGTCGGTAACGTTGCCCGCTACGTCCACGCCATGGGCCCGTACGCGGAGTTGGAGCCCCGCGGCCCCGGCGTCGCTATCGTAGTTCGCCGCGTTGAGCGTGATCGGTAAGGTCTGGAAGCCGCTATGGGTCCAGGTGGTATCGAAGGCCATGGTTCCCGTCTCGGCGGCGATCCACTGCCACGAGCCGGCGGTAAACGTATACACCTGGAGCGTCATGGAATCCATGCCGTTCGTGTCGCTCGCGGAACCGCTCAACGAGAAGGTCTTATTGACCGTATTGCCGGTCGAATGGGAGGTAAAGGTGACGGTCGGGGCCGTCTGGTCGATGATGATCGACTGGCCCATGACGACGGAACGCCTTCCCGCCTCGTCTGTCACGCGGAGGTAGATTTTCCGGTTGCCCGCGGCAAGGCCGGAAAGGTCCGTCACGGAGACCGTCGCGGTACCGGCGACGACGGGGGCGCTATACACCGGCAGGGTATCGAAGTCGGTGTTCCCCGCCTTCGCCTCGACGAGAACGGGACCGCTCGTGGCGTCGGTGGCGCTTATCGTGATAGCGAGGCTACCGGTGCCGTTGTCCACGGGGATGGTGACGGGGTTCGTAATGTCGAAATCCGGGTCGATCGTATCGATCCAGACGGTTTGGTCCGTCCTCGGGGTCGCGCCCGTCGAGGGAACGCTCGCGTTTCCGGCGCGGTCCACCGCGCGTACCTGCAGCCGATTGTCGTTCCCGTCGGCGAAGGTGGCGGTACCCGAGAAGGTAGCGGTGCCCGTGAGGTTCGACCAGGAGCCCCAGGAAATTCCGTTATTGTCCGAAACGCGGTATTCAACGTACGAAAGCCCGCTGCCGCCGGTATCGGCGGCGGTGCCGCTCAGGGCCTGGCTGCCCGCGGTAAACCAGGTTCCGTGTATGTCGGTTAGGTCGGTGACGGTCGGCGCGGACCTATCGATAACCACGGTCCTCGCGACGGACGTAGCCTTTCCCGCCGCGTCGGTCGCGGTGAATACGAGGGCGTAGGGGCCTTCGGACCGGCTCGCCGCGTCGAAGGTGTAGGTCCAGCTATCGTCGCCGGTATCGATGGCGATATTCTCCGCGGCCGCGCCGTTAACGCTGACCGTAAGTCCCGTCGCGGGGTTGAGGTAGTTCGAGTCGCTGGCGGTTCCGCCGAATACCAGGTCAGCGTTCCGGTACTGGGTATCGGTGGTGCCGACGGATAGCTCGTTGAGGGAAGGCGGCGCGACGTCGTAATAGAAATTGACGGAGTCGAGGCCCACGTTGCCCAGCCTATCGGCTGAACGGACCCATAGCCGCATGGGGCCTTCGGTCGCCCCAAGGCTCACGCCCGCCGCGCTCCAGTTTATGGTCGCGTCCAGGGAGCCCATGGAAGTCCAGTTTCCGTCAATGCCGTTCGAGGAATCGAGGCTGTATTCCGCGTCGATATAATCCGTCCCGGTCCCGCCGTACACGAAGCCCACGCCGCCCGTGTCCCGGCTCGTTCCGCTTATGGTATAGCTCGAGGTAGCGGACGACTCGCCGTCTCCCGGCGCCGCGATGGACACCGTCGGGCCTGTCGTGTCGATGGTAACGGTCTTGGTTATCGTCGTGGTGAGGCCCGAGGAATCCAGGGCGATAAACGTAAGTTCCCAGTTTCCGTCGTTGCCCGCCACCGTTTGGGTATAGGTCCAGGCGCCGAGCGCGGGCGCAATCGCCACGTCCGCGAGGGAAACGCCGTTCCGCTTCCGCTTCAGAGTAAGGGGAGCGGCCCCGTCAAGGGCGAGATTATCAGAGATGGAACCCGAGTAGGTGAGGTTGACTCTGGTTTCGGTCGTATTATTCGGGACCGTCTCCGTGAAGATCGGCGCCGTCGCGTCGACCCTTACCGTATGGAGACCGCTCACCGCGCTCACGTTGCCCGCGCGGTCTATGGACCGGAGATAGAGCTGGTTCGCGGCGCTCTGGGGGAAGGTAATGGTTCCCACCCAGTTCGTCGTCCCGCTCAAATCGGTCCAGGTGGCGTTGTCCAGGGAGTACTGTACCGAGGCGACCCCGGTATTCACGGTTCCCGCCGTGTCGGCGGCCGATCCGCCCACGGTAACGTCGGTCAAACGCTGCCAGGCGGTCAGGTTGGTCGAGAGGGATACCGTGGGATCGGTCTTATCCAGGGCGACGGTCCGGGTCACCGAACTGTGACGCCCGGCGGCGTCGGTGGCGGTAAACGTGAGGGTATAGGTTCCCTCGGCCCGCACATCCGCGTCGAAAGAATACGACCAGGTACCACCGGTAACGGCGACCGCGCCCTCCGAAAGGCCGTCTATGGTCAATGACAGGGTAGGCAGGGCGCTGGCGTTCGTGTCGGTGAGCGTTCCGCTGAAGCTCACGTCGGCGTTGGAATAGCGGATATCGGTATTGCCCACGAGGGTCTCGGCGAGAGCGGGATTCGCGTGGTCCGCCATAAAGGTACTGCTCGACGGGGCGGAAACGTTGCCCGCCACGTCGGTAGCCCGTACGTACACCGTGCGGATCCCTTCCGCGAGCGCCGACGCCCCGATGTCGGTCTTATACCAAACCGTGGTGCCGTTCAGGGCAAACCAATCCGCCCCGCCGTTCACGGAATATTCCACCCGATCGACGCCGCTGGTGGCGTGCGTGGAGGCGTCGCTGGCGGTACCGCTCACCGAGAGGCTAGTGTCCGCGTAGTAGCCGCCCGCGAAGGCGGCGATGCTTACCGAGGGCGCGACCGTGTCGATGAGAACGGTCCGGGTCGTCACGGTTTCGCGATTGGCCTGATCGATCGCCGATACGCTGTACACCCACAGCCCTTCGAGGGTATGGGAGGAAGCGTTTACGGGATAGGTATGGTTAAATGAGATCTGATGGTCCGCTTCCGCCCAGGACGCGGAATACAACGTTCCCTGGGATACGCCGTCGCGGGTCGCCGTGAGGGTGAGCGATCTCAGCGCGTTGGTATCGGAAGCCGAAATATCGAGATCGAAATCGCCGGTCCGGAAAACCTGCTCGGTACCCACGCTGCCCGTGCCGGTCACGCCGAGGGTCGGCGCGGCCTTATCGTAATAGAAATCGACGAAGTCGCTCGATCGGTTGCCGAGGCGATCGGTAGACCGCGCGTACAGTTTCTTCGCGCCTTCCACGTCCGCGAGGGTCACCGTCCTGGACCAATTGTAGCCGCTCCACTCGCTCGGCGTCGCGGCGGGGTCGAACGCCGTCCAGGTTCCGTTCGATCCGTCCGTGGAATCGAAGCTGTACTCCACCGCCCCGGTCGCGGGGAAACCCACGCCGGTGCCGTCGGTGGAAATGCCGTTGATGGAGAAGGTGGCCGAGCTTTCCTGCTGCCCGGTCTGGGGCGCGGCGATTCCCAGGGTCGGGGCCGCGGTGTCGATCTTCACCGAGCGGGAAACGGATGCCGTTTTGCCCGCCAGATCGACTACCGAGAGGGTCACGTTATACATACCGTCGCCCAAGGCGGTGCCCAGGGTCCAGGTCCACGCGCCCGTAGCGGGATTTAGATTGAATTGGGTCGCGCCGGCCCCGGCGGGCACGGTAACCGCCGCGCCGCCGTCCTTGCTATAAGTCAGCGTGGCGGAAGCGGGCTGCCGACCGGGCGTTACCGCCGCGTCGTCGGCGATGCCGGAGAAGACGACATTGGCGTTGGAGGCGGTGGTTATGGGCGCGGCGTCGATAGAGGTCGCGAGGGTCGCCCGGGGATTGGCCAGGTCGATCGTGTAGTTCGCGGAAACCTCGGCGCTCGCGTTACCCGCGTTGTCCGTGGCCCGGGCGAGAATCTGCCGCGTGGGGCCTTCGTTGGTGGAGCCGAAGTCATGGGTATAGTACCAAACCGAGGTTCCTTCGGGTACGTCCCAGGTGCTTCCCCCGTCCATCGATACTTCGAGCGAGGCAATGCCCGAATCGGCTTCGACTACGGTGCCCCGGAAGGTGTATTCCTGGGTAGTGACGGCAATGTTGGAGGCGCTGCCCGTAATCGTGACCACCGGGGAAATCGCGTCAACCTGGACCTCCCGCGTAAGGGCGGTAACGTTGCCGGCGACGTCCGTGGCGGTGACCGTATAGCGGTAGACGCCTTGGGCAGGGGCCGCGACGGCGAAAGACCAGCTTCCGTCGGCCGCGGGAACCACGGTCTGGGTCGTTACCGCGCCGTTATCGAGGCTCCAGGCGACGGTCAGGGAATGAAGGGCGTTCGTATCTTGGGCAAAACCGGCGAGCGAGAACGCGCCGGTGCGGTATTGCCTTGAGGAAGAGCTGAAGAGGGTTTCGCTCAAAGACGGGAGGTTTTTATCGAATATAACCTGACAAACCGGCGTAACCGGTCCGTAGTTTTCCAGGGTCGCGTCGAAGGTATCGTCGGCGAAACGAGCCCACAGGTAATAAGTGCCCTCCACGACGCTTCCGATCGGTACGCTCGCGGAGAAGCCCCGGTCGGTCCCGGTAAGGGCGTTATCAACCTCGGCTGCCGTCCACCCCGCGGTGCTCGCGCCGGAGGGGGCGGCGGAAGTCGGGGTAAATAGGAGGATCGCGTTGGTAAGGTCGCCCGTGGCGAAGCCCCGAACGTTCACCAAAGAATCGGTCACGACGGCCTTGCCGGCGGCGACGTGGCCTACGCCCTTGAGTACCGGGCTCGTAAGGGAAACCAGAGTCGGCGGGGTATCGTCGACCTGATAGGTCACCTCGCGAACCGACGAAGTATACAGACCGTCGGCAAGCTGGAACCGCAAGGTCCTCGTGTCGCCCTCGCTGGGCGGCACGTCAAGGGTAATGGTCCAGGTATAGTTGGTTACGTAGCCCGCGGTGGATTCGCTCCGCGTTATGAACGCGTCGGCCGGAACCGCCCCGTTCTCCGTCAGGGCGAGCGTAACGTCGGTATCGTCGTCGGATCCCTTGACCACCACCTGGAATTTTCCGCCCGAGGAGTTGATCTTGGTATATACCGTAGAGGAGCTCGTGCTCTTGTCGGGGCTCACGGAAATGAGGCTCGGCGCTCCTTGATTGATGCGGAAGCCGTACCGCTTCGTCACGATATGGGGAGCCTTGTCCCCGGCGGTCACGTCGAGCTGGAACTGTCCCTGAGATTTCTCGATGAGCAAATTCACGGAGAGGTCGGCCCCGATGCTCTTTACGTTCAGGTCGGCGGTATGCCACACGACGCGTTGATCGGTGAGCAGCGTTACGCCGTCGAGGTCGAAGGGCGTAAGGGCGATTTCCAGGGCGTCGATATCCAGGGGGTCCCCGTTTTTATTCCGATAAATCGTTATCAGCGGGTTCGGCAGCGGAGAAACGGTGTTGTCCGTGGCGCGGGGAGTGCCGCTGGCGATCGGGAGCGATTCGATCTCGATGGTCGGGTTCTGGCTCGAGGGCTCAAAGGAGAAATTGCCGTTTTCGGTCAAGGCGAAATCGGACGGCAGACTGGAGATCCGAAGCGAGGGAAGGCTCGCCGTGAGGGTTTGATAGCCGTAGCCGTCCAAGGCCGCGAGGTTTCCGGCGTCGTACGCGGAAAGGTCGTTCAGCTTCGGATACGTCTCGCCCACCGCGAGGGCGTTGGATATGTCGAGATAATTATAAAAGTGGGTGGTCGTGTTGCCGGTCTTCCCCGCGGTCAGCGCGGCGCCGGTTTCGGTCGGGTCGAGATACTGGTACGCCGCGTCCTGCAGGTCGACCGTATACCAGAAAGTCCCGAGGCCAGAGGCGGGAAGGGCGCTTTCCAGGGCGTGCCACAAACCGTCCGGATCGTTGGCCTCGGTAAGGGAGAAGCTCCAACTCGCGTCCGGGGGCATGGTATACGTGAAGGGCGTCGCCGAAACGGGCAGCCCGGCCGCGTCGAAAAAGTAAACGTGGAGCCGGCTCGGGCCGGACTCGTCGTAGAACGTTCCGTTGAATTTAATGTCGGAACCGAAGGCGTCGAATTGGTTAACGTCCGCGAGGTTTCCCTTGGTGGAGGGCCGCTGAACCACTAGGACCGGCGGCGTATTGTCCATATTGAAGGAAGTCGTGGCCGAGGTCCTCCGTCCGGCGCTGTCCACCGCCTCGGCCTTCACGTCGTAGCGGCCGTCGGCGGAGGGCTGGGGCACGGTAACCTTCCAGGTCTTCGCCGCCGCGTCTATCGTGGCCGACCAGGGGCCGAAGGCCTTGCCCGCGTCTGCCCCGCTTTTCGCGGTCAATGTCACGAGCACTTGCGAAAGCCCGGTTTCGTCCGTGGCGCTGCCGGCCACCACGAAGTCGCCCCGGATATAGCTCACCGTCGTCGGCGGGTAGCTGATGCTTACCGTCGGCGGCTTGGTGTCCACCGAATTTCCGAGTCCCACTTCGCAGGTGAGGAATAATCCCGACGCGGCGAGCGTGAAGAGGATGAATCCCGCAAGACTGGATTTGATGGCTTTCATAGTCGACCTTCCTTAAAAAACGCTAAGACGGATACCGCCGGTTACGTGCGGTATGATGCTGTTGATATTGACCTCCGTCGAGCTGACGTCGGTCGGGATAAACCAGAGTTGGGCCTCGGTGTATGCGGAGAAGGTCCTGAAGGTTTTGCGCTTCGGGATCGTTACCCGCGGGAACTCAAGCTGAACGAGCATGGCCGAGAGGATCTGAGGGGTGCCGCTCTGGGTTTCGGTAAAAAGGGAGAAATTGGCGCCGATCGCCCCCGAGGCGGAAAGCCAGGAGAAATCGGGTCCGAAGAAATAGTCCAGGGGAACGTAGGCCACGTTCGCGAGGAGCTTTATGCCGAGCACGTTGCCGCCGTACCGCATGGAGCCCTCGGTGAACACCGCGCGCTGGGCGTCGGTGAACTGGCCGAATTGGCCCTGCAGCTTTACGTTGTCGTCGAAGAAGGTAAGCCCGATCCCCACGTCGTAAAGCGTCGCGCCCCAGAAATGCCAGTCGAAATAAAGGCCCTGGATAAACGAGGGGAGCGCGTACGACGACTTGTCGCCCGGGCGGAGGGCGAGGTTCACCGAGTCAAGGCTGACGTCGTCGGAGCTGAGCCCCGAGAACGTAAGCTCGTTATTGTAGCGGCCGCCCTCGCCGGGGGAGATGAGCCGGATGGTCGGCAGGGTCTTGTCTATCTGGACGATGGAACGGGTTACCGCGGTCTCTCCGTTTCGCATGGTCGCGCGGAGCAGGATAAAGTGGTAGCCCTCGCTGAGTTCGCCCGTTTCCAGGCGGTATCGCCACTTCTTGCCCGATTCGGTGGCCACGAAGGTCTTTCCGTTGTCGAAGCTGATCTCCACCTTCTCCACGGCCTTGTCCTGCAGGGCCTTCCGGGTATCCTTGGGCGTGTCCTTCGATTTCAGGGCGAACACCTCGTCCTCGGTAAGCGCGTATCCCGCGGTACCCTCGAGCCAGGGGCGGTCGATGGCGAAGTCGCCCATGGCGAGGTTGTCTATGGTCACCCAGGGGCCGCTCGCCGAGTAGACGATTTCGTGGGGGTCCGAGACGATGACCGAGTCTCCCGCGGCCAGGGCGCGCACCTTGACCGTGTGGGGGCCGTCGGTCACGGTTTCCGGGCTCAGGGTAAACTTGAAATAGCCCGAGGGGCTCAATTCCGCGGTGCCCGCGTCCGCGTCGTCCACGTAGAGAATAAGGGAGCTTACCGGGTCTTCCGATATGACGCGGCCGTACAGGTTAAAGAGGCCCTGCATGCGCTGGCCGTTCAGGGGATAGAGGAATTCGATCCGGTTCCGGTCGTCGCCCCGGTATACCTCGAAATTCCGGGAAACGCGGGTCACGTTCCCCGCGAGGTCTATGCCGCGGACTTCCACGTTGTAGAAACCTTCCGCGAGGGCGGTCACGTCGATCCCGCCCGAAATGATGAGGGAATTCTCGAAAGAGATCTTGTCGTAGCCGGCGGGCATGGCGGGCTGCTTGGCGTCCAAGCCGCTTATCCGCGCGGTTACGCCGGCGAGATTGATATTGTCCAGGGTCTGGCCCGAGATAAACAGGGTATTCGCCACGCGGCTTCCGTCCAGGGGGAGCTCCAGCTTGATGGAGGGCGCGGTGTTGTCGATATTGATCAGGCTCGAATACAGCCCGGTTATGCCGTAATTGTCGTACACGCGGACGAACACCACGTGGGTCCCGTCCTGGATCACCCGGGTGTCGAAACGGTACGACCACTCGTCGGTCCCCTCGGCCACGTTGAAGGAGTTGCCGTTATCGAGGGAAACCTCCACCCGCTCTATCCCGTTTTTGTCCGAGGCGGTCCCGCTGACGGTGAGCGAGCCCTTATTCGTGGTCTCGAAGGAGGGGGCGAGAACCGAGGCCTTCGGCTCCTCCAGCGACACGCGCACGGTCCGCGTAACCTCTTCGCCCCGTACCCCGTGAATGTCCTCGGCGTAGAGGGTGATCGTGTGCTCGTTATCGGTGAGGGTCGAAAGGGCGACGGGTATGGAATAGCTG
Organism: Spirochaetales bacterium; assembly: GCA_003252395.1. Classification (GTDB taxonomy): domain Bacteria; phylum Spirochaetota; class Spirochaetia; order Treponematales; family Treponemataceae; genus Teretinema. Next base: position 304,926 of record QKEL01000011.1, read on the forward strand.
TGCTCGATATCCATGGAGATAAACTCCCCGTCGTCGACCTTGTACCACACCCGCGCCGGGGCGTCGTCGTCGTATACCACGCCGGAGACCACGAAGTCCTTCCGGATCACCTCGTTCTCCGCGGGCAGGTGAATCTCCACCACGGGCAGGTCGGTTTGGGGCTCGATGGAAAAGAGCCAGGAGGAGACGCCGCGCGCGTTGCCCGCCGCGTCGGTGAAGCGGAATTCCATATTGGGCGCGATGGGTTTTTCGGCGGTGCCGACCAGCGCGTTAATCGCGGAGGAAAGCTCCAGTGGCTGCCACTCGGTCGCGTCTTTCGCCGTCCGGTCGCCGGGGGCGCGGTATTCCGCCTTCGCGATGGGGTTCGCGTCCACCGGGTCAAACGCGATTCGCGTCTCGCCGTTCACCGCGTCGCCGGGCTCGGGGAATATCACGGAAATTTCGGGGGGCGTCGTGTCCTTGTTGAACGCCCTGCGGTCAAGGGTTTCCCGCCCGTTCACGTCGGTGGCGCGGACCAGAAAGTCCAAAGGCCCGTCGGGTCGGGCGGAAATATCGAGGCTCGACGGGGTTTCCCCGTCGCCTTTGTCGAAGAGGTTCCAGGTAAGGCCGCCGTCGGCGGACCATTCCACCGCCGCGATTCCCGCGCCGTCGGAGGCGTCTACGGCGACGGGCAGTTTGTCCTGCAGCCAGACGGGCCGAGCCGAGGTATCCACGGACAGGAACGGGGCTTGCGAATCCACCACGAAGGTCTCGGCCTCGCTTTGCCAGGTTTCGCCGCGTCGTCGGTAAAGGCGATTTTAACGTCTTTATAGGTTCCGTCCTTCAGGCCACTCACCGTGGCGACGTTGCCCGACAGGGTCAATTCCAGGCCCAGCGGCTCGCTTATCAATGCGGGTTCCGGGGCCTTGGCGGCGGCGGCTTTCCCGGCGGCCGACTTCCCGGCGGGCACCGGCTCGGGCGCGGGGATAAGGCGGCCGACCAGCGTCGCCGATACAGCTTTCCGGTCGCTCTTGCCGTTATACAGCCCGGAAACGCTCGCCCCGTCGTACAGGAGGATCTTTCCGCTGCCGTCGCGCGTCGGGGAATCCCAAACGAAAGCCTCGTCGTCGGCGATACCGGCGGCGTTGCCCGGGCGAACCACGCAGAACGCGCCCGATACCGACAGGCTCGTTAGGTCCTTGAACGTAACGGTCACGGCAAGGGTGGTCCAGTCGGCGGGCAAAAGTGCCTTGAGGGGAATGCGCGCGGCGTATCGGCCTTCGGGAGTCTTCGTCGCGCTCGCCTTCGAAACGGCCCCGCCGTTAAGGCTCCAGTCCACCGAAGAGACGGGGATGGGCGAATCGATGCCCACGAGCACGGCCCCGTCGATCTGTTCGGCCTTGGGGAAACCGGGCCCCGAGAGGGTCACGAGGGCGCCGTTGGAGAAGGGTACGTCGGCGGGAAGGAGCCGCTCGAGGGTTACCGTCGCCGTGCCGACGCTCGCGGGGGTTTTCCCGCTGGCGGGGATGGTTACCTCGCCCGAGGCGGTCAGCGCGTCGTCGGACCACGCGGGCGGCGCGTCCCGGGGAACGGACAGGTTGGTTACGTAGAATTCGAGGCCCGAAACGACGGTTCGCGCGAAGGCGTCTACCGCGGTCACCTCGAGCCTGGCCAAGCCGTAGGGGAAGTTCGGCGTAACGGGCACGGTAATGGTCTGCGCGGTAACGCCGCCCTTGATCTTCACGCTTTGTTCGCCCATGCCCGTGACCCGCCAGGAAAGGGCAGTGAGCCCCGCGGGGGCCTCGACGGTGGCCGTGAGCGCCGCGCCCGATTCCGCGGAAATTTCCCGCGCCGAATCGCCCACGGGCCCGAAGGAGACCGAGGGGGCCACGCCGCTTATGAGGAAGGTTCTGGCGACCGGCTTTCCCGCGGTTCCCCCGATATCCACCGGGGTGCAGGTTACCGTGTGCCGTCCCGGGGAAAGGCCCGCAAGTGTAAGGCCGTACGCCCCGGCGCTTTCGATTTCCCGGGTTTCGCCCTTGTCCACCGAAATACGGACCGCCGCGACCCCGTCGTCGTCGGCAACGGAGCCGGCGAGCCATACGGTGCCGGGCGCGGCCGCGGGACCGGAGTCCGCGACCTCGTCGGCGGCGGGCGAGAGGATCGACAAGACCGGTAGGTCGGCCTGGCGGTCAATGGGTATTTTACGGGAAACGGCGGTTACGTTGCCCGCGATATCCGTCGCGGAAACGAACACCTCGACGTTTTTGGCGTTCACGCCGGTTACGTCGAATTCCTTGATCCAGTAGGGATTGCCCTTAACGAGCTCCAAATCGCCCGTTTCCTTCCCGATCCTCCAGGAAAGGGAGGAAAGGCCAATGGTATCCGTGGCGGTGCCGCTCACGGAGAACGTCCCGTTAACGGCCGTCTCGGGCAAGGGAGTAATGAAGTCCACCGCGGGCTTCGTATTGTCCACGAAATAAAGGTACGTGTAATAGCCGATGGAGCCCTGATCGTCTTCCGCGCGGAACCAGCACACCGAGGGACCGTCGTCGAATTTCAGCGTGTTTATGGGCAGGGAAAACCGCCATATCCGGTCTTTTTTGTCGAATTTGAGGGAGAGCGGCAGGAAGGTTTTGCCGCCGTCGAGGGAGTATGCGAGGTTTTTTATGCCGTTGCCGTCGAATACGGATCCGGCAAGGGTTACCTTTCCCGATACCAGGGTACCCATGCCCAGGTTATTGACCGCCGTTTCGGGCTGTTTCCGGTCCAGGTTCCATACGGCGGTGAAGGGCCTGCCCGCGGTACCGTTTACGTCAACGCCGTAAACGGAAATGATATGGGGTCCTTCGACCAAATCGTTGGTGTCGAGATAATACGACCAAAAGTCCGTGCCTTCGGCCCGAACGGGCTCGCCGCCGTCGAAAATCAGTTCTACGTGGTCCACGGCGTCGTCGTCGAGACAGGTGCCCACGATATTGAGATTGCCCGGCACCCGCATGCCGTTCAGGGGATTGGTAATGCGCGCCACGGGAAGGTCCGAATCCGGATCTATATACAGGTTGTACGGCCCTGCCAAGGCTTGATTGCCCGCCAGGTCGGTGGCCGTTACGAGAATATTGTACTTTCCGGGTTTAGCCCCGGAAATGTCGATCGTCTCGAGCCAGCTGTCCAGCGACGCCGCCGAGGTTTCAACCGTTTCGCCGTGGCCCATGGCATGCAGGGACCCGACGGCGATCGCAAAAAAACAAACAAACCAATATGGTCTCAACATAAAACGCAAAAGTGAGGCCAACTTTTCTCTATTATCTCTATAAAGTAGAGTATACTGCGCTTTGCGCTTTTTGTCAGATTTTTTCACCTTTCGATTATCGGTAATTTGTTTTTTTTTATTAAGCGTGATAAGAAACATACCATTTTCAGGAAACCAGTCGGCCGCAAGGCACCCCGCTTGCCCGAAATCGGCAAAAAAGTGCACAATTACGGCATGAAATCCATCATTATCGTGACCGGAGCGAGTTCGGGCATGGGCCGCGAGTTCGCGCTTCAACTCGCCAGGACGCGAAAAGCCCAGGAAATATGGCTGATCGCCCGTCGAACGGACAAACTGGAAGACCTTTCACGAGAAATTGCGCGCGTTCCCGGCGCGCCCGAAAGCAGGATACTCCCCATGGACCTCTCCGCGGACTCGGGCCTGGCCGCGTTTAACGCCGCCCTCGCCGCCGAAGCCGCGGCGGCCGGTCCCGACGGGGGGCTTTTCGTCGATACCCTGGTAAACAACGCGGGGTTCGGCACCTACGGGCCCTTTGCCGATACGGACCTGGGCCGTCAGCTTGAGATGGTCAGGGTCAACGTGTATGCCCTGACCGCCCTCTGCCACGACGCCCTCCCCTACCTCGCAAAGGGGTCCCGGGTAATAAACGTCGCGAGCCTCGCGGCCTTCGCCCCCCTGGGCAATTTTGCGGTGTACGGCGCCACGAAGGCCTACGCGCTCAGCTTTAGCCTCGCCTTCGCGGCGGAGGTGGCCGATCGGGGAATACTCGTTTCGGCCGTTTGTCCCGGCCCGGTGGATACCGAATTCGCCAATGTCGCCTCGAACGGGGCGCGAACGCGGGTGGTGGACGGGAAAGACCCCGTCGCGGTGGTGGCCCATAGCCTGCGCGCGGCCGACCGGGGAAAGCCCGTCGCCGTCATGGCGCCAAAGTGGAAGTTCAAGGCCTTCATGAGCCGCTTTATCGGGCGCTATTTCTTCGCGCGGCACACGTACCTGCACGAAAAGCGCCCGTCGGCGCCGGTTCGGTAACGCCCGCCACGGCGACTACTTTTCGCCGAGATAGGCCTTTCGCACCCGGTCGTCGGCCAAAAGCTCCCGGCCGGGGCCGGAAAAGCCGATGGCGCCGGTTTCCATCACGTACCCCACGTCGGCCACCTCCAGGGCGGCCTTGGCGTTCTGTTCCACCAAAAGTACCGTAACCCCGCTCTGGTTGATCTGGCGGATAATGTCGAAGATCATCCCGACGATGAGGGGCGCGAGGCCGAGCGAGGGCTCGTCCATCATGAGGACCTTGGGGCTGGCCATGAGGGCCCGGCCCACGGCGAGCATTTGCTGTTCGCCGCCGGAGAGAGTGCCCGCCTTTTGGCGTCGCCGTTCCGCCAGGCGCGTGAAAAGGGAGAAAACCCGTTCCCGGTCCGCCTCTATCTCGCTTTTCTTGGTTCGCGAATAGGCGCCGAGGCTCAGGTTCTCGTCGACCGTCAGGTTGGGAAACACGCGGCGGCCCTCGGGAACGAGCACCACGCCCGATTCCACGATGTTTTTGGTCTTGTGCCCCGTAATGGGCGCGCCGTTCCAGCTGATGGCGCCCGACGAGGGTTTTACCAAGCCCATGATCGTGTTGAGGGTCGTGCTCTTCCCCGCCCCGTTCGCGCCGATGAGGGTCACGATCTTGCCGGCGGGCACCTCGAGACTTATGCCCCGGAGGGCGTGAATGCCGCCGTAGTGCACGGACAGATTGTCGATTATCAGCATCATTCCACTCCCAGGTACGCTTCGATTACTTTCGGGTCTTTTTGAACCTCTTCGGGCGTCCCGTGCGCGATGGTCATCCCGTAGTCCAGCACGTACATGCGCTCGCATACCCCCATGACCACCTGCATATGGTGCTCTATGAGCACGATGGTAAGGCCGAAGCGCTCGCGGATACGCAGGATAAAGTCCATCAGCTCCATGGATTCCTGGGGGTTCATCCCCGCCGCGGGCTCGTCCAAAAAGAGCAGGGAGGGCTTCGTGGCCAGCGCGCGGGCAATTTCGAGCCGCCGCTGCTTGCCGTACGGAAGGCTCGTCGCCGGGTCCGATTCGTGGCTTTCCAGCCCGACCTGGGCAAGGAGGGCCCGGGCTTCCTCATGCGACCGCCGCTCCTTTTCCGTATACGAAGGCAGGCGGAGCGTCGCCTCGAACAGGTTGACGCCCATCCGCATATGCTGGGCCACGAGCACGTTGTCGAGCACGCTCATATCCTTGAAAAGCCGGATATTCTGAAAGGTCCGCGCGACGCCCATGCGGGTAATCGCGTGGGGCTTCTTGCCGGTAATGTCCGTGCCCCGGAAGTACACCTTGCCCGAGGTCGGCTTGTACACGCCGGTGATCAGGTTAAAGGTCGTGGTCTTGCCGGCGCCGTTCGGCCCGATCAGCCCGACGATCTCACCGGGCCCGATTTCAACGTTCAGGGCGCTTACCGCGGACAGGCCCCCGAACGACTTATTGACGTCTACGGCCCGTAAAATGGCTTGTTCGTTCGTCATGGCCTCACCTTCCCCTTCCGTTTAAGCCGCAGGCCGAGTTTCGCCAGGCAGTCCCAGCTGAATTCTTTCTTTCCCATCAGGCCCTGCTGGCGGAAAATGACCACAGCCATGAGAAGGGCCGAGAAAAACACCATTCGAAGCCCCGGAATGCCCGAAGTGGACACGAAACCGAGGTTGAGCGGACCGTCCAGGAAGCGCAGGGCCTCCATGGAAACGGTCACCGCCACCGCCGCGATCACGGAGCCGGTAATGGAGCCGACCCCGCCCAATACCACGATCAGGAGGATATCGAAGGTTTTCAGGAAGATAAACTGCTTCGGGTCGATGGTAGTCAGGTAATGGGCCAAAAGGCCGCCGCCGATGCCGGCGAGAAAGCTCGAAATGGTAAAGGAGAGGACCTTCATGCCGAATACGTCGATACCCATGGACTCGGCGGCGATCTCGTTGTCCCGAATCGCCTTGAACGCGCGCCCGTAACTCGACTTTATGAGGAGCGCCATAAAGGCGACCACCGCCGCCGCGGTAAGCCAGGCCCACCACACGTTCGTGAAGCGGGGAAGGCCCTTGAGGCCCAGGGCCCCGTTGGTAATGGTCTGGGCGTTGGTCAAAAGCACCCGGATAATTTCCGAAAAGCCCAGGGTCGCGATGGCGAGGTAATCGTCGCGGAGGCGGAGCGCGATAACGCCCAAAAGCCACCCGATTAAGCCCGCCGCCGCGCCGCCGAGGAGCAGCGCGGGAAGGAAGGGAATGGAAATCTCCGCGAGCAGGGGGTGTATCGGGGCCAGTATGAAATTCGCCGCCTTTTGCGCGGGCGACATGGTTAATAGGGCGCAGGTATAGGCGCCGATGGCCATGAAGCCGGCGTGCCCCAGGCTAAAGAGGCCCGTGAAGCCGTTAATCAGGTTCAGCGATAGGGCAAGAATCACGTTTATCGCGCAGAGCTTGAATATCTGCATGGTAAAGGGGTCCATTAAGCCGTCGAAGGCGAACAGGAGCGCGAGGAACGCGGCCGCGGCCGCCAGGGTCAGCTTGCCGTTTCGGCCCATTTTTCCGAGGATCGGTAGGGTGCCCATCAGACTTTCTCCCCCTGGTTCTTGCCGAGGAGGCCCGTGGGCTTCACGAGGAGCACCACGATCAGGAGGACGAACGCGAACGCGTCCTTGTAGCCGGTCAGCTCGGGAAGGAAGGCCACGGTCATTAGCTCGATAAGGCCCAACAGCAGGCCGCCCAAAACCGCCCCGCCGATGCTGCCGATACCGCCGATAACCGCGGCGATAAAGCATTTAAGCCCGGGCATAATGCCCATCAGGGGCTCCAGTCGCGGGTATTTGAGCGCCCACATGATCCCGCCGAAGGCGGCGAGCATGGACCCCACCGCGAAAGTGAACGCCACGATCCGGTTCACGTCGATCGCCATGAGCCGCGCCGCCTCTATATCGGTGGAAACCGCCCGCATGGCCATGCCGGTTTTGGTGCGGTGCACCACCCATAAAAGCGCCGCCAAAATAACGGCGGTAACGACCGGTATTATCAGGCTTACGCTCATCACCGACACGCCGGCGAACTCCATTCTGGTGCTGAAGAGCTCGGGCACCGGAAAGGCCTTGGGGCGGGCGTCGAAGAGAACGATGGCCAGGTTTTCGATAAGGAAGGAGGCGCCGATGGCGCTGATCATGATCGAGATGCGCGGGGAATCGCGCAGCGGCCGGTAGGCGACCCGCTCAAGGCCGACGCCGAACACGGCCGTAAAGCCGATGGCCACGATCGCCGCGGCCCACCAGGGCATCATGAACTGGCCCACGCAGAAAAAGGCGACGTACGCGCCGATCATGAACACGTCGCCGTGGGCGAAATTGATCAGGCGGAGAATGCCGTACACCATGGTATACCCGATGGCGATCAGGGCATAGAGGCTGCCCAGCGAAAGGGCATTGGCGAATTGCTGCAAAAACGTTTGGAAATCCATGAAAATCCTTTGGCGTCGCCGCTACCCGCAACGCGTAAAAAATCGCCGCACGCGACCCGAAGGGTTTCGGATCCCCCGTGCGGCGCGAATGTAAACGGCCGTAAGGAACCGGGGGCCGCGCCTTCGCGGCCCCGCGCCTTCGTCAGCCCGCGGCTTAGGGCTTGACCGTCGTCAGATAGACGAACTTGCCGTCCTTGACGGTCTTGAGCACGGCGTCCTTTTCGGCGTTGCGGTCGGCGTTGATGGTGATCGAGCCGGCGGCGCCCTCGAAATTGACGGTCTGGGCGATGGCGTCGCGGATCTTCACCGAGTCGGCGGAACCGGCGCGCTTGATCGCGTCGACGATCACGAGGTACGCGTCATAGCCCAGGGCCGAGACGGCGGCGGGTTCCTTGCCGTATTCCGCGCGGAAGGCGGCGAGGAATTCCTCGGAAGTCTTGTTTATGGGCACGTCGTTGGCGAAGAAGGTGGTGATGGTGGCGCCCTCCACGGAAGAGCCGCCCACCTCGAGGAAGGCGTTCTCGTCCCAGGTATCGCCGCCAAGGAACTGGGTCGTCATGCCCAGGGCGCGGGCCTGCTTGACGATCAGCGCCGACTCGGTGAAGTTGCCGGGGGCGAAGATCACGTCGGGGCTATATTTCTTGATATTGGTCAGCTGCGCGCTGAACTCCTGGTCGCCGGTGTTGTAGTCAGCGGTCGCCACCACGGCGTTCGCGTCGCCGGTGAGCTTCACGAACTCGTCCACGAAGAATTTCGCCAGCCCGACGGAATAGTCGTTGGAAACCTCGCGGATAATCGCCACCTTCTTGGCGCCCAGGGTCTCCACGGCGTACTTCGCCATAACCGTACCCTGGAAGGGGTCCAGGAAGCAAACGCGGAAATAATAATCGTTGCCGAGGGTCACGTTGGGGTTGGTGCACGAGGCGCCCACCGCGGGAATCTTGGCTTCGGCGAATATCGGGCCGCCGGACATGGACAGGGAACTGCCCCACGAACCGATCACGGCGTTGACTTTCTCTTTCTGGGCGAGCACGGTCGCGGCGTTGGCGGCCTCAACCTTGTCGGACTTGTTGTCCACCGTAACGAGCTGGATCTTCTTGCCCAGCACCTCGGGGAAAAGCTTGTTCGCCAGCTTGATGCCGTCGGCCTCGTCCGCTCCGCCCGCGCCGTTGGCGCCGGTCAGGGGCTCGAAAACGCCGATCTTGATGACATTGCTGTCGGCGGCGGGTTTGCCGCAGGAAACGAACGCGAGACCGCCAAAGAGCAACGCCCCGGCGGCTAAAACAATCGAACATTTCTTCATGGAAATCTCCTATGTGCCCCTCATCGTATCAAGGCCTGCGAATTCGCGTCAAGCAAAGTTTCCATGAATCGTTCGGAAATGGAAAAGCCCCCCCGGCGGCATCCATCGAGGGGGCGAGCGCTAAGCGTTTAATATTACGGCTTCGGGAAGTCCCTGATGCAGTCAAGCGACCGCGCCAACTGCTCCGGCGAGGGCTCGTGGTCGGCGAGCTTGCCCGCGAAGTACTTGTCGTAGCCCACGAGGTCGAGAAGCCCGTGCCCGGAAAGCCCGAACACGATTACCTTCTCCTTGCCTTCCCCGTCGGCCTTCTTCGCCTCCCTGATCGCCTGGGCCACCGCGTGGCTCGTCTCCGGGGCGATCACGAGGCCCTCGGTGCGGGCGAAGAGCACCGCCGCGTCGAAGCACTCGGTTTGGCCGATGGAGGTCGGCGAGATCAGGCCGTCGGCGACCGACTTGGACACCAGCGGCGCCATGCCGTGGTAGCGCAGGCCGCCGGCGTGGATCGTGTCGGGGATAAACTCGTGGCCGAGGGTATACATCGGGAGGAGCGGGGTCATGCCGGACATATCGCCGATATCGTAGGCGAAGGGCCCGCGGGTCAGCGTGGGGCAGGAGGAGGGCTCCACCGCGATAATCTCGATCTTCTCGCCCTCGATCTTGTCCTTCACGAAGGGGAAGGTCAAACCGGCGAGGTTCGAGCCGCCGCCGGCGCAGCCGATCACCACGTCGGCCTTTTTCTCGCCCGCCTTCGCGAGCTGCACCTTGGTTTCCTGGCCGATAATCGTCTGGTGGGTCATCACGTGGTTCAGCACCGAGCCGAGCGCGTATTTCGTGGAGCCGGTCTTGTCCGAGACCGCCTCCTCCACCGCCTCGCTGATCGCGATGGCGAGGCTGCCCGGGCAATCGGGGTCTTTCGCGAGCACCGATCGGCCCGCGTTGGTCGTGTCGGAGGGGCTCGCGATACAGGTGCCGCCCCAGGTCTGCATCAGCATCTTCCGGAAGGGCTTTTGCTCGAAGCTCACCTTCACCATGTACACCTTGCACTCGAGCCCCATCTGCGCGCACGCGAAGGAAAGGGCGCTGCCCCACTGGCCCGCGCCGGTCTCGGTGGTCAGTTTCTTGACCCCGGCGACCTTGTTGTAGTACGCCTGGGCAACGGCCGTGTTCGGCTTGTGGCTTCCCGCGGGCGACACGCTCTCGTTTTTATAGTAGATTCTCGCGTTCGTCCCCAGCGCCTTCTCGAGCGCAACCGCCCGATGCAGGGGCGAGGGCCTCCAGCGGGAAAGAATGTCGAGCACCGGCTCGGGAATGTCGATCCAGCGCTTGCTGGACATTTCCTGCTCTATCAGGTTCATCGGGAAAATCGCGCTCATCATCTCCGGGGTGACCGGCTTCCCGTCGGGTCCCAGGGGGGGCAGCATGGGGGTCTTGAAATCCGCGGCCAGGTTATACCACTGCCGGGGCATCTCCGAGGGCGAAAGAACGATGCGTACGGGCCCGGCGGGCTTCTTGGGATCGGACATAAGGGACTCCTTAACGTGGCTTGGTTGGAAAATGCCTAGGGCGTTTCTATTGATAGATACAATCTACCATGACTCCCGGTAACGCGCAAGTTGTTTTTACGCATAGAAACAAGAATTTCCCCAAAGGGGGAAGGCGCCGTGGTCCCCCGCCGGGCGAAGGCGGCCGTCCCGCCAAAACCGTCGCCGCCTCAGACGCGGCCCCCCCTGGCTCCACGCCGTCGAAACGCGTTTCGCCGCCCTTCCGCCACCCCCCCTCTTGATCCCCGAAGGCCGAAACGGGAATATGGAACCATCCTCGAAGGGAGAACGAAACCGGCATGACGCAGGAAATAGGGGCATGGATACAGGACTTCCTCCGGGGCGAAGGCAACAACGTCGCCCTGGCCGACGGGCTTCTTTTGGAAAAACGGCATTACTTCGGCCCCGTCCCCTGGAAGTTACGCGACCTGACGCGGTGCTGCGGCCCGGAACCGGACATGCCGTACCGAACGCGGGAAAGCGATTTCGAGAAACGGGTAAGCGGCATCATTCGCCGGTGCGAAACCGGATGGGACATGCCTCCCCTTATCGTGCGGTACGAAGGCGGCGCGTTGACCGTCAGCGACGGGAACCATCGCCACGAGGCCTTCAGGCGAATGGGGAAGGAAGAGATCCCCGTTATCTTCTGGATGACCCAACGAGGGGATTTCCCCGCGTTTCTCGCCGCCCGACGGCCGAAAGGAGCGTAAGATGCTGATCATAAGCGCCCCGAACGTATCGACCACGGGGACCGGATCAAAAAGCCTCTCCATAGCGAACGCGGTCAAGGCGGGGCTTGAAAACCTGGGGGCGGGGAACGTCCGCGTCACCGACCTTCGGGACTTCGACCTCCGGTTTTGCGTTATGTGCCAGGGGTGCGCGCAAGACCGGCGCTGCGTCCGGGACGGGGACTTTAACCGCTTTCTCGCGCTCTGGGACGCCCATGGCGACATTATCCTCGTGGTTCCCCATTACGCGTCCATCCCGTCGAAGCTCCTGTGCGCGTTCGAGAAAATGCAGGAAATCCAGTATCTTGCGTATTGCCAGGGAAAGGCGGGAGCGAACGCGCGAAGGGTCATGATTATCGCCCACGGCGGCTTGACCGAGGGGTACCGCGACGCCTACGTCAATAACCTGATCAAGCCCCTCACCGCCATCGCGCAAAGCGTCGGCTGCGAGGTCGTGAACGGGAAAATCGATTCGCCCCTCTGTTTCGGGGTGAAAAGGTACCTCGACTCGAAAGAGCCGTCGGGGTCATGCTTCGCCAAGGAAGACGACGCCGAGGCCGAGCGGGACGTCGTCGAAAAAGCCGTCGCGTATTTCACGCGAATACCGTCCTCGGGAGATACATTATGACCTTCATCGGCCTCTCGCTCATCACGGAAAACGTGCCCCGGCTCGTCGCGTTCTACGAAAGGCTCTTCGGCGTACGGGCCGAGGGCGACGACGTTCACGCGACCCTCGCCCTGCCGGGGCTCAACCTCGCGCTCTATTCCCGGGAAGCCTCGATCCGCGACATGAGTTTTACCTATCCCCCGGGCTCGGGAAGCGGGCATACCGTCCTCATGTTCTCGGTGGAAAGCGCGGACGCGGAATTCGACCGCGTTAAGTCCCTCGGGATTCCCGTCATGACGGAGCCCACGGTATACCCCTGGGGGGCCAAGGCCTTTCACTTCCGCGATCCCGACGGTACCGTCGTGGATTTCGTCGAGCCGCCGCGGAACGCACCGTAGGGGCCGCCGCCCTAGCCCTTCAGGGCCCGGTACTCCGCCAGGGTTTCCGGGGTCACGGTAAAATCCGTCCAGTCCGCGTCGGTCAGTTCCATCATGCTCCGGGAACGCGAAAGGCCGCACTTTTCGTAAAAGGGAACGGCCGCGTCGTTCGCGTAAATGAAGACGATTATGTCCCGTTCGCCTCCCGCGGCGGCGCGGGCCAAGGCGACCATGCGCGAGCCGATCCCGTTTTTCGTGTAGTCGCGGTCTACCCCCAAATCCGTTACCATGAGCCAATACGCGAAATCGGTCAGCCCGAAGCAGACCCCCACCGCCTCATCGGCCTCGTTCAGCGCCAAAAGGCTGATTTGGGCATGGGAAACGAGCTTCTCTATCCGCTCAAAGAACCGTTCCCGCGGGTACTGCGACCCCAGATCGGTTCGGGTCAGGAACTCGATATAGGACTCGGCGCTTATCTTCCGTTCCACGATCCGAACGGGGCCCCGCGCGGTGTCCACCCGTCCTTCGGTTTCATCAATCATGATCGCTCCTATCGCCCGTGCGGGGCAGGGAATACCGTATCGGATTACCGCGGCCGTGGTAAAGCGCCCGCGTCCGCATTGACCTTCGCGCTGCGGGCGTGACATCATCGTCGCCATGGCCAAAACCAAACACGACATGCTCAAAACGCTCCAGGACCTGCGCGGCAACCCGCGGGCCTGCGTGTATACCGAGCCCCTGTGGGGCATTCCCTCGAGCCTTTACCTGCCCTTCGCCTCGCTTTTCATGATCGCCCTCGGGTGCTCCGACGCGCAAATCGGGCTCATTACCACCCTCGGCATGGTCTCCCAAATCGTGTTCGCCCTCTTAAGCGGCGCGATTACGGACAAGCTGGGCCGCCGGCTCACCACCCTCATTTTCGACATTATTTCGTGGAGCGTGCCCACCCTGATCTGGGCGGTGGCGCAAAACGCCTACTTCTTCGCCGCCGCCGCGGCCGTGAACGGCGTCATGAGGATCACCCAGAATTCCTGGACCTGCCTCCTCGTGGAAGACGCCGAAAAGGACAAACTGGTGGCCATTTGGTCCTGGATCACCGTGGCGATCATCGTCTCCGGCCTCGCGGCGCCGTTGGCGGGCGTGCTCGTGAAGGGAATCGGCCTCGTTCCCGCGGTTAGGATCCTCTACCTCTTCGCCTTCGTCTCCATGACCTTGAAGTTCGTCATTCTCTACCGGTTCAGCACCGAGACCGCGGTGGGAGAGATCCGGCGGCGGGAAACGAAGGGGGTGCCCCTCCTCCGCCTCATGAAGGGCTATGGCGGCTCCTTCCGCGCGATTCGGGAAAACCCGTACACGCTCAACGCCTTCTTCGTGTCGTTCGCCCTCGTGGTCTACGAAACGATCAGGAACGTGTTTTGGTCCATCGCGGTGGTAAAGGGAATCGGCTTACCTGAAGCGGCCATCGGCATCTTTCCCTTCATAAAGTCCGGTATCATGCTCGCCTTTTACTTTTTGATCGTGCCGAGACTGGACCACCTGAACTTCAAGCGGCCCTTCCTCGCGGGCTTTCTCATGCTTATCGCGTCCAATATCTTCCTAGTCGTATCGCCCCCGGAAAGCTACCTCATGGTCGGCCTGGAAACCCTGTTCGACGCCTGCGCCTTCGCCCTGATCGGCCCCTTCAAGGATACCCTCTTGGTAGACGCCATCGAGCCCCAGGACCGGGCGGGCATCTTCGGCCTTTTCAACCTCGCGACGCTCATTCTCGCCTCGCCCTTCGGCTGGATCGCGGGACTCCTTTCGGAACGGTCGCGCATGCTGCCCTTTTACCTCTTAACGGCGTTCGCGATCCTCGGCCTCGCCCTGGTGATCAATATCGACCGGCACAAGAAAAGGTTTGGCTGAACCGCCGCCCCCGGCTGCCCGGCGCGGCCCCCCCGGCGCTTCGGCGCTCCCGTACCCGGATACTCCAGCCCCCGCGCCTACAGGCTTCGCCCCGTCCTTTCCAAATAGTACCGGTAATCGCCCTCGTACACGGCAAGGTTGCCCCGGTCTATCTCAAAGACCCGGTTCGCGAGGTGGGAAAGGAAATAGCGGTCGTGGCTCACGATCATGACCGTGCCCTCGAAACGGGCCAGTGCTTCCAAAAGGACTTCCCGGCTCGCGATGTCCAGGTGGTTGGTCGGCTCGTCCAGCACCAGAAAGTTCACCGGCTGCGAGAGCATGCAGGCGAGCATTACCCGGCTCTTTTCGCCCCCGGAGAGTACCGATACGAACTTGTCCGAATCGTCCCCCGAAAATTGGAAGGCGCCCAGGATATTCTTGATGGCCCCCACCGACGCCGTGGGGAGCCGTTCGGCCACCTCTTCGTAGACCGTCCGCTCCGGCCGTAAAACGTCCGACGAATACTGGCTGAAATACCCCATCTTCACCGAGGGCCCGATAACGCAGGTCCCCTCGGTAGGCTCGGCGTGCCCTGCGATAATCTTGAGGAGGGTGGACTTTCCCGCGCCGTTTATGCCGGTCAGGGCAATCCGGTCGCCGCGGCTCACGATTCCGCTGATTCCCGAAAAGGCCCGGTGCCAGGATTCCGCCTGCGTGCCCGCGTCGCCGTCCGCGGTCGCCGCGGTACCTGCGCCCGCGAGGCCACCCGCGTTTCCGGTCCCGCTTCCCGCCGAGCCCGACGCTTTCGGCCAGGCCTTCCCGAGCCCGGTCATCACCGCGACCTGGTCACCCGAGCGGGGGCAGCTCACGAATTGCACCGACATGTGCTTGGTTTCAGGCGGCAGTTTCACCCGCTCGATCTTTTCCAGGGCCTTGATCCGGGACTGCACCAGGGATGCGTGGGAGGCGCGGGCGGAAAACTTCGCGATGAACTCCTCGTCCTTGGCGAACTGGGCTTGCTGGCGCTGGTAGGTCGCCACGAGCTGTTCCCGGCGGATCTCCCGCTCCCGAAGGTAAAAGTCGTAGTCGCCGGAATACGTCGTAATGTCGCCCGAGGCCACCTCGGCGGTGCGCTTGCACAGTCGGGTCATGAACTGGCGGTCGTGGCTCGTCATTACGAGGTCGCCCTTAAAGGCGTTCAGCCACTCTTCCAGCCATACGATGGATTCCACGTCCAGGTGGTTGGTCGGCTCGTCCATTAAAAGAAGGTCCGGCTCGAGCGTCAGGATGCGCGCGAGGGCGATGCGCATTTTCCAGCCGCCCGAAAAATGCTCCACGGGCTCATGAAACCGGTCCGGCCCGATCCCGAGCCCGGTCAGCACGGCTTCGGCGCGGGTTTCGAGGTTGTACCCGTCCCGGTGGAGAAATTCGCCCTGCAACTCCCCGTACGTTTCCATCTCCGCGTCGCTTAAGGGCTCGGCGTCCGGATCGCCCATGCGATGCTCGAGCTCCTCGAGCTTCTTGCCTATCTCGTAGACCGCCCCCGCCCCGGCAAGCACTTCCTCAAGCGCGCTCCGCCCGGCCATCTCCCCCGTTTCCTGGGAGAAATAGCCGATCACCGTGCCCGGGTCCATCTGAATGTCCCCCGCGTCGGGTTTCTCTTCCCCCGCGATCACCCGGAATAGCGTGGACTTCCCCGCCCCGTTCGGTCCCACGAGCCCGATCCGGTCGCCCGGACGGACCAAAAAATCGGCCTTATCGAAAATGACCCGCTGCCCGTAGGCTACCCGGATTCCTGAAAGTTTTAACATGATGTGCGCTCCCGAAAGGGAGCACTATACCGGAAATCGCGGGTTTTGTAATGGAGGGAGCGCGCCCCATTCGGCTGCGCTTAATAAGCGTTATAGACGCGACCCTCGAAGCCCCGCACCAGGACGCCTCGCCAACTTTCAGCTAAACCCGCACGACAGAGGCTTCCAGGCAGCCCGTTCGGCCGTTCTCCGTCACCCCCACGTCCAAGAAGCCCTTCGCTTGTATTGCGCTGCGTTATTCCGCGTTCTTCCCGCGGCTTATAGAGCTTCCACGTACCGCTTAAAGTTATCGAGAATCGCCTGCCATCCCTGCTTTTGCATTTCCTCGGGAAACTCGGTCTCGGGGTCAAAGGCCACCGTTACCCGCACCCCTACCTCCGCTTCCGAGAACCTCACGGAGGCGGTGCGGTCCCCGAAGGAATACTCGATCGTCTCCATGGGCACCACCTTGGTATAGGTTCCCTCGAAATCGAACCCCGCGCTTCCGTCCTTCGCCTCCATGCGGGAATTGAAGGTTCCCCCTGCGCGCAAATCCACGGCCGATCGCGTCGTGTGCCAATCATCCGAGGCCGCGTTCCACTCCACGATATCCTCGGGCGCCGAATACGCGCGCCACACGGTCGCAAGCGGAGCGCGCACGATGGTCTCAACGGTTATTCTCATGGACACCTTCCTTTATGCACGCCGGTTTCGGCACGGCGCCGGTCGCGCTAAAACGCGGAGGGCCGCCGTTTACGCCAGCTTCAGGTATTTCGCGTACAGCTCCCGCTCTTCCCGCCTGATCCGCTCGGTTAAAAGCCCCCGAAGGCGCGCAAAAGCGGCAGGAAAACCCGAGGCGTTCTCGCCTTTAATCCAGGCATCCAACGTCGCGACAACCTGCGCCGAAAGGCTTTCCATCTCTTTACCCATTACGCTCATAACGCTCTCCAGCGCCGGCTTGGACTGAGCCGCCTTACGCATGTCCGGGTAAAAATCCCGATCCTCACGGGACACGTGATTCAGCAATTCTCTCCGCAGCCGGGAAAGCGGCCCGCGCGTCCCGTCGGTCAGCGACGAAGACGATCCGATCTCTTCCAAAAGCGCGCCCAACGCCGCATGATCCGCGTTCAAATCCTTCACCAGATTCACTCTGTCTGCCATATCGCCCTGTCATCCTTCAAAAAAAATGCGGTACCTCACCGTATACTACCTTTATGATAGGCTTTCTAGGTTATAAGTCAAGACTATTCCATCAAAAGAAGAACGACCGTATCGACACGTTCCTGCGGGAACCCCAAAACGGCCGACCTTTATGCACGCGGTTCCCCGCCCCCCCAGCGGCCCGCGACCCGGCAGCCCCGCAACCTGGCATCCCGTTCAGCCGTGCTCCGTCCCCCGCTCCCTCACTCGCCCCGAATGCTTGACGGTTCGCGTCATGCGCTTTACCCTTGAACCATGAAAAGCGCCGACATTGCGCCCTGCGGCATAAACTGTTCCCTGTGCTCGGGATTCCTCCGGAAAAAGAATCCCTGCCCGGGGTGTAACGGCCCCGGCGGAAAGCCCGCCTACTGCACGGACTGCAAGATCCGGCTGTGCCCGGAAAAGGCAAGCGAACGCGAACTGTGCGGGACTTGCGCGCAATACCCCTGCGCCAGAATGAAAAGCCTGCGCAAACGCTATGCCCTGAAATACGGCGTGGACATATACGAGAATATCGCAAGCATCCGGAACGGGGGCATGGACGCATTCATCGCCCAAGAAACGGAAAAGTGGGTTTGCCCCGCGTGCGGCGAACGGCTTTGCATGCACAAGGAAACCTGCCCGAGCTGCGAGGCGCCCAACCCAAATTACGGGCCGGTAAGGCCGCGGTAAAGCGGTCGGATATCGCGGCAAGGAACGTGAATCGGCCCGACGCGTAGGCCCAGGTCGCCTCGCCGTGACCGTCATTCGCGGGGGGAAGGTTCGTTAGGGTTTTCTTTTCTTCTATAAATCAACTCGACGAATTGATTTCGCCTGTTCACCGCCGCCAACGAAAGGCGAATTCCTTTATCTATTTCGCTGAAAAGTTTTATTCCCTTGCCGAGGATCACCGGGGCGACGGTGATTCGGTATTCATCGATCCCGTCCAGCTCCAGGTAGCCCCGGATCAACTCCCCGCCCCCGACGATCCATATAGTTCGATACGTCGCGCGGGTCCGCTTGATAAACGCCGCCAGTTCTTCGTTCACGCATTCGGCGAATTCCAGCGGTTCGTTCTTACGCGAAAGCACGAAGCATTTTTGTTTCATGTAGGGAAAAGCGCCCCGGGTTTCCCGTACGACCCAGTCATAGGTCCTTCTCCCGAGGATTACGCAGTCAATATCCTTGATGAACTCGCCGTACCCGTTGTCGCCCTCGCCTTCCACCTCGAAAAGCCAGTCCAGGGAATCGTCGGAAGTCGCGATATACCCGTCGAGGCTCATGGCGATATAGAGAACCTGTCTGCTTTGAGCTTCCATTACCGTCGACCTCCCGGTTTGTATTCCCGTTTATTTCGGCGTGATCGTGTCAGGCCGCCTTCGTCGCGGCCTCGGCCCCTTTCTCCCGGAAATTCAACTGCGAGAGCAGCATGCCGAGCGCCATGAGAACGGCGCCCAACAGTTCCCGCCCCCCGAGCGACTCCCCCAAAAAGAGGGCGCCGAAGAGGGCCGCGAAAACCGTTTCGAGGCTCAGGATAAGCGAGGCCGCCGCCGGGGGAGAATCCTTCTGGCCGAAAATTTGCAGGGTAAACGCGATGCCCACGGAGCAGACGCCGCCGTACGCTATCGGGACCCATGCGCCGGCGAGGGCACCGGGAACCCACGGCTCGGTTAACGCCGCCCCGACCGCGGACAAGAGGGCGGTTACCAGGTACTGAACCAGGGCCATATGCAAGACCGGCACCCGCTCCGAAAAGCGGCCGATGACGAGAATGTGCGCGGTCCAGAAAAAGGCGCCGACCAAAACGAGGGCGTCCCAGCGGGAGACGGTGAACGCCGCCGTAACGCTCAGGAGCCACAGGCCAACCGCGGCGATGAGGGCGCCGGCCCAGGTGTTCGCTCCCGGCCGGTGCCGGAAAAAAAGGCCGGCAAGCGGCACGAGCACGATATAGAGCCCGGTTATGAACGCCGCCTTCCCGGCCGAGGTGCCGACGAGTCCCATCTGCTGAAGGACCGAGCCCCCGAACAGGATGAGGCCCGCGAGGGCCCCGGGCGCGAGGGCGCGAGCGAACGCGCGGCGGCGGGGCATTTCCCTGCCGTCTACGACGTCGCGGGGGAGAATCCTAATGAGGGGAATCACGGAGAGCGCGCCCAAAAAGAAGCGGGCGGCGTTAAAGGTAAGGGTGCCCAGGGAGGCGGCGGCGATACGCTGAAACACGAAGGCGAGGCCCCAAATCAGGGCCGTCAAAACCAACAGAAGGTTGGCGCGCAAAACGCGGGTTGTCATAATGAGGGCCATCATGCCCGGTCGGCGGGAAAAGGGCAAGGCGTCGCCCGTGCCCGCGATAGTGCCCCCGTTACGCGCGGGCGGGCCCGTTCATGAAATACGCGTACGCCTCGTTGAGCTCCTTGGTCCTTTCGGTGGCGAGCCCGACAAATTCCTCGTCCAAATGGCTGAACCGGTCGGGGTGGTATACGCTCACGCGTTCCAGGTACCGTTCCTTGACCAGCTTCTTCGTAATTTTTCCCGTAATGTTCAGTACGCCCCGATAATACGCTTCCGGGTCCCGCCTCTTTATGGCCTCCCGTTCCTCGCGCTTCCCGTTTTGTTCCCGATCCGCCGCCAGGCGCCTTTCGTATTCCGACTTGTAGAACAAATACTCTTCGTTGCGCGTCTTGCTCCCGACCGATTGGCGGAACGCGATAAGGTGCTTTTTTAGGATGTCCCGGTATTTTTTCGCCTCGCCGATTTTCTTAACGCGATCCCGCTGCCTCTCGAGGCTTGGATACCTCGCCATTTCCGTGAGTCCCTGCGCGAGCGAATAGATATCCGCGTTATAGGTTTTTTCGCCCTTGAGGACGGTATCGACGAGGGCGTCCACCAAATCGCGCTTCGTATATTGACGGGTTATCCAATCGAGCCTGCCGATCAGGTACGGGTCGGCGATCGAGCACGCGATAAAGTCCCTCAGTTCGTTTTTGTACCAAAACGAACGCACGAGGCAATCCTTGAGGGCCACGACGAAGGCTCCGGAAAACGTCGGCATGCGGGACTACTCCAAAACGATATCGAAGGGCATGAGCAGGCCCAGGGCGCCGGGCATCGAGAACCGCGCCTTATCGATCTTGCAGTCCCTGGGATCGATGAGGTATCCGTCCGAATCGACGAACGACGCTTTCCGCAAATCGCAGCGATTGAACGTGGACGAGGAAAAAACGCAGCCCGTGAATCGGGCCTCCGCCAAGAGCGCGTTCTGAAAGTACGACTCCTTGATCTCGCATCTATCGAACGCGTTCCGTTTCATCCCGACGTCGGAGAAATTGCAATACGAAAGCAGGCACGATTCGAACGAGAGATCGAACGCGGTTTGCTTGCATTTAAAGAGCGCCAATCCGACTATTTTACACCCGCTGAACGCGATATCCGTCAGTCGCGAATTCGAGAAATCGGCGTTCAATATCGAACAGTCGACGAATTTCGAGCCCTCTATCCTGGAATTGACGATCCGCGCGTCGCTGAAAACGCAATTCCTGAATACGCAGCTTTCTATATACGCCCCGTCGATCACGGTATCGGAATAATCCACGCCCGTTATTTCCAGGCCCGAGGCATCGCTTAAATCGACGTATTCCAACGGCAACGACCTTATCGAGAAATATGCGATAGGGTATTCCATAATCGCCCGGCGGGCAATACCGCCCGCCGGTCACGGCTCCTTACCCGAGGCCAAACAGCGTTTCGTCGGTCAGGGCCGCGAAATCGGCTACCGTAACGTGGGCCGCCGATAAATCCTGGTTGCCGGAACGGGGATTGACGAAGCCCACGCACCGCATGCCTGCCCGCCGGGCCGCAGCCACGCCATGGCGGGAATCCTCGATCACCACGCAGTCGGCGGGCGCCGCGCCGAGCGTTTCTGCCGCCCGCAAAAAAACGTCCGGCTCGGGCTTGCCGCGCGCCACGTCCTCTCCCGATACGCACGCCTGGAAATACTCGGCTATTCCGAGCTTCCGAAGCGCCGCCCCGATGAACGCCCCGGAAGACGAGGATGCGACCGCCAGGGGAATGCCCCGTTCCCTCAGGCGCGCGAGCAAACCCGGGATTCCCTCGATCGGCGCGTACGGCCCGCTCTCGAGCATTGCCAATTTCAGGGCCAACTGCCGTACCAATATATCGCCCACGGAATCGTACCGCTGAAATTCCGAGAGGATTCGCTCCCACATGGCCGGATTGGTCATGCCCACGAACCCGTCGAGGTAGCCCCGGGGAACGGAGAGCCCCAGCTCTCCCAATAGTGCGAGGTCGGTCGCGTAGTGGAGGGGCTCGCTGTCGATCAACACGCCGTCCATGTCGAAAATCACCGCTTTCATCGCATGCCTCCCGTTCTTTCGCCGCGACTCCCGGCTCGGAAGCAGTATACCATGACCCGCGCGCCCTGACGGCCACCCGAAAAAGACCACGCGCGTTTCGTGAGCGCACGGTCAATTTTATCGCAAAAAACGCTTTCAACCCCAATGTTCCGTTGACACTATTCTTGCAAGGCGATACATATAACATATGTTGCATAACAAGCGTTTTACAAAGAATCGCGTACGGCGGGATACCCGATAATGCCGCCGAAACCGAAGGTAACCCGCGGCGAGATCATCGCGGCCGCCCGGGCCCTCCTCGAGGAGGGTGGGCCGCAGACGGTAACCGCGCGCGCCGTGGCGGACCGGCTCGGGGTTTCGACGCGGCCGATCTATTCCGCCTTCTCGTCCATGGACGAGGTGCTGGACGCGGTCATTCCGGAACTGGAGGCCGAGCTGCGCGCCGATATGGCCACGCCCTGGACGGGGCGCGACCTCGCGGACCGGGGAATCGGGATCCTGATTTTCGGCCGGGACCACCCGATCGCCCTGGAATACCTGCTTTCGGCCCGGGACAACCGGAGCGCCCTTAGCCGGGGGAGCCGCATGCACGGGGAGTTTATCGAGGCCCTCAAGGCCACCGAGGGGGTAGACGGCCTCGAACAGCCCGACTTCGAGAACATCCTTTTCAAGATGGAGACCTTTACGGCGGGCTTGCTGAACGCCATGCGCACCGGCGTCGCGCGGCTGTCCAACGAGGAGATCGTCGCCTTCACGAACGACATAGGCGAGGCGCTGATCGTGCACGCGATACTGAAAAAGAAGGGAACCCTGCCTCGGCAGGGACACATTACCCCCTCGTGACGGTTATAGGGATGAGGGGACAAATATCTTTTAGAGGAGAAAGTATGGGCATTATTGAGCTGCGCCAGGCAAAAAAGCATTACATGCTTGGCAAAACCGTCGTCGAGGCGGTCAAGGGCGTTGATATTTCTATCGAGGCGGGGGATTTCATCTCCATCGCCGGTCCTTCCGGTTCGGGCAAGTCGACCATTCTCAACATGATCGGGCTCATCGATACGCCCACGGCGGGCGAAGTCTTTATCGACGGCAAATCCACGGCAAAGCTGAAGGATCGGCAGCTGACCGACCTTCGCCACGATTTCATCGGCTTTATCTTCCAGAGCTTCAACCTGATCCCGGTGCTCACCGTGCGCGAGAATATCGAATTCCCGCTGCTGCTCGGGAAAAAGCCGAGGATCACCAAGGAACGCCGCGAGTGGATCGACACGCTGATCGCGGAAGTCGGGCTTTCGGAGCACCAAAAGCACCGGCCCAACGAGCTTTCCGGCGGGCAGCGCCAGCGGGTCGCCATCGCCCGCGCGCTCGTGACCAAGCCCCAGGTGGTGCTCGCCGACGAGCCGACGGCCAACCTCGACTCGGTGACCGGCGAGCAGATCCTCGGCCTCATGAAAAAGGTGAACCGCGACCTGAACACGACGTTCATCTTTTCCACCCACGACAATAAGATCGTCGAGATAGCCGATCACGTTATCCGGCTCAAGGACGGGCTCGTAGTGGAGAATGCCCGAAGGGAGAAAGCATGATCGGCGCCATCGCGATCCGGAACCTCCTGCAGCACCGGACCAAGACCCTGATCATCGGCCTGCTCGTGAGCGTCGGCATTACGCTGACCTTCGCGGGAAACGCCCTGATCGATTCGGTCATCCGGAACATCTCGGAGATCTTCACGGAATACTATACCGGCGACGTGCTCATCACCTCCACCGAGACCCTCGGGGCGGGCGTGTTCGGCGCCCAGAGCGACGACGTGATGGGCTTCCCGACGATACCGATCATCCGCGACTTCGACCAAGTGACGGAAATAGTCGACTCGACGCCCGGGATCGAGTCCTGGGCCCGCCAGCTCTCCGGCTACGCCATGCTCAACCTCGAGAAAGAAGGGGCGGACTTTTCCCTGTTTTTCGGCGTGAATCCCGAGGAGTACTTCCAGGTCATGCCCGACCTGGAAATCGTGGAAGGGCGGCTCTTGAAGGGCGACGAAGAGGGAATGCTCCTTAAGTACGACACCTGGAAAAGCCTGCGCGACGACAAGGGCGTGGACATAAAGATCGGCGACTCCATTCAGCTCAACAGCTACGGGACCGCCGGCATGAGGATCCGCGAGGTGCCCGTGGTGGGCATTTACCGGTTCCCCCGGGGCAATAACCGCATGTTCCCCATGAGCTTCATCGATACCAAGAGCCTACGCTACGTGCTCGCGGGCATGGGCGGCAAGCCCGAGAAGGTGGAAGTGACCAAGGCGGCCACGGAATACCTCGACGCGGACCTGGATAGCCTCTTCTCGGACGGTTCGCTCATCGTCGACTCCTCGTCCATCGGGCCGACCGTCGTCGATACCCCCGCCGTGGACGCGGCGACGGCCCGGGCCGCGGTAACCCCGGGAAGCGGCGACTGGCACTTTATCGTCATAAAGGTGAAAAAGGGCGTGAACCCCGATTCGGTCATCAACTCGCTCAACCGGGCCTTCGACGACCGGGACCTGCTCGCGCGGGCCCAGGGCTGGTGGGTTTCCGCCATGCCCGATTCGCTCACGTATTCGGGGCTCCAGCTCCTGTTCAACGTCGCGATTTTCATCCTCGGCTTCGTTTCGATCATCATTATCATGAACACCCTCGTGGTGTCGGTAATGGAGCGGACCAGCGAGATCGGCACCATGCGGGCCCTGGGCGCGCAGAAGTCCTTCGTCACGAAGATGTTCATCGCCGAAACGGGGATCATAACGCTGGTGTTCGGCGCCATCGGGCTGGCCGTCGGCGCGCTTTTGATCCTGGTCCTGAACGTGGTGGGCATTCCCACCGACAACGACGCGCTGCGGTATATCGGCGGCGGCGGCATCCTTCGGCCGACGGTCGGGCTGCAGCCCCTGACGCTTTCCCTCGTCCTCATGGGGATCATCGCGCTTTTCTCGTGGATATACCCCGTGCGCATCGCGCTGAAGGTGAGCCCGCTCAAGGCGATCGCCACCGAATAGGAGATTACCAATGATATTGCCAAAAATAGCCCTGAGAAACCTGAACCGCCAGAAGCGGCGGAGTATCCTGCTCGGGAGCGCCCTTTCCTTCGGGATGTTCATCCTCGTGGTGGTCAACGGGGCGACCGGCGGGCTCGTGTCCAGTTTCCAGAAAAACTTCACCGACCTGGTGGCCGGGCACGTCCTGTTCCTGCAGCTCGAGAAGGATTCCGACGGGAAGCTGGTGAACGTGATCAAGGACGACTCCGCCCTCCTGGAAGCCATAGAAAAGTCCGGCATGAAGTACGAGAGCGTGTCGCGAAGGACGCGGCAATCGGCCACCGTGCTCTATAACGGCGAGGCGGCGAGCCGCGTGGTTTCGGGCGTCCTCTGGGACGAGGAACGGACCTTGCCCGCCTCCTTCGACGTAATCGCCGGCTCCGCGGACGGCATGTCGGGCACCGACGGGATCGTGATCTCGGACCTGCTCGCCGAAAGCCTCGGCCTAGTGCCCAAGAAAAAGGTGAGCTACGCGGAGCGCGCCCTCCTCCGGCGCGACGTAAAGGCGCGCTGGCGCTCGGAAAACAAGGCCTTCGACCTCGAGAAGGCGGTTACCGCCGAAGTGGAGCGGATCGAGGCAGAACGCAAGGAAGAACAGGAAAGGCAGTTCCCCAAGATAATCGGGGAAGAGCTCCTCCTCCAGTTCCAGACCATCACCGGCCAGCAGAACGTGGGGGCGTTCCGCATCGCGGCCGTCATGCGCTCGCAGTTCGACATGTCGGTCTTCGTGGACCGGGGCGTACTGAACGATCTCATGGGAATGGCCCCCGCGGAATACACCCTGTTCGGCCTGACCCTGGCGGACTATTCCAACCTGGACATGAAGACCCTCATGCTGCAGCAGATGCTCAAGGACAAGTACAACCTGGTTCCTTACGCGAAAATCCGCGGTAAGGCGGTCGAAAGCCTTTTGTCAGACATAAAGAAAGAGGATTTCACCGGCACGAAAACCGTGGTCACGAACCTCAACAACGAGCTCGCCTCCTTCACCGGGATCATTCTCGGCGTGCAGGCGGGGAGCTTCGGGCTTTTCCTGATCATCATCGCGGTGGTGATGGTGGGACTCGTGAACACCTTCAGGATCGTCGTGTACGAGCGGACCAAGGAGATCGGGACCATGCGCGCCCTCGGGACCCAGCGGAACCAGGTGCGCAACCTCTTCCTGCTCGAGGCGAGTTTCCTCGCCGTGGGCGGCACCCTGCCCGGTGCGGTCCTGGGCATCGCGACCCTGAAGCTGGTCGGGCTAATCAAGCTCGACTCGTTCACCGAGCTTGCGCTCTTCCTGGACAACGGCAGGATCGGCTCAACCGTCAGCGTCGGTCTTTTGGTCGGCTCCATCGTGACCGTGGTCGCCTTCACCCTGCTCGCCGCCATGCTGCCGGCCCGAAAGGCCTCCCGCATGCTACCGGCCCAGGCGCTCCGCACCCAATTCTGATAAACCCCCGGAGGTATACGCAATGATTGGCACTAGAAAAAAAACGGCGCCCCGGCTGGCCCTCGCCGCCGCCGCGGCGCTCCTTTTCGGCTCGCCGCTCGCGGCACAGGCCGCCGACGCGCCCGACTGGAACAAGATACTCACCCGCATAGACGACATGGGCGATTTCGAGAACAGCGACTTCGCGGCGGAAATAACCGTGGTAAGCCAAAAGCCCAACGAGGACGACAACGTTATCGTGGCGAGGTACTACCGCCGCGACAAGGACAAGAAGTTCACGATGATCCTGGTAAAGCCCGACATCCAAAAGGGCCAGGGCTATTTCAGCGCGGGCGACGACCTGTGGTTCTACGACCCCGAAAGCCGGAAGTTCGCCTATTCCTCCCTGAAGGACACCTTCCAGGACTCCGACGCGCAAAACTCCGACTTCGCGGCCAGCTCCCTCGCGAAGGACTATACGGTCGCCGAGTCGGCCTCCGCGAAGCTCGGCTCCGCCGACGTTTGGGTGGCCACCCTGGTCTCCTCCAACAAAAAGGTCGCCGTGGCCCAGCGGAAGATGTGGATCCGCAAGGACAACCTGCTCGTTCTCAAGGAAGAGCACTATTCCGTCTCTGGCCGGCTCATGCGCACCATCGCCTACCCGAAATACCAGACCGTGGAGGGGACCTTCGTGCCGGCGAGCATGGTAATCGTGGATAACCTGAAGGTGGGCGAGAGAACCCAGATCACCTTCACGAATCCCTCCGTGAAAAGACAGCCGGATTCCCGCTTCAACAAGGAATACCTGGCGAACCCGACGGAGTGACCAAGCGATGCGACTAACCAGTAAAACGGCCTTCAGGCTCCCCGCGGCCGCCCTCGCGGCCCTCGCCCTCTCCCTCGGCCCCCTATGGGCCCAGGACGCGGCGACGGACGATATCGACGCCCTCTTCGACGATCCCGGCGCCATGGAAATAATAGATTCCGCCGCCGTCGACGCCGGCGCGACGGGGGAATCGGGCGCGGGCGGCGCGCTCATGCCGACCGCGGCGGCGCCGTCGGCCGACCAGGGATACTTCCGCTGGTTCGGTGATTTCTCGGGCACGGTGGGCGTGAACGCGAATTACGCCGATACCCTGCCCTCCCTCTCGGACCTTCAAAGCCCCGACGAGTCGCTGGACCTCGGCGTGACCGCCCGGCTTTGGTTCGACGCCTCGCCGGACCGGCATTACCGGGTGTTCGGCAAGCTCAAGGCGGATTACCCCTTCGAGGAAAGCCACGTCGTTACCGACGTGAGCGATCCGGCCGCGCCCAAAACGGCGACCGTTACGGCGACGAACGTTTCGGTCTTCGAGCTCTTCGCGGAGTACGACTGGAAGGACCGGCTCTTCTTCCGCTTCGGCAAGCAGACCGCGGGCTGGGGCCTCAGCCGGTTTTACCAGATCGCCGACCCCTTAAGCGTGGGCGTGAAGGACCCGGCCGACCCGGGGATGGACCTCGAGGGCCCGCTGGCCCTCCGGGTAGCCTTTCCCCTGGACGTGAACAACCTGTATTTCTACGCCGTCCTCAAGGACTCCTACCTGCCGAAGGACGGGGAAAACGCGAGCGTAACGAACGCGGGCTACGGCGTGAAGGGCGACTTCCTCGTGCGCGTGCCCCGGAACCCGGTCCTCTCAAACGGCGAGCTCACGCTCGGCGCGTATTACCAAAAAGACCTCGCGCCCAAGGCGGTGATCGGCTATTCCACCGGGATCGGCACGGTGCAGGTGTTCACCGACCAGGCCCTCTCCTGGGGCCTCGATTCCGCGCGGCTTACCGACGAGGAGGAATTCGCGCCCGGCTCCGGGATCTACAAAACCGAAAGGCCAGACGAAGGAATCTTTTGGAGCGCGACGCTGGGGGCCATGTACGTGAATAACGACTGGCATTTCACCGGCTACGGCGAATACCTCTATAACGGGGCGGGGACCGATGACCCGCGCTACGTCGAAAAATGGGTCGCCCGTTACGGCGCGGAAGCCATGCCTGGCTCGCCCCTCGAGCCGAGCCTCGTCGCCGCCGACCTTTTCGGCTACCTCGGAAGGCACAATACGGCGCTGAGCCTGTCCTGGAGCGAGCTCTTCGGCAGCGACAAGCTTTCGGCCTCGGTCCTCTATTTGCAGAATTGGATCGATCGCTCGGGCATGGTGAGCCCCTCGCTCACCCTCTCGCCCTTCGACCACTTCGCCGTCGTCGCGGGCCTTTCCGTGATCTGGGGCGGAAGCGATAACGAGTGGGTCCTCAAGAACGCGGGCCTCTCCGCGTCCGACCCGGGGAACGTCTCGTACCGGCGCTTCGTCGGCAAGCTCGCCTTTAAATTGGGCGGCGGAAAGTTTTAGCTAACCGGGGGCCAGAACGATACCGGCCCCCTTTTTTTCGGGTTTAGCCGCCCACGAACGCCCGCGCGCCCGGCTCGGCGCGCGCGAAGCGTCGCGAACCGATCACACCTCTTTCCACCGAAAGCAATCGGTCGTGTGCGCGTTCACCATGCCCACGGCCTGCACGAACGCGTAGATAATCGTGGTGCCCACGAAGCTCATGCCGCGCTTTTTCAGGTCTTTGGAAATTCGGTCGGAAAGCGCGTCGCTGGTGGGAATGTCGGCCAGGGTGCGAAAGCGCGGGTTCACGGGCACGCCGCCCACGAAATCCCACAGGTAGGCGTCGAGGCTTCCCCGCTCTTCGATTATTTTCAGCGCGGCCTGGGCGTTTTTCGTCGCGGAACGGATTTTCAGCCGGTTCCGCACGATGCCGGGGTTCGCCATGAGCTCGGCGAATTTTCCCTCGCCGTAGGCGGCGACCCGGCCGATATCGAAACCGTCGAAGGCCGCGCGGTAGGCCTCCCGTTTATTCAGGATCGTGCTCCAGGAAAGGCCCGCCTGCGCGCCTTCCAGGATCAGCATTTCGAAGAGTACGCGGTCGTCGTGGACCGGGACGCCCCACGCGCGGTCATGGTAGTCCGCCATGGGCCCGTCCGACGGGCCGACGACCGAACCCGCCCACGCGCAGCGCACGAGGCCGGACGCCTTCGCGCCCGAGGAATCGTTTCCCATCTTTCACCCCCTCAAAGGATAAGCACGAAGGTGCCCGCGGTAATCAGCAGGCCCCCGGCGATAACCTTTCCCGTCACCTGTTCCTGCAGGATCAGGAAGGACAGCAAAATCGTGAGCACCACGCTGAACTTGTCGATGGGGGCCACCTTCGAAACCGGCCCCTTTTGGATGGCGCTGAAGTAGAAAAGCCAGGAAAGGCCCGTCGCGAGGCCCGACAGGACGAGGAAGAGCCAGTTCTGCCTGGTCAGGTCCCGGATACCCTTTATTTGGCCGGTTCCCAGCACGATGCCCCAGGCCAGGGTTAAGACCACCACCGTGCGTATCGCGGTGCCGAGGTTCGAGTTGACGCCCTTCATCCCGAGTTTCGCGAGAATCGAGGTGAGGGCCGCGAAGAGGGCCGAAAGGAGCGCGTATAGTTTCCACATGCCCACAGTATCGGCAATCGGGCCGGGGAAATGGAGCGTTCGGGCGCCTTGGCCCGAAAAGTTGACCGCGGACGAATGGAGGGCGTACACTAAAGCGGGGGCGCCCATGAAAATCGAAAACGACGAACCGTTCATCCGCCGGGTAGAAAGCCTCATAGACCCCGAGGAAGTGGGGGACCTGGGCTTCATTCAACGCTTCAGGAAGCTCATGCCCAAGGCGCTTTTCAAGCGGCTTCTCATGGCCACGTCGAAAAAAAACCCCTACATCGGCTTCGTCATCGAACCGTACTGCCTCTTCCTCTTTTTCAGGCTGAAAGACCTCGAGCGGGCGAAATCCATGCTGCCGGACCGTTACGAGCTTATCGCGTCGCCCCTGTTCTCGGGCGAGGAGCCGGGCTATTACCAGGGGATGGGCATTTTCGGCACCCGGGGGAGCACGTTCTGGGGAACGCGGCTGGAATCCTACCTCATCGCCCGGGACCGGGAGACCGGCTTGGTATCCTGGGTATTCATCGATATCCTGAGCAATACCCTCATCGCCCTCCCGAAGGAGGGGGTGGCCGACCGCAACTGCCGTCAGGCCTTGCATACCACCAACGCCAAGGGCGAGCTCTTCGTCGATTTCGCGGACGGCCGTGACGGCAGTCGCAGGCTTAGCCTGAAAGCCTCGGTAACCGGGGGAAAGCGACTGCCCCTGGACCAGCCCCTGTGGATCGGGGGAAACACCTCCGTGGCCTTCGCCCGGCATTTGAGCGGCCGGGGCGACGAGCCCTTCGCCGTGATCTTCGACCCGGCTGAAGTGGAAACCGCCCTGGACATACCGGTCTCCGACATCGAGCTCAGGGAGAACGGCCTGTTCCCCGGCCTCGCGGAGCCGGAACCCGTCCGCTCCATCTGCTTCCCCTTCGCCCAGCACTATATCGCCGACAGCCCGGGCTGCCGCACCTATATCCGCGACGAGGAGGACATGGTCCGCGCGTACGGGCGCCTCGCGGGCAAGAAGGGCCTGACCACCTTCTCAACCAAGGGAATAAAGGCCCTGCTCCTGGCGACGGCCGCGCTTTCCCTACTGGGGAACGTTCTGCTCGTGACGGCGCTCTTGTTCTAGGCTATCCGTATGGGTACGCCCAAAAAAAGGGGAAACGCGGATATGACACAGGAAGAAAACAGGGCCTTCGCGCGAAAGGCGGAATCGCTGACGAAACCCGTGGACATCACGGCCATTAGCTTTCTCGGCGACTTTAACAAATACCTGCCCAAGTCGGTTCAGAAATCCATCATGGAGAAGGGGAGCCGCGCCGTTTCCTACATGGGCTTCATCGTGGACCCCTACTGCTTCTTTCTCGCCTACGAGATTACCGATACGGCCAAGGCAAAGGCCATGCTTTCGCCGGGCTACGAACTGGCGGAAACGGCCCTGTTCGAGGGCGACAAAAAGGTCCCCACGGCCATCGTGAGCTCCTTTTCGGTCCGGACCTCGGTATTCGCGGGAATGCGGGTGGAATGCTACCTGATCGCGCGGAACGCGCGCACCGGCCTCATGTCCTGGATCATCGCGGACTACGAAACCAACACCACCAGCCACGACCCCAAAAACGGCTTTTGCGGGTACACCTGCGATCCGGCGCTGTTCGCGGTTACCCCCTACGGCGAGGTGCTCGCGGAGGCGCGTAACGCGAAGAACGGCAACCGTTTTTCGGTTCGCGCCGATATCAAGGGCGGCCCCATGCGGGCCCTGGACCGCGAGCTTTGGATAGAGGGAAACCTCTCGATCGACTACGGCGGGAAGCTCCTTGACCCGGACTCGAAACCCTTCGGTCTCGTGTTCGATCCCTACCTCATGAAAGAGGCGCGCCAGGTTCCCCTGGACCGGGTTACCGTCGAGGAAAACGCCCTGCTCTCGGATATCATTAACGGCGCCGCGCCCCGGACGGCCGCGGTTTTCCCCTATAGCCAGCACTTCGTTATCCTTCAGAACCCGGGGCCCGATCCCGTCCGCGACGAGCAAGGCCTTCTCGCCCAGGCGGCGCGGTTCGCGAACGACCGGAATTTCAAGACCATGCAGGGTTCCGATATCACCAAGCCGCTCTTCCGCGGCATGCTCGCCTCGGCCCTCGTCAACCTCGGCATTATCGCCTTCCTGCTCTGGAAGCTTCTCGGCTGAGAAAGCGCCCCGCCGCGCCTGCCGCGATTCTTCCGGTCAGGAGCGCGATGGGCACTCCCGAAGGGCTGAAGCTCCACTGCCCCGCCTTCCATACCCGGGGAATCCCGGTACGCACCGCGGAAAACACGCCCGGCAGGGACGAGGGCACCGGGGAACGGGCCTCGAGCGACCAGCCGGTGATCGCGCCCCCGTCGGTCAGGAAACGCCGCGCCACGGTAAGCGGCGTGGAAACGGATCGAAAGAGTATGTTCTTCCGGAGCCCGGGGTAAATCGACGCGTCCAAGGCGCCGATCATGGCCTCGGCCGCGCGCTCCCGCGTTTCCTCGAGCCAC
The DNA here is from genome assembly GCA_003252395.1 of Spirochaetales bacterium. Lineage (GTDB taxonomy): Bacteria > Spirochaetota > Spirochaetia > Treponematales > Treponemataceae > Teretinema. Next base: position 336,943 of record QKEL01000011.1, read on the forward strand.
CCGCGCGCTTCCGCGAGCCGGGTTATTTCCCCGTCGAACAAAACGCTGATCTCCAACCCGGTTTTTCCCGGCGGCGCAAGGGACGGGTCCTTCAGCGCAGGGATCGATATCTCGAAGGAATTGCGGGCGCAGTAGGCTTCGAGCCACGCGAAAAAATCTTCCTTCGCCAGATCGGCGAACGTTTCCTTGAGCCGGGCGATCCCGCCGAACCGCGCGTCGGCGAGGCCCTGCCGCGAGGGGGCGTAGAGGCAATGGCCCCGGCTGATTTGACCGAACCGCTCCGGCGGCTCGTTCACCCCGATAAAGACGGACAAAACCGACTCTCCCGGCGGAACCGCTTCGTACCGCGCCCCTTCCCGGCGAACGCGTTCCCGCTCCCGGGGCCGCAGGGAAGAGGCATCGAGCCGGCGATAGAGGCTTTTCAGGTCGGCGGCCCATACCAGGGCGTCGTAGGGGTACTCCCTTCCCTCGCCGTCGGCTACCCGGCGCTCGCCCGCGTCTATCCGAACCGCCTCGCTGCCAAAGGCGACCGCGCCGCCCAACGACCGGAATTTCCGCTCCAGGGCCTCGGGCAAGCGGCCGGTACCGCCCGGCGGATAGCGGTAATCCGCGAAATTCTCGAAATAGCCGAGGGCGAAACGCTCGGGCGTCCCCTTAAAGAAATGCTGGCACACCATGTCCCGCAGGCTCCCGTCGGCGGTAATGCCCTCGAGTACCCGTTCCACCGGGGCGCGATGGAGCCGCGCGTGGAGCGCGCTCGCGAAGAACGAGGGAAGCCAGGGAATGAAGCGGGTGATCAAATACGCGGGCTCGGCCAGGGGGTTTCGAAACGCGGGGTTCGGGAGACGGTTGAGCGCCCGGGCCATCGCGCAGCACGTTTTAACGCGCCGTTCGATGGCCGCGATATCGCGGACGGACTCGGGAAAGAGGCGGCGGAGGGAATCGCAGTACCGCGCGACGCCCGACCCGTCGTCGTGATGGACCATCTCGCGCTCTATCCCCGTGGAGACGAGCCCGCGCGCCAGGGGCAAATCGATTTGAAGGTCTTTGAGCATGGCCGAGAGAATGCCCGCGTCGCCCACGGCCCGGGGCCCCGCGTCGAAGGTAAAGCCGTCGCGCTCGAAGGAACCCACGAGGCCGCCGCACCGCCCGTTGCGCTCGAGAAGGGTCACGGCGAAGCCGGCGCGGGCAAGGTAGGTTCCCGCGGCGAGCCCGGCCATGCCGCCCCCGACCACGACCGCCCGCCGGGCGCTTACGTTAGGCCGCACAGCTCGAGGCTCTTCGCCCAGGTCGCCTCGACGCGGGAACCGTCTATCCCGTGGGGCGCGGGCCTTTCCGCCGAGGTTAGGTTAAAAAAGGCGCCCGACACCCCGGCGAGCTCTTCCGAGGCGGCCAGGAAGAGCAGGGCCCGGGCGGACACCTCCGGCTCGCGGGCGGATGCGAGCACGAAGGTCCGCTTGAACCACCGGTAGAGCCGCCCGTTGTTTTCCCCGATCCGGGTACGCACGTTTCCCGGGTGCATCGCGTTCACCGTAACGGCGGAACCGGCGAAGTAGTCCGCGAATTTACGCATGGTCAAAAGCTGCGCGGTTTTCGCCGCGCCGTAGCTCTTGAGGCCCGTATACCGGTGCCGGCGCCATTCGAGGTCGTCAAGGTGCGCCCCCGCGAGAGCGAAGCGGTGGCCCTCGGAATTCACGTAGATAATCCGCGCGCGGTTTTCTCTTCGGAGCCGCTCCCGCAAAAGGTAGGTAAGGGCGAAGGAGCCCAAGTGGTTTACCTGGAAGACGGTCTCGATCCCGTCGGCGGTGAAGCTCCGCCGCGTGTGGTAGACCCCGGCGTTCAGGACGAGAATGTCGAGCGGGTCCTGAAGGGAAAGGAGCTCCCGCGCACAGGCCCTCACCGAGGCCAGGGAGGCGAAATCGCGGATAAGCGCCCGAACGCCCACCCCGTAAACGCCCGCGAGTTCCGCTTCCAGGGCGGCGGAGCGCTCGGGATTCCTGTTCACCAGGATAAGGCCGGCGCCGCGGGAGGCGAATAGCCGGGCGGTTTCCAGGCCGATTCCGGAAGTCGCCCCGGTGATGAGTGCGGTCTTGCCGCGCAGGTCCCCGTCGAAGTCGCGGGGGTCCTTCTTCTCGTTCCGGAGGAAGTCCGCCATGTCGCGGACGCGGTATTGCAAAAGGTACCGAAAGAGTCCCATTAGCCGAATTTCCTCCGCATAAAGGACCGGTAAAGGCGGCGGAAGCCGGGAATATTGTCGAAAATATCGCCCCACAGGTCGTAGTAATCCCGCTGGTCCGCGACCTTCCCGTCGCGCAGGACGATCCGGCTCGAGCCGTATACCGACGATTTCGGGTATTTCTTATAGGCGATAATCATCTCCCACTCGATGAAAATGACGTCATCGTCCATCGCGCCGTCGTGGATCACGAATTCCAGGTTCTTGGAACGCTCGGCAAGGCGCCGCGTCATGGCGGTAAAGGGCGCGATTCCCCGAATTTCCTGGACCGAGTCGCGAAAATGGATATCGTCCCGGTAGTACGGAAGTATCCCGTCCCAACAGGGGCGGCCGCGCGAGCGGTATATGCCCTGCCAAAGCGCCGTGAACTGGGAAAGGCTCGTAATGCGGTAATCGTCCATACCCCAGATGATAGCCGCCCGCCGCGCTTTTCGCAAATCTCGGCGGCCCGTCGCTCGGGCGCGGTTTCGGCCTTTTTTTGCGCGTTTTGCTTGAATGCGCGAGGCGCGTGGGTTACGTTTGAAACAAAACAGGAGGTCATATGCACGCTTCCGATCACAAGGCCTTTACGGTCTGTCTCGCCGGCGAGGCCGGTCAGGGAATCCAGTCTACCGAGGCCATACTCGCGTCACTCGCCAAAAAGGCGGGCTTTCACGTATTCGCCACGAAGGAATATATGTCCCGGGTCCGGGGAGGGGTCAATTCCACCACGCTCCGCTTTTCCTCCGCCCCCGTTACTTCCCTGGTTACCGGGGCCGATCTCGTGGTCCCCTTCTCCAAGGAAGCCCTCGACCACGTCGCCGACCGGATCGGGCCGCGCACGGTAATCGTCGCGGACGCCGAGGCGACCGGGATCGAGACCGACGCGCCGGTCCCATTAACGAAGATCGCCGCCGACATGGGCGGGCGCATCTACGAAAGCACCGTGGCCGCGGGGCTCATCGCCGGCATTCTGGGGATCGACCCCGCGCTGACCGGCGAGGCGGCGGCCGCGCGGTTCGCCGCCAAGGGAGCGGCGGTCAGCGGGAAAAACGGGGAGGCCGCCCTTGCCGGCCACGCGCGGGGAGCGGCCCTCGCCGCGCGCTTCAAGGTGCCCAAGGCCGGCGCGATTCCCGGGGAGCTTACCCTGTCGGGAGCCGACGCCATCGCCCTCGGCTTCCTCGCCGGGGGCTGCGACTACGCCTGCGGGTACCCCATGTCGCCCGCCACCGGGGTATTGGAGCGGCTCGCCCGCTATTCGCTCTCGCACGACCTGATCACGGAACAGGTTGAAGACGAGATCGGCGTGATTAACATGGCCCTCGGCGCGTCCTACGCGGGCGCGCGGGCGGCGGTCAGCACGTCGGGCGGCGGCTTCGCCCTGATGGAAGAGGGATTGAGCCTCGCCGGCATGATCGAAACGCCGGTCGTGGTGCATCTCGCCCAACGCCCGGGCCCCGCGACGGGGCTTCCCACGCGCACGGAGCAAGGCGACCTGAACCTCGTCCTCCACGCGGGCCACGGCGACTTTCCACGGCTCATCCTCGCGCCCGGCACGATACCGGAAGGCTACGCCCTCGGGGCCAAGGCCTTCGAGCTCGCGGACCGCTACCAGGTGCCGGCGCTGGTCCTCACCGACCAGTACTACGTCGATACCTATTACGACGTGCCGGCCTTTCAGCCGCCCAAGGCCCCGGCGAAACGGCACATCGTGAAGACCGCGGCCGATTACCGGCGCTTTGCCCCCGGAGAGAACGGCGTTTCGCCCCGTGGCGTTCCCGGCTACGGCGAGGGGATCGTGTGCGCGGACAGCGACGAGCACGACGAGGGCGGCTACATCGTAGAGGACGCGGCCCCCCGGATCGCCATGACCGACAAGCGCCTCCGAAAGGGAGCGGCCCTCGCGAGGGAGTTTATCCCGCCGACCCGGGTAGGCCCCGCGGACGCGAAGCGGATCGTCATCGCCTGGGGTTCGACCTTCCCCATGGTCGCCGACGCCCTGGCCGCCCTCGCAGAAGGCTCGGCCGCGCTCCTCCACTTCTCGTGGCTCTATCCGCTTCCCGACCTTTCCGCGCTCTTCGACGGCGTGGAGCTCATCGTGGCGGTCGAGAACAACGCGACGGGCCAATTCGCGGATCTGATCGAAAAAGAGGCCCGGGTCCGGATCGCGAAGCGGATCCTCAAGTACGACGGTCGACCCTTCACGGTCGAGGAACTGACCGAACGGCTCGGCGCGGCGCTGGCCTAAGGGGGAGCATATGACGAACGAATTCGATTTTGCGGAAAAAAGGGACATAGCCTGGTGCCCGGGCTGCGGCGACTTTTCCATCCGGAGGAGCCTCCTCGCGGCGCTCAAGGAACTGGGCCTCGAGCGGGAAAAGGTCGTAATGGTTTCCGGAATCGGCCAGGCGGCGAAGATGCCCCAATACGTGAACGCCAGCTTTTTCAACGGGCTTCACGGGCGCGCCCTGCCCGCGGCGACGGCCATTAAGGCCTCGAACCCGGAGCTCACCGTGATCGCCGAGGGCGGCGACGGGGACATGCTCGGCGAGGGCGGGAACCACCTCCTGCACGCCACGAGGCGCAATCCCGACCTTACCCTGTTCATCCACGAGAACATGATTTACGGCCTGACCAAGGGACAGGCGGCGCCCACGAGCCGGGTCGGCCTCAAAACCCCGCTCCAGGTGGGCGGCGTGTTCGAAAAGCCCCTCAACCCCTGCGCCCTCGCGGTTTCCCTGGACGTAACCTTCGTTGCCCGCTCTTTCTCGGGAGACGAAGCGCTCACCACGGAGCTCATGAAGCGGGCGATCGCCCACCGAGGCTTCGCCGTGGTGGACATATTCCAGCCCTGCGTCTCGTTCAACAAGGTGAACACCTTCGCCTGGTTCAAGGAAAACACCTACCGGCTCCCGGACGACTATGACCCGACGGACCGCGTGGCCGCCTTCGCCAAGGCGATCGAGGAAGAGCCCTTCCCCCTCGGGGTCATTTACGAAACCGATACCCGCACGCCCTTCGAGGAATGCCTGCCCCTGTACGCCAAGGACAAAACGCCCCTGTACCGAAGGGAACGGCCGAGCGCGGAAATAGCGCGGGAAATAGACGCCTTCCGGTAAGCGAACGGCGGGGGCCGCCGGCCGGTACCGCGCCGGGCGGTCGCCAGCGCGCGGCGGCGGCTCCCCGCTGGACGCTCCTCGCAATACCTGTTATTATATGTAGAAACACGACAGGGGGCGAGGCAAACATATGGAGCGGAACGGAAAGATCGTCATTTTCGGGGCGGGGCACGTCGGATCGCACTGCGCCCTGGCCCTCGCGCATTCCGGTTCCGCCTCCGAGATCGTCCTGGTGGACAGCCTTCCCGAAAAGGCCGCGGCCCAGGCCCTGGACATCGCCGACTCCCTCGTCTTCCCGCCCAGCCCCGTGCGGGTCCGTTCCGGGGACTACGCCGAGGCCGCCGACGCGGATATCTCCATCGTCGCGATCGGCGAGCCCCGCCTGCCGGGACAAACCCGGCTCGACCTATTGGACCGCTCTGCCGCCCTCCTCGAGGGCCTCGTCGAGCGGCTTACGCCCCTCAACCTTCCGGGCATCGTCGTCACCATCACCAATCCCGCGGACATAGTCGCCCATTTGGTCCGGCAGGGCCTCGGCCTTCCCCGCTCCCGCTGTTTCGGCACGGGCACCCTCCTGGACACCGCCCGCTTCGTTCGCCTCCTTTCCGAGGGATCGGGCGTTCCCGCCGGCGAAATCTCCGGCCTCGTCCTGGGCGAACACGGCGACTCCTCGGCGCCTGCCTTCTCCCTCGCGCGGCTCGCCGGCCGTTCCTTCGACGACTTCCTCGCCCGTCCGCCCGCCGGCATCGACGCGGCAAAGCTCGACAGGCAGGCGCTCACCGAGGGCACCCGCCAGGCGGGCATGACCGTCATAATCGGCAAGGGCTCCACGGAGTACGGCATAGCCCAGGTTACCGCCGCCCTCTGCGCGGCCATATTGGGCGGCGAATCCGCCGTGTTCCCGCTTTCGGTCGCCCTCGAGGGGGAGTACGGACAGCGGGGCATCCACGCCGGCGTGCCCGCGCGGGTCGGCAGGGCGGGCATCGAGTCGATCGTCGAATACCCGCTGGCCCCCGGGGAAAAGGCCGCCTTCGACGCCTCGTGCGAAGTGATCAGGGGATACGTGAAGCGCGCCCAAGGTCGGGCGTAACCATATCGCGAACAAGCTACAAAAAACGGAGGATTATATGAAAGCGTCTTCATTCCAGGCCCGCGCCGCGCGCGGCGCAATCGCCGCGGCCGCCCTGCTCGCCCTCGCCGCGCCCCTCGCGGCGGCTCCCAAAAAAATCAGGGTCGCCATCGTGCAGCCCATGGCCCACAAGTCCCTGGACCAGATCCGCGACACGATCGTCGCCGAGCTGAAGGCCAACGGCCCCGCGGCCGGCCTCGAGTTCGAGATCGTCGCGCAAGACGCCCACGGCGACACCTCCGCCCTCGCCACCATCTTCCAGAACGAAAAGGGCAAAAAGGCCGACATCGTCGTTCCCATCGCCACCCCCTCGGCCCAGAGCGCGAAGGCCGTGTACGACGGCTCAAAAACGCCCATTATCTTCGCCGCGGTCTCGAACCCCGTCGCCGCGGGGCTCACCGGGGCCGACTGCAAGTACATCACCGGCGTGTCCAACAACATTCCCGCCGACAAGATCGTCCAGCTCATCTCCGACTTCCAGCCCAAGTACAAGAAGATCGGCTTCCTCTACACCTCCAGCGAAACCAACTCCGTGGCCACCGTCAAGGTCGCGAAGGAGTACTGCGCCAAGGCCGGCATCGCCTTCGAGGAAGCGTCCATCGCCGCCCTCACCGACCTTCCCGCCGCCCTCAACGCCCTCCTCGGCAAGGGCGTAGACGCCCTCTACACCGGCAACGACAACGCCATCGCCTCGGCCATGCCCACCTACACCGACTTGGCCTACGCCAAGGGCGTGCCCATTTATTGCGGCGCAGACTCCATGGTCGCCGACGGGGGGCTCGCCACCATCGGCGTTGACTACGTCCAACTCGGCAAGCAGGTGGCCGCCATGGTCGTGAAGGTAGCCAAGGGCGCCGCTCCCGAAAGCCTTCCCTACGAAACCTTGAGCGACTACGCGAAGTTCGTGAACCTCAAGGCCGCGGACACCCTCAAGCTCGAGCTCTCCGCCGCGGTTCAGAAAAACTACAAGGTACTGGTCGAGAAAAACGGCGTGAGCCACTTCGGCAAGTAAGCGGGTATCTGTATGGATCTGCTGGTTTCCGCCCTGGCCCAGGGCGCGCTCTACGCCCCCATGGCGCTCGGGGTATTCATCGCCTTCCGCATACTGAATACCCCCGACCTCACGATAGACGGAAGCTTCGTCTTCGGCATGACGGTCTCGGCCTTCGTGGCGATCCAGGGACTCCCCTGGCTCGCCCTCCTCGCCGGGATCGCCGCCGGGGCCGCCGCCGGGTCGGTAACCGGACTCCTCCAGACCAAGCTCAGGATCAACCCCATCCTTTCCGGAATCCTCACCATGACCGCCCTCTACACGGTGAACTACGCCGTCCTGGGCGGCCAGTCCAACCTCTACCTCCAGCGCATGGCGCCGAACGAGCTGGGAATCGAGGTTCCCGCGCCGAGCGCCACGGTGTACAAGCTCCTGGCCTTCGGCGATTCGCGCGAAATCTCCGACCTCGCCCTTACCGCCGCCGTGGTGCTCCTGTGCGCGGCCGGCCTCGCCGTCTTCTTCAAGACCCGCCCGGGAATCGCCATCCGCGCCACCGGCGACAACGAGGAAATGGTCCGCTCCTCCTCCATCAACGCCGACGGCACCCGCATCGCGGGCATCATGCTCGCCAACGCACTCGTGGCCCTCTCGGGCGCCCTCGTGTGCCAGCAGCAGCGCTACGCCGACTTGGGGAGCGGCTCGGGCATGCTCGTCGTCGGCCTCGCCTCGGTCATCATCGGCCAAGCCCTCCTCGGCAAGCGCGGCGTCACCGCGGGCCTCGTCTCCGCCGTCGTCGGTTCCCTCCTCTACCGGATCATCCTGCAAGTCGCCTACCGAATCGACATGCCCACCTATACGGTAAAGCTCCTCTCCGCCGCCATCGTCACCGTCGCCCTCGTCCTCCCCCTCATCCGGGAGAAGGGGGGCGTCTGGCTTCGGAAAACAGGGCGCGGGGGAGACCGCGGCCGCGACGGCGACGGCGCGCGCGACGCGCGAACCGCCGCGAAAGGAGGCGCGCGATGAGCCAGCTATCCGTCCGGTCCCTCAGCAAGGTCTTCGAGCGGAACACGCCCAACGAAAAGGTCGCGTTGGACGGCCTGAGCCTCGAGGTCGCGAAGGGAGAGTTCATCACCGTCCTCGGCTCCAACGGCGCCGGCAAATCCACGCTCTTCAACGCCATCCTGGGAAAATTCCTTCCCGACAGCGGCAGCGTCTTCCTGGACGGCGAGGACATAACCTGGCAAAAGGACTACCGCCGCGCCCGCTCCATCGGCTGCCTCTTCCAAAACCCCCTGCGCGGCACCGCGCCGAACATGACCATCGAGGAAAACCTCGCCCTCGCGTACACGAGAACCGCCTCCAAATCCTTCTTCGCCGTGCACAAAAAAGACTCCGCCTACTTCAGGGAGCTCCTCGCCCGGCTCAACCTCGGCCTCGAAGACCGCATGAAAACCAAAATGGGGCTCCTCTCCGGCGGACAGCGCCAGGCCGCGTCACTCGTCATGGCCACCGTGGCCAAGCCCAAGCTCCTCCTCCTCGACGAGCATACCGCCGCCCTGGACCCCGCCACCTCAGCCCAGGTCATGGACACCACCCGGCGCATCGTCGCCGATTCGGGCCTCACCGCCCTCATGATCACCCACGACATGGAACTCGCCCTCGGCTGCGGGAACCGCACCCTCCTCATGGACTCAGGCCGCGTCGTCCTCGACGTCTCCGGGGCAGAGCGCGCCGCCCTCACCCCCCAGGCCCTCGTCGAACTCTTCCGCGCCCGCTCGGGCCACGGGCTGAGCGACCGAACCCTGCTTTCTTAGATTGAGGAAGGGGATTTTTTCGGGAAAAGCCGCTTAGGGAATGAGGCCTTCTTCCGCCATATCGGCCAAGGCTCTCGTAAGAGGCGGTATAAGGTCACGCCTGCGCGCGTTGACGTAGTGATAGAGGGAAACGGAAAGCAGCGGGGGCTCGAGGACCCGTACATCCTTCAGGTCGAGGGCCTCAATCATTTGCAGGGCCCTCGTCCGCGCGTCCGCGATTATGTCGATTCGGCCGACCTCCAGCATGGCATAGAGCTTATCCGCCGAATTCACCGTCACCGCGCGCTGCCCCGCCGCCAGGTTCTGAATCGCCGAATCGAAGCCGAGCAGGCAACCGACCGTATACGGGAGAAGGCTGTCCCACCCGCTTATTTCCACGGTCGTGCCGTGCGCCACCGCGACTATATCGTCCCGCTTTACGGCGACGGGAATGCGGACCAGGTTCGGGTATTCCCGCTCGAAGCCTTCCCTGCGATAGAGCACGCCGTCGACGGCTCCCGTATTCGCGGCAACGTTCGCCCGCTTCACGGGGAATTGCAGGAACTCCACCGTAAGCCCAAGGCGCCGATACGCTTCCTTGATAACCTCGACGGAACGCTCGTCAGACGTTGAAGAGTCGTCGGGAATCGCGATCGTTACGGGCTGCGCCTGCGATAGGCCGCCGAGAACCAGCAGCACGCCCACCGCCACGCCCAGCCGGTTATTCTTACTCCGCATATCGGGCCTCATAAAAAAAAGTATAGGCCCCCTTCATCCCCGAAGCAAATCTTCTTTAGAAGGGGAAGCGCCTGAATCGAACGCCCTTCGCCTCCCCCGCCAAAGCCCCCGCCCTATCCACGCGGCTCCCCCTTAAGCCAAAGCCTCACGCCCCCTTCGCAGGCGCGGGTCTTTGGCTACCCCCACTTCTGGATAATTACGTAGGGTCTGACCCTCTGGGTCTGTCCCCTGAAAAATTCCCCCGGATGATCTACCTTTCCCCTGACGGAGGAGGAAATTCATGGCCGATAAAAAAGGAATCCAAAAGCTCGACGAAAAGTTGATTGAGACCGGAATCATACCGGAGTTCCTGCTCGGGGATCTGCCCCTCGTTCACCGGAAGATGAACTCGATCCTCAAGAAAACGGGCGCCGTCCTTTCCGACGAGATATTCGATACCGGCAACGAAGCCCTCAGGAAATGGCTATTAACGCTTCATAAGCAAGGCGCGTCCCAGGAAAAACTGACCGGGTATCTCCGATGCGGGCTGGCCCACCTCAATTACGACTATATCGAGTCCCAATACAGGCAGATCGGCATCGAAGACCTCGTTACCCGCACCCTGCTTTCCCTTAAAAAGCGCAAACTCCACGCGACGTTCTTCAAGCCCCCCCAGGAATCGGTCAAACCCGTCAAGCAGGATAAAACCGCCCCGGCAAAGAAAGCGGCTGCGTCAAAAAAGATCGTGCCGATAAAAAAAGACGACGCGGCTCCGAAAAAGGCGGCGACGAAAAAGGCAAAAACGGTTAAACCGACCAAAGCCGCTCCGATAAAGCCGAAAGCCGCGCAACCGGGAAATACGGCCCCCAAAAGGTAGGTACCCCGCGTTTTTTCCCAGGGTCAGACCCTATTACGGGTACAAGGAACGGTATCTACAGTCTGCCGTCTCTAAGGACCTTTTTATCGAACGGTTGGCCCGGATGCGAGAGAAACATGATTGTAGGATTATCGACTTCATGGTGATGAATAACCATATTCACCTGCTACTGCAGCCGGCCGATAATTCGAGCCTGAGCGTCCGCATGAAATGGCTCCTCGGCGCGTATACCATGAATTGCAACCGGGTATCCAAAACCTGGGGTTCATTTTGGGGCGGACGCTATTTATCCCGCCCGATACGTGGCTTTGGTGATATTGTCCGAACGGTCGAATACATCGACGCGAAGCATGGCAATGGGGCGGGCTGTATTGTCACCGCGCCCGACGCAATGATATCATCGGGATTCTTCCCGAATGGCTGTCCTTCGTCGTGCCGTCGCGCCGTCGGCTTTCTATCGGGGTCTGACCCTATGTAAGGAGGCCGTTATGACGAGCCCGTATGAATTGTGCCCGACTTTCGAAACGGAAAGCTTTACCTTAAGGCTCGTTTCTGAAGAAGACGCGGAAGCGCTGCTTTCGTGCTATTCCGATACCGAGGCCCAGAAAATCTTCAACTCCGATAGGTGCTCCGGCGATTTTTGCATGGATAAAATCGAGGACATGCGGCTGTGCGTCAAGGCCTGGCGAGAGGCGTATTCGCAGCGGGATTATGTGCGTTTCGCGATTATCGATACGTCTCTGTCGCGGGCGATCGGAACGGTGGAAATGTTCGGCTATGTCGGTACCTATAAAATCAAAACCGGAATCCTGCGGGTAGACGTTCGTTCCGACTACGAGAAAGAACGCTACTTGAGCGAACTATTCGCCGTTTGCGCCGGGAATTTCTTCGATTTATTCGAGGTCGATACCATCGCGACCAAGGCGATACCCGATGCCCTTGAAAGGCGGAATACCCTCATGAAACAAGGCTTCAGCGAAGGCAGCGTATACGAGGGAACCCACTACTTTTTGCTTTCAAGGCAAAACGGCCCGCGGTAGGGTGCGCGGAGAAGCGCCCCGTTTCTTGATTGCCCGGCCACCTCGCTCAGCCGTCCCGCGCCTTTCGCGCCCTCGGCCGCGGCTCCGGCAGGTTCATCGCGACAAGGCCGGCCACGAAAACGGCCGCGCCCGAGAGGGACCATCCGTCGGGCATCTCCCCGCGGAAAAGGACGCCCCAGAGAAGGGCGAATAAGACCAGGGAGTTCGACGTGATCCCGGACACCAGGAAGGAAACGCGCTTCAGGGCGACGCCCCATAGGAGAAAGCTCGCGCCGGTGATAAACCCCAAGGCAGCCATGGCCGAGACCGCGGGGGCGGTCAGCGCTCCCGAGAGAAGGGGCCCGGAAACGGGAAGGGGCAGGGCCGTTACGAGGCACGCCGCGGCGAACACGCTCAGGTTCATGCTCGGCGAGTCCAGGGTTTTCACCAACGCCTTCTGGCCCGTCATGTGGACCGACGCGCCCAATCCGGCCACAACGAAAAGGAGAAAGTCGACGGCGCCCCCGGTTCGCGTCGCGGCGAGGCCCTTCAGGCCGATGAGCAAGGCGCCCGCCACGCACAAGGCCGACGCGCCCACCTTGAGCCGGGAAGGCCGCTCCCTGAAGTAGAGGGCCGCCACGAACAGGAAGGCGACCGCCTGGACCGGCTGTTCCACGATATAGCCCCAGGAGGCCCCGCGGGTCAGGGCCTGGTTTTCGGACAGGTAATTGATTCCCTTCGCGGCGCCGGCCGCCCACACCCAGGGGCTCGACAGGGCAAAGCGGACCCGTTTTCCCCGAACGAGCACGAAGGCGCCCAAAAACAGAAAACCCAGGAAGAACCGCAAAAAGCTGATGAGGGGCGGGGAAAAGGAAAGCGATGCCGCCTTGACCAATATCCCCACGCCGCTCCACATCAGGATCGGAATAAACAACAGCGCGATATTCATCGAAAAGCTCCGGCCCACACTATGCGTGAAACGGACCTTTCGCGCCACCCCCCAAGGCCTAACGGCGACGCGTGGCGGAAAGCGGGGGCGGGCCTAATCACTTACATTTATGAATTCTTGCGGGATCAATTCCTGCGGGGAAGTCCCCGGGGGACAGTATTTTCCCACTATCGCTTGGTACGTCCCATTCTTGACGATGAGGCGAAGCCCTTCCCTGAAACCCGTAATCAGCGCGGCGTCTTCCTTCCTGAGGATTATGCTCACCTTCCGGGCATAAAACGCTTCTCTCGTATTCGAGAACAGGGCGAGCTTTTCCGGGAATAGCTGTCGGATAATCAATTGACCGGAAAGGTCCCCGCCGACCACCGCGTCGACCCTGTCCGCGTCAAGGTTCCTGAACGCCTGGGCCAGGTCGGTATAGAGCTGGAGGGTAAGACCGGCGCCTTCCAGGATCCCCACCGTGGAACTCCCCCGAATATTGCCGATTCGGTATGGCCTCAGTTCCTCAAGGGCCGTATAGGCGAGGCCCGCGGGGAATCGGCTTTTCTTATAATAAAAAACGAAGCCCAAGTTCAGGATATCGATCGCCTCAGGCTCGAGGTTTTCCGCGGCCACCCAATCTACCAGGCCGAGGAGGGCCTGATGCTTCCGCTCGGCGATATACCGTCCTGCACGCGCCATGGGCACGATCTCGACTCGAACGTCGATCCCGGCGGCCCTGCCCGCTTCCACCGCGATCTCCGAGGCGAGTCCGCCTACGGTACCGCCCGAGGGGGCCGGAATGGTATAGGGAGGGTAATCGATGGCGGACATTACGATTTGCTGGCCGAAGGCCGGCCCAAGCGAGAAGGCTCCCGCGAGGAGGAATACAAGGCCCTTTCGATATGACGCCTTTCTCATACGAGCCTCCGCAGATCGGATTTGCTTACTGTAAGTATATAACTCCGCTGGCATAATTCCATCCATGATTGAACGGCCCCTTCTCGCAAGGGCTATCCCGATACGGGGTTAGCCGGAAGAAAGTGCCGATACCCCCGAATCCCTTACCCCTTCTCGGTTAAATCCCCTATATCGTGGGCGCGAAACCTATACGCATACTGAGGGTAAGAAACTCCCTAAAAAAGGATGGCACATATGACGAACAATACCCTCACCGTTCGCGCGCTTCCGTCGCGGGCCCTGAAGGCCGCGGCCGCCGCGATAACGGCACTCGCGTTGGCCCTCTCCCCCGTCGCCGCGCAGCAGCTCGATACGTTCACCTACGACTTCGAGGGCGGCAACCGCCAGGGCTGGGGCCCGCGCGGCACCGTCGGCATCGCGGTAACGGACCAGGCCGCCCGTTCCGGCGCCACCGGCCTCGCCGCCACCGGCCGCGGGGAAACCTGGAGCGGCCCGGCGATCCAGCTCGCGACCGCGCTCAAGGCCGGCGGCACGTACGAGATCACCGGATGGGTCAAGCTCGCGAAGGCCCCCGCCGAGGCGAGTTCCGTCAAGTTCACCATGGAAGAAAAGCCCGCCAAGGGCGGCACCAATTGGGTAACCGTCGGCGAGGCGAAAATTTCCGATACCGGCTGGGTCCAGATCAAGGGCAGCTACTCCTTCGCCGCGCCCATGACCGGCCTTTCCCTCTACGCCGAGTCTTCCGCCGTCTCCGACGACATTTACCTCGACGACGTCTCCATCGTCATGACGAAGGCCGCCCCCGCCGAGGCCCCGATTGCCATACAGGCCGAGCTGAAGCCCATCAAGGACAAATTCGCGGGAGCCTTCGCGATCGGCGCCGCGGTCACCCCGGACAATATCTCAGGAACCACGGGCGACCTCCTCCTCAAGCACTTCAACAGCGTCGTGGCCGAGAACGCCATGAAGTCCATGTACATCCATCCCACGGAAAGCTCCTATTACTGGGACGAGGCCGACAAGATCGTCGCCTTCGCCAAGAAAAACGGCATGCAGCTCCGCTTCCACACCCTGCTCTGGCACGAGCAATGCGCCCCCTGGTTCTTTATCGACGCCGACGGCAAGGACATGACCGCCGAGACCGATCCCGCCAAAAAGGCCGCGAACAAGAAACTCCTCCTCGCGCGCCTCGACGCCCACGTAAAGACGATCGTCTCCCGCTACAAGAACGATATCGCCTCCTGGGACGTGGTGAACGAGGTAATCGACGCGGGCGAATCTGACGGCCTCAGGCGGAGCAAGTGGTACCAGGTCGCGGGCGAGGACTATATCGCCACCGCTTTCCGGGCCGCCCGCGAGGCCGGCGGGAGCGCCGTCAAGCTCTACATCAACGACTACTCCACCGACAATCCCGCCAAGCGCGACGCCCTCCTCAAGCTCGTAAAGAAGCTCTTGGCGCAGGGAGTGCCCATCGACGGCGTGGGCCACCAGTGCCACGTCAACCTCGACTCCCCCGCCACGAGCCTCATCGGCGAATCGTTCAAGCGCGTGGCCGAGCTCGGGCTCGATAACCAGGTCACCGAGCTCGACGTCAGCGTCTACGGCGACAACGTCACCTCGTACACGGCCGTCCCCGCCGACCTCATCGCCCGCCAGGGATACCGCTTCAAGGAACTTTTCGAGGAATTCGCGAAATACAAGGACTCGATCTCCAGCGTGACCTTCTGGGGCATCGCCGACAACGCCACGTGGCTCCACGACCGGCCCATCCCCCGCCGCGACGCGCCCTTCGCCTTCGACGAAAAATTCCAGGCAAAACCCGCGTACTGGGGAATGATCAACCCGATCATGCTGCCCAAGGCCCCGGAGCCCCCGAAGCCCCTCGCGCCGCCCAAGATGGCCGAGGCCAAGTACGGCACGCCCAAGGTGGACGGGAAAATCGAAAGCGCCTGGAACAAGGCGAAAAAGATCGACGTAAAGCTCGCCGCGACCGGCAAGCCCGCCGCCTCCGGGACCGCCCGCGCGCTGTGGGACGAAAAGTTCCTCTACGTCCTCGTGGAAGTGACCGACCCCGTCCTCGACAACAAGGCGAAAAACGACTACGAGAAAGACTCCGTGGAGCTCTACCTCGACGAAAACAACGCCAAGTCGAGCGCCTACCAGGCCGACGACGGCCAGTTCCGCGTCACCTTCGAGGGCGTACAGAGCTTCGGCTCCAACGGCGCCGACGACCGCTTCGCCTCCGCGGTAGCCGTCGTAAAGGGCGGTTACGTCGTGGAAGCGGCCATCCCCTTCCGCACGATCGAGGGAGCGAACGGCCTGGTCCTCGGCTTCGACGCCCAGATCAACGACGGCGACGGAACCGGTACCCGCGCGGGCGTTTCCAAGTGGAACGACCCCACCGACAACAGCTGGCAGAACACCCTGAACTGGGGCACCGTCAAGCTCGTAAAGTAAGCGACGCCCGCCGGCCAAGCGGCCGCAGGGCCTGAACGCAAAAAAAAGCCGTCCTTTCGGACGGCTTTTTTCATTTTCGAAAACCGCGAAAGTCACCCGGTCAACCGCACCGCGGCCAGACCGTATTAAAATTCCAGCCGGGCCCGCAGGGTTATCTCGAGCGCGCCGTCGCCGGCGACGCCGGTAAATTCCTTGCCCTCGCCGCCGCCGCTATACGCGACGACCAGGGTGAAAGGCGGCACGCCCTTCGCGTCGATATCCTGCTGGAAACGCGCCTGGTAGGAACGGTCGGAAAAATTCGCCGTGGCCGAGAGCGTCGCGTCATGGCCCGCGAACAGAAGGTCTTCGGCCTTCAGCGAGGCGTTGGCGTACCACTTTCCCGCGTAAAACGGCGTGATCTCGCCGGACAGAAAGCCCGCCTGAAGCTCCGTCGCGTCATGCGTCGCCCCGTCGGAATTAAAGAGGCCCTCGCCGGAAAGCGTCCATTTCTTGAGATCTCCCAGCGCGCGGGAAAAGCCGAGGGCGACTTGCGAGTACGGGTCGTAGCCCGAATGGTCGAACGCCGTCGCGAGCTCCCCGTACACCGTGGTGCCCCAAAGGTAGCCCGAAAAATCGAAGCCGGCCTTTCCCTGCGATTCCCTTCCGACGGAGCCCGAAACGCCCCACTCGAAGCCGCCGAGGGCCATATCCGCGCGGGCGGAATATACCAGCGCGTCGGCGGGGTCACGGGCCAGGGGTTGGCCGTTCGCGACCGAGCGGGAAAAGTCCGCGAAGGCCACCACGTTCGCCATGCCCAGCGGAACCGTCGCCTTCAATCCCGGCGTGCCCGAACGGCCGTCGAAGGCCGCCAGGGGATCGGCGCGCTCGGCGTTCACGAAATCGACCGGGGTCCAGAAAAACGAGGGGCCCCAGGCCAAAAGCTGCTTGCCCAGCCGGAAAAACGCCGCCTTCTTCACGTCGAAACTGTAGTACAGCTCCGACAGGCCCAGGGAAGGCTCCGAAAGGCTCGCGGCGGCGCCGTAGGCGACGGGGCCGCCCGAGGTAAGGCCCTTGAAGAAATATTGCCTGAACACGTACGAGGCAAAGAGCGAGCCCCGGTCCGGAACGCTCACCTTCGCGAAGAGCTTCCCCGAGGCGGCAGAGGAGCCCGCGTACCCGTCAAAGTCCCCGTTTACGTAGGCGGAAGCGGAAACCGTCGCGGTGCCCCCCACGAGATACTCGATCTTCGCTTCCGAGGAGGCGGGCAAATACGGCGCGGAAGCTTCCGAAGCCCCACCGCTCCCGCCGAAAGAACCCAGGCCGGCGCCCGCGTCGAAGGCCCCTTCGGCGAAGGGGTCCTCGGCGAAGGGATCATCCGCGGCCGCCGCGTCCTGCGCGAAGGCGGCCGGCGCGAGGCAGAGCGCGATCGCGACCGTTAACCCGGCGACGGAGACGGGGCGAAGCCGCCCCTTCGCGCCGTTCATCTCGATTTCTCCTCGAGGAAGGCCTTCGAGAACGTGTAATTCGCGATCTTATCGGTGGAAACGCCCTCGTTGGTCAGGTAGGTCTTCTGCCCCTTCTCGAGGGCATCGGTTGCCAGGAGCTTGGTGAAAATGTACTTGCCCCCCGGCAAGGCCTTGTAGTCAACGTAATAGGTGGTCCGCAAGAGGGTTTCCCCCGCGCTGAAGCTTTCGGTCTTCACGGGAAGGCCGTCGGTCTTGCGGAAATACGTTTTCTGCACCGGGTAGGCCACGTCGAGCCGTTTCGCGTCCAGCCGCACCACGTCGCACTCCCAGCTCGAAACCTTCGCGGTCCCGGCCATGGTCGCCCAGTACTGGGCAAGGGTATTGGGCTTGCCGAAAAGGTCGGCCCGAATGTCGGAACCGCCCACGTCGTCCTTCCGGTTCCGGTACACGAACTCGCGGGTCGAGGGCAGGTAAAGGAAAAGGTCGTCCTTGCTGCGCCAGTACCCCTTCCCCTTCTCGCTGTCCGGGTATTGGAACAGGAGCGTAAAGGTATCGGCGGCGTCCCTGCGGAAAATCTGGATCCGAAGCACCCGGTCCGCCTCGCCCTCCTTCTTTTGCACGAGGGTAAAGGTGGAGGTCACGTCAAGGCCGGCGAGGTCGGTCTTTGCCTCGTAGGCCTCTACCAGGGCGGCCGCGGCGGGATCGGTCGCCTTCGCCGCCTGGGCGAAGGCGGGGGCGAAGGCGGCCGCCGCGAAAAGGGCCAAGGCCAATATCGCGCGGGGCGCGTTGCCGTATTTCGTTTTCATATAAGACTCCTTATGTCAGAACGTCGCGGTCAGGGCCTCAACCGGCCTGATGCGCCCGCCCCTTCGGGCGGGGAAGAACGAGAAGGCGGCCGCGATAATGCCGATAGCCGCCACGAGAAGGGCCATGTCGCCCAGGTTGGGCGCCAGGGCGAGCCGCCCCGAGTCCAGGAAAATCGCGAGGTTCCCGCCTGCGGGGAAGGGAATCGCCAGGCGCACCAAAAGGCATACGAGGGCCGCCGCCACGGAACCCACGGCCGAGGCCATCAGGGCGAGCGCCGAGCCCTCCATCACGAAGAGGCCCGTCACGGCGGAGGCTTCCACGCCCATCGCCCGCATGCTGCCGATCTCGCGCAACCGCTCGTTGATCGACATGCGCAGGTTGATGAACACCGAAACCGCGATAACGAAAAGCATGATCGCCGTTACCAGGGCCCCCATGCCCTGCACCGCCGCGACGACGCTCCGCACTATGCCGAGCACCTCGTCTATGGTGGCCAGCTTCGGCATAACCCGGTCGCGCCCTTCCTCGTCTATCTCGTACTTTTGGCTCGCCGCCGAAACGGCCGAAATGGCCTCGGCGTCGTCCTTGGGGCGCGAAACCTCAAAGCCCTTCGAAGTCAAAAGCTTCGCGAACGCGTCGCGTTTCGCCCCGATGCCCGCCGTGGAGCCGAGATACGCGTAGATCGCCGTGGACGCGTCTTCCGGCGCCAGGTCGAGCTTCCTGAGGAAATCGAAGTGCACGAGCACCAACTCGCCCATGAAAAAGTTATCCGTTCGGTAAATGCCCTCTACCTTGAGTATGCCCGTGTTGAAGGCGCCGAAGCGGGTACGGGCCGAAACGACCAGGTCGTCTCCCGTCCGTATGCCGAAGTAATCGGCCACGGACTTCGGCAAGGCTATCCCGTTCGGGTTCGCGGCCCAGTTCTCCCAGGATCCCGCGTCGAAGCGCATTTGCCCCTTAAAGCCGGTATCCCTATCCGACTCGATTCCCGTAAAGGAAAGCCGCTTCGAAAGCCCGTTGAAGTACACCGCCGATTTCACGAGGTACCGCTTGAGCACCGTCGCGTCCTGCCCCAGGCTCTCCTTGGCCAAAAGCTCGATATCGCCCGACCGCAAAAGGCCGTTGTAAATCTTTCCGCCGTCGGCGTACTTTCCCGAAACGGTGATATGCCCGGCGGTTGCCCGGATTATGCTCGAGGAAACGTTGTCCTGGGCGCCGCGGGTAAAGGCCGCCAGGGCGGTCAGGATGAACGCGACTATGGCGTAGTTCACGCCGAGGGTCAGGCTCCGTTTGCCGTTGCGAAACACGTTCTTGAATGCCAAAACGATGAAGTCTTTCATGCGTTCCTCCCTACTTGTCGCTCATCGCCTTGAGCGGGGTAATCTTGGTGGCCACGCTGACCGGATAAAGGGTAGCGAGCACGGAAACGAGGGCGACCGCGAGAATGCCCAGGACAAACGGCCATACCGTCGCGCGGATCGGGATGGGCCCGCCCCCCACCAGGAACTGCGAGATCAGGTCGGGCAGCAGAATGCCGCCCTTCGAGAACGCCGCCAAGGCGATCGCGGAGGCAGCCAAACCGGCGAGGGAGGCGGTAAGGTTCAGCGCGAGGGCCTCGGCGAGGAACACCCCGCGAACGAAGGTCCGCTCCGCCCCGATCGCCCGCATGGTGCCGATCTCGGCCGTCCGCTCCGTCACGTTGATGATCAGGGTATTCATGAATATCATGGCCACCACCAGGAACACGAGGCCCGTGGCGAAATAAATGAACGCCTGCAGCCCCGCCGAAATCTGCGCGTAAAAGCCCGAGGCCGCCGACCACTCGGCCGCCTTTACCCCCAGGCTCTCGTCCCCGGTCAGCCGCGCGATAATCTCCTCAGCGTTCGCGCCGTCCTTCAGGCGGACGGCGACCATGGTGGCGCCCGAAATCTGCTCGGCCTCCAGGCTGCCCACGTCGATGGCGGAGGCGCCCGGATCGTCGGCCAGCGCGAAAATCGCGTCCTCGCCCGAATCCGCCGCGGCGAGGCTCGCGTCCAGGTCCTCGGGAAGCGCCGCCACGCCCGCGTAGTTGTAGATGGAAGCGTACGTGGCCGCGTCCATGAAATTGATGTAATTGAACACGCTCGAATACCGTTGCGGCTCGAAAATCCCCGACACCCGCGACGGGACGGAATTCACGCCCCCCTCGGTCACCCCGAGAAGGGTAACCGACTCGCCGGCGCGAACCTCCACGCCGAAGTTCTTTCGGTATTCCGCGTTCTGGAACGCCGAAATCATCACGCCCCCGGCCTCGCCGCCGGACCCGAGGTACGAGCCCTCGAAGGGCTTCACCTCGCCGAAAACCCGCGCGTAGCTCGCCGGGTCTATGGCGTAATAAATAATGGGAAGGTCTATCTTACGCCCGTCCCGCTCCACCTGGACAATGCCGTAGTTTTGCGCGTAGGGCGCGTAGGCCGCCACCCCCTCCGTCGAGTCCAGAATCTCCTCCACCCGCTTCAGCTCGCGGATCTTCGGAAGGGGAGTCTGGAAGGCGAAGGGCGAGGGTATTTCCTTCGAGGTGCGGGAATAGACGATAAAGTCGCCCGTGAACTTCTCGATAATCGCTTTCTTAGACGCCGCGGAGGCGGAATCGGCGAAAATGGTGCCGAACACGATAAGGAAGGTGCCGAAGGCCACCAGGGCGCCGATCAGGACCATCCTTCCCTTCCTCCGCGCGATGGTGCGCAGGGCCAGCTTAAGGGTCAGGAGCATGGTCACGCCTCCTTCGCCCGCGAGGTCCCCGCGTCCACGATCCGCCCGTCGAGTATCTGCACGAGCCGGCGCGCCTCGCGCATGATATGCGCGTCGTGCGTGGAGAAGATAAAGGTCGTCTTTTCTATCTCGTTAATCTGGCGCATGAGCTCCACGATCTTCGTGCCCGTGGCCGAGTCAAGATTGGCCGTCGGCTCGTCCGCCAGGATAATCAGCGGGTTCGTCACCAGGGCGCGGGCGATCGCGACGCGCTGCCGCTGCCCGCCCGACAGTTCCGTGGGCTTGTTCTTCAGGCGGTCGGACAGCCCCACTTCCTCCACGAAGCGCATCACGATCGCCTCGCGCTCCTTCTTCGTCAGGTTTTTCTTGAGAAGGAGGGGAAACTCGATATTCTCGTACACGTTCAGCACCGGGATAAGGTTAAAGGACTGGAAAATGAAGCCCACTTTCTCGCGCCGGTACCGCGTCAGCTCCTTGTCGTTCAGGCCCGCCACGTCGGTCCCGTCGATACGGACGGTACCCGCGGTCGGCACGTCGATGCAGCCGAACATGTTCAGCATCGTGCTCTTGCCCGACCCGGAAGGCCCGGCCACCGCGAGGAACTCGCCCCGCTCGATCTCCAGATCCACCCCGCGCAGGGCCTCCACCTTGGTGGTACCCAGCATGTACTCTTTCGTCACACCCTTAAGCTCAACGACGGGCATTTTCGCCTCCTTCCTATCTTTAACAAAAAAAGACTTTCTGACTCGCGCGAATTCGGACCGTGGCCCCCCGCAGCCGCGATACGCCGTCGTTTCGCGGTAAGGGTATCGGAAAAAGAGGAAACGCTCCTGGACGCTGTCTGCGGTACGGCGAACGGACAAATAGGCATACGACTTTTTCGCCCGGGACAAACGGGGCCATACCACTAATCTAGGTGAAGGGGAATCGAAAGTCAAAATGAAACGGCGCGTTTCGCGTTCATAAGGGCGGGGGGAAGTTTGTCCAAGGACAAACGGGCCTTCCCCCCCGGCCAAGCCCCCTCGCGGGGTCTCGGCCTCCCCCTTCCCCGGGGCTCCGCCCCGGACCCCGCCGCGCTTTCCTACCGTAGTGTCGCGAATACGTTCTGCGGTTCTGGGTCTACAAAATAAAACGGGATGAATCCGTCCGTCCGAAACGGCGACGATACGCCAAAATGCATCTCGTCCTCCCTATTTTCTCCACATGACGTGTTGTTTCCCGAACTCAGTCCTCGCTACCCTTACGCGGTCGATAGTATCGAAATCCTCAACTCGCTCGGGAAGCGGATTATGCGCGAGGATTCCGAGTTCCCGCGCGGGGAGGATCGCGTCCGCGAAGACGAAGTACGATAGACCGTCGTCGTCAAGGTCGTCGAAGCTTTGCGGGAACGCACGTCGGTACGCCGTGCGGAGGTCATCTATAAAAATCGTGTCGTTCTCGCTTTTTGCTATCAGTCGAAGCGCGAAGAGCGTCCATTCCCCGGCGCCGTCCATCATACGGTCATTCACGGGATTGTCGGTATCGTTATAGAGATCGATCATGGCCGCGAAAAGTTCGCGGTAGAGCGTTTGCCAGTCCTCGCGCGAGAGTATCGCGCGGCCCTTCTCGGTAACGCGAAGCTGTTTCGATTTCGCCTCGGCGAAACCCGCGAGGCACACGCAGAGGCGAAAACGGACGAGCGGGATATAGCCAGACTCCGATTTCGGCCTCAAGATCTCTCGTACCCGCGGCGATTCCTCGAGCGCGAAGTCCTCGTCAAACCACCGTCCCGCCGCTTCCGGCGCGAGGTATCCGCTCGCGGTCATCCGTATCGGGCCACGCGCAAGCTCGCGGAGTAACGAGATCGCGGCGCGAAGTATCGGTACGTCCCGCGTCTCTTCCGTGGTAATAGGACCCGTAATCGTTACAAGCCGTTCGACGGCCTTTCGCCTGTCGGTGAACATGATATGGATATCCTCGGGGGAAAGCCCCGCGAAATCGGCGATCGGCTGGCTGTTTCTGATCGCCATGTAGGAGTCGAGAAACGCTTGCAATTCTTCCGCCGATTTGAACTCCCGATTGCCCGCGATGCGGCGCATGTCGTTAAGCGCGTCCGTCGCGAGGTTCGGCGTCCCGCGCATTTCCATCGCCGTCGGCTCGTTCGAGAAGCCGTTCTTCCCGAGGCAGCAGTTCTTGTATTTCTTGCCCGAGCCGCAGGGGCACGGGTCGTTTCGTCCGGCTTTCATTACGCCGAATATACCCGTATTGTTTTATAATCGCAATCGTTCGTCGTATGATGGCTCGTATTGGGGATTATGGAAGTTTTTCCCGCATTTTTTACGCGAATTCACGCGGAAGACATTCGAAAAGCCGTCGATGAGGGCTATGACAAAGGAAAATGCTGGCCCGATCCTCTCATTCAGTTAAACTCAAACTATAAACGAACGGCGACGATACCTGAACTCTGTAAAGACGGCCTTTTGCATCCCGCGTGCGAGCGTTTTTTTATGGTCGGAAAACCCGAAGGCCGCGCGAGCGCCATGACCTTGTTCTCGCATCAGCTTGAGGCAATCGCCATTGCGCAGAGAAAAGAAGGGTATGTCGTTACTACCGGAACGGGTTCCGGCAAGTTTGGCGAGGTACTCGAGAAAACGAAGCAGAAGCTTGACGCCGCGAGTAAGGAGATTGACTCGGCCGGCGTACGCTCACGGGCGATTGAGCGGCAGCTACGGGACGTGCAAGGGCTGCCGGCGGGAGCGTCGGCGAAGCTTCTGGAGAAAACTACTGTCGCTGACTGACCAGCGCGAAATCCGTCACTTCCCGAATCATGTGAACCGCGTAGAGCGGTAGGTTTATCAAGCCTTCCTCCCGCTTGTAATCCGTCATGGCCGTACGAACGGCTATGCGCGGCGAGAATCGCGCGCGATAGGTTTTGAGGCTTTTCCCCTGAAGGTTGATCTCCGCCTTTACCTCGATCGGAACGACGTCCGTTCCCGTATCGACGAGAAAATCGATTTCGGCCGAGTTTCGGTCATTGGTCCAGTACCAGGTCGTGATGTTCTTGAGCGTGACCAATTGCTGGAGGACGTACTGTTCCGTCAGCGCGCCCTTGAATTCCCTGAACAGTTCGTTGCCGTCGAGCAGGATATGCGGAGCGAGACCGGTCAGGCATGAAAGAAGGCCGACGTCGAGCGCGAACAGCTTGAAAGCCCTGAGGTCTTCGGACGCCTTGAGCGGGAGGCTCGGCACGGTAACGCGGTGTACCTTGTGCACGAGACCGCAGTCGCACAGCCATTGCATGGCAAGCTCATACTCCCGCGCGCGGCTTCCTTCCTTGATGAGTCCGTACATGAATTTCTTGTTTTCCCGCGCGAGCTGGGCGGGAATGCTGTTCCAGAGCATCCTGATGCGGGGAACCGTTTCGTGCGGCGCGTGTTTCGAAAAGTCCTGTTCGTACGCGGTCAATATGCTTTGCTGCAGTTCACGGGCTTCGCGAAAGTCCCGGCGCACGGCAAATGCCGCCACGACCTCCGGCATTCCGCCGACGAAATAGTACTGCTTGAGGAGATCGATGTAGGTCGACTTGAACGGGGCTACCATATCGAAATCCAGGCGTGCGAGCGTTTCTTCACACCGTTCGTTACCCGTCGCCTTCAGGAACTCCGGAAAGGACAGGGGATAAAGGTCGAGAAACTCGACCTTTCCGACGGGGAAATTGGTCCCCGCGTGCAGGGCAACGCCCAAAAGCGATCCGGCGCAGATGATCTGGTACTCGCTCGCGTTCTCATGAAAGTACTTGAGCGCGGTTAACGCCTTTGGTACTTCCTGAATCTCGTCGAAGATGAGCAATGTTTTTTCGCTTTCGATTTTCTGCCCGCTGTAGAGCTCAAGTCCTCTGACGAGGCGCACGGTATCTGCATCCTCTGCAAAAAGGTCCTTCATGATGCGGTTATTGTCAAAGTTGACGTATACCGTGTTTTCGTACGCGATACGGCCGAATTCCTTCATGAGCCAGGTTTTCCCCGTTTGCCGGGCACCCCGGATTATCAGTGGCTTCCGGTTTTTTCGCGCTTTCCATTCCTGTAACTGGGCCATTGCAGCTCTTTCCATCTGGAGGCCTCCTGAAAGATGCGAACTGTAATTGATTTACGCGCAAAGTTACACTTTTTACAACCACTTTTTGCTCTTTCAATCACATTTATACAGCGTCTTTTCGGGTTATCAATACACTAAATACGACGACTTTTCGGTGTCTGAGAAGCATCGTCTGACAGGAGGTTTGCTCAAAGCAACCGACAAAAAAGAAAAGCCGTCCTTTCGGACGGCTCCATCTGGTACTTTTAGCACGGGGATTCGGCTTCCAGTCGTCGCTTCGCGCCTCCGGGTCGTTCGACCCTTCGAACGCTCGAAGCTACGCCGCGAATCCCATATTCTCCTAATAAAAAAAGGAGTCCTTTCGGACTCCTTTTTTGGAGAATAGGGGATTCGAACCCCTGGCCTATTGATTGCGAACCAATCGCTCTACCAACTGAGCTAATTCCCCGTTGATTGAGCTCAATATATACGAAAATGAATTTGAAATCAAGCACCTTATGGTTATAGTATTGTCGTATGAAGAAGACCGAATTCGCGATTCTATCGCTTTTACTCGCCCTGGGCCTCTTGGCGGGGTGCGCGAGCGTTGCGCGACCGGCGGGAAAGGCGGAAGCGGCGGAAAACCGCGCGCCTTCCCTCGCGGGACCACCCGTCAAGCCCGGCCTCCAGGGCTCCGCATGGCTTACGGACCGGGAATGGACCATTTCGGGCTTCAATACCGGCAGCCAATTCGTGCCTCTCGAGCCCGGCCACGGGGGAGACGCCTGGCTCTATTTCTCTGCCGACGGCTCGCTCAGCGGCTTTACCGGCACGAACAGCTTCCGGGGAAAGTGGAAACTCGGCGCGAAAAACGCGAAGGGCGCCTACCCGATCGTCCTTTCGCCCGGCGCGATGACGAAAAAGGCCGCCATCAACGAGATAGCGGCCCGCTTCGAGATTACGTTTATCGCTGACCTGCAAAAGAGCGCGTCCCTCGTCCCGCTCAAGTCCGGCATCGAGCTATTCAATTCCGCGGGGGAACGCCAGCTTTCCTTCGTATTTCTCGGTCCCCCCGGGGGCGAATAGCGCCCCGGAATCCTTATTTCTCGTTCTGCCTTAGTTTCTTGCTGCTCTGGAGGTACGATTCCCTGTCGTTGACCATCAGGATGGGCTGGCTGGTCGCGTCCAGGCAATCGCGCCACAGGGAACCCTCGGGGTCCACGTAGTTCTTCTTGCTCGTGGCGACCTTGATGGGCAGGTGCACGAATTTGTTGTGCACCAGGCCGATCAAAAGCTTCGTCTTCCCGGCCATGGCCGCGTGTACCGCGTTATTCCCCAGGCGCTCGCAGTAGATCGAGTCGATGGGGGCCGCGGGGGCCGAGCGGATCTGGTAGCTGGGGTCTATGTATTTCAGGTTGATGTGCATGCCGATGGACTTGAAGTATTCCGCGATTCGGTCCTTGAGGAAGGCCCCGATATCGGCGAGCTTCTTGTTCCCGGAGGCGTCGGTACCCTGCACGGCGTCCAGGAGGTCCTGGCCCGCGCCTTCCGCCACCACCACCACCGCGTGGTGCCGCGCGCGAAGCCGCTCTTCCAGGTGATGCAGGAATCCCTGGGGCCCGTCCAGCTCGAAGGGCACCTCCGGGATCATCACGAAGTTCGCCTCGTGGCTCGCGATGGCCGTATGGGTCGCGATAAAGCCGGCCTCGCGGCCCATGAGCTTCACGAGGCCGATCCCGTTGATCTGGGAATGGGCCTCCATGTGCGCCGCGGCGACCGACTCGGCGGCCTTCACCACGGCGGTGTCGAATCCGAAGGATTTCTGGATGAAGGAAAGGTCGTTGTCCACCGTCTTCGGGATCCCGACCACCGCGATCTTCAGGCCGCGCTTCTCTATCTCCTCGGCCACGTCCAGGGCGCCCCGCTGGGTCCCGTCGCCGCCGATAATGAATATCATGTTTATATTGAGGTTTTCGATCGCGTCGGCGATCTCGATCACGCGGTCGCCGCCCCCGCGGGAAGTGCCGAGTATAGAGCCGCCGGTCTTATGGCAGTCGTCCACCACCGCCGGGTTCAGGGGCATGATATCGAAGCCGTATTCCGGAAGGAGGCCCTTGAAGCCGAAACGGATGCCGGAAATGCGGCGAACCCCGTAGCGGTGCCACAGGGAGCGGGTCACGGCGCGAACCACGTCGTTCAGTCCAGGGCACAGGCCCCCGCAGGTCACGATGGCGGCGTGCACGTGGCTCGGATTGAAGAAGATCTTCTCCCGGGGCCCGGCTTTCTCGAGCAGGTCGCCGCGCGTGCACGGGCCGATCACGTCGTCAAGCTTCGCGTCCATCTTGTACCGGACGAATTCGTCTTCGCTCACGTAGTTCGCTATGAAGTCGCCTTCGACGTTCGACAGCTGAATGGGTGACTGAACCTTGCACGGTCCGAGGCTGGAAATGGTAAAATCGTACTTGATTGAGGACATGGCTTGCTCCTAATTCCTTAAGTATAGTGATTTGGAATTGGCTGAACAATACGTAACTTGACCCCGCGGGGGGTTAACGGGTATCTTTCACCTGGGCGCCGCGGCGTCCAGGAGGTACCTATTATGCTCGCAGACGCAGTGAAAACCGCTCTTGAAGATATTCGTCCCCAGCTCCAGGCTGACGGCGGCGATCTCGAACTCGTTTCCGTTTCCGACGACGGCAAGGTCACGGTCAAGTTGACCGGGGCGTGCGGCTCCTGCCCCATGTCCACCATGACCCTGAAAATGGGCGTCGAGGCCCATCTTCTGAAGCACGTTCCCGGAGTCACCGAAGTTATCCAGGCGTTCGCCTGATCGCCGTGAGCGACCGGTCTTCCTTCCTTCCGGTTACCCGGGCGGACATGGAGGCCCGGGGATGGGACCGATGCGACTTCGTCCTGGTTTCGGGCGACGCCTACGTGGACCATCCGTCCTTCGCGGCGGCCCTGCTCGGCCGTCTCCTTGAGTCCAGGGGCTACCGGGTAGGCATTGTCGCCCAGCCCGACTGGAGGGGCGCGGGCGGCGATTTCATCGCGCTCGGCCCTCCCCGGCTCGCCTGGCTCGTGAGCGCCGGCGCCATGGACTCCATGGTCGCCCGCTACACGGCCAACAACAAACCCCGATCCGAAGATTCCTACTCCCCCGGCGGGAAAAGCGGCCGAAGGCCCGACCGCGCGCTCATGGCCTACGTCGCCAAGATACGCGAGCTGAAAACCGGCGCGCCCGTCGTTATCGGCGGCATCGAGGCCTCGCTCCGCCGATTCGCCCACTACGACTATTGGTCAAACACGGTCCGCCGTTCCGTCCTCCTCGACACCAAGGCCGACCTCCTCGTGTACGGCATGGGCGAGCGCCCGATCCTCGAAATAGCCGAACGGCTCGCGAAGGCGCGCTCCGCGGCGCCCGACGGCCCGTTCCCGGAAACCTGCCTCCGGGGTATCCGCGGCACCGCGTGGCGCACCGGCCGCGCGGAAGAGCTGCCGAAAAGCGCCGAAGAACTGCCTTCCTTCGCGGAAATTAAGGCCGAAGCGAAGGCCTACTGCCGCCACTATCTCATCCAGGAACGAAACAGCGACCCCCTCAACGCGAAGGCGCTGATCGAGCGCAGCGAGGACCGGTACGTGGTCCAGGAAATCCCCGCCCTCCCCCTCGAGCCCGCCGCCTTCGACGCGGTTATCGAGCTCCCCTACGCGCGCCGGTGGCACCCGGACTACGACGCGGCAGGGGGCATTCCCGCCCTCGAGGAGGTGCGGTTTTCCCTCACGAGCTGCCGGGGCTGCTTCGGCGCGTGCGCGTTTTGCGCCATAACCTTCCACCAGGGCAGGCAAATCCAGGCGCGAAGCCACGACTCCCTCGAGCGGGAGGCCCTCCTCCTCGCGAAGGACCCCGAATTCAAGGGCTACATCCACGACGTGGGCGGCCCGAGCGCCAATTTTCGCGTGCCCTCGTGCGCGAAGCAGGCCGCGTCGGGATCGTGCCGGGACCGGCAATGCCTGGGAACGGAGCCCTGCCCCGCCCTCAAGGCCGATCACCGCGATTACGTTGCGTTGCTCCGCAGGCTGCGCGCCCTTCCGGGCGTGAAGAAGGTATTCGTCCGCTCGGGCATCCGCTACGACTACGCCATGCTGGACCCCGACCGGACGTTTATCGAGGAGCTCTGCGCCCACCACGTCTCCGGCCAGCTCAAGGTTGCCCCGGAACACACCTCCGACCGGGTGCTTTCGCTCATGCGAAAGAGCACGCGGGAGATGTACCTGCGCTTCGAGAAGGCCTTTCGGGAAACCAACGAACGGCTCGGCAAAAGGCAGTTTCTCGTTCCCTACTATATCGCGAGCCATCCCGGGGCCGACCTTTCCGACGCGCTCCACACGGCCCTCGCCCTGAGGGAATCGGGCTTCGTGCCGGACCAGGTCCAGGATTTTTACCCCACGCCGGGAACGTTGGCCACCTGCATGTACCATACGGGGCTTAACCCCGAGACCTTGGAGCCGGTTTACGTGGCCCGCGGCGCCCGGGAACGGAGCCTGCAGCGGGCCCTCCTTCAGTTCAACAAACCGGAAAACCGCGCCCTCGTCGCCGAAGCCCTGCGCCTCTTGGGCAGGGAAGACCTGCTGGGCGCGCTCTGTCCCGGCGGGACCCCAGGCAATACGGGACGCTCCGGCGCATCGGGCCGCACCGGAGCCCCGCGCCGCGGCGGTTCCGAGCCCGGCTCAGGGGCGGGGCAAAAAAGCAAAAAAAAGCGCCCGGAATAGGATTCCGGACGCCTCATCGAAAGGATGCGATCGCGTTCGCCCCGAGCGAACGGGACGCGGCGATTCCTTCGCTCCGCTTACCACCAGCCCCACAGGGTTCCGAGCCGGGTGCAATACCAGGAAACGACGATCAGGTCGGCTACGGTAAGCGCCTTGTACCAAAGCGCCACGGAAACGTCCTTTTTGCCCAGTTTCATTTCCTGATACACCGATACCCCGAGCGCGCCGAGCAGGCCGACAAAGGCGACGACACCCAACGCGACGTTCCCGTCGCCCACTGCCGGGAAGGTTAGCAGGAAAAAGACCACAAACGCGGCGAAAACCGCGGCAAACAGCGCGAGAACCGATTTAGTTACCATACGTTTCGCTCCTTTGTAAAAGAGTATATACCCACAATGCGGGTTTTACCAACCAATGCGTTATCTGCTTGCCGATGCATGCGCAATATGTTATTTTCACGGTATCTTATCGCAAGGAACTCATATGACCATATCCAAAGACAGCGTGGTTTCCATCGAATACACGCTTACGGACGATGACAACGAAGTGCTTGACTCCTCCGAGGGCGCGGGGCCCCTTGAATATCTCCATGGACGCAACAACCTGATTCCCGGGCTCGAGAAGCACCTGGAAGGCAAATCCGCCGGGGACTCCTTCAAGGTGTCCGTAGCGCCCGCCGACGCGTACGGCGAGTACCAGGACGAGCTCGTGGTAGAGGTGGCGCGCAACCAGTTTCCCGACGACGTGGAAATCGTGGAAGGCATGCAGTTCGAGGCGGGCAGCCCCGAAGGCTCCCGCGTCGTGACGGTCACCGAGGTGAACGGCGACAAAATCAAGGTCGACGCCAACCATCCCCTCGCCGGGGAGACGCTCCATTTCGACGTGAAGGTCGTCAGCGTGCGCGAGTCCACCGAGGACGAGAAGGCGAACGGCCTTGACCAGGGCTGCGGATGCGGTTGCGGCGATTCCTGCGGCGACGACTGCGGCGACGATTGCGGTTGCGGCGACGGCTGCGGCTGCGGCCACTAAGAGACGAAAGCCGGCCCCTCCGGGCCGGTTTTTTTTACCCCCGCCGTGAAGAAAAACTCCATAGACACGGCCACCGCCTGGTTCGGGGCCCTCTGCTTTTTCCTTTCCACCATTGAGTACATGATCCCCAAGCCCCTGCCCTTTCTCAGGCTCGGGCTGGCGAACCTGCCGATCATGCTCGCCGTGGACATTTTGCCGCTACCGGCCTTCCTTACCCTCGTGGCGATCAAGGTTTTGGGGCAAGGCTTGGTCGGCGGCACCCTCTTTTCCTACATTTTCGTGTTTTCCGCCGCGGGTAGCGTGACCTCGGCCGTTCTCATGGCCGGTATCCGCAAGCTCTTTAAAACGCGCGTCAGCTGGATCGGCGTCGGCGTGGCGGGAGCCTTCGCCTCCAACGCGGCCCAACTCGCCCTGGCGCGATTCTGGATATTCGGGGCCTCGGCCTGGTACATCGCGCCGCCCTTCCTCGCCGTGGGCACGGTCACCGGCGTACTCCTGGGCGCCTTCGCGAACGCGTTCGCGGAACGGTCCGAGTGGTACGCCGACGTGCGAGCGGGTACCTTCGTCCCCGCGGAACGCCCGGATAGCCCCGTCGCGGGGAATCGGGGCGGCCTCGTACGGGCCCTGCGGGTAGGGGTCGGCCTCGCGCTCGTCCTCGCCGTCATGTTCGCGCCCGGTCCCTACACGAAGGGCCTCCTCTTCCTTCTGTCCCTTGTCCTGCTCGCCTTTGACCGCGCCCGAATCCGCTGGACTCCGGTGGTTATCATGAGCGCCGGAATCGTCTTTTTCAACCTGCTCACGCCCTTCGGCCGCGTTCTCGCCTCGCCCTTCGGGCTTAAGGTCACCGACGGGGCGCTTCGGGCGGGAATAGAGAAAGCCCTCACCGTGGAGGGCATGATCTTCGTTTCGAGATGGATGTTGCGTTACGGGGTGAAGTTACCGGGGAAGGCGGGCATGCTGGTGACGGAAGCCTTTGAGATACTGAGCCGACTCACGGGGTCGGGGAAGGCAAAAAGGGCCAAGGGCCGCGGCAAAGGGCGAAAACCGGCGGATTGGAAGCGGTTCAACCCGGCGACCGTGATCGCCCGGGTCGACGCCGTTATGTACGGACGCGATTGAGCCCCTCGTTCGCGTCCTTATAGTCCGGGCGAAGCTTCAGCGCACGCTGGTACGCGGTCTGCGCGCCGGTTTTGTCGCCTACCGACTCGCGGACCGTTCCGAGCCGGTACCACCACAGGGACAGGCCGGGCTCCAGGTAGACCGCCGTGGAATACGCGATATCCGCGTGGTTGTATTCCCTATTCAGCCGAAATATCTCGCCGATGAAAAAATACGCGGTGCTTATCCGTTCACCCTTCGGGGCCGCGTCTACGTACCGCTCGAACTGCTTCAGCGATTCCTTGTATTGCCGCAGGTAGAAGTAGGCCTCGCCCATGGTTTCCACCACGCGGTAGTCGTTGGTAACCTTGAGCGCTTCCGCGCAGGTGTCCACGGCGTCTTGGTACTTGCCGAGCCGGACCAGCGCCCAGGTCTCGATCGTATAGGCGTCCATGTTCTTCGGGTTATCGGTCAGGTCCTGCTTGCACACCTCGATGGATTGCCGGTATGCCGCCGCGGCGTCTTCCGTCCTGCCCGCGGCCTCAAGGTCGCGGCCGTTCCGGTACAGCTTCAGGGCGTCCGGCTTTTCCTGCGCGGAGGCGAAACCGACGGCGAGAACGATAACGACAAGGGCGGTGATAATGCGTTTCATGGGACCACTATGCCCCTTTTTTCCCCTTTTTTCAACCATAACGCCCCGCCCTCAGTTCCGGAAGCTGTGAATGGGCGGCGGCAGGCGTCCGCCGCGGTTGACGAAGTCGGCGCAGGAAAAGCGGTTCACGCCCATGACGGGCGCGCCGCCCAGAAGTCCGCCGAATTCCGCCCACTCGCCCGCTTCCTTATTCGGCACGGGAATGACCCGTACCGCCGTGGTCTTGTTGTTCACCATGCCGATCGCGAGCTCGTCCGCCATAATCCCCGAAATGGTTTCGGCGGTGGTGGAGCCGGGAATCGCGATCATGTCGAGGCCCACCGAGCACACGCAGGTCATGGCCTCGAGCTTCTCCAGGGTAATGGAACCCGCGCGGACGGCGGCGACCATCCCCTCGTCCTCGCTCACGGGAATAAACGCGCCGGAAAGGCCGCCCACGTTGGTCGAGGCCATGACGCCGCCCTTTTTTACCATGTCGGTGAGCATCGCCAGGGCGGCCGTGGTGCCCGGGGCGCCCGCAGACTCAAGCCCTATCTCCTCGAGAATCCGCGCGACGGAGTCGCCCACCGCCGGGGTCGGGGCAAGGGAGAGGTCCAGGATGCCGAAGGGCACGCCGAGGCGGCTTGCCGCCTCCTGGCCCACGAGCTGGCCCATGCGGGTAATCTTGAACGCGGTTTTCTTTATGCCGTCGGCGAGCGCGTCCAGGGGGGCGCCGCGGTATTGCTCGCAGGCCGCCTTGATCACGCCCGGGCCCGACACGCCCACGGAAAGCACCGATTCACCCTCGCCGGGGCCGTGAAAGGCGCCCGCCATGAAGGGATTGTCCTCGGGGGCGTTGCAAAACACGACGAGCTTCGCGCAGCCAATCCCGTCCCGGTCCGCGGTGGCGTTAGCCGTGGCCTTCACCACCTGGCCCATGAGCTTCACGGCGTCCATATTGATCCCGTTTTTCGTGGTTCCCAGGTTGATCGAGGAGCATACCCGCGAGGTTTCCGCAAGCGCGCGGGGAATGGAATCGAT
Source organism: Spirochaetales bacterium (assembly GCA_003252395.1). Taxonomy (GTDB): domain Bacteria; phylum Spirochaetota; class Spirochaetia; order Treponematales; family Treponemataceae; genus Teretinema. Next base: position 370,731 of record QKEL01000011.1, read on the forward strand.
CAGGCGGCGGTCGCCGACGGTCATGCCCTTTTGCACCAGGGCCGAAAACCCGCCGATAAAGTCCACGCCGAGCTCGATCGCCACCTCGTCCAGGGTCTTCGCCCAGGGGGTATAGTCGGTCTCGTCGCTGGATTCGGCCACCAGGGCGATCGGGGTAACCGCGATCCGCTTATTGATGATAGGCACGCCGTACTCGGCCTCGATCTCGCGGCCGACGGAGACCAGGCGCCCCGCGACGCGCAAAAGTTTATCCTTGACCCGGCGCCTCGAATCGGCGCCGGAGGGGCCGGCGCAGTCCCGGAGCGAAACGCCCATGGTGATGGCGCGCACGTCCAGCTTGTGCCGCATGAACATATCGACGGTCTCTCGAATTTCCAGGGGAGTAAATAGCATCGAGCTCGCCCCTTAAATCCGGTGCATGGCGGAGAACACCCGCTCGTGCATGACGCTCACGCTGATGCCGATCTCGTCGCCTAGGGCGGCGAGGCCCTTTTTGCACTCGTCCATCGGAAGGTCCGAGGCGGAAAGGTCCACCATCATCATCATGACGAAATTCCCCGAAAGGACGGTCTGGGTGATGTCCACTATATTGATGCCATGCCCCGAAAGGAAGGCGGATACCTTGGCGATTATGCCGACTTGGTCGCTCCCGACGACCGTCACGATTGCGTTCATGCGGATTACCTCTTCTGTATGCGATTATTTCGTCAACTGAACAGGATCGGCTTCCCGGCGTTCCGGGACGACTCCTGCAGCGATTCGGAGTATTGGGTTTCGCGGCGCCCAAGGGCCGTGGATTCGACCTTCGAGAACCGCATCAGGACTTTCGCGCTATCCGTGAAGAAATAAATCTTCCGCGGAAGGGAACCCCCGACGCTATATGAGTCCACGGGGATCTTTTCCGCGTCGAGAAACTCGAAAATGAACTTTATGTTTTTCGCCGCCACGGTCAGGCGGTCCCCGTCTTTCATGTCGAACATGGTGCTCCCGCCGAAAACCTTGGCCCGCAGCCGGTCTCGGCGACCGCCCAGCTTGAAAACCTCGTTTATCAGGACTTCCATCGCGTTAATGCCGTAGCGCGCGTTGGTCGACAGGATAGACGAATCGCCCGCGTTGGGGAAGGGGAGCATGAAATGGTTCAATCCCCCGATGCCGCCCTCCGGAACGAAGAGGGCCACCGCGATACACGACCCGAGCAGGGTCGAAATCACGATATCGTCCTTCGAAGCGTAAAATTCACCCGGCCCGATAATCTTTTCGGGCCGGTCGAGCTTTGGGTTGAGCATGGTCAGGGGATGACTTTCTTGATCGTCTCCAGGAGTTTTTCGTTGTTGAAGGGCTTCACGATCCAGCCGGTGGCGCCGGCCTTCTTGCCCTCCTCGACTACCGAACCCTGGGATTCGGTCGTTAACACGAGCACGGGGAGGAATTTAATCCCCTCGGTTTCGCGGATTTTCTTTACGAACGTAAGCCCGTCCATATTCGGCATGTTCACGTCGGTAATGACGAGCTGAACCTTATGCTCGCCCAGGCGGGCAAGCCCCTCGACCCCGTCGCCTGCCTCGAAAACGGTGTATCCCCCCTCTTCGAGTATGAACCTGACGCTCTGGCGGATGGAAACGGAATCGTCTACGACTAGAATGGATGCACCCATGCGGTATTCCTCCGGAAAACATTGTATAGGCCCAAGGGGCCGATTGCAAGCCTTTACGGCATTGCCTAGCGCGCTTTACTGCGCTCGAGTACCAGCGCCGCGATTTGATCGAGCGGCACGGTTTTGTCCACCGCGCCGAGCTTAATCGCCTCCTTGGGCATGCCGAACACCACGCAGGAACCCTCGTCCTGGGCGATGTTGTACGCGCCCGCCTCTTTCATCTCGAGCATGCCGCGGGCCCCGTCGTCGCCCATGCCGGTCATTATCACCCCTATGGCGTTTTTCCCCGCGTAGCGGGCCGTGGAGCGAAACAGCACGTCTACCGAGGGGCGGTGCCGCGAGACTAAGGGGCCTTCCTTGACTTCCACGTAATAACGGGCGCCCGACCGCTTCAGCAATACGTGTCGGTTGCCCGGGGCTATCAAAACCTGGCCGCGGAGCACGGTATCGTTATTCTCCGCCTCCTTGACGCGTACCGCGCACAGGCCGTCCAGGCGCTTGGAAAAGGCCGCGGTAAAATGCTCGGGCATATGCTGGACGATCACCACCCCGGGGCAATCGATGGGCAGCCGCTCCAGAAATACCCGCAGCGCCTCGGTGCCGCCCGTTGAGGCGCCGACGGCCACGACCGACTCGGTGGTCTCGATGGACACCTGGGACCGGGAGGGCGGCGGCAGCACGGCGTCGGCGGTGAGCTTCGGCTGGGGCGGCGAGTGGGGCACGGCGATTTTCTTCACGGAGGTGAGCTGGGCGGCGCGCACCGCGTCGGAAATCATGACCTTGGAATCCTCGAGGAACTGCTTGGTCCCGATTTTCGGCTTTTGGATAATGTCCACCGCCCCGAATTGCATGGCCTGGAATACGTTGTCCGAGCCTTCCTCGGCCTTGCTGGAACAGATAATCACCGGGAGCGGATGCTGGCTCATGAGCTTCCTCAGGAAGGTCAGTCCGTCCATCCGGGGCATTTCGATGTCCAGGATAATCACGTCGGGAACCACGCTCCGGAGCTTATTCGCCGCGTCGTACGGGTCGGAAGCCGTCGCGATGATTTCGATATCCGGCTCCGCCGAGAGGACGCCGCTCAGGGTTTGCCGAACCACGGCGGAATCGTCTATGATCATGACCTTAATCACGAATACCTCCTAAGGGCTTACCTTTCTGTAGACCGCCGTGCTGACGCTCTTGAGTCCCGTGTCCAGCACGCCCAGGTTCTCCGAATGACCCATAAAAAGATACGCGGATTCGTCCATATGCGCGCAAAGCCGCTCGATCACGGCCTTCTGGGTCGGACGGTCGAAATAGATGAACACGTTCCGGCAAAAGACGATCTGGTAGTTCCGTTTCAGGGGATACTGGTCGTCCATTAAATTGAGCTTTCTGAACTTTATCCGGTCGCGCAGGGCCGGCTTGAACCGAATGGTTTTATCCGCCGGGTCCCGGCTCCGCATGCAATACCGCCGCACGAACTCGTGGGGAATTTTGGAGGCCTGGTGCTCGGTATAGATCCCGGTGCGGCCGATGGCGAGGACCTTCTCGGAAATGTCCGTCGCGAGGATTGAATAGTCCACGGACAGGCGATGGGCCGCCAGGAATTCCTCGATGGTCATGGCCAGGGTAAAGGCTTCCTGGCCGGTCGAGGCGGCCACGGACCACACGTTCAGCTCCTTCGCCCCGCGCCGGATCAGCAGTTCCGGCAAGACCGTCTCCCTGAGATAATCGAAATGACGGATCTCGCGGAAGAAATCGGTCTCGTTCGTCGTGACCACGTCTACGAGCTGCTGGATCTCCCGCTCGAACCCCTCGGGGCTGAACACGTAATCGGCATAGGCCTCGTACGAATCGAGCTTCAAAACGCGCAGCCGCTTTGCGAGCCGCGATTCGAGCAGTATTTTCTTCGCCGGCGGCATCCTAATGCCGAGATTCGGCTCGATAAAGCCTTGAAACCGCGCGAAAACCTCGTCGGTCATACCTCGAGTTTCTCCGCCGCGTTCATGATTTGCTCAACGTCCAGTATCAAAGCGACGGAGCCGTCGCCGAGAATCGTGGCGCTCGACACGCCTTCGGCCCGCCGGAAGAGCTTGCCCAGGGGCTTAATAACCGTTTGGTTCCCGCCCACTACCTGGTCGACCAATACGCCGACCTGGATGTTCTTTATCGCCACTACCACCATCTGCTCTATCGCCGGCCGCGGCGAGGCGAGGCCGAAATAATCGTGCATATTGATGAAGGGCAGCTGCCGGTCGTGGAAGATCACGATGCCCTTCTCGGGCTTGCCGGGCTCCCGCGCGTACTCCAGGCAGCCGACGACCACCGAGAGGGGAATGACGAAATAATCCTCGCCGATGCGGACCAAAAGACCGTCGATGATCGCGAGGGTTAGCGGGATCTTCAGGATAATGCGGGTATATTCCTTCGTCTTGCTCTCTATGCTCACGGTGCCGCCGATAAGCTCCATCTGCCGATTGACCACGTCCATGCCGACCCCGCGGCCCGATACCGACGACACGGTTTCCTTAGTGGAGAACCCGGGGGCGAAAATGAGGGCGAAGGTCTCTTCCTCCGTCAGCACGTCCTCGCTCTTGATCAAACCCTTCGAGAGGGCCTTCCGCCGAATCGCGTCCACGTCGAGCCCGTTCCCGTCGTCCTCGATCACGATATGCACCGAAGCGCCGGTTTGCGCGGCCGACAGGGTAATCGTGCCCGCCTCTTCCTTGCCGCGCTCCTTTCGCACCTCCGGAAGCTCGATTCCGTGGTCCAGGCTGTTGCGGATAATATGGATCAGCGGGTCGCCCAGCTTTTCGATCACCGTCTTGTCGAGTTCCGTGTCCCCTCCCTCGGTTACGAGGTTCACGTTCTTGCCCAACTCAGCGGACAGGTCGCGCACCAGGCGCTTGAAGCTCGAGAAGGTGGTGCCGATGGGAACCATGCGGATGCTCATGGTGTTGCTGCGCAGCTCGTCGGTCAGGCGGCCGAACTGCTCGATAACGGAAAGCACCTCGTCGTTCTCGTTATAGAGCTTCGTGGTTTGGAGGATCCGCGCGTGAATGGTCACCAGCTCCCCCACCAGGGCCATGAGCTGGTCGAGCTTTTCCGACTTGACCCGGATCGTGCTCATGTCGGCCGCCATCTGCTTGCCCTTTAGCGCCCGCTGCGCGAGCTTTTGCTCTTCCAGCGCCACCTTGAGGTGCGTTTTCGAAACGAGTTTTTCCTCTATCAGGATTTCTCCCAATTTTTTCTGCCGGCTCACGGCATTCTCGATCTTGTCGGTTTCTATGAGGCCGCGGGAAACCAGGATTTCCCCGAGCTTTCTCGGCGTGTACTCCTCGTCGCCGGGCAGGCACTCGATATCGATTTTGGCGAAGTCCTGCACGAAGATGAACGCGTCGCGCAATTCGTTTTCGTCGGCCTTGGTGGTCACGAAGACATAGAGCTCGCTTTGGCATTCGGTGGGGTCAAACGAGGAAAGGGGCTTTATTCGCTCCACGTCGGGAATGCAAACGACCTCTCCCAGCCCCGCCAATTCCTGCACGATGGAGAAGGGGTTCGTGCCCCTCATGAAGATGTCCTTATCGGGGGCGAACCGGATAAACCAGGTCCTGACCGGCCGATTATCCACGGCGGGCGCCTTCGCCTTGGCCTGTACCGCGGGCTTTTCTTCTTCGTCGGAAAAGCCCACGGTCTTCCTGAACGATTCCAGGAACCCCAGCATGTCGGCAGGCAATTCGTTCCCCTCGGGCTCTCCCGAGGTAATCATGTCCCTGATAATGTCCCGTGCCAACAGCGTATGGTTGATCAAGGGGCCCGAAAGCGGTATTTTCCCGTCCCGCAACGCCGCGAGGATCGACTCGACCTCGTGGCTGAATTCCGATATACGGTCTAGGCCAAACATGGCGGCGGAGCCCTTGATGGTATGCATTACCCGGAATACCGCGGAAAGCAGCTCGCGGTCCGTCGGGTTTTGTTCCAGCTCCAGCAGGTTGCTCTCGAGCTTCTCCAGGAGTTCCATCGCCTCCTCGCGGAAGGTCTCTATAAATTGGTCATTGGCCATCGGTTCCCCCTCAATTGCACAGGCGCGAGAAATAGTCCGTAAGCTGCTCCCCGCTCTCGATGGGGACCTCGCTTAAGCCCAGCCGGTTTAGGCGCTCCGCGATACTCCCGTTCAGGGTACCGGTCAGCCGCACGGTCACGTCGCGCCGGGCCGCCTCGCGCCAAAGGGCCACGATCAGCTGGAATCCCGCGAAGTCCACGGTTTCCAGGCCCGATACGTCGAAGGTCGCCACGCCGTTCTTTCCGAGCTCGGCCAGCAGTTCCGCCTTGAGGTCCGCGGCGTTCGCCACCGTCAATTCACGCATTGGGGGCCTCCCGCTGCTCCGCGGAGCCGAGAAGTTCCCGTTCGGACAAGAGCTTGTCCAAATCGAGCAAAATGACGAAGGAATCGCCGAGCTTGCCCATGCCGCTAATGAACGACGTATCGATGCTGAAGCCGAGTTTCGGCGGCGGCTCTATATCGCCGGGGAGAATGTCCACCACTTCTTCCACGCCGTCGCTAAATAGGCCGATGGTAAGGGTTTCGCTCTCCTCGTCGTTCAGAATGCCGGTCACCTCAATCACGATAATGCTCGTGTTTTCGGTAATATCGGTCTGGCCAAGGCCGAACTTCTGCTTTACGTCCAGCACCGGGATCACGCTGCCCCGCAGGTTGATGACCCGGCTTAGGTATTCCGGCATCCGGGGAACCCGGGTAATCCGGGGAACCCAGAGCACTTCCTTGATGTGGATTACTTCAAGGCCGTAGATTTCCTCGCCCAGCCTGAAGGTTAAATACTGATCGACCTCGGTCGCGATCATGGCGTCCATTCAGTCCTCCTGTCCTTCGCTCAGCTCTCCCGAATCCCCTTCCGACGCGACCGCGACCGCCTCGCCGCCTTCCGCGCCGTTTTGCAGAGCCTGAAGCTCATACCCGGTCAGGATTTTATTGATATCGAGAATGATGATGAACTCGTTTTCCACGTGTCCCATGCCGACGATAAAGTCGGTATCGATGGCCACGCCTATCTTCGGCGGCGGCTCTATCTCCTTCGGCTCGATGGAGATTACCTTCTGAACCATCTCGCTGAACACGCCGATGACCAGCTCCGATTCGCTGCCGTCCTTTTCGCGCTTCGTTATCTCGGTCACGATAATCCCGGTTTCCGGCGTCATGCGGGTCTCGCCTATCCCGAATTTCTTGCACAGGTCGAGAATGGGCACGACCGTTCCCCGCAAATTGATTATGCCGCTCATGAAATCGGGCATTCGGGGAACCTTGGTGATCTTCGGAATCATCAGGACTTCTTTAATATTAGCAACGTTGACGGCATAACTTTCGTCGGCCAGCTTGAAGGTGAGATACTGATGAATATCCTTCGACCTGTTATCGTTCATTCCCTTCCTCCTAGAACTTATGCCGATCAAGATCGGCTCATTGTACAATTCTTTTTTGAAACGATGGACTCAGCCGGCCCGCGGTCAGAATTCCTTGAAATCATTGTCAAGATCGTCCTTACCATGGGGAAGGACGTCATCGTCGAGCACTAAATGAATACCCGTCAAGGGCAATCGCTGTTTCTGTTGGAGGGAGACTGCGGGTTTCGTCGGAGCGGTCGCCGCAGGTTTCGCCGGAGCGGTCGCCGCGGGTTTCGCCGGCGCGGTCGCCGCGGGTTTCGCCGGAGCGGTCGCCGCGGGTTTCGCCGGAGCGGTCGCCGCGGGTTTCGCCGGCGCGGTCGCCGCGGGTTTCGCGGGCGCGGTCGCCGCGGGTTTCGCGGGCGCGGTCGCCGCGGGTTTCGCGGGCGCGGTCGCCGCGGGTTTCGCCAGAGCGGTCGCCGCGGGTTTCGCGGGCGCTGCCAGCGCGGGCTTCGCCGGAGCGGTCGCCGCGGGTTTCGCGGGCGCGGTCGCCGCGGGTTTCGCCAGAGCGGTCGCCGCGGGTTTTCCCTCTACCGGTTTCCGCGTTCCGCCCTTCGCGGCGGAATCCTTGGCCACATCGAGCGTCGCGTGCTTATCCGGGGCGGTCTCCCCGAAAAACCCGATCAAGGCCTGCATCCGTTCGGCCTGTTTCGCGAGATTCTCAGACATTTCCGAAGACAGCTCGGAAGAGGACGCGTTATCCTGAACGACGCGGTCAAGCTGCATTATCGCGCCGTTAATCGATTCGATACCCGCCTTTTGCTCATTGAGCGCGGCGCTAATTTCCTGAACCAGGTCGGCGGTTCGCTTAATATCGGGTACCAGCGCCGATATGGTTTCGCCGGCCTTCTCGGCGATTTCCACGCTGCTCAGGGAAAGGGTACTTATCGCGCCCGCCTCTTTTTGGCTTCTTTCGGCGAGTTTACCCACCTCCGAGGCAACGACGGCAAAGCCCTTACCGAATTCGCCGGCCCGTGCCGCCTCGATAGACGCGTTTAACGAAAGCATATTGGTAGACCGGGCGATTTCTTCGATTATCCCGATCTTTGAGGCGATTTCCCGCATCGCCTGCAGGGTTTCCATCACGGCGGTACCGCCGTCAGCGGCGGCCTGGGAAGACATTCGGGCGATTCGCTCGGTTTGGATCGCGTTTTCGGCGCTCTGCCTGATATTCGAGGACATTTGTTCCATGGACGCGGAAACCTGCTCTACCGACGCAGCCTGTTTCGAAGCGCCGGAGGCGAGGTGCGTCGAGGTTTCGTTGAGCTTATTGCCGCCGGAAGCCACGCCGGAGGCGACTTCGCGCATCTCGGCGATAAAATCGCCCAAACGCTCGAGCATTTGGGATACCGCCTGCGCGAGAATGCCCATTTCATCCTTTCGCGCCAAAATCTTCTCCTCGAGCGTGACGGCCAGACGCCCGCCCGCGATGGACTCGGCGTTCCGCGTCAGGCTCACGAGGGGCCCGGTAATGCTCTTGGTCAGGAGAAACGTGAAGAGGATCGCGGTCACGAAGGCCGCGAAGGTGGCGATGACCGTGGAAACGATCGAGAGGCTCAGTTCCCGCGCTACCCCGGCGTTCACGGATTCCTTGGCGGAATAAAGGTCGCTTCGCGCCTTAAGGAGCGACTCCGTTACCTGAGGCCCCGCGGCCGTATCGAGGGCGGCGGAAACGGGCTCCAGCCCGGTGACGGCCATCGAGAGGAAAGCCCTGGTCGTCTCGTCATGCTCAAGGTCTAACAGGGCTTGGACCGCGCCAAGCGTCGCCCCAATGCCCTCCTTAGCCCGTTGAAGGTCCGCGGACGAGCCGGTTTGGTAAAAGGACGATACGGAATCGCTCACGCCGCCGATTCTCGTTAATTCCGCGGAAAGCGCGTCTCCCGTCTTAAGGGCGGTTCTCGCGTTAAGGGTAAACCCAACGCTAATCGCCGCGATCAGCAGCGTAAAAAGCGAGACGAGGGCAAAGCCGCCGCCGATCTTGTAAACCATTTTTATGTTTTTCAGCATCGCGAAACCCCTTGAAACATCGCTATGGCGCGCGTATCGGCCAGAGACTCTCTGGTTAAGTGTAGTTCCGGGATTTTATCGTGTCAAACCGTTCGCTTTACCCCGACGGGAGAATGCGGCTATTATGGGCCATGCTCAGCTACCAGCACTCGTATCACGCGGGAAATCACGCGGACATGCTCAAGCATGCCGTTCTCGCCCGGCTCATCGCCCGGCTTTTGGCCAAGGACAAACCCCTTTCCTATATCGATACCCATGCGGGAGCGGCCCTGTATCGCCTTGACGACGAGCGTGCGTTGAAAACGGGCGAGGCGAAAACCGGTCTCGAGCGCGTGCTCGCCGCGACGACGGGGCCCGAGATACTCGGACCCTGGCTTGCGCTGGTCCGCGAAAACGCCGCTCAGGGAGCGTATCCCGGTTCCCCGGAAGTGGCCCGCAGGCTCCTGCGCCCCGGGGACCGGCTGGAACTCATGGAATTGCACCCGGCCGAGCATGAAGCCCTCGTTCGGGCCATGGCCGCCGATTCCCGGGTACACGTTCACCGGCGCGACGGCTTCGCGGGGCTGGTCGCCCTGACCCCGCCCGATCCCCGGCGCGGATTTTGCCTCATCGACCCGAGCTACGAAACCGACGACGACTGGCTGCGCCCGGCTGAGGCCATCGTGGCCGCCGCACGAAAATGGCCCGCCGGGATTTTCGCCCTGTGGTATCCGGTAGTGCCGCGCCGGGACGGCGAACGGGAGGCCCTCCTCGAAAAGCTGAGAAACGCGGGCATTCCCGGAACCCTCCGCGCGGAACTTCACGTGAGCCGTCCCGAAGCGGGCGCCGAGTGGGGAATGGCCGGGTCAGGGCTCGTCATCGTTCGGTCGCCCTGGCGGCTCGACGAGGATATAGCCCTCGTCTTGGACTGGCTCCGGGCCCTCCTCGCGGACGATACCGGCTTTACCCGGCTCGACTGGCTGGTTCCCCCGGCCTGAAAAAACCGTCTTGACAGCGTCGCGCCGTCCGCCTACTATGGACCCATAGTACGTCTTCAGGGCGGGGCGCGATTCCCCACCGGCGGTATAGCCCGCGAGCGGCGCTTGGCGAAAGCCTTGCGGCCCGCAGACTCGGTGTAACTCCGAGGCCGACAGTTATAGTCTGGATGAAAGAAGAACTACCACGATCGGCGCGAGGCTTCTCGCGTTCCCGAGCCGTTTTCCGCCTTTTCGCGCGGGGCGCGGCCCGTCGGAGCGAAGGAAACCCGAACGCGGGCCTCCCGCGCGTCGTTATTTGGTGCATTCAACCCCGAAGGCAAATTTTTTGTTTTCGGGGTTTTTTTTATGCACGATCACGTCGATTCGGCCGCTGAAGACGACCGCTACATGCGTCTCGCCCTGGAGCTCGCCCGCCGGGGCGGTACCCTCGTCGCCCCCAATCCCCTGGTGGGCGCCGTATTGGTCCGAGACGGAAGGCTTTTGGGGGAGGGCTGGCACGAGCGGTACGGCGGCCCCCACGCCGAGGCCAACGCGGTCCGGAACGCGCGCGAGCGGGGAATCGCAGACCTTCGGGGCGCCACGCTCTACGTCACCCTCGAACCCTGCAGCCATCGCGGGAAAACGCCCCCCTGCGCGGACCTCGTCGTCCAAAGCGGCGTCGGCAGGGTCGTGTACGGCATGCAAGACCCGAATCCCGCGGTGTCCGGCCGGGGGCTCGAACGGCTTTCGCGCGCGGGAATCCGCGTGGAACCCAGCGGCCTCGAGCGTCTATGCCTCGCCCTCAACCGCCCCTTCGTCAAGCACGTTACCACCGGGCATCCCTTTATCACCCTCAAGACCGCCCTTTCCCTCGACGGCAAAACCGCGACCGCTTCCGGCGAATCCCGCTGGATCAGCGGCGAAAGGTCGCGCGCGGACGCGCACCGGCTCCGGGGGGAAAGCGGCGCCGTCTTATGCGGCATAGGAACCGTGCTTTCCGACGACCCGGCGCTTACCGCGAGGGGAACCCTACCGCCGGCATTCGCCCCTCCCGTCCGCGTGATCGCCGATTCCCGCCTACGGATTCCCGAATCCTCCGCGTTGGTCCGGTCGGCGAGAGTAACGCCCACCTGGGTAATGACGGCGGAAAGGGCCCTGGAAGGCGCCGAGGCGGGTGGAAAGCTGAAGGCCTTGCGAAACGCGGGCGTTACGGTGATTCCCGTGCCCGCCGACGCGCGGGGAGGGCTTGACCTCCGCGCCCTCTCGGCCGAACTGGGCCGGCGCGGCATAAATTCCGTTCTCCTGGAAGGGGGCGCCACCCTTGCCGCCGGGGCCCTGGAAGCCGGTATCGTGGACAGAATCCGCTACTATCTCGCGCCTACCCTCTTGGGCGGCGCCGGGGCCCCGGGCGCCGTCGGCGGGAACGGGTGCGGCCCCCTGGCCGCCGCGTGGCGCCTCGAGGACATTGCCATGGAACGCCTCGGCGCCGACTTCGTGATAGACGCCCGCGTGGACTATTCGGGGAGGCGCCCGTGTTCACCGGTTTAATAGAGGAAATAGGTACGGTTCGGGGCATGGTCACGGGGGGCGATTCTGCGAGAATCGAGGTCGAATCCCGTGTTGCGTTGCGGGGAACCGCATGCGGGGACAGTATCGCGGTCAACGGGGCGTGCCTTACCGTTACGCGGCTGGGAGCCGGCTCCTTTACGGCCGACGCCGCGCGCGAAACGCTCGCCCGCACGAACCTGGGAACGCTCGCGCCCGGCAAGGCGGTAAACCTGGAGCGGGCCCTCCGCTTGGGGGATCGCCTGGGCGGGCACCTGGTGAGCGGCCACGTGGACGGCACGGCGATTTTGCGCGCCGTGGAGCGCGACGGCATCGCCCGCCTCTTTCGGTTCGACTGCCCCGCCGAATTGCTTCCGCTCGTGGCGGAAAAGGGCTCGGTGGCCCTCGACGGGATCAGCCTTACCGTGGCGGCCCTCGCCCCGGAAGGCTTTATCGTCTCGGCGGTCCCGCACGCCGTCGCGCATACGACCCTGCTCGCCCTCCGGGAAGGCGACGAAGTGAACCTCGAATGCGATCAAATCGCCAAATACCTCGCGCGTCTGGCGCGCTTCGCCCCGGGCCCGGAACGCCCATGCGGGGGCAGGGGGCTGACCGAGGAAACCCTCGCCCGGTTCGGATTCTGATCATTGCTCGCGAAAGGAGGCCTTTATGGCACTGGATTCTATTGATGACGCGGTCCGCGATATCGCGGACGGCAAGATGGTCATCGTGGTGGACGACGAAGACCGGGAGAACGAGGGCGACCTCGTTATGGCCGCCGATCGGGTCACGGCGGAGGCGATAACGTTCATGGCCCGGTTCGGCCGCGGCCTTATCTGCGCCCCCTTCGGGGAGTCGCGCCTGGCCGAACTGGGGCTTCCGCCGATGGTAGCCTCCAACGCCGATCCCCACGGAACGGCGTTCACGGTCTCCGTCGACCGACGCGGCTCAACCACGGGCATATCGGCCGCGGAGCGGGCCGCCACCGTACGCGCCCTGGCCGACCCGGAATCGGGGAGCGCCGACTTCCGCGCGCCCGGGCACGTCTTTCCGCTGGCGGCCCGGCCGGGCGGGGTCCTGGAGCGCCGGGGCCACACCGAGGCCGCCGTGGACCTCGCGCGCCTCGCCCGCGATTACCGCCTGAAAAACGTGAAAGGCGGCGGAGAAACGGAAAGGCTGCTTCCCGGCGGGGTTATCTGCGAGATCATGAAAGACGACGGGACCATGGCCCGCCTTGACGACCTTCGCCCCTTCGCGCGGGAACACGGCCTCAGGCTCGTATCAATCGGCGACCTAGCCGCCTATCTCGCCGCCCGACGCCCCGCGGTGACCCGCGAGGCGGAAACCAGGCTCCCGACGCGCTACGGCGAGTTTCGGATGGTCGGGTATCGCGACGCGAGAACGGGCCAGGAACACGTGGCCCTGGTCATGGGCGACGTTTCCGACGGAAAGAGCGCGCTCGTCCGCGTGCATTCCGAGTGCCTTACCGGCGACGCGCTCGGCTCGAGGCGCTGCGATTGCGGCGAGCAATACGACGCCGCCATGAAGGCAATCGCCGCGGAAGGACGTGGCGTTCTCGTCTATCTCCGGCAGGAGGGACGGGGCATCGGGCTGGTCAACAAGATTCGCGCCTACGCCCTGCAGGACGGCGGCCTCGACACGGTAGACGCCAACATTCGCCTCGGCTTTCGCCCCGACGAGCGCGACTACGCGGCGGGCATCGGCATTCTCAAGGATCTCGGCGTCGAGAAACTCGCGCTCATGACGAACAATCCCGCGAAGGTCGAGGGACTGCTCACCGACGGGCTGCGCGCGTCGGGCCTGGAAATAACGGAACGCGTTCCCGTCGTGACGGAGCCGAACGCGGAAAACGAGCGCTACCTTCGCACGAAGGAAGAGCGCATGCGCCATCAATTCGGAGGAAAGCGGAATGAAGCGGTATGAGGGAAAGCTGGTATCGGAAGGGGCCCGCGTGGCCATCGTCGCGGCGCGGTTTAACGATTTCGTCGTCGCCCGGCTCATCGAGGGCGCCCTGGACGCCCTCGCGCGCCACGGCGTCGCGGACGGATCGGTGAGCGTGGCCCGGGTGCCGGGGGCCTGGGAGATACCCCTCGCGGCGAAACGGCTCGCGGCGCGGAAAGACGTGGACGCGGTCGTCTGCCTCGGCGCGGTGATCCGGGGTTCCACGCCCCACTTCGACTACGTCGCGGCGGAAGTAGCCAAGGGCGTTGCCCAGGTATCCCTGGCGGCGGACAAGCCGGTGGTTTTCGGGGTGCTCACCACGGATACCATAGAGCAGGCGGTGGAGCGCGCGGGCACGAAGGCCGGCAATAAGGGCTTTGACGCGGCCGTCACCGCCATTGAAATGGTAAACCTGATGCGGGAACTCGGTTCTTAAAGCTCTTCGATGACCGACACGCCCGCAGAGCCGTCGCCGTTGGTCCACCGCCATTCCTCGCGGATTCTCAGCTTCCCTCCCGGCCCGAAAATCGGTTCCGGGGTGGAGTGGCAAACGCCGGTGCGCAGCTCCATGTCGCGGTTCAGGTGGTGGTAACCGAAATCGAGGGAACCGTCGTCGGCGGCGGTGCCGATTAGGGAGCCGCGAAGCACCGGACCGCCCTCGTATTCCGCCCAGACCATGCGGCCCTGCTGGCGATAGTGAAAAACCGTTTCCTCGGTTACCTCGCCGTTATCGCTATTGGTCAGGGTCCGGAAGGCCCTTCCGTCGTAATTGACGAAGGAGAGGGTTTTTTCCATGGCGTTGAAACAGAGCACCCGGCCGGAGCCGGTCTCGATTTTCTGCCACGCCACGGGTACGTAGCCGGCCTTCAAGTACATGCTGTACGCGGGAAGGGACGAATCGAGCCGGGAACGGCCGTACGTTTCCGCGACTCGGCCTTCCAGGGTGCGCAGGAGGGCCGACCCGAAGCCCCGGCCCTGATACTGGGGCAATACGAACATTCGGTATATCTCGTCGCCCCGAATGCTGCCGGTGCCCACGACCGTTTCATCCTGCTCAAGGATCTTGTCGTCGGCTTGGTTGGCGGTTACGAGATACACGTTGCCGGAGGCGATATCGTCGCGAATCGACTCGTCCGAGTGGTATTGAAGGAAAAAGGCGACCACGTCCTCGGGATAATAGCGCGGGTATACCGTTTTGATCGTCGAAGCCACGATACCGCGAACCGTATCGAAAAATTCAACCGTCGCGCGCGTGATTTTCACGGTTTCGGCCCTCCTTTCCCATACTTGAGTATGAAGCACGATCGCGCCTCGCGCAAATTTCCGGGGGTCGCCCCAATCTAGCGTCTTTCGGCGGATTCCGCTACAATCGTCGCCATGGCAAAGACTGTCGACGACAAGAAAATTATTTATACGATGGACCGCGTCTCCAAGAGTCACGGCACCAAACAGGTCCTCAAGGACATCTCCCTTTCCTATTTCTACGGCGCGAAGATCGGCGTGCTCGGCCTCAACGGCTCGGGTAAGTCGAGCCTCCTTCGCATTCTCGCGGGCACCGACACGGAATTCCTCGGCGAGACCTCCTGCGCGCCGGGCTACTCGATCGGCTTCCTGGAGCAGGAACCCCACCTTGACCCGGGCAAAACCGTGAAAGAGGTGGTGTCCGAGGGCGTGAAGGAGATCGTGGAGCTCCTCGCGGAGTTCGACGCGATAAACGAAGCCTTCGGCGACCCGGACGCGGACATGGACAAGCTGATGGACCGGCAGGCGAAGGTTCAGGAGAGGCTCGACGCCACGAACGCTTGGGACCTCGATAACCAGCTCGAACTCGCGATGGACGCCCTCCGCTGTCCGCCCCCCGACCAGGTGGTGGACGTGCTTTCCGGGGGCGAACGCCGACGCGTGGCCCTGTGCCGCCTCCTCCTCCAAAAGCCCGACATCCTCCTCCTGGACGAACCGACGAACCACCTCGACGCGGAAACCGTCGCCTGGCTCGAGCGTCACCTCCAGCAATACGAGGGCACGATCATCGCGGTGACCCACGACCGCTACTTCCTCGACAACGTGGCGGGCTGGATCCTCGAACTGGACCGCGGCGAGGGCATTCCCTGGAAGGGCAATTACTCGAGTTGGCTCCAGCAGAAGAACGACCGCCTTGCCAGGGAAGAAAAGGGCGAGAGCGACCGGCGCAAGCAGCTTGAGCGCGAGCTCGAGTGGATCGCGATGAGCCCCAAGGGACGGCACGCCAAGAGCAAGGCCCGCATCGGTCAGTACGAAAAGCTCCTCGCGGAAGACGGCAAGGAAAAGATCAAGGACACGAAAATCACCATACCCGCCGGGCCCCGGCTCGGCAACGTGGTTATCGAGGCGAAGGGCCTCGCGAAGGGCTTCGGCGACCGGCTCCTCTTCGACAACCTGGAGTTTACCGTTCCCCCGGGAGCGATCGTCGGCATCGTCGGACCGAACGGCGCGGGCAAGACCACCCTCTTCAAGCTGATCGCGGGCGCCGCCGGGCAGGAAGTGCCCACCGGCGGGCCGGACGGCGAAATGGCCATCGTGAAGCCCGACGCGGGCACGATAAAGCTCGGCGAGACGGTCAAGCTCACCTACGTGGACCAAATGCGCGGCAAGCTCGACCCGAACAAGACCGTATGGGAACAGCTTTCCGACGGCCTGGACGTGATTAAGCTCGGCGCGGTGGACTCAAACGGCCGGGGCATAAACGGGCCCGTCCGCGAGGTAAACTCGCGGGCCTACTGTTCCTGGTTCAATTTCTCCGGCGCGGACCAGTCCCGCAAGGTCGGCGTGCTTTCCGGCGGCGAGCGCAACCGCCTTAACATGGCGATGATGGTGAAAGAGGGGGCGAACGTGCTCCTTCTCGACGAGCCGACCAACGACCTGGACGTGAACACCATGCGCGCCCTGGAAGAGGCCCTCGACTCCTTCGCCGGCTGCGCCATGGTCGTCAGCCACGACCGCTGGTTCCTGGACCGGGTCTGCACCCACCTCATAGCCTTTGAGGCCGACGGCGAGGTGATCTGGTACGACGGCAACTGGAGCGAGTACGCCGAGTGGCGCAAGGCGAAATACGGCAAGGACGCGGATACCCCGCACCGGGGCGTGTACAGAAAGCTGCAACGCTAGGCGACGCGCGAGTGAACGCGTAGCGCGTGTGAGCGAAAGGCCGCCGGGATGCAAATCCCGGCGGTTTTTTTTATTTCCCGTCCCGGCGGGCGGCGAGCTCCCGCGCGGCCGCGGCGAAAAGGTCTTCCAGGCGGAACTCTCCGTCGGCAGGAATTTCCGCGGCGCCCACGCTCAGCGCCAACTTGAAGGGGGCGTTTGCCCGCTCGTTCCACGCGGCGGCCAGCGAATGGACCCGGGCCTCGAGCGTTTCGGGCCGGCACTCGTCGGTATCGACGGCCAATACGCCGAATAGGTCCGCCTCTATCCGCCCGACGACGTCGAGGTTGCGGAACGCGGCCTTCAGCGTCCGCGCCGTTTCGCGCACGGCCCAATCCCCGGTCTCGGCTCCGAACCGCTCCCGCGCCTCGGTAAGGCCCTCGATCGCGACGAAAAGGAGTACGCCGCCCCTCCGCATGCGCCGGGCAATGTCGGTGATCTCGCCGCTGAAGGCGGCGAAGCCCCGCTTGTTGTATAGGCCGGTAAAATCGTCCCGATACTCGTCGTACTCCCGCGACGCGGTCCTCAGCCGGTCGCTCCTCACCCGGCCCAACCGGTTCTCGAGCTCGAGCTTCTCGGTGTACAAAAGCGAGGCTTCCAGCGCGTTGGATATCAGGGAGCACAGGAATTCCACGTTCTCCAGGCCGAACCGGCCGGGCTCGAAGACCAGATAGCCGAGCTGATCGAACTGATGGTACAGCGAATGGGCGATCGCGAAGGGAGCGGTTTCGTCCGGCGCCGGACCGGGAAGCATGGCCTCGCGCGGGTTGAACCGAAGCCATTGACCGTCTACGCGCCCCGCGGCCCCCTTCCCGAAACAGAGCGCCGATTCCGCCGTCTCCGGAAGCCGAAAGGGCTCGTTCCGGAGCCGGGTCAGTCTCCGCTCGAAAAGGACGAGATGGGCGGAGCTCACGCCCAGGTCGGAAAAGATTTTGCGGAGCGAGGCGAGCAATTCGTCCAGGGGCATAACCGTATTCAGCTTCGAGAAGTGTTCCTGAATCCGGTACAGCTCGTCGCTCATTCGGTAGCGCTCCAATCCGGCGTTGGCGTAAAAAAGCTCCGAAACCAGGCTTCGCGCGCTCTGGAAGGCGATATGCATCCTATCCGAAAAGCCCTGATTTCCCGCGGCGGGAAGGAATTCCCGAAAGAGGTCATTGAGCACGTTATTCCAGTGGCGCGGGTCCCGCATGTCGCTCGGCGCCCCCTCGATCAATTCATGGATCGAGCCCACGAAACGCGGGAGGTCCATCGGTTCTCCCGCGAAAAAGCCCGCCAGGGCAAGCCGGATTTTCGTCCGGTACTCGGCGAGGCCGGGAAGGGCCAACTCTTCGGCGGATTGCGCGATCAGGCCGGAAATGGTGCCCGATAGGCATCCGCAGCTCGAGCGGACGACCGGTTCCGCGGCCATTCTCGTTTCGAGGGGCACGCTCTTGCCTTCCAGGGCGTCCATGGCGTAACCCGCGGCGACATACGCCTGCCGGTACACGTCCTGGCGCACGGTGGTGAGGGGCGGCGCCTCAAAGCGCGCGCGGGCGATATCGTCGAAACCGATTACCGCGACGTCGCGTCCCGGGACTACGCCGGCCTCGCGGAGGTATCGGTACACGCCCAGGGCCATATTGTCGTTCGCGCACGCGATGGCGTCGCAATCGGGCCGATGGTGCCCGAAATACTGTTCCATGGCGCGATAGCCGCTCTCCACCGAGAAATCGCCGCACAACTCGCAAAGCGGCGAGGCCGGAATGGCTCGGTCCTGGAGGAAGGCGAGAAAGGCGGCCTTGCGTTCCCGCGCCTCCTCGTTGTTTTTCGGGCCCGAGACGAACGCGAATTTACGGTAGCCGTGAACGTCGGCGAGGTGGTCCAAGAGGGACCGGAACGCGTTTCGGTTATCTATAAGGATCGACGGGATTCCCGGAATGGGCACCCCGAAACTGACCACGGGCATGGGGGAGAGGGAGCGCACGTGCGCTTCGAATTCCTCCGGGCTTACGTAATTGCACTGGGTGCCCGAGGCCAAGACCAGGGCGTCGGCGTTGGCCGGCGTAATATGGGAAAAAATCGCGGTATTCTGGTAGCCGTGGCCGTACGGCCAGCCCGGGGAGTTGCCCGTATACACGGTCAGCCGGGCCCCCCGTTCCCGACAGAGGTCAGAAACGCCCCGCGTGATTTCCCGGGCGTAATCGGAATCGATCTCGCTAAGCTGTAGGGCGATGCGCACGGTGATCGACATACTTCAAGTATTCGCCGAAACGGCCGAAAAGCAAATTTTTTCCCCGCGCTTTTGTCGCTTTCACGTTTTCGCGAAAAGCGCCTTCTTCCCGGGATCGTGGGAAAAACCGTTTCGCAGGTAAAACCCTTCCTTTTCCGCGTACGAGATCAGGCTCACGTGGTGAAAGCCCCGGTACGGCTTCATCGCCTCCCGCAAAAGCCTACTGCCCAGGCCCAGTCCCTGGTAATCGGGATGGATCGCCACGTAGGGGAAATACGCGCAAAGCGCCCCGTCGCTGATCGCCGTGACCAGGCCGACGAGGGTATCCCCGTCCCACAGGCTCGTTACGGTATGGGAGTTGGCCACCGCGAGAACCAGCTTTTCCGGAAACCGTCCCGAAGACCAATGCAGCGATTCGAAAAGCGCGGTGAGCTGGTGCCCGGGAATATGCTTTTCCCCGAGAATCCTGAGCCCGGAAATATCCTTCCCTGCCATGGCGTTCGCCTCCCCCATAATTCCCTGAATCGTTTAGAAAACCAACGCGAGGCGCGATAGGCGCACCCGCAGTTCCTCAATCGCCCGCGTTTCCCCGTCGGCGCCTTCCGCCTCGAAGGTAACGGAAAAACGGAGGTGCGGCCCCGTTTCGTCCCAGGGCACCACGGATACCAGGGCGTCCCGCACCAGGCGCTCGGCGCAGTGGGCGGCGTCGCGAAAGCGCGTCCCGTCTCCCATTCCCGTCGGCGAGCGAACGTAGCAGTAAAACCCGCCCGCCGGTCGTT
Source organism: Spirochaetales bacterium (assembly GCA_003252395.1). GTDB lineage: Bacteria > Spirochaetota > Spirochaetia > Treponematales > Treponemataceae > Teretinema. Next base: position 390,465 of record QKEL01000011.1, read on the forward strand.
CGGCGTCGAACCCCAACGAGCGCAGCGCCGGCACTAAGAGTTCCAGCCGCCGCTCGTACCGCTCCCTCGCCGCGCGGGTGATATCCGGCCTCGTCAGGGCAAACGCCGCCGCCTTTTGTATGCCCCGGAACTGGCCGGAATCCAGGGTGTCCTTGACCGCGGCGTAAGCCGCCACCGCGTCGGAGTTCCCGCAGACGAACCCCATGCGCCACCCGGTCATGTTAAAGGCCTTCGAGAGGGAATGAACCTCCACGGCCACCTCTTCCGCGCCGGGTATCGAGAGAAGGCTGAAGGGTTTCCGGCCGCCGTAGACTAAGGCCGCGTACGCCGCGTCGTGAACGATAAGAATCCCGTTTTTCCGGGCGAAATCCACCGCGCGCTCAAAAAAGGCCCGCTCGGGCATGGCGCCTGTGGGATTGTTGGGATAGTTCAGGTACAGCAGCTTGGCCTTTCGAACCACCTCGTCGGGTACGGAATCGAGATCGGGCACGAACCCGTTCTCCTTAAGGAGCGGAAGCCCATACGGCACGCCCCCTAAGAATTTCGCGTGGGTCGCGAGAATGGGATAGCCGGGTACCGTCGCCAGCACGGCGTCTCCCGGATCCACGAACGCCAGGGGGAGGCCGGCCAAAATCGGCTTCGAGCCGATCCCGTGCACCAGCGATGTTCCGGGGCTTTCCAGCCGAACGCCGAAGACATCCCCCATCCAGCGCGCCGCCGCCTCGCGGAACGCCTCGATCCCGTTATCCGCGTAGCGCCGGTTCTCGGAGAGGCCGGCCTCGGCGCCCAAGACGGAGACTACCGCGCGATCGGCGGGAATATCGGGTTCCCCCACCCCGAAATCCAAAAGGGACAGGCCGGGATTCGCGGCGACCGCCGCCGCCTTCGCCCGCTTAATGGCCTCAAACTTGAACGCCGTGCCGCCGCCCGCCAAGCCGGCTTCCGCCATGCGTCGCGCGAGCCGGGAGTTGATCGCGCTCATAGCGGGCCCTCCCCGGTTTCCGAGCGAGACAGCCTGATCTCGTTTCGAAGCGCGTCCTTGAAAAGGTCGGCGAAGTTCTTTTGGTCGGAATACAGGCAGGAAGGTTCGGGACCGCTCAGGTCTCCGGTAAGAACGCGGCTCGAGTCGACTATCAAGCGGAGCTCCACGGCCCCCCGGGGAATCCCGTGGCATTCGGGGCTTTGGCCCCGTGAATTCGGTTTCACCCCCGCGGCCCTCTCGAGCGCGAGCGGCGTCGCGAATTCCCGGTCGGTCAAAATCACGACACGGATCCCCGCGGCCGCCCGCTCGGCCAGGGGGCCGGCCAACTCGCGCAATTCGCCCCAGGGAAGCGCGATGTACAGGCGTTCGGCGCATTCGTCTATCATCGAACGGACCCGCTCCATAATCCGCTCCCGGCCCCGCACGGTAATGAACAGGCCCGGCTCCGGCTTTCTGTCCGGCAACGAATCAATCAATGCCTTTTTCGCCCGATCCAAGGCGGCAATCCGTCCCGAACAAAATTCCCCGGGAGGCACGGGCACGTACCGCGCCGGGCTTCCGTCGGCCAACCAGGCCGCGCCCTTGTCTACCAGGCAGGAAAGGGCCGTATACGCGTTGGAACGCGAGATACCCAATTCCTTGGACAGTTCATACCCGTTTAGGGGACCGGAAACGAGTAAAGCCCGATAAACGGCCGCTTCCTGACGGGTTAAGCCGAAATCGGCGAGCATTTCATCCGCATTAGAGTGTTCCATAACAGGAACACTAATTCCAAACAAACGGAAAGTCAATAGCCTTTCCATTGTTTCGCCCGCGGAACGAGGGTATACTGAAAAAGTACCGTATTTTTCCAGGCTGATCCACAGGAGATTCCATGCTAATCAAGAAGATAAGCAGGCTCTTGACGACCGTAGTCATCGCGTTAACCCTTCTCGAATTCTCGGTTTTCGCGTACGCCCTTTACCTTTCATCCTCTCTCCATACTGATACCGCCGAGGCATACCGGGCCATAGAGGCGCTCTTCGTGTATACCGACGGCATCGAGGGCCGTATGCTCGACTTGCACGGGTTTGCGGCCCAATCCGGACAGACGGGTTCCGTAACCACGGCCGAGAACGTAGACCGCGCCCACGCGGCGCGGGAAGCGCTCGACGTTTTGGAACGCGCCAACATGACGGAGGAAGAGCGTTCCGAATTTATCTCGGCGAAATCCTGGGCCAACGGCTTTACGAACCTGGAAGCGGAAATCCTGGCCGCCCAGACCGCGGGCAGGACGGACGAAGCCCTCTCGATGATCGGGGGAACGGTCTTGGCTCGCACCTACGCCAACGCGGTTCGGTCCCTGGAAAGCGTTAACGGCCTAATCCACCAGCGATTGAAGGCCACCTCCGCCGCGAAAACCCGCTCAATCGCGATAGTTGAAACGGTTCTCGCGATACTAGCGCTCGCCACGCTTGCCATGACCCTATACGCACTGATCGTATTTATCTGGCGCAGCGTGGTTGCCCCCGTCAACTACCTGACCGACGCCATGGGCCGGCTGCAACGGGGCGAAAGCGACGTTCGCTTCGAGGCGGTTTCGGACCGCACGGAGCTGGGCCAGCTCGCCGCGGCGCTGGAATCCTTCAGGGAGGAACGGGCCGACGCGGAGCTGAAGCAATGGGTTAAAAACGGGATCGAGGAGATCATAGACCGGCTGAGGAGGGCGGAGGGGCTCGCTTCCTTTACCCGCGTTTTGCTCGATTCCCTTGCCCATATCACCGGCGCTGGCGCGGGCATCTTTTACTATTTTAACAATCAGACCGGTAAATTCTTTCCCGCGGGAACCTGGGGAGTCGCGGAGCACGAGGTTTCCGCGGGCAACCCCAATTCCTTCGGTTTCGTGCAAGAGGCGGTCTATTCCACCAAGTTCATCGTTATAGACAACGTCCCCCCGAACTATATACGCATACATTCCGGGCTCGGCGAATCGCGGCCCGCCACCATCGTGGTTATTCCGATCAACGCGAATACCATCCCCCTGGCCTGTCTTGAGCTCGCGCTGTTCAACGCCCCGGATACCAGGCTGGAAACCCTCATGCGGGAGCTCCCCAACGCCATAGCCCCGCACCTCCAAATCCTTCAGCGAAACCTGAGAACCCAGGAACTCCTGGCGGAAACCGAGAAACAGGCGGATCGCCTCCAGGAGCAGACCCGCCAGCTCCGGGACATAAACAACGAGCAGCAGGCTATCTTCGACGCGGCCACCACCGGTATCGTGCTCCTGCAGAACAATATCATCCTCAGGTGCAACAAGCGGCTCGAGGATATCTTCGGGTACCCGCCCGCCTCGCTCATCGGAAAGCCGACGCGGCTCTGGTTCTCCGACGAGGCGGGTTGGACCCGCCTTACCGAGGAAAGCGTCAACGCCTTCAGGAACGGGCAAATCTACGCGAGGGAACTGAAGCTCGTGCGGCAGGACGGCTCTCCCTTTTGGGCCCGCATCCGGGCCAGGGTGCTCGACCAAATACCCGGGGGCTACCGCCTGGTGAGCATCGTCGAGGACATAACCGACGAGCGGGATACCCGCGAGGCCCTTCGCATCGCCAAGGAAGAGGCCGAGGAAGCGGCCCGGGCCAAGAGCAATTTCCTGGCGAACATGAGCCACGAAATCCGCACGCCGCTGAACGCCATAATCGGCATGTCGCACCTTACCCTGAACTCGGAACTGAAACCGAAGCAGCGGGATTACCTCTCGCGAATAGAGGCCTCGGGCCAGCACCTTTTGGGAATAATCAACGATATCCTGGACTTCTCGAAAATCGAGGCGGGCAAGTTCAACGTGGAAGCCGTTCCCTTCGATCTGGAAGGAATGTTCGCCACCGTTTCCGGGATCCTGATCGAAAAATCCGCCGAGAAAGGGCTTGAGCTCATATTCGACATTGGGCCGGACGTTCCGCGGCACCTCGTGGGAGACCAGCTCCGCATCGAGCAGATACTGCTAAACTACGGGTCCAACGCCATTAAGTTCACGGATAAGGGCGAGGTCAAAATCGGCGTACGCGCCGCCGAACAGGATCGGGACTCGGTGATGCTCCGCTTTACCGTCTCCGATACGGGAATCGGCCTTTCGGCTGACCAACGGAAGCGGCTTTTCAGCAGCTTCCAGCAGGCCGATATGTCGACCACGAGAAAATACGGGGGCACGGGGCTTGGCTTGGCGATCAGCAAGCAGCTGGCCACGTTGATGAACGGCGAGGTGGGCGTGGAAAGCGAGCCCGGCAAGGGCAGCGAATTCTGGTTTACCGCCCGGGTCGGCATAGACAACGAAACCCATGACGCGCTCCCCTCCGCCCCTGCCCCGCGGGGCTTGCGGGCCCTGGTGGTGGACGATAACGGGAATACCCGCGACACGATCGCCGAAATGCTGAAGGCCATGGATTTCGAGGCGGACGCGGCGGAATCCGGAGAACGGGCCCTGTCCGCCGTGAAGGCCGCCCAAGCCGGCGGCGCGCCCTATCGCGTCGTATTTTTGGATTGGAAGATGCCCGGGTTGGACGGAATCGAAACCGCGCGAAGGCTGCGCGAGGCGGGCGGGACAGAGGAGACGGGTATCGTGCTCCTGACCGGGTTTGATCCCGCCGGCATACAATCTGACCTTGAGGCGGCCGGCATCGATAAGGTGCTCGGCAAGCCCGTAACGCCGTCCATGCTGCTCGAAACGGCCATGTCCCTCGTCACGGGCCAATCGACGGCGATAGCCGCGCCCCGGCATGAAACCGCCAAGGGCAGGGGCGAAACCGCCTTCCATGGCCTTGCGGGGGCCAGGACGCTCCTGGTAGAGGACAATGAGCTGAACCAAATCGTCGCCGCCGACCTGCTCGGCGATCTTCGTATGATGGTGGATATCGCCGAAAACGGCGCGCAAGCCCTCGAAATGGCCCGAAAGCGGACCTATGAGGTTATCCTGATGGACATGCAGATGCCCGTGATGGACGGCGTAACGGCGACCAGGCTCATGCGACAGATCCCCGAACTCGCCGAGACCCCCATTCTCGCCATGACCGCCAACGCCATGAAAAGCGAACACGACGCCTGCACGGAAGCGGGCATGAACGGGGTAATCCTCAAGCCGATCAATCCCGAAACCATGCGCGCGATCCTGCTGGAGCACGTAAGGCTTTCAGCTCCCCTTCCCGGCGACGACGAGCCGCTCCCCCCGATAGAGGGAGTGGACACGGAAAGCGGGCTCAGAAACGCGGAAGAGGACCCGGCGCGCTACCGAATGATACTCCGGAACATGCACGAACAGTACCGAACCCTGCCCGAAGACCTTCGCTCCGCCGCCGGCCCCGAAGAGGGAGCGAGCCTCGCGAAAGCCCTGCACGGCCTACGGCACATGCTCTCCGCCGTGGGCGCCCATGGGCTGGCCGCCGGCGCCGAAGACCTGGAAAACGAGCTTTGGGACGGAATCGCGGATACGACGCAGGAGCGTCTCCGCGATTTCGCCGAGGGAATGGAACGGTTCCGGGACAGCGTCGCGGCCGCCCTTAGGCTTGACTAAGCGTCGATACGCCGGTCTGTTCGGCCCCTTCAACGGAAAAAAACGAAAGGGACTGCGACAGGTTCACCGATTGCGCCGATAATTCCTCGGAAGTCGCGGCCAACTCCTCGGAAACGCTCGCGTTCTGCTGGATGACGGAATCGAGCTGCTGCAAGGCCGTGGCGATTTGCCCCACGCCCTGGTTCTGTTCCTGCGCCGAGGCGCTTATTTCCGAAACCAACTCCGCGGTTTTCCTGATATTAGGAACCAGTCTCTCGAGGATATCCGCCACGTTCGTGGCCGCCGAGAGCGTATCCGAGGAAAGGTGCCCGATCTCGCCCGCCGAGCCCTGGCTCCGTTCCGCGAGCTTTCGAACCTCGGCGGCGACTACCGCGAAGCCCTTCCCGTGCTCTCCCGCCCGCGCCGCCTCAATGGCCGCGTTCAAGGCCAATAAATTGGTCTGACGCGCGATTTCCTCGACGATTGAAATCTTCTTCGCGATTTCGGTCATGGCGTTGACCGCCTCGGCCACCGCCCCGCTTCCCTCCTCGGCGTTCGTCGCGGCGTCCACGGCGATACGGCTAGTTTGGCCGGCGTTCTCGGTGTTCTGGTTGATCGCGGAATTCATCTCTTCCATGGAGGCCGACACTTCCTCCGCGAGCGAGGCCTGGGTATTGGCGCCCTGCGCGATGGTCTGCGCCGTGGTGCTGACCTCGCGGCTGCCCCGCATCACCCCGTCCGCGATGGAAAGGGACTCAACGATAACCCCCGAAATGCGGTCGCGCATATCCTCGAGGCTCCGCGCGAGATCGCCGAATTCGTCCTTCCGCGTCAGCTCCCTCTGGGTCAATCGGGCGGAAAGATTGCCATTCCCCACCGAGCCGGCGAATTCCCTCAGGGCGGAGACCGAGCCATTGACCGTGCGCGCGAGGATAATCGCGAAGGCTGAGGCAACCGCCGTTATGAAAACGAGGATCAGGATCAGGGAAAAGCGGATCCGTTGATACGCCGCCTGGGCTGACCCGTAGCTCGCGGCGGTCGCCTCAAGCATGATGTTCGTCAGCTCGTCCATGGCGCCGCGCATGGAGGAGAACGCCTTCTGATAGTCCCCGTAATAAAGCGATTCGAGCCTCGGAAGGTCCCGGGCATCGATCAGGGAAAGCATCTGGGCAGTGAGGGCCGAAAGCGACTCATAGTCGCGGTGAAAGGTCGCGAATTGTGGCTGGGTGGGCAATCCCATTTCCGCGTAGACCGTCTCGAACACGGTAAACCGCTCGGATATTTGTCCCAGGTTATCGGAAACGTCCTTTTTCAGGCCCTCGAGCCGCTCGATCTCCCCGCGCGATATCGAGCCGAAGGACTGAAGGAGGGCCAGGTTGGACTGATACCCGTCCCGGTCCGCCTCTATCAGGCGCTCCACCCCGACAAGCCCGGCATTGTAGATATTCCCCGTGGCCTTATTTATTATGCCCAGGGAGTAAGCCACGAAGGCAAACCCCGCCAGGAATACGACGAGAATAGTAACGAATACCATGGCCATCTTGGCGTATATGGACGCGTCGCGATAGAACCTCATTAAACCCTCCATGTGTGTAAGTAACGATACAAATGTAAACCATGTCGGAAAAAATTACCAAACGCCTCGTTGCAAAGCCCAAAGGCGGAACCTATAGTTAAGCTATGGCATATTCCGCCCCCCATGCGCTCGAGCCGACCAACCTCTCCGATTTTCTGTTCGACTCCACGAACGCTGCCGTGTGCGTCGTGGACGGGGCCTTCCGAATCCGGGAGGTAAACCAGGCCTTTTGCCGCGGTTTTTCGGTCGACGCGAATCTCGTCGCCGACGTGCCCCTGGGCAACGCGATGGGTTGCTGCCACTCGGTGGAGGAAAACCGAAACTGCGGCGACGCCTCTTTCTGCGGCGGCTGCGAGCTCTGGCGGGCCCTGGAGAAAACCAGGGGAACGAACCGGGGGGAACCGGTCCGCACCTTTATCGCCCGCCGTTTTTACGTAAACGGGAGATGCGAACGAAAAAGGCTCCGCGTTCACGCGCAGGGTTTTGACCAGAACGGGGAAGAACTTATCGCGGTGATGCTCGACGACGTTACCGAGCTCGAATCGGGCCGGGAATTGATCGCGGAGCTCGCCGAGCTCGACCCGCTTACGGGAATTCATACCCGGCGAACCCTGGACACCGCGGGCGAAATCATGTTCCAGAACGCGCTTCGCGGGAACCTTACAATTGCCGTCGCCGTTTTCTCCCTTATCGGCATTGATCGACTTGCCGACGAATCGGGTTCAGGGGCAAAGGACCGAATAATCGCCGCGACGGCGCGGGCCTTGGCCGCGAACACGCGAAAGTCGGACCTTCTCGCCCGGTTCGGGAACGACGCGTTCGCCCTGGTCATGCATGGCGCGAAACCGGGCGCGATCGACGAGGTAATCGCGAAATTGCGCGCGGCAGTCGAGACGGGCGCCTATGCCGATTCCTACCGCTCCGGCCGCGTGGCCCTCTCGGTGGGAATCGCGGAACGGCTCGAGGCGACCCTGGGCGCGATGCTGCGGCGCGCTGAGGGCAATCTTCCGAATAACGGCGCCGATTAGCCGCCTAACGGCCCGCTCGCCGGGATCTTTCGGCGAGCGCGCTCTCTTTTTCGGGATTCCGCGAGACAGCGGGGGCATATCGCTATATTATGTAGGGGTATCGCGGCCGACCATTGGTCGTACGCCGTCGCACCCCCCATAACAGAAACCAAAACGGAGAATGACATGCCTGAAACCTTCTCGAGCATCGCGGTGCTCATAGACGCGGAAAACGTATCCCATACCTTTTTGGAGGATATCTCCGAGAAAATCGCCCTCTACGGGGCCGTTTCGGTACGGCGGATTTACGCCGACTGGACTTCGGAAAAAATGAAGGGATGGCGCGCGCTCCTGCAGGAGTTCGCGATCCAGCCGATCCAGCAGTTCAGCAATACCGTGGGCAAAAACTCCACGGACAGCGCCCTCATCATCGACGCCATGGACCTTCTGTACCTGCAGCACATCGACTGTTTCTGCATCGTATCCAGCGACTCCGACTTTACCCGGCTGGCGAGCCGCATCCGGGAACAGGGCAAGCACGTTATCGGGATCGGAGAAAAAAAGACGCCGTCCTCGTTCGTGAACGCGTGCAACGAGTTCCTGCATATCGAGCCGCATAACGCCAGGCGGCACGACGACCGCAGGGCGGCCGAAAAGCTCAACAAGACCGAGATCCTTCTGGAACGCGCCGTGGATCAGCTCGCGGACTCCTCCGGCTGGGTCATGCTCTCCCAACTCATGCAGTATATCCGCCAGGTTAAGCCTGACTTTGACCTACGCGGGGAATTGGGCGTGCGCAAACCGTTGGACTATTTCACGAGCAGAAAGGAAAAGTACCGGGTGCAGAAGGAACGCGAAGACGCGCCGAGCGCCATATTCATCTCGAAGGTACGGTAGGCCCCGCGGCGGCGCCTTGGCGCTTAAAAGCCCAACAGCCTTCCGATCTGGAAAACCCCGAACGATACCGCCCACGCCATCCCCGTTTGGAATAGAATCGCCGCGGCGGTCCATTTCAGGGAGCCAAGCTCGCGTCGGGTGGCGGCGACCGCGGCCACGCAGGGAGTGTACAGCAGGGTAAAGGTCAGGAACGACAGGGCCGATAGGGGCGTAAAGGCCGATTCCAGCCCGCCCGGCAAAATGACCGAGAACGTGCTGATCACCGCCTCCTTGGCCGCGAAACCGCTCACCAGGGCCGCCACCGACTGCCAGTTCCCGAATCCGTTCGGCGCGAAAACGGGCGCCACCAGCGAGCCGACCGAGGCGAGGATACTATCCGTACCGTCGGCGACCAGGGTGAAGGTCCAGGAAAGGTTCGTCAAAACCCAAATGGCCAGGGATCCCAAGAAGATAATGGTGAAGGCCCGCTGCGCAAAGTCCTTGACCTTGTCCCACAGGTGAAGCACCACCGACCGGGCCGAGGGCAGGCGATACACGGGGAGCTCGAGCACGAAGGGCACGGAATTGCCCCGGAACACGGTTTGCTTGAGAAGCACGCCGCTGACGATGGCCACGAGAATTCCGCCGAAATACAGGGCGGTCATGACCAAGGCCCCGTGTCGGGGAAAGAAGGCCGCGCAAAACACCGCGTAGACGGGGACCTTCGCGGAGCAGGACATAAAGGGCGTGAGCAGGATCGTCAGGCGCCGGTCGCGCTCGCTCGAAAGGGTTCTGGCGGCCATGACGGCGGGAACGGTACAGCCGAACCCCACCAGCATGGGAACGAAGGATCGACCCGAAAGGCCGATTTTCCGGAGCAATACGTCGAGCACGAAGGCGATTCGCGCCATATAGCCGGTATCTTCCAGCAGCGAAAGGAAGAAAAAGAGGAGCGTTATCACGGGAAGGAACGAAAGCACGCTTCCCACGCCGGTGATCGCCCCGTCCACCACGAGGCCCCGCATCCAGTCGCTCACGCCCGCCCGCACGAGGCCGGAATCGGCCAGGCCGATCAGCGAGTCTATGATCGCCGCGAAGCCGTCGCTGACGAACGAGCCGACCGGTCCGAAGGTTACCCAGAACACGAAGCCCATGATCGCGACGAAGACCGGAATGCCGAATACCCGATGGGTGAACAGGCGGTCAAAGCGCAGGGAGCGGCGCTGTTCCCGGGATTCTGCCGTCTTGATCACCGTATGCTTCATCAGATCCTCGATGAAGGTATAACGCATGTCGGCGATTGCCGCCTCGCGGTCGGTACCGAGTTCGGCCTCCATTTCCGCCACAATCTTGCGAACGATTTCCCGATCCGCGCGGTTCATTTCGAGGGCCGCTTCCATCGGGGGGTCGCCCTCTATAAGCTTGGTGGCCGCGAACCGCGGCGCGATTCCCGCCTTTCGGGCCGCGTCCTCAACGATATGGGTAATGGCGTGCAGTGCCTTGTGGACGGGGCCCGCGCAAAAGTCTACCAAGCGCCCGTCGGAGCCGAAGGGAACCTTGCCCGCCGCCGCCTCGGAGACCCGTTCCATCAATTCGTCCAACCCCTCGCCGCGGTTGGCCACGATGGGCACCACGAACACGCCGAGTTTCCTCTGTATGCCGTCTATATCGATGGAGCCCTCGTTCGCGCGGATCTCGTCCATCATGTTCAGGGCGATTACCATGGGCACTTGGAGGGTCATAAGCTGCAGCGAGAGATACAGATTCCGCTCGATATTCGTGGCGTCCACGATATTGAGGATTACGTCGGGCCTATCCCGCACGATAAAGTCCCGGGAGACCACCTCTTCGGCGGTGTACGGGGAAAGGGAGTAGATGCCGGGAAGATCCACCACGGTAACGCCGTTTCGCCCCTTGATGAAGCCTTCCTTTTTCTCGACGGTCACGCCCGGAAAATTTCCGACGTGCTGGTTGCTTCCCGTAAGCCGGTTGAAAAGGGTCGTTTTCCCCGAGTTCTGGTTTCCGACCAGGGCAACGGTCAATTTCATGCGGAAACCCCGTTCAACTGTATGTTTTTCGCGTCGTCGCCCCGCAGGGTCAGCTCATATCCCCGTAAGTGAAGCTCCATCGGATCGCCAAAAGGCGCGACCTTACGTACCGCGACCCGGGTTCCCGGGGTAAGCCCCATATCCAGGAGCCGCCTTCGCAGCGCTCCGGTTCCGCCCACAATACTGATTACGCCGGCCTCGCCGGGCTTTAACTGATCCAGTGACATAAGTTAGACCCTTCTTACATCAGGCTAGCTTAAATCGGTTGTTTAGTCAACGAATATAGGCTATATTTGTCCCATGCCGGACTCACTTAGCGCATCGAAACAGGATTACCTGGAAACCATCTTGGAATTCTCGTCGGACACGGGACAGGCCCGCTCCATCGACATCGCGAGAACGCTCGGGGTTTCCCGGGCGAGCGTCAACAAATCCCTTGGCTTCCTCAAAGATTCAGGCCTTATTGAACATGAACACTACGGCGATATTAAACTGACGGAAACGGGCCTTCGCATGGCCAAGGCGGTCCGCGCCCGCCACGAAACGTTGAAACGTTTTTTGGAAGAGGTGTTAAAGGTTTCCCCGGAGACCGCCGAGCGCGACGCGTGCCGCATGGAGCACGCGATTAGCCCGGAAACGGCCTCCAAACTCAGGGATTATCTGGGAACCGTGCGCCCGGACAGCCTCGCGTAGCCGCCGCCGGGCGCCTGGATCGTTCTGCTACTTTCCCGATTCCACGTATTTTTTTAACTGTACCGAAGCCACCTTCGGGTTCGTTATCACCGACGGTCCGGCGATGCAGCCGCCCGGACAGGCCATGACCTCGACCAAATTCGCGTCGAGCGGCTTTCCCGCCGCGGCGTTCTTCCCGTACGAGGCGAGCAGCTTCATGCCCGCCGTATCCAGCCCGTTAACCAGGGCGGGCCGCAGCTTTTCGGGGTTTTTCACCCGCGCGCGCACCGCTTCCGCGACGCCGCCCGATCGGGCGAAATCGCGGCCCGTGGCCGTGGGAACCCGAACGTGCTCCATCGCCCCGCATCCGCCAATGTCGATTTCCCTCGCCATGAGGTAGGCGCCGAGTTCCTCCGCCGAAAGCACGTAATCCACGAACGGATCGTCGATTCCCTCCTTCCGTTTCGCCAGGCAGGGCCCTATGAAGACGGTTACGCATTCGGGGTCGTCGGCCTTCGCGAGTTCCGCGGTGTAGTGCATCGGGGAACGGGTTTCGGACACGCACGAATCCAACTCGGGAACGTGGATATGCACGGCCCGGACGTACGCCGGGCAGCACGAGGTGGTCATGAGGGCGTCGCCCCGTTCCATGCGCTCCTCGAACTCGTGGGCTTCCTTATCGGCGGTAATGTCGGCGCCGAGCGCCACCTCGTACGTCCGGGAGAAACCCGCGGCGGAAAGGGCGCATTCAAGCTGCCCCGGCGCGGCGCGGAACTGCGCGGCTATGGCCGGGGCATACAGCGCCACGACCCGCTTCCCGTCCATGATTCTCCGGATCACGTCCACCAGTTGGCCCTTGTCCATCATGGCGCCGAAGGGGCATTCCCGCATGCAGGCGCCGCAAAAAATGCACTTTGAGTAATCTATCCGTTCCTTGCCCGATTCGTCCTTGGAGATCGCGCCCACGGGGCACGCTTCCTCGCAGGGAACCGGCACCTTGATAATCGCGTGATAGGGGCAATTCTGCATGCACAGGCCGCAGTTCACGCATTTTTCCGCGTCGATCTTCGCCCGTCCGCCGGTTATCTCGATGCAGCCCTTGGGGCAGTTCATCATGCAGGGGCGGGCGATACAGGCCTGGCAGGCGTTGGTGACCAGGTAGTGGGCGCGCACGCAGGCGTTACAGGCCTCGTCCAGTACGGTGAGCATGGGCTCGGTGGGCTTTTCCCGCTCCAGGGCCTCCTGCGCGTACTCGGCGAGCTTTTTTTCGTCGTCGTAATCCTCAACGCTGTGCCCGAGCCGGGCGATCACCCGCATGCGGAGCACTTCGCGGTCGTGGTATACGCAGCAGCGCAGGGCTTCGCCGTCGCGCGGCGCCATTTCGCGGGGAATGAAGTGAACGCCCTCGGTAAGGTTTCCCGCCAGCTGCAGCTTGGCTATGCGCACGAGAATTTCGCGCTTAAGCTGCGTCGCTCCGTTATTTATGTTAAGCATCTGTCAACTCCCGAATGCGGGCCATAACCTTCGGCAGCGTCGCCGAAGCCATGACCTCGCCGTCTATCGTAACGAAGGGGGCCTTGCCCGCCTTCGCGTCCTTGCAGTATCCGAGGCAGGTTACGCCCTCGATCTCGACCATTTCGCGCAGCGCTTGGGGCAATTCCTCTTCGAGGAGAAGAATATCCGACGCGCCCATCACGTAACACGCGGTTCCAGAACAGATAACGACCTTGATTTTCCCCGACATATCAAACTCCTCTATACGTAGCGGATCACGGCTTCCTTGAGGTACCGTTCCGTCAAAAGCGACTGGATTTTCTTGACCACGTTCCGCCTGATTTCCAATTCGACCGGCATGTTCGGGTCCTGATGCGCCTCGTTGATTTTGGTGCCCACCACGAAGGTAATGCGGTCGCTGTCCAAAATCAGGTCCACGAGCCGGGTCGCCCCGTTTTGGGAACGCTCTCCCGGTCGCGGTTCAGCGCCGTTCGGCTCCGAGGCCAAGATCTCGGCGACGCGTCCCAAGGTGATTATACCCTCGGTCACCAGGTCCGCGCCCTCCATGATGGAGGTCGGGGGCACCACGGGATCGAGGTTTTTCATGTCCAGTTTCAGGGGTTTCCCCGTTCCCCGAGACACGATATTCGCGGTAGTCCCGCCGCACACGGTCTTCTTCCCGGGAAACTCGCGGAATTCCCGAACCAGTTCCTCGTCCCGCTCGGGGCTAACCGGCGGTCCGGTCATGATTAAAAGCTCCCGGGGATGCCGGAAATACACCACCGCGCAGCTGATATCGTCCTTTGCCGCCATGCCGTCGTTCAGGTGAGCCCTGCTCACGACCTGTCTCGCGAGGTCGCGGGCGCTCACCGAGGGCGATCTGGCGACCGTCTCCAGGATAAAATCGCGGACCGCGACGGCCCCCCAGCCCAGGGGGTGGGTTCTGGAGCCCATGCCCGATTGGGTCACGCCGTCGGAGAAAAACACGAGCCGGTCGCCCGGCCGCGCCTTGAAGGCCGAATGCCAGAGAACCGCCTCGCGTGTCGGCGCGGACTGTTTGCTCTTTCGCTCTACCCGGGCGCGGTCCTTGATCGGCTCCACCAGGGTCGACTCCCGCACGATCACGTAATCCGGGTTGTCGTACTCGATAATCCGCACCGAAGCGCCCGGACGGATATCGACCAGGGTAAAGGTGGCGTAGCTAATGCCCCGCTCCCGGCAAACCGGCAGGGTATTCATGATTATCTCCGCCGCGCGCTCCGGGGGTATTTCCGACTCGACGAACTTGAGCGCCATGGTCGCGGTAAGGGTGGAAAGCACGCCGGCCTTTATGCCGGAACCCAAACCGTCCGACAGCACCGATACGAGCCGGCCGTCCTTTTCCTGCTTTCGCGAAAGGAAGGTATCGCCCGCGGCGCCCTGCCCGTTTTTGGAGACGCACCAATGGCCCACCTCGATAAAGGTGCCGGCCGTGAGACCCTGATTCACGGCTCGCCCTCCCCCGCGGAGAAGGACTCGATGATCGAATTGAGCGTTGCCTCCGTCTCCGCGGCGTTCTCGCCCAAAAGATAGGCGATTTTTTGAACCACGGCCAGGTTCTTGTCTATCACTTTTTTGGTCTGGCGGATTACCCGATCGCGGCGGACCTGGGGCGCGGTTACGTCTTGAATGACCGCGCAGGCGCTTTCACCCTTCTCGATGGAGAACACCGTCGCCTGGTAAATTTTCCTTCGTTCGCGGAATTCATGCTCGCTCACGTCCGGCCCGTCGCGGGCTATGGCGTCGGCGCAAAAGGCGGCAAGCCCCGTAATCGCGGCCAAATCGGCCCCTTCCATCCCGGGCTTCGCCTCGTACATCGAAAGGATATCCTCTCCCATTAAACGGGCGAAGTTCTCGTTGCATTCGACTATCTTTAGGGCGGAATCGCAAATAACCACTCCCGAGGGCATGGCGCGAATCAGGCCATTGGCCTTTTTCTGGGCGAGCTTTCGCATGTACGAAAGGCACATGGTCTTTTCCGCGCGGGCGTCCAGCATGGCGGCAGCGAAGGCGCGACAGGTGTCATACCCGCAAGAGCCGCAATTAAGCTCGTCTCGGGCGGTAACCTTGCCCACGCTCCTGAGGGCGTTTCTAATTTCCTCGTCGGTATGCGACGTCGGGAACGTCGGCTTCTTGGGCAGGGTTCCGGTCATGTCGGGCCCCGCCTCCCGCGCGTCTCCGGCCCCTTCGGGGGCGGTTTCGGCATACTCGAGAAGCCGCACGCGCCGCAACGCGGAACTGTGCCCCGGGCTGACGAGGGGTCCGTTCACGCAACCGCCCGGACAGGCGAGCAGCTCCATGAAAAGGGGGCGGTCCAGGGCTTCTTCGCTTAAGCCCGACAGGGCATTCCGTATCTCGGGAAGGCCGGATACGGTCATCATCCGCACGTCGCTCTTCCCCGAGGACTTTTTAATGGAAGCGATCATGCCGCCGTCCACCGGATAATAGGAGCCGGACGCGGCCCTCCAGGGAATGAAACCGTCGGCGGGACCGTCGCCGGCCCCGTTTCCGGCCAAGCCCGGCACGGGTTCGACCCCGGAAGCCGCGAACCAGGCGCGTAGGTCCGAGAAAGAAATCGCGCAATCGATATCGGGCCAGGCGTCGGCCTCGCGCTTTTTCGCCACGCACGGACCCGCGAACACGATTCCGATATCGTCGCCGTAGGTTTCGCGGAGAAAGCGGGCATGGGCTAGGAGGGGAGAGGCTCGGTCGGTAAGGTTACCCGCGAGTTCGGGCATGCACTGCTTCACGAATTCCACGGCCGAGGGGCAGGCCGTGGACAAAAACAGGGTACGCCCGGACGCCTTATCGGCCCCGCCGTCTGCGCCGATGGCGCGGAAATCCGCCGCAAGGCGGGCGGAAACGAGATCGGCGCCGATAGCCGTTTCGGAAACGCCGAAAAAGCCGAGAGCGCGGATCGCGGCGGCCAGATCGGCCGGCTTCACCCCGCTAAATTCAGAGGCGAACGAGGGCGCGAGGGAGAGTATTACCTTTCCCTTGAGGGTCAAGAGCTGGCGGGCGCGGGACAGGTCGTCGCGGACCCGTTTCGCCCCCGCGGGACAGGCCAACACGCAATGGCCGCAGAAAACGCACAATTCGGATACCACCATCGCGTGTCCGCGTTCCACACGTATTGCCTTAACGGGGCATTCACGGATACATTTATAGCAGTCTTGGCACTGGGTTTTTTCGGTGTAGATGGGGCTTTGAAAATTCATTGGTCCCCCAGAAGCTTATGGGTCAGAAGATCGGCAAGCATGCCGGGCTGCACGCCCCGAAAAACCTCGCTGTCAATCTCGATAACGGGAGCATCCTTGCAGCGGCCGCTACAGAGGCAGCCGCGAAGCTCGACCCGGCAGGTCAGATCATGATCGCGGAGGAATCTGTCGATTATCTCCGTGTTAACGTTATTGCCGCGAGAGAAGCAAGAACTTCCCATACAGACTGTAATGACGGTTTCAGGCGCTTCCACTTCGTGCTCCTGGAAAGTATTGTATAAAAATATATCGATTTCGTCAACGTAACAGGAGAAGCCTGATGGAATACCCCACTCCGCATGGCGCGGATCAACCGGAATACGCAGAGAACCTGCAGGAATTTTACGACGCTATCCGGGAATATTATGACGAGCTTTTTCCCGTTGACGAAGGTGCGGTGGCCCTGATTACCGGACTGGTCGAGGATTTTCGCAAAAACTCCCCCATCCAGCCCCCCCCCATCTGCAGGTATCTCGGCATCGGATGCGCTACCGGAACCCTCGAAAACAGGATCTCCAGCCCGGCGCTCGACGTTACGGGCATTGACCGCAACCCCGGAATGGTCGAAACGAGCCAGCGCCGCATGAAGCGGGGCTATTCTTCTACCCGTTTTTTCGAGATGTCGGCCATCGACATTCGGCGGTTCCTAAAACCGGGTTCCTTCAATATTATCGGCTGCGTCAACAATACCCTGCCCTACCTCGCGGACGAGACCCTCGCGCGTAAATTCCTGTTCGACGCCAAGGCACTTCTCGCCCCCGGGGGAAAGCTCGTGCTTCAGTTCATCAACTTCGATTCCTTCGGGCCAAACGAAGCCGTGCGCCTCCCGGACAGGAGTTCCGTCCGGGTAAAGCTCTCCCGCTCCCTACATCCGGTAGAAGAGGGAGTATACGAGCTGGACGCGATTTTGGAGAAAGGAAGCGGCGCCTTCCTGGAGCTCGACGAGGGGACCGACCTCTTGGCGATAACCCGTCCGCGCCTCGAGGCCTGGGGCCGGGAAGGCGGGTTCGTCAATTTCGAGTACGGCGGCGATTATCTCGGCCGGCCATGGACCCCCGAAAGCCACTACACGGTGGCCATACTCAGCTAGCCTTCCTATTGCACGCGCCACTTCCCGTCAACCCGGACCATCCGGGACGAGGGAATTTCAAGGACGCGGCCGTCTTCGCCCTGGAGCCTGATCATGCGGGTCAGGGGATTAACCTCGGCAACCCGAAAATTCGAATCGTCGTAATGCAGGCGAATTCCCTCGTTGGGCAAGGTCTTCCGCTCCTCGCTGTACCATTCGTGCTCGTAGGCGAGGCAGCACAAGAGGCGCCCGCACTGGCCGGAGATTTTAAGCGAATTGAGGGATAGGTTTTGGTCCTTCGCCATGCGGATCGAGACGGGCTTGAGCTTATCGGTCACGGAATGGCAGCAATACGAGCGGCCGCACACCCCCAAGCCTCCGGTAATCCGCGATTCGTCGCGAACGCCGATCTGGCGCAATTCTATGCGCATCTTGAATATGGAGACAAGGTCCTTCACCAACTCGCGAAAGTCCACGCGGTTTTCCGCGCTAAAGAAAAAAAGGATTTTCGGCTCGTCTAAGAGGTAATGGGTGGCGATCAGCTTCATATCGAGCCGATGTTGGGCCACTTTTTCCCGAAAGACCGAGAACGCGTGCGCTTCCTTCTCGCGGAATTCGGCGATTCGCGTCAGGTCGTGCTCCGTGGCCTTTCTGTCCACGGCTACCACGTCATCCGGCTTTATTCCTATCGGAACGCGAACTCGCCCCATAACCTTTGCCAAATCCTTTCCGTAGCGGGTGGGAACCATTACGAGCTCCCCACCGACCAGCTCTTCGCCCTCGTGGGTCGCGTAGAGGCTCTCGCTGGAATACTCCAGTTTCAGGTGGTAAAGCACTTCCGGAAACACGTACGTGCCGGAATGGGTTTCCAGGACCTCCGACTGGGGGTCTTCCAGGCTGGAAAGATCCTCGCCGTGTATATCGTCATTGTATCCCGATGCCATTAAGGGTACCGCCTTTTTGCGCCCGCCCGCGTTTATTAGGACAGTAAGTCCACGAGCAAGCCATTGATTTCCTCGATCCGTTCAAGCAAAGCCAATTGCGACTTTTGCCCGCCCAAGATCCCTGCAGCCAACTGCTCCAGCTTCTGGTCGATTACCTGCACCTGCGTGAATTTCTTACGCTTCAGGATATTCCCGCCCGAGGTGCGCTCGGACACGTCGTAGGCGCGGTCCACCACGTATTTCACGAAGGACCGAACCGCGCCCTTATAGGCGACGATATTGTCGGGTAAGGGCTTTTCCTTGAGGAGGTCGCCGGCGGAATGCACGTCGTCCAGCAGTCGCTCCAGGATTTGCTCCGGCGAGAGGCCCCGATATTGCGCCGGAATGGATTCCGCGAGAGACGCTTCCGCGGATTCCGTCGCCCGTTCCTTTACCAAACGGCCGAATTCGGCCGCCTTGCTTTTTTCTTTTCTGGTCCCGCCCCGTACCGCGCCGCCGGAGAGGGCGGCTTGTCCGGCCACCGAGGCGAAAAAGGGGCTTCCCGAATCGATGGGGCCCGGCCCGGCCATTAGAGCGAACCGGCCGCGCGGGAAGCGGCGTAGGTGGCGGAGGCATACGCCTTCCGGTTATTGTATTCCGAAAGCGCTTCTTCGAAGCGCGCCTGGTCGTTCACCGCCACGCAGGGCCCGTTCAAGAGAACCTCTTCCTCCACGAGGAGCCTGCGGGTCAATACCGCGCCAAGCACCATGCCGGAGGAAAGAATGGTCACGCCCTCGGGCGCGACCACGTCGCCCTGGATCACGCCGCCAACGGACACCGAACGGGCGCGCACGGTGCCGCGTATGCGCGCGGCCTCGCCCACGATCACGTTGCCCGGCGTTTCGAGATTGCCGTCCAAGTCGCCGTCAATGCGGATAAAGCCGTTTACCTTGAGATTGCCGTGAATGGAAGAGCCGGGACCGATCAGCGTATTGATCGCGACTTCGTCCGGAAACTGAAAAGCCATCGCGATCCCTTATTTACCGTTTTCTATCTTGATATTCAGGTATTTCATGGGGTCCACGACGTCAGAGCCGATATGCACCTCGTAGTGAAGGTGCGGGCCGGTGGAAACGCCGGTATTGCCGATATAGCCGATAACCTGACCCTGTTGCACGTACTCGCCGCGCTTTACGCGGTAGGACTGCATGTGTGCATATCGGGTATAGAACCCGTGCTTATGCTTAATAATGATATAGTTGCCGAAGCCCGGGTCAAAATCGGTGGTCACGACCTGACCGTCGGCGGTGGCGAGAATCGGATCGCCGGAGCGATACGTGGAAACGTCTACGCCCTTGTGAATGTACCACTGCCCGGTAAAGGGATGCTTGTTCTGGCCGAACTGCATGGAAATGTGGCCGATTCCGCCCTTGATGGGCCAAAGGCTCGGTATGTCCGAAAAGAGGGCGCTCTGGGAGTCCAGGAGCTTCCCGATTTCCTGAATGGGCTGAACCGAATTCTCGAGGTAGCCCCTCAGTTTCTGAAGCTCGGCAATCTCCTTCATGGAGCCCTGGGCGCTTTCCTTCACGTTAAAGAACGAGGTCAGGTCGCCGTTCTGGATATCGCTTTTAACGGTAGTCGCGCTCGAGTCAAGGCCGATGATGGACAGTGTGGACGAAAAGGCGCTTTGAAAGTTCTGGGCCGCCTTGAGCAGGCTGCCGGTTTCGTCTTTCAGGCGGTCAAGGCTCGCCCGGGTCTCGCGGCTTTCTTGCTGCAGCCGGGTAATGGTCGCGGTGGAATCGATGGAATTGCGGGTAAACCAAAAGAAGGAGGCGACAATGCCCACGGCGATGGCGATGAAGGACACCAGGGAAAACATGGTCGTCTGGAAATTGACGACGCGCTTTTGCGAGTGGGGAACGACCATAATGGTGAGCTTGCGCCGTCCGCCGTGAAAGACCGCGGATACGAAAGAGCCGACGGCCGAAATGCAGGACCGAAAAAAACGCCCGAGCGTTCGGACGAAGGAAATTTCAACGCGCTTATAGCCCCGTGTCTTGGCCACTATGCAACTCCATAACTACTATATTGTATCATAGCATGGATCAAAAAAATGTGTCAAACCGTTAAGCGCCACTCCCGGCTTTTTGGTTGACGGCACCCCGGCGGTGTGGTATCCTAAGGTATATAAACCTGCCGCAAGGCGGTTTAACTACTCACCAACCGGATGAAAGCCATGCAATTTTTTGATACTCACGCTCACATCGGGCTTATCTATGATGATCCCATTGAGCAGCTTCGTGTAATACAGGAAGCCAAACAGTCACACGTTACCCGCATCGTCAGCATTTGCAACAGCCTGCATGACTTCAGCGTCGTTTATCCCACCCTTAAATCCGCTTCGTCGGTATATCATGCCATTGGCGTTTCCCCGTCCGAGGTGACCAACCCCGGAAAGGACTGGATTCATACGATCGAGGAGGGCCTCAAGCTCCCGAACGTGGTCGCGTTGGGCGAAATCGGGCTCGATTATTACCGGAAATTCGGCGATAAGAGATCGCAGATAGAGCTTTTCATAACCCAGCTTGAACTCGCGAACAAGGCGGACGTTCCCGTCATTATACATAATCGGGACGCGGGCAAGGATATATTAGACATTCTTGGCGAACGGCTTCCCGAGGCGGGGGGCGTGCTCCATTGCTACTCGGAAGACGCCGAATACGCCCGGATCGCGCTCGACCTGAACCTCTATTTCTCCTTCGCGGGCAACCTGACCTACCGAAACGCCCGGAACCTCCACGAAACCGTGCTGAGCCTCCCCCTCGACCGCATTCTGGTCGAGTCGGAAAGCCCCTTCATGGTCCCGGCGGAATTCCGCGGCAAGCGCAATATGCCGTCCTACACGCCCTCTACCGTCCGTTTCATGGCCGAAATGCTGGAAATGGAACTCGAGGAGCTCGCGGCGCAGCTGTGGACCAACAGCTGTACCTTCTTCAAACTCCCGGAATGAGCGAAGAGGCCCGACCCGAAAGGGTTCGGCCGGGAACGGACAGTCCTGCCGATACCCTGAATCGCGAAACGGTCCCCGCGGGACGGAGCCTCTACCGCCCCGTCTCCATCGGGAACCTCCGCCTGGCGGGGAACGTTTTTCTCGCGCCGGTGGCCGGCTACTCCGACCGGGCGTTTCGCTCGCTCTGCATAGACTGCGGAGCCGATTTCACCTACACGGAAATGGTGTCCTCCGAGGCGCTTACCCGCAATTCCGGCAAAACCGAAAGCCTCATGCTCCGCGCCCCAAACGAGGAACGCTACGCCGTCCAGATTTTCGGCGGCGACCCGGAACGGATGGGCGAAGCGGCGTTTATCGCCCTCGCGCAGACGGGCGCCGAATGCCTCGACATTAACGCCGGCTGTCCGGTACCCAAAATAGTGAAAACCGGGGCCGGTTCCGCCCTTACCCGCGACCCGGACAGGCTCGCGCTCGTCACCCGCTCGGTAATCCGCGGCGCGAGGCGCTTTTCGGAAGAAACGGGCGCGGTTCCCGCGGCAGTGACCGTGAAGATCCGGTCCGGCTGGGACGCATCCGACCTGAGTTGGGAACGGGCGGCCAGGGCGGCCCTGGACGAAGGAGCGCAGGCAATCACCCTGCACCCCCGAACCCGCGCCCAGGGTTATGAGGGAAAATCGGACTGGTCCGTTCTCGCCGCCCTATCGGCCCTGGCGCGCCGCGACTATCCCGGCATACCGGTTTTCGGCTCGGGAGACCTTTTCGCCCCCGAAGACGCGGAGCGCATGCTCGCCGAAACCGGTTGCGACGGGGTAATGTTCGCCCGGGGAGCCATGGGAAACCCGTTCATCTTCACGCAAACGAGGGAACTCCTTACCGCGGGCGCGTACGCAGATATACCCGCCGAAACGCGGGTCAGGGCCGGATGGAAGGAATTGCTTGACCTGGTTTCCGATTCGGGCGAACAGGCGGCCTGCCGGGAAATGCGTAAGCGGTTTTGCGCCTACACGAAGGGTATAGAAGGCGGAGCCGCGCTGCGGGCCGAAATCGTCCTGGCGGAAACGGCGGATGACTATCGGAAAATCTTTGAAACCCGCGGTTTTTCGTTAATCGCCCGGTAATGGACCGCCCAATGCTTGTATTACCCTTCGACAGCCGGTAGAATGGCCCCATGACCTTCCTGGAAGACCTGATCCGAATCCTTCAGGATTTTCTCGAATCTCTTTTTTCGTCCTCATCGCCGGAGTACAGAAAAAAAACGGAACTCAGGCATATCCAAGCCGATTTACGCGCCATCACCCCGCCGATTTGGAGGGCGGACGGCGCGCTCCTTCCCGCTTTCCCCACCGCGATTCTGCAAGTGAACGCCTTTCTCGCCTACGTTCGGGAAATTCTGGACGCCACCGTCTCCGCCCAGGACAAGAGGGCGGCAGAACGGTTCCGGGAGCTTCTTTTCGAGGCGGAACTCCCCCCGGAACAGGGCGTGGCGCGGGATCACCTCACCCTGGCCTTTCGGACCCAGGAACTGGCCGAATCCAAGGATGTTCCCGAGCGGGTGGTGGAAGACCAGGGAAAGCGTCTTGCCCAGTACCTCAAACAGCTCGAAGGCCCCCAAGGAAAGCAGGCGGAGAGCAAGGTCCTCGCGGTCCTGGCGCTGGCCGATTTCAGCCATTTCAACTTCAACGAGTTCTTCAGTTATTTTGACCCCGCCTTTTCCTCGCATATTGGCCAGGGAACCACCGTGGAAAACCCGAGCTTCAAGACGGTGGAAGTGGCCGAGATCATTCCCTCGCTCCTGGACCTCTATTACCTCATGACAGACCTGCGAATCGGGGAATCGCTGGCCCTCTCCGTCGCCACCCTTGACGCCCTGCGCAAAAAAACGGGCCTCAGCGAGGAACTTCGCGCGAAATCCTCCCGGCTCTTCCAGGCGATCGGCTACCTACTCGAAAAGAGGATCCCCGCCGCGACCCTTCTTTCGATAATCCGCGTGGCGAAGGACGATCCCGCCTACGTTCCCGACCATCCCCAGGAAAAGGCGGATTTCCTCGAGCACTACCGCGCGCGGCTCACCGAAAGCTTTGACGGGGATTCCCGAAAACTGCTCAAGGACCGGCAAAACAGCGAGACCAGGCAACGCCTTCGCGAAGTATTCGGCGAGGCGGAACTCTCGGAGCTCGAGGGATACAACGATAGCACCAACGCCCTCGTTCAGGAGTTCACGAGCCTTTCCCTGGACTGGATCGAACCGCTGAGGATACTGCGTACCTTCACGGACCGTTTTTTCATTCCCCACTTCGCCACAATCGTCAGAAGCGTGGTGGTCGAGGGCTATTTCCATAACCGGACCCTCCAAAGCACCATGAGCGCCACCTATTACTATTGCGAGCTTCTCCCGTCGAAATTTTCCGAATTCGAGCGGCTGTTCGCCGAGGGAGAGCCCTGCAGCCTAAAGATCCTTACCGGCTATATCACCGAACTGGAAAAGGGCATGGATTTCGAGACGCCCCTCAGAAAGATGATCGAGAACATGAACGGCTTCGCCAAAGGGCTTCTGCAGCAAACGGTCATGGAATACCTCGAACTGTACAAGTTCTGCCTGATGATCGTTGAGGACAGCAAAAAATCCGTCCCGGAGGTCATAACCAATATTCGAACCCTGGTAACGTCGGTGAAAAACCACGATTCGTTTCGGGCGCTGGAGCAAGAAATTGGAGTTTTTCGCAATTTTCTTGAAATAATGAAGAAATATGCTATAGTGGGTTCGTTAACTGTTCCCATGCGCGCCGGCGAGCAAGCGGAGAATTCTAAATAATGACCAGAACAAAAAGAGCCATTTCCAATGAAGCCTCAAAAGAAAAGCAAATCTATGATCTTAAACAGCTTCTGGAAATTTCCAAGAGCCTTACCTCGGTTATCGATTTCTCCACCCTTATAGAAGCCATCCTGTATACCTGCATGGGGCAAATGAAAACCCTGGGCGTGGCCATTTTCACCAAAAAGAATTTCGACGCCACCTATTTCCAGCTTAACCGTAACTACTGCGGCTTCGAGCTCGAGGAAAACTGCGACTATTCCTTCCCCGAGGAGCACCCGCTTATCGCGCTCCTTTCACGGCCCAGCGCCTGTTACACGGTCGAGGACATCGGCGCCCTCATCCCCGCGGACGCGCCCCTGAAAGCGCTTTTCGCGCTGGAACCGTCCCTCATCGTCCCCCTGAAAACGAAAAACCACATCAATGGATTGCTGGTGCTGGGCGAGCAGATATCTTCCGAGCCGTACTCGAACTACGAAAAAGAGCACATTTTGAACATAGCGTCGCTGGCGTCCATCGCCATAAGCAACGCCGCCCTCCTCGAGATGAGCACGACGGACATGATGACCCACCTGAAACTCAAGCACTATTTTTACACCGTGCTGATCGAACGGATGGAATTCAGCGCCGAACAAGACCTGCGCCTCTCCGTGGTCATGATCGATATTGATTTTTTCAAAAGGTTTAACGATACATACGGCCATTCCTGCGGCGATACGGTGCTTCAAATGGTAGCCAGCGTGATTCAGCAGAATACCCGGAGCCAGGATATGGCCGCCCGGTACGGCGGCGAGGAATTCGTGGTTATGCTCTGCGAGACGCAAGCCAGCGCCGCGATGAAGATAGCCGACCGCATTAGGTCATCCATCGAAAACCTGGACATTCTCTACGACGGCCAGCACCTGAGCCTGACCGTTTCGGCCGGCGTCGCGGAGTACGATCCCCTGCGGGACAAAACGGCAAAGGCCCTGGTGGACCGCGCCGACAAGGCCCTCTACGAAGCCAAGGAATCGGGACGAAACGCGGTTAGGCAGTCGAAATGACAGGGCCCTGGTGGCGTTCCTCCGTATTTTATCAAATTTACCCCCGCAGCTTTCTCGATACCAACGGGGACGGCATCGGCGATCTTCCCGGGATCGTGTCGAAACTCGACTATCTGGCCGAATTGGGCGTAAACGCCCTCTGGGTTTCGCCCTTTTTCACGTCTCCCATGGCCGATTTCGGCTACGATATCAGCGATTACCGCGGCGTAGACCCGATCTTCGGCACCATGGAAGACGCGCGTCGCCTAATCGCCGAGGCGCATAAACGGCAGATTAAAATCATCTTCGACCTGGTGCTCAACCATACCTCCGACGAGCATCCCTGGTTCGTCGAGGCCCGCTCTTCCCGGGACAACCCGAAGCATGACTGGTTCATCTGGAAGGGCCGGACCGACGCCCTTACCGGAAAAAGGCTCCCGAAGCCCAACAACTGGGTGTGCCAATTCGAGTTCAAGAGCGCCTGGTGGCCCAACGAAGCGACGGACGAATGGTACCTGGGCACGTTCACGAGGCACCAGCCCGAGGTGGACTGGCGCAATCCGGAACTGCGGCAAGCGATGTACGACGTTATGCGGTTTTGGCTCGACGAGGGCGTGGACGGCTTCCGGCTCGACGTGGTGAACTGGTACGTCAAGGACGCGCAATTCCGTTCGAACCCGTTCTCCTTCAAGGCGAATCCCGACATCTTCCAACGGCATATATACGACCGCAACCAGCGCGAGACCCACGAAATTTGCGCGGAAATGCGCCGTTTGGCCGAATCCTACCCCGGAGACCGGCTCCTTACGGGGGAGATTTTCTCGCAGGATCCGGCTATCGCCGCCTCCTATCAGGGAAACGGCTCCGACGAGCTGCACCTGGCGTTCAATATGGAGCCCCTCTATCTCGGCTGGCAGCCCAAACGCCTCGCCCGGGCCATTCGGGAATGGTACCGCCTGGTTCCCGCGGAAGGGTGGCCCAATCTCGCGTTCAGCAATCACGACCAGCCCCGGCACGCGACCCGGTTCGCGCCCCGGGGATTCGGGGGCCTACTCGCGAGGGCGGTTCCCGACCGCCATAAAAAAGAGCGGCTCCAGATCGCCGCGATGATGCTGCTCGCCTCCCGGGGAACGCCGTTTATCTATTACGGCGAGGAAATCGGCATGGAAAACGCCCCGATACCGAGAAAGGAACTGGTAGATCCCACGGGCATCACCTTTTGGCCCCTCCCGCTCGGAAGGGACGGGGAACGCACGCCGATGCAGTGGAACGGCAAGCCCCATGCGGGATTTACCGGGGCGGGCGCCAAGCCCTGGCTCAGGCTTCACCCCGACTGGCCGAGCGTTAACGTTGAGGCCGCCATGCGCGACGGCGATTCCCTCTGGCATTGGTACCGGAAACTGATCGCGCTCAGGAAGGCAGAGCCGGCGCTTTCCCGGGGCTCCCTCGAATTCGTCGCCGAGGGGGAGCGGGGCGTTATCGCCTGGCTTCGCCGCGACGAAAAAACGGTCGCCTGTCTCATGAACCTTTCGGGGAGGCACCGGACCGTCCGCCTGGATTCCGCCGTACCGGCGACCGGGGCGGCGGCGACCGTGCTTCTCGGCAACCGGCGCGACGCGGGCGCTTCCGTCCCGGTCGAGCGGGTCCCCCTTGCGCCATACGAGGCCTTGCTGGTAACCTTGCCGGTATGACCCTCAAGAACACCCTCAGAAAGCCCTTCCGCTACGAATTCTGGAACGCCGCGTTCGTCGTTATCGGACTAAACCTGCTCGTGTACCTCCTGATAATGCTGGACCCGACCCTTACCCGGGTGCTTTCCATGAATCCGCTGTACGTGATCAAGGGCGGCATGTGGTGGCAGCCCTTTACCTACCAGTTCGTGCACGCCAATATCTCCCATATTTTATTCAACATGCTCGGCGTGCTCTTTTTCGGGGTCGCCGTGGAACGGCGGATCGGCTCCAAGGAATTCCTCCTGTTCTATTTCCTTTCAGCCACCCTCTCGGGAATCGTTTCGCTCGTATTCTACCTTATCGCGGGAATCGACTACGTATTCCTGATGGGCGCGTCCGGCGCCGTATTCTCCCTTCTGCTCGCCTACGCGACCCTTTACCCGCGCTCGGTCATATATCTGTGGGCCATCGTTCCCATTCCGGCGCCCCTTTTGGTTCTGGGTTACGCCGGCTTGGAATTTTTCAACCTGATCACGGGATCAAACCAGGGCGTGGCCCATAGCACCCATCTCGTCGGGCTCGGGATCGCCTGGGTCTATTTCCTGGTCAGATTCGGGATAAACCCCGCCAAGGCATGGTCAGGCAGATAAGGGGCGAACCGACCCGGCCCGCGGCGGAGAGCGGCTCCGTGCGCGACCGCCGTCGCGCCGCGCTCCTTGCCGCGGCCGCGTTCGCCTTCTTGGCGCCCGCGGCCCTGACGGGCCAAAGCGCGAGCCAGGAAGAGCGCATACGGGCGCCGGTGTGGGTGTACGCCGAACCGGTCCCGGGAACGGCCCGCGACGGCGCGGGAACGGCCAGCGATGGCGCCGCACCCCCCGATTCGCCCGTCGATACCCGGCAAAACGGGCTCGCGCTTCCCGTCCGCGAGCTTACCGAGCTTTCCCGATTCGTCCTCGCGGGCATGATTTACGGCTGGAAGTACGAATACCGGCCCAGCGATAGGCTGCGAAACGTCGCGGAAGAGTTCATCCTCCGGCCCATCGGCGCCATCGCCGAGGGCGACCCCTCCTTTTCCCTCACCGGGCTTACCGCCGAATACCCCCGCCTTACCTGCTGGGCCCAATACGCGCCCAACGAGACTACCGCGCGCTGGCAGCGGCATTGGGAGGGAATAACGGTTCGGACCGGAAAGGGAACGGGCCGGGGCGAGCGGTTGGACGGGACGGCGGGAATCCGGGCGGCATATGAGGCGGCGCTCCTCAACGCCGTGCGCGAGCGGGCGCGAAAGCTGGAAAAGAACAAGCCGAAGGAAATTCGCGGCGAGGTGCTCCTCCGGCCGGAGCCCCGGCTTTACGCCGACGCGGGACAGTTCGTCGCCGACGTCCGCGTGCTCGTTTCCATCGACGAATTGGTTCCTTGGACCTCCTTTTAGAAAGGCGCTTTTCCCTTTTTCCGAATAATGCTATAAATGTTCGAATAATGGGAAATCCGAACGGCCCTTCGGGCGGTTTGGCCGACCTACCGCCTCAGGAGTAATAAATGGATGTTTCCGCAATCGTAAAAAACCTGCATCCGCTCGAAATCCGCGTGCTTCGGTCCTTCGCGCCCGGCGTCGAACTGACGGCGGACAAACTCGAAAGGGAACTCGACTACAAACCCGGTCACGCGAACCAGGCCTTTTCCTGGCTTGGCGGCAAAGGCCTCGTGACCGAAGCGCGTCGCGAAGCCCGAACTTTTTTTGAAATAACCGAATTGGGCCGCGACTTCGCGAAAAAAGGAACCCCGGAAGAGCGCATTATCGCCCTCCTCAGGGACAAGGGACCCCATACCCTCCCCGAAATCGCCGCCGCCCTCGGCCTAGAAAACAAGGACGTCGGTTCCGCCTTCGGGACCCTTTCGAAAGAGGGTGCCGTGAGCATGGACGGCGACAAGAAGGCAGCCTTCGTGGCGATGCCGGCCGACAAGCGTTTCGCCGTCACCGTGGCCCTTATCCGGCTCGCGAGCGAAACCCCCTCGGGCACGATCGACCGCGCCCACCTGACCGCCGACGAAGTCGCCGTCATGGGAACCCTCGCCAAGAAGCGCGGCGCCGCCGACTCGCCCTTCCGCGTGCTCGAGCGCGAAACCGTCGTCTATACCCTCTCGCCGGAAGCGACCGCCGTAAAGGCGGCCCTGGACGCCGCCGGAATCACCGGCGAGGAAATCGGCTCCATCACCCCGGCCATGCTCAAGTCCGGCGAGTGGAAGAAGGGATCCTTCCGCGGCTACAACATCGCCGTACCCCCCGCGCGGGTCATTCCCGGCCGGACCAACCCCTACGTAAGCTTCCTCGAGAGCGTCAAGGACAAGCTTTCGTCCCTCGGCTTCGAGGAATTCGACGGGCCCTTAGTGGAAACCGAATTCTGGAACTCCGACGCCCTGTTTATGCCCCAGTTCCACGCCGCCCGCGACATTCACGACGCCTACTACGTGAAAAACCCGACCCACGCGAAATCCATCGAGGAACCATGGCTCTCGAACGTCGCCGCGGCCCACAAGGACGGCGGTAACACCGGCAGCCGGGGCTGGAACTACGCCTTCGACCGCGAGTTCACCAAGCGCCTCATACTCCGCAGCCAGGGCACGGCCCTCTCCGCGCACCAGCTGCATACCGCGAAAATTCCCGGAAAATACTTCGGCATCGCGCGGTGCTTCCGCTACGACAAGGTCGACGCGACCCACCTTTCGGACTTTTACCAGACCGAGGGCATCGTGCTCGGCGAGGAAGTGAACCTCAAGACCCTCCTCGGCTTCCTCGAAATGTTCGCCGTCGAGATCGCGGGGGCCACGGAAGTGAAATACGTGCCCGGCTACTTCCCCTTCACGGAGCCCTCCGTGGAAGTGCACATCAAGCACCCGGTGCTCGGCTGGTTCGAGCTCGGCGGCTCGGGCATCTTCCGCCCGGAAGTGACCCGCGCCATGGGCGTGGACGTTCCCGTGCTCGCATGGGGCATCGGAATCGACCGCATGGCCCTCATGGCCTTAGGCCTCAACGACCTTCGCGAGCTCTTCTCGGGAGACATCGAGGGCGTCCGCCTCAGGAAAGCGAAGTACTAAAGCGACGACGAGGCGCCGAAACGGGAAGCGTTTCCCTTTCGGCAAAAGCGTTCAGATATCTGAAATGCATTTTTGTCCGAACAGGGGAAGGACGCCGGGAAACCGGATATGGCCGAAACTTGCGCCCGCAGGGCGAGCCGTGAGGACATATCCGGTTTCCCGAAGCTGGCTCCGCCCCTGTTCGGACGAAATAAATCACAAGGAGACTACTTTGCCGAAAATAGAAGTAAACGAAAAACTGTTCTTCAGCCTCCTCGGCCGAACGTACGACTACGACGAACTCGAGGAGCGCCTCACCTGCGGAAAGGCGGAGCTCGACGAGAAGCCCGACGCCTCCTTGGGCGCCGACGAGCGCACCATCAAGATAGAGCTCAACGACACCAACCGGCCCGACCTTTGGTCCACCGCCGGCGTGGCCCGCCAGCTCCGCCAGCACGCGGGAATCGGCCGCCCCTCCGCCTCCAAATACGCCGCCTACCGGGAGTTCTTCTCCGACGAAAAAACGGCCCGCGAATGCGGCGGTCGCGTCGTGAAGGTTGACCCGGGACTCAAGGACATCCGCCCCTACATGGCCGCCTTCGTCATCTCCGGCAAGCCCATCGACGAGCCCATGCTCCTCGACATCATCCAGACCCAGGAAAAGCTCTGCTGGAACTTCGGCCGAAAGCGGCGCTCCATCTCCATGGGCGTGTACCGTTCGGCCAATATCTCCTGGCCCATTAGCTATAAGGCCGTGGACCCGGACAAGACGAGCTTCGTCCCGCTGGCCTGCGACGCCCCCATGACCTGCCGCCAGATACTCGCCGACCACCCGAAGGGCAAGGAATACGGCTTCATCCTCAAGGACGCGCCGAAATTCCCCCTCCTCGTGGACGCCAAGAACGAAGTGCTCTCCATGGCCCCGATCATCAATAGCGCCACGCTCGGCGCCGTGCAGGTGGGCGACTCCGACCTCCTCGTGGAAATGACCGGCACCGACATGCCCACCCTCACCCTGGCGGTGAGCATCGTGGCCTGCGACTTCGCCGACGCGGGCTACGAAATCCTCCCCGTGAAGGTCGAGCACCCCTACGACACGGGCTTCGGCAAGACCGTCACCACCCCCTACTATTTCCAAAAGACCGCCTCCACCACCGTGGGCGCGGTGAACCGCCTTCTCGGAACCGAGCTCACGGCCAAGGAAGTCGCCGACGCCCTCGCGAAGATGGGCTGCGAATCGGAAATCGCGGGAGACCGGGTCACCGTACGGCCGCCGGAATACCGGAACGACTTCCTCCACGAGGTGGACATTATCGAGGACGTGATGATGGGCAAAACCCTGCCCTGGTTCAAGCCCTCCAAGCCCTCGGACTTCACGATCGGCCGGCTTACCCCGGTCACGGTCTTCAGCCGCAAGGCGAAAAGCCTCATGGTGGGCCTCGGCTACCAGGAAATGATCTTCAACTACCTCGGCTCCGGAAAGGACTTCATCGAGCGCATGAACATCGCCGGCACCCCCGCGGGGGCCTCGGTCATCGAGATTTCCAACCCCATGACCGAAAACTTCCAGTTCGTGCGGCCCTCCATCCTCCCGAGCCTCCTCGCCGCGGAAGCCCCCTCGGGCAACGCCGCGTACCCCCACCGCGTCTTCGAGATCGGCAAGGTCGCGTACCTGGAGGATTCTGAAGTGACCGGAACCCGCACGAGGCAGAACCTCGGCTTCCTCACCGCCTCCTCCGACGCGAACTTCAACGAGGCGGCGAGCCAGGTCGCGAGCCTCCTTTACTACCTGGACCATGAATACGCGGTCGCCGAATCCGACGATCCCCGCTTCATTCCCGGCCGCCAGGCCGCGATACTGGTCAAGGGCAAGCGCGTCGGCATCTTCGGCGAGATTCACCCCCAGGTCCTCGAAAACTGGACCATCGGCACTCCCTGCGCGGGCGGCGAGATCGACCTCGAAGAACTCATGTAAGGCGCTGGCCGCATGGCTCCAAGGCCGCGAGCGGACGACAAAGGGAACCCGATGCGAGGGTTCCCTTTTTTTATAAGAGGCAGATAGGGCCATCGGGGGAGAACGCGCGAACGGCGGAGCCCCCGCCGAGAAGGCCTTTGCAGGGGCGCGCTCAGGGGCGCGATCGGGCGGCTCACTCCCCCGAAAAGGCGAGCATGGAAACGCTGCCGTTTTGGATCTCGTCGTACTCGACGGTCAGCGGCCCGGCCGTCATGCCCAGGACATAGAGCGCGGGAATGAAATGCTCGGTCGTGGGGGCGGCGCGGGAGAAATCCGGCATTGATCGCTCGGCGTCGGCGAGGGCCGCGCGGTCGCCCGCCTCAATCCGTTCCCGCACCCACCGGTTAGCCCGCCCCGCCCAGTCGAAAGCGGGCGCGCCGTCCCGAAAGTCGACCTCGTACAGATTGTGGACCAGGTTGCCGCTTCCGATAAAAAGGACGTTTCGTAAGCCTAAGCCCGCGATCTTCCTTCCCAGGGCGAAGTGTTCCTCGAAGGAGAAATCCGCGTTCAGGCTCATTTCCAAGAGGGGCACGTCGGCGTTCGGAAAGAGGTGCCTCATGACCGCCCAGGCGGCGTGGTCTATGCCCCGAGCGGGGTCTACGGCGATTTCCGGAAGCCCTGCCGCGATGGCAGCGGCAACCGCGGGCGAGCCCGGCGGCGCGTATTTCAGCCGGTAAAGCCCGTCCGGAAAGCCGTAAAAGTCGTATATCTGCGGCGGCGCCGCGTGGCCGGTAATCTTGTTGCCCCGGGTTTGCCAGTGCGCGCTAAAAACGACGACGGCCTCGATCTTCTCCCCTTGCCCCTCGAAGCGTCTGCCCAATTCCCGCAAAAAACGCGCGTAGGCGTTGTCGGCAATCGCGTTCAGGGGCGACCCGTGTCCGATAAAATACGGTTTCATGGCCGGCTATTTCCCCGAGGCCGTTCGGACGAAGGTCCCGGCTTCCAGCTCGGCCCAGGCCTGCCGGAGCTCTTCCTGGGTGTTCATGACGATGGGGCCGCGCCACGCGATGGGCTCCCCGATCGGCGTGCCGGAAATGAAGAGGAACCGGGCCCCTTCCTCGCCCGCCGTTATCCGCAGGGAGGTCCCGTCGCCGAAGAGGGCCACCTCCCGGTTATGGACGATTGCCTTGGAACCGCCCGCTTCCGCCAGGGGTTCCTCGGCGTCGGCCAGGAACGCTCCTTCGTGCGCATAGACGAGACAGGTATCCCCGACGCGGGTATCCAGCGAAAATTCCTTCCCGGCGGGCACGAATACGTCCAGGTATATGGGCCTCGACACCACGTCCGCCACGGGACCGGCTACCCCGTCGCACGAGCCGGCGATCACCTTAATTTCCACCCCGTCCCCCCGCCTGACCGCGGGAATGTCCGCCGAGGATACGCCGCGATACCGCGGTTCCGTCATTTTTTCCCGGGCGGGGAGGTTCACCCAAAGCTGGAAGCCGTGCATGGAGCCGTTCGTGTCGCCCCGGGGCATTTCCCGGTGGTAAATCCCGCCCCCCGCCGTCATCCACTGCACGTCGCCGGCCCCTATTTCCCCGCTGGTTCCCGTGCTGTCGCCGTGGGCGACCGTGCCCTTGAGCACGTAGGTAACCGTTTCTATCCCGCGATGGGGGTGCCAGGGAAAGCCGGCGCGGTAGTCAGCCGGATCGTCGGAGCGAAAATCGTCCAAAAGCAGGAAGGGATCGTATTCTCCCGGTTTGCCCAGGCCGATCGCCCTGCGCAAATGAACTCCCGCGCCCTCTATCACGGGGCGTGCCGTCGTAATGGACCGAATTTTACGGGTGGTTTCCATGCTCTCTCCTTTACCGCGGCGACGCCGCCTGCCCTGCATTATCAACCATTTTTCCGCATCTTTCAAAGCCTATAGGTTGCTTGCATCAACAAATGGGATGTGTTTTACTTCGGGGTATGCAGCACAACGGCCTTTATACCCTTGATCTCGGCGGCGTTTGGAAAGTCGAATCGTCCTGCGGCGCCTGGCGTTTCGAAATGAACGTTCCCGGTTCCATTTTCGCGGAACTGGAACGGCTCGGGGCCTTCGGCGCCGAAGGCGCGTTTTGGCGCGAGAACAACCGCCTTTGCCAGGATATGGCGGAACGCGATTTTACCCTGACCCGCGCTTTCGGCCTGGGCGACGGTTTTCCCCTCGACGGGCGGCGCGACGCGCTCTGGCTCGAATGCGACGGCCTCGATACCCTCGCCGAAATCCGGATCAACGGCGCGGTCGTCGGCAGGGCGGACAATATGCACCGACGGTGGCGTTTTCCCATCGGCGCTTTTTTGCGGCCGGGAAGCAACGAAATCGCGGTAACCCTTTCGAATTCCCTCGCGTACTGCCGGGAGCGCGCTGCGCGGCGGCCGCTCTGGCAAACCTACGAAAACAACCCGGAATTGGCGGCCCCCCATTTTAACCAGATTCGCAAGAGCCACTGCAGCTTTGGCTGGGACTGGGGGCCCGTGGTTCCCGACGCGGGAATCTGGCGCGATATCCGCGTCGTTTCGTATACCGACTGGAAGCTCGACTCGGTAGCCGTACTCCAGCGGCATGGCGGCGACGGCTCGGTGAGCCTGGAAATCCGGCCCGAGCTTCTTCCCGGCGCGGCTTCCCGCCAAGACCGCGCGGGGCTTGGCGCCGGCCCCTCGGTCGCCGAGGCCCTCGCGGCGGGCTATGCCCTTTCGGGAACCCTCACCCATCCCGACGGCGCCGTCCAGCTTTTTTCGATCGATGCCTCCGGTTCCGTCACGCTTCCGGTCGCCGAGCCGCGCCTATGGTGGCCAGCCGGGCTCGGCCGCCAGCCCCTGTACGGGCTTACCGTCTCCTTCACCGCTCCCGACGGCGCGGAAGCGGGGCAAACGAGCCTTCGCATCGGACTTCGAACCCTTACCGTCCGCCAGGAACGGGACCAATGGGGAGAAACCTTCGAATTCGCCTGCAACGGCGTATCCTTTTTCGCCCGGGGCGCGAACTATATCCCCGAGGACATTTTCCTTTCCCGGGTAACGCCGGAGCGCACCCGAACGCTCCTCGAGGACTGCGCGCTCGCGAACTTCAACGCCATACGCGTATGGGGCGGCGGCGTGTATCCACCGGACGGCTTCTACGACGCCTGCGACGAGCTGGGCCTCGTGGTCTGGCAGGATCTCATGTTCGCCTGCGCGGTATACGACGTGAAAAACCCCGAATTCCTCGAGAATATCGCCGAGGAAGTTCGGGATAACGTACGCCGGCTCAGGCACCATCCGTCCCTCGGCCTTATCTGCGGGAACAACGAAATGGAGGTGGCCTTCGTCGAATGGGGATTCCCCCACACCCTCGGCCAAAAGGCGGAGTACATAGAGCAATACGAGGTGCGATTCCCCGAAATCCTCGCGCGCGAGGCGCCGCAAACCTTCTACTGGCCCGCTTCCCCCTCGAGCACCGGAAGCTTCGAAAACCCGAACGCCCCGGACAGGGGCGACTGCCACTATTGGGACGTGTGGCACGGCTACAAGGACTTCCACGATTTCACCCGGCACTATTTCCGTTTCATGAGCGAATTCGGCTTCGAATCGTACCCGGACCTCAAGACCGTCGAATCCTTCACGGTGCCCGAGGACCGCGTTCAGGGCAGCCCCGTGCTCGAAGACCATCAGCGCTGCGTACTGGGAACCGTCAAGCTCGCGGGCTATCTCGCGCGCTATTTCCGCTCCCCGAAGGATTTCGCCTCCCTCGTGCACGTCTCCCAGATCAACCAGGCCGAGGCGATCCGCACCGGGATCGAGCATTGGCGGAGAAACCGGGGTCGCTGCATGGGGTCCATTTACTGGCAGCTCAACGACAACTGGCCGGTCAATTCCTGGTCGAGCCTGGACGGCGCGGGGCGATGGAAGCTTTTGCATTACGCGGTAAAGCGCGCCTACGCGCCCGTCGTCGCCTCGGTGGAGGCCCTCGCGCCCGCCGCCGGCAATCCCGGCTCCGATTCGACCGGCGACCACGCGCCCGCCGATAGCCCCCGCGTCGCGTTGCACCTTTCCAACGAGAACCCCTTCGCCCTCACGGCCACGCTCTACTGGTCCCTCGTCGCCACGGACGGAACCGAACTGGATTCAGGCAGCGCGGAAGCGGGCCTTCCCGCCTTCGCGAGCCGGGCAATAGCCGAATTGGATTACGCGCATAAGCTCGGGTTTGCGCGCGGGGACCGTCGGGTCGCCCCGCTCAGGAACGCGCTCCTCTTCTTCCGCTGGACAGCCCGACCGCAGGGCGACCAGGCCGGCTCACCGGCCGCTTCCGAGACCGCCGCTTCCGAGACCGCCGGCCCCGAAGTCGTCGGCCCCGTTTCCTGCCATGCCTTCGCGCCCTGGAAGAGCGTGGAGCTCAAACCGGCCGCGGTAACGCTCTCGGTCGGCCGCGACGGGGCCGGGCGGCGTACCGTTACCCTGCGCTCGGATACGCCCGCCCTCTTCGTGACGGTCTCGGGCCGTGAATTCGACGTCGTTCTGGACGATAACGGCATACCCCTGGACGGGAGGAACGAGCGGGTCCTCACGGTCGTCAGGGGAGGGGAAGCCCTGAATGACAGGGAATTCGCGGCGGGATTGCGTGTGTCCCATTTACGGGATTCCTATTGAGGCGCCGCGCGGGGCCCGGCCGGTCACCGTAACAAAATCACAGACCGGCCGGGCGCTCGGGGCGTATTCTTAAGCCATGTTCGAAACCGCCGCAAAACCCTCGTATCGCCGCATTTCCCCCGACACCGCCCGCCGCGTGATCGGCGACAAAGGCTTCGGGGTAACCGTCGTGGACGTGCGTACCGTCGAAGAATACGCCGAGGCCCACCTACCCGGGGCCGTGCTCATTCCCGATTTCGCCCTCGCGGATCGGGCCGCCGCCGAGCTTCCGGACAAAAACGCGCCCATCATCGTCTATTGCATGAGCGGTTGCCGGGCCTATTCCGCCGCCCAAACGCTCATCGCCTTGGGGTATACCGAAGTCTACGACTTCGGCACCATCTATAACTGGCACTGGGAACGGGAAAGCGGGATCGAGCGCCCGGAACGGTACCCGATAGCCTCGGGCCCCTCGGCCTGCGGCGTTTCCCGCCCCTGAGGGCCCCGCCGTCCCGTTACGGGTCCAGGGGCCTCGCGGTGATCGTCCGGGCCTTTAGGCCGCCGTCCCGTAGCCCCCGCCGCCAGCCCGCCTCGCCCATAACCTTGTATAGCCAGCGCGGCAGCCCGTGCTGGGTGAGTATCGTCGCCTCAAGGTTCCCGCCGTCCGCTATGGCCTCAGCAAGCGCGCGGACCGCGCCGACCACGGGTTTCCTGATCCCGGCTTGGGGAGGAACGCCTTTCATTCGGGAGATCATCTCGCCGGTCCCTATCCCGATGCCGCCCGACCATTCAAGCCCGTACGCCGCCGCGAAATTCGCGAGCATCTCGAGGGCCACGGCGTTTTGCGCCCCCTCGAAAAAACCGCAATTCGCCGCCCCGTAAAGGCGGCGCGGCCGCTTCGCGTTCCCTGAATCCTTTCGCGGGGACGCCTCTCGCGCGGCGGCCTTCTCCGCCTCCAAGGCGGAACCGAAGGCCTCGAGCAAGGCCATGAGCGAGGAAGGCAAGCCGTCCACGTAGAGGGGGAAAGCCACCACGACGGCGTCCGCCCCCATGAGGTCCCGAACGCCGGTTCCTGGCTTTCGCGCCTCGCCAATGGAAGATACCGTCTTCCATTCGCCGTCCTCGGGGCGGCGCGCGGCGCATTCCGCCCGCAGCTGGGAAATAATTTCCGCCGAATTGGAAGCGGCCCCCTTGGGGCTTCCGTTAATGGCCGTCACGTTCATACCGCGGCCTCCGTTTCGAACCAGCGTATCGCTTCCACCGCCGGGATGGACCCGTCGGGGCCCGGTCCCAACACGAGGCACCCCGAGCCCCTGGGGAGGCCGGACTGATCGCGCTGGGCCTCCACGTACCGACGAAACGTCGATTCCTCCGCCGCGCTCCGGGCGCCGAATCCGACGGAAAGGAAGGTCGGCATCGTGCCGTAACGGAGCTTGTGGTGCATTTCGCCGTTCACGATCCTGAAGTCCGGCAGCAATAGGGGGAGCATTCGGTCGGTATACGCCTTTATCGCCGTAGCGTAGCCGCCCCAGGTAATCCTCGTGAGGGTCACCACGCAATCGGAACGGCGCATCGCCTCATAGTAATCCACGCCGGCGTCACGGGGCAAAACGCACGTTCCGGGCGTGCGGACCCAACAGCCGAAACAGCCCACGCACGGCTCGGGCGCCGCGGCGGACGCGTCGACCGATATCCATTCGGCCAAGCGCGTGGCCGAGAGCGCCTGCCAGACGGCGCGTCCGTCCGGATCGGCGGAATCGTACAAAAGTATCGCTTTCATCGTATATCTCCCCAATTGAATGTTTACAGTGGCAACATTGACTATAACACCGAATGTTTACAGCGTCAACATCTTCTGGTATATTTTTCTCATGACCGAAACCTATCACCACGGAAACCTCCGCTCGGAACTGATCGCGGGCGGTATAAAAATGCTCAACCGCGACGGGGTAGCCGCCTTTTCCCTGAGAAAGCTTTCCCAAGAGCTGGGAGTGAGCCATACCGCGGCGTATCGCCACTTTTCCTCGAAGGAAGAGCTCTTTCTGGCGATTTTTCAGGAAGTTTCCGGGAATTTCAAGAACGCGCTGATCCAATCGGTACAGGGAACCGCGGGGGAAAGCCAAACCGGCGCCGGCCGCGATCACCGCACCCTCACCCGCTTGGGCTTAGGCTACGTCCGCTTCTTTCGCGACCATCCCGAATACGTTCCGCTCTTTTCCCTCATTAATTCGGCGAACCCCTTCATGGAATCGCTCTTTCCCGGGAAATCCGGCGCTGCCGCAGGCGCCGCCGCAGGCGGGGGAACGGAGGATCTTGAGCGCGATGAGGGCTTTGAGCTTTTCAGGAGCGTCGCCGGCGCGGTCCGAGGCGACGAGGAATACCGGGACCTCGAGGAATACGAGATTCTCCTGGGCTTTTGGGCGAAAG
Source organism: Spirochaetales bacterium (assembly GCA_003252395.1). GTDB lineage: Bacteria > Spirochaetota > Spirochaetia > Treponematales > Treponemataceae > Teretinema. The sequence continues at coordinate 429,553 of QKEL01000011.1, forward strand.
TTCACGGCCTCGCCCTTTTGATCGTCGCGCATCCCCGCATGATTCCCCCGGAACGCTTCGAGGAAAGCCTTTTGCGGATAATGGAAACGCGCTTTTAATAAAAACGCATAGCCAAACGTGAAAGGCAGCCCCCGGCAAGGGTTCGGCGCTGGTTCGGCTGGGGCTCGGCGCCGATATTGTAACCGCCCGATGGCCGTGGTACATTCAATGTATGCTAAAACGTATGCAGGCGCAGATAGAGGACGTTGGCCGCTATTTCGCCTTCGTGGGGAACGTGATTAAGAGCGTCGCCCGAAGGCCGTTCCGCGTCGGCCTTTTCTTCGAGGAGATCGAGCATCTCGGCGTGAACTCCATCGTGGTAATTCTCCTTGCCGGCCTCGCCATCGGCATGATATTCGCCCTGCAGATGGTCTCGCTCCTCCAGCCCTTCCAGGCAGAAATCGGGACCGGGGCCGCCGTTTCGGTCGCCCTCGGCCGCGAGTTCGCGCCCATTATAACCATCCTTATGCTTATCGCGAAAAACGGCTCGGCCATGGCCGCCGAACTCGGCACCATGCGGGTCACCGAGCAGATAGACGCGCTGGAATCCATGTCGGTCGACCCGGTGCATTATCTCGTACTTCCCCGCGTGCTCGCGAGCATCCTCACCTTCCCGGCGCTCACCATGCTGGCGAATCTCGTGGGCGTCATCGGCGCGTTCGTCATTTCCACAACCCTCTACGGGATCGACTCGGCCAGCTACGTGGACTATATGTTCGACGTACTGAAGCCGAAGGACATCGTCATCGGGCTGATCAAGGCGGCTATTATGGGCATCATCGTGGCCACCATTTGCTGCTATTACGGCATGAACACGAAGCAGGGCGCGAAGGGCGTGGGCGACAGCGCGACGAAGGCGGTCGTTGCGTCCTCGGTCTCCATTCTGATAGCGGATTATATCCTGGCCACCCTCATGATGACCCTCTTCGCCAAATGGTAAGCCCCATGATCGAGCGCCCCGTCGATTCTGAAACAAGGCTCAAAAACCCCATCATCCGCGTTCGGAACCTGAAAAAGTCCTTCGGGAACCAGCACATCCTGACCGGAGTCGACCTGGACATACCCGAAGGCTCGGTTTTCGGCATCGTCGGGCAAAGCGGAACGGGAAAAAGCGTGCTTTTCAAGAGCATTATGGGAATGATACGTCCCGATTCGGGCAAGGTCTGGTACCGCGATACCGAGCTCACGGACCTTCCCTACGCTAAGCTGGTGGAAATCAGGAAGAAATTCGGTTATGCTTTCCAAAACGCGGCGCTCTTCGATTCCATGACCGTGGGCGAAAACATCGCGTTTCCCCTCAGGGAAGTGCTACAACTCAAGGACCGCCGCGAAATCGGCCGCCGGGTGAGGGAAATGCTCGACTGGATCGAGCTGCCCGGCATAGAAGCCAAGCGGCCCGACGAGCTTTCGGGGGGCATGAGAAAACGCGTGGGCGTGGCCCGGTCGCTGGTCATGCGGCCCGACGTGCTTTTCTTCGACGAGCCGACCACCGGCCTCGATCCGGTGCTGTCGGAAACCATCAACAATCTCGTGGTGCGCGTGAACCGGGAGCTCGGCGTAACCTGCATCCTCATCACTCACGATATTCCCGCGGCCTTCCGAATCTCGGACCGGCTCGCCTTTTTGCATCGGGGAACCATAGTAGCAGAAGGAACGCCGGCCGAAGTGGCCAAATCCGACCACGAACTGGTTCATGACTTCATCAGGATTTCTTTTAACGAGTTAAGCGTATGAGCGTAATGAGATACGTTAAAGTGGGCCTCTTTTTCATTTCCCTCGGCGTCGCGGGCACGGGCTACGTGGTCATGTCCACCGACGGTTTCAACCGCTTCAATACGAAGGACTACGAGGTGGTCATGGCCGACGCGACGGGGCTCTCCACCAACTCCAAGGTATACCTCGCCGGCGTGCCCGTCGGGAAGATCCGCGCGATCGACCTCACCGGCGACCAGGCCCTGCTTACGGTTTCCTTCCTCAAGGACGTGGAAATTCGCGGCGACGCCACCGTGGCGAGAAAGTCGTCATCCATCCTCGGCACCTCGATCCTCGCACTCACGCCGGGAACGGCGCAAAGCGCGGTCCTCAAGCCGGGCGACCGGATACGCCCCACCGCGGGCGAGACGAGCATGACGGCCCTGCTGGGTTCCACGCAAGACCTGAGCGCGCAAGTGTCGGACATGATCAGGGAATTCCAGGAAAACCAGATGAAGCTCCTCGCCGTATCCCTGGAAACCTTCAATTCCATCGCGAAAAAACTGGACGAGCGGAGCGACGCGGAACTGGAACGGGTTTCCCGCATTCTGGAGTCCACCGCGGCGATCACCGAGCGCATGGACGCGATTCTCGCCGAGCGCGAGGGCGACATCAATTCCTCCGCGACCGACATCGCCGCGGCCATCGCGAACCTGCGCGCCATTACCGAGGAAATCCGCGGCGGCCGGGGTAACCTGGGAAAAACCCTCTACGACGACGGGCTGTACGACGCCCTCCTGAAAACCGCCGAGGAAACGAACGTCGCCGCGACGAAGCTGCAGGAGGCGCTAGACAGCGTAAACCGGCTCGCGACGAACGCCGACGGCGTGGTCCGAGACGCGGGCTCCATCGTGTCAAAGGCGAACGGGCTGGGCGTCCAGGTAAACGCAGCGGGCCGATACGGGGTGCTGTCTTCCGCGTTTCGGGGAGGGGCCTCGCTCCGGCTGGAGCCCCGCTCCAACGACCGCTGGTACCGCATCGGGGTAAACGACGCCCCGGACGGGAACCGCACCCGGTCGGTGACAGAAACCACCACCGCCTCGGGCACGGTGCGCGAGGAAACCGTCACCACGGATTACGGGGTTACCGTCGACGCGGAGCTCGCGCGGCGAATCGGCGCCTTTACCCTGCGCGGGGGCCTTCTCGAGAGCACCCCCGGCTTCGGGCTCGATTTTACCCCCGCGGGCTGGCTTTCCCTTTCGGGCGAGGCATTCGCGTTCGGGGGCGGCGCGCTGCCGAATCTGAGAGGGACCGTCACGCTCTACCCCCTCTTCGACCCGTGGTCCAACAAGCCCTGGAATTGGGTGTACCTCACCGGCGGCGTTTCAGACGCGCTGGGACCGAAGCGCGATTATTTCGTCGGCGCGGGCCTCCGCTTCGCCGACGAGGAAATTCGCGGCCTCGTGGGGCTCGTTCCCCTCGCGGCGAAATAGCCGGGCCCCTTTGACAAACGCGCGGGCCGTGGCCTACGCTTAATCCATGTCGCATGCCTTGGTCTTCAGCCTGGAGCTCAATCTCTTCACCCTGATGCTGGTCGGCACCCTGCTCGCCGCCAGCTCGCGCCGGCAGGCCCTGGTGTATCTCAGCGCCCGACTCTACTTTTCCCTCCTGGCGCTTATCGGAACCCTGATCGCCCTTGAATCGGTTCGCTCCCTCATCGTGATCGCCCGCCTTCCCGGGGGCGACGCCGTCGGGAACGCGGTAAACGCCGCGTATTTCGCCCTGGAAGGCGCCTTATACCTGCGCTATTTTACCTTTATCGATTTCCACGTATTCGGGGATACCCTCCGGACCAGGCGCCTCGCGCGCCGCGTTACCGCGGTCTGGCTCGCCTATTCGATACCCGTCGTCCTTTCGGCCTTCACCGGTTGGGTATTCTCCGTTGGCCCCGACGGCCACGTTATCCGCGGACCGCTGTTCGCCTATATCCCGGTATTTTCCTACGCGGTGCTGGGGGCAGGCCTCCTCAGGGCCTTTCAGTCGCGATCGCGGGTCGAGCGGAGAAACTTTTGGCCCCTGTTCGTCTTCCCCCTCCCGACAATCGTCGGCGGCACGGTCCAATTGCTGAACGCCGACCTTCCTTTCCTGTGGGCGGGGGCCTCCCTGTCCATGCTGATCGTTTTTCTCCATATCCAGAACGAACGGCTCAACCGGGACTACCTGACCGGGGCCTGGAACCGGCGCTTTTTAGACGAATACCTCGAGTGCCGAACCCTTTCCGGCGATCGGGACCCCGCGCTTTCGGGCATATTCATCGACCTCGACGGCTTTAAGCGGATTAACGACGACTTCGGCCACGAAACCGGCGACCAGGCCCTCCAAATGACGGCGAGCATCCTGAAAACCTGCGTTCGCGGCGACGACTTCCTCGCGCGCTACGCGGGAGACGAATTCGTCATCGTACTCGAAACCGCGAACCCCGGAACCCTTACGCTGGTCATATCGCGCATCGAAGACGAGATTGAACGGTTTAACCGGGGTAAAACCCGCCCGTATACGCTCTCGCTGAGCATCGGGAGCGCCATTTATAGCCGAGAGAGGGACGGAACGGGACATGATTTCCTCAAGCTGCTGGACGCGCGCATGTACGAAATAAAGCAAGAACGGAAGCGGCTCAGCGCCGAGGCCGCGGCGGCAAACGAGGCGGCGGGAGAATCCGATCCGGGCGGGCAGACGCCCCGGGGCTAAAGCGGGAACGCGCGCGGGCGCTCCGCCGTGAGGATAAATTCCTCGTCCCGGTGGAATAACCGGAGCGGCGGGCCCTCCTCCAGCGCGTACTCGGCGCTGTGTCCGGTCACCCGGACCCGGAGCAGGGAATCGCCCAGGCGAAGGCGGAAGGAGAGCGATTTCCAGCGGGCGGGCAGGGCGGGAGAAAACCGCCACTCGCCGCCGTAATCCCGGAATCCGCCAAAACCGTATACCGTCGACATCCAGCTCCCGGCCATGGCGGCCGTGTGAATTCCGTCCCGCGTGTTCCCGTGCAGGTCGGCGATATCCATCCGGGCGGTTTTGTCGAAGTACCGTTCGGCCTTCTCCGTGTCCCCGGTTTCGCAGGCCATAATGCTTTGAATGCAGTGCGATAGCGAGGAGTCTCCCGTGGTCAGGGGCTCGTAAAACGCGAAATTCAGCGCCTTGCTTTCCCGGCTGAATTCCCCCGAGAGGAGGAACTGGGCCAGGACCAGGTCGGGTTGCTTCAGAACGCGGTGGCGGTAAATCACCAGGGGGTGGTAATGAAGGAGCAGCGGGTACTTCTCGCGGGGCGTATTGGCGAAATCCCATTCGGCCTTACCCATGAACGAGTCGTCCTGGGGATATATGCCGGTTTTCGCGTCGAAGGGCACGTACATGCGCTCCGCCGCGCGCTTCCATAACGACAGTTCCTCCGCGGAGACGGAAAGCCCCGCCTCGGGCGCGAATCCCGATCCCGCCGCCGCTTTGCGCCGCGCCGACTCGACTACCGAAATCGCGAACCGTAGGTTGTCGCGGGCCATCAGGTTGGTGTAGGCGTTATTGTCTACGCACGCCGAATACTCGTCGGGACCGGTAACCTCGTTTATGCAGAACGCGCCCCCCTTCTCGGCGATGAAGGCGCCGAGGCTCGCCCACGTCCGCGCGGTTTCCACCGCCATTTCGTACACCGCGGCCGGTTCGAACCCCTTGCCGCCCAGCGGGTCGAACTCGCCGCCCCCGGAACGAGCGGCCAGGTATTTTCTGAGCGCGAAGATTATGTCCGCGTTAATGTGGTACTGCGCCGTTCCCGCCGGGTAATACGCGCTTGTTTCCTCGCCGTCGATCGTTCTCCAGGGATACAGCGCGCCCTTCAGGCTCATGACCGCGGCCCTGCGCCGCGCGGCGTCGAGGATCGAATGGCGGTACTCGAGAAGCTTACCGGCCACGTCGGGCAGAAGATAGGTAAACGCGGGGCACACGTACGCTTCCGTATCCCAAAAGTAGTGACCCTCGTACCCCTCCGCCGTGAGGCCCTTCGCGGCTATGCTCGTCTTTCCGTCCTTGCCCGCGGATTGCAAAAGGTGGAACAGGTTGAAACGGAGGGCGAGCTCGCTGTCCTCGTCCCCCTCTATCTCGATGTCCGCGGTCTTCCAGAAACGGTCGAGATACCTTTTCTGCTCCGAAAGCAGGGCGTCAAAGCCCAGCGCCGAAAGTTCCCGGGAGCCTTCGGTAACCGTTTTCCGCAACGCGCCATCCCCGTCCGGCCCCTTCCCGTGTCGGTAATACACGTATTTTTCGAGCCGAATCGCGCCTCCGGCCGGCAGCTCCGCCGCGTATTCAACCCACGCGCGCCCGGCGGAAACAGCCGAGCGGCCCGCAATCTCCCCGTCCGCAGCGCATACCCGATGGAACGCGCTCCCGGCGACGGAGAGGCCGCTATTCCGCGTGGTTCCGAAAAATCGGCATTCGGGACCGTCGGCGGCGAGCTCCGCGATTTTCAGCGGGGCGGAACTGAATTTGGAACCGACCCGGGGATCCTCGTCGGACCCGATATTGCGGACCGTTGCGTCAATGCCGCTCCGGATCGAGACCCGCGCGGGCGCGCCCCGAACGGTTACGGTATACCTGATGGCCGCCGCGTGCGGACGCTCCATCGGGACGATCCGCTCGGCGAGCACGGATACCTCGTCTCCCGCCGGGCTCCGCCAATCCAATGACCGGGTCATGGCCCCCGCTGTGAAGTCCAGCCGCATGAGAAAGTTCGAGACGGAGCCCGATTCCAGCGAAAAACCATGGCCGTTCACGGTCAACTCTATGGACTTGGGGTCCGGCAGGTTGAGTATCGTTTCGTGGTTTTCCGCGTAACCGTACGCCGATTCCCCGTACCGAATCGGCTCCGTGTCGAAAAACCCGTTAATGTAGGTACCTTTATGGAACGTTCCCGAGCGTTCCTCGAAATCGCCGCGCAAGCCGAATGTTCCGTTCGCCACGGTAAAAAGCGTCTCGTTTCTCGCGATTCCCTCGGCGGTAAAATCGCGCGATTCGTAGGCCGACCGTCTCATAGCCCGCGCTCCCGCATGAACCGTTCGGTCTCTTCAAGGCTCGGCATGGCGGGAATGGCGCCCCGCCGGGTCACGCAGAGCGAGGCGACCGCGTTGGCGAACCGCAAGTCGGATTCCAGCGCCGCGGGTTCCCGACGGAAGGGGTCCTCGCCCCGGTCCGCCGCGGCGGAAAGCCGGAACAACAGGGCGCCCACGAAGGAATCGCCGGCCCCGGTCGTATCCGTCACCGGCACTTCCGCCGCCCCCACGACGCCCTCCGCGAACTCCGTCTTGAAAAAGACCCCGTCCGGGCCGAGCGTAACCAGGACAAGGGACGGTCCCGCGTCCAGGATTTTCCGGGCGCCCGCCGAAAGGCCAAGAAGGCTGTCCGTCGAAGCCCCGTACAGCAGCGAGAGTTCCGCGTCGGAAACCTTCACCGCGTCCGAAAGGGGCATGAGCGAACGCATTGCGTCAACGCCGGTTTTTTCGTCGGGCCAAAGGGCCCCGCGCCAATTCGGGTCGTAGGACACGAGGGTTCCCGCCGCCCTGGCAAGGTCGATTGCCCGAAGCGTCGCGCTCCGGGACGGTTCATGGGTGAGGGAAAGCGAGCCTACATGGAGGAACCGGGCCGTTTCTATCAGGCGCGCGTCCAACTCGTCGCTCGAAAGCCGCGTATCCGCCCCGGGGTTCCGGGCGAAGGAAAAGGTTCTCTCCCCGTTCGGCGCCAGGCTGACGAAGGCCAACGTGGTGTGCTGGTCGGGCGAAACCCGCATCCCCCCCGTTTCCACCCCCGCCGCCGAAAGGGTTTCCCGCAAAAAGTCGCCGAAGCCGTCGGCCCCGGTCTTCCCGATGAACGCGGAGCGCCCGCCGAGCCGGGCCACGGCCACCGCCACGTTGGCGGGCGCCCCGCCCGGATTCCGCTCGTACAGCGCTTGTCCGGAGCCCGATGTCCCGGCTTCCGTAAAATCGATCAACACCTCGCCCAACGCGGTAACGCATCGTTCTTTCATATTATCTCTCCTTCAGCCAGAGCGCCCGATACGGGCCCAGCGCGAACGAATCGCCCTCCCCGAAGGGCTCCGAAGTCAAAAGGTCCACCGACGGCGGGATAAAGCCCGGGCGGCACGGAACGCGCCTGTCGGAAAAATTAGCGAGCACGGTGATTTTCCCCCCGGCCCGGGAAAACCCGAGGACCGCGTCGTCGCCGGCGTCGAAAAAGCGGATTCCCGTTTTCCCGAGGCCGCTTTCGGCCTTTCTCGCGGCGATAATGTTCTGAAGGCCCGTAAATACCCGGAGCCGCCGTTCCGAAAGCCAGGGGTCGCCGCCGTCTTCGCGGGAATCCCAAAAGGTCCCCTCCCGCATCGGTTTCCTCGCCTTTCGGTGCACCCACCGCGAATCGAGGCGCTTTACGGCATCGGCCTTCCAGGAGCCGTCGTTCAGCGAGGCGGTCTCGTCGCCGGCGTACAGGAGGGGCAAGCCGGGCAGGGCGAACAGCGCGCCGAAAAGCATGAGCATTCTGGCTACGGCCATATCGGCGTATAATTCCGCGCGTGCGTCTCCCGCGGCATGCAATTCCGCCGCCTCTTCCAAACCGCAAAGCGAGGCCAGGGTTCCGCACACCCGGCAATCCCCCGTTTCGGGATTGAGCTGGAACGCCTCTCCCCGGGCGAAAGAACCCTCGAACCGTCCCGTGTAGAAGCGGTTTAGGAACTTTCGGTGCTCGAAGCCGTCTATCCCCGCCTCGCGCGCGTCCTCGTCGGAAAAGGTCCAGCCGATATCGTCATGGCACCGTATATAGTTCACCCAGCCGGTCCCCTCGGGAACCGCCCATCTGCGCGAGAGGGAATGCCGCAAGAGGCGGGCGCTCCTCGTGGCCGTGGCCTCCCAAAAAAGTGCCATCTGGAGCGGGTTATACGACAGGCGGCATTCGTCTACCCCTATGTACCGGATTACCTCGTCGGGATGCACGATGGCCTCGCTTTTAAAGACCATGGACGGGGCGACGATGCGGGCGACGAACTGGAACGCCTGTATCAGCAGGTGCGCCTCCTCCAAATTTTCGCAATCGCTACCCTTTTTTTTCCACACGAAGGCCAGGGCGTCCAGGCGAAGCGCGTCTACGCCCAAATTCGCGAGAAAAAGCATTTCCCGGCACATGGCGAGGAAAACCCGCGGGTTCGCGTAATTCAAGTCCCATTGAAAGGAGTTGAACGTGGTCCAAACCCAGCCGCCAGCCGCCTCTACGAAGGTGAACGATCCCCGTCGGGTATCGGGAAAAATCTCGCGCAGCGTCCGGTTCCATTCGTCGGCCTCTTCCTTTTCGGGAAAGATTCGGTAGTAATCGCGAAACTCCTTCTCGCCCCGTTTCGCCGCCAGCGCCCACTCATGCTCGTCGCTCGTATGGTTAAACACGAAATCTATGGCCAGGGCGATTCCCGCCTCGTGAAACCGCGACGCGACGCGACGAAGGTCCTTCATGGAGCCCAGGCGCGGATCGGTCTCGCGGTAGCTGGAAACGGCGTACCCGCCGTCGTTGTGGGCCTCGGGCGACCGAAAGAGCGGCATTAGGTGCGCGTAGGTAATGCCCAGCCTTCGCAGGTCGGGGATCCGCGCCTCAAGGCCGGAGAAATCGCCCGCGAACAAGTCGACGTACAGGGTCAGGCCGACGCCGGTTTCCCGAAGGAACCAGTCCGCCTCCCGTTCGGCGTCCGCGTCCCGCGCCAAGAGGCCCGGGTCCCGCTCGCCCGCCGCTTCGTCCATCAGCGCGACCAGGTCCGACAAAACGAGGTGGAAATCCCAACGGGACCCGTATAGGCGAAAGAGGCGGGCGGTCAGCTCGCCCATATACCGCTCGAATCTATTCCGATACATCTTCGCCTCCGTTCCGGGCCGCGCCGTCGGTCAGGGTCCCACGGTCCTTGACCTCCAGCGCCGCGAGGATTTTCCGCGGCGAACGCCCCGGATCCTGCAGTCGGTCAAGTATCATCTCCGCGGCGAGCCGGCCCGATTCGTCCAGGCCCTGGCTTATGGTGGTCAGGCTCAAGTATTCCGCTATGTCGAGATCGTCGAACCCGATCAGGCCCAAGTCTTCCGGTACCCTTTTCCCCCGCTCGGCGGCGAGTTTCGAAACCCGTAGCGCTATCATATCGCTCGAGGCGAACACGCAATCCGGAAGGTCAGTCCCTCCCAGCAGGCCCGCTATCCCCCGATCGGCCGTCCCGGCGGAAAACTCGCCCAGCCAGGTATGCCGGGCCTCAAGCGTTATGCCCATTTCCCGGAAGTAGTCGCGAAAGCCGCGCAGGCGGATATCGGTAGAGGGGACGGCGAAGGGGCGCGAAGAGGCTTCCCCGATAAAGGCGGGGCGGCGATACCCCTTCTCGTACAGAAGCCGCGCGGCCAACCGTCCGCCCTCGTAATTGTCCACCGCCACCGAATCGAAGCCCGATACGTCTGACTCCACGAAGCAGGCCGGCACGAGCGAATCGCGCAGGGTTTGAAGGGTTTCGGGGCCGAAATCCAGGCAAAGCGCCACGAGCCCGTCCACGCGACGATTCGCCGCGAGCATATCCACGTACTCATCGAGTTCTTCCGCGCTTTCGATGGCATAAACGACCAATTCGTAGTGCTTTCCCGAAAGCACCGAAGAAATGCCCCGCAGCCGCTGCATAAACGAGGGTTCGGTGAAAAAGGGCGCTATCACCCCGATTTTCTTGTACTGCTTGCGGGCATGCGCCACGGCGTCGGCCTTCGGGACGAAACCCAAAGCGGCAATGGCCTCCAGAACCCGTTTGCGGGTACCGCTTTGTACGCGAGACGGCTCGTTTAAAACCCGGGAAACCGTTGCGGGACTAACGCCCGCGGCGCGCGCCACATCGTATATCGTCGCGGCGGATTTTACCATTTCATCCTCCATACTATGAAACCGCTTTCATGGTAACGGTTTCATTATAAGGCAAACAAACCCCCTGTCAAGGGAGTTATCCAGAAGGTCGGCGCCTAGCCCTCAAAGCCGATGCATTTCTTTAACCCGGCAGGATCGGTTACCTTCAACTTCCCCCGCGAAAGCTCTATATACCCGTTCTTTTCAAAATACTTCAGCATCCGGCTTACCACTTCCCGGGCCGTACCCAATTCCGCCGCGATTTCCTCATGGGTTGAATAGATGATCAGGCTGGGCCTCGTGAGCAGGAACTCCCCGATTCTCCGGTCCATGCCCCGGAACGCCACTTGCTCCACGACCCACATAACGTCGTTGAGTCGGGCGTTCATCGTGGTCAGCATCAGCTTCTGAATTTCGGGGCTTTTTTCGTGCAGAACGGAAAAAATATCGTTGGAAAGGCTCGCGATCCTGCAGTCCGTGTCGGCCTTGATCATCGCCTGCATCGGCATGGTTCCCATAAGGCAGGAGATAGAGAGGGTGCACACGTCGTTTTCGAAAAGCCGGTACAGCGTTATTTCCCTCCCGCTTTCCGAGACGATATACACGCGAACCACGCCCCTGATCACCACCAAGACGCCCTTACACGAAGTGGAATCGAAGAGAACGGTTCCGGCTTCCACGTCCTGGATGCGCATATTCTGCCTCACCACCGCCCGGTCCGACGGCGAAAGGTACTTGTTCAGGGGAAATTCGAATTCCGTATCGGCTTGCTCTCTCATGGGTATATTTTCCCCGAAAAGGTTCCCAAACGCAAGGGCATCCCGGGCAACGTTGCGAAACGGGGGGTTCCGTACTATCATCATACGAGAGAACGGGCATTGCGCGGGCAAAGGGTAATGCCGCAGGTAATACAGAGGAGTAACTATGAAAGAATCGTTCCATTCGACTCTAACGGGCGGGAAATGGTGGAAACCATTCCTCGCCATGGTCGTGCTGTTGGTCATTACCCTGGGGGCCTATGAATTCTCCATGTTCCGGCTCGACGAAAACGCGAGTCCGCAATTCGCGGCGGTAAGCCTCCTGTTCGGCCTCGTTATGCTTTTCGCCTACATCGCGGTCGTATCGGCGTTTACGATCGTGCTGACGAGAATTTCCGCCGCCACGGTCGCGTTCAAGGAGAAGCCCTTCTCCTTCGACGGAAAGGTATCAACCTTCGTTAAGCTGGTTCTGGGGGGCACGGCCCTCACCTGCGTCACCTTGGGGTTTTATGGCCCCTGGTTTATCCGGAAATATACCGCCTACATGGTCGCCCACGTCGAATACGACGGGGACCGGCCACAGTTTCTCGGAAAGGCGGGAAAACTGCTGAAATACGGGCTCCTCTCCCTGGTATTGCCCCTAATCGTACTCATGGGAATCTTTTTCGTCGCCCTCATGGTAATCGGCGCCGGCGGAAACAATTACGGCCCCCAATATTCCCTGAACGTGGCGATAAGCACCCTTTTATTCGAAATAGTCCTTTTCTTCGCCCTTATCCCCTATGAATACCTCGTGTACCGCTGGTACATGAACATCAGCTGGAAAAACAGGCTATTGAGCTGGAAGACCGAATTCTGGCCCTCCGTCGGGTACATCGCGGGACAGCTAGCCCTGACCATCGTCACGGTCGGTATTTATTGGCCCGCCTTCCTCCTGCGCCTCATGCGCTATTTCTCGGCAAAAACCGTGTTGACGGAAGACGCCAGGGAACTCGGCCGCTGCGGTCAGGATATACCCGTTCTCAAGGGGTTCTTCTACATTTGGGGACAAACACTTTTATCCATTATCACCGTCGGCATTTACCTCCCCTGGGCCTACGCCAACGTAATCCGTTTCATCGTCAACGGCACCTATTACGAAACAGAGGAATAAATAAATAAAAGAAAGCCCGGGGGGCGCATCGGATACCGATCGGCCCCCCGGGCTTTCTTTATTCCCGGCATTGCACGCTTCGTTCAGCGCCGGAATCAGTCGTTCACGACCTCGCTCTTGTTGGGGAGCACGAAGGCGCACACGAGGTACAGGAGAATTCCCGTGCCGTAGCACAAGCCCAGCACGGCCCAAATGATCCGAACGAGGGTCACGTCGATATTGAGATACTCCGCGACGCCGCCGCACACGCCGAATATCTTCCGGCCGTATTCCACTTTATAGAGCTTTTTCACGCACTCCTCCTGAGATGCCTAACGGGGCAAAACCGCGAGACTGTAATACATATTGTCGCCGGGGCTGTACCAACGGCGGGCGATAAAGGCTCCATGCAGGGTCTTCGCGTAGGTTTTCGCGGAACCCGACACCGTCGGCTCGGAAATTTCCGGCAAAAGGGCGCCGATGGCGTTCATGTCGGCGTAACCGGGCGCGGAAGCGGGGTTCGCGGAAACCCGCACGGTTCCCACCGCCGTTACGAAGCCCGTACCCTCGGGCTTCTTCGAAACCCAACGGGGAAGGCCATTCCCGTCCATCCGATCGTCTATCGCTACCCGAGGAACCTTATAGGGCGATTTGCCGGTTATGCGCACCACGGCGGACGTGCCGTTCCCGGTTTGCGACACCGTAAGCACCTGCATACGATCCAGGAGGGTAACGCTGTAATCCTGATCGTAGCCAAGCTCCGAACGGACCATGTTGCCCGAAACGGTATACCGTACCTCAACCCGATCGCGGATCGACACCTGACCGGCTACCAACATCAGGCAATCGGAAAGCTCCTTATCGCGGGTTTGCGCGGTGGGCGCGCTGGCGAAATAGGTGTCCGCCGAGAGCGTATCCTTCGGCTCGCCGATATCGGCCGAGGGATACTTCCCGGAAGACGCGCAACCCGCAAGGATCAGCCCCAAAACCGCCGATCCGAAAACGGCAAAGCCAATTCCCGTTCTTTTCATGATTATGGTCTCCCTTGCGGCAGCGCGCGCCGTTTTCCTTATTTAGCGGTCTCGGCGTCCAGGAACTTAAGGGCTTCCTTCGCCTTGAAATCGGCGAACGCGGCGGCCTCGTTGCGAACGAAATCGCCGGTCACGTTCTCGAAGCTCTTGCCGACGTTCTCCTTGGGCATGGAGACGAGGGAATACACGCCGCCATCCTTGTCCACCCAGGTTTCCTCGATTTCGGATCCCACGAGGCACTGGTCGGACACCTGCTTGGAAATGTTCTCGAAGTAAGACAGGGCCTGGGTATTGTCGCCCTCGCCGGCCTCGTTATAGTAGTTGGTCAGGGCGTTTTTCACGTTGGTTCCGACCCAGCGGGAAATTTCGTCGCGGGCCGACTGGGTCGCGGCGGTTTTCGCCTGTTGGCGGTTCTTCAGCGGGGAATAGCCGACTGAATAGAAGGTCTCGGTGCTCTTCGGAATCTTATTGACCCACGCGGGCATCGGAACGCCGTCGGCGCCGATGACCTGGGAGACCACGGGGGCTTCCTCGGCCGGCTTTTCCTTGGGCGACGAGGCGCACGACACGAATACGGCGGCAACCAGGGATACGAGGGCAATAAGGGATACGGATTTCTTAAACATTCTTTCCTCCTAGTAACTTCGCTTTCCTACGGAAAGCTTGTTGGACAATTCCTAGTAACTACGCTTTCCTACGGAAAGCTTGTTGGATGATTCCAACTATACACATTTCAAAAAAAGTGTAACACACCGACAGTTACTAAACAAATTCCTCCAATCTGTGTGTCACCCGAAAAAAACTTTTTTTAATTCTCTATCGCTTCCATGAAATGACCCCGGGTAAGCCGTTCCGCGTCGTACAGCATGGCCTCGGGCACGCCGTAGGCTGCCTCCAGGGAATCTTTCGTCAACACCTCTTCGGGCGTCCCCATCTCGATCGTCCGGTCAGGGTGGAAAAGCATGACGGTATCGGCGTATTTCCGGGTCAGGGCCAGCTCGTGCAGCGAAACGAAGACCGAAACGCCCGTCTCGCGGTGCAGTTGCCGAAAAAAATCCAGGGCCTTTTCCTTTTGCCGCATTTCCATGGCGAAAACGGGTTCGTCCATCATTATCGCCCGCGAGCCGTACAGGGCGGAAAAGCCCAGCAATACCCGCTGCAGCTCGCCCTTGGAAAGGGCCCCGAGGGTTCGTCCGCGAAGGGCCTCAAGCTCAAAGGCGCCGAGGCATTCGGCGAGGAAAGCATCGTTTTTCCGCGCGGGCGCGTGGCCGCCCCCCTCGAGCACCCGTTCCAGTAAGGCGCCGACTTTCGCGCCTCCTTCGCCGGAATCGTCAATTTCCATGTTTTGATAAATAAAGGAACACGCTAAATTCCTACGGTGCTCTATTTCCTCGGTCAGGCCGGGTCCGGGAGTACCCGCTTCATCCGCCCAGGCCCCGCTCAGAATACGGGTATTTTCCCCCGCGAGCTCGATTCGGCCGCGGGTCGGCAGTATCCTTCCTCCCGCCAAGAGCAAAAACGTGGACTTTCCCACGCCGTTCGGCCCCGTTAGGCTCGTAAACCCCCCGGGAATGTCCGCCGTAAAGGCGTCAAAGACGGGAGCGGGGCCCGGTTCACCGGTTTCGGGATCGGGCCAGGTAAAGGAAACGCCGTAAAACCGGAGAAGGGGGGCGCCGGTTTCGCCCGGTAACTCATCGCGCTGATTCATGAGCGGGAGTATAGCATACTTGAAAAAAAACGGGCATAAAGGTATTTTTAGACGTTGGATAAGTAAATTTTTACTTATTGGTACCCCTCTCACTTCATTTCTTTATTAAGGACGGAAATATGTCTGAGAAAAAGCTCGTTATGATCGACGGTAACACCGCTGCCGGTCACGTGGCTCACGCGCTGAGTGAGGTTATCGCGATTTATCCGATCACCCCCTCCAGCCCGATGGGCGAGGTTGCCGACGAATACTCGGCAAAAGGCAAAAAGAACATCTGGGGAACGGTTCCCGAGGTCGTTGAACTGCAGTCCGAGGCCGGAGCCGCCGGTGCCGTTCACGGCGCCCTCACCACCGGCGCCCTTTCGTCGACCTTTACGGCTTCTCAGGGTCTCCTCCTGATGATCCCGAACATGTACAAAATAGCCGGTGAGCTTACCAGCACAGTCTTCCATATCGCCGCGCGCGCCGTGGCGGCCAGCTCCCTCTCGATCTTCGGCGACCATCAGGACGTAATGGCCTGCCGCCAGACCGGTTGGGCCATGCTTTCTTCCAACAACGTGCAGGAAGTCATGGATCTCGCGGTCATTTCCCATGCCGCGACCCTCGAGTCCCGCGTGCCCTTCCTCCATTTCTTCGACGGTTTCCGCACCTCCCACGAGATCCAGAAGATCGAGGAAGTGTCCTACGACGTGATGCAGAAGATGATCGACGACGAGCTCGTGCGCGCCCACCGCGCCCGCGGACTCACCCCCGAGAATCCCGCCATCCGCGGAACCGCCCAGAACCCCGACGTGTACTTCCAGGGCCGCGAGGCCGTGAACGAGTACTACACCAAGGTTCCCGCCATCGTGCAGAATGCCATGGACAAGTACGCCAAGCTCACCGGCCGCCAGTACAAGCTCTTTGAGTACTTCGGCGCCAAAGACGCCGAGCGCGTCATCATCGCCATGGGCTCAGGCTGCGACACCGTCGAGGAAACCGTGGAAATGCTCGCCGCCAAGGGCGAGAAGGTCGGACTCCTCAAGGTTCGCCTCTACCGCCCCTTCAGCGCCGAGCTCTTCGTGGCCGCCCTCCCCGCGACCGTGAAGGCCATCGCCGTCCTTGACCGCACCAAAGAGCCCGGCTCCCTCGGCGAGCCCCTCTACGAAGACGTGCGCACCGCCATCGGCGAAATGCACGGAAAGACCCCCTTCGCGGGCTATCCCGTGGTTCTCGGCGGCCGCTACGGTCTCGGTTCCAAGGAATTCACCCCCGCCATGGTCAAGGCCATCTACGACAACCTCGCGGGCGAGAAGAAGAACAAGTTCACCGTCGGTATCGAGGATGACATTACCAATTCAAGCCTCAAGTACGACGAAGACTTCTTCGTAGAAGACGACACCATGACCGAGGCCATGTTCTACGGTCTCGGCTCGGACGGTACCGTCGGCGCCAACAAGAACTCCATCAAGATCATCGGCGAGGCGACGGACAACAAGGCACAGGCCTACTTCGTGTACGACTCCAAGAAGTCCGGCGTTATCACCACCAGCCACCTCCGCTTCGGCATGAACTCCATCCGCAAGCCCTACCTCGTGAGCAAGGCCGACTTCATCGCCTGCCATAAGTTCGCCTTCCTCGAGAAGTACGACATTCTCGCCAACGCGAAGAAGGGCTCGGTATTCCTCCTGACCAGCCATTACGGCAAGGACCAGGTGTGGGACCACCTCCCCGTCGAGGTGCAGAAGCACATCATCGACAAGCAGCTCAAGTTCTACGTCATCGACGCGGTATCCATCGCGGAAAAGGCCGGCATGGGCGAGCGCATCAACGTCGTCATGCAGACCGCCTTCTTCAAGATCTCCGGCATCCTCCCCGAGGCCGAGGCGGTAACCCTGATCAAGAAGTTCATCGAGAAGTCCTACAGCAAGAAGGGCGCCGACGTCGTCAAGAAGAACATCGACACCATCGACATGGCCCTCGCGGGCGTCGAAGAGGTCAACTATCCGAAGACCGCGTCCTCCAAGCTCAAGATGCTCCCCGCCATGACCGCCGACGCGCCCGAGTTCGTCAAGAAGACCCTCGGAACCATCGCCGTGAACAAGGGCGACTCCGTGAAGGTTTCCGAGGTCCCGAACGACGGTACCTTCCCCACCGGAACCACCCAGTACGAGAAGCGCGCCATTGCCGAGCGCATGCCCATCTGGAATCCCGACGCCTGTATCCAGTGCGGCCAGTGCACCGTGGTCTGCCCCCACGCGGTTATCCGCGCGAAGGCCTACGACCCGAAGTACCTCGCCAAGGCCCCCGCGGGCTTCAAGAGCGCCGACTACAAGACCAAGGAATTCGAGGGCTGGAAGTACACCATTCAGCCGTCCGCCGAAGACTGCACCGGCTGCGGACTCTGCGTACAGCAGTGCCCGGCCAAGGACAAGGCCAACCCCGAGATCAAGGCGATCAACATGAAGGGCTTCGCCGAGAACCGCGCGGTGGAAGCGGCGAACTGGAACTACTTCTTCAAGGACATCCCCGATCCGGACCAGTCCAAGCTGAACCTCGGCAACGCCAAGTTCCTCGCCATGAAGCGCCCCCTCTTCGAGTTCTCCGGCGCCTGCGCGGGCTGCGGCGAAACCCCGTACGTCAAGCTCCTCTCCCAGCTCTTCGGCGACCGGGCGGTCATCGCGAACGCGACCGGCTGTTCCTCCATCTACGGCGGAAACCTGCCCACCACCCCCTACGCCAAGAACGCCAAGGGCCAGGGCCCCGCGTGGTCCAACTCCCTGTTCGAGGACGCCGCCGAATTCGGTTACGGCATGCGCCTGACGAGCGATAAGCTCGCCGTCTACGCCCGCGAGGTCGCCCAGACCGTGAAGGGCAAGGGCATCGCCGCCGCGACCATCGACAAGATCCTGGCGAATACCCAGGAAGACGACGCCGCCATCGAGGCCCAGCGCGCCGCCATCGAGACCCTGAAAAAGGAACTCGCGGGCAGCAAGGACGAGGCCGCGAAGGAACTCGCCTCCCTCACCGACCACCTCATCAAGCGCTCCGTATGGGTAATCGGCGGCGACGGATGGGCCTACGACATCGGCTTCGGCGGCCTTGACCACGTCATCGCTTCCGGCCGCAACATCAACCTCCTGGTGCTCGACACCGAAGTGTACTCCAACACCGGCGGACAGATGTCCAAGGCCACCCCGATCGGCGCGGTCGCGAAGTTCGCCGCCGGCGGAAAGTCCATCTCCAAGAAAGACCTCGGCATGATCGCCATGAGCTACGGCTACGTCTACGTCGCCAAGATCTCCATGGGCGCCAACATGAACCAGGTCATCAAGGCCTTCCGCGAGGCCGAGGCCTACGACGGCCCGTCGATCGTCATCGCGTACAGCCACTGCATCAACCACGGCATCAACATGGAAAAGGGAATGTCCAACCAGAAAGAAGTCGTGTCCTGCGGCCTGTGGCCCCTGTACCGCTACGATCCCCGCCTCGTCGAACAGGGCAAGAACCCCTTCCAGCTCGACAGCAAGGAACCGGATTTCAACCTCGCCGACTTCATGTACAAGGAAGTCCGCTTCAAGAGCCTCAAGGCCGCCGACCCCGCGCGCGCCGAAATGCTCCTGAAGAAGGCCGAGGTCGTCGCCCGGCGCCAGTGGAAGGAGTACGAGTACCTTTCCAAGCGCGAGTTCTAAGAATCGCGTAGCGTAAAAAAAAGGAAAGCCCTTCCGGGAAACCGGGAGGGCTTTTTTTTATTTTGAGGCAGAAAGGGCCACGGGGCGCGAACGCCCGCCGCGCGGAGCCCCCGCGTTCGTTCTATTATGCAGGGGCGATTCTTATACCTTGAACTGGTCCACGGCCCCGCTTACGTCGTTCAGGCTCTCGTTGTTCAATTCCGCGGCCATGCCGAACCCCGACACGATGCCCCTCAGGCGGTCCGCCGTGCCGTGGGCGTGGCTTACGCTGTCCAGAATGTCCCGGGACGCGTCGCGCAGCGCTTCCACCTGAGCGTGCATCGCCGTCACTTCCTTGGCGATCGAATGGGATTCCCGCGTCACGATCGCGAACCCCGAATCCACCGAGCCGATATTGTCCAAAACCCGTTGGGAATCCCCGTTTTGGCGGGAAATGCTCTTGAATAGGGCGCTGACCATGCCGTCAAGGGTGCCGATCTTTCCGTTAATGCCCGAAAAGCTCTCCAACGAGCGCTCGGTGGCCTCCACGATTCCCGACAGCTGCCCCCCGATATCCTGCAAAAGGCCGCTTATCGAGTGTGACTGGTCGAGCGACGTGGAGGCGAGCTTCCGAATCTCGTCTGCTACCACCGCAAAGCCCTTGCCCGCCTCCCCGGCGTGCGCCGCCTCGATCGCCGCGTTCATCGCCAGGAGATTGGTCTGGTCGGCGATGGCCTTAATGAGCGTATTCGCCTCGGAAAGCCCCTCCGAGTGCCGGATTACCTCTTCCACGAGCGAGGCTACCCGGCCCTCTAGCTCCATTCCCCGCTCGGAGTCCGCTACCAGGGTGCGGTATTCGGCGGCGATCTTTTCTATCGTCAGCCCCATCTCCGCCAAGCCGTCAGCCATGCCATGGATTGATTTTACGGCGGCGTTCAGCGATTTCGACTGGGAAACCACTTGATAATCCAGGGACTCGATCCGTTTCTCGAGTTCGGATATTTCCTTGAACGTCTCGGCCGACATGCCGTCCTGCCGGGAGGCGCACGACTTTATCCCCTCAAGGTCGTCCACGAGGGAGAGGGCGGCTTCCTCGGTCTTCCCCGAATCCTCGTATAGGGTTTCCCCCATTGCCTGTAGGTTAGAAACCGACTCCTTGATCGCCAAGACCATGCCCCGAAGGGTTTCCTGAAAGCCGTTGAAATTCTCGGCGAGGACCGAAATCTCGTTCGAGCCCTGCACGGGAATCGAGACCGTCAAGTCGCCCTTCCCCTGCGAAAGCTTCGCGAACGGCTCGGATATCTTCCTGATGCGGCCAAAGACGAGCGACGAAAGCAACGAGATAAGCGCGATGGCGAGAAGAAGGCTAACGGCCCCCACGAGAAGCTGCGTCCGGATGAATTTCCGTATGGCCGCGTACAGGGTGTCCCCGCTGTAGTCGCACCCCACTATGCCCACGACCGACCCCGCGGAGTCCTTAATGGGTGCATATATGGAAATGAGCCAGCCCCAGTCTTCCTGATACTCCAATTCCGTCCAGGTGGCCACTCCCTCGTCGAAGCACCGAAAAAAGGCGTCGCCGTAGCCGGCGGTGTTTTCCTCGTAGCCGGGGGGCGAAAGGTCGTCCGGCCGATCCAGCGGCGCGCTGCCGTCTATCACGAAGCGATACGCGCCGCCGGCGGTCCGGTCCATGGTATACAGGTACACCGCGCCCGAGTTCTCCTTGATCTCGAGCATCCACCGCTGTATCTCGAGGAACCAGGGGTTCGTCATGTCCAAAGTGGCCGCGAAGTCCTGAAACCGCCCCGCGTCTATGCCTTGAGCCACCTTATTGACGATCGGGAGCCCATTCTCGGCCGATATGTCGGTAACGGTCGAAACCATGGACCGCACGGTCGCGTAGGAGATCATAAACGCGAGTCCCGCGAGAAACGCGATAGAAAAAAAATAAAACCTGAAGCGGATGGATTTGGTAAATTTAAACATGGAGCCCCCGGGGTTATCCATAAGTATAATACCGCGGGGCGATTTTTTGCCCGGAACGCCGGGCGGCAAAAGCGGAATTATTTCCGCTTAATCATGCAAACGTCTACCTCAAAGGGTCCTAAGGAAGAGGCGAAGGGTATGGCGATCACCGGAATGCCCTTCGGCCAGGTTATTTGATGGTGCTCGCCCCGAATCACCAGGGGCGGTGAAATATCGATCGACGCGTGATCGATGGCAGAAGAGGCGTTGCCGGAAATGATATTCGTCAACTCGCCGACCATACCGTAAACCGTCTCCTCCCGCTCGCTTTCCGACTCCGTTTTTATGCCGGTTTTCTGGAGCATTTTATCGCCGAGGATGCGGGAAAGGCGAAAGCCCACCAACCCGTGATAGTCGCCCGTGATTCCGAGAACGCCCGACGTATCCCATCGATGGTTTATTTCGCCTTCCATGAGGTATGGGGCGCCGGGTTGGGGCGATATCCCGAACATATTCTCGAAAACGCCTATCGCGGCATTCAAAAAGGGATTAATAATCGCGGCGTCCATGGTTTCCTCCTTGGTCCTTAGCGTCCATTATACGGTATTTTCTCGAAATGGGCGCCGGAACTTTTTTCTTCGGGAGAGGGATACGTGAAAAGATAGCCCGTCGGTCCCGTTCCGTCCCCGAAATCGAAAATCTCGAATTCGCTGCGGGCGTAGGCGATCCGGCGAACGTCGCCGCACCGCGCCAAAAAGCCCGTCGATTCCAGGGCCGAATCGTGCGCGGCCTTTGAATGGTTCCGAACTATCCAGTCGGGAACCCGTCCTGGCTTTACCTGCATGAAAAAATCGAACTTTAGCCATTCCAAGGCCTCCGGCGTTCCCTTTTGCCCAATAAAGCCCGCGAGGCAGGAAAACATATCCCAATGACGCCGGGGCAGGAACAAGTCGCCATCGGGAAACCACGCCCTGATAAAAACCGATAATTCCCCGAAAAAGGCGAAGGCGGAAGCCTGGCGTGCGGTTAAGTACCGCAACGCGCGGGTGAATACACCGGAATTCCACAGGTTATCCACCACATGTTCAACGTCCTTGAGCAGCAACAGCCCCGGGTAGTCAATATCCGGGGTGCGGAGAATTTCGTAGGGCGGATACGGGGACCATCGGAACCCCCGATCCCCGAGCCCGATCCGCTCCATCTCCGTTCCCGCGAGGACTTTCAAAAAGCCGAGCTGAACCACGTCCGCGGACAGGGCGAAGGCGTAGTCGAAGGAATGCCCGAACGATTCCAGGTCCTCGTGCGGAAGCCCCGCTATGAGGTCCACGTGCGAATGGATGGAGGGGGGAAGGCGGCGCAGGTTGTCCGCAAGACGGCGCAGGTCGGTTACGCGGCGCACCGCGCGGAGGGTATCGGGATTCGCGCTTTGAACCCCGATCTCAAACTGGATGGACCCCTCCGGCATCCGTTCCAGGAGGGCGAAATCCTCGCTCCCGAGCATATCCGCCGCGATCTCGAAATGAAAACGCGTTGCCCCGTTATACCGCTCCCGTATATGGTTCCATATCGCGCGATAGCGGGGGGGATCGATGTTAAAGGTTCGGTCCACGAATTTAACCAGGGGCCAGCGACGTTCCAGGAAGTAATCAAGATCGGAGAATACGCGTTCCAAGGGATAAAAACGAACCGAACGCTCTATGGAAGAAAGGCAATACGCGCAGGAATAGGGGCAACCCCTGCTGGATTCGTAATATACGATGCGGTTCGCGGGGTCAAGCGCGTCGTCCGGAAAGCCGTACGGGAAGGGTATCTCGCCGAGATCCTCGACCAAAGGCCTGCCTTCGGTCCGCCGCATTTCTCCCGTTCGGCTCCGAAACGCGATACCGGCCGTCGCCGCCAACGCCTCGAAGGCACCTTCCCGGAAAATCCCGCCTGAGGACGTTCCCTGATCGGCCATTCGGTCGGCGAGCTCGGCGAACGTGCGCTCTCCTTCCCCGATAATGACGAAATCGAGGGCAGGACAATCGGAGAAGGCCCGCTCCGGGCGGTACGAAACCTCGGGCCCCCCGGCCCCGATGATCAATTCGGGATCAACCGCGCGCAAGTCCTCAGCCACGCGGATAACCGTCTCCCGATTCCAGATGTACGTCGAAAAGACGACAGCCTCGGGCCTTTGCTCGTAAATGCCCCGAACGATAGCGTCGGTTTGCGTATTTACGTTCCACTCCGCGATTCGCACCCGAGCGGCCCCGTCCCTGACGCGGCGGGAATAACGATCGGTATAGGCTCGGATAAGCCGAATGGCGAGGTTGGATTGAATGAATTTGGCGTTAATGCCCGCGAGTAAAAAAGTCACGGGTTGAGCTTATCACGGCGAAGGGGGTTATGGGGACGGTATAGGGCAAAAAAAACCCTTCCGAGCAGCCCAGGTACACTACGGCACAGTCATACGCTGCCTGCCGTTGCTTCCTTCCGGACCTGGCGGAGTCCGGCATCGATGCCTTGCATAGGACCTGGGCTATTCGGAAAGGTCCCCGGTTCGAATGAACCGCAAACGTTCCGCAAAAAAAATAGCGGAGAGAGAGGGATTCGGTTTCACGCTCGGCCGTCCTGGCCTCGCGCTCAACCCGCTTTCGCCCCTGCCGGCGGCTCCTGCCGCCTCCGAGAGCTGCGCTAGCTCGCTCCCGGTCCCGTTCGGTCGGCGGGGCTTCGGTTCGAATCCCTCCGGACTTACGGGAAAATATCCGCATTAAATAGCGGAGAGAGAGGGATTCGAACCCTCGGTACTCTCTCGAGCACACACGCCTTCCAAGCGTGCACCTTCGACCACTCGGACATCTCTCCATGGTAAAGAACGCTGTAAGCCGGAAACCGATTAGGTCTCCTTTCGGCTGCTTAACGACGCCGCTTCCTAAACGGAAGGTTTGCCGGAGAGAGGGGGATTCGGTTTCGCCCGCGGCCGTCCTGGCCTCGCGCTCAACCCGCCTTCGCCCTCTTGCGGCGGCTCCGGCCGCCTCACCCTCCCATTCGGTCGGCGAGGGCTTCGGTTCGAATCCCCCGCTTTTTCCAAATCAAAAGGTGTGCCGGAGAGAGGGGGATTCGAACCCCCGGTACCTTGCGGCACAACGGTTTTCGAGACCGCCCGATTCAACCGCTCTCGCATCTCTCCAATCGACCCTAAGGTCTTCACGTCAAAAAAGGCTGCCCCGTAAGACAGCCTATGAGACTAAGTGGGTTCGAACCACCGGCCTTCAGATCCGCAATCTGACGCTCTATCCAGCTGAGCTATAGTCTCAAAAACGGTACGGCAAATCGCTTTGCCAATCCGGAGCAGGGGGATTCGGTCTCCGTCGCGAACGTCCTGTTCGCGCCTCCGACCCGCCTACGCCTTCTTTCGGCGGCATCCTACCGCCTCTTCCTCCCGTCGGTCGGCGAAGGCTTCGGTTCGAATCCCCAAGCCAAACGCGTACGCAAAAAGAAGAAATGGACAGTTACACTGTCAATCCGGAGCAGGGGGGATTCGAACCCCCGGTACCCTTTTGGGGCACAACTCCTTAGCAGGGAGCCCGATTCGGCCTCTCTCGCACCGCTCCAAAAGACGCAATTCAGTACGGTTGTCCCGGTTGTAGACCGGAGCAGGGGGGATTCGAACCCCCGGTACCTTTCGGCACAACGGTTTTCAAGACCGCCTCCTTAAACCGCTCGGACACCGCTCCAAAGTGCTACTAACAATAGCGTGAAACGGTTCAGCATGTCAAGAGCGGAGCCTTTTCGCCGAGCTGTACAACGCGTTTATGCCGCGATATACTCTTTGCCATGGCACATTGTATTATTCAGGAAGCAGAGGCGATCCTCGACAGGGAAATACCGGTACTCGATAAGGGTTTCGTGCGACTGGTCGATTATATGGGCGGCGATTCGCGTATCGTTCAATCGGCGCGGGTATCCTACGGGGAGGGCACGAAAACGGTCCGGGAAGACGGCGCCCTCATCGATTATCTTCTCCGTCACCAGCACACCTCTCCCTTCGAGCAGGTTATTCTGACGTTTCACGTCAAGCTCCCCATTTTCGTGGCGCGGCAGTGGATTCGCCACCGGACGGCCCGGGTGAACGAAATTTCCGGTCGCTATTCGATAATGAAGAACGAATGTTACGTTCCCGCGCCGGAAGACGTCGCGTTTCAAAGCGCCGACAACAAACAGGGGCGGTCGGAAGAAGCGGTATCCGTCGAGACCGTCGAGCGGGTCCGCGAGGCCATGAAGTCGGCCCAGGACTCGGCCTTCGCGGAATACGAAGGCTTAATAGAAACGAATATCGCCCGGGAGCTCGCCCGGATCAACCTGCCCCTTTCCACCTATACCGAATGGTACTGGCAGATCGACCTGCACAACCTCTTCCATTTCCTGCGCTTGCGGTGCGATTCCCACGCGCAAAAGGAGATTCGCGCCTACGCGGAGGTTATGCTCGATATATGCCGAAAGGTCGCCCCCCTCGCGACGGCGTCGTTCGAGCGCCACCAAAAGGGAGGCGTCAACTTCTCGAGCGAGGAGATGGCCGCCCTGCGACGGCTCCTCGACGGCGCGCCCTCGGGTCTTGAGGGCAAGGCCCTTGAACGGTTCAACGAAAAAATTAAAACGGGAAAGCAGCTATAGCGCTGAAGGCGAGACGGCCCGATACGATCGGCGCCGTTAGCCTATGCCGTTAGCCTATAGGGAAAGCCGCTGACGGACCACGCGCGCGAACAGCGCGTCCGTATCGCTGCGGGAGTTTACCCCGAACGCGGGAACCGGGCTGCCCGGTTCTACCACCCGATACAGGTATTCGGGGGCAAAGCGGTACGCGTAACTGTCCTTGTCGTTAATCCACCAATTCAATACGGCGAGAATGGCGTAACTCTTTTTTATCAAAAAGGCGTTTGTCCTCAGCCGCGAGGTCTTCCCGCCGTACAAAGCCTCAAGCCGCTTCGAAACCACGTTGGGAATCTCAAAGCGGTACGGCTCCCAGGGATTCGCTATTCCCGGTATGCTCGCGGTCCCGTTCAAGTCCGTTCCCGGGGCCACCGCGTCGAATTCGGCGCACAAATGCGACATGACCTTATACAGCTGCTTCACGCGCAGGTGGAAAGAAGGCAATCGGTCGTCTTTGGAAGTTTTCGTGGTACCGTACATCCGAATGTCAAAATACGGCAGGAACATGGCCTTGATCGTTGAATAGAGGTTGGAGAGCAGCTTTCGGCCATAGGGCGTCTTGTTGAAATCGGGCTGGGTATAAATCTGGTGGGTGTACGATTTTAGGTCGGTACTGAATTCCTTGTCGAATACCGCTTCCTGATAGAGCACCCAGTCCTCGAGGATCTGCGACACGTCGACGGTCTCGTCGAAGGCGTTTTCCGGCGACTGCGGCTCGAAAACGATATGCCGCATGCCTTGGAAGCATTCCCGGAGAATCCAAAAGAGGATCATGGTTTGATGCAGCGGATTGTCCGGCGATAGCTGAACGAAGGCGTCGGGAACGTGCAAAATCGGCTGAAAATAGGGGCACATATCCGGCATGCTCTCCAGCGCCGTCCAGCCGGCCTCGGGAAAGAGCGTCTCCAGGAGCTCAAGCCCCTCTACGACGTCCTCGTCCAAGGCGAATTCCTCTTCCGACGCCTCCGGCTCGGGCGGGGCTTTCGGGTCGGAATCGGACGAAAAATCCTGCGTTTGCCCCGTTTGGATCAGTACCTCGTCGGGAGACATATCGAGCCACGCAAGGACCTTTGAGCCGTTGGAATAGAAGAGCTTGTTTAGGGGAAGCGTAATCGGGGAGCACATTCGGAGCACCAGGGGATACATCCCGGGAATGACGTTAGAAAAGACGTACTGCCATTCGTCGATGGCCGTGAGCGTGTCGTTTTTCAGCGCTTCGGAATCCGCGGGCACCAACTCGCGCAGTATCCAGGAATACGCGTGCCGGTAATGGCGCGCCACGTTATTCGCCCCAAGGTAGTAGGCGCGGATCAAAAACCGGAACAGTTCCCTCGTAAACGGCACGAGCTGCGAAACCGAGAGTTCGTGGGCCTGCACCTGCAATGAACGGAGCTGGCCGCTCAGGGACCGGAGGTCCACGTCCGCGGTAAGCTTCAAAAGCCGCCAGGTAAGCCGGTCGGATGACGCGAATCGCGTATTGAACGAGCTGTTATCGGAATAGGGAATCATTTTCCGGGTCGCGGCCACGCAGTTTTGGATATGCCCGAGAAAATCATTGAGGCTATAAAGGACGAATTCGGGATTTACCTTGTCGGTACGGTCGGGCCGGAGGGGATTTCCGGGCAGTTTTATCCGGTATTGCCGATCCGCCATGAGGCGATTCATCTCATGGAGTTCTTTTTCTGTAACGGTGGGAAGAATCCCCCCCTCCGCAGGATTATTCGTGGCCATTTTTTTATCCTTAAACCCGTAGCAATATTTTTTTTCCTATCCCGGGAAAACCCTTCACCATGATTTTTTCGTCATCGCCGGTCCGCAACATGCCCTCGAACGTCCCGTACACCGTATGGTAATCGGTACGAAATATAAAGGCGCTCAGCTTCCTCGCGTTGTCCGAAAGGGGGGAGAACACCAGATCGACCATGTTTTCCGTGTCTTGAATCACCCACTCTCCGCCGATGCCGAAGGGCCGGGTGATTTTCACCGGAGGAAGGGGCCAGGCCTTTCCCTCTATAAACAACACGTTATCATTATACCGATAATCGTCGTGATTAACGGAATTTCCCAGTTGAAACGAAACGATTTTCCCGTCCAGGTGTCCCATCCCGACGAGGCGGTTTATTTTCGTGCGGCTGGTGAGATAGGCCTTGCGAACCTCGTAGAACCCGACGCCGGCGCCCTCGGGTATCCGATAGTCCTCGTACCCGGTGCCGATCCAACCGTGGAGCGGGGCCGTCAACTGGTAGGAAGCCACGCACCGGCGCTTCACCCCGTACGGAAGGACCGCGGACATATCCGCGGACGACGGATGCTCCAGGTTCATCTCCAGGCGACCGTGGCAGGGAGGGCGAGACCCGGAACCCAAAAAGTCAAAATCGGCGTGAATGTGCCGTTTCAGCAACCGCGAGTGAATCCTGATAAACCGGCGGGCCGTCCTGCACGATTGTATGCCGTTTTTGAAATTACGGCCGAGTTGGCGCAATCCCGGAACGAGGAATTGCCGATAGGCTATGCGGCGCTTGGTAACGCGGTTCCATAGCGTTGTTTCCAGGAAGGAAAAGTATCCCGCGTTGAAAAGCTCGATTTCCCCGATATTCGCCTCGTCGCAAAACATGAACCGGACGGTTTCCATAACCCGGCGATTCGTGAAGAAAACCGGAAAGGGAATGTCCCCAAACGGGCGGCGCATGCCGCGAATGTCCATTTTGCCGAAGGGCCCGGAAAACGTGCCGAAATCGGGAATTCCATCCTGGACCGGCGCGTCGGGGGCGGGGCGTATCTCTCTCGTATACAATGGCCACCTCGTGAAACCTTATTATACCATAGGATCCGGGTTGCAGAACAGCGTCGGTTCGGCTTATGATTTTTTCATGAGCATATCGCTATATTCCCTCGGCGCCGCCGAAGAGGTTACCGGATCAAAACACGTACTGGATGTCGACGGGCATATCGTCCTTATAGACTGCGGCGCCTTTCAGGGCCGAAGGGCCGAGGCGGACCGGAAAAACCGGCAATTCGAGGTGCCCGCGGACAAGCTTGAGGCCGTCGTCCTTACCCACGCCCATTACGACCACTGCGGCCTGCTGCCCATGCTCGGAATTAACGGCTACAACGGCAATATCTACGCCACCCCCGCGACCCGCGACCTCGCGAATATCATTATGATGGATTCCGCGCGCATCCAGGCCCGCGACGCCGAGTATCTTGCCAAACAGGCCGTGAAAAAAAAGGAAAAATTCGATTGGAAGCCGCTCTTTACCGAAACCGACGCGATCGCCACCACGAACCAAATCGTCACGGTATCCTATAACCGGCCCGTATTCATCATCCCGCAGGTAAAGCTCGAATTTTTCGACGCGGGCCATATTCTCGGCTCGGCAATGGCGATACTTACGGTTACCGATTCGGACGGCCACACGGTAAAGATCGCCTATACCGGCGATCTTGGCCGTAAAAACAAGGCGATTATCCGCGACCCGGCGATCATTCCGCCGGTGGACTACATCGTCCTCGAAAGCACCTACGGCGACCGGCTCCATGAAAGCAACGACGACGCGCTGAATAAGCTCGCCGAGATCGCGAACAAGGCCTACAAGGCAAACGGGAAAATCATCATTCCCGCCTTCGCCATCGAACGAACCCAAGAACTGGTGTATTACTTCCATGAGCTCGTGGACCGAAGGGCCATTCCTCCCATCCCCATTTACGTGGACTCGCCCATGGCCATAAACGCCACCAGCATCTTCCAGGTTCATCCGGAATGCTACGATCAGGAAACCCATGAGGCCTTTATCAAGCACCACAAAAACCCCTTCGGCTTCAATCAGCTTCGCTTCGTCACCAGCGTGGAGGAATCGAAGGCCCTCAACGATAAAGAGGAGCCCATGATCATCATAAGCGCGGACGGCATGTGCGAGGCGGGCCGCGTGATTCACCACCTCGCGAACAACGTGGGCGATCCGAGGAACCAAATACTCATCGTCGGCTATATGGCCGAGCACACCCTGGGCCGCCGCCTGCAAAACCGGGAGCTTGAGGTGAAAATCCTCGGGGAATGGCACGCCGTACGGGCCGAAATATCCCAAATAAACGCCTTCAGCGCGCACGCAGACTACGAGGAGGCGACCCAATGGCTCCAATCCCTCGATACGTCGGGCTTGCAGAAGATTTTCCTCGTGCACGGAGAGCCGGACGTTCAGGTCGTTTTCCGCGATCACCTTGAAACCAACGGCTTTCCCAACGTGCAGATCGTGAAATACGGGGAAACGTACGAAATATGAGAATCATTACCGGCTTTCATGCCATCGAAGAGGAGTTGCGCGCCCTGGGCTCCCCCGATAAGGGAAAAAAGGGAAAAGGACTCGGCGGCGTTACCCTCGTGCATACCAAGCCAGGGCCGCGGGTCAAGAAGATGATAGAGACGGCGGGTAAAATCGGCATTCCCTGCCGACTGGCGGACGAAAGCGAGCTCAATCGCCTGGTCGGGGCCCTGCCCCAGACGGCCCGGGACCATCGCGGCGTCGCGCTTGAAAAAGCCAACGAGGAACAGCCCGCAAAGGCCGGTTTCGACGAAAGCGTGGCGGCCCTGGCCGAAAAAGACCGGGCCTTGGTACTGGTCTTAGACTCCATTACCGATCCCCACAACGTGGGGGCCATAATCCGAAGCGCCGATCAGTTTGCCGTGGATCTCGTGGTAGTGCCCGAAAACAGGAGCGCGACGGATTTCGAGGTGATTTCCAGGACCAGCGCGGGAGCCTCCTCATGGGTCAATATCGCGCTCACGAATAACCTGGTTCGCGCGGTGGAACGGCTCAAGGAAGCGGGGTTCTGGATATACGGGGCCGATGCGGGGGGCGTCTCTGCCCCCGAAATCGAGCTTTCGCCGAAAGCGGCCATCGTGATGGGCAGCGAGGGAACGGGCATCGCCAGGCTTCTCAGGGAAAAATGCGACCGGATCGTCTCCATCCCCACGGCGGGGAAGCTCGATAGCCTGAACGTCTCTGTCGCCGCCGGCGTGCTCCTGTACGAATTCCGCCGGCCAAGGAAATAAATACCCCGGGCGGTGCAACCCATCCGGCCGCGAACCGGTCTTCTCTAGCATGAACCAAAACAGCAAAACCTATCGTCTCGGGGAAGAGATCGCCAATGCCGTCACCCACGGCATCGGCGTATTGCTCGCCATCGCGGGAACCGTCGTCCTCATCGTGCGGGCCGCGAACCACGCGCCCAGCGGTCAAACCGCCTACTACGTCACCGCATTCAGCATATTCGGTTTTTCGATGATTTTTCTCTATTTAATGAGCACCCTGTACCACTCCCTAAAAAAGACCAAGGCCTATACGGTGTTTGAGCGGCTCGACCATTCAAGCATCTACGTGCTCATCGCGGGAACCTATACCGCGTATTGCCTCACCGTCCTTCGGGCGAGCGTCGGCTGGTGGGTATTCGGCATTATTTGGGGTCTCGCGGCGGTGGGCATTTCCCTATACGCGGTTTTTGGCAGCAAGCTTCGCGTCGCTTCGCTCTTTACCTATATTCTCATGGGATGGATCATCATCTTCGCGGCGAACCCCCTCAAGGCCGCGATATCCAACGATAGTTGGGCCCTTCTCTTGGGCGGCGGCATCGTGTACACCGCGGGCGCGGTCGTGTATGCCCTGAAAAGGATCCGATGGACCCATCCGGTTTGGCATTTATTCGTTTTGGGCGGCACCATCCTTCATTTCTTATCGATCATGGCCGCTTTCTAACCTCCCTATCCGCGTTCGCTTCCGAACCGATCGGATTCTTGTCATTCGCCGGGGGTTGTGGCTATACTGTCGGCTATGGAAAACATGAAACGGACCGTCACCTGCGGGGAGCTCCGCGCTGACGATACGGGTAAAACCGTAATATTGAACGGATGGGTGCACCGCAAACGCGATCACGGCGGCATCTCCTTTATCAACCTGCGCGATCGCTACGGCCTGACCCAGGTCGTGGTAGACGCCGACTCGCCCGCCGAACTTGCGCCCGTCGCCGCAGAGCTAAAAATGGAATATTGCGTGGCAATTGAGGGCGTGGTCCGTGCCCGGCCCGACAGCATGGTAAACGCCGACATGGGCACCGGGGCGGTAGAGGTCGTCGCCAAGAAGATAACCGTCCTCTCCGAATCGGATACCCTCCCGTTCATGATCGACGAAAAGACCAACGCCAGCGAGGAACTCAGGCTTAAGTACCGGTATCTCGACCTCCGTTCCGATTCCATGCGCAAGCACCTCGAGCTGCGCTCCAAGGTAACCTTCGCGACACGCGAATACCTAACGGAACGGAACTTCCTCGAGATCGAGACGCCCACCTTTATTAAGTCCACTCCCGAGGGCGCCCGGGATTACCTTGTCCCTTCCCGCCTGTATCCGGGCCAGTTTTACGCACTACCCCAATCGCCCCAGCTTTACAAGCAAATTCTCATGGTTTCGGGCTTCGATCGCTATTTCCAAATCGCGCGCTGCTATCGCGACGAGGACGCCCGGGGCGACCGCCAACCCGAGTTCACCCAAATCGACCTCGAGATGAGTTTCGTCTCCCGCGACGATATCCTTACCCTCATCGAGGGAATGATGGGCCATATCTTCCGCAAGACCATGAACGTCGAGCTTCCCCCGACATTCCGCCGCATTTCCTACGACGACGCGATCGACCTATACGGCTCCGACAAACCGGAGCTTCGGTTCGGCATGGAAATGCAAAACGGCGCCCCGCTCGCCGACATGGGCACGTTCCAGGCGTTTAAGGACGCCCTCGCCGCGGGAGGCGCGGTAAAGGCCCTGGTCGTTCCCGGCATGGCCGAGAAATACAGCCGCAAGATGATCGAGGACCTCGAGGGAACCGCGAAGATCTACAAGGCGAAAGGACTCGGCTGGATGAAGGTCGGCGGCGCCGAGGATTCTCCCGCCCTGGAAGGCGGCGTTTCCAAATTCTTCGAAGGCAAATCGGCCGACGTGTGCGCCCTGCTCGGGGCAAAAAAAGGCGACCTCCTCCTCTTCGTGGCCGACGCCAAGGCGAAAACCGCCTGTACCGCCTTAGGCGCGGTCCGAACCCGGCTCGGCAAGGACCTGGGCCTCTGCGAGGAAGGACGGTTCGAGTTCGCCTGGATCGTCGACTTTCCCATGTTCGAATGGAACGAGGAAGAGTCGAAATGGGATACGGCGCACCACATGTTCACCTGGCCCCAGGATAAATACCACGCCACGCTGGAGTCCGATCCGGGCAGCGTGAAGGGAGACCTCTACGACCTCGTGCTCAACGGTTACGAACTCGCTTCCGGCTCCATTCGTATCCATGACCCCGAGCTACAGAAGCGTATCTTCAAGATAGTCGGGTTCAACGAGGAAGAAGGCCAGAAAAAGTTCGGATTCCTCACCGAGGCGTTCAAGTACGGGGCCCCGCCCCACGGCGGAATCGCGCCCGGGCTTGACCGGCTGGTCATGCTCATGGCCGGCGAAACGTCGATTAAGGAAGTAATTGCCTTCCCGAAAAACAGTTTCGCCCAAAGCCCCATGGACGAATGCCCCAGCGAGGTTGACCAAAAACAGCTTGATGAATTGCGTATCCGGTTCGTAAAATAAGAGCCTTGCTTCGATACTGAGTGCTTTATAAAGGAGGACCCGATGGATTACGGCGAGAAGAAAGACCGAATCACGGTCGGAGTCCTCCTCGATTCCGTAAGCGGATATTTCAATCATCGCGTGATCTCCGAGCTCCTGTCCTCGTCCGCGGAGCTCGGGATCAGGCTCGTTTTCTATTTCGGAGGGCAGCTCGACCAAGACCGTACCAGCGGTAACTTTTCATGGATTTATTCGCTGCCCGATCCCGGAATCATCGATGCCCTCATCGTGCTTCCCCATTCCATCGCCCCCTACAATCCCCATTCGGCTACCATGGCCGTTCTGGACCACCTGGGCGACATACCGATCTACTCGCTTTTTTCCTTCCTTGAGGGCCATTACGGTATCGATTGCGACGAGACCAAGGCCCTGGAGCGGATGATCGACCACTTGACCGACTATCACGGCTATCGACGATTCGCGGTGCTCATCGGCCCGGACGGTGACGGAACGATAAGCCGGAAACGGCTCGGCGGCATTGAGCGTCGCCTGCGCGATCATGGGATATCGATTCCCCCGGAATGCGTCTTTTCCGGCGACTTCTCCCCCGAGGCGGGCAAGGCAGTGGCCCATGCAATCCTGAACCAGGAAGGCGATTCGCCCGAAATCCTGATCTGCATGAACGACCAAACGGTAACGGCCGCGATAACGGAACTGCAGAACAACGGAATCGCGGTTCCCCAAGACGTTGCCGTGGTATCCTTCGACGAAACCGACAGCACCGCCGTGCTGCCCTGCGGCGTATCGACCATCGCCTTCCCCCTGAGCTCCATGGCTTTACTCCTGCTCAGCCGCATACGGTCCGACGCGGAGGGAACCACCCCGTACGAACCCGAGCAAAGGCTCCTGCCGGCCCGTTTCGTTCATCGCACCTCCTGCGGCTGTTCCCAGTGGGACGAGGCGGAACTAACCCGGGCCGACGGTTTTACCCCCCCGGACGATCGGGTAGAGGACGACGAGCAACTGCGAAAGTCCGCGGCGCTGCAGCACGACCTTCGAAAGATCGTGGAAGGCTGCGTCTCATCCCGAAACCCGGAACCCTTCCGCGTATTCATGGACGACACGATTCGGAACCAACGAAACGTCGGCGAAGTACCCTCGGGTATCCTGGACGCGTTTTCTACGCAATGGACCATCTCCCTCGTTACCAACCCGAACGCCGAGGACCAAACCTTCCTGAACGCCCTCTTTATCGACGCCTTCAGGAGAATCATGCAATTCAATATCGACGCCTTTAAGCGAATGCATCAACGCGACTTAGGCGCCCTGGATTTTTACAAAAACGGCCAGGCGCTTCTCGCCGAAAAGATATCCCTCCACACGAGCCTGGTCGGGATCGGCGCGAACATTGCCTCGCTGGGCGTGGACCGGGCGCAACTCGTTCTGATAAGCCCCTATAATCCCGAATTGGGCGAGGTCCGCATCGATTACCGCCGCCGTTCACCCTTAACCATCCCCGAGGGAAACTATCGGACCATGGAGATAAAGAGGCTGCTGGTGGAAGGCATAGACGCCACCGGCGACCCCATTATGGTTTTTTGCCTTGCCCATAACAACGCGACCTTTGGCTATCTCACCATGGCCATATCCGATTCCCAATACGACCACTATTCACTGGTGCAAGAAAGCCTCTCCCACATTATCGAGGCGGCCGTCACGAACGACGAGCTGTCGGCCCACATCAGAAAGCTCACCCGGAATAACGATACGCTTTCCCGGATATCCCAGGTAGACGAATTTACCGGGCTTTTTAACCGTCGCGCGCTTTACGGGCGGGGAAAGGAACTGTTTGACCGGGCCTTGGCAGCGGGTAAATCAAGTTGCTTCATCTTCGTGGACATGGACGGGCTCAAGACCATTAACGACAGCTGGGGGCATAAGGAGGGGGATACCGCGATAAAATCCCTTGCCGATATTTTCAGGCGAACGTTCCGGGAAAACGATTTGTTGGTCCGTTACGGGGGCGATGAGTTCGTGATAATCATGGCAGACATTTCCCGGGATGCCCTTAACGGCGCCTTGCAGCGGGTAAAGGACCAGTTGGCAAGCTTCAACGAAAAGAAGAAACACCCGTGGACCCTATCCGCGAGTTGGGGCTTCGTGTTCAACGCCCCTGGCGAGCGGGTAAAGTCCTTCGAATCGATCATTGAAGAAAGCGATATCAACCTTTACCAGGAGAAGCGGAAAAAGAAGAACGCTCTTTAAAAAACTTTCCCGCCTCGATATAGTATGCTCACCATGAAACGCCCATTTTCCGCCCTGTTACCCCTTCTAATCGCCTTGCCCGTCCTTTCCTCGTGCGCGAAACCGGCGGAGCCGCGGACCGAATTCGTGCTGGGTACGGTTTGCACGGTCAATCTGTACGAAAAGGGTACCGATGCCATATATAACGAGATCTTCGCGCGGCTGAGGCGCCTTGAAGACATACTCAGCGCCAATCGCGACGATACCAACCTCGCGGCCATAAACGCGGGCGCGGGAATCCGCCCCGTCAAGGCAGAACCGGAAACCCTGGAAATCCTCGAGGAAGGGCTTCGATTCGCGGAAATTTCCGGCGGTAAGCTCGATCCCACCGTGGGGCCCCTCGTGAAAACGTGGAATATCGGCACGGAGTACGCCGCGGTTCCCTCGCAGGAGGCCCTTCGCGCCGCCGTGAAACTGATAGACTGGAAAAAGGTTCAAATCGACCGAACCGAGGGAACCGTCTATCTGGAAGAACCCGGGATGAAACTCGATTTGGGGGCCATCGCGAAGGGATATGCCGCCGACGAGGCTGCCCGTATCATAAAAAAGCGCGGCATCAAGCGGGCCATCGTGGATTTGGGGGGAAATATCCTCGCGGTGGGGGAAAAAGCGCCCGGTAAACCCTGGAAAATCGGAATACGAAATCCCGAAACGGAGCAAGGCGGATCTGTCCTCAGCATGGAAATCAACGATAGCGCCGTTGTGACGTCGGGAGTTTACGAACGGTTCTTTATCGAGAACGGCCGACGGTACCACCATATTCTCGACCCCTTCACGGGCTACCCGGCCGAAAACGGATTGCTATCGGTATCCATCGTCACCGCCCGTTCCATCGACGCGGACGCGCTCTCCACGACGACCTTTTTATTGGGATTGGACAAGGGGATGCGACTCGTCAATTCCATGGACGGGGTTGAGGCAGTCTTCATAGATGCGTCGAAAAAAGTGCGCGTGTCCGCGGGACTGAAAGGAAAGGTAGCCATCCTGGAAGACGGCTACGCCATGACGGAGCAGGATTAAACGATAACCACCGAATTGTCGCAATTACCGAAGCTTGAGGCCGCGTATTTATCGGCGCTCCAGTCGTTTTCCCATCGTGAGCCGTCCATAAGGTAGCGGAATTGGTATTCCCTGCCTTGTTCAAGGGTTAAAGTCAGCGAAAAAAGGCCTTCCTTGTTTTGCTTCAGAACGTCTTTACCTTGGTCCCAATCGTTGAAGTCCCCGACAAGGGTAACGGAGGATACGCCCCGCGTCGCTTCTTCGGGCAATTCAAAGGTTACCTTGCAGGTTTTTCCCTTTTTGGGATACGCCTTGTAGAGTGCCATAAACCGCTCCTTCAGTTCGCCGAAACGGGCCTTCTGGCCTTTCCGACATGTTTCGTTTATAGTTAAGGGTAATATGAATCAATTTTCAATTCAAGGGAGACCCAAATAATGAACTCGACCCGTCATCTTTTTACCTCTGAATCCGTGGGTGAAGGTCACCCTGATAAACTCTGCGACCAGATATCCGACGCGATTTTGGACGCATGCCTGCGCGACGATCCCGCGAGCCATGTCGCCTGCGAGACCTTCGCCTCCACGGCGCTCGTCTTGGTCGGCGGGGAAATCACCACCAATACGTACGTCGACGTGCAGGGCGTCGCCCGGAAAATCGCCAGGGAAATCGGGTACACCGATTCGGATTACGGCCTGGACTGCGATTCAATGGCCGTCCTGGACATGATCCACGCCCAATCGCCCGATATCAATCAGGGCGTGGTGGGTACGGGGCTTTCCGAATACCAGGGCATGCAGGGCGCCGGCGATCAGGGAATGATGTTCGGCTTTGCCTGCACCGAAACGCCGGAACTCATGCCGGCCCCCATCATGTACGCTCACTCGATACTGCACCGGGCGGCGGAACTCAGAAAGGCGCGGATCATTCCCTGGCTTCGGCCCGACGCGAAAAGCCAGGTTACCGTCGAATACGAGGGGCACAAGCCCGTCAGGATCGACGCGGTCGTGGTTTCGCACCAGCACGATCCCGATATCTCCCACGCCACCATTACCGAAACGGTCATCGACCAGCTTATCAAGCCCGTCCTGGAGCCCACGGGACTCCTCGACAAGAATACCCGGTTCTTCATCAATCCCACCGGACGCTTCGTCATCGGCGGACCCTTCGGCGACACCGGGCTTACCGGGCGAAAAATCATCGTCGATACGTACGGCGGCATGGGTCGGCACGGCGGCGGGGCCTTTTCCGGCAAGGACCCCTCGAAGGTCGACCGTTCGGCCGCCTACATGGCCCGCTACGTCGCGAAAAACGTGGTTGCCGCGGGCTTTGCCGAACGCTGCGAAATTCAGCTTGCGTACGCGATCGGCGTTCCCTTTCCGGTTTCGATAATGGTCGACACCTTCGGTACCGGTACCGTGGACGAGCGGGATATAACCGAAGCGATCAAGGCGACCTTCGACCTTAGCCCCGCGGGAATCGTGAAAACCCTTGACCTCTGCAGGCCCATCTATCAGGCCACCGCCTCGTACGGGCATTTTGGCCGGGAACAATTCCCCTGGGAAAAGACCGATCAAGTCGCCGCGCTCAAGAAAAACCTCCGTTGAGCGACCGTTCGGAACGGAACCGCGCGCCCCGTAACCGTACCCTTACGGTTACGGCCGCGGAGCGTTCCCTGTACGGGGAAGCGGTCCTTCGGCCGGCGCCCGATTCCGCGTTAACGCCGGAAACCGTTCTCTGCAAAACGATTAACGGCGACTTTCTCGAGTTGGCGCCCCGCTTCCCCGGGAAATTCGTGGACCTGGCAATCCTTGATCCACCCTATAACCTTACCAAAAATTTCCACGGCAATACGTTTACCGAAACGACGCCCGAACGGTACGCGCTTATGGCCGACGCCTGGTTCTCCGCGATCAAGCCGATTTTGAAGGACGAAGCGAGCGTCTACGTCTGTTGCGATTGGCAATCTTCCCCTGCGATATACGCTTCCCTCTCCCGGCATTTTACCGTACGCAACCGCATTACCTGGCAGCGAGAAAAGGGCCGGGGCGCGAAGAGCAACTGGAAAAACTGTTCGGAAGACATCTGGTTCGCCACGGCGGGAAACGCGTGGACCTTCAACGTGGACGCGGTAAAGCTGAGAAGAAAGGTGCTGGCGCCCTATCGCGCGGACGGTAGGCCGAAGGATTGGGAAGAGTCGGCCGAGGGACGGTATCGCCTTACCCATCCCTCCAATTTCTGGGATGATATTTCAATTCCCTACTGGTCCATGCCCGAAAACACGGATCATCCAACGCAAAAGCCCGAAAAACTGATTGCCCGGCTCATCCTCGCGAGCTCAAATCCGGGCGATGTCGTGTTTGACCCCTTCCTGGGCTCGGGCACCACGTCCGTTACGGCGAAAAAGCTGGGCCGAAGGTGGTGCGGCACGGAAATAAACGGGGAATATTGCGTTTGGGCGGAAAAGCGCCTCGCGCGCGCGGACGTGGACAAAACCATTCAAGGGTACGCCCACGGGGTATTTTGGGAACGCAATACGCGAATACCGACGAATCCCTCGGAAAGGGAACCGCGTTAAAACCCCCGTTCCTCCAGCATTTTGATCATTGCCTCGAGCTCGCCGTCGCTATAACGGGCATGACTTGATTCCGTCAGGACGAAGCGACCGACGCTCGCGCGCAGGGTACTTGCCTGGGCCGAAAGTTCCTCGCTCGTGGCCGCGCACTCGTGGGAAAGGGCTGAATTGTCCTGAACGACCTGGGAAACCTGCCGCACGTTCGCCTCGATTTCCCTGAATCCCGCCGATTGCCCGTCGGAAGCCGACGATATGCCGTCCACGATATCCGCGATATCGGCCGAAAGGCTTCCGATGCGGCTTAACACGGCGGCGGTGGAATCGGCGATCCCCGTCCCGACGCTAATCCGCTGAGCGGCGTTTTCGATCAGCACGCCGCTTTCCCGCGCCGCGTCGGAGCATCGCCCGGCCAGGTTACGCACCTCTTCCGCCACGACCGAAAAGCCCTTGCCGTATTTGCCGGCCCGCGCGGCTTCAACCGCCGCGTTCAAGGCGAGAATCCTCGTTTGGAAGGCAATATCCTCAATGGTGTGCAGTATCTTCGTGATTCCCTGCGACGCTTCAGATATCTCTCCCATCGAATCAAGCAATGCCCGCATCCTTTCATTGCCTTCCTCGGCGGATTTTTTGGAATCGACCGTGAGCTGCCGGGCCTTTTGCGCGTTTTCCGCGTTCTTTCGGGTATGGTCCCCCAACGTCACGATTAAATCGTTGAGTTTCTCGACGGCGACCGTTTGATCCGTCGCGCCCCGCGCCAAAGCGGAACTCGCGATGGAAATTTGCGCCGCCCCCGCGTCGAACTGCTCGGTACCGCTCTTGATGTCCGTTAGGGTATCGTTGAGAACGCCGAGGATTAACACGAGGGAATCCCTGATTTTCGTGAACTCGCCCGAGAACTCACCGTCAAGGGTTACCGTCAGGTCCAGGGCGGCGACCATATCCAAGGCGTCCACGACCCGGTTCGTGTAACCGGAAAGCTCCTCGATCTCATGGACCTTGTCGCGGATATTTTCTGCCTCGATCCGTATTTCGGCCTGGTTGAACCGAATGCAATTCTCCCGGGCGTTTATGCCGTTAAATATGGCGACGGCCATTTCGCGGCAGGTTTCGTATCCGCACGCGGAACAGTCGATCGTTTTATCCGTTTCGGTCTCTTTTCTCATGCTTGAAAAGATTCGCGCCAATTCCGTTTCCGTCGGGGTATTTATCGTGACCGGCTTTGCCGTGTATTGCCTGATGAAGTCCTCAAGCCTCAAATGGGCATCGAAATACCCGAACAAGCTCTTTTGACGTCCCTCATCGCCCTCGCCCCGCCCGGCTTTCCGCATCCGCTTCTCGGTATTCAGCGTAAGGTCCGCGTCGTCGATCGTCACGGTCTTTCCGGTGGCGCTGCCCCGATTGCAGCCATGGGAGCAATTCAAGATATCCACGAGCAAGGGCATGGTTTTTCCCTTGGCGAGCCGGCGCGAATATTCGTCGAGATAGGGATACGCGTGGGAGGGCCCCTCGACCTGGCGAATCCACGCGTCTTCTACCAACAGCTCTACGTTTTCCCGCAATCCCCCGGGACGGCTATATATCGCGCCGAGCCAGGCGTCGCGGTTATCGAAGTCGGCGGGGATCGCCTTGGCCAAATCAACGCCATTCGAATCGAACCAGGCCTTAAGCTTTTCGTACGTCACGTTATACGAAACGGCGCCCTTGGTATTCGGGTCGTTAAACTCGTCGAATTTTCCCAGGCAGGGGGAAATAAAGGCGATCCGGTCATCGCACCCCGCGTATTTTTTCATGTATATGGCGGCGCACAGCGTTGGGCTATGCACGGGAGCCAAGCGGGGAATCAATTCGTTTCTGTATTTTTCCACGTAATTGACGATCGCGGGACAGGGCTGGGCCACTACGGAATTGAGGCCGCGCTCGCGTATCGCCTTGAGATAGGCCCACGTGGTGATATCCGCCCCAAAGGACACGTCATAGGCGATTTTCACGCCCAAACCCTTCAGGGCGCCTATCAGGCGCCGGTAATCCCCGAAATTCACCCTCGCGGCCGGGGCAAGCACGGCGGAAATGGGAATTCCCGCCGCGAGGTCCGAAAAGAACCGCTCCGTATCGTCTCGATAGAGTCGGGCCCCATGGGCGCAGGAATCGATACAGGACCCGCAGCGAATGCACTTATCCTGATCTACCCGCACTTTAAAGACGCCGTCTTCCTCGAAGGAAACGTTTGCCCCGAATACGGGACAGCTTCGTATACACCGGTTGCAACCTACGCAGCGTTCCTCCAGCGTATACACGATTTCGGCGCTTTTCGGATTTTCGGACATGATCGGCCTTCCTTGCAATACCTCAATTGTTCGCCTCCGATATCCGTCTGTCAAGACAAAAAGAGCCCGACCGGATTCACCGATCGGGCTTCAAACCGTCTACGGGCGGATTGGCGGGGGATTAGGCAATCACTTCCTTCATGGCGGTCATGTACGCGCGAAGGGTTTTTCCCACCTTCTCCACCGGGTGATTCCGAATTTCATCGTTAACCCGCACGAGTTCGCGGTTGCCCACGGAATTGTCCTTGAGCGACAGGCCCTTGCCGATAACGTCGGTATCGATCTTCGCCATGAAATCCTTGAGAAGGGGACGGCAGGCGTTATCGAAGAGGTAGCAGCCGTATTCAGCCGTATCGGAGATAACCTTGTTCATCTCGTAGAGCTTCTTGCGGCTGATAAGGTTCGCGATAAGCGGGGTTTCGTGCAGCGACTCGTAATAGGCGCTTTCGGCCTTTATGCCCGCGTCGGTCATGGTCTCGAAAGCGAGTTCCACGCCGGCCTTCACCATCGCGACCATCAGGATGCCCTTATCGAAGTATTCCTGCTCGGTAATTTCCGCCGCTCCCGCGGGAGTCTGCTCGAAGGCGGTCTTGCCCGTGGCCTCGCGCCAAGCCAGGAGGTTTTTGTCGTCGGCGGCCCAGTCCTTCATCATGGTGGAGGAGAATTCGCCGGAAATGATATCGTCCTGATGCTTTCGGTAGAGGGGTCCCATGATTTTCTTGAGCTCCAGCGAAAGGGCGTTCGCCTTGATCTTGGCGGGATTGGAAAGCCGGTCCATCATTCCGGTGATACCGCCCCACTTAAGGGCTTCGGTTATGGTTTCCCATCCGTATTGGATGAATTTGGAGGCCCAACCCTTATCGAGCCCCTTCTCCACCATCTTGTCGAAGCAGAGGAGGCTTCCGGCCTGAAGCATGCCGCAAAGAATGGTTTGCTCGCCCATCAGGTCGGACTTTACTTCCGCGACGAAGCTGGACTCGAGCACGCCGGCGCGGCTTCCGCCGGTACCGACCGCCAGGGCCTTGGCGACGGCCCACCCGCGCTTGTCCGGGTCGTTTTCGGGGTGAACCGCGATCAGGGTAGGAATGCCGAACCCGCGGGTATATTCCACGCGGACTTCGGAACCCGGCCCCTTGGGAGCCATCATGACCACGGTTATATCCTTCCGGATCTGCATGCCTTCCTCTACGATATTGAAGCCGTGGCTATACCAGAGCGCCGAGCCTTTCTTCATGAGCGGCATTACCGAGCCGATTACGTTGGAGTGCTGCTTGTCCGGGGTGAGGTTTCCCACCACGTCCGCGGAGGGAATAAGCTCGTCGTACGTGCCGACCTTGAACCCGTTCTCGGTGGCGTTCTTCCAGCTCGCGCGTTTTTGCTCGATGGCTTCCTTTCGGAGCGCATAGCTCACGTCGAGCCCGGAATCGCGCAGATTCAGGCCCTGGTTAAGGCCCTGGGCGCCGCAACCGACGATTACGATTTTTTTGCCCTTTAGGGCTTCGGTGCCTTCGTTGAATTCATTGCGGTCCATAAACCGGCAGGTGCCGAGCTGCATGAGCGCTTCGCGCCAGGGAATGGAATTAAAGTAGTTCATTATAATCTCCTCTTATTAATAGTCCGTGCGGTATCTCTTTTATACCGTAATCTGATTAGTGCGTAAAGCGAATCTTTTGCACCAGTCTATTGCGTAATACGCATCTAAATCGCATAATGAACCATGGATTTTCATGAACTTTCGGCCTTTGTCGCCCTCTGTGAAACCCTGCATTTCGCCCATGCCGCCGCCCGTATCCACCTGAGTCCCTCGGCGCTGAGTCGGCTCGTCGCGCGGCTCGAAGAGGAACTCGGGACCCGCCTCATCGAACGGGACACCCGTTCGGTAACCCTCACCCGCGAGGGGGAAACCTTCCTGGAGTTCGCGCGCAAGGCGGTTCACGAACGAAACGACCTGGGGCTCCGCCTCGCGGAACGGGATGACCGGCTTCGGGGAATATTGCGGGTTTACGCCTCGGTGACCGCGTGCTACTCGATTCTTCCGCCCTTCGCCGAGGCGCTCAGCCGGGAACACCCGGGGCTGCGGCTTTCGGTAGACACGGGCGATCCGGCCGATGCCGCCGACGCCGTTCGCGAGGGCCGGGTCGAACTCGGGCTTGCCGCGATACCGCCCGGGGGCTTTCCCGATCTTGACTGTCATTCCGTCCAAAAAACCCCGCTCGTGTTCGTTACGTCGGCCACGGGCCCGTACGCCGCTCTCCCGCGTCCCATTAACGCGATGCTCGAAACGGTTCCGGTAATTCTCCCGAAAAACGGCTTGGCCCGCGAACGGTTCGACCGATGGGCCAGGAACGTATCGGTCAAGCCGGCCATTGCGGCGGAAACCTCTGGCAACGAGGCGATATTGGCCCTGGCCCGTCTCGGGTTAGGGCTCGGCCTGGTGCCGCGCCTGGTTCTGGAAAACGGCCCGTTCGCGGCAGGTCTCGTTCAGTACGAGGCGGGAGTCGAATTCGGGGATTACGATATTGGCTTCGTCCAAAAGAAAACGGCGGGCGCCGGCGCGTCGCAAAAAAAGCTGCGCAAGGCCCTCTCGGACATCATTCTCAGAATATATCCTGAATGACCACGTTGTTTCGGCCGTTTTTTTTCGCCTCGGACAGGGACATATCGGCCAAGGCGGTTAGGGGGTCGAATGCCTCGCGGGAACACATCTCCGAGAACGCGGCACCGACGCTGACGGTGAGCGTTTTCGCCTGTTTTCCTTCATATAATAAGCGGGCGTCCTGTACCGCCAGCCGTATTCGCTCGGCGATGGTAAAGGCGCCTAACCGGGAAATGCCGGGCAGTATCACCACGAACTGTTCGCCCTTGTAACGGCCCACGAAATCCGCTTCCCTATACAGGCAATT
The DNA here is from genome assembly GCA_003252395.1 of Spirochaetales bacterium. Lineage (GTDB taxonomy): Bacteria > Spirochaetota > Spirochaetia > Treponematales > Treponemataceae > Teretinema. The sequence continues at coordinate 473,836 of QKEL01000011.1, forward strand.
CGTAATGAGCGACGCGATGGTTTTCAGCGCGTCGTCTCCGGCCAAATGGCCGCGGGCTTCATTGTATTCCTTGAAGAAATCGACGTCGATCAGGATGATGGCCAAGGAATCGGGCTTACGCGCGAACACCGCTTTCCAGAACTCTATGGTTTCCTCAATCTTGCGGCGGTTGGGAAGGCCGGTCAGCCCGTCCCGTTCGGAAAGCGCTTTTAGCTCGTTATTGAGCCGATTCAGGGCTCTCTCGCTTTCAAACTGCCGCTCCTTCATTTTCATATTGAACAGCGCGAGCACTCCCGCGAAAAAATGCAGGGCGGTTACGTTAACCAGCACCGCGATCAGTCGGGAAGGCTCAATGGTTTTGGAAAAGAGGCCCACGTACAGCGTAACCAGGCCGGGCACGACGACGATCATGAAAGAGGCGGAATCGAGATATAGAAAGGCGCCGATAAGCAAGACGACGACTATATACACCAGGGTCGCCGTGTCTTGCGACACGTTATAAACGGTTATGCCGCTCGCGAAGAGGCAGCAAAGCATGGCGGCAAGGGTAAAGGCGAAAGAATGCTTCTTACCGGGCCGTTCGACCCCGCGAAGAAATCCGCTTGCGGCAAAATACCCGAAGGTGGCGACTATCCAACAAATCCGCAAAATGGACACCGGCGCGGACAGTCCGGCTATTCCGTTCCGGATCGCCGATATCGCGAGTAAAATTGCGTTGACCGGTAAGCCGACTAGGCCGATAACCTGAAGCCTTCTCAGGTTTTCGCCGAGTATCTGGCTATCGAGTTTTTCGGTTTCCGTTTCTTGATAATCCAAATTCATATTCTTCTCAAACGCCATATCTTCAGTGTATTGTATACCATTCATGGAAATAAATGGCAAATCAGAACGGAGAATCCTTTCCTTTGCGGGTTTTTCGATAAACCTGTCGGAAAGCGAAACCCTCACGGTCAGTGACTGGACTTGGCGACAAGGCGAGCATTGGCTCCTTACGGGAAACAATGAATCGGGCGCGGAAACGCTGGTCCAGCGGCTTGCCGGACGGTCGCTTCGGGGCGTAGAACGGGGCGAGGCCGAAACTTTCGTTGACCCCAAAAGCATCCGACAGGTCTCTTTCTCCGAGGCCGCGCTTCTTATCGCGTACGAGCGCGCCCATGACGATTCCGACTTTACGGAAGGTGGCATCGATCCGGGCAGGACCGCGTTTCGCTACATAGCCGAACGGTCGCGATTGCCGCTCGACTCCGTTACGGGACATCCGGCCGTTGCGGCGTGCGGCGTGTCCGCGTTCGGTCACCGGGGCATAAAGTACCTTTCCACCGGCGAAATTAGGCGCTTACTCCTTTGCGAGGCCCTGGTTTCCAAGGCAGCGCTCTTGATCCTGGAAGACCCCTTTGACGGCGTCGATCAGGACGGGCGACGTGCCATTTCCTCCCTTCTCGCGGCCTATATGAACGGGCCCGGGGCCTTGCTTCTCGTTATGGAACGCCCCGCAAACATTCCCGACGGCATAACCCATGCCCTGGCCATGGAAAACCATACGGTCGCCTTTCGGGGAACCCTACCGGATTTCCTACTCCTCCGGGAAAGAACGCGCGCCCCCCATGGCGCGGCAAAGGGTTTGAGCGACGGACCGATCCCGGAAGCGCTCATTCCTCCGCCGCCCGCGACCGTCCGCCCCGATCAAAAGGAATCGGGGGAGAACGAACCCCCGCTCGTTGAAATGAATCGGGTTACCGTCGAGTGGTCAGGCAGGAAGGTACTCGATTCCCTCTCCTGGAAACTGGAAAAGGGACAGCATTGGCTGATTCGGGGACCGAACGGCAGCGGTAAGACCACCTTTCTCGAGCTCATAACCGGCGACAACCCCCAAGTGTACCGAAACGACGTTCGGCTCTTCGGCAAAAAGAGGGGCTCGGGCGAAACCATCTGGGAAATAAAGGAACGGATGGGTATCGTCTCCTATAAGATGCACCAGGAATTCCGCATGGTCTCCGATATGGACGTTGAATCGGTCATTCTGTCGGGCTTTCACGATTCCATCGGGCTCTATCGCCAGAAAGGGGAAGAAGAAACGCTCAAGGCCCGATCATGGCTTGAATTGGGCGGGTTTGCCGGAAGGGAAGCCGAACGGTTTTCCGCGCTGTCCTACGGAGACCAGCGGGCGGTATTAATCCTACGAGCGGTCGTGAAAGGCCCGTCGATTCTGGTTTTGGACGAACCCTGCCATGGCCTTGACGATAATCACCGTAACCGGATCCTTGCGCTCCTAGAGGCAATCGGAAATTCGGGCCGGACTACCTTGCTACACGTTACGCACGACCCCGACGAGGCGCTGCAATGCGAACTAAACGTCCTCGAGCTTAGGCCCGGGGAAACGCCCATGTATAAAGAGGTACGCAAATGAAAAAACCCTTTGGGTTCGAGCCCCACCGGCTCATGTACGCGTTCAATTTCCTCAAGAGCCTGCAGTTTTTCGGCGCCTTGGCCGTGCCGTTTTTTCTCGTCCGCCTCGGGTTTTCCTACACGCAAATGTTCCTTCTCGAGTGCGTCTTCGGCGCGGGCATGTTCCTCTTCGAGATTCCGACCGGAGTCGTCGCGGACCGTTTCGGCAGGAAGGTATCCCTCTGCCTTGGCTCGTTTTTATTCGGCGGTGGGTTTGCGCTTTTCGCCTTCACCCGGTCATTCCCCGTTCTCGTGGCCGCCGAGCTTATATGCGCCGTCGGCATGACCTTATTCTCGGGCGCCGATACCGCGCTCTTCTACGAATTGATTCTTTCCCGGGGTAAGGAAGCGGATAGCTCCCGCCTTCTATCCCGATACGACGCCGCGGGAACGCTGGGCATGCTTATCGGCTTTCCCGCCGGGACCCTCTTCGCGGGATCGAACGTCGTTCCCTTCGAAGAGGCGCTCGGCCTCGTTTTCCTTGCCAGCGGCTTGGCAATCTTCCTCTCCGGCTTCATCGCCCTCGCCATTCCGGAACCGCCCCGGGAAAAGGAAAGCGACCATCCCCTCAAGGCCGGCCTGGACGGTTTTAAATTCATATTCCGCCAAAAGAAACTGACCCGGTTTTCCCTCAATTACGCGGCCATCTCGTCCATCACGTTTTTCATGTTTTGGTTTTATCAAACCCTTCTCATGAATAACCGCTTTCCCGTCGCGTTCCAGGGCTTTGTCCCCGCGGCCTTCAATCTCGGCGCAACCGCCCTCTTGGTTTTTTCCGAACCGATACGGAAGAAGTTCGGTACCGCCAATACCCTGCTCGTCTCCTCGGGCGTTCCCGGCCTTCTCTACCTGCTCGTGGCCTTCGTTCCCGGGATTCCCGCGGCGATGCTCGCGATCTTCGGCGTGACCATGCTGAAAATGTTCCGCCGGCCCATGCTTTCCGCCCTCATGAATACGCATATAGAAAGCCGCCGAAGGGCAACCGTCCTTTCGGGGGTCTCCATGATCGAACGAATCCTTACGACCCTTTTGTATCCCGTCGTCGGACTCCTTAGCGATTTTTCCCTCTCCGCCACCTTTGCCCTTCTCGGCGCGATAACGCTCGCCTTTACCCTGTTCCTCCGCGTCGGGGAAGAACACCTCGCGGAAGCGGTATCCCCTTAAAAAAAACCACCCGGGCTCATGCCCCCGGGTGGATCTGTATCGCTCCTTCGTATGGTTCTTCGTTTACTCCCCGATAAAGGCCGTAATGCGACCCAAAAGTTCGCCGTATTCCTCAAATGCCGGCAATCCGGGATTTTGCGAACGAATCGACTCGGGGGCCCGGAAAAGGGCGCCTGAATCCGCGGTCTTGATCATGGAGAGGTCATTGAACGAGTCTCCCGCGGCGAATACCTTCATATTGATCGAATGGAGGGCTTCCACGGCCTTGCGCTTGCCGTCATGTTGCCGAAGCTCGTAGCCGGAAACGCGGCCGTTCGGCTCAACCGTCAGGGAATTGCAAAACAGGGTGGGATACCCCAGCTTTGCCATGAGCGGCTTGGCGAATTGCGTGAACGTGTCCGAAAGGATGATTACCTGGGCCAGGCCTTTCAGCTCGTCTATGAACGCCTTCGCTCCCGGAAGCGGATCCATGCCGCCTATGACCCTTTGGATGTCCGCGAGCTTCAGTCCGTTCCGGTCAAGAATGGCGAGCCGGTATTTCATGAGCTTATCGTAATCCGGCTCGTCCCTGGTGGTAATTCTCAATTCGCCGATGTTGGTCGCCTTCGAAAATTCTATCCAGATTTCGGGAACGAGAACGCCTTCGAGGTCAAGACAAACGACATGCATGGGGAAACTCCTGGAATAAACCGTAGGCCCCGCCAGATTGCGAAACGGCGGACCCTCGAGTGATACCCTATCAAAAAGCGGGCGCCTTCTCAAGCGAGAATGCGCCCGCTGAAGTATTTTTTCAGTCCCTTTTCCGGAGCCCTTCTTGGCCAGTTCGTCAGGCGCCTGCCATAACCTGCACGGCGGCCTGGGCGAGGGAGTCCTCGTCCAGGAATTGACGGGTATAGAGCTTCCAGTACGAACCGCGAAGGGCCATAAGCTCGTCGTGGGTCCCGTCTTCGATCACCGTCCCCGCGTCCATAACGACGATCCGATCGGCGTTCCGAATCGTGGAAAGCCGGTGAGCGATCACGATACTGGTACGGTTCGCGAGAAGCCGGTCCACGGCGCCCTGAATAAGCACTTCGGTTTCGGTATCCACCGAACTCGTCGCCTCGTCGAGCACCATAATCCGGGGGTCCGCCACCAGGGCGCGCGCCAAGCTGATGAGCTGCTTTTGGCCCACCGAGAGAAGCACGCCGCCTTCGCCTACCGTCGTATCGAAACCCTTCTCGAGCTTTTCTATAAACCCGAGGGCGTTCGCGTCGCGCGCCGCATTCCGTATCTCCTCGTCCGTCGCGTCCAGCCGGCCGTAACGGATATTGTCCCGAATGGTTCCCGAGAAGAGGAGCGGCGTCTGCAGCACGTACCCAAGCCGGCGGTGAAGCCAATGCTGGGTCCGTTCCCGATAATCCGAGCCGTCCACGAGCACCGAGCCTTCCTGCGGTTCGTAAAACCGGCACAGCAGGTTTACCAGCGTGGATTTTCCGCAGCCGGTTTCGCCGACCACCGCGAGGGTTTGCCCCTCGGGAATCCTCAGGGAGAAATCCCGGAAGATCCACGGGCCGTTCTCCGAGTACCGGAACGAGACCCGGTCCAACGCAAGCTCCCCGCGAACGTCGCCCTCGGAGATCGCCCCCTCCCGGTCAAGAATTTCCGGCTGGGTTTCCACCAGGCCCAGAAGCCGCTCGGCGCTCGCTTGGGCGGCCTGGAACTCGGAAAGGACGCGCGCTACCTCGCGGGCGGGGTCGAAAAACATCATGGCGTAATTCACGAACGCCACGAGGGTCCCGAATGAAATGATTCCCTTAACCACGAAAGACCCCCCCGCGCCGAGGGCCAACGCGGCCCCCGTCGCGGCGAGGAAAATAACGATCGGAAGATACAAGGCCGATAGCCGCGCGGCCTTGATCGAATAATCCCGGAGCGTTGAGCTTCTCGCGCCGAATTCGGTACGGTTGTACGATTCGAGCACGAGGGTCTTGGAGGTTCGAGCCCCCTGCAGCCCTTCATTGAACGTCCCCGTGAGGATTGAGTTGGCCTTCCGCGCCTTCCGCTGTGCCTGCAATATCCGCTTTTGGAAAACGAACGTGGCAAGGAGCAAAAAAGGAACGAAAGAAAGCGATATCGCCGCGAGAAGCGGGTGCATCGCCACCATAAAACAGATGATCGAGACCATCATCGAGCTGCCCCAGACCAAGTCGACAATTCCCCAGGCGATGGTATCCCCCAGTTTCTGGGCGTCCGAGGTCATCCGCGCCATGATCCACCCCGCGGGCGTTCGGTCGTAGTACGAAAAGCTCAGCTCCTGAAGGCGATTGAACGCCCGGTCCCGGAGGGTGTGGCAGAGCCGTACCTCGATAATTCCCGCGATGATGATGAACCCCCAGACGTTAATTCCCTGCCAGAGGGCCAATAAGGCATACTTTACGATGAAAGCCGCGATCCTGTTTTCAATACCCGGCGTTCCGAGCGCCGGCACCAACGTGTCTATGGCGAACCGGGTCATCTGGGGAAATACGCCGTCTATGACGGCGACTCCCACCATGATGAAAACCATGATCCCCATAAGGGGATACAGGGGTTTCCCGAAACGCAAAATTTTCTTCCAAACGTCCCAATCGAATCGGGAACTATAGTCCTTTTCTTCAAATTCTTTTTTTTCAGACATTTCTTTTGCCTTTTTCGCTCAGCCGCAGATCGCGCTCTGCAGCTCGGCCAGTCTCCGGTAGAGACCCGGCCGTTCTAGAAGGTCCTCGTGTCGGCCATGATCGGTGATCCTGCCGTCCTCGAGAACCAGAATCTGGTCCGCCTCCGCCAGGGTGGTCAGGCGGTGGGCGATGATGATCGTGGTGGTACCCCCCGGTCCCGTCGACGACCCCTTCCCGATCGCTTGGCGGATCATCCGGTCGGTTTCGGTATCCACCGCGCTGAGTGAATCGTCCAGCACCAGAATCGGGGTTTCGCGGATCAGCGCCCTCGCCAGGGAAAGCCGTTGCCGTTGTCCTCCCGAGAGCGTCACGCCCCGCTCCCCGACCATGGTCGCGTACCCCTCCTGGAACCCTTCGGCCACTTGGTGGAAGGCGGCCTTTTCCGCGGCCTCGACGATCCGCGCCTCGTCCGATTCAGCCTGCCCAATGCAGATGTTTTCCTTCACCGTCTTGCCGTACAGGAACCCGTCCTGCAACACCAAGGCGATTTTGGAGCGCAAGGCCCGCTTCGGTATGGTCCGCACGTCGCGTCCGTCTATCAGTATCCGGCCCGAAGTCGGCTCGTAGAGCCGCAGGAGCAGGTGCACCAGGGTAGACTTTCCGCTTCCGGTCGGCCCCACGATGGCCAAGTGCTCCCCGGCCCGCATCTTGAACGAAACGTCCTTCAGCACCGAGGTACCGTCCGGATAGGTAAAGCTCACGTTGCGGAATTCTATCGAACCGAGCGACCAGTCCCGCTCATGGTGCCTTGAATGCCCGCTACCGTCCTCTAGCTCCAGAATCTCGGTCTCGTCCAAGTCGTTTTCCCTTCGCAGGGCGAGCAGTTCGGCCATGCGGCCCAAGGCGACCTTCGTCTTGCCCGTATCGGCGAGTATGCGCCCAAACTGGCGGATCGGCCATAAAACCTGTTGCTCGTACGTCATGAAGAGCACGAGGGTTCCCAGCGTCACGCTACCGACCGTATAGAGCCGCAAGCCCGTCCCCAGCACGATTCCGAGCTGAAAAAGCCCGAGGAAGCTGGAAAAGCCCCAGTAGAAGGCCAACCAGGCGATCAGTTTGAAAACCTGGTCCCGAAAACGGGTATTCGCCGCGGCGAACCGTTCCAGTTCGTATTGCTGCCGCGCGAAAGCGCGGACTACCCGAACGCCGGTCACGTTTTCCTGCACGATTCCGGAAAGAACGCCCTCTCGCTCGTCGGCTCCCAGGAACAGCTTTTCCACCACCTTATGAAAGAAAAAGGAAAAGGCGATGATCACGGGCATTACCAAAACGCCCCAGAGAGTCAGTCGGGTGCTCAGGCTCAGCATTACCGGGAAGGCGAACCCCGCGAGAATGAAGGTCCGGAACATCTCCACGAATTCGAAGGCGATGAACCGGCGCGTCGTGTCGACGTCGGACGTGCACCGTTGGAGCCAATCCCCGGTTTGCGCCCGAAGGAGCGCCTCGTAGGGTAAATCCTGAATATGCCCGTAAAGGCGGTCCCGCATCCGCTTCGCCGCCCGCTCCGCGGACATATTCACCGTGTACGAGGTGACGAAACTGAACAGGGCCTGCAAGAGGATGAAGGCGATGAAGGCAAGCCCCACGGCCCACAGATGGGTCCGAAGCCAGGGCCTCCAAATCCAGGAAGAGGCCACGGCCTCGCCCATCGGTACGTCGTATCCCGACGCGACCGGAACCGGGAGCAAACCGCCGCCCGCAAGATCCTTTCCCAAGAACGGTTCCACGAGATAGATCAACGGCGCGGGAACCCATGGCGCCGAGGTACCGATAACGCTGTCGATAGTCAGTTTGACGATGACGGGCGACGCGAAGGTGAAAAACACCTCGCAGACGAGGGCCGCGAGTCCCGCGAGATAGGCAAGACGCCACCCCGACAGGGATTCCCATAACAATCCGATACGCCCGAAACGGGCCCACGCGTTTTTTTGAATACTGTACGTTTCTTTGCTCTGTGACACGGTCTTCCTCCCGGAAGCATCGTTAAGGGGTCATGAAGCCTGATCCGTGTCTTTTTTTCGCGTATGGGGGGAATGAAACGCAAAAAAAAGGACCAGGCCTCCTACGGCGCTGGTCCTCTTTTCCGGTTAAAAGGATATCAGTCCAGATGGACAGACCGGATGGGCCAGGCGCCACGATTAACGGACACGACAGTGCCGCGATTAAAATCAAAGCATGCGGTGAAGGTTGCATTCTTAATCATTCCGGTCTCCTTTCTCTTTGAAGTTTTCGGTTTCCCGATGCGTTATAAAGCGAACTTACTCCCGATCAAAAAACATGTCAAGCCGGTATATAAAAATTTTTCGTTATTTTTCCAAAAAAACAAAAAAAAAGGGCCATTCACGAATTTCTTTCGTGAATGGCCCCCTCGTTTTTAATCACTCGTACACGATAAATCTGCCTTCCAACGGAGCAAATTCCTTCTCCACGGGATGGTTCAAATCCTTTCCGAACGGAATCTGGGCAAGGAGATTCCAACTGGCCGGCACGTTCCACGCGGCCTTAACCTTGTCGTCGACAACCGGATTGTAGTGTTGCAAAGAGGCGCCAAGCCCCGCTTCCTCTAGGGCGGTCCAAACGACGTATTCGAGCATTCCGTTGGATTGCAGGGACCAAACGGGAAATTTATCGGCATAGAGGGAATACTGTTCCTGTAATCCCTTAACCACCGCCTCGTCCTCAAAAAAGAGGACGGTTCCGTATCCCGCCGAAAATCCGTCCAAACGTTCCTGGGTTTTGCCAAAGGCGTCCGGCGGAACGAGGGGTTTCAGGGAATCGCCCACGAGCTTCCAGAAGGTATCGCTTTCTTTCCCGAATAGAACCACGACCCTCCCGCTTTGGGAATTAAAAGGCGACGGGGTATGAAGCACGGCATCGCTTACGATGGCTTTGACCGTATCTTTCGACACGACCTCATCCTTACCGATGCTATACACGCTTCTCCTATGCTTTACCGCTTCCATAAAACTCATATATATGCCTCCTACAGCTTTATATTGTATACAATATAAAGTAAGACGTATCTTACAAAAAGGCAACAAAAAAACCGATTCTAGACCAAACCACGCCGATCTGTTATTACGAAACAATGGGCGCCAGTCTCGGTCTTACGGGTATTATACTGCTCAGCTTTAAACTCTGCCTTTCCGGCTCCTCGCTCGTCGAGCTTCCCGCCGTATCGGATCGCGCGGCACTGCTCTTCCATCCGGGCTGCGTAATTCGGTATAACGCCGAAACCAGACAACCCGATTGGGTTTCCTACAAGCTGACCGCCGAAGAAGTCCGCGCGACGGAAGCTACCCGGACCAATGCCTTTCGCCCCGACCCGGAAGTGAAAACGCGGCTACCGACTGCCAAAGACTCAGACTACGCGCGCTCGGGCTATGACCGGGGACACCTTGCCCCGGCCGCCGACATGAAGCAATCCATGGGCGCCATGGTTGCATCGTTTTTCTTAAGCAATATCTCTCCCCAGTCCCCATCTCTCAATCGGGGTACCTGGTCAAAACTGGAAGAGGCTGTCCGACGCGAGGCCCTTCGTTCACAAGCGGTATATCTCGCGAGCGGGCCGGTTTTCTACGAAGATCGGGTAACCAGAACGAGAACCCGTATCGGTCCTTCGGGAATTCCGGTTCCCGACGCCTTCTTCAAGGTCCTCCTGGTACGCGACGCGTCCGCCGCAAGGGCCATCGCCTTTATACTGCCCAACGATTCGGTCGGCTCAAACCTTTTTCACTACGCGATGTCGGTGGATGAGGCGGAACGGATTACCGGGCTAGACTTTTTCCGCTATCTTCCCGACGAGGAAGAAGCCGCGGCGGAGTCGTCATTCGACGAGTCGGCTTGGTTTACGGAATAGCTATTTCGAGCCAAGATGGTTTCAGAAACCAGGGATAAAACGTTCGCTTCGGCTGCCAGCGTGAGCGCAAAATAATCTAAATCGGATTCGCTTTCCTGCCCAAAAACCGTCGCCGTCTCAAGAACCGCGGCGACCCTTCGTAATACGGAATCGTTAATCTCCGCGAACCGCTCCGATACCGCCCGCATTGAAAGGGCGTTCGATAGTCGTTCTATCGCCTCAGAAAGCAACGAAAGCGGCAAAGCCCCCTTGGTCATTCGCAAAACGTAGAGTCGCGCCAAATGCTCGCGCGAATACCTTCTGTTATCGGGTCGAGGTAGATACCCTTTCTTTACGTAATTATTTACCCGATGCGCAGTAATCTCAAACCGGTCCCCCTCGGCAGTCCCATCTATCGATCCATCGAGTTTCGATTCGTCAAGTTCGAGCGGCGCGCCCGCACAGCCAAGTAGTTGTTCCATGTATAAATCGAATTCAGGAAAAATGTCCCAACGCGCTGATTCATACTGCTTGAGCTTTTTGGCAATCTCGTTAAGCATGACTCTCCCCATTTCCATTACTATATCATCGGGTACCGGTATCTGCATATACCCTTCCTTTTCGCTCTCTTGACCGTTTTTATTCAGTACTGAATACTGAGCACATGAATGAACCAGAACTCAGAAAATCCATAGCGAGCCTCCTCTCCTGCACTTTTTCTCGCTCTGGTGGTCCGGGCGGACAAAACGTAAACAAGGTAAATACGCGAGTTAGAGCAACCATTGACATACAAGAGCTTCAGGGCATCACAGAGAGAGAGCGGTTAAGAATTAGTGAGAAGCTCTCAAACCGAATAGATCAGGAAGGGAATCTTTCACTCTTTGTCGATACGGAACGAACGCAACTACGAAATCGGGATATCGCCTATGAGAGGATGGTTTCCCTGATTCTGTCTGCCGCGCGCATACCTAAACAAAGAATTCCGACCAAGGCGACAAAAAGCTCAAAGGTAAAACGCTTGGAAATCAAGCGTATAAGAAGTTCAATTAAAGAAGGCCGCTCACGCCTTTCAGAGGAAGAGTAATGTTTCACGTGAAACATTTCTAAAAGAACCACTAGCTTCGTGATATTCCCGTATTTTTAATACCCCATAGCGTTTCTAAAACCCCTGATCTCTTATCTCGTCTTTTTTCCGTGTAGATCGTCAGTAACGTGTAGGTTTTAAAAAACAATAAACCGATACCAAGGAAAATTCTCATTGAATCTACTATACCTATCTTTTGGTAGTATTATACGTCTAAACACAATACTACTACCTCCTATTCATCACGCAGAATGTTCTAAAAAGCCACAACGAAATCGACTCTCCCCGAGATGTAACTGACCCTTTTTGGTATTCCTCATTACGTTTCGTACGTAAAGAAAAAAAAGCTGCCGGATCTTACGACCCGGCAGCACCTGATGGAACACCGTATTCCCCATACGGCCTTGTTTCTGAGCAAATTTGTTTCACGTGAAACAATATCGAGCGACCTCTGCGGTTATTAGCGTAGCGTTATGAACCTTGGAAATGCTGTAAAGGAGTATGTCTGGGTAACTGACCCTACCCGCTTTTTTAATCAGCTTTGTTTGTACTTCCGCTGCAAATTTAAGAACCTCTAAATCGGGGTGAATGATTTGAACGGAAAGAAGAAATTTTTCTACCAAGATACGATTGTTTGCCGGGTTCGATGAAGTATTAGCGGCATAAAAAAGCTCCTGCGCCGTTATCGAGGAAACGCATACAGGTTCGCTTGTGTTTGCATATCCTTCAACTAGTTTTCTATTACCCTTGAGCATCGCCAAGCAAATATCGGTATCAAGTAAAATCATTTTGTCTCGTCCTCTCGTCCCGCATTGTCCCGGGTTTTATATACGTTCCCGTTAATCTCGGAAAAGGTACGAGAATCTTGCCAAGAACCGCAAAGATCATTCCATATTCTTTCACGCCCTGCCGGAGAAACAACCCCAACGACGTTCTCGATATTTGCCCCGGTTTTTTCCAAAATTGCGGCTGACAACCCTTTCTCTATGACGATTAACATCTCGCTATTTACGCTTCTCCGTTCTTTCGCCGCAAAAATGCGAATCCTTTTGAGAATTTCATCTGGAATGTTTCGTATCGTTAGATTAACCATTTTGTAACCATTATATGCATAATATAGTTATGAATCCGTATTCGTCAATCAAGGATGCGCCCCCCAGAAATAAAAAAAACCGTCTGACGAATCCCGGTTTCCCGGTTTCCGTCAGACGGTCCTCCTTTTATATAAACGGTCCTTTCTAACCGTTTATGTCATTCCTCGTCGGGACCTTCGCTTTCCCCTATCGATTCATCTTCTGTTTCTTGGAATTCGTCTTCTTGAATATCCCCATCTTTTACCGTTTCGTCGGATCCGTCAAGTTCCAACTCTCCGGCGATCGATACTTCTCCCGATAATGACTCTTCCAGCTGTTTGGCCTCATCGTCTTCGTTTGCGACGGTATCCAAGCCGATAAGCATATCCGGTCGTTCAATATTGAGAATGCGGACGCCCTGGGCGGCGCGCCCCATCAGGGAAATGGTGTTGGCCTTAACCCGCAGGGTCTTGCCCTGGCTCGTTATGCAAACCACCTCGTCATCGTCGCTAACGTTGATGAGACCAACGATCTCTCCCGTTTTCTCGGATATGGTGTAAATACGCTGTCCGCCGGTCGCGCGACCATGGGGGGTGAACTCCGAAAAGTCTACCCGTTTTCCGTAACCGCATTCGGTCATGATAAGCATTCGCGTATCTTCGCTCACCCGTAAGGCGCCGGCCAGTTCGTCGCCGCTCGCCAGCCGAATGCCGGTAACGCCGCGCGACGCTCGCCCGAGGGGGCGAATATCCTTTTCGGACATACGCAGGGCTTGCCCTTGCCGGGTAATGATCATTATCTCGTCCGAGCCGGAAGTCAGCGTCGCACCGATCAGTCGATCTCCGTCGTCAAGCTTGATCGCGATGATTCCCCGGGTTTTCGCGTTTTGGAAATCCGAGGTGGTTACCTTTTTCACGACGCCGGCGGCGGTCGCCATAAGGAGGTATTGATCGTCGCGGAATTCCTTGAGCGCGATAACCGTCGTGATTTCCTCGTCGGACGATACCGTTAAAAGCGACTTGATATGGGATCCGCGGCTGGCGCGGGTCGCCTCGGGAATTTCATGAACCTTAATCCAATAGGCCTTTCCCGCGCTGGTTATGAAAACCACGTGATCATGGGTCGAGGCGGTAAAGAGTTGATTCAGGAAATCGTCTTCCACGAGCTTGGTGCTGTTCGATCCCTTCCCTCCCCGGTTCTGGCTCTTGTACGCCGAGGCGGGAACCCGCTTTATGTAGCCGACGTTGGAAATCAAAACGACCATCGCCTCTTTTTGGATTAGGTCCTCTATGTTGATTTCCTCGACCTCGTCGGAAACGATATCGGTTCGCCGTTTGTCCCCGAAGCGGTCGGAAAGCTCGTTGGTCTCGGTCTTAATGAGCTGGAGTATCTTGGGGGGATTGGCTAGCAAGTCCTTCAAGTGGGCAATGAGCGCCTCAATCTCGGCCAACTCCTGCAAAATCTTCTCGGTTTCGAGGCTGGTAAGCTTTCCGAGCCTCATGTCGACGATGGCCTGCGCTTGGGCGTCGGAGAACTCGAACCGCTCCATGAGGGCGTTCTTGGCCGCTTCCACGTTGCGCGACTTCTTGATAATCGCGATGACTTCGTCGATGTTATCCAGGGCGATAACCAATCCGCGGAGGATGTGGGCGCGCTCTTCCGCCTTGCGGAGGTCGAAGCGGGTCCGTCGGGTGACGACCTCAACCCGGTGTTCCACGAAATATTGAACGAGTTGCTTCAGGGTCAGGGTTTCGGGCCTTCCCTTCACGAGCGCGAGGTTTATTACGCCGAAAGAAGACTGAAGGGCCGTATGCGAGAAAAGCTGATTAAGGACGATCTTGGCGATGGCGCCGCGCTTCAGCTCTATGACGATACGCATGCCCTCTCGGTCCGATTCGTCCCGAACCTCGGAAATCCCGTCGATAACCTTGTCTCGAACCAATTCGGCGATCCGCGCGATCAGGGTGGCCTTATTCACCGCATAGGGTATCTCGGAGAAGATGATCGTTTCCTTCCCGCGCTTATCCACCTCGAGGGTGAAGCGACCCCGCACGACGATTTTACCGCGACCGGTCTTGTACGCGAGCCGAATGCCCTTCTTGCCGAAAATGATGCCCCCGGTGGGGAAATCGGGACCCTTAATGCTTTTCATCAGGTCTTCGACGGTACAATCGGGGTTATCGATATAGGTGCCGACGGCCTCGGCTATTTCCTTGAGGTTATGGGGCGGCATGTTGGTCGCCATTCCGACCGCGATTCCGCTCGCCCCGTTCGCGAGCAGGAAGGGAAACGCGCCGGGAAGAACCGTGGGCTCCTTCATGGAGTCGTCATAGTTCGGGCCGAAATCGACGGTTTCCTTCTTTATGTCCTCAATTATCGCCTCTGCGATTTTGGTCAGGCGGCTTTCCGTGTAACGCATGGCCGCGGGCGGGTCTCCGTCTACGGAACCGAAGTTGCCCTGGCCTTGCACTACCGTATAGCGCAGCGAAAAATCCTGGGCGAGCCGAACCAAGGCGTCGTAAATCGACTGGTCGCCGTGAGGGTGGTACTTACCGAGTACGTCGCCGACGATGCGTCCGCATTTCTTGAATGGGGTATTCGAACGAATGCCCATTTCTTCCATTGAATAGAGTATTCGCCGATGCACGGGCTTCAGTCCGTCTCGAACGTCGGGGAGGGCCCGGCTGACGATAACGGACATTGCGTAGTTCAGGTATGCGGTCTTAACTTCTTCTTCTATCGGAATGGGGATGAGTCTTCCGCCGGTTTGTTCCTGTTCACTCATTGAACGATACTCCTGGTACGGTTCGACCGTTTACGCTACACGTCAAGATTGGAAACGTAAACGGCGTTGTCTTCGATGAATTTTCGCCGTGGCTCTACGTGCTCGCCCATAAGGGTGGTGAACGTTCGGTCCGCCTCTACCGCGTCGTCCAATTGAACGCGCATCATCAGGCGGGTTTCCGGATTCATGGTGGTTTCCCACAATTGGTCCGGGTTCATTTCGCCCAAGCCCTTATAGCGTTGGATATTGATTTTGTCCGGGTCGCGGTCGATGGTCTTGAGAATCTTTTCCTTTTCCGCGTCGTCGTAGGCATAACGGATATTTCGCTCCCAGGAAATCTTGTAAAGGGGCGGCATGGCGAGATAGATATATCCGCCTTTAACGATATCCGTCATGTATCTATAGAAGAAAGTGAGTAAAAGCGTCCGGATATGGGAACCGTCGACGTCGGCGTCGGCCATAATGATGATCTTGTGGTACCGGAGCTTCTCGGCGTTGAAGCTTTCCCCAATGCCGGCCCCGAGGCTGGCGATAATGGGTTGGAGCTTGTCGTTTCCGATTACCTTGTCGATTCGGGTTTTCTCGACGTTAAGCATTTTTCCCCACAGGGGAAGGATCGCCTGGAATTTTCGGTCCCGTCCCATCTTCGCGGAACCGCCGGCGGAATCGCCCTCGACGATGTAAATTTCGCACTTACTGGCGTCCTTTTCCGAGCAATCGGCCAGCTTTCCCGGAAGGCCCGCCCCGTCGATGGCGTTCTTCCTCCGCGTCGCGTCCCGTGCCATGCGCGCGGCGATGCGGGCCTTTGCGGCAAGAACGCTCTTTTCGAGGATAGAGTTAATGACCGCGGGGTTCTGTTCGAGGTATACGGTGAGCTGATCGTTGACGAAGCCCTCGACGATGCCCTTAACCTCGGAATTGCCGAGTTTTGTCTTGGTCTGACCCTCGAACTGGGGTTCGGGAACCTTGACCGAGAGAACCGCGGTGAGCCCTTCCCGGACGTCGTCGCCGGAAAGGGAGTCTTCCATTTTTTTTGCAAGCTTCGAGTTTTTCAGGAATTCGTTCAATACGCGGGTCAGGGCGCTCTTGAAGCCCACGAGATGGGTTCCGCCCTCGCGGGTATTGATATCGTTGACGAAGCTCAGCATTATCTCGCTGAAGGAATCGTTGTACTGGAGGGCCACTTCCACCACGATATCGTCCCGCTCCCCGGTGATGAAAACGGGCTCGCCGTGCAGGGTGTTTTTATTCTCGTTGAGGTAGCTCACGAAGGAGCGAATGCCGCCCTCAAAGCTGAATTCCATTTCTTTGGGAACCGTAAGCCGTTCATCCCGTAAAACGATGGTAATTCCCGAATTGAGGAACGCCAGCTCGCGCAATCGATTCGCGAGAACGTCAAAGTTATACGTGGTGGTTTCCGTGAATATGGTCGAGTCGGCAAGCCAGCGTATGGTGGTTCCGCGTTTATCGGTCTCTTCGCGCTTTTCTACGGGAGCGACGGGTATGCCGGTCTCGTACTTCTGGTAATGGTTAAAGCCGTTATAGGCTACGTAGGCCTCGGTCCAAACGGAAAGGGCGTTCACTACGGAAACGCCGACGCCGTGGAGGCCTCCGGAAACCTTATAGGTTCCCTTATCGAATTTTCCCCCCGCATGAAGGCGGGTTAGGACGAGTTCCAGCGCGCTCACGCCTTCCCCGGGGTGAATGTCGCAGGGAATACCCCGTCCGTTGTCCTCAACCCGAACGATATCGTTCTTTTCGAGAACGACAAGGATGCGGTCGCAATGCCCGGCCATGGCTTCATCGATACTGTTGTCAACGACTTCATATACAAGATGATGGAGGCCGTCGGGACCGGTAGAACCGATATACATACCGGGGCGCTTTCGCACCGCTTCAAGACCCTTTAAAACCGTTATGTTATTGGCTGTATACGACGAGGCAGAAGTCATTCCATATCCTTATATAGTAGAAACACGTAAGTTCCATCTTACCGTCATTGTCAAAAAAAGTAAAGAAGGAGTATAATGACGCCCTATGGGTACGTGGGATTATAGCGTCTTCTGGAAAGAAACAGTAAGCCAGTTAAAAAGTGAACTCAGTGAACAGGAATTCGCCATGTGGTTTAACATGGAATACGAGACTTCCGGAGATCAATCAATTACCTTATCCGTACCATCGGCTTTTTACCGGGATCAGGTTAAGCAGCGGTATCAGGGACGCATTGAGGGAAAACTCTTCGATTTATCCGGTCAGCATATAGGCATCGATTTTGAGGTCAGGCAAAGAACCCGCGAAGAAGCCCATAAGGGCCCGTCCAAGCCGGTCTCTACCCACCCGAACGAAACCGTACATGCCGGACCGAAGGTCTATAGCTCGCCGCGCCAAACCGGGGGGCCTATCGTCGAAAACCATAAGGCGGAGCGGGATTCGCACCCTCAGCTGCGGAAAGACTATATTTTCGATAACTTCGTCATCGGCGAAAACAATTCCTTCGCTGCCAACGCGGCCATCGCCATAGCGAAAAACCCCGGCGTCGCCTATAACCCCTGTCTTATCTATGGGGGGGTTGGCCTGGGTAAAACCCACCTCATGCAGGCTATCGGCAATCTTTCCTGGCAGGAAAAGGGCTGCAAAATCATCTATATTACCGCGGAAAATTTCACGAATGAATTCGTTGAGGCCATTAAGAACTCAACCACCCAGAATTTCAAGAATAAATACCGCAACGCGGACATGTTGTTAATCGACGACATTCACTTTCTCCAAAAGAAGAACGAAACCCAGGAAGAGCTGTTTCATACGTTCAACGCCCTGTACGACGCGAATAAGCAAATCATATTTACCTGCGACCGCCCCGTTTCCGAGCTTAAAAACCTTTCGGAACGGCTTCGCTCGCGGTTTGAGCGCGGTTTGAACGTTGACCTTCAACCGCCGAGCTATGAAACCCGATGCGCGATTCTTTCCAAAAAGGTTGAGACCAGGGGAGTCCATATTCCCCAGGACGTTATTAACCTTATCGCGAAGAATATCTCGTCCAACGTGCGCGACCTTGAGGCTTCCTTAACGAAGCTGATTGCCTACGCTGAGTTGACCAAAAAGCCCGTTACCCTGGAAAGCGCCCAACAGCAGCTTCGGGATACCTTCGGGTCACCGAAGCAGAATAACGTGACCATAGAAACCATCCAAAAGGTGGTTGCCGAATATTTTTCCCTTTCGTACACCGATCTTAAGGGAAAGAAAAGGACCAAGGCCATTTCTTTTCCGCGACAACTCGCGATGTTCATAGCCAGGGAGATCACGGAATACTCTACGACCGAACTGGGTATGGAATTCGGAGGTAGGGACCACACCACGGTAATGCACGGATGCCAAAAAATAGAGGAACGATTAAAGGCGGAGCCCTCGTTGGAGAGTACTATCCAAAAGCTGACCAAGCTCATAAAGGACTACAATAGCTAACGAATTTGCGTGTTTTTTTCCTGTTGATAATATGGTAAAATACTGTGCATTGACCGGGAATAACGGTAAGCGCTGTGGACTTGTGGATAACCGCGCTTTAAAAAAACGATAGTTGTTAGAACGGTAATTCGTTCTTTTATAAAGATTTAATCTGGTTATCCAGAATTTAACAGGCTCTACTACAACTACTACTATTTTAAATTTAAATTTAGAATAGATAAGAACTGGGAGGAATCATGAAATTCAACTTCGATCGTGACGCTTTGCTTAGGGAAATGTCCATCGCCCAAGAGATCATCGCGACTAAAAACGCAATATCAATACTTTCAAATGTCCTCTTAAACGCTGAAGACGGAAAACTGACCATTAAGGCAACCGACATCAAGGTCAATTTCGAGACGAGCATTCCCGTTGACGTAATAGAAGCCGGATCCACCACGGTATTCTGCGATAAGTTCACCGGGATTATTTCGTCTTTGCCTCAGGGTGAGATAGAATTCGAGCAAAACGATATTAAGATCGTCATAAAGCCGATGACCAAAAAGGCCCGTTTTCAGCTGAAAAGCATTACGAGCGATAAATTTCCCGAATTTACCGATCCGGACGGTCTTAAGTTCTTTGACGTACCGGCAAAAGAATTCCGTGAAATGATCAACCAGACCGTCTTTTCCGTTTCCGACGATGAAACCCGTTACTTCATGAACGGCGTGTACATGGAAAAGCAGGAATCCAAGCTTAATCTGGTTGCCACGGACGGACGGCGCCTCGCTTTCATTTCGAAGGACTTGGGCATTTCCATTCCCGACTTTAAGAGCGTGATAATACCCCCGAAGATTCTTTCGGTAATCAATAAACGGGCAGGCGATGAGGGCCCCGTCTCTATAGCGGTAGGCGAAAAGAACGTTTTTTTCCGGTTCGGGAATTACGAGTTTTCGTCGGTTCTGATCGACGGCCAATTTCCCAATTACGGTCGCGTGATACCCGCTTCCCAGGATAAGTCCTTCGAGGTTGATACCAAGGAGCTTCTCGAGGCTTTAAAACGCGTTTCGCTTTTGGTGGAGCAGAAGTCGAGAAGAATGTACCTGACGGTCTCTCCCGGAACCCTGACCATCAGCTCCCAGGAATCGGAGATAGGTACGGCCAAGGAAGAGATTCCCTGCAGATATGACGGCGACGAGGTTACCATAGCGCTTAATTGCCTGTACCTTGAGGAACCGGTCAAGGTTATCGGTACCGAACGGGTAAAATTCGAGTTTACGGAATCCATGAAAGCCGTGACCATCCGCGCCGAACCTTCGAAGGATTTCTTTCACATAGTCATGCCGATGCAGATGGAATAAGGCGGCGTGCCTTTCTTATCGGTTTCCTTTTCGGGTTTCAGAAATATCCAAGACGGCAGAATGGACCTCCTTTCCCGGGAGGTTTATTTCGTTGGAGACAACGGACAGGGTAAGAGCAACTTGCTCGAAACCCTGTACATGTCGGCGTATGGGGCTTCCTTCCGTACCAGAAACGACGATGAAATGGCGAAAGAAGGCCAACCGGATTACGCGATACGGTCCATCTTCCGCGATTCCAAGGACCATACCCATACGATATCCATTACCTATCGCGACGGCAAAAAGAGGCTGGAAAAAAACGCCAAGCAGGTGACCGACCGTAAGGAATTGGTGGATACCATTCCCTGCGTTCTTTTCAGCCATGACGATCTCGATTTCGCCAGCGGTTCTCCCGAACGGAAACGGTTTTTCGTCGATCAATCCCTGTCCATGTACGATACCTCTTATATTGACGTGCTTCGGACGTATAAAAAGGTTTTAAAGGCGCGCAATTCGGTCTTGCGGGAACGAAAGGCAGATTTACTCGACATACTCGATATTCAACTCGCTCAGGCGGGACTCGAGGTCGTGAGTCGAAGGACCAGGACCATACGGGATTTTAACCGCGTTTTCGCCCGGCTGTACTATGAGGTAAGCGGAATTGAAAACGTGAAAATCGATTATTCCCCGTCATGGAAAGAAGACTCGGTAGAGTCGATTCTCGCGCGTCTCGCGGATAAAAGGGATTATGATCTTGGCATGGGAACGTCCCTCTCCGGACCGCACCGCGATAGGATCAGATTCGTTAAGGACCGTCAGGCCTTCGTTCCTACGGCCTCTACCGGTCAAAGGCGCCTTTTGTCCCTTTTGTTGCGTACGGCTCAGGCGACGTTTTATACGGAGGTATCGGGCGGTAAAAAGCCCGTTCTTTTGATGGATGACGTGCTCCTGGAGCTTGATCCAGAAAAGAGACAGCGGTTTACTGCCCTTTTGCCCGAATATGACCAGCTTTTTTGCACCTTCCTTCCCGGAGAACCCTACGAGCGGTATAAAAGAAGCACGACAAAGGTGTATCGTATCGAAAAAGGAACGTGGAATGGCGAATGATTTCAGAAAGGCCTCCGAGGTTCTCAATGCCCTTTTTTCGGGTTTCGACAGCGACGGCTTGCGGCAATCG
Source organism: Spirochaetales bacterium (assembly GCA_003252395.1). Classification (GTDB taxonomy): domain Bacteria; phylum Spirochaetota; class Spirochaetia; order Treponematales; family Treponemataceae; genus Teretinema. The sequence goes on from QKEL01000011.1 coordinate 494,882, forward strand.
AACGATTTCATCCGTGGCTGGAAGGAAACCGTCGGGGATAAGATTTCGTCCCACAGTAGGGTCGTTGACGTTGATCGCGGCATTTTGACGGTCGAGGTAGACCATCCCGGATGGAATCAACAGATTCAGTATCTCAAAAAAAGGATTATCGGGAATTTGTCCAAGGCCTTCCCGGAATTGGGAATCGTCTCGATCGCGGTCAGGGTAAAAAGCGAAAATGCCGTACCGTATCGGAGGCCGGAGGGTAAAATCGGCGAAGGCTTGGTCCGGGTCACGGAAGATAGGGATTCGGGAGGAGAAGGGTCGGACGTACCCGTCAACGAAGCCTTGGACCCCGAGCTTCGGGACGTTTTTGCCCGCTTAAAAGAGAGCATAAAACGGGGTAAACCTCGATAACCCGGTATGGGGTATGTCTTGACCACGGAAGGGCGTTATAGGTATACTGCCATGCCTGTTGTATACGAAGAACATAATTCAAGGAACCGGATTTTAAAATGATACCGGTTCTTGCAAATAAAGGAGTCATTGATCCATGAAACGGACATACCAGCCCAGTAAGACTAAACGTACCCGAAAATTCGGTTTCCGCGCCCGCATGGCTACCCGCGGCGGACGCCTCATTCTGAAGCGCCGCCGGGCGAAGGGCCGCTACAAGCTTACCGTTTCCGACGAAAAGAAGCCGTATTGACGCTTCTTTGAGCCTTGAAACGCTCAGGATTCAAAAAGGCGGAGCGGTTAACCCGTTCCGCCGTTATCCAGACTGTTTTCCGGAAGGGTAAAAAATACAGCTGCAACGGGGCAAAACTGTTTGTCCTGTCCAACGGGTTGGAGCGGAACCGGGTGTTATTCACCTTTCCGCGTGGATACGGTACTGCCGTTGAGCGAAATCGTTCCCGGCGCCTGAGTCGTGAAACGTACAGACTGATTAAAGCGAACTTGAATTTGGGCTATGACTTGGCGTTGCTCGTATTTCCGGGCAAAGACAGTTTTTCCGAACGGATGGAAGAATTACGCGTTCTATTCGGAAAGGCCGGGTTATGGTTAAGCGAATGAATAACCTGCTAAAGCGCTTTTTTTGCGCGTTGATTCGCCTGTATCAGAAATATATCTCACCTCTGTCCCCTCCCTCTTGCAGATATTACCCGACATGCTCTGCGTATGCATACGAAGCGATATCCAGATACGGCCCTTTCAAGGGCTTGTTTCTCGCCGTTAAACGTATCTTGCGCTGTCATCCCTTCCACGAAGGCGGTTATGACCCCGTACCCTGACTAAGGAGCTATCAGAGTTATGGACAAGAATACGATCACGGCGATTGTCCTTTCGACAATCGTAATCATCGCCGGCTTTACGGCCCAATCCATTTTTTTCCCTTCCGCGCCCGTTCCCGAAACCGCCACGACCGAACAGGTTAACGAGGCGGTTCTCTCCGAGCCCGCCGTTAATTCCCCGGAAGCGGCTGTGCTTGAACCGACCCAAAGCGCGATAACCCTCGAAACCGGAACCGACGACGAAGTCGTTTCGGAAGAGCGCCCCGTAATCGAGACCCCCCTCGTCCGGGTCGAGTTTACCAATCGCGGCGGCGACGTCATTTCATACAAGTTAAAAGAGCATTCGTCCGGTTCCGACTACCTAGAAATGGCCGATTACGTAACGACCGGCAATCGCGCTTTCTCGATCATTCTCGGCGACGCAAAGGGCGCCGCGGTTGACGCTCTTTTCCACGTAAAGCGGATTAGCGATACCGAAATCGGTTTTTACCGGACCATTACCCTTAAAAACGCCGACGGCAGCGAGAGCCGCTTTACCCTCGCGAAACAGTATACGTTTAAGCCCGACGATTATATGTTCGAGCTTAAGGTGGTCATAGACGGCGACGACTCCTTCCGCGGGCTTTCCATGCAAAACGCCGCGTACACCATTAAGACCTCGCCCCAGATTGGCCCCGACTGGGACCCCAAACAGGACAAATACGAATACCGCCGGTTCTACCACCTGCTGAACGGCAAGAAAAAGACGATCAACGTGGGGCTTGGCCAAACCAAGGCCTTTACCGACGCCTTTTCCTGGTCGGGCGTAGCGGGCAAGTACTTCACCCTGATTGCCGTCCCGGGTTCTCCGGTTCTCCAGTACGAGTATTCCACCGCGCAAATCGCGGGCAATAAGAACGCCGCCCAGATTTACCTCACCAGGCCCGCCATCGCCGGCGGCCGCCAGACCGATACGTGGCGCTTTTACGTGGGTCCCAGGACCGACAAAAGCCTCGCGAAGTACAACGTCGCCGGAAACAATCCCTGGGGCATCGATAACCTCAAGGCCAACGATATCGTCGATACGAGCGGCATTCTCGGGCCCCTCGAAGTATTCCTGAAATGGATCATGGAAATATTCTACGCGCTTATCCCGAACTGGGGCGTTTCCATCATCCTCATGACGATCCTGATGCGCATCGTGATTTTCCCGCTGACGAAAAAGAGTTCCGAGGCGACGCTCAAGATGCAGGAACTTCAGCCGAAGATCCAGGAAATCCAGACCAAGTATAAAGACAACCAGCAGAAAATGAACGAGGAGATGGCGAAGTTCTATCAGACCGTCGGGTATAATCCGCTCTCGGGTTGCCTTCCCATGCTCATTCAGTTTCCGCTGATTTTCGCGATGTACAATCTTTTCAATAACTATTTCGAATTCCGCGGCGCCATGTTCATCCCCGGTTGGATACCCGACCTATCCCATGGCGACACCATCATGGCATTGCCCTTTACCGTACCGTTCCTCGGATGGAGCGAACTGCGCATCCTGCCGATCGTGTACGTGGTTTCGCAGCTGCTTTTCGGAAAGGTTACCCAGACGCCGTCCTCGGGACAGCAGAACAGCTCCATGAAGATCATGATGTACGGCATGCCGATATTCTTCTTCTTCCTGTTCTATAATGCCCCCGCAGGATTGATCCTGTACTGGACCCTTTCCAACATTCTCACGCTGGTTCAGCAGGTGATCATCAACAAAATGATGCACGCCAAGAAAAAGGGCGGCGAGCTTAAGCTCGTTAAGTGAGTAACATATTATCGCCAGGAGCGTTTAAATGACATACGAATTCGAAGGTAAAACCGAGAAGGAAGCCATCGAGATCGCCGCGGAGGAATTGGGCCTAGAGAAAGACCAATTCGACGTCGAGATTATCGAGGCGCAGAAAACGGGCATTTTTAAAAAGGGCTACGTGCGCATTCGCGTTCATACCGATGACATGGCGAGCCCTTCCCGCGGCGCCGCGGAGCAAACGGAGCGGCCGAGATCCCTGTTCCAAGATCCCCTGCCGAGGGACGATTTCGAGAAAGCCGTGGTTAATTTCGTGGCTTCCATGATCCGTAAGATGGGCTACCAGGTAACCGTCGAGGTAATGTCCCGGGAAGAAAAAAAGCTCGGGCTTCAGCTTAAGTCGCCCGATTCTTCCATTTTGATCGGCCGAAAGGGCAAGAACCTCGACGCCATCCAGCTGCTCGCGAACGTTTACGCGGGCAAGATCGGAAGGGAAGACATGCGGATTATCCTGGACTCGGAGCAATACCGGATCCGTCGCGAGGAATCTTTGGTGCGCCTGGCCTACACCACCGCGGACCGGGTTCGCAGTTCGCGCGGGTCGATCCTTCTCGAGCCCATGAATCCCTTCGAGCGCAGGCTCATACACACGACGCTGAACGATATCGGCGACATTGATACCAAAAGCGAGGGCGAGGGCCTTTATAAGCAGGTCCGGGTCTTCTACAAAGGACGCTAAATGAAAAGATTCCTGTTCGCCCTGTCCGCGCTCCTTTCGCTCGCGGGAACGTTCGCGGACGATTTGGACCGGGCCCTAGCGGGCGAATTGCCGGCAAAGACCGCCGCGGAACTGCGCGAACGGGGAACGATTCAACGCACCGTATACCGGGACTCCAAAGCGGGCCTCGAGCTCACGCCGAATACGGCGTTGGCCTCGGAGGCCGCCTCTTTTTGGGACGGCGATAAGCCGCCTTTTTTTAGCGAAACCCTGTATCTTTATGAAAAACCAGCGGCGCGAAAAGGGGCTTCCGGCGGCGAAACGGCGCGGATAGGGGTGATTTTGCGGTCTCTCTCCCGGCTGGAGGGCATTGAGTACTTTTCCACGAGTCGCCAAAAAATGCGGACACTGTACGCCTCTTCATACGCGGTATCGAGTCCCGATAAGCGCGTACGGATCGCGGATCCCACGGATGGCAACGCCGACGGGCAGACCATTTACGCGGTACAGAAGGACCTGACCTTCGGCGAATACCTATACCGGTACGACTACCGCCAAACGGGCGATTCGGTGGCCTTTCATTCGCGGAACGAAGACGCGCTTAAATACACTCTCTTAAAATTGATCGATCCCGAACGAATGCGAATTTCCCTCGTCGTGCAGGATTTGGGAAGCCATTTGCTCATTTATTCCCTGACCCGTGTCGATTTTTTCGCGGTTCCCGGCATTGAGGGAAAAATAAACGCCTCGTTTACGACCCGTTCAGAGGCCTTATACCGCTGGTTTATAAAAGAGTATGAAAGATCTTAAGGGGTATATACTCGCGCTCGACCAGGGAACCACGTCTTCCCGGGCCATTGTCTTTGACCGCTCCGGAAGTATGCTCGGCAGTTCCCAGAAGGAGTTTACCCAATACTACCCGGAGCCGGGTTGGGTAGAGCATGATCCGGAAGAAATTTGGGAGAGCCAGCTTTCCGTCGCGCGGCAGGCGATAGCGAACGCGGGCATAGCCGCGAGCGACGTCGTTTCCATAGGGATAACGAATCAGCGCGAAACCATTGTCTTATGGGACCGCGATTCGGGAAAGCCGGTATATCGCGCCATCGTTTGGCAATGCCGTAGGTCAACGTCAATTTGCGAGGAACTTATCCAGTCGGGCCTGGAGGGGGAATTCCGTTCCCGGACCGGGCTGCGCCTTGATCCGTACTTTTCCGGCACGAAGCTTACCTGGCTTTTCCGGGAAAACGTGGCCTTGCGGGCCTTGGCGGAAAACGGGGATCTCCTGTTCGGCACCGTCGATTCCTGGCTCCTTTGGAAGCTAACCGGCAGGCACGTGACGGATGTTACGAACGCCTCGCGCACCCTGATGTTCAATATCCACGAGATGCGCTGGGACCCCCTGCTCCTGTCCTTTCTCGGCGTTCCAGCGTCGGTTTTACCCGAGGTCCTTTCCAGTTCGGACGACTTCGGAACGACGAAACCGGAACTGTTCGGGTACCCCATTCCCGTAAACGGAGTGGCAGGCGATCAGCAAGCCGCCCTATTCGGCCATTCCTGCTTCAAGCCGGGAATGGCTAAAAACACGTATGGAACCGGGTGTTTTTGCCTCTTAAACACGGGAACGCGACCGGTTGAGTCAAAAAACAACCTATTGACAACCGTTGCCTGGAAAATCGGGAATACGGTTACCTATGCCCTGGAAGGTTCGGTTTTTATCGCCGGGGCGGTGATACAATGGCTTCGAGACGAAATGAAACTCATTGATTCGGCGCCAGAATCCGAAGCCTTGGCGCGATCCGTCGAAACGTCGAATGGGGCGGTCATGGTCCCGGCCTTCGTTGGCTTGGGAACGCCGTATTGGGATCCCGAGGCGCGGGGCGCTATCCTGGGCATCACCCGGGGCGTAAATCGCGCCCATATCGTGCGTGCGGCCCTTGAGAGTATCGCGTTTCAGTCCGAAGATCTATTGGAAGCCATGAGCGGCGATTTTGGCCAGGGGGTGCAAACCCTCAAGGCCGACGGGGGCGCCACGGCTAACGCGTTTTTAATGCAGTTTCAGGCGGATATCTCGGGAATTCCCGTGGTATTGCCGGAAATCGCCGAAATTACCGCGCTCGGGGCCGCGTATTTGGCGGGCTTGCGGTGTGGGTATTGGGAAAGTTGCGAGGATATTGAGCGAAACTGGCGTTTAAAAACCCGTTTTGACCCCGATATGAGCGATAAAAAGCGGATTATGCTGCTGGAATCCTGGCATAAGGCGGTTGCCGCTACGAGGGAGTATAAGCAATGAAGAAGTACGCAAAAATTTTGCTGGTTTTCGCCTTTTCGATGGCGATCGTCGGTACCGCAACTGCGGCGGCGATCGCGTTCGCGAATTCGAATTCCGGCCCTGAGGAGAGATTGAGGATGAATGAAGACAAGACCGCAGCCGCCATTTCCAAAGATGGTTTATACGCGATCATGAACACGAGCAAGGGCGCTATCGTGCTCGAACTGTATTACCAGAAAGCGCCCCTTACGGTTTGCAATTTCGTGGGTCTCGCGGAAGGAACGCTTGACGCCGCGAAGGGCAAGAAGTTTTATGACGGCCTTACGTTCCATCGCGTAATCGCCGACTTCATGATCCAGGGCGGAGACCCCCTGGGGACGGGGACCGGCGGCCCGGGGTATAAGTTCGCGGACGAATTCGATTCAAGCCTGAGATTCGACGGTCCGGGCGTGTTGGCCATGGCGAATTCCGGCGCCAATACCAACGGCAGCCAGTTTTTCATTACCCACGTCGCGACTCCCTGGCTCGATAACAAGCACACCATTTTCGGCCACGTAATCGAGGGCCAGGACGTGGTAAACGCCGTGGCGCAGGGCGATAAAATCGTTTCGGTGAAGATCGAGCGGAAGGGCGACGCGGCGAAGAAATTTACCGCCACCCAGGAAGATTTCAACCGTTACGCTTCCGATAAGGCCTCTCGGGCGAAGGCGCAGGCCGAAAACGCCAAGAAGGAATCGATCGCCGCGATCGAGGCAAAATGGCCGACCGCGAAGAAGTCCTCTTCGGGCGTGTATTACGTAGTGACCAAAGAAGGCAACGGCGCCGGCGTGAAAACGGGACAGACCTTGACCATGAAATACAAGGGTTATCTCCTGAACGGCACCGTATTTGACGATTCCGATATGCGGGAACCCTTGACCTTTGCCGTCGGCCGCGGCCAGCTTATCCCCGGATTTGATTCCCAGGCTCTGGAAATGAAGGTCGGGGAGAAGCGGACGATCGTCATTCCGCCCGAGCTCGCCTATGGAGCTACCGGCGCAGGCGGGGTAATTCCCCCCAATGCCTATATCGCCTTTGATTTGGAGCTTCTTTCCGCCAAATAAGGGTCGGCATAGCGCGACAAAGCCGTCTGGTAGCCCAGACGGCTTTTTTTTATGCGCCCAAATTTGATTGAAACACGATTGTGGAAAAGTTGTTGATGAATTGACTAATAACCGGTGGGTTTGGCCTTAAAATGTGGATAATCTGTGGAGACTCGGTGATGATTTCGTTATCTTTTTCAAGGGAAATCTTGATACCCTCAGGAGTTGCGCGTAATGCCACCCGAAGCTCCGCTAAGGGATTCTCTTGAAAACCAGCGGACGAAAGCGCGGACGAGATCCTTTTCGCGACGGTTCTCTTGATGGTTGGATCGATAAAAATGCGGACCTGCAGGTTACGGTCGTCGAAAAGGAACCGCGACGGATCCAATTGAAATAAACGATCGGAGGCCTCTGCCTTTTTGGCAAAATCGCGCCTTCTCAGGGTTTGAAGGCGTTTTGACAGGGCTTCCGAGAGTATTTTTCGTTCCCAAAGGGGATCCAGGGTCCGTATAGCGTTATCTAACGCGGCAACGTCGTTGTAGAGCGCGCCCCATTCATAGTAGTAAGAGGGTTGCGCCATGGGAATATGAAGTGTTTCGATGGATTGGGCCGCCTGTAGATGTGGCCTCGCGAGCTCGGGCCAGCGGTCTAGGGCAACGTATTTAAAGCTGTGATAGTAAAGTCCCCTTCCGGAATCACCCTCCTTGGGTACTGTATATGACCGGGAAATCGCGAGGGTTGAGATTCTGAATTTTGCGTCGAATAACCATTCCCGAAATGAATAAAGGCCTAGCGTGAATAGTCGTTTCATCTCTGTGGAAAAACTGTGCATAACTTTGCGTTTTTCTTGATTCTTCCGGATATGCCAATAATCTCTTTCCAAACGATACAAGTCCGAGGAGAATTGCTGGGTTGTGGTTCCGTAATTCGCGATCCACGAACGATCGGTTTTTGCGGTAATCGATTGTAGCTGGGCGTACGCCCGTTCCGGATAGCCGGCTTGCAGGAAGGTTTCGGCCAACCCGAGGGTGGCAAGGGGCGTTGTGTCCAGGCTTTGGGCTTTCGCGTATTTTTCAATCGCGATACCGTATTCGAGCTTTCTCTGTTCAAGTTCCGCCTGCATGAGGAAGCCGGACGCCCTGGGCGCCGCTTCAAGCGAAAGCTCGGCGTCGTGGTAGGCGTCGTCGAAGCGGTAAAAGCTTTCTTCGAGGATGGAGCGATTGTAGTAATAGACCGAGGCGAGATATTGTTGATTTTTTCCGTTCGCGAGGTCTATCGCTTGGGAATAGCGGGCCTTTGCGTTTTCGTAATCGTACACCGCGCTATATAGGTTCCCCAGACCGACGAGGACGTTGCCGTCGGCCCCCCAGCTTTCGGTAATCCTGTTTAAGGTTTCTATCCCTTCCTCGAAGCGGTGGGTTTTATAGCAGAGCCAACCGAAGGACGCCCAGGCGGAAAGATTATCCGGTACCTCGGTTACGTAGCGGCGGAGCCAAAGCAGGGAGTCTTCGTCCTGGTTTTCATACCCCGTGGCGTCGGAAAGCTTGAGGTAAATTTCGGGGTTGGCGTACCCGAGGTCTAAGGCCTTTTCCAATTCGCGAATCGCCGACGGATAAAGGCTTTGTTCCAGGAAAAGGCTGCCCAGGGTATACGGGAAGGACGGGTTGGCCGGGAATCGCTGTTTTCCTTCCAGGAGAAGCGCGGTCGCGGTTTCCCAATTTTCCGCCGAAATTGCCCGTTTGGCCCGTTCGAGCAACGGTGTCGAGACGGCGTCGGCGGCCGCCTCGGCGGCCGCCTCGCTCGGAATTTCCTGCGCGTACAGCGGGCTTTCCGAATCGATACCGCAGAGGATCAAGCCGAAGAAGAGGAGAAAAACGCCCTTTCCCCCTTTCTTTCCCTTTTTTCGGTCCGCGCGTAAAGAAGCGCGAATCCTTCGCAAAAGGCCCCTCGCGGCGTCGGCCTCTCGTTGATCCATACGGCGGGCGAAGCGAGCCTTGTTGGCGAGCCGGGTGAGCGCTTCGTGAAGCGAACGGGTTTCCGGCGAGGGGGATGCGCTTTTCAGGATCTTACGCGAGCGCCTCTCGGCGAGGAGAATCGCGAGCCGGGCGTTCTTCGTCGTTCCCAAAAGGAAACGTTCCGTGGCTTCCCTGAGGAGCGGGTACAGGGGTATAAGCGCAAGGAGAAGAAACGCGTTTCTTTTTCTCTTGTTCAAAAAGTCGGCGAGAACCCTCAGGGGATTCCGCGGAGCGGTCGACGTTACGGAATCGTCCGAGGCGAGCGTAAGCTCATTCTTGCGTTCTATGATCTCGTTCAATAAACCGAGAAATTCGTCTCCCCTGGGGGAGAAATCAAACGGAAGGGCTTCCCCCTCAGCGGGATTTTGGTTCGTGGGGTCAAAGGCGATCCAGCCGTATTCGGGGAAAAAGACCTCCACCCAGGCGTGCGCCATGTTTGACCGGATCGGGTAGTAGTCCAGGGCGCCCGAGTCAGGCGCCATGAAAAAACCGGCGGCGACCCGAGCCGGTATACCGAGGCTGCGGCACAGCAGGGCAAGGGAAAACGCGTAATAGGTGCAGTATCCCTTGCGGGACTCGGTGAGGAAATACCGAAGCTGATTGCCGTCGGGGGCGGTTCCGGGATGAAGCGAATACCGGAAGGAATTGCCGAGAAGCCAGAGATTTAAGGCCATAACGCGGTCGTAGTACCCGCTTACACCCCCGGACAGGGCGGTCGCGATAGGGCGTACGAAAGACTCTGTTTCGGGATCTATTCGGGTGTAGAACGCGAGGTCTTCAGCGGACAGTTCTTTCGAATCTTCGCCCGCGTTCGAGGGATCCGGCGGGGGGGAGTCGTATAGCTCGAAGGGCATATACCCGGTAGCCCTGCTGGTAACTGCGTACGCCCCGTTGAACGAGTCCGTTTTCCAAATTTTGAACGGCTCGATACGGATGGGATAATCCATGGCGATGAGGGATTTGGGGTCAAAATTGACGATGAAGAACTCTTGGCGGACCGTATTGCGAAGCGCGTAACCGGGGTCGCTCAGGCTAAGCGGTTCGGGGGGAATCGCGGTTATCTGCGCGCGTTCCCCCGGCGCCGATTGCTCGTAGAAACCCTTTGCGGGATCCCACCCGGACAGGCTCATGCGGCGAAGCAGCGAGGACGAGTATTCTTCCGGGACGTGGGCGATAAGAACGAGGCGATCGTTCAGCGAAATATCGCTTTGAAGGCTGAGGAAGGGGGAAAAATCGAAGCGGAAGAGGGTTGGCTGAATCAGGCCCCCGTTCGCGGTAACGGACCCCACGCTGAAATGACCGATAACCAGGAATCCGGAGAGCAGGAGAACGGGCAAGAGGGCCGTAAGGGCGGCGGCCTTTCGCTTCTTCTTCCCGTCGGAGAATAACAGCGACGAAAACGCGATGATGCATACGATGAGCGCGAAGAGCGCGGCCTTCAGGGGATGGTTGAATACGGTCAGGCGATAATTGCCCTGAGACCAGAACCCAAGACCGAAGAGGGCGAGCAAGGCGAGGGGCTCCATGGCCTTCCAGACGGAACTGGCCCGGTACAGTCTCGAAGAGGCGAATGCGGCGAGGGTTACGAATAGAATCGGATAGGCGGTAAGCGAAACGCTCGCGTACCATGCCGTGAAGGCCGTGTCGCCCAGCGCGCCGGCGGTGAAACGCGCGAATGCGGACGCGAGCGCGAGAACGATAGCCAAAGAAAGGATGGCCGGAAAAAAGCGTAAACGCTTGAAATGGGTTATTTCCGCGAACGCGAGGCCGAATAAGGCAAAAAAGGGCAGTGTCCAATACGCGAATAGCTCGTTTTGAAATAGGGAGGGAAGGGCCGCCGTAATCGCGAATAGGGCCCAACGGAGGCTTTCCCGGGCCTTATAGGGGATACGCATTGAAGCCCCCCTTTTCGAGGATGGCGATTAAGCGCTCCAGGTCCCGCGTCGACGCGTAGGCGGCAAGTTGGCCCTCGCTATTTGAGCGCGAACCGTCTTCGTAAAAAAGCAACGCGCGGAAAAACCCTCGTGTATGTCGTTTTGCGGTATCTTGGCCGACGGGGCCGACAAAAAAAGACAGAGGTGCATCCGGCCCGGGGAGTTCCGCGGTTATGCGGTTTCTTGCCGGCGTTCGGGAACGTCTGGCCCGTCTCTCGCTTGGCGACAGGGTGAATATGAGGCTTTGGCCGCCGGAGGAGGACGCGTGAACCGAGGGGAACCGCCTTATCTCGTGAAGGGCCGGATAGGTCAAGGCGTATTCTAGATGTTCCCGCGCGAGGCGGTCCTCGTGGCGAACCAACAGGTTTCCCGCCTGGGGGAAACGCAGGTTTTTTCTCGATTGAAGCAGTTTCATGCAGGCCGATAACGCGCGGGAAACCAGGTGATCAAGGGCCCTTCGGTCCCGAAGCTCGCGTGTCTTATCCGCGGCGTCTTCGTTTGGCGCCCAGAAAAGCACGGTATACTCTCGGGACGGAGGGGGAAGCAGTTCGCCTTCGCGGGTAACGAGTTCTCCCGTATGGGCGAAGGCTTTCCAGTTGATTTTCCTCCTGTCGTCGCCGGGACGGAATTGGCGTATTTCGTACAATTCCTGGGAACGAAGGTACGAGCTCGCCCCATCCGCGTTTCCCGCTGCGGATTTAACGGGTTTCGGCTTACCGGAAGCGCCTTCCCCGGGGTGAACGACGACGGAACGGCCCGAGAGATCGCGCGATTTCGGGGTGGTTACGGCGTAAAACCCGGCGAAATCGCGTATCACGCATCGGCCGAATTCCACCGAATACCTTCCCCGCGGCGGCAGGTTGGGGCGCGTTCCGGAAAAGGCGTCGGGCAACGGTAATTCCATCGCTTCGGCATCTCCGTAATTAGCCGACCTGAGGGTCAGTCGGTACGCGACCGTGGCGAAGTACGTCGTGGGCCTGAGCATAAAGGAACGGGCGGAAATTTCTGAGTATACGAGCGAATAAACGCCGTCTTCGCCTTTCTCTATCTCCGGCGAAAAATGGTTCCATTTGAATCGCGCGGCCAATACCGAAAGTAGCGCGAAGGCGTTCAGGGCCGCGAGAAACGCGCCCGTAAGGGTCGCTATCAGTTCTCCCCGCAGGAGCCCTTCGGCGAGAAAAAACGCCGAAAGCGATAGGGAGAACGCGCCGGGGGGGGATATGGGCGGATTATGCCTGCCGTTCATACGGTCGCGGTTCCCGGGACCAGTCGGTTACCCGAAGCATGCGTTTTAGGTTGCTTTTGGCGATATCCGCGACTATGGTCCCCGCCTCGAGGCGGTCTTCCCGCGTCAAAACCCGATGGGCGAGAACCGGGGCAGCGAGGTCGAGCACGTCGGAGTCCTCTATCCAATCGCGGCCGCGGACCAACGCGAGGGCCCGCGCGGCGTGAAGGAGGGATAGCGTGCCGCGCGGGGAAACCCCAAGCCGGAGGGCCTGATGGGTACGGGTTTGCCGAACGATGGAGACTAGGGTTTTTTCCAGCTCGGGATGACAGTAGACCTCTTTCTGTTCCGCGCGGGACGCGAGGATTTCCGTGCGGGATACGACGGGCATAATCCGGGGCAGCGCGTTTTCCGCGGGGTCCTCGTGGAGAATCTCCCGCTCCGATTCTTCGTCCGGATAGCCCAGGCTCAGCTGCATCATGAATCGGTCAAGTTGCGCGGCGGGAAGGGGATAGGTGCCGACGGACTCGACGGGATTTTGCGTCGCGGCGACGAAAAAAACGGGGCTTACGGGGCGCGTCGTTCCGTTTGCGGTAACCTGGCGCTCGGCCATTACCTCAAGAAGCGCCGATTGGACCTTCGGCGTCGTGCGGTTTATCTCGTCCGCGAGAAGGATATCGCAAAAGACGGGGCCTTCGAGGAATTCAAACCGTTGGTCCCGGGGATTGAACACGTCGACGCCGGTTATGTCGTAGGGGAGGAGGTCGGGGGTAAACTGAATGCGCCGAAAATCGGCGGTTCCTTCCGCGCTGCCGGGATTGCCGACCAACCGCGCCAAGGTTTTCGCGAGGGTGGTCTTGCCGAGTCCCGGGGCGTCGTTTATGAGGACGTGCCCGCCGGCCAAAAAGGCGGCGGTAAAAAGCTCAAGGGTGCTGTCCTTTCCCCGAATCACCGAGGCCAAACCCTCGGTTAGGGCCTTGCCCGCTTCGAATGTGGTCATTCTGGCAGTATAGCATAGGGCCCCGTTTTTTTCCCGTTCCGCGCGCCCCGTCAGTTTCTGCGATCGCGGGAAAGAAGTATGATTCGGGCAAGGCTCGCCACGGCGGTGAGCGCGGACGCGACGTAGGTAAACGCGGCGGCGGTCAACACCTTCTTCGCTCCCGTCATTTCCTCCGGGGAGAGGATCGCGTTTCGCTCGAGGTGGGCGAGCGCGCGGCGGGAAGCGTCAATCTCTACCGGAAGGGTGATCAGGTAAAAGGCGACGGCCGCGCCGAAAAGGACGATGCCGAGGTTCAGAAGGATGGGAAGGCGGAAAAAGATTCCCGAAAGGGCGATATAGGGGCCCAGGGACGAACCCAGATTCGCGACGGGAACGAGGGTGCTTCTGAGCACGAGGGGCGCGTAGGATTTGGCGTGCTGAATCGCGTGGCCGGCCTCGTGCGCCGCCACGCCCACCGCCGCGATGGAGGTTTCCCGATAAACGGGGCCCGAGAGCCTGAGCGTTTTGGACGAGGGATCGTAGTGGTCCGTAAGGCTACCCTGAACAGGGGCTATGGATACGTCGCGAATTCCGTTTATTTTCAGTACCGAGGCCGCGGCCTCGGCCCCCGTTATGCCGTGACGGTTGCGAATCTCCGAATATTTGGAAAAGGTGGACTTGACGGAAATCTGCGCGATAACGGACAGTAAAAGCGCAGGCACCACGAGAATGAGGTAATATTGGTCGAAATAGAACATAAACCGCGTTCCTCCGTAGACTTCCAATATACCCAAAATAATCGTCCCGCGGGGAGTGATGGCCCATGAATTACGCTCTTTTTACCGTGTTTCTCCTCGTTATTGCCCTGATCGGCGGGGCCCTGTTCTGTTCCGTTTCGGGCTTTTTCTTTTTGCGCGCCTGGCTTGGGCGTTCCGGGGGGAAGGGGCCTCGGGAAGGTTTAAAAACCTCGTTCCCGAATGCCGCGCGGGTATTCCTGCCGAGGGGCGAAAGCCGAAGGAACGCCTCCGCCTGGCTCTATTGCCCTCCCGGTCCGGACGGAGATTCGACGAAGGGTCACATAGTGGATCTGGGCGTGAGAGGCGACGATTCCGCACTATCGTTTTTCCTCGGCGAAGGATGGTCCGTCCTCCGGCCGGAAAGCGCGTCTGTGGACCTTCGGCCCTGGCTCAGATGGTGTTCTGCCCGCGCGCCGGGACGACCGGCGGTATTGTACGCGAAGGGGTACCGCGCGGCCGCGGCGGCAGAATTCTGTCATACGAGCGAAAGCGGGATACGGGAACTCGGCGGGATAATTCTCGATGAGCCCGCGGCGCTTTTTTTCGATGGGTACGCGGAGGCGGTACGGCGGGTCGTGGGCGCCCGTTTTCTCGCCGACGGGATGGTTTTCTTCTCGAAAATCCACGCGGCGCTTTTTTTCTTAAGGAGGCCGCCCGGGATCGGGCCGAGGGCCGGCTCCTCGCTTGCCGACGATCTCTCCCGTATCCGGGCGCCGTATGCGTTGTTTGAAAGGAAGGGTACGGCACCTGCCGACCGTGAAGGAAAAAACCGACGAATCAGTGAATTCCTAAGGAGCTTAGAATGAATAAACCACGCATTATAGCGATTTTTTTCGGGATCTTCGCCAGTTGCGCGACGCCCGCTCTCGCCCAGGGAACGCAGGTCCCTGCCGGAAACGGGGCGGCGAAAATCGCCGACGTGCCCCTTGTCGGGGTCTCCCTGTATTCCTCCGGGGTCGGCTATTTCGTGCATCGGGGAAAGATTAACGGCGACGCGGCGGTTGAATTGGAATTTGACGTTTCGTCCATCGATGACGTACTGAAGTCCCTGACCGTCTATGACCCGAATACCCAGGGCCTTTCGGTAACGTACGACGCCGAGGATACCCTTTCACGCACCCTGCAGAGCCTGCGGGTGGATTTGTCGGGAGCCCCTTCGCTCGGGGAAATGCTCAGCAACCTGCGGGGCGAGTCGGTGAGCCTTCGGGTCCCTGACCGCGTGGAAGGGAGAATTCTCGGAGCCGAGCGGATTCAGTCCGAGGCGGGCGAGACCTGGCGGCTTTCCCTGCTTACGCCCACGGGGATACGCCGAATCGGCCTGGACGAGATCGAGTCCCTTTCCTTTTCGGACGCCGCCCTGTCTGCCGACCTGACTCGCGCCCTGGACGCGCTTTCCGCCGGCGCGGGGAACGGATTGCGGAAGGTTCGCCTGAACCTTTCGGGGAAGGGGGAACGTGAGGTTTCCGTCGGGTACGTCGTTCCCGTTCCGGTCTGGAAGGCCGCCTATCGCCTTGACCTTTCCGGAGAAAAGCCCTTTTTGCAGGGCTGGGCGATCGTGGACAACGCGGGTTCCGCGGACTGGAAGGCCGTTCGGCTTTCCCTCATGAACGGAAAGCCCGTCTCGTTCATTCAAAACCTGTATAACCCCTTCTATGTTTCCCGCCCCGTGCTGCCCCTGTCCATAGCCGGTTACGCCGATGCCAAGACCTACGATTCCGGTTACGATAATGGGGCCGGCTATGCCCTGGACGAATACGCATACGCGGAAATGGCGGCCCCGGCGCCCATGATGTCGAAAAGCCTTTCGAGAAGCGAGGCCAAGGCCGAGAAGGCCCCGGTCGGCTCTTCGGGCGCGCAGGCGACGGCTCGGTCAGCAGGGGAATTATTCGAATTTACGCTCCCGGGCGCGGTAACGATCGATCGGAGGAAGAGCACCATGCTGCCCTTGGTCGAGGGCGCCGTGGCGGCGGAACGACTTTCCGTATTTTCGGGCGCCGACGCCCTTTCCCTCGGCACGGTTCATCCCATGCTCGCGGCGCGGTTTAAAAACACCACCGGGCTCAAGCTGCCGGCGGGCCCGGTCACCGTGTTCGACGGCGGAACGTACGCGGGCGACGCCTTGCTCGAGTTCCTCGGGGAAAACGACGCGCGCCTCATCGCCTACGGGGAGGATACCGCGGTGTCCGGACGGGCAGACCGTTCCGCCTCGCGGGAAACCGTTTCGGCGAAAATCTCGAAGGGAACGATGACCATCGTGCGGAAAAGCCTGACCGTCACGAAATATACGCTAAAAAACGCCTCGAACGCGGCGCGTAAAATATCCCTGGAGCATCCGATAACCCCGGGAGCCGCCCTTGCGGAACCCGCGGGCTACGATGAAAGGACCGATAGCCTGTATCGTTTTTCCATTGGCCTCGGCGCGGGAAAGGAAAGCTCGCTAACGGTACGGGAAGAGACGCCCGTAAGCGAAACCGTCGTCCTGGATCGCCTCAAGGGAGAGTCCCTTCTCTATTATTCCACGAACCGGGACCTGAGCGAAACGGTGCGGGCCGCGCTTTCGAAGGCCGTGGAATTCCGGCGCCGCGCCGACGACGCGCAGACGGCCCTGAGCGACCTGCAGGGACGCAGGAGCGATTTGGTCCGCGAACAGGAACGGATTCGCCTTAACCTGACCGCGGCCGGAAACGGCACGCAGCAGGGAAAGGAATACCTGAAGCGCCTGACCGAGAGCGACGACGCCATCGCCCGGCTCGATTCGGAAATAGAGGCCGCCAGGAAAGCCCTGGACGCGGCCAATCGCGCCTTTGCCTCCTATCTGTCCGGACTGGAGCTATAGCGACGCGTTAAACAGGCCGGGGTAGAGCTCGGCCGCTTCCGCCTCGTGACGGGATTGCTCGCACGCGAGCTGATACTCGATCATTTTGCGGAAGACGGCCATGAGCGGCTCCGGAGAGGCGTTTTTCCGCGCCACTTCGGCCTGCTGTAGCTCCTTGATCAGGTAATAGGCCGTTTCTATCGTGGAAAGGCATTCGGGCTCAGGCTGAGTCTTAAATTCGAACCCCGAGCGGTACGGCGCGGAAAAGGTGAGCGCCGGTACGGCCTGGAGGTTTTTGCTCGCCTTGAGCATTTTCTTGGCGAAAAACCACGTCGCGTCAATGAGGATGATCAGGGGTTTCCTGTTTCCCACGGCCGATCGAAACGCGGGCGAGTCGGTCACGAGGGCTTGCGCCGAGGGGTAAAGAACGAAAGGCGCGTAGCGCGGGTCCCGGATAAGCGCATTGACCCGCTCGTTTTCCGTAAAGTCCGTTCCTATCAGTATTTCTGAGTCCGCGAGGCTGAGCGCGGCGAGCCGGCCCGTGCCGGTTTTCTGCCGATAGGCCTCGCGGGGATGCATGAGAAAGACGAATTTGATGCCCGTTTCGACGGTGACGATGTCGCCGCAATAGCAGGACACGAGGGGCCTAAAACAGCGATAGCATTTTTCCGACACGGTATTTGCCCTCCTGCGGGGAGTGAAACCATACCTTGACGCCGCCCGGTTTGTCCATAATCATTAAGGAAAGGAGGCCCGGTATGAGTTTTTATTCGAGCATCGCGGCGTATTACGATCTATTGTTCCCGTTCGACCAAGCCCAATTCCGCTTTCTCGAAACGGTTATCGATCCTTCCTGCGGGGAATGTCCGGGGGTCCGGTACGGCGAGGAAAGGCTTCCCGGCCATGCCTACCTGGATATCGGCTGCGGTACGGGGACCATGCTTTCGGCCCTGTCCCCTGAATTCAAGAAAGTGATCGGCGTTGACGGCGACGAGAGCTTGCTGGCCTTAGCCGCCGAAAAGATGCTGCCCGGCGAGGGCAAAAAGGCCGAATTCCTCGATGAGGACATGCTCGAGTTGGACGAAATTCTCGGTGAGGACGAATTCGACCTGATTACGTGCGTCGGCAATACCCTGGCGCACCTGACCAAGCCCACCGATATTCACCGGTTCCTTTCCTCAACGCGGGGCCTCGTTCAAAACGGGGGCGTCTTCGTGTTTCAGATCATAAATTACGACCGTATCCTGACTCGCGATATTCGGGGGCTTCCGTCCATAACGAAGGAAGACGTAACCTTCGAGCGGTATTATTCGGAACCCAAGAGCGACGGGACCATCGATTTCGATACCGTGCTTACCGATCCCCAGCATGACGTTGAAATCCGAAACACCATTCCCCTCTTTCCGATTACCAAGGGCCAAATGACGGAGTTCCTGAAAGCGGCGGGCTTTGGCCGGTGGGCTTTTTACGGCGATTGGATGGGTAACCCCTGGACGCCCGAATCCTTTATGCTCATCGGCGCGTGCTCATGATTTCCATTGCGCACGCGGCCCTGTGGGTAAAGGACCTCGAGGCGATGAAGGCCTTTTACGAAACCCATTTCGGGGCGAAAAGCGGGCCGAGATACGAGAACCCCGCCAAGGGTTTTTCCTCTTATTTCCTATCGTTCGGAGCAGGGGCGCGGCTTGAATTGATGAACAGGATCGATATGCCCTATCCGTCGCCGACGGGCTTCGATCCTTCCGGGCTCGTGATACCCGAACATGCGGGCTTTGCCCACCTGGCTTTTTCCGTTGGAAGCGAAGCCGCCGTTGATGAAATGACGGAGCGATTGTCCGGTCTTGAGATCGCGGTTGTGTCTGGACCGCGAAGGACCGGCGACGGCTATTATGAGAGCGTAATCGCGGATCCTGAGGGCAATTTGATAGAAATAACCGCATAAGCCATTGAAACTGCGTTTATACGTTGCAATTGCAACATAACTTCCGACAGAAATACGGTAGCCTCCTTTCCATACAGGAGGTTGACTCATATGTCCATGTTTTGTTTTCAGTGCGAACAGACCGTAGGCGGAACCGGATGCACCGTAGCCGGAGCGTGCGGAAAGAAGGAATCGACGGCGAACCTGCAGGATCGCCTTACCGGGAAAATCGTTCGGCTCGCGAATATCGCGGGCGAGGCCGGCGGTTCGAGGGTGACCGACGACCTGATCGTCGACGCCCTCTTCATGGCGATTACCAACGTCAATTTCGACGACGCGGCCATTTCGGCCCTCGCGCTCCGGATTGACGACGCGGCCGCGGCCCTCGCCGTTTCGCGCGGCGCCGCGCCGGTGGAGGAAAAGGATTTTGACCTTTCTACCGTGTGGGCAAACGCCGACGAGGACGTTCGAAGCCTCAAATCCCTTTTGCTTTTCGGAATTCGCGGCATCGCCGCCTACGCGCACCATGCCGCGGTGCTGGGAAAGCGGGATCCCGCCGTGTACGCCTTCCTTTACAAGGCCCTTCGCGCCCTGGATTCCGAGCTCGGGGTTCCCGCCTTATTGGACCTCAACATGGAAGCCGGCAAGGTTAACCTCGCCTGTATGGCCCTGCTCGACGGGGCCAATACGGGAACGTACGGCATTCCGACCCCCGTAAAGGTTTCCACCAACGTGGAACGCGGCCCGTTCATCGTGGTGACGGGTCATGATCTCCACGACCTCGCGCAGTTGCTCGAGCAAACCGACGGAAAGGGCGTAAACGTTTATACCCACGGCGAGATGCTGCCCTGTCACGCGTATCCGGAGCTAAAAAAGCATCCGCAACTGAAGGGGAATTTCGGAACCGCCTGGCAAAACCAGCAAAAAGAATTCGACGATCTTCCCGGCGCCGTGGTTTTTACGACCAATTGCCTCATGCCGCCCAAGGCGTCCTACGCTGACCGCATTTTCTCCACTTCAGTGGTTGGCTATCCCGGCATGGCCCATATTCCCGAGCTTGGGGGAAAAAAGGACTTTACCCCGGTCATCGAGAAGGCGCTTGCCCTGGGCGGGTACCCGAACGGAAGGGAAATGACCGGCATTAACGGGGGAAGCACCCTTACCACGGGATTCGGCCACGGTACCGTGCTTTCCGTCGCCGATACGGTCGTTAACGCCGTGAAGGCGGGCGATATCGGGCATTTCTTCCTGGTGGGGGGATGCGACGGCGCCAAGCCCGGACGGAATTACTACACCGATTTCGTGGCGCAAAGCCCGAAAGACTCGATCATTCTCACCCTCGCGTGCGGTAAATTCCGGTTCAACGACCTGGACTTGGGGGATATCGGCGGGTTGCCCCGCATTATGGATATGGGCCAGTGCAACGATTCGTACAGCGCGATTCGGGTTGCCCTTGCCCTGGCTGAAGCCTTTAACTGCGGCGTGAACGACCTGCCCCTTACCCTCGTGCTGTCCTGGTACGAGCAAAAGGCCGTGTGCGTGCTCTTGACCCTGCTTTCCCTCGGCATCAAGAATATCTACCTGGGGCCAACCCTTCCCGCGTTCGTTTCGCCGAACGTGTTGAAGGTTCTGGTGGACAATTGGGGAGTTACCCCCATTTCCACCCCCGAGGCCGATCTTAGGAAAATGCTCGCGTAAAAAAAACGCGTGCGCGTCGTCGTTCAGGAATGGGGACGGGTCATCCTCGGGTGGCCCGTCCCTCGTTTTTTTTAACCGATTACGGTGAAATGCTCGCAGGTTGCCGAGGCTTTGCGCGGCGCATGAAAGACCCTGCAATGGCCTTCCTGCGATTCGGACACCTTCATGAGCTTCTTGTCCGGATACCAGGTCCTTTGGCCATCCCATTGGATGCATGCATAGCAGCGTTTCACGTCGATTTTCTTAAACTCCTGCTCCATAGAACAACCTCCTCAGGAATCAGTGCCTACATATTGATCTTCCGAGGACTGAGTGTCAAATACATTTTTGCCCTTTTTCGGGCGATGTATCTCTTTGTCCTGTATAGAATAAACAAATTTGAGAAAATGGACCTGATGCCCGGCATCCCTTCGCCTTTCTTGTCGGGCGCATTCGTTCCGGAAGGGGAAAAGGCGTTGCCGATTGCGTCCGAAAAGGAATGCGGGTATGCTCATGGCCATTGCGAGGAGCGTGTATGGTAACCCAGTTTTCCAGAAGCGAGTTGGTCTTGGGGATCGGCTCGACCTCCCTTTTGGCCTCGAAACGGGTCGCGGTTTTCGGTCTTGGCGGCGTGGGATCCTTCGCCGTGGAGGCCTTGGCCCGTTCCGGCATCGGCTCATTCTTGCTCGTGGATTCGGACGCGATTTGCCTTTCCAACGTGAATCGGCAGTTGTTCGCGACGCACTCGACCTTGGGGCGTCGCAAGACCGAGGTTGCCCGGGATCGAGTTCTCGATATCAATCCGGCGGCCCGCGTCGAGCTTTATACGGGGATATTCGGAACGGACACGGTAGGGGATTTCGATTTCGGTTCGTTCGATTACGCGGTGGATTGCATCGATACGGTGACCTCGAAGCTCTTGCTCGTCGAACGGTGCAAGGCGGCGGGCACGCCCCTGATCGCGTCCATGGGGACGGGGAATAAGCGGGACCCGTCACGCTTTGAATTCGCCGACATTTCGGAAACGTCGGTTTGCCCCCTAGCCAGAGTGATGCGGCACGAGGTAAAAAAGCGCGGGCTCGGGCCATTGCGTGTGTTGTACTCAAGGGAAGAGCCCGTTTCGGCGCGGGAGACCTCGCCGCGGGCGGAGATGGCGGGAAGCGCCGAGGGCGGGGCTTCCGCGGGCTCCGTAACAAAACGCGTCGTGCCGGGAAGTCTGCCCTTTGTCCCCTCCGTAGCGGGGTTATTGATCGCCGGCGAGGTCGTCAGAACCTTGCTGGACGCGCGTAAATAACGGCATTTCATTGACGGTCGGACCCGAAGCGCTATACTTCTATTCCAGGAGCCGATAAAAAACATCGGAATAACCATCGGGATGAAGATTAGGACGAAATTGCTCGTGCTTACGGCGATTCTGATACTCCTCTTCGTGGCGAGCATGCTCGCGGTCACCGCGGGCGCGGTCAATAGGGGAATACGCGAGGCGGAAATGGATATCGCCGCCGCTGATTTGTCCCGCGTCACGGGCGCGATAGATTACGAGTCCGAATCGCTCGCCAAAACCGTCGCCGATTACGCGGTGTGGGATTCCTCCTGGCAATACGCCCGGGGGGAAAATCCCGGGTTTTGGGAGGAGAACTTCCTTTCCTCGACCTTTGAAAACCTGGGAATTTTCGCGGTTATCTTCCTGGACGGCGCGGGGCAAACGGTCCGGTCGTCGGTATACGATTACGCGACCCAGAGCGTTGTCCATGGGCGGTCTTTCATGGACTTCGCCGTTTCCGCTTCCTCCTCCGTCCCGGGTCGGTCCGGAACTGGCTTCGCGAACTGTAACGGCGTGCCGGTGCTGTTTCGTGCCTCTCCCATACTGAAGAGCGACGGTACCGGGCCCGAGTCCGGTACCTTAATCATGTGCGTGCGCCTTGACCCGAGTTTCACCGAGCGGCTCGCGGACCGCACGCGCGTCGCGCTCGGCCAGTTTTCTCGGCCCTTCCCCGATGGACTGTCGGGCGTTCGCGAGACCGATACGCTGATCACGGGCCTGGAGGAGCAAGCCTCGCGCGCGACGATTTTCGGGTATGCCTCCTACCGCGACGAAGCCGGCAATCCGGTATTCACGGTTCGCACCGAAACGCGCCGCTCCCTAACCCGGGAAGCACGGCGTATTATTCGGGGACTCCTCGTCATTTACCTCATTCTGGCGCTGTTCTTCATAGCCGCCGTCAATTTCGGATACCTCCATTCGTTCGCGAGGCCCCTGGCGCGCCTTGAGTCCGAAGTTGACTCCTTTGGCCTTGAAAGCCCCCACGACGAGAAAGCCTTGGCGCCCCTTTCGGGCAGGAACGACGAAATCGGTAAGATCGCGCGCTCGATTCGGGATATGCATGCCCGGGTGAGGACGGCCCATGAGGAAGTCCGCCAATTGAACGACGAGCTTGAGGAGATGGTCCGAAAGCGGACCATCGAGCTCCTCGACGCCAACAGCGAACTGACCATTTTCAAGAAGATCCTCGACAATACCGGGGAAGCGGTGGTGATAACCGATCTCGACGGCTCGATTATCGAGGCGAACGAGGCCATGTGCCGCATGACGGGATACGCGCGGGACGAAGTGATAGGCCGGAATTCCCGCATGTTCAAGTCGGGCCGCCACACGAACGATTTTTACCGGGAAATGTGGGAACGGCTTCGGACCGATAGCCATTGGGAATGGGAAATTTGGGACCGGAGAAAGGACGGCTCCGTGTATCCGAAATGGCAAACCATTAACGTTTTGCACGGGGAGAACGGGGTTCCCCTGCACTATATCGGGGTGTCGACCGATATCTCGGTCATAAAGGAAGCGGAAGAGAAGCTGAACCACCTAGCTTACTACGATCCGTTGACGGGCCTGCCGAACAGGATGCTTTTTTCCGACCGGATCGAGCACGAAATCGCGAGTTCCCGACGCGAGGGGTTTTCCTTCGCGGTGCTCTATCTGGACCTGGACCGGTTTAAGCACGTTAACGACAGCCTGGGCCATGTCGCCGGGGATACCCTCCTCGTGCAGGCCTCGGACCGAATGAAGGAGTGCGTGCGCGAATCGGATACCCTGTGCCGGATCGGCGGCGACGAGTTCGGCATCGTGCTCCAGAACCTGAACCGGGAAGACGGGGCGGGCATAGTCGCCCAAAAACTGGTGAATAGGCTTTCCCAGCGGTTTGAGATAAACGGCAACGACGTTTATATCGGCGTGAGCCTCGGTATCGCCATATACCCGAAAGACGGCGCGGACACGGACTCCCTGATACGGAAGGCCGACGGCGCGCTGTTTATCGCGAAGGAAGAGGGAAAGGGCCTGTATCGGTACGCCTCGAGCGAGATTGAGCTGGTGAATAAAAGCCGCCTCGCCATCGAAAGCCGGATGCATCGCGCGCTGGAGCGCAATGAATTCGTGCTTTACTACCAACCTCAGGTTAGCGCGGAGCGCGCCACCCCCTTCATGAATAACGGCCTTACCGGGTGCGAGGCGTTGATTCGCTGGCAGCAGGATCCCGACACCATGGTTTCGCCGGGCGAATTCCTGCCCGTCGCGGAAGACACCGGGTTTATCGCCCCGCTGGGCGACTGGGTCCTGCTTCAAGCCTGCCGCGACGCGAAGCGGTGGGAAGACGCGGGGCATCCGGTGGCGGTGGCCGTAAACGTCGCGACCCGGCAATTCGATACGGGCAATTTCGAGGATCGCGTCGCTTCCGTATTGGCCACCACGGGCCTGTCTCCCCATTTGCTGAAACTGGAGGTGACCGAATCCGGGTTCATGCGCAATATAGAGCGGGTTACCGATATCATGAACCGTATCCGCGAGACGGGGGTTACCTTCGCCATCGACGATTTCGGGACGGGCTATTGTTCCATGAATTACCTAAATCGCCTGCCGGTAAACTGCCTCAAGATAGACCAATCCTTCGTGCGTTCGATCGACGACGAGGGTACCGGGGGCGATATAGTGGACGCCATCGTCTCCATGGCCAAGGCCTTCGGGCTGGTCTCCATCGCCGAAGGCGTGGAAACCTTCGAACAGCTGGAACGGCTCAGGGGGCACGGTTGCGACCTGATTCAAGGCTACCTGGTTTCCCGCCCGCTGCCCCGGGAGGAATTCGAGAAATTCATCGGGATGAGCTGAACAATGCGCGCGAAGCGGGTATGATTGGCCCATGGAACGGGTTCAAGCCAGGGGATTCATCGTGCACGCGTATACCGATCGACGCCGACGGCGGGAACAGGTAATCGGTCGGCTTACCGACGGGCGGAGTTTCGCCGCGAGCTTTCCCGAACGGCCCCGTGAAATCCTGATTCCCGAAACCTCCCTCCCGCTTCTTCTTTCCTCCTGGCCAAAGAACCTCGCCGCGCCCGAATGGCAGACGGTTCCGTGGAAAACCTTCGCGGGAGAGCCGTGCCTCTCCCTGACCGATTCCCGGGGCGTTCCCCTCGGCGCCCCAGAGGTCGCCCGTCTTCTCGCTTCGGGTATTCCCGTGCATCGCGACGGGCTGAAGGGCGCGGCCGCCTTTCTTGCCCGTCGGGGAATCCGGGGCGGCGTGGGCATACGCGGGGAATGTCGGGAAGGCCGCAACGTGGACCTGGTCTTTTCCGACGCCGAGCTCACGGCCGAGCATGACGTTCGCGCGCCCCTAACCGTGGTATCCCTAGACATCGAAACCGCCGAACCCGCGGGAACGGTCTTGGCCGTCGGCCTTTCGTCGTTCGTCTTTCCCCCCAACGGCGCCCCGACGGAACGGGCGCGGGAGGCGATTCTCTTTTTCGGCGACGTTCCCGAGCCCCTTCCCCCTGACCTTCCCCTCGCGTGCTTTCCTTCCGAGGCCGAACTGCTTCGGGCCATGGCAGAAACCCTGCGGGATATGGACCCGGACATCGTCACCGGTTGGAACGTGATCGATTTCGACTTTCCCCGATTGGCGGCGGCGTTCGAGCGTAACCGGGTCCCCTTTGCCCTGGGTCGCTCGGTGGAGCCGGGAATATTCTTCCCCGCGGACGCAGGCGATGGCACGGGTCGTTCCTCCCGTGGCTCGGCAGCCGTTTTCCTGCCGGGCCGGCAGGTGCTCGACGCCCTGCGCCTGGTGCGCACCGGTTCCTGGGGGCTCGAATCCTATGCCCTCGACGCGGTGGCCCGCGACGTATTGGGCCGGGGCAAGACGGTGGAATCGTCCGGGGCCGATAAACTCGCCGAATTGGAACGGCTGTATCGCGAGGACCGTGAGGCCTTTTGCCGGTATTGCCTGAACGACGCGATCCTCGTTAACGAGATACTCGAGCGAAAGGGCCTGATAGGCCACACGGTGGAACGGAGCGCCCTGACCGGCGCCTTTCTCGATAAGGCCTGGACCAGCGTCGCGTCTTTCGAGCGGGTATACGCCGAGGGCCTTTTCGCCCGGGGAATCCTTGAGCCCGGCGAGGATAGCGACCGCCGCGTGTCCGGGGCGGCCGGGGGAACGGTATTGGACCCCCTCGCCGGCTTTTTCGGGCCCGTGGCCGTTTTCGATTTCAGGAGCCTCTACCCGAGCGTGATGCGCACGTTTAACGTGGACCCGCTCGCCCACGAATTGGCCCGCAGGGCCTTGGCGACCCAGGCGGGCGGCGCGGAAGGCGATTCCTTGATCGTCGCCCCCAACGGGGCCGCCTTCGTGCGGGAACCCGGCATTCTTCCCGCGCTCATCGCCCGGTATTTCTCGGAACGGCTCGCCGCCATAGACCGGGGCGACGACGCCTCGGCATACGTGTACAAGATCCTCATGAACTCCTTTTACGGGGTGCTGGGAACCCCGAAATGCCGCTATGCGCGAACCGAGCTGGCCGGGGCGATTACCTCCTTCGGGAAATGGTGCCTGCTTTTCGCGCGGGACTTTTTTACGGGCCGGGGCTTTCGGGTATTGTACGGCGACACGGACTCGGTGTTCGTGGAGATGAAGGGCGGCGTGACGGGCGCTCTGGGGTCGGAGAGCGATCCTTCCGGGCCGGAAGAACCTTCCGCGCGGGAGCTTCGCGGGGCCAGGGCGCTTGAAAGCGAGGCGTCGGAACTTGCCGACCGTTTGAACGCGGCCCTTGCCGCGAGCGTCGGCGAAAAATGGAAGCGCGACTCGCACATCTCTATCCGGTTCGAGAAGCTCTACCTCCGCTTTTTCATTCCCCATTTGCGCGGAATCGAGCAGGATGGGGACGATCGCGGGCGGGCCAAGGGCTACGCCGGGCTCAGGCTGAGGGCGGACGGGGAAACCGAGACTGAAATTAAGGGGATGGAAGCCGTTCGAAGCGACTATACGCCCTTTGCCCGCCGGTTCCAGCGCGAATTGCTGGGCATCGTCTTCGGAACGGCGGGAACGGCCGAAACGGAGGCCTACGTGCGCGACCAGGCGGAGCGGCTGTACCGGGGCGAATTCGACGGTGAACTGGTTTTCAGGAAACGGCTTCGCCGGGCCCCCGACGATTACGTTGCCTCAACGCCGCCGCATATCAAGGTCGCTCGCGCACTCGGGTGGACGACGCGGCGCGGAACGGTCGAGTACGTAATGACGGCCAACGGTCCCGAGGCGATCTCGCTTGCGGGCGGAGCGATTGACCGCGCCTGGTACGTGCGGTCGCAGCTCCTGCCCGTGGCGCGTTCCGTGGGCCTGGCCGCCGGGTTCGACGCCGACGCGCTCCTCGCTTCCCTCCATGCCGACGGGCAGCTAGAGTTCGAGTACTGAGCGGCCGCGCGCCCTAGTCTGTCACTGACGCGAAGGCGGCGCCGAGGGTTTTCAGCGAAATAAGGTGTACGAGCGGCGTTCCGAGAAAGCCCCGGGCGGCGCATGCCGAGCCGTGAACGGTTACCGCAAACCCGTAATCGAACGCGGCGCGGACGGTGGAATCGACGCACATGTTGGTCATCGCCCCGGCCACGTGCAGTTCCGTCACGCCGAGCCCCTTGAGCGTCTCCTTGAGGCCCGTCTCCCTGAACGAATTGGGGTAGTGCTTAAGGATAACGATGTCGCCGTTCGCGGGCAAAAGCGACGGGTGGAATTCGGCGCCGCGGGTACCCGGCAGGAAAAAGGAGCTTCCTTCCAGAATCGATTCGTGGCGCACGAATACGACCGGCTTTCCTTCCGCGCGAAAGCGCTCAACTAGCCGGTGCGCGTTCCGTGCGGCTTTCTTGATTCCCTTCAGAGGAAACCGCCCTCCGGGAAAATAGTCGTTCTGCATGTCGATAACGATAAGGGCGTCCATACGTATGCTCCTTTTTAAGAAATGGTCATTGTTCCATCCTACTATCCCTTTTCCCAGGGCGAAATTGGCCGTATAGACAAAAAGAGTGCGAAACAAGACAATAGAAGTATGATCAATGTCGCCATTCTCTCGCTTCCCGGGGCGTATCTTTCAGGCGTTTGGGGAATTTCCGACATTCTCAATTACGCGAACGATGCGTACGGTCGGCGCTTTGAGGCGGAAATCGTTGGCATGGATCGGTTCATCGATTCCTTCGGCGGGTACGACTACGTGATTCTCCCCCCGTTCAGGACCGGACCAACCGGCTCTTTCGCCTTTCCCGGGTTTGCCGCGCTGGCCCGCGCGTTAGGCAGCGCCGCTAACGCGGGCTCGATCCCGGTGTCGGTGTGCGCGGGCGCCTTTATTCTGTGCGCCACGGGCATCGCCGACGGCTTTCCGGTCGCGACCCATTGGCAGTTGGCCGAAGCCCTTGCGC
This sequence comes from Spirochaetales bacterium, assembly GCA_003252395.1. Taxonomy (GTDB): domain Bacteria; phylum Spirochaetota; class Spirochaetia; order Treponematales; family Treponemataceae; genus Teretinema. The sequence goes on from QKEL01000011.1 coordinate 523,079, forward strand.
GGGAGTATCCCGCCGTGCGGGTCCGCAAGGAACTGACCTTGAGGGACGAGGGCCGGTTTATCACCGCGGGCGGCATAACGAGTTTTCAGGACTTGTCGGTGTATCTCGTGAAGAAGCACGTATCTGCCGAGGCCGCGCTCGCTGTTTCGAGGACCTTCCTCATCAATCCCGAAAACCGAAACCAGCTTCAGTATACGGCGTTGAGGCTCGAGGCGACGGGGGGCGATCCCTGCGTGGAAAGGGCCCAACGGTTTTTTCTCGAACGGTACCGGGACCCCGTGGGCCCGGCCGACGCCGCGCGCCATTGTTCGGTGAGCGAGCGGACCCTCTCCCGCCGGTTCGCGGCCGCCGGCGAGGGCTCTCCGGGCGATTACCTGCGCGGGGTCAGGATGGAGCAGGCCCGCGCCCTGCTCGCGGATACCCGATTGACGCTTTCGGCCATTGCCCCCGAATGCGGGTACCTCGACGTTCCGTCCTTCTGCAGGCTTTTTCGGGCCCGCTTCGGCGTTTCGCCCGGCGAATACCGCCGGAAAACCGCGGACCGTTAATCCCTGATTTTGAAGGCGAAAACCTGATTCTGGACCTTGTTGATGGACGATATGCTTTCGTTCAGGCGCATGAGCGAGTCGGTTATGTCCGTCTCGACCTGGCTGGCGTTCTCGGATACGCGAAGCGATGAGTCCTTGACGCGGTCGGTAATGCCGAGCAGGTTGACCATCTCCGCCGAAATCGCGTTGGTTCCCGTCAGTATTTCCCGCGACCCGCCGTGAATCTCCTCGGTGATGTTGCGGATGGAAGAAAGGGCCCTGAGTACCTCGTTGCTCCCGCTGGATTGTTCCTCGACCGAGTCCTTGATTTGGCGTTCCACGTTGGTTACCGTGTCCACGGACCGGTTGATTCCCTCGAAGGCGGTTTCGGTTTCGCCCGAAGTGTGGACCGAGAGCACGATGGATTTTTTGAGGTTGTCCAGGTTCACGGCGATGACCCGCGATTGCTCGTTGGATACCTCGGCGAGCTTGCGTATCTCGTCGGCTACCACCGCGAAGCCCCGTCCCGCGTCGCCCGCGTGGGCCGCCTCGATGGCGGCGTTCATTGCCAACAGGTTGGTCTGGCTCGCGATGCTCGCGATGATATCGTTCGCTTCCATGACGGTATCCGATTGCCGGTGAAGGTCCCCGATGGTAGTCCGCAGTTCCTCTACCGAGCTGCGGCCCGCGGCCACTGCCCCGTTCAGGTTCTCGAACTCATGGGAGCTTTTTTGCAGGTTGGCCGCGATCGACTGGATATTCGCCATCATTTGCTCGATAGCCGCCGAGCTTTGGGACACTATGGCCGACTGGGACTCGATTTTATCGTCCTGGCTTTTCATGGTCCGCGCGATTTGCTCCATCGTGGCCGAAATTTGGGTAACCGCCGCGGCCTGGCTCAGGTTGTCGCCCTTTACCGCCTCCGCGATGCGGTTAATCTCCGCCGCCTCGTTCATCGCCTTTTCCATGGCGTCGAGCAGTTCGCCGCTTTTTTCCTCGCTGTCGCGCACGCCGGAGCGTATCGTCGCGATGATCGCCGACAGATTGTCCAGGAAGGAATTGAAATTCTTGCTGAGTATGCCGAGCTCGTCCGCGGTTTTGGAGTCCAGCCTGATGGTCAGGTCCTTGGCCCCCACGGCGAGCTCATGGGCGACGGTCGCCGCCTTCTTGATCGGCAGGCTGATTCGCCAGTTAAGGATCATGAAAAATACCAACCCCACGACGACGCAGCCGCTTGCCGTGAAGGGGTAGATCGCCGGCCCGTAAATTCCGCCCAAAATCCCGAGGAATATCTGACTGAGGGAATAGAGCACGAAGGGAACCATAATCGACCTGAGGAAGGATTTCTTGAAGAAAAGGCGAACCAAAACGAGAAAGAGGGGAACCCCGATGGCTGAGGCAACGATAAACGCGATGTATTGACCCATACTCACTCCGACTAAAGTACTGGTTACAATGATATCCCGGAGCGGGGCGAATCGCAAACATTCAAAACCTCCAAAAAGGCGAAAAACGTTAAATATTGAGTTTTTTTTTCAAATGAGTGATAAGTTTTCCACGATAGACTATCATTATGTAAGGCAAAAAAAATGTGGGGCGTACCGCGGCAGGGTCCACGGTACACGAGACTTGGGTTATATAAGGAGCGATTATGAACGCTAAAACAACCGGCCTTGCCGCACTCGGCATGGCGGTTTTATTCGCCAGTTCGTGCGGCTTGACCATGCCCACGAAACTGCAGGTTAAGGCGACCCCCACGGTGAACGCGCCGTTCGGGAGCAAGGAATACCTAATATCCGATCAAATATCGGTTACCGACATTAAAACATCTCTCGAGGGGGCGTCTCCAGGCGTTGAGGTTTATGATTTTCAGGACTCTTTAAGCGATATCCAGAAATTCATGCTGTACTACCCGCTTACCGAGGTAGACCTGGATTTCAGTACCTATATGTCTGATATCGCGACTGCTTCCGTCAGTTTCCCGACGCAAACTATCCCCGTGCCCGAAGTTGCCATGGCAACCTCAAATTCCACGACCTTCGATATCAGTACCACTATGGTAGCGGCGGCTAACGCGTCGTTGGGCAGCGTAACCGCGCCGTTTTACGAGAGCGCTACGCCGATAACGGTACCGGAAATCGAATCTACCGATATAACGACCACGACATTTGACAGCGTGACCTTCAGTTCCGGGACGCTGAATTTGGCCATATCGCTCAGCGGGGCAAGCGGTGGCGTAACCGTTACGGTGAATTCCGCCGCCATTCGCAACGCTTCCGGGGATCCGCTGGCGAGCTCGGACACCCCGGTTAACGTTACCTCAGGCGGTATCGTTTCCATCCCCTTGGGTGGCGTAACGTTAACGACTCCCTTTACCCTAGCGTTCTCCCTGAGCGAATCCGGCGGCGTTCCCTCGGCAACCCCGAGCTACCTCGCAATAGTGCCGAGCCTCGCGCTGGGAACGAAGATCACCGCAGCGACGGGCGTCGATTTTTCCGATACCGTATCAATTAACGTCACGGCGCCGATAAACGCTGGTTCTTCGTTCGTGGGCGCGACCGTCGCTTCCGCGGCAAATTCCGGCTCTATCGTAATCGACACCGGCGCATTCCCGTCAGGATGGACCGGATTTACCAAAACGACGGATATATCGATTTCCCAGGCGGGGGTCACCTCACCCGTTGCGTACGCCGGGTATACCGCCGCGAAAGGCAACGAAACAAGCCAAACCGTCAGCTTTGATTTGACTGGCCAGAGTATTTCCAATAAGGATATGGCGGTCTCCGTCACGGTTAATGTGGAAGCCGTAAACGGCTCGTTCAGTTCGCTGCCAGCCGCGGGGTTGACCATGAGCAGTTCCGCTTCTGCCTCCGTTACCGAATTCGCGGACGTTACGGTTGCCCTTCCCGCAGGAATGGACGTGTCGCAGGAATATAGTCAAGAAGCCAGCGAAGACATGAAAAAATGGGTAGAATGGATCGATATCACCAAAGCGGGCGTTTCGCTGAAGCTAACCACCAATCTTCCCTCCGGAAATACGGTGACCGCCACCGTCATATCGAATGAATTCAACATAAACGATACGAAACCCCTGGTCTCCGGTTCGGACGTTGAGTTCGTTAACGGAGACGGCTCGTCCGTGATAGATCACTTTGTTCCGAGTCCCGCGTTGCCTACTCTTCCTCCAGAGATTGATTTCCTGGTTAATATCGGACTACCGGGCTATACCGCCGGCGCTACTTCCTCCGATCCCAGCTACGTTACGCTCCATAACCTTACTACCGGTACAGACCTCACCTTTGCCGCGAGCGCGACGATCCTGAGCGATTGGTCTCAAATTTCCATTGACCCGCAAACCGGGTATTTGGGCAAGTTTCCCAATGACGGCACCGGCCTTGACCTGGGCGCGGTCAACGATATCCTCGGGACGGACATTGAATTTAGTTCCGTTCCTTCGTACCTCTATTTGAGCGGACTCCCGTCAGCCACCAAGCTTTACGGAACCCTTTCTTCGAATTGGACGGTTGAGACTGTCCCGTATAGTGACGTTTACCTCGATGCCGCCGATGAGACGGCCTCGGGATTTACGGGAGCGGACTCTTATAAAAACGCGATCAGTTTCGTCACAGAACCGGACTTTTCGACGGGCGTCAGCGCGACAGATCCCTCGGTGTACGCCGGCCCCCTTCCGGGAAGCAGCATGACATTCGACCTCAGTAAGGCCCTCAATGCCAAGGCAACGGACCTGGTGATCAATTATAACCTGAAGCTCGCCCCGGTTACTTTGTCGAAATCTGAAGTTCAGAACGGAACGAAGCTCAAGGCTGAGATGGTATTGATCCTTCCGCTTTCCCTCAAGGTTCCAAGCGGCGGCGCTACCCTTGATTTATCGGACTATATGGAGCCCCTCTCCGATGACGTTTTCGGGCGAACGGATATAAACGACGATGCCGCCAACGAGGATATCAATCGGGTATTGGATTCCCTCTCCTCCATGACGTTGAATCTTCATATCGTCAACAATATCGGCGTGGCGGTGGACGGTTTACTGTATCAGGATACCACTCCTTTGGGCGACCCGTCTGATCCATATGAGTTCAGCAAGACGTTGTCTATTCCGGAAGGCGAGAGTAACGTTCCGCTCGCCCTTGGCGCGGGCGATATTCAATTTATGAAAGACAATTTGTTTATACCGCAATTTTCGGTGACTCTGCCGAATACTTCGGCTGATCCTATAGATTACGGGTTGAATCGAGGCGGAAACATCACGATAGGCATCACCGCGTCGGTGCAGACCGCCGTCGACCAGGTAGTCGAGTTTTAAGGCGAGGAGACAACGATGAAAAAGACAATAGCGATACTTATGATGCTTTCGGCCGTCGCCCTCCTCTCCGCCCGCGTGCATGACCGGTACGTGGAAACGGGTTTCAGCGTGGGAGTAAGCGGCAGCAACAGCTACTTCGGGCTTGGCGATATCTTTACCGATACGATCGTGATAGACCTGAACCAGATCGCCTCCGACTTGGGGGACAACGGACTGGCCTTCAATCTGGGCGTGGGGCTGAGCAACTTCACGAATCTCAATTTCGGCCCGAAATTCAAGCTGGGCTTCTTCCTGAACGCGGAGGGCTTCGCCTCTTCCAGCATTCCGAAGAGCTTTTTCGAGCTTGCCGCCGAGGGGAACGCCCTGAATAAGACCTATACCGGCGACCTCAACATAATCGGCGACGCCTTCGTGGAGGCGGGCGCGTATTTCGGCACGCGGATTGCCTTCCTGGACGTGAAATTCCAGCCGGCGCTCTTTATGCCCTTCTTCCATATCGAGGACCCCACGGCGAGTTATTCCTTCCGGACCGACGCGAACGGGACCATGTACGCCGACGTTCAGGCGAATATCCCGATATACAGCGTGGTTCCGCTGGACGGGGAGAGCGATATCGTCGCGGGCGAGGCGATCAGCAATCTCGTCGCCTCCAGCGGCCTCGATTTCTCGGGCGGCGCGAGCTGGGACCTCTTTCCCCGGTTCCTGACCGTGGGCGCCCGCGTGAAGCACTTGCCCCTGATTCCCGCCCGGCTGGAAAACCGGACCCTGATGACGGCTTCCTACACGGTGGACATGAGCGACCTGATCAACAATATGGGCTCGAGCGACCTGTTCACAACCACCGAATCGTCCGACTTCGTGTCCGATAAGAAGCGGGTGTATATCCTCAGGCCGTTCAAGCTCGGGGCGAACGCCGTGTTTATGCCCTTCCGGAACGAGTTTCTCTCCCTCGAGCCGAACCTGGACTTGGCGGTATACCATACCGTGTACGTGGACGCCGGTATAAAGGTGAAATTCGACCTGTTCAATATCCTCGCCCTCACCGCCTCTTCCAATTACGAGGACATGATTTGGAAGGAGCAGCTTGGCTTGATGCTGAACCTGCGCGTGATGGAGGTGGACTTCCTCGTGGGCAGCCAATCCGACGATTTCGTGAAGAGTTTCGCCGGGGCCGGCCTGGGCGCCTCGTTGGGAATGAAGTTCGGCTTCTGATAAAGCGACTCGCGTAGCGGGGGTATCTCCCGCGTTTTCTGGGCCGCCCGGGCTGTCGGGCGGCCCTTTTTGCTATATGCTGTATCCCGTGAACGACGAAAACGAAACCCTCCCGCCGGATGAGTCCGCGGTAACGCGCCGGGACGGCCCCGGCTTGATCGATATTTTGGTTCTCTACGCCCTGGCCCTTCTGTATACGAATACCATGGGCTCCCCGTTCTCCGCGCTGCCCCCTTTTTGGGGAATGTCGCTCTTTACCGTCGGAATCGGCCTTATGCCCGTGGTTTACGCGGCGGTCCGGGGCTTTCCGCTTTCCGCGTCGTTTCCCTTGGGTAAGACCGCGCCCGGGCAGCGTACGGGCGCATTATTGATGACCCTGGGGCTCGTTTTCCTCGCCCTGGCCGCGACGGGCCTTCTCATACTGCTGATGCCTTCGGGCATGTCCGGCTTCGAGGAGACGGCGATCGCCCTGACCGGGCTGAACGATTGGGCTGCGGTTCTCGCGGTGGGGGTGCTGCCGGCGTTGTGCGAGGAAATCTTGTTTCGCGGTTTTATTCTCTCCGGTCTTGGACGGATTACCGGAAAGTGGCGGGCAATCGCCTTTTCGGCGGCGCTTTTCGGGATTTTGCACCAGGATCCGGCGCGCATACCCATTACGGCGGGCGTTGGCCTGGCCCTGGGCTATGTCGCCTGGGAAACCCGCTCGATCGCCCTGAGCGCGGCCATGCACTGCCTGTATAACCTCTCGCTTTTTTTCATGTCGCGACTCGCGGGCGCGGCCCAAGGCCTTTCCGAAACGCCGGGTATCGCCCTGGACGCGGCGGGATCGGTTTCCGCGCCGTGGGGCCTGGGGCTCCTCTCGGCCCTGATGCCCCTGGCGCCCTTCGTCGCGTTCGGCGCGCTGCTCGTCCGCGCGGGCGCGAAGCGCGTTCGGGCTCGCCGTGACCCAAAAGCCGTCCCGCGGTTATAGCGCCTTTCCGAGGACGAAACCCCAGTCGCGCCCTTCCAGTTTTTCGAACCCGAGCTTTCCGTAAAACCCGATGGCGTTTACGTTTTTGCCGTCCACGCCCAGGTGAACCCCGGGACAGCCCCGTTCCGCCAGGGCGGAGAAGAGGCGTTCCATGAGGAGCCGCCCGCAGCCCTTACCCTGGAGCGCGGGCAAAAGGTCTATGTGGAGGTGGGCGCGATAGTCCGGCATCCAGGGGGCGTCCGCGCGGGAGGGATCGGGGTGGGGGGCGTTTACTGAGCGGATCAGGCCGCGCTCGTTCGGGCTTAACGCCTCGCCGCGCGGGCCTTCCAGGAGCGAGAGGGGATAGCGGCCGCGGAGGGGCGGAAGCCATTCGCTTTCCAGCCAGGTTTCGTAGGCGACGGTATGTTCCGCGGCGACGACGTAGCCCTTGGGAACCCCGTCTTCCTCGGCGATAAAGCACAGGCCCGGTTCGCGGACGATATAGGGGGCCGCGTAGTATTGGCCGACGAGATAGGGGTCCGTGAAGAGCGCCGTGGCGTCGGAACCGGAAGCGGCGGTGCGCAGGCAAATGTCGTAGGCGTAGGGGAGGTCCGTGATATGGGCCCGTCGGATGATCGGCGTCATGCCCCGATTATACGACGTTTTCCGGGGAAAGTCCGCCCTTTCACGGGCCGCCTTTTTATGCTATCCTTGACGCCATGGCATACGTAGTTACGGCAACCAGGCGGAGGCCCCGCCGGTTCGAGGATATGTTCGGCCAGGATTTCGTCGTGGCGACCCTCCAGAAATCCATTCAGGCCGGGAAGATAGCGCCCGCGTACCTTTTTTCCGGCCCCCGGGGCTGCGGCAAGACGACGTCGGCCCGGATTCTCGCGAAATCCATCAACTGCGCTTCAGGCCCCACCGGGACGCCCTGCGGCATCTGCCCCGCCTGCGAGGAGATCGCCCGCGGCTCGAGCCTTGACGTGATAGAGATAGACGGCGCCTCGAATACCAGCGTAAACGACGTGCGCCAGATCAAGGACGAGGTCCTTTTCCCGCCCAATTCCTGCCGCTATAAGGTGTATATCATCGACGAGGTTCACATGCTCTCCACCAGCGCGTTCAACGCGCTTTTGAAGACCATCGAGGAACCGCCGCCCTACGTGGTGTTTATCTTCGCGACGACGGAACTGCACAAGGTTCCGGCGACGATCAAGAGCCGCTGCCAGCAGTTCAACTTCCGGCTCGTGCCGGTGGACCTTTTAAAGGGCGCCCTTGCCGCGGCGGCCGTCGAGTCGGGCATAGAGGCCGAGGACGAGGCCCTGTATTGGATCGCCCGCGAGGCCACGGGCAGTCCCCGCGACGCCTATACCCTTTTCGATCAGGTGGCGGCCTTTTCGGACGGGCACATTACCTTCGACAAGATACGGGACAAGCTCGGCCTGGTCGGCGTGGACCGGATAAACCCCCTCGCGGAAGCCTGCGTTGCGGGTAACGCGGCCCAGGCCATCGAGCTTTTGGACGGCATTCTTCAGGCCGGCGTTTCGGTGGAGCAATTCACCGTGGACTTGGCAGAGTATTTCCGAAGCCTTCTATTCGTGAAAAGCGGCATACGCCAGGAAGCGCTGCTGGGACAAAGCCCCGAGCGGTTTTCGCCCGTGGCGCTGGAAGCCTGGTCTTCCGTGCAGCTCGAGCGCGCCCTGGGCGTGGCGCTCCAGCTTTTCCGGGATATCCGCTACTCCCTCGACCCCCGCTACGAGCTGGAGCTCGCGGTTTCTCGGCTTTCCTGGCTCGGGGATTACGTTTCCCCCGCCGAGCTGAAGCGGGCCATCGCGGGGGCGAGGACCCTGCTCGAAAGGGGCGCTACCGGCCCTTTTCCTGAGGCGGACCGCCGGGCAGCCAGCGCCCCGACGGCCCGCGAAATCGGCGCGGAAACCCCCGGGGACGCCGCGCGGAATGCGGCGGCGGTCCCCGTTCGGGAAACCGTCGGCGAGCCCGCAGACGAGGAGGCGCCGGTCCAGGACCCCTTCGCCGCGTTGAAGGCGCGGATGGGCATGGGCAAGCCGTCGCCGGTGCCCGCGCACCGGGTAGAGCGGGAAGGGGACGATCCTCCCGAGGCGCGTTCGCCCCTCCCTGAAGATCGCTCGGCGCCCGCTGCGCCGATCCCCTCGGCTCCAGCCGAGCCGGCTCCGGCCGAGTCGGCGCAAGCCGAGACCGCGCCCCTCGAGGAACTTTCTGCGTCTCCCCGAATACCCTTCGGGGAACTGCAGGAAGCCTTGGTCGCCTTTTTTCAGACCACGAAAAACATGGTGGCGACGGGACTGAAGCAGGCCTTTGACTGGGAAGACGCGCAGGACGCCGTCCGTTTCAGCGTGGATAAGCCCCTGGTGCACAATTTGCTCGAAACGGAACATAAGGCGATCGCCGTCGAGGCGTCGCGGCTTTTGGGGCGGCGGGTGGATATCGTCATTTCGATGGACCAGAGCAGGGCGGGCGCTGCGGCGGAAACCGAGGCCGTTCCCCCCGAGGTAGAGACCGTTCGGCAGATGTTTCGCGGGACGATCCAATAAGATGGCAAAGAGAGCGTGAGAACATGAACCCATTCGAACTTTTAAAGAACGCGAAAAGCATGCAGGAACAGGTTTCCAAGATTCAGGCGGAACTCGCCGAGGTGCGGGTTACCGGCTCGTCGGGCGGCGGTATCGTGAAGGTGACGGTGAACGGGCAGTTCGACATGCTCGCCGTCGAGCTGGACCCGATAGCCGTGGACCCGCGGGATATAGCGATGCTGCAGGATTTGATCGTGGCTGCCCATACCGACGCCTCCAACAAGGTGAAGGAGCTTATCAAGGAGCGCCTTGGCCCGCTGGCCGGCCCCTTGGGCAACGCCCTGGGCGGGAATTTTCCGCTGCCATGAACGCCCTCGACGACCTGATCGAGTCCTTTTCGCGGCTTCCCGGGGTCGGGAAGAAGAGCGCCTCGCGGTTGGCCCATTTTCTCCTGCGGAGCGACCGTTCCCTGTGCGAGCGGCTTGCCCGCGACCTTTCCGTGCTCCATGACCGCATTCGGCCCTGTACCGTCTGCGGCGCGTATTCCGAAGGGGATTTGTGCCCGGTCTGCTCCGATCCGGGGCGCGACCGCACGCTTCTGTGCGTGGTGGAGCAGCCCCAGGACGTGCAGACCATCGAGGCCGTGCGCGAGTTTAACGGGCTTTTTCACGTGTTGGGGGGCGTTATCGCGCCGCTGGAGGGTATCGGTCCCGATCAGCTCCGGCTTTCCGAATTGGTGGCGCGCGTGCAGGAGGGGTCGGTTACCGAGGTGATTCTCGCGACGAATCCCACGGTGGAGGGAGATACTACCGCGCTCTACGTGCAGCGCATTCTCAAGAACCTGAACGTTACGGTCACCCGCCTCGCCTCGGGATTGCCCGTGGGCGGGGACCTCGAATACGCGGACCGTCTGACCCTATCCCGCAGTTTCCGGGGCCGGGTGTCCTTTTAGTCCCTTTTCAGGCTTGGTTCCGTATCCAGTGGGCTATGATGGGCTCTATGCGGGGAACCGCGTAGCCCAGGGCCTCTACCCGTTCCCGCTCGCCGCTGCGGCCCCAGTCCTGATAGGGATTATCGTATTGCTCGTACAAAAAACCGTAGATTATCTCTTCGGCCTCGTTTTGCCGTGAGCTGAAAATATTCGCCTTTTTTCCCGACCCGACCAGTATTTCGCGGATGGAAGGCCGGATTCCCTTGAAGAATAGATCCTTATAGACCGTATAGGTTTTCCCCGTTTCCTTGCGGATCATGTCGGCGATGGAGTTCGCCGCGGGAATTTTCGCCGTTCTGATATGCGAGCCCGGCCGGTATTCCGCGCGGACGTTTTTTGCCTTTTTGAGGAGTCCCTTTTGCGCGGCGTCCCGCTTGGCTTCGGCCTTCGGCGCCTTAGGCGCGGGAACCGTCTTTTTTGCGCGTTCGCGTTGGGGCATCTCCTCCCGCGCGCGGGTTTCCTTGCCGGCTTTCCGTACGCGCGCGGGGGCGGCGGGGCGAACCCGCCGGGTTTTTGCCCGCGCCGCGGCCGCTTCGGCCAGCTCGCTCGCCTCGGTAGGGGCGGGCCGGGCGTCGTCGTACGCAGGCGGGGTTGCCGCCGCCGCGCCGCCGTCGAGCTTGGCCTTGTACCGCGCCCAGGTGCGCTGCAGGTAGAGGTCGCCGGATATGCTGTAATAATAGCCGGTTACCACGTTGGCGAGCACCGCGTTCAGGATTTCCTCGTCTTTCCAGCCGTGGTCGCGGCCGTTTTTTATCGCGGAGAATATCTCATAGTGCCGGGTTCGGTATTTACGGCTGTACAGGAGCACCGTTTTTTCGAAGGCCGGGTCGCCGGTACGGTTCCAGTATTTCAGGCAGTACGCGATAACCGTGTCCTCGGTGCCGGTAATGGCCGCGGGGATGAGGATGCGACGCACGTCCTCTTCCGAGAAGGAGATATTCGAAAGGTCTAGCCCCGCCTTGCGGTGCCTTTGGCGGACCGCGCGTTCCCGGTCGCGCTTTCGGCGCTCTTCGGCGTCCTTTCGGAAGGCGAGGACCGAGTCTATGGTGTCGGTTACGTAGAGCCTGATCAGTTCCGCGGTTCGCTCCATGGCCTCGGCTTTCCAGTTTAGGAGGCGGGCAAGGCGCGCGTATCGCTCCGTTATCGCGATGGCGGCGTACCGGTCGGGCGAAATGACCGACAGAAGCCCCTCGGCGAGCTTGATGACCGCGTACGCGTCGGTAAGGTTGACCGCGTCTATGTCTCGGGTAAGGAAATTGATGATTGCGGTGGTTTTTCTCAATGCCCGTTGGGCAAGGTCCGCGACGCTTTGCTCGAGGATTACCCGGAAATTCGGGTCTTTGGAACGGTACGAGCGCATAAGCCGTTCGCGTATCGCGTCGTCGGGGTATTTTTTCCGCAGTTTCCCGTTATATAGGGATAAGGCATCGGCCAGGCGGCCTTCCTTGCGGAGATCGTAATAGCGTTCAATATCCGCGTCGCCGGAAAGGCTGACGTTCGGGTATTCTTCCCGGAGGAGCAGGAAGGCGGCGTCGTGCGTATCGTGCATGATCGCTCCGTTATACCATAAAAAAGGGCCGATTCCCAGCTCTTGGGAACCGGCCCTCCGTCTCTGCCGCGGAAGGTTACTTCAGCAGGCTCAGGACGCCCTGCGTAGACTGGTTTGCCTGGGCAAGCATCGCGGTTCCGGCCTGGGTAAGGATCTGGTTCTTGGTGTAGTCGACCATTTCCTTTGCCATGTTGGTGTCGCGGATGCGAGACTCGGCGGCCTGAAGGTTCTCGGCGCCGACGCCAAGGCCCTTCATGGTGTACTCGAGGCGGTTCTGGTAGGCGCCGAGATCGGCGCGCTGCTTGCTGACCTTCTTCAGCGCTTCGTCAACGGTTCCGATGGCGCGGTTTGAGTCGTCGGGGGCGGAGAGGGAAATGATCCTCTCGTCGCCGACGTTTCGGACACCCAGGGCCGAGGAGGTCATGGTGCCGATAAATACGCGGGTGCGCTGATCCATGTTGGCGCCGATATGGAACCACATGGACCCCGTCACCGTATTCTCTCCGGTTTCCCGAGCAAAACGTCCGGTGAGCATGTTCATTCCGTTGAACTGCGCCTGGCTTGCGATCCTGTCGACTTCGGCGACGAGCTGAGATACCTCAACCTGGATCTGCATGCGGTCTTCGGCGGTATAAATACCGTTGGAGGACTGCACGGCGAGTTCACGGATGCGCTGGAGAATGTCCTGGGTTTCCTGAAGATACCCTTCGGTGGTCTGAATGAACGAAATACCGTTCTGCGCGTTGGTATTCGCCTGATTCATGCCGCGAACCTGGCTGCGCATCTTTTCGGATACGGCAAGCCCGGAGGCGTCGTCCCCGGCGCGGTTGATCCGCATTCCGGATGAAAGTTTTTCAATGTTCTTCTGGTTAGAACCGGCGGTTTCTCCGAGGGTTCTCGACGAGAACATAGCGCTTAGGTTGTGATTGATGATCATAATGCTACTCCTTTGGCGATTTTCGACGACGTATCCATATAGTCGGTCGCGGCATCCCTGCCGATCCTTCAATTTGTACCGGATCCCCTGACGTTACCAGCGTAAGAAGACGGAGCCCGCCCGCCTTCGGGACCAGCTGTAATCCCTCGGGTGAGCGTGCGTACTCTGAATATCGGAGGGGTAAAAAAACTCTTGAGGGGAAAAAAAAGGAAATGCGGTTTATGCGCGGGACGCCGGACGCGGGATGCCGCGCGAGTGGCGCAGGCGGCGGGATGCCGCGGCGAGGGACTTAGCTTTCTTTGCTTTTTTTGGGCAGGCGGCAGCCCATGCAGCCGAGTATGTGCACGTGCCGTTTCTTGTGCGGGCGTTCGAAAAGCCGGGCGATCAGGTAGGATTCCTGCGCCACCCGTTTTTTGCAGACCGGGCACTTACGCTCGATATCCCGTTCCGCGAAGGGGTGGCAGTGGGGACAGCCGAAAATATGCACCAAGCGTTCCCCGTTCCCGGGAAAAACCGCGGACTTGATTTGCTCGCCGTTTTTCAGCACCGTCCCGCATACCGGGCACACGCCTTGATCCCCCTTCCTGCCCTGTTCCCGCCGCTTTACCGGGCGCTTTCGCCCGTCCGGGGTCGTAAAAAGGCCGTAGGCGAATACGAGGAGCGCCGCGCCGACGAATACGAGGATCAATATATAGAAGGGTCCGGGAATCATGCCTTTTATAATGCACCAGAAACGGCCTTGTCGCAATCGGTAAAAGGGATTATCATTGAATCGTGGCAACATTGTTTGTGGTGGCGACCCCGATCGGCAACCTTGGCGACATAACGTACCGGGCTCTCGAAACCTTCAAGGCGGTGGACGCGATTGCCTGCGAAGACACGCGGCATACCCTTCAATTGTTGACCCATTTCGGCATTCGCAAGCCCTTGCTTTCCTGCAGGGCGCGCAACGAGGAAATCGCCTCGGAACGGGTGCTCGAAGTGCTTGGGAAGGGCCAGGACGTCGCCTATGCCAGCGACGCGGGCACGCCGGGCCTAAGCGACCCGGGCGCGGTGCTCGTGCGGACGGCGCGGGCCGCGGGCCACCGAATCGTTCCCATTCCGGGAGCGTCGGCGTTCGCGAGCGTTCTAAGCGTGAGCGGCAGTTCCGACAAGACCGTCATTTTCGAGGGTTTTCTTTCCCCGAAGCCCGGGCGGCGCCGATCAAGGCTGCGGGAATTATGCGAGACAGGTAACGCGTTCGTTTTGTATGAATCGCCGTACAGGATCCTCAAGCTTTTGACGGATCTTGCCGAAATTGAAGGAGACCGGGCGATCGTGGTGGGACGAGAGCTCACGAAGCTCCATGAAGAGCTCGTGACCGGTACGGCAGTCGAGGCCAGGGACGCGTTTGCGGCCAGGGACAAGATTTTAGGCGAATTTTCCGTGTACGTCGCGGGAAAAAATCGCTCAATATCCGCGGATGACTGACCGATAAGTAAGGTGAAGGCAGGAACGTTATGACAATTGACCGCTTGGGGGGCATAGATCCCCTAAAAAACGTAAACAACACCCAGAAACCCCACCGGGTAAGCGGTACCGCTCCCTCCGATTCCATCTCGCTCTCTTCGGAAGCCAAAGAGCTTTCCGAGGTTTACTCTGCCATGGAAGCGGCGAATTCCGCCCCCGACGTTCGCTCCGACAAGGTGGCGGCCGTTATGGAAAGGATCAAGGATCCGAATTATATAAACGATGCCGTGGTCGACCTGGTCGCCGATCGTTTAATGGACGTTTTTGGCGTTTAACCGGGCGCGCAGACGCGCGATTTGAGTAAAAAAGGCGGGACCGCTTCGGATTCCGCCTTTTTTATTTTAAAAAAAATGCTACATTTATAGGTATTAGAGGTTTTTATGGCAGATTTCGTGTTCAAGATCTCGCCAAACGTCATTCTCGGCCCGTATACCCTGGCACGGCTCGGACAGGTCGCCGCGACCTGGGGCACGAAATACATGATGGTGGTAGATCCGATCCTGAAGGAATTCGATATTCCGGAGAAGGCGACCCAGGCCCTGGGAGACAAGGGTATTTCCGTTCTCGTTTTCGACGACGTTCCCTCCGCGGCCACGTCCGCGACCCTTGAGCAGGCGCTGTCCCTCGCCCGGGGCGCCCACGTCCACGGCATTATTTCCCTCGGGGGCACGAAAACCGCCTCGCTCGCCCGCGCCGTCGCCTCGCTTTTCAACGAAACCCACGACATTTTCGACTATCTGCTCGGTTCGCAGCCCTATTCCGGGCCCCTGCCCTTTATCGAGGTGCCCTCCACCTGCCGCGACGCCTTCGTGTTTTCCGACCGAACCCCGGTTATCGACGCGCGAAACCGCCAGGTTCGCCTGATGAAGATGCAGGCCGGCGTTTGCAAGGCCGTGATCGTCGACCCGAACCTGTATATGCACATGTCGCCCAACACGGCGATTTCCATGATTTTCCACGCCATATCGATGGCGGTGGAAGGGTACGTTTCCACGAAATCGAATTTTTTTTCCGAAACCATTCTCGGGAAATCCATAGAGATGCTTCTGTTGGCCCTGGACCCGGAGCAGTCGAAACTGGTGGGAACGCCGTCGGAAACCCTCGTCGCCCAGGGGGGGATATTGGCCTCCATGGGCGTGTCGGTGGCCTCGCCGGGCGTGTCTACCGCGATATCGCTGGCGTGCAACGCCCGGTATAAGACCTCGACCTCGCTCGTTTCCTCGGTGCTCCTCCCGTATATCATGGAAGACGCCTCCCGCGCCAAGGTTGACCGCATCGCGACCATCGGGAAGATGCTGGGCGTGGCCTCCGACGGCCTCGCCGCGAGCGATATCGCCCGGGCCGCCATCGAGGACATTCGCCGCAGGCTTGCCCTCGCCGGCCTTCCGATGCGCCTGAAGGACCTCGGCCTCTCCATCGATCAGCTGGTTCCCGTCGCGGAAGACGCGGCGGCCCTCGATATCATGAATTATATCCCCCGGTCTCTCTCGGGCGACGAGCTTTTCGATTTGATCAAGCAGGCGTACTAGAGCCCATGATACCCGTTCATAAACTTTCCCAATTGTCCCCGGGGCAGCGCAGGCGTAAGCTTGCCCTGCTTTTGGCCCAGGCGGAACGCGAATTGCTCGCCGCGGGAGGCGGAACCGGCGGGCGTACCGCCGATTCCGATCCCGACTACGTGCGTGCCCTCGCCCGCCTTGCCGCCGAAGACCCGAAGGTAGAGCCCGCGGCGGCGGAAAGGCTGAAGGCGCTTGCCCGTGACGCCTTGCCCGCGCTCGGGGATGGCGCGGAAGCCCTGCTTCGGCTATGCGACGTCGCGCGCCACGCGGTTCTGGCCGCCATCGGGACCTTTCCCGCGGAATGGGACCTGATACACCGACCCCTTTCCGACTCTATGGCCGCCGCGCCGGTTCGGCGCTTTTTCCCCGGGGTCGCCGTCTACGCCGAGGATATCCGTTCCCCGTTTAATCTCGGCTCCGTGTTCCGTACCGCCGAGGCCTTCGGGGCCGAACGGGTGATGGTTTCTCCCCTGTGCGTGCCCCCGGAACATCCCCGGGCGCAACGGAGCGCCATGGGTTGCATGGACTACCTTCCCTGGGAGCGCGTTTCGCTGGGGGAAATCCCGGCGGAATTGCCGGTTTTTGCCCTGGAAACGGGCGGCACGCCCATAGAGGAGTTCGATTTTCCGGAACGGGGAGTCGTGATTATCGGTTCGGAGGAATTGGGGGTAAGCCCCGAGGCCTTGGCCCGCGCCACGTACGGCCGGGTGAGCATTCCCATGCGCGGCATAAAGGCCTCGCTCAACGTGGGCGTGGCCTTCGGCGTCCTAATGCAGGCCTGGACCGCCTACCTTAGCTGTTCGGCCTCAAAGCCCTTTTGAAAGCTTGAGCAGATTTTCCTGAGCTGGGCCTCGGAGTCGATATTGAAGTGGTAGAGGAGCTCGGGAATTATTTGGTAATACTCCAGGGTTCCCTCCACGAAGTGGACGAGCATATCGGCCAGCGAGACGGTGAGGGCCAGGTCGCGGAATTCCTCGGGCGCCTCGTCGGGGCTGTGATGCCAGCGGATGGTGGCGATGAGCGCCGGCGGAAAGTTCCATTTCGTGGCCAGCTCGGCGCCGATTTCCGCGTGATTCGCGCCCGACATAAGCGCGTCGTACACCCGGTCAGGCAGGTTCCGCGCCTCGCGGATTTTCTGAATGCGGTCCAAGAGCTCCGGATACATGATGCTGAACACGATTTTTCCCAGGTCGTGAAGGAGCCCGCACACGTAGGAATCCTCGGTTACGGCCCGGTTGTGCAGGAAATTGCGCGCGAGGTTGTACGAGAAGAAGGCGACCTTGTAGGAATGCTCCCAAAGCTGCTTTTGCTCTTCCGTGGTGGAACCGAGGATCCTGATAGACCCGATGGAGTACAGGAGGTTCTTTATGCCCCTGATACCCACCAGCTTGACCGCCTCGGTGATGTTCGTGCACTTTTTCGCCAGGGAAAAGGCCGCGGAATTGACCAGTTTCAGAAGGTCGGTGGTGAGGGCCACGTCGTTGCTGATATGGGCCGCGATCTCGGAGAGCTTTGATTCGGGGTCGTTGAGCAGGCGCTCGATGATCGCGATGTTTTCCGGGAACTGGGGCAACGTGTCGATGTAGGAAACGATTTCCGAGGCGAGGGACGAAAGCTGGACTTGGATATCCATGTTCATGGGCATCACGATTCGCGTGATCGTCTCCCCGTTTTCCACGAGCAAATGGTAGTTTTCGTCGTCCAGGCCGACCTTTTTCAGCATGAGGATCATGATGACCAGGCCGAGGCCCGCGCCCTCGGAGTCGTCGAGCACCTGGGAGAAGGCCTCCTCGAGGCTCGTGAACTGCTTTGAGCGCGCGATCTTGTCGAATACGCGCATGTATTCCTTTTTGGTCATTTCGGAATTGTTGCGTATTTCAAGCAGTATGTTCTGGTTTTTCGCCTGCATGATGACCTTTACGTACAGGCCGGCGTCCTTTTGGAGCTGCAGGTAATGGTTTATGTTCGAGAGGGTCTCTTCCTTGAAGTGTTTCATGCCCCGGTTGTAGTCCGCGGGGTCGTTAATGTCGAGGTTGAGTTCCTTGAAGTAAATGCGCTTCGTATTCGCCTTTTTGGCGTTGGTGGAAAGCTCGTTGATGCAGTAGGAAAGGTAGTCCTTCAGCTTTTCCTGACCCATTTCGGCCAGGAAGCATTCGAGTACGTCGGCGATGTACAGCTCGATTTCATGGGGCATGGTATAGGTCGTGATCGAAAGGGGAACCCCCATTCGCGTAGCCTTGCGGATTTTGGCTACGTCGACCTGCGTTTTTGCCGGTGCCTGACTTTTTGCTTCCATAGTAAGGTATTTTACTCCAGGATACGTTTTTTTTCCAGCAGGGAGCGTTCTACGGTTACCGGTATTCCTTCATTCTGCCCGCGTACTCGCGTAACACAGTATACACCCGCTCCCTAAACTCATCGGCAGGAATCCCCGAAAAAATCTCCAATCCTTCGTCCACCGTCGAAATGGCCCACAGGTGGAACCGCTTTTCCGCGATGGCTTGCTCTACCCGGTCCGCGAGAATCAGGTTGTTTTCGTTCCGCGCGGGCACGATAACCCCCTGGGTTCCCGAAAGGCCCAAAAGGGAGCAGGTATCGAAAAAGCCCTCTATCTTTTCGGCGACGCCCCCCACGGGCTGAACGTCGCCCAATTGGTTGAGGCTGCCGGTGATGGCCAGGTCTTGGCGGAGGGGGATGCCGGAGATCGCGGAAAGGAGGGCGTAGAATTCCGCGCACGAGGCCGAGTCGCCGTCTACCTCGGTGTAGGACTGCTCGAAGCAAATGCTCGCCGACAGCGCCAGGGGAAGGTCGCGGGCGTATTTGCGGTGGAGGAGACCCTGGATGATAAGGTGGGCCTTGTCGTAGATCTCGCCGGAGAGGCCCGATTCGCGCTCGATATTGATGACGCCCTTGTTTCCGGGCCCCGCCTGCGCGGTGACCGCCACGGGTATGCCGAAGGCGTGGTAGCCGCGGTCGTGGACCGCGAGGCCGTTTACCTTGCCCACCATGGTGCCCGCGACGTCCAGCACGATTTCCCGGGCGCCGATCATTTCGGCGTATTTTTCCTCCGGTAGCCGGTGCAGGTAACGCCGGTTTTCGATGGCTGCCGAGACCGCCGCGGCGTCGATTTCGGCCGCCCCGCGCTTGCGGGCGAGGAAATCCGATTCCAGGACCAGGTCCGCGATATGGGTGAAGCGGGTGGTGAGCATGGTACGGTATTCGGATAGCCGCGCCCCGTGGGCGATGATCCGCGCGACGCCCGAGTCGGCGACGGGCAGGGCTCCCCGTTCCTTGGCGAACCCGTCGATAAAGGCGATGCAGTGGCTCATGTTTTCGTCGTTTCGGGGCATGACCGAGTCGAATTCCGCGCACACCTTGAATAGCTTCTGAAAATCGGGGTCTTCCTGGTACAGAAAATCGTACGAGTGCTCGCTGCCGATAATGACGACCTTGAGGTCTACCGGGAGCGCTTCCGGCTTGATGAAGCTCGGCACGTGGTTTCCCGAGGGCGGGCTTTGGATTTCGCATTTCCCCGACTGGAGCACGCGCTTGAGGTAGAGCCAGGCGCCTTCCTCGCTCAACAGGTCCTGCAGGCGGAGTACGAGCACTCCCCCCGCCGCCCGGTGCACCGCGCCCGGGCGTAGCCTGAGGTGGCCGTCGTCCAGGTCGTCGTTCCCCGCGGGCGGCTCGATGCTGCCGAAGAGGTTCGAGAAGGTCGGTACCTCCTCGTGGATCACGTAGGATTTTTCGCCTCCGTGCTCGCAGATCAGGTTAACGGCGTACCGGGCGTAAAAGCGCTTCTTCCTCGCCGGGCTCTTAAAGGGCTCGGTGAGGGCGCCGATCCGGGATAGGAGGTCTTCGCGCACCTCCCGCAGGAATTCCAGGGCGGGTTTGTTTTCGTTTTCCCGGGAGCACAGGCTGATGAGCACCGCCAGTTCGTTGTCGATGATCGGGGCGGCGGATTCGGCCTTGAGTTGGCGGATTCCCCGGTCGGTGGCGCGGCGCTTTTCCCGTATTTGGTTGAAAAGCTCGGACATGCGGTCCAGGTTGCGGTAATACCCCTCCCGCAGGGCGTTGAGCCGCTCCGGGGGAAACTTGCCCCGCGAGGCCCGCTCCTGCAGCTCGTCGAAGGGGACGGTCGCGCCGCGGACCACGGGTATGAGGTCCATGGAACGCGCGTCGTCTTCCTTGACCTGGATTACCTTGAAGCCCTCGGCGGCCATGGCGATCTCGAATTCGGTCAGGAGCTGGTTCTCTTCCGCTTCCGCCGCCGAGGCGACCCGCTTGCTCGCCGCCGCGAATACCTCGCTTTTCACCATGAGAAGGGTTTGCCTGCGGATGGATTCGATCGCTCCCTGAAGGGTTTTCCGGAAGTAGCCGCCCCGCCCCGGCGGAAAGAAGAGGGCCTTCGGTTCCAGGGGCCGCTTGAAGTTATGGGCATACGCAACGTCTTGTAGCGTCTCGGTATTTGCTTTATAGTTTTTCAGCAACTCGTTGAGCACGGTTCTTCTGCCGGTCCCGGACGCGCCCATTATGAACGCGTTATAGCCGGGCCTTTGTATGCCCAATCCCAGTTCAAGGGCGCTGAGGGCCCTGTCCTGCCCGATTATGGGCTCTCGGGGCTTGTTTTCCCGAAGCCGATGAACGTCGGATTCGGGGACGGTGAATAGTACGCGGTCGATGGGCAGTTCTGTGACGGTAACGGGCATGCTATATAGTATAATCCAGATTGAGTCGATACGGGGGCATCATGTCCGATCTTTTCGTGGCTGAACTATTGATATTCGCGTTGCTCGTTCCTCCCCTTTTACGGCCCTTCTTTTCCGCTCTCCAGCGCCTTTCGGGCATCGCGGCCCTTCCGCTCGTCGCCCTTATACTCGCTCTCGCCACCCTGTTCGGGGATAGGTTTCGGCTTTCTTTCGCGCCGGCACTGGTTTTCACGCTGCTCGTTTTTCTGTATACCCTGCCGCGGCTCATTAAGCTGGTCACGGGCTTTCCGTCGGACTGGTTCGGCGCGGGGACGAAGGCCTTTTACGCGCTGTTGATCGGCCTATTCGGCTTCTCGCTTTGGCTGTCGGCGCGTTTCGCCCCCGAGCTCGCCTGGGCTCCCGCTTCGGCCCTGGTGGAATCGCGTTCGGTCGCGGACCTCGGTTATGGCCGCCTCGCGCGGCTGTACCGTTTGGAATCCGCCGAACGGGGCGCCGTGGGCACGGTGCTCCTTATCGGGACCGCGGCCATCGGGGATCGCTCTACCGCCGCCCAGGGCCTTGCCGAGGCGGGATACCGCGTTACCGAGGCGCGCTTTTCGGGCCGTTCCGGCTTTCAGGGCCTTTCGCTCCCGTTCTCGCCATCCCAAGCCGTGGACCTGATCGGCCGTATCGCGCGCGCGCGGTCGGGCGACGGTTCGGCGGCTTCCGGCGCGGCGCCCGCGAACGGGGCCGCGACCCCGACCGACGTATTGACCCTCGCCCGGAAACTCCGGGAGGAATCCGGTTCCTCGCTGCCCCTTTTCGTTCTGGCGGAGGGCTCCGGCGTTCCGGTGGCCCTTGAGGCGCTGGCCCGGGACCAGGGCCTTTTCGCGGGCGTCGCCTGCCTACTCCCGCCGGACTCTCCCGCTGCCTTCGCCGGCGCGGCGACCCTACGGGGCGCGTCGGGGTTCATGAGCGGCGGGGCTGAACGCGCTTCCGCCCTGCTTTTTTACGGCGAGGGGAAAAGCCTGTACGGATTCGGCGAGGTGGGCGCGGACGATCCCCTGGCCGCCTTTTTGTCCGGCGGCGAGCGCGACGCGGGCAGAAAGCTCGCGGAACTGACCGCCAGGCGGCTTCTTGCCTGGTTTGAGGCCCGCCGGGAAACCGATGCGGGCATGAGGAGCGCGAATGACGACGAATGAACTTGACCGCTGGTTTTCCGGCGTTCTTTCTCCCGAGCGGTTCGAGGGTCCCGACCCCTCGCTGAACGGGATTCAGGTGGATAACGACGGCGCGGACGTGAGCCGCGTCGCCTTCGCGGTGGACGCCTGCCTCGAGACGGTGGAACGGGCGATTCAGGCCGGCGCCGGGCTCCTGTTCGTGCACCATGGGCTTTTCTGGGGAAGGAGCCTCGCCCTTCGCGGCCGCCATTACCGGATCGTGAAGCGGATGCTAGAGGGAAACCTCGCGCTCTACGCGAGCCACCTTCCCCTGGACGCCCATGCCGAGTGCGGCAATAACGCGGGAATCGCCGAGCGGCTCGGTTTGGAGGGCCTGGAACCCTTCGGGGAATGGCACGGCGCGACCATCGGTTTCCGGGGCCGCTTTCCCGAGCCCCTGTCCCTCGACGCCCTTTTGGGCCGATTGTTCCCCGATGGCAAAAAACCGCTGCATGTGCTACCATTCGGGCCTGACAAGATTCGGACCCTCGCCGTGGTTTCCGGCGGCGGGGCCGACGAGACCGAGCAGGCGATACGGCTCGGTCTTGACTGTTACGTAACCGGCGAGATAGGCCACCAGCAGTACCATGCCGCCCTGGAAAGCGGGATCACCGTCATAGCCGGGGGGCATTATCAGACCGAGACCGTTGGACCGCGGCTCATCGCGGAAGCGCTCGCCCGGGAAACCGGGATCGAGACGCTCTTTATCGACGTGCCCACGGGCCTGTGAGCCCGAAGGAAGGATATGAACGTTAAAAACCTTGAGAAGGCATTGCCCTTTTCGCTCACCCTTGTCGTGATTTTGGCTGATCAACTGTCGAAATGGATCGTTACGCTGACCGTTCGGCCCTGGTCGGTCGGCTTTTCCCTGTTCGGCGACTTTTTCAGGATAATCCGGGTGTATAACCCGGGGATCGCCTTCAGCATGGGAAGCGGCCTTTCGTCGGACATTCGCGCCGTCGCCTTCGGCCTTCTTCCCCTCGCGGTGATCGCGGTGGTGTCCTTCGTCTATTTCCGCAGCGAAGACCTGACTCGGCTGCAGCGCTGGTGCATCGCGGGCATTATCGGGGGCGGCCTGGGAAACCTCATAGACCGCTTCTTTCGCCCGGAAGGCGTTTTGGATTTCCTGGACGTGAAATTTTACGGGCTCTTTGGCCTTGAGCGCTGGCCCACCTTTAACGTGGCCGATTCGAGCGTCGTGGTGTGCGGCATAATCCTGATGGCGTCGCTTTTCATCGCGGCCAGGGGCGCGGGCAAAGAAACCGGGGAAGGAGATAAGGCATGAACAAAAAAATGAATACCGTGCTGTTTATTATAGCCGGGACCCTCGTGAACCTGGTGCTCGCCCTGCTGTGCATCTTGGCGCTTCTTTTCGCGCTTTCGAGGGTGAGCGGCGCGCTCGGCGATAAAACGGCGTCGCTCGTTCCCTTCGCCTTCGTGGGCGGGGTGTTAATCGCCATGATCATTTACCAGAAACTCACCCGATGGGTGATCGAGCGCTTCAATCTGGGGGATAAGCTTTCTCCCCTGTTTGCCGCCCGGCACAGGAAGCCCAAGCGGGATTGAGCGCGCGTAAAAAAAAAGCGAACCGGTACCCCGATGGGGCGGTTCGCTTTTTTTTTTCGCTCTCGGCCGCGGCGCCGGGAGGCCGTCAGTACCCGTCGGACATGGCGCGGTTCATGTCCCGCTGGCACAGTTCCTGATAGACTTGGGCGCGGACCTTGAGCTTGTCCTTGATTTCCTGACGGAAGGGCATATAGCGCCAGAATACCTTTCTCACTTCCTTGTCCAGCTTCTGTATCCCGTCGCTCTCCTTCAGCATCCACAAAAGATAGTCGTTGATGAAATACTCTTTCACGTCGCCCTTGAGCTTTTGGGCCTGGAACCACTGGTAGTAATTCCCGGTCAGGCCTTCCTCCATCCAGTAGTAGGAGGCTTTCTCCTTCGCGACCTGCCAGCGCAGGTCGGCTACCGCGGTAAGCACGGCGATGCGGAGGCTTTTCCCGTACATGGGTATGGCGATGCGGCCGCGGCTGGTCACGCGGTTGTAGCGGTCGAAGGGCTCCCAGCAAAAGCCGTATTCGCCGTAGGAGGGGATGAGGACGACGTAGGGCGGAATGCGGTTCAGCTGCGATTTGTACTGGCGGCAATAGGCCTCAGGGTCGATTTCCTCGATCCAGCGGAGCGTCTCCAGCACGTTCTCGCGAGTGCCGAGTTCCCGGGAGGAAAGGTGGAAATACTCGCGGGTACAGATGGGGAAGTGGTTGCCCTGGCGCCCGCACGTCATTTTGGCCATCTGGCGGACGGTGTCGAATTCCACCTGTATTCCCGAAACGTTTGTGGTTCCCCCGCCCGAGGAATCCACCTTTTGCTGGAGGGTATGTACGTCCGTGTCGGCTTCGCTGAAATCGCGGATAAAAATCTGCAGTTCCTTGTCTTGCTGGGCGAGCTTCCGAAGCATTTCGGCGATATCGCTCATTGCCCGTTTTTGCGCGTCGGTATACGCGGCCTTCACGCCTGAAAAACCGGGAAGGGAATCGTGCTGAAAAAGGGATTCGATTTTCGCGCGCAAATCGGCTTCCGTGCGCTCCCGCTCTTCCGATTTCGCGCGCACCAGGTTCTCGGCGCTCTGGAGTTTGCCTTCCGCCTTGGAAAGAAGCTGCTGCATGCGCGAAGACTCGTCCTTGCGGTTGGTCTTGGCCTCGTCCGTGCTCGAGGGGCTGATTTTCCCGGCGCCGATTTCCCGGAACCATTCGTCCAGGTAGAAGACCGGTTCCTGGTAGACGTTGTCCTCAAGTACCTTGGCGAAAAGGTCTTTTTGCTCCAGCGTGAGGAGCGTCGGTAGGATGATCCCGAAGCGCAGGGCCAGCTTTTTCGAGGGTTCGATGCGGCCGCCGCCCGCCTTGAGCGCGAGGTTTTGGGTGAAGTCCCAATAGGCGGTAATGAGCTGTTGCCGGTATACGCCGCGGTCCTTCGGGTCTTGGCAGGTCAAGTATTTCGCGAGGAGGTTATGGAGCCGCTGGGCGGTCTCGTTTTCGTTGCCCAACACCCGCTTGTAGTACGCGGGGTCGTCGTAATGCTTAACGGGGGTATCGGAATAGAATTTGGTAACCGTGGGGAAGGAGGTTTTCGTGAGATCGACGTTCGAGGGTTCTGTTTCGATGCTGGCGTCGCGGGAATTCGAGAAAAAAGAGTGCTTTTTCGGCGAAGAAGACCGTTCAACCGGTGTATTATCGAGAAGTGCTGCCAATTCAGGATCGAGACCAAGATCGTCCATACGCGTCCGTTTTATGATTGGCTAATAAAGAAGAGACTCGTGGAGGTGAGGGGAATTGAACCCCTGACCTCTTGCATGCCATGCAAGCGCTCTAGCCAACTGAGCTACACCCCCGAGGCAAGGTGAGTATAGCAAAATCAATTCCCGAAGGTCAATCCCCCGGAATCCTATTTCCGGATAAAGTCCGGCGTTTTTGCCTCGGTTTCAGTATAGCAGTATTCGGGAAAATATAAAGAAAAACGTTTCCGTTTGTAAGCATTATGTAAAATTACCCGCAACGCCCCCGGAGGCGGTACCCTTTTTTTACCTGATGTGCAAAATCGTATGGAGGAGTAGATATGCGAAAAATCACGTTCCTTTGCGCCCTGGCATTCCTTTCCGCGACGGCGGTATCCGAGCCCGTGGCGCTTTCGCTGGACGAGGCCCTGCGGGGCGCGAGAGAAAACAATAGCGCCTTAAAGGCTGCCCGCATAACCCTGGGCGTCTCCGAGAACGAGGCCGCTTCCGCCTGGAACGCCTTTTTGCCCTCGCTGAGCGTTTCTGGCCGCCTTTCCTCCTCCCACGCCTTGCCGAATTCCGACGCGACGGTGGACGCCTCTAAGGCGACCACGCTGAGCGTTTCCGCCGGCGCGAGCCTGACCGTACAAGGGGGCGTGGGGGAGGCCCTACGCCAAAAGGCCTTGGCGAAGGCGGCCGCCCGGGTATCGTACGAAAAGGCGGAAGCCGATTTGGCGGTACAGGTGAAGAAGGCGTATTTCGGCCTGGTAACGCAGGAAAGAAGCGTTGCGGTAAGCGAGAAAAACCTGGCGCTTGCCCGCGAACAGGAAAAGCGCGTGGGCGAAAACTACCGGAGCGGCCTCAGTTCGGAACTGGACTACCTGACCGCCCAGTATACCCGGGCGAGTCTCGAACAGGATTTGCTCAACCTGCGGCAAAGCCGCTCCAACGCGCGGAAGTCGTTTAATATCCTCCTGGGGCTTTCCATGGATACGGAGCTGAGCCTTACCGATTCCGTGCCCGAAGATATTCCCGAGATAAAGAAACCCGAGTCGATGGGCGAATACGTAGAGCGGCGGTACGACGTCGCCGCGGCCTATTACGCGCTGGAAATAGCCAAGAGCCAACGGCTGGCCTCGACGATTAACCGGTACGGCCCGACGCTGAGCGTGTCCGAGTCGTTGAGCGCGCAGGCGAACCCGCCGAAAGACCTGGAGGCGCCCAAGACGGGAACCCTGACGGTGTCGGTCAGCGTTCCCCTGGACGGCTACGTGCCCGGTTCCGCCGCCTCGGTCGCGGCGAAAAAAGCCGCGGGCGCGGTGGAGAAGGCGACGCTCGGCCTGGAAGACGCGCGGCGCGCGGCGATAAAGGAAATTGAGACCCTTTTCGACTCGGCGGATCAGCTCCGCGAGACCGTTCGCCTGGCCCGGTTTAACGAGCAGATCGCCCTGAGAAAGTTCGAGCTTTCGGGGCAGGGGTACGAATCGGGCCTGGTAACCCAGGGCAGCTTGGACGAGGCGCGTCAGAATTACCTCTCCGCCCAGCTCAAGGTGCTCTCGGCCCGGAACGCGCTGGAGACGGGCATAATCGATTTGGCAAACGCCCTGAACGTGGAAGAAACGGCCCTGTACGCCAAGGAGAATTGAAATAAATGAATGAAAAGAAAGCGAAACCTGACTTTGACAAGATCGTGAAGGTTATCCTTCTCGCCATGATTGCCCTGTGCCTGATCGCCCTGGTAGTAACGGCGAGAAAGCCCGGCGGGACGGGCGCTTCAGCGGGCGGGCCACCGGGAATGGCGGGCGCGCCAAGGGCGGCGGCCACCGGAGCCGCCGGCGCAGGTCCAGGAGCGACCGGCGCTGCCGGAGCCGCTGGCGCCGGACCCGGGGCTACTGGGGCTGCAGGAGCCGCTGGCGCCGGACCCGGGGCGACCGGCGCTGCCGGCGCAAGTGCTGCCGCTCCCGCCGGCGCGCCGAGCGGCGGAAGCGCTCGCGGCGTCATGGGCGGGGGAGCGGCGATCACGGTGGAGGCGGTTACGCTGAAGCCGGCGTCGATCCAAACCTCGATTCGCCTAAACGGCGACGTTTCGGCAAAATCCCAGATTTCCGTATACCCCGACACCTCGGGAAAGCTCGTGCGCTACGAGGCGAGCGTGGGCAGCCGCGTGAATAAGGGCGACGTGATAGCCTACGTGGACCCCTCGAAGCCCGGCGCGTCGTACGTGGCGAGCCCGGTGCGCGCCCCCATCGCCGGCACGGTGATTTCCCTCTCCCAGGACTCGGGCGGCACGGTCTCCGTTTCTACCCCGATCGCGACGGTAGGCGCCCTCAGCGATCTGGAGATCGTGACCTACGTTCCCGAGAAGTACGTAGCGGTGGTCCATGCCGGACTTCAGGCCTGGGTCAGCCTGGCCCCCTATCCGGACAGGGAATTCGCGGCCACGGTTTCCCTGGTGAGCCCGGTGGTAGACGCGGCCTCGCGGACGATTCAGGTGAAGCTTTCGGTTGCCGACGCCGGCGATTTCGTTCGCCCCGGCATGTTCGCGGTGATACGATTGGTAACCAGGGAGGCCTCGGGCGCGATGGTGGTGCCCTCCTCGGCCCTGAAAACCTACAACGGCGGGACCGTCGCGTACGTAATCGATTCCGAGGGTAAGGCGCGCCGCCGGGAAGTTACGGTGGGGCTCGCGAACGATACGAGCGTCCAACTCCTTTCCGGCGTGGCCTTCGGCGACCGGGTGGTGGTTTCCGGCTCGGTCACCGACGGCACGCCGGTTCGCGTCGCCGCGCCCGCGGGGGCCGCCCAATGACGCTTTCCGAAGTTTCGGTCCGCAAACCGGTGACCACCGCGATGATATACGTCCTCGTGTGCGTAATCGCGGCGATCTTCGTTCCCCGGCTCGGCGTGGCCCTGTTTCCCTCCACGTCCATGCCCGTCCTGTCGGTCTCCACGTCGTGCAGGAATCTCGGCCCCGAGGAGGTGGAGAAAAACGTGACGCAACCCCTGGAGGCCGCGTTGAGCGCCCTGTCCGGGCTTGAGTCCATGACTTCCACCTCCTCGTCCAGCTCCAGCCGTATCCAGCTGACCTTTGGGTACGACCGCGACCTGGACGACGCCTACGCCGACATTCAGCAGATACTCACCCGCGCGTCGCGTTCGCTCCCCGAGGGGGCGTCGTCGCCGTCCATCATGAAATTTGACCTGGGCTCCATGCCCATTATGCGGCTCACGGTGAAGGGCGACCTTTCCCTGAGCGATCTGAGAAACCTCGCCGACGACAAGATCACCCCGCTTTTGGAGCGCGTGGAGGGGGTGGCCTCGGCGGAGAGCAGGGGCGGCGCCGACAAGGAAGTCCGGGTGCGTGTTTCGGAAAACCGGCTCAGGGCCTATAACCTGACCCTCTCGGAAATTTCCTCGGCCCTGGCGAAGCGGAACGTGACCGCCTCGGGCGGAACCCTGGTGGAAAACGGGTTGGACTACGAGATCTACGTGGACGAGGGCTTCGACACCCTGGACGATATCCGACAGACCGTGATCTCCAGCGTCTCGATTCCCGAGCCGGGCCGATCCGTGAACCGCTCCAACGTGGTACGCCTGGCCGACGTGGCCGAGGTGTCGTACGACTACGATTATTCCGGCCAGTTAGTCTATATAGACGGCGTGCCGGGGCTCTACGTGTCGGTGACCAACGTGACCGATTCCAACAGCGCCACCGTGGCCAAGGCCGTACGCGAGGCGCTGCCCTCCATCAACGCGGAACTTCCCGCGGGCGTGACGGTCTCCGTTATCAGCGACAACACGACCATGATTAGCTCGACCATGGGCCAGGTGTACAATTCCGCGATCCAGGGCGGCATTCTCGCCATGGCGATCATCCTGCTCTTCCTCCGGAGCTTTAAGGGAACCCTTATCATCGGCCTTTCAATGCCCATATCCATTTTGGCCACCTTGCTCGTCATGTCCCTCATGAACCTGACGCTGAACATGATGACCATGACGGGACTGATCCTCGGCATCGGCATGATCGTGGACTCCTCCATCGTCGTTTTGGACAACATGCACCGGTACCGGGAAAAGGGCGAAAACGCGGCGGTCGCGGCCATTCACGGCAGCGGCGAGATGATTACCGCCATCGTCGCCTCTACCCTGACCACCCTGTGCGTTTTCGTGCCGATCCTCATTTACAAGGACCAGCTGGAGATGCTGGGGCAGATGTTCTACGAGATGGTGATTACCGTGGTCGCGTCCCTTACCGCCTCGCTCATCGTCGCCGTGACCCTGGTGCCGGCGCTCGGCGGTTCGATCATCAGGCTCGACACCCGGACCCAAAAGCCCCTGCGGCATCCCTTGGCGCGGAAGGCCGACGAGGCGATAGAGCGGGGCTTCGCCGCCCTGGAGAACGCCTACGCGGTGGCCATACGCTTCGTGCTGCGGAACCGGTTTTTGGTATTGACCCTCGTGGTGGCCCTGTTGAGCGTCTCCGTCCTGAAATTCGCGAGCTTTGGCATGAGTTTCGCCCCGTCCTCGAGCACCGACGACACCATCAGCGTCAGCATGACCCTTCCCGTGGGAACGGACAAGGCGGTCACCTCTGAAAGCCTCTTCGCGGCCCAGGACCTGATCAGGGAGAACGTGACCGGCTACGATTCGATAATCGTGACCCTGGGCACGCAAAACACCGGCGACATTCAGCTCAACCTGCCGGAACCCGCCAAGCAGACGGTTCCCGCTGCTGAGATGCGGAAAAACGTGCAGGAGCTGTTGGCGGCCATCCCGAACGCGACCTTTTCCCTTTCCTCGGGACGGGGCTTCCGGAGCGGGGCGGCCGTGGACGTGCAGCTGAAGTCCAACGATTCGGACGCGGTACGGGAACTCGGGCCGAAGATCGTCTCCCTTTTGGAGGAACGCGTACCGGGGCTTACCGACGTGAAATTCGACCTGGAAAGCGGGAGCCCGCAGTATACCCTGGCGATAGACCGGGACCGGGCCTCGGCGCTGGGCGTTTCCGTTTCGGCCATCGTTTCGGAAATACAGAGCGCCCTGAACGGCATTACGGCCACGACCATGCAGGACGGCAACGACGAGATCGACGTGGTGGTTTCCCTAAGCGAGGGAGACATCGCCTTCCGGTCCGACCTTTCAAAGCTGTACGTGGCGGGCAAGGCGGGGCGCGTTTCCCTGGACGGACTCGTCTCGTTCAAGGCGACCTCGGCGCCGGTTTCCATCCGGCGGGAAGAGGGCATACGGGTGAACCACGTTACCGCGAGCCTGCAAGGCGGCTTCGTCGCCAGCAAGGTGCAGCCCCAGGTGGAGGCGGCGATCCGCGACGCGCTTGCCGTGCCCGATTCGGTGGAAATCGGCTACGGCGGCGAGTCGCGGGACCTTTCCCGGTCGGGAGGGGCCATGGTTACCGTCATCCTTATCGCGGTCTTTCTCGTGTTCATCGTCATGGCGGCGCAGTTCGAGTCTTTGGTGGATCCCTTCATCATCTTTTTCTCGATTCCCCTGCTCCTCATCGGCGTGGTATGGACCTACGCGTTCACCGGCCAAACCTTCAGCCTTTTTTCGGCCGTTGGCATCGTGGCCCTGGTGGGTATCGTCGTGAATAACGGCATCGTGCTCGTGGACTACGCCAACGGCCTATTGAAGAAAAAGATTCCCGTGCTGGAGGCCTGCGAGATCGCGGGACGAAGCCGTCTTCGGCCGATCCTGATGACCTCGCTGACGACCATTATCGCCACCGTCCCCATGGGCTTCTTTCCGGGCAAGGGCGGCGAAATGATGCAGCCCATCGGCGTTACCATCGTCGGCGGCATGGCCTCGGGGGCGTTCATGACGCTTTTCGTGACGCCGATCATGTACAGCCTGCTGAACAAGCGCCGGGAAAGGAGATTCAACGATCCCGATTCCCTGCAGAATATGCTGGCGGCCTTGGATACGTAACCCACTGCGATCCGATCCCGAATCCCGCTCCGGGGCTATGAGCTTTCCCCCGGCCGGGATTGGGGGTCTTTTTGTTACGGGCGCCTCCGTCATGCCGACGGGGGCGTCTTTTTTTCCTTTCGCCGTTATGGTACACTGATCGGCGTTTTGATAGGAGATTGATTCATGGACAAGAAAGCATGCCCCTGCGGCTCGGGTAAGGAATACGCCGCCTGTTGCGGCCCCGTTATTTCGGGAAAGGCCGCCGCCCCCACCGCCGAGGCCCTGATGCGCGCCCGGTACTCCGCCTACGTGAAGGCCGAAATCGGGTTTATCGCCGATTCCTGCGTGCGCGCCGAAGGCCAGAACGATATCGATATGGAAGAAACCCGGAAGTGGAGCGAGGAGTCGCAATGGCTCGGCCTGACCATCCATTCCGTCACCAAGGGCGGCCCCGGCGACGACGAGGGCCTCGTGGACTTTTCCGCCCTCTATTCGCGGAACGGGCTGAAGGACGAGCACCGGGAAGTCGCCGGCTTCAAGAAGGTGGACGGAAAGTGGCTCTACGCCGACGGAAAGATCGTCGCCACCACCATCGTGCGCGCGGCCCCGAAGGTCGGCAGAAACGATCCGTGCCCCTGCGGCTCGGGCAAAAAATACAAGCACTGCTGCGGCAAGTAAGCCGCGTGCTGAAAGCTAAGCCGCGTGCTGAAAGCTAAGCCGCGTGCTGAAAGCTAAGCCGCGTGCTGAAAGCTAAGCCGCGTGCTGAAAGCTAAGCCGCGTGCTGAAAGCTAAGCCGCGATTGTCGCGCCGCCGGGCCTGCCTGAGGCGTCCCGCGCGGCGTGGCCGCTTTCGCCGGGATTCCCCGCCTTAGACCACGCAATGGAGCCATTTCCCGCTCCGCAACCGCCACCAGCCCAAGAGGGCCTTGAAGGGCTCCTCGGTAACCACCGCCGCGTACACGACCCAGGCGGGAGCGCCGAGGACGAAGGACGTAAAGGCCGCCAGGGGCAGGGCGAGAACCCACAGGAAAAGCACGTCGTAGACCGCGCAGAACCGCGTATCGCCCCCCGCGCGGCATACCCCGATCACCATGGACATGTTAAAGGCCCGGAAGGGATACGTGCACGCGAGAATGACGAACATGGCGTTGGCGGTCGCGAAAACCGCCGCGTCTACCCGGAAGAACGCGGGCAAGAGGCGCGAGGCGGGAACCAGGACCAAGGCGACCGCGGCCGCCAGGAGCGGGGCGAACCGGGTGATGCGCGCTGCGTACTCCCGCGCCCGCGCGTGATCGCCCTCGCCGATCTTTTTCCCGATCATCACCGCCACCCCGTTACCCAACCCGATGAAAACGACCCATGCGAGGCTCGAGACGGTATTGGTGATATTGAACGCGGCGATGGCGTTGGTGTGCGTGCGCGCGAAGATCGCGCTTTGCAGGGTAATCCCGAAGGACCAAAGGAATTCGTTGGCCATCACCGGCAGGGCAACCGCGAAGAAACCCTTTGCGAAGGCCGCGTCGAAGGCGAATAGCTCCCGCGCCGACGCCGCGGGCGGGTACCGCTTGGCGTACGTGACGGCAACGATGATCAGCGCCTCCAGGGCCCGGGCTATCAGGGTGGCCACGGCGGCGCCCGTCACGCCCATGGCCGGGATCGGGCCGAGGCCGAAAATGAAGGCCCAGTTCAGGAATACGTTCACCGAGAGGGAGATTACCGTCGCGGTCATGGCGAGGCGCACCTTTTCCACCGTCCTCAGCATGATGGTAAAGGCGAAGCTGACCGCGAAGGGGACGAAGGATAGGGAGAGGGTTTTTAGGTACTCCGAGCCGGTCCGCACCACCGCGGGATCGTTCGAGTAGAGGCCGATCACGAACCGGGGCGCGAAAAAGCAGGCCGCCATGAAGGCGAGGGCCAGGAGCAGGGAGAGGGAAAGGCAAAGGCCGAGGGTTTTCCGAATGCCCGAGAGGTCCCTTTTTCCCCAGTATTGGGCAGTGAATACCCCGCCGCCCGAAACGATGCCGAAGAGCAGGATATTGAAGAAAAAGAACACCTGGTTTCCCAGGCCCACCCCCGCGATTTCAACCGTGCCGAGGCGCCCGATCATGACCGTATCGGCCACGTTGACCAGGGAATTCACGAAGTTCTGGAGCATGATCGGCAGCGCGATGGAGAAAAGCCCCGCGTAAAACGCGCGGTCTTCGAACAAACGGATTTTTTTCATGCCGCTTTCCTGTCCTTCTGCGCGGGCCGTTTCCGGGGCGCGGAGGCGAGGTACACACCGCCGATGGTCAGCGCCGCGCCGGTCACCGCGGCGGGCGTAACCGGCTCGCCGATCAGCAGGGCGGAGAAAATCAGGGTGAGGCCCGGAATGAGGTAAATGATATTGTTCGCCTTCGTGGCCCCCAGGGCGTTGATCGCCGCGTTCCAGGCGACGTACGCCCCGCACGACGCGATAAGGCTCAGGAAGGCCAGGTTTCCCAAAACGGATACGTCGCGGAAGGCCGAGAAATCGAGCCGAACCGGGGAGAAAAAGAGGACCGGGACCATGCATACCAGGGTGTAGAAGAAAATCTTTCTCGTCACGTACAGGGGATGCAGCCCGTCGCCCAGGCGGCGGACCGTTACGGTGTAAAGCGCCCAGGAGGCGGCGGAAAGGAGGGCCAAGGCGTCGCCCAGGGGATTCAGGCCGAGATTGAACCGGCCGTTAAAAATCGTGAGCGCCACCCCCGCGAGGGCCAAAACCGAGCCCGTTACGGTCCGACCGAGGTCGCGCCCGGCCTCCGCTTCCCGGGGCAGGAATATCCGCACCGCCAAAACGGTCAGAAGGGGGGCGGTGGAAACCAGGAGGGAAACGCTTGAGGCGAGCGAATAGCGGAGCGCGTAATTCTCTCCCATGAAATACAGGGCGCCGCCGAACGCGCCGCCGAGGAAAAAGGCGAGTTCCTCCCGAACGCTCGCCGGTTTCCGGAATTTCGGGTAGGCCGCGAGGAGGGCGACGTAGGCGACCGCGAAGCGGTATACGAGAATTTCAACCGGCGTAAAGCGCGCGAGGAGGACCTTGGTCGAAAGGAAGGTTACGCTCCAGACCGTGACGGTCAGGACGGCGAGCGAGTAGGCGAGCGGTTTCGTGAGGCGCATGGGTTTCCTATGGTTACCAGCCGAGAATCTCCCGGCGATGGAACAGCCCTATCCGGTCCAGGTTGTCCCGCAGGCTGTTCGTCGGATTATAGCGCTCCTTCAGGTCGATGGAAAAGCGGTTCATGGAAAAATGCTGAAAAAGAAGGATCTTCGGGAAGATGGCGGGCGCGTCGCGGGCCGATTCGGGCTCTCGCCCTCCCGGCGCGACGGGGGCGACTGCCTGGCCAGCGGGGGCGCCCGGGTATTTAACGGTCGTGCGAGTGGCGCATTCCTGCGCGGCGCTTTTTAGCGCGGCCGCGTACTCCGCGAAGAGGCCCTTTTCCCGGAGCTCGCCGTAGCCCACGAGCCAGATCTCGCAGGAAAGGTCCCGGGCGAGGCGCAGGGTACGCTCGGCCATCCAGCGCTGGGAAGCGGCGAAGAGGTTCTCGAAATCCTTCCCGCCGTACCGCCTGATCCAGGCGAGCTGTTTCGTTTTCGCGGTATGTATCGGCGTTTTATTGAGGATTACGGCGTTTTTCCGAAAATCGACTTCCAGTTCGAGGTTGGCCCTGAAAAAGCCGGCGCCGAGCTTTCCGGCCTGGCCCACGAGGTATCGCCGGTTTTTGAGAAGCTGTTCGTCTTTTCCCGGATTGTCGCCGATAACCAGAAGCCGAATATCGTCGGTTTCGGCTATACTGTCCAAGGCCTGGTTGTAGACGACCGGCGTTTCCAGGGGATACGCGGGGTTATGGTCCGCCTCGGCGGCTCCCTTTTGGAGTTCGGCCAGCCAGCCCCTCGCGGCGGCGTCGCCCACGGCGCTCTCCGTCGCGGCACGGTCGGGAAGCGCGCCGGCATCGCGCGCCCATTCGGCGCATTTGGCGCGAAAATCGTCCCTGAAAGACGTAAAGGCGTTCCACTGATCCTTGGTCATGGGCGAGAGTATAGCAGAGGCGGGCCGTGCGGGGAAGCGCGGGGAATGCGCGGGCAAAGCGCGGGCGGGTTTACCTACCGGTCGGTAGATGGCGCGCGAAACCCCCAAGAATCGTTCGCCCCGGCGTCTTGCCACTTTACAAAATTTGAATTATTGTCATTTTGACTGGAGGATTTGATGCATAAGATACTCGAGAAGAAACAGTTCTCCGAAGAGGTTTTTTACCTTCGCGTAGCCGCGCCCGAAATCGCGCGTAACCGCAAGGCCGGCCAGTTCGTGCTGGTCCAGATCGACACCGAATTCGGCGAGCGCATTCCGCTCACCATAGCCGACGCCGACGCCGCCGAGGGCTGGATCGCCCTCGTATTCCAGACAGTCGGCGCCACGACCCATCGGCTCGCCCTTAAAAATCCCGGCGACTCCGTCGCCGCCATCCTCGGTCCCCTGGGGCGCCCCACCCATATCGAAAAGGTGGGAACCGTCGTCTGCGTGGGCGGCGGGATCGGCGTGGCCCCCCTGTATCCCATCGTGAAGGCCTACAAGGCCGCGGGAAATACCGTGAAGGTGATCATGGGCGCGCGCACGAAGGACCTCGTGATCTTCGAGAGGGAAATGCGGGCCGTCGCGGACGAGGTTACCGTGGTTACCGACGACGGGACCCACGGGCGCAAGGGCCTCGTGACCGAGCCCCTGAAGGAAGCGTGCGAGAGCGCGACGCCCCCTGCCGAGGCGGTCGCCATCGGCCCGCCCGTCATGATGAAATTCTGCGCCGCCACCACCAAGCCCTACGGCGTGCATACCGTCGTTTCCCTCAACACGATCATGATCGACGGCACGGGCATGTGCGGCGGTTGCCGGGTCACCGTGGGCGGAAAAACGAAATTCGTCTGCGTGGACGGACCCGAATTCGACGGCCACCTCGTGGACTGGGACAATATGATGATGCGCATGAAGGCGTACAAGCCCCGCGAGGAAGAGGCCCATCACCGGTGCCACATGGAAATGGAGGCGGAACGGGTGGGCGATCCCGACGGCAAGGTTGGAGGCGAGAAATGAGCCATAAAACGAAAGAACAGCTCGCCGCGGAGGCCGCCGCCCTCTGGAACGGCCTTAAGGAAAAATCGGAATCGGGAAGCCTTTCCCCCAAGGAACGGCTCGCCATTCCCGCCCAGGAAATGCCCGCCCGCGACCCGGTAAAACGGGCCCGCGAGATGGACGAGGTCGCCCTGGGCTACTCCGAGGCCCAGGCCCGGGTCGAGGCAGAACGCTGCCTGGGCTGCAAGAACCAGCCCTGCGTGGCCGCGTGCCCCGTGAACGTCCCCATCCGCGACTTTATCGCCCGCGTCCAAAGGGGCGACTTCAAGGGCGCGGTGGACGCCATCAAGACTACCAATCTTCTTCCCGCCATTTGCGGACGCGTGTGCCCCCAGGAAAAGCAGTGTCAGAGCGCCTGCACCGTCGGCAAAAGCCTCGGGACCGTGGACAAGGCCGTGGCCATCGGCCGCCTGGAGCGCTTCGTCGCGGATTGGGAACGGGAGAACGGCCTCGTGACCGCCCCGGCCGTCGCAAGCGAAACCGGCAAGCGCGTCGCCGTCATCGGCTCGGGCCCCGCGGGCCTCACCGTGGCCGCCGACGTACGCCGCGAGGGCCATGCGGTAACCGTGTTCGAGGCCTTCCACAAGACCGGCGGCGTCATGGTGTACGGGATTCCCGAGTTCCGCCTGCCGAAGGAAATCGTCGCGAAGGAAACCGAGGCCCTCAAGGATATGGGCGTGGAATTCCGCACGAACTTCCTGGTGGGAAGGACCGGCACCGTCGACCAGCTCCTGGAAAGCGATGGCTTCGACGCCGCCTTTATCGGCACCGGCGCGGGGCTCCCGAAATTCATGGACATCCCGGGCGAAAACCTGATCGGCGTGTTTAGCGCCAACGAATACCTGACCCGCGCCAATCTCATGCGCGCCTACGACCGGACCCGCGCGGACACCCCGATGTACGAGGCGAAGACCGTGGCCGTCGTGGGCGGCGGGAACGTCGCGATGGACGCCGCGCGCATGGCCCTCAGGCTCGGCGCCGAAAAAGTCTATTGCGTATATCGACGCACCCGGGAGGAAATGCCCGCCCGCGCCGAGGAAATCGAGCACGCCGGCGAGGAGGGAGTGGAATTCCGCTTCCTCCGAAACCCCACCCGCATACTGGGCGACGAAAACGGCCGCGTGCGCGCGATCGAGCTTTTGGAATTCGAGCTCGGCGAACCGGACGCTTCGGGCCGCAGGAGTCCGGTCGCGAAAGAGGGTACCGAGCGCGAGATCCCCGTGGACGCGGTGATCGTCGCCCTCGGAAACGAGTCGAACCCCCTGATGAAGCAGACCACCGAGGGCCTGGACGTGACCAAGCGCGGAAACATCGTGGTGGACGAAAGCCAGAAAACCAGCCTGAAACGGGTATGGGCCGGCGGCGATATCGTTCTCGGGGCCGCTACCGTCATTCTCGCCATGGGCGAGGGCCGGAAGGCCGCCGCGAGCATCAACGTCTATCTCGCGGGCCAAGACGACCTGAAAGCGGACTGAGAAGCGAAAAGGGAAATGGAATTCAACGAGCGGCTGCAGGAGCTTCGCAAGGAACGCGGCATGACCCAGGAACAGCTGTCGGACCGCCTGCATATTTCGCGGACCGCCGTGTCCAAGTGGGAAAGCGGCCGGGGCATGCCCAATATCGAGGCGCTGAAGAATATTTCCGCCGTTTTTTCCGTTTCCCTTGACGGGCTTTTGACCGGGAAGGAGCTTTTGGACGCCGCCGAGAGCGAGGGCCGCGAGCGGGCGCTCAAGCTGGGCGCGCTCGCCTTCGGCCTCCTCGACCTTCTTGCCGGCCTTATTATGTTCGTGCCCCTTTTTAGCCATCCCGTGGACGGGTTTATCGCCATGGTAAATCTCTTTGCCTACGACCAGGCGGCTTACCTTAAAATCGCCTTCTTCGTGGCCCTGACCGCCTTGGGGTTCTGGGGCATCGCCGCCCTGGCGGCCCACGTTCTCGATTCCCGCCCCGTGCGCCGCGCCCTTCGCGTCGGGTCATTGGTCCTGCATTCCCTCGCGATCGCGGTATTCATCATGTGCCGAGAGCCCTACGTCGCGTTCTTTCTTTTCGCCTTCCTCGCCGCTAAAATCGCGCTTATGGCGAGGGAAACCCGCTAATACGGGCCATGACACGAAAAGTGTCGCCAAAAACCCGCCTCAAACCCCCGATGTGACGAATCGTTTCTTGGAAATCGGCTTCCGGAATTCCATACTCTGAATGCGCTTCCGGAACGCGAATCGAATTTCAAGAGAGGTTTTTTACACTATGCTCGAATTGGCATTATCGGGTATTCCCGTAAACGGAGTACCCGCGATAGATCTGCGTCTTTTATCGTTTTTGCACGAAATAGCCCTGACCGATACCGGCTTTCTCGCCTTGGCCTGTTCCCTCCTGGGGGCGGCAACCGAAAAGGGCATTGTCTTTCTTATCCTGGGTTGCGCGTTTCTCGCGTTCAAGCGAACGCGAAAGGCCGGTTACGCGCTCATCGTCGCGGAAGTAACCGCGGCCTTCCTGGCTGGCGCCCTGAAGGAACTCTTCGCCCGGCCGCGCCCTTTTGCGCTGGGTGGCGATTTCGAGGCCTGGTGGCGCCTCGTCGGCTCCCCGGCCGAATCGGGGTTCTCCCTTCCTTCCGGCCACGCGTCGCTGGCAATGGCCGCAGCCCTCGTCCTCTTTCTTTCCTTCGATAAACGGGTTGGTTTTCTCGCCTTCGTCGGCGCGTTCCTTATCGGGGCGTCGCGCTGCTATCTCATGGTCCATTATCCGTCGGATATCGCCTCTGGCTTCGCGGTCGGCATACTCGGCGCGGCGGCAGCCTCATTCCTGGTCGGGCGGCTGTATCCGAAGGCCGAATCGGCGGCGCGGAAAATCGCGCGGAAGGGGGCTTCGCGATGAGCGGCGAATGCGCTTTTTCCCCGGTTCGCGGCTTTTCCGCCGTTGCGCTCGTCGCGGCCTTACTCGCGGCGTTGCCTGTTTCTGCGGCGCCCGTATCTCCGGCGCCCGTCTCGGCCGCGTCGCCCGTCCCGGCGGCGTCGGAAAGCCTCCCCCGATTCTCGCTTTCCCCCGCCCTTGACGCGGGAATCGCGGGAACCGCCCTGCTCTTGGGAGCCGGGGCCTTCGCCCTCGAGCTTTCAGCGGGCGTTCCGGCGATGCCCCCGTCGCCCCTCGATCCCTCCTCGGCGAATCCCCTGGACCGCCCTTTCATGCGGCCGTATTCGAGCGGTCTCGACACGGTATCAACCGCCTTCACGCTGTCGGCCCTTGCCGTCCCCGCCGCGTTCGCCGCGGCCCCGCGGTCGCACTGGGTTCCCCTGGGGGCGATGTACGCGGAATCGGTCGCGCTGACCTGGGGCCTCAAGGAACTCGGGAAAAACCTGTTTCCCCGGTATCGCCCCTATCTGTACTATTCCGGCTTCCCCATATCCGGGGCGGAGGACGGCGATTTCCGGCAGTCTTTCCCCTCGGGGCACGCGGCCCTGGCGTTCAACGCCGCCGCGTTCACGGCCAGCGCCTACGCGCTGTACTATCCCGATTCACCCTGGAGGGTTCCGGTCGTCTCGGCCGCCTACGCCGCGGCGGTCGCGGCGGCGTCGCTCCGTGTCGCGAGCGGGAACCATTTCCTCACCGACGCGCTCGCCGGCGCCGCCTTGGGCACCCTTTCGGGCTGGCTCGTTCCCGCGCTCCACGCGAAAGGAGCCGGCCCTGTCGATTCCGACGGCCCTAGAGGCGCCGCCGGCTCCCGGTCATCCTTCCTCGGGGCCGGCACGCCCGCGGCGCGGAACCGGCTCGCGCGCTCCCTGTCCGTCGACGTTTTGCCCACGGGCGTTCGGTGCACGCTTCGCCTGTAACTCGGTTTGCTAGCCGCGCGCGGGTAGGTGCCCGCCGGGTTTACGGCCGACCTCGCGTCTCCCGCCTTACGTCGCGACCCCGGCGAGCGCCGCCTGGGCGCGAACGTAGGCGGCGGCCTTTCGGTAACTCTCGAAGTCCGGCAGGTGCTCCACGAATAATGTCGTGTCCGGCCCGAGCGCCTCGCACAGGCGCGCAACGTTCCGGTAGTCGAGCGTTCCCTCGCCGGGCATCACCTCGCGTATGCAAACCGGATACGCGTGGTCGATCGTCACGTCCTTTCCGTGCACGCTTTTCACCCAGGGCCCGAGCTTCGCGAAGCATTCCGCGACGAACTCGTTCCGGAACGCGTACCGGCGCGGGCTCGTTATCATGTTCGCGAAGTCGAGGTGCGCGCCGAAGGCGGGGCGGTCCACGTCCCGAATGAGGGTGAGGTATTCGTCGGGGGAGTCGGGAACCATCCAGGGCATGGACTCGATCGTGTAGAAGGTCCGTTTCGGCTTCACCGCGTCGATAATCTTCCGCGCGGTCTCGATCACGAGGTCGCGGGTGTCGTCGCGGTAATTGTCCTCGCTGAAGCCGTCCCAGCGAGCGCCCCTGCTTCCTGATATGTTCACGCAGCAGTTCGCCCCCAGGTCTTCCGCCAGGGCGAGCTGGTTTTCGCAGTATTCGATCGCCTCGCTCCGTTCCGCTCCGTCCGCGGCGAGCGCGTTTTTCCAGGCCCCCACCTCGCCGATCACGAGGTCGAGCTCCTTTGCCTTTTCCGCGTACGCGCGCCGCTCTTCCGCGCTTGCGAGATAGTCCACCGGGGAAAGCACGGCCCGGTAGCCGAGTTCCTTTGCGAGCGCTCCCCATTCGTCGGGGTCGGCCCAGGGCCGCTCGATCGCTCCGCCTACCCTCATGGCCGCGCCATCCTTTTCCCGTCCCGCCAAAGCGCGGACGAATCGATCCCTTCGAGCGTCGCGGCTCCCGTCCGTGCCATGGCGCCCGCCAGCTCTCCCGTCATCTCGAGGAGCGTATCGCGAACCCCGTCAGCCCCTTTTTCCTTGAGCGGCCCCATCACGGCCCGCCCGACGCTCACTGCCGTCGCCCCGAGGGCCAGGGCCTTGAACGCGTCCATCCCGCTCTCGAACCCGCAGTCAACGAAAATCGGGATCCGTCCGGCTATGAGGCGGGCGATTCCCGGCAAGACCATCAGGGGCGGCGCCGAAAAGGGCATGATGCCGTGGTGGTGGGAAACCACGATCCCGCCCGCGCCCGCTTCCAGGCATGCGGCCGC
The DNA here is from genome assembly GCA_003252395.1 of Spirochaetales bacterium. Taxonomy (GTDB): domain Bacteria; phylum Spirochaetota; class Spirochaetia; order Treponematales; family Treponemataceae; genus Teretinema. The sequence goes on from QKEL01000011.1 coordinate 564,541, forward strand.
GTCCCGCTCGCTCAACACGCCCTTCACGATGAACGGGAGCCTCGTGCTTTCGATAAAGGAGCGTATCTCGGCCGGCGACTTCGGCCGCATGGCCCGTCCCAGTACCGTGTCGTATCCGCCGGAGGCCGAAAACCAGTGGTCTATGTCCATGCCCACCGCGAAGGCCCCGCTCGCCTCGGCGTGCGCGATCTTCGCGAAAATCTCGTCGTTATCCTCGTAAGGCTTGATTATCTTGATCGTGCGGGCGCCCGTGGCGACCATTGCCTCCAGTTCCGCCCCGTCTCCCATCCCGGCCCAGTGGACGGCCCCGGCCGCATGGGCCCCGCGCGCGGTTTCCGCCATCCCGTTCTCCCTCGTCCCGCCCAGGTGCGAAAGCGCCGCCGTCATGACGGGCGTCGCGAAGGTCTCCCCGAAAAGCCGAAATTCCGTCGAGGGAACCGTCGACCCCATGAGCCGCGTTTCGAGCACGATCGAGTCGAAATACTCCCGCGTCATCCGGTTGGAATCCCCCGCGCTTTTCCGTTCGTTATCCGCCATTTGTTTCCTCCGTCCCCGATTATACCACGGACGCCCGGTCGCACCCGTGAGGCGTTTTCCCGATGTTTTCTCAAGAATTGGTGGAAGTGAGTGGAAAGGGAGAGGCAGAAGGCGCCACGCGGGGAGATCGCCGCCGCCCGAAGGCGACGGCTCGTCCTCGCGCGCAGCCGGCGCGGGAGAACGAAAGTGCGGGGGCGCATTCTCACTGAGTCAGGAGGAGCGCGACTCTAAAGGGTACGGCCGGACCCTGCTCGTCGTTATCTCCTGCGTTCTGCCCAGGTGCACGCCCGGCCGTTTCACTTATCGCGCATTCCCTACGCTTTTCCGCCGAGTCCGAACATTTTGACCGAGTCCGCCCGGCCCTTATCCAGTTCGAGGCCGGCTGCCGCCGCGAGGCCTTCCATGCAGCCCGCGCAGGCGCCCGTTCCCTCGGTAACGCACCTCTTGCCCGGGTATATCTCGTACTTTTTCTTTTCGGAGGCGGGCGTGTAATTCGGCATGACCACGTTGGCGCCGGCCTTCAGCGCGTCGATCCGGTAATCCCTATCCATGCTTCCGAGGGCCGTGGTGGCCGGGAGCCAGGAATTCTTGACGACGAGCCGGGTGACGGCCACTGCGTTCAGCGTGAGGTCCACCGCCCCGGCCGAAGCGTCGCGGAAGGGCGTTTCCGGGTGGGGAATGAAGGGGCCGATCCCGATCATGTCGAAATCCTTTTTCCCGAAGAAGGCGATGTCCCGCGCGAGGTGGGAGAGGGTTTGGCCGGGAAAGCCGACCATGACGCCGGAACCCACCTGGTAGCCGAGGGAGCGAAGGTCCGAGAGGCATCGCAGGCGCGTTTCCACGGTCCGGTTTTCGTGGATCGAGGCGTAGAGTTCCGGGTCGGTGGTTTCCACGCGGAGCAGGAATCGGTCCGCGCCGGCTTCCTTCCAGAGCGCGTAGTCTTCCCGGGAACGTTCCCCCACCGAGAGGGTTACGGCGAAATCGTCTATCGCCTTTATGCCGCGCAAAAGGTCGGCGATCCATTCGGCGCTTCGGTTGTCTTCGCCCGATTGGAGCACGATGGTCCTGATTCCGGCCCCGCGCGCGAGGCGGACGCTCTCGAGGACGCTCTCCGCGTCGAGGCGGTAGCGTTCGGCGTTCCGGTTCGCGGCGCGGAGCCCGCAGTATTTACAGTCGTTGCCGCAGGCGCTGGAGAACTCGACGAGCGCCCGCAAGACCATCCGCCGGCCGCATTCCCGGTCCCTCATGGCCGCGGCCCGGCCTCGGAGAAGGGCGGTTTCGCCCGCCGTCCGGGGCGCGAGAAGCGTTTCCAGGTCCGCGGTTTCAACATTCGCTCCGGGCGTCGCTTCCACCCGTTCAAGCGCCGCGAGAAAGCCGGGAGAGACGGTCTTGCCGCCCTCGTCGCGCGCCCCGGCGCGGTGAGCGGTATCCGTCTCCGTCCTTTCCGTAATCCGCGTTGCATCCGTCCCCGCCCCGGTTCGTTCCGTCGTCATCCCGTCCATCGTCGTTCCCCGTTTTCGTTCGCTTTCGTTCGGCCAGCCGCGTTCCGGCCCGCGTATACCGGCCGTCAACGCCCCCGGCGCCAGAAATCCCGCCATTATCGCCCCCTTCCCGTCGCCGGTTCCGCCGGGGCGCCTTCCGCCAACCGCTCGCGGTAGGCCTCAAGCGCGGCCGGGAAGGGGGAGAGGGTCCGCTCGATCACGCCCTGCAGGGCCGAGATCGCCATGCCGTAGTTGGTGACCGCGACCCCGGCGGCCCGCGCCCGCTCGATCCTCATAAGCATCTCGCGCCTCGTGAGCGAACAGGCCCCGCAGTGCACCACGAGGTCGTAGCCCGCGAGGTCTGCCGGGTAATCCTTCCCGCAGGCGTGGGTGATCTCCACGTCGGCGCCGGTATACTGCCTGATCCAGCGGGGAATCTTCACGCGCCCGATGTCGTCCTCTAGGGCGTGGTGGGTGCAGGCCTCGGCCACCAAGACCCGGTTTCCCGGACCGAGCCGCTCGAGCGCCGCGGCTCCCTCGGCCATGGCGACGATGTCGCCCTTAAAGCGCGAGAAAAGGATCGAGAAGGTCGTCGCGGGAATCCCTTCCGGGGTGTCCGCCGCCATCTTGAGGGCGATTTGGGAATCGCACGCCACGAGCTCCGGGGGAGAGGCCAGCCGGTCGAGGAAGGCGCGGTATTCCCGTTCCTTCACCACGGCCACCGCGGCGTCGGAATCCAGGGCATCGCGGATCGCCTGCACCTGCGGCAGGATCAGGCGGCCCTTCGGCGCCTGCAGGTCTATCGGAACGATCAGCACGACGACCGGAAGCCCCGCGCCCGACGGCAGAAGGTCCCCGAGAATGGCCGGAGGGTTAAGGAAGTCCTCGGGGCAGGCGGCGAGGAGGAGCCGCTTGAGTTGGAGCAATGTCGCTTCGCGACGCGCTTCGCGACGCGCTTCGCTTGCCGCCGCTTTCTCGGCTTCGCCGGCTTCACTGGGTTCGCTTGGTTCGCCGCCCTGTCCGGCAATCGCGATGTCAGGCCCCGCGCACGTCGCGGTCATCACGTGGGGCGTAACGCGCGAGAGTCCCGCGAGCCATACGGGATCGGGAGTCGCGAGGTCGGTCTTGTTCACCGCGATTATGACCGGCGTTTTTTGCGCCGCGCAGGCGGCGGCCAGCTCTTCCTCGTACTCGGTCCACGCGTTCGGTTCCGTCACCAGGATCGCCACGTCGGCCGAGGCGAGGGCTTCCCGGGTCTTCCCCGTGCGGAGGCTTCCGAGGTCGGAGCCGTCGTCCACCCCGGCCGTGTCGAGGAAGGTCACCGGCCCGAGGGGGAGGAGTTCCATGCTCTTCCGCACCACGTCGGTCGTGGTTCCCGCCCGGTCGGAGACGATGGCGAAATCCTGCCCGGTTATCAGGTTGAGAAAGCTCGACTTGCCGGTATTCGTCCGGCCGAAAAGCCCTATGTGAAGGCGGAGCGCCTTTGGCGTTGCGTTCATATGTTCTCCCCGTTTAATGCCGCTGGTTTTTCCCCGTGACCAAGAGCCGTCAAGGCAGCTGGCGAGAGCACCCGGTCCACCAGTTCCACGCCAAGCCTGCGCGATAGCCAGTCCCGGAAGGAATCTGCGGCGTTTTCCCGTCCGGCATCGCCCGCTTCCCATTCCTTCACGAGCGCCTCGACCCCGGCGTACCCGAGGATCGGCAGGAAGGCCGTCGCGACGATCGGATTCCCGTTCACCGCCTCCGCGCAGGCTGCCTCATTCGCCCGAATCCCGGCGACGTGGCGGGCGAGGGCGACCGAGGCGTTGGTAACGAGGTCTATCGCGCTTAAAAGCGAATCGGCGATCAGGGGCAGAAATTCGTTTATCTGCAGCGTTCCCTCGCCGACGGCCTCGCAGGCAAGGGCGCACTCGCTCCGCGCCTTCATTCCCGCCTGCATTACCGCCTCGAGGACCACGGGATTCACCTTTCCCGGCATGACGGAAGAACCCGCCTGCGCCGCAGGCAGCCCGATGTCGCCGAAGGCCGCGAGTTGCCTCAGGTCGCGAGCCGCCTTCGTCAGGTTCGCCGCCCGCGCCGAGATAATACCCGCGGCTTCCGCCAGGGCGTCGGCGTTGGCCGTCGCGTCCACGAGGTTTTCCGCGCGCGCGAGGGGAAAGCCCGTCAGGCCGCGCAAGATCTCCGTCGCCCGGAAGATATACTTCCTCGGCGCCGTAAGCCCCGTCCCGACCGCGGTGCCCCCGAGGTTAACCACCCGGAGCCGCTCCTCGCACTTGAAGGTCCGCCACCGGTCGCGCCCCGCCGCCTCCGCGAAGCCAGAAAAAATCGCGCCCAGGGTCATCGGCACCGCTGCCTGCATCTCCGTGCGCCCCGTGGTCACCACGTGGGCAAACTCCCTCTCCTTCGCCTGAAACGCCCCCTGCAGCGCGGCCGCCGCCTCCGCGGATTCCCGCGCTTTCGCGATCAGGGCGACCCGAAGCGCCGTCGGATACGTATCGTTGGTGGATTGATGGAGATTGAGGTGAGCAAGCGGGTCCACGCGGGGCAGCGGCGACGGCGGCCCGTCGACAAGGCGATTCCCGCAGTTCTCCTCGGCCGCCCGCAGTATTTCCGTCGCCCGGGCGGCCAGCACCTCGTTCACGTTCATGTTGGTCGAAGTCCCGGCCCCGCCCTGGAGCGCGTCCAGGTAAAAATCTCGGGGCGAAATTGGCGCAGGAACCGTTCCCGCCCCGCCCGAACCCTTATCGCGTTCCCTCTCGCGCTCCAGCGCGCGAACCGCCTCGTCGGCGGCCAGGCAAATCGCGTCCGCGACGTCCCGGTCGAGCCAGCCGGTCTCGGCGTTCGCGAGGGCGCAGGCTTTTTTTACCAGCGCGTAGGCGCGAACGAGCGCGGGGTGCGTGGACCTTCCGGAAAGCTGAAAGTTGTCCAAGGCGCGGAAGGTGTGTATGCCCCGCAAATCCTCGGCCGGAATGCGCATCGTGCCGAGGAGGTCCCGCTCCTCGCGAAAGCCCTCAGCTTTCCTCTCGCCCTCCGGGGCCGGTTCGTGGCCATCGCGAACCTTCGTCCCCGCGCGATCGGCCTTCAGTCTTGAATCTTCCATAAAAAACCTTGGGGTCTGACCCTTAAAAAAACAGGTCCCGCTCGCCGGCCTTGATCTTGCCGAGGGCCTTCACGAGGTGGTCCCAAATGGCCTGGTTGTAGTCGGTGCCCACCTTCGCGCGGATCTCTTCCATTTCCTGGGCGATGATCGCCTCGCCCTTGGCCCGGGTTTCCCCGACGGCGAAGTCCTCGATCCATTCCTGGAAGGTGAGCACGGCGTTCAGCTTGCAGAAGCAGCGCTCCTGGCCGCTTTCGAGCATCCCCATTATTTTTTTGCCCGTTCTTCCGCAGCGGTAGCCCGCGGTGCAGAAGGAGACGATGTGGCCCATGTCCACGAGCTCCCGGATTATCTCGTTGAGGCCCCGGGTGTCGCCGAGCTGGAACTGCTGCTTTTCGTCTTCCTGGCTCGCGGTGCCCGCCTCGTCGGCGTACCCCTCGGCGTAGGCGCCGATCCCGATCCTCGTGGCGGCGTCGCGCTGGGTGCACATCTTGATCACCGAGCGGATCATCTCCGGCTTTTCGCGGTTGGTCACGATGAGCCCGGCCGAGGGGATGGCGAGGCGGATCACCGCGATGAGGTAGCGGAAGTCGTCGTCGCTTACCCGGTGCTCTACCCAGGAAAAGTCCGTGCCCGCCGCGCCCTCGAGCCGGGGCACCGAGACCGTGTGGGGCCCGAGTCCGTACCGCTTTTCCAGGTCGCGGGCGTGGGCCACGAGTCCCATCACCTCGAACTTCCAGTCGTACAGGCCGAAGAGGGCGCCCACCGCCACGTCGTCTATCCCGGCGTCCATGGCGCGGTGCAGGGCGTAGAGCCGCCAGCGGTAGTTGCCCTTCAGCGTTCCCTCTGGGTGTACCGACCGGTAGGTAGCCTTGTGGTAGGTTTCCTGGAATACCTGGAAGGTGCCGATCCCGGCCTCGTGCAATTTCCGTAAATCGTCGATCCGCATGGGCGCCGCGTTCACGTTCACCCGGCGAATTTCCCCGAGCCCGTCGCGCACCTTCTCCTTGATCGCGTACACCCGCTTCATGCTCTCCGCGATGTAGTCCGCGTCGGTGTCCGGGTGTTCGCCGTACACCATCACGAGCCGCTTGTGCCCGAGCTTGCCCGCGAGCACCCGCGCCTCGGCCTCGATTTCGTCCACGGTCAGCACGCGGCGCTCCACGGTTTCGTTGTCGCAGGAAAAGCCGCAGTACTTGCACTTGTTCACGCACTTGCTGCCGCAATAGAGGGGCGCGAAGGTCACCACGCGGTTGTCGTACACCTTGGTCTTGATTTCCCGCGCGGCCTTGAAAATCTCTTCCTTGAGCGCGGGGTCGGTCACCTGCAGGAGGGCTGCCGTGTCCGCGCTACTCATAAGCTTGATGTCGTAGGCTTTCCTGATTATCTCGCGAATCTTCTCGGGGCTGGCGGCCGCGCCCTTTCCCGCTTCCAGGTTCGCCTCGATCGCGTCCTCGTCGATAAAGTCGCGCGCCTCTCCGTTTTCGTCAACGTTCAGGTAGCGGTCAATCTCGTCTTGCTTGATATAGGTTTTCGCCCACTCGCCCACGGAAACTGTGCGCGCGCGGGGAACAGAACTTCCCGCAGCGTTACCCGCCCCGCGGGGGGTAAAGCTGGCTGCACCCGATTCAGCCGCGAAGCCGGCACCCAGTGTGCTACCAGCCTCATTCGCGCGGGGTGTCCCGCTTCCGGTCCCCGAATCAGGCGCGACGCAGGCTGCGGCATTAGTCAAATCGTTCATCTTCGCCTCCCCTCAAACCTTCGCCAGGGTCGACTTCACGGTGACCCCCGGAATCTGCCCGAGCTTCCCGGTCAGCGCGCCGATCTCGTCGGAAGAGGCGTCCACGATCAGCGTGACGATATTGAGGTCCCGCTCGTGGTAGGGCAGGCCCATCCGGCCGATCACGATGTCGCCGAATTTGGTAAGGGCCTCGTTCACGAGGCTCGCGGAAGAGGATCTTTCCTTGATGATGATGGCGATCACGCCGACGGCTCTGTTTTCCATGTCCCTTTTCTCCTTATCGCTTCGACCATGCATTGACCGAACGGGCGGAAAGGGGCGGGAACGCCGCGCGCGAAACGGGACTCCACGGCTCCGCGCGCGTTGGGGGCAAGGCGCGGGGCGGGCGAATCCATAAGGCGGGTAACGTATCCCGTCCCTTGGGGTCAGACCCTAAGCGTTAAATAACGCTTAATCCTTCTCCGCAGGTCGGTATACTACTGATATAATAAATCGTTAAAAAAATATCAATACAAACGTATAGTAATTTGATAAGAAATCGAAAAAAAAGAAAGAATCGGGATCGACGCAGAAAGGGCAACGGTCGGCGAGGGAAGGATCGCCGCAGCGGCGGCAAGGACGTTTTCTCCGGGGCGTGGTATACTGTCTGCCGGTACCCCCGCCATAAACCGCCCCTAGAAGGAGTCCCCATGAGCCAGGAATTCTCCCTTTCCACCGAACGCCAGGGTTTCACGAACGTCACGAGCCGCGTCGGGCGCATCGTCGCCGAATCGGGCGTCGCCGACGGCATATGCACCGTCTTTTGCCCGCACACCACCGCCGGCCTCACGATCAACGAAAACGCCGACCCCGACGTGGTGCATGACATGCTCCTCGGCCTCGACCGCGCCTTCCCCGATCGCCCGGAATTCCGCCACGCCGAGGGAAACTCCTCCGCCCACCTCAAGGCTTCCTGCGTCGGCTCCTCGGTCACGGTCATCGTCTCGAACGGCCGCCTCGCCCTCGGCACCTGGCAGGCCATCTGGTTCTGCGAGTTCGACGGCCCCCGCGCCCGCCGCTGCTGGGTCACCGTCCACTAACCCCGCCTCCCATCGCCCGTCTCGTCCCGCTTCCCGCCCCGCCGCTCGACGCCTGGATGCGCTCAGGCCGCGCGCCCATCATGTCTCGCCCGCCGCTCGAAAGCGCTCAGTCCGCGCGCCCGCCTCACGTTCCCGCGCATACCGCCCACATTTGCCTCCGCCATGCCTCTTGCTCGGCCCCACGCTGCGTTCCGTGCCGCTTCCCGCGCTTCGTGCCGCTTCCCGCGCATGCCTTCCGACTGTTTCCGCCCTAACCCCTCACTCGGCCTTACGCCGGCATTCCTGCGCATTTTCGCGTGACGGTATCCCTCTGGGGCCCACCGCCGCCGTTCCGGAAAAAAAGCCTTGCGAAACCCCGCGCATCGCGCAATAATCGGGATGACCATGAAAGAGAGACCGAAAAAGGAACGCGCGCCCCGCGGGGCCGTTCCCGGCAAGAAATCCACCTCGCCCCAAAAAGCCGTCGCCGGCAAGGCAACGGCCGCGAGTAAGGAGCCCGCGGTCCCGAAAGCCCCCAAGACCGCATCCGCCGCCAAGAAATCCAAGGTTCCAAAAACCGTTTCCGCTTCCAAAAAAGCCGCGGTCCCGAAAGCCTCCGCCGCACCCAAAAAAGCCGCGTCCCGCGCGACCGGCTCCCGCACGGCGGCGAGCCGTCGGGAAACCGCGGCACACCGTGCCCTCGCCGCAGAGTTGGCGTCACTCATGCCCGAGCTCGACGAAGAAGGCCTTTCCTTTCTCGCCGAACAGGCCCGGGTTCATCTGTATAATATGGAAATCACGCGGCAGGAAGCCGAGGCGCGGGCCCTCTCTCTCGGCGCTGAAACCGCGAAAGGCGGAAGGCGTCGTTCGGCCGCCGGTTCCGCGCCGGCGTCTTCCGGCGTGTCCGTTTCCGGCCCGGCGAATTTCAGGGTAGAGCGGTCGGCGAGCGGTTCTTCGTACCACCTGATCACGGGCGGTAACTGGAAAATGTTTACGGAAGGCGAGATGACGCGGATGGTGAAGATCGCCTCGGTCCCCGACGACGTGGCCGAAGTCGCCGCCCGGCTCCATGCCTGGCTTTCCGCCGAGCGCTCCGACGCCTTCGCGGACCTCGAGCTCGGCGATTCCCACGATCCCCGGCTCCGCGAGCTGGTTCTCTTTCTTCGGTCTAAATTCGCGATTAAGGTAAAATAGCGTCGGCCGGAGGCGGGCGCGGATACGTGCTCCGGCGCGCCGCGCGATGATCCGCCCTATCGTAGGTCCAGGGCGTCGAGGGTGCCGCGCTCAAAGTCCACGAGTTCGATCCGTTCCCCGGTCAGCGTCGCGTAGCCCATACCGGTTCCGTTCTTCGGAAAGACCGGCGATCCGGGATTCGCCAGGATTACGCCGTTCGCCGAGCCGAGCCCGGCTATGTGGGTGTGGCCGCTCACGAGTATGTCTCCCGCGCGAAGCGGCGGCGAGGCGATACCTTCCCCGCGTCCCGGGCCGCTCATCCCCGCGACGCCGCCCCACAGGTGCCCGTGGGTAACGACGATCCGCCTGCCCTCGAGAAACACCGTCGCGTAGTCCGCCAGGCAGGGAAATTCGAGGAGCATTTGGTCAACTTCCCCGTCGCAGTTCCCCCGTACCGCGACGATCCGGTCGGCGAAGCGGTTGAGCGCCTTCGCGAGTCCCAGGGGATCGTGTCCCGTCGGTATCCCGTTTCGCGGCCCGTGGTTGAGGTAGTCGCCGCAAAGGATCAGCCAGTCAAAACCGTCCCGTTCGAATATTCCCGCCGCGCGCTCGAAGGCCGGAAGGCTTCCGTGCAGGTCGGAAAGGACCATGAATTTCATCGTTCCGTTTCCCCGCTCTCCCACGCCGCTCCGTTGCCCCAGGGGAACCTCCCCCCGGCCGCGAGAACGAAATGGAACTTCGCGATGCCCAGGTCGACCCACTGCAACCGGTACGCGTCCGGTATGCTCGCGGTGAGTTTTCCCCCTTTCCAGGAGAAGCGGACGGGTTTCGCGTTCTTGGCGCTCGGCGCCTTCAGGGCAGCCTCGATTCCCGCGCGAACGGTATCGGGCAGCGCGTCGTCCGCCTCGATAGAGGCGCCCACATCGGCTCCCCCGTTACCGCCAAACGTCCCCGATTCCTCCCTGCCTTCCCCGGTTCCCGCCCTCGTATCGGCGGTAAGGCCGTGGGTCAGCCGGTGGATCACTCGCTCCCGGAACGCCGGTTTTTCGGGCACGAACCCGACGGGTATCACGCATTCCGCCTCGTCTTCCTCGGGCACCCCGAGGTCCGGGTGCCTTTTGTCGAAGGTTCCGCCCACCCAACAGGTGCCGAGTCCGTATGCCGTCGCCTCGAGCACGAGTCGTTCGCCGAAGTACCCGCATTTTTCCCGCCGGTTCGGGTCATCCTTCTTTCCCGCGAGCACCATCAGGGCCTTCACGCCCGAGAACATCCCGTAGCTTCGCGCGAGAGAAGCGAAAGCGGCGCTTCCGTCCTCGATAAACCGGAAGGACAGTCCCTGCTCGCGGTTAAATTCCGCCATGAGTTCCATCAGCCGTTCCAGGATACTCGGCGGGATGGGGTCGCTCAAATACGCCCTCCGGGATTTTCGTATGGCAATCGCGTCCAGAATATTCATAGGTTACTTCCCCGTTTCGATGGTCATCGCCTGGTAGGCCGTGGCGCCCGGCTCTACGCTTACGCGGTGGTTGAATACCGCGCCGGACTCCACGCAGACGAACTTTCGCCACTCGCCCGGACCGAGGTCGGCAATGGACTCTCCCTTCGTTTCGCCGGGATTCCAAACCACGCTGTCCGGAAATCCTTCGCTTTTCACGGTTACCGGCTTGAGTCCCCTGCGCCCGAGGGCGTTTACTCCCGAGAGCGCGTTCGCGCCCGGTCCCCGGGTCGGTTCCGATCCCTCAATCGTCCGGTCCCTATCTGAAAGATACACACGGTCCATCTCCCCGGCAAACCGAATCTCGCCCGTTTCGGGCTTCCGGGGCCAGGGGTCTCCCTCCGGGGCCGGTGCGCCCGCGCCGACCCGGTCATAATACTCGGCTCCCGCAAGGCCCGTAACCCGGGCCGTCCCGATATCGGGTATCCTGAAGTAGGTATGGAGCGCGTCGGTGAACGAGAACGCCTCGTCGCCGGTATTCGTTACCGAAAGCGACACCGTCAGCCTCTCGCCCAGCGTAACCGCCAGCGCCGCCGCGAACCGATACGGCCACAGCTTCCGGCTCTCCGCGGAATCGGAAAGGCCGAGCACCAGTGTCGAGCCCTTGAGCCCTTCCTCGAAGGAAACGGTCTTCCACGCCGATATCCGTGCGAAGCCGTGCGGCGGCAGCGCGGGATTATCGAACCGCGGCCCAAACCACGGAAAGCACACCGGAATCCCGCCCCGAATAGGCTTCCCCGGCTCGAACGCGCTGACCGAGCTCATGAAAAGCACGTCCTCTTCCCCCTCCGGCCGGTACGAAAGAATATGCCCTCCATACAGTGAAATCTCCGCAGTCCCGTATTCATTGCTCACCGTCGCGACGGTAATCCCCTCGACTCGCTCCGTAAACGTTATCATGCTCCACTCCTTGAAACTTCGTTGGAAAATGCCTTGAACCTTCGTGTCCCGCTACCGCGATTCATTCCCGTTCAGGCGCGATCCTTCGCCGCCGAGCCCTCTTCCCCTCGGTTCTGTTCTTCATGCCGACCCGAGCGCCTGCTTTCCGATTCTCCGTTCTGGGCCGGTTTCTGTCAAGGATTCCTTCCGCTCCCGGCCTTCCCGGAAGATGAGCGATCGGTATCGCCCTCCGTAGGCCCCGTAAGGATAGCCCGAACAAGGCCTGACTTCGTGGATTCAAGGCAATAGGCCCTTTTCCCGGCGATAACTTCCCCGGAGGAATTATTATGGTTTTGCTCAGCATCTCCGGTAATCTCGCGTGGTCCCCGTCGTTCGCGTATCTCTATAAAACGGTTTCGCTTTTTCCCCCGAACCCCTCGTCTCGGGACCCCGTACCGCGCGATACCCTCGTCGCGCCAGAGCCCCGCCTCGCCCCGGGGTTCAAATTCCCGGCCGATACCGCCGTTCCCGCACGATCCCGTCGACCCCGGTTGATTATACAAATCGAGTACAATAAGCCGCTTTTTGGTATCCTTAAAAGGCTTCCCAGCGTCAGTTGGAACCGCGATCTCCGGCTGTGGACCATGATCGACACTCCCTATCAGGCGCGGCGGCTGCTCGAGGCCCTCTATTCCTCGGGCCTGTTTACCTTTTCGCCCGTTGACCCAATCGAGTCCAGTCCGAACGCCAGCCGGTTGTGCTCCGACCTTTCCTGGCCGGACGTTTCGGCCTATGCGCCTGCATTGGCCGATCCCCCGCGTTCTGCGCCGGGCCGCTCCCAAAATTTAGGTAACGCCGAGAGCCGCGGCGCCTCTTTCCGTTCTCCCGCCCCCCAGCCGGATTCATCGGCCTCGCGAACCCCTTCCGTCGGGTCGCATGAGCTCGCGCGAAAGCCGCTCCGGGCCGTCGCGGCCTTACCGGAACGTTCATCGCCCGCATCGAAGATTTCTGCCCCGGTCCCAGCCTCGGTCCCTGCCCCTGTCTCTTCGTTGCCGTCGGATTCGAGAGCCCTCCTTCCCGTTGATATCGCGGCCCGCGTAAGGCCCCTTCCGTCCTTCCCCCATGCGCGGGATTTTGTGGAAGCCTTACAGAGCCGTCATTACAGCGAGCGGACGATCACGGCCTACGTAAAGTGGCTGTTCCGCTATCATTGCTATTTCCCCGGTCGCGATATCTCGCAGACCGGCGAGAATGAAATCAATCAATTTCTGACCCATCTCGCGGTGATCGATAAGGTAGCCTCCTCAACGCAAAACCAGGCGCTTGCGGCGATTCTCTTCTATATGAAACAGGTTCTTGCCCGCCCCGTCACGGAATTGGGTGATGTGGTGCGCGCCAAGAAGCCCGTGCATCTTCCGGTCGTTCTTTCGCGGGAGGAAATTCGCCGCGTCTTTGACCACCTTTTCGGGTATCGACTCCTTGCCGCCCGGCTCATGTACGGTACCGGCCTTCGCGTAGACGAATGCATATCGCTCCGCGTCCAGGATATCGATTTCGAGCAGATGGAGATCGTCGTTCGGAACGGGAAGGGCGCGAAAGATCGCCGAACCATGTTGCCTCTCGCGTTGGTTGAGCCCCTGAAGCGGCATTTGGATGACGTGCGCAGGGTTCACGCGATCGATCTCGCCGAAGGATGGGGCGAGGTCTTTATTCCCGAGTCCCTTTCAAAGAAGTATCCCTATGCGGGCCGTGCCTGGCTATGGCAGTGGGTGTTTCCGCAGGACCGTCGTTGGAGAAATCCCGTTAACGGGGTTCAGGGTCGCCACCACGTCGATTCGACCGTCATACAACGAGCGGTAGCGGAAGCGGTGACCCGGTCGGGCATAGAAAAGCGCGCCTCCTGCCATAGTTTCCGCCATTCGTTCGCGACCCACCTCCTCGAAAACGGGTACGATATCCGAACGGTCCAGGAATTGCTCGGTCATGCCGACCTAAAAACCACGATGGTGTATACCCATGTCTTGAATCGCGGTCCATCGGGGGTTAAAAGTCCCATGGACCTGCTTTAAGCATTGTTTTGTCCCCCATATGCGGGTTAGCGATAAGCCACGTGCGTGTCCGTATTGACGGAAAATGGCTAAAAAAAGTAATAAATGGCCGAAAGGAGGTCAAAATCATGATAAAATCTTCAATATATAAACGGATAATAAAAAATATCGTATACCAGAGCTTGTTTCGGCGGCATGGAGAACGATCCGATTTTTCTCTTATATGGCCCAATTAAGGGCAGAACCGTCTCTTTTCCCGCCTAAAGCGCCGTCTTGGATCCGTTATGCCGATCTTAGGGAAAATCCCGGCTCCGAGCGGGGCGAGAACGGCGCGAGGCTGTCATGTAGGGTATCCAGGGGCGAGGTAATTCCCAGTACTTCCGGAGAACGCATGTGCAGGTATTTCATCGTCGTTTGAATATGCGAGTGCCCGAGCAGTTTCATGACGTGAAAGAGGCTTGTGCCGTGTTCGACCGAGTGGGTGGCGAAACAATGGCGAAGCGTATGAATCTTTAGGTTTTGGTCAAGGCCGGATTTCACGATAAGCCCCTTGAATACCCTCCGCACCGATTCTTGTGATAGCGTTATTTCCCTGACTGAAGCGAAAAATAGGCTGTGCTTGGGTTGATAGCGGCTTATGTATTCCGCCAATAAGATTTTTGCCGAATTCGCGAGGATCGTGTGCCGGTCTTTCCCGTTTTTCCCCGCGCGCACGAATATGAGATTCCGTGAAAAATCCAAATCCGTTATGCTAAGATTTAGTGCCTCGGATATTCGAAGCCCTGAGGAGTAGATCACTGAAAAAAGGGTTCGGTACTTTAAATTGGTGCACGAAGAGAGGAGCCTTCCTACGTCGTTTGGGCTTAGTATCCTTGGAAGGCGATCCGCTTCCTTGTGGAAACGAATAACCGGAACCCTATTTAGGATTCCGTGACTCCTGTAGAAAAATTTAATTGCTTCGTAATAAAGACGGATCGTTGCCTCTCTCTTCCCCCTCTCTCTAAGACTCAAAAAAAAGGTTTCGACCTCGATTGAGTCAATCTCTAAAGGCGATTTACCAAAAAAATGTGCCAACACCGATACGCACGAAGTATACGATTTCACGGTCTTGGGAGAGTAACCTCTCGTTACCATATATCGAATCATCTCATCCCGTAACTTCCCCATAACATACCCCTTTTTGAACGTTCCGTATTGTATAAATCTGACAACTAAATAGTAGCAATTCTTTCTCTTTCCTGATATCTCCCTTCAATAAATCTTTTATATGGTTCTGTAGAAAATCCAGTCATATTACGTATTTTGTTACGTTTAAGGGTGTTTCATCCAATTCCGTTCCCGTTATGAAGCGTTGACTACAGAATCACCCTCTTATATGGACAAGCAAATTGATGTTGGACGGACCCTTCGGGCCGAGGATAAACATAAAAGATTAATTGCCTAATAAGTGATTTCTGTGTAATGGAATTCATTATTTAAGCTTTATTGGTATATAGATTGACAAATATTGCATATGCGCATATATTATATGTATG
>QKEL01000012.1 GCA_003252395.1 Spirochaetales bacterium
TGCAGCATATTTGCTGCAGATCTAGCAGTAACTTCGAGAATAAAATACTTAACCAGGTCCTTCTGGACCTTTCTACTTAGCCTACAACGAAATACAGCCATTCCTTAAGCATAATTCATATGCTTATCTACTACAGCCCCTATTTAAATGGAGGCAATATGTATTTGTCTAAAAGTAAGCGGGCCGCTGCGGCCCTCGCGTCTCTGTGCGCGCTCATGGCCTTAGTCGGCTGTGACGCTTTCGGTGCCAAGGAAGAAACGACTCCGAGCACGTCAGGCGCCGTCACCGTACTGAGCGACAACAGCACGATCGAGATTGAAAGCACCAACCTCGGGGATACCCTGGGGGAATTAGTCACGATCGACCCTGCGGGTCTAGCGAGCAGTTCAGACATCTACCTGCCGGTCCTTCGCTCGGAACTTTATGCCGGAACCGCGCCCTTTATATCCTTTACCTTTGACCGGGCGATCACCTCGATATTCAGCCCCACCACCTCGATCGACGGCAATGGCGACACGGTCTCGCTGTACGTCAGAAACGTCAGCGACAGCGCCGTGATCCTGCTGACCGATCCCGCGCCGGCCGTTTCGGGAAACACCGTACGCTTCAACCTGCCCAGCATCGCGACGCATGAAGCCCTACCCGGCGATACCGAAAACGACAACGAGACCTTCCAAATCGGGAAAAGGTACATGGTCGACTTCTTCGTGAAAACGGTGGACGGCTTAATCGGCCGGGTAACCGTAGGCTTCATTCCCGTGAACGCGCCGGTCGCCCTGGGGGCCTTCGACGACTCGGATCTCATGCTGTACGCGAATACGGCAGAAGGCCAGGCTCACTACTCACTTTACCAGATCGACTCTACCCAAGTGTTTTATCTCTTGGGGGCGCAGCCTGCCACACATACCGATGACGCGAAAGCGGCCGAGGCCGTACGGTCCGGCACCACGACCTACACGACCTTCGGTGATTATAACTCCCGAATGGGCGCTACCCAAACCCACGACGCGAACGGTATTTTCTCCAGTCTGGACGCCCTGGATAACGGTACCATGAGCAGAACGACGCGTTACGTCGCCCTGTACTGGGAAAAGGTCGAGAACGCCACCGAATATTCGGTATACACCACCGATGTCGACGGTAACGAATGGAGCTGGGAATACGTGGAAAGCTTCAACCCGAACGATAACACGGATCCCCATTACACCGCCGAGAATTACGTAGTGTACGACTTCGACCTAAGCGCCTACCCCATCACCGGTTATAGGGCCGTCCGCATCGTTCCGAAGAACAATAACCAGATCGACAACACGCCCGCGGAAATCAGGATCGCAGACACCGTCAGACCCGCCTCCGATATCCCGGCGACCAAGACCGTCGGCGCCTTCAGTATTACGAATAACTACGGAATGACCCACGATACCACCGTCGCCCATACCAACGGACATATCGAGCAGATCACCGGCTCGTTGGACCTGAATCTCACTGCTGCCGAACGCGTGACCGTGACCGACGAAGCCTACGAAATCAGGAACATCTCGAATGGACTGTCGGTGACGATTCCCCAGGCAAACCAGGACGCAGGCTGCGCGATCCTGCCGCTCACCGCCGACGATGTTACCGCCTTCCTGGGCAATTCGCTCCCGGCAACCAGCAAGGTGTTCACCGTGGGTACCAACCTGATCGGCGTGCTTTCCGCGACGAACCAACTCACCGTATACGCCCATCTCGCCTGTTATTACGACGGAACCGGTCCCAACGTAGATTATAACGGAACTACCGTTACGGGAACATTCACCGTTACCTATGCCGATATGTCCCGCAACCTCATGGTGACGCCAATGTCCTCCAATGGTCTCGTGACTTACACCGAGCAGTAAGTTCACGTAACGGCGAACAATAAGTTCAAGACACGGAACCGCGCAGGGCCCAGCCCCGCGCGGTTTTTTTTTTACCTTCCCGAGTTCGCCCCGGCAAGGGTACGCGCACCGCCGGCTGGCGGGATTACGATTTCTCCCCGGAATGCACGTTCTGCCTCGATCCGGTTTTTTTTCCGTCTGCGTCGGGCTTACAGCGGTAGAGCGGGCCGAGGAGCCGAAAGACCGCGTCGCCGAGCCGGGCCGCTTCCAAAAGGGCGTCCCGGGGGAAATCGGCGCGGTCGGCCCCTTTCCGGTCAATAAGCGTTTCGGCCAAAAGGTGGGCCCTTTCATGCAGGAGCTCCAGTTCCCGGCGGTCCTTTTCGGGCAAGGCGCGATGCCCTCCCCTTTCGAGCCACGCGCAGAAACGGCACCGTTTCCGTTCTGTAATCGGCGGCGCGTCGCGTTGCCCTTCGAGGTATCGCCGCAGCGACAGGACCCAAGAGCGGTGCTCCACGGCGGCGTATACCGACGAAAGGCTTTCCCTGCCGATGGAGTCCTGGTTTTTCCAAATCGCCGGAGCGTCCCAGGTACCGATCCAATCCCGGAAATCCGATGCGGGCATGGGGCGCGCGATGGCGTACCCTTGCGCCCATTCGCAGCCCATGCACAGAAGGATTTCGCCGTGGTCAATGGTCTCGACCCCTTCGGCGATCAGATTCCTCCTGAACGCGGATGCGAGCCCCACGACGCCTTCGAGTATGGCAAGGTCTTCCGGGTTGTCCAGCAGGTCCCGAACGAAGCTCTGGTCTATCTTTATCAGCCCGGCGGGCAGCCGCTTCAGGTATTGCAGCGAAGAATATCCGGTCCCGAAATCGTCCAGGGCAAAGCCCACGCCCAGTTCCTCGCACAGGGCGATCAACTCGGACATGCTGCTGATATCGTCCAGGGCGCTCGTTTCCAGTATTTCCAGTTCCAGGTCGCCGGGCCGCACCCCGGGGTGCCGTTCCAGCGTTTCCCGCAAGCCCGCCGCGAAAGCGGCGTTCTGCAATTGAAACGCGCTTACGTTCACGCTCACGGGAACGTCCAGGCCCTCGGCGTGCCACGCCTCGATCTGGGCGAGCGCCGTTTCGATAACCCACTCGCCGAGCCGGATCGAAAGCGGGTGGTTTTCAACGACCGGCAGGAATTCCGAGGGAGGCAGCAGGCCCTTTTTGGGATGCATCCAACGGATCAACGCTTCGGCCCCGATGAGCGCCCCGGTACGCATATTGACCTTGGGCTGATAGAAGAGCGTGAATTCCCGCCTTTCGAGGGCCCGCTCGATTTGTTTCAGGTTTTCGTAGCGGCCGCGCACGTTGCGGTCGTATTCCGCGTCGAAAACGTGAAACCGGTTCTTCCCCGATTGCTTTGCCTGGTACATGGCCTGGTCCGCCTGGCGGAGCAGTTGTTCCGCGTCTACCTCGTCGGTTTGCGGATAGAGGGAAACCCCGAGGCTCGCCGATACCCGCAACTCGACGGAATCCACGAGGACCGGTTGGTTCACGGCCTCGAGAAGCCGCGCGATAACGGGGCCCGCGGCGGACATATCGGGCAGGTCCACGAGCACGGCGACGAATTCGTCCCCCCCAAGTCGGGACAGGGTATCGCCGTCACGAAGCGAGAGCTGCATGCGCCCGGCGAGTTTCGCCAGCAGTTTGTCTCCCGTCTCGTGCCCATGGGTATCGTTGACCGCCTTAAAGCCGTCAAGATCGAGGTAGGCGATTGCCATATGCATACCCCGGCGCGGGGCCTGCGCCATCGCCTGGACGATCCGGTCCTGCAAAAGGAGGCGATTGGGAAGGCCCGTGAGCGCGTCATAATGGGCGATTTTTTCGAGCTGGCTTTGGTATTCCTTCAGGGTCGTGATATCTGAAAACTGCGCGATGAAATTCCGGATCTCGCCCCGCTCGTCGCGGACCGAACTGATATTGAGTAGCTGGGCGTATATGCCCCCGTCTTTCCGCCGGTTCCATAACTCCCCGTTCCAGTGCCCGCGAGAAAGAAGGGTTTCCCACATGCCCGAATAGAAATCGCCCGTTTGGCGGCCCGAATTGAGGATTCGCGGGTTCTTGCCCAGGGCTTCCTCCCGCCCGTAGCCGGTGATATCGGAAAACGCGGGGTTAACGTCGATAATATCGGCGTTGGAATCGGTTATCAGAATTCCTTCCCGGGAATGGGTAAACACGTTGGCCGCGAGCCGCAGGCTTTCCTCGGCCAGGGTCAGGCGCCGCTTGAGCGCGACGGACTTCAGTATCCGCTCGACGGCCGCCGGCAGGCGTTCTATGAGGTCGGTGTCCTTGATCAGGTAGTCCGCGGCGCCCAGCTTCATGATCTCAACCGCCAGGCGTTCGTCGCCCTGGCCGGTCATCATGACGAAGGGAACGGCTACGCCCCG
This sequence comes from Spirochaetales bacterium, assembly GCA_003252395.1. Taxonomy (GTDB): domain Bacteria; phylum Spirochaetota; class Spirochaetia; order Treponematales; family Treponemataceae; genus Teretinema. Next base: position 4,294 of record QKEL01000012.1, read on the forward strand.
CTCGTTCAGCGAGACCATCAGGTCCCTGCCCGTCATATCGGGCAGGCGGTAATCGACGAGCATCAGGGAGGGGACATGCCGCCCGACCAAGGCGAGGGCATCCTTCCCGTCCGGGGAAACCTCCACTTCATAGCCCTGCCTGGACAGGGCCCTGGACGCGAGGTCGCGCAGTCCCGCGTCGTCGTCGACCACGAGAATTCTCGCTTCGCCGGTTTTCGTCCCGCCGTCAACCATTCGCGCCGCCCCCGTCCAAGGGAGGGATCTGCACGACCAGCAGGAAAAGCCCGAGCTGGCGTATCGCGTTCACGAAGGCGTCGTATTCCACCGGTTTCGTGATGTAGTTGCTGCAGCCCAGCTCATGGCAGTATTCCACTTCCCGCGGATCGTCGGTGGTGGTAACCATGACCACGGGCAATTTCCGCAGCTCCGGATCGTCCTTAATCATCTTAAGGACCTCGGTGCCGTTCACCTTCGGCATCCTTATATCCAGAAGGAGCACGTACGACCTTCCCCGTTCGCGTTTGGAGCCCTCGCCCCGCTGAAAGAGAAAGTCGATTATTTCCTGGCCGTCCCGAAACCGAAGTATGGGGTTCGCGATCCCGGCCCGGATAAGGTTTTTTTCGATCAGTTCCGCGTGACCGTCATTGTCATCGGCAATTAAGATGATCACTTCATTGTTCACGAGCGTGCCTCCAGTCGCTGCTTGTATATGCTGTATTTCCACTTAACGCCCTCCCCGAGCCGACGGCAGGGTGACGATAAACGCGCTTCCCTCGCCCACGACCGATTCAACCCTGATTTCCCCGTACATGCGCGACAGGGCCTGCCTCACGATGGTCAAACCGATGCCCTCGCCCTCGGTTTTATCGGGATCGAGCCGATGGAAGAGCTCGAAAACATGCTCAAGATGGGCTTCCGCGATGCCGACGCCGTTGTCTTCCACCCGGTATACCGCCCGTTCCATCGCGACGGAGCCCCGAACGCGTATCACGGGAGGGCGCCGCGGGTCCCGGTATTTTACCGCGTTGTTAATGAGGTTCGTGAACACCTGGGTCAGCTGGACGGCGTCGCCCCGACAGGGGGGCAGGTCGTCCACTTTCAGGTCAACGTCTTGCTCCTTGAGGATGAAGGACATTGACGCGACGAGCTGGGCGAGGCACCGGTTCATGTCGACGTCCTCGATCAGGAGGGCGGCGCGACCCTGACGGGATAACTGCAAAAGCCCCTTGAGGAGCCGATCCATTTGGGTCGCGCTGCTCCTGATGCGACTGACCGATTTATCCATGTCGGGCAGGGTTTCCCGAACGAGCCGCGCGAAGTCGGCCTGGCCCGTACCGCCCTCCAGTGCCGCGCGGATATCCTTCAGGGAATATTCGAGTTCCTTTCCGTAACCCGCGACGTTGACTAACGGCGAGCGCAAATCATGGGAAGCCACGTAGACGATTTGCTCAAGCTCTTTGTTTTTCGCGTCGATTACCGCCTGAACGCGCTTTGCTTCGGAAATATCCATGGTGACGGTGGCAAACGAGTTTTTGGCGGGCGACACGACGGATACCGAGAAATGCTTATCCATGGGCGGAAAGTACGTTTCGTACCGGTACGGCTCACCGGTGAGGGCTACCTTGGAATATAAATCGAAATAGGGCGGCTCTGACGTCCCGTAAACGGCGGAGGCCAAGCCGCCAACGGCGCGCTCCCGGGGTATGCCGGTGACGCGGGTATACGCGTCGTTGCAGTCGACGATGCGATAGTTCACCGGGATTCCCGCCTCGTCGAACACCAGCTCATGGAGCGCCACCATTTCCGACATGGAGTCGAACAGGGCCGTAAGCTTGGCCTCGCTGGCGCGAAGGGCCTCGCCGGTGCGCTTCAGGTTCACGATCTCCCAGGTTACGTCCGCGAGAAAGGATACGATTTGCACGTCGGCCTCGGTATAGTCCCCGGCCTTGTTTCCGACCCCGAAGATCGCCACGACGCGGTCGTTCTTCAGGACCGGCACCGCCAAATCCCTGATAATCGGCGAATGTCCTTCCGGTAACCCCCGCTTGTGGGGCAAGGCGGCGTAATCGTTATGGATAACCGGCGCCCGCTGCCGAATGCAGTCTACCCAAACGCCGGCCTCGTTCACGGGATAATGCGTATCGAGGCCCTGAACCTTGCAGAATTCCCGCAACGTTCGGGTTGACCAGCTTTGGAGGCTTATGGTCATTTGATCCTCGTTCACGAAGTGGTAATAGCCTATCGGGCTTCCGGTAAGCTCGCTGCCCCGGTCGAGGGTTTCCCGCAGCAATTCCTCCAACGTGTGGGACGTCGAGAAATTGAAGAGTTCTAGCCGCAGCTGCATCAGAAGCTCGCCCCGTTTGCGCGAGGATATATCGATGCCCAGTCCGACGAAGTATTTCTGACCGAACAGGGTGAGCGGGGACGCGGTAAAATACATGGGTATGACGGAACCGTCCTTGCGCTGCAGGTCGGCTTCCGCCTCGCCGAATCCCGTTTCTACGGTGGTCGCAAGACCCGCCGTCACGGCCCGTTGGCTTTCTTCATCGCCTTTGTACCAGTCCATGAGGCGCATGCGGGAAAGTTCTTCCGCGCTATAACCGGTCATGAGCTCATGCTTCCGGTTCCAACGGACCAACCGGCCCTCCAGGTCATAGAGGTACAGCATTCCCGGAACGCTATTGAAAATGGCCTCGGTAAGCGCCTTTTCCCGGACCAATTCCTCTTCGGCGAGCTTTCGGGCGGTAATGTCGTGGAAATGCACCAACGAGGCCCACACTTGACCTTCCGCGTCCCGGATCGGGGAGCCGAATACCTCCAGCCATAACTCGGTCCCGTCGGGGCGCTCGATGATCATGTCATCTATATGCGAACTTTCGCCTCGCATGCCCTTCACGATCGGTATTTCCCCCACGGGATAGGGATCGCTCGAGCCGGGCTTATGCGAGCGATAGAGGCCGACGAGATTATCCTTCGTCGCGTCGGGCAAGGACTCCCACCCGAGGAGCTCCCGCGCGGCGCGATTGGCCACTATCAGCTTACCGGTCGGGGCCTCTACCATGAAAACGCCGCTGGTCAGATTATCCAGAAGGGCGTTCATCATGTCGTTTCTCCGCCGCAAGGAGCTCTCGCTTTCCGCCAGAGCCCCCGCTATCCGCTTGCGATCGGTAATGTCCGTCGCCACCCCGAGCATGCCGGTCACTGTCCCCTTATCGTCTTGAAGCACGGTTACGGCGAGGCTTACGGAGATACGCGCGCCGTCTTTGCGGATATAGGTCCATTCCTGTACGTCTTGCCCCCTTTCCCGGGCCTTGACGGTAAACACGTCGAAACCCCGTATCGGGCGACCGTATTCACGGCTAAGGGCACTTTCGCGCTCGGCGATTTCCGAATCGAGATGGAATAGGCAGGGCGTTTGTTTTCCGACCATCTCCTCCGCGGAGTAGCCGAGCATCCGCTCGGCGCCCACGTTGAAGAGGGAAATCAGTCCGTCCGGTTTCACCGCGATAATCGAGACCGTGCTTGAAGAATCGAGCACGGTTTGGAGTCGGGCCTTGCCGACGCCGAGCCTTCCGACCCAAAAAGCGAGGACGAGTATGAGAAATAGCTCCAGAGCGACGAGAATGAGCAAGCCGACCGTCATTGATTCCCCGTAAGTGCGCGATATCCTAAAAGTATAGGGTATCACACCGTGGGCTCGCCACGAGTAAACGCCGTTTTTTTCCGCCCGATACGCCCGCCGCCGTTAGTCGCCATTCCTCGCACCCGAGGCTTTCCAAAAACGCCCGGTCATGGGTCACCATTATCAGGGCGCCCCGGTAAGCGCGGAGGGCGTCGGTAAGCAGGCCGGCGGAGAGGGCGTCGAGGTGGTTCGTGGGCTCGTCCATGACCAGGCAGGCGGTTTCGGCCCGCATCGCGAGGGCCAGGGCCAGTTTTTTCGTTTCGCCGGGGCTCGCGACTTCCGCCTCAAGAATCGAGGAAGGCTCGGAACCGAGCCGGTAGACGAAGGATATCGCCTCCGCGCGTTCCCGTTCCCCCAAAAGGCGGACGCGACGGAGTACCCGTTCGCGTTCCTCCCTATCGTATTCCTGGGGGATGAACGAGAGCCGCCCCGGGCTGTCGCCGGAAATTCCCGCGTGGCGGCGGTCCTGGATGCGGCGAATGAGTTCCAGGAGGAGGGAGGTCTTGCCCGCCCCATTCTCCCCGGTAATGGCAACCCGTGCATCGCAGCCCAGCGAGAGCTCCCCGTGCGTTATGGTTACGGCGCCGCCGGCGAGGCCGAGGTCGCCGGCGGGAAGGCGGACGAGAAAATCGGAGCGTAATCGGCTACCGTTGAAGGACGCGCCGGTTTTTCGAGATCCCGGGGCGTCGACGGAGCCGAGGGTATCCGCCTTTCGCGCGATTTCCGCGGCAAGACGCGCCGCTTTGGCCCCGGAAGCGGCATCCTTGCCCGTGACCCGGGCCGCGTCGACACGACCCTTCCCGTCGTGGTCCTTGGGGGCCAAGCCGCGCTTCGAAAGCCGCTTCTTCCCCCGGCCGACTTCCGTTGCCGCGGCCGCCCTTCTCGATTCGAGCCGCGCGATCTCGGCTCCCAGGGAATCGCGTTCGCCGCGAAGCCGCCCGTCTTCGGCGCGGTCGGCGACGAAGGCGGCGGAGGGAGCGCACGCATAGGCGCGCGCGACGGTACCGCGCGGGGTTCTCTTTAGAATTACCGTGCGCTCGCACAGGGAATCGAGGAAGGCGACGTTGTGGGAGACGAGGATGCCGATTCCCCGGAAGGTCGAGAGCGCGGAAGAAAGCGTATCGAGGGCGGCGGAGTCAATGTGGTTCGTCGGCTCATCGAGGACGAGGAGGTCGGGCTTCTTGAGAAGGGCGTCTGCAATCAGAGAGCGCCGCCGCTCTCCGCCGCTTAACGACTCCCAGCGCCAGGGCCAATCGTCGCCGATACCCAGCCGAGCGATGGCCGCGAGGGCTTCTTGGCCCGAAGTAAGCTCGGGATCGCGAAAAAAATCGGGCGGGCTTTCCATCTCCTGGCCGAGGTATGCCGCCTTCACCCCGCGATCGCCCCCGGCGACCGTGCCCGAATCGGGCGCCAACCGGCCCAGGGCCAGGGAGAGCAGCGTGGACTTCCCCGAGCCGTTCACGCCGGCGAGGGCGGTCCAACCCGGCGAAAAGGTGACGGATAGTCCGGAAAAAAGGGGCTGGGACAGGGAATCGTGGGTAAAGAAAATATTGGATAGAATCAGTTGATCGTTCACGGGAAGCCTTTCGCTGTAGGGTATTCGGCATCGTCGGGGCACCGGTATGAAAGAACGACGGAAGGACGCGATAAACCCGGACCGAACGCGGACCGCTTCGGTTATAACCGTATTCGCCTGTTAATCCCCATCGCCTTTCAGTTCTGCATTCTGCCGATATCGCTCCCGTGTTCGTTTGAACCCATACTACCGAGTATACGGCGGGCCGGTCAAGCCGCGCCTGTCGCGCGACTGCCGGTCCGCGCGCGTTTACGGCGTATCGTTCAGCGCGATACGAGCGCCAGGTTCAGGCCCAGGTAATACATCATGAGCAGGCCGTCTTCCGACAAGTCCGGTACGTACAGCCCCATTATGCCGCCCCCCAGCCGGAGCGACGTACCCGCGCGGAACCAAACGGAAACGTCGGGGATGAATACCTTTCCCGTCTGCAGGGAATTGAACAGGCCGAACGTTCCGAACAATCCGCCGCCTACCTGCCCAACGAAGGTGAATTTCCATAAATCTTTCTCGATATAGACATTCGGCCAAAACACGGATTCCAGAATGAACGTGTAAATCCTGATCCCGCCGCCGAATCGGAACGTATCGAAGGGCATCTGAAAATACACGTCCGCGTGAGGCAACGGAATAATGTGGGACGTTAGGAAATCCGTGGCCTCGCCGACCGTGGTAGTTCCCGAAGAAGAAATCCCCCCGAGGCCCAGAGGAACGTTAAAGCCCAAATCGAAACGCACCTCGGCAAGTGCGGGCGAGAGGAATGCCATGGCCAAAACCAATCCGGCAAGTATACGTTTAAACATATGCAGCCTCCTTATCACAAGTATAGGCCATTCTTCCGTCGCTTGCCGGAAAGGGCGTTACTTGACCAGCAATCGGCGATACGTAGGGTATAGAGGCCTAAATACCCCCATCGCGCCCCTGCAAAGACCCTCTTGCCGCCGGCTGCGGAGAAGGAAGGTCGCCCTGAGCGCGATTTTCTGCCTCGGTCTTGAAAATCTTTCGTCTACCTACCGGTCGGTAACCCCATGCAACTCGATTCAGGACTGGTATTATCGGAGGTATCATGACGATTTGTACCTTTGGTAAACATATAACATTATTTCATCTTTGTACATCGATAGGGTTTGTTATACCCGGTTAACTTTTTCATCATTGAAATAGCGAATTAGGATTTATTTCGTAAAATTATAAACATATTAGTTTGATAGCTTCAAATGCTAGTGATATAATGTAAGAAATGTAGATTTTGAATATTGTTCATGAAAAACAGTCTTCAAAATGGAGGCAAAAACAATATTATAAGCCCTCTTCTATCTTTTCATAATGTTTTAAAAGTAACTTCTTAACAGCCTTCTTATCAGTAATAGAACTAAGTGATCAACCGGTAAACAACGATGTTTATCTTTTTAAAGTAATATAGTTGAAATATTTTAAATACAATTAGGAGTCATAAATGAACACAATTAACAAAAGAAAAATATTAATGTTAATATACCATATCCTGTTATTTCCAATATCTATATTTTGTGAAGAGTCTCTTGAAAAGGGAATACATACTTTATCACAAAAACTTCAAGTAACTAGTAAAACTAATGACAATCCTAAAGTGGCCATCTTAGGATTTTCTACTGTAAATAATTCCACTAATTTTGAAAATTATATTAATGGTTTATTTTACGAAGATTTTTTTAATACAGGAAAAATGCAAATTATAGAACGTTCGAATATTGATGTTATACTTAATGAGCAGAAGTTTCAAACGTCAGGAAATGTAGATGATAATACAGCAAAAAGTATTGGAAGAATAACAGGCGTTGATTATGTTTGTTATGGTAATGTAATTCAATTTGATAATGAAATTATCATATCTGGAAGAATAGTTAATATTGAAACTGGTCAAATTGAAGCTGTGGCATCTACATCAATTACGATGACTAGAGACATTCAAAACATGTTAAACACAAAATATGATAATCAAGACAACATTATTACTATACAAAAAAAACACGATGATTATAAATATAGATATAAATCTGCAATAAGGCTAGGATATGGACTAGGACCAGAAAATACCTGGGCTAGAATATTGGCTTATAAATATAATATAACCGATCGATTTTATATTGAAGGGAACATTATCGGGACTCAAAGGCAATATGATTTTAGCACTGGAGAACAGGAGTTTGACTTTCTATTTGGTGGCCTAGTAGGGATAGGAATTCAAACAAATGCAGATAATAGGTTTCAATTGTTTTCAACATTGTATGCCGGGTATGGATGGGAAAATATATGGTATGAAAATGCAGATCCCTGGGATTCTTATTATGATAGTAGAGACGAAGATCATATAATATTTAAAGCGGACGCAGGTGTAAATTGTCATCTCGGTGATACATGGATGGTTAGTGTAGCTGGTGAAGTTGGTCCCTTATTGCTTCAGTGTAGTGCATATTTGAGTTTTCTATTTCATTAATCTTAATTATTGGGTAATAACTTGATAATCAACAAACACCAGAGTCTGATAACTTGAGTGAAATATACTGTTAACACGATATAAGCAAGATTTATTTACTACATGTTTATCAAGAAAAAGTATAGTGATCCATGAAGAAATATTGGTGTAACAAGAATACCGTTAACCAATATAAATCACCATGACGATTTAAGAGCGAATGCAATAAGCCGTCGATTTCCTGGAACGGAACTCACCCAAGGCGTCGCGGCCAGCGGAAGCGTCGCGACGTATTAAATCCACGGAACGCGCGATCGTTGGCATCGCAATGGACACCGGGTACCGTTTTTACTGCGTTATCGGGGAACTTCGCCGACGATCCTTCCGGCGCGTGGATCTTCTGGGGCTGGGAGCGGATGAACGCCTTAGTGCGCGAAAAGGGATACCGAGTGAACAAAGGTTTGTCTCGCCGCGGCAGAGTCGTACTTGCCGCGGCTGAGGCGTTCTCATGGCGACCTTGAAAGGACTTTCAGTCTCGATCCCGACGCGATGGCAAGATCAGGGACGAATGACCCGGAAGCCCGTTCCCGAATTTCCTTGGTACATTTCGATTCTCATCCGATTCGATACCCTCGAGTTCTCGACGCCGGAATCAAAACCGCCGCCGTGATACGTACGCTCGAAGGGAGGAGGGAGACTGACGCCGGGAATATAATATTCTCCCTGATAATCGATAAGTGTACCCGATGGATATTTCGAGTTGAAGCTATCCCAACAATATTCCCACGCGTTGCCGGTCATGTCGTAAATGCCCAACTCATTTGCTGCCTTTCCCCCCACGGGATGCGTGACGCTTTCGCTATTGCCGTCGTACCAGGCATAGGAGCCGATATTGTTCGTGCCGGAGCCCTCCGAGCTCCCCGCATAGCCCTTGAGGTAGCCAGTACTGTTCGTGGCGGTCGGATCGTTCGAACCGTCGTCTTGACCGTCGAACGGCGCTCCCATGGCGGCCCACATCCATTCCATATCAGTCGGTAGCCTATAGCCGTCGTTTTCCCAAGTCGGGGTCGGATCTTCCCACGATGAATTCCTGCTCGTGGGGATGTCATCGTACCCTAAAGAAGAGAAGTCGACTCCGGTTACCGCGTAGACTGGGGTAAGGCCCTCAAGCAGGCTCAGCTTATTGCAGAACGCGATCGCCTGATACCATGAAACGTCTTTAACCGGATCGTCGTCGCCGGTATAGTATAAAGCTAAGGGCTCATCGCCCATGACTGCCCTGAACTGCGCGCGGGTTATCTCGTATTTCCCCATTCGATACGGTTTGGTGATCACGCTGACGTTCGCCCCGCCCGAATCGCGCTGAAAGCGCCCGGCCGGCACGTATTTGAGAGTTCCGACGTTCTGGGATGAATAATCGCCAGCCCTGTCTATCGTCACTCTATAATTGTACTCAGAGCCGCTTTGCGCCGTGACCGTTATGACGATCTCGTTGGTTCCGACATTCAGGCTTTGGGGGACTGCGTTATTCTCGCTCAAAACGGAGAAGGCGCTTCGGGGGGTCCCCGTTACGGTGATTTCGGCGGTATCTTCCGGCACGAGCATTGTATAATTGAGATTGGTGTCGGAAAAGGGAGGGCGCAAGATACCGCTGCTAACCGTCAATGAGGTAAGTCGCGGATCGGAAGAACCGTGCCTATTTACCTTGATCACGTAATTCTTCGCTGTCTCACCGTCCTCGGCGGTAACCGTAAGCGTAATATCGTTTATGCCTAGCGCCAAGGACTGGACTACACCGTTGTTGGCGCTGATCGTCGCCTTGGAATCGGCCAAGGTTCCCGTGACCGTTACTGACGAGGTTTCGCCGTAGCAATCGACTTGATATTCCGTAATTTCCGGAGAGAAAGAGGGATTGAGTATTCCCACGTTTATAGTGAGAGCCGAAAGGTTCGCATTGTGGCCAAGCTCTGTCACCGCGGGAGTGGCGTCGGCAGGCGTCTCGCTCGCCGGATTATCACATGAGACTGCAATCAACATAAACGCTATTAACCCAATACATGACAGAATCCCTTTTTTCATTTTGTGCTCCTTTATTTCATGGAAAATACATATAGTACGGTTATTGGATAATGTCAAATATTTCTTATGCGCATCTATCTACCTACCGGTCGGTAACCCTTTCGTTCATTCCGCCCTACCTACCGGTCGGTAACCCCCGGACAACCCGATTCACGACCGGTACATCGGTTGAAACTCCCCCCCCTTTTCCGTTATCCTTCAATATATGATTACCGTAACCGACCTTTCCCTTTCCTTTTCCGAAAAGCCCCTCTTCAAAGAGGTTAACCTGAAATTCACCCCGGGCAACTGCTACGGGATCATCGGCGCGAACGGCGCCGGCAAGTCGACCTTCCTGAAAATACTTTCGGGCGAGCTCGAGCACGACAAGGGCGATATCATCATCCCCGCGGGCCAGCGACTGGCCGTGCTGAAGCAGGACCACTTCGCCTTCGACGACTACTCCGTGAAAGACACCGTCATGATGGGCTTCCCGAAGCTCTACGAAACCCTCAAGGAGCGCGAGGCGATCTACGAGAAGGCCGACTTCACCGAGGAAGACGGCATCCGCGCCAGCGAGCTCGAGGGCGAGTTCGCGGAACTCGGCGGCTGGGAGGCCGAAAACCAGATCGAGCAGATGCTTTCCGGCCTCGGCCTCGAGGAATCCTTCCACGACCGGCAGATGGCCGAGCTCGACGAGAGCCAGAAAGTGCGCGTGCTCCTCGCCCAGGCGATCTTCGGCACGCCGGACATCCTCCTCCTCGACGAGCCCACCAACGGCCTCGACCTCGAGTCCATCACCTGGCTCGAGGAATTCCTCATTAACTTCCCGAACACGGTTATCGTGGTAAGCCACGACCGGCACTTCCTCAATTCCGTGTGCACCCACACCTGCGACATCGACTTCGGCAAGATCCGCATGTACTCGGGCAACTACGATTTCTGGTACCAGATGAGCCAGATCATGCAGCGCCAGGCGAAGGACCAGCAGAAGAAGCGCGAGGACAAGATGAAGGACTTGCGCGAGTTCATCCTCCGCTTCTCGGCGAACGCGTCGAAGAGCAAGCAGGCCACGAGCCGCAAGAAGATCTACGACAAGCTCGCCCTCGAGGAGATCGAGGTCACCACGAGGAAGTTTCCCTACGTCAATTTCAAGCCGGACCGCGACATCGGCAACAACGTGGTGCGCGCCGAAAAGCTCAACTATACCGTTGAGGGCATCCAGCTCCTGAAGGACTTCAGCCTGACCGTGAACCGCACCGACAAGATCGCCTTCGTCGGCATGGAGCACAACTCCAAGAGCGCCTTTTTCGACATTCTCGCCGGAGAGGTAAAGCCCGACTCGGGCGAGGTGGGCTGGGGCCAAACCTGCAAGGTTTCCTACATGGGCAAGGACAACACGGCCTACTTCGCGAACGACTACAACATCACCGATTGGCTGCGCCAGTATTCCCCCGAGCAGGACGACGCCTACGTGCGCGGCTTCCTCGGCCGCATGCTCTTCTCGGGCGACGAATCCCTCAAGCCCGTAAAGGTGCTCTCGGGAGGCGAAAAGGTGCGGTGCATGCTTTCCAAGATGATGCTCTCCGGCGCCAACGTGCTCATCCTTGACGAACCCACGAACCACCTGGACCTCGAGGCCATCACGAGCCTCAACGAGGCCCTCATCGACTTCCCCGGCGTCGTGCTCTTCAACAGCCACGACCACGAGTTCATCAACTCCATCGCGAACCGCATCGTCGAGATCACGCCGAACGGCACGATCGACCGCATGATGGGCTTCGACGACTACGCGAACGACGAGCTCGTGAAGGAAACCCGGCGCGAGCTCTACAAGGGCGAGGCGAAGAAGTTCAATATCTAAGAAGTTCAAGACTGAGCGGGGGCGCTTCCCGATCGGGGAGCGCGCGCGGCCGAGAGCGCGTGAACGGGCCACGGCCATTCCCCTCCCGATGCCGCACCGGCCCAAGGAGTCCCGATTCATGACGAAATACCTGCTTATCGGCGCGGGCTTTTGCTCCCTGGGGTTGGGCGTGGCGGGAATCTTCCTTCCCGTGTTGCCCACCACCCCCTTTGTGCTCCTGGCGGCGTCCCTTTTCATGAAAAGCTCCGACCGGCTCTACCGCTGGATACGCTCCCATCGCGTCTTCGGCGGCTATATCGAGAACTACCTTACCCGACACGGCATTACGGCGCGCCAAAAGGCCTTCTCCATCGCGGCGCTGTGGCTCGCGCTGGGCGCCGCGGCGGTTTTCGCGGCGGAATCCCTTTTCATGCGGGCCCTCTTCGGCGCCGTGGCGGTGGGGGTAACCATTCACCTCGTCATGATCAAGACACTCGATAGCGAGTAGCGCCAAGCGAATCCCGGGGTGTTACAGTAGGCATGAACAAAGCGCTTACCTATCTTGTGCCCCTCATAGCGGGGCTCTCCTGCGTCGCGGCCCTCGCCGGACTGTGGCCCGCCGAGGGAAATCCGTATCCGGCGGTATCCGTCCGGGGCGAAACCGTAACCATAAACGCCCGGGGCCTCTACTACTGGGACACCGTCAGTTCCGCCGCCCAGATGCGGGCGAACGACCTCATTACCCTGGCCCTCGCGGCGCCCCTGCTTTTGATCTCCCTTATCCTGGCCCGAAAGGGCTCACTCCGGGGGAAGTTTCTCCTGGCCGGCGCGCTCGGCTTTATCCTCTACACCTACATGACCATGGCCTTCGGGGCGCACTTCAACGCCCTCTTTCCCGTCTACGCGGCCCTCATGGGATTGAGCCTTTACGCCCTGATCCTGGTCTTTCTGTCCTTCGACCTCGCGGCCCTCCCGAGCCGTTTCGGTCCGAAACTGCCGAAAAAATCCATCGCCGGGCTTCTCTTCTTCGCGGCCCTCTTCCTGACCCTGGCCTGGTCCGGCAGGATCGCGGCGGCGTACCGGCCGGGAACGGCGCCCCTTCTGGAAAACACGACCAGTATGTTCATTCAGGCCATAGACTTAAGCCTCGTGGTACCCCTGTGCGTCATTGCGGGGATACTGCTTTTGCGAGGCAAACCCTGGGGCTATCTTCTCGCCTCGGTAGGCCTCGTGAAGTTCTCTACCCTGGGGCTCGCGGTATCCCTCATGGCCGTAAACATGCTCCGCTCGGGCGTGCGGGTGAGCCCGGTCGAGCTCGCCGTCTTTCCCTGCATGGCTCTCGTCGGGGTCATCATGACCGCGCGGCTCCTCGTGAGCGTAAGGAAGGCCTAGGGTTCCATCCCGTGATTGCGGATTCGTTCTATGTCTTCCCAGCGGAAATCGAGGTCCATGAACTCAAGGAGCGGTTCCCTCGGCGGGCGTCGAAGGCCGTTATGGGCGGTTATTTCCGCGTCCAAGTCGGTGATTTTCGAGCGCGTGAGCCAGGGCTCGCCGAAGGCGAGAACCGCGCCGTCGGCGGAAACCGTGACCCTCGCGGGATTCCGGTATTCGGCGGCGGTGCCGGGGTATACGATACGGTCCGGGGCAAACGTCATTTTACCGTCGGCAAGGGACCAAGAACCGGCTTCGTAATTCCTGACTAAGGTACCCGTTCCCGTCACGCAAGTGTAAAGGGCGCCGGCTATCTCGAGGAACTTCGGGATGGGTATATCCACGCCGTCGCTTCCCGGAAAATGGGCGAGAACGTCGCGCTTTCGAGCGTCGGTGGCCCAGAAACGGATTCTCCAATACCGGTCGCCCGCAAAATAATAGGTATAAAAATCCTCGGCCGGCTCGCCGCGATAGAGGCGCATGGCGTCGGTGGCCCCGGCGGCCCTCCAAAAGCCCGAAAGGCGCGCGGCCAGCGCCGCGTTCGCCGCGTTCGTCGCGTCGGCGGCTGCCGCGTCGGTGCCCGCGGAACCCGAATGCGCGGGGGGAACCCGATCGAGGCGGGAAAAGAAGCGGAACCAGAGGCCGTCGCCCAAAAGCGCCGCGGGTACTTCCGCGTCGGTCTTTTCCCCCGAGTACCGCACCGAAATGAGCGATACCCCTCCGGTAGCGGAATCGGGGGAGGCGGCGCCGTCGGCTCCCGTAACGGCGGCGGGAATCCACCCGGTATCCTCGTATACGAAGCCGTAATAGGGCTTCAGCACGATCCGCATGCCCTCCGTGTCGGAGAACTGCACGAAGCGGCTCCGGTTTTCCCAAATGCCGGCAAGGGAGCCGGCCCTGCCGGATGCGGCCGATTGCGCGGCCAGGGGATACGGGATAACGAGGGCCAGGCGCAGGCATACGCTGAGGACAGAAAGGGTTTTCAGGCCGAGGCGACGGGGCGGCTTCATGATTATTCACTATATGACGGAAAGCCGAAAACGGACAACCGCATGGCGTTTTTTTCTATGGAAAGGCCGCGCCCGCCGAACCGTTTCGCGCTCGCCGCGTCGGACGCCGTTCATCGCGCTGGCTTCGTCGCGCCCGGCGGCCATACCAAAGAAAGTCCCTCGCCCATCGCGCCTTCGATCTCCCCTTTTCTCCCCCTCCGCGAAGTGATACACTCGGGGCCTACCCATGAAAGACCTGTCTCTCGATAAAACCGTGTTGAAAATCGCCGCGCCCGCGGTGCTGGAATTGGTATTGACCTCGCTGAGCCAGTTGGTGGACACCGTGATGGTCGGCGGGATCGGCGCGTACGCGATCGCGGGGATCGGCATAACCAACCAGCCGCGGTTCGTGATGCTCGCCTCGTTTATCGCGCTGAACGTGGGCACCACGGCGCTCATGGCGCGGTTCAGGGGGGCGAACGACAAGGCCTCGGCCGATATCGTGACGGCGCAGTCGGTCCTCCTTACCGCGGCCCTGGCGGCGGTGATCACGGTGCCGGGCTGGCTTTTCGCGCGGCCCATGATGCGGGCACTGGGCTCCTCGGGAGAGGCGCTCGAGGCGGCGACGGACTATTTCCGCATAACGTCGCTTGCCTTCGTGCCCACGGCCCTGCCCCTGGTTATCTCCGCCCTGTTGCGGGGCGTTGGCGACACGAAGATCGCGCTCCGGTTCAACGTGACGGCCAACGCGGTGAATCTCGCGTTCGATTGGCTTCTTATATATGGCAATCTCGGCTTTCCGGCGCTCGGGGTGCGCGGCGCGGCGATCGCCACGGTACTGGGAAACCTTTCGGCCTGCGCCATGGCCTTCGCGGCCATTTCGGGGCGGAATCGCCGCGCGGCGCCGGGAGCCGGCGGAAACGCGGGGCTGCGCGCGCGGCTCGGGCGATCCTCGGATTTCGTGGAACTGCGCCTGGTCCCCTCGCTGGTCGCGCCGAACCCGTCCATGCTCGCCCGGATCGTGCGAATCGGGCTGCCCTCCGCCGGGGAACAGCTGGCCCTTAGGGTCGGCCTCGTGCTCTATACGGTGACCATCGCCGCCCTGGGAACGCGGGCCTTCGCGGCCCACCAGATCGCCCTTTCCATTTTAAACATGTCTTTCGTGATCGGTCAGGCGTACGGGATCGCCGCGGCGAGCCTTACGGGACAGGCACTCGGGCGCAAAGACCCGGCGCTCGCCCGAAAGGCCGCGGCGCTTGCGCGACGGCAAGGGACGGTGATCGCGACGACGGTGGGCGTCCTTCTTTTTCTCTTCAGGTACCCGTTGATTTCGCTGTTCACCCGGGATCGCGACATCGTGGCGATGGCGGCGGAAGTCCTTTTCATCGTGGCGCTCCTGCAGCCCTTCCAGTCGTCGTTCCAGGTGCTCTCGGGGGCGTTACGGGGCGCGGGTGATTCCCTCTACCCCGCCCTCTCGCTCGCGTTCGGGATTCTGGTAGTCCGCCCCGTCCTTTCCCTCGCGTTCGTGCATGGGTTGGGCTGGGGGCTCACGGGCGCGTGGTATGCCCTCTTAACGGACCAAACCATGCGGTTTTTAATGCTCTGGCTGCGGTACAGGACGGGTAAGTGGACGAACGCGCGCGTGTAGCCCTTAGAGGGCGAGGGAGACGATGAGGACGGCGAAGGCGATATGGGTGAGCGAAAGGATGAGGCGGTCGCCGCGAACGCGGGCCCTTTCGCGGGCGTTTCGGTCAAAGCGGCGCCACGCCAGCGTCATGGCGTCGAAGGCGACGAGGACGAGCGCGGCGAAAAGGGGCATGACTACCCGGGACGATACGGATTTAATGGCCACCGCGATGGTTCCGGCGAGGAACCCGAGGGCCACGGCGTAAAAGATCACGCTCAGGCGCCGCCTGAGGGGCTGCAGTTCCACGTTGGCCCGGTATTCCGCGCTAAGGCCGGCGAATCCCGCGAGACGCTCCCACAGGGGCAGCTTGAACTGGAGTATCAGCGCGATTATTCCGGAAACGATGCCGCATAGGGTGCCCGCGACGATTAAAACCATGCCTACGGTTATACCGGGATCGCCCGCTCCCGTCAATGCGCGCCTTGACAGGGGGAAGCGCCCCCGCGAAAATGGGAGCGCCATGGCAGAACGCAGCTGGACCACCGAAGCGCTTATCCTTTCCCTAACCGCCTGGGGCGAAAGCAACCGGGAAGCCCTCTTTCTCACGCCGGACCGCGGGCTCCAGCGCGCCTCGGTATTCGGCGGCGCGAAGAGCAAGCTCCGCGCACAGGTAGGCCCCTGGCAAACCGGCACGCTGTGGGTGTATACGGATCCCGTGAAAAAGACCGCGAAAATCACCGATATCGACGTGACCGCGTGGCGCCAGGGCATCAGGGAATCGCTGGTGAGGACCTGGTGCGCCTCGCTGTGCGCGGAGCTGGTGACCAAGAGCCACGGCAACGCGGACTGGCGGGTGGTGAACGCCTTTTTGGACGGAATCGCGGTGTCGGACGACGACGAGTGCCGGCGGGGACTCCTCCGTTTCGCGTGGCGGCTCCTGATCGGCTCGGGGGTGAATCCCGAAACGGGCCGCTGCGCCCGCTGCGGCGAGGGCATAGCCAAGAGCCTGCGCGGGGAACCGTTCCCCGTAGCCTTTTACTCGCCCCACGAGGATTCCTTCTTGTGCCCCGCGTGCGCCCGCGCCGAGGAGCGCGGTTTTCCCCTTTCGGCCCCGGCCCTCGTGTACCTCGACGCGGTGGAGCATCTCGCGCCGTCCCAGGCGCGCGCCCTCCCGCTGGACGGACCGGCGTACGCGGAACTCAGAGGCGTTCTCTTCTTCCTCCTAACCCGATTGGTGCAGGGGCCCCTGAAAACCCTGGAAACGGGAGAGGGCATTTTATAGTAAAAAATGGTATACTAAAGGACGAAACGACGTTAGTACCGGGAGGCTTCCTATGCGCGCAGTAGACATCATCATGAAAAAGCGGGGCGGCCCGGGGAATCCCAGGGGCGCCGAACTGAGCCGAGAGGAAATCGAATTCCTGATCGGCGGCTACGTGGCGGGCGACATACCCGATTACCAGGTTTCTTCCTGGCTCATGGCGGTCTTTTTTAACGGCATGACCTTCGCCGAGGCGGGCATTCTTACCGACGTGATGCTTCGCTCGGGAAAAACGATAGATCTTTCGGGCATCGAGGGGCCCTTCGTCGACAAGCATTCGACCGGCGGCGTGGGCGACAAGATATCGCTGCCCCTCGCCCCGATCGTGGCGAGCTGCGGCGTGCGGGTGCCCATGATGAGCGGCCGCGCCCTTGGCCATACGGGGGGAACCCTGGACAAGCTCGAATCCATCGCCGGTTTCCGCACGGGGCTTTCCGTGCCCGAATTCCGCGACTATATCGTAAAATGCGGCTTCGCCATGACCGGGCAAACGAAGGAAATCGTTCCCGCGGACCGGCTCTTGTACGCCCTTCGCGACGTGACCGGCACGGTGGAATCCATTCCCCTCATCACGGCGAGCATTCTCTCCAAGAAGGTGGCCGAGGGCGCCGAAGCCCTCGTATTCGACGTGAAATGCGGTTCAGGCGCGTTCATGAAAAACCTGGAAGACGCCACGGGGCTCGCGGAAAGCCTGGCGGGCACGGGCAAGGCCATGGGCAAGCGAGTCGCCTGCCTGATTACCGACATGAACGATCCCCTGGGCGAGATGGTCGGGAACTTTTTGGAAATAGAGGAAAGCCTCGATATATTGGAAGGCAAGGGGCCGGCGGACGTAACGGAACTTACCCTGGCCCTGGGCGCCTGGATGGTCGTACTGGGCGGAAAGGCCGCGACGCGCGAAGAGGGGCTGGAACGATGCCGCGCCGCCGTCGCCTCGGGGGAGGCCCGGCGCCGATTCCTCGAGAACGTGCGGCTGCAGGGCGGCGACCCGGAAAAACTCCTCGCCGAGCGCGGAATTAGGCGAAGCCCCCACCACGCGGAATTCCGCGCCCCGGCCGACGGCTATATTCAGGGCATTGACGCGTACCTGACCGGGCTCGCGGGAGTGCACCTCGGCGTGGGCCGAAACCGCACCGACGAGGCCGTATGCGCCGAGGCGGGCATGCGAATCCGCCGCAAGAAGGGAGACGCGGTCAAAAAAGGCGACCTTGTCATGGACGTGTGGGGCAAAGACGACGACTCGCTCGCGCCCGCCTTGGACCTGCTTTCCCGGGCGCTCCGCATCGGGGCCGAAAAAACCGCGCCCGTACCCCTGGTATTGAGGGAAATTACCGCCGTATGAATTGGAACAAAAAAGATATCGGACGCGAAATGATCCGGGAGCTTACCGCCCGGTACGGATGCGACGCGCTCACCGCTTCCATTCTCGCGCGGCGGGGCATCGTGGAAGGCCCGGACCTCCTGTTTTACCTTGAGGACGACCTCAGGTACCTGCACAACCCCTTTCTCTTCGAATCGATGGAAGACGCGGTGGACCGCGCGCTCGACGCGAAGGACGAGGGAGAAAAGGTATTGATTTTCGGGGACCGGGACGTGGACGGAATCACCAGCACCACGTTGCTCGCGCAGGCGCTCACGGACCTGGGCATGGACGTGGCCTGGCGCGTTCCCGAGGGCGACGAGCCCTACGGCCTTTCCATGGCCGCCGTCGAGGCCCATGCCGCCGATTTCGGCACCCTGATAATCACCGTGGACAACGGCATTTCCTGCGTCGCGGAAATCGCCCGCGCGGCCGAGCTCGGGATAGACGTGATCGTGCTCGACCACCACAATCCGCAGGAAACGCTTCCCCCCGCCGCGGCGATCGTGAACCCGAAGCTCCAGGATTCTGCCTACCCCTTCAGGGACCTTGCGGGCTGCGCGGTCACCTGGAAGTTTATCCAGGCCCTGCGTTTCGGCATGCTGGAACTCTATAAGCAGCAAATCTGCCTTCTCAACGTGCGGCCCGCGAACGAGGCCTTTATCGTCGAGGCGGTGAAGGTCGTGAACATGAACGAGACCGACCGCCTCACCGAGACCATCGTGCCCGGCATGGTATCGATCTCCCAAACCCGGCTCGTGCCCTTCCTGAAGGGCCAGCAGATATTCGTGTGGGACGCGGCCATGCAAAAGAAACAGCTCGAGAAGGTTTTCGGCAAGGGCGTTGAGTTCAATTTCCTCGATATGGCCCCCGAAATTTCCCGGGACATTCCCGCGGTGCGCGGCATGAGCCTTCTCAAGGTAAAGGACCTATCGAGGATCGGGCGGTACCAGGACAGGCCCGTGAGCGAACTCGACGGTTTCCTGAACGTGTTCATAACCTTCATGCAGCGCCGGAACGCGATTTTCGGCAAGCGGGAAAACGAGGAACTCCAGCTGGTCGCCCTCGGCACCCTCGCGGACCTGATGCCCCTGAAAAACGAGAACCGCATCCTCGTGAAGCGCGGGCTTTTGGCGATGAACGAAAACCCGAGGCCGGGCCTGGCGGAACTGCTCGCGCGACAGGGCCTCGCCGGCAAGAAAATCGGCACCGCGGACATCGCCTGGCAGGTATCCCCGGCCATTAACGCGACGGGCCGCATGGGAAACCCCGCCTTGGCCATAAAGCTCCTGACCGAAACCGGCCAGGGGGAGCGAAACCGCCTCTCCGAGGAAGTGGTGCGCATGAACGCCGACCGAAAGCAGCTCGGCGCGGACAGCTGGGCGATCGTGGAACCCCTGGCGAAGGAAAGCCTCGCGAAATTCTCCGAGCGCCTCGTGGTCGCCTCGAGCGCCGACATTCACCGGGGGGTCACCGGCATAATGGCGAACCGCCTTTCTTCCTGCTTTCACGTACCCGCCGTGGTAGTGTGCTTCCAGCGCGACGGGACCGCGGTAGGCTCCATGCGCTCCGCCCGGGGCTTTCACCTTGATAACCTCCTGGAGCCCTGCGCCGATCTCTTTATAGACCACGGAGGCCATGCCTTCGCCGCGGGCTTCAGCATGGACGCGAAACGCTTCCCCGAGCTCGCCTCGCGCCTCGCCCGGCTTTCGGGGGACATTTCCTTCCCGGATACCGACGAGGCCGAGGAACTTGCCATAGACGCGGAACTGCCCCACGAGTACGTTACCCCGGCGCTCCTGGAATTGTCGGACCGGTTGGAGCCCTACGGGGAAGGCCACGAGCAGCTCAACTTCCTCGCGCGCCGCATGAAAATCGTCACGGCGGACATTATGGGCAAAACGGAGAAACAGCACCTGAAGCTCACCTTCGACTGCGGAAAGTACAAATGGCCCGCCATTTTTTGGCAGGCAGCCGAGCGGCTCAACAGGGACTTTTCGGTGAACGACACCGTGGACGCGGTCTTCCAGGTAAACCGGAACGTGTTTAACGGCGCCGAAATACCCCAAATGATCCTGCAGGACGTGCAAAAGGGCTAGGATGCGCCCCCGTAAGCTGATCTGTGCGCCCCTGGGCGTCGCCTCCCTCGCCGTCGCGGCGTTTCTCGCCATCGCGGCGGGCCCGACGGCAACCGATAGGAATGTCCCGATCGCCGGTCCAGGACCAGCATCTTCGCTTTCGGCCGAGATGGCGGCCGTTGCAGGCGCGGATGCTACCGCGGACTCAGGCGGAATGAAGGCATACAAGAGCGCCGTTCCCGATTCGGCTACGCCCGGGGACTGCCTCATATTCAGCTTTCCCGAAGAGGCACGGGAAGCCGACTGCATTCTTTACGACAACGCCGGCAAAGCGATCGCCCGGACCGCAGGCTTTCGCGCGGGCGAAAGCGCGGAGGCCCCCTGGGTATTCGTTCTCGCGGTGCCCGCAACGGCACGGCCCGGGCTTGGCCGCCTCGAAACGGTGCTCCGGCGCGAAGACGGCTCCGCCTTCGACAGGGCTTGGGGCGTTTCAATCGGGGAAAAAGCCTTCATGGCGGAAGAAGTGCGGCTCACGGCCAAGAACGCCGCCATTCGAAGCGACTTTAGCCGGGAACGCATGAAACAGATCGACCGGTTAAACGAAATACTTTTCCGTTTCGATCCCGGCGCCCCCCGGTATTTCGGCCCCTGGAAATCGCCGGTCGGCGACGCGCCGAGGAGCGCGGCCTTTTTCGATGCACGAACCTATCTCTACCCCAAGGGAACGCGCGAAACGACCTACCACTACGGCATCGACTTCGCCGTCCCCCGGGGAACGCCGGTTTTCTCCTCCGGCGACGGGATCGTCGTGCTCGCCGAATCGCGTATCTCCACGGGCTGGTCGGTCGTGGTGGAACACCTGCCCGGCGTCTATAGCCTCTACTACCACCTCGACTCCCTCGCCGCCTCCGAAGGGGAAGCCGTGCGAGCGGGTACCCTTATCGGCCGCTCCGGTTCCACGGGCCTTTCCACGGGACCGCACCTTCACTGGGAATTTCGCGTGAACGGGGAAGCGGTCTCGCCCGACTGGTTTCTCTCCCGGGACTAATGGAATTCCGCCCTTTCCCATGCTATCATCAGGGGGGAGCGCCCCTAAGAACTCGGAAGCTCCTTCTCTCCCGCCGATTATGCGGGGAAGAATGATCAAAATCAGGAGATTAACTTGAAAAAGCACCTGACCATCGCCGCGGCCCTCGCGTTCGCGGCGCTATTCCTCGGCAGCTGCGACCTCATCGCCGGAATAGAAGGAAAAAAAGACGAACCTACAGCTCCTTCTGCGGCAGGCTACCGTATCGTGGAAGACATGGACCACGCCTCGATCACCCTAAACCCGAGCGGTCCGGTATTTGATCCGGGGACGGTCGTTACCGTAACCGTAACCCCGGACGAGGGATATGCCTTCTGCGGCTGGACATCCGGCATTTCGGGGACCCTCCCTTCGGGAACCGTTACCGTCGGCACGTCCAGCGTGACGGTTGCCGCCTCCATCCAGCCCCGCTGGACCGCGTTGGTGCACGTGGCGGCAGACAACAACATCGATTACCGTATGGAACCGAGCTTCGGCCCGGTTTCGAACTACCTGGCGACCCTCGAGGCCGTTAAGGCCGCCGACACGTTCAACGTAATGGATATTTTCGTTCTCCTGGACGGTTACGACATGACCGACCCGATAGATGTTGACTACACAACGACATTCACCGACGGGTATTACCAGCTGACGGGGGGCCCCATCGCCGGCGATCTGGTGAAGGATACCGGAGAGTTCAATTCCGGAAGCGTCGCCGTGACCAAGGCCTTCATGGATTACGCCATGGCCCGTTCCAAATCGAAGCGAACCTTTTATTCCGTCTTCAATCACGGCAGCGGGTTCGACGACCAGAACGTCACGGCAACGTTCGGCATCGGGTTTGACGATAGCGCGAATAGCGATTCCCTCTCCCACAACGAGCTTGCCCAGGTAACTGCATACCTGAAAACCCTCACCGGTCACAATATTGACGTATTCTTCCCCTATGCCTGCCTTATGGGCGGCGTTGAGCTCGCCTGGGAAGTACGGAATAACGCGGACGTTCTCGTCGCCTCCGAGGAGGTATTCCCCGCCGAAACGTGGTCCTGGGAAGCCCTCGCCGAGGCGGTATCCAATCCGTCCATTTCGTCCTTGGACCTCGGAAAGGCCTTCTGCGACGACGCCTTGGACTTTTTCTCCACCGATAGCCCCAGAACCTTCACCCTCGCGACGGTGGATCTTTCCAAGATCGGCCCGCTGTATAACGCGCTGGATTCCTTCGCGAAAGCGGCCGTATCCTGGATCGGAAGCGACCAAAGCAGGGCAGCCCGCTTCGACGCCGCCGCCGAGACGGCCCTGTATATGAGCACCCCCTACTATACCGACATTAGCCAATATATGGACCGGATAAACGCGGACGTAAACATGGGCGCCACCGTGACGGCCGCGATCCCGGCCGTAAAAAGCGCGCTTTCAGACGCGGTCACGAGCTTCACCACGTATACGAATACGTACGAAGGCTCACCGTCGTACGCCGCCGCGGGAGGGCTCTCGATCTTTGAGGGAATGTGGATGCCCCAAAACTATGGGTTCTACTATAATCCCGCTACCTATACCGCCATTCTCGAGTTCGGGAAAAACAACTCCTGGGCCAGTTTCGCGGCAAAGCTAGAGAGCCTGAAGGTTATCCCCGTACCACCGGACTGGGACGAGTATGAACCGGACAATGATCCTAATACCGCAGGGCAACTCGTGGCTGGAATAGGTAACAAACAATTACACACCTTCAGCGCGTTCCCGTCAGATATCGACTATGACGCTATGATCGTGAATCTAACCGCGAACCAAACCTATACCTTCCAGACCATGGCGGCAACGGAACCCGCCGATACGTACATGGCATTATTTGATAGCGGGATAAACATGCTCATTAGTAATGACGATATCGATTACGCTAACGGGAATTATTACTCAAAATTTTCTTACACCCCGACGAGTACCGGTTCCTATTACCTGGTGGTCATGGATCGGTATGCTAAATTAGGAGATTATTACGTTTACTTCGATCAAGGAACCTGGGGAAATCCCGCAACCACTCAATACAGGAAGTGGACGCCTCAGAACCTGAAAAATGACTCGGTTTTCGCCATAGAAGACTGAAAATATTTTACCCCGCAATGCCTGATACGCAAGCGTATCTAAATTGCGGGGCCTCCGTTTTCCGGAGGGATATATCGTGATATTACCAACGATAGGTCACAAAACTATGAAACATCACCAAAATCCCGCGACTAAGCTCACCCTTTCAATCGCCCTCGCCCTTCTCGCCTTTTTCGCGGGCTGCGCTACCGCCGGGCGAACCGATACCCCTACCTCCGGCGGTGTTCCCGCCTCCGCCCTTTCTCAGCCGGATAGCGCTGCGGCCATGGACCAAGCCGATCAGGCAAGCCTAACGGGCACCGTAGTAAGCCGGGTTGAGGCCAAGGGAACCTTAAGCGAGTACGAGTACTTTACCCTCGACACGGGTTCAGGCACCCCCACCCTCCTCTTCAACGCCAAAGGCTACTCCGCGGGTTTCGGTGATTGGGTTGGCGTACGGGTCACGGTTACGGGCGAGCCCTTTGAGGGCCGGATCGGCAACGGGACCAAGCGGGCCAAGGGCTTTCGGGTGAACTCGATTCAGCGGTCGGAATAGCCCCGCCTTACGACCGAGGCCCGAAAACCTCTTCCGGCCTGCGACCGCCCTCAAGGACGGCGCGGGCACGGGAGAGCTCTTCCGGTATCGCGATGCCCTGGGGGCATTTCGGCGCGCATTTCCCGCACGAGCGGCACAGGCTTGCCGCGCCGTTCGGTTTCTCGAGATTCACCCGGCTTTCGCTCCGTGCCAGGCGGCCGTATTTCAGCCTTGAATAGGAGAACCTGAAGTAGAGGTCCATGACGTTCCGCGCTCTCGTATTCGAGTAATTGAGGATCGCGAAGTTCTCGGGAATATTCACGCCGAAAGGACAGGGCATGCAATAGGAGCAGGCCGTACAGGGAACGAGTATCTGGCGGCGAAAGCTCTCGACCAAGGCGGAGAGGGTCTCTTCGTCCGCGGCGTCGAGGGTTCCGACCCCGGACGAATCGGCGTAGGAACAATTCTCCTCGAGCATGCGAAGCGAACCCATGCCGCTCAGCACGGTGGACACTTCCGGCCGGTTCCAGAGGAACTGCAGGGCCCATTCCACGGGCGTTCTCCGTTTCGCCGAACGGCGCATCAGGTCTTGCGCCTCCGCCGGGGGCTTCACCAGGGTGCCCCCCTTTAACGGCTCCATAATGACCACGGCCATGCCCTTCGAGTGCGCGTATTCCAGCCCGACGGTGGTCGCCTGAATGCCGGTATCGAGGTAGTTATACTGAATCTGCGCAACGTCCCAGGGGTAATAGTCCACGATCTCGCGAAATACTGGCAGGGTATCGTGGAAGGAGAAACCGATATTGCCAATCTTTCCCGCGGAACGGGCCTTTTCCATCCGGGAAAGGAGGTCGAATTCCTTTACCGCGGCGAAGGCCTTCGCGTTAAGGGCGTGAAAAAGGTAGGTATCGATTCGTTCCACGCGGAGCCTTCGGAGCTGTTCCTCCAAAAAGCGCTCAAAGTCGTCGGCCTTGCGAAGCAGGATCATGGGCAGTTTCGTGGTCAGATGCACCCGCTCGCGGTACCCGTCGGCCAGGGCGAGGCCCAGGGCGCGCTCGCTCGCGCCAAGGTGGTAAAAATACGCGGTATCGAGGTAATTGATACCCAAATCGATACCGCGGCGAACGAGATCGACGGATCGGTTTACGTCTACCGACCCCGGCACGAAGGGGCGCGAAGGCAACCGCATGGCGCCAAAACCGAGGGCCGAAACCGAAAAGCCCGTTTTTCCGAATGGTCTATACTGCATGGCTGTCGATTATACCACCCTTGACTCGACTTGTGTATATTTGCTAAGCTAACCGAACACTGACGGTCGGACCGAAGGGAGGTGATTTTTTAATATGGCTCACATCGTTGTAGATGATTCCGAGAACCTCGAAAAGGCGATCAAACGCTTCAAGCGCATGGTCGAGAAAGAGGGCATTATTCGCGAATGGAAAAAGCGCGAATACTACGAGAAGCCTTCCACCATCCTCAATCGGAAGAACAAGGCCCTCCGCCGCAAACTCATGAAGAAAACCCGGAAAACCCGCGATTCCAAGGGTTATTGATCCCGGTTCGGGCTAAGGCCCGGTTCGGACAATAGTCCGAATATGAGTTTGAAAGACGCCCCGTCGATGCTTTCGGCGGGGCCTTTTTTTTGAAAAGGAACAATCGTATCCCAAGGGCGATACCCCAATGTTGACCTTTTAAAAAAACCCCTCTATTATTAAGGAAATATGGGATACGCGACCAGTCAGCAGTTGGCCCGATACCATCAGCTGTATCAAAATATCGAAGTGACTTTTACCAAAGAAGTCATCCGCACCACCGGGCTCATACCGCAGCAGGTCTTCCTGAAATCATTGGGAGGCCAATGGCCGTGCGTTATCAACTCCACGTCGCTCGTGGGCGCGAAGGTAATCGCCGGAATCAAGAGCGGCGTATACGAAAAGATCCAACAGGGGGTCGCCTCGGTAAGCCTGCGGTTTTCCTTCCTTAACATGGAAAAAAACGAGCCCTTCTCGTTTTTCGTAGCCGCCAAGGTAACCGGCATGACCCCGTACGCCGGCTCGCCCGATCTCATCCTCATAAATCTCGCGTTCACCCAACGGGCCCCGGACGATTTAATCGAACGCCTGGGAACCCTTTTGGAGGCGAACGTCAATTCGACCAAGCGAAGGGAAGAGCGCATCATCGTCACTCCCGACGCCCTCAGAAAGCTCGGAATCGCCCAAAAGGAAACCATCGTGTTCATTCAGGGCATTCCGCGCCGCTGCATCCTCAGGGACGTGTCCTTTTCGGGCGCCAAGGTTATCATGGTGGGCATCGCGACCTTCCTCAACGAAAAGGAAGTGGTACTCCGGATCGATTTTGAGGACCCAAGAAACGCCGTGGGCATAAAGGGCAAGATAGTCCGCACCGAGGACGTGGAAGGCAGGCGAGACCTGGTCGCCCTCGCGATTCGGTACGATGAAGGCGAAGTGCCCATGGCCTATAAG
Organism: Spirochaetales bacterium; assembly: GCA_003252395.1. Taxonomy (GTDB): domain Bacteria; phylum Spirochaetota; class Spirochaetia; order Treponematales; family Treponemataceae; genus Teretinema. Next base: position 30,874 of record QKEL01000012.1, read on the forward strand.
ATGCATATCAACAACTTTATTTCCCAACAGCGGAAAACCGTTGAAGGCGACCGCGACGAGGAGCCGTCGCAGAAGCAGGCCGCGGCCAAGGGCGCTCCCGCCGCTGCCAAGGGAAACGGCGACGGGACAGAGGAAAAGAAAGAGGCGCCGAACGGTTCCGCCCCTGCGCCCGACGTCCCGGACCAGCCGAAAGAAACTCCCGCCGCGGAAGCGTAATTCCCGCGATTCCCAGACCAAATAAGAGGTTTTCATGTCACATCCCCTCGACTCTGTCGTGTATATCAGCGTTCCCGAAGGGGCGGAGATTTCCGCGGCCATTCCGTCCTTTGACCCCTCAATCCCGCTTCCCGTGCAGCTCTCGGCGCCCATGGACAACCTGCGCCCCGAGGAACGGCCCGACTCCTCGACCCTGCGGCCGGAAATGATACTCGCGGGCATACTTACCGTGTTCGCCTACGATCCGGAGAACGCCCACGCGGAGTATTACCGGACCATAATCAAGACGCTCCACCCCGATATCGCCGGGGAGATGACCGAAGCCGCCATCATGAAGGCCCGGAACGGGGACTATGACCTGGCGGAAGAGATATTCATGTCGCTGAAGGGGCTCGATCCCGAGAACATGCGCACCGCGCTCAATCTGGCCCTCCTGAACGACGAGCGGGCCGACTCGTTCCGCAACGCGGGACTGGACGAGGACGCGGAAGCCTGCGACGCCCGGGCGTTCGACTACTATCGGACGGTGCTGAACGCGGAACCTCCCCTCAGCGACGCCTTTTTTAACGCGGGCTTTTTCCACCTGAAGCAAAAGAACTACCGGAAGGCCAAGGAGACCCTCGTTACCTACCTGAAACTTGAAAACGGGGAAGACGCCACGGCCAAGGTGAGGCTTGAGAAGGCCAAGAAAATCGTAGAGGAGATATCCTCCCGCGATCTTGACGACGACCTTTTCAAGTCCGCCTACGACTTCATTACCCTCGGCGAGGAAGAGCGCGCCCTGGAACAGATCAGGCTTTTCATGGAGCACCATCCGAAGGTCTGGAACGCGTGGTTCCTCCTCGGTTGGGCCTTGCGCCGCCTGGAACGCTGGGAAGACGCGAAGGCCGCGTTTACCCAGGCCCTCGAGCTGGGTAAGGGCCCGAATTCGGGTATCGAGTCCGGGTACGTCGATATTTGCAATGAATTATCAATTTGCCTTATGGAATTGGGAGAATTCGCCCAGAGCAGGGCATGGCTTGTCTCGGCCCTGGAACAGGAAAGCGAGAACACCAAGATTATCTCGAACCTGGGTACCCTTGCCCTACGGGAAGGGAAACGGGAAGAAGCGGTCTCGTTCTTCCGTACCGTACTGGAATTCGACCCGCGGGACCAGCTTGCCCGCGCCATGTTACGGGACCTCGGCGAGGAGTAGCCCGGGGCCTTTTGCCCGACTCGCCGCGCGGGAGGCTTTACGGGGCCCCGTCGCCGCGGCGTAGCGCCCCGGCAAGGCTTTCCGCGCTGATCCGGTCGCCCGCGCGCACGCCAGCGCGCTCGAACCAGCCCTGGGGGACTTCCAAGGCATAACGCACCGACCCAGCGCTTTCCACGGTGGCCAGACTCAAGGGTTTCATGTCGTGAATTTCGCGAATGACCCCCGAAGAATCGATGTAGGCGATGGAAAGGGGATGGGGCGTATTCTTCATCCAAAAATACATTTTACGGTCCGCGGCATACACGAAGAGCATACCCGTGCCGTCGGGAATGGTTTCCCGCCCCATATAGCCCTTTTCCTGCTCGGCCTCGGTCCGGGCGATCTCCGCCTGAACCGACACCGCCGCGCCCGTCGCCGTTTCGATGTCCAACCTCGCCACGGGCAGGCTCCGCGCCCCCGAACAGGCGGCGAGAAACAGCGTAAGGCACGCGAACCTTCTCAGTACGGCGCCCCGCGCGGATGGCGAGGGGCGGACGCTCAAGCCGTTAGAACCCATTGACGAAATCCTCCCTCAGAATATCGGAAGCGGCACGGGCAGCCCCGGATGAATCCATTATCTCGGCGAAGGCCGCCGTATCCACGTACTTGACCGTGAGCGGGCGCTCCAGGGTAAGGGTTACCGAGGAATCGGCCCAGGTGGCCTTGTGGGGATCAAGGGAGGTCGGTTCGCCGTACTTGGATACCAGTCCCTTATATATGGAATAATAGTCCACTAAGGCAGGGTCCAGGCTGAAGGTCATGATATAGAGGGAATCGTCGCGAAACTGGAACCAGGATCGCTTGATAAACGAATAACCCGCGGTTTCGATGAGGGTACGGTTCATGGTCGGAAGGAGCGAAACGTCGCGATCTCCCCGGTAGCCGAAGATCGGATCGGCGAGGAGGGCGGCCTTTACCTCGTCCATGCCCATTCCCAGGGTTACCGACCGGTAGGTAGGCGAAAGGCCAACGGTCTCGGCAGAACCGGTCTCGGCAGAACCGGCGACGATCGGGGCCGAGCCGTTCGCGCCGGGGCCAACGCCAGAACTCGAAGGGGCCTGTTGCGGATACGCCCGGGGCGCGAGGGCGAGCAAGACCGCGATGGCAATCAAAACAAAACGGAGTTTCATAGTACGATTTTCGTCAGATACGGGGTATTACTGTAGGTTTGTTCGCGCATCGGCGAACCGTCGCGCCTAAAAGGGCTAAAGACGCGGTAAGTCGGGTCGAAGGGGCCTTACCAGATAACGGTGGTATTGAGCTGGGAACGGTTTTCGTTCCGGTTTCGCTCCATGTCCATGAGTTTCTTGCGGTAGGCGCTTTGCTTGCTGAGCTCGTTCAGGTCGGTCACGTGGATATGGTCGTCCACGAGGCGGATAATGGGCTCGCGCATAAACTCCGAAATTTTAAGGTGCACGTTTTCCTTGGAAAGGCCGCACATGTTCGCCAGTTCCGTGGGCCCGAAATCGAAGGTGTGCGACTTGGCGGCGAGAAAGGGTATGCGCTGCTTTTCTAGCTGAATGACGAGCATATCGTACATTCTGCCCACCGGATCGGTAATCAGGGTATTCGCCAGTTGCTTGTACATAAGCCAGATGCGGTCCGCAAGGGTGGTGGTGAGCCGGGCGATCAGCTGGGGCTGGGTGGAAACCATTTGGTTAAAGTTCTGGCGATTCACGGCCAAAAGCTGCGAGCCCGCGAGGGCGATGGCGCTCGCGGACCGGGGCTTGTTTTCGAGCAGGGCCATTTCGCCGAACATGTCGCCCTGCTTTAAGACGGCCAGGAGCACCTCGTTATTGTCCACGATTTTGGTGATCTTCACCTGCCCTTTCTGGATGATATAGAGCTCTGCGCCGGGTTGGCACTCGCAGAACACCATGGAGTCTTCGGCGTACTGCCGCTGCATTTCGCCGGACTTGGGCTCCAAAAGAGAGGGATTCACGTTAACGCCCATGGATTTCAGCGCCATGAAACGCTCGCGCGCGACGGGCGCGTAAACGCCGTTCGGGGCGTTTTTCAGGTAATGGTAATAGCCGTACAGGGCGAGCCCGTACTGGGAGAGTTTCGCGTAGTACTCGCCGATATTGAAAAGGTGCGTTATGTCGTCTTCCACGTTTTTCTTCAGCGTAATGCGGGTGAGGGCTTCGTCCAGATACCGCATTTTACGGGTGAAGGAATAGATAATCTTCATGGCGACGGGCGTGTTGTTTTCTATCAGCTCGGAGTACTGGTCCTTTCGGACCGAAATAAGGGTAACGTCGGTGGCGGCCATGGCGGTCTCGATCTGGCTGTGGCCGGACATGCTGGATACCACGCCGATAAAGTCGCCGGGCCCGAGCACGTTCCCGCCCTCTTCCGAGACGACTTCGGTTTCCTTGGTTATCTGAACCTTTCCGCCCTGGATAATGTAAAACCGGTCGGATTCGGCCTTGCCCTCCACGAGAATATATGAGCCTTTTCTAAAGTTAACGAACGAAAGCTGTAACAATCGACACCACCAGTAATACCAGTATAGATTTGTCTTCGGCCCACTGTCAATTAAAAGTCCGAGAAGGGCGATATACCGTCATTGCGGAGCATATACTGTTTTTCCGCCGCGGCGAACAAGGCGATGGCCAGCGTTACCTTTTGGGAATCCCGGCGGTAGGCGGCGATAAACTCGCGCACGGTCTTGCCGTTGGACAGTTTCTTGCCCATATCCGCCTCGCTCACGAGGGGAATGAGCTCCTGTAAGCGGTATACCGTGATGATAGTCGGAATCATGGGCTGCCGCATGGCGATCAGGTCTTGGACCACGGAGGGCCGCTCCTTCACCCAATTCTGGAAGGTGCCGATGGACTTCCCCTTGGCGGCGGCGTCGAGCCAGGAAAGGAGGGTGCGGTTCGAGCGCAGCTTCCTGTCCGCGGCGAGCACGTCGGCGGAGTAGCGGTCCCAATTGCCGACGAACTGGTCGATAAAGGCGACGGGATTGGCGGAAACCAGCTCCTCGTTGAAGGTGCGCCACTTGGCGGAAACGGATTTCCAGTTTTCGTCAAAGCGGGCCTTGTCATAGGCGATGGGGGCGAAAGACCCGTTTTCGAGCACCGATACCATGGTACCCGGCTCCGCCAGGCTCCCCTTGGAGGACGAAACGGAACCCGTTCCCGAAACCTCGTCGTAGGGCGAGCACCAAACGGAATGGGAACTGCAGCCCACGAGGGTGGCCCCGTTGAAGGTTGCCACCACGAATTCGGTGCCGCGAACGCCGAGCACCGAGGAAGGAGTTCGGACCTGAACGGAGGAATTCATGCCGGCGATTCGCTCTACCTTCATTTTAATGGAGCCCGTGAGGAGCTTAATATCGTTGGAGGGCTTTGCGTTGATCTGGTCCTGCCGGATGACCGCCGTGGTGGACGGTACGATTTGGAGGGTTCCCGTAAGCCCGGATCCACGGGTAAAGGCTATGGTCACCGAGGAATCGCCGTCGGTTTTGACTATGTCGAGGTTTTCGATTTCGGTACCGATGTCGAAGCCACGGAGAACCTCGCCGTTTCGGGTCAATTCGGCCTTTCCTTCAAGGTATTCCACCCTGCCGAGGGTTTGGCCGAACAACGCGGCGGACAAGAAAAGCGCCAGGGCGCTCAGCAGTACGGTCTTTTTCATCTCAGTTCCTCCAGTGGTTTTTTACCAATCCCCGGCCAAGATCACTTCGCTTTCAAGGCGAAAGCCGGTGCGCTCAAGCACCCGGCTGCGGACTTCCTCCACCAGGCGACGGAGGTCGGCGGCGGAAGCGTTTCCGGCGTTGATCACGATATTTCCGTGCCACGGCGCGACCTGAGCGTCGCCGATCCGGAAGCCCTTCAGGCCGGTTTCGTCTATTATAACACCCGAGGGTTTACCGAAGGCCCGGTTATTTTTAAACATGCTTCCCGCCGAGGGAAAGCGGAAATGGCCCTTCGCCTCCCGGTCGGCGATATACCCCGCCATCTCCCGCTCAATGGCGGCCCGTTCCCCGGGGCGAAGCGCGAAGGAAACCGCGGAGATTACCCAATCTCCCGGGGAGAGGCCGACGGAATCGGCCGAGGCCCGTTCCTGAAAGGGAGAGCGCTTATAGTCCCATTCGCTTTCCCGAAACGGCACCTTCAAAAGTGTATACCCTGACCGTTCGAAATACAGTACCCGCGCCCCAAAAAAAACGTCCGAGACCGAACGGTCGTAACAGCGGGCGTTCATGAAAGCCGCGCCCCCCACCGATCCCGGGAGGCCAGCGAACGGTTCAAGGCCCGAAAGCCCGTTCGCCGCGCACCATTCGGTCAGCGCCTTCATGGAGGCGCCGGAGCCAGCGGTAACGATCACCGGCGATTCGACCGACGCGTTTCGAGGGGCGCCGGGGGGGGCCGCGCGAAACCCGCTTCCCGCGTCGCTTCCGGCGTCTTCCCCCATCTCCGTATAAATGGAAGAAAGGGCTTCCAGGGAGATTACGGCGCCCCGAATGCCGCGATCCGCGACAAGGAGGTTCGAGCCGCCGCCGATGAGGGAGACGGGCACGTCGCGCCCGAAAAGAAAGCGGACGAGCGCGGCCAGGGATTCCTCGGAGGCCGGGCGCACGAAAAGATCGGCCGGGCCGCCCACGCGAAAGGTGGTGTGGTTCGCCATGGGCTCGTCGAACCGGGCTGAGGCGGCGAGGTCGGGCCAGTCCCGCGCAATATTGCTATTTTCCCATATTTTCCGTACATTTAGCATGATTCCGCACAGTATACAGTAAATACGATTAAATTTTCGATACGGAGGCCGCATTATGGCGTTGCAATTGTTCAATACGATGGGAAGGGAGCTTCAGGAATTCAGGCCCCGCGTGGCGGGTACGGTCGGATTCTACGGCTGCGGACCCACCGTGTACAATTACGCGCACATCGGGAACCTGAGGGCCTTCGTGTTCCAAGACGTGCTCGAGCGGTCCCTGACCTACCTGGGCTACCGGGTAAACCACGTGATGAACGTGACGGACATCGGCCACCTCGCGGGCGACGTGGACTCGGGCGAGGACAAGATGGTCGCCACCGCGAAAGAACGGGGCCAATCGGTCCTGGAGATCGCGAAATTCTATACCGACGCCTTTTTCGCCGATATTGACCGCCTGAATATCCGCCGGCCCACCACCGTTTGCCGCGCCACCGAGCACGTGCCGGAAATGATCGCGCTGATCAAGCGGATCGAGGCGAACGGGCATACCTATATGGCCGGAGGCAACCTGTACTTTGACGTTTCCACCTTTCCCGCCTACGGGGACCTGGCGAAGCTTAACCTGGACGACCTGAAGGCCGGCGCGCGGATCGACGTGGACGACAATAAAAGAAACCCCTTCGATTTCGTCCTGTGGTTTACCAAGAGCAAATTCGAGAACCAGGCACTCACCTGGGATTCTCCCTGGGGACGCGGCTATCCGGGCTGGCATATCGAGTGCTCGGCCATGAGCATGAAGTACCTCGGCGAGCAGTTCGATATCCATACCGGCGGAATCGACCATATCCCGATCCACCATACCAACGAGAAGGCCCAAAGCGAGGGCGCCACGGGGAAGGAGTGGGTGCGCTACTGGCTCCATAACGAGTTTTTGGTGATGGATAAGGGGAAGATGTCGAAGTCGACGGGGAACTTCCTGACCCTGCAATCGCTGATCGACCAGGGCTACGAGGCCCTGGATTACCGCTACTTCCTCCTGGGCGGCCATTATCGCAGCCAGCTCACCTTCTCGTGGGAGTCCATGGACAGCGCGAAGAATTCGCGAAAAAACCTGGTACAGCGGGTGGCGGGGCTGCTCTCGGCGGGCGCGATCGATCCCGCAGGCGTTACCGCAGACGCGCTTAACCCCGATTCCCCCGCGCAGGCCTATCTCGGCCGGTTTACGGAAGCCCTGGAACAGGACCTTTCGACCCCGCGGGCCCTTTCCGAGCTGCAGGGACTCGTGCGCGACCAAGCCGTTCCCGCGACCGACGCCCTCGCCGCCATAGCGAAAATGGATACGGTATTCGGCCTTGAACTCGTGGCTACCGCCGCAGCCTCGCTGGAGGAGCGCCGCGCCGCCGAGGCGGAGATCGCCTCCGATCCGCGGATAGAGTCGCTGATCGCCGAGCGCGCCGAAGCGAAGAAGGCGAAAAATTTCGCCCGGGCGGACGAAATTCGTAACCAGCTCAAGGCGGAAGGCATTTTACTGGAAGATAGTCCCTCGGGCACGATCTGGCACAGGGCGTAACCATCGGGGGATTCTCTTGTTTGATATAACGGAAAGGCTCCGCGCGAACGACGACGCGGACTTCAGGAAAATATACGCCCACACCATGCCGGTCCTCTTCAAGGTATCGGTACGCATCGCGGGAAGCGAGGAAGCGGCCGAGGACCTGTGTCATGACGCGCTCATAAAGATGACCGAGAAGAACATGGAGTTCCCCTCGGTGAACGACGCGAAATACTGGCTCATCCGGGTGGTGAAAAACGCCTCGCTCAATTACGCGAAGCGTAAGGGACGCGAGCGGCGAGCCTACGAACGGGCGCTGAAGGAAGACCGCCGCCAGATGGACTCGGGCGAAACGGCGCTCCTGAAGAACGACGCCGTGGTGAGGGTCCAAGACGCCATGGAAAAATTGCCCGAAAACCTGAGGATGGTACTCCACCTGAAGGAATACGGGGAGCTTAATTACAAGGAAATCGGCCGCGTGCTCGGAATAACCGAAGGGAACGTGAAAGTCCGCGTATTTCGGGCTCGCGAGCAGCTTTCGCGGTTGATAGGAGAAGACGATGTCTACATGCCCTAATCCCGATCTATTTTCCGCCTTGTACGACGGCGAGGTTCCTTCCCCGTGGAAGGAAAAGCTTGAGGGCCACCTCGCCCATTGCGACGACTGCGCAAGGCGTTTTTCGCGGTACGGAACCATCGCGAAGGCGCTACGGGCCGGATCGGGCGAGACCGCGGTGAACCGGGAATGGCTTGACCGCTCCTTCGATCGGCTGATACTTCGGGCTTCCGAGCAGGCCCCCGCAGCGGGTTTCGGCCGTCTCAATGCCGCCTGGTCGCGGCGGAGCGTTCGGCTTTCCCTGCCCGCCCTCGCCGCCATGCTGGTCGCGGCGGTCATTTTGCCCTCGACCCTCGTGTTGGTCGCCGGTCAAACGTCGGTCGACAGGCACCGGGAAGTCGCGTCCGCGGTTCGCCCCGTTCAGCAGCTCAACGTTTCCACCGACTCCCCGGTCTATAGCCCGGATCCCCTGCCCCAATCGGTCGCGGGCCAATTGCTGGTTTCAAACCAGCAACTTTTTACCATGGTAGACTATGCCCGTCAGTTTTCCCCCGATGACAGTCTCTTCGACGACGCGCAGATCATTATTATTAAACTGCCCGACCTGACCCACTTCGGCGGATCCGAAGACCCGCTAATCATCAATAAGGAACCGTTTCAGAGCGTCGCGAGCTTTTCTAAATGATTCGATTACTCTCCCTACTCTTCCGCAAACACCCCGCGCTGCGGTTTTTACTGCTGCCCCTCGGCTTTCTCGTTTTTTCGCTTTTCTTTTCCGTTTTTTCCCTGGCGTTCCACCGAAAGCCCGCGATCGACTCGATAAACCCGGCGATCGGCGAGCCCGGCGAGATCATGCTGATCCGCGGGGATAATTTCGGCGACGAAATGGGCGATTCATGGGTCGAGATCGCCGGGGAGCGCCTTACCGCCTCTACCTGCCTGAGCTGGACCGATACCCTCATCAAGATCGCCCTGCCGTCTACCGTGAGCGACGGGCTCCTTTATGTCCGAACGCACAACGGGAAAAGCAATCCGGAACTGTTCGCGAATCGGGAGAATATCCCGGTTTCGGTCAACGAACGGACCGATCCGGGCTTGCCGTCCATCGCGGGCATCGGTTCCCAGCAGGGCGCGGTGGGCGACAGCGTTACCATCTCCGGCAGCAATTTCGGGCTGACGCGCAATCAGTCGCAGGTATTCTTTTCCTGGCAGCTCGATCCGGCCATTCCGAGGAGCGGGCAGACGCAATCGGAGTTATCGGTCATCCCCTGTTCCGATTACGATTTTGACTACGAATACTGGAGCGACCAGGAAATTCGGGTGCGGGTTCCCGACGGGGCCGGCTCGGGGAACGTATACGTTCGGACGGAACGGGGCATGAGCAACGGCATGCCCTTCACGGTGCAAAACCCGGTAGGAACCAAGAAATTCGGCGCCAAGCGCACGTACGTGATTTCCACGGAAGTAAGCGTAACCAACGTGGTGGCCGCGGGCGACAATATCCTGTATTTACGCATTCCGCGCCCGGTCGAAACCGCGTCGCAACAGGGCATCGACATATCCGCCTCGTCGGTGGAACCGTATATGAAGGATTACAAGGGCTCTATCCTGCACCGCCTCGATAACTTGATCGAGGGGGACAAGAAGCGCATAACCCATAGTTTTATCATGACCGGCTATTCCACGGAATGCGCCATTAACCCGGTAAAGGTGAAGGCGTATTCCCGCACGGATTCTCCCCTGTACGCGGCCTATACCGCGCCTGATGCCCTGGTGCCCTCGGGAGACCCGGGGATCGCCGAAAAGGGCGCGGAGATCGTGAAAAAGGAAAAGAATCCCTACCGCAAGGCCGAGGCGATCTATAAATGGGTAACGGGAAACGTCGCGTGGAAGCGCGATATACCCGACAACCGAACCGCGGGAGAAACCCTCGCGGCGCTCAACGGCGATTCCCAGGACCTCGCCGTTTTGTTCTGCGCCCTCGCGCGCGCTCAGGGAATTCCTTCCATCCCCGTCGCCGGACTGCTCGTTGACTCGACGCGCAACTCCGCCGTACACTGGTGGGCGGAATTCTACGTCGAAGGATTCGGGTGGGTACCGGTGGATCTCGCGATTCCCGCCGGCGGCGCGACGGCCGGCGAGGGCGGGAAAACCGAAAGCACCTTCGGCAGCCTAGACGTAAACCATATCGCGTTTACCCGCGGTTGGACCAATGAGCCGCCGATGCTTCCGAACAGCAAGATCGTTTGGAGAAATAGGTCGTGGGCGAGCCAGCCCGTATGGGAAGAAGCCGCGGGAAATATCTCGGGCTATACCTCCTATTGGGCCGAGCCCAAGATCGCCGGCGTATATTAAGGAGTAATAACATGGTGACCGTACTTTCTGTCGGTGGTTCGATCGTGGCCCCCGACGCCCCGGATACGGATTTTCTTTCGTCCTTCGTTTCGCTGGTGAAAACCTGGCTCGCGGAAGACAGTTCCCGCAAGCTGATTCTGGTCATTGGCGGGGGAGGCCCGGCGCGCGCCTATCAAAAGGCGTTCAAGGCGGTTTCTCCCAACGGCGCCGACGACAGCGCCGACTGGATCGGCATCATGGCCACGCGGCTCAACGCCCAACTGGTCAAGGCGGCGTTCGGCGACCTGTGCCCGGCCGACGTGGTCTACGATCCGACGGCGGTAGACGTATTCGCCGGACGGGTCATGGTCGCCGCGGGGTGGAAACCCGGATTCTCCACGGACAACGACGCCGTGCTCCTGGCCGAACGCTTTTCGGGAAAACGGGTGGTTAACCTTTCGAACATCGCCAAGGTGTACACCGACGACCCCCGGGTAAACCCCGAGGCTAAACCTATCGATTCCATCAGCTGGGAAGATTTCCGAAAGATCGTGGGCGACGAGTGGGTACCCGGAAAGAACGTGCCCTTTGACCCCATCGCGAGCATGCATGCCCAAAAGGCCAAGATTCAGGTGGTCTGCGCCGCCGGCAGGGATATAGATAACCTTCGCGCCATTTTGGACGACAAGCCCTTTACCGGTACCGTGATCGGCTGATTAACGCCATAATCACCGTATCGCAAGATCAGGAATACAGCCTCGACAGCATATTCAAAATCTTGTTTCCGTACTGGGGATCGGACGCCCAGGAGCCGGCCAGGGCGACGATGAGCGGGGCCTTTCCCTTCGGCGTTACGTATCGGTACCGCGGGTCCACCAAGGGGAGCGCGAGGGGCTCGGCGGACGCGTACGCCTTTAGGTGCTGAACGTGCGCGCGGACTCCCGTCCGGGCGTCGAGAAAGGAGTTCCCTCTTTGGCCGGGACCGATAGAGCCTAAGCCGCAAAAATTATTCATATCCGGCGTAACCAAGCCGCCGAAGCGCAAAAAACCCGTTTCCACGCACATTTGGGAGAACGCGACGTCGGCGTTCACCCCTTCCGCTGCCGCTTCTTCCTGATACAGATGCGCGATTGCGCGGGCATACTCCCCGTCTAAGCCGGGATTGTTGGACAAGAGAAAACGGACCAGCCGCTCATGGCTCGCCGCGCCCGTGCCCATGATCCGTTCGGGAACCGGAACGGGTTTTTCGGGAGGGGGTGCGTGGCGGGAGACCGCGGTGGCGCAGGACGAAAGGAGGAGGAAGAAGCCAAGGACGATGAAGGCAAGGGCGGACGCGCCCATACGGACGTGACGGATTGGGTTGTTCATGCCACTTCTATCGGCGCTCCGGCGCGCCTTCTTGAAAGGTCGCTCTGGAAGTTACGCCCCGGGTAGGTTATGCTCAACCCATGGAACACATACTCGCTACCATTTCGTCGGCCGTTACGGCCTTTTTCTCGTTTCCCGCCTACGTGATTCTCCCCGCCTTCATGTTCGTCTTGGCGCTCGCGGCCCGCATGGCGCTCAAGGAGGCCCTGCTCTCCACGGTCCGGATCGCGGCGGGCTTCGCGGGGGTATTCATCGTGTTTTCGTATTTCGTGGCGCAGATAGGGCCCGCCATCCAGTCGATGATCGACCTGCGCGGGCTAAACTATCCCGTCGTGGACGTGGGGTGGCCGCCGCTCGCAGCCATAACCTGGTCATCCTACCTCGCGCCGATCGCGGTCGTGGCGGTTATGGCGATGAACCTTGCCCTGCTTCTGACGGGGCTCACGAAAACGCTGTACGTAGACCTGTGGAATTATTGGCATTTCGCCCTACTGGGAGCGCTGATTCAAGCGGTAACGGCAAGCCCCGTACTCGCCCTCGCGGCGACCCTAACGATCGCCCTCTACAATATCAAGGCGACCGAATGGACCGCGCCCTACGTTAAGCGGGAAACCGGATTGGACGGAATAGCGGTAAGCCCCATCTCCGTGGCAGGGTTTCTTCCCTATGCCGCGGCCCTAAACAGGCTCTTCGACGCGATACCGGGCCTGAACAGGTTGCGCTGGGACCCGTCCCGCTCCGCTGCCTCGCCCCATACGGGAACGCCTGAGGGGCCGAAGCTCTTGAGGGAACCCATGGTGATCGGGGCCCTGGTGGGCGCCTTCCTCTCGATTCTTGCCGGATACGACGCGCGAAAAACCCTTGAAACCGTGGTAAACGTCGCGGCGGTCATGTTCCTGCTCCCCCGCTGCGGCGAACTGATCGGTCAGGGAATGGGCGCCGTTTCCAAGGCCTTCAAGGAGCTGATGGAACGCAAATTTCCCCGCATGAGCGGGCTTTCGATCGCCATGGATACGGGAATCCTGATGACCAACCAGTCGGTGGTCGCCACGGGCTTGATCCTCATTCCCGTATCGGTACTGCTCGCCTTCGTGCTTCCCGGTAACCGGCTCATTCCCCTGGGAGACCTGCCCAATCTCATGTCGATCATGTCGGTCATTACCCTCGTCATGGGAGGCAACGTAATCAGGTCGGTACTGGCGGGAATTCCCGTCGTGGCGAGCTTCATGCTTATCGCCTCGCGCATGGCGCCGCTCTTTACCGATCTCGCCGCGGCTTCCGGCATGGAACTCGCTACCGGGGGAAAATCGATTACCGCTTTCACCGACGGAGGAAACCAGATCCGTTTCTGGCTTTTCCAGGCATATCAGGGAAACTGGATCGCGCTCGCGATTATCCCCGTCGCCCTCTTTCTCTTGTGGTTCGCCTGGCGTGAACAGAAGGCCGTCGCGGCTAAGCTCGGGGACCGATAGATAACGCGCCAACCGAGAAAAAAACGCAGCGTTTTACCGATAACGGGCTCCCTCTCGGGCACGGCGCGCCGATGGGGCGACAAGGGTGGCGGGGGAGCATATGAGACCAACGAACGCAAAAACCGCCGCGCCCAAACCCGACGTTCGGGAACGGATGCGGGCCCGCGGAATCCGCTCGCTGAGCGACCATGAGCTCGTCGCGCTGACGTTGCGGACGGGAACGCGGGACACGCCGGTAATGACCCTGGCGGGCAGGGTGGTTCGCGCGCTCGAAAGCGCGGGAGAAGGCGGCATGCTGGAAACGCTGGGCAAAATAGACGGGATGGGAGACTCGAAAGCCGGCGTGATCCTCGCCGCGTTGGAACTCGGAAGGCGGTACTCCGGCGCGGCCCACCGAAAGGTTTCCTGCGCCAAGGACGTGTACCCCCTCGTCTCGCATTACGCCGACCGCAAGCAGGAACAGTTTATCTGCGTTTCCCTGAACGGCGCCCACGAGGTGTTGGGGATACGGGTGGTGAGTTTGGGAATTCTCAATAAGACTATCGTGCATCCCCGGGAGGTTTTCGCCGATCCCCTGGCCGATCGCGCGGCGGCGGTGGTCGTTTGCCACAACCACCCGAGCGGGCAACTGGAGCCCAGCGAAGAGGACCGGATCATCACGAGGCGCCTCGCCGAGGCGGGCGACATCCTCGGCATCGCCTTGCTGGACCACCTGATACTGAGCCCGCGGGGCGGTTACTTCAGCTTCGTCGAGGCGGGTCTGCCGATCGGGTAAGGGGAATGGAGCGCTCCCGCCGGGACACCTTTTTTTTTACATTTTCTTTTGTGATGGGGAGAGACTGGTGTCCCGGTGGTCAACCGCTACCGTCAGTTAGTATATCCCCGAATGCGGCCCCGAAACATAGGCATATTTCCTATACGCCCCTACCCCTGGAGGAGGTTCATGGCATAGGCGAGCCGGACCAGTTCCACCAGGGAATTCAAATCCATTTTCCTGAAGATATTTTGCCGGTGGACATTCACCGTTTTTGGGCTGATACCGAGACGGTAGGCGATTTCCTTGTAATTCGACCCTTCGGCGAGAAGTACGAAAATCTGTTTTTCCCTGAGGGAAAGCCGCTCGAAGGTATCTTCCGGCGCCGGATCACGGGGAGCGGAAAGGGCCTCTATGCCGGGCGAATGCCTGAAACGGGGCGAAGAAGGGTCTTTCAGGGCCTCAAATAAAACGTCCATGCTTTCGTCCTTCAGGAAATACCCGCGGGCGCCCAGTTCTCGGGCCGTTTTCAAGGCGCGGAACGAACGGTGCATGGTTAAAACGAAAACGGGAAGGCGCCCGGCGATCTCGCCGAGAAGGACCAGTCCCGATTCTTCCCCCAAGGTAAGGTCGAGCACGCAGGAGGAGAAAGGCTCCTCGCTCAAGGCAAGCCGCGCCGACTCGGCATTGGCGGTATACCGGAAGGCGAGATCGGGAAACGAGGCCGCCTTCAATCCATCGTAAATGAGTTTGTGATCGTCAACCACCAATACCTTCATGAAAGGGGTACCTCTATCTTCGCGGAGAAGCCCGCGGAATTTGCGGCCCGGGAGAACGCGTGGTCGGCGCCGAGGATTGCGCACCGGTATTCAACGCTCCCGAGCCGGGGCGGAACCGCGCCTTGATAGCCGATGCCGTCGTCGGAGTATAGAATGCGCAAAGAGCCCGGCAGGGTATAGACGCGCAGGGTAATCCGTCCCGCCTTGGCGTGTTTATAGCCGTTGGAAAGGAGCTCTTGGGCGATCCGCACCACGTGATGCCAGGCCGAGGGCGGGAGGAGATTGGGGTCAAGGCCGAACAGGCTGGTTTCGAGCGTAATGGGCGCCAACCCGCGAAACTCGTCGAAAATTTCCGCGAGCCGCGCTTCGGGTTCCGATTCCAGCCGGTCTTCCCGTCTCAGCCCCGCATAAAGGTCGCGCAGTTCCCGGATGGACTCGCTCACCAAATTCCTAATGCCCGCTACCCGCTCGCATCCGCCGTGCCGATCCTCAAGCTGCTGACCCACGAAACCGAGTTTTTGCAATACCGAATCGTGTAAATCCAGCGCGATAAGGTCCCGCTCCCGCTCGATGGCCGCGACCAATCCCGCCTCCAGTTCCTTTCTCCGCTTTAAGCGCGCGAGGCGCCTTCCCGCGGCGATATCGGTCCAGACGAACATTCCGAGGAAAATGACCGATAAAATCAAAAGGAGGGTTGAGAGGGTATCGGAGGCGGTTTCCTGCTCTTCGGCGACGGAAGCCACGAAGGTATCCAGCGCATAGAGCTGGTTTGCCACCCCTGAAGGGCCGAACGAGGCGCTTGCCGTGACCTGCCGAAACCCGGGAATCCCGTCGCCAATACCCTGTTCGTACGCCTTGACCATGGCCGCGAAATCGGGGCCGGAAAGGACGGTCGCGATCCGGCGCTCGATCTCGGCGGCCCGCAGGGGGAAGGAATCGTCGGCCAGGGAGGCGAGAACGCCGTCTTTCATTTCTTCGATTTCCCGTTCGACCCTTCCGATACGGGCCTTCGCGGAGGTTTCGAAGTTCTTCATGAAAAAGATGAGGACCACGAAACAGAGGCAGATGAGAATCTCGGTAAGGCGCCTATACGAGTGAATGGGCTTCATTAGTCCCTTCCGGGCGTCGTTTCCCGCTGCGCGAGAAACAGGTAGAGCGGAACCATGACTAAGAGGGCGATTCCCTTGTCCACCACGTTGATGAAGATACGGCCGAGAAAGGCCGAAGTGAACACGCCGCGGCCGGTGATGATGAGGGTACGGACGATCGCGTCTAGGGGTTCGCCGGTAATGCCGCCGTACACGAAGGTGACGATCAGGGCGCCGAGGAGGGAGTTTCCCAACGCGAGGGCCGCGAGGAGCCAGAAGGTGCCGACGAGACTCCGGGCAAAGCCCCTTTTCACCAGTGCGGCGGTGATGATCGCGGAATAGGCGTTAACCGCGGCGAAGGGCCAAAAGGAACCTTGAAAGCCCCGCAGCACTTCCTCGAATAGGTTGGTGGCTACGCCCACGATGAGGCCAGGCCAGAATCCGAAGCAACCGGCTACCGTGATCGTGAACACCGAGTCGAGGAATATGGGAAGGTTTGCGCTGTCGCACACGAGGTTCAAGAAGCCGTTCAAGGCGGTGCCCGTTATGACCGCAAAAACGACCACCGGGACCGGATAGGGTTTGCGCGCGAAATGTATGCTCATGATGTGCATTAGTATACACCGAAAATCGCGACCGAGAGGAAAACTTGACTTTTCGCCGGTTCCGGGTTTTTATGTCAGGATATGCATAATCCCCGATTTCAGCCTTGGTCGCCGAAGCCCATGATCGCGCTCAGCCCCGGAAAGCCCCGCCGTTGGTTCAAATACCTAATTACCGCCTTCGGGCGCCAGATAATCCGCGGCATGATGGACGTATACCGACTCGACCTGGAAAACGAGTCTGCCGCCATCGAGCAATACCGGGCAGCCTGCGCGGGGAAGTCCCGTTTTTTGGTCGCGTTTCGGCACCCCGGCGACAACGATCCCCAACTCGCCTATTTAACCCTTAATAGCCGGCTCAACCGCGGGCTTCGGAAGGCAGGCCTTCCCGCCCATCAGGGAGCGATTTTCCTCGCGAGTACGGAAATTCCGCTCTGGGGCGGGCCGGTGGTGAGTTTTGCCCTGAAGAACGCGGGTACCATCCCGGTCAGTCACGGGGCCCTTTCAAAATCGACCATGGATACGATCATGGCGACAGTCATGGATTCGCCCGTGCCCGTCGCCATCGCGCCCGAAGGCCAGGTAACCTACTACTCCCACGTTATGCCCGATTTTGACCAGGGAACGGCGCAAATCGGGTTATGGGCCCAGGGACGGCTCGACGACCGCGCCAAAAGGGCGGGTACCGATCCCGTCACCGTGAACGTACTGCCCATGGGGGTGATATACCGCTTCCCGACGGAAACCTGGGCTCGGCTCGACCGTTTTACCCGGGACTGCGAAAACTGGCTGGGCTATTCGCGCGAGCTTCCCGCCTCGCTGCGGAAAGCGTCGCGGAAGAAGGGCCATGCCGACACGGGTTCCGCCGAGGTCACCGAGCTGACCGCCCACTTCCGCCGGCGCTTCGCCACGCTATGGTCCCGTCTCGCCGACGCGGCGGCTGCCTTTTACGCGAACGCCTACGGCTATGACGAGAAAACCGCCGAAGGACAAGGCATGTGGCCCACGGAAGCCGAGGACCCCGCGAGAACGGAACTCCGATTCCGCGCCCTGTGCGAGTTTGCCATGGATCGGGCTGAGCGTTACTACGGGGTTACCGCGAAGGGAACCCTTCGGGAACGGGTTATGTTCCTTCGGGCCCATTCCATGAAACTGGCTTTTTCCGCCACTCCCAAAGGCCAAAAGCGGACCTGGCTCAGCGAACGGATGGCCGAGCGGGCGTGCGGCGACGCGTACTGGTTGCACCGCCACCAGGAGCTCGTGGACCTCTGTTGGTACCTCACCGCCCATACGGTTACCGAAAACGAAACCTTCGACCGACTCGTGGAAACGGCCCAAAACCTGACCGACCTGGCGCAGCGCCTCGTGGGCGGCAACTTCGGGACCCGGCGCCGTTACTTCCGGAAGGCCGTGGTCATCCGTTTCGGCAGCCCCATTCCCGTAAGCGAAAGCCTCGCGCTCGGGCGACGGGAAGCCATGGGCGCGATATCGGCGCGAATCCGGGAAGGGTTTGAGGCATTGCTGCCGCGCTAGCCGTTTCGCCGTTTTTATTTGTTGGCGCTTGAAACAAATAAAACCTGTCGCTATACTAATACCCATGAACGCAAAAAAATCGGGCGCGACCCTTCCCCTCGTCATCCTCAGTTTCGTGGCCTTTATCGCCCTCGGCATGCCCGACGGCTTGCTCGGCGTAGCTTGGCCTTCCATTCGGTCCACGTTCGAGCTTCCCCTCGACGCCCTCGGAACCCTCCTTTTCGGGCTTACCTCGGGGTATCTACTCGCCAGCTTTTCAAACGGCTGGCTCATGGAAAAGCTTGGCGTGGGTAAACTGCTCGGCGCGAGCACCATTCTCACCGCAACCGCCCTCGCGGGGTATACCGTCAGTCCCTCCTGGTGGGCGATGATTCCCTTCGGTTTTCTCGCCGGCGTGGGCGCGGGCGGTATCGACGCCAGCCTGAACGCCTGGGTGGAAGCCCACTTGAGCCCCAGGATAATGCAATGGCTGCACGCGAGTTTCGGCATAGGCATTACCTCGGGGCCGCTAATCATGACCGCGGGAATCGCGCGAAGCGGTTCATGGCGAACGGGTTACTGGATAGTCGCCGCCGCCCAGCTTACCCTCGGCCTGATATTCCTCGCGCGGGCGCGACTGTGGGACAACGCGCCCAAGGCGCCGCACTACGAGGAAGAGACCGCCTCAGGCGCGGTTCCCGTGCCTTTTTCCCGGACCTTGAGGAATCCCGCGTCGTGGCTGAGCGGCTCGCTCTTTTTCGTGTACGTCGGCATTGAGCTGGGCATGGGCTATTGGGCATTCACCTGGCTCAGCACGGCCCTTGCCCTTTCGGCGACCTTCGCGGGAATCTGGACCGCCGCGTATTGGGCTGCCTTCACGGTCGGCCGAATAGTCGCGGGGGCCTTGGCGCAACGCCTCAGCCCCACGCGCCTCCTCTCCATTTCGATTAGCGCGGTAGTAATCGTGACCATTGCCCTCGCGGCAGTCCCCTTCCGCGAGGCGAAGGTCGCCGGAATCCTTTTACTGGGATTGGCCATAGCGCCCATTTTCCCCTCCATGGTTTCCACCACCTCGAAACGGGTCGGACGGGAACACGCCGGGTCGACCATCGGCATGCAAATGGCCATGGCCGGGCTCGGCGTGGGAATAGTGCCGGGCCTCATGGGCGTAATCGCGAAGCGTTTTGGCCTGGACCTGATTCCCTGGATGATCGCGCTGTGCGCCCTCCTGCTCGCCGCGATCACCCTCTCGTTCCGTGCCGGAGTCGCGAAACGCGAAGGAGCGGAGTAAGCTATCGGCCGCGGCGATTTCCGCGCATTTAAAAGCTTGTGGCGCACGCGAAAGGGATGGTATCCTCTTCTTATATTTCCCAAATAGGAGGACTCCATCCGATGGAGAAAATTTTCAAACTGAAAGAGCACGGTACCACCACGCGTACCGAGCTCATGGCGGGCGTAACCACGTTCCTGACCATGGCCTACATTCTCGCGGTAAACCCGAGCATTCTCAAGGACGCGGGCATGAATCCCGGGGCGGTCTTCACGGCTACCGCCCTGGCCTCGGCAATCGCGACCCTGGTGATGGCCTTCGCGGCCAATCTCCCCATCGCCCTCGCGCCCGGCATGGGACTCAACGCCTTCTTTACCTACACCGTCGTTCTCGGCATGGGCTATTCCTGGCAGACCGCGCTGACGGCCGTATTGCTCGAGGGCGTCCTGTTCATCCTGCTTTCCTTCATCAACGTTCGGGAGGCGATCGTCAATTCCGTGCCGCTCAACCTGAAAAAGGCGGTGGCGGTGGGCATCGGAATTTTCATTACCCTCATCGGCATGAAAAACGCCGGCATCATCGTCTCGGACCCGGCGACCATCGTCGCCATGGGCGACGTGACCAAGGGTACCGCGCTTCTGGCCCTGATCGGCTTGGTGATTACCGCCGCGCTTTTCGCGCTCCGGATTCACGGCGCCATCCTGATCGGAATTCTCGCGACCACGCTGATCGGCATTCCCATGGGCATTACCGCCCCCTTCGGCGGATGGCAAGGCTGGTCCCTGATCAGCCTTCCCCAGGCGCCCCACTTCCTCGCGTTCGATTTTTCCAACGTGCTTTCCATTAAATTCTTCACCGTGTTCTTCTCCTTCCTCTTCGTCGATATCTTTGACACCGTCGGTACCCTCGTGGGCGTTTCCACCCAGGCGGGGCTCACCGACAAGGAAGGCAACGTGCCCCGCGTGAAGCAGGCGCTCCTCGCCGACGCGATCGGTACCGTTTCCGGCGCCGCGCTGGGAACTTCCACCGTCACGAGCTATATCGAGAGTTCCGCGGGAGTCGCCGCGGGCGGGCGCACCGGCATGACCTCGCTCTTCACGGGATTGCTCTTCCTGGTAGCCCTCCTCTTCTCTCCCGTCTTCCTGCTCATTCCCTCCGCGGCGACCTCGCCCGCCCTCATCATCGTCGGCTTCCTCATGATGAAACCGGTTCTCGAGATAGACTTCACGGACCCCACCGAGGGAATCCCGGCCTTCCTCGCGATCGTCATGATGCCCTTTACGTACAGCATCGCCGAGGGAATCATGTACGGCGTGCTCTCTTACGTGATTCTCAAGGTCGTTACGGGCAAGTTCAGGCAGATACCCGCCGTGACCTGGGCGGTCTTCGCGATCTTCGCGCTCCGCTTCTTCATTAAGTAAGGAAGCGCCGCGCATGAACGTCGCCGGATTCGTCCTGCTCTCGGGATACGTACTGAGCTTTTCCTTCATCGCGTATATCCTGTTTTTCGAGCGGAACGAATCCGCGCGGCGCTTTTCCTGGCTCCTCGCCATCGCGTTCATACCGGTGGTGGGGGTCGGGTTTTACATCCTGTTTTCCGGCAATTTTTTCACCCGCACCAAACGCATGACCCGCGCGACGAAACGGGCAAACGACTATTTCGGCGCCCTGCTCAACCACCAAATCCATGACCTCGAAATCCTCCGCGACCACGGCAACCATCCAGGAATCGACGAGTACGGTTCCCTGATACGGCTGAACCTGGTCAACGGGAAAAGCCCCGTCCTTTCGGGAAACGACGTGGAGATCATAACCTCGGGCGCGGAGACCTACGACCGAATGTTCGCCGAAATCGCGGCGGCGAAAGAGACGGTCAACCTTTCCTATTTCATCGTGAAAAACGACGGCACCGGGAAGCGGTTCATCGAGATACTCGCCGAGCGGGCCCGCGCGGGCGTCGAGGTCCGCCTTCTATACGACCACGTGGGTTCTATATGGACGTCCCATAGGCTGTTCAAGCCGCTCCGCGAGGCGGGCGGAAAGGTCTTGCGCTTCTTTCCCGTGTCGCTCCTGAATCCGTTCTCGCTCAATTACCGAAACCACCGCAAGCTCACGATCATCGACGGGCGCGTCGGTTGGTTCGGGGGCGTCAACATCGCCGACGAATACGCCAACCGCTCCGCCAAGCCGCGCTTTTTCTGGAGGGACACGCACGTGCGCATGACGGGCCCGGCGGTCAGCCTTTTGCAAAAGCAATTTCTCGTCGACTGGTATACCTCCGCCGCGGGCGACGTTGACCTGGAAGGGGAGCGGGCCCACGCGCTTTTTTTCCCCGCGCAGGCGCGGCAGGAACGGAGGCCGAAAGGGCCCGGCGTATCGGCGAACGTTCCCGCGCAAATCGTGGTGGCGGGGCCCGATGACGCGAGGAACGACGAAATCCGCGACGCGCTGATTCACATGATCTCGCGGGCCAAGTCGACGGTCTTCATCGAGACCCCCTATTTCACGCCCGACCAGGCTTTCTTTTCCGCGCTCAAAATCGCGGCGCTCTCGGGAACCGACGTTCGGGTAATCATTCCGGGCCAGTGGGACAAGTGGTACGTCCGCCTGGCGGCCATGCCCTACGTGGAGGACCTTCTTGCCTGCGGCGTGAAATTCTGGACCTACCCCGGTTTCATTCACGCGAAGATGTTCGTGGTCGACGGCTTGGTGGCGAGCGTCGGTTCCACCAACGTGGACACCAGGAGCTTCTCGCTGCATTTCGAGCTGAACGCCTTTTTTTATTCGCCCGAGGTCGGGCGCGATTGCGTCTCCGTATTCGAGAAAGACCTCGCCGTCTCTACGCCGCTCACGTCGGTTTTTTTCTCCCGCTCCCACGTCATGCGCCGCGCGCTCTGGAATTTCTTCCGGCTTTTCTCTCCCCTAATGTAGCGAACGGCCCGCGAAGGCCCGCGCGTCGGCGGCGACTTGATACTCGCACGGGCTTTCGGCTATCATTTACTGCGTCTTGAAAAAAAGTCCACCACACTACAGGAGATATCCATGAAACTATCCGCCCTTCAAACCGCGCGTTACCAATACGCGCCCAAACTGCCCGCGATCCTCACCGCGAAGCTCAATACCATCGCCATCGAGGAAGGCAAGCCCACGCAGGCGATCGCCGACCGCGAAGACCTGAAGAACCTGTTCAAATACACGTACGGCAAGCCGATGGTGACCTTCGTCAAGGGAAAGAACGCGTCGGTATCCAAAAAGCTCCGCGTCGGCGTAATCCTTTCCGGCGGACAGGCGCCCGGCGGGCACAACGTGATCGCCGGCATTTACGACGGCGTCAAGAAGGGCAATCCCGACTCCAAGGTATTCGGCTTTCTCGGCGGCCCCTCCGGCCTCATCGAGGGCAAGTACGTGGAAATCAAAGACAAGCTCATGAACGAATACCGCAATACCGGCGGTTTCGATATCATCGGTTCCGGTAGGACCAAGATCGAGAGCGCCGAGCAGATCGCCGCCTCCATGGCCACCGCGAAAAAAATGAGCCTCGACGCGATCGTCGTGATCGGCGGCGACGACTCCAATACCAACGCCGCGCTCCTCGCCGAGCACTTCGTCGCCTCCGGCATGAGCACCCAGGTCATCGGCGTCCCGAAGACCATCGACGGCGACCTCAAGAACGACATGATCGAGACCTCCTTCGGTTTCGACACCGCAACCAAGACCTACTCGGAGCTGATCGGCAATATCGGCCGCGACGCGAACAGCGCCAAGAAATACTGGCACTTCATTAAGCTCATGGGCCGTTCCGCGAGCCACATCGCCCTGGAGTGCGCGCTCCAGACGCAGCCCAACGTCTGCCTCATCTCCGAGGAAGTCGAGGCGAAGAAGATGACCCTCCGCAAGATCACCGACGACATTTGCGAGATCATCGCCAAGCGCGCCGCGGGCGGCGAGAACTTCGGCCTCATCCTCATTCCCGAGGGCCTCGTGGAATTCGTTCCCGAGATGAAGGCCCTCATCGCGGAACTTAACGACCTGATGGCCGTTAAGGCCGACGAGTTCAACAAGCTCGAGGGCTTCGCGGCCCAAGCAGATTGGCTGGCGAAGA
The DNA here is from genome assembly GCA_003252395.1 of Spirochaetales bacterium. Taxonomy (GTDB): domain Bacteria; phylum Spirochaetota; class Spirochaetia; order Treponematales; family Treponemataceae; genus Teretinema. Next base: position 54,375 of record QKEL01000012.1, read on the forward strand.
ATCTTTCGAAGTCTTCCGCCGAGGCCTTCGCGACCCTCCCCGCCGATATCGCCCGGCAGTTCCTGATGGACCGCGACCCCCACGGAAACGTGCAGGTCTCCCGCATCGAGACCGAGAAGCTCCTTATCAGCCTCGTTGAGGCGAAGCTCAAGGACATGAAAAAGAAGGGAACCTATACCGGCAAGTTCAGCGCGTACAACCACTTCTTCGGCTATGAGGGCCGCTGCGCCTTCCCGTCGAACTTCGACGCCGACTATTGCTATGCCCTCGGCTTCACCGCCTTTATCCTGATCGCCGGCGGGCTCACCGGATACCTTTCCTCCGTGCGGAACCTCACCGCTCCCGCGAAGGAGTGGATCGCCGGCGGCGTGCCCCTCACCATGATGATGAACATGGAGCAGCGCCACGGCTCGAAGAAGCCCGTTATCCGCAAGGCCCTGGTGGAACTGGAGGGCAAGCCCTTTAAGACCCTGGAGAAAAACCGCGCCGAGTGGTCGCTTAAGACGAGCTACGTATTCCCCGGCGCCATTCAGTACTACGGCCCGGACCAGGTGTGCAACCAGCCCACGGTGACCCTTTCCCTTGAACGCAAGCCGTTGACGGCGGCGGCCCTTGCGAAGGCCGCGAAACCGGCAAAGCCCGCGAAGGCGGGAAAGAAAGCCGCGGCGGAGAAGCCCGTAAAGGCGGCCAAGGCCCCGAAAGCGGAAAAGAAGGCGACGGCGAAAAAGCCCGCCGCGACCAAGGCCGCGAAACCCGCCGCCGAAAAAAAGGTAAAGGCTCCCGCCAAGGCGAAGGCTGCCGCGAAGGCAAAAGCCCCGGCGAAGGCGAAGGCCCCCGCCAAGGCGAAGGCCCCGGTCGACGCCGCCGCGGTTACGGTCGTTTCCGAAAAGAAGGCCGCGCCCGCGAAAGCCGCAAAGGGCGTCAAGAAAGCCAAAGCCCCGAAGGCTCCGAAGAAATAATCGGTACTTCTAGAAACCGGATAGCGCCCTAAACGGCGCCGCAGAACCCTAGGAAATTCTCCGGAATTTCCTAGGGTTTCTTTTTTTTAACGGGCGAAGAGCCCGCGCGCTACCCGAGAGCCCGTTTACCATGTAAGATTTTCCTTAATAACGGCCCATGCATTGTCTAAGGCCGTCCTTTTTTCTATATTTTGTAGGAGAATGCAAAGGCGAAGGAGAATCGATCATGCGTCTATATAGCAAGTATCAGGTTGCGGGAATCGTATTAATCGCGGCGGCATTGGCTTCCGGGGGAACCCTCGCCCTGGAGGCGGCGGGAATTTTCCCGGGCGCCGCCCGCTCGCAGGCCCAAGGCGCGGCCGCCGAAGAAGCCTTCCCGGCCCTTCAGCTCCTCACCAACTCGCCCGCCGAAACCGACTCGCCGCTCCCGCGGCCCGCCGCCGAAACCGCAGGCTACACCCAGGACGAGCAGCAAAACATTTCCGTTTACAAGAACGCCAAAGACGCGGTAGTGAACATTACCACCGAGACAGTCGGGATAAACTGGTTCCTTGAACCCGTGCCGCAAGAGGGCGCCTCCGGCTCGGGTTCCATTATCGATACGCGCGGCTACGTGGTCACCAACAGCCACGTTATATCCGACGCGACCAAGATTTACGTTTCCCTTTCCGACGGAAGCCAATACGAGGGCGCGGTAGTCGGCGTGGACAAGGAAAACGACATCGCCGTGCTCAAGTTTACGCCCCCGAAAGACATAACGCTCACTACGATTCCCTTCGGCGATTCGGGCAACCTTCTCGTGGGGCAGAAGGTACTCGCCATCGGCAATCCCTTCGGGTTTGACCGCACCCTGACTACGGGCATCGTTTCCGCCCTCGGTCGCCCGATCAAGACGCAGAACAACACCATCATAAAGAACATGATCCAGACCGATACGGCCATCAATCCCGGCAATTCGGGCGGCCCCCTCCTCGATACCTCGGGCAGGATGATCGGAATCAACACGATGATCTATTCAAACTCCGGGGACAACGCGGGAATCGGCTTCTCGATCCCGGTAAACACCGCGAAGCGCGTGGTGTCGGAGCTCATTCAATTCGGCAAGGTCAGGCGCGGCTCTATCGACGCAGAGCTCGTGCAGCTCAATTCGTCCATAGCGAACTACGCGAGGCTTTCCACCGACAAGGGCTTGCTGGTTTCCCAGGTGTCCAAGGGAAGCCACGCGGAGAAGGCGGGCTTAAGGGGCGGGACAGAAGGCGTTCGCTACGGGTCCGGCAGGAGCAACTCGGTCATCTACCTCGGGGGCGACATTATCACGGCAATAGCCGGCCAAAAGGTGGACACCCTCACCGATTACTATTCGGCCCTGGAATCGCGAAAGCCGGGAGAAACGGTGGAGATATCGGTCCTGCGGGGCAGGCAGCAGATTAACCTCAAGCTTACCCTCGCCGAGCGGGCGAACTGAGGGGCCCATGAGACCGTTTAAGGTAGTATCCGATTACGAGCCTGCCGGCGACCAACCCGAGGCCATCGCGGCCTTAGTCGAGGGACTCCGCGCGGGAGACCGCTATCAAACCCTCAAGGGCGTGACCGGCTCGGGGAAAACCTTCTCCATGGCCAAAATCATAGAGGGGGTCCAGCGGCCCACATTGGTGATTAGCCACAACAAAACCCTGGCCGCCCAGCTTTACCGGGAGTTTAAATCGTTCTTCCCGAACAACGCGGTGGAGTATTTCGTGTCCTATTACGATTACTACCAACCCGAGGCCTACGTGCCCGCGCGTGACCTGTACATCGAAAAGGACGCCTCGATCAACGACGAGATCGACCGGCTCAGACTGTCGGCCACCTTCAGCCTTATGGAACGGCGCGACGTGATCGTGGTCTCCACCGTTTCCTGCATTTACGGCCTCGGATTGCCCGAATCGTACCGGGACATGAGAATCCACGTGGAAAAGGGCGAAAGCATCGACCCGGACGAATTGAAAAAGAAGCTCGTTTCCCTGCAGTACGAGCGAAACGACGCGGTGCTCGAGCGGGGCCGCTTTCGTTCCCGGGGCGACACCCTGGAAATATTCCCGGCCTACCTCGAGGAGGCCTACCGCATAGAGTTCGACTGGGAGGAGATCGCCCGCATCCGCAAATTCAATCCGGTGTCGGGCGAGATCACGAACGAGCTGGACGAGCTTTCCATTTATCCGGCGAAGCACTTCGTAATGCGGGAAGACGCCATTCCCAACGCCCTGGACCGAATCCGCGGGCAGTTGGACGAACAGCTGGAGCGATTCCGCATCCAGGGAAAGATCCTTGAGGCGGAGCGGCTGAAGACGAGAACCGAGTACGACCTCGAGATGCTTGCCGAAATGGGCTACTGTCCGGGAATCGAAAACTATTCCGCCCCCATCGCGCAACGCAACCCGGGCGACCCGCCCGCAACGCTCTTCCATTACTTCCCCGACGATTTTCTCCTTTTCATGGACGAAAGCCACGTAACCTGGAGCCAGGTGGGCGCCATGTACGAAGGGGACCGGTCCAGGAAGCAAAACCTCGTGGATTTCGGCTTTCGCCTTCCCTGCGCCATGGACAACCGCCCGCTCAAGATCGGCGAGTTCGAGGGCATGATCAATCAGGCCGTTTTCGTTTCCGCCACGCCCCGCGAAGAGGAAATCAAGCGTTCCTCCCGGGTAGTAGAGCAGGTAATCCGCCCGACCGGCCTTTTGGACCCGAAAATCGAGGTTCGGCCCAGCGAAGGGCAGATGGAGGACATCTACCGGGAAGTGAAGGCGCGAATCGCGCTGAACGAACGGAGCCTTATCCTGACGCTGACCAAGCGGATGGCCGAAGACCTCACCGACTACCTGACCGGCCTCGGGCTGAAGGTGAAGTATATCCACTCCGAGGTGGAGACGATCGAGCGCGTGGAAATTCTCAAGGGACTGCGCATGGGCGAGTTCGACATTCTGGTGGGCATTAACCTCCTGAGGGAAGGGATAGACCTGCCCGAGGTTTCGTTTATCGGCATCCTCGACGCGGACAAAATCGGCTTCCTCCGCTCCACCACGAGCCTGATCCAGATCATCGGCCGCGCCGCGCGCAACGTAAAGGGCACGGTGGTCATGTACGCCGACAGAATGAGCGACGCCATGAAGGCCGCCATAAGCGAGACCGATCGCCGGCGCGCCATTCAGGAAAAGTGGAACGCCGACCACGGAATAACGCCCACGACCATAAAGAAGGCGGTGGAAGATATCCTGACCCGCGAAAACGAGCTCAAGAAAGAGGCGGCAGAAACGGAATCGGGAGTGCTCGTGTCGAGCTACAACCTCCTTATCCCGCAGGAACGAAAAAAACTGGTCAAAGAACTCGAAAAGCAGATGGCCGAATACGCCGAACTCCTGCAATTTGAGGAAGCGGCGGTCATTCGCGACCGGATTGCCGAAATAAAGGCAATGGGATAACGGTAAAAAACAAGAATTTGACGGAATAAAGGATACCCTTTATCGTATATACCCGTGAGGTTACTAATGCGGAAAGCCGTTCCTTTGTTCATCACCGCCCTTGTGATACCCCTCGTTGTGTGCTTGGCGTTGTTTCTGCTCCGAAACGACCCCCTGTTTGCCGTAGTCGGCGCCGTTTTCGCCGTTTCCGGGACGGTCACCGCCGTCCTATCGCTCCGTCTATCCCGGCGGTTCTCCGGAATATCGGCCGACATCGAGGGACCCCTCGCCAAGGCGGCGACTCGGCTCGGTCGGGGCATTTCGACCTTTGCCTCCGGCGACCTCCGCGTAGAGGTTAAGTTCCCCGATACGGAGCCGAAAACCCCCGAGGCGCGGCGGCTGGCGGAGATCCTTAAAACCGACATCACCGATTTCAACAACACTACCGCGATGCCTTCAAAGCGCATCTGTTTTACCGGGGCCAATAGCTACCAAGAAGGCCGCGTTGCCGGCGAGGCGATCGCGCGGATCCTGGGCGGCAAGGGGACGGTGACCTGCATTATCCCCAAATTCGAGCAGGTCAACCACGTATTGCGCATGAAGGGCTGCCTCGATTACCTATCGGGCATTCCGAACATCCGATGGGCGGGAGCGTACGAGGGCGGCGGAAACCGCGACGAAACGACCGTTTGCCTGACGGGACTTTTGGAGAAAATCCCCGATTTAAACCTCGTATACGACACCGACGGGCACACGCCCTACGCGGTAGTCCAGACGCTCAAGGAACGGGGCCGCACCGGAATCAAGGTCGTCGCCTTCGACGCCATGGCGGAAAACATCGAAATGCTCAAAGAGGGCTCCATTCAGTGCCTGATCGAGCAAAACGCGTACATCCAGTCGTATAACGCCCTCATCCACCTCTATAACCACCTTGAATCGGGCTGGAACCCGGTGAGCCCGAAGCTCTTCATGAAGCCCATCGTCATCGATATCCAGAACTATAAAACCTATTGGGACGACGCTTCGGACAGCCGCATTCTCCGGGAAGAGGAATTCGAGCTAATGGCGAAACCGGTGCCCCGCAAATCGCGAAAGAGATACCGCATCGGCCTGATTCTCCCCCTTTCCACCGGTTTCTTCGCCGAACTGACCCGGGGGAGCGAAGCCGCGAAAAAGGCCCTGGCGGAACTGGACGTGGAGCTCGAAACCGTGGACGTCTTCAACGATTGGTCGGATTTCGGCAGCGCGACGCGCTTTAACCCGGCGATCGAGCGGTTCGTACGGGAAAAATACGACGGTATCGCCCTAACCGTGAACGATCAGGCCGTCGTGGAAACCATCAACGAGGCGGTGGACTCAGGCGTCTCGGTAACCACCTTCAATACGGAGCCCTTCAGCTTCCGCGAGCTTATCCAGACCATGATCGATAACGTGGGGCACCTCCGAGACACGAGCCAGAGCCTCGCCGCGGCGGCGGAAGAATCGGCCCGGTCGAACGCGCAAATCGACTCGTCCATCGCCGGCATCAAGGGCGACATCGGCGAGCAAAAGCGGCGGATCGACGCCAACGACGCGGAGCTTTCCGGGCTGAACGGCATGATTTCCAACGTGGTTTCCGCGGTTGCCGATTATTCCGGCTTAGTGGAGAAAATCACCGAAGACGCCCGGGTCGGGGCGGCCACCAGCGAGGCAACCCTCGACGACACGCAAAAGCTGAAGGGAATGATCGAGGAAATCGCGAAGGAACTGGGCGAATTCAACGAACGGCTGAAGGCGGTCCAGAATTTCGTGGGGACCATCGAGCAGATAGCCGAAAGCACCAACGTACTCGCGATAAACGCCTCCATACAGGCGGCGCGCGCGGGCAACGCCGGCAAGGGCTTTGCCGTCGTGGCCGGAGAGGTTCGCTCCCTTGCCGAGAATTCGGTCCGCGCGGCGGAAGGAATCCGGGAAACCGTCGTGGGCATCGGGAACAACATGAGAACCATCATAGCCGCCGGCGAAAACGGCAAGCGGCAGGTAGCCGCCAATCTTGACCGCACGAGGGACAGCAAGGCATCGTTCGATTCCATCGTAACGGTGCTGAACGAGGCCAATCAATCCATTAAGCGCATAGACGGCGCGGTAGGCGGCATCCGGGACGCGGGAGCGGGCGTGAAAACGAACATGGACGCGATCGAGGGCATGATCAACACCACGGTCAATCGCCTGGAAGAAATCACGATCTCGGTGGGCGAAATGACCATACAATCCCGGCAGCTGTCGGAGACCGCGAACGATCTCCAAAACATGACCGTCAACCAGAATCTCGTATTCTCGCAGATTTCCGTGCGGGAAGATTAGACGGTTGAGAACCCTCCGCGTATCGTATATGATGGTCGCCATGAAACGTATCGTGCCGACCGTCGCCCTTGCCCTCTGCGCCCTCGCCTCCTCCTTCGCGCTGCCCTCCCCCACGGGAATTACCGTGGGCGCGGAACTCCGTTACGCGCAGACGCAGGACGACATGACCCATGAGCGGGAAGCGGAGTGGGACGTTGAGCTCGAGTACTACCCCGTTACCGCGGAAATCGGCGTTCAGTGGGACGATCCCCTCCCCGCCGCGCCCTTCGAGACCGCCTATATCGCGGGTTTCAGGGCCGGAATGGCCGGCATAGTGGATACCGAAGCTCCCGACCGATCGGTTCATTACCGCCTCACGACGGTGCCCTTCGGCGCGTTTACCCGGCTCGAGGCGGGTTTCCTGTATCTCGATCTCGGCGTCGGCGCCCACCGCTGGTCCCTGGATTACGAGGTGAACGGGGTTAACCTGGACAATTCCGGCTTCGGGCTCGCCACCTCCGTTTCCGCCGGGTTTCGGGCCGCGCTTTTCCGGCACCTGACCCTCAGGACCGCGGGTATCGTTACCTATTACGGTATCGGCGACATCGGCACCGGGGTTTCGGCAAATTCCCTCGCCGCCGGTCTCGTATGCGCCGTTAACTACCACTGAAACGGCCGAAAGGCTTCCGCTCCTCCCTACCCCCTTTTCTCCTCCCTCGCTTAGATGGCGCTCGATCCGTGCGCTATACTTACGGTATGGCACCCAAGTTTCTACGTCGTTAAGCGTCTTAAAAAAACCCAAGGAGGCGGCGATGCGTACCCTACAAGCGCGGCTTTGCGCATATTTGACCGTATTCGCGGCAATCGCGGCTTTGCCGGTCGCCGGGCAATCCAACGAAGCGTCACTCTCTGTTTTACCGAGCCTCGCGTTGCCCATAGGGCCGAAACTGTCGAACGGATTACTCTTGTACGATATGGGATACGGCGGTTCGGTTCGCGGCGAACTGGTTCCGGGCTTCGCCCGCTCCGCGTTCGGCAGGCTTTCGTTCGACTTCGAGATGCTTCCGCTGAACGGCTCCGGCCAAACGGTTTCCTTCGCCTACGGCGGCGCCGATCTCGGCGTTTCCTACCGACCGGCGCCCCGGCTCGAGTTGCGGGCCCTCGCCGGCGGGGGAATCTACTTCGCCGCGGCGGAAAGCGGTTCGGTCAGGAACCCCTACGCCGAGGCGGGGGGCGAATTCATGATCCGATTTACCCCTACCCTGGCGATAAACCTGGGGGCGAAGTACCGCTATGCGCCGATCCCCGACGATCTTTTGTATCAGGGCGTTTCAGCCCAGGTAGGGCTCGTCTATGACCTGGCGGGTAGCCGCAAGGGCACCGATCTCCGCTTGGAGCCGAATCTAACCCCGGTATTTCCGCTCTTTTATTCTTACTACGACAAAAACCCCTTCGGTATCGCGACCGTTAAAAACCGGGAGAATATCCCGATGGAAAACCTGAAAGTCAGTTTTTACGCGAAGCAATACATGGATACGCCCCGGATATTCGCTACCCTGAAAAGCCTCGCGCCCGGCGCCGCGGCGGAACTCCCCGTGTACGGCTTATTCAACGACGCGATTTTCCGGGTAACGGAAGGGACCAAGGCGGCGGGAGAATTCTCCGTGGAATACTGGTATCTCGGCAAGAAAATGAGCCAAACCATTCCCGTAACGCTTACCGTCGAAAATCGCAACGCCATGACCTGGGACGACGACAGAAAGGCCGCGGCCTTCGTGACCGCAAAGGACCCGATCGTCCTCGGATTCTCGAAAACGATCGCCTCGGCCGTTCGCTCCGACGTCTCCGCCCCGGCGATCTCGACCGAGTTCAGGACCGCCCTGGCCATCTTTCAGGGGCTTAAGGCGTACGGCATCGGCTACGCGACCGACCCCGCCACGCCCTTCACCGAACGCTCAAACAGCGATACGGCAATCGATTTCCTGCAATTTCCCGGCCAAACCCTTTCCTACCGCGCGGGAGACTGCGACGACCTGACGGTCCTCTATGCCGCGCTCCTCGAGGCCGTGGGGATCGAAACCGCGCTCGTCACCACGCCGGGCCATATCTTTCTCGCGTTCAACCCGGCCCTCTCGCCCGAGAACGCCGCGCGGGCGTTCGCGAACCAAGGCGATTTCGCGGTAATCGACGGGAAAACCTGGATACCGGTTGAAATTACCCTGGTAAAAGACGGATTCCTCAAGGCCTGGACGGTCGGCGCCTCGGAGTACGCTTCCGCGACGGCCGCGGGCACCGCGGCGCTTTACCCCGTACGGGAAGCGTGGAAAACCTATGAACCGGTCGGGTTCGCCGAGGCGGGAACGCTCGTCGCCCTGCCCCCGACGGAAACCCTCGCTTCCGCGTATAAGGCGGAACTCGAACGTTTTTCGCGCGCCCAGATCGCTGACCGGGTCGCGAGCCTCGAACGGCTCATAAAGGCGGGAAAGGATACGGATAAAAACGCGAACCGACTCGGCATACTCTACGCGCAATACGGGCTTCTCTCCGACGCCCGGTCGCAATTCGAGTTCGCCTTAAAGCAAAGCGGACTGCCGCAGGCCCAGATAAATATGGGCAACGTCGAATACCTGGGCGGCAATTTCCCCGAGGCGAAACGCCGTTACCAGATAGCCCTCAAGGCGCTTCCCTTCAATTCGGCCTGTCTCGTGGGCCTTGCCCGCACGCAGGAAGCGCTGGGGGACGGCAGCGGGCTCCAGGCAACCATTGCCGAGCTGAGGGTCGCCGACGAGTCTGCGGTCGCCCGGTATTTCCCGGACGGCGCCGCCTCGCGCGCCGCGGAATCGGATGACAGGAGGATAGAATTATGGGGAGAATGAAACGGTTCGGCTCCGGCGTATCCGCGCTCGGCGCGGCATGCGCTACCCTACTCGCCATGACCGTCCTCGTGACCTGCGAAAACGGCATTGACCTGAAAGGCGCCCTCGAAGTAGAGGTGATGAAATCCAACGATAAATACCTGGAAGTGACCCACATTGACCTCGGTACGGAAACCCAGGTAAGCCCCACGGGGATAATCGGCGTGTATTTCGACCGGGCCATCGATCCCGCAACCGTCACCCCCAATACCATCGTCTTTCGCGACGGCGAGGGCAACGCCGTGGATTATCCCGGGAAGGGCGTCGAATGCGTCGCAAGCGCGTTCCTCGTCAGGATTAGGGTATATCCCTATCTCGCGGCCAATACCGATTTCACCCTCATGGTCGCCGGGGTGCGGGGCAGCGACGGCAGCGTGATTCACGACGTTCAAACCCGGCACTTCCGCACGAAAAACATTCTCACCGGGAGCATAGTCGGCATCGCCTCCAAGAACGCGACGAGCGCCGCAGGCTACACGGACTCGCCGATCGTCGACGTCGCGTGCAAGGTCAGCGACCAATTCACCCAAATCCAGTACAAAATAGCGCTGGACTACGAAACCAGCGATTCTCCCGTTTGGTACGATCCCCGGGTAACCGTTACCTCCCCGGCCGGCGGGAATTTCACCATCGAAAACCTCGATCTTTCCGCCATAAAACCGGAGGCGTACGGGCAGGGGCCGCTGCGGCTCACCGTCCTCTTTCGGGGGAAGAACCCCGGCACGGAAGATTACGTAGACGGCGTCGCCGACACGGCCCCGATCTTCGTGGACACGGCAAAACCGCTGGGCGGGAGCCTTTCGATCAACGGCGGCGCCGCCTGGTCGCCCCTTTCGGCGGTAGACGTCGCCGTTTCCGGCATGGACGACGGAACCATTTCCAGCGGTTTGGCCGCGGTTTCCCTTTCCAATGACGGAACCTCGTGGTCAGGCTTCGAGCCTCTCGGGAATGCGGCCTCGTGGAACCTCGTAACCGGGGAGGGCGGACTCGCCGATCGCGGCCAACGGACGGTATACGCCCGGGTCCGCGACGGGGCGGGAAACGTTTCCGACGCGATAACCGGCGTCATCGGCTTCGACGACGCGAAGCCCGCGGCGGGAACATGGCTCATAAACGGCGGGGCGCTGACAGCCTATCAGGGCAGCGTCACCGTCCAGGCCGCCAGTTTGCCTTCGGACGGCGAAAGCGGCGTGAGCGAGATGCGCTTTTCCAACGACAACGCGGCCTGGAGCGATTGGGAGGCCGTCGCGAATTCAAAGGGCTGGAACCTTCTCAGCGACGCGGGCGGCACGGCGGGCGACGGGACCAAGTCGGTCTACGTGCAGATCCGCGATTTGGCGGGCAACGTTTCCGACGCGGCCTCGGACGGCATTTACTACACCAGTACCCTGCCCTCCATCTCCGCGCCCGACCTTGCGGCGCTGCACGATTCAGGGGCCTCGAATTCGGACAACGTGACCAACAAGGCGACGAACCTGACGTTCACGGTCACGGCGGAAGCGGGCATTTCCATCGAACTCAAGGATAATACGACTAGTTCCGTGTATAGCGGCGCCGTCTCCGGAACGACGTGGACCTTCTCGGGCATAAACCTCGGCGAGGGCACCCATGAGCTGATCGCCCAGACGAACGCCGGCGATTACTTTAGCTCAGACCCCATAACGGTAACCATCGATACCACGCCGCCCGTCGCGCCGGTCATGGGAACGAACGCCACCGTCAATACCCGGCTTCCCGCCTGGTCCTGGGCCTCAGGCGGCGGCGGAAGCGGGCTTTTCCGGTATACTTGCGACGCCCTCGGCGCGACGAACGCCGAAACGTCCAACGTATCGGTCTCGGCGACGGCGAGCCTTGCCGACGGTTCGTATGGGTTGAGCGTAACGGAACTCGACGCGGCCGGAAACGTCTCGGCGTCCGGGACGCAAACCATAACGGTCAACGCGCCGCCAAACGCGCCGAGCGTTACCGCGGAAGAGACCGTTACCCTCGCGACCAGTATGAAGTGGAGCTGGACGTCGAACGGCTTTGGCTCGGGAGTTTACCGCTACCAGCTTGATTCGGTCAGCGATACGGGCTGGACAACCACGAGCTACGCCTCCGTCACCCTGTCGGGACTTTCCGACACGACGCACTACCTCTACGTGGAAGAGCGCGACGCGGGGGGAGAATGGTCTAGCTACGGATCCCGCTCGGTTCGGGTAACCCCGGTTATCCCCTATAACGGGCAAACGCGGGTTTCCACCACGCCGACCCTGGAATGGCGCGCCGCCGGAGTGGCGACCGTCAGCTACACCCTATACGCGCAAAACCCGAAAACCTCCCTTTTCGAGGAAGTGGCGACGGTAACGGGTACGAGCTATAAGATAACCATGCCGCTTCCGACCCAAACGACGATCAACTGGAAGCTGACGGCGAACAGCAAGCTGGGAACCACGAATATCCCCTCGAAGGGCTATTTCAGCTTCACGACCAACTTACGATAACAGAGACCCCAACTCGCGCTCGAAGGCTTCCTCCGGGAAGCCTCCCGCGAGATAGTCTCGGATCAGGCCCCGGAGCGGTTCGGGAAATTTTTTCCAGTAGAGGGCGGTCCAGTCGCCCACCGCGTCGCGCAGGGCCGACTCGTCGGCAAGCGTCATGCGCCCGGCACTGTAGGCGACGAACTGCCGGGCCATTTCCAGCATCGCCTCGGCGGGTATGCCGTTTACGAGGCCCTTCCGGGCGAGACCGACGGGGCGAGAGCCGCCGCCGACCGCGCCGGAAGCGTCCGCGCCGGGAAACGGCGGCATAGGCGGCAGGTCTGAAGCGCCAGAAGCGCCGCCGGCCCTGCCGCGCGCTCCCGGGCGTGTGGGCCTATCGGGAATCCAAGCCTCCACCAGCTCCGCCATCTGGTCCTCCGAAAGCTCGGGCGCTTCCTTTCGGATCAGGTCCGCCGCGAACTGGCGGAAGGAACGCCGCATGCCCTCCATGCTCCCGTCGATAGACTCCTGCACGGCCTCGGCCATGCCCCGGGCGAACCGCTGGGGGTCCAGGGTACTCATGCCCGACAGCGAGGCCAGGTCTTTCCTGCGCCGTTCCACCGCGGCGGCGAGGGCGTCGATTTCTCGCAAGCCTGCGCTATTGAGTATGTAATCCAATACGTCCATGAGCTGCGCGTCGCCGCGCGGGGTTCGAGTGGCCATGCCCATACCATACCCCGCGGGACGGGCCTGCGCAAGGGTTTTCGCTTGACGGAACGGAAGTGCTTCTCTATGCTGGTGCGATGGAATTCGAGATACTCGGTTCGGGAACGAGCCACGGCATACCGGTAATCGGCTGCGATTGCGCCGTATGCGCCTCAGCCGATCCCCATGACAATCGCTACCGCGCCAGCGCCTTCGCCCGAACGGGGGAACACGCGGGCATCCTCATAGACGCGGGCCCGGAATTCCGCCTTCAGGCTTTACGCGCGAAAATCAGGAAGCTCGACGCGCTCCTGGTCACCCACGCCCACGCCGACCATATCCACGGCCTGGACGACGTCCGCATCTTCACCCACGACCGCGACCTTCCCGTGTACTCTTCCCGCCAAACCCTTCGCGAGATACGGGACCGCTTTGATTACGTGTTCAAGGAAACCCAGAAAGGCGGCGGAAAGCCGCACATTCGGCTCCTTCCCGTTGAGCCGGGGGTGCCATTCAGGATCGACGGAACGGGGGTTTTCGCGACGGCGGTGCCGATTATGCACGGGGAACTCGAAATATTCGGGTGGAGGATCGGCGACACGGCCTATTTGACCGACTGCGGCGAGGTGCCCGACGCCTCACGGGAACTGCTGGCCGGGGTAAAACGCCTCGTCATCGACGCCCTGAGGGAGCGGCCCCATACCACGCACTTTAACTTCGCCGGAGCGCTGGAAGAAATCGTTAAGATAGCGCCCGAGCGCGCCTACCTTACGCATATATGCCACGATTTTTCCCACGGGGAGATATTCCGGTGGATAGAAGGCTGGCTCCGCTCAAACGGCGGCCGCGCGGAGGTGCGCCGGTTCATGGACGCGGGCAAAAAAATAGAGCCCGCGCATGACGGGCTCCGCTTCGACCTGATTCCTTAATCCCGTTCGGGATGGGAAAAGGGGAATAAATCAGACCTTCTTGGTTACGTAACCGCTCTTGAGGCAGCGGGTGCACATCTTGATATGCATGGTCGTGCCGCCAAGCTCGGTCTTTACGGACACGATATTGGGTTTCCAAAGGCGGCGACTGTGGTTATAAGACTTACTGACCTTATTGCCGCTCATGGTGCCCTTACCGCAAATTTCACATCTCCGGGACATACTATACCTACCTTTCAGAAGGGAAAAACCCTTTAAATTCGCATAATGGAGTCTTATACTACCAGAATTAAAAAAGCGTGTAAAGGGGGAGCGCAGAGGCGTTCATCGCCTGAGCGTACCCCGATGTTTTCGCGGGGAAGTTTACTCCGTGACGTTCGCGCGGGGCGGACGCGGGGTTGAACTCCTCACTTTGGTCCTCGGCCGAAGACTTCGTCGTCGGCCTGCGGAACCGTTCGGAGGTCACCCCGCTTATGGCCCCTCACGAAGAGCGGGTTTCGTTTCCCCACGAAAATATCAGCTCTCTACGTGAGGGAAGCGATGAACTTTCCGTCGCTTCCGCCTGTACACGCTATACCGGGGGAGGGACAGACGCGGCTCCCCCTCGCTCCAAAGCCGAAGGCTTTTCCGCTACCCCCACTCCATGGCGTTCGCGCGCGCTACCGCGGAACGGCCCTCGCGCTTCAGTCCTCGGCCGAAGACTCCATCTTCGGCTTGCGGAACCGCGCGAGGGCGCATTCCGCTCTTTGCGCGCGCGAGGAGCCGGTCTCGTTTCCCCACGAAAATTTCAGCTCTCGTCAGAGGGCTAGACCTTAAATCGTTCCCTCGTATACGAGTTTCTCGCGGCTATCGACCGTGACGGTGAAGCCGGGCTCGAGGATCTTCATGGACTCGGGAACCTGGGAAATCCACACGAGATTGGGGTTGATCATGGAAAGGATCTCCTCGTTCATTTCGGTGGGATTCTCGATAACCAAACCGTCGACCAGCCGTAAAATGGGCACGTAGGACATGTCGAGGTTGCGCACCACGAGGATCTCGCCGCCCTTCTTCCGCAGGGCCACGAAGGCGTCCTCGAGGCTCTCGGCGCGCACCACGCGGCCGGTGACCCGGTACGCCGATTCGTCGGGGTTCGCCATTTTGGCCGATTTCCGGTTAATGCCGCCGCCGTTCGCTCCTCGCGCGAGCACGTTGCCCACGTAAATAACGCGGATCGTGTTCACGACGATGGGGCTCACGATGGGCATGCCGAACATCATGACCACCTTGTCGGCGGGCTTTAAGACCCCGGTATCCAGGGCCGCGCGCATGCAATTTTGGGTCATGGCCTCGGAATCTTCGGCCACGGGAACCATGACCGGAAAGACGCCCCAATGCAACAAAAGCTGGCGCATGACGGTCTCGTGCGGGGTGGCCGCGATGATGGGCTGTTCGGGCCGGTAATTGCTCAAAAGCCGCGCGGTGGTGCCGCTCATGGTGGGCGTTACCAGGGCTGCCGCGCCGATTTCGGTGGCGGTCCGGTAGGCGCCGCAGGCCACGGAGCGCGATACGTCGCCGTTTACCCGCGATTCCGGGTTGGTGGCCCGCATCTTCGCCTTGTATTCCTCCGACGCTTCCACGGTAAGGGCGATCTTGGCCATGGTTTTCACCGCTTCCACGGGATACGCGCCGTTGGCGGTCTCGCCGGAGAGCATGACCGCGTCGGTACCGTCGAAAATGGCGTTGGCCACGTCGGTGAGCTCCGCGCGGGTGGGGCGCGGGTTCGTGATCATGGAATCGAGCATCTGGGTGGCCGTAATGACGGGCTTGCCCGCGCGGTTGCACGACTGGATAATCTTTTTCTGGGCCAGGGGAATCCGCTCGGTGGCGAGCTGAACGCCCAGGTCGCCGCGCGCGACCATCACACCCGCCGAAACCGCCACGATATCGTCGATTGAATCGAGCCCTTCCTCGTTCTCTATCTTGGCGATGACCTTTACCTTTGAGCCGAAGGGCTCGATGAAGCGGAGGATGGAAACCACGTCGGCGGGAGAGCTGACGAAGCTCGCCGCGATATAGTCGATGCCCATGGAAATGCCGAACTCGATATCCTTCTTGTCCTGCTCGCTCAAGACCGGCACGTCGGGGTGAATGCCGATTACGTTCACGTTTTTCCTGCTTCCGATCTTGCCCGAGTTAAGCGCCTTGGCGGTAATTACCGATTTTCCGTCGGTTTCCAGTACCAAGAGCTCTATAAGGCCGTCGGCGATGAGTATTCGGCAATCCTGCTTGATTTCCTCGGGAAGCTTTTTCCAGCTCAACGCTATGCGGCCGGGTTTTCCCGCCCCTCCCGCCTCGGGGCTGCCCGCCGCGACGGTGGGACCGTCGTCGTTGGTGCAGAGAATCACGTCCCCTTCCCGGATCTCGATCTTGCCGTCGTTGGGCACGAGCCCGGTCCGGATTTCCGGCCCCTTCGTGTCCAAAAGGAGGGCGCAGGGGATACCCGTGATCCGGGAAGCCTCGCGCACCCGTTCCATGTTCGCCTTGTGATAGGGATGGTCCGAGTGGGAAAAATTGAAGCGGGCAACGTTCATGCCGGCCCTCAGAAGATCGCATACCACGTCCAGGTTTTCGGTGGTCGGTCCCATGGAACATACGATTTTGGTCTTTCTTGAAAACATATTCACCTCTTGAACGGTCACTCCGGCATGCGGAGCGACGTTTCGATTTGAGCGAGTTCCCCCGCGGAAAGGGGAGCGCCTTCCAGCGCCCGCACGTTCTCCTCGAGCTGGGCGACGGAACTGGCGCCCAGGAGTACCGACGCGGTGCGGGAGTCCCGCAGGAGCCATTTTATGGCGATCTGGGAGAGGGTTTCGCCCCTCGCCTCGGCGATCGCGTTCAGCGCGTTGAGCTTCGCCAACAGGGCCTCCGTGAGCCGTTCGGGCTTGAGGAAGGAAGCCTTGGAGGCCCGCGAGCCTTCGGGCACGGAACCGTTCAGGTAGCGCCCGGTCAATAACCCCTGCGCCAGGGGAGAAAACCAGATTCCGCCCATGCCCTCCTCGCCCAAAACGTCGAGAAGGCTGCCCGCGGCCCCTGCCGTTTCGGGCTCCCGGGAGAGCATGGAATACCGGGCCTGATGGATAAGGCAGGGCGTGCCGAGGGAACGGAGGATCGCGGCTGCCCGACGCGTCTCTTCCGGCCCGTAATTGGAAATGCCGACGTAGAGGGCGCGGCCGGAGCGCACGACGTAGTCCAAGGCCCCCATTGTTTCCTCCAGCGGCGTTTCGGGGTCGGGCCGGTGGTGGTAGAAAAGGTCCACGTAGTCCAGTCTCATGCGTTTCAGGCTTTGGTCCAGGCTCGAAACCAGGTATTTCCTGGAGCCCCAATCCCCGTACGGACCGGCCCACATGCCGTAGCCGGCCTTGGTGGAAATAAAAAGCTCGTCGCGGTAGGGCCTGAGGTGCCGATCCATCAATTGCCCGAAAAAGGCTTCGGCGGAACCGGGAGGGGGGCCGTAATTGTTCGCCAGGTCAAAATGGGTTATCCCGCCGTCAAAGGCGCGGAGGGCGATTTTTTCGCCGTTCTCGGCCGCGTCCACGCCGCCGAAATTATGCCAGAGCCCCAGGGATATCTCCGGCAGCTTAATCCCGCTTGCGCCGCATCGGCGGTATTTCATCGTGTCGTATCGCCCGACATCGGCCGAGTATACGTTCATAAAGAGCTCCTCGCGTGGTTAATCTTGTCGTCAAAGCGCCATGCTGTTATTATAGAACAAAACATGAAAACCCTAAATGCCCCCGGCGACCTCAATATCTCTCGCGTGCTCAGGCTTATCTGGCAAACCAAAGGAATCAGTCGCATAGAAATAGCACAACAACTGGGAATTGACAAGTCGACGGTCACGAAGATCGTGTCGGCCCTGCAGGATATCGGCATTATCCGGGCCTTCGCGCAGGGCAGCGCCGGGCCCCTCGGCGGTCGAAAACCGATTCAACTGGAGATAGTGGGCGAGTTTGGCCTTTCCGTCGGCATCGAGATTACGACCGACGGATTCGTCGCGGCCATCGCCGACTTGAACGGCGCCATACTCCACGAGGTTTCCCAGTCCCTCGAGGTAACCTCGATCTTCGAGGCATTCGACGCGGCGGTGGCCTCGCTTAAACCGGACATAGAGGGGAGAAACACGCCCCTCTTGGGCATCGGCGTGGGAATTCCCGCCGTTGTCAACGCGGAAGCGGGCACGATCCTCCAGTCTATACCCCTCATGATCGAGGAAGAAACCGGCTTTTGCGCGGCCATGACCGAAAAGTACGGGGTCCCGGTATACCTTGAAAACGACGCGCGGTGCGGCTGTTTGGGGGAAATGGCGCTCCGGCACGGAAAGGAACTCGAAAACGCCCTCTTCCTGCTTTCGGAAATCCGTAAAATCACGGGTTCCACGGGAAGCCGCAAGAACCTTTCGGTGGGCTGCGGGTTCATCCTCAACGGCAACCCGTACTATGGGCGGGAATATTCCGCGGGCGAGTTCCGGAGCATCCTGTGGAAACCCGGCAACTCGGGGCAGTTTCAGTCCAATGACCTGTCCGGCGAGTTGGTCGGTTCCGACCGCTCCGTCACGGGCAGCGTTTTTTCCGAGCTCGCCGCGCACGTGGCCCTCATGGCAAACCTATTAAACCTGGATTCGGTATTTCTCGGGGGCCTGACCCCCGAATTAACCGAGGAACTGGCGCTCATGATACGGGAAGAAATCAACCTGAAATGGCCCTATCGAAAGCACCAGCGGTGCGAAGTCATCCCCTCATCCCTCGGTAAAACGGCGGTAGCCTACGGCGCCGCGGGGTACTGCATACTTCGGTTCTTTTCGCTGCCCAATATCTACCAGCCCTCAGGCTCGGGCCCGTCCCTGAAACAGACCCTGGAGGGAATTCGGTCTTAAAGCCCCGGCGCCGGCCCCAGGGATTCCCGGAGAATCAGCTCCGTTTCGAGGGTGACCGAGGTAGGCGTTTTCTTGTTGATCAGGTCAACCAAAAGGCGTGTCGCCGTTTCGCCTTTGCGGAACCCGGGTTGATGCACGGTGGCAAGCGGCGGGCTCAGGAAGGGCGAGAGGGGAATATCGTCGAATCCGAAAACCGAGATGTCGCCGGGAATCGAAAGGCCCAGGACCTTGCATTCCTCATACACTCCCACGGCCTGAATGTCCGCCAGGCAAATAATCGCCGTGGGCCGTCGCGGCCGGGCCAGCACCTCTCGGGCCGTCTCCCGGCCCGACCGCATGGAAACCTCGGTATGGTATACCTGAATGCCCGTATGGGCGCCCATGGAAAGTCCGTGGCGCTGCAAGGCCGCGTTAAAGCCGCTCAGCCGGTTATCGTTCGTAAGGCTGAAGTGGTCGCCGTTTTCCGAAAGGGTAACGTTCTTCAGCATGAAAATGGCGATATCCCGGTGGCCCTGGGAGAGAATGGCGTTCATGAGTCGTTCCGAGCTGGCTTGCTCGTCAATGCCGACGTTCACGATTCCCTCGGCGTTTCCGCCGTCGATCGTCACGAAGGGAAGGCCCCGCTGATGGAACAGCTCGAGCACGCTCATGCCCGGCCCGATACCCAGCGTCATGATGCCGTCCACGGCGGCGTTTCGTATCGTCTGGGTAAGCACGCCCTTAAGGGGCGAAAGTACGCTCAGCGAAAGGCCCTCATGGTCGCACACGAAACCAATGCCCCGGAGAATCTCCCCGATATAGGGGTTCAAAAAAACTTCCTGTATCGCCTGGGGCAAGAGCAGGCCGATGGAGCCCGTCTGCTTCATGGCGAGGGTGCGCGCGACCGGGTCGGGAACGTAGCCAAGTTCCTGCGCGATGCTCATAATCCGGGCGTACGTCTCTTGGGAGATCTTCGAGGGATTGTTGAACGCGAAGGATACCGTGGTTTTCGATACTCCCGCTTGCCGTGCAATGTCGTTAATCGTCGCGCGCATTTTTCACTCAGCCTTTCACCGCGCCGGAGGCGATGCCTTTTATAATATATTTTTGTAAACCCAGGTAAAAGAGCACGATCGGCAGGGCCGACAACGTCAACGACGCGCTCATGGGACCGTATTCCTTCAGGAATTGCCCGTTGAACGCCATTTGCGCGAGCTGAATCGTGCCTTCCTTCACTACGATCAGGGGCAATAGGAAATCGTTCCACAGCCAGAGGGCGTCTATCACCGCGACGGTGGCGATGATTGTTTTCAGGAGCGGGAACACGATTTTAAAGAAGATGTAAAACGGACCCGCGCCGTCGATGGCCGCGGATTCCTCGAGTTCCCGGGGGACGCCCTTAACGAAACCGTGGAACATGAAAACCGCGGTCGGAACGCCGAGACCCCAATACATGGGTATAATGCCCGGTATCGACGTGAGTTTCAAGTCCGCGGCAAGGACGGCGATCGGCACCATGATGATTTGGAAGGGGATCACCAGGGCGAACACGAAAAAGCCGTAGATAATCCATGAAAGGCGCCACTCGTTCCGGGCCAGGGCATAGGCCGCCATGGAACTCGCCAAGACGATTCCCGCGACGCCGAACGTCGTGATTCCCAGGGTGTTCACGAAAACCGAGGGGAACCGCATTACCTTCCACGCGCGGGCGTAGTTGCCCAAAAAGAAGGAGGTGGGCACGCCCATGGGGTCGAGCGTGATCCGGGCTTCGGTCTTGAAGGCGTTGAATAACACGAAGATTACCGGGTAGAAGAAGACCAGGGCAATGACGACCATCGCCACGGTCAGTAATTCGCGCCTGAAAATTTGTTCCTTGGAAGCCATTACTGTTCAATCTCCTTTTTTTTCATCACGAACAATTGAATGCCCGTCACCGCGAATATCGCCGCGAACAAAAGCATGGCCTTCGCGGTGGCAAGCCCGGCGTGTTTCCGCGCGAAGGCGTCGAAGAAGATATCGAGCACCATGGGTACCGTGCCGAGGGTGTAAGCCGCGCCGCCGACCATGGCGTACATAAGGTCAAAGCTCTTGAGCGCGTTTGCCACGGTGAGGAACAGCGAAACCGTGATCGCCGGCACGAGCAGCGGCAGGGTAATGTTCGTGAATCGCTGCCAGGGCCCCGCCCCGTCGATCTTCGAGGCCTCGGTCACGTCGGTCGGAATGTTCTGCAGCCCGGCGAGGTACACGATCATATAATACCCCGCCCCCTGCCAAATCGCCACGAGCACGATGAGCCAGGGCGTTTTCGCGGGGTCGCTCAACCAGAGGCTAATTCCCGTGAGGCGGGGAAAGAGCTGGTAGAAAAGCATCTTCCATATCAGGGCGACGATGATCATGGAAAGCACGTTGGGAAGGAAGAAGATCGATCGAAGGTATTTTTGGCCCCGTATGCCCGTGTCCAGGGCGAGGGCGAGGACGAACGCGACCAGGTTTATGCCTACCACCGAAAAGAAGGCGAAGAAGAGGGTAAACCCGATAACGCCCAGATCGAAACCGCGGGCGTTCCATTTTCCCGCGAGGATCGCCTTAACCTCGCCGAGGGAGTAAATCCCGTTCGCGCCGCTCCGCACGGCCAAGGTACTCGAGAAGGACAGGGGCCAATCGTTCAGGAAGGAGTCGACAGCCCCGTTCAGTTCGGTGATATTGCGGCGTATGGAAGCCTGCTTCAGGGAATCGATGAAAGACGATACCGCGTCGGGAGGAATAAGGGCGTCCCGCTCGATCTCGGGACAGGTCCAGATCGTGTCCTCGAAGGAGAACTCGCTGTACGCGGAGTTGAGCTTCCAGGTATCGCCGTTGTCGAGATAGTAATTCTCGAACACGCTTCGGTCGAGGGGCGTAAGCTTGGGGAAAAAGTTTTTCTCCAGATCGGCCTTCGCGATTTCGCCGGGCAGCGCGGAGGTAATGGTATAGAAATTCTGGTCGAATGACCGGGGATAGAAGCTTTCGCCAACGTTCCCCTTCAGGATATCGACGTAGTTTTGGAAACCCACGAAGCGGTTCCGCTCCGGCTCGTAGCCGGCCCGGGAGAGGATCGCCTCGGTACGGCGGCGCGAGGAGCCGGTCAGCGAAAGGCGGCTCCAGGAGGCGCCGTCCTCGGTCTTCTTATATATCGAAAGGATAAAATCCTTGTCTGCGTCATTGTCGATTTTCCCGAGAATGCGGGATTCAAATTCGGGCGCGTCCATCGAGATCGGGGAGCGGGGGGTAAGTCCGTCCCAATTGGTAAGGGACACGTAAAATCCGTTTAAGAAGGGATACACGAAAAAAACGGAGTAAAGGACGATGGCGGGGAGCAGAAAGATTCCGAAAAACAAATACTTTTGGAAACGGGGTTGTACCATGGCGCAAACACTCCTCATGTCAGAAAAAAGGGCCGCGATATACGCGATATCGCGGCCCTGCGGTTAGCTACCCTTACTCGGGGATCACTTCTTGACGGCGGTAGCCCAGACCTGATCGATGCTCTGGATTACCTTGTCGCCGGAGAGCTTCCTAAACATATACTGTTGGGCTCCGTTTTTGCAACCGTCCTCGAAGGCCACGGTCGGGTAGGCGGAGAACGCCCAGGGGTACGCGCCGTTCTTGGAAACCATCGCGAGGAGGTCCTGGAAGGGCTGCTTCATGCTGGAAAGGTCCGCGTCCTTGAAGGCGGGAACGAGCTTGTAGTCCTCGATCCAAATCTTCTGGGCTTCGGGGGTGGCGAGCCACTCGAGGAACGCGAGGGCGGCCTCTTTCTTCTCGGGGGCGGACTGGGCGGAAACGCCGAAGCACGAGTCGATATCGGCGTAGATCTTGTTCTTTTTCGCGTCGTCGAAGACCGGGAAGGGGATGAAACCGCAGTCGAGGGCGGGATTGGTGCCGATGGCGGCGCCGTAGCTCCAAAGGCCCTGAACCATCATCGCGGCCTTGCCCTCGGCGAACTGCGCCTGCTGCTCGTTCCAGTTGTCCTCAACGGCGTTGGGACCCATATTGTCGCGGTAGAAGTCCATGACGGAGAAGAGTTTCGCCGTATCGACCACGCCGTAGCTGGCCTTTCCCGCGTTCATGTCGGAAACGAACTTGTCAACAGCGATTCCCTTGTCGCCCACGAGGAGGGCGGTGTGCACCATGGTAATGAAGTGGCCCGCGGACCAGTTTTCCTTCAAAAGGCCGGCGAAGGGGATCACGCCGTTGGACTTCAGCGCGGCGGTCACCCGCTGCAGCTCGCGGTAGGTGGTCGGGGGGGTAAGCCCGTACTTCGCGAAAATTTGCTTGTTATAGATAATGCCGATACCAGCGTAGTCCATGGGAAGGGCCCACTGCTTGCCGTTCCAGGTAACCGAAGCCTTGGAGCTGTCGACGACCTTGCCCATCACGGGCTGCTTGGAAAGATCGACCACGTATCCCTTCTCGGCGTATTCCCACACGCGGGCATAGCTCTGCATCTGAAGGATATCGGGAAGCTGTCCCTGCGAGGCGCGGGCGGACATGGTCGCGTCGGCGTCGTTCGGAATAATGAGGGTCTTGATTTTGACTCCCGTTTTAGCCATATACGCGTCGAGCAGCTTCTGCAAGCCTTCTTGATTCTCCTGCTTGTAGTAGTACAGCTCAAGCTCCACGGCGGAAACGCCCTGCTTCGCTCCCGCATCGGTCTTGCCACCGGCAAATACGGCGCCGGCGAGCAACACGAAGCTCATCGCGATGAACATGATTTTCTTCATTTCTCTCTCCTTCAAATTAAACCGGTTTTATAAACCGATTTAGTTCATTATTAAACCGGTTTATTTATTTGTCAACAAAAATCTACTTTTTTTTTACCGGAATAGGTTGAAGGCCGAAATAACGAAAGACCGGAAGGACCAGCCCTGACCCTCCCCCTTAGTGAGGGAGTATCCAGCGGTCGTTTTCAAGCACGAGCGCGTATTCGTTCGCCAGGAGTTGTATCAATCCCTCATGAAGCATCGCGGAAACCGAGGCCTGGCCATCGCCGCGCGAGGGGGCTCCCTGGGGGGGCAGGCTGGTCAGGATGTTTTCCATGAGCATTTTGGCCGCAAGGAAGCGTTTGGTCTTGTCGACCGCGAAAAAAAGGGGATCGTCCATGAGGGCGATTATTTCCCAGGTTATCTGCTCGGCCTGGGCATACCGCCCGGCGTCCTTATCCTGATCCGTAACCCGCAGGGGCAACTGGTACGGAAGATCGTCCAGCCGGGGAATGAGCCGGTCAAGGTCAAAAAGCCCTACCCCGCAATTGAACAGCACGGGCTTTCCCGCCTTTTCGAAGGCCAATACGTCCTCGGTGGAGATAGCCGGTCCGATATCGGCGCAGGTTAGCTTGCCCGCGCGGTCGCACACGAGAATCCCGCCCTTCACGTCCATGGGAGTCCGCCAGGCTTCCTCGAAGGCGGCTTCCTTCCCCGAAAGGGCAAAAATGGCGAGGGAGACGGGATCGACGGTAAAGCCCATGTTGTCGATATTCCCGAGCCAGGCGTATCGAATGCCCAAGGAGTGCATGCGCCGGTAGATGGGCGCGAGTATCTCGAAGTTTTGGCCGTGCCCCCCCGGCATGGCAAGGCCAGTGTTCGGCTTTCCGTACGCGCGATCGAAGATACGCCGCGGCGAGCCCTCGGAGGAATGCGTGATCGCCGCCATCATGGTTTGGGTTTCGGTGAACATTTCGATGGAGGGGCACCCTAGGGAGTCCGCCAGGGCCTTCAGCTCCGGCCGGGTAACGTAGTCGCGAAAGGCCTCTCCGATCGCCCCGTCGGTGTGGACGCTCGTCATCTGGAACGAGGGAAGAACGTCGCGGGCGGCCTTTCCCGTGGTTTCGGCGTAAAGTTTCCGGTGCTCCAACAGCATGCGCATCTTTAGGAGCAGGAAACTGTATCCGGGGGAGCCGTCGGGATTGATGAAGGCGGGGGTAATGCCCTTCGGCCTGCCGCGGCATTCCCCGGCCAGCCGGTCGAAGAGGTCCCGGTACTCGTCGAAAAGCCCGTCGGCGTATTCGCGGTTTTTCTTGAAATCGGCGTAGGTCGAGGCGGAACCGCCGTTCAGTACCCCATACGCGGTCTTGGGATACAGGTGGATTCCGATGAGGCGCAAGGCCGCTTCGTCGAAGGTCACGGTTTCCGATCCGGCGCCTCCGGCGGGCGACGGGGAGGCGAGGGAGAGCGGGTCCAACGCGATGCCGAGCTCAGCGAATTTCGCGCGGGCCCCGGCAAGGGCCACGGTAACGGCGGCTGGCTTCGTGCGGTCCACGATAGCGGGATTGTCAAGGGAAGGCACGGTTTCGGGGACCACCGTCAATTGGTTATCGAACTTTCCGGAATTCAAATCGTCGAGAAAGCGGAGCATGCGGTCCAGGTCTACCCCTTCGCTCTCCAGATGTTCAACCAGCTGCGGATTCAAATCCTCGATTTGCATTTCACGATCTCCCAGTGTAATTATACCTCCATATAACGCTTATTTCATTCACAGTCAACGCACCGCTTCCATTAACGGAGGCTGCGCTCCCCCGGAAAGGAGCGCGTTCTCCGCCCGAAGGCGCCGATACCCGGGTATCTCGCCCGTTCCCGGATATCTTGCCGATTCCCGGGCAGCCCTACCCCTTTTTTGCGACAAGGGACCGGGGGTACGACGCATGGAGATATACGGATTCGCCCAATTCGGGTACGAGGGAGAGTTGGTGAAAGTCGAATCCGACCTTCGGCGCGGCATACCGGCGATAGACGTGGTAGGCCTGCCCGACGGGGCGATTCGCGAATCGCGGGAACGGATGCGGGCGGCGATCCGAAACTCGGGGCTGGAATTCCCGAAAGAGCGAATTCTCCTGAATCTGTGCCCCGCGGGATTGAAGAAAGAAGGGAGCTCGTTCGACCTGCCCATCGCGCTTTCGGTCCTCGGCAGCGCGGAAGGGCTTTCGGGGGGAACGGGAACGATAATGGTCCTGGGCGAACTGGAGCTTTCCGGCGCCGTACGGCCCGTACCCGGCACCCTCGCCGCGGTTTCATGCGGGATCAAGGCCGGGATCGGCCTCTTTTTGGTACCCGCGGGAAATTTGGCCGAGGCATCCCTTGTTCCCCGCGCGAAGGTATACGGGGTTGAAACCCTTGCCCAAGCCGTTGGCCTGTTGCGCGCGCTTTACTCGGCCGGCGATCCCCCCGGCCATGCCGAGGCTGTGCCGTCCCCTTTCGAAGCCCCGAGCGGAATCGAATGCGCCGCCCCGAGCGACGCGACGCGGTTCGAGAGGGGGCGCGACCCGCGTCCGAGGTTCCCGGAACCGGGCGACCTTCCCGGCTTTGAGGACATACGCGGACAGCGGGCGCTGGTTCGGGCGCTGCAAATCGCGGCGGCGGGAGGGCACCACCTGATCGCCTACGGTCCCCCGGGCTGCGGCAAAACCATGACGCTTCGGCGCTTTCCCGCCTTGCTCCCCGACCTCAATCCGGAAACGGCCCTTGAGGCCACCAGAATCCACGGAATAGCGGAAACCCTCTCGCGGGAAGGGCCGGCGCTCCTTTTACGGCCCCCCTTCAGGGAACCCCACCCCAATGCCAGCCTGGAAGGCCTGATCGGCGGCGGCCAACGCTGCAGTCCGGGGGAAATATCCCTTGCCCACGGCGGCGCCCTCTTCCTTGACGAAGCGGCCCTCTTTCGCGCCTCTGCCCTACAGGCCCTCCGCTCCCCCATCGAATCGGGAACGGTTACCCTAAGCCGGGCGGGAAAAAACGTGACCTTCCCCGCCCGCTTTCAATTATTGATGGCGATTAACCCCTGCCCCTGCGGGAACGCGGGCGCGAGCGGCCGGGTTTGCACCTGCATGCCCGAGGCGGTGAGCCGTTATTGGAAGCGCCTGACGGCCCCCCTTCTCGACCGAATTGACCTCAGGGTCGAGGTTCGGCCGCCGGACGGCGCGGAGCTTTCGGGACCGCCGACGCATTCTACCCGGGAACTCAGGCTCGCGATCGCCCGCGCGCGAATCATGCAGGAGAACCGGAATCAGGGGCCCCTGAACGGCGCCTTGGCGCCTGAGGCATTGATGGGAGTGTCGAACATGACGCCCCAGGCCCGCGAATGCTTCCGGGAACTGATGGCGGACGAACGGCTTTCCGGCCGCGGCGGACACGGGATTCTTCGGGTCGCGAGAACAATCGCGGACATGGAAGGCGAGACCGTCCTTGATAGAGGCCACCTTACCGAGGCGGCGGGATTCAGGAGATGGGGAATCGCGGTACCGGACTTTCTTTAGCCGAGGGCGCGTTCCGATTCTTCGAGGAGGGCCGAAAGCGACTCGTTGAGGAAGCGATCGTCTATATCCCGACGGCCGGCGGTACGGCCGAGCTTGCGGTCGGGCCGGGCGGCCCCGTGAAAATCGCTGCCCGCGGTCACGCAGAGCCCCAATTCCCGCGCGAGGCGCTCAAGCCGTTCGCACTCCACGACCCGCGCCGCCGGGTGCCAGGCCTCCAGCCCGGCGATGCCCCGAGCCGCGAAATCGCGCAGCACCTCGCCGATCTTGCCCCATGACACGTAGAGCGAAAGGGGATGCGCCAAGACGGGAACGCCTCCCGAGTCGCGGATGGCACTGATTCCCTCGTCCAGGGGGATTCCGGAACGGTCCATAAAGTACGGACGGTCCTTCGCGAGGTAGCGGTCGAAGGCTTGCTGGCGGTTTTTTACCTTCTTCACGGAAACGAGATACTCCGCGAAATGGGGCCGGCCGACCACGTCTCCTCCGGCCAGGGCGGCGACTCGTTCAAGGTCGACATCAATCCCGTCTTTCCGCATCAACGAGACTATTTCGGCGTTGCGGGCGTTGCGCGCCATGACCTGCCCCTCCAACAGGGCGTTCAGGGAAGCGGAAGGACGGACCAAGCCAAGACCCAGCACATGGCATTCCCCGCGTTTCCACGCGATATCGAGCTCCACCCCGGGAATGAATCGGATACCGGCCCGCTCGGCCGCAAAAGAGGCCTCGGCATTTCCCGCCACGGAGTCGTGGTCGGTAAGCGCCAGGGCGGAGAGGCCCCGTTCAACGGCGTGCGCGATAAGCTCGGAAGGGGTCATGGACCCGTCTGAGACCCGGGAATGGGTGTGAAGATCTATCATACAGTGAACACTGTACCAAAAAAATGGACTTCTCGCCAGATTTTGTGCTATACTTCTTTGTCGTAACAGAGTTTAAGCGTTACGAGGGTTCAAGATGCCGAAAGCCTTACAATTTAAACCCAACTCAGTCATCTATTTTGCCGGTGACGTTGACGATCGCGTCTTCTTGCTCCAACGCGGCCGGATAGCCCTCACCTCCACCGATATCGAAACGGGGAAGCAGATCACCGAGTACATCCGCGAAGGCGAGTTTTTCGGCGTAAAATCGGCCTTGGGCCATTTTCCCCGGGAAGAAAGCATAATGGTCATAACCGATTCGCTATGCCTTGCCTTCTCCACCCCCGAGTTCGAGCAATTCGTCCAGCAAAATACCAGAATCATCATGAAGATGCTCAAGGTCTTTTCCAATCAGCTCAGGCACATTCATCGGCAGATAGAATCACTTTTGGACAGCGAAGAGCAGACCAACCCCGACGACGGCATGTATTCCGTCGCGTCCTGCTTTTTCAATTCCCAGCAGTTCAGCGCCGCCTCCGAGGTAGCCGTACGCTATCTGAGGCTGTACCCCAACGGGAAACACGCCATGGAGATGAAGCAGATCGCGCAAAACAAGGGGGGCGCGGATCACCGCTTTGGCGAACGCACCGCGGCCGAACGGGGGCAGCCCTCCGCGGATCCCGGAAGGCGCTCGGGAGGCCCCGTGGGCAATGACCCTAACCTCGCGCTGACGCTTGCCGAAGGCCTGGTCGGGCAGGAAAAATGGGACGAAGCCTACAAGCAGTACCATTCGATCATAGAAATCGGCGACTCGCCCGCCCTCGGAAAGGCCTATGCCGGCGCCGGACGGTGCCTGTACGAACAACAGGAATACGTTCGCTGCATACAGCTTCTTTCCGTATATATCGGGAAGGACCCCAAAACGCTCCAACTGGCGCAGATTCTCATGTATATGGGGTTGTGCTATAAGGCCATGGAGCAGGACGAAAAGGCGAAGGCATTCTTCGGCAAGGCCCTTTCCATGGCGACGCCGGACCTCGTGCCGCAAATCAAGCAATTGTACGCCGAGTGCGGAGGTTGACCCATGAGCGACGTATTCGCCGCGTTTTCGCGGTTTGCCAAAAAATTCCCGAAAGGCTCGGTAATATTCTCGGAATACGAACCCGGGGACGCCTTCTATCTCATCCAGAGCGGACGCGTGCAGTTGATCAAGATCGTCAACGGTTTCGAGAAAAACCTAGACATACTCCAGCCCTCGGAAATCTTCGGCGAAATGGCCATCCTCGAAAACTCGCCCCGATCCGCCACCGCCATAGCCTACGACGACGTGATCGCCCTCGAGTTCAACAAGGCGAACTTCGAGGTATTGATGATGGGGAATCCCGCCATCGCCATGAAGCTCCTGAAAACGTTCGTAAAGCGGATTTTCGTCCAGAAACGTCGGTTTATGGTGCTGACCGTTCCCGATCGCCTTGCCCGCGTCGGCGACGTATTCCTCATGCTGGACGAAACCCAGCCATCCCCCGACCGCAACACCGAAACCCGCGTCTTTAACATCTCGTTGGACGAGGTGGCCCGCTGGGCCGGACTCTCCCTCGAGGCCGTGGAAGACGAAATGCACCGGTTTATCGACCAAGGAAAAATGGAAATGTACGAGGACCGAATCCTGGTTAAAAACCTGACGGAACTGAGCCGTTTCGTTAACGCCCGACGCAGCAAAGACCTTTAAAAACACCCCGGTTGACGCGTTTTCCCCTATTTGCTACTATAATGGCTCCCGCCAAGATAGCTCAGTCGGCAGAGCAGCACCCTCGTAACGTGCAGGTCAAGGGTTCGATTCCCTTTCTTGGCTAGAAAAAGGTCAGTCCTAATGGACTGGCCTTTTTTTATAGGCCAAGAAAGGGAATCGAACCGGAAGGGCCGCCGACCAACGGGAGGAAAAGCCGACAGGATGTCGGCGTAAGGCCCTGGAGGCGGCTCGAAGGGAGCCCACACGAAGTGCGCGACCGTAGAGGATTCCCTTTCTTGGCTAGAAAAAGGTCAGTCCTAATGGACTGGCCTTTTTTTATGGGCCAAGAAAGGGAATACCTCCGGTTTGTCGAAAGGTACGGATTGACTGTCCGTTCTTGCTTCGCGGCGAACGGACTGCGACATCGAACCGAAGCGACGCCCCGACCGAGAGGGATTCGCAACGAAGTTTCGAGCGGGGCGAGCCGCAGGACGCGGCGAGAGTCGCGGAGGCGGCCTGGAAGGAGTGCGCAGGATCGCGCACGACTGGAAGGGATTGATTGTCCGTTCTTGCTCCTCGGCGAACGGACTACAATATCGAACCTGAAGAGCCGCTGGGGAGGCCTTCCCCGGCCATCGGCACGCCCTTATTCCTCCCTCAGGCTTCGCCAGGGTAACGCGAAATCCGCCCGCAGCGGAAACGCTGGTTTTTCAACCGGTTCGGCGCTATGCTTGAAGCTATTAAAACCTCGGGAGTCGCCCCATGAAACCGGTTCTTTTTCCCCTTTTGGCAAGCGTCGTTCTTTTCAGTTCGTGCCTGACCACCCTCGATTCCGCCCTGAACTCATACCGCGAAGGCGGCGAGGCGCCCCTGACCGAGAAAGAAGTCGCCAAGGGCCTGAAGGAAGCCCTGACCCGGGGCGCTGATGCGGCGGTACGGGAGCTAGCCAAGAAGGACGGCTATTACGGCGACGCCCTCTACCGCCTGGTCCTGCCCCCTGAGGCCAACCCCATCATCGAGAATATAGAGCGCGTTCCCGGCGGGAAAAAGATGATGGACGACCTCGTCCTCCGGATCAACAGGTCCGCCGAAGAGGCGGCCTCCGGGGCCTACCCTATCTTCGCCGACGCCGTAACCGACATGACCATCGCGGACGCATTCGCGATCCTGAAGGGGAACGACGACGCGGCGACCCAATACTTCCGCTCAAAAACCTATACCCGCCTGGTCGACCTCTACCGCCCGAAACTGAACGGCGCCCTGGACAAGAAACTGGTAGGCGACATTTCCGCCAACGACACGTGGAACGCCCTGCGTGACCTCTACAATAAAGCGGCAGCGAGCCCCGTCGGGAAGCTCAATAAAATGAAAACCGTGGATATCGAGCTTTCCCGATACCTGACGGAAAAGGCGCTGGACGGCATGTTCCTGAAGGTGGCGGACGAGGAAAAGGCCATCCGCAAGGACCCGGTAAAGCGGGTAACCCAGATATTGAAGCGGGTGTTCGGCTCGCTGGACTGAGGGCTGCCGCGGGGAAGCGGCTACGCACGAGAATTATTCCCGCACCGTACAGAAAACCATACGCTTTTCAACGCTATAGGCGATGTATCCCTACTTTGAATCTCCCGTTTACTACGCGAAGTCTCGAGTTTTTCGTTAACCTTTACTAACTCATTGTCGCGCAACTAACCTGCCCATAGGGCGGATTGACGTTCCCGTACAGGAAGATTCCAATCATTGCCATGACCGAGATAACAACGATCCACGACCTTTCCACGCTCCTCCATTACCGGAGCGGAAAGGTCTCAATCACGGGGCCTTTTTTTTAAGGAGAGGCAGAACGCGCCACGGGGTTCGAGCGCGTCACGGCGGAGCCCCCGCCAAGAAAGCTGTTACAGGGGCGAAGGTCTTAGGAATCAAACCCAGCCGTGCCCTTTCATTACCGCGTACACTTCCCGCGCGCACCGATCCGCGTCCTTCTTCACGTCAGACGCCCAAAAACGGATAACGGTCCACCCCTCGGCCCGTAACGTTCCAGTGACGAATTCGTCCCTGCGGGCGTTCCGGCGCAGCTTTTCGCGCCAGTATTTCGGGTATCGCCGAAGCATCGCCTCGGGACCGGAATACCCTTTCAAGGCCCACTCGTGCCCGTGCCAAAAGTCGCCGTCCACGAATACCGCTAGGCGGAATTTTTTCAGGCCGAAATCCGGCTTCCCGACCGCGCGAACCTGCTTTCTCAACCGTATGCCTAGCCTCCGCATCGCGGAGCCCAGCAACCGTTCGGGCAGGGTGTTTCTGCAGCGTATTCGGCTCATGATTCGGCTCGTTACCGCGGGGTCTCTCCCGCGGCATCGCGCGCGGTAAAAGCGCCGCGGCACGCCGATAGGGTCGATCAACGGGTTGCGGATTACCATATAACCGCCGCCATCTCGCGCTTCACTACGCGCTCCTGAACTCCCCGAACCGCACCTTCAGCCTCTCCCGGTCCGGCCGCTCCGCCACCCGCTTCGGCACGATCAGGCTCGACCCGTCCAATTCCTGCAACCCGTGCTTAAGCATGGGCCCGTCGCGCTCAAGGAGAATGTCCTCCCGAATATGGACGCGGTAGTCGGGATCGATGCCGAGGATATTCTTGTCGTACGCCGCATGGTGAATCTTGCAGAGGGACAGCCCGTTCGGGATCACCGGCGTTCCCCGCTCGTCCGAGTCGGGTATGATGTGCGCGGCGTCCAGGAGTTCGGGGTGGTTGAGTCGGCAGATGGCGCACCGCTGGTCGTACGCGCTTACGACCATCTCGCGGAAGGCGTTCTGGTGGAGCCGATGTCGGGTTTGTCCCCAGGCGTATCGCCTGACGTCGAGGGGCGAGGCGTCGATGTCGCCGAATCGCGCGCCCGCTTTCAGCTCGCCGTACGCGGGGTCTATCGCCGCGCGCACGCACAGGCGGTCCGGCATGTCGTCGAGCACTATGACGGGCCAGATAGCCTGATACCGGGCTCCTTCCACTTCCTTGAAGTATACGAGCGGGGTTCTGGTCCTGAGCGCGTTTCGGAGGCCTACGTTGTCGCGGTGGCCGGGGTCGTTTCCCCGGTACGCGTAGGTGAAGAAACCGTCATCGCCAATTTCGTCCAGTTTGTATAAACCCCTATTAGAGGTAGTGATGGAGACGGGCATGGCCCACCCCGCGGGGAACCAGATGCCGGTCTGGCCTTTCAACGTTATGCGCCGCCCGGCGACGGTGATTCCCTCGTTGAGTTCGCGTCCGCTGAATATGCCGTTATTCCACGCCTCCCGTTCCCGAAGCCATTGAAACACCGCTATCCGCAATCCCGTCTCGTCTACTTCGAAAGCCATCGTTACGACCCCTTTTACTTTGGTATATACGGATATTTCCCCTACACTCCCGGCAGTCCCAGCTCCCTCAAAAACTCATTATGCCGCTTCCTCGCCTCACTGATCTTCCCTTCAATCTCCACCAGTTCCGCGTTCACCGCCGCCAGGTCAATCTCTTCTTCGGCGACGGCGGTGCTGATATACCGCGAGATATTCAGGTTAAACCCGTTCTTCTCGATCTCCTCCATCCCCACGCGGCGGGCATAGCGCTCTTCTTCCTTCCGGAACTGGTAGGTGTCAATAATCTTGTCGATATGCTCGTCCGTGAGCTTGTTCTGCTTCTTCCCCTTCTCGAAGCGCTCGGCAGCGTTAATGAAAAGCACGTCATCATACTTCTTGCACTTTTTCAGTACGAGAATGCACACCGGAATACCGGTGGAGAAAAAGAGATTCGCCGGGAGCCCAATTACCGTATCGATATTCCCATCCTTCAACAACTTGGTTCGAATCCGTTCCTCCGCCCCGCCGCGAAACAAAACGCCGTGGGGCAGAATAATCGCCATGGTGCCTTCCTTGTGAAGGAAGTGAAAACCATGAAGCAAAAAGGCGAAGTCCGCTGCGGACTTGGGAGCCAGCCCGTGGTTCTTGAACCGGAAGTCCTCCGCGAGGGCGTCGGTGGGCTCCCAGCGATAGCTGAACGGAGGATTCGCTACCACCGCGTCGAATCGAGGCTCCTTGGCGGGGTTTAATTCCCGAAGAAGATCCCAGTCGTTCAAGAGCGAGTCACCGTGGAAAATCTCGAACTCTGAATCCTTCACGCCGTGGAGGAGCATGTTCATACGCGCCAGGTTGTAGGTGGTGATATTCTTTTCCTGCCCGTAGAGCTTGCCCACGCCATGGGGCCCGAGGCCCTTCCGTACGTTCAACAAGAGCGATCCTGAACCGCAGGCAAAGTCCAGCACTTTCTCAAGCTTTTTCTTCTTTCCCGTGGCCGGTTCCTGGCTATCCAAAACGACAATACCGGAAAGGATGCTCGATATCTGCTGGGGGGTATAAAACTCGCCTGCTTTCTTGCCTGAGCCCGCCGCAAACTGGCCGATCAGGTACTCGTAGGCGTCGCCCAGGATGTCGCTCCGGGTGGAGAACTTGGCTATACCTTCGGCGATCTTCTGGATAATCACGCAGAGTTTGGCGTTCCGCTCGGTGTAGGTCTTGCCGAGTTTTTCCGAGCTTAAGTTTATCTCCGAGAACAAGCCCTGAAAGGTGCTCTCGAAGGAGTCGTTTTCGATATGCTTGAATCCCTCTTCCAGGCGGTGGAGGAGTTCGCCCTCCTGCTTCCGCGCCATCTCGGCGATGCTGGACCAAAGGTACTCGGGTTTGATCACGTAGTGCACCTTGCGCCGCATCTGGTCTTCGAACTGGCCCACGTCGGCCTTATTGTCCTTGTACCATTTCACCAAAGGCGAAAACCCGCCCGCGCCACCTGCCGCGCCCGAACCGCCCGCGGTTTCGGGATAGTCGCTCCCCAGTTCCTTTTTCGCGGCGGTCTCGTAGTTGTCCGAAAGGTAGCGCAAAAACAAAAACGACAGCATGTAATCGCGGAAGTCGTCGGCGTTCATGGCCCCGCGCAGTTGGTCGGCTATTCCCCAGAGGGTGTTCCCCAGTTCTCGTTGGTCAACGTCTGTCATGATATTATTCCTTTGCGGTGCTTTATTTTATCTTCCAAGGCCTTCAGCTCTGCTTCATCCTCAAGCTCGGCGGTTTTGGCTTCGTTTTCCTTTCGTCTTTCGTCAATTCCGGTATAACGGGCAACAATCTCTTTTTCCATCCGGGCGTGACTGACGGAACCGGCACCGTTCAGGAGCGGGAACCCGTTGGAAGTAATGATTTGGCTGACATTTTCCTGCCAAAACGCCATAGGCGTGACGACACGACGCTTGGCACGGAGTTCTGCGGTTTCAAGAAAGATGACAACCAGTCGGTTTAAGGTATCAATTTCATCCTCGTTCAGGTAATTCTTGGCTATCAGAATATCCTGCTTTCTTACCTTCGAACCCTTCCAGGTCAATAGTCCGAAATACTCATCTTCGGGCTTTGCACGCGCGACGATGATTTCCGCGGCGGTGTGTTCCGTCACCGCATACAGGAGAAGGTTTTGCACGGTGGCAAAAAAATCCTGGGTTGCCTGGTCATCTTTCGAGTAATCGGTCGCCAAGGCAAAAAGGTCGCGAACCTTTTGATAAAAGCGCTTCTCCGACGCCCGGATGTCGCGGATGCGCGCGAGCATCTCATCGAAATAATCCGGGCGCCCATCGGGATTCTTGAGGCGTTCGTCATCCATCGCGAAGCCCTTGACCAGATATTCCTTAAGCACCGAACTTGCCCAGACGCGAAACTGTACGCCTCGGGGCGAGCGTACGCGGTAACCGACGGCCAGGATGGCATCGAGGTTGTAGAGTTTCGTGGAATACCGTTTACCATCTGCGGCAGTTGTCAAGGATTCCTTGACAACTGAAATTTCCTTCAACTCGCCTTCCTCAAATATATTCTTGAGATGCAAGGAAATATTCTGTTTTGACGCGCAAAACAACTCGGCCATCTCCAACTGCGTTAGCCACGCCGTATGCCCGTCCGTCCTCAACTGAATATTGCTTTTCCCGTCTTCTGTGGTATAGAGGATCATTTCATTCATACACACCCCTGCTTCGCAATGCGCTTGTTATGGTTTGCCCATATGCGGAATTGCGTTCCCCGTTTCGAATTGACCCGGTAGCCAACGGAAAGGATCATGTCCAGGCCGTAATGCGCGACGGGCTTATCCGAGGAAGGAATGCGCATTTTTTGCACATTGCTTTCGGTTTCAAGCTCTCCCGTGGTGAAGACGTTTTTGATATGCCTCCCTATTACGGTCCTATCCCGTTCGAATAAGGCAGTAATTTGCCGTTCCGTCAGCCAAAGGGTTTCTCCGGCCATGCGCACTTCGGTTTCCACCTTTCCGTCAGGGTCGGTGTAGATGACCATTTCGCCGTTCATGCTGCCATCCTTTCCAAAAGGGCGGAGCCCCGCCCTACGGCGCTAGTCGCTCGTCCGGCACTAAAGTTGCCCTGTCCCAGGGCAACCTTACGCTTTTCGCTCCCGCTCAAAGCGCCGCGCCGGGCTCCTACGCGCCTACCCACCCTTCGCATGGTTTACTCATCCCCCGCCGGGAACAATTGCTGCATCAACCCCTTCTTGTGGTTTTTAAGAGCCTCAATCTTCTGAGCCTGCGCGGTAACCAATTCGTCGAGCGAAGAAAGGCAATCGGCGATTTTCTGTTGTTCGGGGAGAGAGGGGAAGAATAGTTGTATATCTGTGAATTTTGATTGAGATATATTCTTCATCGTCTCACTTGTCCCTGTAGCTGATTCCTTAAGAATATTTCGCATTTTTTCAGTTATTAGGTACTGACTTACAAAACGAGTATTTACATTCTTTTCATCACAACAGATATTCCACAAACGATCAGGTAGAAATAAATTCGGGTATTCTTTAGTAACATAACCTGATTCTCCTACAAGTAAAGGAGTATTCATGCGACTGAAAATTATTGAGTTCCTTTTTGGACTTGTTTTTACCATGGAGATTTCACTTTCAACAACTTGTTTATTTTCTTGAGGAATAAATATTCCATTTGCAATACAAGATGTTTTTAAAATTCCAATTTCATGCTCATTGGTTATTGGATCCCCAGTTGAGTTAACGCTGACTCCTGATACAAGCAATTCTATAATATCCCCCAACCTCTTCTCCTCCCACTCCCCCGCGTTCTCGAATTCCGGGAAGCGCAGGCGGGGGACGGTTTCGCCTTCGGCGGGGAAGAGCTGCTGCATCAGGCCTTTCTTGTGAGTCTTGAGGGCATCGAGCTTGCGCTTGTGCGCGGCGATCAGATCGTCAAGGGAAGACAGGCAATCCGCGATTTTTTGTTGTTCGGGGAGGGAAGGGTACGGCAAAGGCATTTTCATAAAGTCATTATTTGAAATAGCCATACGATCATGACGAGCCCCAGTGTTGGAAACTTCTTTCAAGTATTTATGCCAAATATCAGTTTTATAAAAATACTCAAAGAATGTATTCGCACTATTTTTAAACCTAAATACTGTATAAAGAGGTGACATAACACCCTTTCCCAATTTATTCTTTGATATTGGGCCTACAGGTGCTGTTACTGAAATACGAGGATTGTATACGAAATCGCCATTCTCAAGAATGAAATAGTTATTAAGATTTTCTTGATTAGCTATATCTTTATCAAAATAATCTCTCTGATCAACGACTCCATCAATAGCCGAATTTGTAAATACTCTTTTTTCAGATAGATCCTTATTTCGTTCAATAACTCGATCAGCGATATGGATTAATTCCCTATCTTCCCACTCCCCACTATCTGCAAACTCCGGGAATCTCAGTTTGGGTACACTCATATTGTTACGGACCTTCTTGCGTCAGGGATTGAAGCGGAAATCCCGCAGACCGCCAGAGGCGGGCGAGGAATTGGAGCGAAAAGCCCGACTCGCCGCAGGCGAGTGACGCCCAAAATATTCCTACCGTTCATAGGCGGAAAGGCCGGAAATGTCGCGGCCGTTGGCGGCTTTGTTGATGAGGGGGAGGAGGTCGCGCATGAGAGCGAGTTCCTTTTGGGCGCGGGCCTTCCAGCCAAGGTCTAAGGGTTCAAGGAGGCGGGTAAGGTCTTCGCCGTCGAACACCAGGCGGGAAACCATGCGGTCCACGAAGGTCTGGAGGGATTCGGGAGCGAGGCCGTGGGATACGGCAAGGGCGGCGAGTTCGCCCCGGGTCTTGTTCGCCTTGAACTGCAAATACCCCGCCTTGATGGACTCCTCGCTCAGGCCCGTCTTGGCGCCCAAGGTGTCGATGTAGGCGATGATATCGTCCCGGTCGTCCATGAACTTCGAGTCCGATAGGATATAGCGCACCAGCTGTTCCCGGGTCATCTTCTGGGTCTCAGGGGTGGCATTCGTATAGCTCGCGATGAGGCGCATGATGTAGTCGTAGTCGATGGTGGCCGAGGAGAAAAGCACGAACTCGAAGTCCAGCTCGGGCGGAGGTTCCGGACGGTCTTCCCATGA
The DNA here is from genome assembly GCA_003252395.1 of Spirochaetales bacterium. Lineage (GTDB taxonomy): Bacteria > Spirochaetota > Spirochaetia > Treponematales > Treponemataceae > Teretinema. Next base: position 92,318 of record QKEL01000012.1, read on the forward strand.
AAGCTGACTCGCTTTCAGGCGATGGGCGGTTTCCATGTACGCGCTCTGGAATGCCCATTCGTCGTCCCCGCTCAGGATGGACTCGCTTCTCGCCGCGTCCTCGTCCGACATGTCGGTATATTGGTTAAGCTGCGTCTTGAGCCGCTTTACCTCCTTGAACCGGGTGCAGAACTCGCTTCGCGCCTCGTCGCCCTTCAGGTTCGCCACCTCTTCGGGTTTCGCGGGAAGGCCGTGGAGGGCCATGAAACCTTCGAGGGCGGCCATGGCGTCGTTAAGCTTTTCGATCACCACCGGGGCCGGGTCCACGAGCCAAACTTCCTTCGCCTTCGAGGTATCTTCCCCGGAGAAAAGGGCGATGGCGGCGTTGACCGCCTCCTCCTGCTGGCGGAAGTCCAGGATATTGCCCAAAGGTTTCGTGTCGTTCAAGACGCGGTTCGTGCGGGAGAAGGCCTGGATAAGGCCGTGGTATTTGAGGTTCTTGTCCACGTAGAGGGTGTTGAGGTATTTGGAGTCGAAGCCCGTAAGGAGCATGTCCACCACGATCATGAGGTCGATCTTCTTGGCGTGCTCCAGGTCGTGGTTGGGATACTGCTGGTCCTTGATCCGCTTTTGCACGTCCTGATAGTAAAGGTCGAACTCACTTATCGAGTGGTTGGTGCCGTAGGCGGCATTGTAGTCCGCGATTATTTCCTTGAGGGCGGCCTTCTTTCCCTCGGGGTCTTCCTGATTGTCGAGCTTTTCCTGGGGCAGGTCTTCCTGGATCTGCTGCACGTCCTTGTTGCCTTCCGCCGGGGGCGAGAAGACGCAGGCGATATTGAGGGGAAGGAAGTGCGGGTCTTCCGCGGCGCGGGCGGCCTGCAATTCCTTGAAAAGGCGGAAGTAGCCGATGGCGTGGTTGATGGATTGACAGGCGAGGACGGCGTTGAACTTGCGATTGTTCGTGGAGGCGTCGTGCTTGGAGAGGATCGCCTCGGCAACGGCTTTCTGGGTGTAGGCTTCGCCGGGCTTAACGGGGGTTTCGCCGTCGGGTTTGAAGTAGTCTACCTTGAAGCGCAAAACGTTCCGGTCTTCGATAGCGTGGGTAATCGTGTAGGCGTGGAGCTGTTTCTCGAAGATATCCTCGGTGGTCTTGAGGCTCTGCACCTGGCCGGTTATCTGCTTGTAGCTCGCGTTGTCCGCGAAGATAGGGGTTCCCGTAAAGCCGAAAAGCTGGGCCTTCGGGAAAAAGGATTTGATGGCCTGATGGTTCTCGCCGAACTGGGAGCGATGACATTCGTCGAAGATGAACACCATGCGTTTGTTCCGCAGGGGTTCGAGCCGTTCCTTGTAGCCCCGGGCGCTTGAGTCGTCCAGAGCGAGCCCGAGCTTCTGAATGGTGGTCACGATTACCTTGTTCGCGTAGTTGTCCGAAAGGAGTCGGGTGACGAGGGTTTCCGTGTTGGTGTTTTCTTCGACGCAGCCTTCCTGGAACTTGTTGAACTCCTCCCGGGTTTGCCGGTCCAGGTCCTTCCGGTCCACCACGAAGAGGCATTTGTCGATATCCGGGTTGTCCTTGAGAAGGGTCGAAGCCTTGAAGGACGTGAGGGTCTTTCCGCTTCCCGTGGTGTGCCAGATATACCCGTTCCCCCGGTTTTGGTGAATGCACTCCACGATGGCCTGCACCGCGTAGATCTGGTAGGGTCGCATCATGAGGAGTTTTTGCTCGCTTGCCACCAGCACCATGTAACGGCTGATCATCTCGCCCAGGGTACACTTGGCAAGGAAGAGGGAGGTGAAGTCTTCAAGCCGGGTAATCTTCTTGTTGTCCCGCTCGGCGAACTGGTACATGGGGAGGAAGCGCTCGTCCGCGTCGAAGCTGAAGTGCTTGGCGTTATTGTTGGCGAAATACCAGGTGTCGGTACGGTTGCTCACGATAAAAAGCTGCATGAAGCAAAGGAGGGTCTTCGTGTAGCCGTTACCGGGATCGTTCTTGTAGTCCACGATCTGCTTGAGCGCCGTGCGGGGGGTAATCTTGAGGCCCTTGAGCTCGATCTGCACTACCGGCACCCCATTGATGAGGAGTATCACGTCGTAGCGGTGGCTCCCGTAGTCGGTGCTCATGCGGAGCTGGTTTATCACCTCGAAGCTGTTCTTGCACCAGTCCTTGATATTCACGAGGGTATAGTGGAGCGCCTTTCCGTCGTCCCGGTCCAGGGTCTGCTTTTCCCGCAGGGTTTTGGCGGCGGCGTACACGTCGGAGGTGATAATGGCGTCCAGGAGGCGGGTAAACTCGCTATCGGTGAGGGTAACGCCGTTCAGCTCGTCGAATTTGGCCCGAAAATTCCGCTCCAGGGCGGCGCGGTCGCGAATATCAGTGCGGTAGGCGTATTTTTGGTCTACGAGCTGCGCGATAAAGGCGTCTTCAATCTGCTTTTCCAGTGTCGCCATGGGCTACCTGCTTTTATTGGTTTTGTTATAAAAAATCGTTCGTTAACGCTCCCGCAATGATACTGTGAAAATCTGCAATAGGTCAAATAATCACCCAAGATGAGCTGTGGTAAATTCAAAAGAACAAATACTTCATACCTTACAGGGTAAATTCTTGACTTTTACCCGATAGGGTATTAATCTATACTATACCTCATAAGGTATATTTTATTATTCGAGGAGGAGCCCGTGAAATACCTAATTTCTACCCCTTCCCAACTCTCCCACGCCCTAAAGGATGTTCGAAAAACTCAAGGAATAAGCCAGGAAATAGCGGGGAAAAATGTCGGACTCCTTCCTAAAACCATATCCGCCCTGGAGAATCATCCAGGGTCAGCGACTATCGATAGTCTTCTAAAACTACTCTCATCTTTAAACCTGGAAATGATCATTTCTCCCAAGAACGAGAATGAGGACACCGATGTCCCGAATACACATGAGGATTGGTGAAAATGGCCAGATCATCAAATACGCGCTCCCTTAGGGTTTGGCTAAATGGAATTCGAGTCGGTATCTGGTCTATAGGTTCAAGCGGTATACATGAATTTAGTTATGAAGATTCCTGGCTTATGCATACCCAAGCAAGGCCTATTTCGTTATCCATCCCCCTTGGGAAAAACCAAATTCGAGGGGAAGTTGTTTCTTCTTTCTTCGATAATCTTTTACCGGACTCAACGGAGATTCGCCAGCGAATACGCACTCGTTATGGCGCGGCATCAATCAGTACGATAGATCTTCTTGCGGAGATCGGGCGCGATTGCGTAGGGGCGATCCAGCTTATCCCGAACGACGAAAAGCCCTCGGATCAGGCGACTGTCGAGGGAAGGCCGATTGACGAACATCAGATTGCGGAAATCCTGAAAGGCATGACGTCAATGGGAGCGGGAGGAAGATTATCCGATGATGAGTTCCGCATATCTTTGGCCGGCGCTCAGGAAAAAACCGCATTGCTTCGATTTGCCGATCAATGGCTCGTCCCTCATGGCTCCACCCCTTCGACACATATCATAAAATTACCGTTGGGTAGAATTGGCGGGCTCGGACTCGATATGACCAATTCTGTAGAGAACGAATGGCTTTGCCTTCAGATCGCCTCGGCAATTGGTTTGAATACGGCAAGCTGCGAGATACAAAAATTCGATGACGTAACCGCTCTCGTTGTAGAACGTTTTGACCGGCGCATTAATACGGCGAATAAATCCATTATTCGACTTCCGCAAGAAGATTTCTGCCAGATTACCGCAACGCCGTCGAATGGTAAATATGAATCTGACGGGGGGCCGGGAATCGACACCGTTATGTCATTATTACTTGGTTCAGCGGATTCGAAAAAAGACAGAGAGACTTTCTTCATAACCCAAATCCTTTTTTGGCTCTTGGCAGCGCCTGACGGTCATGCGAAAAATTTCTCGGTTTTTATTGAACGAGGAGGGCGTTATCGGCTTACCCCGCTTTATGACATCATGTCCGCATATCCCGTTCTTGGTCATGGAAACGGATTAATCCCCCCGGAGAAACTGAAAATGGCAATGGCTTTCAGGGGCAAGAACCGGCATTATGAATGGGACAAGATCTATGCGCGACATATTTACGAAACGGGCCGACGTTGTGGTATGGATGCGTCCATAATCGATTCCATGATATCAAACCTTGTTACGGATATTCCTAAAGCCATTGAATCGATCTCTCGTTCACTACCAAACGACTTTCCCGCTTCTGTAGCCGATACGATCTTTGAAGGGATGACGAAACGAATATCGCTACTCGTAGCACAATGATTGCACACTCCACTTTTAGAGTGAATTGTTCTCTTTCTGTACCTTTTTTTGTTATTTTGACGTGCAGGTCATTTTTTCAACGGTTGTAAAAACGAGTGTGCAACAAATTGTGCAATAGACTCTCTCAAAATCTCTGTAGTTCTCCAGAATGCTCTGGAAATAGCGGACATATAGCCATTTTTTATGGGCCACGAAAGGGAATACCTCCGGTTTGTCGAAAGGTACGGATTGACAGTCCGTTCTTCCTTCGCGGCGAACGGACTACGACATCGAACCGAAGCGACGCCCCGACCGAGAGGGATTCGCAACGAAGTTTCGAGCGGGATGAGCCGACAGGCTGAATCCGAGCTGGCGCAGGATTCAGGCGGAAGCGACCGGAGGTGGCTCGAAGGGAATGCACACGAAATGCGCGACCGTAGAGGATTCCCTTTCTTGGCTAGAAAAAGGTCATACCGAAAAAATCCTGTACTTCAATGCAATGTATTGCCATCCCCGAGAGATGTGTATAAATCAATAACCCTTTTCGCGATTGGGCCGGAGTGGTTTATGAACTTATATTGGCATGTATCTATATGTGATAGGATACGGGCACTGACCATGAAAGGGGTTGCGCCATGGATATCGACTTTGCGCGAGGGGCCAGGCTATGCAGGGTACTCTCCGACAAAACCCGGGTAAAAAATCGTGCACATTCTTTCCTGCGCGATTTCATTCCGTCGATTATCCAGGGCGGCGATACATGCCTTTGCGCGAAAAAGACCAGAAAAACGAAAACAAGGAGCTGTCATGAGCGGTACGGAAAAGAGAGATTCGGGCATCGGTTTCTTCGAGAAAAACCTTTCGGTTTGGGTAATTCTCTGCATGGCCGCGGGAATCCTTATCGGCCGATTCCTGCCCGCCGTACCGGAAACCCTTTCGCGGTTTGAGTACGCGCAGGTATCCATCCCCATGGCGGTTCTCATCTGGCTCATGATCTACCCGATGATGCTGAAGGTAGACTTTACGAGCGTAAAGAACGTGGGGAAGAGCCCCAAGGGCCTGTATGTCACCTGGGTCACGAATTGGCTTATCAAGCCCTTCACGATGTACGGTATAGCCTCGCTATTTTTCTTTGTCCTATTCAAGGCCTTCATTCCGGAAAACCTCGCGAGGGATTACCTGGCGGGGGCCATTCTTCTCGGCGCGGCGCCCTGTACGGCCATGGTCTTCGTGTGGAGCCACCTGACGAGGGGGAATCCCGCGTACACGGTAGTGCAGGTCGCGACGAACGACCTGATTATCCTCGTGGCGTTTACGCCCATCGTGGCCTTCCTTCTCGGGGTCGGCGGGGTGAGCATTCCCTGGGCGACGCTGATTTTATCCGTGGTTCTCTTCGTGGTGCTGCCCCTCGCCGCCGGCGTTCTCACGAGGCGGGCCATCATCGCAAAGCACGGGGAACGGTGGTTCCACGACGCGTTTATCCCCAAGTTCTCGGGCGTTACCGTCACCGGGCTGCTCCTTACCCTGGTGATTCTCTTCTCGTTCCAGGGTTCGGTCATCCTTGAGAATCCCGGGCATATCCTCCTCATCGCCGTGCCGCTCACGCTCCAGACCTTCCTGATCTTCTTTATCGCCTACGGCGCCTCGCGGATACTGAAACTGCCCCACGATATCGCCGCCTCGGCGGGCATGATCGGGGCCTCGAATTTTTTCGAGCTCGCGGTAGCCGTGGCGATTTCGCTTTTCGGCTCGGACTCGCCGGTCGTGCTTGCCACCATCGTCGGGGTCCTCGTGGAAGTCCCGGTCATGCTTATGCTCGTCAGGATCGCCAACCGGACCGCCGGATGGTTCCGAGTCCGCGCAGGGTGAAACGATACCGAATGCGCCAACGACCCGTTTGAACGGCCAGCGCCGTGAAAAGCGCGGGAACCCGTGCGTGGGGAAGAACCGCGAGCCGCGCGTTTTGTTAGTTTTCCGTTAATTAACCGAAACACGGGGGAGGTAAGGGAAATATTCATTGACAACCCAACCTCTGCTGTTTAGTATCTGTTTATGCGGATGTTAGATTATTAAATTCGAAAGCGAGAAGGCGCCACATAACGAAAGCGTTTAAACCTCGCATATCGGCTTGGGCGGGCTTTCTTACGGCTTAACTGAGGGAGGAATTAGAAAATTACCCTTACGGAAGGGGCCGCGATCATGCAGGCCCTCGGCGACCAGACGAGACTCCGCATCCTGATGCTCCTGTCCCACGGGGAACTCAGGGTAGACGACTTGATGCGCGCCCTTGACCTGCCGCAGTCAAAGGTCTCGCGCCATCTCGCCTACCTCAAAAACGCCTCGATCCTCAAGGACCGCCGGCAGTGGAACCAGATATTTTACGCCGTGGACACGCACGAAAGCGCCGTCGCCGAAGTGGTTATGCCCTTCGTCCGCTCGCTGCTGGACGGGGCCCGGGAGACGGAAGCGGACGCGAGAAGGCTTCGCGCCCTGCCGCTTTTCGCGAATCGGCTCGATTCCCCGGATGACCGCAGGATCAAGGTTCTATTCATTTGCGTCCACAACTCCGCGCGGAGCCAAATGGCGGAAGCCTTTTTGAACGCCCTCGCCGGCGATTCCTTTCGGGCCGAAAGCGCGGGCATTATCCCCTCCTCGATCAACCCGCTGGTGATCGCCGCCATGAAGGAAGCGGGCTTGGACATTTCCCGGCAGCGATCGAAGAGCGTGGGGGACCTGGGCGCGGAAAACCGCGCCTACGATATCGTCGTGACGGTGTGCGCAGAATCGCGGCTTGCCGCCTGTCCCGTCATGCGCGGGGAGAAGCGGCGCTTCCACTGGGACATTGAGGACCCCTCGGCGATTGTCGGCGGCGTTGACGAGCGAATGGCCGCCATCAGGATAATCAGGGACCGGATCAAGATGCATGTCGAACGATTGATCGATATCGCCCTAACGGAAACGACAGAAAAAGGAGAATCACCATGGACAAGAAACGCGTAATGTTTATCTGCATACACAACTCGGGCCGAAGCCAAATGGGCGAGGCCTTCGTTCGGAAATTCGCGGGCGACCGATTCGAGGTACAGAGCGCGGGAATAGAGGCGGGCAAGTTGAATCCCCTGGTCGTGAAGGCCATGGAGGAGATCGGCGTCGGCATGGAGGGGCATTACGCGAAAAAGGCCCAGGACTTCGTGGACCGCGGCGAGCACTTCGATTACGTCATAACCGTATGCGACGAGAGCAACGCGGAACGCTGCCCCCTGTTTCCCGGCAAGCACGTTCGCATGCACTGGGGTTTCCCCGACCCGAGCGCCCTGACCGGAACGGACGAGGAAAAACTGGTAGGCATCAGGCCCATCCGCGACGCGATCGAGGCCCGGGTGCGGGAATGGCTCGAGAGCGCGGGCTAACGCCCCTACTAGGCTTTACCTGCGGGAAGGAGGGATATCCGTCATATCCCGCGCGTATCCGGTTCGCTCCCGCGGGCGGTTATTGGTTTCCCTTTTGGGGCATATCGATTTTTCCCGCGTTTTCGTACATCCGCTCCACTTCTTTCTTCGGTACCGCGGCCTTGAGGGCGAGGGCGATCGCGGCGATTCCGACGATATCGGCCGCGAGCCGCGAAAGGGCGAAGCGGTAACCGAGCGCCTTCATCTCGAAAAGGAGCATCGGTATTTTCGTCGTGGACCACGCGCCGATGAATATAAGGATGTTCGAAAAACTCGCTCCCTTTTTCATCAGCACCGCTGCGACGGGGAAGGCGCCATAAAGCGGCCCCGCGGCCACTGACCCCAGGACGAAGCCGAGAATCGGGCCCTTGATACCCGATCCGGGACCCATGAATTTCATCATGGTCTCCCGGGGAACCCACGCGTCGAGAAGTCCAAGCAGGAGAAAGATCGGGGGGATAACGAGAAGCATGGTCTTCACCTGGTCAAGGAGCGAAGCGCCTGCCTTCGGCGCGAGATCGGGAAAGGCGATCATGAAAGCGACGAGCGCGACGAGCGCCGCAAGGGCCGCGCGATAGCGCTTCAGTATACCGGTTCCTTTCATAACGATACCGCCCACGTCACGAAGGCCGCCGCGGCCACGGAGAAAATGAGGGCGAACGCGTTTCGCAGGATGGCCGTACGCTTTCCGAAGTACGCGATCTCCATCGGGAGGGTGATAATGCCGACCATCATAAGCGAGGACACGAAGGCGGCGATCGGCATGACCCCCGCCCCGTTGCGCAAAAGCTCGCCGGCGAGGGGAAACGCCACGAAGCCCGGGATTAGGGTAATGGCGCCGAGAACGGAGGCGACGGCGACGCCGAGCGCCCCGGACCCCGATCCGATAAGGCGGGATATGGTTTTCGAATCGAGGGCCGAAAGCATAATGGATATGATAAACAGCACCGTTATGAACTGGGGCATGATATTCTCGAGCGCCTTAAGCCCCTTCATCAGCGCCTTTTTCGTTTTTTCGCGGCTTTTCGCGAGCGAGATGCCGAAAAGAACCGCCACCGCGATATAGAAAACCAGCGTATCCATTATGCCTTCCTTTATCCTTACGCGATCACGCGATCAGGCGATCGCGCCGAAGAGCAGGCCCGCGAGGGCCGACATGACGACGACGAGAATCACGTAGACCGCCGTCTTTTTTATGCCGATCTCGGCGTTGATGACGAGCATTGACGGAAGCGAGAGGCTCGGCCCCGCGAGAAGGAGCGCCAGCGCCGGTCCCTGCCCCATGCCCGAGCCGAGCAAACCCTGCACGATGGGAACCTCGGTAAGGGTGGCAAAATACATAAACGCGCCCGAGATCGCCGCGATGAAGTTGGCGAACACGGAGTTTCCGCCGACGAGACCGGCTACCCAGGAATTGGGGATCAGCGCCTCATGGCCGGGGCGACCGAGCAGGAACCCCGACACCAATACGCCGGCGAATAGGAGGGGGAAGATTTGGAGGGCAAAATCCCTCGTCGCGGCGCCCCACTCGGCGAGCTCATGCTTCTTGAACCAGCGGACGATGGAGAAGACGAGCACGAGGGCGAATGCCCCGGTGATAAGGTATTTGGCGCCGTAGATCGCGTCCCAAGCGGCCGATGCGCCCTTGGAGGAAGCCCAGTTCACGAAGACGAGGATACCCACCATCGATCCGATATATACGGCCGTCTGCCAAAGACGCCTTCCGCCCTCGTCAATCGGGGAGTTGAACATTCGCCCGTCGCGCGGGCTTGCGTCCGCGAGGCGCTCCTCGTCTTCCTTGCGGAAAATCGCCTGCATGATCAGGCCGATGACGACGGAAAAGGATATCGCGCCGATCGTGCGGGCAATGCCGATTTTCCAGCCGAATACCTGAAACGACATGGTAATGGCGATGATGCTGATGGCCGGGCCGGAATACAGGAAACCGATCGCCGGGCCGAGCCCCGCGCCCTTCTTGTAGATTCCCTTAAAGAGGGGCAGCACCGTGCAGGAGCATACCGCGAGAATCGCGCCCGAGACCGAGGCAACCGCGTACGCGACGGGCTTAGGGGCCTTGGGCCCGAGATACTTAATCACCGCCTGCTGGTTTAAAAAGACCCCGATCGCGCCGGCGATAAACATGGCGGGGACGAGGCACAGGAGAACGTGCTGTCGAGCGTACTCGCCAAGCATTTGGAAGCCTTCAAGGATCCCCGCGGTAACGCGCGGCGCGTCGAAGGGAATGAAATATATCGCCAAAAAGGCCGCCCCGATCGCCGCAAGGACGGCATTGGGGCTCCATTCTTTCTTCGCCATGTCAGATTCTCCCTTATAGCTGCGCCGCGATCTGGTCTACGGTCAAAACCTTGCCCACGCTTTTCACCTCGCCGTCTATCACGAGCGCCGGGGTCATCATGACGCCCATATTCATGATCTCGTCTATGTCGGTTACCTTCGCTATCTCCGGCTGAACGCCCATCTTAGCGGCGGCCTCGCGCGCGTTTGCCTCGAGCTGTCTGCATTTCGGGCACCCGGTGCCCAGTATCTGAATAAGCATTATTGCCTCCTGTTTGTTTCTATTATTGGAAACTTTGCATCAAATGTCAAGCGAATCCGCTTTCGATCATCCCATAATATTGACAATGTTTCCAAACATTGCAACAATATAACTATGAGCGAATCCGACAAAAGACGACTGGGGATCACGGCCGAACTATTCAAGGCCATAGGGCACCCCGACCGCCTGGCGATCCTGGAAAAATTGGCGGAAAAACCCTGGTGCGTGTGCGAACTCGCGGCGGATCTGGAGCTCAATAAGTCCGTGGCCTCCAAACATCTCTCCCTTCTGCACGACGTCGGCCTCTTGGAAACGGAAAAAAAGGGAACCCAGGTTATCTATACCCTCGTCGTACCCTGCGTCATCGAAATGGGCAAGTGCAGTTACCTCGCCATCCTGAACGAAAAGAAAAAACGCCTGGAATAGGATTCCCGTTTCGCGCATCCTTCGTAAGGCCAAAGCCTCGTGCGTGCGACGGCATAGAGATTCACTTTCTTGGCCGGAAAAGGAAGCGCTCTGTCGGGGCGCTGACGGGACGCTGACGGACGCCGATGGTTTTACCCCGCGAGAAAAACCCTCATGCTCACGAGACAGCGACCCGCGGATTTCCTGCCCTTCCGAAGTGTAATAAAAAACCGTATAGTGCTTTTTATATAGATATATATTTATTTTTATATTGACTAATCGATATATTTTTATCTATATTAACTCTACCGGAATGGCGCAAAACCGGTACGCCGCCTAACCGGAAGGAGTCATCATGATCGTTAAAACAATGGAAGACCTGGATATACTCCTCGCGAAGGTTCGCGAGGCCCAGCTGCGGTACGCGGAGTTCCCCCAGGAACTCGTCGACCTCATTTTCAGGCATGCGGCCCAGGCCGCGAACGAGAATAGGATACCGCTTGCCCGGCTTGCCGCGGAGGAAACCGGCATGGGCGTGTTCGAGGACAAGGTGATAAAAAACCACTTCGCGTCCGAGTTTATCTACAACAAGTACGTGGGCGAAAAGACCTGCGGGATCGTCGAGGAAGACAGCGCCGCGGGCATAATCAAGATCGCGGAGCCCATCGGGGTTATCGCGGGAGTCGTCCCCACGACGAACCCGACCTCGACCGCCATATTCAAGAGTCTCATCTCGCTGAAAACGAGGAACGCGATCGTATTCTCCCCCCACCCCCGGGCGAAGAAGGCGACCATAGAGGCGGCGAGGATCGTGCTCGAGGCGGCGGTCAAGGCGGGAGCCCCGGAAAATATAATCGGCTGGATAGACGAGCCGACGGTGGAGCTTTCAAACGCCCTGATGCGCCACCCGGAGGTGAACCTCATTCTCGCGACCGGGGGCCCCGGGATGGTTAAGGCGGCCTATTCATCGGGAAAGCCCGCGATCGGCGTGGGCGCGGGAAATACCCCGGCAATCCTCGACGAAACCTGCGGGCTCAAGATGGCCGTGAGCTCGGTCCTTCTCAGCAAGTCCTTCGATAACGGGGTAATCTGCGCGAGCGAACAGTCCGTCATCGTGGACGCGCGGATTTACGAGCAGGCGAAGGCGGAGTTCGCCTATCGGGGCGCCTACATCCTTTCGGCGGCGGAAAAGGACAAGGTCGCGAAGGTGCTCATGAAGGACGGGAAGATCAACGCGGACATCGTGGGCCAGAGCGCCGCGAAGATCGCCGCCATGGCGGGCATTGCCGTGGACGGCGCGACGAAGGTACTCATCGGCGAGATCGACGCGATTTCCCGCGAGGAGCCCTTCGCCCACGAAAAGCTTTCCCCGGTCCTCGCGATGCTCAAGGCGAATGATTTCGACGACGCGTGCCGGATCGCGAAGGAACAGATTACCCTCGAGGGAATCGGGCATACGGCCGTCCTCTACACGGACGGCGCGAACCGCGACCGAATCAAGCGATACGGCGAACTGATGAATACCGGACGGGTACTCGTGAATATGCCTTCGAGCCAGGGCGCGATCGGCGACATCTACAACTTCAAGCTTGAGCCCTCGCTCACCCTCGGGTGCGGCAGCTGGGGCGGGAACGCGATAAGCGAGAACGTCGGGGTGAAGCACCTTTTGAACATCAAGACCGTCGCCGAGAGGAGGGAGAATATGCTGTGGTTCCGGGTACCCCCGAAGGTATATTTCAAGCAAAACGCGATCGCCGAGGGATTCAAGGACCTCGCCGGGAAGAAACGCGCCTTTATCGTGACCGATCGCTTCCTGCAGGAGGCCGGTTACGTCGCCAAGGTCGCCGCGGCCCTGGAGGCGGTCGGCGTTCAGAGCGAGGTATTCTCCGACGTGAAGCCCGACCCCGACCTCGCGACGATTCACAAGGGGCTCGATATCCTGAACGGCTACAAACCGGACGTGATCGTCGCCCTGGGCGGCGGGAGCCCGATGGACGCCGCGAAGATCATGTGGCTCATGTACGAGCAGCCGATGATCCGCTTTAGCGACCTGGCGATGCGCTTCATGGATATCCGCAAGCGTATCTATAAATTCCCGGAGACCGGCAAGAAGGCCTGCTTCGTGGCGGTGCCGACGACGAGCGGAACGGGTTCGGAGGTGACGCCCTTCGCGGTCGTGACCGACGAGAAGACCGGGACGAAATACCCGATCGCCGACTACTCGCTCACCCCGGACATGGCCGTTATCGATACGGATTTCGTCATGGATATGCCGAAGAAGCTTACCGCCTACTCGGGAATCGACGCCCTCGTGCACGCGATCGAGGCGTACGTGTCGGTGCTCGCGAGCGACTACACGAACGGGCTCGCCCTCGAGTCCATCAAGATCATTTTCGAGTACCTGCCGAAGGCCTATGCCGAAGGCGCGGCGAATCCGCTGGCGCGGGAGAAGATGGCCTATGCCTCGACCATGGCGGGCATGGCCTTCGCGAACGCCTTCCTCGGAATTTGCCACTCCCTCGCGCACAAACTCGGCGCGCGGTTCGCCATTCCCCACGGCCTCGCGAACGCCCTTCTCCTCAACGAGGTGATCCGGTTCAACGCGGTGGACGCGCCGGCCAAGCAGGCGGTCTTTGCCCAATACGAGTACCCCCACGCGATAGAACGGTACGGACGAATCTCGGACTACCTCGGCCTCGGGGGAAAGACGGCGGATCAGAAGGTTGAGAAGCTCATCGCCGCGATAGAGGAACTCAAGCGGAAGGTCGACATTCCGGCGAGCATCCGCGAGGCGGGAGTGGACGAAGCGGCGTTCATGCAAGAGGCGGACGAGCTGGCCGTGCAGGCCTTCGACGACCAGTGCACCGGAGCGAACCCCCGGTTCCCCCTCGTGAAGGAACTCGCGGAGATTTACCGGAAGGCGTACGCCGGTTCCTGAGACTTTTTAACCCCGCGGCTTCCTACGCGTCGCCGCCTACTTCGCGCGCGCCGACGAACTCGCCCAGCGTTTCGGGACTTTCCCCGAGGGAACGCCTGAACCGTTCGAGGGTTTCCCCTTCGCGGCCCGCGTCGAGGCGGCCCTTCCAGGCCATATTGACGGCGCGATTGCGCCCGTTGCCCTTGGCGATATACATGCCCCGGTCGCTCATCATGACCGTTTGTTCCAGGGAGAGCGCGCCGGGCGCGTCGGCGATGAAGGGGAGCGAGGCGTAGCCGACCGAGCAGGTTTTCGAGATAAACCCGCCGGAGCCCGTGGGAACGGAAACGGCCGCCACCGACTTCAGAACCTTTCGGGCGAAGCTATCGAGATACTCCGGCTTCGTGTTATTGAGTATTACCAGGAATTCCTCGCCGCCCCAGCGGATAATAAAGTCATCGGCGCGAACGAGCGACCGGAGGGCGTTTGATATCCCCACGAGCACTTCGTCGCCGACCGCGTGGCCCCATTCGTCGTTTACCGTTTTAAAGTGGTCAATGTCGACGAGAAACACCCCAAACACCGCGTCCTGTCCGGACTGGCTCCGGTGTTCCGCGCGTTCCCGGGCCCGAACGATTTTTTGGATATGCCGCTCGGCTATGCCCACGACGTAGTTCAGGAAATACCGGCGGTTATTCAACTGCGTGAGCGGATCGATCAGGGTGAGCTCTTTCAGTTTCGCGTTGGCTTCGTTCAGTTCCCTGGTCCGTTCGTTGACCTTCTCTTCCATTCGGGAGTATAGCCGGGCGATTTCCGTGGAAATGGCCGCCTGGGCCGCGATGATTTCCAGAACGGCGAGCCGCGCGGCGTTGAAAACGCCCTCCGAAAGGTTGTTTTCGAGGTAGAGGAGCCCCCGAAAGGCGTTACGGCGCAGGATGGGCATGCAGAGAACCGACTTGACCCCGTATTGCCGAACGTAGGGGTCGTCGCGGAAAGGGCCCGAACCGGAGGCGTTGTCGAGCGCGAGGGTTTTCTTTCCCCGTTTGACGGCTTCCGCCAGGGCGAGGCAGAGGTCTTCGCTTTCTCCGAGAGGCGTCGAATTCACCAACTCGACGCATTCCGACGACGGCGTTTTCCGCGCTTCCACGGTGAGGCCCCGGCCGTCGTCGTTATCGAGAACGATGCATCCCTTTTGTGCCCCGGCGTTCTCCATGACGATTCCCATGAGGGTTATGAGAAGCTGGTCCGCCTTGATCTCGCCGGATATCGCCTGGACCGACTTCGTGATCGAGCCGAGATCGAGCGAGCGGCTTGACCTGTGCGAGCCCGATGTAACGCTCCCGCCGGCCTCGTCGCCCCGGGCCGAGAACAGCAGGGGATACGCGCGTTCCATGAGCCTCGCCTTCCGAATCGCCCCCCACCGCTCGTACCGATAGCGGGAATCCTGAAGAAAGGCCTTCGCGATGGCTTCGTCCCCGAAGCGGAGCCAAAAACGGCCCTCCAGCTCCTTGACGAGCGCCGCCATATGAGGAAAGTCGTCCGCGGCGATGGATGAGGCGGCCCGACGGTACAGCGCAAGGGTCGTTTCGAGGGGTTCCTTTCGATACGCCGAGAGCTCCGCCGAAACGAGGAGGAATTTGTGCTCGAAATTCTCCGGGCAACTGTCGGCCCATTTTTTCAGCGTGTCGAGGCATGCGTCGATCCTGGCGAAGGCCGCGTCCCGGTCTTCGGATTCGCCCGATTCCAGCCGGTCTATCGACAGAAGGGCCCGTACCAGGTAATGGTCGGCGACGGGGAAATCGGTTCCCGAGGCGGAAATGACCCCTTCGGCCATGTCGTTCCATTTCTCCGCCGCCTCGCGCTCTCCCGTGAGGTAATGGAAAAAGGCGTTAAATTGCGCGAAGCGGACCAAGAGGACCATGTGTTTCGTTTGGTGAATCTGCGCGAGCAGCTCGCCGTCCGAGCGGTCCCAGCCGGCTTCCGCTTGGTCTCCGGGCGGGGTTCGGAGTTTCCGAATCGCCTGCATGACGAGCTCGGCGAGCTTGAGCTGGATAAAGCCCCGGGATTCCGCGAGGGAAGTAACGGCGGCGGCGGTTTCGCGTTCGCATTCCTCCAGTCCAATGCCGGTCCACGCCATGAGAAACGCGCGGTGGGAAAGCGCGTACATCGCGTGCTGCATATCCCCGTTCTCGAGCCCGGTACGGTACGAAAGCCCGTAGTATTCAAGGCTTTCGCGAAAGGGCCGGCGCATATGGGATACGTAGGTAAAGGAAAAGTAGACCGAGGGCCGCAGCCCCTCGGCCTTGAGCCGGTCAAGGAGCGTGAACGCGGCCTTGCCCAGCCGGTACCCCGTTTCGTACTCGCCGAGCATGGAGGCGACCATGATGCCCGCGTCGACCACGCATTTGCACGATTCCTGGGTCAGTCCCTTGGCGAGGGTGAGGTCTACCATGGCAAGGGTCGTGACGAGATACAGCTGATAATCGACCTGGATTGCCGCGGGTACGATTTGCGCCAGGAGCCGCATCGACATCGCCGCGGCCGCGTCGCGCGTTTCGTCGAGGACGGGAAGGCTTTCGATCGGCGCGTGGGCGAGCGTTCCCATGATTCGGCCCAACCCGGCGCCGAGCGCGGCCCGCGTTTCCTCGTCGCTTTCCGGCAGCCGCACGGCGAAGAGGATGAGGATGCGCCGTATTTCGCCGATGGCCCCGTACAGGTTCCCGCCGAATTCGAGGATCCGCGAACGGACTATGGCAACGCGGGCCGAATCCAGCGGGCCCGCCGCCAGGGAGTCGGCCTCGGAAAGCGGGGACTGGGCGGAATCGGGATCGCCCGCGAGGAAGGCCGCTTCCGCCTGCCCGAGGGCGAGGGCGAAGCGGGTTTCCCGACGGCTTTCATCGCCGTCTCCGTTAAGGAGGTCCCTCCCCTTGCCGTAAAATTCCGCGGCCGTCCGAAACGCCGTGGCCCTCATGGCCCGATCTCCCGCCTGGCGGTTCAGCTCGGCGAGTTTCCGCCGTTCCCGGCCATCGACGGGCGTTATGCCCGCGTTCAGGTGGTTTACCAGCTCGATAAGGGTCCCTTCGGCCTTCCCGCTCTCGTAATCCGCGAGAAGCGCGGCGCCGATCCGCGCGCGGATATTCCGCATTTCCCCTTCGTCCGTTATGGAAAGGATAGCCTGCCGGAGGCGATCGTGCCGGAATTTAAACGTTATGCGCGAACCGGTAGCCTCGAGTTCCAATCGTTCCAGGGACAAGAGCCCGACTTCCCCGCCCAAGGGCACGATAATCTCGCGCTCCATGGCGGCGCGCAGTTCCGCCTCCAGGCTCGCCAGGGGCAGATTCCCGACGAGGGACAATAATCGCGCGTCGAAGGAGTCGCCGATGCATGCGGCGATTTTGAGCGCGGACAGGGCGTTCCCGGGCAAGTCACGGGTTTTCGCCACGAGAAAGTCGATAACGTTGGCGCCGAGTTCCGACCGCTCGATGGCGGCAATATCCCAATTCCAGCGATTGTCTTTCGGATCAAGGGCGAACGCCCCCGTATCGCGGAGGGAGAGGAGGATTTCCTTGGCGTAAAAGGGGTTCCCGCCCGACTTCGCGTACAGCACCGCGGTAAGATCGCCGGTCGCCCCGGGGTCGCGCCTGAGGGAGTCGGATACGAGGAGATTCAGCGAGTCGAGGTCTAGGGGGCCAAGCCGAATCGAGACGGCGCCGGGGGAACGGAGCAATGAGTTGAGAGGGTGGCCTTCGGGAACCTCGTTCACCCGGTACGCGCCGACGACCAAAAGCCGCGGAACCGCGTTCTTTCCCGTAATAACCTGCAAAAATTCCATGGAAGCCGCGTCGCACCACTGTAAATCGTCGAGGAATACGACCAAGGGCCGTTCTTCACGGGCGACCGCCGCGAGAAACTCCCACAAGGCCAGGGTAAGCCGGCGTTGAGAGGCCGCGGGTTCAAGGGTCGCGGGCGCCTCGGATTCGCCGAGAAGGCGCGATAACTCCGGCACGAGCTCGATTAACGGCGCCCGTACCGGGGCCAGGCGGGACCGGAGCGACTCGAGATCGGCTTCGCCCATCATGGAGAGCTCGGCTTCCAGTTCCCGAAAGGCCTGAAGGAAAACCCCGTACGGGACGTTTCGCTCCAGTTGATTGCACTTGCCGGCGACGAAAACGGATTTGCTGAGCGCCACGGAGGCGTGAATTTCCCGTACCAGGGTCGTTTTCCCGACGCCCGGCTCGCCGGAAACCAAAAGGAGCCGCGAGGCGCCTTCGGTTACCTCGGCGAAGGTCCGTAGGAGTGACTCGGTTTCGGCCTTTCGCCCGTAGACCTTGCCCGGAAGGAAAAACCTGCCGTAGCCGTCGCTCTCGCAGAGCGTGAAGGGCGCGATCTCTCCCGCGGACGCGTATTCGTCCGCGCAGCGGCGCAAGTCCCTGGCGAGGCCGACGGCGCTCTGATACCGCTCGTCCTTGGCCTTGCGCAGAAGCTTCGCGACGATATCGCCCACCGGACCGGGCATTCCCGGAACGAGCTTCGCTAAGGGTGTGGGCTCTTTCGCGATATGGGCGTAAACGAGCTCCAGGTCGTCTTTTCCCGTGAAGGGCATCTGCCCCGAGAAAAGCCAGTACAAAACGGCGCCGAGGGAATAAAGATCGCTTCGGAAATCCACGCGACTGTTCAGCCGCCCGGTTTGCTCGGGGGCGACGCAGGACAGGGTGCCGACCAGCTCGCCCGAAACCTCGATCGCGACGCTTTCCTCGGAGAGCTCGGTGGCGAGGCCGAAGTCGATGAAGGTCGCCCCGACGGCCGCGGAATCGGTCAGGATATTGGAAGGGCAAATATCGCGGTGGATCACTCCCTTTTCATGGACGAGGGAGAGCGCATCGGCCATATTCACGGCAAGGGTAAGCTTTTCCCCGATACTCGCGCCCAATACGTGCTCGTGACGGTCAAGGGCGATTCCCCGGGTGTCCTCGAAGACCATGGCGAGGGCGTTTCCCGCCGAGACGAGGTCGAGGGCCCGAACGCCTCCATGCCCCCCGACGAGCGCGGCGATCCGGTATTCGTTCCTGAATCGGGACAATTCAATCGCCGTGGGGTATTCCCGATTAAGGACCTTGCAAACTACGGGAAAGCCGTCATCCATTCGGCTTCCACGGTATACGACGCACTCCCCGCCTTCGCTCAAACGCTCGCCAATTACGTACCCATGGATTTCAATCACTTTTTATTAATCCCCTTATGTATCAAGTATATACGGGAAAACGAAATTTCACAGCATTATCGGAAAGCGCCAACGGAACGGCCGATGAAAATCATTCGTGGCATTCCGGCCGAAGCTCGCTTACACTTTTAGCGAGGCGAGGCGAAAGCGGGAGGCTCTCATGGACATTATAGACAACGTTTTGGGAATGGTGGCGCGGCACTATAAGCTCGATTCCTTCATGCCGCGGCTCGAGGCCCTGAATAATCTCGGAAAGGGAAAGGGACTCGAGGTGCCCGACGAGCTCGTGGCCCTGAACGTTGATATGCTATCGCGATCGCTCTATAACATCATGGCGATCCAGCCGAACAACGACTGGGTGTGGCCCTATTGGGCCGAGAAGCAATACGACGCGGCGGACAAGAGCTTTCTTCCCTCCTCGTACCTTTCCATAAACCTGACCCACCGGAACTGGACGGGCATTTCGAGCCCCCAATCGGACCGCGAGGCGATCGTGGATCCCCGGGGACTGGTCACGCCGCTATATGACGGCTGGTCCCTGGATTACTGGGTCAGGCGCGACGATACCGTGATCGTGCCCTCCCGATTGGACGCCGTGGACCAGCGCCTGGTGAACCGGTGCCCCGTCGTGAAAAGCACCTTCTACAAAAAAAACGTGAAGGTTATTTCCGAGGCGCTGATGCACGACGCCGACGGGGAAACCTACGTCGAGGTCTTCTACCGCGTGGAACCCTGGGAAAACGTGACCACGCGCATGTCCTTCTACCTGGCGATCCGCCCGTACAACCCGGAAAGCGTGATTCCCGTCACGTCAATCGAATACCTCGCGCGGGAGAACGCCTTTCGCGTGAACGGCACGGACTTCGTGTACCTCGACGAGACGCCCGACCGGGTGGTTTGCTCGAACCAGGACGCGGGGGATTCTTTCTTCCGCATTAACCGGAAGGACGGGGACGGAACCGGGGATTCGCTTTCCGCCGCCGACCCGAGCGGCCTTTGCAACGCCTTCGCGGAGTTCACCCGCGACGTGGGGGCGAACACGCCCTTCGCCTTAAAGGCGGTGATTCCGCTCAAGGGAAAGCCGGTGAGCGAGCCGGTGGTGAAGGCGCGGTATTCCCGGGTCCGCGCCGACGCGGTGGACACGTGGACCCGGCGAAAGGACGGGTCGATTAGGGTGCGCACCCCCGATTCCCGGATAAACGAGGCCTTCGAGGCGAGCCTCAACAACGTGCTTATCCTGGTGGACAAGACGGAGGTGACGCCCGGCCCCTTCACGTACCACAAGATGTGGTTCAGGGACGCGGCCTATTCGGTGACCGCCCTGCTGAAATTGGGGTTCACCGCCGACGCGAAGCGGATTTTGGAGCATTACTTCAAAAAACAGACCGCGGACGGATATTTCGAGTCGCAAAACGGCGAGTGGGACTCGAACGGGCAGGTGCTGTGGACCGTTTGCCAGTATTACCGGTTCACGCGCGACCGGGCCTTTATCGAGGCCCATTACCAAAGCCTGGTAAAGGGCGCCGAATGGGTTTTCAAGACCCGGAAAAAGCACCGGAAAGACGACGGAGATCTCCATGCCGGGCTCTTGCCCCCCGGTTATTCGGCGGAACATTTCGGGCCGTCCAATTACTATTATTGGGACGATTTTTGGGCGTACGGCGGCGTGCGCGACCTTATCGCGGTATCGCGAGAGATCGGCAAAAACGCGGACGCGCTGGAGCGGGAAAACGCGCTTTTCATGGAAGACATAGAGCGGTCGATCAAGCGGACGCAGGAGCGGCTCGGCGAGACCTATCTTCCCGCCTCGCCCTATCGGCGAAAGGACTGCAGCCTCATCGGAACGGTGGCGGCGCTGTACCCCCTTCAGATATTCAGGCCGGACCGGGAAGACATGAGGGCGACGCTGCGCCTGATCCGCAAGCAGTACATGGGATCGGGCGCCTTTTTCCACAAGCTCCTGCATTCGGGCTACAACGTGTACCTGACCGCCCAGATGGCCGAGTGCTATCTCCTGCAGAAAGCGGCGCTGGCCCTGCCCATCCTGGACTGGATTCTCGACCACGCCACCGGCACCTGGACGTATCCGGAGGCCATTCACCCCGAAACGGGCGGCGGCTGCATGGGCGACGGACACCACGGCTGGGCAAGCTCGGAACTCGTGCACCTGATACGGAACCTCCTTTTCATGGAACGCGACGGCCGCCTTTCCTTCTTCCCGGTCATTCCCCAGCGGTGGCTCGATATCGGCAACGTGATTGCCGCCGAGAACGCGCCGAGCCATTTCGGTAAACTCAGTTTCACGCTGGCCAGCGAGGCCGAGAGCCTCCGTTTCGCCATGGAATCGGATTTCACCGCTCCCCCCGATTCGATAGAGATCAATATGCCGGTAAAGATCGCCCGGGTGGCCGTGAACGGCGAAGAGCGGGCCGTGGACGACCGCGCGGTACTGATCCCCTACGCGCCGAAAATAGAGGCGAGAATTTTCATTTAAGCGCGCGCCCTTTTTTTTCCCCGCGTGTACCTTCCCGCCCGTCTCTTGATTTGACAGCGGATTTTCCCGGTCCTACGCTTGAAGGAGAGGCTGATTTGAAGGAGGCGAAACATGGCAGTACTTACGTTTTCGCAGGAATTCGGCAGCGGGGGGACGGAGATCGCGAAACGGGTCGCGGAGGAAACGGGATACGCGTTCGCGGACAAGAAGGCGATCGGCGAACTGCTCGCCCAATACGGACTCGTGGGGTTTCAGAAGGTTTACGAAAGCGCGCCCGCGTTTTGGGAGGCGCTCGATACGCAAATGATGGAACAGCGGAAGATCACCATAGGGATGATGAACCGGACGATACTCGCCCTCGCGCGCCGAGACCGGGTAGTCATCGTCGGGCGGGGCAGCTATCTCGTGCTCGCGGGGTTCGCTGACGTTATCAACGTTCGCGTGCAGGCGCCGTTCGATTTCCGCGTCGCGCGGGTTATGGACGAGTTGGGCCTTGAGGACAGGGACAAGGCGGAAAGCGCGGTGCGGGAAAGCGACGCGAAGCGGGAGCGGTTCATCGAGTCGGCGTACGGGAGCCACCGGGACCGGGTGCAGGATTTCAACCTCGCCGTGGATACGCGTCTGATCCCCCGCGACACGGCGGTTCGCTTCATCGTCGGCGCCGTCAGGGACCTGGAGAAGGCCGGCGCCGAAGGCGGGAAACGGGTCTCCTCAATCGAGGTGGAGCCGGTACTCATGCACGCCGTGGAGGAACTGTTCGCCGCGTGACGGCGGGCGGGAAGCCTTTCGCGGTTCAGCGAAGGCCGGCAAAGGCCGCGCGGTACAGTTCGTGATTGTCGCGCTCGAAGTTCACGAAAACGATCTCGAGCCCGGACGCCGTCGGGCGTGACAGGCGCCCTTCGATCACGGCCCGGACGATTCGGACGGCGTCGCGTTTGGGGTAGCCGTATACCCCGGTGCTTATGGCGGGGAAGGAAACGGAGGCGCACCCTAAGCGTTCCGCCAGATCAAGGCAGTTTTCGTAGCAGGCGGCGAGCGATTCGCCCTCGCCTTCGCTTCCGCCGCGCCATACGGGACCGACCGTGTGGATAACCCAGCGGGCGGGAAGCCTTCCCGCGACGGTGCTCACCGCGCCGCCGGTTTTCAAAAACCCGATACGCCGAATGATCGCCTCGCACTCGAGAAGGATTTCGGGGCCTCCCGCGCGGTGGATCGCCCCGTCCACTCCCCCGCCGCCCATAAGGGAGGAATTCGCCGCGTTGACGATGGCGTCGACGGGAATCGCCGTGATGTCGCCCTGAACCAGCCGGACCGTCACGCGGGGACTCCCGGGTACGGGGCCGTCAGCGCAGGCGTCGGTTGAATAGCCATACGAAGAGCTCCCGATCTCGGTAGCAGGTTCCGGATTCATGGCCCATGCCCGCGTATTCGCTGTACCGGAAGGCCGGCTCCCCCTCCCTGATGAGGGTTACGGTGGACCGGGGCACGCCGCAGGTTTCGTCGGAAACGGACGCTTCGACCGCGCCCGAATACGAAGGGTACGCGCGGAAATGCGCGAGGGCGGCGCGGGCCACGCCGACGCGCGCGGGCTCGTCGTTCAATCCGACGTGGTACCAGAGCGCGGTTTTCGCCGCGATGGCGTCGCCCAGGTCCGATTGGCTTTGACCGGCCATGCGGAGTATGGCGGCGAAATATTTCCCCTTATTGCCCATGCCCCTCGCGAGGGGAAAGCTGCCCGAGCCGCCCCGGGAAAAGCCGGTCAGGTAGATTCGGGACGGATCGACGCGATAGCCGGAGGAAACGGCGAGGTCGATCCAGTCCGCGAGGGCCTCACCGTCGCCTACGCCGTCTTTTTGCCAATCAAGGACGAAGGCGGGAAACCGCTTGTTGAAGGAATTCGAGGAGGCGGTATATTGAGACGCGCCGTCGCCCCAAAAGCCGGATACCAAAAGCGGATACAGGCGGTTCGCGTTCGAAGCCCGCGCGTAACCCCAGGGGCCGGTAACGGATACGCCGCCGACGGTAAAGGTTTCGCCCGAGTCGGCTCCGGTAAAGGTTTCCGCGGGATTGAGGGTTTCGTTCACGGCCTCGTTCAGGGAGTACGGGGTAGGCGGTCGCGCGGTAGAAAGGGAACAGGCGCTTATCGCGAGGGCGAGTAAGGCGACGGCGGATACCGCGCGCGCGGCCGCGCAGGAGGCGCGTTCACGGCGACGGGACGGCGTTTTTTTTCCGGTTTCTCTCATGGGCCTTAATGATAGCACCGCCGCAGGCGGGATTCTTGGCCGAGAAGGGGGCGGACCGGGACCCCGCAGGGACGGGGGCGCGGGAAGCGCGACCGCGGAGCGAGGAGGCCCGGGCCGGGGGGAAGGCCTTCCCCCCCCCATGAAAAAAGCCCGTAAGGAAAATCACCGCTTGCCTTTGTCGATAAGGCGGGGTACAGTGGTTTTATGGCGAATGAATCCGTTGCCCGAAAAGAGTTTAGCCTTTTAGGAAAGGATTCGTTTCACGTGAAGATCCGGATTATCGCCTTGATCGGCCTGGTATTGGATATCGCGATACTGACCCTTGAGCTGACGAACGTCATGCACGCAAACACGGTGAAGCACGTAACGGATTCCATTACGATCGCGCTCCTCGTAGTCCTTTTCGCGCGGCCGAACCGGACGGGCATTCTCGCGTTCATCGGAATAGCCCAATGCGTGATCAATATTTATTACGGGGGCCATATTCTCGGGTTCCTCTTTTACGTGTTCGGCCTGGGGATTCTTCTGAAAGACGGCTTTTTCCGTTCCAATCGGGCGCTGAAGATCGCGCTGCTGCTTACCGTATTGGTCGCGGTTACCCTTTCGCAGCTGTGGACGTTCAGCCTGCAGCGGTTTACCATTTCGGTGGTGAATATCGCGTTGGCCAGCGCGATCGTATTCGCCTTTCTGTACCTGTTTCACGACACGCTGAGAAACCTCTACCGGGAAAAGCCGGTGCTCGACCTGGCCAAGGGCGGGCTGACCGACCGGCAGCTTTCGTGCGTTCGGGGCTGCCTTGAGGGCAAGAGAATCCGCGACGTGGCGGAAGAGCTCTGCGTTTCCGATTCGGTGATCAAGAAGGAATTTTTGGTGGTGTACGAGGCCTTGGGCGTGACCGATTACCGGGAACTGCAATACCGGCTGGAAAACAGCAGGGTACGGTTCCCGGAGCGGCCGGAGCCGCGCGATCCGGCCCCGCTCGGGCGGCCGGACCAGGAAGCCCCCGTCGAGGGGCTTAAGCCAATCGCTTCAGTATAGCCGAGCCGACCTGATACACGCCGACGAGAACCAGGACGGTTGTTACCGCGAGGGCGGTCGAGCTGACGCCCCGGACGGCCGGAAGCGACGCGGCCAATATGACGAAGAGGGCCAGGCCGATTACGGTCACGAAGACGGCGATACTGGCGGCCTTTCCGGCGAGCCTCGATTCCCGCTCGTCGATTTCGCCGAAGCGCCTGCCGCCCACGATCCGCCGGACGACGATCAACGCGATTATCACGACCAGGACGGAACCGAAGCCGATAAAGAGGCCCCGGGTAAAGTCGGGGCTGGGCTTGAGCACGATGACCAGCGCCAATAGCACCAGGCCGGCGATACACTCGTTTACCAGAATTAAAATATCCTTCGCCAATTTTTTCTTCACTTCCTTTCTCCTTCCGGTGTATGGGGCGCCGGTTCGCCGTAATGGAATACGTTCTCGATCGTGGTGCCGAAAAGGCGGGCGATCGCGAAGGCCAGGGGCAGGGACGGGTCATACCGCCCCTTTTCCAGGGAGATAACCGTCTGCCGGGACACGGATAGGCGCTCGGCCAGGTCTTCCTGGGTAATGCCGCGCGCTTCCCGCAGGGTTTTGATTTCGTTGTTCACGGTACGTGCGACCTCCTTTCGGTTACCATTTTTTGTAAAGCTAGCTTTACGTAAAACATACTTTACGTTTGTTTAAATGTCAAGCTTACTTTACGGAATGGGCCGATTCCCCGCGGTCGGCGTTTTTTATGGTATACTGCTTGCATGAGCGAAGCACCTTCAGAAATCGCCCGGGTAGGCGAAGTGGCCGCGGCAATTCTCGATTCCGTCGGTTCGGTATTTAAGGGCAAGAGGGAAACCCTTGAGCATCTTTTGGTAACCCTGTTCGCGGGCGGCCACGTGCTTATCGAGGACGTTCCGGGTACGGGCAAAACCGTGCTGGCCAAGGCGTTGGCGAAAAGCGTGGACCTGCCCTTCGCACGGGTGCAGTGTACGCCCGACCTCATGCCCGCCGACGTGACGGGCACCGCCGTTTTTTCGCCCAAGACCCAAACGTTCCGGTTCCGCAAGGGGCCGATTCACGCGTCGGTGGTGCTGGTGGACGAATTGAACCGGGCCACGCCCCGCACGCAGTCCGCCTTTTTGGAGGCCATGGCGGAGGCCCAGGTGAGCGCCGACGGAAGGCTTTTTCCCCTGCCCTCCCCCTTTTTCCTGATAGCCACCGAGAATCCCGTTGAGTCGGAAGGGACCTTTCCGTTGCCCGAGGCGCAGAAGGACCGGTTTATGCTGTCGCTGACGCCGGGCTACCCGAGCCGGGAGGAAGAGGCCGACATTATCGAGGCGCAGCGGCGGTCGGACCACCCGGTGAACGACGTGCGCGCCGTGGCCTCGGCGGCCGACGTGCTCGCCTGCGCCGGGGCGGTGGTTTCGGTGCACGTTGAGCCGTCGGTCAGGGACTACCTTTTGGCCCTGGTCGCCGCGACCCGCGCCGATTCCCGGGTCGCCGTGGGCGTTTCTCCCCGCGGCTCGATAGCCCTCTATAAGGCGGCGCAAGCCCTGGCCGCGATCCGGGGCAGGAGCTATGCGACCCCGGAAGACGTTAAGGAGCTGTTGGTTCCGGCGTTCCGCAAGCGCCTGATTCTCAAGGGGGACTACCTGGCCAGGGGCTACGCGAGCGAGAGTATCCTCTCGGAGATCGCGGTTTCGGTGCCGATTCCCGCCTTCAGGGACCGCTGATGGGCGTCATGAGGGGCTTCGCCGCCTTCGCGGGGCT
The DNA here is from genome assembly GCA_003252395.1 of Spirochaetales bacterium. Lineage (GTDB taxonomy): Bacteria > Spirochaetota > Spirochaetia > Treponematales > Treponemataceae > Teretinema. The sequence goes on from QKEL01000012.1 coordinate 118,627, forward strand.
TGCGTGCTTTCTTTTCGCGACGAACGGGCCGCTTCGGGCCCTGGGCATGTTCGAGTTCGCCGTTACCGCCCTTTGCTGGGCGTACAGCCGGCACTGCCAGGCGAGCTTTACCGCCCGGCGCACGGTTTCTTCGCTGCGGGTGCCGCGCAATGACCGGCTTGAGCTCGTGATCCTCGCCTCAAACCGTTCGCGCCTTCCCCTATATTCCTGTTTTTTCGGCGATACGCCCGGAATGCTTTCCGTGGGCGCCGACGACGCCCGGTGGCTGCTGACGCTTCCGCCCGAGTCGACCGTGGCGCTCCGCTATACCATCGCGGGGAGTTCCCGGGGCGATTTCGGAATCGGGCCCTTCCGCTTTCGCGGCGGGGACCCTTTGGGCCTTTTCCCCTTCGATACCCGCATAGACGACCGCGCGGAGGTGCTGGTGCTTCCGGCCAGGATCGACGTTGACCTGCGGTTCGACCGCGGCGTTCCCCAGGGAGAAATCGCCGCCCGGGACTTACGGTACGAGGACGTTACCCTGTGCCGCTCGATTCGCGACTACCGCGCGGGCGACGAGCTGAAGCGGATAAACTGGAAGGCTACGGCGCGACTGGGCCGGCTTTATACGAACGAATACCTGAATACCCTCAACGGCCCGCTCATGGTTTTTTGCGATCTTTCCGCGGGCCGGTATCCGCTGCGGCTCAGGAGGGACCAGGCGGAACGGGTCATAGAAACCGCCGCCGCGCTGGTGAACCTGGCGGCGGAAAAGCGGCAGGAATGCGGTTTCGCCAGTACCGGGACCGGCCGTCCCTTTTTAAAAAGCGGCTCGGCCAAGGCGCCCACCGTGCTCGATTGCCTGGCGAGAATGGATATGGCGGCCGAGCGGGACGGCGATACCGAAATAGACCGCGCCTTCCTCGCGCGGGCGATCGCCTCGACGCCGGTCGGCGGACGGTGCCTGTACGTGGGGCCGGACCGGCCGGATATCCTCGCGGAAGGCAGGGTTTTCGAAAAAGCCGCGGAGTACGTATATGAATACAAGCGCCGATAGCCGCCCCGGGGATTCGGCGCCCCTTTCCTTTTCCCACGGACTGCTCGCCCTTACCTTTCCGGCGCTCTTTATCGCCGGCGTATTCTCCCTCCTCGCGGACTGTACCGGTTCGATTCGCTTCGGCGATCCGGCCTTCGCCCTGGCGGTCCTGGGAGGGGGCGTGGCCTCGGTGGCGTTCAACGCGCTTTTCACCCGCATTCGGGGCGGGTCGTTTGCCCGCCACCGGGCGCTCGCCCTCGTCGCGGCGGGGGCGTATGCCGCGCGCGTCGCCTTAACCGGCGGGGGCCCGGCGGAACGCCTCATACCTTCGGCCCGCTTTGCCGCGTGCCTACTTTCCTTCGCGGGGGAATGGATTTGGGCGGGCATTCTGTATCGCTTTCTCGCAGACCGGGAACGGTTCGTTTCCGACATGCGCGCGCGCGGCAACGAGACCATTTTTCACGCGGTGCGCGAGGAGGACTATCTCCTGCGGGACGCAGCGGGTGGCGTTTCCCAGGCGTCGAAGCTTACGGGACTGCTCGCGGGCTTTCTCCTGGCGGCGCTCTTTGTTCCCCTCCTATTGGGCAGGGTCCCGTCGTTGCGGTCGATAGCCCTCATCGGCGCCTTTTTCGCGTACCGCGAATTCCTGGTCGCCCTGTTCCGCCATTTCCGGGAGGAGTTCGCGCTGGCGGGCATGGGCCTTTCCAACGCCTTTTCCTACGCGGGCGCCCGCATGGGCCCGGCCGCGGCGGTGATAGCCCTGGCGGCGATTATCGCCATAGCCGCCTCCCTCGCCCTGCCCCCGGTGCCGAGCGCCTGGTTTTTCGCCTTCATCGCGCGGCTTTTCGCCTTTCTGAACCGACCGACGCCCCATGAAGAACTCCCGGAAGATTTTCTCGCCGAGCCGGAGGGCGAATCGGACACCCTGTTTCCGCCCGCCTTGCCCGACGCCGGCGAGCCGCTGTTCGATCCCCGCGCCCTGTTCCTGTTCTTACGGTACGCGGCCCTCGTCGCGTTCGCCTGCGCGGCGTTGTGGTTTCTCTTCGGCCCCTTTTTCAAGCGGGAATTCAGGCGGTTTTTCGCCGAGGGCGCGGCGATGCGGTACTTACGCGCCTTAATCGGAACGGTCCGCGCGGGCTTCGCGGCCATGGGACGGGCCATCGCCGGCGCCTTTCGAACCGGCTTTGGGTTCCGATCGGCGAGGCGCCCCGCCGGCGACGGCACGGAGGCCAGGGCGTTCAAGGCCTCGTTGCGGAAACGGGCGGATTCGGCCAGGAGTCCCGAAAAGAAGGCGGAGTTAGGAAGGCTCACGGCGGTTTTTGCGACGCTGATCGAGTGGGGAAGCGCCGAGGGGACCGTGTGGGAGCGCCACGAGGCGCCGCTCGAGTACGCGCTCAGGCTGGCCCGGGGATTCCCGCCGCAAAGGGAAGACCTGACGCTCGCGGGAGTCCTTTTCGAGAAGGCCCTGTACGCCAAGGAACTCTTGGGAGCGCTCGAGGAGCGGGCCTTTACCGACGCCGTGAGCCGGATACTCGCGAGCGCCCCGTAAGCGGTGCAATTTTACCCGATCCGTAGTACACTATTCATACATGGCCTTCGATACGGAACACGAATCATTTTGGAGACCCGACAATAGCGCGGTGTTTACCGCGGCGGTTTCGGATCGCTCGGGGCCGTTTATTTTCAGGCTGTCCTGCGAAATGTCGGATACGGTGAATGCCGACGCCCTCAACCAGGCCCTTTCCCGGGCCGCGAAACGCTTCCCCTACCTTTTCGTACGCCTGCGCAAAGGGGTGTTCTGGCATTACTTCGAACCCTGTTCAGCCCTGATCGAAACGGAGCGGGAGCGTACGGTCCCCTGCCGGCAAGAAGCCGGGGACGAATCGAGGCCCCTGTGCCGGGTGTACGCCCGGGGCCGGAGCATCGCCTGCGAATTCCACCATGCCATTACCGACGGCACCGGGGGGATGATCTTCCTGCGCGCCCTGATAATCGAGTACCTCGTGGCCCTCGGCGTTCCCCTTGACCGGGAAGGGAACCGCCGCTTGGATTTCATAGACCGCGAGGCCGAGCCTGAGGCGGAGGAGTGGGAAGACTCGTACCGGAAGCATTTCAGGCGGGACATTCCCCCGCCCGACAAGGTGCCCAAGGCCTGGCTCCTGCCGGGATCGCGGATGCGTTCTGATTACCGGGTGACCACGGCGGAAATGCCCCTGGAGGGCGCCCTTGCGATCGCCCGAAAGCACCGGGTGAGCCTGACCGAATGGCTGACCGCCTGTTATCTCGCCGCGATGCAGGAAACCTACCTCGCCGAGGGCGCCCTGCATTCCAAAATTCGCATGAGCGGCAAGCGTATCACCATTCAGGTGCCGATAAACCTGCGGAAGATGTATCCCTCACGGACCATGCGCAACTTTTTCCTGTTCGCCGCGCCCAATATCGACATGAGGCTCGGCAAATGGGACTTTCCCGACATTCTCGAGCGGGTACACCACCAAATGAAGCTTGGCATGACGAAGATGGAACTGTACCGGCAGCTCAGGCGGAACGTGGGGGGAGAATTGAACCCGCTGGGCAGGGGCGTCTTCCTGCCGCTCAAGAATTTCGCCCTGCGCGTCATGAACCGCAAGCTGAATCTCGCGCTCTATTCGGGTTCCCTGTCGAATCTCACGGCGATCGCGATGAGCGACGACGCGGCAGCCTACGTGGAGCGCTTCCATTTTTTCCCGCCGAGCAACCTCGCCACCGGGGCGAACGTCGCGGTTTTTAGCTGGAAGGACCGGCTGTGCGTCACGGTCGGGAGCACCATAGCCGATAACCGGATAGAGCGGGCCTTCTTCGGCTTTCTCGCGCGGCAGGGGCTCGCGTTGCGCGTCAATTCCAGCGGCGAGGCGGCCCATCACCCGGAAAGGAGACGATAATGGCCTATTGCGAGGGATGCGGGGTAACCTTCCCCGATTCGAAAGCGCGGTGTCCCCTGTGCGGCTCTTCCGCCACGGAGGCCCGTCCCGCCGCGGCGGAGGCCGGCGGCTTGGACTTTCCCGGGGAACGGCCGTTTTTCGCCGAGGTGCTCGCGAAGGAATCGCTTACGCGAAGGCAGCGCCGGCTCATTTATTTCGAGGTTCTTTCCATCGTCTTCGGTTCGGCCCTGTTCATAACGATACTTTCGGACCTGATCGCCAACCGCGGCATTACCTGGTCGCGCTATTCCTCGCCCGCCATATGCTGGGGGTTCCTCTTGGTGGGCATGCCGATCCTGCTGCGGCGCCACCCCTGGATCCTGTTCGCCATCCTTGCCCCTACCCTGCCCCTTACCCTCTTCCTCCTGGACGCGGTGGACGGCCGGGTGGAGTGGTTCCTTCCCTGGGCCCTGCCCATCTCGTGCTGGCTGATCGGATGCATCGCCGGCATGACCGGCATCGTTTCGGGAATCCGGAAGCGCGGGCTCAACGTAATCGCAATCGCCCTCCTGTTCACGGCGCTTTTCTGCGTGGGGCTGGAGGCGGCGATCAACCTGAATAGCGGTTCCCGGCCCGTCTTCGCGTGGTCGGTGATCGTCACCCTGGCGGCGGTTCCCGCCGCGGGCATGCTCCTGTACCTCCACTACCGCATCGTGCGCCAGGCCTCGCTCGCGAAGCTCTTTAGAGTGTAACTTCGGTCACGGAAGTCCCGCCGCGGCGGCCTTATATTCGGTATGTAACCGATTTATAAGGAGGCTCCCATGAGCGTACAGGTGTATACGACCCCCAGCTGCGGCTACTGCCGCATGGTTAAAGGCTACTTTCAGGAACGGGGCGTCAAGTTCACGGAATACGACGTTTCCCGCGACCAGCGCAAGGCGGAGGAAATGGTCCGCAAATCCGGCCAGATGGGCGTGCCCGTGGTGGATATCAACGGCAAGATCATCGTCGGCTTCGATCGCGAGAAAATCGACCGAAGCCTGAGGGCGTAAGGAAGAAACCGGGTCAAATCAGGGACTCGAACCGGCTTACCAGCGATTCCAGGGTGCGGAAGCCCGCTTCCATCGCCGCGGGGCCGGTCATGTCCACGCCGGCGCGCCGGAGCGCGTCCACCGGGTACAGCGAGTCGCCCGCGGAAAGGAATTCCACGTAGCGTTTGGCCGCGTCCCGGTCGCCGGCGAGTATGGGTCCCGATAGGGCGTGGGCCGCGCTAATGCCGGTGGCGTATTGAAATACGTAAAAGTTCATGTACAGGTGCCCGAACTGGGCCCAGGTTGAGCCCTCCCGCTCCCGGTCTACCTCCACGGCGTCGCCGTATCCCGCCGCGAAAAGGTCAGCGGTCAATTCGTTCAGTTCGGTGGCCGTGGGCCCCTCGCCCGCCCATACCCTGCGGTGCGTTTCCCGCTCAAACAGGGCAAGCGTGGGCATGATGAAGAAATACCGATGAAAGTTTTCCATCGCTTCCTCTATCAAGGCGATCTGGAAATCCCGATCCGCGTTTTGGCGGAATAGATAGTCACGGGTCATGGCTTGATGGAAATTCGAGGCGACCTCCGCGGCGAAAATTCCGTAATCGGCGTACGTGGCCCGCTGCGCGGAGCGGGTAAGGGCGCTGTGCATGGAGTGCCCGAGCTCGTGCGTGAGGGTACTGAGCGAGGAAAGGTCGTCGGCGTAGCTCATCATGATATAGGGGGCGGTCGCGCGGCTTCCGTAACTGAAGGCTCCCTGGCTTTTTCCCTTGGTGGGATACGCGTCTACCCAGCGTTCCTCGAGGCAGCCCCTGCGGAGCCGCTCCACGTACGGCTCGCCGAGGGGAGAGAGGGCTTCGCAGATCCAGTCCACGGCGGTCTCGAAGGGAACCTTCGGGGGATTCTTCGACAGGGGCGCCCAAATATCCCAATGCGACATTTTCTGTTGGCCCAAGGCCTTCGCGCGGGCCTTCCAGTAGCGGTGCCACAGCGGGCGGTTTTTCTCGAAAACGGCGAGGGTCGTTTCAAAGGTCGCCAGGGGGATATTGTCCGCAGAAAGGGCGGCCTCGAGGCTGGAGCCGTAGCCCCGGGCGCGGGCGAGAAAGCAGTCCTTCTTTACGTCGGTCACGAGGGAGGCCGCGAGGCTGGGGGCGAAGGCGAGGTGCGCGTCGCAGTAGCTTTCCCAGGCGGATTTCCGGAGCGCGCGGTCGGGGCTTCCGAGCAGGGTATCGATGGTGCTCTGCTCCACCGGGACCGCGTTCCCGGCGGAATCGCGTGCGTCGGCGAAGGTAAGGTCGGAGTCTACCAGCATGTCGTGGACCGAGGCGGCGCCCGCGAACACCTCCTGCGCGGCGCCCAGGACGGCCTCTACCTCGGCGGAACGGACGTGGGAGCGCAGGCGAAAGAGGTCGTCGAACCAATGGCCGAACGCCGCGAGCTCTCCGTTCTCGGCCATCCAGGCGGCGATGGTCGCTTCGCCCAGGGCGAGCAGCTCGGGCTCGAGAAAGGCCACGGCCTCGGCGTAGCGGCCGGAGAGCGCGCCTGCCCGGCCGGAAAGGCTTTGGGCTTCCTCGTCGCCCGAGTCGCAGGCTCCCCGCATGGTCGCGTAAAACGCGAGGGTTTCCACCCGGGCCTCGGTCCGCTCGTTCAGGATAAGGAAATCGAGAAGTGCCGCGGGGCCGTCGCCCAGGGTTCCCGCGCGGGCGGCGAGGGACGGAAGGAGGGCGGAGACGGCTTCGTATTCCCGTTTCCAGGCGGCGGAATCGGCGAAGACCGCTTCGTCGTTCCATCGGTATTTTTTGTCGACCGTCGAGCGGTCAGGTAGGCTTTGCATAATCGGGTTTCTCCGGCGTAGTGGTTTGGCGCGCCGGAGGGTCCCCGTTATGGGTCGATCCGGCGCTTGTATCGGAAGAACCCAATATACTCCCGCGGCGCGGGAATAGGCAAACCGTCAGTCGTCGCGCAGGGCCTCCTCCAGGGCGGACCAGTCGGGAATTCGAATTTCCGAGCGGCCCGTGGAGAGGATTCCCTCGGCTTCCAGGCGCGAAAGGTGCCGATTGACCGTTTCGCGGGTCAGGGCGAGGTCCGCGGCGATTTCGGCCTGGGTCGCCGATACGGCGCGGTTCTCGGTTCCGCCGAGGGTTTTCCGCCGCGACAGGAGCCAGCCGATTACCCGTTCCCGGTTCCCCCCGCCGAGGAGATAGCCGTGCAGGATCAGCGTCTCCCGGGCCAGGATCGACGGGAGCGCGCGCGCGAACTCAGGCCTTCGCTCGAGCAGGGCCAGATTGTAGGCGGGAATGACGAAGAGCTCGCTTTCGCGGTCGGCCCGGTAGTCCGCCTGGGCGGCGGCCTTCGCGACGGTTTCGGCGAGGCAGGCCCAGCCGCCCGGGCCGATGGGCGGCAGCGCGACGGGCAGGGCGCCGATGCGGTTTTTCGAGGGAAGCAGTCGCCCCGACAGCACCAGGGCGCAGCGGTCGACCGGATCGTCCTGCCAGGCGAACGCGCGGCCCGAGCGGAGGCTCTGCGCGGCGCCGTAGGGGAACACCAGGCGGGCCAGGGCTTCCGGGGAGGATACGGCGTCGGTCCGCGGGAAAAGGGCGGCGAGCCGCGATTCCAGGTCAGCGCCGCTCATGAATCGAGGGCCGCGAGAACGGGCTCGAGAACGCGCAGGGGATAGGCGACGGTCAGTTCATGGCCACGGTCGCTGACGACTTCCACCAGGGCGACCATTTCCCATTCGCCCGAGAAGGGGGCGAAATCGCGCGCCGAATCGCCGGGGGTTTCCCCGCGCGCGATCGCGGCGCCGGGTCGCGGACTCAGCGTGCCGTACCGCCGCCATTCGTGGCGCAGGGCTTCCAGTACCGCCGACGCGGCTTCCCGCGCGAGGGGGCCGGAGAGCAGGATCGAGCCGCCCACCGGCCGCGAGAGGGAGTCGCGGGCCCATCCCTCGACCGTTTCGGCGGGATAGCCCGCCGCGAGGGGGGCGGCCGCGAGGAAAAGCCGTTCCGGGCGGCTGGCCTCGTCCAAATAGGGGCGAACCGAGGCGGTGGCGGGAGCGACGTGGACCGGTTCTCCCGGGGCGAGGGATTCGAGGTACTCCGTGAAATTGAGCTGGTCCGCGCACCTGACGCGCAAGCCCGCGGGCAGGGCGCCGGTTATCAGGGCGAGGGAGCGGAGGGCGTTCTCGTGCAGGGCCGCGAGGGAATCGATCTGCCGCCGGGTAAAGCAGTCCGGTTTCGAAAAATCGTAGCGCTTGACGGAGGCGGCTTCCCCGGCGGGAATAATGCGGCCGGTGGAAGCGAAGGGCGCGTCGGCGAAGAACGCGGGCGGAAAGCCGGGGGCGAGGGAGTCGATTTCCAGGGCCATATACTCGCCGGAAACGGCGACGGTTCCCCGGGCGGCCTCCATGCCGGCGACGGAAAGGGTGGCCTTGGCCCTCCAGGCGGCGCCCTCACGGTCGGAGAGCTCGCCCTCGGAGGGTTCCCGCTCGGCGACGATGCCGAGCTCGACGAGGCTCATGCGGCCCAGGCCGCGGAGCGCCTCGAGCGGAACCCGCGCGCCGCCGAAGCTAACGGTTACGGGAAGCAGGGCCGTCAGCTCGGCGCCCCGAACGGGCTCTATTTCCGCGGGGAGCGCCGGCGCGAAGGCGGTGATCCGGGCGGTAAGGCGGGCGGCGGGCCGGCTCGCGGCGCGTGGGCCAGGAGCGGGCTCGGGCGGCAGCTCCGCCAAGAGCGTATCGGCCTCGGCGATTCTCGCGCCGTTCAGCCGAAGCTCAAAGCCCGTACCGGCCACGCGGTCGGTCACGACGACCGAGCCGGGCGCGAGGCGCGCCAATTCGAAACGGGAAAGCCAGGCGGTCCCGGCCACCAGGGCCAGTTCGCAGGAATTATCGCTAAATGGTTTCATGGGTTTCTCCTTAACCATACGATACCGCCAAACGTTTCCCGACCGGGTGAAACGCGTATGTGAGGGGCGTCACACGGCGCGCCGCCCTTTCCGCTTAGCCCCGCATGTCGGCGGGAAGCGCCGAGAGCACGATGTCGCGGACGCGGTCGTGAAGGCCGGCTACCTCTTCCTTCGTGAGGTTGGCGGTGGGCACGGGGGGGTGCACCGTCACGACGACATGGCCTTTGGCCATGCGGCCCGTGGCCTCGAAGAGTTTCCAGGAACCGTCGATGGTGACGGGAACGATGGGAACGCCCGCCTTGACCGGGAGCTTGAAGCTGCCGGCCTTGAATTCGCCGACGGGCTTGCCGCGGCTGCGGGTTCCCTCGGGAAAGATAACGAGGGAGTAGCCCTTCTTAGCCGATTCCACGGCCTCCGCCATGGCTTTCACGGATTGTCGGGGACTCTTGCGGTCGATAAAGGTGCATTGCATGAGGCGCATCCATTGGTTTAAAAGGGGAACCTTGAGGATCTCGATCTTCGAGATAAAGGCCTTTTGCTTGGCCAGGTAGCCGAGCAGGATGGGAATGTCGAAGTTGCCCTGATGGTTGCCGATGAAGACCACGGCGGTGTCCTCGGGAACGTTTTCCTCGCCGCGCACTTCCACGGTGCCCCCGGCAAGGCCGACGACGTACCGGGCCCAGTCATGGACCCCCTTGTTTACCCATTCGTCCCGCTCGGCGATCTTTCCCTCGCGCTCCAGCTTCTTAACCGCGCGCAATTGGGGCATAGACAGCACCAAATACCAAAAAAAGCGGACGATTGCCCAAAATGTCTTTAGCATGATTCTTCCTTCCCTCCTATCATACACCGAAACCGGCGTCCGGCGGTAGCGGGAGCGGGTAAAAATCCGACAGGAGCGCGGCCTTCTCAGGCGCTACCGATACGGGCCCGGCTATTGAGGGTCCGCCCTCGAATGCCCGGCCCGCGGGAATTTCCTTTTCCCTTGCCCGGCGCCGGGGAAAAACCTATCTTTGTAGTATGAATAATCCGCCGATCATGGAAGTCCATGAACTGTATAAATCCTACGGCAAGGTAGAGGCCGTTCGGGGCGTTTCCTTCGCCATCGAGGAAGGAAGCTGTTTCGGCCTTTTGGGGCCGAACGGCGCGGGAAAGACGACAACCATCGAAATGATGGAGGGAATTCTCGAGCCCACCTCGGGCAGCGTTCTCTTCCGGGGCGAACCGGTGGGGCGCAAATTCCGCGAGAAGGTCGGCATCCAGTTCCAAAACACGGCCCTGCCCGAGTTCATTACCGTGCGGGAAACCCTGGAGCTCTTTCGCTCCTTCTATCCCGCGCCCCGTTCCATGGACGAGGTGATCGAGCTTTGTTCCCTTTCGGACATTCTCGACCGCGACAACCAAAAGCTTTCCGGCGGCCAGCGGCAGCGGATGCTCTTGGGAATCGCCCTCCTGCCCCGGCCCGAAATGCTGTTTTTGGACGAGCCGACCACGGGCTTGGACCCGCAGTCCCGCAGGAATTTCTGGGACCTGATCGAGGGCGTGAAAAAAGAGGGCACCTCGATCCTCCTGACCACGCACTACATGGACGAGGCCGAGGCGCTGTGCGACCGGATCGCCATCGTGGACCGGGGGCGCATACTGGAAAGCGACACGCCTTCAAGGCTCTTGGACAAGCATTTCACCGGGCAAATCGTGCGCCTGCCGAAGCAGGAAGGCGACGCGGACGCCGCCAAGGCCCTGGCCGAGCTGGGGGCCGAAAGCTCCGGCGACAGCTGGGACATTTGCAGCGAGGCCCTCGACGACACCATGCGGCGGCTGCTCGGCGCGAAGCTCAACCTGGACGGCCTTTCGATACACCGGCCCGACCTGGAAGACCTGTTCATCAAGCTGACCGGCACGTCGCTACGGACCTGAGGAAAAAAGGAAACCTACGATGAAGAAATTTTTGGCGGTGCTCAAGGCCCGCACGATGGAATACGTGAGGGACCGGGGAACCTTCCTGTGGAACCTCTTTTTCCCGATCCTGATGGTGGCCGGCTTCGCCTTCGCCTTCGGCACCGGCGAAAGCAAGACCCTTTTCAAGGTGGCCCTGATCGGCGAGGGCGGCGCGGACGCGCTGAAAACGGCGATCGCCGACCGCTCATTCGAAACGGGCTCCGCGGCCATGGACGGCTTCCTGGCCATACCCCAACTGGAACTGATCGCGTACGGCGGCGCGGACCGCGACGCGGCCCTGGATAAGCTGAGAAAGCACCAATTCGACATGGCGGTGGACTTCGCGGGCGGCGCCTGGTATATCAACGACCAGGCCGCGGGAGGCCCGCTTTTGAGAAAGCTACTCACCGGGTCCGAGGATCCCGGAACGGACGGGGCCATGCCCTCCGTTCCCGGCTTCACGGAAAAGCGCGTTTCGGGTAAGGCGATCCGCTACGTGGATTACCTCGTTCCCGGCGTTATCGGCATGAACATGATGTTCTCGTGCCTCTTCGGCGTGGGCTTCGTTTTGGTGCGGTACCGGAAAAACGGGGTACTCAAGCGGCTCAAGGCGACGCCGGTCGGCGCGCTCAATTTCCTCACCGCCCAGGCGGTTTCCCGCATGATTATCGTGGTGCTCACCTCGGTCTTCGTGTTCGCCGCCACCAATTTCTTCCTCCACTTCCGGATGGAGGGAAACTACCTTACCCTCCTCCTCGTTTTAACGCTCGGCATTTTCGCCATGATCTCGCTCGGGCTCGTGTTCGCCTCGCGCCTCGCCAGCGAGGAACTCGCCTCGGGACTGATGAACCTGGTGACCTTCCCGATGATGGTCTTTTCCGGGGTGTTCTTCTCGATCGAGGGAAGCCCGGCCATACTGAGGGCGATCGCGAAGGTATTCCCGCTTACCCACTTTCTGGACGCCGCCCGGGCCATCATGCTGGACGGCGCGGGACTCGCCGCGGTATGGCCGCAAATGGCGGTTTTATCCGGCATGACCGTGCTCTTCCTCGCCGTTTCGGCGAGCCTTTTCAAGTGGGAGTGAGCGCTCCTTAGAGGCCCGTGGCGAGGACGGAAAAGAGCTGACGCCTGATCGCCGAGGCCTCGCCCCGGACGATGGCGCGGGTAAATTCGACCGATTCGATGAGCGCCACGGAAACCCGCGAGAGGGCCCGTACCGTTTCGTCGGGGGCGCGTTCCGGCGCGATCAGGAAACAGGACGGGCCGACGACCCCGACCCGCGGTTCAGAGACGGCGCGGGACCGGCAGTGGTAGAGCCTAATTCCCGATTCTTCCAAAACCACGGCGCCGAGGCGTTCCCTGCGGTCCAGGTCCGCCTGAAGGACCGCGGCCGAGGCCGTATTCGCGCCGCAGGCGATCCGGGCGATGAGGGCGGTCCGCCCCGATTCCGGCCCCGCTTCCGAAGCGGGAACGAACGAGAAATTCCCCATAATCTGCAGCGCCGCGTCGATGGCGCGGTCCGGCCCGGCGTTCTCGGCGGCCGCTCCGCCCGTGGCCCCCTCTCCTTCCCTCGCGCCTTCGGCGTCGATCTCCCGAATTCCTTCCGCCTTTCCCAGTTTCGCCAGCACGTCGGCCATTTCCGCCCGAAAGGAGGCGGGGTCGAAGGGCGTGGACAGCACGTATTCGGGGGCGGCGGAAAGCCCGGACGGGAAGGTGGTGACCACGAGGTCCACGGCGTTGGCGAGGATCCAGGGGTCGGTGGCCCGGTCGCAGGAGAGGGCGGAAACCACCGTGACCTCGGGAAAGTGGGCGCGCAGGAGGGCGGCGATGAATTGGGCGAGGAAGATGCCCTCGAAGCAGGTGACGAGCACGCGGAAACGGCGACGGGAGCCGGCGAGGGTTTCTTCGGCGGCGCGCACGGTCATGGCGACGGAGACGAGCTCCTCGGCGCGCACGGTTATGCCGTAGAGGGCGGCGAGGATGGGCGCGAGAATGCCGTGGAGCGTTTCGGCCAATTCCCCGGAGCCGTTTTGCGCGCCGACGGGGACGTTTCGGGGAACCTGGAGGATCTTTTTGTACACCAGGCCCGACAGGCCCACCCGGAGGGTATGGAAGAGCCGGCTATCGAAGGAATAGAGGGGCGATTTTTCCCGCTCCAGGCCCGCCAGGAGGGCGGAAACGGCGCGGTCGATATCGGGATGGCACCGGTTCGATTCCCTGATTTCCCCCGGTTCGAGGGCCGAAAGGAAGAGGGCGAGGGCCCTGATTTCCGTTTCATCGGCGGACGCGCCGGACGCGTCGGCCGCGCAGGCCGCGCCTGACGCGCAGGCGAGCCAGAGCCGTCGGGCGACCGATTCGGGGACCGACGGGGGCAGGTTCGGCAGGAGGAGGCCGGCTCCCGCGGGGCCGAGGGCGGCGCGCCGGGTCGCGATGGCGAGATAGAGAAAAAGGAGGGCGAGGTCGTTCCAGGAAAAGCGGTACCCGAGGCGCGATTCGGCGCCGGTTATCGCCTCGAGAAGGCTTTCCCGGTCCGCCTCGAAGCCCAATGTCGCCAGGAGCCGGGCGGGACGGCCGTCGGCCGCGTCGAACAGTATATGCTGGATCAGCTCCTGAGGGTGCGTCAATTCCGCCGCGCCATGCAGGGCCGCCATGCGGACGGCCCATTCGCTTCCGGCGAGGGTCACGCCGATTCCGCGCTGACGGTCCAGGGTCGCCGAGAGGCCGCGGTCCGCCAGATAGCCGTCGAGCTCCTTCAGGTCGCCCGAGACGCACGAGTCGCTGACGAAAAAGAGCGTCGCGAGCTCGTTGAGCTTGACCACGCGGTCGGCGTGCCCGAGGTACACGAGCGTGGCGAACTGGCGGTGTCGGCTTCCGAGCCCGGCGAGCCGCGGCGGCCCGCCCGGGCGCGGCGCGGCGGCGAGCCATTCCCGTTCGATTTCCGGCGAGGGGGTTCCCAAGAGGCGGATGCCCACGCTCCGGCGCTTCTCGATGACCAGCCCGTAATCGCGGAGGAGGAATTCCAGCTCCTGGATATCGCGGAACACGGTCCGCACCCCCGCGCCGATTTCGCCGGCGAGCTCGGGCACGGGCACGAATTCGCGCCGTTCGAGGAGCAGGTCGAGAATGCGGCGGAGACGGGGTTTCATGCGCCGGGACCCGGGGAGACCGCGAGCCGGTCGAGGAATTCACGGGCGAGAAGGCGGGTTTCCGCCGCCGAACCCAGGGAAAGCGCCCGCCGGAGCAGGTCCCGGGCATCCTCGAGCGCGATGAGCCGTATCGCCTCTTTCACGGCGGGCAGGGCGCGCGCGGACGCGCTGAGCTCGTCGAAGCCCATGGCGGCAAGATACACGGCTCCCTCGGGAGAGGCCGCGAACTCGCCGCAAACGCCCGTTTCCATCCCGCAGGCCTTCGCGTCGGCGCAGGCTTTTTGCATGAGGGAGAGCACCGCGGGGTGAAACTCGCTGTAGAGGCCGCCGAGCAGTTCGTTCTCGCGGTCCGCCGCCAGGGCGTATTGGGTAAGGTCGTTGGAACCCACGCTGATGAACGACGAAACGCCCTCGAAGGCGCGCACGGTCATGGCCGCCGCGGGGGTTTCCACCATCATGCCCACCAGGGCCTCGCCGCCGGTTTCCCGTTTCAGGTTTCCGACCAGGTCGCTCACCGCCGTCATTTCCGCGCGGGAGCATACCATGGGAACCATGATTCGGACCGTTCTGCCGGTTTCCGCCGAGGCGGTTAGCATCGCCCGGAGCTGCGAGATGAGCACGTCGGGATTGTCGAGCAGCCAGCGGATGCCGCGCCAGCCCAGGAAGGGATTGTTTTCCCGGGGATGCGGGGCGTACGGGAGGGGCTTGTCGGCGCCGATGTCGAGGAGTCGAAAGATGACCGGGCGCCCGCCCATGGTATCCAATACCCTTCGGTAGTAGGCGCTTTGGCTCGCCTCGTCGGGGAAGGATTCCTGTTCCATGAAAAGGAATTCGGTACGGAAGAGCCCTATCCCGTCCGCGCGGGCGGCGGATATTCCGGCGAGGTCCTTCATGCCGCCGCCGTTCGCGTAAAGCCCGATCCGCCGCCCGCAGCGGGTAACGGCGGGCAGGTCGAGGAGCGCCTTCAGCCGCTCGGCGCGGCGCGATTCCCGCTCACGTTCCGACTCGACCGCCGCGAGGGTTTCCGGCCCGGGATCGCGGGCGAGAAAGCCCGGTTCGGGGTTCAGGGCGAGCGTCGTTCCGTTGGAGATGGTCGCGAGCTCCGCCTCGGGAATGACCATGGCGGGTATGCCGAGGGAGCGCGCGAGAATCGCCGCGTGGGAGTTGGCCCCGCCGGCGGATACGACAAAGGCGAGCACGTTCGGCAGGTGAAAGGCCACGGTCTGCCCCGGGGACAGGGTTCGCGAGACCACCACCGAGGGCACGGCGGGAAAGCAGTCTGCGCCGGCCTTGGCGATGTGGCTGGCCTCTTCCTCGGCGGGCCTCATGATCCACTCGATCACGCGGTGGCCGATGTCGCGGAAATCGTCGGCGCGGGCGCGAAAGTACTCGTCGTCCAGTTCTTCCATGTCCTTCGCGTGGGCCTCGGTCGCTTCCCGGACGGCGCTCGCCGCCGAATAGCCTTCCTCGGTCACTAGGCGCGAAAGGTCGGCGCGGAATTCCTCATCGGAGAGAATGTCGGCGTGGCTTTCGAAAATCTCCGCCTTGTCGGCGCCGAGTTCCTTCCCGACCCGACCCGCGAGGGCAAGAAGCTCCCCGGTCGCGGCTTCCACCGCGCGGGAGAGGGCGGCGAGCTCGGCGGGCCGCTCGACCGCGGGAATTCCCCGGCGGATCGCGATCGTCTGTTCGGCGCCCGCGAGCAGGGCGGGGCCGGCGACGGTCCCGGGAGAGAGGACGGAGCCCGCAATGCGCTTTTCTTCGGCCATGGCTTACTCCGAAAGGCCCGCGATGAGGCCGGCGAGGCCAGAGAGGGCCTCGGTCTCGTCGGGGCCCTCGCACCGGACCACGATGGTATTGCCCATCGTAATGCCCAGTTTCATCAGCTTGATCAGGTTCTTGGCGCTTCCTTCCCGGTCGCCCTTCGCGATCGTTATTTCGCTCGCGTAGGCCCTGGCCGCGTCCACTATCTTTTTCGCCGGTCGGGTATGCAGGCCCGACGGGTTCGTCACGAGAATCTCTTTCTCAACCATGCTTCAACTCCTCATCAATCGTTGGGGTCGCGAATCGAGCCGCACCGGAGGTTCAGGGCGTTTCGCGTGGCGCACCAGCTGCCCTTTGCCAGGGCGGCTTCCATGTCGCGCTCCGCGAGCCAGGAATGCAAAAACCCCGCGGTGAACGAGTCGCCGCAGCCGGTGGCGTTCACGGCCTTGACCGGGTTCACCGGGTGGGTAAAGGCGAGGCCGAGATAGCCGGCGTACGTGTCCTTCGAGCCACGGGTTATCACGATGGCGTTGGCGTACTCCGCGCTTTTTTCCGCTATGCGGCCCCGCAACTCATCGACGCCCAGGGGATACGGGTAGCCGAAGGTCGAGCAAAATTCACGCTCGTTTATTTTGATCACGTCGGGAACGCAGCGCTCAAGGGTGAAGGCGAGGTCCCTGCCGTGAAAGTCGGCCATGACCGTTTTGCCCGCGTCCTTGGCGAGCTTGCAGATCCGGGCCGCCGTTTCCTCCGGCCAGGCCTTCGGCCGGCTTCCCGCGAACAGGAGGGCGTCCACGCCCGGGATATGCCGGCCCGCCTTGGCGAGCAGCTCCTCGGTTGCCCGCGCGAAGCCCGCCGCGGCCGCCTCGCCCCGGTCGACCGGCTCGTCCACGACCAGCTCGGTGGTGGAACCGACCGCCGGGTCGACGCAGGTATAGCAATAGCGCGTGCGCCCCGGCACCGAAACCCAATCCACGGTCAAATCGTCGCGCGCCGCGAGATCGAGGAAGAGCCGGGCGTTGTCTTCGCCCAGGGGGGAAAGGCAGGTCACCGAGCCTTCCTCGAGCTGGTTCAGTACCCGGGCCGCGTTCACCGCCTTGCCCGAGGCGTCCATCAGGTATTCGGTCGCGCGGTTTACCGTATCCAGCGCGAACCCCGGAAACACGATCGTTTTCTGCAGGGTGGAACTGAGGCCCACCGCCAGCGTTTTCTTCATTTCGCCATCCTTGGCACGAGCGGGTCCTCGGCGATTTTTGCGCAATGGCCCAAGAACCACCGTTCCGCCTCTGCCGACCACAGGCCCCTGCCCGCGGAGACTATGCCGTGGAGCTCCGCGAAAAAAGCGGAATCCTTCGCGAGTGAGGGAAGGTCGTCCAGGGCGAAAAGAGGGCACTTCAGGTGCGTATAAATGAGCTTCTTGCCGCCGGGCAGTCGGGGCAGCGTCAGCGTCGCCTCGAGGGAGGCGTCGAGCCCGCCCACGTGGGTCACCAGGGCCGCGGGGTGAATGAGGCCCCTTTCCATGAGGGCCAGGGCTTCCCGCTGGTCGTCCGCGTTGCCGCCGGTGGTGCCGATAACGTGTTTTTCCAGGTAGTGAACGTCGTAATAGTTGAGCCTCGCGTAAAAATCCTGATTGAGGGGCCCGGCGAAAAAGTTCATGCAGCCGTTGAAGGACAGGAGCCGGTCGCCCAGCTCGAGCACCGACGGGTGGGCCACCATCGCCATCACGTCGTCGAAAAGCTCGCCTGCCGAGGCGTCCTTGAGCAGCGCGAACTCGTCGGAAGTCCCCGAGGTATCGAAGATAACGAGGTCGATGCCGCGCTCTTTCGCCACGGGAGCGAATATGGAACGGGCGCGCGCCGCCTTCGCCCCGTCGCGGTCGGTCACCACCACCTGGGAAGGGCGCTTCTCGCCCGCCATGGCGTAGTCGATCATCGCGAGGCCCATGGGACCGCAGCCCCCGAGCACGGCCATCCTGCCGCCCGCCTTCAGGCCCATCTCGTGCGAGTGGTCGGCACGGGAGGTCCGGTACATGGAATGGCAGGCGCCGATCACGCAGGAATAGGGCTCGGAGAGGGCGGCCTGGTACATGCCCTCCACCGCCACGGGCAGGAGAGCGTCCACGAGCATCACCTCCGGGGGAAGGATCACGTACGTCGCCTCGCCGCCGCAGTATTTGTAGGAATAGCCGGGGGAATCCATGGACCCCCGGTAGTTCAAGGCGGGCTGGATTGTCACGGTCTGGCCCTCGCGGTACGTACCCTTCCATTTCGCGCCGATTTTCACGAGGCGGCCGGACATTTCATGGCCGACGATAATCGGGTTTTCGGCCACGTCGTCGGGGACGCGCTTATGCTCGGGGCCGGCCTGCGCCGCCTTCCAACTGCTCATGCACAGGGAATCGGCGGTCACTTCCATCGCTATTTCGTCCTCCCGAATATCGGGCAGGGGGAATGTTTCCAGTCGTAAGTCGTTCTTTCCGTACAGCCGTACGGCGGTCGTTTCCATAGCTTCAATCCTTTCCGTATAAACCCGCTTCCGCGGGGGTTACCTGCATTGCTTCCGGGCGCGCATGAGGATCGCTTCCGCGGCGGCTACGTCCTTGGCGACCCTGAGTTCCATCAGCCAGTCCGGGTTATCGCAAAAATCGGCGATCTGCGTAATCGATTCCTCGGTGTGCGTCGCCTGATCCTTCGCGGCCATGAAAACGAGTACGTCGATCGGGTCGTTCTCCGCGTCCCCGAACTCAACGCCGCGCTTGAGGGTCACCAGCGCGTAGCCGGTGGCGAGCACGCCGTTTTCGGGCCGGGCGTGGGGCATGGCGATGCCCGGGCCGATCACCACGTAGGGGCCGTTGCGGACGCAGCCCGAGACCATGGCCTCGACGTATTTCGGCTCGACGCATCCCGAATCGACGAGGAGCCTGCCGCCCTTGCGTATCGCGTCGATCCAGTCGGTGGCTTCCACGTTGAGCTCTACGGTTTTGTTCTTCAGAAGGTAGTCGAAAAATCCCATGATGCGTAATCTCCAATAAAACGCGAAGGGAGCGGGCGGCCCGACCCCGAAAGGGCGAACCGGCCCGTCCCTAAACAGTGTACCCGACGTTGGCGGATAACGCCAACTTAGGCGTCTTTCCTCGCCGCCGCGAGCTCGTCCACGATTCCTTGATACTCGCTCGCGTTCACCAGGTTGGATATCCCGAATACCAGGGTACCCGGATTCGAGGCCTTTACCCGGTCAACGAGATTCTTCTGGCAGATGGCGACGGAGGTTCCCCGGGGAATATCGTCCACGGAACGGTGTTCGACCTTTATGTCGGTCATGCCTTTCTCCGCCAGCAGTTTCTTGAGGCGGGTGGCGCCCATGGCGCTGGTGCCCATGCCGGCGTCGCAGGCGAACACGATGGTCTCCACGGAGCCGAGGTTTTTCATGCCCTTCACGGAAGCCTTGGCGTCCTCGAGGCTGTCGCTCACGTCCTCGTCGGCCATGCGGGAGGCGGCGCGCTTCACGAGCGGCGCGGCGACCAGGAAGGAAACGGCGGCGGCGGCGACCACGCTCAGGAGGACCGGGAGGGTGCTTCCCCGGGCGGCCACGGCCAGTAAGGCGAAGATCGAACCGGGAGCGGGAGCCGCGACTTCGCCGGCGCCGAGCAGCATGTTCACGGTGATTCCGGTGGCCCCGCCGGCGATGGCGGCGAGAACCAAAAGGGGCTGCATGAGGACGAAGGGGAAATACATCTCGTGGATGCCGCCGAAGAAGTGCACGACGATCGCCGTGGGGGCGGTCGCCTTCGCGGAACCCTTCGAGAAGAGCCAGTAGGCGAGAAGGATACCGAGGCCGGGACCGGGGTTGGTTTCCAGGAGGAAGAGGATGGATTTGCCCTTCTCGGTCACTTCCGCCACGCCCAGGGGACTTAAAACCCCGTGATTGATGGCGTTGTTGAGGAAGAGAATCTTGCCGGGCTCGATCAGGATCGAGGCGAACGGAAGGAGCCTGCGTTCGACGATCCAGCCGACCGCGTGCTGTAGGACGGACATAAGGGCCACCACCACCGGCTGGATCGCCACGAGGGCGAGGAGGGTGAGCGCGCCGCCGACGATACCGGCGGAAAAGAGGCTCACGAGCATTTCGAAGCCCGCGGGAACCTTGCCCTCGGTCGCCTGGTCGAACTTCTTGATCGCCCAGCCGCCCAAGGGGCCGACGAGCATGGCGCCGATAAACATCGGAACGCCCGCTCCCACGACCACGCCCATGGTCACGATTGCGCCGACCACGCCGCCGCGGACGCCCCACACCAGCTTGCCGCCGGTATAGCCGATCAAAATCGGCAACAGATAGGTGATCATCGGCCCGACGAGGGTCGCGAACTTCTCGTTCGGCAGCCAACCCGCGGGGATAAAGAGGGTGGTAATGATACCCCATGCGATAAACGCTCCGAGATTCGGCATGATCATGCCGCTCATGAACCGACCGAAACGTTGAATGTGAACGCGGGCGGTCATGCCCTGATTCGCGTTTGCCATTCTGATTCCTCCTTGCTTCTTAGCGTCCGCGGCGGGGCGGAACCGTTTCGGGAACCGGCGCCGCGGGCTTTCTTGGGTCTCATTGAACCATCGGTTTTCCGAAACGGACAAGGAAAAGTACTTTTTTTATGGCAGGAATCGGGCGGCCGCGCGGTTGGCAGGAAGTTTCACCGGATGGAAGGGCGTAACCTTCCCCTCGATACGTTATATTCTATACTATGAATAAACAGGGAACCAGATCGAGCGCCAAAGCGCCCGGAAAAGAAAATACGACCACGCGATCTTACGCGCATTTGCCCTCCCGGGCGTTCGCGCTCATAATCCTGCTCTTGATCGCCGCTTCCCCGTCGCCGGCCCAGACTGGAGGAAGCGACGCCGCCGACGCCGTCTCCGGCCCCACGCCCCGCTACGCCGGTCCCGAAAGCGGGCGGCCGAGGGTCGCCCTGGTCCTGGCCGGGGGCAGCGCGTACGGCCTTGCCCACATCGGCGCGATTCGCGTGATCGAAGAACTGGGCATTCCGGTGGACCTCGTGGTGGGAACCAGCATGGGCGCCATCGTCGGAGGGCTGTATGCCGCGGGAAACGACCCGCAGGCACTCGAGGGCATCGCCAAGGCCACCGACTGGGATAGGCTGCTTTCTGACAGCGGGCCGAAGGACCCGTCCGCCTGGAGCGATATGCGGGACCGCGCGCGATACGTCGCGGCCGTCAACTTTGACCGGAAGGGCGTTTGGGCCCAGGGAGGCGTGATAACGGGGAACAGGATCGCGCGCTACCTCGATTCCACCCTCCTCGACGCGGAAAAGAACGTCGATTTCGACTCCCTGCCCCGCCGTTTCCGCGCCGTGGCCACCAACGCCGCCACGGGGGAACGAAAGGCCTTCGATTCAGGCTCCCTTCCCGACGCGATCCGCGCCAGCATCAGCCTTCCCGGGGTATTCTCTCCCTGGGAGGTCGACGGTCAATGGTACGTCGACGGGGGCACGGTGGACAACCTGCCCATCGACGTCGCCCGGGAACTCGGCGCGCGCTATGTCATCGCCGTGGAGCTGAACGACGATTCGCCCTTCGACCCGGACGCCATCAAACGAACGCCCCTTCCCGCCCTCACCCGGTCCTTCGACTATCTCATGCGCGCCACGAGCCGCTGGCAATACCCCAACGCGGACGCCGTGGTAAAGGTGAACCTAAGCGGCCTGTCCCGGGCCGATTTCAACCGGGTAGACGAGTTCATTGCCAAGGGAGAGGAGGCGGCGCGCGGCGAAAGCGAGCGGCTGATCGCCCTGCGGGCGGCCATTCTCGCGGACGGGGGAGCCGGATCGAAGGCGGAACCGCTCCCGGAGAAGACCCTCACGGGCGTGGTCGCCGCGGGCGTTTCGGCCAACGATCGGGAATACATAGAAAAAACCGCCGGAAAGCTCGCCAGGCAACTCGCGGGAATTCAGGGGGACGAGGGCTTCCCCGCCCTTTCCGGCGAGCCGAGACGGGCCTTCATGGAGAGCCTGTCGACTAGGCTCGACCGGTCCGGCCGGTTTGAGCGGATCCGCTACGCGACCCAAGAGACGCCCGACGGGACCTTTCTCGCGGTTTTCGCCACGCCGCGCCCGAAGGGAGAAAACCAAATGCGCCTCGGATTTCTCTACGAGGCCACGATCTCTTCGTCCATCACCGGCAACCTCGACCTCATACCCGGCATCCGCTACGCGAACCTCACCGGTGCGGGCTCCCGGCTGGAAGCCGACGCCGAATTGGTCGATTCCCCCGGCGTGGACGTTCGCTATGTCCAGCCGGTCGGCGCGGCCTTCTCGCTCATGCCTTCCTATCAATACCACCACGATTTCGAAACCCGCCTCGCGGGCAGCTCCATCGGCTATCAGTACCAGACCACGGTTTCCCGCGTCGCCCTCGCGCTCCGCTATGAGGGCCTTCCCGGCACCGCGGTCACGGCGGCTCTTTCCCGCGACTGGCTTTCGAGCGTTGAGCTCCCGGGCGTGGAAGCCGACCGGAATCCTTCGACGAGCGTCATCGCGTCGGCGGGAATACGGGTGGATACCCTGGACTTTCCGGTATTTCCCATGAACGGCATGCTCGCCAACCTCGAGTACCGCGCGTCCATTCCCGTCTTTCCGGGGGAAATGAGGTTCGAAAGCCTCGCCTTCGACGGCTGTGCCTTCCTTTCCCTGGGAACGCCCTTCGCGGTCTCGCTTCTGTGGCGGGGCGGAACCGATTTCAGCAACCTGACGGACGGCCGGGCCCCCGCTCCTCCCTACTACCGGCCCGATCTCGCGGACCGGAGGATATTCCCCGGACCCTTGCGGGTTTCGGAACGAATCGGAAGCCACGTTCTCGGCCTGGGGCTCGACCTGAAGGGAAACCTGAACTGGGGGGCGAAGGGAATAACTGTGCCGTTTTTCTTTTTGGTGCACGGGGCGGTTGGGGCGGTCATAGCCGACCCGAACCATACCGATTGGAAAACCGACGTGTTTCACTGGAACGCCGCGGCGGGAATCGGAACGCGGCTTTCGGACTCGTTCGGCATAGAAGTACGGGGAGGGGCGCAGCGCGACCGCGACGGGGAATACCTTCCCTTCATCGCGCTCGACGTGGGCTCCATCGGCCGCGGGGACCGATAGGAGCCGCGCCCCGACGGAGTCGAGCGGCCCGACGGAGTCGGGCTAGACCTTGAAAAAGCGGACTTCCGAGTCCAAGGCCGCGCTCACCTCGCCGACGGTTTCGGCGTGGGCGGTCACCGAACGCACGGTCTCGCCGATATGGTGGATACCCGAATTGATCTCGGAGATATTCGTGTACACCTCGTGGGAAATGCGCTCCAGGTCACGGGCCGTCTCTATGATCGTACGCGAACTCGCCGACATGGCGTCCGAACCGCTGCCGATCTTCGCGGAAATCTCGTTGAGCTCCCGCATGGCCCGGGAAACCGAGGCCGAATCGGTCGAGGTTTTGACGATGCTTTCCTGGATCCGGTTGATGGAATCCCCCATGGCCTCGAGCCGTTGCAGCATGCCGTCGAACGCCGTGTTGGTGTTGGCCGCCAATTCCTGGGTTTGCTCGATTTCCTTCACGATCGCGACGATGTTCTTGCCGATCTCCTTGGAGCGGGCGGACGAGGCCTCCGCGAGGGACCGGATCTCGTCGGCGACTACCGCGAAGCCCTGGCCGTACTGCCCGGCGTGCGCCGCCTCGATCGCGGCGTTCATGGCCAAGAGGTTGGTGCGGGCGGCTATGCCCGCCATCACCCCGGTAATCTCGCGGATCGTTCCGGCGCTCTCGTTGATCTTCGTGATGCGGCGATAGGTCTCCGAAAGCTCTTCCCTGCTCTTTCCCACGGAGTCGGCCAGTTCGTTTGAGGCGTCGCGGCCCGAGGATACCAGGGAAACCACCTGCTCCAGCGAGCCGATAACCGTGCCGATGGCGTCCGAGGCCCCGGCTACGGTCTGGTTCTGCCGGCCCACGTCGCCGTGCAGGGTCCCGATCTGGCCCGAAACGGCCGTAATTTCCGAGGAGGTCAGGGCGACCTGGTCGTTCAGCTTGCCGATCTGGCGCGTAATGGACTCGGAATTGCTCTCGATCTCCGCGACGGAAGAAGAGGCTTCCTGGGCGGCGGCATGGAGGAGATTGCGCACTTCCACGTTTTTGGCCGAGGCGCGGTGAATGCCGGATACGGTCTCGGACAGGGTAACGAGAAAACCGTTGAGCCCGTCCGCCAAGGCCCCCACCTCATCGCGGGACGTCCGTTCGAAACGGCCGGTCAGGTCCCCGCTTTCCAGCAAGCCCGCGTTCCGGCCGAGCCGCTCCACGGAGGAAGACATTCGGGTCGCCATTCTGAGGGCGATCGCGATGGCCGACAAAACCAGGACCAGGATAATGCCAAGGGCGATGGAGCCGAAACGGTCGCTATACGCGGCCACGACCTTCGTAATCGTGCCGATTTAGTTCCGTATGACCTTGTCCTGCATTTCCAGCGCCTGGTCCAACGCCAAAAGGGAATCGGAATACCGGTTTCTCAGGATAATCACGTCATGCCGGCTATCGGGCGACATATTGGCGAACGCGTAATCCGAGGCGGATTGCATGGTCATTCTCTGCGGATTGAGCCCCATGTCGGTCTCTATCGCGGCCTCAAAGTCCTTTTGAACGGTTACGGTCTCGTCGATACGCCGTTGTACCACGTCCTTGACCGAAAAGAGGGTATCCAGCGTGGCCGAAACGTCTTCGCCGAGGCCGCGCAGCCTTTCAAGCCCCCCTATCGCGTCGAAGCCCTCCGAAAGCCGGTCTCTCGCGGCGTTCAGGCCGAGATCGATCGAATCGAAGGTCCGCGTATCCATGCGGTTCACCTCGGCGCGCAAAAGGTTCACGGAAAGGGTTAAATCGCTGAGCTGCTGCACCTGATCGTTAAGACGCGCCAGGTACCTGTTGCCGCCTACGTACACCGAGGCGCCAATGGCGAAAAACAAAACCAAACCGAATACCAAAACGAGCAATTTTCGCCTAATTTTCACGAACATACCTCCAGAACCACGGGTTTATAGCCCGTCCCTTTGGTATAAACGAAATTACCGCTGAGGACAAGGTAAAAAAAACGGACCCTTGCGCGAAAAGGCCGGTATTCCTTTCTTCGGCGGCTCACAAAAAGTCGAAGGGGCGCGAGGACGAATCGTCGTCGGGGTCGTCGTCAAGGTCGTCAAGGTCGTCAAGGTCGACCGGGCCTTCCCCGATACCCGCGCGTGCGGTCGGTCCCGCGAGATCCCCGCCGAGGAGCTTCAGCCGGGCGAAGATCGTTTCCAGCCGGTCCTCGTGTATGGTATAGCGCCATATGTCGTCGTCGAGAAAGTCGATTGACCGCGACTCGCGGGAGATATACGGCCGCGTGTTGGCCCCCACGGTCCAATACACCAGCGAGATATGCCCGCCCGCGATTTCCAGCGCGGTAATGCCGTGCTTTCCCGTGGCGCACCCGGAATTGAAAAGGCAGGGCACCAGGAAGGGACTGTCCCCGTAAAGGCTCTCGGTCTTCCGCCGACGCTCCTTCCTGGCCGACAATCTCGCCATTTCGCGCCGGAGCATCATGACCGTCTCCTCTATCTCGGAGCGCCGCCCCTCGCCCGCGTCGGAGTATTCCCGCGTCAGGTCTTCCACCATGAAACGGATATTGTCGAACTTGGACATGGACTCGAACAGGGGATGGTGGGTATGGCCGGTCACGGCCAAAACGCCGAAGCGCCGGGCGGCCCGGTAAATGCGGCGCTCCTTCGCGAAGCGCCGCCGCGCGTCCTTCGGCAAGCCGCCGGAGTTCCGTATATGCAAGGGCTTCACGAGGTACCGTATGAGAAACCCCGTCATGTTCTCGTATTTATCGTAGAGGTCCGAGGACTGGTGGCCGTGAAACACCGCGATCCGGTCCTCGCCGCTTTCGTAGATCAGCCCCGGATACAGGGGCCAGGGATAGTCCTTTTCCTCCAAAAGCGCGATATCGTGGTTCCCGATAATCTTCCTCAATCGGCCGCGCCGCGCGAACTCGTCCACCGTTCCCAGGAGTCTCGGCCAGGCGGAGCGAATGTCCGCCAGGCGGAATTTCTGCAGTTCCTCGATATCCCCGTTCATCACCAACGTATAATCGTGCTTCAGGTACCACCGCTCCAGGACCGACTCGATCAGGAACCGGTTGCGCTCAAGATCGTCGCGGCCCCCGCCGTTGCCCATATGCAAGTCGCTGATAAACAGGTATCGCCCCTGGGGGTCCAGGGGCTCGCGGGGACAGGATTCCAAAAACTCGGAAAACGTGGGAAGGTAGGTTTCGAACTTCATACCATGAAGTTTCTACCCTTTGCGCCCAAATATCCAACCCCCGCCGCCCTTTTTTTTCGGAAAAACCGAAAGGGGAGCCGGCCTTGACGGCGGCGCGCCATCCGGGGGATCATGGGGCTTAGGGGAATTGCGCCATGACACTGCAACAGCTCAAATACGCGGCCGCCGTCGCCCGGTGGGGCTCCTTCAACGAGGCCGCCTCCCGCCTCTTTATCTCCCAGCCGAGCCTTTCCGCCGCCGTGCGCGAGCTGGAATCGGAAATGGGCGTGCGCGTGTTCGACCGCACCAGCCGCGGGGTCGTCGTGACCGAGGAGGGCGCCGAATTCCTCGGCTACGCCCGCCAGGTGCTCGAGCAGGCGAACCTCCTCGAGGAGCGGTACCGCGACGCAGTCCCCCGCCGCCGGCTCTTCTCCGTCTCGGCCCAGCACTACGCCTTCGCCGTCAACGCCTTCGTCGAAACGGTCCGGGACCTCAACGTGGACGAATACGACTGTACCCTGCGCGAGACGAGGACCCACGAAATCATCGAGGACGTCGCGACCTTCCGCAGCGAGCTCGGCATCCTCTACCTCAACGACTTTAACCGCAAGGTCCTTGAAAAGATATTCCGCGAGCGGCTCCTCGTGTTTACGCCCCTGTTTGAGGCCACGCCCCACGTCTTCCTCAGCGCCGCCCATCCCCTCGCGGGCCGCGAATCGGTCGCCCTCGAAGAGCTCGAAAGCTGGCCCTGCCTCTCCTTCGAGCAGGGCGAGCACAATTCCTTCCATTTTTCCGAGGAAATCCTGAGCACCGTTCCCCACCGGAAAAACATCCGCGTTTCCGACCGGGCCACGCTCTTCAACCTCCTCGTCGGCCTGGGCGGCTACACCGTCTCCACCGGCGTGCTCCCGAGCGACCTCAACGGCAGCCTCATCGCCTCGGTCCCCCTGGAATCCGACGAGCGCATGACCGTCGGTTACGTCGCCCGCCGCGATATCGGCCTCGGCGAGGCGGGAAAGCTATACCTCTCCCATATGGAAAAATACCGGCTCGACGCGGGGGGATCATAAGCCGAGGCAGGGGGGGCCATTTTCTTTCCCGCGGGGACGGTCGGAGCCCCCTCCCCGGGCGGGCCACGTTGCGGGGGCGCGCCAAGATGTGAGATAATCCGGCCGTGAGCCTGGAAAGCCTTTTCAAAGTCCTCATACCGATTCTCTTTGCCGTAACGGCCCTTCCCCTCCTTGCCCGATTCATCGTCGGCAACCTGGTCTTCTTCAGGGTGCGCAAGGAATGCCTGACGCCGCCGGAAACCGGATCGTCGGGGGAAAAGGCCGCGCGCGAGGCCTTCCTCGCCTTCCTGAAGGCGAAGACCCATTCGCCCTTCCCCGTAAGGGTCGCCGTCCGCCAGGATTTCGACGCGCTCGTCCTCCTCTTTCAGGCCGCCTTCGCCGCGGAACGCGGGCCGAACGCCCGATTCTCCTTCTCGGTCTCGGACCTGGTCAAATGCTCCTTTCTCTTAATGGAAGAACTCGATTCCCTCTTGCGGAAAAGCGGGCGGTTTCGCCGGCTCGCGGCCACGCGGATAGCCACCGTCAGGCGGATCAACCGGGTAAGCGAAACCTATAACGCGCTTTACGAACGGCTTCCCTTCCTCAAGGCGATGCGGGCGGGGCGCGTCACCGGAAAGGCGGTGCGGCTCGCGTTTATCCCGCTTCTGGGCCTGCCCTCGGTGGCCATCAGCCTCGTCGCGTCCCTCGTTTCCCTCGTCCTGACCGAGGCGCCGTGGCGCTATTATTACGCCGTCATTCTCGCCAGGGTTTTCCGCTACGGCCTCATGCTTTACGGCGACCGCAGGGGGCAAATACGCAAGGGCCTGGAACGCTTTTCCGCCGACCGGGTCAAAAAGGACGCGGCCAGCGTGGAGTGGATCCTCGATCCGGAAAACGCCCGGGAAAGGTCTCCCCGGTACGAGCGGGCCTTCGTGCTCTATCAAAAGGCCCTGGAAGACTTGGGCATCGGCCCCGAAAAGGACGCGGACTTCGGCGGCGTCGTTTACCGCTTCAACCGCAAAAGAAGCCTTTTAAAGCGGCTCCTCCGGCTGCCGCTCAGGGCGGCCGACGGGTTTAACCCGTTCGCCGACCCGGAAAACCGCGACGCCGAACGCCTCCTGGGCCTGGTGAAAGCCGTCGCCTCGCCGTATAACGACGCCGAGCGGTTTTACGACGACCTCAGGCTCATCGACCTTTTCGACTCGCTGTACATGCTCTCGCTCATGGGCTACGCGCGTATCCTGACCGGCGCCTTCCTCCTCGACAACGTATCGGTGGATTTCCTCCTCGCGGCGAAAAACCTGGGCGACGAATGGTTCGGCGAGATACTCGGGAAACGGCTCCCCCTCATCTCCCGCTACTGGCGGTCCATGCGCCTTTACGGCAAGGTACGCCGGCTGTACCGGACCGTCCGCGTCGGAAACCCCGTCTCCCTCATCTGGTCGCTCACGGGCCCCATCGCCGCGGAAACGGCCAAGACCGCGGTGCGGGAATACGCGTTCCGCCGGGTGGGAAGAATGGCCCTCTACTGTTACGAGTGCAATTACCTGAAGAAAAAACGGCTCTTTTAGGAAAGGCCCCGGCCACCGTCTTTACGAAAAGCCCGGCGATTTTTCCGGTTTCTCCCGATGCGTGATATACTAAAAAATCGATAATCAAGGAGTTATAAAACAATGATCGATTTCGCCCTCCTCATCGCCTATTCCTGGATCGCGGTCCCCCTCGTCGTCGCGGCGGTGCTTATCGCCAAATCCGTCCTGAACGTGAAGGCCGACGAGCTCGCCACCATCGAGCGGCGCTATATCGGCAAGACCATGAAGGACGGAAGAACCGTCGCCCTCCCCGGGGAGATCGGTATCCAGGCGCGTATCCTCGGCCCGGGCCTCCATTTCCTCGTGCCCTTCTTTCAGGTCGCGAAAAAATTCAAATTTCTCGTTATCCGCGACGACGAAATCGGCTTGGTGCAGGCCGTTTCCGGCGCGCCCATCCCCTCCGACGAGTTTATGGCGAAGGACGTGCCCTGCGACACCTTTCAGGACGGCGTGGCCTTCCTGAAAAACGGCGGCCAAAAAGGGCCGCAAATCAAGATGATTCCCCCCGGCGAGCACCGGATCAACCCGCACCTTTTTAAGGTGGAAATCGTGCAGGCCACCACGGTTATGGAAAACGAAATCGCCATCGTCGAGGCCATCGCCGGCAAGCCGATTCCCGCGGGAAAAATCATGGCCGAGACCGTCGAGTGCGACCTCTTCCAGGACGGCGCCGCCTTCCTGAAAAACGGGGGGCAAAAGGGACCCCAGGTGCAGGTCCTCACCCCCGGTATGTACCGCATCAATACGTACATGTTCCGCATTACCCGACAACCGGCCATCGTGGTTCCCGGCGGCCACGTCCGGATGGTGACGGCGATGGACGGAACCCAAATTCCCGACGGCAGGCTCCTGGCCGACAAAATCGAGGGCCACAAGAACTTCGAGAAGGGCGACGTATTCCTGGCGAACGGGGGGCAAAAGGGGCGGCAAATCCAGCACCTTATGCCCGGAACCTACCGCATCAACACGCGGCTATTCGAGGTGAGCGAGGCGAATCCCTGGGTGGAAGTTCCGCCGGACGGGATCGGCATCGTGACCATCCTCGAGGGAAACCCGATAATCGGCCAGGATAACATCGCCGCCGACGAAATCGACCTGAAAACGCACAAAAACTTCCAGGACCCCGACGCCTTCATCAAGGCGGGGGGGCAAAAGGGCCTCCAGATTCCCGTATTGCGCGCGGGCGCCTACGCGGTCAATCCCTGGTTCGCCCAGGTGCGGATCGAGAAGATGATCAGGGTCGAGGTCGGGTTTTGCGGCGTGGTCAACTCCTTCATCGGCGACGACGGGGTCGACGTGGCGGGCAGCGAATTCAAGCACGGCAAGATCGTGAAAAAGGGCCAAAAGGGCATTTGGGAAACGACGCTCGACCCGGGTCTCTATCCCGTGAATAAGAACCTGCAGGATATCCTCATGGTGCCCACAACCAATATCGTGCTCAATTGGAAAGACGAAACCCACGAAGACCACGGGCTGGACCAAAAGCTGAAAACCATCAAGGTGCGCTCGAAAGACGGCTTTACCTTCAACCTGGAGGTTTCCCAGGTCATCAATATCTCGAATACCGCCGCGCCCAAGGTCATCGCCCGCTTCGGCACCGTCGAAAACCTCATCTCCCAGGTGCTGGAGCCCACCATCGGCAACTATTTCCGGAACAGCGCCCAAACCTCGGAAGCGCTCTCCTTCGTTGAGGGCCGGTCCGAGCGGCAAATGGAAGCGAGGGCCCACATCGAGCGCATACTGAACCAGTACGACATAGAATGCGTCGACACGCTCATCGGCGACATCAATCCCCCCATGGAACTCATGAAAATCCTCGCGGACCGAAAGGTGGCCGAGCAGCAGCAGGAAATGTACCTAATGCAAAAGGCCTCCGAGGAAAAGCGGCAGGATTTCGTGAAGGCGCAAACCGCCGCCACCAAGGAAGAGGAACTGACCGCGGCCCGGTACAACAAGGAAATCGCAACCCAGGTGGCCGACGCGAAGGTCGAAACCGCCAAGGGCGAGCGGGAGTCCGCCAAGATCACTGCGGACGGCGAGGCCTACGTGCTCACGACCGTCGGCGCCGCCAAGGCGGACAATATCGACAAGGTCGGTACCGCCGAGGCCGGCGTTATCCAGAAGAAAACCGACGCCATGGGCCGCGAGCAATTCGCCATCGTGCAGGTGGCCGAGCATCTGGCGAAAAACCAGGTAAAAATCGTTCCCGAAATTCTTATCCAGGGCTCGGGCGACGGCGCCGGCAACGGAAGCCTCGTGGAAGCCCTGATCGGCACCGAATTGCTGAAAGGCAGATTGAACGCCGTCGCCGAGAAAACGGATAAGGCGTAAGCGGCGCGCCCTTTTTTCGGGGATTCCCGTCCCTGAAAAGGGCGGTTTACCGCAATAGGTATAGCCTTTTCCTATAACTGATAATAAAAACAAAGTCTTGGACTATATCTTTCTGACCTGTTAGGCTGTACCCAACGCCGGCTTTTTTGTCGGCAGGAGGTACGCATGTTCACACAGGTTTCCGGATGGCCCCGGATCGGCGCGGGACGCGCGCTCAAATTCGCCACCGAATCATGGCTCAGGGGAGAGATAGACGAGGCGACGCTCCAAGCCAAGGCCGCATCGCTCCGCCTGAACGCGTGGAACGGCATGAAGGCCGCGGGCATAGACCGCATTCCCTCGCAGGACTTTTCCTTTTACGACGGCATGCTCGATACCGCCATCCGTTTTTCCGCCGTTCCCGCGCGGTTCCGGATCGCGGGGGCGAGTCGGCTCGAAACGGCCTTCGCGATGGCGCGAGGCACGCCGGAGCGGGCGCCCCTCCCCATGAAAAAGTGGTTTATCACGAATTATCATTACATAGTCCCCGAACTGGACGGCGATACGGAACTCCGCCTCGCCGAATCGCCGGAAGAGGCGTTTTCCGGCTGGCTCGAGGCCCGCGCCGCCGGAATCGATACCGTGCCGACCTTTATCGGGCCCTGGACCTTTCTATCCCTCTCCCGCTACGGGGATGGCCTGGGCCCGAGTTCCTTCGCCGACGGGGCCGCCCGCGCGTGGGCCGAGCTCATTGCCGCCGCGGCAAGACTCGGCGTGCCGGAAATCCGCTTTGAGGAGCCCGCGCTTACGCTGGATACCGGGGAGAGCGAAAACGCCTTATTCGTTCGAATATGGGAACGGCTTCTCGCCGCCCGATCCGGGGTCCGCATAACCGCGGGCTTCCCCTTCGGGGACATTCGCGACTCCTGGGACGCCGTCGCGGCGCTGCCCTTCGACGGAATCGCCCTCGATTTCGTGGACGGCGCGCGGAATCTCGATCTTCTGCGGGAACGGGGCTTTCCGGCGGACCGGGAATTGGGCGTCGGCCTCGTGAACGGGCGAAACGTCCGCAAGAACCGACAAGACGACTCGGTCGCCCTCCTTCGCGAGATCGCGCGGCGCACGGGGGCGCCGCTGGGCGTCGAAACCTCCTGCTCCCTCCTCCACGTGCCCCTCTCGCTTGCCGAAGAAACGGAACTGGACGCACCCGTTCGCGAAGGGCTCGCCTTCGCCTCGGAAAAGCTCGGGGAACTCGTTTCCGTCGCGCGAAAGGCGGAAAATCCGCTGCAGTCAAGTCTCGGGGAGGGCGACAAAGGCGCCGACGGCTTCAGGGCTCCGGGTAGCGAATACATGAATGAAACCGTTCCCTTCCGCTCGCCGTCGCGCTCGGAGCGGCGCGCCATTCAGGCGGCGCGGTTCAAGCTCCCCCCGCTCCCCCTTACCACCATCGGCTCGTTTCCCCAATCCGCCGAGGTACGCGCCCTCCGCTCCCGGCTCCGCTCGGCCCAGATCGACCGGAGCGACTACGACCGGGAAATCTTCGGCCTCATCAGGGACTGCGTACTTTATCAGGAACGGCTCGGCCTGGACGTATTGGTGCACGGGGAATTCGAGCGGAACGACATGGTGGAGTTCTTCGCGGAAAGCCTCGCGGGCTTCGCCTTTACCCGTCACGGCTGGGTCCAGTCCTACGGGACCCGCTGCGTGAAGCCGCCGGTCGTTTCCGGCGACGTTCGGCGCGCCCGCTCCCTTACCGCGGACTTGGCGGTCCGCGCCCAATCGCTCACGGACAAGCCGGTCAAGGGCATGCTTACCGGGCCCGCGACCATCCTTGCCTGGTCGTTCCCCCGGGAAGACATTTCCCTCGCCGAATCGGCCTTTCAGATCGCCCGGGCCCTCCGCGAGGAAGTCCTCGAGCTGGAAAGGAGGGGCATCGCCATAATACAGATCGACGAGGCGGCGCTCCGGGAAAAAATGCCCGCGCGGAAGGCGGACCGGCACGCCTATCTCGCCTGGGCGATCCCCGCGTTCAGGCTCTGCCACGCGTCGGTTCGCCCGGAAACCCAGATCCACACCCATATGTGCTACAGCGACTTTACGGAGATTATCCACGACATCGACGACATGGACGCCGACGTGATTACCTTCGAGGCGGCGCGCTCCGCCGAGTCGCTCGCGGAAACCCTGGCGCGCGAGGGATTCGAGACGGCGGTGGGCCCGGGCGTGTGGGACATCCATTCGCCCCGCGTACCCTCAACGGAGGAGCTCACCGAACGAATCCTCGCCATGGTCCGCGTTCCCGGCGCCGACTCCGGCTGGATCGATCGCCTCTGGGTCAATCCCGACTGCGGCCTGAAAACCCGGGGATGGGCAGAGACCAGGGCGTCGCTGGAAAACCTCGTCGCCGCGACCCTCGCCGCGCGCGAGGCGCTCGCTTCCGCCGGGAAGGGCGCCCCGGGAGGCCGCCCGTGAGCGGGGCGCCCGTATCAGGGCCGCCCGTATCAGGGCCCTTTATCGCGGTGGAACTCGATTCCCCCGCAGCGAACGGCGGACAGCGGGAAAACCCGGGGGCGTTCGGCCGCTACCTCGAGGCGGCGACGCGGCTTCGCGACGCCGGGGCCCGCGCGATTACCGTCGCCGATAATCCCCTCGCCTCGCCCCGCGCCGATTCCTGCATGCTCGCCGCGGCGGTTGTCCGGGAAACGGGCATTCCGGTCATTCCCCATCTCGCCTGCCGCGACCGGAACCGGAACGCGCTCCTTTCCGCCCTCCTCGCCCTGGATCTCCTGGGTAACCGCGAAATACTCGCGGTCACCGGCGACCCGGTGCGGCCGGAAGACCGGGCCGCGGTGAAAAGCGCGGCGAGCTTCGATTCCGTGGGCTTTGCGCGACTCGTGGCCGAATGGAACGAAACCCTCTTCGAGCGGCCCTTCGCCGTATCCGGCGCGCTCAACGTGAACGCCCCGAACTTTCCGGCGGAACTGGCCAGGGCGGAACGGAAGCGGGAAGCCGGGGTACGCCGCTTCTTTACCCAACCGATATTCTCCGAACGGGCCTTACGCAACCTGGAAAGGGCGCGGGAGGCCCTCGACGCCGAGCTGCTCGCGGGGATACTCCCGGTACTAAGCGCGAAAAACGCGCGGTATCTCGCGGAGAACGTGCGGGGCATCGCGTTGGACCCGGGCCTGGAAAGGCGGCTTGAGGGGACCGACCGGGAAGGGGCCGCGGCCATCGCCTCGGAAACCGCAGCGGAAACGGCGAAGGCCGCCCTCCGCGTCGTTACCGGCCTCTATCTCATAACGCCCTTCCGCCGGATAGACATCGTTGAGCGTATCCTTCGGGGCCTCGGTTTACAGCCGGAAGCGAGCCCGGTATACTTCCCCCATGAAGCACCTGAACCGCGCCCAAGCGCTTTTCCTGTCGGGATACAATTGCGCCCAGTCCACTGCGGCGGCCTTCGCTGAAGATTTTGGCCTTACCGAGGCGGAGATCGCGAAAATGACGGCCGGTTTTGGCGGGGGCATAGGCGGGCTGAGAGAGACCTGCGGCGCCATTAGCGGCATGGCCTTCGTCTCGGGCTTGGCCCGGGGCTCCTATTCCCCGGACGACACCGAGTCAAAAACCGCCTTTTACGCCCTTATCCAGGAAGCGCACGGCGAATTCATTTCGCGTTTCGGTACCGGCGTGTGCCGCGAGCTCTTGGATAAATTCGACTGCGGCTATTCCGCGGCCCCCTCGGAGCGGACGAAAGAATATTACGAAAAGAGGCCCTGCGCGCGAATCGTGGGCGAAGCCGCGGCCATTATCGCGCGAAAGCTCGGCTTGGAAGAAGAAAACCGGGACGGCCAGGATACGTAGAACGCATCGCAGCGGCCGTCCCGATCGTTTACCACAGGTGATGCACCAGCGGCTTAATGTCTACCTCGTAGATGCGTTTCACGATTTGGTGCTCGCTTTCGCTTAAGGGCGGCAGGTCCGAGGCCCGGCAGTTCGACCTGATTTGGTCCGGCCGCGAGGCGCCCGGTATGACGCACGAGACTTGCGGGTGGTCAAGAATCCACCGAAGCGCCATGAGGGCAAGGGGCGGCTCGAGGGGGAACACTTCCTTGAGCCGCTCGGTCGCCCGAAGGCCGGCGTCGTACGGAATTCCCGAAAAGGTTTCGCCCTTGTCGAAGGCTTCGCCGTTCCGGTTAAAGTTCCGGTGGTCGTCCTTGGCGAAGGCGGTTTTCTCGCCGAATTTACCGGTAAGGAGGCCGCTTGCCAGCGGCACCCGCACGATCACGCCGATATTCCGCGCCGCCGCCTCGCGGAAAAAGAGTTCCCCGGGCCGCTGCCGGAACATGTTGAAGATGATCTGCACGGTTTCCACGTTGGCGTACTCGATGGCCTTGAGCGCCTCCTCTACCTTTTCCACGCTTACCCCGAGATGAGCGACCTTGCCCTCGTCCCGCAAACGATCGAACAGGCCGAAGATTTCCGGCCGATAGTATACCTCGGTGGGGGGGCAATGCAGCTGCACCAGGTCAAGCCGCTCCAAGCCCGTGTTCTTCAGGCTGTCTTCCACGAAGGCGCGAAGGGCTTCGGGGGTATACGAGGCGGCCACGTGAGGATTCAGGCGCCGCCCGCATTTCGTGGCGAAGCGAACCTTCCCCGCGTGCCGTTTGGCGAAAGTCCCGACCGCCTTCTCGCTCAAGCCGTCGGAATAGACGTCCGCGGTGTCGAAAAAATCGATCCCGCTTTCGAATGCCGTCTCAAGAATCGCGTCGGCGTTCGCGCGGTCGAATTCCGAGCCCCATACGCCGCCGAGTTGCCAGGTTCCGAGGGATATCTCGGAAACCGTAAAACCGGTCTTTCCCAAAGTTCTGTATTTCATACCTTAATGGTAAAACCGGACCGGCCCGCTGTCCAGTCCCGAATCGCCCAGGGGAGGGGCGGGATCGCCGACAGTCGATAAAAAAAAGGCCGGGATCCCGCAGATCCCGGCCCCGCGACGTATCGAAACGCCGAATAGAACGCCCGCTTACGGCAGCGCCTTCAGCACGTCTTCCATTTGGCGGAGCAGGCCGTTGTCGTAGTTGATGTATTGCGCCTGGAGAAGCGCGTTCTTTACCAGGGGATTCTTAGCGGTTTGCATGCTGGAAAGCAGCTGCTTAATCAGCATTTTATCCCGGGCCGTATTCGCCTGGCTCCGCTGGCGTGAATTATAGGTCGTCAGGAGGGAAGCCATGTAGCTCGCGGCGGCGTCGGTACCGTTAACGCCCATGGCAACCAGCGATCGCGCGGTTTCCTCGAGCGTGGCGTCGTTCTTTTTGTCCATCTCAAACACCCGAACCAGAAGGGGCACGGTATCGGCCGACTTGTCCTCGAGGGAAACGAGGCCGTTCATGGCGGTCAGGCGGATCTTTTGCACGGCGCGGATCCTGATGGCGTCATCCTCGGCGCGGTCTACGCCCCAGGCAAGGGCCTGCCGGGCCATATCCCGTTTTTTATCCGTCGGCGCCTTGGAATTCAACTCGGTTTCCAGGGCGGCGAGCTTGATATCCAGCGAGGGATTGGCCAGGAACACCTTCAAAAGGCTTTCTGTCGGGTCGTCCACCATGGCGGCGCTCGCGTCCTTGGCCGTCTCCTTTACCGCGGATTTTCCCGAGTACCAGCCGAAGGAGGCGAGGAACACGGGCTCAAACCCCACGGGGGAACGCATGGCGCCGAGGCCCCGAACGAGCCCGAGGGCGACTATTTCCTGGTCGCGGCCCTGGGAGGCCACGGGGCCCACGTTGATGGCGGCAAGGTCGAAGGCCAGGTTTTCGGCGTACTGGGCGGCGCGCATATTCCCCAGGGACTCGGCGGCTGCGGCCTTCAGTACCGCGTCGGCGGTATCCTTATAGGCCGCGAAGACGCTTTCGGCGGCTTCAACGCTCTTCAGGTTGCCCAACTCGGTCACCAGCAGCTTGGCAAGCTCTATCTTGTCGTGCCTTTCGCCGCTCGAGCCAAGGTCAAGCCGGCTCGCGATAAGGCCGTCAAGCGCCGATTGGAGCATGGGCGTGAACTCCCGGTCCTTGAACTCCATGATCTTCAGCATTATTTGGTACCGCTGGGCGTTGGAATCCATCTGCTTGTAGATCTCTTCCCAAACGATAACGTTCTCGTTGATGGCGAAGGCGTTAACCCCAAAGAGGGCCAACGCCGCGCCCAATAACAGCGACTTCTTCATGTTCTCCCTACCCTATCTATCACTTCTGGCGCGCGAGCTTGGTATAACCCGTCCACGCCTGTTTTCTCGTTTCGATCAGACGGCCGGCGCGGTCAAGGAAACTGACCGTCACGGGGTTGCCGTTTTCGTCGTTTTCGTACTGTATGGCCGAAACCATGCCCCCGGTGCCGTTGCGCACCTCTTCTCCCGTCACGAAACCGTTCTCGGCCGTGTAGGCGATCGCGCGAACGAGGGTTCCCTTCGCGTCATACTCTTTTTCTGAGAGCGGAAGGCCGGAAGCGTCGTACGAACGGACGAATTTCTTGATTTCCGCTCCCGTGGCGTCCTTGACGGAAATGCCGGTCAAAAGGCCGTCGGTCCAAAAATAGTCGGTGGTTACGGAGCTTCCCTTCGCGGTTTGCACGGACCAATGGGTTTTATTCCCCGCGGCGTCGTATTCGTATGCCTCGGTGGATTGGATCTCGTCCTTCGGCGTCAGGCGGGTTTCCTTTACCAACAGCCCGTTCGACCACTCCTGTACGCCCTTGCCCACCAGGGCGCCGGATGAATCGGACATGGTTACGCTCGCCGTATCCCCGGTCCAGGAATACGCCTTCAGGCTCACGACCGCGCCCTTCCCGTCGTAGAGCGTATCCGCGAGAACGCGACCGGTATCGTCGAGCGTAAATTCTTCCACCGCGGAAATAACCCCGTCGGGATAGGCGGTCTCTACCCGGTTAAGCGCCCAGTACGGAACCGAAACCATTGCCGGTTCCGGGGCGGGCGGGGCTTGGACGGCCTCGGCGACGGGTTCCGAGGGCTTTACGGTAGCGCAGGATATGAGCGACGCGGCGAGGGCCAACGTTGCCGGAACGAAACTGATTTTTCTCATCGATTCAACCTCCCGAAATACGATCATAAAAAAAAGCGACAAAGGGCCGGACCGGAATACCGTCCTTCCGGGAGTATAGTTTGCGCGCGTCAACATGTCAAATGGAGATAATGGAATTAATGCACCGCGCCTCCATGGAACACGCACTCATAGGTTTTCACGCCCCGTACGAGAATTTCCTCGCTGCCTTGAAACCAGGAAAGTTCGCCCGTGACCATGCAGTGATAGGCGAAATCGCCCCGCTCGTAGACTCGCGGGCCCCGGAACGGAAGGTCTGGAGGCACGGCGCACAGGGCCTCCTTCAAGAAATCGGAGGGGAAAAGATCGGGGACCAAAACCCGTCCGGCGTAGTTCATGGACCACGCGGGGTTCTCGCCGATCCAGGCCGCCTCTTCCCCGACGAAGGCCTCGCCGCCGAAATAGGTGTCATAATAGGAGAAGTCGCCTTCCCGATAGGCAAGGTCGTGGGAGGACGGGCGGGAGGAGGCGGTTTCGGCGCCCTTTCCGGCGTAGGTCGCGCGCTTTGCCCGACGCAGGATTTCGCCGAACGCCAGCGCGTCCAGGCGGCCGCCCGCGAGGCCGGGGAGCGCGCGGCCGGGAACGGGCGACCCGGACGGCGAGGCGCCGCAGGAATCGGCGCGGATAAGGCTATCCACGGTTACCCC
Source organism: Spirochaetales bacterium (assembly GCA_003252395.1). Lineage (GTDB taxonomy): Bacteria > Spirochaetota > Spirochaetia > Treponematales > Treponemataceae > Teretinema. Next base: position 157,344 of record QKEL01000012.1, read on the forward strand.
GAAGAACGAGGCAAGGGCGATCAGGTTGTCCAGGTCCGGCTGGGACTCTCCCGATTCCCATTTGGTAACGGCCTGCCGACTCACGCCGACGCTTTCCGCGAGGGCTTCCTGGGAAAGGCCCCGGTCCTTTCTCAGCGCCGCGATACACGATCCGATATTCATCGCAATACTCCTTGTTCGATACGGCAAAGCCGAACGGCTTTACGCCCGTTTCTTTCCGTACATATTCGCCGCTTTACCGTACCCGCGCCACCAACAAAATACACCAAAAAACGCAACCCAGGGTTGCCGGAATGCGCGATACTGACACTATGGAGAACGTTTGGGGAGGAATCAGCATGAAAAAAGCGGTTCCGCGGGCAGTCGCGATCGGCGCGTGCTGCCTGGCCGTTCTTGCCCGGGGCGGCGCCGCGCTTGCGAACGGCGGCGCCGATTCGACCGCGTACCGCGCGTACCCCGGCGACATCGCCGTATCCTCGTATATACGGACCTGGCCGCTCGGCCCGACCGCGACAGACCGGACGGGAAGATCCCACTGGAGGGCCGCGGATATCCGCGGCGAATACCTGACGGATCTGATTATCGCCTTCGCGCGCGTGCGGGCCGAAAACGGCACGATCTTCTTTCCCGACGCGGACGGCGGGGCGCAGGCCTTTACCGATTTATGGAAGGAGACGGAAAAGCTACAAGGGAAATTTCCGAACCTGCGAATCCACGTTTCCCTGGGCGGCTGGGGCGCGGACGGCTTTTCGCAGGTCTCGGCCGATCCGGTAAAACGGGCAACCCTGGTGGCCGAAATAACGGCGCTTACGGAAAAAAGGAAGCTCGCCGGCATTGATATCGACTGGGAATACCCCGTGGGGCCGGACGAGGGCCAGGAAATCGCTTCTTCCCCCGCCGACGCCGAAAACTTCCTACTCCTTTTATCCGCTATCCGCGCGGCCTTCGCCGAACTGGACCGGCGGACGGGCACGTACCATACCCTTTCCGTCGCGGTACCGGCCATACCCTGGTACCCGCAAAAAATAGACGTGAAAGCCGTCGCCGCCCTCGTCGATTCGGTCAAGTTGATGAGCTACGACTACTATGGGCCCTGGAGCGCCACCACCGGTCACCTGGCGAACCTCAGGAACAATCCCGCCGATCCGGCCTGGGGCGGCTGGAGCACCGAACAGGCCCTGCGCCTCTATCGCGAGGCGGGCGTGCCGCCGCGCAAGATTATCCTGGGAATCGGGTTCTATGGGCTGTCCTGGCGGGGCGTTCCCGACGGCGGTACCCACGGGCTCTATCAAAGGCCCGCCGAGCAGGCAGGAACCGAGTGGTATTCCTGGCCGGAGCTGAAGGCCTTCCTCGGCTTCGGCTCCCGCTACCGACGGTATTGGGACGAAACGGCTCAATCTCCTTTTCTCTACGACGGCGACGCCTTCATTACCTATACCGATCCCCAGGCCATCCGGGCGATCTGCGCCTTCGCGAAATCGGAAGGCCTCGCCGGCGTGATGATGTGGGAATACGGCCACGACCTGAACGGCGAGCTCTTGCGGGAGGTTTCTCGGGCGTTGCGCTGAGCCGGCCGCCTTACCGGGGGGTGGAACGCTCGGTAAGCGCGGCGTCGCACTCGGCGATCGCCGCGAATAGCGCCTCGAGCTCGCGCTCGCCCCGGTTCCCGTAGCCGACGAGCAAGATGTCACGAAACCGCGCGTCGGTATGCCCAGCCGGGCGATAGTAATCGGAAGCAAGCTCGACGACGAAGCCCCTGCCCCGGACGAGCCGCACCAGGGGGGTGAGGTCCCGCGCGCCGGCTCCGCGTTCCGGGGACCGGCGCAGGGAAAGATGCATGCCCGTGGTGGAGCCGAAGACGGTCCAGCGGGGCGACAGGTATTTCGAGGCCAAAGCCAGGGTGACGGCGTTTCTTCCCGCGTACACCGACCGGCAGTGACGCACGTGGCGCTCGAGCTGACCCCGGGCGATGAAGAGCGCGAGGGCCTTTTGCTGAAACCCCTCGTTCCATAAATCCCAGCGGCGCTTGAGGGTTTTCACGCCCGCGCTCAGCCCGGGGGGAAGCGCCATAAAGCCCAGACGAAGCGCCGGGCTCAGGGTTTTGCTGAAGCTCCCCACGTACACGACCCGGGACGGGTCCATGGCCGCGAGGGGCGTCACGGGATTCCCGGAGTACCGGTATTCGCTATCGAAATCGTCTTCCACGATCCAGACCCCGGTACGCCGGGCGTATTCCAGCAGGGCAACGCGCCGCGCCGCCGACAGGGTTCCCCCCAGGGGAAACTGATGGTTCGGCGTCACGTACAGGTAGTGCGGCGCTTCCGTCGGCAAACCCTCGCAAACGATGCCGCCTTCGTCTACCGGGCAATCCGTAACCGTCGCGCCAAGCCCGTCAAAAACCCTGAAAACGAAGGGCGCGCGCGGGTTTTCCATGGCGATGCGGGGATTCGGGACGGTCTGCGCGAGCATGGCGAAGGCCTGGGACGAACCGGCGGTGACGATAATCCGCTCGGGGCCGGTCCTGATGCCCTTGGCGGCCAAAAGGTACGAGGCTATCGCGACCCGAAGGTCCCACCGGCCCGAAGGCGGCGCGTAACCCAGATCCGTATCGGCGGCGTACTCCACCGCCTCGCGGTAGCAGGAAAGCCAGGCACGCCGGGGAAACAGGCCCACGTCGGGGAGTCCCGGCGCGAAGGAAAGGGGGCTATCCGACGCCGGGGCCGGGCCGCGCGGATCGGCGGCGGGGCCTGACGCGCGGGAGGGCGGGCCCGGTGCGGCCTCGGACCGAAACCGAAGGTTCGGGCATACGTAGGTCCCGGATCCGCGCTTGGTATGGAGATAGCCTTCCATTTTCAATTGATCCACCGCCTCGAGCACGACCGCGCGCGCGATTTTCAGCGACGCGGCAAGCTCGCGGGTAGAGGCCAGTTTCGCGTCGCCGGAGAGCGCGCCGTCCAGGATGAGGGACCGAAGGCTATCCACCAACTGGCGGTATTGGCTCAAGGGAGAGTCGGGGTCGAACCGTATTCCGTACATGGGACCATTCTAGCCTTGGGGACTGGCTGCCTTCAAGTGGTTCGTAAAACTTGGCGAAAAGTGGCGCTACCGCGCACCACTTTATCCGCCTATGATAGGGACAACACGAGGAGGCAATCGTATGAACATGATTCAATTCGCGGATACCAACGAGAAAATCAGCGCCATGGGGCTTGGCTGTCTGCCCTTCGGCTCGAAGCTGGACCGCCCTTCTTCCTTCGCGCTTCTGGACCGCTTCGCCGAGGAAGGGGGGACCGTACTCGACACGGCCAACAACTATTCCTTTTGGGAAGAGGGCAGCCGGGGCGGCGAAAGCGAGAGCGTGCTCGGGGAATGGTTTACCGCCCGGGGCAACCGGGACCGGTGCTTCCTGGCGACGAAGCTGGGCGCCTTCCCGACGGTGAGCCGCGCCGAGTTTTTCGCCTATAAAGGCGACCCCTGGCAGGATAAAACCCAGGGGCTGTCGGCGAAAACCATCGCGAAGGCCGTGGACGAAAGCCTTGCGAGGCTTAAAACCGACCGCATAGACCTCTTGTACGCCCACGTGGACGACCGCAGAACCGATCAGGAAGAAACCCTTGCGGCCTTCGACGCGGTGGTGCGCTCCGGAAAGGTCCGGCACATCGGCTGCTCGAACTTCAAGGTGTGGCGGATCGCGCGGGCGCGGGAAATCAGCCGGCACAGGGGCTTCGCCGCCTACCGGGCCTATCAGGGCTTCGATACCTACTTCCAAAGCGAAAAGTTCGCCAATACCGGCATCTTCGACCAAATGGGCGAGGAACTCTTCGATTACGTGGGCTCGCACCCGATGACCCTGTTCGGCTATACCCCCCTTCTCTGGGGCTCGTACACGAGGCCCGAGAAATACGCCGAAATTCCCAGGCTCAAGCACTTCGAGCGGCCGCAAAACGCCGAACGGAGGCTTCGCCTGGAACGGGTCGCCGGGGAAACCGGTTGGACGGTCAATCAGGTAATCTATGCCTGGATGCTTTCCCGCGCGCCCGCGGTCGTTCCGCTGGTCGCGGTGAGCAAGATGGAGCACCTAGCCGAAGACCTCGCGGCGGCCGACTTGCGGCTTCCGGAAGAGCTTCTCGCGGTCCTAGACGCCCCGCTGGACTGAACGCGTGAGGGATTGCAGCGGAAAGCCCCGCCCGGCGAACGCCGGGCTTGGCCGCCAGGCCGGGCTTGCAGCGGAAAGCCCGACCCGGCGCCCGCGCCGGGGCACGCCCTTTCTCCGCTTCCCTCAGGCTTCCCCGCCTTCGGGCACGACCCTGAGGTAGCGCCGGCGGCCGATTCGCAACACGAGCCCTTCGGCGGGGACCGTTGCCGTCGCGAGGGAGAGGCGGGCTTCCGTCACGCGTTCCGTTCCCGCGAATACCGCCCCTTCCCGGACGAGCCGCCGCGCCTCGCTCGTGGAAGAAACGAGGCCGCCCGCGCGGAGGGCGCCGGGGATATCCATGCCGGTCCGCAGCGTGACGCTCGGCATGGAATCCGGTTCCTCGCCGCGGGAAAACCGGCTTTCCCAGGCGGCCCGGGCGCGAATGGCGCGTTCCTCCCCGTTCAGCTTTTCCACGATCCGGGTCGCGAGGCCGAGTTTGAGGTCACGGGGGTTTCCGCCGCGCTCTATCCTTTCCGCCGCCTCCTTCCGCGCTTCCGGAGACTCGAGGAGGACCAGGGCGAGGTACTGGTCGATTTGGGAATCGGCGATGGACATGAGGCGGGCGAATTGCTCTTCCGCATCGCAGGCGACGGGTATGTCGTTTCCCAGGGACTTGGACATTTTGCGGCCGTCGAGCCCGTTTAGGAGGGGCACGAGCAGGGCGCACTGGCTTTCCATGCCGCGGTCCCGCATGAGGTCCCGGCCGGAAAGGATGTTGAACTTCTGATCGGTGCCGCCGAGCTCCACGTCGGCGCCGACGACCACCGAGTCGTAGGATTGGAGTATCGGGTAGAGAAGCTCGTGGATGCCCACGCGCGCGCCGCCCTCGTAGCGCTGCCGGAAGGTCTCGTGGGAGAGCATGTGGGCGAGGCTGAATGACCCCGCGAGGGAAAGGGTTTCGGCGAGGCTCAAGGCGCCGTACCATTCGCTTTGCCGTCGCATTTCCGCGCGCTCCCGGTCGACCACCCGGAAGATCTGCTCCGCGTAGGTTTCCGCGTTTTCGCGGACCGCCTCCAGGGTCAGGGGCGGCCGTTCGGCGTTCCGTCCCGAGGGGTCGCCGATCGAGGCCGTATAGTCGCCGATGACCAATACCGCGACGTGCCCCAGGTCCTGAAACTGCCTGAGCTTTCCGTAGGGCACCATGTGGCCCAGGTGCACGTTCTTCGAAGTGGGATCGATCCCGAGCTTGACCCGTAGCGGTATTCCCGTTCTCACGCTCCGCTCGAGTTTCGCGAGCAAGCCGTCCCGGGGCACGATTTCCTCGCACCCCCGCTCCAGAAGCGCCAATTGGCGCTCCGCCTCTTTTTTCGCGTCCATTATTCCTCCTTTTCACGCGCGCCGAAACGCGAGCCCGGGGGACCCGCGAAACCGGGTTCGCCGCGAAGGGGGAAATACGGACGCAGGGCGCTTTAAAACGCGAAAGGCCCGCGACCGGCTCCCCCTCAGGGGAATCCGGCCGCGGGCCTCGCGGCATACGAATACCGCTACTCCTTCGCGACGCCTCCGATGAGGGTCGAAGCGCAATAGCGGTAATAATATTTTTTCGCGGTAGATACGGCGTTCATCGTATTTTGAGTGTAGCGGATGCGGCGGGTTACGCGCAAGGGGCTACAGCCCCCTAAAGCCGGATCGCCGTTCCGCATTCGCCCTTCGTCACCGCCGGGCCGAGCCTTTCCTTGAGCCACTCGATTTCCGCCTCACCCGTGCAGTGGCACGGGATAACGCGCCGTATTCCCGTTCGCTCGATATACTCAGCCGTCGCGCGGAGGCGTTCCTCGCCGACATTCGAAAGATGAAAGCCGCCGATTACCGCGTGTATTTCCCCGATTCCCGAAACCGCGCGTACGTATTCGCAGGTATTAATGAATCCCGCGTGGCAGCAACCGGTCAGGATCGCGAGCCCGTCGGGCGTATCGATCCACAGGACGATTTCGTCCGGCACTTCGTCGGGGACGGTGCAGGAGGGATCCCCGAAAAGAAGCGGGCTTGGCGTCTCCAGGGGGTGCGCACGGGGAATGCGTCCGGCAAGGCGGATGCCGCCGGGGACGGAAGCCGCTTTTCCGAAGGGACGGAATTGGTCCCGGGGAAGGGCGGATATCGCGGCCCGGCTTTCGTCGGAAAGCGCGATGGCGCGGCACGCGCCCGTCCGGAGGCTATAGTGCTCCCGGAAGATTTCGGCGGAGGCGTGAACGCGCGTTGCGGGGTACCGATCGAGGTACGCCGCGAGCGCGTCGGTATGGTCGTAATGCCCGTGGCTCAAAACCACGTCGCCCACCCGCGCGAGGTCGATTCCCGCCGCCGCCGCGTTCCCGAAGATCGCGCCCGTTCCGGTATCGAAGAGAATGGCCGACCCGCTTCCGTCAGTCCCCCGGGTCTCGACAAGCGCCGAATAGCCGTGCTCCGCCCGATAGGGCGGGGCCGCGGCATTGTCGGCGAGGATCGTGACCGTCACGTTTCCCGCTTCTTTCATGGCATCAATGGTCGCATCCGTTAACGCCGGTAATCAAGGTCCCGGCGAGAAAGTCCGCGACGATTTTCTCGGTTTTCTCGGCGGGCGCGCCGACGCATACGGCGATTCCCCGCTCGGTAAAGAGGTCGCGCGCCCGGCTCCCCATTCCCCCCGCGACGATATGGGTCACGCCCTTTTCGCCGAGGAATTTCGGCAAGAGGCCCGGCTCGTGGGGCGGGGCGACGATGTAGTCCTTATTAACGACGGTCTTTCCGTCCTCGGCGATGTCGAAGGAATCGAACCCCGCGCAATGGCCGAAATGCTGGGTCAGCCGCCCTTCCGCAACGGGTACCGCGATCTTCATCATAAAAGGCTCCTTGTAATCTCGTTATATAGGTCGCTCACCGGCGACTCCTTGAATTTCAGAACGTAGGGAGTGCCGGAATCGCCGGCCTCGCCGATGGCGGGATCGAGCGGCAGGGAGCCGAGAAACGGCACGCCGTATTCCTCCGCGAGCCGCTTGCCGCCCCCCCGCTTGAAGACATAGGTAATCTTCCCGCATTCGGGACACACGAAGCCGGACATGTTTTCGACGACGCCGGCGACCGGCAGGCCAAGCTGCTTGCAGAAATTGATGGACTTGCTCACGTCGATCGCCGCGACTTCCTGCGGCGTCGTGACGACGATCGCCCCGTCGGCGTTCCCGAGGAGCTGAATGACCGACAGCGGCTCGTCTCCCGTCCCGGGAGGGCAATCGACGACGAGGCAATCGAGCTCGCCCCATTCGACTTCTTCCAGGAATTGCTTGATCACGCCGTTCTTCATCGGGCCGCGCCAGATTACCGGGGCGTCGGGCGATTGGAGCATGAAGCCGATCGACATTACCTTCAGGTTGCCGAGTTCCGGTATCCCGGCAGGCAGCATCTTCCCGCCGATCGCCTCGAGCCGGCCGTTCCCAAGGCCGAGCATCGTCGGCACGCTCGGACCGTGAATGTCCACGTCGAGAAGCCCGACGCGCTTGCCCCGCAGGGCGAGACTCGCGGCGAGGTTCACCGCCACCGTGCTTTTCCCGACGCCGCCCTTCCCCGACATGACGATATACTTCTTCGCCACGCCGTCCATCTTTACCGTTTCGATTGACATATCTTCTCCCATATTCCGCCGAGTATCGACGGCATGTTTTGCTCGCCGCTTCCGCCGCTTTCGCAATATTCGATCACGCTCTTTCCCTCGATCTGGGCCTTCGTCACGGCGCGGTCGTACGGGACCGTCCCGAGAAACGGCACCCCGTTCCGCGCGCACCAGGCCTCCGTTTCGTCCGCCATGGCCCGGTTGATGTCGGCCTTGTTCACGACGACCGAAAAGGGAATTTGGAAATGCCGCGCGAGGCCGGCGACGCGCTCAAGGTCATGTCGGCCGGACATCGTGGGTTCGGTCACGATCAGCGCCTCGTCGACGCCGGTGATCGAGGCGATGACCGGGCAGCCCGTGCCGGGAGACCCGTCCACGATGATCCAGTCGGCCTTCGTTTCCCCCGCGAGCCGTTTCGCTTCCTTGCGGACGGTCGTCACGAGCTTGCCCGAGTTCTCCGCGCGCGCGTCGAGCGCCGCGTGGGCGAGCGGGCCGAACCGCGTGTCCGAAACGTACCATTCGCCGCATCGCCGGGGAACGAACTCGATCGCCTTTTCGGGGCAAAACCGGGCGCATACGCCGCAGCCCTCGCAAGAGCCCCCGTCGATCTCTATGCCCGATTCGCCGGAACGCCGTATCGCGCCGAACCGGCAGAGTTCCACGCACTTCGAGCGGCTTGCGTCCCCTCCCGTCGATATGCACCGCGTGGGATCGACGCGGGCGACGTGCCCGCTGATGAATTCGTTCCGATCTTTTATCGTCGGCGAAAGAATGAGGTGCAGGTCCGCGGCGTCCACGTCGCAGTCGGCCAAGACCGCGTTTCCGTGCCGGGCCGCCAGCGTCGCGAAGGCGGCCGTGAGGCTCGTCTTTCCGGTACCGCCCTTTCCGCTTATTATCGCGATTTCCTTCATCGGTCCCCTCCCCGTATCTCGCCGGCAATTACATACGCCAAAACGGCGAACTTCTTCCGGTATTCCGGAGCCGAGTCGATAAGCGGTTTTCCCTCCGAGTAACCTTCGGCGATGCGGCGGTCTTCGGGTATGCGCATGAGAACCCTGATGCCCTCCCCGGCGCAGTACGCCGCCACGCGGTCGTCGCCCGAATCGCACCGATTAATGATGACGCCGAACGGGATCCCCATCTTTCGGACGGTCTTCGCCGCGAGGTCAAGGTCATGGAGGCCGAAGGGCGTCGGTTCGGTCACGAGAACGATGAAGTCCGCGCCCGCGACGGCAGTGCCCATCGGACAGGACGTTCCCGGGGGGGAGTCGACGATCGTAAGCACGTCAGGGTCTCCGCGCCGTTCGTCCCCCCGCTCCGGTTTTGCCGCGCGAGACTTGACCGCCCGGATCAGCGGCGGCGACATCGCCTTTCCGATCGAGAGCAGGCCCTGAAAAAAAGCGAGGGGATAAAGGCCGTCGCGAAGAACCTCGCTTTCCGTTAGCGTGCCGATCGAGGACGGTTCCTCCCGAATCGCGCCAACCGGGCACACGAGCGCGCAGCCGCCGCAGGAGTGGCACAGTTCGGGGAATATCATGACGGTCGTACCGATTCGCACGATCGCGTTGAACTCGCAAAACGACGCGCACGCGCCGCACGAGGCGCATTTTGCCTCATCTATGACCGGCACGGGAACGGTAACCTCCCGTTCGCCGATATCCCGCCGCGAGAGAAAAATCCCCGCGTTCGGCTCTTCCACGTCGCAGTCGAGGAGCTGCGCCTTGCCCGGAAACGAGAGCGCGAGAGAAACCGATACGGTCGTTTTGCCCGTTCCGCCCTTGCCGGACGCGACGGCTATCCTCATACCCAATGCCCCTCCACGTCGGCCGCAACGATGGCCTTGAGGGTACCCGCGCGGAAGGCGGCGATCGCTTCCCGCACGGTCCCGCCCTCGGCGAGGAACACGGGTACCTTCGCGGCCTCCAGGACCTTGAAGGCTTTCGGCCCCGTGTGGCCGGTCACGAGCGCCCCGACGCCCGCGTTGACGACGTGCTGCGCCGCCTGGATTCCCGCGCCCTGCGCGGCCTCGAGGTTTTGCGTATTGTCCACGACGGCGAGCGCGTCGCCGTCAAGGTCGTAGACGATAAACAGGGCGGCGCGCCCGAACCGTAGGTCAATCCGATCGTCGAGCGTCGGTCCCGATGAACTAATGGCGATTTTCATGAGAGTATCTCCTTGTTTCCTATAGATTGAGCGATCCTCCGCGACCTCTCCGCCTGCAGCGGCGGCGGCGCGGACAGCCGCATCCCGGCATGGAAAACGGCGCCCCAATCAGGGTTCCGTCGTTCCAGGCCTCGATTACTTGCTCCACCGGCCCGGCTATAAACGAGATAATCTCGATGCCGCGGGAAATGAAGGCTTCCTCGTATTCATGGGACACCGCGCCGCACACGACCGTCGACACGCCCTTTTCCGCGAGAAAACGGGCCTTATCGGCGGCGCTCCAGCCCGGGAACCCGACAAGATCGCCGATCGAGCCGGAAGAATCGGCGTCGACGATAAGGCACCGTTCCGATGCGTCGAAGACGGGAGCGATTCTGTCATTCCAGACCGATAGGGCAAGTTTCATGGTTTTTAGTAAGCAATTTCCGTGCCATCTCGAACAATCGCGCTGCGATGGGGTTTCTGGACGCGCGTCGCAGTGCGGAATCGCAACGCGAACGCAATGGATAATGCATATCCGCAATCATTCCCGCCGTCCTTTCGCCTTCGCTCTCCCGGCGGGCGCAAAAAAAGTCGCTTGGCACGCTTATTGCATGACGATGGGAAACTCTCAGCTAGAGGAGGTACACTATGCCTAGAGGAAATGGAATGGGACCGCGGGGATGCGGTCCGATGACCGGCCGTGGCGCGGGTTTCTGCGCGGGATATGACGTTCCGGGGTACGCGAACGGCGGAGGCCGGGGCTTCGGAGGCCGGGGCTTCGGAGGCCGAGGCTTCGGAGGCCGACAACGAACGCGCGGGGCCCTTCCGACCGAATCGATGGACGGGGAAGAAAAGGCATTCCTCGAGAACCGCGTCGCGATTCTCGCGCGCGAGCTCGATTACGCGAAGGGGCGGCTCGCCGAACTGACCGCGCCGAAAGAAACGTGACCGACGGCGGGCGATAGTCCCCGCGCGGCTATGGCCCGGTAATGCCGAACCGTTTCATTTTTCGCCACAGCGTCGCCTTATCCATGCCGAGCGCGGCGGCCGTCTCGGCGCGCCTCCATCCGTGCGCGTCGAGCGACGAGACGATGCATTCCCGCTCCGCCTCGTCGCGGACGCGCGCGACCTTCGCGGGGCCGGCTCCCGATAGCGCTTCCTTCAGGGAAACGACGGGAGTCAGCAATTCGGTCGGCAAGAGGTCCCGGCCGATGACGGGCGCGTCCGCGAGCACGACCATGCGTTCCACGACGTTCTCGAGCTCGCGGATATTCCCCGGCCAATCATACGCGTAAAAGCGCGAGAATACCTCAGGCGCGAATCCGTCGATCTTTTTGTTCATCTTCGACGCAAAGGTCGAGAGAAAGCCCGAGGCGAGATCGGGTATGTCTTCCTTCCGGTCTTTCAGGGGAGGCAATGCGAGATTGATGACGTTAACGCGATAAAAAAGGTCGCGCCGGAACGTTCCCTCGGCGATCAGGCCCGCAAGGTCCGCGTTCGTCGCCGAGACGAGGCGCACGTCCGCGCGCGCCGGCTTCGTGCCGCCGAGGGGCTCGTACTCCCGTTCCTGAAGGACGCGCAATAGCTTTACCTGCAAGGGAGGGGCAATATCGCCAATCTCGTCGAGAAAAAGGGTTCCGCCCTCGGCGAGCGCGAAGCGTCCCGGCTTGTCTCGGTCGGCGCCGGTGAAGGCGCCCTTCTTATAGCCAAAAAGCTCCGATTCCAGAAGGTTTTCGGGAATAGCGCCGCAATTCACCGCGACGAACGGCCCGTCCTTTCGGGGGCTCAGGGAATGGATGGCGCGCGCCAGCACTTCCTTGCCCGTGCCGGTCTCTCCCTGGATCAGGATCGAGCTCGTTGAGTCCGATACCGCGGGAAGCATCGCGAGAAGTTTCTCCAAGGAAGGGCTTTTGCTGCGAAAAACGGGGTTTGGCCCGCGGGAGGCAAGCTCCTTTTTCAGATTCTCAAGCTCGCTCAAATCACGAAAGGTCTCCGCGCCGCCGAGGACCCTGCCCCGCGCGTCCACGAGCAAGGCGGTCGATACGCTGATCGGGATCCGCCTGCCCTTTTTCGTCACGCAAAAGCCCGAACGGTCGACAAGCGGCTTCCCGGTCTTCATGGTACGCCGCAAGGGGCATGAGGACTCGCACATGTTCGATTTAAATACCTCGAAGCAGTTCTGTCCGATCGCCTGCTTCCGGCTCACTCCGGTAATCTTCTCGGCAGCCCGGTTAAACGAGGTTATCTTCCAATCCTCATCGACGGTAAACACCCCGTCAGAAATGCTTTCAAGGATATTCGCCGTCAGGTTTTCGTCGCTCATAATTGGAATAATAGAGCCCTAATTGCATTTCCGCAATACCCTTCATTGCATATTCGATATAGTCCGTCAACGACGCTTGACAGCGTCGTTTTCATTGCTTTATGCTCCGTGCAACGGCACAGACGGAGACGAGTAGGAGAACCACCGTTTAACAGGGACCGCGCGACGAGACTGAGAGCGCGCGGGAAACAGGATCGTCCGAAAACCACTCCCGAGCCGCGCAGGGTAAAGGGCATCGCGCGCGATCGCGTATCGCGCGGGCGAGGTCCGAGTATCCGGCGCCGTTAATCCACGTTACGGATGAAGAGCGCGGCCGCCGTCATGGCGAGCCGAAGCAGGGTGGAACCGCGAAAGAGAGCCGAACCTTCGGGCCTTTCGTCCTTGCCGACAATCCGGACACGCGCGTCCCGATTCAGGCGATGACGCGATGCCCGAAGGTTTTTTTTATCCCGTGAGGAGGTTTCATATGGGAGCGACAATCGACGAAGGCCTTGAGACGGTCAGGCATTCCCTCTCGCACGTAATGGCCGAGGCCGTTACCGCCCTTTTCCCCGGCACCAAGTTCGGCGTCGGGCCGGCCATCGAAAACGGCTTTTACTACGACATGGAAACCCCGCGTCCGCTCACCGACGAGGACCTCCCCGCCATCGAGTCCGCCATGAGGAAGATCGTCAACGAGGGCCGCGAGTTCGTCCGGCGCGAGGTATCGCGCGACGAGGCAAAAAAGCTCTTCGCCGAACAGCCTTTCAAGCTCGAGCTCATCGACGATCTTCCCGAAGGCGAGACCATATCGGTGTACGAGCAGGGCGCGTTCCGCGACCTCTGCAGGGGCCCCCACGTCGCGTCGACGAAGGAGCTCAACGCGCAGAGTTTCAAGCTAACCAAGATCGCGGGCGCCTACTGGCGCGGCGACGAGAAACGGCCGATGCTCACCCGCGTCTACGGCATCGGCTTCCGCAAGCCGCTCGAGCTCGACGCCTACCTCAAGCTCCTCGAGGAGGCCGAGAAGCGCGACAACCGCAAGCTCGGCAAGGAACTCGACCTCTTCTCCGTGCATGAGGAAGCGGGCCCCGGACTCGTGTACTGGCACCCGATGGGAGGCCGCTTCCGCGTCGCCCTCGAGTCCTGGTGGCGCGAAGAACACTACAAGAACGGCTACGAAATCCTCTTTACCCCGCACATCGGCAAATCCTGGCTCTGGGAGACGAGCGGTCACCTTTCCTTCTATAAGGAGGGAATGTACTCGCCGATGGAGATCGACGAGGACGACTACTATATCAAGCCGATGAACTGCCCCTTCCACATCATGATCTACAACAACGGCGCGCACTCCTACCGCGACCTGCCCTTACGCTGGGCGGAACTCGGCACCGTCTACCGCTACGAGCGCTCTGGTACCCTCCACGGCCTCATGCGCGTGCGCGGCTTCACCCAGGACGACGCGCACATCATCTGCACGCCCGAGCAGATCGAGGACGAGATATCCGAAGTCCTTCGATTCTCGCTTTCCATGCACAAGACCCTCGGTTTCCCCGAGATCAAGGCCTACCTCGCGACCCGGCCCGCGGGCGACGGCGCGGTCGGCGATCCGGCGATGTGGGATACCGCGCTCGTCTCGCTCAAGAAGGCGGTCGAGAAGCAAGGGATCCCCTTCGAGATGGACGAGGGCGGCGGCGCGTTTTACGGACCGAAGATCGACCTCAAGGTAAAGGACGCGATTGGTCGAGAATGGCAGCTTACCACCATCCAGTTCGACTTCAACCTGCCCGAGCGGTTCAACATGACGTACGTCGACTCGGACGGCCAGAAAAAGAGGCCTTACATGGTGCATCGCGCCCTCCTCGGCTCGATTGAGCGTTTCTTCGGCGTGTACCTCGAGCACACCGCGGGCGCCTTCCCGCTCTGGCTCGCGCCCGAGCAGGCGGTCGTGATCCCGGTCGGCCACGGCTTTGACGACTACGCGAAATCGGTGCTCGCAAGACTTAAGGCCGCGGGCCTCAGAGCCTCGGCCGACCTCGGCGACGACCGACTCAACGCGAAGATCCGCGACGCGCAGACGAAGAAGATCCCGTACATGCTCGTCGTCGGGCAAAAGGAAATGGAAGGGAACCAGGTCGCTCCGCGCGCCCGCGGCGGGGCGCAGCTTCAGGCGATGGGCGTCGACGAGTTCATCGCGCTCGCGAAGGCGAAGATCGAAGCGAAGGAATTGGGGCTGTAACGATGCCGAAACGAAGCGAAACGGTTCCTTGAAGCTGCGCCTGGGCAGTAAACTAACTGCCTCGCGGAACCGGCGCCTCAAAAAAGAAAAGCCCACCGAATGGTGGGCTTTTCTTTTTTGAGGCGCCGATCAGAATCGAACTGATGCATAAAGGTTTTGCAGACCTCTCCCTTACCGCTTGGGTACGGCGCCATGTGCGATAGCACATATGTACTATCTTTTCTTTACGCCGCCCGCCGGAACCGTAGGTTCCAAGGACAGGCGCCATGTCTGATTAATATACCAATGTGGTAGGCTTTAGGCAAGGGGTTCTGTAAAAATTGCCCGTTATCGGGTATCATGTCTCCATGTTCGAAATGAAACCCTCGCTTACCGCCAGCGTCACCGGCGACACGATATCCTATACCCTGGTTTGGTCGCCGCTGAAAAAGGCGGACAAATACGAGATAAACGCCTCGGTCCCCTCCGTTTCCGGCCTCTTCGAGCTGTACCGGATGGATGAACAAAAGAAACTGAACCTATTAACGGTAACCCACGCCTGGTACGGCGGCCTGAGAAGCCAACTGCGGGCCGCGGTAGATCCCGACGCGACCACGGATCCCCTCAGGCGTTCGCAGATAGAGAACCAGGAACTGTGGTTTCGCTACTGTCCCTCCGATTCCTTCGCCTCTATCCTCGACGCGGTTTGGTTCCTCCACTGCGCCTATTTCCCCAAGGACGTGCGGGTCGAGCATTCGGGCCGCTACAAGACGATTCGCATGGCGGAGAAGGCGCCCGACAAGGTACACTGGCTTGACTGAAAGCTAAAACCTTCCTTACATTGTTCTTATGGAAACCATATACGATATGATAATCATCGGGGCCGGCGCGGCTGGCCTTTCGGCCGCGCAATACGCGGGACGGGCTAACCTTAAAACGCTCGTTATCGAGGAAAAATCCGAGGGCGGCCAGGCCGTGCTCATCGACCGGCTTGAAAACTATCCCGGCATTCTCGATCCCGTCAACGGCTACGATTTCGCGGCGAACATGAAGGAACAGGCCGTCCGCTTCGGTGCCGAATTCGTATATGGAAAGGTTACGGGACTGGGCAAGAAAGACGGCGTTTTCGTGATACCCATCGAATCGAGCGAGGAAAACCCCATCACCTATTCGACCCGGACCGTGGTTTTGGCCACGGGCGCCGAGCATCGGCACCTCGGGGTCCCCGGCGAGGAAGCCTACTACGGCCGCGGCGTATCCTACTGCGCGACCTGCGACGGGCCCTTTTTCCGGAACAAGCATATCGTGGTGGTGGGCGGCGGCGACGCGGCCTGCGACGAGGCGGGCTTCCTGGCCCACCTGACCGACCGGGTCACCATGGTCCACCGCCGAAACGCCTTTAGGGCGCAAAAATCCATCGCCGAGCGCACCCTGCGCAACCCGCACATAAACGTGCGCTTCAATACCGTGGTGAAGGAAATTCTCGGGACCGACCAGGAATCGGGAAAGGTGACCTCGGTACTCCTCGAGAACGTCGAGACGGGCGCGAAGGAAGAACTCGCCTGCGACGCCGTGTTCATCTTCATCGGCATGAATCCCCGCACGGAACTGGTCACCCTCGCCAAAAAGGACGACGAGGGATACGTGCTGACCGACGAGGGGATGCAGACCTCCATCCATGGACTCTTCGCGGCGGGCGACATTCGATCCAAGCCCTTCCGCCAAATCGTTACCGCCACCTCCGACGGGGCGGTGGCGGCCCACTCCGCCTCGAACTGCATCGACGCGTCCATGTGCGGGGTCGGCTCGTGAATAAACGCCGCGCCGCGGCGGTTTTCGCTACTATTTCCGCCCTACTCGCCGTAACGGCGGCGGCGGCCCTCATGCTTTCCGCCAAGGCGCCGCCGGAGGGCCTTCCCCGCTTTGACGACCCCCTTCCCGACGAAGCCCTGGCGGACGCGTTGGTTGCCGCCATGACCGACTCGGAACTGCTGGCTCAAACCCTCATGTTCGGCTGGGCCGGAACCGATCCCAGCCCCCTCGTTACCGATTGGGTGGCCGAGCGGGGGCTGGGCAGCATCAAAATCTTCGGCTGGAACACCGACGACACGCGAAAGGTCGCCGAATCGGTAACGGCGCTCCAAAGAAAGGCCGCCGAGGGCAGGTTCGGCATTCCCCTCTTCGTGGCCACCGACCAGGAAGGCGGCTGGATCAGGCATATCAAGGGCCGAACCACCGAAACCCCGGGAAATCTCGCCATCGGCGCGTCCGGGCTTCCCGCAGACGCCTGGAATACGGGCTATTATATCTCGCGGGAGCTGGGAGCCCTCGGCATCAATTTGAATTTCGCCCCCGCGGTAGACCTCTATACGGACCACGAATCCACCGTGATCGGCCCGCGCTCCTTCGGCGAGGACCCCGACGCGGCCGGCATTCTCGGCGCCGCCTTCGTCGCGGGCAGCCGGGCGGCCGGGGTCCTCACCACCGCCAAGCACTTTCCCGGCCACGGCGACACCGGCATGGACAGTCACGGCAAGCTCCCCGTCATCCCCATCGACGGAAAGACGTTCAGAAGCCGCGAGCTCGTCCCCTTCCGCTACCTGATAGACGCGGGGGTCGAGGCCGTCATGAGCGGCCACCTCAATTTCCCGCGAATCACCGGAAACGACGAACCGGCGACCTTCTCGAGACTGCTTTTAAACGACGTCTTGCGGGACGAAATGGGCTTCACGGGGCTTATCGTAACCGACGATATCATGATGAACGGGGCCACGGAATACGCGGGAAGCGTTTCCCGGGCCGTTCAGCTCGCGCTGGAGGCGGGCAACGATATTATCGAATCCTCCACCACCCCGTCCTTCGGCGACGCGTTCTGGGCCAAGAACCTTGACCGCATGTCGCGCGTTCCGGCTTTCAGGGACCGGGTTAAGGACGCGGCCCGGCGGGTCATTCTCGCGAAGCTCTCATATTTCAAGGATGACGACGCGGTCCCCGTGTATCCGGACCTCGCGAAGCTTGAAGAGCGGGTGCCCGATCCCGAGGGGAAGGAGTTTTTCCTGTCGCAGGCGGTTCGCTCGGTCACGCTCGTGCGGAACGCGGGGCTCCCCCTCGGCGAGCCGGGCCGGGTGCTACTCGCCTCTGCCTTTCCCTCCTTTTTAGAGGCGGGTACGGCGCGTTTCCCGAACGCAGAGACGGCCGGGGTAAACTGGAACCTGCCAAAACGGGCCAGGGCCTTCGATACGGTCATTGTCTGTCTTTCTTCCCGGGAACAACTGCCCGTACTGAACGCCCTGCGGGGCGAAAAGTGCCGGGTTATCGTGGTATCGGCCCTGTCGCCGGTCCTGCTCGAAAACGCGCCCTGGGTCAGCACGGCCCTGGCGGTGTACAGCTACGCTCCCCTCTCGTTCACCGCGGCATTCGGGGCCTTGGCCGGCGATTTCACGCCCGAAGGAATTATGCCGCTCAAGGGCATTAATTGACCCGATTACGGCCCGCTACCCCGTCAGAGCTTGACTCGTGCCTCGCATTCCTCGCGCCCCGGGAGTTCCGCTGCGTCGGCCTTTCCAGCCGTCTTAATCGCCCAGGGGAAGGAACGCTGTGGGTTCTCGGGAATCCGGAGCACGGATACGGGGACATCGCGGCGCTTTTCTTAAAAACGCCCGGGGGCATGCTCTTTCACTGCGTTCGCGAAGGCTTCGACCTGGCTCAGGCGAAAAGCCAGATCGTACGGAACCTCTTCGCCGATTTCCCCTCCACCGTCATCGGGAGCCTCGACGCGACCTGTATGTTAGAGACCATGGCCGACGTGAAACCGCGCTACGTCGTGGATTACGACCTTCTTACCCTGAAAAGCGAACCGAAGGGCGGCAACGCGAGGCGGGAAGAGCCGGGGTTGTCGGTTTCCCGCGCGGGGCCCGAAAGACTGGAAGCGCTCTTGCCCCTGCAGGAGGGCTACGAACGGGAGGAAGTGCTCCTCCCCGGCGAACCGTTCCGGATTGACCGCTGTCGCGCCATGCTGAAGGCCACCCTCTCCTCCCAGCGGGTATATGCCGCCTGGATCGGCAGCCTTCCCGTGGCCAAGGCGGGGACCAATGCCCAAGGGATAGCCTGGGACCAAATCGGCGGGGTATATACGGCGAAAGATTATCGCGGAAAAGGATATGCGCGATCTGTTTTTAGGGAATTATGCCTTGATCGGATCGGGAAAAGAAAAAACATCGCCCTTTTCGTGAAAAAAAACAATTTTTCGGCGAAAAACCTGTATTTTTCCGAGGGATTCACCTTTCAGGAAGGATTCCGGATAATATATTGGTAATTTTTCTCATTGACGTTTTGAAATTTTGGGATATATTATTTGTTCAGGTGGGTTACTAACGTATGTCTCCAGTACTTGTTGTTGAGGACAACGAGATAAATGCGGAAATTCTAACGGGCCTTCTCGAATCGTTTGGCATTCCAAACGAACTCGCGACTGACGGGGTTGAATCCGTGGATCTTTGCGGCTCAAAGCCGAAAGATTATTATTCCCTGATCCTCATGGATATTCACATGCCCCGAATGGACGGCTACGAGGCTGCCCGAAAAATCAAGACAGAACTTGAGGTAACCGCCCCCGTCATCGCCCAAACGGCGACCCACACCACCGATGAATCGATTCGCGAGCATCAGCCCTATATCTCGGATTATCTGTATAAACCCTTCAAGCCAGCCCAACTATTCACCCTCTTGAAGAAATACCTCGAGGTGAATTTCTAAGCGATCGACGAAAGAAGGCTATTTCCCCAATTCCCGAGAACGTTCCCAGGCGGCCATGGCGCCCTCGATCACGGCATGTCGGAAACCCTTCTCTTCCAGCTTGGTCACCGCCGCTATCGTCGTTCCGGCCGGGGAGCATACCGAATCCTTGAGCGCGCCGGGGTGCTGACCGGTCTGGAGAACCATTTCCGCCGCGCCCTTCAGGGTTTGGGCGGCGTACCGGATCGCCTGGGCGCGGGGCATGCCCATGCGAACCCCGGCGTCGGCCAGGGCCTCGGTAAAAAGGTAGGCATAGGCGGGACCGGAGCCGGAAACGGCGGTAACGGCGTCCATCAGGGATTCGCCGGTCAGTTCCGTCAGGCCCGCGGCGGAAAGCAGGCGCTGAAGCTCACGGGTTTCCTCCTCGGTAACGGAGGCGTCGGGAGCGATGGCGATCATGCCGGAACCGACCGCGGCGGGCGTATTCGGCATGATCCTGACGACCTTGGCGTGCCCCCCGAGGAAGGCGCGGATTGCCTCGATTTTAACCCCCGCGGCCATGGAAACCACCACGGTGGCGGAATCGAGCGCGGGGGCGAATTCCTCAAGCGCGGCCTTTAGGTATTGGGGCTTCACGGCGATAAAAAGGTAGCGGACCGACGAGGCGATTTCGCGGTTGGTTTGGGCCGGTACGCAGCCGGACGATCGGCAGAATTCGCGTGTCCGGTCCGGGTCCGCGTCGCGAACGAGCACCTGAGCGCCCCCCGCGACCTTGGCCACCGCGTTCATGAGCGCCGAGCCCATCACTCCCGTTCCGATGCATCCTGCCGTCTTTTTTTCCATCTGTCCGTATCCCCTTCTCCAGAAATATGATCAGTCCCGCGCGAGAAACACGGTTCCCCGGTTCGTCCCGTTCGCGAGGCCCTCGAGGCACCGCCCCTGGGACCCGTTGGCCAAAAGCATGGGTATGCCGTAAGAGGTAACCTTCTCGGCGGCCTCAAGCTTGGTGGCGATGCCCCCGGTCCCGAAACTGTTGGTCGCGCCGATCGTGATGCCCGAACGAAGGTCGTTCAGGTCGGAAACCTCGCCGATATGCCGGGCGTCGGCGTGCTCTTTCGGATTCTTGTCGTAAACCCCGTCTATATCGCTGAAAAGAATCAAAAGGTCGGCGCTCCACAGGATGGCAGTGAGGGCAGACAGGTTGTCGTTGTCGCCGATCCTGATTTCCTCGTACGACACCGAATCGTTTTCGTTGATGATCGGGATCACCCCTTCGTCCACGAGGGTAAAGATGGTGTTGCGCATGTTCAGGGTACGCTGATCGTCGTTGAAATCTTCCCGGGTAAGGAGGAGTTGCCCGATATGCAGGTCGCGGGCCGCGAAGGCCTCGCGCCAGTTCTGCATGAGCTCCACCTGCCCGATGGCGCACAGGGCTTGGCGGTAGTGAATGTCCTTCTTTCGGGCCCAGCGGTCCAGGGTGGAAACCCCCGCGACCTGCGCGCCGGAGGAGACGAGCACGACCTGCTTGCCCGATTTGACGAGATTGGCGCATTGCTCGGCGAATTCGGCCATGAACGCGCGATTCATGGTCCCGTCGCCCATGGCGAGGGTATTCGACCCCACCTTGATGACGATCTTGCGCGCTTCCGCGATGACTTTCGGTATCATGGTCTGACCTGGCCTTCACCTTCTATGAGATATTTAACGGTCGTGAGCGCCGTAACGCCCATGGGACCCCGGGCGTGGAGTTTTTGGGTACTGATACCGACCTCCGCGCCCATGCCGAACTGACCGCCGTCGGTAAAGCGGATCGAGGCGTTCACGTAAACGCAGGCCGCGTCGACCCGGCTCTGGAAGGCACGGGCATTGGCGCGGCTTTCGGTAACGATAACCTCGGAGTGCTTCGTATTGTGGGCGTTGATGTAGGCGATCGCCTCGTCCAGGGAATCAACGACCCGCACGGCGAATATATAATCGAGGAATTCCATGCCCCAGTCCGATTCGACGGCCGGGATAACGTTTGCCGGGCGGCCGCCTCCCGCGGTAAGAAGGGAGAGGGCGCGTTCGTCGCAGCGCATTTCCACGCCTCCCGAACGGCCCGTCTTGGCCTCGTATTTCCTGAAAGACTCCGCTACGCGCGGCAGGACCTCTGCGGCGCGGGAGGAATGTACCAAGAGGCATTCAAGGGCGTTGCAGGCCCCGGGTTTCTGGATTTTCGCGTTTTCGACTATGGCCACGGCCATGTCCGCGCTGGCCGACTCGTCTACGTATACGTGGCAGGTTCCCGCGCCGGTCTCTATCACCGGTACCTTGGCGTTCGCCACGACCCGCTGGATCAGCGCTGCGCCGCCCCGGGGGAGCACCACGTCGATCTTGCCCACGGCGTTCAATATCCAGTCCACGTCGGCGTGGGTATTGTCCCCCTCCGTGGCTGGCTCCGAAAGGGCGACGGCGCTAGATTCCCCGCCGAAAGCCGCAAGTCCCGCCTTTATGGCCTTAAGGAGGGCCCGGTTCGATTCCAGGGCGGAGGAACTGCCCCGGAGCAAAACCGCGTTCGAGCTTTTATAGGCCAGGGCAAAAACGTCCACGGTCACGTTGGGGCGGGATTCATAAATGACCGCGATTACGCCGAGCGGCACGCGAACCTGGCGGATCTCAAGGCCGTTGGGCACTTTCCAGCCCGAAATGACCTCTCCGATGGGATCGGTCTGCTCAATGAGCACGTGAAGGGAATCGATAATCTCATTCAAGCCCGCGTCGGAAAGGGAGAGTCGGGCGAGAAGGGTTTCCCGCATTCCGCCCGCGCGGGCCTTGGCCACGTCGCGCACGTTGGCCGAAAGTATTTCGGCGCGGTGGGCGTCCAACGCTTCGGCTACGGCGAGAAGGGCCCTGTTTTTCTCTTCCGCGGTCCGCAACGAAAGGCTCGAAGCGGCAGACCGCAGTTCATCGCATAAGGAGTCGAGATTCATGGGTCTCTCCTTGAAGTCGCGTCCCTATCGCGCCCGGTTGGGCGCCTTAAAAAGGCGCTATAAGTAGAAAGCCGTTAGAAATTGGCCAGAAAGAATATGCCCAGCAAAACCGCGGCGCGGCATTTTTCCTCGGACCACGCGTCGTGGGCCGGTAAACTGTTTATGTAGTACCAGAAGAAGCCGAAATCAGGATCGATGCGTACCGCGTATTCCAAAAAGGAAGATTGCTTGGCGAGGGAACCGAACAGCAGATACACCACGTCGTGCAGCACCGGAAGGAATTCGGACAAGGCCCGATGATAATCGTAGGTAACGAGGTTATGGCAGAGCGTATCGATTCTCAGCAGCATTTCCTCTTTCATGGTCTCGTCAGCCTTCTCGACCCAGGTTTTCTGGACGAGCAGCTCGAGATTTCTCTCGAAACTGGCAACAAGCTTCCTCTCCGCCTCATCACGGGATTCATTCTTGTCCGACATGACGGCCTTAAAATCGTCCTGGTCGCTGAAAGCCGCGGCGATACGCACGGCAAGCGGGGCGAGATCGATATCGTTATGGGCCTCGATAAAGGAGGGTAAGGCCTCGGTTACCGCGGTTTTCACGACATCGGGCATTGATATGTCATTCTCGAAGACAGAAGTTTGCATACCTCACTATGGATTTTTTGCCCGCCTTGGTCAAGAGTATCCCTTACGGAAGGACAGTCAGGCTTAAGGATCGGCACTCTCATTGAAGGACGCGCCGGGAGGGGCGAAACGTCAAACCTTGACCAGAGGCCGCCTGATTGGGTACTTTAACGGTATGGAAGTTTTACGACTCGGAAACGAGACCTTGCGCGAGAAAGCGGTTCCCGTAGAGGAAATAACCGATGAAATACGGGCCCTGGCGACGGAAATGTTCGATACCATGGAAAAAGCCGACGGAGTCGGCCTGGCGGCGCCCCAAATCGGAAAAAGCATCCGCATGTTCGTCCTCAAGGCCGATGACGGGGTCAAACGCGTTTTCATCAATCCGCAGATTATCGAGACCTCCCAGGAAGTGTGTTCTTACGAAGAGGGCTGCCTAAGCATCCCCAAATACTACGAAGACGTCATACGCCCGGAACGGATTACGGTTCAGGCCAGGAACGAAAACGGCCGCCGGTTTACCCTGGAAGCCGACGGCTTTCTTGCCCGGGTAATCCAGCATGAATACGATCACCTTGAGGGCGTGCTGTTCATAGACCGCATAGACCCGGCAAAGAAGGCGAAAATCGAGGAAAAGTTCCTCAAAAAGGCCAAAAAGGACGCTCTGTAACGGTGTTAAACGTCGTTTTCGCCGGATCGCCCGAATGCGCCGTACCCAGCCTTGAGGCGATCGCGGGCGCGCACCGTATCGTGGCCGTACTCACCAATCCCAGCTCCGCCAAGGGCCGATCCAGGGAGCTTATGCCCACTCCGGTCGCGGCCGCCGCGGAACGGCTCAAGGCCGAAGGGCTCATCGAGCCGGATGCGCCCGTTTTAACCCCCGAAAAGATAACCCAGGAAACCCGGGACGCCATAGCGGCACGCAAGCCCGACGTACTGGCCTGCTTCGCCTACGGCAAGATTTTCGGGCCCAAATCACTCGCGCTCTATCCCAAGGGCGCGATCAACCTGCATCCCTCGCTCCTGCCCCGCTGGAGGGGAAGCACTCCGGTGCCGGCGAGCATTCTCGCGCGGGACGCGGAAACCGGCATTACCGTTCAGCGGATGTCACTCGGCATGGACGAGGGAGATATCCTTATCCAAACCCGGTTTCCCCTGAACGGCACCGAAACCGCGGGAAGCCTCCTGGAGCGGGCGGCGGTCGAGGGCGCTCCCCTCATGGTGGAAGCGCTCCGCCTCATCGATCGGGGAGAGGCCGTCGCCCGGCCCCAATCGGGAGAGGCGACGTATTGCGCCGAACTGAAAAAGGAAGACGGGGAAATCGACTGGAACCGGACTGCCCCGGAAATCGATGCCCTCATTCGGGCCTTTACGCCCTGGCCGGGAGCCTATACCTCCGCCGGCGACGCGGTATTGATTATTCACGAAGCGGTTCCGGTAGCCGCCTCAGGCGATACGCCCGCGGCGCAACCCGGTACCGTGGTCGGAATAGACAAACGAACGGGAATTCTGGTACAAACGGGAGAGGGGCTGCTTGCCCTACGAACCCTTCAATGGCGGACCAAAAAGGTCCTCGACTGGAAATCCTTCATAAACGGCAGCCGCGATTTCGCGGGAACCCTGCTTGGCTCCATGGCCCAGGACAAAAGGAACGAATAATGAGATTAAAATTGCCCGATTTCTCGAATTTCCCCAGGATTCCGTTCAACCTTGACGAGGCGCTGGAGGCGTTCGCGCGTAACGCCCGCGTCATCGTCATTACCGCCATCACGACCCTCGCCCTGGCGGTCGCCGCGTCGGTGGTCGTTTTTTTCCTTTCACTGAAAGGGAGCGAACAGGTTATGGTCCCGAACGTTACGGGAAAGGACCTTGCCGTCGCGATGATGGAAATGCAGGCCAAGGAACTGTACCCGAAAATTCAGCTCAAATACTCGGATAAGACCGATGACAAGGGCGCGATCCTCGAGCAAAGCCCCGCTGCGGGCGCTATCGTCAAGGCGGGCCGCAGGATCAATCTGGTCGTAAGCCGGGGAATCATCGTGGACCGGGTGGAAAATTTCATCGGGCAGAACATCGACGACGTGAAGATTCACCTGCAAAGCCTTTTCACGTCCATGTCGTCGCCCCTTATCGTCATAACCGACCCGCCCCTGTACCGGTTCAGCACGGAGAGCGCCGGTACCGTCCTGGAGCAGGACCCGCCGCCGGACACCCCCATTACCGCGCCGGTGCAGGTTTCCCTCGTGATCAGCCGCGGTCCCGAAAACAACAAGGTGACGGTTCCGGAAATCGCGGGGCTTTCCATCGGCGAGGTACTGGGCATGCTCGGCTCCAGCGACGTGGTGTACGACTTTACCGCCCGGGCTCCCGAAGGAATGGAGCGGGCGGGAACGGTAGTCTCCCAACTGCCCGCCGAGGGCTCGCGGGTCAACGCCTTCTCGCGCGTGGCGGCGGTAGTGGCCATGCCGGTTACCCCCACCGACGGGCGCGTATACGGAATTTTCAGCGAGGTATTGCCCGAATACCCCTACCCCTTCCAAATCCGCGTGGACGCGGTGAACGCCAACGGCGAGCGCCGAACGCTCGCTTCCTTCAAGCATCCGGGCGGGCCCTTGAGCTTCCCCTACGCCCTGAGCGAGGGAACCGTGCTTTCCCTGAATATCCTGAACAAGGAAACGGGTACCTGGGAAATCAAGGCCGGGGAAAACGCCGGCGACGGAACGGCGGGCATGAGCGCCGTGGGAGCGGAGGCGTCTCCCCGATCAGAATAATACGCGCGATCCGAAGGGCGCCGGCGTTGAACGCGGGCGCCCTTTTTTTGTATACTTCTTCCCATGAAAACGAAAATTTGCCTGGTACTGACGGCGCCCACCATCCACGAAAATCTGGCCCTGGTGGAGCTCTACCGGTCGTGGATCGATATCGCGGAACTTCGCGTGGACTGCCTGATCCCGGAAGAACGGCTGAAATTCCGCCGCTTCCCGGAAATGGCCGCCCTTCCCTGCGTCCTGACGATTCGCCGTACCTCGGACGGGGGCAAGTTCGCCGAGGGTGAGGGCTCGCGCATCGCCCTCCTTGCCCGGGGCCTCGCGTTCGCCGACACCGACCACCGCAAAAATTTCGCCTATATCGACCTGGAAGAGGACCTCGCGGTTCCCAGTATCGAGGAAGCGGCCCGGGCTTTCGGCACCAAGATAATCCGCAGCGTGCACGACATGAACGGCCCGGTGGGCGACCTTCGCTCCAGGGTTCAGAAACTCAGGCGAACGAAGGACGAAATAGCGAAAATCGCCTTCATGCCCCGAAACCTTTCCGACGTGACCCGGCTCTTTCACGAGGCCAAGCAATGCGAGGGAGACGATTACATACTCATCGCCATGGGAACCTACGGCATGCCCTCGCGCATTCTCGCGCCGGTCATCGGCTCCTCCATCGTGTACGTGACGAGCGAGGAGAACGTGCGGAAGAGCGAGAATATCCTGGGGCAGCTCGATCCCATTACCCTCAACGAAATTTACAATATTCGCAACCTGGGACCCAAAACCCGCGTCTTCGGCATAACGGGCAACCCCCTGACCATCACGTCCAGCCCGCTGATCCATAACTCCGAATACCGCAAACAGGGCATCGACGCGGTCTACATACCCATCAAGGCGGAAAACGTGGACGAGGCGATCGACTTCGCCGAGGAGACGGGAATCGGCGGGCTTTCGGTCACGCACCCGTTCAAGGAATCGGTAATACCGAACCTGGACCAAATTTCCGCCCAAACGGGAGAGATCGGGGCCTGCAACACCATCCTGAAGCAGGGCGACGCCTGGCACGGCTACAATACCGACGCGCCGGGATTCAGCAGGGCGCTCATCGAATTCCTCGGAAGGAAGGACCTCAAGCGGATGAAGGTGGCCATATTGGGAGCGGGAGGCGCGGCAAAGGCCATCGCGCACGTAGTATGGGAACTGGGCGGCAAGGCCTGCGTGTTCAACCGTACCACCGACAAGGCCAGGGAACTCGCCCAAAAGTACAACTTCAAGTGGGCCACGCTGGACGCGGGAAACCGGATCACGCTCGAAAACTATTCTGACCTGATCGTTCAGACCACCAGCGTCGGTATGTTCCCCGATCTCGAGGACGATCCCATCGACTTTTACGCCTTTAACGGCACCGAGTACGTGTACGACGTGATTTACAATCCCGAAAAGACGAAAATGCTCCGCCGCGCCGAGAAGGCGGGCTGCAAGACCTGCAACGGGTATACCATGCTGCAATATCAGGCCTATATACAATACGAAATGTTCACGGGAGTTGAATATGCCCAATGAGAAAGCGAGCGCCGGCGCCTTGGGCGCCGCGGCCCAGAAGGAACTGGTGGCGCGGTTCGCGGTAGACGACCTCGTACGGCGGGGGCTGCTGCGGGCCGGCATGAAACTGGGGCTCGGTACCGGTTCCACCGCCATGCCCGCGGTGAGGCGGATCGCCGAATTGATGCAGGAAGGGGTACTCGCGGGCATTCGCGCCGTTCCCACGAGCTTTCAGACCACCATCGCCTGCGAGGATCTCGGCATACCCGCGTATTCGATGAACGCGCGGGAAATCGGGGGCTCGCTCGATCTCGCCATCGACGGCGCCGACGAGGCTACTCCCGAAGGTTACCTCATAAAGGGCGGCGGCGCGGCCTTGCTGCTCGAAAAGATCGTGGCCTACAACGCCGCGCGGTTCGTGATCGTCGCCGATTCCTCCAAGGCGGTCGCCCACCTCGGAACGTCGTTTGCCCTTCCCGTGGAGGTGATTCCCGAGGCGCGCGTCAGCGTCGCCGCGGCGCTGGCCCGGCTCGGCGCGACGGCGGTCCTTCGCGAAGGGATACGAAAGGCGGGCCCCGTGGTCACGGATAACGGAAACCTGATCCTGGACTGTACCTGGGCCCCGCGCGCCGACGGCTCGTCGCCCGTAAATCCCGCGGAAATGGAAGATACCGTCAATGCCATCGTCGGGGTGGTGGAAAACGGCTTGTTCACCAAAAACCCGCCCATAATTTACGTGGCGCGCGCCGACGGAACCGTGGAAAGCAGAACCTGATGACCGAGGCGCGCACATGGCCCCGAGGAAACGGCACGGCCCTTCCCCGGGGCTTTTTTTATTTGCCCGAGGTATCGATATGGAGGGGAAGGTAGAGCGGGCATACGCGCACCGCCGCGGTCGCGAGCAGTACCCCTCCGACTATGGCCAGCCACCACAGGCCCGAGCCCGCGAAAACCAGGCCGGCCGCTGCCAGTGCGAGTCCCGCGATCGCGCGCACGACCCTATCCACGTTTCCCACGTTCTTTTTCATAAGTGCCTCCCGGGGCGCGTAAGCCCCCTTTCGTTATCGAGACAAATATACGGCTCAGAAGGCGCGGCAATCCGTGCCTAAGTCACGGAACCGCCCCTCGTTTTTTCCGCGCTCCCGAGACGAGGGTATCCTGCAGGGTGCCCATGGGACAGACGGCGCACCAGGCGCGGGGTTTCCAAAACGGCGCCATCGCCGCGCCAAGACCGACGGAAACCGTATACATGAGCCAGAAAACGCGGCCGACCAGGGCCCACTCCCCGCCGGTTCGGGAAAGAAGATTGATTACGCAGAAGATCATGAAGGCGCACAGGGCGCTTCGGGCCATGGGGGAGCGAAGTCCGCGGGGAAGCGGCTTGCCGCGGCTGAGGCGGGAAAAAGAAGCCGAAAGGGACCTTCCGTTCGGGCATACACCGGCGCAAAAGGAGCGCCTGCCGAACGCGTTGAGACCTAAGGCGGCCAGGATCAGGACCGGGACGGTAAGGCCGGCCGCGGGCCAAAAGAATCCGGCGACCGAGACGAGGAGAACCAGGGGCGGCGAAAGCCATTTCCAAAAGCCTTTGTAAAAGCGGGGCGTGAGGGGCATCATGATACGGGACAGTATACCGGAGCCCCCGGTCCCGCACCGTGACTAGGTCACCGTTTCGGAACGGGAATCCGACGCCGGCCGATCGCTATCGCTTCGTGAGCCTGCCGATAATCGGGTCCTTTTGCCGCCAGTTTTTGTTTACCTTCACCTGCAGGTCGAGCTGTATGTGATAGGGGAAAATCTGATTGAGTTCCTTTTGGGCCTCGGTGCGGATCTTCTTGATCATCGAGGCCCCCTTCCCGATCACCATGGACTTTTGGCTTTCGCGCTCCACCACGAGGAACGACCGCACCCACAGCTCCTTGCCGTTTCGCCGCATTTCCAGGTCCGCGATCTCCACGTAAATCGCGTGGGGAATCTCCTCCCGGGTATTGAGCATCGCCTTTTCCCGGATTATCTCCGCGATTCGGAAGTCGACGTCCTGGTCGGTGTAGAATTCCTCGGGATACAGGATGTCGCCCTCGGGAGCCAGGTCGAATAGCCGCACGAGCAGGGGGTCGATATTCGTGTCTTTCTCGGCGGAGATCTCGAAAATTCGGTCTTCGGGAATTTCGGGAAGATGCTGGGCGAGGAAGGCGCGGACGGGTCCGGTCTTTGCCGAGGCGAGATCGGTTTTGTTGATGCCGACGACGACCCTCGCGCTGGCGCGGGCGAGCATATTCGCGATGAGTTCCTCTTCCCGCCCCGGCTCCCGCGCGGCGTCGATCAGGTAGAGGATGGCGTCCGCCTCGGGCAGGCGGTCATGGGCGATGCCCCGCAAAAGCTGGTTGAATTTCTTGTCGGACTCGTGATAGCCGGGGGTGTCCACGAAGACGAGCTGGCCGCGGCTGCCGTTCACGATGCCGCGAATGGCGTTCCGCGTGGTCTGGGGCACGGGAGAAACGATGGAAACCTTCTCGCCGCAGGCGGTATTCAGGAAGGTGGATTTGCCGGCGGAGGGCCGGCCGATGATCGCCACGACGGCGGAGAGCTTTTTGCCCCCCGCCGGGGCGTTATCTTTGGTATCGGACATGTGTCCGATTATTGCACGAGGGCGACCTTCTCTTCAATCAGGGCAAGCACGTGGGTGGGACAGGATTTCACGCATTCGCCGCAGGAATCGCACAGGGAGTAATCCACGACCGGTATTCCGTCGGTCACCTTGATGGCGAGCTTGGGGCAGACCTTCTCGCACTTCATGCACTTGATGCAGCCGATCTTGCAGTCCTTGATTACCTGGGCCTTCCGCGGGTTGCGGTTGGAACACAGGGCGACGGCGCCCTTTCTCTCGAAGGGGGTCAGGGTCAGCGTGCGCTGCGGGCACTCGGCCACGCAGATGCCGCATCCCGTGCACTTGGCGTAGTCCACGTGGGGAAGCCCGTCGGCCCCGACGTGAATCGCGTCGAAGGGGCACGCGACCTCGCAGTCCCCGAAGCCCATGCAGGCGTAGTCGCAGAGCTTCGTCCCGTTTACCGAGAGCTTCGCCGCCCGGCAGGTTTTAACGCCGACGTACTCGGCCTTGGGCTTGCAGAATTCGGTCGATCCCTGGCACAGGAGCATGGCGACCTTCTTTTCCGCCGATCCTTCCACGCCCATGATGCGGCCCACCTCGGCCGCGCACGAAGCGCCCCCCACCGGGCAGGCGTTTACCGGGGCGTCCCCGCGAACGATGGCCGCCGCGAGCCCGTCGCAGCCCGGATAGCCGCAGGCGCCGCAGTTGGCGCCCGGCAGCGCGGCCCGCACCGCAGACTCGGTCGGGTCCACCTCGACGTGGAAAACCTTCTTGAAAAAACCGAGCAAAAAGCCGAGCAGGGCCGAAAGAACCAGGGATACGACAAGGGTTGTCACGATTACGTTCATCTCATCAGCTCCTTATTTAATCAGCCCGGAGAAACCGCCGAAGGCCATGGACAGCAGGGCGGCCGCGATAAAGAGAATCGGGGTCCCCTTTAGGAAGGAGGGAATCGGGGCGATCTTGATCCGCTCGCGAATGCCCGCGAGGAGGAGGAGCGACACGATAAAGCCCGCCGCGGCGCCGGTGGCGTATACGATCGATTCGGTAAAGCTGTAGCCCTTCACGATCACGTCGAAGGTAACCGCGAGGATCGCGCAGTTCGTCGTGATCAGGGCGAGGTACACGCCCATGGAACCGTACAGCGCCGGGGCCGACTTCTTCAGGTAGAATTCCACCAGTTGCACGAGGCTCGCGATGACCAGGATAAAGGTCAGGATCTTCATGAACTCGAGGTGCAGGGGAACGAGGACGAAGTTATACAGCGGATACGTCACCGCGGTGGCGAGAACGGTCACGAAGAGGACCGCGATGCCCATGCCCGTGGATTTTTTCACGTCGGTGGACATGCCGATGAACGGGCACAGCGCGAGGAAGCGCATGAGCACGACGTTCTGAATGAGCATGGCCGAGAGGAATATGCTCAGATACGGGTTCATTTGGCCGCTCCTTTCTTTTCAAGCATGCGGGTAAACAGGAGATTCAGCGCGATGAACATGCCGAACACGAAAAAGCCGCCCGGGGATTGGGCGAAGAAGCCGACGGTATAGGCCTCGGGAATAACGCGGAGACCGAGCACGGTGCCCGCGCCGATCAGTTCCCGCACCAGCGAGATGCCCACGAGAACCCAGGTATAGCCGAGCCCCATGCCGAGGGAATCGAACACCACCTCGTCCACGGATCGCTTGGAGGCGAAAGACTCCACGCGGCCCATGATGATACAGTTTACGACGATGAGGGGAATGAATACGCCCATGGACTTCGACAGTTCCGGGGTGAACGCCTGCATCGACAGGTCCACGATCGTGGTGAACGAGGCGATGACGATGATGAACACCGGTATGCGGATCGAGTCGGGAATGAGCTTGCGGAACAGGCTGATAATGATCTCGCTCATGAGGAGCACGAAGGTCATCGCGATGCCCATGCCGATTCCGTTGGCCACCGTGGTGGTGACCGCGAGCGACGAACAAAGCCCGATCATCAGCGCGAGAAGAGGGTTCTCGCGGACGAGGCCGTTCGTGAACAGTTTTCCGTAGTTTTTCATGACGGTCTCCTTATATTACCGGGCGGCGAGGAAGGCGTCGGCCTTCGTCGCGGCGAGCTTCACGAGGTTCGCGACCGCCTTGGAGGAGATGGTCGCGCCGGAAATGGCGACAACGTCCTGGCCGACCTTGAACGAGTCCCGGGCCGGCTTGGCCGTGAACTGGTCGATGAAGGGCGACTTCGCGGTTTTGGTGCCGAGCCCCGGGGTGTCGGAGTTGGCGAGGAACCGGAGGGGCTTCAGCTTCCCGTCGGTGCCCACGCCCACGACGACGGTGGAACTCCCGTAGGTCGGGCCGGTCACCTGAATGACCATGCCGATGGTGAGCGAGTCCGATTTCGCGAGGTAAGCCTTGTCGAAGGTCACGTTCTTCACGCCCGAATCCAGCTTCTCGCTCACGGCCTCAAAGGACGCGGCCTCGGGGAATACCACCTTGAGGGCGGCCTGGGTTTCGCGCTCCGCGGCGGCGGCAATAAGCGGCGACGTCGCCTGGTACACGAACGCGAGGCCCACGCAGGCTACCACGGCGTACGCGGCGAGGGAAAAGGAAAGCTTGAACATGGTTTTCATTTGGCGCCCCCCTGGGCGGCGCCCGCTTTAGCGGGCTTTACCCAGCCGTATTTCTTCACGATGATCCGGTTCAGGAAGGGCACGACCGAGTTCATGATGAGAATGCTGAACATGACGCCTTCCGGGTAGCCGCCGGCCACGCGGATAAGGCCCGTGATAAGGCCGCAACCGATGCCGAAGATGATCCGACCCATGGGGGTTACGGGGCTCGTGGCGTAATCGGTGGCCATGAACACGGCGCCGAAAACGAGACCGCCGGAAAGAAGGCTAATCAGGGGGTCTATTCCCGCTATCCAGGAAACGGCCACGGCGGTGGCCATCATGGAAACCGGGGCCCTCCAGTCGATCACTTTCATCGCGACGAGCAGGACGAAGGCGATAAGGATGAGGAAGACGGGAGACTCACCGATGGAGCCCGCGCGCTGTCCCAAGAAGAGCTTGAGGTACACGTCGGGGGCGGCGGTAAGGCCGAGCTTGGCGGCGATCGCGCCCGCGTCGAGCACGGGGTTCTCGCCGGGCTTCACGTAGGAGAGGGTCGTCGCGGCGGACACCGCGTCCAATCCGGTGAAGGGCTTCGTCCACTTGGTCAGGCTGGTCGCGAAGCTCACGAGGAGGAACGCGCGGCCAGAGAGCGCGGGGTTGAACACGTTCGCCCCGAGCCCGCCGAAGAATTCCTTGGCGATCACGATGGAGAAGAACGCGCCGAGCGCGGTCATCCATACCGGCGTCGATGGAGGCAGCACGAGGGCGAGGAGGAGGCCGGTAATCACCGCCGAATAATCGCCGACCCGGATATCCTGCTTGGTAAGGGCCCGAAAGCCCGCCTCAAAGCCGACGGTGCACGCCACGGATACCACGATGGTTACCAGGGCGGGAATGCCGTAGAGCCACACGCCGAAGGCGGCGATGGGCAAGAGGGCCGTTACTACCGCGAACATCACGTGACTGGTGGTCAGCGGAACCGAGTAGTGCGGGCTCGAAGAGAGGTAAATTTCGTTTCTGTCGGATTCTGCCATTCTTATTTCCCTTTAGCCGCTTCTTTCGCGGCGGCTTTGGCTGCCTGCTTTTGCATTTCCGCGCGGACCTGGGCCTTGCCGATCCGGAACCGCTGTACCAACTTGATTCGGGCAGGGCACACGTAGGCGCAGGTTCCGCATTCCACGCAATCCATCAGTCCGCACCGTTTCGCTTCCTCAAGGTTATCCGCCTTCAGGGCCCTGATAATGAGCACCGGGGAAAGGCGGCAGCTGCAAACCTGCATACAGCGGCCGCAGCCGATGCACGGGGTTTCCTCGAGAAGGGTCGTTTCCTTCTCGGTGAGGAACAGCACGCCGGAGGTATTCTTCTGAACGGGGAAACTCGCGCTTTTCATTGCAAACCCCATCATGGGCCCGCCGGAAATGATTTTCGCCGTTCCGGGCTTCAAGGTCACGACCTCGGGAATAAGGTCGCCCACAAGGGTCCCGATGGGCACGGAAACGTTCTTCGGGGTCAGGCAGGCGCCTCCCGAAACGGTCAGGCCCCGCTCGATCAGGGGTTTTCCCTCGCGGAACGCCTCGGAAAGGGCCTTCAGTGTTCCCACGTTCGCCACGGCGCACCCCGCCGCGGAGGGGAGTCCGCCGGAAGGAACCTGCCGGCCCGTAACGGCCTCAATAAGCATTTTCTCGCCGCCCTGGGGGTACTTGGTCTTGAGTAGCTGCACCCGGATTTTATGGGCGCCGGCGCCGACGGGATATGCCCTCTGCGCGGCGATGGCCTTCTCAAGGACGGGGACCAGATCGGCTTTGTTGTCCTCAAGGGCGATAACCCCTTCGGGAGCCCCGGTAATATGCATGGCTATGGCGACGCCGTCCACGACCTTGGAAGCCTGATCGCGCATGGTCCGCGCGTCTATGGTGAGGTAGGGCTCGCATTCCGCGCCGTTGGCGATCAGATAGTCGATTTTCGCGCCCTTGGGCGGGTTAAGCTTCACGTGGGCGGGAAAGGCCGCTCCGCCCATACCGACCAGCCCGGCATTCCGTACCCGGGCAAGGGCTTCCTCGCGGGTACAGGTAAACGGATCAAGCGCGCTCATATAATCGGTCCTGTCGGAACCGTCCGCCTCGATCACGATACACGGAACGTCCGCGTTACCGGTAACCAAATGGGTTTCGATTTTCTTCACGGTACCCGCAACCGAGGCGTGCACCGGAGCCGACATGAACGCGTCGGATTCGGCGATCTTTTGGCCTTTCGCGACCGCGTCGCCGACCTGAACCAACGGCTTGTTCGGGGCGCCGCCCTGAGTCACCGGTATCCAAACGGTCTTTGTCGAAGGAAAGCAGGACTCGACGGCAAGCTCCTCCGTCAGTTCTTTACGCTCGGGCGGATGCACGCCGCCCTTGAAGGTTTTGATACTCATAGGGGAGATACTAGCCTTATGAATACCTCAACGTCAAGAGAATCAAAATCACATTATATAGGTAAGAAAATATCGAAATCAGTGTTATTGGGATAAATATTTATCGATAAAAAAGATTTTATTACTATTTTGACCGATCAATAAACGACGTAAAAACCCGCTCCAATTCATCGCGGGCATAAGATGCGGGAATCCGGGCGAGATCGTTCAAGGAACGGTCGCGATAGGCCTTCGCGCGCGCCGCGGCCTCCTCGATAGAGCCCGTCGCGGCCACGATTTTGGCGATTTCCGAGCCGGCGCCGGAACCGATCGCCTCGTGCGTCAGAAGGGGGGCCAGGGTTTCGGGGGTTTCCCGGAGGGCCAAGGCAAGCGGCAGGGTACAAAACCCCTCCGCAAGGTCGTTCCTCACGGTTTTTCCGGTTTCGGTCTCGCTACCGGTCCAGTCGAGAATGTCGTCCTGTATTTGGAACGCTATGCCCGCTGCCCACGCGGCCCGCGATACGGCGGAAACGATCCGTTCGGGGGCCTTCGCCTCCACGGCGCCCGCGCGGGCCGCCAGGGCAAACAGGGTGGCGGTTTTTCCGCCGATTTTCCGAAGGCAATCGCGCACGCTCGGCGTAAAGTCCCAGCGCCCGGCATCCTGCCGCATTTCCGCGCTTACGATAATATCGATGGCGCGCGCGAGGTTCCGGGCGTTCTCCGGGCTGGAGCGCTCGGCGGCCAGCAAAAAACACCGGGAAAAGAGCCAGTCACCCGCCAGCACGGCGTCTTTTTGGCCGGTAACCACGTGTACCGCGGGGAGGCCCCGGCGCGAGGGGGAGTCGTCTATCACGTCGTCATGGATAAGCGTGGCGGTGTGCAAAAGCTCCACCGCGGCCGCCAGGGGCCTGATGCGCTCGGGCGCGTACTTGCCCGTCATGGCGGAAAGAAGGAGGATTCGGGGGCGCAGGAATTTTCCGCCGGCACGAAAGAGGGCGCCGACCGACGCGGTAATGTTCGCGTTCGCGGCGCCCCTTCCGGTCCGCAGGGCTTCGTCTATCACCTTGCGGACTTCGGCGAGTTCCTGTTCTAGGAAATCTGAATTCACTTCGACGGTTCGTCCAGGTACAGATGGTTGCGGCGCACCCAGCCAAAGCCGTTCCAGAGTTTCTTCGCGAAACGCACGATCCAGTAATCCAGGCCCAGCACGCGTCCGGCCCCGCCCATGCACAGCACGGCGGCGAACACGAACCACAGCTGGTCCCAGGCGAACATGCCCGAAAGGGTAAAGATCAGGCACATGCCGATACTGACCACGGCGGCGATCCAGGTAAAGGCGCCCCCGAAGAGGGCAAGGCCGATCAAGAGCTCGGTACCCACGACCATGGACTGGAAAATCTCGAACGGGATGTTCGCGAAAATGCCGTCCATGAAGGTGGTACGGAACCAGGTCGCGACCTTGCCGTTTATGGAGAATATGCTCTTGGTCAGGTCCAGGTAGGGGCCAAGGGCGCGCTGGGCCGCCTCTGCCGCGTTTTGGGCGACCTGGGACACGGTTTCAACCACTTCCTCGGAAGCCTGGGTTACCGCGTCCACCACAGCGGGCGCCGAATCGACGTAGTCGCCCGCCTCTTCCGAAGCCTCGGACACGGCGTCCACGACCGCGAGCGTCGCCTGGTGCACGTCGGGCGAGAACATCCACCCGGACTTGGAGCCCAAATCAAACCGGAGCCAGCCTTCGCCGATCTTGTTCACCGCTTCCATAATCCAGCTGAAGCCGAGCCAAAGGCGAATGG
Organism: Spirochaetales bacterium; assembly: GCA_003252395.1. GTDB lineage: Bacteria > Spirochaetota > Spirochaetia > Treponematales > Treponemataceae > Teretinema. The sequence goes on from QKEL01000012.1 coordinate 193,806, forward strand.
GAAGGAGCCAATAACCGCGGGTTTTATGCTCGATCATGCCGCCGATAACGGAGCGGCGCTCGTGAATGTCCAGGAATTCGTGCTTGAAGTATTCCCACACCTGATTAATGCCGGCGATGGTAAAGAGGTAATACATGTTGATCATGTGCTTCATCGCCATGGCGAAAAAGCCGCTGGTCTTGATTCCGCCGGCGTCGGCAACGCCGTACTTGCCGCCGATGGAAACCATGAATCCGTGGTAATTCGACTTAAAGGACTTTAGCTCGCCGCCGTCGAGGGTGGCGATTATGTTATGGGCGATCAATTCGCCGGTCTGATGCGCGGTTTCCACGATCTGGGGCAGGGGCTTCTCGTTCTCGATGAACCAGAGATTATCGCCGCCGATCCACACGCCGTCCTTTCCGGGGGCCTTGAGCTGCTCGTTGGCGAGCACGCGGTTCCGCTTGGCCTCGAAACCGAGGGCGCCGGCGAAACTGCAGCCGGAAACGCCGCAAGTCCAGATAAAGGTTTCCGCCTCGACGACGGAACCGTCCTTGAGTTTAACCACTCCGGGCTCGGCCGCGACGATGGGGGCGCCGAGCATTATCTCGCAGTTTTTCTTCGCCAGGTATTTCTTGGCCTTGAGGCGCTGGGGCTCGGCGAGCATGGCGAGAATGTCGGGCATGGCCTCGATAACGAGGGTACGAACCTCGCTCTTGGGGATATGGTGGCGCTCGCACATGGTATCGCGGAGTTCCAGGAGCTCGCCCACCATTTCTATGCCGGTAAAGCCGGCGCCGGCAACGACGAACGTGAGGAGTTTTTTCCGCATAACGGGGTCTGGTTCGGCGGCGGCGCGCGCCCAGGTGTTCTCCAGGTGATGTCGAATGCGCATGGCGTCGTCAAACGACCAGAGGGTAAGGGAGTTGTCCCGCACGCTATCCATGCCGAAAAAGTCCGGTTGGGCGCCCGTGCCGATAACAATCTGATCGTATTCGATCTCGGAACCGGTAAGAACCGCTTTTTTCGCGTCGAAATCGATGGACTTGACGGTGTCTACGACCACGCGAACCTTGGTTCCCCCGAAAATCTTCCGGAAGGAAACCTGTACCGATTCGGGCTCGGTTCTCATGCCGGCCACTTCATGAAGCTCGGTCATTAGGGTATGGAAGGGGTTTTTATCTACGAGAACGATTTCCCGATCTTTGTTCTTTCGATATTTCTTTTCAAGGGTTTTCGCGACGCTGACACCCGCATAGCCGCCTCCGACTATGAGGATTCGCTTCATATTTGGCATGAATGCCTCCGAAATGAGATTATATTGAAAGTTTACTGGTTGACATGACCCCCTGTCAACGTTTAACCGTCCAAAAAAGCTCTAAAACCCATCGGCATTGTCGTATATAATAAATGTTTTTGACGCTTCCTCCGGTATTTGTTACACTGAACGAAGAAAATTCGTGAAGTAACAAAGCCAGTCGCTCTCTGTTTTAAGACATGAAACGAGTGCTATCACAAAAGAACCCAAGGCACTACGCCAATGAGCCGACCTCGGTCGGCGACGTTTAAGGAGGACATCATGAACGTCCGAATGCCCGTGCTTTTCACCGCGCTCTTGCTGTGCGCGGGAATCGTTGTAGCCTATAATCCGCCGGCCGGAGGAGAAAACGCGACAACGTTGCTGTCGCCGGACATGCTCGCCGGAACGGCAAGCGTCGCCGGGGGGCCCTTCGGCGCTACCTTGCCCGGAGAGCTTTCGGCGAACCCCGCCCTTGCCGCCGGGGAGCAGCGCATTACGTTAGACGCCTCCTATGCCGCCCTGGCGGGAACCGGGGACGAATCGGGATTGGGGCACGCCCTCACCCTTGGAGGCATTTACCCTACCCGCTGGACCGTTCTCGGGGCGAGTCTCGGCTTCCTTACGTCGCCCTTTGACGCCGTTCCCCTGGGAACGTCGGGTTCGGCCCGCTTCAGCGCCTCTAAGGACCTGACCGACCGGCTGTACGTGGGCGCGGGGCTTGCCGCGTCGGCGGGCACCGGTTGGGGCGTCGCGGGCGACTTAGGGATACTGTATCTGCGCGGAGACCTGGGATTCCTGAAAAACGCCCGGTTCGGCGCCGCGTTCACCGGTCTCGGCCTGCCCTTCGCGCCGGGAACCGAAGGAATCAACGGGGGCACCGCCTCCGGCTATCCTTCCATGATAACCCCGCGGGTCGGTATCGCGGGCACCATGATCGACTCCGCCGCGGTAAAACTCGGCATGACCGCCGACCTTTCCGCGCCCACCTTCCAGAATCTCGTGTTCGATACCGGCCTTGAGGCGGTGGTCAAAGACGTTTTGACCATTCGGGCGGGATGGAACTTTAACCTGGTAGAGACCTTAAAATCGGCTCAGTCCTACCTCCCCTCCGTGGGCGTCGGCGTAAAGCTCAAGCTCAATTCCCCGCAGGAAGACTCCTTCCTGGCCAGAAACGGCTGGGGACAGAGCGAAATGACTCCCTCTGTGGGCGCGAAGCCCCTTCCCGGAGACGTGTGGGCGGTGGGCGCCGGCGTTAACGTGAAGCTCGGGGTAATCGACAATACCCCCCCCGCCATTACGGTAACCTATCCCGAACCCGTGTATATATCTCCCAATAACGACGGCGTTCAGGACGCTCTGGAGTTCCCCGTAAAGATCGAGGATTCCCGGTACGTGCTCGCCTGGTCCTTCGTGGTGGAAGACGCCTCCGGCAACGTGGTACGCACGATCGCCAACAAGGAAACCCGCCCCGAAATGCAGGACCTGAAATCGTTCTGGACCTTGCTGAAAAAAAAGAAGGAAGGGATCGCCCTTCCGGAATCCCTACGCTGGGACGGAATAATGGATTCCGGCGAGGTTGCCCCCGACGGCGCCTATCTCTTCTCGGTTAACGCCGAAGACGACAACGGGAACCGGGGCTCCACCGAGAAATTCACCGTTTACCTGGACAATACGGCGCCCACGGTAACCGTCACGCCGCCTTCCGGCGCCAACGCCATGATTTTCAGTCCCGACGGAGACGGCAACAAGGACAGCTTCACCGTCGCGCAAACCTCTTCCAACGAAGACCTGTGGACGGGCGTGATAACCAACGCCGCCGGCGCGGTCATGAGGACCGAGGAAACCAAGTCTTCCGCCCTGTCGAATTTCACCTGGAACGGCAAGAACGATACCGGTGCCCTCGTGGCCGACGGCGTGTACGCCTATCGGGTTACCGCCACGGACCGCGCGGGAAATACCGCCGAGGCGAAAATCGACAATATTATCCTCGATACGGAAAAGCCCTCCATCAACGTGAGCATCGACATAAACGCCTTCTCCCCGAACGGCGATAAGGTCAAGGACACCGTTACCCTGACTCCCAGCGTACCCGTGACGACCGGTCTGATCGGCTGGAACGTAACGGTGGCCGGGCGCGACGGTACCGCGATCCGGCGCTGGTCCGGCACGGGCAGCCCCAAGGCGATACCCTTCGACGGCCTTGACGACTCGGGCAACCGCGCCCGGGAAGGCGACTATCAGGCCATCATTTCGGCTACCTACATCAACGGTTTCGCCCCGGTGGCAAAATCGCCCTTCTTCACCCTGGACGTAACGCCCCCCGAGGCGAGCGCCATCGCCTCAGGCCCCATATTCTCGCCCGTCGGCGACGGGAAGCTGGACACGGTTACCTTTACCCAGTCCGGATCGAACGAACCGGCATGGACGGGGGAAATCTACGCCCTGGACGCGTCGGGAACGCCCGCCGGTAAGGCCGTGCGGACCTGGCAGTTCGGTCAGGTGCCCGACACCTCGGTTACCTGGGACGGCCGCGACGATTCGGGCAAGCTCGCCGGCGACGGCCGCTACGGTTACGTGGTGAAGAGCCTCGACAAGGCGGGCAATTCCGGCGCCTCGGCCGTGGCCATGGTGGAACTGAATACCGAAAAGGCCGACCTGATCCTTCAGGAAAACCTGACCGCCTTCTCGCCCAACGGCGACGGCGTCAAGGATACCATTACCTTCACGCCCATCCTGAAGGCGGCCACCGCGGTTTCCGCCTGGAAACTGACGGTAAGCGACGTTTCCGGCGCCGTAATGCGTACCTGGAACGGCACGGGCAAGGTTCCCGCCACCATTACCTGGAACGGCACGGGAGACCCCGCGGCGGGAGCCGCCACCGGTACCAGGATACCCGACGGCGCCTACCGGGCGGCGTTGGAGGTAACCCTGGTGAACCAGCAAACCTCGCGTTCCCAGGCCCCGGACTTCGAGATCGACACGGTCTACCCGACCATCGAGATTTCGGCGCCCTATCTGATATTCTCGCCCAACGGCGACGGACGCAGGGACGACCTGCCCATAACGCTCCGGTCCTCGAAGGAAGACCTGTGGACCCTCTCCGTCGCGCAACCCGGCAAGGCCGCGGTCCGACAGCTCCGCTGGAACGGCAACGCGGAAAGCTTCGCCTGGGACGCCACCGACGATTCGGGCAACAAGGTAGCCGACGGCGCGTACGCACTCACGGTCGCCAGCGAGGACAAGGCCGGAAACCGCGTATCCCAGCAGCTTACCGGAATATCAGTCGATTCCCGCACGCCCAAGGCGTACCTTACCGCCAGCCTCGCGGCGTTCTCGCCCAACGGCGACGGCATTAAGGACACCCAGCAATTCAGCATCGTCACTAGCGTGACCGAGGGGCTTGAATCGTGGTCCCTTTCCATAAAGCCGGAAGGTTCCGCCTCGGCGGTGAAGGCCTGGAGCTCGGCCGACAGCGCCGCCCTGCCCGCCTCGGTAAACTGGGACGGCAAAACCGCCACGGGTTCGAAGGCGCAGGGGAAGTATTCGGCCGAACTGAAACTCGCCTACGTTAAGGGCGACCAGGTAACCGTTTCCACCCCGGTTTTCCTTTCCAACGCCATCGCGCCGGAACTGGGCGTACGGCTGAGCCCGAAATACTTCAGCCCCGACAACGACGGCATCGAGGACGAACTGACCATCGCCCTTTCCGCCCGTTCCGCCTCCCCGTTCACGGACTGGTCCTTCGAGATTCGCGAGCCCGAGGGAACCAGCGGCAACGTCTTCTGGAAAACGGGCGGCTCCGGAACCATCACCGACCAGATTATCTGGGACGGACGCTCGGCCAAGGGCGAATTGGTGCAGGCCGCGACCGACTATCCGTTCACCTTCACCGTTCGCGACGACGTGGGGCAAACCTCGGTAGTCAAGGGCTACATTCCCGTGGACGTACTCGTGATTAGGGACGGGGACCGGCTGAAAATCGCGGTACCCTCGATTATCTTCCGAAAGGACGCCGCGGACTTTAACGGGCTGGATTCGGGAGTAGTGGACAAGAACGTGCAGGTGCTTCGCCGCATCGCGGAGATCCTGAACAAGTTCAAGGACTACAAGATCCAGATCGAAGGACACGCCAACAACGTGACCGGAACGCAAAAGGAAGAGGATACGGAACTCATTCCCCTTTCCCTGAAGCGGGCCGACGCGGTTAGGGACTTCCTTATCCGAAACGGGGTAGACTCGGGACGCCTTACCACGGTGGGTATGGGAGGCACCCGGCCGGTAGCCCAGCGGAGCGACCAGGAGAACTGGTGGAAAAACCGCAGGGTCGAGTTCATTCTGATTAAGTAACGAAGAAGCAAAGGCCCCCGGACGGCATGACCGCCCGGGGGCTTTTTTTTTCTTCGGAGGCGAGAGCGCGGCCCGGTATCGGTTCGGCGAAATTATCGCGGGCGATGGGCCTTCAGGTAATCGGCGAATTCCGCGAACGGCAGGCTTTTGCTATAGAGCCATCCCTGGGCCAAGTCGCAGCCGCGCTCGGCGAGGTAACGGGCCTGATACGGGGTTTCCACGCCCTCCGCGGTGATCACGAGGCCCAAGGACTTGCCCATGGAGATAATCGCGTCGATTACCGGCGATGTCTCGTATCCCTCTTTGCCCTCCTCAAGGGCCCGCACGAAGCTTTGGTCAATTTTCAGATCGTGCACCTTGAGCCGGTGCAGGTAGCTCAGGCTGGAATAGCCGGTCCCGAAATCGTCGATGGCCAAGTGAAATCCCAAAACGAGCAGGTTTTCCATATTGATCCTTATCCACGGATTGTCGTCGATTAAGGAACCCTCGGTTATCTCGAATTCGATTTGGGCGGGGGAAATCCCCGTTTCGCGAATCTCCCTATTGATAAAGGTCAGGAGCTCTTGGTCCTTCAGGTCCTGAATCGAGAGGTTTATGGCGATCAAGGCGGGGGCCTTACCGGCCGCGGCGACGAACGCGTGGCTTGAGATATCCTTAAATACCAGGCGAATCATGGTACGGGTCAGCCTGCGGATGCTTCCGATCTCCTCGGCAAGCGCGATAAACTCGGCCGGAGACACGTTCCCGTATTCCGGGTGATTCCAGCGCATGAGCACTTCCGCCCCGGAACAGGAACCGTCCGAAAGCCGGACCTTGGGCTGGTATTGGACGGAAAAACCCTCGGAAAAATCGCCTTTCACCAACCGATCGAACAGCCGATACCGATGCCGGTCCGCGTCGTGCTTGGTTCGGTCGAAGAAGATAAGCTCGTCGGGCATGGTCGCGTTACGGTCCAAGGTGGCAAGCACGTTTCCGATCAGATTCTCGGCCGAATCGGTATCCTCGGGAAAACGGGTGATCGCCACGGAACACAGGAGCACCACGGTCCGCCCGCCTACGGCGATGGGCCGGGTGAGTGAGGCGAGGAGCTCGCGGCAGGAAGAGTCGATGTCGAGGAATTCGTTGGTATCCAATGCCGCGAGAAAGACGGAACTTTGCCAACGGCTGGCTATTTCCACGTGGCTTCGCCAGTCTTGAACGCGCAGTCCCACCTCGCGCATGACCTGCTCGCAAAGGACCGGGTCTTCCATCGCGTAGATACGGTTATAATTGAGTATGCGAAAGCCCACGACCGCGAAGCCTTCCTCCAGCCCCGTGGGCGAAGGCCGGGAAAGCCGGCCGCGAAGCCAGGACTCAAAGCGGAACCGCAGGGGCAAACCCGTTTCCAGGTCGATCTCCGCGAGCCGGCCGAGACGCGAGGTCAGGGCCTCAATGCGAAAATTGACCAGAAACACCGTGAACGCGGAGTAGACGATCAACGCGATCGTCTGAGAGGAGGCCCCGTTCAAGAGCAGCCGAACGGTCATGCCCGCGGCGCTGAAAAGGACAAGCGCCGTACCCCAGCCCACGCCGACGAGAAAGTACATGAGGGGAAACAGGGGCAGGGCGAACAAAAGGCCGAAACCGGTAAGGTCGCCGGGGTCGATCACGACGGACAGGAGCATAATGCCCATGGCAACGACGAGCGGAATCCGGGTAAGCCGATAATTTCCGGTTATGCGGTATACGGCATTGGCGCCCGCGAGGAAAGCGAGGAATAACAGCTGAAAAAGGAGCGAAAGGGAATGCGAATGCGCGACGGCGCGGTACAGGTTGTAGACGCCTCCCGCGACGCTGATCGCGTCGAAGGTTATAAGGGCGCTTACGCGCTGCCGATCGATGAAGCGTCCGGGCTCTAGGGGTATGCGTGGCCCGAACGGGGGTAAAAGGCGGTTACTGAACACGATTTGAGCATAAGCCTCCGCTCGCGGGTTTGCAATGATCCCGTGCCCGTTTTTTTTACTTTCGGGCCACCAGAACCATGGTCCGGGCCTTCTCGTTATACGGGGAGAAATCGAAATCGCCGTATATTTCCACCGAGGAAAAGCCCGAGGCGAGCATGAGCCGCTTGAGTTCCACGGCGGAATACAGTCGTTGCACGAACACGTGGTCGATCTTCCTGCCGTTTTCGTCGATCAGCATCCAACGCGAGCGTAAGCCCTCCCAGGCGCCCACCACCGAAAACTCGGTAAGGACCGTGAAGCCGCCGCGTTCGAACCACTCCCCTTCGGTAAAGTCCCGTACGGCGATCTCCCGGCCGGTCATCTCCAATATGAACCATCCGGAACCTTTCAACGAAGCGGCGATGTTTTTCAGTATCTGCAGGTCTTCCTCGATGGTGTCGCAGTATCCGAAGCTCGTGTACAGGCTAACCGCCGCGTCAAAGGCGCCGGGCCGGGAAAACGTGCGCAGGTCGGCCTGCTCCAGGTCGAGCGTTACGCCCTCGTCCTGGGCGCTTTCAAGGGCGGCGTTCAGGAAGGGCCGGATCAGGTCCACGCCGGTCACCCTCGCGCCCCGCGCGGCAAGCTCCACGGCGATCCGCCCCGGCCCGCAGCCGGCGTCCAGAATGGCGGGGGAGGAGCGCTCGCGCCCGCTTTCCTGGCTCGCGCCGATGATGCGCAAAACCCCTTCCGCGACGGTCGGGGCCTCCGCCCACCGTTGGGCGTCGAAAAGCACGGGCGAATATTGCGCCCAAAAGGTTTCGTTTTCGAACCAGTCTTTCTTTTTTTCGCTCATAATCACTCCCGTCGCCCGGCGCGCGTATCCGGGTCGCTTGAAAAGTATACCATATTCGCCATATACTTGTTACATACTCACAGTTTCTCTCTCACCAGTTTCAAGGAGATATCGAATGGTCATTCTCACGCTAAATTGCGGAAGCTCCTCCGCAAAGTATCAGGTTTTCGATTGGGACAATCAGGATGTCATCGCTTCCGGCGTCGTAGAGCGCGTTACCCAGGAAGGCGGTTCCATAACCCATATCGCCAAGGGCAAGGGCGAGGTGAAAACGAACCACGAGTGCCCGAACCACACAATCGCGGTTGAACTGATCATCCGCACCCTCACCGATCCCGAGGTCGGCGTCATTTCCGACATGAGCGTGATCAAGGCGGTCGGACACCGGGTCCTGCACGGCGGCGACAAGTTCACGAAGTCCGTGATCGTCACCCCCGAGGTGCTCGAAACCTTCCGTTCCGTCCAGGACCTCGGGCCCCTTCACAACCCCGCCAACATCATGGGAATCGAGGCCGCGCAGAAGGTGCTTCCCAACGTGCCCCACTGCGCCGTCATGGACACCGCGTGGCATCAGACCATGCCCGACACCAGCTTCATGTACGCCGTGCCCTACGAGTGGTACACCGACTACGCCGTCCGCCGCTACGGTTTCCACGGCACCAGCTTTCTCTATACCGCCAAGCGCGCTTCCGTCGTGCTGGGAAAGAAACCCGAAGACACCAACGTCATCATCGCCCACATAGGCAACGGCGCCTCCATGTGCTGCGTGAAGAACGGCAAGGGCTTCGATACGACCATGGGCATCACGCCCCTGGAAGGCTTGGTCATGGGCACCCGCTCCGGCGACTGCGACCCCGCCCTCGCCTTCTACATGATGCGCAAAACCGGAATGTCCGTGCAGGACATCGACAACGCGCTGAACAAGAAATCGGGACTACTCGGGGTTTCCGGGAAATACGCCGACCGGCGGGATATCTCCAAGGCGATGGCCGAGGGCGATAAGCGGGCCGAGCTCGCCTTCAAGCTCGAAACCTATCGGCTGCGCAAGTATATCGGCTCCTACATCGCGGCGATGGGCGAGAAGCCCGATGCCCTCGTCTTCACCGCCGGCGTGGGAGAGTTCCACGCGGGAGTGCGCGAGGCGGTCTGTTCGGGCCTGGAACACCTGGGCATAAAGATGGATCCCGCCAAGAACGCGATCGCCCGCACCCGAAACGCCGAAACCTGCATCAGCGCCGACGATTCGCCCATTAAGATCTTCATCATACCCACCGACGAGGAGCTCGTCATGACCGAGGACGCGTACGCGCTCATGAAGGGAACCTACGACGTCCACACGAAGTTTACCTATTCCTTCCAGTCGCCGAATTACGTGAACAAGGGGCGCGCGGAAGGGCTGGTACGTGACCTTGAGAAAAACCCGGATCTCGCGAAGATTATCGTAAAGATTCCCGGAGCGAAATGATCCATGGATATCCTCGGGATCGGCAACGCGCTGGTAGATATCTTCTGTTTTACCGACGATGAAATCTCCCCGGCGTTGGGGTTATATCCCAACGCCGCCGCGCATGTCGCCCCCGAGAGGATGGACGAACTGCTCCTCGCGGTAACGCGCCCCATTCCGGTTTCCGGGGGGGGCGCCTCCAACGCGCTTAAGGCCGCCGCGACCCTGGGCTCCTCGTGCGCCTTCGTCGGCTGCACGGGGACCGAAGACCGCGAAAGCGACCGGTGGGCGCGGATTTTCGAGCGGGACCTCGCCGCGTTCGGCATCCGCGCCTCTTTGGAGCGCCGCGCAGTCCCGACCGGCCGCTGCCTGGTCATCCGTATGCCCGGCGGCATGAAGGCAATCGCCTGCGCCCCCGGGGCGGCACCCACCCTCAGGCCGGAGCAAATCGACCCCGTCCTGATCGCCGACGCCAAAATCGTGCACCTGGACGGGCAGGTCTTGCGTAACGCGGAACTGACCGATAGGATCGCGAATCTGTGCCGGTCGCTGAACGTGCCACTATCCATCGATATAGCGTCCGCGGATATAGCCCGAAACCGGGCCGGCCTGGTCGATTCTATCCTGCGAAACAACCAGTGCGTTCTTTTCATGAACGAGGACGAATCCCACGAGTTTTCAAAGGCCATCGCCCCTACGGGATGCGAAGGAACGCTTTTTTCGTCTTATACGGAAAACGAGTCCCGGAAAACCTGTATCGTGCGGAAACGGGGCGCGGCGGGAGCCCAGGCATGGATTGGAGGGGAGATGATCGACGCGCCCTCGGCGACGGCGGTGGAAGCCCCGTTGGACGATACCGCCGCGGGGGACTGTTTCGCGGGGGCCTTCCTGAATCAATGGCTTGCCGGAGGGGAGACGGGCGCCATGCTGGAAACGGCGAACGCCTTCGCCGCCACGGTTCTCGGCGTTCCCGGCAGCGACATCCCCCCGCCCGCTAGGCCCGCTATCGGCTAACGGGCCAGCAACCCGATTCTCAGTTTATTGGCGATCGACTCGCCCGCCGCATGCGCGACCAGTACCAGGGCGAACTCCTCCGCCGTTCCGGCAGCGCGCGACGTGATCAGGTTTCCGTCCACAACCACCCGGTCTTCGAGGGGCGCGGGCCGAAGGCTGTCGCCGGAGCCGGGGTAACAGGTCCACTTACGGCCGACCAACAGGCTCCAGCCGCCGAGAACGACCGCGGGAGCGGCGCAAATGGCGCCCACGAGCTTTCCCGCGTGCATCATTCCCTCGACGATCGAACGTACCCCTAAAGACTCGGAAAGGTGCTTGCTGCCCTGTCCCCCGCCGGGTAAAACGACCAAGTCGGGCAGGGGCAAAAGCAGGACCTCTTCGATCGTTGCGTCGGCTTCCACGGTAAGATCGTGCCCGGACTTTACCTTCTTGCCCGTTACGCCCACGACCACCACGCGCAGCCCGGCGCGGCGGAGGTAATCGATCGGGGTGATCGCCTCGACGTCCTCGAATCCTTCGGCCAAAAACACGTACGCACTTTTCATATAAGTTCCTCTTTAAACATCCTGAAGGCGCTAGTATAATACTAAACGATGAAACAAGTATTGTTAATAGACGACTCGAACATATTTAGGGATTACATACGGTCCAAATTCGAATCCAGGCACGTAGCCCTTTCCATCGGGGTGGGAATGCTCGACAGCATCTCGAAAATGCGGTCCATGGTTCCCGAACTGATAATAATCGACTTCCTTTCGGCGAAGGCGTTCCTTTTCGATATTCTGGAGTCGAAACGGACCGATCCGAACGCCAAGGATATCCCCGTAATCCTCCTTGCCCAGAAGATAGAGAAAAAGGACATTGCCCGACTCGCGGAATACGGCGTGCGCAAAATTATCCCGAAGCCCCTGCGGATCGACCAGCTTTTTTCCATGGTATCGCCCATTCTCGGCGTCGAGTTCGACATCGACAATACCCCGTGCATCCTCGAGGCCAGGGTCAACGACAACATCATCTTCATAGAGCTGGCGCAGGGCTTAAACCGTGAAAAAATCGACCTTTTAAAATATCGCATCAAGGAATTGATCGATCTGTACGGACTGACGCTCCCGAAGATCCTCATGATGATGACGGACCTTTCCCTTTCCTTTATCGACGCGCCGAACCTGGAACACCTGATGAACAGTATCCTCTACGATCAGGGCGTGAGAAACCGAAACATCAAGATCCTTACCCTCGACCCCTTCGTGCGCGACTTTATCAACGGAAGCAAGGAATACGCGGACATCCAAATCGTGACGGACCTATCGAAGGCAATCGATTCCCTCCTAAAGGACGTGAACCCGACGGACGATTCTCCCACCGTCATATCGGAACGCATCCTCTCGATGGACAAAACCCGCGAGGAGGACTCTTCCTCGCTTCAGATGCGGTTTAAAAGCGAGTTGGAATCGCTGAAGGCGAGCGCGCGGGAAATCCGAATCGCCGTGGTAGACGACGATATCGTGATCCGGACGGTTCTCGGCAAGACCTTCCAATCGATACAGGCGAACGTGGACCAGTTCGAGTCCGGCGAGGCCTTCGTGCCGGCGGGCCTATCGGGAAAATACGACCTCGTGTTCCTTGACCTGATGATGCCCGGCATGAACGGGTTCGAGGTACTCCAAAACATGCGGCAAAACGGAATCGCGACCCCGATTATCGTGCTCTCGGCGATAAGCCAGCGCGAGGCGGTCCTCAAGGTGCTCTCGGCCGGGGTCAAGAGTTATATGATCAAACCGCTAAAACCCGATGCGATATTGAAGAAGGCCATCGAAGTTTTACAGGCCAACCTGTGAGCATGAGCGGCGAAAACGCCCTGATCGGCAAATACCTCGAAACCTCGGGAATACCCGCCCTGGTCTTCGGGACGAACGGCAAGCTCCTGTCCTGGACGCCGCCTGCGGAAGAGCTGTTCCCCGAAATAAAGGCGGGCGGGCAGGGCTCCTGCGATATCCGAACCGTTATCCTGAAACGGGTATCGCCCGAGACGAGAATCAGGCTTAAATACCTATTCGAGAATGGGACCCCGCACTTTGAGATCGAATTTCCCAGCGGCCCGCGGGAAGACCGCCGCTGGCACCGCATGTTCGTGAGCCGACAGGGCGACGGCAACCGTTTTGCGCTGATCCAGGACGTGACGGGGCAGAAAATCAAGGAACGCCACCTGATGCTCGCCAAAAAGAACGCCGAAGAGGCGAGCCTATCCCGCAGCCAGTTCCTCGCGAACATCAGCCACGAAATTCGCACCCCCATACAGACCATAATCGGCATGATGGAGCTACTCGGCGACACCAAGCTGGACGAGGAACAAACGGAGTATTCCCGGCAAGTCCGTTTCAGCGCGGACGTCATGCTCACCCTCATCAACGACATTCTCGATTTCTCCAAGGTTGAGGCGGGACAGCTGAAGATAGAGATCATCGATTTCGATTTCGCCGACGTGGTTGAGCGGACGGTGGACCTGATCTCCATGGAAGCCCATAAAAAGGGCCTGGAGATATGCATTACCATCGATCCCGGGATGCCCCTCCGCGTCCAGGGAGATCCCGGCCGCATACAGCAGATTTTGCTGAACCTCGTGAAAAACGCGGTCAAATTCACCTCGACGGGCTCCATTACCGTGTCGGCGGAATGGAAAACCGGCGACAAGATTTCCCCGCGCAACGGGGAAAATTCCTGGGTGCGCTTCGAGATTCAGGACTCGGGGATCGGCATTCCGGACGACGTGAAGACCAAGCTTTTCACGCAGTTCGTGCAGGCGGACACCTCCACGACCCGCAAATACGGCGGCACCGGGCTCGGCCTGGCCATATCCAAAAACCTCGTGCATTTAATGGACGGCGAGATCGGCGTGAGGGACAATCCCGGCGGCGGCTCGATTTTCTGGTTCGACCTGCCCCTTTCGGCCTCGAAAGAACAGCCGGTCCCGGAACCCCTGGAGCTCGATCCCGCGACGAGGTTCCTCCTCGTGGACGACAACGAGAAGACCCTCGGCATACTGGGTAAAATGCTTGCGTCCCTGGGGTACGAAAACGTCCAACGCGCCACCTCGGGTTCCCTCGCCCTACGAAAGCTTCGTTCCGCGTCCCACGCCCAGCTGCCGTTCGATATCGTCCTGATCGATATGATCATGCCCGAGATGGACGGTTGGCGGCTCGCGGCGGAGATTAACGCGAACAGGGAGATCAACCAGGCCCAGCTCTACCTGATGGTACCGGAAGGCAGTTTCGGCGCCGACGCGAAAATGAAGCTGCTTGAATGGTTCAACGGATATCTTTACAAGCCCGTGAAGCAGCGCCGGCTCGTCGAGCTGCTGCGCGAACACTGGCAGTCCTCCATCGACCTCGAGGTGGTAGAGGAAATCGGGGAATTGCAGGAAATCGACGAGAACGCGCAAACCGTCCCGGCGGGGGAAAAGGCGCCGAAACGGAAGGCGAACGCCGAACCCGACCAACAGCCGGACGAGTCGGCGCGGGCCGCGGACCTCACCGGCATTACGGTGCTGGTGGCCGAGGATCACCCGGTCAACAGCAAGCTGCTGAAAATTTTCCTCGAAAAGGCCGGGGCCGCGGTCCTCTTGGCGGAAGACGGGAAACAGGCAACGGAACAGATACGCGCCAACGCCGTGGATATCGTTTTTATGGACATTCAAATGCCCCGCATGAACGGGTACGAGGCCGCCGCGTGGATGCGGAAAAACGAATACCCGCAACCGATCATAGCCTGTACCGCCAGCGCCCAGGAAAACGAGCGGGAAAAATGCGTTTCCTACGGCATGAACGAGATATTGCCAAAACCGTATAAGCGAAACGACGTGTACCGGATCGTCGAAACCTTCGTGCCAAAGGCCAAAATGACAGAACCCGCGGGAGGCGCCATGCAGGAAAGACCCAAAAGCCAGGAAACGCCGCCGAACGAGACGGCATCCGCCGAGATATTCGACGCGAAGGCCTACCTCGAGATCATGGGCGACGATGAAGCCATTGCGGCAAGCCTGATTGACGGATTCCTGGACCAGACGACCCGGCATATGAAAACCTTGCGCGACGCCCTGGCGGGGGGGGATTTCGGGAGCGGACGCCGAACCGCCCACCTGATCAAGGGTAGCGCCCTCAATATCACGGCGAACCGTTTGGCCGCCGCGGCGAAAGAGATCGAGTGCGCCCCGGACAATACCAATACCCACGGGTTCGCGGAGCGGTTCAAGCGCATGAGCGAGGCCTTCGCCGAACTCAAGGCCGCGCTCAAGGCCCAATACGGCGGGGGAGGCAACCCTTCATGAGACTCGCCACCTATCATGCCCATACGACCCGTTGCGACGGGGGCGATTCGCCTTCCCGACTCGCGGAGGCGGCGCTCGCCTCGGGAATGACCGACCTGGGTTATTCGGCCCACGCCGCCTGGCCCTTCGCAACCGAATGGCACCTGCGCCCCGGGGACTATGAAGCCTACGTGGCAGAGATCCGGGAATTGGAACGCCGTTTCGCGGGCAAGCTCACAATTCGCTGCGGCTTTGAGGCGGACTATCTTCCCGGCGTGAGCGCCCCGGATAGGGGCCTTTACGCGCGCTTTAAGATCGATTACCTCATCGGCTCGATTCATTACGTGGGCGCCGCCTATCCCGGCGAGATAGCCGAACCGTGGTCGGTGGACGGACCGACGGAAACCGTCGCGGCGACCCTGGACGCGGCCTTCGGAGGCGACGGCAAACGGGCCGTGCGCGCGTATTGGAACCTGATGCGCGATATGGTCAGTCATTGCCGATTCGACATCGTGGGACATGCCGACCTAATCAGGAAGAGAAACGGCGCGTTGGGTTTCTTCGACGAATCGGCCCCGTGGTACCGGAAGGAACTGGAAAGAACCGCGAAGGCCATCGCGCGCGCGGGAAAGATCGTGGAAATCAACACCGGCGCGATTAGCAGGGGGGCCATGGACGACCTCTACCCTTCCGCCGAGTTTCTTTCCATCCTGTACAAACAGGGGGCGCGGTTAACCGTCAATTCCGACGCCCACGCGGCCAAAGACCTAACCTCGGCCTATGACCGCGCCTATCGCGCCGCCAGGGAGGCGGGCTTTACCGAACTGTGGTTCCTTGATTCCGGGGGATGGGTTCCCGAAGCGCTTTAAAAAAAGCAAGGGAACGAGCCTCAGCCGTTCCCTTATTCCGTTCTGCGATCGCAGTGCCGTCTGATTATCGGTTACGCCGCTCGTCGGCGCTTTGGCACTCGATACACATTAGCGCGTACGGGATCGCCTCGAGCCGTTCCTTCGGGATGCGTTTACCGCATTTCATGCACAGGCCGTACTTGCCCTGCTCGATCCTGCTAATGGCCGAATCGATCAATCTCATGCGCTTTATATCCTTGGTCCCGATGGTTTCGAGCATTTTTCGGTCCATATCGTCGGAAGCTATATCGGCAAAATCCTTGGGATCTATTCCTTCCACAATCGCGCGAAAGTCTTCGTTATTTGATATTAAGGTATCGATAATTTCTTGTTTCAGGTCGTAAAGGGCGGTTTTCATCTGGTCGATGAATTCTTTTTCCATACAAAGTACTCCAGTTGACAAATATATAGATAGACCATAGAATTATACGAACGAAATCTGTAAAAATCAAACGAATTTGAAAGATTTCTCGGCATTTTTTTGGAGGCATTGTGGCGAAAGAAGAAGCTATCGAAGTGGAAGGTATCGTAAAAGAGTCCCTTCCTAATACTATGTTCCGGGTAGAATTGAAAAATGGGCACGTAATTCTCGCCCACCTTTCAGGAAAAATGCGCAAGCACTATATCCGTATCGTTCCCGGTGACAGCGTTAAAGTCGCCCTATCTCCCTACGACCTGAACCGCGGCCGTATCATTTACCGCGAGAAATAAAACCCCTTTATTCCTTCATCGAAAACAAGAGTCTGATCGCGCGCAGGGTGTTCATGAGACCCCTGCCGATCGAACCAACGCATATTAAGAGCCCGAAAATCCCGAACCATAGCGAGAACCGGAAAAGCAGGACCCCTAAAACCGTGGTGGCGACGCCGCGAACGAGCATTTCGTAAATTTCCTGCTTCGTGTACGGGCGGTACGTCGGCCGCTCGCCCCAGGAACCGGAACTGCCGAACGGCCCGTACCAGTTCCACGTATACTGTCCCGTCCAGCGGGGATCGCTGCCCTGTTGGCCGAAGGGGTTTTGCCCCTGGCTTGCGCCGCCCCATTGCGAGGCCGTATCGGCGTAACCGCCCAGGTCGTATCGCGACTTTTTTGCCGGATCGCCGAGCACGGAATAGGCTTCATTGATACGCTTGAATTTTTCTTCGGCGCCGGAGTCGCCCGAATTCCTGTCCGGATGGTACTTGAACGCGAGCTCGCGGTACGCTTTCTTTATTTGGTCTTGCCCCGCGTCGCGCGAAACGCCCAGGGTCTCATAATAATCGGACATTAAAATCAACCTCGTATCTGGATTACGTTACTAAGGTACTCATAAACGGCCGGGGTTACAAGCGCTCATTTCAATAAAACCCAGGTGGAACCGCTTCCCCCCTCGGCTTGATCCGGGTGCCCGGATTCTCCGGCATGGGGATTACGCTCCAAAAAAAGGCGAACCATGCCCTTGAGAACGGGATCGTCTTCCGAATGGGTGCCCTTACCGTGGATAATCAGGATTTTCGATAGTTTTCGGCGCATGCAGTCGGCGAAGAACGATTCGAGCCGGGCCCAACCCTCTTCCCGGGTGAGCCCGTGCAGGTCGATCGTCGCTTCCGGCTTCATCGCATGCAGTCGCCGGCGCCGCGCGGACGGGCTTTCAATCTCGCCGGTTCCGTCCAGACGCGTGTCCTTATCCTCAACGCCGTTGCGACGCAACCACACGTCTATGGGATTCGCGCGGGGCGCCTCAACCGGCGCTTTTGGGGTTTCGGGCGCGGTCCTTTCCCCTTCCTTCATTCTCTTTTTCCCGTACGGTTTCGCCGTAGACGCGTCCCACTGATCGAGAATATCGCCAAAATTCATATCCGTTACTCCGTTCTATCCGTCGGACCGCTATACGGACGGAAACGCTCCCGCGGAATCCATCCCCTCGCGCCGTCAACGCCTTCGACGTATGCCCAGTCCCCCGCTTCCCGCAAGCCGAAGAGGGCGGTACCGTCCGGTATGCTTTCCAGGGTACGGGAACCGTATTCGGGCACGTTATAAAGCGGTCCTCCCTCGGCAACGCCGGCGGGATGGGTATCGCGAATATACAGCGAAACCGCAAAAAAGGCGAGAGCGATGGCAAGAAAGCCCGCGGCGAGGCCCGCCCCGCCGAAAAGGGGGATTTTGGACGATAGCAGGGAGAAGAATAGGGCTAGGGCGAGGAAGATCGCGGATCCGAGAACCGCCGGGAGTTTCCAGGCGGCGGGAGGAACGGGGAGCGTTTCCCCGAGACCGGAATCCCGTTCCAGGGTAAGCCGTTCCGCCCGGGTTTTGCCGGGAAAGAGGGATCGGTATTCTTCGGATCGCAAGCGGGCAAGCCGTTCCACAAGCAACGCCGTATCCTGCGCCGTGTCGGATACGGCTTGGGCAGACCGTGAAGGACCGCTCTCGCTAAAGGCCTTGGCCAGGCCCGGCAAAACGGACTTCGCCCCGTCCTGGGCCACGGCAGGATACACCGTGACGGAGGCGGGAACGCTGAAAAGGCTCATTCCCCCGGGAAGGCCGGAAACCTGGGCTGAGGGGAGCGCCACGTCGCCCGCTGCAAGCGGCGTCCATCGATAAACCGCAAGGGTGACCAAGCCGCCCTCCGTACCCGCGCCGCCCCCGGCGGGGGCTTCCATCGGCTCCAAAAGCGCGTTCTCGGGGGCCGGGCAGAGGATATCGGCGGAGAGGGCGATTTTTGGCCCCATCAAGGCGATGGTTCGCCCGGATCCCGCGCGCGGAACGCCGCCGCCCTGCATGGCCCAGCGAAGTTCCTCTCCCCCGTCTATTCCCGTCACGGTTCCGGGAACGGTAAGGTTGACCGTCCCGCCGTTAAAGCCTTCGTTTCCGGCCCTAAGCACGAAGGGGCCAATATCCCATACGCCGGGCGTGACCGCGCGAAAGGTGACGGTGAACACAACCGAAGGCATCGCTTCGCCGTTATTCCGCTCCGGAGGCGCCAGGCGGGCCGCTTCCTTTTTTCCGCCGGAAAGCTCGAACCCCGCGGGTAAGGTCCCGTAATCCAGGGAAGTCTCGCCGAGCGTCGCCCCGTAAGCCGTTACGAGAACGGTCACCTCGGACCCCACCTCGATAACCGATCCGGAAACCTCCACGCTCACCGATATGGCCGCGAGGGGCGAAGCGAGAAAAAGGAGGAAGGCCGCGAGACTCGGGGCACGGGCCCTCAATAGTCCACCCGAGTGCTTTCCGCGCTGTCGCTTTCCTGGTTTTTCCATCGGTCCTGTTCCTTCTTTCTAATAAGATTAAATATGGAATTCGCGGCCGGATCGGTAGCGGGCTCGGTCCTGACCGCCGTGGGTCCGGCGGAGGAACGCGATCGCGATTCGTCCCGGGAACGGAGGCTCAACTCCATATTAACCCGCGCGTCGGGGGCGGCGCCGCCGGTTTCGATAGACCGCCGAAAGGCCTTGGCGGCCGCGTCGTAATCGCCGTCGCGGTACGCGATTATCCCGCGCTGATACCATACGGAGGCGATTATCTCGACCGGCGCGTCGGGACCGATCGAGTCGAACCGGTCACCTGCCGCCTCGCGCTCGTCGCCGGCCAAATACGTTGAACCGAGCCCGTAAAGGGCATAATCCGAGAAGGACGGATCGGGCTCGGTTTCCGAGCGGGTCAGGGAATCGAGGAAGTGCGTCGTCGACGCCGGCAAATCCTGCCGGGCCCAGGCGATTACCCCGGCGAGAATGTCCGCGACCTCCGCAAGCCGAGCCTTCTTGAGGGGCGTTCCGCAGCCGGTCAAGACGAATGGGAGGCACAGAAGGGCCACGATGGCCCGAACGCCGCCTAGGGGCGCTTTTTTTGCCATGACGCGCCTCCGTTCAAGAGCGCCGCCCCGAAAAACGCGAGCGCGGCTAACACGAATTCCCCGTAACGGTCCACGGGTTCGCTGGTATAGCGCAATTCCGGCCCGGAAAGGCCCGACGAACCGAGGAGCTCCATAACGCGGAGCGCCGAACCGGGATCGGAGGCGTTCAGGTATACGCTCCGCCCTCCCGCCGCCTCGGCGGCCGCCCGGAGGGAATCCTCCCGAAGGGCCGTGGTACGAATGTCCACACGCTCGGGGTCGGGATCGGGATCCACGTCCATCGTCGCCCCGGCGGCAGTGCCGACCCCCACGACGATCAAGGTTATGCCTGAACGGCCAACCTCGCGCGCGGCCTCCGCCAAAGAACCGGCAGTTTCGTCGCCGTCTGTAAAGAGCAGTATCTTTCGGGCCGCCGCGTCGGACTCGGGAAAGGATTGGGCCGCGACGCGCAACCCGGCGGCGAGCGATGAGCCGGCGCTGGTAAGGAGGGAGGGGGAAAGGCTGTCGAGCAAGTCGCCGACGGCTTGCCGGTCACGGGTTAAGGGAACGGCGAGGACGCCGCTGCCCTTGGCCAGGGTAACGCCGCAGGAAACCGGACCGAGCCTATCCGCCAGCAATGAGGCGTACTGGGCCGCGAAAGAAAGCCGATCGGGCAATACGTCCGATACGGTCATGCTCCGGGAAATATCCATTACCATCATGACCGAGGCGCCTTCCTGCCGAACCGGGACCTGCCGCGTCCCGAACCGGGGCCCGGCGAGGGCGAACGAAAGGCAAAGCCAGGCGGCGGCGAAATAGGCGGCCCGCCGACGAAGGGGCGTAATCAAACGGGCCGGATCTTCCCCGGTAAGGCGGGCGAGTCCCGAACCGAGACCGGAAAGCCGGAACCGATAATACCCGTACGCGGGCAGGATCGCCAGGATAACGATGAGTAAGTGAGGGCGCGCGAATATGCCGTTCATACGATCGCCCCCATGAAAAGCCTGCGAACGGCCCATGCCAATGCGGCGAAGACCGCGGCCGCCGCGATAAAGCCGGCTTCTAGCGGCTCCTCCACCGTTCGGGTCCAGGAGATAGGGGAGGAAGGAATGGAGGCGCCGATGGACGTGAATGCGTCGGCGAGATCGGGCGCGTTCGCGGCAGACACGTATTGCCCGCCCGAGCGAAAGGCGATATCCCTCAGGGAGGATTCGTCGAACCCCGAATCGAGGAACCCGGAATAGGCGGTGCCGGTGGAAGGATCGACGTAGTCCACGGGCACCTCGCCGCGGGAACCGATGCCCACCACGTAAAGGGCGATGTCGCGGTCCCGGAAAACGGCGGCGGCGGAACGCGGATTGATCGCCCCCGCGTTGTTTTCGCCGTCAGTGAGCAAAACCACCACGGAACGGTCGGAAGCCCGCGCGGCCACGTGCGCCGCCGCGACGCCCAAGCCAAGGCCCAAGGCAGTCCCGTCGCCGAATTCGCCGATTCTCAGGGAATCGAGGCGCCGGGAGAAAGATTGCAGGTCCCTGGTGGGAGGCACTAATAACGCGGCGTCGGTACCGAAACCCACGAGGCCGCAGGAATCGCCGGGCCTTTTTTGCGCGAAAGACCGGATATAGGACTTTGCCGCTTCCAAGCGCGATTCGCCGCGCATATCCCGGGCAGCCATGGACGGACTCACGTCAAGCGCGAAAATCACCGAATTGCCGCGCGAGCCGTAGAGCGCCTCGCTGCGGTAGCGGACCGGACCGGCTCCGCCCACGACTGCCATGACGAACGCCAAGGCGAGAAAAAGCCTTGAAACGAAGGAGAGGAACCGTAAAAGGGGCGGCGTCCACCGAGGCGCGCTCCCGTTCCAGTCCGACAGGGTCAGGGGAAAGACGAAGCGACCGATAATGCCGGACCGGGAAAGAACGGCATACAGCGGAAGCGCCAAAAGCAGGAGAAGGAATAACGGTCGTTCAAAGCCGCCCATGAGACTCTCCTTCCCGCCCTACCCGCTCGGCGCGTTCCGCCTCGAACGCCAGGTCGCGTAAAGCCGCGATATGGTCCCGCCGCGTATCCTCGGCGGCTTCCCCGCTAAAACGGATTCGATCGAAGGTTTCCAGCCATTGCCGGCAGTCGCGCGGTATTTCGGCGCCCGCGAAGGTTTCACGAAGGAACGTTTCCGCCTCGCTCGGGGTCAAAGCGTCCAAACGCCGTTCGCTTGCCCCTCCCAAAAGCGCAAGATACCGCCTGACCGCCAAGGACAGTTCGGCATACCAAGCTTGGCTATCGAGCTTACGGATACGCCGTTCCAGGCGGGAAAGCTCGCCGCGAATGAACCGAATACGCCTGGAGGCGAGCCGAGCGTCCTTATTACCGGTGGTTAACGCCAGAATCTTGCGGATCGCGAACCAAAGCGCAATACCCGCTACCACGACGCCGAAGGCCAAGGCATACAGCAGCCAGGTCGTTCCGGGCACGAGCAGGGGCGGTCGGGGCGGTTCTAGGGAAATGGTTCCCGTTCGCTCCACGATGGACGCGATGGTCACCGCCGGGGGAGAGACGCTCACCGATTTCCAGGAAAACGGGGGCAGCCGTACCTGACCGACGTTCCATGGGATAAAGGCAATCCGGGCGATCGCCTCGTCTTCGGGTTCGGTCCCGCGGGTAAGGATAATCGACAGTACGGTCGCGGAGGAGGTTGGCTCGGGAAGCTCGGAAGAGGCGAGCTCTACCCGCTCCCCGGGGGCGAGAACCCGGCCAAGGCTGGCCGAGGGAAACGAGAGCACCGCCTGATCGCCGATATAGACTTCCCGGGGAACGAGGGAAAACGAACCGGACGATCCGTCGTCATTGGACGACGGCACTTCGTCGGCGAAGAGTCCGGGCAGTAGGAGCAGGAGCGCAATGACGGCCGCGGGGCGCGGTAGGCGCCGGGAAAACGGGGTTGCCGCGGGGATCATCGCCTGACTCCGGCGAAAAAAGCGCTCAGTTCGCGCAACGAATCCGTTTCGGTCGACAAAACCAGGGGAGTGGCGCCGCGACGCAGGCACGTCTGTTCCCAACGGGCCAGGTGTTCCCGGTGTTCACGCGCCCACGATTCGCGGAACGCGGCGGTGCCGGTGGGTAAAAGGCCCTCGATTCCCGTTTCCGGGTCCCGAAAGGGCACCAGGCCCGCTACGGGCAAGGCGGAATCCGCGGGGGAAACCACGCGAGCGGCCACCACGTCGTGACGGCGCGCCAAAAGAGCGAGGCTTTTTTCGTAACCCGCCGTCCGGTAATCCGAGAGCACCACCACCAGCGAGCGGGAGCGGAGTAGCCGCGCAGAACCCGCCAAGGCCCCGGAAAGCGCGGAACCGGGCCCCGAGGCGCGGTCGTGCTCCAACGAAACGAGAATGGAAAGGATCTGGTCTCGGGACGTTGAGGGCTTATACACCGAGATGAGTTGCCGGTCGAAGGTAACGGCGCCCACGGGGCTCGCGTTGTGTCCGGCCGCGAAGGCGAGCAGGGCCGCGGCTTCCATCGCCTTGGCGCGCTTGGTCGCCGTTCCGCCGTTGGTATCCATGGAAAGGGATACGTCGAAAATGAGGAAGACCGTAAGTTCCCGCTCTTCCCGGAACATTTTCACGTAGGGGTGGGCGCTCCGAGCCGTAACGTTCCAGTCGATGGACCGTATATCGTCGCCCCGCTCGTAGGCGCGCACCGCGTCGAATTCCATGCCCTGGCCGCGAAAGCAAGAACGGAAACCGCCGCTTCTCATTCCCTCCGAAAGGGATAGCGAGGCGATCTTGAGATAGCGCGCCCGTTCGGCGATGGAGGAAGCGCTCATCGAACCGACCTCACGGAAGGGGAACGACGGATAGGATTTTGCCGATGATATCGTCTGCCGAAAGGCCGTCGGCGCCAGCCTCGTAGGAAAGCACCAGACGGTGGCGAAGCACCGGGAGCGCGACTGCCTTTACGTCTGAGGGAAGCGCGTAATCGCGCCCCTCGAAAAGCGCGTTTACCCGGGCGAGTCGGCCCAGGGCGATACTCGCGCGGGGGGAGGCCCCGAAAGAGATGTATTTCAGGTAGTCTTCCCGCGTCCGTCGGTCCTTGCGGGCTTCCTGGGACGGCCGCGTCGCCGCCACCAGGGAGACGATATAGGATACGATGGCCCCGTCGCACCGGACCGAGGCGAGGTCTTCCCGCAGGACCGAAAGGTCGCCGGGACCGATCACCGGCTTTCCCGACCGCGCCGCTTCGGCTTTGCGCGTCGCCAAGGAGGAGCCCTCGTGGGGCGGGGCGGCGAGCACGATGGCGGTTTCTTCCTCGGGAGTGGGATACGGGACCTGCAGCTTGAGCAGGAAGCGGTCGAGTTCCGCCTCGGGCAGGGTATACGTGCCTTCCTGCTCAATGGGATTCTGGGTGGCCAGAACGAAAAAGGGATCGGGCAACGGATGGGTTTCCTCGCCGATGGTTACCTGCCGCTCCGCCATGGCCTCCAGAAGGGCCGACTGGACCTTCGCCGGGGCGCGGTTAATCTCGTCGGCAAGGACGAGGTTCGCGAATACCGGCCCCTTGCGGACGGAAAAGGTGCCCGCGCCTTGCTCGAAAATCAGGGTGCCCACCAAATCGGCGGGCAGAAGATCGGGGGTAAACTGAATGCGTTTGAAATCGAGGCCCGCAAGGGATGAGAAGGTCTTAACGGCCAGGGTTTTCGCGAGGCCCGGAACCCCTTCCAGGAGCACGTGCCCGCCAGCGATCCACGCCATGAGCATTCCGGTCACGAGACTTTCCTGGCCCACGATCCGTTCGGCCATACCGGCCCGGCAGGATTCGATAATGGCCTGACTTCGGGCGAATTTGGTTGCGTTTTCCGTCATTTTCCGTCGCTCCGCATCGTTGTGTAGTATTTTCATACTACACGCCTTATCCGACATTGACAACATGATTGAGTCTATTGTATACGATTAATACCATGGCTAACAAAAAACGTACCAATCCCCTCGCCGAGGAACTCAACGCGATCCTGGCGAACACCGTCGCCGGAAGGCTCCTATCAGACCTGGGAGAACGCATGTACTTTCCCAAGGGCATCATAGCCCAAAGCGGAGAGGCGAAAATCCACGGCAAAACCGCGAATGCCACCATCGGCATGGCGGTCAGCGGCGGCACGCCCATCATGCTCTCAGCGCTGAAAACGCATCTGCCTACCCTCTCTTCCGCCGACGCGGTAGGGTACGCTCCCACGGCGGGCAACGAAGAACTGAGGAAACTCTGGCTTGAGGCTATCCGACGCAAGAATCCCTCACTGTCAGATACGCCGGTCTCGACTCCCGTCCTCGTTCCGGGCCTCACCGCGGGCATATCCTACCTCGCGGACCTCTTCCTGGGCGAAGATACGGTATTGCTCACCGGTGCTCCCGCGTGGGACAACTACGTGCTCATCGTGGAAGCCCGCAGAAACGCCATACTGGAAACCTTTCCCGTATTCAAGGGCAACGGTTTCGATATCGAGGGCTTCCGCGCCGCGATCGCCGAGCGTTCCAAGACCGGCGCGGTACGGGTCCTCCTCAACTTTCCGCAAAACCCCTCCGGCTATACCCCGACTAAAACCGAGGCCGCGGAGATCGTAAAGACCCTCGTCGATGCCGCGAAAGCCGGGACCGACGTGCTCGTCTGGTGCGACGACGCGTATTTCGGGCTCGGCTACGAGAGCGATATCGAGACGGAATCGCTTTTCGCCTGGCTCGCCGGCGCGCACGAAAAAATCCTCGCGGTGAAAATCGACGGGCCCACGAAGGAAGACTACGTATGGGGCCTTCGCACGGGGTTCCTCACCTTCGGCTCGAAAGGCATGAACGCCGCCCAGTACGACGCCCTCGTGAAAAAACTGATGGGGGCCATTCGCTCCTCGGTTTCCTGCGCGGCAAGCCCCTCCCAGTCCATCGCCCTCAAGATGATGAAGGATCCCCAGAGCGAGATCGACAAGGCCGAATACCGGGCCCTGCTCGCCGAACGATACGCCGTGGTGCGCCGCTTCATCGACGCGCATAAAAACCACCCGGCCCTTGAGGCGCTTCCCTTCAATTCCGGTTACTTCATGAGCATGAAATGCAAGGGAATCGGGGCCGAGGACCTGAGGCTCAAGCTCCTGCACGAGCACGGAATCGGCACCATCGCCATCGATCCCGGCCATCTCCGCGTGGCCTTCTCTTCGGTCGACACGGATAAGCTCGAAATGGTTTTCGAGACCATCTTCGCCGTGGCGGCGGATATGGCGAAATAAACGAAAAGGCAGTGCGGGGATATCCGTACTGCCTTTTTTTTAAGCGAGGGGCCGCCGTTTTTTTAGCGTTTTTCGCCGGGGTGGCCGCTTTCGACCGGGCTCGCGAGCCCTTACCGTTGAACCAGGTACCGGCCGATCTCTTCGAGGCCCGGAATGCTCCGGTATACGGGCTTCCCGGTACCGGCCTTTGCTTTATCGAAATTCACGGTTTTCATGTATAATTCGTTCACGTAATCGGCCAGGATCTTCAAATTGGCGCCGAAGTTGTTCATGGCCATCTCTCGGTAGACATGATTCGAATCGGTGGCCTTGCCCTGGCTAACGCCGGAAAGGCTTCGCAGGTTCGGCAGGACCTCGAGCCGCACCAGGTATATAAAGCGGGCCATCGCGTGTATCTGCGAGTACAATTCGTCGATATGCACTCCCTGGGAGGCGACGGTCTCGCTGTGCTCGGTCATATCGGAGATTCGCCGGGCAAGATCGGTATCAGAGAGGATTCCGGCGAGCGAGGGACGCAGAAAGCGGGTGGCAATATTCGAATTGTAATGTTCGGCGACTTTTTCAATCGCCTCGACGATGGTTTGGTCGTGGATCATCATATCGGCTCAGTATACCCCACAGATTCCCGAATTGGCAATCACCGTGCCGGATCGCGCCGGGATTGACAACCCCCGGCCGGAACCCTACAGTGGTGCCATGAATCGCCATTTTCCCCTTCGCGCGCTCGCCGTCTGCCTTTCGGGGCTTGCCCTTTCCGCCTGCGGGGGCAAAAAAACCGAACTCATGACCGTCTGGACCGACCGCAGCGAATTCGTCGCCTATGCAGAACTATTCAACGCGTCCCAATCGCAGTATAAGGCCGTGGTGGAGTATCGAGAAAACCCCGCCCAGGCGTTGATCAATACGGACTCGCCCCCGGACGTGATCGTCGGGCCCTGGCTCAAGGGCGAAAAGGCCCGCGCGAAACTCATCCCCCTCGATTACCTTTTTAACGAGATCCGCATCAATCAAAGCTTATTCTACCGGCCGCTCCTTGAATTGGGAAACGTAAAGGGGCGCCAGTACCTATTGCCCGTGAGCTTTAACCTACCCGCCGTCATCTTTTCCAAAGACCGGCAGGCCCAGGTAACCGACAATTTTTTCATTTCCCTGGATAAGATCAAGGAATTATCCCGGGAATTCAACGCCGAGAAAAACGGAACGGTTACCCGCATGGGTTTTTCGCCGCGATGGAACCCGGAATTCCTGTATATACTGACCCGCATGTTCGGCGCGCAATACGAGGAAGGCGGGAAACTGTTCAGTTGGAACGCGAAAGGCCTATCGGAGGCCATGAATTACGTGCGGGACTGGTCGGAAACGATTAACGGCTCGCAGCGGGCCGAAGACGATTACCAATTCAAGAACCTGTACGACCCGCCATACCGGCAAGTGACCAGCGGCCGCTGCATGTTCTCGTACGTTTCGAGCAGGGACCTTTTAATTTTGCCGGCGGACAAGGTCGCGTCCATCGATTTCCGGTGGATCACGCGAAACGAGCTTACCCCGGTGGACGACGGGATGATCTATCTCGGCATCTGCAAAAAGGCGCAGCGGCTAGAGGCTGCGGAGGCCTTCCTCATTTGGTTTTACGGCGAAAAGAACCAAAGGGCAATGCTCCAGCGAAAGGCGGATCTGGGGCTCATGGACCGCAATTTCGGCATTGCCGACGGCTTTTCGTCGCTTCGCCCGGTTAACGAGAAAATCTTCCCCCTTTTCTACCCCAACCTGCTCGGCCACCTTCCCGCCCTGGAATCGCTCATGGCGCCGCGAATACTCCCGAACGATTGGGACACCCTGAAAGACGGGATTCTCATGCCCTGGCTCACCGAAACCCTCGGCGCGCCCGAGCAAAAAGCCGGCGCGAAACCCGGCGCGGGCACCCTGGAATCACGAATACAGGACTGGCAAAAGGCTAATTGATTTTTTTCTCAACCCGTCCTTCTCCCGACCCGATAATGGAAGCAAGGAGGATGACGGTATGTTGTCGAACATCGGATCGTTGCAAACCATTTCGTACAGCGCCGTTCCTTCCGCGTCGGCGGGAGGTCGGACCTATATACCCGTAGATCCCCATCAGTTCCTTTACTCGCAGTTCCAATACGTCGCGGGCATTCCCGCCGCCAAGGGCCAATCGGGAATCTCGGTTGACCGCCTGAAAATTCTCAATACCCTGATCGATCATCTGGTAAGCATGAAGGAAAAGAACGTGATGCCGAAGATCCAGGGAGAGACGAAACTGACCAACGACCAGATAGACACGCTTATCAAGCAATATCAGGAACAAATCCGCACCGTCACCGCCGCCGCCGAGAACCTTCCCTACCGTCCCGCGCCGATAGAAACCGGCATCGCCGTTAACCTCGTCGCATAATATTGTCAACGCCCTCTTACATCCCTTGAATAAAAGCCCGGTTTCCGCTATGTTTTTATCGATATGGAGCGAGAACTCCGCGATTATTACTATGTAAGGAGCTTTTATGACTATTAATGACATCAAGCATCCCAAGCTGAAAGCCTGGGTTGAAGAAGTCGCGAAGATGTGCGAACCCAAAGACGTGTACGTCTGCGACGGAACGCAAGCCGAGTACGATCGACTCATGAAGATCATGATCGATTCCGGACTCGCCACCCCCCTCAAGAAGCGCCCGAACAGCGTGCTGTTCCGCTCCCAGCCCTCCGACGTGGCGCGCGTAGAGAATCGAACCTACATCGCCAGCAAGACCAAAGAGGCCGCCGGCCCCACCAACAACTGGATCGATCCCAACGAGCTCAAGGCCACGATGAAGGGGCTTTACAAGGGCTGCATGAAGGGACGCACCATGTACGTAATCCCCTTCTCCATGGGTCCCGTGGGCTCCGACATCGCCAAGATCGGCGTTGAACTCACCGACTCCGAATACGTCGTGTGCAACATGGACATCATGACCCGCGTGGGAACCAAGGTCCTCGACGTGCTCGGCACCGCGGGCGAATACGTTCCCTGCCTCCACTCCGTGGGCAAACCGTTAGCCGAAGGCGAGACCGACAAGGGCCAGTGGCCCTGCGCTGATATCGACAACAAGTACATTTCCCACTTCCCGGAAGAGCGCGCCATTTGGTCCTACGGCTCGGGCTACGGCGGAAACGCCCTCCTCGGCAAGAAGTGCTTCGCGCTCCGCATCGCTTCCGTGCAGGCGAAGGAAGAAGGCTGGCTCGCCGAGCACATGCTCATCCTCAAGCTCACCAACCCCGAAGGCAAGGTGAAGTACGTTACCGGCGCCTTCCCCTCCGCTTGCGGAAAGACCAACCTCGCCATGCTTATCCCCACCATCCCCGGATGGAAGGTTGAGACCGTCGGCGACGACATCGCCTGGATGAAGTACGGCAAGGACGGAAGGCTCTACGCGATCAACCCCGAGGCGGGATTCTTCGGCGTTGCCCCCGGCACCAACGAGCAGTCCAACAAGAGCGCCATGGACTCCATCAAGAAGGACACCATCTTCACCAACTGCGCCCTCACCGAGGACGGAGACATTTGGTGGGAGCAGATCGGCTACGACGCCCCCGGTCCTCTCGTTGACTGGAAGGGAAACAAGTGGGTACAGGACAAGGCCAATAAGGCCCAGGAACCCGCCGCCCACCCGAACGCCCGCTTTACCGCCCACGCGGACCACTGCCCCGCCATCGCGAAGGAATGGAACGATCCGGCCGGCGTGCCCATCGACGCCATCCTCTTCGGCGGACGCCGCCCCTCCACCATCCCGCTGGTCCATCAGGCCACCAGCTGGAACCACGGCGTGTTCCTCGGCTCCATCGTCGGTTCCGAGATCACCGCCGCCGCGCTTGACCTCAAGGCCGGCACCATCCGCCGCGATCCCTTCGCAATGCTCCCCTTCTGCGGCTACAACATGGGCGAGTACTTCCAGCACTGGATCAACGTGGGCAAGAAGAGCACCGAGGACAAGCTCCCGAAGATCTTCTTCGTGAACTGGTTCCGCAAGAACGCCGAAGGCAAGTTCATGTGGCCCGGATACGGCGACAATAGCCGCGTCCTCGCGTGGATTTTCGACCGCTGCGACGGCAAGGACAACGCCGTGAAGACCCAGATCGGCTGGATGCCCAAGGCAGACGCCCTCAATATCTCCGGCCTCGACGTAAAGAGCGAAACCATGAAGGAACTCCTCTCCGTGGACGTGGAAGGCTGGAAGAAGGAAATCGCGGACGTTCGGGCGAACCATTACCCGAAGTTCGGCGACAAGCTCCCCAAAGAGCTCATGGCCGAAATGGAAGGCCTGGAAAAGAGGCTTAATGCCTAACGGCATTAAGCGTGGAGAATGACCCTCGGTCATTCTCCACGCCTAAACGCGTAAGCGTTTAATCCAAGTTGGAGACGCGTAAGCGGATCCAACCAGGCTCAGGCGCCTCTCGGCGTTGGGGCACAAAAAAACCGTACCGGATGACCGGTACGGTTTTTTTTTAAGTCCCCGCTTTTCCCATAATCCTCGAGAGATCCGCCCCGCTCACGGCGTTTTGGGGGCGAAAATGCTTGCCGTCTGGCAAGGCCATAATCTCGGATTCCACGCACCCCATGACCGAATCGAAGAAGGGGGAACCGATCGGAATATCGGGTATGGGCGCGGCGCTTTCCGCCGCGCCGGTCCACCGTTTTGAGTATTTGTTCAGGATCGATTTGTCCGCGCGGTTTTCCGCGATGCCATGCCAGACGAACCAGGCGGTTTCGGCGCGGCTAACCGAATCGGAAAGGAGGGGGAACGTGCCGTTTTCCCGGGCAGGCACTAAGCCGGAGGCTATCAGTTTCGGGAAAAGCTTCTGCGCCGACGTCGGTTTTCCCGCGGTCTCAAAATTAAGGAACGCAGTTTTAGCGAGGCACCAGGTCACCGTATCCTGCCACGAAACGGAAGGCGAGGCGAGGATGGCGGAAAGGGTTTCGTCTTCGGCCGAGAGCGCGCCGCGAAGTTCCCAGGCCCGATCGCGAACGGATTGGTACGTTTCCCGGTAGAATGAAGGAAGCCGGCTTAACGCGCCGTCGAAGGCGGCGACGGAATCCGCGTATTTACCGAGCCGTGAAAGGAATAAGGCGCGCTCGACGGAAAGCCGGGGGTCGCCAGGCTCGATCAGGAGCGCCTGTTCAAGCGAAGCGAGGCCAGCGTCGTCGTTTTTCGCGAGCCGGGCGCCCAGGATCGCCGTCGGTACGTCCGAGGGCAAAAGGCGTTTTGCCGCGTCGTAGCGCTTCGCCGCGTCGCTCCGTTTTCCCGCGCTCAGGTACAGCCGGCCGGACCAGGCCAATAGCCTGGATTGAAAAACGGTATCGCTCGCGTTCAGTTTTTCCAATGCGGCAATTTTCGCGCGGGCCGCCTCGATCGCGGAGGCCTTCTCCTTGCCCGTCAGGGAGTCAACGCGAACCGCGTCTTCCTCTACCGCGGACAAACGATCCGCGAGGGTTTGATCGTCGATTGATACCAGGTGATCGTCTTGCATGGTAGCGCAAGAACCCAAGAGGGCAGCGAGGCAGGCGGCGTACAGCGACGCCATCGCGACCTTGCCCGCGCCCCGCGCGACAGAGAACCGTGCGCCGCTCATTATTTCCGCTCCTTGCGGAATTGCCATCCCGCTATGGTGTTATCCATCGTTACCGCGAGGCAATCCATGTCGCCGTCGCCATTTAAATCGCCGAACC
Source organism: Spirochaetales bacterium (assembly GCA_003252395.1). Taxonomy (GTDB): domain Bacteria; phylum Spirochaetota; class Spirochaetia; order Treponematales; family Treponemataceae; genus Teretinema. The sequence continues at coordinate 225,665 of QKEL01000012.1, forward strand.
AGGGCTCGCCCCACGCGGCGAGTGGAAAGCCGCCAAGCAGGCCGAAGGAGGCAGAATAGCCGTACAGCGCGTTGCCGTCGCCGGTAACGAAAATCTCGGGGCTTCCGTCGCGGTCCGCGTCGGCGGAGACCAGGTGAGCCCCCTCCGCCTTGAAATCGGGAATGGACTAGGAAAGGACCTCGCCTTCGGGACTCACGCGCCAGAGGGTGCCGTCGGCGGACAGGCACCACAGATAGGCGCCGTCCCACACCGGTTGGGCGTAAAAGACGCCTTCCAGTCTCGCCGGGAAATTGGGCTTTACCGCCCCCTCCCCGTCGAAGAGGAAGAGATCGCCCGCCTGGGTAATGAAGGCTACCTGCGGTTTTGAAACCGAGCCGAACAATACCGGCGACCCGTAGGCAATGCCCGTGACGGTTTGGGGCCAACCCGTTTTCGGCGCGCCCGTTTCGTCGGTGAGCCACACTTGCGAAAAGAAACTCTTTGGGTACATGGCCATCGTCGTCGTTTTCCCGTCGGTCAGGAACGATGGCGGGGAACGTATAGGATCGGTGAAGGGCATGGAAACGGCGGTTACCGTTCCGTCCGAACTCACGGCGCGCAGGGATGAATCGGGATCGGCCAAGTACAGGGTTCCGTTAAACGCGGCGGGTTTCGCCGTAGGGCGAATTCCGGTAACCACGGGAAAGCCGGCGACCGGTTTCAGGTTTCCGTCCAGCAAGGATACCTCGCCCTCGTCGGTCACTGCCCAAATCGAGGGATCGTTCGGCGTATCGGGCGCCGTTTCGGGATCGAAGGTAAAGGTTAAGGGCCGGCCGGGCGCGTACCGCGACCACGATCCCGCCGCGGGGTCGTACGCGGACAACGCGGACCCGCCTTCCACGCAGACGATCCGAAGCCCGCCCTTCTTAGCGAAGCGGATAACGCCCACCGCGGTCCCCAGGGAAGGCCGAGGCGCGGGGTTACCCCGGTCGTTCGAGCCGGCAACGGGCTCTCCGCCCCTATCCGCGCCCGGAATCAGCGGAAAGCCGGGGATGGGAGCGAGTCCCCCGCCCGTCCCGGGTACCGCCGAAAGATTCATGGTTATGGTCCCCGCAGTCCACCGGACCGAGAGACAGCCCTGCGCGTACAGGCCCAACACGCGTTGAACGGGGCCGGTCCCTTTCAGGAAGAACGGAACCGACCGGTCAAGGGTATAAAAAAGGCTCGCCGAAACGCGGGAAGACTCATTTCCGGCAAGGTTTTGCCAGGTTTCGTTTCGGGCAAGGGTTTCGCCCTTCCGCCGCGACGAAACCGCCGCGAGCAGGGTTTCCGGCGATTCGGAGGCCAAAAAGTACCCGTCATCCACGATCCAATACGGGGAAGGCAAACGGACGGAAAACATCGTGAGCAAGCCCGAAAGGAAGTCGGGCAGTTTCAGCCTAGAAATGCGATACCCGTCCAGTACGGTGGAATCGTCGCCCGTTACCGCCACCGAGGAAAGAAGGCGGTCAAAGGCCCTTTTGCGCGCCCCTTCGTCGGCTATTTGGAGGGCGAAAACCGGTTTCGGCCTGCCTTCCAAACCGAATACCGCCACATCGGGCCCTATCCAGTCGAAAAGGAGCTCGTTCAAGCCGATCCCGAAAAGGAGCCTCGAGGCACGGTCGGCGCTTTCGAGATTGGCGGCGGCACGGGGATCCAAATCGCGATACGCGGCGAGCAGGGAATTCACATTCCCCGCGGAAAGCAGGGTTTCGTACTGGGTAGACGCCGGAAGCCGCGAGAGCAGGGCGGGAACCGCGGAATCCTTGGCCATCAAATCGCTTACCGACTGCAGGCCCGACGTTACCCGGGCCGACACGGACAGGTCAAGCCGATCGCGCTGAACGCTTACCGTTACCTCGGAATAGCCGTCCCACGAGAGGGATCGGACCAAGGGGCCGAGTATCGGGTCTTCCGCGGGCAACGAGGCGGCGATAAAGTCCGGATTCGCTAAAATGCCGGCGTTGAAGCTTCGCTTTGAAAACTGATGGGTAACCAACGCGGTATTCGCGGCCGGCCCGGCGATCATGAGCTCAAGCATGGCCGAGGAGTCGGACGCCATAAGGAGGTTGCCGCGTACTACCGCGTAAACGACGGCGCCCGAAGGATCGCGGTATTCAAACCGGGAAAGCTTGCCCGCCTGCACGTAATACAGATTCGGGACGTTTACTCGCCCCATGAACGAGGGAAGCAGCGAAAGGAAGGAGGAAAGACGGCCCGTGTCGAACGATACGGCCCAATGCCCGTCCGGGTAGAGGCCCGCCGCGAGCTCGCCGTTCAAGGCGCCGAGGAGGGCCCGTTTTCCGAAGAACGACGAATCGCGCAAGAGCGTCACCAAAGGGACCGCGGCGGTGAACGCCGGATCGGAGAGAATCTCGCCTACGGTTTCGTGGTCGGCCAACCGTTCAAGGGTCTCGCTGAAGCGCGGTACCCGAACGCCGAGGGAAAACCCCTCGGGGATAGCCGAAACCGGCGACGACCGCCCGATGAACGAAACGGCCACGAAACCGAGCGGGACGAACACGATAAGGGAAAAAACCACGGCAAGGGCGATTAGAACGCCGCGTCCGCGACGCTTATTTGATTTTTCCATGGAATGATTTTCCCCCGATTTGGCGAAAAAATCAATTCATTACGGGCGTTTATCGAGCGTCAATTCCGCGAGAAGGGGCAAATGATCCGAATAACCGCCGTCGGTCCCGATCCTATAGGGCCGCGGCCGCGATCCCGCGTCGGTCAAGGGAGGGTCATTCAGGGGAAACGAGCGCGACACCGTCCATAATCCGCCGCCGGATGAATCGCCATGGCCTGACTCGAGGGTATCCGACCACAGGATATTATCGATTCGCTCCCAGGAACCCGAATACCAGTAAGACCCCCCGTCGTCGCCGTACCGCTCCCAAATTCCCGGCAAGGCGCCGAGCAAGGCCGATTCTCCCGGTCCGCAATTAAAATCGCCGCAGACAATATACGGGACCTCGGGGCAATCCCCGCGCAATTTCTCGATACACGCGCTCAAGGTCCCTTCCTGGGCATACCTGACCGAAGGCGGGGCGGTTTCCGAGGGCGCGGCGGTTTCCCCGACCTTGCTCTTCCAATGGACCACGAACAGCGCGAGCGGTCCCAACGCCGTGTCGAGGGTAGCCTGCAATAGGGGCCGAACCGAAACCGAAGCGACATGCGGCGTGTGGGCGGTTACCGATCGAATGGGGTACTTGCTCAGCAACGCCACCCCGAACGCGCCCTCGGCGGTGGGAGGAACGAAGGCGGCATGGGAATACGCTCCCAAGGCGGGCATGCGATTGCATATATCCCGCAACACCCGGGTATTCTCTATTTCTTGCAACGCGACGATATCCGGTCCCCGGTCTGAGCCCATTCCCAATTTTTTCCCAGCCTGCAAAAGGGTATCCCGCAATCGATTCAGCCGCCCCTCGTATTTCTCCGCGTTCCACCGCGATTCCCCGCCCCTGAACTCATCGAATTCCCTGCCGCATTCCTGATCGTCGAAAAAGGTTTGCGTATTCCAGGTCATTATCCGGATTCGGTTCGGGTCATTCCCATGGCCGAGCGCCGCCCCGACGGAATCAAGGGCGCAGGAAAGCGTTGAAACCGCTACGCAAAGGAGCGCCGTCCACCGCTTTAAAAACAAAAAAGGGTTCCCCCTCGGCATAATCGCCTCCTTGAAACCCTTGTCGGCCGTTCCGTCCCGGCTTGCCCGAAAGCGCGCCGGAGAATCGGTTCATTCTATTATTGGTACACCCTGACGTAATCGACCGTCATTTCCGCGGTTTTCAGCCGGGAATCGACGCCCTGCTGTCCGCCCCACGACCCGCCGATCGCCACGTTCATAATAAGGTGAAAGGGTATGTCGAAGGGCCATTCCGCGGTCGTCGCCCGCTCGTTATCGAAACGGTACGCCTCAACCCCGTCGATATACCAGGTAATGGAATCCTCGCGCCAATCCACCGCGTAGGTATGGAAGCCGTCCTGCGCGCCTTCCACCTTCCGGCTCGCGCTTTTTTGGGTTCCTATCCGGTGGTTATACGCCTTGGTATGCGCCGTAGTGACGATGACCTCCGGGTCGAAGCCAACGTGCTCCATAATGTCTATTTCGCCGGATCGGGGCCAATTGCCGTATTTTGCGTAGCGGGGAAGCATCCAAATGGCGGGCCAGGTACCGATTCCCTTCGGGAGCTTCGCGCGAATCTCGAAATACCCGTATTTCCATTCCGCCTTTCCCTCGGTCTTCAGCCGGGCGCTCTTCCATAGGCCGTCCTCTTTGCGCGCAACGATATGGAGCATGCCCTTTTTTACGTACGCGTTTTTCGCGTCCGATGTGTAATTCTGCAGTTCCTGATTGCCCCACCCGTTTCCGCCGAGCGAGTAGTCCCACTTCGAAGGATCGGGCGCACCTTCCAAATCGAATTCGTCTGACCACGCCAGCGCCAAGTCCGCCGGAACGTTCGAAACCGGGGCCGCTTCCTGCGCCGCCCCCTTATCCGGGAAAAGCATCTCCTTCCCGGCCATGACAAAGTAATACGCGGCGATCGCCAACACGATCCAATGGTATGGCTTTAATTGCAGGCGGCCCTTTCTCGTCTTACCGCCGTCCGCGCGTTCGGTTTCGGTCTCGGGCCCGGAGGCGTCCGTTATCGTGGCCCGTTCTTTGCTTTTATCGCTCTCGTCCATCGTTTGGTCCTATACGTTGAATTTGAAGAAGATAACGTCGCCGTCCGCGACCACGTATTCCTTTCCTTCCTGACGCAGCCGGCCCGCTTCCTTAATCTTTTGCTCGGTGCCGTACTTTACGAAATCGTCGTAGGAGTACACCTCGGCCTTGATAAAGCCCTTTTCGAAATCGGTGTGTATTACGCCCGCGGCCTTCGGGGCCGTATCGCCGGAGTGTATGGTCCAGGCGCGGCATTCGTCCTCGCCGGCGGTAAAGAAGGTCCGCAGTCCCAAAAGGTGATACGCCGCGCGCGCGAGCGACGTGAGGCCCGATTCGGTGAGCCCGATCTCCTCGAGAAAGGCGAGCTTCTCTTCCAGGCTTTCCAGGTCCGCCAGTTCCGCCTCGAACTTGCCGCATATCACGACCACGTCGGCGCCTTCCGCGGCGGCGATCTTCTTCACCGTCTCGATATGGGCATTCCCGTTTTTCATGCCCGCCTCGTCCACGTTGCACACGTACATCTGCGGCTTCATGGTGATAAGGTGGCTATCGTACATGGCGTCGCGCTCTTCGTCCGTGAGGTCCGCGAGCCGCGCCGGCTTACCTTCCTCGAGCAAGGGGCGGATCTTCGCGATCGCGCCGAGCACCAGGGCCGATTCCTTTTGGGCGTCCTTTCCCTGTACCTTCGCGGCGCGGGAAGCGCGCTCGGCCCGCTTCTCGACGGAATCGAGATCGGCCAGGGCAAGCTCGATGTTGATCGTTTCGATGTCGCTCGCGGGATCTACCTTGTTGCTTACGTGAATGATGTCGGGATTCTCGAAACACCGCACGACCTGCGCGATCACGCCCACTTCGCGAATGTGCGACAGGAACTGGTTGCCCAACCCCTCTCCCTTCGAGGCTCCCTTCACTAGTCCCGCGATGTCCACGAATTCCACCGCCGCGGGGATGGTTTTCTTCGGGTTGAACTTGGAAGCGAGATAGGAAAGCCGCGCGTCGGGAACGTCCACGATGCCGACGTTGGGGTTTATCGTGCAAAACGGGTAATTCGCCGCTTCTGCCGGAGCGCTGGTAAGCGCGGAAAAGATGGTAGACTTGCCGACGTTGGGCAGTCCTACTATGCCGCAATTTATTGCCATGTGAAAATCCTCGGAAAATAGTATCGCTCCATTGTACCGGCGAACGTTCCAAACTGCAAGACGACGAAAAAAGCCCTTCCAGGATCCGCCGAGCGCGGAATTCCGACCGCCAAACCCAACTTTACAAAGGCTCAAGATACTGCTAAATTATTAAATAATACCCTTTTTGGGGTTATTGGAGGCATCTTCGATGGCGTTTAATCTCGCAATGTATCCTATCTCCTACGTGACGCAATTCAATCCCGTTACCGGCGGCTGGGACGAACAATGGTTTCAGGCCGACAGCATCAGCTTCGCGGAACTGTCCGCCATGAGCGAGGCCGATCGCGCGAAGGTATACGCCAAGCGAAATCAGTTTCCCCTCCCCTTGGTCAATTACACCTCCCAATACGCGCTCGGCTGTTTCGAGGGCATGAAAGCCTACCCCCAAAAAGACGGAACACTCGCCATTTTCCGACCCGACCGAAACGCGAAACGCTTTTACGACTCCATGAAAGGGCTCTACGCCCCCGCCTTTCCGCAGGACCGCTACCTGAAGGCAAGCGTCGAATTCCTGAAGCGAAACCGCGAGCTCGGCTATATTCCCGAATACGATGACGCGTGGGAAAAAGACAATTACGCCGGGGCGAGCGCCGTATACGTTCGGCCGTTTATGTACTCCGAGGGGGCAATCGGTATCGGAACTTCTAAGGCGCCCTACGTCGTTATTTGCGCCACCACGGTTTCCAGTTACTTCAAGGGCGCCAACACCAAGGCCGTGGTTACCGACCGAATCCGCGCGACTCCCAAAGGCACGGGGTGGATAAAGTGCGCCTCGAACTATGTCGTATCGATGCTCGCGAAAAAGGAAGCGGAAGATTCCGGTTATATGGAAGTGATCTTTCTCGACGCGGTAAAGCGGAAGTATATCGAGGAAGGCTCGTCCTGCAACGTTTTCTTCCGGCTGAAAAACGGAGACCTTATCACGCCCGCCCTGGGCGATACGATTCTTCCCGGAATTACCCGAGCCTCGGTAATTGAGCTGGCGCGGGCCGAAGGCGTCAATGTCCTTGAGCGTAAAATATCCATTCAGGAAGTAGCGAAAAAATGCGTGGAGTGTTTCGTTACCGGAACCGCCGCCGGCGTTACGCCCATTGAGAGCATTACGTGGAACGGCAAGGAATACGTATTCAACAACCGTAAACCCGGCGAGCTCGGCGCCCGCATTCAGGCCAAACTGAAAGGCACCCAGTACGGCGCCATCGACGACGTTCGCGGCTGGAACGTACGGGTGTAACGATGCCCCGCGAGGCGACCGTCGCCTACCGCGTCACCGTAACCGGAAGGGTTCAAGGCGTGGGCTTTCGCGCCTGGACCCAATGGACCGCCCATCGCTTGGGCGTAAACGGTTGGGTAAAAAATACCTGGACCGGTACCGTAAACGCCTTCGTTGAGGGACCAGAAAGCGCCGTAAACGCGCTCCTGAACGCCCTAGAAACCGGCCCCAGTATGGCCCGGGTAGAAAACATTCAAAAAGAAAAAACAACCCCGCAAGGTAACGCGGGGTTTGACGTAGAGTAAGAAGATATCCAATTCACACAGAAAACCCCTACCAAAACATTAATCATACGACTATGAATTCCAAAGATGCATACCGCTGCGGTCTAGCTATCAATTTTTAGTCTACAATTCCCTAACCATTTTTTATAAAACAAAAAAAAGGGCGCCCCCGAAGGGACGCCCTCTCTCTTATACCGGATCCTAGATTAGTAGGAGTAGGTGTAAGTAGCCTTCACAGCGAAGGGGTTGTAGTTGGAAGAAACGTATTTTCCATACTCCGCATCTACGGCTTTCTTCGCAGGATCGGTCATACCAGTGGTATACAGGTCGGAAGCAGACGGAAGACCGAGGTAGAGGTTAACGTCGGTGCTGATTCCGAGCTTAGACTTCTCACCGGATACGATGGTGCATCCGAGGGTGATGGTGTCTTTACCAACAGAACCAACAGCGGTCTTTCCACCAACAGAAGCAAAGCTCTTCACCGCTTCTTCGTTCATGGAGTACACGTTCTTACCGTACACGCTGAGGGTTTCGTTAACCTTGTAGTCAGCGCGGACTTTCACGATAAGGGGCTTAACTCCGAAGGTGTTAGCGACAGCATTAGCTTCGTTGAAGTTCTTCTTGTAGTATGCAGTAGAAGCATAGGTAGCATCGCTATAATCACCGAAAGATTGACCGGTAACACCCTTGAAGTCATAACCGGCAAGGGTCATGAACTGGGCGCTCGCGAGGAGGGTCAGAGCGTCAGAAGCAACCATTTTGTACTCAGCACCGGCGCGAATGCGGAGAGCGGTACCAACGTCAAGCTTGTCAGCTTCAGTGGTGGGAGCGGTGTCAGTCAGTTCCTTGTCGTCAAGAACGTAACCTTTCTGGATGAAATCGGAGAACACGAAGAGACCGTTCTTTTCTCCCACGAGACCGCTGAGGTTCGCGTCTACCCAGAAGGCGTTTCCATCTTTCACGTCACCAGATTCCATAACACGGTTCTGAGCAAGACCAAGAAGCTTCGAGGGTCCTTTGTAGGAACCAACAACTTCTTCATAGTCATTGCGGACCTGGGCACCAACGGCTACTTCACCAATGGTTCCGATCTTCATGGCAACCTGAGCATCGAGGTTTGCACCGGGGTTCGCAGCCTGCTTGTCACCGGCGAGCCACTTGCGGAGCTCACGATCAGCACCAGCAGCACCACGCTGAGGAACACGCATGGCGGCCTTAACGGTTACGTTATCGCCAATGGTAACGGTGTTGAGCATGTTCATGTCATGACCGCCCTGAAGTCCGTCACCGCCGTCAATCTTGAACTCGGCGGCATAGTCGCCGTTACCGAACTTGACATCACTGTCGAGGTTCGCGAGGCGAAGGCCCATGTCGTCCTTGCTGTTCACGAGGGCATTCCACACGCCGAAGAGCTTCTTGGCTTCAAACTGAGCGACATCAATTGAGAATTGGTTAGGAGTACCATTGGTACGAGTAACGTTGTTCAATACCAACTTTCCGGCGATTTCGTCATTATTGATTTCAAAGCCGATTTCCTTGAAGTTATCGAACAGGTTGTTTGCATCCGCACCAGCCTGAACAGACAGCATAGGGAGAAGGGCGGTCGCATCATACTTGGTATAGAACTTGTAGCCTTCTGACTCAAGGCGATCGAGGGTAACCGTCACTTCATCAGAATGATTCTTCCAAGTAACCGGATTGATTGCCGCGGGTTGACTATCACTAAGGGTGTTGTCGTTGTCGATCTTGACGGTATTCTCGATTTTGAAACCGAAGAAGTCCTTCCACGTAGCGGTAACGTACATCCAGCTCTGGTCGTCATCGTTCATGCGGAAAGAATCCCACTTGCCCTCAGCCTTAATGCTGGCAAGCTTCCAGTCCATGTTCGCCCAGGTGTTGATGCGGAACTGGTTGGTTTTTACGCCATTGATGTTTTCCTGAGCTTCATTCTCACCAATAGTGGTAGAATCTTCAGAAGTGGTTCTCTCCTCTACGAGCTGGGTTTCCAGGTCTCCGGAGAATCCGTATGTCAGAGTCGGGGCAGGCATGCCTTCGGCAAAAATCGCGGGAGCGATCAAAGCCAAAGCGCTAAGAATTGCAAGAGCTTTCTTCATTTAAGAAATTCCTCCTTAAAGTTCGGGGAAGGTCAAACCAACGGTTTTTTTATAACCTACCCTATCTTTTGGTCCAGTATACCTTTGGAATTTTTAGCAGTCAAGTTTTTTTTATGAAATTACGGTGAATACACCTTACATTTCGGCGATAAATGTCATTTTCGGTTCCTTACGTAGAAGAAACAGGCGAACGCCAAAAGGAGTATAGGGAAATTGTCCGAAAGAATGATTCCGAGCGACGCGCCGTAGACGAGCAGGTCGCCCTTGGGAAAAAGGCCGAAGGCCTTCAGGGCGCGGTAGAGGGTTCCCGCGTAGGACGCGAGAATGGCCGCTATCACGAAAAACCAGTCGAGGGTGCGGGTGCGGGTCCAGGAAACGATGGCGAGCACGCAGGCGAGCGCCCCCAGGGCAAGGCGAACGATCAGCTCTATCGCGGTGCCGTCGGCGATCAATGGCTGTAAATTTTCCATGGCGGCTCAGCTCTCTCGCGCCTGGGCTTTCCCGGACGGACCCTTCGCCAGCGACTTGAATTCCCCGGCGTCGGCGACGATGGGCACGATGGACGGGGTTTCGTATTCGGGCGAAATCAGGAGGCCCCGGTCGAGACAGGTCCTGAAGAACTCGGGATACTTCGACTTGCGGATTTTCGGCACGAGATAGGGGCCGCGGCGGTCCCAATAGGGCGCGGTGTACGAATCGAACCGCGACCAATCCGCCTCGGTGCGCTCGGCGAGGGCGGCGGAAAGGTCGTAAAAGCCCCGGGCCAAGGCGCCCAGAAGGGCGGGGGCGATGGAATCCGACGGCATGATGGAACCCTTGCCGGAACCGCCTGCGCCTGAGGAACCGGGCACGGGCGGGTCGTCGGCGAACACCGCGATCGCGCAGCCGCCGGCGAACGGGAGGGGCGAAACGAGCACCATGGTGTCTAACGTATCGTTCGCCTCGCGGAGAAAGGCGGAGTCTACCCGGTCGCTCATGGTGTAATAGGCCTCGTCAAGCCAGGGCCGCCAAATGGGCACGCCGTGCAGGGCGCGGGCGGCGGAATGGGGAGAATCGCCCGGGGGGCCGATGTCGACGGTGGCTTCGGGATGCAGGAGGGGCGATTCTATGAGCGGTATTTCGCTCCACAGGCCGAGGTACTGGGCGCAGGCCATGCGGGCCCGGTCGCGGGTAGCGTACCAGCGGACGGTACGGTACTGGGGCAAGAGTTCCTGCACGGCGCGGACCAGTTCGTCTTCCAATTCCGTGGGAAAGGTTCCGGTGATGCCCCGGTCGAGGGTATTCTTGAAGGCGAGCTTGGAGCGGCCGCCGCGCCAGCCGAGAATGGCGGAACCGCCTTCCTGGCACAGGTCTAAAAGGCGCACGCCCTTGGCGGTATAGAGGTGGTAATCGTACACCCGGCGCACGGTACCGTAGCGTTTGCGAATTTCGTCTTTAATATCGATTCGGTCGCGGTTTTCCATCATAGACCTCCGTTATTGTATACCCTTTTCAAAGTTCCGCAAGTTTTTTTTGCACCCCGTCGGCCGCGGCGCGGGGATTCGCCCGGCCCCCGGAGCGCTTCATTACCTGGCCGGTCAGCCAGGCGGCCGCGTTCGTTTTACCGTTTTTCCAGGCCGCGACGGCCTCCCCGTTTTCTCTGAGCACCGCTTCAACCAGCGCATAGAGCGACTCCGGGTCGCTCATTTGGGAGAGGCCCCGCTCCTCGATCACCGCCCGGGGCATTTTCCCGGTTTTCAGGCATTCGGCGAACGCCTCTTTCGCCTGGGCGCCCGAAACGAGATTGACGGCCAGGGCGTTCACGAGCTCGGCCACGTGCTCCGGCCCGATACCGAGGCGGGCGACGGAGACGGAGCGGGCGTTCGCCGCCGCAAGAACTTCCGTAATAACCCACGAAGCGGCCTTTCGCGGGTCGGCGCACGAGCGCGCGGCCCGATCGTACCATTCGGCAAGGACCCGATCGGCGGTAAGAACCGTCGCGTCGGACCGGGACAAGCCGTAGGTTTCCATAAAGCGACGGCGCATGCCGCCGGGAAGCTCCCCTACCCTCGAACTCGCCCGGGCAATGAACGTATCCGATATACGAATCGGAAGTATATCGGGCTCGGGCGCGAAGCGGTAGTCAACGAAGGAATTTTTTTCGCGCTGGGGCACCGTGACGCCCCGGTCGGGATTCCAGCCCATGGTCCGCTTGAAGCCCGCGGAAAAGCCCGCGCGGGACGCCGGAGCGGCGCCTTGGAATTCGGCAAGCTGGCGGTCCGCCTCGTACGCGCAGGCATCGCGGACCGCGCGGAAGGAATTGAGGTTCTTGATTTCCGAGATGGGGGTTCGCCACTCGGCGCCGTCGGCGAGGATTATGAGGTTCACGTTCGCGTCGCAGCGGAGGGAGCCTTCTTCCAGGTTGCCGTCGGTAACGCCGACCCAGCGAAGAACGTCGCGGACCTCGCGCATGAAAAGCGCCGCTTCCTCGGGGCTCCGCAGGTCGGGTTTCGTGACGATCTCCACGAGGGGGACGCCGGCGCGGTTGAAGTCCACCAACGTGGCGCCCGCGTTGCCGTGAAGGCTCTTCCCGGCGTCTTCCTCGAGGTGAATCCGCTCGAGGCGCACGCGCTTCGACCTGGACGCACCCGAGTCGCCCGGTATTTCCAGATCGACGAAGCCCCCTGCGCAAAGGGGCAGTTCGGCCTGGGTGATTTGATAGCCCTTGGGAAGGTCGGGGTAAAAAAAGTGCTTTCGGTCAAACCGGGTGAGGGAGGCGATTCGGCCGTTCAGGGCGAGACCGGCGACGGCGCCCCGTTCGACGAATTCGCGGGCCGGTACCGGCATAGCGCCCGGCAGGCCGAGGCAGACCGGGCATACGCGGGTATTCGGCGCTCCTCCGTGACGGTTCTCGCAGGCGCAAAAGGCCTTTGTCGGGGTGAGCAGCGCAACGTGTATCTCGCAGCCGATGACGATCTCAAAGCTGATGCCGCTCTCTGCCAGACCCTTGTTCGACCCCCTCAATCTTGAAAATTCCTCGCCCATTATCGAGCCTCCGCCAAGGCGCGGGCGACGGAGAGGAGGAAGCGGTCTCCGAAGCGGGGGCCGCACAGCTGCACGCCCAGGGGAAGGCCGCCGGCATTGCGGCCCGCGGGAACGGAAAGGGCGGGTATGCGCGCGAGATTCGCGAAGGCGGTAAAGGAGTCGGAAAGGTACATGGATAGGGGATCGGCCACGCGGCTTCCGAGGGGAAAGGCTGGAGCGGGGGCGGCGGGACAGAGGATGAGATCGCGCGTGGCGAACGCGCCGGCGATTTCACGTTCCGTACGGTCGCGCGCGGCGAGGGCCTTTTGGTAGGTATCTCCCGAAAAATGCGCGGAGAGTACGTAATTGCCGATGATGACGCGGCGCTTAACCTCGTCGCCGAAGCCCAAAGAGCGGGTAGCGGCGTAGAGGGCGCCAAAGCCGTCGAACGGCTCCCCTTCGCCCGGTTCGGCGCGAAACCCGTACCGGACGCCGTCGTAGCGGGAAAGATTGCTCGCGGCTTCCGAAAGGGCGATGACGTAATAACAGGCGGCGGAGGCTTCGAGAACGGGGAGCGATATCGTTTCGACGACGGCGCCCCGGGAAGCGAGAAGGTCTGCCGTTCGGCTCACCGCGGCCGCCATATCGGGGTCGAGGCCCGGCGCGGCGAGGAATTCAGCCGGAACGGCGACGCGAAGGCGCGCGAGGTTTGCCGAACAGGCAACGTCGGCCGGGTCGGCCGGATTGGCCGGGCTGTCCTGCGTGGCCGGTTCCCCGGTGGGAGCGGGAAATCCGCTGGTGGCGTCGCGGGAATCGCCGCCGGCGACGACGGAGAAAAGAAGGGAAAGATCGTCGGGGGAACGGGCGAAAAGCCCGATCTGGTCCAGGGACGAGCCGAAGGCGACGAGGCCCGAGCGGCTTACGGCGCCGTAGGTGGGCTTGAGTCCGTAAATGCCGCAATACGAGGCGGGGAGCCGCACCGAGCCGCCGGTTTCGCTTCCCAGCGCGGCCGGGGCCTGGAAACCCGCGACGGCAGCCGCCGAACCGCCGGAACTGCCGCCGGGGGTCAGGTCGCGGTTTGCGGGATTGCGGGAGGGGCCGTACGCGGAAAATTCCGTGGAGGAGCCCATGGCGAACTCGTCCATATTGGTACGGCCAAGGAGGATCGCCCCCGCGGCGAGAAGGCGCTCGATGACGGTCGCGCTATACGGGGCGACGTAGCCTTTGAGCATGGCGCTGCCGCAGGCGCACGCCTTGCCCTGGATGGAAATATTGTCCTTTACCGCCACGGGAAGCCCGAGAAGGGGCTTCGTTTCGCCGGCGCGGCGGGCAGCGTCGGCCTCGCGGGCGCGATCTTCCGCGTCATCAAAGAATTCAACGTACGCGTTGAGCGGTTTTTCGCCTTTCTCGTCCGCTTCCCACGATTCCCGAAGCGCGGCGACGATTTCACGGCTCGTGAGGGTATCGCTTTCAAGATGTTTTTTCAGCTCGCAGAGACCGAACGAGCGAACCTCGGATGAAGTCATCGGTCGCCCCCGAGTACCCGGGGAACGCGGAAATAGCCCTCCGAGAACGCGGAACTCAGCCTTGTAAGGTCCTCCGGGCCGAGCGGTACGGCGGCGGGGCCGCTTCGCAGCGAGTCGGCGTCTATCGGTTCGCGGGTTTCGGTCGGCGCGTCGGGCTCCGCTAATTCGGAGAGGAGTCCGAAATAGCCGATGATCCGGTCGAGCTGGGGCGCGAGAGTCGTAAGGTCGACGCTGTCCGCGCGTATGCCGGAAAGGGATAAAAGACGCCGGAGGGTGTCCCCGTCGAGGCCGCGGGAGAAGGGAACGGGGTCGCGATCGTCCGCATTGTCGGTCACGGTTCATTCCTCCACGAGCAGGAGGTTTTTCGCCTGATAGCGCGGCATGAAGCGCTTTTCGCCGCCCGTTTCGAAGCGAACCATGATAACCAGTTCGTCGGAGGCGTAAAAGCTCTTGGCTATAACCCCGTAGCCGTAGTCGTCGTGAAAGAGTTTCCGCCCCGTTTTCCACCGCTCGGCGAGGGCCGCGTCGCGGACGGTTTCGCCCGAAGGGGAGCCGTCGGAATCGCCGGGTATGCCCTGGCGGCCGAAGGCGGGCCGGTTTTGGCGGGCGAGGAAGGCGCGGGGAGCCTTGCCGAGTACCTCGACCGAGCCCGGTTCCATCTCGGAAAGGAAGACGCTGGGTTCCATGAACGCGGTGCGCCCGTAGAGGCGGCGGGCGGCGCAACTCGTCAGGTAGAGTTCGTCCATCGCGCGGGTGCATCCCACGTACATCAGGCGGCGCTCTTCCTCGAGGTCGTCGCCCTTTTTGTCGTCGCGGGGAAACACGCCGGATTCGAGGCCGGTAACGATAACCCGGCGAAACTCCAGGCCCTTCGTGTTATGTACCGTGATGAGGGTAACCGAGTCGGGGTTTTCCTCCTCGTCGGCCATGGAACGGTCCAGCTCTATGTGCTCGAGAAATTCGATCAAGCCCTCGCCCGACAGGGGATACAGGCTCGCGGCGTTCACGAGCTCCTCAAGGTTCGCGACCCGCTGGGTTCCCGCGATTTCGTCCTGTCCCTGATGGTACGCGAGGAGTCCCGTCGATTCGACCAAGCGCTCCACGAAGGCCGCGAGTCCCGCGGCGCCGCGCTTGCGGCCGGTCCGCTTCGTCGCGCCGGGACCGTCCGCCCCATCGCCGGTCCCCGTCTCCTGCGGTATATCCTCGGGGGCGAAGAGGGAGTCGGCGGGCCCGTCGGATTCGGCCGGTACCGAAGCGGCGGCCGCCGCGAGGGACTCGGGGCCCGCAGGCGCGGTTCCCTCGGGGAAAATCATGGAGCGCAGCGTTTCGTGGATGTGGAGAAACTCCGACAGCCCCGAGCGGGCCTTCTTGGGAAGCCCTTCCAGCACCCGGCGGGCGGCGGTAACGAGATTGGTCGCGCTTTCGAAATCCAGCGCGCCCGCCGCCTCGTCGCGGCCGAAAAGGATTTTCCGGGCCTCGTCGACGATCTTGTCCTGGGTAACCGCGCCGAGTCCGCGGGCCGGCTTATTCACGACGCGGCGAAAGGCGATCTCGTCGCGGCCGTTGGCGATAAGGGCGAGCCACGCGAGCGCGTCCTTGATCTCCTCGCGCTCGTAGAATTTAAGGGAGCCGACCACGCGGTACGGGATTTTCCGGTGGAGGAATTCCGTTTCGAAGCCGAGGGACTGGGCGTTGGTCCGGTATAAGACCGCCCAATCCGCGTAGGGACAGCCCTTTTTCTTGGCGTTTTGAATCAGTTCCGCGCAGAGGGCAGCTTCCTCGTCCTGGTTGGCGAGGAACATGAGCACCGGTTTTTTGCCGCTGCCCCGTTCCGCGACCAGGGTCTTCCCGAGCCTGCCCTCGTTATGCCCCACCACGGCGCCGGCCACCGCGAGGATGGGCGCCACGGAACGGTAGTTTCGCTCCAGGCGCACGATCTTGGTTCCGGGAAAGCTCTCGGCGAAGGTGAGGATGTTGCGCACTTCGGCCCCGCGAAAGCGGTAGATGGACTGATCGTCGTCGCCGACCACGCAGAGGTAGGTTTCGCTTCCCGCGATTTCCTTAAGCAGCTCGAACTGCGCGACGTTGGAATCCTGGTACTCGTCCACCATAACCACGGAGAACCTGCGGCGCAGCCGATCGCGTACCTCGGGATGCTCGCGCATCAAGCGCACCGGCAGGAGTATGAGGTCGCCGAAATCGAGGTTGCCCGTTTCCCTCAGGCGCGTTTCGTAGATGCGGTACGCCTCGCCAAAATCGGGATCGGGGTCTATCTCGCTCAATAGCGGGCTGTCCGGGCCGAGGCAATAGTCCTTGGCCCGCGCGATCTTGTGGACCACCGAGGAAATTTGCTGGCGAGTCAGGGCGGGCATGGCCTTCGAGAGGAGGGTTACCGCGTCGTCGTCGTCGTAAATGGTGAAGTTGGAATCGAGGCCGGCGAGGGCCGCGTTGCGCCTGAGCAGCCAGGCGCCGAAGGAATGGAAGGTGCGCAGTACCGAGCCTTCCGCTCGGGGCTCAAGCCGGGTGGCGCGCTCGGCCATCTCTCGGGCGGCCTTGTTGGTGAAGGTAACCGCCAGGATCGAGGCGGGGTCCACGCCCCGCTCTCCGATCAGCCAGGCTATTTTCGTGGTAATGACCCGGGTTTTCCCCGAGCCGGCGCCGGCCAGGATAAGCAGGGAAGAACCCTCGTGGGTTACCGCGTCGAGCTGTTCGGGGTTTAGGACAGAGAGGTAGCGCTCCGCATTCATCGCACCACCGCTTCCACGTCGACCCCGTTCACGCCCATGACTACGGCGCTGACCACGGAGCCCGGACCGATCGGCTTACCCGCGGAGTCGAGCTGGTTATCCTCGAACTGAAGCACCACGGAACCGTCTACCTCGGGCGCCTGGAACCACGCGCGTCCCAGCGCGAGCCGGGAAACCGGGGCGGACCCCTCGTCCCCCTCGGAAGGCCCGCCTTCGCCCTCCGCGGTAACCGGGATCAGTTCCTCCACGAGAACGTCGAGTGGCTTCCCCATGAAATAGTTCAGTTCTTCGGGCGTAATGCGGCGCTGGATCTCGAGCAGGGTATCGAGGCGGGCCTTCACGGCCTTTTTGGTCGGCCGTTTTTTCATGTCGGCGGCCTTGGTGCCTTCCTCCTCCGACCAGGCGAAGGAGCCGGACCAGAGGGGCCGAATGTCGGCGAGGAACCGGGCCGTGTTCTCGAACGATTCGTCGGTCTCGCCCGGGAAACCGGTCAATATGGTGGTGCGAAGCGCGATGCGGCCGTAAGGGTTGCCGGGCGCGGCGAAGGCAGCGCGAATATCCGCGATCAGCGATTTATAAGATTCGGCGTTCCCCTTCCGGTTCATCGCCGACAGGAGATTCCCGTCGCCGGACTGGAAGGGTATATCGAAGTACGGAAGGAATCGGGAATCGGAAGCCATTACGGGGAGTATATCCCGGGGGAAATGATCGGGGTGAATGTATAAAAGCCTGACGCGGAAGTCTCCCTCGAGGGATGAGAGGGAACGAAGCAACCGCGAGAGCGGGCTGAAGGTTTCGTTCCCGTCGGAGTCGGTCGCGTTCGCGTTCGCGACCCGATCCTTGCCGGCGAACGAGTCCACCCGGTCCAGAGACCCGGTCCCGTAGGCGGCAAGGTCCTGGCCGATCAGGTTGAGCTCGTAGTAACCGCGCGCGATGAGGTCTCGGCATTCATCGGTAATTTCGGCTATGGAGCGGCTTCTCAACGCGCCGCGAATAAGGGGAATGGCGCAAAAGGAGCACCAGTTATCGCAGCCCTCGGTAATCTTTACGTATACCGAGCGGGGGAAGGACAGGATTTCAGGCCGCTCGCCCACGCTCACCCCTTTCTGGGGCGTGACAAGCACCGGGTGCGCGGAACCGGCGCCGTTCGAAAAGAGGGCGTCGACCACTTCCCCGATGCGGGACAAATCCCCGTTCCCGAAAAAGCCCGCGGCCTCGGTCAGGCCCTCGGAGAGGTCGTCGGCATACCGCTCGGCGAGACAGCCCGCGAGCAGAACCTTCGCGCGGGGATGCGCCGAATGCGCGGTCATGACGGCGTCTATCGATTCGGTTTTGGCGCTTTCGATGAATCCGCAGGAATTCACGATTATGAGGTCTGCCCGGTCGGGATCTTCGGTGCGCTCCCAACCCTTCGCGCGCAAGTGCCCGATGATCAACTCGCCGTCTACCTGGTTTTTCGCGCAGCCGTGCTGGTCAAGAAAAAACAACATGTCGTTAGTCGATTTCCATGGAGACGAACTTGTAGCGCCCGGACTCCTCGTCCTTAATCCACTTCAAATCCCGGACCACCACTTCGCCGGGCCGGCTGATCTCGAGATCAACGGTCTTCCCGCCGGCGATCATCTGGATTTTGACCGCGTTGCCGTTCGAGGCCCACACGCGAATGCCGTTGTTGGCCTGGACCGTCAATAGCTCGGATTTTTGGTAGTACCGCTCGTCACGGGTGGACCGGTCCGACTCGTACCGGAACAGGCAATAGCCCCGGAACGTGGCGTTCATGGTCACCGGATAGGCGGAGCCGCTCTCGAAGAGCACGGTTTGGCGCGCCGCGTCGACGGCGGTTCCGGATTCGGATACGAGGGTCACGTCGGCGACCTCGGCCTGGGCCGTCCCTGCCGCAGCCGCGGCGTCTGTTTCGGCCACGGTGGCGGCGTCTATCTTGACCTCGGCGCCCTTGGACGGGTCGTTCTTGAAGAGGTCGGCCACGAATACCTTAACGTCCGCCTCATCGTTCCCCGAAAGGTCAATGGAAAGTTCCTGCCCGAGCTCGATTACCCGGGAGCCCACCGGTGTCTGGAGTTTTACAACGGGCGCGGTTTCTTCCACCGTCAGGCTCCAGGTTTTTCCCTCGGCGGTCACGTTGATCGTGTCCCCGGCATACACCCGCTCGGAAAAGCCCGACCCCTGAACGTCCCAAGTAACGGGTACGTGGGCGGGAACGGCGGGCCCTTCGGACTGGGAGGCGAGAAGCCGCGAGCCGATGGCGAATGACCCGCCGACTACCGCCGCGACGGCCAGCACGATAAGAACGCCGACCAAAATCTTGCCGCCGTTTCCCCGGCCGAAAAGAACCTCGGAAACCGGACGCGCGGGCATGAGTTCCCGAAGGGGCACGGGAGCTTCCTGTATCTTGAAATTCTTATAGGCAGTGATGATTTCGTTGCTGGGCAGGCCAAGGTATTCGGCGTAGTTCCGCAAGAAGCCCAGGAGATAGGGCTCGCCGGGGAATACCGAGAAATCCTCTGACTCCAGGGCTTCCAGGTACCGGCGGGCTATATTCGTTTCCCGGGCGATCTGATCGAATTCCAGGCCCTTGCGCGTTCGGGCTTCCGTTAGTCTTTTGCCGAAGGCTTCCATATTTTTTACTCCGTTATTCTGTGAAAAGGAAATTATTGAACATATTGGCCGAAGCGGGAGAATCGTAGACAAACCTGCTGTCGGGAAGTTTCTGATTGAGCTTATAGGCGGTAAAATCGAAAACGATTTGGTCGCCGGCGAGGTTTCGGGCGTCAATCCTGCGAATGAGCTTTGAGGCCGGGTCTATCATGAGGCGCATCGACCTGAACGATTCGGTGGTAGAGCGGCGCAACAGGCTGAGCACGACCACCGTCTCCTTGGAGCCTTCCTCAAGGGGAACCGGTTTAGCGTCTACCTCGTAGGCGATGGTATAAAACCGCTTCATGAGATACAGGCCCTGCGGCGTGGCGAGGGAGGCGCCGGCTGCCCCTCCCGAATTGGAGGAGTCGACCGTTTGGTTCAGCACCACGTTATAACCGGGCAAATAGATTGTCAGGGTTTTCCCGTCGAACACGATCGTCTGCTGCGCCGGGGAGGAAAAATCGATTCGAAGCAAGTCGGGTTTCTTGAACGCGACTTGCCCCTTCATGACTTCGGACTTGGCGCCGGAACCGACGGTAATGGCGATATTGGCGGTATAATCTGAGATGGACGCGTAATTGTCCGATATTTCGGAAAAAAAGGTATCTGCCGTGGTGATGGTCGCCGCCTGGGCCCAAAGGGCGCCGCCGGACAGCGCCATCGCCGCAAACAGGCAAAAAACGAGACGAAAGCGGGAAATTTTCATGGTTTCAAGTAAACCAGAAAGAAGGGCATCCGTCAATTGTTTTCGGATTCAGCGAGCTTTTCCTCCGCGCCCACGATCTCCAGGAATTCCTTTCCTTCTATTATCTCCTTCTCAAGAAGCCGCTTCGCGATGTAATCGAGTAGGTTTTTCTTTTCCGCGAGCCGGGCCTTGACCGTGCCATATCGGGTTTCGATCACCGAGGCGATCTCCTCGTCGATATATTGCTGGGTAGACTCCGCGTAATCCCGAACGAGCTTGGGGTCGCCGGCGCCGTAACCCGCGCCGTGCTGGCTTAAGGCCACGTTGCGGAATTTCACGCTCATGCCGTAATCGGTTATCATGCGGCGCACGATTTCCGTTGCGCGGGAAAGGTCGTTCGAGGCCCCGGTGGAAATTTCCCCGAAGGCGATCTCTTCGGCGGCGCGCCCGCCCAGGAGCACGTCAACCTCGCCCAAAAGCTCTTTCTCCGTGCGCAGGTACCGGTCTTCTTCGGGCATCTGCAGCGTGTAGCCCAAAGCCGCGATGCCCCGGGGAATAATCGAAACCTTATGGACCTTGTCGGCCCCGTCGGTAAACGCGGCGGTCAGGGCGTGACCGGTTTCGTGGAACGCGACGATACGGCGCTCGTCTTCCTTGATGACGCGGCTCTTCTTCTGCAAACCGGCGATTGCCTTCTCCACGGCCTCGTGGAGGTCTTCCATCATCACCTCTTTTCTGCCGGCGCGAACCGCGAGGAGGGCCGCTTCGTTGATGATATTCGCCAGATCGGCGCCGGACGAACCGCTGGTGGTCTTGGCGATGGCGGAAAGGTCCACTTCCCGCGAAAGCTTCACGTTTTTCGCGTGAATCCTGAGAATCTGTTCCCGTCCCTTTACGTCGGGCCGGTCCACCACGACCTGGCGGTCAAACCGGCCGGGCCTGAGGAGGGCGGGATCCAAAACGTCGGGACGGTTGGTGGCGGCCAATAAAATAAGGCCGGATGAGGTATCGAAACCGTCCATCTCAACGAGGAGCTGGTTCAGGGTCTGCTCGCGCTCGTCGTTGGAACTCATGGTATTCAGCCGGGATTTACCGATGGCGTCGAGCTCGTCGATGAAGATGATGCAGGGCGCTTTCTCGCGGGCTTGCTTGAAAAGGTCACGCACGCGCGAGGCGCCCACGCCCACGAACATCTCCACGAAATCGGAGCCGCTGATGCGGAAGAACGGGACGCCGGCCTCGCCGGCAACCGCGCGGGCGAGAAGCGTTTTACCGGTTCCGGGCGGGCCCACCAGGAGTACGCCCCGGGGAATCTTTCCGCCGATATCGGTGTATTTCTTGGGGAATTTCAGGAAGTCGACCACCTCGACCAATTCTTCCTTAGCCTCGTCCACCCCGGCCACGTCGGCGAAACGGGTGGAAACCTTGCCTTCCTCCACTGCGGCGGATTTCGCCTGCCCCGCGGAGAAAATGCTCCCGCCGAGACCGCCCATGCCGCCGCCCATCCGCTTCATGAGGAATCGCCACATGAAGAAGAAAAGGGCGAAGGGAAGAATCCATTGCAGGACGAAATCGAGGATAAAGTTGCTTTGCTCGGACTGCATCGCGTACTCGACGCCCTGATCGTTGAGGAATTTAAGGAAGTCTTCGCTTAAAAGGCCGACGGTCTTCCAGCTTTTCCCCCGCGCGGAGGAAGTACCGAAGACGTTTAAGGCCCTTTCGGAGCCCTGGCTGCCGGAATCCGCGCTTGGGGAAGCCGAACGGACGGAATAGCCGACGAAGGTCGATGAGGAAAGCTGGACGCGCACGATCTCGCCGGACTCGATTTTCGACCGGAATTCGGAGAAGGGTATCAACGATTCCGTTCGGGAAAGCATGACGTACTGAATGACGACGGTCAGCGCGAAAATGCTCAGCAGTACCGCCCACATGGGAATTCGGGGCATGCGAAAGCCGTTTCCGGGGCCTGAGGAACCCGATTCGGGACTGAATTTGAAAAAATTATAAGGATCGTTCTTGTCCTTATCGTTGTCCTTGGGGTTCTTTGATGAATTCTCGTTGCTCATAGGTTATCGTTACCGCCTTGTTACTATAATACGAAAAAGGGGCAAGCCCGTCGAGTTTTCTATGGCATTTTGGGTCAATTTCCTCTAAAGTAGAAAAGAACGCTGCCGATAGGAAATGTGGGGCGTAATAACCTGCATCTTTTTTCGAGAGCGAGGGGGCATTGTGAGTTACAATCAGGCATTGAGCGCGTATCGCGAAACCCGCGTCAGGACGGCCAGTCAGGGATCCCTGATTATCATGCTATACGACGAAGCCATAAAGCAGATAGGAGCGGCAGTATCCCTGTTCGACGAAGACTTCAAGAAGAATCCCGGACGGATCGAGATCGCCAACCGGCATATCCTCAAGGGTCAGGAAATCATTACCGAGCTGATGGCCTCCCTCGATATGGAAGCGGGCGGCGAAATATCCCAGAATCTGCTTGCCCTTTATACCTGGTTTAACCAGCAGCTTATCGAGGGTAATATGGAAAAGAAGCCGGACAAGCTCGCCTTCGTGAAGGACTTGATGGAACAGCTACGCCAGGCTTGGGTAGAGGTCGTGAACAACACGGCCGTTCCCGCGCCGGTACAGTCCGCCCCGGCGGGCATAAACATAGCCGGCTAACGGGGCAATACGCATGGCTGCTCAAACGCTTACCGACGGGGAAGTCGCCGAAAGAGTCGCGCTCCTGAGGCGATTCAAGTCTCTCCTTGAGGAACAGCGGGAAAAGTTCCGCCAGTACCTCACGGTCCTCGAAAAGCAGGAAACGGACATCGACTCCGGCGATATAGACGCCATGGTAAGCCATACCGAGCTTGAGCAGTCCATCGTATCCGAGATTTTCACCATTCAAAAAGTCATTGATCCCATGGAAAGCCTCTGGCGCGACGCCCATCCCGCCGCGTCTGAATCCGAAATACCCCGCCTGAAAACCGATTTGGACAGGCTCAAGGCCGACGTTCTCGCGCAAAACGAGAAAAACCGCGATTTGCTTAAATCCCGCATGAGCGTGATCCGCGAACGGGTGGTTTCCCTGAAAAACCCCTACGCCAAACGGTCGAGCGTGTACGCGCAAACCGGCCAAACCGGCACCAGGATCGATATAGAATCCTAGCCGAGATTCCCGCCAAGCGCGGCGGCTTTTGTGCTATACTCCAGCCATGAAGAAAGCCGTCTATATACTCGACGCCTACGGGCTCATCTATCGTTCCTATTTCGCCTTTATCGCGAAACCACTCACGAATCAGGACGGAAAGAACGTTTCCGCCGTTTTCGGGTTTTTTCGAAACCTCTTCACCATTTTGCGCGACTACTCCCCCGAGCGCTTTATCGCCGCTTTCGATTCACGAACCCCCACCTTCCGGCACGAGATGTACGCCGAGTATAAGGCAAACCGGGCAAAGACGCCCGAAGACCTACACGATCAGGTACCAATAATAGAAGAAATATTGACCGCATTGGGCATTCAAACCCTTCGGCAAGACGGATTCGAGGCCGACGATATCATCGCGTCGGTTGCGGAGCGGTGCCGCGCCGAGGGGCGCCCCTGCGTCGTCATATCGGGAGACAAGGACCTCATGCAGCTCGTCGGGGGGCCGGTGCGCATACTGAAACCCGGTAAAACGGGGGGATGGGAGGCCGTGGATTCCGAGGGAGTTCGCGCCGAATGGGGCGTCGGTCCCGAATTGATGCTGGACCTCCTCTCCCTGACCGGCGATTCGTCGGACAACGTTCCCGGGGTCAAGGGCGTCGGCGATAAGACCGCCCTCAAATTGCTCGCCGAATACGGCACCCTCGACGGGATTTACCAAAACGCCGAAAAACTTACCGGCGCGATCGGCAAGAAAATCGTCGAGGGCAAGGATATGGCCTACTTCTCGAAACGGCTCATCGCCCTCAGCGCGGACGTGCCCATCGAGCGCGATCTGGACGGTTTCTCCTGCGAGGAATTGGACAAGACCGCCGCCGCGAGACTGCTTATGAGGGAAGGGCTCCCGTCGGTGGCACGGCTTTTTTCCGGGCAAAGCGATCCCGAAGGACAGGGGTCGGGGGGAGCCTCGGCGCCCGCGCCGGGCTCCGGATCGACGGGCCGCGCCCCCGCCGCCGCTTTCGCGCCGCCCCTCTCATTGGAACTTCCCGCGACGGCCCCGGCGAAAAACGTTGGCGACTACCGCGCGGTTTCGGATCCTGCTGAACTGACGGCGCTGGTAAATCGGGCCATAAAGGCAGGAACCGTGGCCTTCGATTGCGAAACCACGGGGCTCAACACCATTGTCGACCGGCTCGTCGGCTTCTCCCTATCGTTGGAAACCGGAGCGGGCGTCTACGTGCCGATCAAAGGGCCCGAACCCGAGCTGGGGGTCGAACCCCACCCGCTCATGGACGAAAAGGTCGCCATTACGCAGATTACCCGACTTTTTGCAACGCCAGGACTCACGATCGCGCTTCATAACGGGAAATTCGACCTTGAGGTCCTGTCGCGAGCAGGAGCCTTCGATACGTTGCCCCGAAAACGGCCGGTCGCGAATCTGTTCGATACGATGATCGCCGCCTGGTTACTCGATCCGGATTGGACGGGGCTCGGCCTTGAGTCCCTCGCCCTGAGCCAGCTCGGCCTCGAAACCATCTCCTACGCAACGGTGGTGCCCAAGGGAAAAACCTTCGCGGACGTCCCCATCCCGGAGGCCGCAACGTACGCCGCCGAGGATACGGACCTTACGCTACGCCTTTACCGCCGGTTCGCCCCCCGACTGGAAGAAACCGGCTTGAAACGGCTTTTTGAAACCCTTGAAATGCCCCTGGTACCCGTGCTCGCTGACATGGAAGCAGAGGGAATCGGGCTGGAAAAGTCCGCGTTAGCCGAATTCTCGGTCGAACTCGGGGCAGAAATAGAGCGCACCGAGAAGGAAATCCACGGGATAGTGGGGCATGAATTCAATATCGCCTCGCCCAAACAGCTCCAGGAGGTGCTCTTTATAGAGCGTAAGCTGCCTACCGGAAAGAAAACGAAAACCGGATACTCCACCGATAACTCCGTGCTCGAGGACCTTGCCTCCGAAGACGTGATCCCGGGAAAGATCCTCGATTACCGCGCCCTTACGAAGCTTAAGTCCACCTACGTGGACGCCCTCCCTTCCCTCGCCGACGCGAACGGCCGTATCCACTCCAGTTTCGTCCAAACGGGCACCGCCACGGGGCGCATTTCAAGCCGAGACCCCAACCTTCAAAACATCCCGATCCGCGAGGCGAACGGGCGCCGCATCAGGAGCGCCTTCCGGGCCAAACCCGGGCACGAGCTGATTTCCGCCGACTATGCCCAGATTGAGCTGGTCATACTCGCCCACCTTTCGAAGGACCCGAACCTAGTGGAAGCTTTTCGCTCCGGGATCGACGTGCACCGAAAAACCGCAAGCCTGATATTCGGAACGGAACCGGAGCAGGTTACGGCGGACATGCGACGGGTGGCCAAAACCATCAACTTCGGGGTTATGTACGGCATGAGCGCCTTCCGCCTGGCCAACGAGTTGCGAATACCCCGCGGGCAGGCCGCTGGCTTCATCAATTCCTACTTTGAAACCTACGCCGGGGTGAACTCCTTCATCGCCGAGGTAAAGGCCCGCGCACGGGAAACGGGATACGTGGAAACCATCATGGGCCGAAGGCGGTACATCAGGGGCATATCGAGTTCCAATAAGCTCGAACAGGCGGGCGCGGAACGAATAGCGGTAAACACGCCGATTCAGGGTTCGGCGGCCGATATCGTAAAGCGGGCCATGCTGAAGATAGACGAGGCGCTTCCCGGCAAAACGCCGGGAACGAAGCTCCTCTTGCAGGTGCACGACGAGCTCATCTTCGAGGCCCCAAAGGCAGAGGTTTCCGAGGCCCGCGACCTTATCAAGCGGGAGATGGAATCGGTGGTCTCCCTGGCCGTCCCGCTAAGGGTCAGCGTGGAATCGGGAGCGAATTGGGGCGAATTCCATTGAAGCCCCCCGTTATCGGGCTCACCGGGCCGATGTGCGCCGGCAAAAACCTCGCGGCCGCATTTCTTGAGCGCCGCGGTTTTGCCGTCGCCGACGCGGATACAATCGCCCACCAAGCGCTCGAGGACGTTCGCGACCGCGTCGTCCGGGAGTTCGCCGAAGAGGCTTCACGCGCGGGCATCGCGTTGACACGAGCGGACGGCAGCTTAGACCGCAGGGCGCTGGGGACCCTTCTCTTCTCGAATCTGGCAAGGCTCGCGCGGCACGAAGCCATCGTCTACCCGCGCATCGATGCGCTCCTCAGCGCCTTCATCGACATGAATATACACCGCGGCGTGGTGATAAACGCGCCGCTTCTGCATAAATCATCCGTACTTTCCCGTTGCGACTTCGTGCTTTTCATCGATGCCCCCGTCATACTGCGTTTTTTTCGCGCCTTACGGCGGGATACCCTGACTCCTCGGCAAATTGCCGCCCGTTTTTCCGCTCAAGGCAAACTCTTCGCTCAATACCTTTTGAAAGATGTCGATATTGAAAAGGTACATAACCGCGGAAGTTTACGGGCTTTGGAACGCAGGCTCGAATCGGCTCTTTCGCGCAGGGGTTATTGAGGTTCTTATGGAACAGAAAAAGATCTTGTGGGTAGTCGTCGCCGTGAGCGGCTTTCTCATTATCGTATTCGGCTTTGCCATGATCTTCTATTCCTCGGCCCGAGAAGCAGCTCCGTCCCTTCAGGCCGTAAGCCTACCCGCAGCGTCCTCAGGCAGAATAGATACACCCAACGAAACGCGTCCCGACGCCGACGCTTCGGAGCAGGGAGCCGCGAACGCTTCCGCTGACAGCGCGCCCCAGGTCGGGGCCTCACCGATTAACGTAACCATTGTGAACGGGGAGAATGCCAGCGCGAATTACACGACGCTCGACGTTTCGGGACTTACCGGTGACCAGGGCGCCACGGTAGTAGCCGCTCCCCTCGGCCTTAATCCCGCCGAAGCGCAAAAATCCGGCGACACGGGCCCGACGGTCAAGGCCAACGCCACTGAGAACGCCGTTGACGCCGCGGCGCCGCGCATGGAAGCGAATAAGACCGCGTCCTCGAAGGCCACTCCGGCCCCCGCCGCCGCAACGACGCCGAAAGCCGCTGGATCCGGTACGCCCGTCGCCAAGGCGGCCTCCGCCAATTCGGTCAAGGCCTCAGTCACGGTTACCGAGTATTGGATTCAAACGGGATCGTTCAATGGGAAGCTGAACGCCGAAAAGGCCCGCGAGACCCTCAAGGCCCGTTACCTCAATACCGAGATTTTCACCAAGGAAGTCGGCGGTGCCACGGTGTACCGGGTCAGGGTAGGTCCTTACGCGAAAAAAACCGAGGCTGATTACTGGCTCGGCGTGGTCAAAGATATCCAAGGATTCGCGGATAGCTACGTTTCGGAAGTGAAGACGAAGCGTTGACCGCCTTTTTTCTCGGGCAGCGATTACGCCTGCCACGAAAAAGACGACATGAGAACGAGTCAAAAAAAGCCGGTTACCATCCGGCTTTTTTTATGCGTTATGCCCGTCGCCGCCTTGATTTCGTGCGCTTCCTGCGTCACCCCTCCCCCCTCAGCCCCCAAGACGCCGAAGGAAGGCGCTTTATCCCGCGATTATTCGCTTGCCCTTAAAAGCGCGCTTACGGCGAGCGAGCAAGGAACGGCCCTCGGCATGGATTTGGGCGGGCGGTACACGATTCCCCTCGCGAACGGCGGCCAATCCGCGATAGCGGGGCGCATCATAACCGAAAGCGCGCTTTCCGCCATTCGCGACGAAACGGAGTCCGGACCAGAAACGGCGGTACCGAGCATACGTTCGTGGAACCTTTCGGTCCAACCGGTCTCCGGGCTGACGTTCCTGGCGGGTTCTGTTTCCGTTTCGGGCCTTGCGTCCCGCGTCTTCAAGCCGGTGCCCGCAAAGCCGAATGCCTTTCATCTACCGCAGGCCGCCGCGAACGCGCCGATCGCGAACCGGTCTGAAACCCGTAATGCCCAAAGAGCGGCGGTCGAATGCCAAGCCGAGCGGCTGCGAACCATGATTCTTGCCGACGCGGAAACGACGGTTGTGATGACGGCTTCCGCGTTTTACGGCAAGGCTTCGGACAAAGCGCTCAAAACCTCCGTGGTTGCCGCCTCCGGACACGCGGACAGGGATACCGCGGATTCATGGTTTTCAGAACGAGCCCCCTTACCGTATCGCAGAACAGCCATTTCCGGCGTCGAGCTGAGGGGCGTATACGGTCCCGTGCGGGCCAACGGCACCCTTATGACGTACCTGGACGGATTACGCTCGCCGGCCCATTATGGATCCATCGAGGCCGGTATCGGTTCTCCCTGGGGCGGAGGCGCCTTAGGCGCCCTTTGGATGGATCGCGACTTCGCCGCGTTGGACGGTTCCTTGCCGGGAACGGTTGGCCGCGTCTACGCGACGCCTTTTATTTCCCTTGCGCCTCTTTTTCCCTCGTTTGACGGCTTTCGCCTGGGGGGAGCGGTATGTATCGCAAGGGAACGGCGGGAGCGAACCTGGGAAACGGAAACGCTCCGTGTGGAGCGTCGCGGCGCGCTGGAAATAAGCCGAAATGGGCTTGAAGCGTTGCTAGAGGTAAGGCAAGACGACGCAGAACAAAGCATTGAAGGACGGTTCCGATTTCCCTTGCATCCCCAAAGGAAAGCCATTGCCGGCGCGGCATTCAAGGGTTCCTCTACCGATTTGCGGCGAAACGTCGAGAAATACGAAGCCGCCGTCTCTATTGGCGGAACGATTTGGAGAATTCTGAGCGTAACCCTCGGAGGGAAATATTCGGCTCGCGCGACGACAACGACTGCGGAAACGGAAACGGCGCTGATAACCGCGGCGCTTTCGCTGCCAATATCCTCTTCAGGAACGCTTTCCGGCTCGCTAACCCGCGCTTTTGGCGCTAAGGAATCAGATTCGAGCGTAGAAGCGTCGCTCGGTCTCTCAATATCGATACATTAAGGGATCCTTACCGTATTGCCACTCATCGAGGTTTTCGATACAATGCTAAAGAATAACTGTTTCTTGAAAACTTTTGCGTTTTTCGCAAAACCAATATGAGTGAGGTATAGTGTTATGGCCTTTGATATTTCCAAGATGAGGAATATCGGTATCAGCGCCCACATCGACTCGGGAAAGACGACTCTTTCCGAACGTATCCTTTTTTACTGCAATAAGATCCACGCGATCCATGAAGTCCGCGGTAAAGACGGTGTCGGCGCTGTTATGGACGGTATGGAGCTCGAGCGAGAGCGCGGAATCACGATTCAGTCCGCTGCGACCCAGGTCCAGTGGAAGGACTACACGATCAACGTTATCGATACCCCTGGACACGTTGACTTCACCATCGAAGTCGAGCGGTCTCTCCGCGTGCTTGACGGCGCGATCCTCGTTCTGTGTTCCGTAGGCGGCGTACAGTCCCAGTCCATCACCGTCGACCGCCAGCTGAAACGTTACCATGTACCCCGCATCGCCTTCGTTAACAAGTGCGACCGAACCGGCGCGAACCCCCTGAAGGTCCGCATGCAGCTTCGCGAGAAACTTGGCCTCAACGCCTACATGATGCAGCTTCCCATCGGTCTTGAAGACAAGCTCGAGGGCGTTGTCGACCTGGTTACCATGAAAGCGATCTATTTCGAGGGCGACAGCGGTACCGAAATTCGCTATGCCGAAATTCCCGCCCACCTCGTGTCCGACGCGAAAAAATACCGGGAAGAGCTCCTCGACGCCGCTTCCATGTTCTCCGACGAACTTGCCGAGGCGTACCTCGAAGGGTCCGAAACCGAGGAAATGATAAACGCCGCGATCCGAAAGGGCACGCTCTCCGAGCAGCTCGTGCCGGTGTTCCTCGGTTCCGCCTATAAGAACAAGGGCATTCAGCCCATGCTCGACGGCGTCACCAAATTCCTCCCCGATCCGACCGAAGTCAAAAACGTCGCGCTCAACCTCGACAAGAACGAGGAGCCCGTCGTGCTTACCTGTGACGAGAAGTCGCCCACCGTCGCGTTGGGCTTCAAGCTCGAGGACGGAAAGTACGGTCAGCTCACCTACGTGCGCATTTATCAGGGATCCATCAAGAAGGGCGACGAGCTCTACAATACCCGCGCCCGCAAGAAATTCAAGGTCGGACGCCTCGTTCGTATGCACGCTTCCGAAATGCAGGACATCAATGAAGGCGTTCCCGGCGATATCGTCGCGCTCTTCGGAATCGAATGCGCCTCCGGCGATACCTTCTGCGGCGGCGGCCTCAACTACGCAATGAGCTCAATGTTCGTGCCGAACCCGGTTATCGACCTCTCCATCACTCCGAAGGACAAAAAGTCTTCGGACCAAATGGCCAAGGCCCTCAACCGCTTCACGAAAGAAGACCCCACCTTCCACTGTTTCGTCGATCCCGAATCCAACCAGACCATCATTCAGGGCATGGGCGAGCTTCATCTCGAGGTTTACATCGAGCGCATGAAGCGCGAATACGGTTGCGAAGTCGAGACTGGTCAGCCCCAGGTCGCGTACCGCGAGGCGATCACCCAACGCGCCGAGTTCAACTACACCCACAAGAAGCAGACCGGCGGTTCCGGACAATACGGTCGCGTCGCGGGCTTTATCGAGCCCATCGAGGATAAGGATTACGAGTTCGTCGACTCCATCAAGGGTGGTTCGATCCCGAACGAATATATTCCCTCGTGCGATAAGGGTTTCAAGGAATCCATGAAGAAGGGCGCGCTTATCGGCTTCCCGATCGTCGGCGTCCGGGCGACCATCAACGACGGTCAGTTCCACCCGGTTGACTCCTCCGATATCGCCTTCCAAATCGCCGCCATCGGCGGTTTCCGCGAGGCATACCTTAAGGCAAAACCCGCTATCCTCGAGCCCATCATGAAGGTTTCCATCGAAGGGCCCCAGGAATTCCAGGGAAATATCTTTGGACTGATCAATCAGCGCCGTGGTATAATTCTTTCGTCCACCGAGGACGATAACTTCACCCGCGTTGACTCCGAAGTACCCCTGAGCGAAATGTTCGGGTTTTCGACCATCCTCCGGTCTTCGACCCAAGGAAAGGCCGAGTATTCCATGGAATTCGCCAAGTACGGCAAAGTTCCCAACAGCGTCGCCGAGGCCTTAATTAAGGAATACGAGGCCAAGCGCAAGGCAGAACAGAAATAAGGAGAGGTCAATGGTTAAGCAGGATCTTATTGAACGCAGCCCCGTGCGAAATTTTGAAAAAACCCTCGGCGGCGGCGTGAAAGCCGGCGAAATCGGCGTAATCGTCTCCAAGAAAGGGCTCGGAAAAACTTCCATCCTGGTTCAGCTCGGCATAGACCAGCTCCTCCAGGGAAACCATGTCGTACACGTATCCTTCAACCAGCAGGCTGCCCACGTTATGACGTGGTATGAGGATATCTTTACCGAGCTCGCGAAAAAGAAAAACCTTGACCGCGCGGCCGACGTAAAGGAAGAAGTGGTGAGCAAACGCATCGTGCTCAACTTCAACCAGGACACCGTCCGCACCGCTCAGGTAATCAAGACCATAAAAGCCCTTGCCGAGGGAGGCGCCAAGACCGAGGCCGTCATTATAGACGGATTCGATTTCACTAAGGCCCTTCCCGAGAGCATGAAGCTCATGAAGGAATTCGCAAAGGAGTCTGGCCTTTCGATTTGGTACAGCGCCAATGCGGAAACCGCGGATAAGGGCCTTCCGACCGATCTGGTCCCATTCTCGAATGAGCTCGACGTGGTGCTCTACCTTGAGTCCAAGCCCGACAGCATTCAGATAAAAGTGCTGAAGGAGCACGCTAAATCCGATTACACTACCGAGCTTAAGCTTGACGTGAAAACGTTGCTAATAGCCGATAAGTAATCAAAAAAGCCGTCGCAAGACGGCTTTTTTTTATACCCCCCTTGCGAAATTCGAAGGAATGACTTATAGTGAACTAAACCGGTTTACCACCGGATTTTATTGAGGAGTTTCACCAGATGGCGTTACCACGAGCAAGCGGCATTCTTTTGCATCCCACTTCACTTCCGGAAACACCCGGCATCGGTACCATAGGAAAACAGGCGTACCGTTTCATTGATTGGCTACTTGAAGCAGGGCAATCGCTTTGGCAAATACTCCCCCTTGGCCCGACCGGTTATGGCGATTCACCCTATGCCGCGTTCTCAACCTTCGCGGGGAATCCCCTATTGATCGATCTTGATATACTACGCGACCAAGGACTTGTCTCACAGGACGACATTAATCCCCCGGAATACATTAAAAACAACGGACCCGTGGACTACGGCTCGGTCGTATGGTGGAAAATACCGGTATTGAAAAAAGCGGCTGCGAATTTCCTCGCAAAGGGAAAGAATTCCGCCTATCTGGATTTTTGCGCGACGCACGCTCATTGGCTCGATAATTACGCCTTATTCATGAATATAAAGGAATTTTATGACCGTAAGGCGCAAGACGAGAAACTCTTCGGAAAACTGTGGAATAACTATTGGCCTAAAGAGCTAGCGACCTATCAGCCAGAGGCTATACGTCAATGGAAAGAAAAGAACGCGCCCGGCATTGAGATTCAGAAAACGATCCAATTCTTCTTTTTCACGCAGTGGCACGACCTGAAACGATACGCGAACGAGCGGGGAATATCCATCATCGGCGATATCCCGATATTCGTCGCGTCCGATTCTGCGGACGTTTGGTCGAACCAGCACCTCTTCCAATTAAACGAAGACGGAACACCAAAATTCGTGGCCGGCGTTCCGCCCGACTATTTCAGCGCCACCGGGCAACTCTGGGGAAACCCCTTGTACGACTGGGACGCGATGAAGAAGAACGGATACGAATGGTGGAACGCGCGCATCAAGGCAACGCTCGACCTCGTGGATTACATTCGCGTAGATCATTTTCGCGGGTTTGAGGCATACTGGGCCATACCGGCGGGAGAATCCACCGCGGTAAACGGACAATGGATAAAGGGGCCGGATCATGACTTCTTCGATAACATCAAGGCGTCCTTAGGAGACCTTCCCATCCTTGCCGAGGATCTCGGATTGATCACGAGCGAGGTAATGAAACTCCGCGATGATTACGACCTTCCGGGAATGAAGGTGCTGCAATTCGCCTTTGACGCCAATGAGGCCGGAAAGGATGGTTTCACCAACGCGTTCCTGCCTCATATGTACGGCAATAATTGCCTCGTCTATACCGGAACCCACGACAACGACACGATGCAAGGCTGGTTAAACAGCGCCACGCCGGTAGAGTTATCGATGATTCAAAAGTACCTGGGCGATCATGTATCCCAGGAAAACTTCTGTTATGAATTGATACGGATTGCGCTCATGTCGGTTGCCGTATTCGCGGTTTTTCCCCTTCAGGACATTTTTAGGCTGGGAACGGAAGCACGGATGAATACGCCGTCTACGTTGGGAAAAAATTGGGCATGGCGCATGACAAATGACCAATTCGATCCCGAAAAGGCCAAGTGGCTTCGAAAAATATCGCATCTATACGCAAGGAACATCACTAAATAGGCCATTAACAAGAGTCAGTCAGAATAGCAAAAAAGGGCCAATGAAATGAGATATTCCCTTTCATTGGCTTCTATTTCTATCGTCTTTTGGGAAAGAGATTCCTAAACGCTTCAACCAGGGGCTGTCGGGCCACGGTAATTTGCTGTTGGGAGAATTTTATTATGTTCTGCTCTGTGCCGACCACGAGCAGTATATCCGTAGCATTGAAAACGTACGACGGATCGTTTATGAAGAAAAAATCCTCAACCTCGTTCTTTTTCATCGCCACGACGTTGATACCGTAATTCTTACGGAGGTTAGCTTCCAGCAGCGTCTTTCCCACGCACGATTCATTGATGCGCGTTTCAGCGAGGGCCAACGTTTTGGATATTGGGAGGAAATTAAAGAGCACGGATGACGCCAACATGGGCGTAATCCGTTTCGCGGCTTCCTGATCGGGAAATATCACCTCGGTAGCCCCCACCATTTTCAGGATCTCACCGTGTTCATCCGTTTGGGCCTTCGTGATTATTTCCTTTATTCCCATTTTCTTTAGGTAATTCGTGGCCATGATCGAGGCCTCAACCTTTCCTCCCAAATCTACGATAACCGCGTCGATCTCGGGGGGAATGATCTTCAGCAACGCGGTTTCGTTTATCGCGTCGGTAATATACGCCGATTTTGCCAGATCCTTATATTTCTCGATTATGTCCCGATCTTTATCGATAATGATTATCTCGTTCGTTATCTTTAGAAGCTCCTCAAGCATTCGAAGCCCAAACGCACCTAGTCCAATAATCGCGAACTGTTTCATACCGCCCCCTAACCTACCATAATACTCGCTGACGGGTACTCAAAGTACCGCTCTTTTTCGTCCCGTATAAAACCGAGCGCCATCGCAACGATACCCGTTCTTCCGATGAACATGGTTAAGATAATCACGATCCTGCCCAAGAAACTTAAATCGCCGGTTATTCCCATGGACAATCCCACCGTACCGAACGCCGATATCGATTCGAACATGATGTCAAAAACCTTAATGGATCCGCTCACCAAAGAGGGACGTTCCGTTATCGAGAGCAGAATAACGGACAAAAGGATTATCATGAAACTTTTCGCGATAATGTTGAACGATTTTTCCAACGCTGCGGTATTTATATTCCGTTTCAGTAAGTTCAAACCTCTTTTATCAGCGTTTCCACGCAAGGCATACATGACCACGATTAAAAAAGTCGTGGTTTTTACTCCGCCGGCGATGGATCCGGGTGACCCGCCGATAAACATCAGCATCATCACCAATAAATTCGAGGTCGGCGAGAATTTTGCCTGATCGATCACCGAAAAGCCCGCAGTCCGCGGGGTAATCGATTGAAAGAGGGAGGCGATTATCTTATCGCCCAAGGTTAGGCCACGAAAGGCATGGTTAAACTCAAACAGGAAGAAAAGGAGGGATCCGGTAAGAATTAAAAAAAGGGTGAAGAGCATTACGATCAGGGAATGGTGAGACAACCTGTTTTTTTCCCGCCGTATCACGGATAGGGCGTCTGATAGGACAATAAAGCCCAATCCTCCTAACACGATCAGCGTCATAATAATCGTTAAAAACAGGCGGTCATCTCTCAGGGAATTGAGGCTTGTCGAATAGGTAGAAAACCCGGCGTTGCAGAATGCGGAAACCGCATGAAAGATACCGTCGAGCAAAGGTTGCTGTGACCCCTCTTTCTTGAAGAGAAAGAAAAGGAACAGGGAGGCGGTTATCTCGCAAAAAAGGGTAAACGCTATTATCGACGCAAGAATCTTCTTTGGATCATATTCAACGTCATCGACGAAAAACTCTTT
The DNA here is from genome assembly GCA_003252395.1 of Spirochaetales bacterium. Lineage (GTDB taxonomy): Bacteria > Spirochaetota > Spirochaetia > Treponematales > Treponemataceae > Teretinema. Next base: position 261,179 of record QKEL01000012.1, read on the forward strand.
TATGATCGTCCGGTTAACGAGGGAGACTTTTCGTTTTGGCGCGGCTAAATAAAACGCGACGAAGGAAATCAAGCCCAAGCCGCCCAACTCGATCAAAGCCATGATAACCACGAAACCAGCAGTGGAATACACATCCATACTGAGCGTCGACAAGCCGGTTACGCATACCGCGGAGACCGAGGTAAATAGCGCATCGATATAATCGACCGGCACGTGATTTTTATAAACAAATGGCATGCTCAACACTAACGAACCCAATAAGGCAATGCCCAAGAAATATGAAAACAATTGCACCTTATCGGCGGTTAACTTTATCCGCATACTGCATTATATGACGTAATTCCGGTTAGTGGAAGCGTTCCTCGGAAGGGTAAAACGGTTCGATCATGATATGGTGTTTAAAATAAAAAAAGCCTGGCAGCTACCTACTTTCCCACTTTGAAGCAGTATCATCGGCGTAAGAGAGCTTGACTTCCGTGTTCGGGATGGGAACGGGTATTGCCTCTCCACTATGGCCACCAGGCATTATTAACAAATGTTGGTTTCAGTCTTTCTTGTATCCCGCTCATGACTGACCTTTCGCGGC
>QKEL01000013.1 GCA_003252395.1 Spirochaetales bacterium
ATTTGAAGGATATCTGCTGCTGATCTGGCCGTCACTTCCAGAACAAAGAATTCTAACAGCTTAAGCTGAGTGGATTTCTTTAACCTGCAATGAGTTATAACCACTGTTTAAGTATAAATCGGAATTTTATCTAGTACAGCCCCTAAAATTATCCATATAATATCTGGTTAACTTGCAAGCGCCGCAAGGTGCTTGTCCAGTTGAACCTCTTATTGTATTGGCCCTCTGAAGAAAAATCCTAACACAGGCTTCAACTTGACACCCCGGCTACGCCGGGCTGCAGGTTAAGCTGAGGTTCGGCCACCCCTTCGGGCGGGAAAGCGGGAGTCGAAAGGCTCCCATTTTGTATTTCTTGGGGTTGCCCATACCGGGGGTAACCGGACGGCCTTTGGCCCTCCGATATAGGGTTAGTCGTTACGCTATGAGAAACCGGTGGAAATCACAGCCAAGCGCCTCGGCGAGTTTTTTTGCGGTCTTCAGGCCGATGGGGCGCTTATTGTTTTCCATCTCGGAAAGATGGGATTTCGCGATTCCGGACTTTTCGGAAAGCTCATCTAGGGTAATCCCGGCGTTATCACGATAACACCAAAGAACCTCGCCCGAGGTACGGCTATTTCGAAGCTGCTGAAACCAGGGATCGGAATTGACGGGGATAGCCTCGTCGTCGGTAGATACCTCCAGGCCTTTAATGGTCTTCTTGAGCATCTCGACGAGCACGTCGGCGCCGGTTCCGGTGATCTGAACGTCAATATGGGGCGTCTTCGCGTGAACCTGCATAATAAACCTCGATAACGATAGACTCTTTCTCATGTCGCCAGCAGGCGACCCAATGGTAATCCAAGTGACAGTGGTAGGTGACCTTCCCGAGCATTGAGTAATTCGGCCAGTGATCCTGAACCGGGCCGGATGTTTCAAGGTCCTCGACCAGAATTTCAAACTTGCGCTGAATTCGGGGCGGGGCTTTCTTGATATCCTTCAATGCTTTTTTCTGAATGGTGACCGTGTATTTCACCCCATTAAAGTTACCATATTTGGGAACAGAAGGCAAGGAATTCATCAATTTTTTGGTAGAAATACTAGAAATATCTTCTCTATCATGACCAAAGTACGCCGTAGGCGTGGGTCAAAAAAAAACACCATCATAGATGGTGTTTTTATTTCCTTATATTATAAGGATTTAACTGAGCCACGATGGATTCGAACCATCGACCCACGCCTTAAAAGGGCGTTGCTCTACCTACTGAGCTAGTGGCCCGGGTTTCGATAACGAAAGCCATACTATACGACGATCGAAAGCGTGTCAATACTCGAAGGACAAGGAGATGCCCATATTTAATAGGGGGCGTGAGCCGGGGTCAATGCCGAGTTCGCTTCCGTAGAAGGCAAAGTCGAGCTTGCAGAAGGTGAGGTCCAGTCCGAGTCCCGCCGCGAGATAGGTTTGGTTGATTCCCGCGCGCAGGCTTACGACGTCCAAGAGAATTAGTTCCGTTCCGAAGTTAACGTACAGTACGGGATTCGGGGGAATGGGGTTGAGCCAGGCGAGTATGTCGCGGTAATCGCACATGAAGGTCCACGAACTGACGGTTTGCCAACCGTCCGGAAGGGGGACTTCGAACGCGGTTCCGACGGAGAGCTTTATCGGTAACAGTTCGCTCTGGGTTTCGGTTTCCGGTTTGGAGGCGAGGTAGTAAGCCAGTTTCGTATAGCGGGTGGAGAAGGCCGGCGTATAGAGGTCGCGGCATACGACGGCGGCGGTAAAGAGGTCCCCGTAGCGGTACATGAGCCCCGCGTCCACGCCGAAACCCGTGGAAAGTACCATGGGTAGGCTGTTGACTTTGAGTGAGGTCGCGGTGGCGAGTATGTCGATGGCGGTGCCGCTTTGGTCAAAGAAGGTTTGGAAATAGCCCTTCAGCTGAAGCCCAAGGGAAAGGCTCTGTTCCTTTTTTTCGTAGACCGTGACGCCGTACGCGCCGGTGAGGAGGAAGTCTTCGCCGGCGAGGATCGTCGCCTTGGTCAGGGAGGGTATATTCGCGACGAGCGAGGTGTCGTTGAAAATGCCGAAGCCGAAATTGCGGTCCACCTTACCGAACGCGATGGGGCCGGAGAGGGTCGAGCCGACGTATATGCCCTTGTTGTCCGAAACCAGGTTGAGCAATTCGGTCTCGATGTCGTCCGCCAAAAAAGCCGAGGGCAGGTCGAAGAGGGGGCCCGAAGCGTTCATTGATACCCGGGCAATGGACCAGGTTTCGTCTACGTAGGCGAGGGCGGCGGGATTGGTGAACAGGGTGTCGAAGCCTGCAACTTGGGCTGCGTACGGGCCGCCGGTTCCCGAAAGCCCCGCGCTCACCGGGCTGGGGACGAAGGGTTCAAACCGGAAATCGGCCGCGGCGACGGGGATCGACGCGGCCAAAAGGAGGGAAAAGGCCGCCATTGCGGTTGGGTGGGGTCTGCGGTGAGAGGTAGCGCTCTTCATTTCGTTTCCTTACGGCGTGGTGGTTCCGTTCAGCAAATCCGCGATATTGAAGCCGCCGATGGTGGCGTCGTTCACGTCGGGCCGGGTCTGAATGGAGTCGGATACGTTGAGGATGGTGTTAATCTGGGCGAGGATTGCCGGGTCGCTCGTAACCGCGGAGGGCGGATTGGCGATCGGATCGGCGAGAATGTCCATGATCGCGTCGGTGCCGATGGTGGCAGCCACGTCGGCGATTACCACGGCGCTGGCGAGGACGAGGGATTCGATGGGCGCGTCGGCCACCGCGTCGGGGTCGTTGAGCACGTCCAAGACGGCGTCGAGATTGACCGAGGTGTCGAAGGCGCCGAGTATGTCGCTTACCAGCTGGTCGGTATCGGCTGAATCGCCCGATTGCGCGAGCAGGTCGGTAACCGCTCCCAGGTCAAGGCTCGCGGTGGTGGCGAGATTGAGGATTTCCGTTTGGTCGTCGACGCTGAGATCCTGGATATCGGCGGTGGATTTGCCCCCCAGGGCGTCGAGTACGGCCTTCGCGGCCGAGGGATCTTCCGCCTCGCTCGATGCCGCGAGGTCTATAAGGTCGCTCAGGGGCGTTTTCGAGGAGATGCTCACGCTGTCCCGCGCGAAGGCGGTTCCCAACGAGGTGGTGAACAGTTGCCGACAGGACGTGGCGGCGAATACGGTAACCAGGGCCAGGGCCGGAAGGATTAGGATACGCTTCATGTCGCCTCCCTTATCCCTTAATAGTACCGCATTCGCCGGTAATCCACAAGCTTTACGTTGGCGACGGCCCCGTTTACCGGTTCCCGGGAATCCCGACGGGTAGGGCCCTCCCGTGGCCCGAAAGGCGTACGGGGATTTCGGTTCCCGCCTTATGTCCCGTGGCGGGGATGAGTACCGAGAGGTAATTTTCGGTCAGCGCCCGTTCCATCCCGTTTTCGGTTCCCCGCTCCACGATGGCGCGGACCGTTTTACCCTCCCAAGAGCGCTCGTACGCCTCGCGGCCGGACGCGGCCAGTTCGGCGAGGCGGGCAACCCGCTCTCGGGCGATTCGTTCGGGAACTTTCGGCCTCATGGCCCAGGCTTCGGTGCCCGGCCTGGCGGAAAAGGGAAATGCGTGAATGCCGGCGAAGGCGAGGTCGCGGCAGAGGCGCCAAGTGTCCTCAAAATCGGTCTCGGTCTCGCCGGGGAAGCCCGCGATGATATCGCAGGCGAGAAAGGGGTCTTTTTTCGCCGTCCGGAGCCGTTCCGCCGCGCGGTAGACGGTTTCGGCGTGGTAGGGCCGCCGCATGGCGCGCAGGATCCGCTCGCTACCCGACTGAACCGAAAGGTGGAAGTGGGGGCGGACGCGGTCATTGGCAAGGGCTTCGAGGATCGCTTCGTCCACCCGTTCGGGATAGAGGCTGGAGATTCTCAGCGCGACCGATTCGGTTTCGGCGAGTATTCGATACAGGAGGTCCGCGAAATCCCTTGATCCGTCGCGGTATTGGGAAAGGTTCACCCCGGTGAGGATCACCTCGCTCCAGCCCGCTTCCTCGATCCGCCTGATTTGGGCGATTACCTCGTCTGCGGGAAGGGAGACCGCCTTTCCCCGCGCGAGCCTGATGCGGCAATAGGTGCAGTGGTTGTTGCAGCCGTCCTGTATCTTGATGGAGGCGCGCGAATGGAAGAGGAAGTCGTCGGTGGCAAGGCGGAATGTGGCCGTGCCCGTCGCGTTCGCCCCTTGGCCCGGTCGGCAAAATTCCGACACGGCGTCGAGCATGCTCGCCTCGGGGTGGAGGAGGCGGTATTCGGCGATCCAGCGGGGCAGTGAGGCGAGCTCGCCCTTGCGGGACCCGGGAAAGACGCGCACCCGGTCGCCGATGGACGCGATCGCCTCGGCCTCCACCTCGGCATAGCATCCGGTCACGAGGACGGGGGCGCGCGGGTGCTCGGTCAGGAGGTTGCGGATAAGCCGACGCGCCTTTTGCTCGGCCTTTCCGGTGACGGTGCAGGTATTGACCACGCAGAGGACGGGCTGCTCGACGGGCTTGAACGCGAACGGAAACGGGCCGCCCGCGGAAGGGCTTTGGTCCCGTAGCGGGGCGGGTTCGGGAGTCTCCTCGACTTCGTTTCCCCCGTCGGAGGTATCGGCGCTTTCGGCGCCGACGACGCGATAGCCCTCAGCCGAGAAGGCGTGGGCGAGCGATTCGGTCTCGATCTGGTTCAGCTTGCAGCCGAGGGTTTCAAAGCGGATACGTTCCATACAGAATCAATTGAGAAAGGCCAGCACGCGCTCGCGGCCCCGGCCCGCGTCCTGGTTGGTCGCGTCCAGGGCGATGGCCTTATTATAGGCTTCGAGGGCGTAGCGGTATTCTTTCGCCTTTTCCCGGGCATAGCCCAATCGTACCCACCATTCCACGTTGGAGCTTTCCAGCTGGATGGCGGCGGAAAAGGATATGTCCGCGTGCCGGTAGCGCCCCAGGCGAACGTAGAGCTCTCCCATGAAGGCATAGGCGCCGGCGAGGCGGCTGCCGTTGGGCGCGTAGGTGATATAGTCCTGGAACAGCCTGAGCGCGTCGGCATTGAGGCCCCGGTAATACTTGGCTTCGGCCTGAATCTCAATGAGCCGGGGGTCGTAACGGTACAGTTCCCGCCCGCGGGCCGCCCAGGAGTCGGCCTCTTCGTACCGGGCGACCTTGACGAGGGACCAGCTCAATACGACGTAGCTTTCGAGATTGGACGGGTCATCGGCGATTTCCGCCTGGCATACCTCAATCGCCCCGGTAAAGTTGCCGTTTCGGTACATGACCAGGGCGTCGGGCTTTTCCTGGGCGGAAAGCAGTCCCGCGGAGGCAAGGGATACTAGGAAGAGAAAGGCCGCGGCGAAAATTCGGCGGGGGCGGGCGGCGGTTGATATCATGGCCGGTCAGCGGTTCATGGTGCAGATGCCCGAGAAAAAGCAGCCGCTTTCCAGGACCACTTCGGGGGCGGTCACGTCGCCCGTGAGCTTCCCCGAAGAAAATACGTGGACCATGCGGTCGGCGGTCACGTTGCCGACGACCGTTCCCTTGATAACCACGCGGCTCGCGTGGATGTCCGCCTTTACGGTGGCGGCCGAGTCGATCATGAGGTCGCTGGTGGCCTCGATCCTTCCGGTAACGCGGCCCTTGATCATGAAGGGTTCGGCGAATTCGATGGTGCCCTCGAAATCGATGTCCGGGGCGAGAACCGTATCGTAATCCTCCTCGTCAAGGTCGAGAAGGTCGTTGTCGTTGACGTCTACCATGCATTCTACTGTAGCCGCGATGGCCCCATCGGTCAAGACGGGAGGGGAAAGCCGGCTTCGCGGGGATAGCTCACGCCTGGTCTTTGCGGGCCTCGTTGATTTCCATGCTTACGGTTTGCCAGGCGTCCTCGAAGGAGCGGCGCATGGCTTCGGCGTAGGGGTTGAGAAGCTGCATGTCCAGGAACAGTTCCTCGCTGTCCTTCGCCACCTGGCGGCAGATCGCCAGGAGTTTTCGGTACCAGAGGGTGCCGATGGGCGTATCGTCGATTCCCATCACGTTGAGGGAGCGGCCGAGCATGTGGGTGAGCGCCTGGCTGAGCGCCGCCTGGCGGTCGTGCTCTTCCGGTGTGATTTCCACCACCATGAGCCCCAGGGAGCGGAAAAACTGGGCGAACCCCTCGTAGCGGGCGGCGTCCAGGCGTACCGGGTGCATCATGAGGGGGAGGCCCATAACGCTTTCCTTGCCCGATTCGGGCCCGAACATGGGATGGGTGGCCAGGATCGGCGTGGAAGGGGGCAGGAGCTCGAGCATCCACTCGACGGGCTTGACCTTGACCGAGCAGGTATCCACCACGACGGTATCCGGGCCGAGAAGGGGGGCGATGCGTTCGAGGGTATCGCGCATGGTGCGCATGGGAACGCACAGGAAGACGACGGGAAGCCGGCACAGCTCTTCCAGGCTTACCAGGGAGCAGGGCGGGTCTTCCCGCGGGCTCCGATTCCAACCGCTCACTTCGTATCCGTGCGAGAGTACCTTTGTCCAGAACAAACCGAAACGGCCGAGGCCGAGCACGCCGACTTTATCCATAAGGATTTCAAGCTAGCGGGAAATCGGGTCGGCTGTCAAGGAACGGGCGGTCGCGCGAGGCAGGAATACCGGTAACTTGTCGAACGCGCGCGCTTCGGATATGCTTATGGCGGTTCAATCACTTCTATATTAACACCGGAAATAAGGAGACTCAGAAACAAATGAATTTCGTAGAATCCATGAAAAGCCGCGCCGTGGCGTACGGTAACCGCCTCGTTCTCCCCGAAGGTACCGAAAAGAGGACCGTACAGGCCGCGAGAAAGATTATCGACGGAAAGATCGCCTCTGCCGTTACCCTTCTCGGAAACGCCTCCGCCGTGGCAAAGGTCGCCGCAGAGGTCGGCGTGAAGCTCGACGGCATTACCGTCATCGATCCCGCCGCTTCCGAACTGCTCGCCGACTTCGCCCATACCTATTACGAGAAGCGCAAGGCCAAGGGAATGACCGAGGAACAGGCCAAGACAGACATGTCCGGCATTCTCCGCTTCGGCGCCATGATGGTCGCCAAGGGCCTCGCGGACTCCATGGTCGCGGGCGCCGAAAATACCACCGGCGACGTGCTTCGCGCGGGCCTCACCGTGATCGGAACCGCCCCCGGAACCAAGACCGCCTCTTCCTGCTTCGTGATGGATACCAAGGACCCGAAATGGGGCGCCGACGGCCTCTTGATTTTCGCCGACTGCGCGGTAATCCCCACCCCGAGCTCCGAGCAACTCGCCGATATCGCCGCCTCGGCCGCGGTAAGCTGCCGCGCCTTTACCGGCGCCGAGCCCGTGGTTGCCCTGCTTTCCTTCTCCACGAAGGGCTCGGGCGGCAAGGACGAGAACGTGCTCCGCGTGCAGGAAGCCGCGCGGATTCTCGGCGAACGCAAACCCGACTTCGTGTTCGACGGCGAGCTCCAGGCCGACGCCGCCCTCATTCCCTCGGTCACCGAGAAAAAGGCCCCGGGCAGCCCGATTACCGGCAAGGTAAATACCCTTGTGTTCCCGGACCTGGGGAGCGGTAATATCGGCTATAAGCTCGTGCAGCGCCTGGCCAACGCCGAGGCCTTCGGTCCCTTCCTCCAGGGCTTCGCCAAGCCCATTTCCGACCTTTCCCGCGGCTGCTCGGTGGACGACATCGTGACCACCGCCGCCGTCACCCTGGTTCAGGCGGGCAAGAAGTAACGAAACCGATCGTTCGGCCGCCTGAGCGCCATGCCGCACGAAATAAGCGCCGGGATTATCGCCCGGCGCTTTTTTTTGAAGCCTTCCGCGAAAACCCTCAACCGGGCTAGCCGGAAGGCTTTTTCATTTACCCGCCCCCGCCCCGCGGCCGCCCCCTTACCCTGGGAAGCGGAAATTGAGAGCAGGGTCTGACCCTAAATGACCGCGGACGCCCCACGAATGTTTCACGGCACCCGAGTGGGGGTAGCGGAAGGCCCTTGCCGTTCCGGCAAGGACTGGAGCGAGGGGGAGACTTCCCCCTCCAGATTCCTTAGCGGTGCTTGTCCACCCAGTGGAGGATGGTGGAGGTGACGACGGCGATGACCGCGAAGCCGACGATGAGCAGGGGATAGGAGACGCGCCAGTTTTCGGGCCCGGTCATCATGGACCATTCGGACATGCCGCCGATGCCCGACAGGAGGGTGAGGGGCATGAAGATGGTGGTGATGAAGGTGAGGCGGCTTACCGAGCGGTTCATGCGGTTCGAGGCCTCGGCCATGGAGTTGCTGGAGAGGGTGAGGTTCATTTGGATGAGGTTGCCGATCATTTCGCGGGCCGCCTCGGCGAGGTCGAGGTAGCTGGAAAGGTGGTCGTAGATGTCGCCGAAGTAGGGCAGGAGGCTTTCCGCGATGAGGGGGCTTTCGCGGCGCCGCAGGCGGGAAACGAGCTCGCGCTCGTAGTTGAGGCTTTTCCGCAGGCTGAGGAGGTCCCTCCTGATGTCGCTGAGCTCGGCGGGATCGAAGCCGCGGGAACCGGTTATGACGCCGTCCTCGATTTCGGTTATGCGCTCGGTGATGCCCTCAATGGCGGGAAAGACGCGGTCGACGATTTCGTCCATGAGGGCGTGGAGTACCATGGCGGGACCCGCGGTGACGCGGCTTCGGCGAATCCGTTCCAGGGTTTTCGCGAAGGGCGTGCGTTTTTCCGAGGCGTTGCGGCGGACCGACAGGAGAAAGTCGCGGCCGAGGAAATAGTTGATTTCGGAGAGTTCGATTCCCCCGGGCGCGTCGATGACGTCGTTGAACACCAGGCCGAGATAGTCCGGGAAGATGTCTATTTTGGGGATCGGGCTCGCGTCGAAGCAATCGTCCACAGAGAGCCGGTGCAGGTCGAAATTGACCGCGAGGTCCTCGAGTTCGATGCGTTCGGGGTCGAGGCAATCGATCCAGTAAAAACCCGTACCGTCCGGGGCGTTTTTCCGCTTGAAAAAATCCACGGCGTTGTTGAACTGGGCCAGGCCGCCCGCTGCGTCTATATGAAAATAGGTGGTGTTCATGTCGTTTCCCATTGTAGCCCTACTCCGACGGGGTGTCAAAACGCTTGACTGGCCGCGGGGAAGCGGGCGATTATGGGCGCATGAACCATACTCCCAACGCTTCCATGAACGTTTTTTGCGTGCGCTCCGGCCTGGCGGCCGGCCAGGTGCTTCAACGGGGCAAGGACGGGGCTTCCGTTACCGTTTCCGGGTATGCCCAGAACGACGGGGCCGTCTTCGCGACGGTTTCCCGCGCGGGGAAGGCCCTGGAAGGCTTTAACGGCATTCCGGCGGGCAAGGCCGCGAACGGCGCCTTTACGGCGAAGCTTCGGCGCATTCCCGCGGGCGGTCCCTACGAGGTGACCCTTGAGTGCCGCTACGCCCTGGGCGCCCTTTCGATGCTGACGGTTTCCGACGTTTGGGTGGGCGACCTGTGGCTGCTCGCGGGCCAGAGCAATATGGAGGGCGTGGGCGCGATCGAGCGGGACGCGCCGGTTGACGAGCGCGTTCGCTGTCTGACCATGGCCCGCGTATGGGAAACGGCCCGGGATCCTTTGCATTTTTTGGCGGAGTCGCCCGATCCCGTCCATAACGGGGGTGCCCCCTTGCCCCCGTCCGCGGTTCCGGCGGCCAAGAAAAAGGCGATTCGGGGCAGCGGTCCCGGCCTCTGGTTCGCCCGGGAGATGCTGGAGCGAACCGGCGTGCCCCAGGGCCTTATCGCCACGGCCCACGGCGGCACTTCCATGGCCCAATGGTCGCCCGATTTGGCCGATCGGGGAGGGGAGTCCCTCTATGGCTCGATGATGGAAAGCCTGCGCGTCTCGGGGCAGCCGCTGACGGGCGTGCTGTGGTACCAGGGCTGCAGCGATACCTCCGCGGAGGCGGCGGCGGTCTATACCGATCGGATGGTCGCCCTGGTGGAAGCCCTTCGCCGGGATATGGGGCAGCCGAAACTGCCCTGGATAATCGCCCAGATCGCCCGCGAGGTCGGCCGAACCGAGGGCGCCGACGGATGGTCTTTCATAACGGAACGGCAACGGCTCTTGCCCGGCGCGATTTCCCGCCTGGAGATGGTCCCCACGGCGGATCTTGAGATGGATGACTGGATTCACGTTTCCACGCCCGGGCATAAGGTATTGGCGGGGCGTTTCGCGGATATGGCCGAACGCCTGGCTTTCGGCCGGAAGGATATCGTGCCCTGTCCACAGCCCGTATCGGCAAAATTCGTGAAAGATCCCCTTTCGCCGGTCGTGGAGGTGACCTTTACCAACGTGGTGGGCGGCCTTTCTTCCCCCTGTCGGGCCACGGGATTCGCCGTTCGCACCGAAGCGGGGCGGATTCTCAAGGCCGTGTACCAGGCGCGCTTTTCGGGCAATAAGGCGCGGCTCAGGCTCACCACCGACGAGCTCGGCGGCGCCTCCGTGGTTTACGGCTGGGGTCCGGACCCCGACGTGAACGCCTTTGACGGCCGACGCATGCCCGTACCCCCGTTCGGCCCGCTTCCCATCGAGTCGCCGCCGCCCCTTTCCCCCTGGTTCCGCGACTGGGAGGTGAGCCCCCTGGCCAGGGGCGAGGATATCTCCGCGCTTTCCTGCCCAAGGCGCGAGGATTTCGCGAAACTCAGGAAGATGGCTTTCCCCGACTGGTGGAAGGTGAATATGGAAGACGCCTGGCGGGGAAAGACGGGACACGCCTCGTTTTTCGCGGCCTTCGAGCTTGCGGAACCGACGGCCGCGGAGCTGCTTCTGGGCTACGACGGTCCCTTCCGGCTTTGGATTGACGGTAAGCCGATCCATGAGGGCCTTTCTGGCCCTTGGCCCTGGATGCAGGATTCCCTTGCCGTGCCCGTTACGCTCGGCGCGGGACGGCATGAGGTGGCCGTGACCATGGCCACTGGTAGCGCCGCGAAACCTTCCACCGGGTTTTTTATGCGCATGCGGGCCGCCGACGGGAAGAAGGCGTTGGGCATTTCCCTCCGGTGAGGGGGGGCGTTTTTTTTACTGTTTGCACAAGGCTCGCTTGGGGGGTATACTCGCTGAACGGGCATTATGGAAAACGATAAAAAAGAAGACCGGTTTAAGGCGGAATTCCGCAAGGCGCTGAAAGCCGGTCAGCGCAGGGACTACCCCAAGGCGATCCAGATTCTCGAGACCCTGGCCATGGAAGGCTTTGCGGACGGCGCCGTCGGCGCTCAGGCCCGGGGCGAGTCTCATCCCGAAATTCACCTGTACCTTGCCCGATCCTGGCATGCCCTGGGTTCCTACGCCCGGGCCGCCCTGGCGGCGCGAACCTACGTGAAGGTCTGCCCGAACGACGCGGCGGGTTGGTTTTTTCTGGGCCGCTCCTGGCTTGCGGATTCGAATCCCGAGCGGGGCTTCTGGGCCCTCAGGCGCAGTCTCGAACTCAATCCCGCTTCCCTAGACGCCCATCTCGTGCTGGGAACCGGGCTCTTGCGCGCAAAGAAACCGACCCCGGCCCGCGAGACCTTCGAGGCGGCCCTCTCCCTCGCCCCCGACGACGAACGGCTGAACCAGGCGTACCGCAACGCCCTTTTCGTGGAGGCGGTCCAAAAATACCGAAGGGGCGAGACCGACATGGCCCGCCAGATGCTCACCTTCCTCATTGACAATGGGCTCGACGGCGTCGCGCCCCGCCTCTACCTCGCCCATGCCCTTCGTGAACTGGGCTATCTCGCCGAGGCGCTCGGCCAGTACGAGGCGGCCATATCCTTCTCCCCCGACGACGAGACCCTCAAATGGTACCGGATCGCGGTTTCCCTGGAAATGGGCGATTCGGAAAGCGCCGCCGCGTACATGAAGGAAGTGGGCGCCAGCTTCCCCGGCGCGAGCGCGTCGCCCGAGTCGGTGAGCCTCGCCATCATAAAAAATCACGTGGACCGGGAAGAATGGGTCAAGGCGATTACCGCCTCAAAGATGCACCTGAAAAGCCGGGGAAGCGATCCCGCGGTGCACGCCCTCATGGCTGAGGCCCTGCGGAACACCGGGAATATGGCTTCCTCCCTCAATCATTTCAGGCGGGCGGTCGCGGGGTACGGAACCCGGAGCGAGGCCACGGGGCCTGAATACGGGGCGCTCATGACCCTGCTCGCCGAGCGAAACTGGGCCGCCCTCTCGGAAGAACTCGTGCGGGCGAGGCGGATCGGCTGCGATCCGGCCCTCCTTTCCTATTATGGCGTACTGTGCCGCGCCAATTTGGACGAAGAACCCTCTAAGGTATTGGCCCAGGTTCAGGAGGCGGTACGGGAGCACGGCGCGGTGCCCGAACTGTTGATGGCCCTCGCGAAAACCTACTTCCGGCTCGGGCTGACCGATCTCGCCATCGGTTGGTACCAAAAGGTCACGGTATTGGACCCCGAGCGAGAAGAGGCGTGGCTGGGCTATATCGCGTGCGCCGAAACCGATTCGGACGAGGAGACCTTCCTTAATTCCTACCGCGAATACCTCGGTCGCTGGGGCGATAACCTCGCGATCAGGATCGAGTTCGCCCATCTATTGGCCGAGCGGGAAAAATGGAAGGAAGCCGCGGACCAGGCCGAATCGGTTATTTCCCAGGACCCCTCGGCCCTGCCGCTGCGGCTCTATGCCCTCTGGCGGCGCAAGGCCGGCCAATACCGCGAGGCGGCCATACTGTACCGAAACATGCTCCGGAGCAAGGCCGACGACCGGGTGCTCCTCTCGAATCTCGTATACTGCCTCGACAAGATGGGGGATACGGGCAACGCCCTTCGCCTCATGCGCGAGGCGAACCGCGTGCTCAAGGCCGACGCCACCTCCCTTTTGAGCGAGGGCAGGCTCCTTTCCCGTTCCGGCGACCTCAACGCCGCCTTGGCAGTGTTTCGGAAAGTGATAGACCGTTTCCCGAAAGAGCGGCTCGGCTGGGAAGAAACCGCGCTTATTTACGAAAAGCAGGGCGTTCGCGAGATGGCCGAGGTTTTCCGGCAAAAAGCGCGGGACTGTAAGTCGAGAAAAAATTAACAAGGCTTCAATAATTGCAGTATAAATTAACTAATTGTATATATTATAAATAATTATGCAGGTAATTCTTGTCAATATCAATTAATTGTCCTATACTGCTAAAGCGTTTTTTCTAAATTCCCAAGGAGGATCTTTTAATGAAAAAGATTGCAGCCACGCTTGTTGCCGTAGCCCTTATGGCAGCCGCATTCGCTGGTGGATCCACCGATGCTGCCGGCAATGGCGCCGAATTCATCATCGGAAACGGGGCCGAGCCCCAGAGTCTCGATCCCTCGAAGATCGAAGGCGTTCCCGAACACCGCATTTACATGGCCCTGTTCGAGGGTCTCGTCGCGTACGATCCCAAGACGGCTACCGCCGTTCCCGGCGTTGCCGAAAGCTGGACTATCAGTCCCGACGGCACCGTGTATACCTTTAAGCTCCGCAAGACGACCTGGAGCGACGGAACCCCCATCACCGCGAAAACCTTCGTGGACTCCTGGCTCCGCACCCTCGATCCGGCCACCGGATCCAACTACGCGTACATGGTTACCATGGTCGTGAAGGGCGCCGAGGCGTATAACGCCGGAACCGGTCCCGCCAGCGGCGTCGCGATCAAGGCCGTGGACGAGTATACCTTCGAGGTTACCCTCACCGGTCCCGCTCCCTACGCCCTCGACATGATGGCCCACTACGCCTTCAGCCCCCTCCCGATGCACGTTATCGCCAAGCTCGGCGACGACTGGATCAAGCCGGGCAACTTCGTGGGCAACGGCCCGTTCACCCTCGAGACCTGGACCCCCCAGGAGAAGATCACCGTCGTTCCCAACGCCAAGTACTGGGACAAGAAGAACGTGAAGCTTTCCCGCATCACCTTCCTCGCGATCGACGACAACAACACCCTGTACCAGAAATACCTCGCCGGCGAAGTGGACTGGGACTGCAATCCCCCCGTCACCATGATCGACGAGCTCAAGCTCCGCGACGACTACCTCGTGAGCCCCCAGGTCGGAACCTACTACTACGTCTTTAACGTGACCGATCCCGCCCTTAAGGACGCTCGCGTTCGCAAGGCCCTCACCATGGCCCTGGACCGCAAGGAACTCGTGACCAAGGTAACCAAGGGCGGCCAGCTTCCCGCCGACTCCATCGCGCCTCCCATGGCCGGATACACCCCCGCCAAGGGCAACGCCTACGACGTAGCCAAGGCGAAGGCCCTCCTCGCCGAGGCCGGTTTCCCCGACGGTAAGGGCTTCCCCAAGCTGACCGTGATCTACAATACCCATGAGGGCCACAAGCTCATCGCCGAGTATATCCAGCAGGTTTGGAAGAAGAACCTCGGAATCGACGTGACGATCCAGAACCTCGAGTGGAAGACCTTCCTCGACGTTCGCCACGAGCACGACTTCCAGATCTCCCGCGCCGGCTGGCTCGGAGACTACCAGGACCCGAACACCTTCCACGAGATGTTCCTGACCGGCGCCGGAAACAACGACGGCGCGTACGCCAACCCGGCCTACGATGCCCTCGTCAAGAAAGCGTCGACCATGAAAGCCGGTCCCGACCGCATGAAGACCCTCCAGGAAGCGGAAGAGCTCCTCATCACCAAGGACCAGGCCGTCATGCCGATTTACTTCTACGTGAGCCAGCACCTTTTGGACACCAACAAGTGGTCCGGTTGGTACCTGAACGCGCTCGATATCCACACCTACAAGGGAATCGCTCCCGTGAAATAAACGGATAGAAATCCGTTAACCCAAAGACCTGACGGCGAAAACCCGTAAGGAAGCGCCCTCCGCCGGGGGGCGCGCCTTCCGGAGGCGCCCCTTCCGGGGTCCGCCGTCAGGCTTCTTTGTTTACTCCACTCATGCCAGAGGCAATGTAATGTTAAGATTTGTCGTCAGACGGCTGTTCAGTCTGGTTCCGACCCTTTTTTTGATCGTAACCCTGAGCTTTTTTATCATCCGGGTAGCGCCCGGCGGTCCCTTTTCCGGGGAGAAGAACGTACCTCCCGAAATTCTCCAGAATATCATGCGGAAGTACCATATGGATGAACCGCTTCCGGTTCAGTATCTCCGTTACATGAACGATATCCTGCACGGAGACCTTGGTCCTTCCTATAAATATAAGGATCACGACGTAAATTACCTCATTGGGCACAGCTTACCCAATTCGCTGTTGCTGGGCGTCGTTTCCCTCGTTCTCGCCCTGATCGGCGGCATAACGGTGGGCATTATTTCCTCGCTGCGGCAAAATACCTGGCTCGATTACGTGAGCATGTCCGTGGCCATTATCGGAATATCCATTCCCCTCTTCGTCATCGGCCCCCTGCTTATGTACCTGTTCGCGGGAACCCTCAAGTGGCTTCCCACCTCGGGCTGGATCTTCACGCGTAACGGAATCAACCTCAAGCCGCTCATCATGCCCGCCGTTACGCTCTCCTTTCCCTATTTCGCCTATATCGCGCGCCTTTCGCGGGCGAGCATTCTCGAAATACTCCGCTCCGACTATATCCGTACCGCCCGCGCCAAGGGCTTGAAGGAATCCGTCGTGGTGGTAAAGCACGTGCTCAAGGGCGCGATGCTCCCGATTATCAGCTACCTCGGCCCCGCCTTCGCGGGTATCGTGACGGGCTCGGTGGTCGTGGAAAAGATTTTCGTCATTCCCGGCCTTGGCGGGTTTTTCGTCAATTCGGCGCTCAATCGAGACTATACCCTTATCATGGGCACGGTCATCGTCTATTCGGTCATCCTCGTTGCCATGAATTTCATCGTTGACGTGCTCTACGGGGCGATCGACCCGCGCATATCGTACAAGTGAGGACGCAAGACCATGTCAGACCCTACTAGCGTTAAGCCGGCGGAAACCGGGACCGAATCGGCCTCGGGCGCCATAAATGAATTCAACCAGGTAGTGAAACCCATTTCCCTGTGGGCCGACGCCTGGAAGCGGCTCAGAAAAAACCGCATGGCCATAGCGGGCCTGTGGATAACCGTTTTTTATATCGTCATTTCCCTGCTCGCGCCGGTTCTTCCGATTTACTCGTATAAAGAACAGGTGATCGACCACCAAAACCTGCCTCCCTCGCTTCGCCCGGCGGGCGAAGTCATGCTTGAGGTTCGGCACGCGTACATGCTCCGCATCGCGAAGAAAGAGGGCCGGACCGAATTGAGCGCCGAGCAGCAGGCCGAATACGACGCCTTGGTGGCCGACGTGGCGGTCGATCCCGTGCATCAGCGCCGGTACGTTTTCGGAACCGATGCCCTAGGACGCGATCTCCTTGCCCGGACGATTTACGGGGGACAGATCTCCATCATGATCGGATTTATCGGCACGGTCACCGCCTTGCTCATCGGCATCCTATTCGGGGCCGTGGCGGGGTATCTCGGCGGCTGGGTGGATAACCTTATCATGCGTTTCGTGGACATTATGTACGGCCTGCCGTATATGCTGATCGTCATCATCATGATGGCCATCCTCGGACAGAGCATTTTTATCCTCTTTATCGCGATCGCCCTCGTGTCGTGGCTTACCATCGCCCGCGTGGTGCGCGGCCAGGTCATCAGCCTGAAGAATTCCGAGTTCGTGGAAGCTGCCCGCGCAATGGGAACCCGCAAGAGACGCATCATTCTCAAGCACCTTTTGCCCAATACCACGGGCATCATCATCGTGTATTCCAGCCTTTCCATCCCGAGCTTCATCATGAGCGAGAGCTTCCTCTCGTTCCTTGGCTTGGGCGTTTCGGCGCCGAGAACCTCCTGGGGCCTCCTCGTGTCCGAGGGCGTGAGCACCATGACGCTCTATCCCTGGCTCCTCATCGTCCCCGCGGTGGCGATGACGGTATTCCTCTTCGCCATGAACTTCCTTGGCGACGGCTTGCGCGACGCTTTCGATCCGCAAAGCAAGAACCGCGTCTAGGAGCACGTGCATGACCGATAACGTAATTCTGAAGGTCCGTGACCTTCAAACCCATTTTAGGACCGACGAGGGCATCGTCAAGGCGGTAGACGGCGTGAGCTTCGACCTGCGCGCCGGCGAGACCCTGGCGATAGTCGGCGAGTCGGGTTCGGGAAAGAGCGTTTCGAACCTTTCCATAATGAACCTGATCCCGAGCCCCCCCGGCAAGATCGTGGGCGGCGAGGTTTGGTACAACGGCAAGGATATCCTGAAAATGTCCGACCGGGAAATCCGGGAGATCCGGGGAAACAAGATTTCCATGATTTTTCAGGACCCCATGACCAGCCTCAATCCATTCCTCCGGATCTCGACCCAGATGGTCGAAACCATCGTGCTCCATCAGGGCCTTTCCAAGAAGGACGCGAAGGACAAGGCCATTGAGATGCTGAAGCTCGCGGGCATACCCGCGGCCGATAAGCGCGTGGACAACTACCCCCACCAGTTTTCCGGCGGCATGAGGCAGCGCGTAATGATCGCCATGGCCTTAAGCTGCAACCCTGAGATACTCATCGCGGACGAGCCAACCAGCGCGCTCGACGTGACGATTCAGGCCCAGATCCTCGACCTGATCGGCGACCTGACCGCCCGGCTCGGCACCGCGGTCATCATGATCACCCACTCCCTCGGCGTGGTAGCCGGCATGTGCGACACGGTTTGCGTTATGTACGCGGGCCGCGTTGTCGAGCAGGGCGCCGTTGACCAGGTTTTCGCCGCGCCGAACCATCCCTATACCCGCGGGCTTATCCGCTCCGTTCCCCGGCTGGACAAGCCGAACAGCGAACGGCTCTTCTCCATTGAGGGCCAGCCGCCGAACGTGATCGACCTGCCCGAGTGTTGCCCCTTTTATCCGCGTTGCGAGTTCGCCAAGGATATCTGCCGCACCACATATCCCGCCAGCGTGGAAACGGAAAGCGGCCATAAGGTCAGCTGCTGGCTCTATCCGGAGGCTTAAATTCAAATGAGCGATAAAGAATCCCTGCTCGAGGTCGAGAACCTCAAGCTTCATTTCCCCTTCCGCGACGGCGGAGTTTTCTCGGGCAAAAAAGGCGCGATCCGCGCCGTGGACGGCGTGTCCTTTAAAGTGCAAAAGGGCGAGACCCTCGGTCTCGTGGGCGAATCCGGCTGCGGAAAGTCCACGACCGCCCGCGCCATCGCCCAACTGTACAAGCCTACCGCGGGCAAGGTGCTCTTCAAGGGTAACGACCTCGTGACGGCGACCGACGACCAGCTCATGCGCGCGCGAAAGGACATGCAAATGGTCTTCCAAGACCCCTATGCCTCGCTTAATCCGCGCATGACCGCCGGCGACATAATCGCCGAGCCCTTTCGCGTCTTCAACTCGCGCAAAATCACTTCCTATTCCCGGTCGGAAATCACCGAGAGGGTCGAATCCTTGATGGAAAAAGTGGGGCTTTCCCGGTTTTTCCGCAACCGGTATCCCCACGAGTTTTCGGGCGGACAGCGGCAGCGAATCGGAATCGCCCGCGCGTTGGCGCTGAACCCCGAGCTGATCCTCGCGGACGAGCCGGTAAGCGCCCTGGACGTATCCATTCAGGCGCAGATACTGAACCTTTTCAAGGACCTGCAGGAAGAGCTGGGCTTGACCTATCTTTTCATCGCGCACGACTTGGCGGTTATCCAGTATATTTCCACCCGCGTCGCGGTTATGTATCTCGGCATTATCGTGGAAATCGCCCCCTCCAACAGCCTGTACAAGGCGCCCATGCACCCCTATACCCAGGCACTGCTTTCCGCGGCCCCTATACCCGACCCGGTTATCGAGCGCGAGCGGCAGCGGATTATCCTGACCGGCGACGTGCCCTCTCCCGACAAGGAGCGGACGGGTTGCTACTTCTATGACCGGTGCCCGAAACGGATGGAACGTTGCAAGGCATCCGTGCCCCAACTGGCGGAACGCGCGGACGGCCATTCCGTGGCGTGCTTCCTCTACGAGTAAAAAAAAAGGCCCGCGGCCGGAAAACCGGAAGCGGGCTTTTTCTTTGGGGCGCGGGGCTTATCCCTTCTCCCTGGCCTCGAAAAAGGCCGCAAGCCGTTCCGCCCTGGCTATAAGGGCGCGCGCCTTCTTTCGGTTGACGGTATCCAGTATTTCGTCCTTCCCGCCGGGAACGCGGATCACGATCCTGGTCCATTTTTGCTTGTTGAAGCCCTTCTCGAAGTCGTCAAACTCCACGGCGGAGATCGCCGAAAAGGGGATGGTGCGCGTGTGGGCGGCGAAAAGAAGGCCGAAACGGAACCGGGCCGTTTCCTTTTCCAAGTCGAATACCCACCGTTCCTCGATGAGGGCCCCGACCGTCGCGACGAGGAGGATCGCCAAGCCGGCCACGGAAACGCCCCGTTCGCCCGCGAATACCGCCTGGGCAGCCAAGACGATCGCAGCGATCGCCGCGTTAATCCCCCTTACCGCGGGAGAAACGAGATTTACCGAAAATACGTTGGGATTTTCCATAACCGCACTATAGGCTCCCGACGGCCTCTCGTCAATGCGTTTGAAAATTGGACAGTGCCGGGAAAGTAACGTATGCTTATGGCATTGCCTCTCCCGAACGGAGATGGTATATTTGTTATAGGAGGATTACAATGTTAAGTAATTCATTGCAAAAAGCGATCAACGAGCAGATCAATAAGGAATTCTATTCTTCATACCTGTATTTGGCCATGGCGGCCCATTTCGACGCGAAGGCCCTTCCCGGCTTCGCTTCCTGGATGAAGGCCCAGGCGTCGGAGGAATGGTCCCACGGCATGAAGTTTTATGAGTATCTCTACGAGGTAAACTCCTCCGCGTCCCTTTCGGCCATAGCGG
This sequence comes from Spirochaetales bacterium, assembly GCA_003252395.1. Classification (GTDB taxonomy): domain Bacteria; phylum Spirochaetota; class Spirochaetia; order Treponematales; family Treponemataceae; genus Teretinema. The sequence continues at coordinate 19,759 of QKEL01000013.1, forward strand.
CCCCGCCCTCGTCATTCGGCACCCCGGAGGAAATTTTCAAGACCGTTTTAGAACACGAGCAGGGGGTAACGGCCTCTATCAAGGCGATCTATGATATGGCGCGCGCGGAGAACGATCCGAAGACCGAGCTCATGCTGCATTGGTTCATAAACGAACAGGTGGAAGAGGAGAAGAACGCGCAGGACATTCTGGATAAGCTCAAGATGACCGGGGGAAATTCCTTCGGCATCATGTTCCTGGACCAGCACGTGCTGGGAGCCCGCAAGGCCGACTAACCGTCTGCCGCGCCTAAAACGAGCGGCGAGGCGAAAAAAAAACGGAATCGGCTCATAGAGCCCGGTTCCGTTTTTTTATTCCTGAGTAAGCGCGCGTTAGATGAACAGGTTTACGTTGCCCTTCGAGGCGGCTTCCATGTAGGTCGCCACGCCGCCGATTTCCACGCCGTCCATCAGCTCTTCCGCCGCGATGCCCATGATATCCATGGACATTTGGCAGGCCACGAGCCTGACCCCGGCCCGGCGCGCCTGGGCGAACATCATCTCCACCTGGTCAACGTTCTTTGCCTTCATGCGCGACTTCATCATGGCGGCGCCGATCCCGCCGAAGTTCATCGAGGAAAGGGCGAGCTTTCCCATGCCCTTGGGGAGCATGGCGCCGAACATCTTGCCCATGAAATCCTTCTTGACCTTCCCCGCCTTGGGTTTCCGCAGCACGGAAAGGCCCCAGAAGGTGAAAAACATGGTCACTTCCTTTCCCGAGGCTGCTGCCCCGTTGGCGAGGACGAAGGAAGCGAGCGCGCGGTCGAGGTCGTTCGAGAAAACGATCATGGTGGCCGCGTTGCCGCTCACCGTCATGGCCGGCGCCCCGCCCTGGCCCGCTTGGGGCTGGGATCCCTTTTCGATGACCGCCTCGATTATGCCGTTCACCGTGGCGAATGAAACCAGGTTGTTTCCCGTCAGGTTGCACCAGCTCTTGACGTCGCGGGCGAAACCCGGGTCGGTGGCCGACATCTTGATCTGGTCGCCCGGCTCGAGCTTGTCCATTTCCAGCTTGAGCCGCATGATCGGGCCCGGGCACTGGAGCCCGCACGCGTCTATTTCGAATACCTTGTCGCGGGGCTTGACGGGGCTTCCGTCCTCTTCCACCACGTCGATGTTCTTGTCGAAAAGGTGGGTTCCCTCGCCGCCGGATTCCAGGAGCTCGAGTTCGCTCGTCGCCGCCTTCCAGGTCTTGTAGCCGCCGGTAAGGTTAACCACGTCGGTATAGCCGTTTTGCCGGAGCATGCGTTCGGCGAGGTAGCCGCGAAGCCCGATGGCGCAGTTTACGAGAACGGTCCGGTCCTTGGGAACCTCGGCGAAGCGGTTCCTCAGCTCGGTGTGCGGTATGTTAACCGCCCCGCCCATGGCGCCGAGGGCGAACTCCTCGCGGCTGCGCACGTCGAGCTGGAAGGCGCCTTTCGCCTTCAATTCCGCCACCTCGCGCCAGGTCACGGTTTTCGAAAGGCCGTCGAGCACGTTCTCGGCAATAAAGCCGAGCATGTTCAGGGGATCCTTCGCGCTCGAGAACGGCGGCGCGTAGGCCTGCTCGAAGCTCGCGAGGTCGTGCACCGTGCCGCCCATCCTCACGTAGGCCGCGAGAACGTCCACGCGCTTGTCGACGCCGTCGAAGCCCACGGCCTGGCCGCCCCAAAGCTTGCCGGTTTCGGGGTGGTACAGGATCTTCACGGTAAGCTGGAGGGCCTTGGGATAATAGCCCGCGTGGCTCCCCGCGTGGGTCACCAATTGCGCGAAGGGTAGGTTGGCCCGCTGCAGGTTCTTTTCGGTCAGGCCGGTGGAGGCGACCGTAAGGTCGAATATCTTCGCGATACTGGTGGCGATGGTGCCCTCGTAGGTCCGCTTGGGGCCCTTGACGATATTGTCCGCCACGATTCGGGCCTGCTTGTTCGCCGGGCCGGCGAGGGGAACCGTCAGGCCGATTCCGAGGAGCGGGCTTTTGTACTCGATCGCGTCGCCCAGGGCGAAAATGGCCGGGTCTGCCGTCCTGAAATATTCGTCAACCTTGATGGCGCCGTTTTGGGCCGTCTCGAGGCCCGCGTCCTTGACCAGCTTGGTGTCGGGGCGCACGCCGATGGAGAGAATGACGATGTCGGTCTCAACCGATTCACCGGACGAAAGCTTCACGAAAAGGGACGAACCCTTGCGCTCGAAGGCCGCTACCCCGTCTTTCACCCGGATCCGCACGCCCTTTTCGCGCATGTGCTGTTGGACGATCGCGGCCATGTCGTAGTCGATCACGTTCATGACCTGGTCCATGGCCTCGATCACCGTGACCGAGAGCCCCCTCTCCTTCAGGTTCTCCGCCATCTCCAAGCCGATGAAGCCCCCGCCGACGACCACGGCCCGTTTTGTCTGCGCGTCGTCTATCTTCGCCTTGATGGTATCGATATCCGAAACGGAACGGAGCGTCATGATGGCAGGATCGTCGATTCCGGGAATGGGCGGGCGCATGGGGGCCGCGCCGGGGCTTAAGACCAGGTAATCGTAGTATTCGTCCCGCTCAAGGCCCGATTTGAGGTCCTTCACGTGAACGGTCTTTTCACCCCGGTTTATGGCGGTTACCTCGTGAAGTACGCGAACGTCCACGTTGAGGGATTCCTTGAATTTTTCCGGCGTCATAACGAAGAGGCGGGATCGTTCGGCGATGACCCCGCCGGCGTAGTAAGGAAGACCGCAATTCGCGTAGCTTATGTATTCGCCCCGCTCAAACATGACGATTTCCGCTTTTTCATCCAGACGCCTCAGCCGGGCGGCCGTTCCCGCCCCGCCGGCGACTCCGCCGACAATCACATACTTAGCCATTTGCGGCCTCCTATCATGAAAAGAATTCTCGTTTATTCCCGGGTAAAAGCAAGCGCTTCGGGCAATTCGATGTCCGAACACTGGTATTTCATAAGAAGTTCCCGACCCGCGTACGTTAGGCTCACGGCGATGTTCCTTCGGTCTCCGTCCCCGATTTTACGCTCCACAAGCCTGTGCTCCTCCAGGGCGTCGAGTATGCGGGTAAGCCTCGAGGGCGATAGTTCCATTTCCCGGGCGATAAGCCCCGGTTCCTGGTACCCCCGATTGATGGAGCAAAGGCACAGCGCCTCGTTGAGGGAGAGCCCCGTGTCCTCGCGAAGACGGTCTTCGTATTGCCTAAGGGCGGTCTGGATTTTTCTGAGGGCGCATAAATCGATCACGGAAGTCCTACCTTATTTGCCTTTGTGAAAAATTGACAGTGGCAATAGTTGCTTAAGGCAAATATAGGACCGGTAGACCTGCTTGTCAAGTCTTATTCGAACTTTTTTTATCGTTCTAAAAAAATGGAAGGTTTTTGTCGCGGCTGCCGTCCCGATCTTACGACGGGCTTACGATTGAATCGCAGAGAATTTTCATTTTTCGGGCGTTCACCACGGCCTGTCCCTTGGCGTGATTGTTAAAGTAGATCTGCACCACCTGCGCCGAGGCGCCGATGGCCGTTATCGCCGGCAAAAATGATTCCAGCTCGGCGTCGGAATACAGGTAATCGTACCGGTCCCGGGCGTTGGTGCCGTGCCATGAGGCCGCATTTCGCCCATGCAGGCGCACATAGGTTACCGGCGCGGTAGCCACGGGGCGAAAGGTCGGCAAATGCCTGAGCCCGGGCATATCGGTAACGCACCAGCCGATCCCGCGCTCGCTTAACCCGGCGGTAACCCGCTCGACAACGCCCTTGGCCTGCCAGGAGTCGTGGCGGAACTCCACTACCCGGGGAAGGCCGTCAAACTCGCGCATCAGGGAATCCAGATACCGGCGCTCGTCCACGGCGTAGTGAAAGCTTTGGGGAAACTGAAAAAGGAGCGAGAGCAAGAGCCCGCGGTTTACCATGGGATACAGCGCGGCGCGGAATTCCTTCGCCGCGTCGCGCCAGGCGGAAACCGATATCTCGTGGGTAAGCGACTTATGCGCCTTAATCGAGAATTTCAGGCGACCGTTGGAACGGCGCACCATGGAGGCGATCTGGCGTTCCTCGGGCATGCCGTAGTAGGTATAGTTCAGTTCCAGCGCGCGGAAATGCTCGGCGTAAAAGGCGAGAAATTCCTCCCGGGGCAATTCATTGGCGTAAAAAAGCCCGCGCCATTCGGGATAGTCGTATCCCGAGGTGCCCACGTAAATTTCGGCCATGGTCAGTGTACCTCGGGTATTCCCGAAAGGTCGGTGGTGTACGCGGGGGACAAAAACCGGCGGCGCATGTTCCAGCCCCGGGAGGCGAGGGTGGTGGCCCCCATGCGGAGCGCGTCGCGGCCGTAGCGGCCGTTTACCTCGTCGAAACAGCCCATGAGGGCCTGCTTCTTTTCCCGCCCCTCGTCGGCGTCGAAGAGGTCTCCCTGCGCCGTGGCGTCTTCCTCAAGGCCCAAGAGATTGACCATAACCTTGCGGTAGCGGAAACCGCTTTTATACAGGCCGCGTAGGAGCCCCTCGGCGGTGCCGAGAATGTCCGGCAGGAAGGAGGTGGGGCGGGGAAGGGCCGCGGAAAGCTGGTTGCAGAATTGCGGCCCCGCGTCGTCCCAGGGATTGGTCATCAGGTACACGGAGACGTACCGCGCCGCGCTCCGCTGTTCCCGAAGCCGGCGCACCGCCTCGTGGGTATAGGACGCCAAGGCCTCTTCCAGCTCGCCCAGTGAGTACACGGGCTCCGCGAAGGACTTTGAGGAACAGATGTTCTGCCTCTTTTCCCGCGAAACCGGGTCTATCGCGGCGATGCCGTTCAATTCCTGCACCGTCCTGAGCCCGTTGATCGTGAGGTTTTTCTTCGCCAGGTATAGGGGATAGTTTTTCAGGTCCAGCGCGGTTTTGATGCCGTAGCGGGCGAGAAACTTCGTTTTCGACCAGCCGATGCCCCAGACGTCCCCCGCGGGATAGGCGGCGAGTTCCGCGTCGCCGTCAAGGTCGGCCCAGGCGAGCACCCCGCCCCGTTTTTTGGCGAGCTTGTTGCAGAGCTTCGCGAGGGTGCGGGTCGGCGCAATGCCGACGGAAACCGGCATGCCCGTTTCCTTGAGCACCGTGTTTCTCAGGCGAGACCCGATTCCGGTAAAGTCCGGGCACTTCCAGTCCGGATAGTAGAGGAAGGACTCGTCGATGGAGTAGATCTCCACGTCGGGGCAGAGTCGGTTGTAAATGGTGGCGATTCGGGCGCTTATGTCCGCGTAGAGGGTGTAGTTCGAGCTGAACACGGAAACCCCCTTCTGCGCCGCTTCGGCGGAGACCTTGAACCAGGCGTCTCCCCGGCGGAAGCCGAGGGCCTTCGCCTCGTCGTTCAGCGCGATAATGATGCCGTCGTTATTGGAAAGCACGACGATGGCTTTCGCGGCCAGATCGGGCCTGAATAGGCGTTCGCACGAGGCGTAAAAACTGTTGGCGTCTACATGGAAAATCATAGGGTTCGTATCACTCCCGTTACGGTTCCGAATATTTCGGTTTCTTCGGTGACCCCGACGTGGTTTCCCGCCCCGTCGGCCAGGGAATAGCGGGGCCCGTCGCGCACCAGCTCCCTGCAGGAAAACTCGTCGTCTTGCCGGAACACCACGAGGCTGCCCGGCAGGGGCGGCCTTGAGCGGTCCACCACGAGAAGATCCCCCGTGTGGATGCCCCGGTAGACGAGCTGGCTTCCCTTCATCCGCATGAAAAAGGTCGCGGGCGGGTTGTGCACCAGGATTTCGTTGAGATCGATCGATGTCGCCTCGTATCCCCGCGCGGGGGAGGGGAAGCCGGTTTCTGTGGCCATTTTCTTGCGTTTTCCCTCTATACAGTATACACTGTACCTGATATGCTAAGTTTATAAGCAAAATGCTTATCGGTCAAGAGGGGAACATGAAAAAAGGAATAGACGAGGGAACCCTTTCCGGGCGCTACGCCTCAATCCGGTTTGCCGCGGGATTGACCAAGAAAGCCTTTGCCGAATCCCTCGGTATCCATCCGGTGGTTTCGGGCGATATCGAGCTCGGCAAGCGCGAACCGTCCCGGGACGTGCTCGTGCGGCTCGCCTCGGCGTACGGGGTGGATATCAACTGGCTTTTGACGGGCACGAGGGCCTCCGATTCGGGCTATCCCTATCAGAAGGCGGGGGAAACGCCGGCCGTTCCGTTCGCCGACGACGACCGTATCGCCCAGGTGCCCTTTATCCTGCAGGAAGCGGCGGCGGGCGCGGGGGTCGAAATCGAGGAATGGGCCGAGGTGACGACGGTGCCCGTCCTGCGTTCCTTTATCGCGCCGCGCCGCGCCGATCGCGTGCGGGCCGTGGAGGTACGGGGCGATTCAATGACCGGCATCGGCCTCGACGACGGGGATATCGTGCTGTTCTCCATCGATGAAAAGACGGGCGACGGCGTTCACGTAATCTCCATCGGCTCGAGCCTTTTGGTGAAACGCGTGCATTTTGAGCCGGCGGCGCGGGCCGTGCGGATAATCAGCGAAAATCCGCGATATCAGGAACGGACGCTTGAAGGTCCCGACCTTGAGGGGTTTCGCGTGGAAGGCCGGGTCGTGGGCTGGCTACACCGCTATTGATCGCGCCCGCAGAAAGCGTCACCGCGTCCATGACCGCCGCGGCGACCAGGACCGAGGCGCCGATAATGGCGTGAAGGTCCCGTTCCGGCCTTGAGCGGTCCGGCGCATAGCGCGCATGGCGACGCGCGAGTTCCTGGGCGAGGCTTCGGGAAACGTCCCGGGCGGTATCGCCCGGCAGTCGTTCCCTGAAATTGAAGTGCCCCGCCACGGAATCCTGCCCGACGGCCGTCAGAAAGGCCTCGTGCAGGACCCGCTCGAATTCGATATGGGCGCGCAGTGGGTTGGGCGAGAGGTTGTGTACGGCGGTGAAAAAGTCGGCCACGTAGTGGAGCGCGACGCCGAGCTCCTCGCTGAAGCGCCGGTGCGCCTTCGCGGGTTTCGGTTTCCGTTCGCACAGCCGGGCGATTCGCTTAAGCGCAAAGCGCCGCGATATATTCCAAAAATGGGGATGCCTGACGAAGAGGGTCGTCACGTCGGGCTTGACGCATCCGTACAGGAACGATTCCTCGTCCAGCGCGATGTCCCATCGGTCCCGAAGTTCCGGATACAGCAGGGTTCCCAGATAGCGATGCGTTGCGTAGGTCATGCCGTAACCGTACACGCGCTCGGTTCCGATCCCGTGAAAGATGGGTGAAAAACGCGTTAATTAGAGGATGCCGAACAGGTCCAGCCCGATTTTGGCGAAAAGCAGGGCGAGTACGGCGAACATAACGGGCCTGATGACCCGCGCGCCGTTTTTTACCGCCAGGTGCGAGCCGAGCCAGCCCCCCGCGACGGTGCAGCAGGCCGCGGGAATCGCCAGGGCGATCCAAACCTTTCCCGACATGAAAAACACGATGCCCGAAATCACGTTTGAGGCGAGATTCACCAGTTTTGCGTTTCCCGAAGACACCACGAGGCTCCGTCCGAGTAGGGCGTTGAAGGCGACGATTAGAAAGCTGCCCGTGCCCGGGCCGATCAGGCCGTCATAGAGGCCGACGGCAAAGCCGATCGCCCCGGGGAGCATCAGCTCCAAGGCCCTGGCGGTACCGGTCCGTTCGGGGAACCGGGCCCGATAGCGCTCGGGAATGCCCGCGGTGACCGCTTCGCCCGAACGGTTCCTTCCCCGCAGCGCCATGAAAACCGCCACGAGGGGAATTACCACGAGCATCGCGCCCCGCAAAACCGCCGGGTTTAGGGAGAGCGCTATCCGAACGCCGATCCAGGCGCCGGGAAGGGCGAAGGCGGCGGCCAAACCCGCTTCCCGCGCCCGCATGTGACCGCCCGAGCGGTATTTCCACGCGGCTACCGAGGTTCCGAACATGGCGGAGCACTTATTCGTGCCGGCGGCCAGGTGCGGCGGCAACCCGGCCGCGAGATAGGCCGGAAGGGAGATCACGCCGCCGCCTCCGGCGATGGAATCGATAAAGCCCGCGAGGAAGACCAGGGGGCATACGATCAACAGGGTTTGATAGAACGAGAGATCGGTCATCGTGCGGCCTTTATCCAGGTTGGTTTTCCGATCCGCCAGGAAAGGGACCGGAATCCGCTTTCCGCGACGGAAAGCGTGAGCCGGATTTCCGCATGGTACCATACGCGAACCGAAAAGTCCCGAAAGAGGCCGGCGTCGCGCGGATCGTTCGCCTCGCCCCATGCCTCCACCGCCCGCGCCAGGAGCGTCGGGGCCTCCGTGCCCCAATAGCCAAGGAGGAACCCGGAAACCGCGGGAAGCGGGGGATACCCGCGGAAAAACGCGGGCGGCGAAGGCGCGTCGCCGTTCCCGTCGAGCTTTGTTCCTTCGGAGAGGACCGGCCTGACTATCCAGCCGCCGATCGCCCGGGGGGCCTGAACGAAAAGCCGGCTGTCTACCGCGCGCGCGTCGGGGCAAAAGGGATGGGCCATGCGCAGGGGCGTTCCGCCCGGCGCGGTCGTTCCGCCGGCGGAAGCGTACCCTGTCCGGGCCCTTTCAAGCAGGGCCTGTTCCCGGCAGAGATCGGCGGTTTGCGTGTCGTGAAGAAAGATTCCCGTGAGGGAGAACTCCTGGTTTTCGGTCATTTTTGCTGTTCCAAAGTCCCGCGCGGTATGATACTATACTGGCTATGAAGTATAGCATGAAACCAAAAGTTCGCGAACTCGCCGACCGTCTCGTGGCTTCAATCTCCGCCTGGGACGCGGTGGAGGCGATTTGCCTGAACGAGGCCGCCGCTACCGACACCCTGGATCCGTACTTCGCCCTTATTCTCGACGTCTACGTCCGCGATTCCGTTCCGTCCGTCTCCGTCCGCCAGTCCGCCTTTCCCCCCCATTCCGTATTCGAAACCTCGCCCACGGGCTCGAAGGACCGCTTTATGGTGGGCGACCTGCCGGTTCGCATCGAATACAAGTCAATCGCGCGCATCGGCGAGCTGACCGAGATCGCCCTCCGCGCCGGCTCTGACCTGTGGAAAATCCGGGATAGCGGCACGTACGTGTTTTACCGCCTCGTGCACTGCAAGGCCCTGTTTGAGCGGAGTTCCTGGATTAAGGAAGAAACCGCGCGGCTTTCCAATTTGAGCGAAGAATTCTGGGTGCAGATGCGGTCCTTCTATCAATCGACCATGGACCATTACCTCGCGGATCTCGGCGCCTCGATCGTGCGCGACGATCCCTTCCATTACCTCATCGCGTCGTCAAACTTCATCAATTTCGCCTGCGCGGCGCTTTTCATGGAAAACGGCGAGTTCGAGCCTTCGCACCGGGGCTATCTTTCCCGGATCTCGACCCTTAAAACGCTTCCCGACGATTTCGCCGGCCGGTTCGAAAGCTTTCTCCGCCCCGACTCGGAGCTGCCCCCCGCTCGGAAATACGAAATCGCGAAGCTCATCGCCGTCAGTCTCGTGAATCTTTGATCGCCCCGCGGTCAGTCGGTAAAGAGGTCGTCGTGATTCTGCCACCTTGCGTTTCTCGCCCTTCCGTCGGGCCTTTTCGCGTCGCCGCGCTTTGCGCGTGCCTGACGCTCGCTTCCCTGGGGTTCGCCGCCTCCTGCGGCCTGCCTTCTTCCCGTGTCGCCCTTTCCGTCTCCGGTTCCGGCCCCTCGTCGCATCTTACGGCCCTTTCCTCCGCTGCGAAAACCGGCGTACTGACCGACAAGGAGCCTTCCGCCTGGTTTTCCCTCGGGGCCCATGCCGCCTCTCTTATCGCCGGCGCGCCGCCTTCCCCTTCAATCGAGCTGACGCTGGAACTCGAAAAGGGAAGCGTCGCGTCCGTCTCCGTCGCTCCCGTCTTTGCGGAAGACCTGAACGCCTCCGGCCGCCTCGTTTCCGACCCCAAGCCCCGCGCCCTTTCGGTCGTGCGCGCTCCGGGCGGCGCTTTCCGCGTGCGGTTTCACGCAGATTCCTTCGCCGGTTTCGCCGTTTCCCTGGAAGGGAGCGCTCCCGGTACCCGCCTGCGCGTTCTTTCCGCCTCCCTTGCGCCCTTTGAGACCGGTTGGTCCTTCCGGAGTTCCGAGCCCTGGTTCGGTTTCGGCGATTCGGGCGGCGAGCGCGCCTTCGCGGTTCCGCAGAACCCCGCGGGAATCGCCTACGCGGTGGAGCTCGCGGGCGGCTCGAGCGCGCTATTCGGCTTCGATCCGCGCCTGGCCGACCCGGGAACGGCGACGGCCCAAAATAAGTCCCGGTTCAGCGCGGGAAGCTTTTCGTTCGGGTGGAGGCAAAGCCCCTCCCTGACGGCTACGTGGCTTCCCTCCTTCATGATGGGGGTTGCCCCGGGCGAGGCGCCGGTTCAGCTGGTGCCGCTCTCCGGGACCGCGGCGCTCCGCGAGCTTCGCGTGGTGCGCGGCCTTGCTTACCCCTGCGCGGACCCGTCGAACCCCCGATCCCCGATCGTCGCCGACCCGCACGCCGCGGTGGAATGGCCCGTCGCGTCCTGGCGAAACGCCGACTACGAAATTTTCTCCTGGGACCGCTTTCCCTCGGTGCTCCTATTCGATACGGCCGATTACGCGGTGCAGGACCGGCTTTTCAAGCGGCTCGCGTTCTTCGTGGAAAAGACCGGCTACCGCGGCCGCCTTATAACCGACGCCGAAATGCGGGGGCTTCACGCCTACAACGCCCACGACTATCGGGCGGAAAGCCTCGCGGAATTCTTCGAGGCCGCCCGGCTTTCCGGCTTCCCCCTGGGAACCGAGGAGCTCGAGCTGCGGGCAATCCTGCTCGCCGAGGGCATTATCGCCCTCCGGGATTCTTCCTACGTACCGGGGGCCGGCGCGGTGGTTTCCATCTCCCGCCAGTCCGCGGCCTACCTGCGCTATCTTTTCCTCGCCCATGAAAGCTACCACGGCATCTACTTTACCGATCCCGGCTTTCGGGCCGAGGTCGCCGACGTCTTTGCCGCCACCGACAAACGGGCCGTGGATTACCTGAAGGACTACTTTACGGTGGTGGATACCCTGGGCTACGACGTGAGCGACCCCTATTTGCTGGAAAACGAGTACATGGCCTACCTTTTGCAGCAGCCGCAGGCGCGCGTGGCCCCGTATTTCACGGATAACGTGGACGAGCGATTCCTCAGGTACGGGGGGGATCCGGGGCTTTCGGATTACGTGCGGGCGACCGATGCCGCCGATTTCGCCGCGGCGGCGGAACGGCTCGGCGCGTACGCGTTTTCGCGTTGGGGCCTCACGGGCGGCCGGGTAGGGCTTTGGTACTTCGACGACTGATCAAAAGGGCTCGGGGCCGATAAAGATAAACTTCGAGTCCGCGTGTTCGCTCTCGTCGCCGCTTCCCTTCATCAGTTCCGAATTGAAAAAGCGTTCCGCGCGGATCGTGGAAGGCGGCCCATGCCCCGGAAAGAGGGTCATGTTGTCGTTTTGGCTCAAGAGCTTGTTCTTCAGGTGGGTTAAGAGGTTGCGCTTGCCGTAAATATTGTTCGTGGTGCCCAATCGGCCCGCGGACAGCGCGTCGCCGGTAAAGAGGGCATGCTCTATCTGGAACATAAGCGAGTCGGGCGAGTGGCCGGGAACCGCGTAATAGCGGATCGCGAACCCCGCCGCCGCGAAGGTACCGTCGCCCTGTAGCAATACCGTGCGCTGGCCGCCCAATTCGGCGTCGGCGGCGTACACCTTCGGCGAGTAAATGCGCATCAGCGTGATGAGCCCGTTATGGTGGCTCGGGTGGTTGTGGGTCACGAGGACGGCGTCTACCTTGTACCGGTGGCCCTCCACGTGGGCCAGGAGTTCCCGGTTCATGCTGCCCGGATCGACGATCACCGCCTCGCCGGTCTTTTCGTTCGCCACGAGGTATCCGTTGGAAAAGCCCTCAAGGGAGTAGTGAAACCATATTTTCATTCGGGCGTTTCCCCCTTATCGAAGATCGCTTCCCGGGTATTCGAGGAGCGGAAGGATACCTTCACCCGGGTGGTCTGGTGGAACATGGTTTTTTTCAGGTTGCAGTTCTGGAACGACGTGTCCTTGAGCGTGGCCATCACGAAGCGCGAGTTATACAGGTCTGAATCGTTGAAGCTCACGTTTCCCGAAAGGAGCCCGTTGAAATTGTCGTGCAGCAGGTCCGAGTTTTCGAAGGTCGTGTCGTTTATGTGCACTCCCGCGAAGCTGGTGAACTGGATGTCCGCGGCGGTTATGGAACAGCGGCTGAAGCGGGCAAAGTCGAAAAAGCACATGCGGAACCGGCATCGGTCGAGTTTCGCGTTCACGAATACCGAACGGGAAAAACGGCAGCCCGTGAAGGACTTTCCCGAAAGGTCCATATCCCTGAATTCCATATCGGAAAAATCGAGGCTGTTGACGGTCTCGTTGGCCGCGAGAATCTCGTACAGGCTTTGCCGCGGAATGTCCTGATGCGCGCTGAACATAAGAACCACTGTAGGTCATTGCGCGATTTTGGTCAAAGGGTTATTATTACTCCCATGTGCTGGAAATGCGGAAAAGCCATAACCGCGGAAAACCCCGTGGGCCGAAGCCTCGCCTGTGAATCCTGCGGGAGCGACCTGCGGTCTTGCCGTAACTGCCGCTTTTGGTCCCCCGGTTCGTACCATGACTGCGCGGAGCGGGTAGAAGACGCGCCGACCGACAAGGAGCGCGCCAATTTCTGCGACTCGTTCGGCGTGAATCCCTCGTTCAAAAAAGACCATCCCCCTGCCAAGAAGGAGGGAAGCGGCGCCGCGCCCTCCCGAGCGGCCTTCGATAGCCTCTTCGGTTAGGGTCCCCGTCATTCCGTCACCATGAGCGAAACCTGCGAAACCTGCTATCAGTATGCCTTCCTCGACTCCGGCTCAGGCGGCTTGCCCTACCTGGCCCAGCTCCGCCTGCACGCTCCCGGCGCCTCCTGCGTGTACCTGGCCGATACCCTCAACTTTCCCTACGGCGAAAAAACCCGTGACGAGGTGATCGCCCACGCCTCCGAGGCCGTGGAACGGCTTTTGGACCATTTTAGCCCGCGGGTGGTCGTGGTGGCCTGCAATACCATGTCGGTCGCCGCCTTGCCCGCCCTCCGCGCCCGGTTCCCCATTCCCTTCGTGGGCACGGTGCCGGCCATTAAGGTGGCGGCCTCCGTTTCCAAGAACCGGAAGATCGGCCTGTTGGCCACGGCCCGCACGGTCTGCGACCCCTACACCGACGACCTGATCGCGCGCTTCGCGCCCGATTGCGAAATAACCCGGATCGGCGATTCAACCCTGGTCTCGCGCATCGAAAGCGAGCTCGTCTCCGGGGGGCGCGAGGAGCGGCTCGCGGCCGTGCGCCCGTCCATAGACCGCTTTAAGGCGGCGGGCGTCGATACCATCGTTCTCGCCTGCACCCATTTTCTCCACGTGGAGCGGGAAATCCGCGAGGCGGCGGGCGCCGATATCGCGATCATCGATTCCCGGGAAGGGGTGGTTCAGCAAGCCCTGCGCCTCGTTCCCTTCGACGGCCCCGCCGCGGGCGAACCGAACGCGGCCGCGCCCTGGAAGGCCGGTTCCGGCGCCTGTTACGTCACCGGCGGCATTTCCGCCGAGGCGGAATCCCGCTACCGGACCTATTCGGACATGTTCCGCATCGATTGGGGGGGCGTTCTGTGAGCGAAGGATTGGTTCTCGGGGGAACGAACAACCTCTTTGAGGTGGAAACCGACGACGGTTCCGTGCGCCTGTGCGCGATAAAGGGGAAGGTCCTCAAGGACGTCGAGGGCTATTACAACCCCTTGGCGGCCGGCGACCGCGTCGTGTACGAAGGCGATCCGCTGGACGCGGGGCGGGGCATGATACTTTCCCTGGTGCCGCGGGCCAACCATTTCGTCCGCTGGAACCAAAAGGGGAAGGCCCCCCAGCTCCTGGCGGCCAACCTCGACCTGATCGCGGTCGTGACCACCCCGGACGAGCCGCCCTTTCGCCCGCGCTTCGTGGACCGGGCCCTCATACAGGCCGACGCGGAGCATATCAGGCCCCTGGTCCTGGTGAACAAGTGCGACCTCGGCTGCGACGGCGACGTATTGGACCGCCTCTCCGACTGGGAGCGCATCGGGTACGAGACCCTTCAGGTATCCGCGAAAACGGGGGAGGGAATGGACGAGCTCGCCTCGATCCTCGCGGGCAAGCTGACCGCCTTCGTCGGGCAGTCCGGCGTGGGCAAGTCGAGCCTCCTGAACGCACTCGACTCCCGGCTCGGCCTTCGCACCTCGGCCCTCTCGGAAAAATTCGGCAGGGGAACCCATACCACTACCAAGGGCATGCTCTTTCACCTTCCCGCGCGGGAAGGCGAGCGGCCCGCATCCATTATCGACACGCCCGGAGTGCGCCGGTTCGTGCTCCACGATATTGAGGCAAAGGATCTCGCGCTTTATTTCCGCGAGATGGAACCATTGATCGGAAGCTGTTCATGGGGACTTTCCTGTTCCCACCTGCACGAGCCGGGATGCAAAATCCTCGAGGCCGTTTACGCGGGCGTAATCCATGAAGAGCGGTATGAAAGCTGGCAGCGCATCCGCGAAGAGCTGGAAACGGGCCGTTTGGCCGACTGAAGTCGCCTTCCGTCTCCCGTCCTCCCGCTCTGGACGCGCTTTCCGCGACACGAAGCGAGCGTTATCAATGAACGAACGAACCCTGGAAGTACTGGAATATACGCGGGTCCGCGAGACAATCGCGGGCCTCTGCATGAGCGAGGAGGGCCGCGCCGCCCTCTCCCTCCGCGAGCCCTCTCCCGACCCGGCCGAGGTGGGGCGGCTGAAGTCCCTCGGCATCGCCTGGCTTCGCGCCCTTTCCGCCGAGCGGCCCCCGGTCCTCGGCGCCTGGCCCCCGATCCGCCCGTTTTTGGGCCGGCTGCGGGTGGAGGGCGCGACGCTGGAAGCGGGGGAGCTCCATGCCCTCGGCCTTTTCTGCGAATCGGTAAACCGCCTGCGGGAGTGGGCCGAAAACCGCGAGCGGCAGATAGCGTCGGGGCGGCGCGACGTGGGCGCCCTGTTCGGCGACGAGGCCGCGGAACGGGCCCTGCTCTCGGAGATTCTCGCCCTGGGCGATTTGACCGGCCCCGCGGCCGATATTTTCCGGGTCATTGACCGCGGCTCGGGCGAGGTGCGCGACCTGAGCGAGCTTCGCGCGATCCGTCAGGGAATAACCCGCATCCGCGCCGATATCGAGCGCCTGGTCGGAACCTACCTTTCCGACGACTCCATCAGGCCCATGCTCCAGTCGACCCTCCCCGCGCTCCGCGACGGCCGCCAGGTCATCGCCCTGCGCTCCAATTTCCGGGGCCGCGTCAAGGGTATCGTGCACGAGGTGTCCCAATCGGGCCAGACCGTGTACGTGGAGCCCGACGACGTGGTTGACCGCAACAACGACCTCGTGGCCGAGGAACACCGCCTCTCCCGCGAGATCGCCCGCATCCTCAAGGAACTCACCGCGCGCCTCTCGCCTTCGTCCGAGTCGCTCGCCGACTCCCTTTCCCGCATGGTCTTCCTGGACGGGATCGGCGCCGCCGCCCGTTGGGGCCGGGACTGGAGATGCGTCTTCGCCGAGGATATCCCGCACCAGGACCTTGGCGCAGGCGAATCGGCCGACTCAGGCGAGGAAAGCGTGTCCCGGCTCCGGCTCCGCCAGGCGAGGCACCCCCTGCTGGGAAGCCGCGCCGTCCCCATTGACCTCGTGCTGACCCCGGGCGGGCGCGTCCTCATCATCACCGGCCCGAATACGGGCGGCAAGACCGTGAGCCTCAAGACCGTCGCCCTCTTTGCCCTGCTCAATCAGTCGGGCTGGCCGGTGCCCGCCGCGGAAACCACCGCCCTGCCGATCTTCGACTTTATCGGCTGCGATATCGGCGACGAGCAATCCCTGGATCAGTCCCTTTCCACCTTCTCGGGCCATATGAAAAACGTGGCGGGCATCCTCGCCTCGGCCACCGAAAAGAGCCTGGTGCTCCTCGACGAGCTCGCCAGCGGCACCGATCCCCAGGAGGGAAGCGCCATCGCCATGGCCGTGCTCGATTCCCTGCTCGAGCGCGGCTCCGTGGTGCTCGCCACGACGCACCACGGCGTGCTCAAGAATTACGGCTATACCCACCCTTCGTGCGTGAACGCATCGGTGGACTTCGACGAGAATACCCTTTCCCCGACCTACCGCATCCTCATGGGCGTGCCCGGCGAGAGCCATGCCCTGGACATCGCGAAACGCAACGGGCTCGACCCCGCCGTCGTCGCCGCCGCGCGGGGCTACCTCGCCTCCGAGCGCGCCGACGTTTCCGCCCTCATCAAGGGGCTTACCGCCAAGCACGAGGAGCTGGCCCGCTTCGAAAAGGACAAGCGAGCGGAGGAACGGGACCTGCGCGAAAAGCGGCGCAAGACCGATCTTCGGGAACTGCAGCTGAGGCAAAAGGAAGTGGAGCTTCGGGAACAGGGCTACCGCCGGCTGGACAGGCTCTTTGACGAGAGCCGCAAGCAGCTGGAAAACCTGGTGCGCGAAATACGCGAGGGCGAGCTGACCCGCGAGAAAACGCTCCAGGTAAAGGCCTGGATGGGAGAGTTCGAACGGCTTATCAACGAGGAACACGAGGGCTTGCTGTCGGACCGCAACGGGGCCGCGGCCCTGCGCCGTGAGTTCGAGGAACGGGAACGGGAATTAGCCGCGAAGGCCGCCGCCGAGGGCGACCCGTCGCTTTCCGGTAAAACGGGCCCCGACAGGGCCCGTCAGGGCCGCCGGGCCGCGGCCTACGGCAAGGGAAGCGATTCCAAGGCGGAAATCCTGCCCGACTTCGCGCCGGGGGTCGAGGTATACGTGGGCGAGACCAAGCGCCGGGGCACCATCGTGCGCGAGGCGAAAAAGGGCCAATGGATCGTCGCGACCGACTCGATCCGCTTGACCGTGGCCGAAGGCTCCCTCAGCGCCGTGCCGGTGAAACCGGGCCGCGAAAAAAAGGTTTCGGTGGAGGTTCACGCCGAAATGGGCGAGGGCGATACGCCTGCCTTCGAACTCAGGCTTTTGGGCATGCGCCACGGCGAGGCGATGAAGGCGCTGGAACGCCAGCTGGACCTCGCCGCCATGAAGGGGTTGCGGGAATTTTCGGTGGTGCACGGAAAGGGCCACGGGATCCTGCAGGAAGCGGTGCAAAACATGCTCCGCTCCTATCGGGGCGTGGAAGAATTCCACTTTGCCCGGCCCGAGGAGGGCGGAACGGGGAAGACCGTCGTGCGCATGACCGGGTCGTGACCCGGCCCGCCCTTACGGCTTTTTACCCAGCGGCGAGCCCGTGATGGTGCCCTTGGTCTTGTCCAGGGTAAACCGAACCTGCTTTTCCGCGGCCATGACCGTGTGGGTAACGTGGCAAATCTCGATTTCCGTTCCCGGATACGCCGTGCCGTACACCTCCACGAAGGCCTCGTCGTTTCGGTCTATCCGGGGGAGTACGGCGGGAATGCGGGAGATTATCTCGGCCTTTTTGGCCTTGAGCTCCTCGATATGCCGGGCTATGTCCGGCAGGGGCTCTTCCTCGTATATCTCTTCGGCCCGCTGTATCTTTACCGCGAGGACCTTCAATTGCTCGTTCGCGATGTCCAGTTCCTGCTGAACCGTGAAATCGGTCCCGCATCGGACCCTGGTTTTCGCGCCGTGCGAACTGCCTATCTCGAAGGCCTGCACGCCCCCGATGGCGATCACCTCGCAGCCCACGAGCTTGCCGCTTTCGCCCATGCGCACGCTGCCCATGGTGTAAACCCTCGACTGCATAATGCTCCCGGTTACGCGTATGTCGCCGCGGACCGCCACCTTGCAGTTCTGGATGTACCGCGCCGTGAGCTCGCCGCCCACCCGCAGGGCGCCCCTGCTGCGTCCCTCGATCCCGGCCTGGGCGATAAGGTCTTTCTTGCACACCACCTCGGTCACGTCGAGCACGTCCGCGGCCACGATGGTGCCCGCCGAATAAATCTTAAAGCCGTCGGCAACCTTACCCCGAATGATCACGTCGCCGGGAAAGGTAATATTGCCCGTGGTAAAGTCGACTCCTTTCTTCAGTTCAAGAACGTCCTCGATGGATACCAACCCGTCCCGGGAAACGGAGAGGCGGCCGCTTTTGCCCGCGAACAGGCCCTTTTCCAGCTCCACCACGTTCTCTCCCGGGGTAAAGACCGGCATATGCTCCACGCGAAAGGGTATCTCGGTACCGTACAGGTCCGTGCCCGGCATTCCCGTTACCGCCGCCATCCGTCGGGCCAGCGGCTCCTTGTGGTGCACGATGCAAAAGGCGCTCAGGGTATGCCAGTCGATTCTCGCCGCGTTGGGGTCAATTTCGGGCTTGCGGTCGAGAAATTCCTTGCGCATCAGGAAATGCTCGGGAATTTCGTTGGTGCTCTCCGTGCCCAGGGCGATAACCACGTCCCGCACGGGCTCGTGCGTCGAATTGGCCTTGAATACCGCCTCTTCCACCGCGGTTTGCTGAATGCCGTGTATTATGCCGGAATCCGCCAGTTTCCCCAGGAATACGGGGACGGTGAGAAAGGCCCCCCCGGGGATCGGCGGGTAAAAATGGGCGACCGCCTTTTTTCGATCCGGGCTCACCGTAACTTCGGCATAGCCGTCGTTGGATTCTCCCTGACGAATGTAGAGGATGCTGCTTTCCTGTGTTTCCTGTGTTTCCTGGGTCCGTTCGTCTCCCACTATACCTTCTCCCGTCTCAATATCGGTAAAAACGTCCCTTGACATTACAGCTTACATTATCCATTATATATGTATAATTATTCATTTTTACTGGATGGCCCTGATACGTGAAAGAACGATTGACCCGCCTTAAAACGATCCGAAAGCTCATAAAGACCTATCGGATCGAATCTCAAGAAGCCCTGCTCGGCTACCTGTCCCGCGAAGGTTTCGCCGTCACCCAGGCCACCCTGTCCCGGGACCTCAAGCTCCTGAAAGTCGGAAAGCTTTCCGACGGCCACAACGGATACGTATACACCCTTCCCGGCGACGAAGAGCGCCAGGAGTCGGAGCAAACCGTCGTTCAGGATTTCCTGCGCGGGTACATCTCCATCGAATACTCCCTCAATATGGTGGTAATTAAGACCTATTCCGGCCATTCCGACGTGGTCGCGAGCGCCCTGGACAGCATGAATCTCGAGGAAATCCTCGGTACCATCGCCGGACGGGACAACTGCGTCTTCGTGTGCCTCCGCGAAGGGGTTTCCGGAGAAGACTTCCTCGATACCCTCAAAATGAAAATTCCCGAACTGGACGAGTAAGCCCTCATTTTTTAGGAGAAATCAGATGATCAACTGGAACAATCTCGATTCGAGCGAGGCATACAAGAAAATGCTTTCGCTCGCGGGGCAGGTGCGTCTAGCCGACGTTCTCACTGCCGAACGCGTGAAAAAGTACGAGGCGCCCATGGCAGCGGGTCTCGTGTATAATTATGCAGCGAAACAGGTTAACGAGCAAATCCTCACGGTACTGCAGGAGCTTTCCGACGAGCAGCAGCTGGTCGAAAAGTACCGGGCCCTCCTCGACGGCGAGACGATTAATACCGGCGAAAACCGCAAGGTGCTCCACCAGCTCGCCCGCGGCCAGCTCGGCAAGGACGTGCTCTTCGAGGGCAAAAACCTGCGCTCCTTCTACTCGGGCGAGCAGGCGAAAATCGCGGCCTTCGCGAAGAAAGTCCACTCGGGCGAGATCCGCGGCACCAAGGGCGACGCGTTCGATACGGTCGTCCAGATCGGCATCGGCGGCTCCGACCTCGGCCCACGCGCCCTTTACCTCGCCCTCGAGCAATGGGCGGTTTCTTCCGGCAAGAAAAAGATGGAAGCCCGCTTCGTCTCCAACGTTGACCCCGACGACGCCTCGGCCGTCGTCGCCGGCATCGACCTCGCGAAGAGCCTATTCATCCTCGTGTCCAAGAGCGGCACCACCCAGGAAACGCTCGCCAACGAGCTTTTCGTGAAGGACTTCCTGAAAAAGGCCGGCCTCGACCCCGCCAAGCAGATGATCGCCGTCACGAGCGAAACGAGCCCGTTGGCCAACAATCCCGGCTACCTCGCCTCCTTCTACATGGACGACTTCATCGGCGGCCGCTACTCCTCTTCCTCCGCCGTCGGCGGCGCCGTCCTTTCCCTCGCCTTCGGAAGCGACGTGTTCGAGGAATTCCTCGCCGGGGCTACCGCCGCGGACAAGGGCGCCCTCGAGTCGGACATCCGCAAGAATCCCGCCCTTCTCGACGCCCTCATCGGCGTGTACGAGCGGAACGCCCTGGGCTATCCTTCCACCGCGATCCTTCCCTACAGCCAGGCGCTCTCGCGCTTCCCCGCCCACCTCCAGCAGGCGGACATGGAATCGAACGGCAAGCAGGTGAACCGCCGCGGCGAACCGGTCGGCTACTCCACCGGCCCGGTGATCTTCGGCGAGAGCGGCACCAACGGCCAGCACTCCTTCTTCCAGCTCCTCCACCAGGGCACCGACGCGGTTCCCCTCCAGTTCATCGGCTTTACCGAGAACCAGGCGGGCAACGACGTGACGGTAGACGGCTCCACGAGCCAGAAAAAGCTCTGCGCCAACCTCGTCGCCCAGATCGTCGCCTTCGCAAAAGGCAAGGGCGACTCGAACCCCAACAAGAACTTCCCCGGCGAGCGGCCCTCGAGCCTCATCCGCGGAAAGCGCCTCACCCCCGCCGCCCTCGGCGCCCTCCTCGCGCACTACGAGAACAAGATCATGTTCCAGGGTTTCGCGTGGAACCTCAACAGCTTTGACCAGGAAGGCGTACAGCTCGGCAAGGTCCTCACCAAGAAGGTCCTCTCGGGCGACATGAGTCCCGAACTGAAGGCCTACGCGGACCTGTTTGGCCTGTAAGCCCTCGGAAGATCCAAGAAGAGGCACACAAGGCCACGTGGGGCGACGCCGGAACGGCGGAGCCCCCGCCCAGAAAGCGCTCGTTCGTTCAGGCGGCCGCGTATCGACGGGCCGCTCAGTAAAAAAAGTAAGGAGCTATCGTGAAACCGACCGAAAAACCGGCAAACCCGAACTTTTCCTCCGGCCCCTGCGCCAAGCGCCCGGGCTACTCGCTTGCGTCCCTTCGCGGCGATATTCTCGGCCGTTCCCACCGTTCGTCCCTCGGCAAGGCCCGCCTCCAGGAGTCCATCGAGCGGACCAAGAAACTGCTCGGCCTTCCCGCCGGTTATCGCGTCGGGATCGTCCCGGCCTCCGATACCGGCGCCTTCGAAATGGCCCTGTGGTCGCTCCTCGGGGCGCGCGGCGTAGACGTATTCTCCTGGGAATCCTTCGGCGAAGGCTGGGCGAACGACGTAAAAAAGCAGCTCAAGATCGCGGACGCCCGCTATTTCGGCGCGCCCTACGGCAGCCTTCCCGACCTTTCCCTGGCGGACTTCTCTCGCGACGTGGTTTTCGCCTGGAACGGCACCACCTCCGGCGTAAAGGTCCCGAACGGCGACTGGATACCCGCCGATCGCGCCGGACTCACGCTGTGCGACGCGACGAGCGCCGTGTTCGCGATGGACATTCCCTGGAAAAAACTGGACGCGGTAACCTTTTCCTGGCAGAAGGTGCTCGGCGGAGAGGCGGCCCACGGCATGATCGTCCTCTCGCCCCGCGCCGTCGAACGCCTTGAAACGTATACGCCGGCCTGGCCGCTTCCCAAGATATTCCGGATGGCGTCGGGCGGTAAGGTCTTCGAGGAACTATTCGAGGGCTCGACCATCAATACGCCTTCCATGATCGCGAACGAGGATTATCTCGACGCCCTCGCCTGGGCGGAATCCGTCGGCGGCCTGAAAGGCTTGATCGCGCGCAGCGAGGCGAATCTCTCGGCCTTCGAGCGCTTCGTGGCCGAACGGCCCTGGGTCAGTTTTCTCGCCGCCGAGAAGGCCAACCGCTCGAACACTTCGGTCTGTCTCTGCCTCGACCTGACCCCCGAACAGGTCAAGTCGATGGTCAAGCTTCTCGCGGGCGAGAAGGTCGCCTACGATTGCGGTTCCTACAAGGACGCCCCCGCCGGACTCCGGTTCTGGTGCGGCGCGACGATCGAAACGTCCGATATCGAAAAACTCTTTCCCTGGCTCGATTGGGCCTACGCCGAGGTCAAAAAGGCGTAAATCGCTTCCCGATCCCCGTTAAAGGGGATCGAGGGAGGCGGCGAGGCAGTCGAGAAAATCTTTCATGAGCGTAAAGGCCTCCGGCGTGAGGGTCGCGGCGTTATCGCCCGCGCCGTGCATGAGCCGCCAGGTTTCGGGTATATGAAGGCGGAGCGTTTCCTCGCGGGGCGCGTTCCGTTCGGGCGACCCGTGGCTATTCGCGGTTACGAGCCGTTCCAGGGCCTCTATATCCGGTTTTCCCGCGAGGCCCGCACCCTTGCCCGCCAGGGCGAAAAGAAGGCTATCCGCTTCCTGCCGGGGGAGCACGGTGATCACCTGCGCGGCGATTCCAGCGGCGAGAAAGCCCGCGTTGTCGCTGTAGGGGGTCAAAAGGGTTATCCATTTTCCCGCCGCCGCTTCCCGGGCGATAGCGCGGGTGCGGTCGCGAAGGTCGGCAGCCTTACGGGCAAGGCCGGTCGCGTCGGAGCCGCCCTTCGTCGCCCGTTTCGTGCCGCGGAGCCCGGCTTCCGAAAGCACGAGCACGTCGCCCCGTCCGCAGGCGTCGAACACGTACACGTCCGCGTCGTCCAAGCCGAGGGTTTTCAACCCGCTTCCGACGGCGAAAGACCCCTGCGCGCGTATCCCCCCCGTTCCCGCCGCTTCCTCTCCGTCGGTAAACAAGATAACCGTATTATGCGCCTTTCGGAGAATCCCGCCCCAGCGCGCCCCCGATTGCGCCGCGCCGCCGCCGCCGGCGAGCCGTTCCGCGAGCAGCATCAATTGAAAACAGGCCGCCCCGTTGTCGTTCGCGCCGGGAGACCCCGCCGTTCGGTCGTGATGGGCCACGAGAATCTTGGTCCGGAAGTTTGGGTCGTACGAATCGGTCGGGAAACGGACGATAACGTGCCTTTTCCCCGCGAGTTCCAGGTTCCTGGCCGGAACGTCGCGTTCGGTAAGCCAGCGAAGAATAAAGGCTGCCCGGTCTGTTTCGGGGGCGAGAAAGGCGAGGAGCGATTCGGACGCCGGGCCGGTTGTCGGTTCCATGGGTGCAGTATACCACGGGGAAGGGCGAGCCGGGTACTTCGCGGCGTGCGTCTTACTATGCCGGTGGGCAAAAAAAAACCGGAACCCCTTTCGGAGTTCCGGCCTTCAGTTATTCGAAATACCTGTTGCGCTTATGTTTCTCAGTAGCGATCGCCGTATCCACCGCGATCGTTGTAGCGGGGGCGAGCCTCGCGGGGCTTGTTCTCCGCAACGTTGACCCGGAGGCGGCGGCCTTCGAATTCCTGGTTGTTAAGGGTCGCGATGGCGGCCTCGGCAGCCTGAGCGTCGGCCATTTCAATGAAACCGAAACCCTTGGACTGCTGGGTGTAGCGATCCTTAATGATGATGGAGGATACCACTTCGCCATACTGGCCGAAGAGATTCGAGAGGGCGGCCTCGGTGGTCGCGTAGTTCATGTTGCCTACATAAATCTTCTGAGACATACAAATCCTTTACCGTTAATCCGGTAATGCTTGATTGCTACCGCCAAAAAAGCGGTACATCAACGGCCTTGTCGCTGTTATAAATGGAAACCGGAATGGCGCGGTATGCTGGATCAAGCGCAGGACAGGCAGGATACAGAAGCAGACAACAGTCATCGGACACATTTCTTAACATGATCAAAGAACCCGTTAGATAATTTTACTGTAGCACGGCTTTCTGCAGACGTCAACTCGAGATATGATATAATGTCCGCGGGAGGTAAAAAAAATTGGACTATTATCGCGTTTCCACGGAAAAAACCGGAGAAATTGGACATAAAACCCTGCCTTTACCGTTTCCGGGACATGAGGGCTCAGGTTCCGAAACCCGCTTTTTCTTAAAAGCCGACGAAACGGGCCTTACCCTTGTCGCCGAAGCGGAATTTTCCGGCGTCCTGGCAAGTCGCGACCGGTCCCCCAAGGGCCGCGTCTTCGAGGACGATTGTCTGGAGCTCTTCCTTAGGCCACAAATAAGCCCGGAAAACCCCTTTCCCGCGGCCTTTTATTTCGGCTGGGAGGTAAACCCCGCGGGCAACCTGCTCGAATACCGTGCCGGAATCGGGGCCGAGGGGGAACGGATGATCGGAAACGGGAGCGGGCTTTCCGTCGCCGACGGTTCGGGGGCGAAGCCGGGCGTGGAGCCGGTATTCGGCATCCTTCGCGACGAGATTTGCGGGGTGAAAATCGCCTTCGACTACGATTGGCATTCCGGTGCCCTGATCAAGACCGAGCTCCTGCGGGAATCGGAGGGCAAGGTTCCGGGCCTGTGGCGTTTGGCGTTATGCGTGCCCTGGTCGGATTTCGGCCTGTCGGGTTTCCCCGCCGGTGAGCGTTGGTACTTCACGGTCAACCGGATCGACCGGTCGGCGGCCCCGGGCCGGGACGGGCCAGCGGGAAAACCGGGCCTTGCGACATTGCTTTCCGGCACGGACATACCCGCCTTCCATCAGCCCGATTCCTTTATGCCGTTAGAATTCGGGGTCTGACCCCCTCAGGCAATCGACTTGGTCATCCAGCGCTTGCTTTTCCAACGGAGGATCATGATCACGCCCCGCGTGGTTTCGTCCGTGCCCGTGGCGAGCCATACGCCCACGAGGCCCAAGCCCAGCTTCATGCCCAAAAGCCAGCTGCCGAATACCATTATGCCCCACATGGAAAGTATGCCGTAAAACACCGGGAATCGGACGTCGCCCGACCCCTTGAGCGCCGCGATGGTTATCAGGTTCATTGACCTGCCGAATTCCACGTATATGGAGAAGAGCAATAGGGTAGCGGTAAGCTTGACGATTTCCGGCTCATGGGTAAAGAATCCGATGAGGGGCATTTTCACGAGGTTTATGATGAGGATCATGCCGACGGAAAGCGCGGTGCCGATCAGCTGGTAGCGGTACACCCGACGGTAGGCGTCGTCGGCCTTTTTCGCCCCCACGAACCAGCCCGTCTTTATTTGGGTCGCCGAGCCGATGGACATGGCGAACACGAACACGAACCGCGCGATGGTGATCGTGTATACCTGGGCCGACATGGCGAAGGTGCCGAAGCTCGAGACCATGGCCATGATGGCGATTTGGGCCGTATTGTAGGCCATGTTCTCCCCGGCGGTAGGCACGCCGATGGAGAGGACCGTCTTGTATATCTTCGTCGGAACCGCGCGCCAGCCGCGAATGGGGAACTGCACGTCAGGAATCGCCCGTATTCGCAGGGCGAGGATCACGCAGGCGACCAGCTGCGAGAAAACCGAGGATATGGCCACGCCGACCACGCCGAATACCGGCAGGCCGAAAAAGCCGTAAAGGGATACGGCGTTGCCGATCACGTTCACGAGGTTCGCGATCATGGTGGTGAACATGGTATCCTTGGTGTGCCCGTAGGAGCGAAGCACCGTGGACTGCAGCATGTTAAAGGCGATAAAGGGCGCCCCGATTCCCCCGAAAATCGTGAAGTACTGCATGGCGAAGCCGCGCACGTCCTCCTCGATCGGGTAGAGGGAAAGGATAGAGCGGGTGAAAAGCAGTACCGCCGCCATAATGGTCAGCGAGGTTACCACTACCATGACCGCGCCCGCCTGGGCGACGTGCCGTGCTTCGTCGCGCCGGTCCGCGCCGAGGTACTGGGCGAGCACGATGCTGGTTCCCACCGCGATCACGTTGAACATGATATTGATAAAGAATACGTATTGCCCGACGAGGCCCACCGCGGCGACCGCCGCCTGGGAGTAGCCGGAGAGCATGACCGTATCCACCGACATGACGAGAATCCGGAAGATCGACTCCGCCAGGATGGGAAGGGTGAGCGCGACCATGGGTAGGGACGCTTTTGTTGACGCTTTCATATTATTGTGTGGGGAGTGTATCCCTTTTCGTCCCTTGCGTCCAGCGGGATTTTTTAAGTATACTCGGATTTATGATCGAAGCCCCCATCGCCGATCCCGTGCTCCGGGAACGGTTCGAATCAATGCATCCCGACGGAATGTCCGTCTTCCTCCTGGGCGGCGGAACCCTCCGCGGCGCCCTTTTTCACGGCACGCGGTTCGTGAACCGTTTACGCGCCCAACATTCGCTGGGCATCCTCGAAACCATGGTTCTCGGCCAGGCTGCCCTTTCTGGCGCCCTCCTCATCCCGACGATGAAGGGCCGCGACCGGACCATATTCCGGTACGACACGCGCGGGCCCGCCGCGGGGTTTAGCGTGGAGGCGGACTCTACCGGGTTCGTCCGCGGCTATCTTTTTCAGGACCCGATTCCCCTGGATTCCCCGCCCGCGGACTGGGACCTCGCCCCCTATTTCGGCGACGGAACCCTCTCGCTGATCCGCTTCCCCGAGGGCGCGCGGGAACCCGTGACGGGCACGGTGGAGATTAAGCACCGGAATATCGCCAAGGACCTGGCCGAATACTTTCTCGTGTCCGAGCAAACCCAAACCGCCTTCGATTCGGGCATCCAGCTGGACCGGGAAGGGCGGGTAATCGGGGCCGGCGCGCTGTATCTCCAGGTTATGCCCGGCGCCGATCCGGAACTGGTGGATGCGGCTTCCCGCGCCTTTTCCGCCGCCCCTTCCCTGGGCGCCTGGTTTGCCGAGGGCGGGGACCGGGAAGACATTATCTATGGGCTCTTCCGCGGAATGGACCCCGCGGTGGCCCTTGAGCGGGACATTCGGTTTGACTGTCCCTGTTCCAAGGCGAAATTCGCGGCCCATCTGGCAAGCCTGCCAAAGGGCGAACTGGAAGACCTCGCCGCAAACGGCGAAGATCCCACCGTCATCTATTGCCATAACTGCGGCAGCGAATACCCCTTTACCCGGCCTGAACTGGCGGCGATTCGGGATCATCGTCCGTAAGCCGCACTCAACCGCGCATTCCTCCCTCCCGCGATGAAAACCGGCCGATATGGTCGGTTTTTTATCGACTTTCGTTGACAACGCACCTTCGGCGAATATCATTAGGGGTATGAGAAAAAGTACTCCCCGGGACCCCTCCCTTCTTCTGTTCGACCCCCGAGTCCTTTTTCCAAAATCCCGTCAGGAGGACCCGTTTCCATGCCAATGACCGAGACAGTATCATTCAGTCCAGCGCTCCGCGAGTACATCGCGCAGTGGAAGGACGAGCCGGGCAGTCTGATCATGATCCTGCACCGGACTCAGGAAGAATACGGGTACTTGCCCCGTAAGGTGGCGATACAGCTATCCCGCGAACTGGATTGCCCGCTGGCCCGCATTTACGGCGTAATCACTTTCTACCATTACTTCAAGCTCAAACAGCCGGGCCGACACAATATCCAGGTATGCATGGGCACGGCCTGCTATCTCAAGGACGGCGAAGACTTGATCCTCGAGCTCGAGAATCTTCTCGGGATCGGGGTGAATCAGGTTACCGCCGACGGCGAGTTCTCGGTGGAAGCGGTCCGCTGCGTGGGCTGCTGCGGTTTGGCGCCGGTGGCGATCGTGGGCGGGGAGGTATTCGGAAAGCTCACTCCCGACATGCTTCCCGCCGTATTGGCCAAGGTTCGCGGAAAGTGAGGGGGGCGAGATGACGTTGGATGAATTGCGCGAGCGTCGCGCGGCGAGCCAGGCGAACATGAATCGCCGGGTTACCGAAGGCAAAACGATAGAGGTCATAGTCGGCATGGGCACGTGCGGGATCGCCGCGGGCGGGAAGGATACCCTGGCGGCCTTCGCCAAGGAGCTGGACGCCCTGCACGTGGGCGGCGTAACGGTGAAACAGACCGGCTGCATGGGGCTGTGCTACGCGGAGCCCACCGTGGAAGTGCGGGTGCCGGGTATGCCCGACGCCATATACGGGCGGGTCGACCCGAAAGTCGTTCGGGAGATCGTGCTATCGCATATTATGGGACGTAAACTCGTGGAAGGCCATCTTTATGACCGCCCCGCGTCCGATATTCTGGCCGCGAAGTAGGAGGAGCCATGTCGTACAATCAATTTTGCCTGGTTTGCGGCGGTACGGGATGCGAGTCCTCCAAGGCCGACCTTATTTACCAAAACCTGCTGAAAGCCTGCGAAACCCACGGCCTTAAAGACTCGGTTCAGGTGGTGAAAACGGGCTGTTTCGGGTTCTGCGAGAAGGGCCCGATCGTGAAAGTGCTGCCGGACGATTCGTTCTACGTAGAGGTAAAGCCCGAAGACGCCGAACGGATCGTGGCCGAGCACTTCGTCAAGGGTCGCCCGGTCAAGGACCTTCTGTACCATGCGGGGGGCCAGGCGGCCAAGGGCGAGGGCGACATCAAGTTCTACCAGAAACAGCTTCGAATCGTGCTGCGTAACTGCGGCGTGATTAATCCCGAGAATATCGACGAGTATATCGCGCGGGACGGGTACGCGGCCCTCGAGAAGGTTCTATTCAAAATGAACCCCGAGGACGTGATCGCCGAGCTCAAGGTATCCGGCTTGCGCGGGCGCGGCGGCGCGGGCTTCCCCACCTGGCTCAAGTGGCAATCCACGCGGCAATCCCCGGGCAACCAGAAATACGTCATTTGCAACGCCGACGAGGGCGACCCCGGCGCGTACATGGACCGTTCCACCCTGGAAGGAGACCCCCACAGCGTGCTCGAGGCGATGACCATCGCCGGCTACACCATGGACGCCTCCAAGGGCTTCATCTATATCCGCGCCGAGTATCCGCTGGCCATTCAGCGGCTGGAGATCGCCATTGCCCAGTCGAGGGAGCTGGGCCTCCTCGGCAAGGACATTCTCGGTTCGGGTTTCGATTTCGACATTCAGATCCGGCTCGGCGCGGGCGCCTTCATCTGCGGCGAGGAAACGGCGCTCATCCAGTCCATCGAGGGCAAGCGCGGCATGCCCGTTCCCAAGCCACCGTTCCCCTCGGAATCGGGGCTGTGGGGAAAGCCCACGTCCATCAACAACGTGGAAACCTTCGCGAACGTCCCGGTCATCATCAACAAGGGCGGCGCCTGGTTCGCCTCCATCGGGACCGAAACCAGCAAGGGCACGAAGGTATTCGCCCTCACCGGCGCCATAAACAACTCGGGCCTGGTGGAAGTGCCCATGGGCACCACCCTGCGGGAAATCATTTACGACATAGGCGGCGGCATAAAGGACGGCAAGGGCTTTAAGGCCGTGCAGACCGGCGGTCCCTCCGGCGGCGTGATCACGAAGGATTTCCTCGACACGCCGATCGACTACGAGTCCCTGACGCGGCTCGGCTCCATGATGGGCTCGGGCGGCATGATCGTCATGGACGACGAGGACTGCATCATCGACGTGGTGAAGTTCTACCTCGCCTTTTCGGTTGAGGAATCCTGCGGTAAATGCGCGCCCTGCCGGATCGGCGGCCGCAAGCTCCTGGAAATTCTCGAGAAGATCACCAAGGGCAACGGTACCATGGAAGACCTCGAGCAGCTGAAGAAGATCGGCAAGGCGATGAAGAACGCGAGCCTGTGCATGCTCGGGGGCACCACGCCGAACCCGGTCATGTCCACCCTCAATTATTTCTACGACGAGTATCTCGCCCACATCAAGGACGGGAAGTGCCCGGCGGGCAAATGCAAGTCCTTGATTACCTACGAGATCGACAGGGAAAAGTGCATTGGCTGCACGGTCTGCGCCCGCAAATGCCCCGTTCCCTGCATCGCGGGAGAGCGGAAGGCGCCCCACGAGATCGACCAGTCAAAGTGCATAAAGTGCGGCGCTTGCTTCGACGCTTGCAAGTTCGGCGCCGTGAAGGTTTCGTGAGGAGGCGGGAAGAATGAAAAAGATCAACTGCAAGATTAACGGCGAAAGCGTCTCCGTACCGGAGGGCACCACGATACTGAAGGCCGCCCTCGAGGCGAACGTCGCCATACCGACCCTCTGCGCGCACCCTGACCTGAAGGCCTGGGGCGCGTGCGGCATCTGCGTGGTCCGGGCTGAGGGCAGCCCCAAGATGATCCGCTCCTGCACCACGAGCGTTTCGGAGGGCATGAACTACGTTACCCACGACCCGGACATCGTCGAAACCCGGCGGACCGTGCTCGAGCTCATCCTGTCCAATCACCCCAACGATTGCCTGCGCTGCGCGCGAAACGGCTCCTGCGAGCTTCAAAAGCTCTCCGCCG
Source organism: Spirochaetales bacterium (assembly GCA_003252395.1). Taxonomy (GTDB): domain Bacteria; phylum Spirochaetota; class Spirochaetia; order Treponematales; family Treponemataceae; genus Teretinema. The sequence goes on from QKEL01000013.1 coordinate 49,941, forward strand.
ATTTCGGCATCCGCGAGGTAACGTTCTCGTCGGGCGTGCGCGACCTGAGCGAGGACAATTCCACCTCGGCGATCCAGCTTCACCCCGCGAAATGCATCTCCTGCGGGCGGTGCGCCCTGGTCTGCCAGGAATTGCAGAACGTGTGGGCGCTGGAATTCCTCTATCGCGGCGACCAGACCCGCATCGCGCCCGCGGGCGACGTGAGCCTGGCCGAATCGCCCTGCGTCAAATGCGGCCAGTGCTCGGCCCATTGCCCGGTGGGGGCCATCACCGAGGCCGACGAAACGGGTAAGCTCTGGAACGCGATCCGCGATCCGGAGAAAAAGGTGGTCGCCCAGATCGCGCCGGCCGTACGGGTCGCGCTGGGCGAGGAGTTCGGCCTGCCGCCGGGAACGCTTATCACCGGCAAGATATACGCCGCCCTGCGAAAGCTCGGGATCGACACGGTGTTCGACACGAACCTCTCCGCCGACCTCACGATCATGGAAGAGGCGAGCGAGTTCGTGGAACGGTTCGTCCACGGGCACGGGAAGCTGCCCCTCATCACCTCGTGCTGTCCGAGCTGGGTGGACTATCTCGAAAAATACCACGACGACATGATTCCGAATTTCTCCACGGCAAAAAGCCCCATGATGATGATGGGCGCCATGGTGAAAACCTATTACGCCCAAAAGTCGGGCACCGATCCCTCGAAGATCTTTTCCGTGGCCATTATGCCCTGCACCGCCAAAAAATACGAAATACAGCGGAGCGACGACATGCGGAGCTCGGGTACCGCCGACGTGGACCTTTCTATCACCACCCGGGAACTCGCCCGGATGATCAAGCAGGCGGGAATCAATATCCTGGACCTTGCCGACGAAGAGGCGGATTCTCCCCTGGGCGCCTACACCGGGGCGGGCGTTATCTTCGGGGCGACCGGCGGCGTTATGGAGGCGGCGCTCCGCACCGCCTACAACTTCGTGACGGGGGAAAACCTCGGTTCCGTGGACCTCGTAGACGTGCGCGGCATGGACGGCGTGAAGGCCACCGTCGTGGACATTAAGGGAACGAAGGTACGCGTCGCCGTGGCCCACGGCATGGCGAACGTGAAGCGGATCATGGACGAGGTTCGCTCAGCCCGCGAGGCGGGCAGGGATCGGCCCTACGATTTCATCGAGGTGATGGCCTGCCGCGGCGGTTGCATTTCCGGCGGCGGGCAGCCCTACGGCTCCACCGACGAGGTGCGCCGGCAGCGGACGAAGGGCATCTACCGCGACGACGCCGCCTCGAAGATCCGGGTAAGCCACGAGAACCCGGCGATCATAGCGCTCTATAAGGAATTCCTCGGAAAGCCCCTAAGCGCGAAGAGCCATGAGCTCCTGCATACCCACTACGTCCCGCGACCGATCTGGGTGAAGTAGGCCGCGCCCAACGCCGCGCGATCGGCGAAGGGGAGTGAAGGGGCGGGGAAAGGCTGATATACTGTATCTCATGGAAATCAAAGACCTTGATCCGGCCTTTCTCCCGTCGGTAACGGCGCTATTCGCGCGGGTCGTCGCGCATATGCGGGCGGCGGGGATAGACCAGTGGGACGAAATATACCCCGATGCCGCGGTGCTGGAAGCCGATCTCCGCTCGGGCGCGGCCTTCGGGCTCTTCGCGGTCGAAAACGGTTTGCCTGGCGAACTGCGGGCGTACGTTACGCTGAACGGCGAACAGGACGCGGCGTACGGGACGGTTCCCTGGAGCGAGCAAAACGGCCGTCCGCTGGTCATTCATCGGCTGTGCGTAGACCCCGTTTTCCGGGGCAAAGGGGCGGCGAAGCGGCTCGTCGCCTTCGCGGAAGCCCATGCCGCTCGCTTTGGCCATACCTCCATCCGGCTCGACGCATTCAGCCTCAATCCCGCGGCCCTCTCCCTCTACGATTCGCTCGGCTACGACTGGCGCGGCGAGGTAACCTTCCGGAAGGGGCTATTTCGCTGTTATGAGAAAATACTCGAGCCGGGCGGCGCGTTCGGCGCGGTCAGATTTTCCTGAGCGCCTCGTCCAGTGAGCGGATCACCTCGTCGCCGCGGACGCCTAGGTCGCGCACCCTGCCGGCCCGATCGTGTATGTCGGCGAATTCCGACGAAACCCGGTCCAATTCCTTCAAGCTAGAGGCCGACCGGGAACGGATATTCTCCACGGCGGTATGGTTCGACTCGAGCATCCCGTTGATCTTGGTCACGGACTCGCTCATTTCCCGGGAAGCGGTAACCACGTCCGTCACGGAGCGATTGATGTCGCCGGTGCCGACCGAAAGCTCCTCCATGCCCGAGCTTATTTCCGCGAAAGCGGAACGGGCCCGTTGGGTTTCCTTCCCGATCACCGTGAAGGCTTCCCCGATCGTCCGGTTCGACTCCTGCACCTCGCCGATCTTCTTGAAAAGGCCGCCGAGCCCGTCGGCTATTATCTTGCTGTTTTCCGCGGTCTCTTCCGCGAGTCGCCTGATTTCTTCCGCGACCACCGCGAAGCCCTTGCCGCTGTCTCCAGCGTGGGCCGCCTCGATCGCGGCGTTCATGGCCAAAAGGTTCGTCTGGCTCGAAATGGCCCCGATCACCTCTACCACTTCCTGCAGGGAATCGCCGCTTTCCGCCAGCGACTCGATGCTCGCCCCGGAGACCTCGGCGCTCTCCCGCCCCCCGTTAATGCTATTCGCCAGGGCTTCCACGCTTTCCCGGTTGCGCCGGGCGACTTCTGACATGCTCCCGATGGAAGCCACCATCTGCTCGATGGCCGCGGAGGCCACCATGGTCATGGAGCGGTTCTTCTCCGTTGACCGGGTAATGTCGGCGGTCGCCGCGGCGATCACCCCGTTGGAATCGGCGGTTTTGCCCGCCTCCCGGTTCAGCTCCTCCAGATCGGCCCGCATGCGGGAAACGCCCTCGCCGATCGCCTTGGTCGCCTTGGCCATGCCCTCGGATTCCTCCACCAGGATCGAGCCCGTGTGGAGCCCCTCCCTGGCCGCGTTCATGGCGTCGGTTGTCTTGGCCACCTTGATGCCCGCTTCCTCGGCGGCCTTCTCAAGGCTCTTCGTATAGCCGTCCATAATCCTCAGCAGGAGGAAGGCGAGCAAGCCGGTGCACAGGAGCCCCATGGTGCTGTTGATGATTCCCGTATTGGCGGTGGCGTACACCGATTCGCCCGCGCCCTTGACCATGGCCCAAATCGCCCAGTTGCCTATGCCGAAAAAAACCGTGGTGGCCAGTACTTGAACCATTCCGGAAAAAACGCCCACGTAGAGAACCAAATACGACATGTAAAAGGCGTAGGTCGTAAAGGCGGTCTCCGGCGAGGCGCGCGAATTGAGGAGGCGAATGGCGACGGTTACGATAATCGTCGGCAAGGCGTAGGACCAGACGGCGAGGGAAAGGTTCCCGGCCCGAAGGGCCGCGAGGCTTATCAGTACCAGCGCGACGATGGCCACTCCCCCGAGCATGCCCTTCCGGGCGAGCTCCGGGTCTAAGGGGATGCTTGCGTACAACGCCAAAAGGAGCGAGAGGAGGAGCAGCATAAAAAAGCTGTAAACCGAGAATATCCGGGCCTTGCTCCGGGTGATGTAGTCGCGGTTTTCGTAATTAACGGTAAAAAAACGGATTATCGCTTCGTATAACTTTTTCATTAAACCATTACATGCCAGGATTTACCCTTCGCACAAGTCAAATTTCTCCAGTAAATGCGTCTTTTTTATCGAAACGATTTTATCGCGTCTTTTGCCGCATCTGCCCCGTAATCTGTGCCTTCCGTGCGCCCGCTCTTGATCAAATACCCGGTTTCATCGTTTACTGCTTATATCATGACGCACGCAACAAATAATGCCGGCAACGACGGCGCACCCGAATCGGCGCTTCGCCGCGCGGTTAAGACGGGCTTGCATTCCGCCCGGGAAAACGCCCTTCCCGGCATCATTCTTTGGCTCTTTGCCTCGGCCATCGTCGCCGGGTATTGGCTCTTCGAACCGATGCACCGGTTTCTCACTAACCTGGGAAAATTCAAAGCCGAGTCGGGCTACGCCTATTCCATCGTCGCCACCGGAATCTTTGGCGGGCTAATCCCGTTCCTGTGGCGCCTCGCCCGGGGGAAAAAGCGGGGAACGCGCCTTTGGAACGTGCCTGCCTGGTCGGCCGGTCTCTTTCTCACCCTCTTTTGGGCGTATAAGGGCTTTGAAATCGACTTTTTCTACCGCCTTCAGGCGGTGGTTTTCGGAAACGGAAGCGCGCCGTCGGTGCTCGTCCCGAAGGTCCTCGTCGACCAGTTCGTCTACAATCCCCTGTGGGCCGGTTGGACCCAGCTTTTGGGCTACTGGTGGCTCGAACGCTCCTTCCGCGCCTCGGCCCTTACCGACCGCGAATTCTGGGGCACCATTGGCCCTCGCCTCGTCACGGTGCTCATTTCCACCTGGGGCGTATGGATCCCCATGGTCTGTATTATCTACTCCCTGCCCCCGGAGCTCCAGGTACCGCTTTTCAATATCGCCCTGTGTTTTTGGAGCCTCATGCTCGCCAGCATCACCGCCGAGGGCAAAGAGTAAGGCGCGATCCCCCGGGGAAGAATGGCCGCCGGTTTCTTAGCCGGCGGGAAAGTTTACGTTGGAAAGGCCTTCGTAATAATTCGCCGTTTCCGCGCGGAATTCGATCGCCGAATAGTCCGGATCGTTCACGCCCTTCGGGTAGTATATCTCGCACCCGTCCCTCCAGAGCAGCCTTCTCGCTTCCGCATCGGTACGAACCGTGGCGGTGCCGGAAAGCATGAGCCCCTTGAACCGTTTTTCGTCGCAAAAGTACACGCAACAGCGGGGATTGCGCCGCAGGTCGGCCACCCGCCGCGACGAGGTGTTGGTGCTGAACCAAACCGTTTTCAGGCCTTCCGTCTCGGCTTTCATGAACGCCTTAACGCTCGGCGCCCCGTCGCCCCCTACGGAGCCAAGATAGGCGATAAGCGAGTCGCGTACCAGCGCAAGCGACCGCTCCCGAGCCGATTCTTCGCTCAGGGCTGCCGCCGCGCCCTCTTTCGCCTTCTTCGCCGATTCAACCGCCGTTTCGATTGGGTCGTTCTTTTCCATCATGCCGCTCCTTGTCGTATCGTCATTCTTTGAGGTTTTCGTACACCCGTTCCAGCAGCGCCTCAAACCGAACTGCCTCCTCTTCGCTGAAACCCCGGTAAAATACGTCGTTCATCCGCTCCGAAACCGCCTCGTACCGGCTGCGCATCGCCCGGTTCTTGTCGGTCAGGAAAATCAGTATCTTTCGCCGGTCCCGCGGGCTTCCCTCCCTGCGGATCTGGCCTTCGGCCTCGAGCCGGTCCAGCATGCGGGTCAGGGTCGATTTCCCGAGGGCGGTCCTGGCCGACAGTTCCTGAATGGAGATGCCGTCCTCTTTCCACAGGGGAAAGAGAATGCGCCCCTGTGCCGGGTTTATGTCTTCTACCCCATACTCCTTGAGGAGCTTGGAGAAGATCCTTCCCGACAAGTGGTGAATTTTCGCGAGTACGTGCCCGCTGTTTCTTTTCATTGTAGGTAGTATAGTTGTATATACAAATAAAAGTCAATAAAAAAGGCGGAAACCTTTTCGTACGGTTCCGCCCGTGGCGATCAGTGCGCGCACTCGTGGTCTGAATCGCCCCCGTGCGCGTGGCAGGTTTCTCCCGAATCGGAAAGGGCGCCGCTGAGCCAGGCTTCCACCGCCGGCCGCGCTTCTCCCGAGGCTCCCCGAATCGTTTTAATGCCGTTTGAAGCGAGTACGTTTATCGCCCCGTTCCCGATATTGCCGGCGATCATCATGGTAATGCCCCGTTCGGCCAGAACCGGCGCGATGCCCGATTTGCAGCCGCACCCTTGACGGGAAGGGAGGAGGCTTTCCTCCACGATCTTGTTTCCTTCGACGGTAAATACGGCGTACTCCGCGCAGTGGCCAAAATGTGAGTCGATGGTTTTTCCCGCTACGGGAACCGCGATTTTCATGAGTCTATCTCCTTGGGTTTGTATCCGGACGTTGCCGCCCCGTATCTCCACGGCTGCCCCGTTTACCAGGGCTTGCGCCGATTTCTTTCTCGCTTCCGTCACGATTCTGCCGAAGGTTTGCCGGGAAACCCCCATTTGGCGGGCCGCGGCTTCCTGATAGAGCCCTTCCAGATCGGCCAAGCGCAGGGCCTCAAGCTCATCCAGGGTCAAAACGACGGTATCGGCCTCCCGGAGCGGCCCGGTCCCGCGATGGCTGCCGTCTTGATTCTGCCGTACGCCCAGGCGGCACTCCGGCTCTGACGGGAGGCGCGGAAGGCTCGCGTCGTCGTGGCGGCTTTGCCGGGGTCTGACGTTTCGCGGACAACAGGGGCGGGGCATACGGCCCATGTTATGGGCATATGCCAATAAAGTCAAGGGTCACGCACGCGAACGCACCGTAGCGGGCGGGCCAGGGCGGGATCTAGGACGATCGGCCCCGCATCGGCTATACTCGATTTCGCGTATGAAAGAAACCAGGGAAAAAAAACGGACCAAGCGCGACGCGCAGGCTCGGGAGTCTAAAGACCGCATTTACGAGGCAGGCATCCGATTATTCACCGAAAAGGGCTTCGACGAAACGAGCATCGCGGAGATATGCCGGAAGGCCGAGTGTTCCGTAGGGGCTTTTTATCATTATTTCGCGACCAAAGACTCCATTATAGAGGAGAACTTCCGCCGGACCGACCGGCAAGTGGATCTGTGGGGAACGTTGGCCGGCGAAAACGGGGCGAAACCCGTAAGCGTACGGGAATCCGTCCTCTCGTTTTTCGATTCGTACGCCCAGCTGGTGAAGATAAACGGGTTGGAGTTTTCGAAGCGGTTTTATACCTGGAAGAACAAGAACTTTATCAAAAAGGGCCGGCCCATGCAGAACCGGCTCGCCGATCTCCTCCGCCGCGGTAACGAATCGGGCGCCATCGCCTTACTCGTTTCGCCCGAAGAAGCCTGCGAATGGCTATTCCTGTGCGCCCGCGGGGTCGTTTTCCATTGGTGCCTGCACGAGGGTTCCTTTGAGCTCGCCGCGGAAATGCGAACGTGCATCGGCCGCGCCCTTCGGGGAATAGAGTCCGGATCGGGCGTCGCGGAATAAAAAAAAAACCGCCCGAACCTGAGTCCGGGCGGTCGGAGGAGAGTATCAAAACCAAGACGAGGCCTTTCCGTTGGGCCGCCCCGTCTTAATTCCCGTTATTTCGCGGGCGTTTCCGCCGCGGCATTGGTTCCGGCGATTCTTCCGAACACGTTAATGTCGGCCAGGGCGTTGCCGCCGAGCCGGTTGGTGCCGTGCACGCCGCCGGTCGTCTCGCCCGCGGCGTAGAGGCCGGGAATCACGTTCCCCTTGGTGTCGATCACCTGGGCTTTCTCGTTGATCTTTATGCCGCCCATGGTGTGGTGCACCGTGGGCTTGCGTCCGCCGGCGAAGTAGGGGCCCTGGTCCATCTTATACTGGAACAGGGTTCTTCCGAACTTGTCCGGCCCGCCTTTCTCCACGGCCTTGTTGAAGTCCGCGACCGCGGCCTTCAGGTTGTCCGCGGGAACGTTCATCTTTACCGCCAATTCATCCAGGGTATCGGCCATCACGGCGCGGCCCTGGTCCACCAACTCTTGGATAGTCTCGTTGAAGTTGTTCTTCGTGGCCATGGTCGGGTAGTTATGCGAATCGAGCACGATCCACATGAACTGGTCGGTTTGCTTGAAAAGGGCGTTGGTCATCACGTCTCGGCGCTGACCCTCGTCCACGAAGCGGTTCCCTTCCTTGTTCACGAAGATGCGGTTTTCCACCGCCTGCTCGATATTGCCCGAAAGGCTTCCGGTCACGGGGTCGCCCATGGGCAAAAGCTGGATGTATTCCAGGCCCACCATGGCCGCTCCCACCTTCTCCGCCAGGGCCAAACCGTCGCCGGTGGCGCCGGGGTGATTGGTCGTGCCGACGTTTTTCAGGGACGGCCATTGGCTGTTGTACTTTTCGCGCATTTCAACGCTGGCGCCGAAACCGCCGGTGGCGACGATGACCGCCTTGTGCCCTTGGGCCACGACGATTCCGTCACGTCCGGTGGCCTTAACCACGGTGGCGCGGCCTTCCTCGAGGTAAATATCGGTGGCCTTGGTATCGGTGAGGATGGTGATACCTTCATGGCTCTTTATATAGTTCATGTAGGTTTCGATATAGCCGGTTCCCAGGGGCTTGATCGGCTTATGGGCGCGGGGCCACAGGCCGCCGAGTACCGTAAAGACCTCTTTCTTGAATTCCATGCCCATGGATTCGAGCCACTGCAGGGTGGGGTAGGCGTTCTCGACCAGGGTGCGCACCAGCTTGGGGTCGCCCTTCTTGTCGCCGCCCTCGAAGGTCTGCTGGTAGTGCTTGTCCACCGAGTCCTCAATGCCCTGGGAAATTTGGCGCGAGGGATCGGCCGCGTTGAAGGCCGAACCGGAAATAATCGTGTTGCCGCCCACCTGGGGCATTTTCTCGAGCACGATGACCGTGGCTCCCGCCTGGTTCGCGGCGACGGCGGCGGCGAGTCCCGCGCCGCCCGCCCCGATAACCACCACGTCGGCGTTCAGGACCTTCGTGGCGGAGCTCACCGCGTCGGTGGCCGCCTTACCCTTGGAAAGGGCCGCGATATTGCCGCCCGCGGCTTCCAGGGCCTTGGTCACGGCCCCGATGATCGCCTTACTGGAATAGGTGGCGCCGGAAACCGAGTCCACGTTCAGGGTCTGACCCTCGATAATCGCCTTGGGAATGCGCTCGAAGGCCACGTCGGAAACGCCCGGGGTCTCGTGGTTTTCGATAATCTTGATTTCCTTGATCGATTTCTTGTCCACGGTCACTTCCACGACCACGTCGTCCCCGTGAATACCGGGCGCTCCGCCCGAATAGGTACCGGCCTTGAAATTGCCGCCGCAGCCGGCGAAGATAAGCGCGAGCAGGGCGCTTGCCAGAATGGGAATGAATTTCTTCATGAATCTCGTCTCCTTTTCGATTTAATTCACAAAATATATTCGCCGAATGCATTCGGTAAACATGAAATAAGTGTACCTCATTCCGCGTAACAATGCAATTAGTATAGATAAGATATTATCGATAAAAGAGGCACAAAGGGCCATGCGACGAGTCGGCGGGACGCGCGGAGCCCCCGCGAAGGGCGAAGGTTTCGGGGCGCCAAGGCCCCGAAACCGGGGCCTTATCGTTTATTCGGCCGTTCCGTCGCCGGGAACGATAAGGTGGCGTATCAGGCCGACGCTTCTCGCGAGGGAATAGAGGCCCATAATGGCCAGCGATACGGGCATACAGGAATAGACGACCCTTCGCGGGATCTGGAATACGGAGGTCACTTCCATGGTCTTCACGGTGATCTGGAACGCGAAGTAGAAGAAGACGGCGAAGAAGGCAAGGCAGGCGAGCTCGATCAGGAGCCGGTTCGCGATTTTCGCCCGCGCGCTTGTAAGCCGCGCGCCGATCCAGTCGCCTACGCTGAAATGCGACTTCGTGGCCCAGGCCCCGGCCGCCCCGTAAAAGACCAGGGCGGCGAAGCATAACTCGACGATTTCGTCGAGCCAGTGCAGGGAGGTCACCGGGAAAACCCGTAAAAGGACGTTCGCCGTTACCATCAGCATAAGGGCAGCGAAGAGAATTATGGTTATTGCCTTTAACGCGAACCGAACGGCCCGATCGAGCGCCGCGACGGCTTTATCAATGGTTTTCATGGTTACATCCCCGGTCCGCGGACCAAATTCGGCAGCCAGGTCGCGATGGCCGGCACGTAGGCGATAATCAGGGTAATGGCGAGAATCGCCACGAGATAGGGCCATACCTCCCGCGTGAGGCGCCCCATGCTGACCTTGCTGAAGCTGGACACCGCGAACAGGCACATGCCCACCGGCGGGGTCAGGTTGCCGATCATGATGAGCAGCGTCATCATGACGCCGAAATTCACGAGGTCAATCCCGTACCGTTGGGCGATGGGCAGAAAGATCGGTATCGTAATGAAGAAAATCGCGTTCCCCTCGAGAAAGCAGCCCAGGGCCAGGATAAGCGTGATAATGATCGCGAGCACGCCCGCCGTACCCATATTCGCGCCGGTAAGCGCCGCTATGATCGAGTCGGGTATGCGCTCGTAAATGGTGAACCAGCCGAAGAAATTCGCGGCTCCCATGATCAGGAGGAGGGCGGTGGATTGCTGTATGGACTTCCAGAATATCTCCGGCAGGTCCGAAACGGCCAGGTCGCCGTAGAGAAACCCCAGGAAGATCGCGTAGAGGCACACCACCACCGAAGCCTCGGTCGGCGTGAAAATGCCGCTCAATATACCGCCGATTATGATCACCGGCGCGAGCAGGGGCAGGATCGCCGCGGTAAAGCTCGTCCAAATTTCGCGCCAATCGGCCTTTGCCGAGCGCGGGAAGCCGCGGGGCTTGGCCATGACCGCGATCGCCGCCATCATCGCCAGTCCCATGAGAACGCCGGGTATCATCCCGGCCAGGAAGAGCCGTTCCACCGAAACGAGGGTCAGGGCGCTGTAGAGCACGAAGGGAATGGAAGGCGGGATCACCGGGCCGATGGTTGAGGCCGCGGCCACGATGGACGCGGATATGTCCTCGCGGTAGCCGTTGTCGACCATCGCCTTGTGCTGGATCTGCCCGAGCCCCGCGGCGTCGGCCACGGCCGAGCCCGACATGCCCGAGAAAATCATGGACGAAACGACCGCAACCTGCCCGAGTCCCCCGGGCACGTGGCCCACCAAGGCCCGGCAAAACCGGAAAATGCGGTTCGTGATGCCGCCCGTGTTCATCAGGTTTCCCGCGAGAATGAAAAACGGAACGGCCAACAGCACGAATCCGTTGCATCCGGAGAAAACCCGTTGGGGCAGCATGGCGAGAAAATTGCCCTGCCCCATGCCGACGAAAAAGAGCATTGCGGTGCCCGCTATGGCGACCACGATGGGCAGGTTTAGGAGAATCAGGGCGAGGAGCACCACGAATATGGCGAGTGTGAGCATGTATGCCTCCGGCGCGCCCCGCGCGGCGGGTCGGGGAACGGCGTCTCCCGACGGACCGGCGGGGCCCCGCGTCGCGCGGTTATTTGGATTTTGAGAGCAGGTTCATGAAATAGTCGTAATTCGCCTGGCCGACCTGGGCTTTCAGCTTGTCGTATACGGGCATCGCGGCCTTTTGGAACGGGGCCGTGTCGGGATATGCTACCTCCATCCCGTTTTTCTTCAGCTCCGCGATCTGGGTCGTCTCGGCGTCGCGTACCGATTTTTGCATCGCGGCGCCCGCCTTGACGGCCTCCTCCACGAGGATCTTCTGCTGCGCGGCAGTAAGCTTATTGAAAGCGGCCTTATTCATGACCAAATGCGTGGAATTGTAGGTGTAGTTGAGCATTGAAAGGTACTTTTGGGTTTCCCACATCTTGTTCGAGTAGATGGTCGCTATCGGGTTTTCCTGACCGTCCACGACGCCCTGTTTGAGGGCCATCGGAAGCTCGGCGAAGGCGATGGTTTGCGCCATGCCGCCGAGGGCCTCCACGGTTTGCTGGTTCACGAAGTCCGGCGGCGTCCTGATCTTCAGTCCCTTGAAATCCGCGGGCGTGTTTATCTGTCGCTTGGAGGTCGTATAGGTGCGGAAGCCGTATTCCCACCGGGCGAGATATTTCAGGTTCGCCTTCTCAAGATCGGGCGTTACCCAGGCAATGAAGCCGCCGGCGAAGAAGCGGTCGGTGGCCGCGTAGTCCTTAAACGCGAAGGGCGCCCCGACCATGTTGAATTTGGGAACGTACTTCGCGAGGGCGGGCTCGGTGGGGATGACGAGGTCCAGGGCGCCGAGGGTGGTCTGCTCGACCATTTCCTGCGAGCTGCCGAGCTTGCTGTTCGGGTAGATCGCGATTTTGACGGCGCCTCCCGTGCGGGTTTCCACCGCCGCGGCGAAGGCCATTGCCGCGACGTGCGCCGGGTGCGATTCGACCAGGTAATGGCCGAACTTCAGCTCCACGCTTTTGTCTGCCGCGAACGCGAGGGTCGCGGCCAGGCTAAGCGCCGCAACGGACAGAACTTTCTTCATAAAAAGCTCCTCAGGGATAAACATTCACGGGCTCCGTTAACGCGGCGCCCGGATCCTGTTCGATTCCGTTGGCCTGACCTGTTGAAAAATGGAATCAAGTTCCAGTTTCATGATCAGTATAGAACTCCCTTCCAGTAAATCACAAGTAAATTTCCGGAAATAGTTAAAAAAAAGAGGGGCGGACCGGATGAAACCGGTCCGCCCCGATGGCGGTCGTACGCCAGGCGATATCCGTTCGCGCTAGGGCCGGATCACTCCTTAGCTATTTTCTTGTCGTGCTTGAGCTGTCTCTTCTCTTTCAGGCTGTGCTGGGGTTTTTTCTTGGCTTCCGCCTGTCCTTTGTCTTTTCCCTTCGGCATGCTAAACCTCCTCAGGTCGTAATGAACGGCGACCGTATTCCCGGCAGCGTTGCCGGACCGGCTAACCGTCTCGATACATAGAGTGTAACGCCGGAACCGTTTCTTTTCCAGTACATTGCGTCGCGTTTTCTTTGGAAAGGATGGGCCCGGGAAGGGAAACCTTTTTTGAAAAGGTTGCCCCTCCCGGATGCCGTATTCCCCGGGACCTCCCCTTGCCAATTCGCGGCGAAAGGGGTACGATGAACCCAATTCTGGCGCATTAAGGTGGATTCAACCACCGGGAAGCTCCCGCTCTCGGCCGCGCGCCTGGGCCGTTATGTCGCGGAAAATCTGACGAAAGGGAGAATCAATCATGACAAAGTCACCCCTCGCACAGTATCTGTCGGAAACCCCGGCAGACAAGGTAAACGCCGCCTTCGTGTCCTATATCGCGAACCTGCAGCAGGTCGCCGAGATAGGCCCCGAGATCGCGGCCTCGGTGGTGAAGGAGCTGGAAGCCCAGCGCACCCACCTGAAGCTCATCGCGAGCGAGAACTACTGTTCGCTCAATACCCAGGCGGCGATGGGCAACCTCCTGACCGACAAGTACGCGGAAGGCTTTCCCGCCCACCGCTACTACGGCGGCTGCGAGAATATCGACGATATCGAAACCGTCGCGGCGGAAGAGGCGAAGGCCCTTTTCGGCGCCGAACACGCCTACGTGCAGCCCCATTCGGGCGCCGACGCGAACATGGTCGCCTACTGGGCGATCCTTTCCGCCAAGATCGAGGCCCCGGTGCTCGAGAAGCTCGGCGAGACCAACCTTTCCAACCTTACGACTGAGCAGTGGGCCGACCTGAGAACGAAGCTCGGCAACCAGAAGCTCCTCGGCCTCGACTACTACTCCGGCGGTCACCTGACCCACGGCTACCGCCAGAACGTTTCCGCCCGCATGTTCGAGGCCCATTCCTACACGGTTTCCAAGGAGACCGGCCTTCTGGACTACGACGCGATCGAGAAGCAGGCGATGGAACTGAAGCCCCTGATCCTCCTGACCGGCTATTCCGCCTATCCGCGGGCCATCAACTTCCGCCGCTTCAAGGAAATCGCCGACAAGTGCGGCGCCGTCCTGATGGTGGACATGGCCCACTTCGCCGGATTGGTCGCGGGCAAGGTGTTCACCGGCGACGAAGACCCGGTCAAATGGGCCGACGTGGTGACTACGACGACCCACAAGACCCTCCGCGGGCCCCGCGGCGCGCTCGTGCTCTGCAAGGCCCCCTTCGCCGATTACGTGAACAAGGGATGCCCGCTCGTGCTCGGCGGTCCGCTCCCGCACATGATGGCCGCCAAGGCGATCGCCTTCAAGGAAGCGCGCACCCCCGCCTACCAGGCCTACGCGAAGAAGGTGCAGTCAAACGCCCGCGCCCTCGCGGCCGAACTCGTGAGGCTCGGCATGACGCTCCAGACCGGCGGGACCGACAACCACCTCATGCTCATCAACGTGTCCGGCTTCGGCCTGACCGGGCGCCAGGCGGAAGCCGCCATGACCGCCTGCGGCGTTACCCTCAACCGGAACAGCCTTCCCTTCGACCCGAACGGCGCCTGGTGGACGAGCGGTCTCCGCATCGGAACCCCCGCGACGACCACCCTCGGCATGGGCGAGAACGAAATGAAGGAAATCGCCCGCATCATCAAGCTCGTGCTCGACAATTCCAAGCCCGGCCTTACCGACAAGGGTACGCCGAGCAAGGGCAAGGTCGAGGTGGACCCGAAAGCCCAAAAGGAAGCCCAGGCCGCGGTAGACGCCCTTCTCGGGAAGTTCGTGCTTTATCCCGAGCTCGACCTCGCGTTCCTGAAAAAGGCCTTCGCGGGCTGACGCTTCCGCCGTAGTCCCGTTTACTCTCGCGCGCGATACGGACGGTCTCCCGTTGGGGGGCCGTCTTTTTTTTGCGAAGCCTCTCGCCAGCATTATCCGCCGATTTGCGTTTTTTTTCCTTGTTTTCCCATTTTCCCCGAGATATACTCTTTTTCATTACATATTCCATAGGAGGAATTTAATGAAACGCATCGCTACTCTTCTCGTTCTCGCAGGGCTTTCTCTCGCCGTTATGGGTTGCACCACCGTGTCTCCCATGGGCGCGACCAGCAATCCCGTCGGTTCCAAGGTCGGTGAATCCACCGCTAGCTTTCTGTTCGGCTATCTTCCCACTTCCATGAATCAGGATTATAGCATCGCTACCGCGGCCGCCAACGGTGGAATCAGCAAGATTTCCACCTACGACCTGAAGGTGACGAACTATCTCGGATTCTTCGCTACCGTAACCACCACGGTTACCGGCGAGTAATCCCGGACGGAACGCAAGGAGAGGACGATCTCGTCTTCTCCTTTTTTTTTAAAGGAACCTATGAGAAGGCAAACGAGATTTTCCATAATGGCGTGCGGCCTCGCGTTGGCCTGCGCGGTATGTTTCTCCTGCGCGAGTCAACCGAAAGTCCGCACGTTCGTCGCGGACGATGGCGTTCAGCAGTTTTTCGTGCGCCCCGTGAGCGTGCGATTCGGGTCCGCGACGGTCGATTTTGATTGCCTGATCCGGACGAAAGAAGGCGCGATAATCGATCCGGTCACGGTAAATTATTCCGTAACGGATAAAAGGAACGAATTGAGCGCGGCTCCCGTTCTTCAATTCAATATCGCCTCGGGGACGTTTCCCGTCGACTCCCGAAAGGTTATCTATACCAGTATCGAAAACAACATGACGCGGTACAGCTCAACGGTAGATCCCGCGTCATTCACGGATATTATCCGCGAATCCGAATCCCTCACCCTTACCCTTCTCGATGGCGCACAGGCCGTAGGGACGGTCTCGTCGAACGAGGTTTCCGGAAGATTCGCATTACTTAAAAAGGTGATAAAGTGACGATTAAACGCGATTTTTGGCTTCTTCTCTCCGCCCTTCTTACCCTTATCGGTTCGGTACTCGTTCTCTCCTGTTCCCAACCGCCCCGGGAAACCGTCGGTTCGTACCGGTACGACGTTCCCGATCCCGAACTATGGATGCCGGTCCCCGCGCAGGTGGACGATTCCATCAATTTCACCTCCGATGAATTCGCGGAGGTCGAATACCTGCAGCGGTACAATTACGTTCCCGGCGGCGCGGCGATATTGGTGGCGTCCGTTACGTTGCCGCAAAACGAACCGAAGGAAAGCCTTACGTCGTATCTGGAAGGCTATGCCGCCCGTTGGGACAAGAAAAACGTGACTATGCAGAATTTTCAGAAGGGCAATTTTTACATCAATCAGGTTATCGTCGATACGGGCGAATTCTATATCATCAAAGAGGCGGTGTTCTATCGGTATTGGAACGAAGGCTTCGTGATCGATATCGTTACCGTGAAGGCTCACGTAAAGGCGATGGACGACACCGTATCGTCTATCTTGAAGTCAGTCCGGGTTCGTCAATAGCCCTATTGCCCCCGTAATCCCCGCGTATGGTGTATACTGGCCGCATGAAGCGTAACTCCAGCATCGTTATCTCCTACATGCAGCTCCGCGCCCTAATCGGGTTCTTGGGAATTCTCCTGCCGTTCCTGTGCTTTTTTTGGGATTGCGCCTTCAACGGCGGTAGCGTGCCCGATTCCATTAGCCTGCATTATTACCTGAATTTCCGCGACATCTTCGTGGGCATTCTCGTGACCGTCTCTTTTTTCCTGATTACCTACCGGGGCTATACCCTTCTCGACGACGTGACTACCTGGGCTATCGGCCTTTCCGGGCTCGCGACCGCGCTGTTTCCCTGCGAGAATCCCGGTTGGACCGAGAAGGTAAGCGTTTTTATGCTCGATAACGCGGTTACGAACGCGGTTCACTTGAGCGCCGCCGGAACATTTTTTACCCTTTTGGCCTTCAACTCCCTGTTCCTTTTCACCCGGTCGAAAACGGCCGTCGTGAAGGGGAGCCGGAAATATTGGCGTAATATCGTGTACCGAATTTGCGGGGCGGTGATCCTCGTCCCGCTTGTCGCCATGGCCCTGGTTACGGTGTTCACCTCCGCAGAATTCCGTCAGCATACGAAGATCATCCTGATTCTCGAGACGATCATGCTCGTTTCCTTCGGCGTTTCCTGGCTGGTGAAAGGCGGCGCGATCATGGGGGACCGGAACGAAAGGGCCGAGGCTCGGCGCAAGGCCCGTCGCGCGGCGCGGCGCGAAGCGCCATGAAATCGCGGGAGGTTCCCATCGATTCCCTGCGCGTTACCCAGCTTTTCTTAAGCCGCGATAAAATTCGCGGGGTTGAATCGTGGCTCAGGGGGAAGGAGCAGCTCCACATTCCCGTGTTGCGGGTGGGCGGCGAGCTCTTTTGCCTGGACGGGCACACGCGGCTCTTCGTCGCGAGAAGGATGGGAATCGAGACCTGTTACGTGTTTGAATACCCCGATTCGCTCGCGCTGGCCGGTTTTTACGGCCTTTTTATCCGGTGGTGCGACCGCGAACGGGTCTTGCGGGTGTCAGATCTGCGCCGGAGAACCGTTTCGGCGGAACGTTACCGGAAGAACTGGGAGCTTCCCTGCCGGCTGATCCGCGAGGGTTTTCCCGCGTAACCAAACGGTTCCGGCAGAACGCGGCCCTTCGCGGGCCCGTTCCGTTATCCGAACCGGTGGGGAGGGGTAACGACCCACAGCGCCTTGAAGACGCTCTCGCCGGTATTGAGCACGGTATGGGGCGCCGTGGCCGAAAAGGATATGCTGTCGCCCTTTTTCAGGTGGTAAATCTTGGTCTCGTAGTGAAGCTCGCATTCGCCCTCGGTGACGATTCCGAACTCCCGCCCTAAATGGCCGTAGGAGCCGCGCTGGGTTTCGAGCCCCGCGGGTATCGTGATGTAGTAGGACTCGATGGCATGGGCGCCGTCGCCCTCTACGGGTCGGGCCACTTCCTCGTAGACTATGCCGTTTTCCTTGACGTGGCGCCGCTCTTCGGCCTGTATTACCCGTACGGGCCGTTCTCTCCGATACTCCTCGAACAGGTATTCTAGGTCAATCTCGAGCGCGTCGGCCAGGGAGAGGAGGGTGTCGATGGCCGGGGAAACCCGGTTCCGCTCGATCTGGGAAACCAGGCTCTCGCTCACTCCCGCCGCCTGGGCTACCACTTTCAGGGTGTATCCCTTTCGTTCCCGGACGGTTCTCAGTTTTTCGCCGAAGCGAAAGGGCGTGTTTTTAGTTGGCATGTTTTTGTTGCTCCCGCTTTTTCTCGAAGAGAAATTGAATGTAATGGTCTTCGAGGGTCTTTTTGGGGCCTGGCGCCGCGAGCCGTTTGCGGGCGTTGGCGTTTAGCCGGCGCTGCGTGTAGGCGCGGTAGAAAATACGCGGATCCTCGTTGGAAAGCGTCGCCTTGTGGCCCACGATTTTCGGGACCTCGTCGCGGCCTATGGCGTTGAGGCCCCGGGTTTTCAGTTCCTTTCGTATCAGGCTTATGTCTTCGAACGACAGTCCAAAAAGGAATTCCTCCATGGCCGAAGCCACGTCCTGGTCACCGAGCCTGTTGGATATAAAGCGCTGCCAGTTTTCGTCCAGCGCGATGGACAGGAGGAGCAGCTCGCTGGTGCCGATCATGGTCCCGAAGTTCGGGGCGATCTGGTCGCGGACGGTCCAGACCGCGTCGAGTACCGGCGCGACCCTGATCACGTTTTGGTCCAGCCGGTGCTCCCACAGTTCCGCCAGGGCCTCGGCCACGTCGCGCCGCACGGGCGGGTTCAGGTTCGGGTCGTCAAGTATCGAAAGGTAAACGTCCTCGGCCATCAGGGTGAACATAATGTTCAAGGTGGCCTGCCGCAGCTCTTGTATGTCGCCGTCGGCGAAGCAAGAATTGACCGCGACCATGGTAAGGGCCGCGAAGGCGTGGAATTTGGCCACGAGGAAGCCCTGGCCCAATATGGCCTTGGTCGGCAGGGCGAGTAACCGCTCGCCGTCGCCGATGGTGCACAGGGTATCTATAAGGGTTTCTGAGCTCCGCTGTTGCCCGGCGAGGAAGCCCCGCTCGTGCATGGAAGGATACCGGGAAATGGATACCGAAAGGCGCTCCAGGTCCATTATCCGCGTGGCGACACCGACCATGGTCTCCGGGGAATACACCCGGAGATTCTCGAAGACACGGTTGACCAGACTTCGCTCCGCCGGGTTGAGGACGATGATGTCCGTTGAAACCTCGTTTGTCGGTTGGCGAATCTGATCGAGCGTACTGTGTGTCTCGTTCAGAAATTGATCGATATCCATATCTCTTAAGTATAGATTAAAAAAAAGGGCGTGCCTAGCGGAAAATTCAAGTGCGGTAAAATCCAAAAAGAGGGCAGGACGGGGCATTGCGATACCCCCGCCGGGGCCGCACAATGGGGTTTATCGGGAACGGAAGTTAACGCCTACCCCGATAATCGCCTCGCCAAGGCCAGGGAATCGGCGACCGTTTCCGGTTTCGCGTTTTCGAGCAGCACGTCGATCCCGGGTTTTCGGCTCGCCAAAAGGCGCAGGAGGAGGGGCAGGTCGAGCCCTCCCGTTCCCGCGGGAAGGGTCCCGTCTTTCTTGCCGGAGACCATGCGGAAATCCTTGAGGTGTACCGCGACGATCCGGTTCCCGAAGGCGTCCAGGGCTTCCCGGAAAAACGCGTCCTGCGCGCCCGGAATGCCGGAGAGTGGGATAAGGTTTACCGGGTCCCAAATGACCCCCAGGGCTGGGGAGGGAACGCGCCGCAGGAGTTCCGCCATGCGCGCGACGGAATGGACGGTATGCTGGTGCGCCACGGGCTCAATGCCCACGATCGCGCCGGTCCGTTCCGCGACGCGGACGAGCCGCCCCACCGATTCGGTGAGTTCGTCAAAGGCCCGTTCCCCCGCGGTATCCGGGTGCCAGGAACAATCGGGATTGAGGGAGCCGGTCTCGGTTCCCACGACGGGGCATCCGAAGTCGCGGGCGTAGCGCAGGTGTTCCTCGAACCGGCGGAGCGCCGCTTCCCGTTTCACTGGGTCCGGATGGATCGGGTTGATATAGCAGCCGAGGACCGATATGGCGATATTACGGGAGGCGAAGGCGTCCCGTACCGAACGGGCGGCCCCGGGACTGAGCGTGCCCGCGTCGCCGCTGAAATCCGTGAGTGCCTTGGAGAGGGCGAGCTGTATCGACGCGGGTTTATGGGGGGCGAGGGCGTCCGCGAGAGCGCCGGCGCGGAGTCGGCCGAAATCGTGGGCCCTGAGTCCGAATTGCAGCATAAACGACAGTGTATAGGCGAAGGGGCCGAAAGTAAAGCGCAAGGGGAACGAGGGATGATTGTACGCGTCAGCGATTTTTTGGGAACGCCGCGGATTTCCGGCCGGGATCACAGCGATGCCTTTGCCGCGGCCCTGGAACGCCTGCGTTCGGCGGGCGGCGGAACCCTCGTCGTGGATCAGGGCCCGTGGCATACCGGCCCGCTGGAGCTGTTTTCCGACATGGAGTTGCGGCTCGAGGAGGGCGCCCGCCTGTCCTTCATTCCCGAGCCGGAATTATACCGCCCGGTATTTACCCGATGGGAAGGGGTGGAGTGCTACGCCATGCATCCGTGCCTGTTCGCCCGGGAAAGCAGGAACGTTTCCGTTACGGGCAAGGGTACGATTGACGGCAACGGCTCCGCGTGGTGGGAACTTCTCCGGGCCAAGCGGGAGAGGGGACAGACCGCCCCGGAATCGCCGATCGAAACGCGGCTCGCGGAGCTGAACGGCGGGTACTTTAGGCAACCGGGCGGCGGCGGCGGCAGGGAAATACAGTTTTTACGCCCGCCCCTTATCCAGTTTTTGGGATGCGCGAACGTTCGCATCGAGGACGTTACCGTCCTAAACTCACCGTTTTGGACCATACACCCCCTGTATTGCGACGGGCTTTCCATAGTAAACGTGACCGTTCGCAACCCCCATGACGCGCCGAACACGGACGGTATCGACGTGGATTCCTGCGTTAACGTGCTCATCGAGGGGTGCCGCATCGCCGTGGGCGACGACGGGATCGCGCTCAAGTCGGGGTCCGGCGCCGACGGGCTTCGGGTGAACCGACCCACGGCCTTCGTGACGGTTAGGGACTGCACGGTCGGCGACGGTCACGGCGGAATCGTGATCGGCAGCGAGACCGCCGCCGGCGTGCACGACGTTCTGGCCGAGCGGTGCGTATTCCGTTCCACCGACCGGGGCATTCGGGTAAAAACCCGACGCGGCCGGGGCGGCGTGATAGAGAACCTCGAATTCCGCGATTTGCGCATGGAAAACAACCTCTGCCCGGTAGTGATTAACATGTTTTACCGCTGCGGCGCGAGGCTCGAGGACGGGCTGTTCAGCGACCGGGCCCTCCCGGTAACCGACGCCACTCCCGCGATCCGGAACGTGCGCGTCGCCGACGTGACGGCCACGGGGTGCCGCGCCTCGGCGGGCTTTATCGCGGGCCTTCCCGAATCGCCGGTGCGGAATTTGACCGTGGAGCGCTGCCGTTTCGCCGTGGACGAATCCAGCGCGGAAGATACCGAAAACGCGGACATGTACCTGGGCCTCAAACGGGCGGAAGGGAGGGGCTTTCGGGTCCTGAACGCCATTGAACCCCGGTTCGACGGGGTAACCGTCGAAGGCGCGGGCGAACCCTTCCTGTTCGCCTAAGGCGGGAAGGCGGCCCGTTTAAAATATGAAAACCCGGCGACGGCGCCGGGTTTTTTTGCGATTCGTTTCTTATTTCGCCTTGATGAGGTGTACCGCGAAGCCCGCGATTTCCGGTTCCAGGTATATGACCGTCAGCGCGCCCTTTTCCCGTTTGGCGGTTTCTTCCACGCCCGTAAAGCCCTGGGTTTTCAGGTAGGCGAGGGCGCGGTCCACGTTCCAGCACTTGAGGCCGATATGGCCCATTTTCCCGCGGAACGGCGATTTCATGACCTCAATCACCGTATCGTTGAAGATGGAGGAATTGCCCTCTTTCGGGGCGAATCCGAATATGCCGAAGAGCCCGGCGGCCTTCTTCGCCGCTGCCTCGCTCTCGGCGTTGATTCCCACATGGGCGAAGGAGAAGCCGTGAACGGCCGTGACCGCCTCCCTGCAGAGCCTGGTAATGCCGTCCCAGTCGCCGGAGTCGATGAGGTCGGCCTTCACCATCCAGCTGCCCCCCACGGCCAGCACGTTGGGCCGCCTCACGTAATCGGCGAGATTGTTCGCGCCGATTCCGCCGGTGGGCATGAATTTCACCTGACCGAAGGGGCCGGCCAGCGCGTCGAGCATGGCGACGCCGCCCGAGGCCTCGGCGGGGAAGAATTTCAATACCTCAAGCCCGCGTTCCAGGCCGGCTTCCACGTCGGAGGGGGTGTTCACCCCGGGAACCACGGGCATGCCGTTGGAAATGCACCATTCCACCACCAAGGGATTGAAGCCCGGGGAAACGATGAACCGCGCTCCGGCTTCCTTCGCCTTTTTCGCCAATTCCACGTTGATCACCGTGCCGGCGCCCACGAGCATATCCGGGAAACCGGCCGTCATGGCCCTGATCGCCTCTGCGGCGGCGGCGGTTCTAAAGGTTACTTCCGCGCAGGGAAGGCCGCCCGCGATCAGCGCCCTCGCCAAATCGGCAGCCTTTGATGCATCCTCGATCTTGATTACCGGCACCAGGCCGATAGAGCCCAATTGCTCCAGAACAGAATTCATAGGTCGTTCGCTCCTTCAATTACCCGCGTCTTATATGCTTATCATACTACAATAATTACGAAAATGAAACAAGGTTTCAAAAAAACTTGACTGTGCCAATCCGATAAGATACACTGGTCCGTATAAGGGAGTATACGATTTATGGATAGAATTATAACCTTCGGCGAGATAATGTTGCGCCTGACCCCCCCGGGTCACGAGCGAATCCTTCAAAGCCCGACCTTCGGCGCGACCTTCGGGGGCGGCGAGGCGAACGTGGCCGTCTCGGTCAGCAAATTCGGCCGCGAGGGCGTATTCGTCACCGCCCTTCCCGCGAATCCCCTGGGCGACGCGGCGGTCGGCGAACTTCGCCGTCACGGGGTGGACGTTTCCTTTATCAAGCGCACCCCGGGACGCCTCGGCATCTACTTTCTCGAAACCGGCGCGAATCAGCGGGCCTCTACCGTCGTATACGACCGCGACGGTTCCAGCATCTCCCGGGTCAAGCCCGGCGACTTTGACTGGTCCGCGATATGCATGGGCGCCAGCTGGTTCCAC
The DNA here is from genome assembly GCA_003252395.1 of Spirochaetales bacterium. GTDB lineage: Bacteria > Spirochaetota > Spirochaetia > Treponematales > Treponemataceae > Teretinema. The sequence continues at coordinate 72,580 of QKEL01000013.1, forward strand.
GTTACCGGCATTACCCCGGCGCTTTCCCAATCCGCCGCCGATTCTGCCCTGGACGCGGTGAAGGCCGCGAAAAAGGCGGGACTCACGGTTTCCATCGACCTTAACTATCGCAAAAAACTGTGGAACTACGGCAAGTCCGCCCCCGAGGTGATGCGGGAACTCACCAAATACGCCGACGTGGTCATCGCCAACGAGGAAGACGTTCAAAAATGCCTCGGTATCGAGGCCGAAGGCGTAGACGTTACCGCGGGCGAACTGGACGTGGGCGTGTATAAAACCCTCGCCGAGAAGGTGAAAGCGGAGTTTCCGAACCTTTCCACGGTGGCCATTACCCTGCGCGAATCGCGTTCCGCCGACCGAAACGGGTGGTCCGCGGCGCTCCACGGGCAAACCGGCTTTTACCATTCAAAATCGTACGATATCGACGACATCGTGGACCGCGTTGGCGGTGGCGATTCGTTCTCCGCCGGCCTCATTTTCGGCTTGCTCGAATATCCCGACGACGAGGCCTACGCGCTGGAGTACGCGGTGGCAGCCTCGTGCCTCAAGCACTCGGTCTTCGGCGACTTTAACCTGGTCACGAAAGGCGAGGTTGAGGCCCTCTGCAAGGGCGACGGCTCGGGTCGGGTTCAAAGGTAAAATAAGCTGGGCTTTTTTACCGCTGGACTTGGAGTTTTTACCACGCCTTCGGCGTTGTAAAAACTCCATGGTAAACTCCACGGTATGCTGCACGGTACGCTCCGCGGCAGAAGAAGCAAACAAAGCAAGGAGAAAAATATGAAATTGGAGATCCGCTACGCCGAGCATCCGGACGACGCGAAAATGTACGATACCGAGGAAATGCGCGAGCATTTCCTTTTCGACCGGGTCTTTGAGACGGGGGCGATCAGTCTCTGCTATACCCATTCGGATCGCGTGGTCTTCGGCGGCGCGGCGCCCGCCAAGGCTCCGTTGAAACTCGAAGGCGGCAAGGACTTCGGCAGCGACGTGTTCCTAGACCGCCGCGAGCTCGGCGTTATCTGCATCGCGGGAAACGGGACCATAACCGCCGACGGCGCTTCCTACGCCATGAAAAAGGGCGACGGCCTTTACGTGGGCAAGGGCGTTAAGGACGTCACCTTCGCCGCCGGAACGGAAGCTCCCCGATTCTACCTGGTGAGCGCCCCGGCCCACGAGGCCCATCCCACGGTCTTTATCCCCATCGAAAAGGCGAACCCCAAAAAGCTCGGTAGCCCCGAAAGCCTCAACGTGCGCACCATCTACCAGTACGTGCATCCCGCCGTCTGCAAGAGCTGCCAGCTCGTCATGGGCATGACCGTGTTAGAACCCGGCTCGGTATGGAACACCATGCCCTGCCATACCCACGAGCGCCGCATGGAAGTGTACTTCTACTTCGACATGAAACCCGACACCCTGGTCTTTCACCTGCACGGGCAACCCGAAGAAACTAGGCACTTGGTGGTTCGGAACGAAGAGGCGGTCATATCCCCGTCCTGGTCCATCCACTCCGGCGTCGCAACCGGTCCCTATACCTTCATCTGGGGTATGGCGGGCGAAAACCAAACCTTCGACGACATGGATCACGTGTCCATGGACACCCTGGCCTAGCCCGTATCATCTACTTCAAAGCTAAAGCCCGTCGCGAAAGCAAGCGAGCGAACCTTGACAAGCGATCAAAGATGGGTCTAAGCTAAAGGAACGGCGTTAAGCCGTGCATTTTTTTCTAGGAGACGATCCGGCCATGGACACTTCCCGGGATTTTTTGACAGTGCGTTCCTCGGGTACTTTCGCCGCTTACGGGAGAGGTGTGTCCGCGTCCGAAATCCGTGGCGAAGAAACGGTAAAGGATACGGCTCCGCTCGGGCGTTACGGCATGTAGGCCGCGCCCGCCATTCCGACTCGTAAACCGAGCGCGGAACCTCCCGACGAAACGTCCCGGAGGCTCCGCGCTTTTTTTTTGCGGCCTCCTTTTCAAAAAATAGGGGATTTGCGGAAGGCCGGATCGCAAGGATGACTGACCATGCTGAACGTACGAGACATAACGAAAGACTATACGGGCGTACCCGTTTTGGACAAACTGTCCTTTTCCGTTCCGGAGGGGAGCAAAACCGGGCTGATCGGGCGGAACGGCGCGGGGAAAACCACCCTGCTCAGGATTATTCTCTCCCAGGACGACGATTGGTCCGGTAAGGTTCTCTTCGACCGGCCCCGAACCGTGGGATACGTGAGCCAGCACTTCGAGCCCTTTCCCGGCACCGCCTTCGATTACCTGACCGAGTCCGCGCGGCTGGTTCGCGAACGGCTTGCCGGCCTTGAAGCCGCCATGGCCGATCCCGACGCGAAGGTTCGCGACCGGGCGATCGAAGCCTGGGGCGAGCTCCGCTCCGCCTACGACGCCGCGGACGGCGACGGAACCGAAGACCGTGCCCTCAGATTGCTCGCGTCATTGGGCCTCGCCGGCCATGCGGATAATCCCGTCATGACCCTTTCCGGCGGCGAACGAACGGCGCTTGCCCTTTCCCGCGCGATGCTCGACCGTCCGGACCTTCTCGTACTGGACGAGCCGGGAAACCACCTGGACCTGTGGGGCCTCGCCTGGCTCGAGGCGACCATCAGGGAATACCCCGGCACCGTGCTGGTGGTATCCCATAACCGCTATCTTTTGGACCGCACGGTAAACCGTATCGTGGAAGTGGAACGGGGCAGGGCCAGGGAATTCACGGGCAATTACTCGGAATGGCGCGTGGAAAAGCTCCGCGGCGCGGTATCGGGCGAAATGGCCTGGAAGACCGACCAAAAGAAGATCGAGCGGCTCGAAAGCCTCGTGAAGCGCTTTCGCGAGATCGCCAGGACCCATCCCGATCCGGCTTGGGGCCGCAGGCTTCGATCCCGGGTTACCCAGTTGGAAAAAACGAGGGAACGGGCGGCCGAACGGCCCGAAACCGAACGGAAGGGCCCTTCCTTCGCCTTCACCGGGGAAAGCTCCCGGGCGAAACTTGCCCTTCGGGTCGAGGGACTGACGCTCGCTTACGGGGAGCGGGTCTTGCTCGACTCCGTTTCGCTCACCGTCGCCACCGGGGACAGGGTAGGGCTCGTCGGCCCCAACGGCTGCGGCAAAACCACCTTTTTGCGGACGCTGACCGACCCGGACGCCGGGGGCGAAACGGGGAATCCCGCGGTCTGGATCGGGCCGAGCATGAGAATCGGGCGCTGCTCACAACACGGCGAAACCCTTGACCCACGGAAAACCGTGCTAGAGTCCTGCGTGGACGCGGGCGCCGCCACGGCGGATACGGCGTGGAAAACCCTGTCGCGGCTCCTTTTTCCCCGGGACGTCCTGGAGCAAAAAACCGGCGACCTTTCCGGGGGGGAGCGCGTTCGGCTCCAGCTTGCCCTGGCCGAGATCGCGGGAGCGAACTTCCTCGTTCTGGACGAACCGACCAATCACCTGGACATACCCTCCTGCGAGGCCGTGGAAGACGCCCTGGCGGAGTTCGCCGGCACGGTGATAATCGTTTCCCATGACCGACTGCTCCTCGACCGGGTGGCCACGCGGATAGTGGAAATCGAGGACCGGGGCTTCACGGAATACGACGGCAATTTCTCGGAATTCTGGTTCCGCCGCTACGGCGATTCGGTACGGAAGCTTTCCGGCAATTCCGTCGACCTAAAGGCCCTCCGCGCCGCCGCGGACCGTGCCCCGGCGGAACGGGAGCCGGCCTCGCGGGCAGAGGATATCGAGGCCCGAATCGTGGCCCTGGAAGCCGAGCGGGGCGACCTGGAAAAAAGGATGGTCAAGGCACGGGGCGACGGAAACCTGAGTCTCGCGCGCGACTTGGGAAACCGCCTTGCCGCCCTCGCGGGAAGAATCGACGAATTGTACGAACGTTGGACGTAAAAAAAACGCGCAGGCGGGTGAGAAAGCCGCCTGCGCGTTCCCCAAAAAACGGTGCCTTTCGGGGAGGGAGAAAAAAGAGAAGTGAGCGGCCGATTCAGGGGGTTGGTTGCGCCCGAATCCGCCAAAGAAAAAAAAACCGCTTCCCCGGGATGGAGAAAGTCCCGGGACGCGTTCACGCTTCGCGTAATCGCCGTCAGTCGTTGGCGGGCTGTTTGCCGATATAGGCGAGAATGCCCCCGTCGACGTAAAGAATGTGGCCGTTCACGAAATCCGACGCGGATGAGGCGAGGAATACCGCGGGGCCCATCAGGTCGTCGGTGGTGCCCCAGCGGCCCGCGGGGGTTTTCGAGATGATGAACTTGTTGAAGGGATGGTCGCTCGTGCGCAGGGGCGCCGTTTGCGGCGTTTCGATATATCCCGGGCCTATCCCGTTGCATTGAATGTTGTGCTCGCCGTATTCGCTGGCGATATTCTTGGTGAGCATTTTAAGCCCGCCCTTGGCGGCCGCGTAGGCGCTGACGGTTTCGCGGCCAAGCTCGCTCATCATGGAGCAGATATTGATGATCTTGCCGGAATTACGCTTGATCATGGACGGGAGCACGGCCTTGGAAACGATAAAGGGCGCGTTCAGGTCCACGTCGATCACCTTGCGGAAATCTTCCACCGACATTTCGATCATGGGCGTGCGCTTGATAATGCCCGCGTTGTTGACCAAAATATCGATAGGCCCGACCTCTTTTTCGATCCGCGCGACCGTTTCCCGAATTTGGCCTTCGTCGGTCACGTCGCACACGTACCCCTTGGCCGGAATCCCCGCCTCCCGGTACGCGGCAAGCCCTTTTTCCACGAGTTCCGCATTGATATCGTTGAAGACGATCGTAGCGCCGTACATGGCGAAACCGCTCGCGAGGGCAAAACCGATGCCGTACGAGGCCCCCGTGACGAACGCTATTTTTCCGTCAAGCCTGAAACTCTGCTCTGAAAACATCTTGCGACCTCCGGATTCCACAAGCAATGTATAATGGAATCTTGTTTCATTATAGGGTGATATATCAGAAAAAGCTAGCAAAAAATGAAACAGAGTTTCAAAAAAATGTCGCCTGAGACGCCGCGAGCCGTGTTTGGCTCAGGGACTCCCTGACTCAGTTCGCCTTTCTCGGCAGGAATACGCCGAAGGTAGCGTATTCGCCTTCCGCCGATTCCGATTCGATGGAGCCGCCAGGGGAAAAGATATCGCGTTGGATCAACTGAGGATGGGGGCGGGGGGTATGTTCGATTCCGAAATCGTGAACGTTTGCTTGGCGCTCTTCGAGACGGGCGAGTTCGCGTTTCCCGAATAACCGCGGCCGCGCCATGCTCGCCCGCGAAACGCGTCGTTCTAGGGCTCCGAAGCCCGGTACCCGAGCAGGCCCGAAATTTCGGAGCCTGCCTTCATGATGGTGGCGATATAGGTTTCGGTGGACGCGACGTCGAATCGGAACATGGGCCAGGAGACGCTCAGGGCGGCTATGGCCCTTCCCGTGTAGTCCCGAACGGGGGCGCAGATACAGGAAACCCCCTCCTCGTGCTCCTCGCGGTCCATGGACCAACCGTTTCCCTTGATTTCCGAAAGCTCCCGTTCGAGCGCCGCCGGGGTTTTAAGGGTGTTCGGCGTGAATGGCACCTGCTTGATCCGGGAGATTACCGCCTTTCGCGTTCCTTCTTCCAGGTCGGAAAGCAGCATCTTGCCGATGGCCGTACAATAAAGGGGTATCGCCTTTCCCACCCGAGAGTGCATGCGGATGGTGTATTTCGATTCCACCTTGAGCACGTAGATCGCCGCATCGTCTTCCAAAATGCCCATGTGCACGGTTTCGCCCAACTCTTCCGCGAGGGATTCCGCCACGGGCCGGGCGACCCGCAGGAGGTCAAGGTGCTCCAGACTATGGGAGCCAACCGAAAACATCTTGAGGGTAAGGGCGTACTGGTCGTAGGGGTCGCGGTACACGTATCCCAAATTCGACAGGGTGCCGAGGAAGCGGAGGAGGGTAGCCTTGGGAAGGTCGGTCTCCCGGGCCAGGTTTTCGAGATTGATCGATTTATGGCGCGAAAGTATCTCGAGAACCCGAACGGTTCTCGAGACCGCGCTTATCTGTTTTTCGCCTGTGTCGTCCGCGTCGCTCATGGCCATGAGTATACCGGTTCCGCCGGTTATTTGAAATACCGGGCGGCGTTGCCGAAGGAAATATCCGCCGCGATCCGCTCAACCGCGTCCCCCGCGGGGAATTCCCCCGCTTCCACCCAATTCCCGAGGAGGTTGCAGAGAATTCTCCTGAAGTACTCGTGACGGGGATATGAGAGGAAACTGCGCGAATCGGTGAGCATGCCCACGAAATGGGCGAGGGTGCCCAGGTTGCCCAGTACTTTCAATTGCTCTTCCATGCCGTCCCGGTGGTCGGCGAACCACCACGCGGAACCGAGTTGGACCTTACCGGGTATTCCGTCTCCGGAGGCCCCCTGGAAGGCGCCCATAATGGTTCCCAGGGGATAGTAATCCTTGGGGTTCAGGGTGTAAAGCACGGTTTTCGGCAGTTCGCCCGCGTCTTGCATGCGGTCCAAAAGCCGGGAGAGCCCTTCGCTCAGCTGGTGGTCGTGCGAGGCGTCAAAGCCCGTATCGGCTCCCAGAAGGCGGAACATGCGCCCGTTTACGTTTCTGATCGCCGCGATGTGCAGCTGCATGACCATGTCCCGCTCGGCGTAGGCCGCGGCCAGGGCGGTCAGGAGCTTGGTTTTCCAGGCGTCCGCCTCGTCCTTGCTTATTTTCCCGCCTTCCATGGCCGTGGCGAAGGTTCGGTCTATTTCCGCGTCGTCGGCGACCCGGAAGGGAGGATATTCAAGGGCGTGGTCCGAGGCGCGGCAGCCCGCGGCCGCGAAGGCGTCGAGCCGCCGGATCAACGCCGCTATCGCCGCGTCCGAAGAGGTTATGGCCATGCCGCTCGCCTGGGAAAGGGCTTCGATATAGGCGGGAAAGGACGGTACGTCGATGTTCAGCGCCTTGTCCGGCCGGAACGAGGGGATGACCCGCGTTGCGATCTTTCCGATGGGGGCGGTACCGGCGGCGATGGCCGCATGGTGCTCCAGGGAATCGACGGGATCGTCGGTGGTGCCCACGGCGTGCACGTTCATCCGCTCGAATATTCCCCGCACCGATAGGGCGTCGGTGGCGAGGGCCTCGTTCGCCTTTGCCCATATTCGGCTTGCCGACTCGGTGGTAAGTGGCTCGTTAATGCCGAAGTAACGCTGGAGTTCCAGGTGGGTCCAGTGATACAGGGGATTCCCGGCGAGCCGTTCCACCGTACGGGTCCAGGCGAGGAATTTCTCGTAGGGATCGGCCTCGCCCGTGATCAGACGCTCCCCGATTCCCGCGGTGCGCATTTGCCGCCATTTATAGTGGTCGCCGCCGAGCCAAATCTCGGTCAGGTTGGAAAAGCGCCTGTTGGCCGCGATATCCGCCGGCGAAAGGTGGCAATGGAAATCGTAGATCGGCTCTTTTGAGGCGATATCGTGGAAAAGGCGTTGCGCGGTCTTTGTCTCGAGGAGGAAATTACGGTCCATAAAGCGTTTCATAAGGTTACTCCGTCTTTGAATATGGCTATTTCCCGATAGCCGTTCGTTTCGTTTCTCGTTTTTTTATCGCCGGACGCCACGTCGAGGATGTACGCAAGGAGCTCTGCGGTTATCGCCCGTTCGGCGTCGGCGCCGTCGGCCGCGAGGAGCCTGCCCGCGTCAAAGTCGATCCACAATGGCTTTGCCGTGGCCAGCGCCGAATTGCTCGATATCTTCACGGTGGGAACCGGTGCCCCGAGGGGCGTGCCGCGGCCCGTGGTGAAAAGGATCAGGTGGGCCCCCGCCGCGGTCAGCGCGGTGGTGGAAACGATATCGTTGCCCGGTCCCTCGAGGAGCTGGAGGCCCGAAACGCCGGGGGCGATCCGTTCCCCGTAGCGGAGCACGCCGCGCACCGGGGCGGAACCGCCCTTCTGCACGCAGCCGCAGGATTTATCCTCTAGGGTGGATATGCCCCCTTCCTTGTTTCCCGGGGAGGGGTTTTCGTACACGACCTGGTTATGCCGCACGTAATATTGCTTAAAACCGTTAATCAATGCAACCGTCCGGTCGAACAATTCCCGGGTTTCGCATCGGTCCATCAGCATTTGCTCGGCCCCGAACATTTCGGGAACCTCGGTGAGGATGGGGGTCCCCCCCATGGCCGCGAGCGCGTCGGTCACGCGCCCCACGAGGGCGTTGGCCGTAATGCCGGAGAAACCGTCGGAACCGCCGCATTTCATCCCCATGACGAGGCGGGCGGCGCTCACCGGGGACCGCGCATCCCGCTTCGCCCGTTCCCCGAGCTCGGCGAGGAGTTTTCTTCCCTCGGCGATCTCGTCGCCGACCCGTTGGGTCACGAGAAAGCGTATGCGCTCTCCGTCGAAGTCGCCCAAGGCCTTCCTGAATTGCTCGACCGTGTTATTCTCGCAGCCCAGGCCCAGCACCAAGACGCCGCCGGCGTTGGGATGGCGCGCGAGGTCGGCGAGGACGGTCCTGGTCGTCTCGTGGTCGTCACCCATTTGGGAACAGCCGTACGGATGCGTCCAGGCGAAGCAGCCGTCGAGGGAGCCGCCGGAAAGGGAACCCGCGGCGATTTCCGCATCGGCCCAGCGCGCGAGGGCCTCGGCGGTGCGGTTCACGCACCCCACCGTGGGCACGATCCACAGCTCGTTGCGAATGCCGATCTTCCCGTCCTTTCGCTCGTACGCCTGGATGGTCGGCACTGCCGTTTCCTTCGTCACCCCTTCCCCCGATTCTGCCGGCGACCGGCCGCCGCCGTTCCACCGGTACTCGGCGGACTCGGAGAGCGCGGTCTTCAGGTTGTGGGTATGCACGTGGCGGCCCGCCTCGATTTCTTTCGTGGCCGTGCCGATGGGATAGCCGTACTTGATTACCTTCTCGCCCGCCCCCATCGCGCGCAGCGCGACCTTGTGCCCCGCGGGGATGGGATCGAGTACCGCGAGGCTGAGGCCGGGAAGGCCGGTTTGCCCCGGCGAGAGGGTCGTTCCCGCCTCGATGGCGCGAATGGCCACGGCAACGGAGTCGTCGGGGTGAATCGTAACGAGGATACGGGCCGTGTCCATATCAGGCCTTCCCCGTTTGTCCGACAAGGCGTTCAAGCGCCTTTCGGGTTCCGACGGTCCAGATGGATTCGAGCCCCGCGCTCACCGCGCCTTCCAGTGCGGGATGGGCGGTCAGGTCTTCGCCCCACCAGGCGGAATCGGAGAGCACCGCGCGGGCGATACGCCTCGCGCGCGCCTTGATATCGCCGTCTTTCACGGCATAGAGGCCCGCGAACCGTTCGAGTACCGCGAGGTCGTCCTTTATGGGATAGGGTTCACCGTTTCTTGCGCCGGTAAGCTCGGCGTTCTCCGGGCCCCTTTCCGGGGCCGCGCTTTCGTAAAACGCGATAAGGGCGGCGACGGAGAAGGCGATGGCGGGGGGAACCGTCCCCTTTTTCGCGATGTACCCCAGTACCGAGGGAAGGTCGCGGGTTTTGAATTTCGATACCGAATTGAGGGTGATGGAAAGGAGCAGGTGGCGGATCCAGGGGTTCGCGAAGCGCTCGAACACGTCGGCCGCGTACTTCTTGAGGGCGTCCACGTCGCCGTCCATGGAGGGGATGATTTCCTCGAAGAGACCCTTGTCCAGGAAGGAGCGAACCGTCGGGTCTTTCATGCATTCTTCCACGGTGTCGAGCCCGGAAAGGAAGGCCGCGGGGACGGTCATGGTGTGCGCCCCGTTGAGGATTCGGACCTTTCGGGTGCGGTAGAAACTCATGTCGTCGGTCCATACCACGTTGAGTCCCGCGCCGACCAGGGGGAATTCGCTTGAGTAGTCGCGCTTGGTCTCAATGACCCACAAATGGAATATTTCGGCGGCAACCAAAAGATTGTCCCGATAGCCCGCGCGCTCGCACAGGGCCGCGGCCTCGTCCTTCGGGTATCCGGGAACGATCCGGTCGACCAGGCTGTTGCAGAAATCGCACGCGGTCTCCACCCAACGCTCGAAATCGGCGCCGAGCTTCCATTCCCCGGCGTAGCGGAGCACGATCTCCCTCAGCTTATCGCCGTTCTTGTCGATCAGCTCGCAGGGAATGAACACGAGCCCTTTGGCCGCCTCTCCCCCGAAATGCTTCCAGCGGCGATAGAGGAAGGCCGTTACCTTACCGGGAAAGGAGGATTGGGGCCGGTCGTCGAGCCGGTCCCCCTCCGCGTAGGCGATTCCCGCCTCGGTGGTGTTTGAAATCACGAATCGAAGGTCGGCGCTCTCCGCGAGCTTGATGTACTCGTCAAAGCCGCCGTAGGCGTTCAGGCAGCGGCTGACCGAGCGGATGGGCCGGAGTTCCGCAACCTCTTTCCCGTCCTGAACCCCGCGGAGCACGGTTGTATACAGGCCTTTTTGGGCGTTGATCGTTTCGGCCATGCCCCGTTCCAGGGGTTGAACCATAACGACGTTGCCGTTGAATCCGGTTTTCTCGTTGGTAATATCGACCATCCAGTCCACGAAGGCGCGAAGGAAGTTCCCCTCGCCGAACTGAAGGATTTTTTCCGGCCGCGCGACCGTCTCGATGGTTTCGTGAATGGCTTTCATGGGAACGCTCCTCTTGGTTTCCGTTAGGGTACTACCCTACCATGGTAGACTCTGGCCCGTCTTTCGCGCCATGTCCTCGATTGTCAAGCTTTTGGATTAAACCGACGCCCGCGAGGGCCGCCACCGTCTGTTGGAGCAAAATTCCCGTAACCACGGGAATGGCGGCGCCGGGGGGAAAAAAGGTAATGGCCAGGACGAGGGCCGCGCTGATGTTTCTCATACCCGTCGCGAAGGTGACGGAAACGGTTTCTTCCCGATTGAGGCCCACGAGCGGCGCCGCGAGGCGCCCCAGGGCGAAGCCCGCGAAGGAAAACGCCGCGCATGCGGCGAAAACGCCGAGAAACCCCGCGTCCAGGGGCGGTATTTTCCCGTCCAAACGGCTTACGTTTATGGCGATCACCGCGGTGAGGAAGATTTTCGACAGGGGCTTCAAGGCGGGATTCAATACCCGGGGCGCTTTACCGTCGCTGAGACGATTTAAGGCCACTCCCGCGACGGAAGGAAGGACCACCATGAGAACGAGGGAAAGGAATAGCCCCCCCGTATCGATCGCGACCGCCTTGCCCATGAAAAGCGAAATGGTGGCGGGAACCGTAAACGGCGCGAGCAGGGTGTCGATGAGGATGAGCGCGAGGGATAATGGCCCGCTTCCCCGGTGGATGCCCGTCCAGATATAGCCGGAAACCGCGGTGGGAATGGCGAAAAGGAGAACGAAGCCCGTTACGGTGTCCGGGGTTCCGCCAAAAAGGAGTCCCGCGGCCAATCTGACCGCGGCGGGCAGCGCTAAATGGAAGGAAAGCAAAAAGGCGACGATCGGAAGGGGCCTTTTGAACACGACGACCGCCTCCCGTGCCGTCATGGAAAGCGCGCCCGAAAAGGTGATAAGGGCAAAAAGCGGTACGATGGCCGGCGAGGCCGCCGATATACGGCTTCCCAGCGCGATGCCGGCGATCACCCCGAGGGGCGTAAGATAGGGCATTGCCTTTTCGAGAAAAGCGTTCACCCGTATCAAATAGGAATGAAACATCGTTTCAAAATACTAGCTTGTAAAAACAATGGTGTCAATATAATATAGAAAGAACCATGAAACGGCTCGCCTTCGTTCTCGCATCCATCCATACCGGCTCGGCGCTCAGCCTCATGCCGGCGGTAATTCGGTACGCGACCAGGCTCGACCTGAGCCTTTTCATTTTCCCGGGCGGGCGGCTGGATTCGCGACCGGACCGTGAGTACCTGCGAAACGCCATATATCGCCTCGTCAATACCGAAAACCTTGACGGGCTCGTGAGCTGGGGGTCCAGTATCGGCGGCGCGGTACCCGTGTCCGAGCTGAACGATTTTCACCGCTCCTTCGAGCCCCTTCCCTACGTGACCATCGCCCATAAAATGGAAGGGCATCCCTGCGTGTCCTTTGACGCGTACGGCGGGATGAAGGCCCTGGTTCTCCATTTCATACGGGTCCACGGCGCGCGCCGCCTCGCCTTCATCCGTGGGCCGGAAACCCACGCGTCTTCCATGGAACGGTACCGGGGCTTTCGCGACGCCTTGCTTGAATCGCTCTTGCCCGATCCCGCCGATACGCCCTTGGTTTCCGATCCTTTCCCTTGGGGCTCGGGCGAGGCCGCCATTGAACAGCTCTTCGGCGAGCGGGGCCTCATTCCCGGCCGCGATTTCGATACCCTGATCTGCTCCAGCGACATGATGGCCTTCGCCGCCGTGCGCGCCTTGGATCGTTTCGGTTACCGGGTTCCCGAACACTATCGCGTCGGCGGCTTCAACGATTCCCAGGAAAGCAGGATCCTTTCGAGCCCCTTTACCACCGTGCACATGCCCTATCGCGAATTGGGTACCGCCTCGGTCTCGCTGCTTCTCTCCCTGTTGGAAGGGGATCGGGCGACCGACGTTCCCCCGTCCGACCGAATACTCCCGATGGCCTCCGTCATTCGCGAATCCTGCGGCTGCTCCGCCGGTGAAGGCGGGGAAGCGCCGATTCGCCAGGCCGTTTTGGCCGGGCAAGCCGGGCCGGCGGTTTCCTTTCCCGCGGATTCCCCCGGGGGCTGCCGTCTTCTGGGCGATTCCCTTTCCCTGCTTTTTTCCCTCGATCCAGAGGACCGCGAGGCGCTCATAGACCCAGTCCTCGACGCTTTTTTTTCGGGCGACCTTGCCCTCTCCTTCCGCCTCCTTGACCAGGTACTCACTCGTTTCTTCGAACGGGACGGTGACATCGCGCTTGTATGGAAGGCTATTTCCCTCGCGTTCGACTCGGGGCTCTTGCCGGTGGGGAACGGCCGCGCCCGCGACCTGGAACGGGAAGCCCATTACCTTTCGGGCAAGGTTCAGCACCGGGTCGCGGCCCTGCGCAAATACGAAACCGGCAGGCGACAGGCCGTCCTCAACTCCCTGAAATGCGATCTGCTGTGCGCGCGGGACCGGGATTCCCTGGTACCGGTTTTGGCGGTTCACCTTCCCGCCATCGGCATGGATTCGGTAGCGGTGATTCTCTCCGAATCCGACGAGGCCTCGCGCTCCCTCGGCTGGTTTTGTCCCGAGGGGCTCTTTCCCCCCAGCCCGGCCCCGTTTCCCTCCAAACGGCTACTCCCCGCGGAAGCCGCGCCCCACTTCGCCTCGGGCTCCTATTTAGTCCAACCCCTCTTCATGGAAAATCAGCCCCTGGGGTATATCGTGCATAACGTTCCCTTCGATGACGGGATCATTTACGAGGAATTGCGGTCCGCCATCGGGAGCGCCATTAAGGGCATTTTCCTCTTCGAGGAGACGATCCAGGCCAAGCGGGCCGCCGAGGAAGCCGAGCGCGCGCGCACGGATTTTTTCTCCCGTATCGGCTCCGACCTCGTGGATCCCCTTGAAAGCATATTGTCCGACATAGACGCCCTGCCCGACGCGAAAGCGGGGAAAACGGGCGATTTCGCCTCCCGCGCGCCCTCCCTTTCCCATATACGCTCAGCCCTGGCGACCCACCTGGAGAGGACGAAGCGATACATAGACGTTACGCTTTCCCTTACCGACGAACTTGCCCTGGAGCGGAAGCTTTTCTATCCGGGCGCGATTATCCCCGAGGCGGCCGACTTCCCGCCCATCGTGGGCGACGGCGAACGGATCGCCAGGGCGATCGCGGCCTTGCGGGAGGCGTTCGAGCTTCCCCCGCGCGTTTCCCTGGGATGCGAGGGGCTGGGGCTTTCCTTCTTTTCGGCGACCGCCCGCCCCGAGTCGCTGTGGAGCGTGGGCGATCTAGTGTTCGCGGAACGGACGGTCCTGCTTCACGGGGGGCAATTCACGCGCGGGTCGCGGGAATGCGCCGCGGTTTTGCCCTGGCCGACCCTTTCGGGCTTGCCTTTCGAGCGGGCGAAAAAGGGCGACAGGGCGGTCCTCGCGCTCAGGGGAGGGGAGCCTTCTTTTGATAAATTTCGCGCGCCGGGAACCGGGGCCGGTCCCTTCCCGGTGACGGTAGCCTGGGACGAGCGGAACGCCCTCCCGCCGGAAACGCCGGTCACGCTGTTATGGAACGCCGCCGGAGCTGATATCGAGGACCGCCTTGAGGTGCTTTCGCTCCGGCATTCCAGCGAATACTTCCGGTCGCCCTTCCTGTACGAGGGTCCGCCCCTGGAAGGCGAGTCGCTCTCCGTACCCTCGGCGGACCTGCTTCCGTCGGCGGTCAGGAACGCCCTTCCGTCCCTGGTCGTGCTCCCCGACTCGGGCGGGGAAGCCCTCGCCCTGCTGCGTTCCCTGCCCGGCTTGGCCCGGGTTCCCGTCGCGGTCTTGCCTCAAACGATACGATCGGAGCTCGAGATCGACGCGCTGTGCGACCAGCCCCTGGTAATCCTCTGCAACCGGGGCGTCGCTTCCTCGCCGGAAGTGGCGCGCCGCATGCGGGGCATCGCCGCCGGAAATGAAACCCTTCCGCCCCATACCGGCGCGCTGGTCAAGCGGGCCATTCTCTACATGAACGTCCACTACGCCTCCCATATCGCCCGGTGGAAACTCGCGGATTCGGTGAACGTAAGCGAGGATTACCTGACCCGCATCTTCCATCGCGAGGTCGGGCTTTCTCTCTGGGAATACCTGAACCGGTACCGGATTTGCCTCGCGACCGAAATGCTCCTGCGCACGAACCTGACGATCAACGAGATCGCCTACACCACCGGCTTTCAGGACCAGGCGTATTTTTGCCGGGTATTCAAAAAACAGCACGGCATTCCGCCGGGGAAAATACGCGCCAAAAAGTCGGTATAGTGCAAAAGCGCGCCAGTATATTTCCCGTCCCATGGATTACGCTATCCTTGAGGTCACATTATGGGAAACATTCAGGCCAGGAACGCCCGCACGGGCGTGTGGCGAGATATCAGGCGTCACGCCTCCGTGTACGGACTTCTGCTGATTCCGTTCGTCTATTACGTCATATTCAAGTACCTGCCGATTTGGAACGGCCAAATCGCCTTTAAGGACTTTATGCCCTTGGACGGCGTGCTGGGAAGCGCATGGGTGGGCCTGATGAATTTCGAAACCTTTTTTAAGTCCTTTTACTTTTGGGAACTAATCCGAAATACGCTCTTTTACAGCTTCGGAAAGCTCTTGGTAAGCGTGCCATTGTCCATCGCCCTGGCGGTGACCCTGTACGAAAGCATGCGGCCGCGCCTCGCGAAGTTCGTGCAGACCCTCGCGTACCTGCCTCACTTTCTCTCGTGGGTAATCGTGTACGGTATCCTGCTCGTGCTCCTCGCCCCCGGCGACGGCATCGTCAACGATATCATCAAGGCGTGCGGGGGCAAGCCCATCGCCTTTCTCACCGACGTGAAAACCTTCCCGGCCATCGTATTGCTTTCCGACGCCTGGAAGGAGATGGGCTGGAGCGCGATCATCTTCATCGCGGCGCTCATGGCCATCGATCCCTCCCTTTTCGAGGCCGCCATGGTGGAAGGCTGCACCGCGGTCCAGCGGGTATGGTTTATCACCCTCCCGTCGATTCGCCCGGTCATCGTGATGGTAGTGCTGCTCCGGCTCGGCACCATACTCGACGCGGGCTTTAACCAAATGTTCATGCTCTATTCCATCCCGGTCTACAGCGTCGCGGACATTATCGATACCTGGGTTTACCGCCAGGGTCTCTTGGAGTTCCAGTTTGCCCTCGCCACCGCGGTGGGCATTTTCAAGGGCATTATCGGCCTTGGCCTGATCGTCGGCTCCAACGCCCTCGTAAAGCGCTTTGCCGACGGCTCGATTCTGTAAGGGGTACCGTATGCCAAAACCGAAAAGCTCCGCGATACGCCTGACGGCCTCCGATCGTCTGTTCTACGCCGGGTTGGACTTTTTCCTCGTCTTTATACTGATCGTGGTGGCGATTCCCATGTGGAGTACCATCACCCTTTCCTTCCGGCCCAATACCTTCATCGGCTCCAACCTTGAGGGCATGTTCCTCGCGCCCTGGAAATGGTCCACGGCGGCCTACAAGGCCCTGCTCGGGAACCGCGGCTTCGTGCTCGCCTTTCTCAACAGCGGCAAAATTCTCGTGTTCGGCGTGGCCACGTCGCTCTTCCTGACCATTCCGTTGGCCTACGTGCTTTCCGTGAAAAGCCTTCCGGGGCGCAAGTTCCTGAACCTGTTCGTCCTTTTGCCCTATCTCTTTAACGTGGGCATCATACCCATGTACCTGGTGGTTACCGGGGTGGGGCTGGCGAACCACCTGGCGGCGATTTACCTCCCCGCCGCGATCAGTACCTATAACTGCCTGATCATGCGCGGTTTTTTCGAGGGCATTCCGGATGAGCTGAAGGAGTCGGCCCGGATCGACGGCGCGCCGGAGTGGTACGTGCTGCTCAGGATCATCCTGCCCCTGTCGAAACCGATCATTATGACCATTGGCCTGTATTACGGCGTTTCCTTCTGGAACGACTTTTTCCACGCCATGCTGTACCTGAACAAGAACGAGCTGCAGCCGTTGCCCATCCTCTTGCGGAACATTCTCATGGCCAGCGGCATGAACGAGTTCGTGGAAGTGAACGCCTTCGGCAACGCTTCGGTCCAGGCAATCAAGGCGGCGAGCGTGTTCATGTCCGCCGTGCCGATGATCGTCGCCTATCCCTTTATCCAGAAATACTTCACCAAGGGGACCCTTCTGGGCTCGGTGAAGGGGTAGCGAAACGGAACGCATCATATCGATGAATCGGCCCTGGGGCCGGTAGTATCTTAAGGAGGATATGTATGAAAAAGAACTTGGCGAAAATTGCCGCCGCGGCGATGGTCGTCCTCACAATCGCGTCTTTTACCGTTTCCTGTAAAAAAGGCGAGTCGGTAGCAAAGGGCCCCGTCAACCTTGAAATTTGGTACGGCGCTGCCGTGACCGAGGCCGGACCGCCCCCCGCGGACTGGAAGGCCCTGCAGGTCATCGGTTCCGAGCTCGGCATCAACCTTCAGCTTACGGCCCTTCCCTCGAACGAATCCGACCAAGACGTGAAGATCAACGCCGCCGCGGCCGCGAATGCCCTCCCGGACCTTTTCATGGTTCGCCGGGAAACCTGGCAGAAGCTCATCCCCACGGGCCTTATCGCCCCGGTGGACGACCTCTACGCGAAAATGCCCCACCGCACCGCCGTGCAGTACGACGCGGACAGCCGCACCTTCAGCACGCTGAACGGAAAATCCTGGGGTCTCGCCTCTCCCGGCTCGATCGTCAAGAATGAGGGTCTCCTCATCCGCAAGGACTGGCTTGACAGGCTCGGCCTCAAGGTGCCTACCACCACCGACGAGCTTTTCGCGGTCATGAAGGCCTTTACCGAGAAGGATCCCGACGGAAACGGCAAAAACGACACCTACGGCTACGGCGCCTTTATCGAAATCAACAATTACGAGGAAGGCCTGGGCCGCCGCCTGGAGCCGATCATGGGCGCCTTCGGGGTCGCGGGTACCTGGAACCTCACCGCCGCCGACGCCGGATTGAACGTGCGAAAGCCCGCCTATTTCGACGCCCTTACCTACGTGAAAAAGATGATCGACTCGGGCGTTATCGACCCGAACTGGATCAGCTACAAGAAAGACGACTTCCGCGCCGCCTGGAAGCAGGGCCGGTTCGGCGTAATGCGCGAGCAGAACGCCGCCTTCGCCGCCGAATCCAACTACGCTCCCTTCGACAAGAACTTCCCCAACGGGGAATGGATCGTGATCGATCCCCCGAAGGGGCCGAAGGGCAAGCAGGCCGTGGGCGTGTATACCCAGGGCTACCGCATTTACGCGATGAGCGCCGCCGCCGCCAAGGCCGGAAAGGGACCCGCCATCGCGAAGCTCCTCGAATGGATGTCGTCCGACGAAGGCTACTACCTCCTCGGCTGGGGCGAGGAAGGGGTGAACTACGTGAAGGACGCCAACGGCGTTCCCACGGTTAAGGGCATTCCCGACGAGACAAAGGGGTACAGCAAGCCAGAGATGCAGCCCCTGACCCAGCTCCGAAACATGGTGTTCTTCAACGGCGATATCGAGCTCGCGTCCCGCTACCCGACCTACAAGACCGCCACTTCCGGCAAGACCATGAGCGCCCTTACCGTGCTTCGCGACATGCAAAAGCGCCCCTGGGTCGCCGCGATCGGCATCGACACCCTTCCCCCGCCCAACGCGGACCTGAAGCGGTTCTACGAACAGAGCGTGCTCGAGTTCCTCACCGGGACCCGCAAGCTCGACAAGGCCGGCTGGGACGCCTTCGTCGCCGAATTCGACAAGCTCGGCGGCGCAGACTGGGAAAAGGCCGGAATCGCCGACGCCAAGGCGAAGAATCTCCTGAAGTAACGCGACCGCGCGCCCCCTGAAGGGGCGCGTTTCTTACGGGCGTCCGGCGTAGGCTGCGGACGCCCTTCTTATGAGGATAGAGAACCCCTATGGACACGAATAACCGGGAAACGCGCATATCCGAGCGGATGGCCCGCTCCGTCATGAGTCGGTACGCGAACGATCAGGTGCAATGGCACTACGAGCATGGCCTCGTACTGCAGGCCATATGGGCCGTCGCGGAATCCCTCCGCGATCCCGGCATGCGGGATTGGGTGATCATGATGTACGACGCGAAAATCCGCGACGACGGCACCATCGCCTCGTACCGCGACGACGAATTCAACCTGGACCAGATCAATCCCGGCAAGGCCCTGTTCGACCTCTACGCGGCGACGGGCGAGGAAAAATACCGAAAGGCCATAGAGACGCTCCGCGGCCAGCTGCGCGCGCATCCCCGCACCCGCACCGGCGGCTTTTGGCACAAGAAGATTTACCCCTGGCAGATGTGGCTCGACGGGCTGTATATGCAAGGGCCCTTTTACGCGCGCTACGCCGCGGCTTTCGGCGCCCGTGAGGATTTCGTCGACGTCGTGAACCAGTTCGTCCTCGTAGAGAAGCACGCCCGCGATCCCGCCACGGGCCTCCTCTATCACGCCTGGGACGAGTCGGGCAAGCAGCTGTGGGCGAATCCGGCCACGGGCTGTTCCCCCCATTTTTGGGGCCGCGCCATGGGGTGGTTTTGCATGGCGGTTTTGGACACGCTGCGGTGGATTCCCCGCGACGGCGGCTTCGGGGACCTCAGCGCGCCCCTCGTCGCCATGGCGCGCCGCCTCGTTCCGGCGGTGCTTTCCTGTCAGGACGCCGAGAGCGGGCTGTGGTACCAGGTTCTGGACCAGCCCAAGCGCGAACGGAATTATCTGGAAACGTCAGCGAGCGCGATGTTCGTCGATTTCCTGTTCCGCGCGGCCCGATCCGGCTACGCCGATGATCCGGAGCGCGCGCTTTCGGCGGCCCGACGCGGCTATGAGGGCCTCGTCCGCTCCCGGTTGGAGGAAGACGCCGACGGGAATCTGCACCTTACGGGCATTTGCAGCGTGGCGGGCCTGGGCGGAAACCCCTATCGCGACGGCTCCTTCGAGTATTACGTGAAAGAAGCGATCGTCACCGACGATTTTAAGGGAGTCGGGCCGTTCATTCTTGCAAGCCTGGAGTCCGAAAGGATATAATCGCAGGGGTATGAACCCAATCGTGATCCGCATCCTAGCGAGCCTCGCGGCCGGATTCCTTCTCGGCCTCGAGCGCCAATTGCACCGACAGCCCGCCGGCTTGAAAACCCACATACTCATTTGCGTGGGTTCCACCTTGCTCATGCTCTGTTCCCTCATGATTTCCGGTCACCTGACCCTCGCCGGGGCGGTGCCCGCTCCGGGAACCGCCTTTCTGGGCGATCCGGCGCGCATCGCCGCGCAGGTGGTTTCGGGAATCGGCTTTCTCGGAGGCGGCGCCATTATCCGCCAGGGCTTTAACATTAAGGGGCTTACCACCGCCGCCACCATATGGGTCTCCGCCGCCGTGGGGCTTGCGCTCGGCCTTGGCGCCTACGCGGCCGCGGGCATTACCCTTGTTTCCGTGATCGTGACCCTCGTCGTGATGGAGCGGTTCGAGGAGGTATTCTTCCCCGCCCGCAATATCAAGACGCTCTTCCTCGTCTACGACGACCCCTATTTCGACTATGACCGTCTCGCCCATGCCCTGGACCGCTTGCGCATCGCTTCCGACTCCATGGACGTTTACAAGAATATGGCGTCGGACCGCATAAAGATCGCCCTGCGGGTTCACATGCCCGCCCGGACCGACGTGCGCACGCTCTTCGAGGCCCTCAAAGAGGTCGGTCCCCTCGTGAAGATGGATCTAACGTCCAATGAAAAGCCGAATCGATAAGCTGCTGGCTTCCAACGGGTTCGGTTCGCGCCGTGACATAAAGCGCATGCTCAAGAGCCGCGCCTTTCTGGTAAACGGCGCGGCGGTGGTCGATCCCGGCACCGTCGTTGACAGCGAAACCGACTCGTTTTCTTGGGAAGGCAAGGCCTTTAAACCCAGGGAGAAGGCCTATCTTATGCTCAATAAGCCTTCCGGTGTCGTCACCTCGACTTCCGATCCGGGGCACGACACGGTCATGGACCTCCTCGCCGAGCCCTGGTCGCTTATGGATTTGCATCCCGTCGGTCGGCTCGATATCGATACCGAGGGGCTCCTCCTCCTTACCAACGACGGACCGCTCACCCATCGGCTCACGTCGCCCAAAACCGGCGTGGACAAAACCTACGAGGCGCGCCTGCGCGACCCGGTAGGGCAGAGCGCCTTCGAGGAATACCGGGCGGCGTTCGGCCGGGGCGTCACCTTTCACGACGGCTATACGACCCTTCCCGCGAAACTGGACCTGCCTTCGAACGGCGACGCCGACGGGCCGAACGCCGTTCAGTCCGGCGCCTTTCCCCGTGACGCGGTACTGCTCACCGTTCAGGAAGGGAAGTACCATCAGGTTAAGAAAATGTTTAAGACCGTCGGAAACGAGGTTATCGCCCTGCGGAGGATATCGATGGGGCCGGTGCGTTTGGACCGGGCGCTCCCCCCGGGCGGGTATCGAGAGCTTTCGGAGTCGGAAATACGGGCCCTGCGCCTCGCCGTGGGCAATGACGCTCCCGTCGACGGCGAATCGGCGCCTTGAGGGGTTATGGTATGCAAAAAATTGACATTGTGGAAATGCGGCGCGAATGGCTGGGCGAGGCCGCCCGGATATATCAGTGGTACGTGGACAATTCCACGGCGACCTTTCAGATAGCCCCAACCAACGAGGCGGAAATGGAAGGCCTCCTTTTTTTCAAAAAGGACCGCTACCGGTCCTTCGGCGTCTTCGAAGGCGAATCATTCGTCGGTTACGGGATCGTCACCCAGTTTAAGACCCGCGAAGCCTACGACACCACCGCGGAGGTCACGGTATACCTGGATCACCGGGCCACGGGAAAGGGTTACGGCCGCGCGATCGTGGAACGGCTCGAAGCCTTCGCCCGAAGCCAAAAACTGCACTCCCTGCTCGCGATTATCTCCGGGGAAAACGAGGCGAGCATCAAGCTCTTTTCCCGCCTCGGCTATTCCGAGTGCGCCCGCTATATAGAAGTGGGGCGTAAATTCGACCGCTGGCTCGACGTGGTGACGCTCGGCAAGATCCTCGACTAAAGGGGCAATCCGGTACAACTGCTTGACTTCCGGCCGCTCGGATTTACAATTAAGGGGTATACCAGCTAAGGGGTATACCAGCCGGGCCATGGAGGTAACAGACGTATATGACTCTGACGGAACAGAGGGTGATTAACGACTGCTACATCCTCCAGGCTCGGATCGGGGAAGATTCCTTCACCGAACACTGGCTCGCTACGGTTATCTTCAACGCTACGGTCTTTTTGCTCCGCTTCGTCAAGGAGAACGTGACGGGAGAGGAATCCCTCGTTTCCCTCCGGCAAGCGGCCCTCGCCGGATATCACATTCACGATGCCGGTCTGGCGGATATCGTCGAGATCGAAACGTGGGAGGGCCGCGTGTTCCTGTCCTCGGAATGGCAGGAATCGAGCCCGGTCCTTTCTTTTCTGGATAATGGAATCCGCTTTTCGATCGAAACCGTGTGCCGTCACGGAATACGCCTTGCCTTTGCGCTTAAGGCGTTTCACGAAAACGGCCTGGTTTTCGGCGGATTGAATTGCCAGTGCGCCTACGGTAATCCCGACGCGCCTGATACGGGCGAATGGAAAATATTAAAACCGGGATTGAGGGCGTTACTGGTGAAGGGCTTGCCAGACGCGCCTGATCTTCGCGATGCCTGGGCCTGTCTCGCGCCGGAATGCAAGCGCGATTCCGGCATAACCCCCGCCAGCGATATCTACTCCCTCGGCATTATCCTGGTTCGCCTTCTGTCGGCTCGGGTTCCCTTTCCCGATTCGCCCTCCGCGGTCGAGCGGGAACCCGTACCCCTGCGATACGTCGCGGGCTCGCTCATCAGGCGCGAGGTGCCCGAACCGCTTATCCGCGTCATACTCGGCATGCTCATGCACGATACCGCCGCGCGGTACGCGTCCAGCGAAACGGTAATCCGCGACCTGAAGCGGGTCCTCGCCGGTAAGGACGACGGCTTCCCCGGGAACTCGGACAAACCAGCCCATGAAACCGCCGCGCCGGTGAGAAGTTTCGATACCAGCGATTATTTCAATACCCTATCGGGTGAAGCCCGAAAAGCGCTTACGAGGGAAGGCCTCTCGTACCCCCTCCTGCAGCCCGCCGAATCGAAGGAGAGACCGGGTTTGATTGAATCGGAGATGCTTATTTTGCCGGAAGAGGCCTCGTGGACGGTAAACGATTACTTGGCCTACGGTTTTTCCACGCTCCCCGGCGGCGCTCGGCGTTCCGCCTCGCCGTCGTCGAATCCCGTTACAATCCCGCCTCGGGAAGCAACGGCGCGCTCCTCCGAACCTGACGGAACGCCACGCGCTGAGCGGGCGGCCCGACCGGTATCGGTCAATGCCGACAAAGGCGCCCCTGGGTCAACGCGCCCCCTTCGGGTCAATACGCTGCGGCGGCGCACGCGCAACCTTGAAGCCGAAGCGATTCGGGATTCGCTGATCTCGCAAACCGCAAACGAGGATCGGTCCGTAGTCGCCCAGGTTGTATCGGCGAAGCACCGCGACACCGGGCGGGAGCATTGGTCCGTTCACCGAATTCTCACCGACGATCTTTCCTCGGTTTTCATGCACAGTCTCGGGTATGCGAGAAAAGGGAAGGGCAGCTTCCGGTTCATTCAAGAACCAGTTTCACCGTACAATGATCGTAATCCCGCCGGCGGTATCGGCGCGCCGCCGGGCCCGTTTCTCTATTTCGACGCGGGAAATCTCGCCCATTACGGAACCGCCGGCAGGGCGGACTTTCTTACCATGCTCCGCAATTCATTCGATCCCGTATACGCCTCCCTCACGCCTTCCGTTCGGCGAGCCGTTCGAAAGCGCCTCGGCGCGACCGGCGTATCCGTTTTGTTCGGCGCTCCCACGCAAGACGCGAATTCCCGCCAAATAGTGGAAGCGCTCCTTTCCTTAGGCACGAAAACGCGGCCGCTGCTCATGGTCCTTCGCGGCGGCGAGCGGATCGACCGGGACCTGCACGATCTCTTTCTCGAACTCGCCGAAGGGTTGCGCGGTCGTCCGGTCGCCGTGACCGTATTCTTCGAGCATCGCGCCTTCCCTTCCTGGCATTCGCTTAGCCTCTTAAGGAAGGGTGCTTGTCCCGACTGAACGAATTTGCGCGCGAATAGAATCTGGATGATACTTACGGTATGAAAACCCTCATCAATTTACTGCAGGCCTCGGTGACCGAAAAGCTGTCACTCGTGGGGATGGCGGCGGCCGCGGCTTTAGTCGGCGCGGCCGGTGGAATCGCCGCGGGCTTCGTCGGCATGGCCGTATCCGCAGGACTCGTCGGGGCGATCGCGGCGACCGCGCTTTTCTTGATTCCTTCCCTCGGGAATAAAAAGCAGGCGACGGCGGAAGCGCCCGCTCCCGAACCGATTGCCCTCACCGGAGACCGGATAGACGAATTGACCGGACTCGCGAACGAAAACGGCATGTTGGCCTGGTTCCGCGAACGGGCGAAGCGCATCGCCGAGGATGGAAGGGGAATCATTGTTCTTTCCGCTGACCTCGCCGATTTCGAGCGAATAGAGAAATCCTACGGTAAAAAAATATCAGACCAGGTCCTTGTCGAGGTCGCGCGTCGCGTGGCGACCTGTTCCGGGGCTGACGGGATCGCGGCCCGTACCGGCGGCGACGATTTCGCAGCGGTGGCCACCATTGTGCCGCAAAAGACCGAGGAGGCGACCGAAGAAGCCGCGGGTAAACTGGCGGAACTCCTACAGCGTCCGGTCGAGCTTCCGGGCAACGTTATCTGGATCGGCGGTTCCGTCGGGGCCTCGTACGGGGAAATCGGCCAAGCCAACGAAATTCTCGCCGAGGCGCGTATCGCGCTGAAGCGGGCTTCCCGTCTCGGTCGTGGGCACTATATTCTCTACAAACCGGAAATGAAACCTTGAGGGATCACGCCGCGGAGGCCGGCTCCCTTAACTTTTCGCCCCCATCTGCCGATAATGAACGGGGGTATTCAAGGATGCCGACGCGAACGGGTTTTTTATTGGTCGATACGGACAAGCGCCTGGTAAAGGAAAACGCGCATACCATTAGGGAAGCCCTTTTCTCGTGCGTTACCCAGCAGCAGGTGGAATGTTCCGTCGCGTTCGCGCGCTATCTTTCCCTGGCGGGCCTTAACAGCGACAATTATTGGCTATACCTCCGGCTCATCATGACCAACAATAAGTGGGTCGTCGACGAGCTCCTTCACGACCGCGTGCCCCGCCTTCTTTTCTCCACCATTCGTCCCGACGCCGAGCTCATCGAGGCTTCGTTCGAGATGCTCTTTTCCCGACACCCTGAAGAAATGTACGAGCGTGCCCTGGAATGCGTGCTCGGTATCATCCAGAACGCGTATTTCGATCCCGACGACGGCTACCGTATCCGGAAACTGAGCATCATGGACGTCAACGCGCTCGGAAAATACCTTATTAAGGACGAACCGCAGGATCATCCCATAAACCGGCTCATCCTCGAAATTCTTGACAGGATCGCGCACGTGGGCGACTATTATGGGGAGCAGGACAAAAATGTGGTGTCGAGGCACGCGTTTAATATCCGATACGCGTATTTCGACCACACCCGGACCCTCGTGGACGCGATTCCCGAGCCCTTGCTTGTCCGCGTTCCCGATCGGACCGGCGCCTCTCCCGAGGATGACTTCGCCGATCTCGTGAACGCGCGTCGTGAGCGAAGGTCCGGCGGCTCGACGCGACGGTCCAGTCCTGAGACGGGCGGATCCGACGGCCGAATCAAACCCCGCAAGGCTCCGCCCAAAACCAGGAAGCAAGACTCCGATACCTGACTGCGTTAGCGTCGCCTTCGGAGCCGTACGGCCAGGATTCTTGAGGAGGAATCATGTCCCGGACACCGAACGCATCGCGCGCCGATCCGCATGACGCCGCGGATAATAACGTCAGGCAGTCTCCATCCAGCAACGATCAGAAAAAAACGGCTCTCTTCCGCCAGTCGCGGCCGACGCTCGAGGGCATCGGTCTCGTCGAGGAAGCGATCTCCCTATTGCGCGCGTTGCCCGGACGCGCCCCCGATCTTGAGGGGAATCCCGGCGGTCTCGTGGATTTTCCGAATGGGCTGAGACCCATCGTAATCGGAGACCTTCACGCCAACAGGGACCATTTACGGCTCATCCTGAACCACGACGGAAATCGCGCTGACCTCGCGGCCGGGACTGCCGCCTGTATTCTGATCGGCGACGCGCTTCACGATGACCGCACCGGCCACATGAAAGACATGACGTCTTCCCTCGACATCCTCGACGACGTGCTCCGCCTTATGTGCGAGTATCCCGGCCGCGTGTATTATATCCGCGGGAACCACGATACCTTCGATCCCCGACTCCGTAAAAGCGGAATCATGCAGGGAGCCGAGCTCGAGTCGCTGATACGCCGCGAGCGTGGCTCGGAATACGTGGCGGCGGTTTCCCGTTTTTTCGAGAGCATGCCCGTTTTCGTAATGGGCGACGGATTCGTGATTACGCACGCCGGCCCCCCGAGAAGTGGCATCGTGCGGGAAGAGCTGGTGAATATTACGAAGTACCCCGAGAAATTCCACCAGCTCATCTGGACCCGCGTCAACGAATTCCACGGCAATCCAAGCCTGAAAGAATACTCAGAGAAGGACGTGCGTCTCACCCTGGAGTTGCTCGGCCTCCCCGCCGATACCGAATTCATCGTGGGCCATAACCCGATTTGGAGCGACGGGAACAAGACGGGCGTGTGGCTCAACGTGATCGGGATACGGCACCACCACATTCTCTACTCGGGATACGGAAGCGAGGCCCCGTACATAACGTTCGCTGACGGGAAGATGATCGTGAAATACGCGCTCGAGAAAAAACCGGAGGTTTACTATTATGGATGAACGTACGGCCCTCGCGGAAAGCATCTGCGACGCGGATCTCCTTGAGTATTTTTACCTCGACGTAGACGTGATAACGCTGGCTCGAAAGCTGAACGAGCTTGAGCTTGAGCTTGTGGAATCTCAGGAAGAGGTCCCCTTCAACGCCCAGGTAAAAAGCTATCTCGCCGCGGTTGACGACCGCGGCGATCCTTGGATCGTAAAGCCCGCCGCGTCGGACGAGGAGATGCGGTTTCACCGTTCCTGCATGGTAGCATACCTCATCGACCACGCGACGGGAACACTCGCCGCCCCGACCACGGCGATAAAAATCGGCGGAAAGAAATTCCGAGCCACCAAGGTCGTTAAGCGCTCCGTCCAGATCAGTTCCTATAACTATTTGGAAAGTCCCTTCATCGGTATACTTCGCGCCGACCTGATTAACCGATGGATATTCTTTGACGAGGATCGGAATCCCAATAACTACCTGGTAATCACCAACTCGAAGAACCGACCCTTCGTCGTGGCGATCGATTACGATAAGGCGGACCTTTTTTCGGACCAGATGAAAATAACCGGACAGGAGGAAAAATTCGGCTGGAAGAGAACGGAGAAGACGCGGTTTCTCACGTTGCTACGCCCGGAAAATTTCACCAACCTTTCGATCGAGGATTTCGAAGCGCGGCTCAGGGCCTTCGCCGCGATCAGCGACGAGACGCTTCATGAAATCTCCCGTATCGCGTTCTCGTTCTGTTCCATCGATCCCGAAGCGCAGTCCGCGTTGCTCGTCGCCAATATCAAAAGGAGGCGGGAGTACGTGGACTCGTATTTCCGGAAAATGTTCAAATCGGCGGCGCAAATGGATACCGGCGCGATAAACGAAGAATACGCCGCGTTCGGAAAGAGTTTTCTCGACATGCACAACAAAAAAAAGTGAAAAAGGAGAATCGCTATTGACAGCGCATATCCCAAGAATAACAATTTTATTCGAGGGCAGTAAAAAGCTCCGAATTTCATGGAGGTCGTGATGGATAAGCAGACCGAACGGGTTATTGAAAGGACCTGGTCGAAAGAGACAATCATGCAGGTTGAACTGGGGATCGTGCAAAACATGCTCGGATCGAGAACTGAAGAGGCCGTCGAAGGTTCAATTTGCTTCGCGCGCTTTCTCAGCCTATCCGGCCTAAATAACGATAACTATCCCCTGTTTCTCAAACTCCTTGAAGTCGAGAACCATTGGGTTATCGACACCATGGTGGGCAAGAAGGATCCCTTCCTTCTTCTCAGCCCGATCCAGCCGAACAGTTATCTCGGCTTTACCGGCTTCAAGCTCCTGACCAATTGGCACCCTGGCGGCATTTACCCCATCACGCTCTCCGTCGTTCTGGGCATTCTTCAGGCAGCGTACGCTTCTCCGAAAGACGGTTTTAAGATTTACTCCGTATCCATCAACGACGTAAACAATCTCGGAAAGCACCTGAATAAAGAGCTCGGGCAAGACGACCCGAACAACCGCTGTATCCTCGACATCCTTGACCGTCTCGGTTCCCTCGCGGGAACCTCAAGCGATCCAGAGAAGGAGCAAATGGCTCGCCAGGCGAACAATATCCGCACCTTCTACTTCGACAAGCGCAAGAAAATGGAAGAAATCATTCCCCAGGTTCTGCTGGTCAAGTCTGACTACATCGCGAAAGAAACGGCGCCTCGGCAGCTGTACGTGGACTGACGGGAATAAGGAGAAAGACAATGCAAGAATTATTCGAGAAGAAACAGGACTGGACGGACAGCGAGATTCAGCAAATCGAATACAATATGATCAAGGGCATTCTTGGCTGTCGCACGGTAGAGGCGGTGGAATCCGCGATCACCTACGCGAGCTATCTGAATTTCACGGGAATCACGAACGGCAACTATCCCGTGTTCCTGAATATCCTGACCGTCCGCAACCACAACGTGATCGACGCGTTGCTCGGTACGCGCGATCCCTTCCTTTTCATGAGCTCGATCCAGCCTAACCATTTTATCGTCGCGACCTGTTTCTCGATCCTGACGAAATACCGAAAGGCCGAGATTTATCCGAAAACCCTCGGTATCATTCTCGGCGTATTCCAGACAACGTACAATTCGCCGCTTGACGGGTACAAAATATACCCGCCATCGGTAGCCGACGTGAACTCGTTGGGCAAGCACTTGAACGAGGAAAAGGGGCAGGATGACCTTTTGAACCGGAGTATACTTGATATCCTGGACAAGCTTTCTTCGCTGGAGGGTCAGAACGTGGACGAGGACATGGAAGACCTCGCGGTTCACGCGCATAATATCCGAAACAACTTCTTCGATTCGAAGAAGCACTTGGTGGACGTTATCCCCGAGGTACAGCTCAGGCTCGAGCCGAACCTGGACAAGGACGTGCAACCCCGCAATACCCTTTCCCTCGCGGAAGCCGAAGCAGCGCAGCCCGCCGCGGCCGAGTAGCGCCCCGGGGTAACTACCCTTACGCCGGCCGTCGCCGGCGCGTCCGGCCCCTCAACCGGGGCCGGGCGAAAATCTTCCGAATTGGAGTAACCTATGGCGGGAGTACAATGGCCTTTGTGGTCCGAGAAGGAAATAGACGAGCTTTCCCTCGGCTACATGAAGGACATCATCGAAAGCAAAGACGGATACTCGGTGTTCGCCGCGATTGCCTTAGCGCACATGCTCGAGGGCAAGGTCGGCCTGAATCCGGATAATTATCCCATATACTTCAGGCTCATCGAGTCGGGTAATCCATGGGTCATCGATACGCTTGTCGGGGAAAAGGATCCCGCGAAACTCATGGGCTCGATTCAGTTCAATACGTTTATGATTCAGGAATGCTTTCGCATGCTGACCGGGTGGAAACCGGGCGAGATATACCCGAAAGCCTTGGTGATTATTTACGGGTTATTATCGGTGTGTTATCATGTTCCGGAAGAGGGCTACAGGATTTTCCCCCTCACGGTGAGCGACGTGAACAACCTCGGCAAGCACCTGGATAAAACCAAGGACCAGATGGACCCGCTTAATCGGGCCGTCTTGACCATGCTGGACTGTATTTCTTCGTTGATCGAACCGCAAAAGCCGATGCCTTCCGAGGCGATAAAGGACGTGGCGATTCAGGCGAATAACATTCGCGGCAAGTTCCTCGATATGACGAAGAAACTCAATGAATCCATTCCCGATATACTATTGGTTCGCGGAAATTATGAAGAGGCGATCGTGCCTCCGATTATCCCCACCATTTCAGCGACCCGATAGCGTCGTAATCTCTGTGCCGCCTGCGGGCGATCGACAGCCGTCGGTCGCCCGTTTTTTTTCCCCGGCCTTACCAGCCGCCGGAAGCGCCGCCGCCGCCGAAACCGCCGCCCCCGCCCGAGAAGCCTCCCCCGAAGCCGCCGCCGCGTGAGCCGCCGGACCAGGAGCTTCGCCTTCCGGAAGAGAGCATGGACCCGAGGATCAGCGGGCCGAGAATGCCCCGCCCCCGCAAGCGCGGCAGTATGAAGATAAAGAATATGATGAAGAACGCGATTCCGCCGATCCCGCCGCCGGACGAACCGCGGCTTTCCTCCCGGACGCTTCGCGAAACGATTTCCGCGTTGTCCGTCGCGATGCCGACGATATTCCTCGCGGCCTCGGCGATGCCCTGCCCGTAACGCCCGTTCCGGAATTGCGGCGCGATCACGTTGCGGATGATTAGGCCGCATTTCGCGTCGGTGAGCGAACCCTCAAGGCCGTAGCCGACCTCTATCCGAATGGCCCGTTCGGCCATGGCGACCAGGAGCAACACGCCCCCGTCCTCGCCCTTCTTACCCAAGCCCCAGCTTTCGGCGACGCGTAACGAATAATCCTCGAGCGATTCGCCCTCGAGGGAAGGTACGGTCAATACCGCGATTTGCTTGCCGGTCTGGTCGCTGACGCTCCTGAGATAGGCGTCGAGGCTTTGCCGCTCGCCGGCCGACATCACGTTGGCAAGGTCGTTAACCGGCCCGTTCAACGCGGGCACCTTGAGGGCGAATGCGCCGGCCGCCGCGAACGCGATGAGCGCGAGCGCCGCAGCCGTCCTTTTCATCGCGGTATGGTTCGCCCTCATGCGCCTGCCTCCAATACGACTAGCCCGTCGGGAAGCTCGTTCCCCGGCGTTTCTTCCGAAACGGGAAAGTGTTGGGCCAGCAATTCGCCGCAATCGGCGACCGCCTCGCATAGGGCGTCCGCCGCCTTATTCGCCTTCACGCCTTCCGCCACGGTTCTGGCTATGCCGTCCCATTCCACTTGGGCGATCTTTTTGCTGATGCCCGTATCGGCGACCACGCGAACTTCCCGTTCCATATAGGAGATGAAAATGAGAATGCCGGTCCTGCCCTCGGTGGCGTAAACCCCGCTTTCCACGAAGTGCCGCAGGGCCCTGCCGTATACGGCCTTCGTCTTCTCCGCCGCGGGAATGACTTTACGGTCCAGCGCGGGCACGTTGGCCACGAGGAAGAAGACCGCGACCAACAGGAAGGGCAAGCCGCCGATGACCAGGGTCACCGCCCATGCGGGCACGTGCCAGAACGCGCGGTTGAGCAGGGCCTCGATTCTCGCGTGAGCGGGTAGCAAAAGCGCGAAGGAAACGGCGCCCAAAAGCGTCGCCGCGAGGAGTTCCCGGAACGAGTAGTCCGCGCTTTCGGGGATCGCCGCCAGGGCGATCTCCCCCGAGGTTCTCATTTCCGCGTCCTTTACGGCCTGCCGTATCCTCTCGAAATCGGAAGGGGAGAGCGATAGTTTCTTGATTAATTCCTTCGCTTTCATTCAAACGATACCTGCGGCGCGCTTTGCGCGTTCGAGTCGGCCTCGAAATAGGCCTTGGTCCTAAAGCCGCCCATGTTCGCGATCAGGCTCGCCGGAAAGCGGCGGATCGCCGTGTTGAATGCCCGTACCGCGTCGTTGAAGCGCTTTCGCTCCACCGTGATTCGGTTTTCCGTGCCTTCCAGCTGGTCCTGAAGGGCGAGGAAGCTTTCGTTGGCCTTCAGTTCGGGATAGTTTTCGGTAACCATCAAGAGCCGCTGCAGGGCCCCGCCGAGTTCGTTTTGCGCCTGCTGGTAGCGCTTGAAGGCCACAGGGTCGTTGAGTATGTCGTCCGATACGGTTACGGTGCCGCCCACTCGGGAACGGGCTTGGGTTACGCTTTCCAAAACCTCGGCCTCGTGCGACGCGTATCCCTTCACGGTAGCCACCAGATTCGGTATTAAGTCGGAGCGGCGCTGGTACACGTTTTGCACCTGTCCCCATTGGGCGGTAACGCCTTCTTCCATGGTCACTATGTTGTTGTACGCGCCGACGAAACCGGAATACGCCATGATGCCGAGAACGACGATAATCGCCAGGACAATAAGCCCCGTCTTCATGCCTTTACTCATCGAAACCTCCTGGAAGCGCCGGCGATATTCCGGCGCCTCGTTCATGATAGTCCATAATAAGGTACGCATTGCTCACGCTCGGGTCAATCCTTTCCCCTCCTTGCGCCGGCGACAAAACGGGGGTACCATGGTTTTCATGAAGGAGCTGACGACATGATAGACCGGCAACGGGCGAGGGCCATACTCGCCAAGCACGTGGGCGGGGAAACCTTGCTGCGGCATTCCGAGACCGTCGAGGCGGCCATGAGGCATTTGGCCGCGCGGTACGGCGGCGATCCCGATGAGTGGGGCGCGGTGGGACTGTTGCATGACATTGATTTCGAGCGCTACCCGCACGAACATTGCGCGCACGTTCGCGAACTCCTGGGGGCCGAAGGGCTTCCCGAATCCTG
This sequence comes from Spirochaetales bacterium, assembly GCA_003252395.1. Taxonomy (GTDB): domain Bacteria; phylum Spirochaetota; class Spirochaetia; order Treponematales; family Treponemataceae; genus Teretinema. The sequence goes on from QKEL01000013.1 coordinate 104,813, forward strand.
GCTCAGGGCCATTGAAAGCCATGGGTACGGTATCGTAAACCAGGTAAAGCCCGAGACCGATATGGAAAAGGCCCTTTACGCCGTGGACGAGCTGACGGGCCTTGTCGCCGCGACGGCGGTCATGCGACCCTCAAGGAGCGTCCTCGATCTGGAGCCGAAATCGGTCATGAAAAAGTGGAAAACGCCGGCCTTCGCCGCCGGTTGCGACCGGAACGTCATAGCGCGCGGCGCCGAGATGCTCGGTCTGGAAGTGGGCGAGTTGGTCGCCGAAACCATCGCGGGCATGAGAAAGGCCGCCGAAGCGCTCGGCTTGGCCGGAACGCCCTCAGCCTAACGGATACTCCTTGACCCGCAACGGCGCGCGGGGTATGGGGCACACGTCGTGGGCATCGGTGAACCAGGAAATGCCCGAGCCCTCGATCAGCCGATCGGCCGCCTTCGGGCCCCAGCTACCTTTCGGGTAGATTTCCAGGGGAAAGGCCGGATCGCCCCAGGCCTTGAGAATGGGTTCCGTCACGCGCCAGCACTGCAGTACTTCCTCATTGGTGGCGAACAGCGTGCGGTCGCCGCGCATGGCGTCGTAGAGAACCCTCTCGTAGGCTTCCGGGTGGTCCAGGGCGAGCTTGTCCCGGTAACAGAAGTCGAGCTGCACGTTTTCGGTGGCCTCCTCGAATCCGGGCCGCTTGATGACCAGGTCGATAGCGATGCCCTCGTTCGGCTGTATCCGCAGGGTAAGCACGTTGCGCCTGCCGTCAGGGGAATCGCCCGAAAACACCATGTTAATCTCGGTTATCTTGGAGGAAAGCGCCTTGCCCGTGCGAATGAAAACGGGAACCCCGCGCCATTCGTCATCGTCTATCGTCAGTTTCATGGCGGCGTAGGTTTCCACCGCCGAGTCCGGCATGCCCGTCTCGGCGCGGTACGTATCGTACTGGCCCCGTACGGTATCTTCCCGCATTCGGACCGGTTCGGGCGGCATTACGCGCTGGAGTATTCTCTCCTTCTCCGCGTGAATGTCCGAATCGCGCATGGATTGCGGCTTTCTCATGGTCACCAGGGCCAATAACTGCAACAGGTGGCTTTGCACGAGATCGCGCAAGGCCCCCATGTTTTCGTAAAAGGACGTTCTTCCCTCTATCCCGATGGATTCGGACGCCGTAATCATGATGTGGCTCACGTGGCGGTTATTCCACGCCTTGCAAAAGAGGGGATTCTCGAATCGAAACGCCAGGATGTTTTGGGCGGTTTCCTTGGCGAGATAGTGGTCGATGCGGTAAACCTGGGCGGGGTCAAACCTCCGGTTTAGGTCTTCCACCAGGGCCAAGGCGGATTTCATGTCGTAGCCGAAGGGCTTTTCCACGAGAAACCGGGCTTCCCTCCTTCCTTCCAGGAGCGCGTTGATGTCTGGGCGGGACAATCGCTCGGTCACCGCGCCGAAGAGGGTCGCGGGTATGGCGAGATAGAACATGCGGATCAGCGGCTGGCCCGCCTCGCTTTCCAATTCCCGAAGCCTGTGGACCAGGGGGTCGTACCCCTCGGGATCGTCGATTTTCATGTCCACCATGGAAAGGGCGTCCCCTAATCTCCCGAGCACCCCTTCATCGGCCCCGCTTCCGATCGACTCGCGGGTAAGGGCGAGAACATCCGTTACCTTGGTTCCCCTTCGGGAGATGCCGACGATTCGGAATCCGCGGGGTAAAAGTCCGCCTCTTTCCAGCCGGTACAGGGCCGGGAGCAATTTTCTGCGCGAAAGATCGCCGGTTATGCCGAAAATTACCAAAACTGCGCGTGAAAGTCGTTCCATCAGGATCCTTCAATGATCAAGTCTGTATGTATCGTAACGTGTCCGGCGAGTTTGAGCAATTGCGCGGGCTGGTCCCACGCGGGTAAATCGCGCATGAGCGAGACGAGGGCCTTTCTTTTTTCTTCCCCGCCGGCCCATACCGCCACCCGGTCCAGATGGGGGAAAAAGGCCGGGGTAATGGTAATTCTCTTGAAGAGACCCGCCTTGTAGCCCGCCGCATACGGCCGTTTACCCGCGTCCTGCCTGCTGACCGGGCTCTCCGGCAAAATTCCCGCGGTATGCCCGTCGCTTCCGATGCCGAAAACCCCCGCGACATAGAGGTGTCCGGCGGCATGCCGAACCGCCGCCTCTTCCAGGAATGAATTGAAGCGCTCCGTTTCGTGCTCGAAGGCTTCTTTCGAATCTTCCTGCCCGTGCAGAACCCGTATCGCGGTCATGGAAGAGGTGATAAGTCCCGATTCGACCAACCGTTTCCAGTTAGAATCCGGATGGTTCTCGGCGCCGAACCGCTCATCCACGAGACTGAGGGTGAATAGCCAGCGCAGGAGGGACCTTCTCGTCCCGGATCTTTCCAATATCGTATTGCAGGTTTCCGCGGCGATCTTCGCGGTTGAGCCCCCCGATGCCAGCAAGAGCACCGGGACGTTCCGGTTTAGGCGTTCGGTTATTTCCTCGACTAAAAGGCCGGAGAGCGCGGATTGCGTATCGGTCTTGATTTCTATCATATCTTGAGTATAGAAGCACCCGGTCGTTTCTGCACCGTTTTTTGCGTAAAATAGATTGTGCGAGGGGCCTCGGGGCATTATGATTTCTGTATACGCACGGTTTACAGGGCGTATGAAAGCGGAGTACATTTATAGTATGGATATTGACCGTATTCGGGAACAAATACAGGAATGGAGCGACCGCAGCGAGAAGATCTTTACGGAACTGGGCGCCAGTTTTCCCTCAATGCTCGCGTTGCATCGGAATACGGGCGGCTCTTCCATCCCCTCGATACAGGCGGCTATGCAAAGCCTCGTTACGGGCTTCTCGGGGATCAGCGACGAAGAGAAACGCTTTTTCCGCGACTATAACGTGAAGAATAACGATATTTTCTCGCGTTTGAACGAACGCATGTCCATGCTTGACCTATTAAACCGTCGCGTCGCGGAAATTAGGACCGATTCCGAGGAGTTGGAGATCATCTCCCTCAATGCGATGGTTATTTCCATAAAGTCCGGGGAAAAGGGGCGGGCCTTTTCCACGATCACGGAAAACCTGAAACGCCTATCCGCGCGAATGATTTCCCTGTCGAACGACCTGATCCATAACGAGCACCTCTTGCTCGAGAAAAACGGCGTCTTAAAACAGTCTTTCCACGCCATGCTCGAGTCGCAGGATCAATTCCTGTCGGAGGACCAAACGCGCGATTCCGCGTCCATTGAGCGGCTCATCGGCGAGGCCTCGGCATATCTCACCCTTATGGACGAAAACGCCGGTAAGATAACGGCTCCCATCAGGAGCGCCATGACCGGCGTGCAGATGCAGGATATCGTACGCCAGTCCATCGACCAGGTGCATCTGGCCCTGGCGGAAATCCAGGGCGTTCGGGAATCGTCTTCCGTGGAGGAGCGGCTTGACCAACTCACCCTCGATCTTGAGCTGTTGGAAGTCTCCTCCCATATCGTACACGACGTGGAGCGCCATCTTCGGGAATCGCTGCGGGTCTTTACCGAAAACTGGGACTTGGTCCACGGCATCCTTGACTCGGTCGAGGAGATGCGGCGGCAATTCATCGGCGATTTCCTGGACGGTTCCGACCCCGCCAGTTCCATTCCCTCGGGAATGAAGGCCCTCTCGAGCGGCTTTTCCGACTATATCGCCCGGCTTAACCTCTATCAACGCGGACAAAAAGCCATGGTTCGCGACAGCGCGCTGATCGTAACGGGCGTGAAAAACCTCCGCTCCCTATTCGACACCATCAAGCCCATCATCGCGCGCCTTCAGCACGTCCGCATTACGCAGCAGATCGAGGTGGCGAAGAACCCCGCGATCTCGGCGGTCAAGGATACCGTCGATCACATGAGCGACCTGATCATGCAGGCCGACGGGAGGGTTCGCGACACGCGAAAGGATCTGGAAGAATTCATCAATTCCATCGAGGAGCTGACCGGCTCGTTTACCGTATCCTCGGAACATGCTCAGCGGGAGTTGGAGCGGATAAAGCAGGATAAGGTACAGTTCTTTAACCGTATGAACGAGCACCAGGAAGAACTGACCAGCCAAATGTACGGGCTTAAAATATATCCCGATTCCTTCGCGGAAACCTGCCGCAAGATCGATACAGTACTGGATTCCCTAGGGCAGACCGTGGCGGGCATGAGCGGTTTAGCCACCCATTTTACCGAAACGATCGAGTCTTACCGCGCGGAACGCCAACGATTGCTTGCCCAAGCGGGCGAAACCGAATGGTCGATACACAATGACCATCTGAGGAGCCTTGCCGAGCGATTTACCATCACGACCCATAAACAGGCGGCGGGAAACATCGGCGGTTTCGAGGTGGAAAAACAGTCGCTGGACGCGATCGAATCCGGCGACGTTACCCTATTTTTTTAGGTATTTGTCCCCTTCTTCCCGCGTGAGGGGCCGGGCGACGGTTATGCCGTATTCGCTGGTCTCGATTACCCGCGGCGTTCCGTCCGGTTTGAGTTCGTTAACCAGTTGCACGATGGGGTAGCGCGGGTTTTCGGGGTTTACGTCCGTAACCTGGCCTACCTTGTCGTTGGAGAGCAGGACATAGAGCCCGATCGGATAGAGGGAAAGGGAGAATAGGAGCGCGCGGATCACCGTTTCGTCGTATTGTTTTCCCTGGTTTTTCATGATATCGATAATGCCCGTATAGGCGTCTCTCGCCTCTTTATAGGGCCTCGGCGCGGTAACCGCCTCGTACGAACAGGCCACCGCGATTATCTTGGCATACAGCGAAATCTTCTCCTTGGTCAGCTTTCGGGGATAGCCTTCCCCGTTTTCCCGTTCATGATGCTCGAGTACCCCGAGGCAGATATTCAGCGGGAAGGAGAATTCCCGGAGAATATTGTAGGAAATGACCGGGTGGGTAAGGATCGCGTTCTTTTCCGGGGGGCTTAACGCCTTGTTTCCCATGTACAATTGCGGGGGAAGGCGAATCATGCCGATCTCGTGGAGAATGGTCGCCACGCCTAATTCGATAAGCTTGTGAATCGGGAATTTCATCTGAAGGGCGATAACCAACGCGTATACGGTAGAGCGCATGGCGTGCACGACCAGATAGTTTTTATCCCGGTTTTCCTGAGAAGGCTGGATACGGAGCACGAAGCGCTTGTTGGCCTTAATGAAGTCGCACAGCTCCTTCACGCGGTCCGAAATCGCCTGTAGCTGCAATTCCTTGCGGGTCGCGTACCGGGTATATATTTCCGCTATGAAATCCTGATACTCCTGATAGGCCTTTTCGACCAGGGCGAAGCGCGTTTCGTCGCTGAGGGGCTGGGAATAGTCGACCGTATCGTCCTGAGACTCTTCTTTTTCCGGTTTCGCGGCCTTTTGGGGCGCTCCCTCGGTCTCTTTCTTGGAGTCGGCCACCGCCTCGGTCCGTTTGGTTACCGGCTGTTCGGATACGACGCCTTCAGAATACACTTTGAGGAAGTCCCAATCGCGGAGCGCGCGGGAAAGCTGACTCGTGACCGGGACGCCGGGGGTGACTAGGAGGAATTTTTTGTCGAGGAAGGCATCTTCCGTAAAGAAATACCCCTCGGGTATTTCCATAACATTAAACGTATTCACCTAATCCATCCTGTAGTACAATGATATCACCCCAAGGAGTCGTTTCATGAAGTTTAAGGCACTCTTTATCTTATTTAATATCGTCTTCGCTTCAATTTTCATTACCGTTTTCTTCCTGCCCCTCAATCTGCTCGACGCTGGCGGCTGGGGCGGGTTTTGGGGCCGACACTGGGGGCTTTTGGCGCTTTTTTCTCTGATCGTCGTCGCCGTTAACGGGGTGTTTGCCCTTTGGTGGCGGCTTCTAGGCTTACTGGAAGCCCAGGATTGGGCTGGCTTGGCCAATTATCTTGAAAAAAAAGTATACAACCGCGCTTTTATTACCGCAAGTACCGTCCGGTTATTCCTGGAAGCCTCTTTCCTGATAGGGGATTTTGACGGAATACTCAAATTGTCCGATTATTTAGGCTCGGTTTCCCCGGCAAAGCAGGCGCGGTTTTCCCACAAGATCGCGGCTGCGCTCATCGTGGGAAAAAAGACCGCGGACGCGCGGGATCTATGCCAGGCGACGGCCGAACATCGCTCGTCTGATAAGGACTGGAACCGCTTTTTCCTCGCGTTCTCGTCTACCATGCTTGGCGAACCGTTTCCCCGGGCGATCATCGGGAACCTGGCGGAAACCGCGCATGACCCGATCGTCGTGGCCCTGTGCGGCTATCTAAGCTCCAAACAGGAACGGGACGCCGCGGTCGCCCTGCGCGCACGGACGCGCATACGGGACAAGTACGACAGGAAAAAGTGGGATGCCCTTATCCGCGACTCCGGTACGGGAATTCACGTGATCGTGCTCTCCTCGCTGATCGGGGAAACGGGCGCCTGGCTGTTCCGAGAAGGCGAGAGCCGATAAAAAAAAAGAACCGTCCGACAGGACGGTTCCGGGAGTTAGCATCAAAACGGCGACTGGACGTCACTCTCGTTCGCCGTTTCAACTTTCAACCAACACTCTTATTATCGGAACGCGTCGGGAATTCTTTAGTCCATTGCGGCGATTCGCCCGGAAAATTTTTCGATCTTTTCTAGATTCTGCCTGGCCGCCCGGGCCACCGCAGCGTAGACCTTCCCCGAACGCGCGTACGGATCGCCCGCGGCCTCGCAGAGTTCGTCCCCGTCGAAGACCATCGCCGCGATTTCCTTCGCGGGGTGTTCCAGTATCAGCCGGTCAATGCGTTCCAGTTCTCGGTTGTCCCTTTTTGCGCTCGCCCGACCCCCCCTTTCGGCGATGGAGGCGAAATCGCGAAGGGTCGTTTTGAGTTCCTCCAGTGCCGTTTCGAAGGCGCTGGACAGCGCTTCGTGAGGGCGGGACAGGGCCGTATCCAGTCGTCGCGCTATCAGGGCGCGGCATTCGCGCCTTTCCGTAAGCGTGCCGATTGAGGCTTTTTCTATTCCCCGGATTTTCATGCCGCCATGGGTGAGAATGCCCGTTTTGTGCGCGGGGAAGGACGCGAGGCGGGCCTCGAACCACCAGGCATAGAGGCTCAGCCTCTTGTCCGTCAGTACGGTCGCGCCCCGATAATCGGGAACGGGGTAGGGGCCGGCGCCGTAGAGGGCCTTGAAGCCCGAGGTCTCCGCGGGGGTAAGCCTCCCTGACCCGGTATGTACCCGTTCCTCGAAAATGCTGCCCTTAAAATGGGTTTGCCGGTTCGGAAAGCCGAGGTCCAAACCCGCGGCGTAAATTTCGGCGCAGCCGAGATGGCGCGCGAAGTCCCAGGCCGTGGTGGCGACGGAGCCGCCCGCGCCCAATTCCCCCTTTCTCCCGATCCGGCTTTCGAGGTACTTTCCCAGGGGAAAAAGGGAGGAGCAGAGGAAAATATCCCGGGCGGGATAGCGGAACACGGCAGGCCATGCCGCCGATTCCGTTATCAGTACGCTGCCCGCCGCCCGGGTTCCGTCCAGGTGTCGCCAGTTCCAATATTGGGGGTCCACCAGTATGGTGAAGTCGGGTTGAACCCCCGCGGAAAGGCACGCGCGGAGCGCCGTATCCACGGCGATCACCACGCACCGGTCCGCCAATCGCGGGAGTTGGGGCAGAATTTCGTCCAGGCTCGGCCCCGCCGCGAGAAGCAGCGCCGGCACGTCGGGAAACAGGCCGGAAAAGCGGCCGATACCGTCCCTGTCCCTGATTTCGCGTAAATTGCGGCACATGTTTTTGAGCCACAGGGAACCGAACCGGCGGAGGGTATTGCGGTTTATTTCGTCCTTTCGTGCGGACCTTACGGACCGTTCGCGATAATCGTTCAGCCAACCCCGCTCCTCGGGCAGTACCGCCCGGGGAACGTATTGATTGAGTTCCAGCGCGCCAAGGCGGTCAAGGACCGCCCTCGATTCGGCGGGCGAGAGGCCGATGACCAAAACGGTGTTCTCGTTCGTGAGGAGCGCTTTCAGCGGTCGCGAGGAGAGCGCCGCCATAAAGGCGAAAACGTCGGGCTCCACGATAACGACGCGGCTGTGGGGTTCCCTCGCGGCCAGGGCCTCGCACGCGTAGGCCAGTCCCGGCGCGAAGAAAACGCACCCCCCCTTGCCCGCCACCGAAGGATCGGCGGCGATACGCTCGCCCTCGCGAAACGGGTCCCGGCGCGAGTGCACGTACAGGCCGTCGGCGCGAAGGGTGGGGTATCCGGACGGCGTCGGCTCAATGGACCAGCCGCTCGGCGCGGCTTCCAGCAACTCGGCGATCCGTTCCCGGTCATCGATTCCCAAGAGCGCGGCGAGCTCCGGAAACCGCGCCGATACCAATTCCGCGTTCCCGATCGCGGTTTCCAGCGGGGAACTATTCAAGCTCGAGTTCAATCGTCATTCCTTTTTGGATCGGCGTGCCGGGTGCGGGGTTCTGGCCGACCACGTAGCCGTCGCCCTTGATGAGCACGTTGAGGTCGGTTCGCTCGACGATCGGCATGAGCATTCGCTTCGGCACGCCTGAAAGGTCGGGCATGACCGAGCCGATTCGCGCCGGTTCGGTCCGGGGGATGGGCACGAGACCGCTGTGGCTTACCGAGGGAGCGCCGCCCCGTCCCAGCCCGAGCCGGTCTATGATGATGTTCGTCGCCTCGGAAACCACCGGCGCCGCGATCCTGCCCCCCCAAGTTTCTCCCACCGGCTTTATGATCACGGTATACAGAATGATGCGGGGATTGTCCGCGGGGAAAATGCCGAGACAGCTCGAGACGAAGTCGGTATCGCTGTATTTCGATTCGCCCCTGTCCACCATTTGGGCCGTTCCCGTTTTTACCGCGATGGGCACGTCCCCTACCGCGGCGCGGGTTCCCGTACCGCTTTCCGCGGTGGAACGCATATAGCTGAGCATAAGCTCGGCGGTAGCCGACGAAATGGGGTTCCCGGCGCCCTGCGGCGCGTGGGCGTAAACCGGCTTGCCGTCCCGGTCCAGGAGTCGGGAAAGGAGGGTGAGCTTCAGTCTCGTTCCCTTGTTCGCTATGGCCGTCGCGGCCTCGACCATTTGGAGGGCCGATACGGATATTTCCTGACCGATGGCGATGGTGGGTTTCGATCGGAGCGACCAGGCGGCATGGGGCGCCAGGTATCCCGCGGTCTCGCCGGGAAGCTCGACGCCCGTCTTTTCGCCGAAGCCGAAGGCGCGCAGCTTTCGCTCGAAGGTGGCTTCGTCGGTACGCTCCGCTATCTGGCCGGTTCCGTCGTTGCAGGAAAGCCGTATCACGTCCCGTGGGCCGACGGTCCCGTGCGTATCCAGGTCGCCGATGGATATTTTCTCGCCCGCCGGGGTCGTGAAGGTATAGGCCCCGTCGCAGACGAAGCGGTCGGAATCCCGCACCGCTCCCAGATCCAAAAGGGCTGAGACGGAGAATATCTTGAAGACCGATCCGGGCTCGTAGCGGTAGAGGGCCGGGCGGTCCTTTCTTTCGGAATCGCTGCTTTCGGGATAGGTCATAAGGTCAGCGGCCGGTTCGCTCACGTAGGCGAGGATCTCCCCCGATTTCGCGTCCACCGCGAGCATCATCATGGCTTCCGCCTTCGTCTCTTCCATGGTCTTTCGGGAGAGTTTCTCGAGTTCGTACTGCATCGCGCTGTCGAGCGTGAGTTCCACGCTGTAGCCCTCCCGAGGCTTGCCCGCGGCGGTGGTACCGGCGGCGAGCGAGTCCTGGAAGGAATACTCAACCCCGGTCAGCCCGTATCCGTCGTCGCCCAAAAAACCGATGATATGCGAGGCGAGGCTTTTTTCCGGGTAGATCCTGCTTTGGACCGGTTCGAGCCGTATGCCGCGCAGGCGCGAGCGGGAGACCACCTCCGCGATCGAGGCCTTCTCGCTTTCCCCGATCTTTTTTTTGAGATAGAAAAAGTCCGCCGGCCCGGCTTCAAGGCGGGAAAGCAGGTCGCCTTCCTCGATTCCCGTCACCGGCGAAAGGAGCTGCGCGAAAAGCGGTTTGTCGGGAATGGCGGAACGGGTAATGGCTATATTGTACACGACGGACTGGATGGCGAGAATTTTCCCGTTGCGGTCAAGTATGGCCCCCCGTTCGGGAATCGCGGCGGTCACGGCGGAATCGATCTCGGGGGACAGCATGGCCTGGGCGTAGCGAAAGAGCACGAGACCAACCAGGACGGCCGAAAGGACGGCGATCACGGCAATCCTGCGGGCGGGCACGAAATCGTTCAGTGCCATACGGCCTTCCCCCTGATGGAATCGACGGACACGAATCCGTATTCCCGCGAATCGAGGGATTCCTCGCGATTGTCGCCCGCCACGAAAAGCATGCCCTCGGGCACGCGGTCGGCCCGTTTGAGCCTATTCCATTGCTCTTCGGTGAGGGACAGGGTTTCTCCGTTTACCCGGGCCGTATAGCCCTCGCCCCGGTCGACTAAGACCGGCATGCCGGCGGTGCCGAGACACCGCTTGATGACCCAACGGTCCTTCCAGGGAAAGATCACGATATCCCCGGGTTTCGGGGAGCCCCAGCGGAGCGCGTACGCGTTGGCGAACGGGATGGGCACGCCCCAAGCCAGCTTGTATTCGACGACGAACGAGCCGTTTCGGAACGTCGGCTCCATGGAAGGACCGGACACGTACATGAAATCGAGAACGAAGAGTTTGCAGGCGAGCGCCAAGAGGACTACGGTCAGGAAGAGTACGGGAGTACGGCCGGTATGCTTCATTTCCATTCCATTCTAATTATCCTTGGGCGATCTGTCGATACTAATTCCATGGATGTCATAACCGTTTTACGCCCGGAGAACAATTTTACCGTAAACGCCTTTACGGTTCCCCGCGCCGGAGTCGCCGCGACGCGCTCCGAGGGGGGCCGATACCAATTCGCCCTGCCGACCGCCCACGCGATCCTTTTGGGGCTGGCCGTCGCCTTGGCCCTGGTGCCTCCCCTGCAACGCTCTATAGGACTGTATCGGCTTGAAAAAATTTCCCTAAGCCCCGACGGTTCCCTTCCGGTAGCCTTCGATTCGGTCTTGGGGCCCTCTCCCGCGGGCACGGAGCTGGAAGCTTCCGCGGCCGTGCTCGAAGCGGCTTCCGCAGCGATCGCCGAGACCGTGCCGGAAGCGCTCAAGCCCGTGGCCTGGCAGCGCTATACCGTTCGGCAGGGCGACTCGGTTTCCCGAATCGCCTCCCGTTTCTCCCTGCGCAATATGAGCACCGTGTTGGCGGTAAACGGGATCGACAACGCGCGAAGGCTTCGCGTGGGGCAAGTGCTCGAAATTCCCTCGATTGACGGCATCGTCCACGTGGTTTCCAGGGGCGATACCCTTTCGTCCATCGCGAAACGCTACTCCGTCTCCATGAACGGCCTTTTGGACGCCAACGACCTGGAAAGCGAGGCATTGGTCGCCGGCCAGCGCCTCTTTATTCCCGGCGCCTCCCTTTCCCGGTTCGATCTCAAAAAGGCGATGGGCGAGCTCTTTATCCGTCCGGTCGCGGGCCGGCTTACCTCGAGTTACGGCTATCGCGCCGATCCCTTTACCGGCGCCAGGACCTTCCATACGGGTATCGATCTGGCCGTTCCGCTCGGTACGCCGGTTAAGGCGACATTGGACGGCAGGATCGCCGCAACGGGATATTCGCCGGTATACGGAAATTATGTTATCATTACCCATGACGGGGGGTATCAATCCCTGTACGGGCACCTTCAGTCAATCAGCGTTAAAAAAGGCGCTTCCGTGCTCCAGGGCGGACTGATCGGAAAGGCCGGAAGCACGGGGTATTCGACGGGACCGCACGTGCACTTTACCGTATACAAGAACGGCAAGATGATTAATCCCCTGTCGGTTCTCGAATGACGTTAGAATAAGGAGCGAGTCGAGCATGGGAACACAAGCGATCTGCGGCGAATGCGGCCGAACCCTGGACGAGGCGTACCACTATTGCCCCTGGTGCGGCGTTTCCCGCGAGCGCGAAACGGTCGCCGCCCTGGTTGACCGCGCCGTGAATAGACTCGACCGCGCATTCAGGAACGGCGTCGATACGCGAATTTCCGAAATGGAAGCCCGCTTGGGCGAAATGGAAAAGGATTTAAATAGGATCTTATCATGAAGAAAGCCTTGAGCCCCTGCGTGCCCCGGCTGGTCGCCGCGCTTTCCCTGATTGCGCTCGGCCAATTCGCCTTCGCGGAAATCGGTTTTTTCGGCCCCGACATAAACCCCAACGGCGAAATACTCTTTTCCCTTAAGGCCGACGTGCCCGGCGACGGCTCCTATCCGACCCTGTTCCTGAAACGGGTGGGCGACGCGAACCTCTCCCAGCTGACCTTTTACCCGGAATCCATCGAATCGCTGGCGGACGGCACGGTGCTACAGCTTCGGAACCGTTTCGGCACCGGCCGGATCGACACGAAGACCCAGGCGTTTACCTGGGTCCGCGAGCTGAAGCCCTTCGTCGAAGGCGGCACGCCCCTCGCCGGACGGCTGGGCGACGTTTCCACCAGCCCGAACGGGCGATGGGTCGTTTCGATCGAGCCGACGGGCCCCGCCGCCGGTCGCCTGGTGATTCTCGACCTGGACCGTTCCCTTCGGTACGAAATAGCCCCCTCCGTTTCCCTCGGTTCCGTGCCCGTCGCCTGGTCGCCCGATTCAGCCGTGCTGATATACGAATACGGCTCGAGCCTTCACTTTGCGCGGCCCGAATACTTTTTTTCCGCCAATTCCGTCTCCGAGGAATACCGCGAGCTCGGTCCCGGCCGGATTTCCAGCGTGTACTGGTACGCGGCGAACCGTTTCCTGTACGTGCGCGACACGGACGTTTTTCGCATCCAATCCTCTGAACTGCTTTCCCGCTCGCTGTACGGGCCCCTGATCGGCGTGGGCGAGTTGGCGGGAAAACTGCCCTTTCCCTTCAATCCCGAAACCGACCGGTTTTGCGGGTCCCGCGACGGGAACGCCATCGTGTACACCAGGGACAAGCGCGGGGTGTATTATACCGGACTCTCGGGCGACGACTACGCGCAATTGGGCCGACCGGCCCGGTATCCCTACCTCTTGCTGCCCGGCAATACCGCCGAGATACAGCCGGTGTGGACCGCGGGCGGCGTGCCCTCGGTCTTCACCCAATGCGTGGAGGACGGAAGCCGGAAGATGAAGGCGTGGCGCCTGGCGGAATCCGGGGGCGGCGCTTCATTCACGGCGCTGGATATACCCCCGGACACCGAGAGCGTCGTGGCCTCTCCTTCCGGGGCCTGGGTAGCGTTGAAAACCGCCAACAGCGTATCCGTGCGCGATTCGGCGACCTGGGCTGAAAAGGCGCTCTTTCGGGAAGAATCAGTCGTATCCTGCGCGTGGGCGGACGAGGGAAACCTCTTTATCGGCGGCGCGGAGACGGTCAGGAAATGGAACCTTTCATCCCTTTCCTCGGTGAAATACCTTTATTCCGCGGTAAACGACGCTTCGTGGGACCAGTCCGCGAGGACGGTCATCGCGTCTACCCCCCTGGGAGGAAAGGTTTCCTGGACTTCAGACATGAAGTGGGCGCCCGCGCCCGACGCGAAAGCGCGGCCCGCGAGCGGCGCGAACGCGTCGTGGCGGCTCTACCTGGACAGTTCCGCGGGCTTTTTCTCCAATATGCTGTATATCCGCTCGGCCACCGGACCCGGGGGCACGAAGCCGCTCTTACGCGAACCGTCAACCCGGTTCGATCCGCTCGGCGCCGCTGCGGACCCGATCCCCGAAGGCCCGGTGGTCAGCCATGGTTCCCGTTCCGGCGCGCGCGAGGTCGCGCTCGTCTTCGACGCCATCGATACCCTGGAAGGATTGCCCGAGATACTTGCCGTTCTTGACCGCTACGGCATACGCGCGACCTTCTTCATTAACGGCGAGTTTATCAGGCGCCACCCCTCGGCCGTGAACGAGATCGTGAAAGCCGGCCACCAGGCCGCCTCCATGTTTTTCACCGCCTGGGACCTCACCAACGCGAAATACAGAATCGACGAAGACTTTTTGGTTCGGGGCCTCTCCCGGAACGAGGACGATTTCTACAACGCCACGGGGCAGGAACTATCCCTGCTTTGGCACGCGCCCTGGTACGTAAGCTCCCCGCTTATCGTTTCTTCGGCCGAAAAGGCGGGGTATAAGACCGTCGCTCCCGACGTAACCGTCCTCGACTGGGTAACCAAGGAACAGGGCCTAAAGATGCCCGGGCTGTATCATGACGCGGCCTGGATTATCGAAAACATTATGGCGCAAAAAAAACCGGGATCGATCATCCCGGTTCGCGTCGGGCACCCCGAGGGCACCCGTTCCGATTGGCTGTGCGATAAGGTCGACCTTCTCATAAACGCCCTGGTAGAAAGCGGTTACCGGCTCGTTACGGTGGATACCCTACTGGCGCACGCCCGGTAGCGGAAGCTCATTCGAGCCCCATAAGACCCGCGGCCCCGCGCAAGGCCACGTCCCCGATCCGGGCGGCAATGCCGGCGGTCGGGGAGTTACGGTCCGCGATGGCCGATTGGGACGCCACGACCGTTCCCGATGAATCGATCCATTCCACCGTTCCCAGCTCGTCTCCCGCCTGAACGGGCGCCCGTACGGCCGCGGGAAGGCGCGCGCGGGCGAGGTAGGGACCCTTCGAGGCCTTGGGAACCGTTAGGGGCTCGCCGCCCGCCGCTATGGCGTAAATCCTTCCGGCGCGACCGCCCCACACCACCACGGGAAAGCCGATGTCCCCGTCGACCCGCTCTGTTTTCCAGTTTAGGAACGCCCATTCCATAAGCGCGCGACCGTCCTCTTGCCTGAACCGGTTTCCCTCCGCCACTCCGTCTCCGGGCCCGCCGAGGGTTACCGAAATGAATCTCGTGCCGTCTCGCTCCGCCGTCAGGGAAAGATTATACCCCGATTCGTCGATATAGCCGGTTTTGAGCCCGTCGCAGCCTTCCAAATCGCCCAAAAGGGGATTGGTCGCCCGCTGGCTAATGGGCACGAGGCCCGCCAATATCGGGTTCGTATTCGTAGATCCTGCGCCCGGGGCGGGAAGGTTATGCGTTTCGGGGTAGGTGAGCGCCGCCACCGAATGGTAACGGGCGAGCGCTTGCGGATAGGCGGCCACGTAGGTTTTCGCGAAATCGGCGAATTCCCGGGCCGTGGTGAGGTTTTTCTCGCTGAGGCCCGACGGTTCCACGAACCGGGTCCTGGCCAGGCCCAACGCGCTCATTTCCCCGTTCATGCGCGCCACGAAGCCCTCTACGCTCCCCGAGACCCGAATGGCCAGGGCTACGGCCGCGTCGTTTCCCGAAACCACCGCCATGCCGCGAAGGAGCTCGTCGACGGTAAGGCGTTGCCCCTTTCCCAAAAACATGAGGGAGGAATGCGGGGGAATACGTTCGGCCCACGAAGCCTCGGGCGGCTCGATAATCTCGTCCGGAGCCAGTTCCCCCGCGTCCATGGCCCGGAAGGCGGCGTACATGGCGACCAGCTTGGTCATGGACGCGGGGGGAATGAGGGCGTCCGCGTCTTTTTCGAAAAGCACCGTGCCGTTTGAACCGTCGATCACGATGGCCGAGGCCGCGCGTACGGATGAGGTAAAGAGGGGACCCTCAATCGAGGGGCGTTGCAGTTCCGGGGCATCGGGCCATGGCCGCGCCTTTGTGCCTCCGGATACGCTCCACGCGCTTCGGGCGAGGGCCCTTTCGGCGCCGCTGACCGGCGTTGGTTCCGTATTAAAGCGCTCCCAGGAGGAGAGGAAGGTCCATAGGGCGAAAAAGACAAAAAAAGCCGGAACCGCGGCAAGAAGGCCTTTTTTAAAGGGCCACCCTTTTTTAAAGGGCCGGCCTTTGCGGGCCGTCTCGCGGTTCCGGCGCCTTTGGGCGGCCGTCCTGGGCGAATCGCCCGGCTTTGTATCAGAAGTCCGCAAGCTTCGGCGCCCTCGGATAGGGTATTACGTCGCGGATGTTTCCCATCCCGGTGATGTACAGGAGCAGGCGCTCGAAACCGAGTCCGAAACCCGCATGGGGCACCGTACCGTACCGGCGCAAGTCGAGATACCACCAGTAGTCCTCAACCTTCATGCCCATGTCGGTTATGCGCTTTTCAAGGGTTTCAAGCACTTCCTCGCGTTCGGATCCCCCGATGATCTCGCCGAGGCCGGGCACCAGTACGTCCATGGCCCGCACGGTTTTGCCGTCCGCGTTTAGCTTCATATAGAAGGCCTTGATTTCCTTCGGATAATCGGTGACGATCACGGGCTTCTTATATACCTGCTCGGTTAGGTATTTCTCGTGTTCGCTTTGGAGATCGCAGCCCCAGTAGGGCTTGAACTCGAATTTATCGGCGTTTTTCTCCAACTCGGCCACCGCCTGGGTATAGGTTACGCGGGCGAAATCGGAGTTTACCACGTGGGTAAGGGTTTCGATTAGGCCGGGCTGTACCCGTTCATTGAAGAACTTCATATCCTCGGCGCATTTCTCGAGGGCCCAGCGAAGGAGGTACTTGATGAACTCTTCCGCGAGATCCATGTCGTCTTCCAGGTGGAAGAAGGCGATCTCGGGCTCGATCATCCAGAACTCCGCGAGATGCCGGGTGGTATTCGAGTTTTCCGCGCGGAAGGTGGGGCCGAAGGTATAGACCCGGGAAACGGCGGTGGCGTAGGTTTCGGCGTTCAGCTGGCCCGATACGGTAAGGTTCGCGGGCTTGCCGAAAAAATCCTTCGTGAAATCCACTCCGCTCCGGCCGGCGGCGATCTCCGCCGCTCCCTCCCTGGCGAGGCGCTGCAGGTCCAGGGTGGTTACCTGAAACATCTCGCCGGCGCCCTCGCAGTCCGAGGCGGTAATGAGGGGGGTATGCACGTAATTGAAGCCCCGCTCCTGGAAAAAGGTGTGGATCGCGTACGACATTTGGCTTCGAAGCCGCGCTATGGCGCCGAAGGTGTTGGTCCGGGGCCGCAGATGGGCGATTTCGCGAAGGAATTCCATCGAATGGTTTTTCTTTTGCAGGGGATAGGTTTCGGCGGGGGCCTCGCCGATGACCGACACGGAAACGCCCTGAATTTCCACGGCCTGGCCGGACGCGGGCGAGGGCACGAGACGACCCGTCGCCTGGACGGAAGCGCCGGTGCCGATTCTCTTCAGTTCGGCCTCGGTCTCGGCGCTGAGTCCCGCTTCGCGATCAAGGGTTACCTGGATCGAGGCAAAGCATGATCCGTCGTTAATCTGGATGAATACGAGATTTTTGGTCTCGCGTTTGGTGCGGACCCAGCCATATATGGTTATGTCACGCCCGTCAGGTTCTGAGACAAGAATGTCCTTAATAAGGGTTGTTTTCATGGAAGAAACAGTACCACGTTTACCGGTGCCAGTCAAAGGGATATGATTATGGATACGATAATTATACCGAAAAACGCATAATTATACATGGGAATTTCCCGACTGAAAAAACAAAAGCCGAGTTGCGTTCTGCTAACTTGCATTTTATTGTCTATTCGTGTATAAATATACACATCTATTCCCCGGAGGGAAATAATATGCAAATCGATACCAATTATCCTCCCATGCTCGAGAATCTCGCGCAAATCGCCGAAAAAAACGGGTTAATCGACCCCGAACTGTACACGAAATATGACGTGAAACGCGGATTGCGCGACGCGAACGGAAAGGGCGTACTGGTCGGTTTGACCAGTATCGGTAACGTGTACGGATATGACGTTATCGACGGAAATCCCGTGGCGGTTCCCGGAAAGCTCATTTACCGGGGGTACGACGTAGAGGACATCATTCAGGATATCGAGCAGGCCGAGCATTACGGGTACGAGCAGGTTATCTACCTCTTGCTTTTCGGGGAGCTTCCCAACGCCTCGCAGCTCGCGGAGTTCGACGCCCTGCTTGGGGAATACCGGAACCTTCCGAACAACTTCGTGGAAGACATGATTCTCAAGTCGCCGTCCTCCGATATCATGAATAAACTGGCCCGCTCGGTGCTCGTTTCCTATTCGTACGACCCGAATCCCGAGGACGTATCGATCATCAACAATCTGTTCCAGTGCGTCCAGCTCATTGCCCGCTTCCCCGCCATGGTCGCGTACGGGTACCAGGCGAAGCGCCGGCATTACGACGGCAAGAGCATGTACCTCCACAATCCACTGCCGAACCTTTCCACCGCAGAAAATTTCCTTCGCATGATTCGGGCGGACAAAAACTACGATCGGCTTGAGGCGGAACTCCTGGACCTTGCCCTGATCCTCCACGCGGAACACGGCGGCGGAAACAATTCCTCCCTGACCGTTCACGTGGTGTCCTCCGCGGATACCGATACCTACTCCGCCATCGGGGCGGCGGTGGGCTCGCTCAAGGGACGCAGGCACGGCGGCGCGAATATCAAGGTTATCGAGATGATGGACGACATCAAGGCCAACGTACAGGATTGGTCGAGCGAGCGCGAGGTGAGCGACTACCTGAAGAAGATTCTCCGCAAAGAGGCCTTTGACCGGTCCGGGCTCGTGTACGGACAGGGCCATGCGGTATACACCATCTCCGATCCCCGCGCGACCCTCCTGCGCGAAAAGGCCAGGAAGCTCGCCGAGGTTAAGAAATGCACCGAGGAATTCGAGCTTTATTGCATGATCGAGCGCATTTTCCCGAACATATTCCGTGAGGAAAAGGGCGAGGGCAAGAGCATTTGCACCAACGTGGACTTTTACTCGGGCTTCGTGTATTCCATGCTCGGCATTCCCCGGGAACTCTACACCCCCATTTTCGCCGTATCCCGCATCGCCGGCTGGTCGGCCCACCGCCTGGAAGAGATTATCTCCGGCGGGCGCATTTATCGGCCCGCCTTTAAGCAGGTCGGCGAATCGCGCAAATACGTTCCGCTGGACAAGCGCCGCTAAGCGCCCGCCTATCCCGCCTTGCGCGGGGCATGCAAGTCCCGGCGCATAAGAAAAGGACGTCCCTCGGGACGGCCTTCTTTTTTTTATTTGGCGAATGCCTATGCGTTTCGCCCGAGGGCCTTATTCGTCCTCGCTTTGCTGCTTGATGAATTCCTTCGCTGCCTGTATTACCTCGTCCGCGATCTTGCCTGATATGGGGCTGTAATGGTCAAAGGCCATTTCGAAGGAACCGGTGCCGCTCGTCATGGCGCGCAGGTCTATGGCGTATTTTAACAGTTCGTGGTGGGGCACTTGGGCGCGAATTTCCTCGATTCCGCCGCCGAGCGTTTCCTGGCCGAGTATGTGTCCCCGCCGACCCGACAGGTCGCTCATGATATCTCCCAAATACGCGTTGTCCACGAATACCGTCAAGGCCATGATAGGCTCGAGAAGGATCGGGCCGGCGTTCCGCATGGACTCGCGGAAGGCGTTTCGCGCGGCGATTTTAAAGGCCATTTCCGAGGAGTCAACCGGGTGCTCCTTGCCGTCAAGGACCGTCACGCCCACGTCAACCACGGGGTAACCGGCGAGAACGCCGTTTTCCATGGCTTCTTTTACGCCCTTCTCGATACCGGGGATATAGCCCTTGGAAATGGCACCGCCGAACACCGCGTTGGTGAAGCTATAGTTTTCGCCCCGCTCCAGGGCGTTGATCGAAAGAACGACCCGGGCGTATTGGCCGTGGCCGCCCGATTGCTTTTTATGGGTGTATTCGGATTGCGCCTTTCGCTGGATCGTTTCGCGATACGCGATTCGCGGTATTGAGGTGACGATCTCGATTTTAGTCTGGGTCGCGATACGACCGAGCACGATGTTGATATGCAGGTCGCCCATGCCCGAAAGCACGTTCTGCTTCGTTTCGCCGTTAAAGGCGAAGGTGAGGGTCTTGTCTTCCTCGCAGGAGCGGATAAGCAAGTCTCCCAGCTTGTCGTCGTCTTTTTTGTCCTTGGCGGCGACTGCCATGGAATAGACGGGGTTGGGGGAGCGGAGTTTCACGAAGGGAGGAATGTCTGCCGACGCGCCGAAGGTATCGTTTGTCTTGGCGTAGGGCAATTTCGCGGCGATACCCACGTCGCCCGCGACGAGCTCGCGCGTCTCGACGAGCTTTTTTCCCACGGCGCGGAAGAGCTTGCCGACCTTTTCCTTTTTATCCTCGGTCACGTTATAAATCTCGGAATCGGGGGCGAGGGAACCGGTAACGACCTTGAGGAAGGTGAGCTTTCCGGAGAATTGGTCGTTGGCGGTCTTTATAACCAGGGCGGAAAGGGGAGCCTTCGGGTCAACCTTAACCGATATATCGCTGCCTTCCGGCGAGGTCGCCACTTCTATGGCTCCCAGCGGGGAGGGGACTATGTCGGCGATAAAATTGAGGAGCGGGACGATTCCCGCGCCGGTCGCCGCGCAGCCGGCGAAAGCGGGCACGACGCGGTTATCGGCGATTGCCAATTTGAGCCCCTTGACGATATCCTCGTCGGAGAGGCCCGCCTCGTCGATAAATTTGACCAAAAGCTCATCGTCGCCTTCCGCCGCCGCGCCGGCCAGAATCTCCCTGGCACGGTCATATTCGCCCTTGAAGGCCTCGGGCACCGCGACTTCCTTGGTTACGCCCCCCGCCGTTTCGTAGGCCTTCCCGTGCAGAACGTCTATAACGCCCTTAAACGATGCGCCGGTTCCCATGGGAATGGTAACCGGGCATACTTCGCATTCGAACTGGCCGTGCACGTCCTGCACCGAATCGTCGAATTTCGCGCGGTCATCGTCGAGGTGGTTAATGAATAAAAGCCGGGGTTTGTTGCGGCGGTCCAGCATGCGCCAAAGCTTGATCGTTTCGATCTGCACGCCCGCCTTCGCGTCGAGCATCATGAGGGCGACTTCGCTGGCCCGGAAGGCGCAGATAACCTCGCCGATAAAGTCGGCGGAACCGGGGGTATCCCACAAATTGATGAGTGTATCCCCCCAATTTAAGTGGACCAGGGAACTGTATATGGATATTTTTCGCTCTATTTCCTCAGGGGTATAGTCGCTGACCGTCTTTCCCGACTCGACGGACTCAGCCTTTTGAATCATTCCGGCCGCAAGCAATAATTGCTCAATAAGGGTTGTTTTGCCGGTCTGTCCATGGCCGGCAACAGCGAGGGTACGAACGTGCTCGGTTGTAAATCCCATTCTGTTCTCCTTAATAAACTACGGTGTGGCAATGTTTTCCCGTTACGGCGGTTAAATCGTTCTTTTATCGTAAGTTCTCAATCCTTGTATTGTCAAGAAAATAATATGCCGGTACTATAGAGGTATGGACGCACAACGGAAATCGATTCAAAGCCTCACCGTGGGCATGGACGAAAAGCGCGAAGAGCTTTCCGCGCTGTACCGCCAGTTCGGGGCGAAACTCCTGAACGATTCGGTAAACGGAGAATCCTCGGCCTTGGGCTTGGATGCCGACCGCGTGGAATCCTGGCGTTCCTTCATGCAAACCAGGGAAACGGACACGCAAACCGTACTCGATATAAAAGCCGCCCTCTCGCGGCTTACCGAACTGAGCCAATTCCGGAAACAGCTGGAGAGCTCACGAAACGAGGGAACCGAACGGCTCGATCAGCGGATGGAAGCCTTCGGCGAGCTCCTGAACGGGATCGAAACGGATGTCGCCGAGCTTCTTTTCGGCGACGCCTGGACCTCCGCGAGGGCCTTATCCGCCTCGGTAACCGACCTTGAGGGCCGCCGCGACTCGGTTCGCGACGAATTGGATTCTTCGGGGTTTTTCGGGAAGATGAAAGCCCAGTTCAAGCTTTCCGGGCTGGAATCCGAACTGAGGCAAAAGCGCGAAAAACTCGCGAAGGCCCTGCGGAATATCGGCCGGGCAGCCATGGAAAGCGATGCCTTCCGCGAGCGCGCGGAATCGGGAGCCCTCTCCCCCGAGGTCATAAAGGCCCTCAACGCCGCCAAAGAGGCGCGCGTTCAGATGGAAGAGCTTTCGGGGCGTTCAGAAAGCGTCGATTCCGATATCCAGCTCGTCAAGGACGGCCTTGAGGACGCGGGCGCCCTTGAAAACCCCCAACGGCGCATGGAAGAGCTCCGAAACCGCATTCGCGATACCGACCGGCGCATAGATTCCCTCACCGCCCTCGCCGCGCGCGAATACACGGATAAGTTCTACGATGAAGACGGTCGTACCCGCCTGGGCAGCCAGGATGAATCGGCGGAATCGGCGGGATTGGGCACCTATGCCCAACAACTGGAACGGGCCTCCTTGCTGAGACGTGAAATAGGCGACCTGAGAACGAAAATCGAGATCCTCGAGACGGGCATCAAGATAGAGGCCCTGGACCGCAATATCGGCCAGTGGCAGCATACGGTCAAGGATTACGAACAGCGCATACGAAAGTACCAGGAACTCATAGCGACCACTGAGCGCGATATCGGCGAAGCCGAGGCGGAACGCGAGCGGCTCGGCAAGGTTCGGCAGGAGCTGGAGCGCGCGAACGGCCAGGACTGAGCGCTTTCCATACCCGCTTCCCCCGTGGTGACGGCACTCGGGTTTTCTGCTATACTGTCACGGTTATGGCCAAGAAAACCGCAGCGTACGACGAATCCAAAATCAAGACCCTGAGTTCTCTCGAGCATATCCGCCTTCGGACGGGCATGTATATCGGGCGCCTCGGCGACGGGTCCAATCCCGACGACGGCATTTATATCCTGGTGAAGGAAGTGATCGATAACTCCATCGACGAATTCATCATGGGCAACGGCAGCCGCGTGGACATTCAGCTTAAGGACAACAAGGTAAGCGTTCGCGATTACGGACGCGGCATTCCGCTGGGCAAGGTCGTGGAATGCGTATCCGTCATCAATACGGGCGCCAAATACAACGACGAGGTATTCCAGTTTTCCGTGGGCCTCAACGGCGTGGGAACCAAGGCCGTAAACGCCCTGTCCAGTTGGTTCCGCGTGCTTTCCGTCCGCGACGGCAAGTGTACCGAGGCGATCTTCGAGCGGGGAACGCTTTTAAGCGAGAAAAAGGGCTCGGTAAAGCCCGGCACGAAAAACGGCACCCTCGTGGAATTCATTCCGGACGAGACCCTCTTTACCGATTACGAGTTTAACCTCGAGTACCTGCAGAAACGCGTTTGGAATTACGCCTACCTGAACGCGGGCTTGGAACTCCACTTCAACGGCGAGAAATTCGTGTCCGAGAACGGTCTTCTCGACCTTTTGGACGCGGAAGTGGGCAAGGACCATATCTATCAGGTCGGGTATTACCGGGGCAAGCAATTGGAGTTCGCCTTTACCCACACGAACAACTACGGCGAGAACTACTTCTCCTTCGTGAACGGCCAGTACACCTCCGACGGCGGCACCCACCTTTCCGCCTTTAAGGAAGGGCTTCTCAAGGGCATCAACGAGTATTTCAGGAAGAATTTCAAGAGCGAGGACGTGCGCGAGGGAACCGCGGCGGCGGTGGCCGTAAAGATTCAGGCGCCCATTTTCGAAAGCCAGACCAAAAATAAGCTCGGCAACACCGAGGTCCGCTCCTGGATCGTGAACGAAACCAAGGCCGCGGTAGACGATTGGCTTCACCGGAACCCGGAGTCCGCGCGGCAATTGGAGCAAAAGATCCTCGCTAACGAACGGTTGCGCACGGAGCTTAACTCGGTCAAAAAGGAAGCCAAGGAAGCGGCGAAAAAGATCGCCCTGAAAATCCCGAAGCTCAAGGACTGTAAGTATCACCTTTCCGACGGGCCCAAGGGCGAGAATACCATGATTTTCATAACCGAGGGCGATTCGGCCTCCGGTTCGATGGTCTCGAGCCGCGACGTGTACACCCAGGCTATCTTCGGCCTGCGCGGAAAGCCCGAGAACATGTACGGAAAGAAGCGGGCGGAAATTTACAAGAACGCCGAGCTCTACAACATGATGATGGCCCTGGGAATAGAGGGCGACATTGACGACCTCCGCTACGCGAAAATCGTGATCGCCACCGATGCCGATAACGACGGTTTCCATATCCGCAACCTGCTTTTGACCTTCTTCCTCGGTTACTTCGAGGAACTGGTCACCTCGGGTCGGGTGTACATATTGGAAACGCCGCTTTTCCGCGTGCGCACCAAAAAGGAAACCCAGTATTGCTATTCGGAAAAGGAACGGGACGCGGCGGTCAAGAAGCTGGGCAGCTCCAGCGAGGTGACCCGCTTTAAGGGACTCGGCGAGATTAGCCCGAAGGAATTCGGCCAATTCATCGGCGAAGACATCAAGCTCCTTCCCGTGACGGTTCAGGCCATCAAGAACATTCCGGGCATACTCGAGTTTTACATGGGTAAGAATACCCCGGAACGGCGCGAATTTATCATGAAAAACCTGCTCGCCGAGGTAGACGTGTAATGGACTATATTAAAAGCCTTTTCAACAAGAACTTTCTCGAATACGCGAGCTATGTTATCCGTGACCGCGCTATCCCGGACCTGGAAGACGGGCTGAAACCCGTCCAGCGGCGCATTCTCCATTCCCTGTTCGAGATGGACGACGGTAAGTTCCACAAGGTCGCGAACGTGGTGGGCCATTGCATGAAATACCATCCACACGGCGACGCGTCCATAGGCGGGGCCTTGGTGGTTCTCGCCAATAAGGAACTCTTTATCGATAAGCAGGGGAACTTCGGGAACATACAGACCGGCGACGCGGCTTCCGCGCCGAGGTACATCGAATGCCGTTCCACCGCCCTGGCCAAGGACATCTTCCACAATCCCGACATAACGGCGATGGTTCCGTCCTACGACGGCCGCAACAAGGAACCCACCGCCTTCCGGGCGAAACTGCCCGTGGTGCTCCTTATCGGCGCCGAGGGAATCGCGGTGGGTATGTCCACCCGGATCATGCCCCACAATATTCGCGAGGTGATCGAGGCCGAAAAGGCCTGCCTTTCCGGGCAAAAGTTCCAACTGTACCCGGATTTCCCCACCGGGGGCCTCGTGGACGTATCGGGCTACGAGGACGGATTGGGCAAGGTATTGGCGCGGGCCAAGCTGGATACCTCCGACGAAAAGCGCATCGTGATCCGCGAGCTTCCCTACGGGAGCACCACCGAGAGCATGATCGCCTCGATCGAGAACGCCTCCCGCTCCGGAAAGATCAAGATTTCCGAGATTAACGACTACACCACCGACAAGGTCGAGATCGAGATCAAGCTCCAGCGGGGTGTGTACAGCGCCGACGTGGTAGACGCCCTGTACGCCTTCACGGAGTGCGAACAGTCCATTTCCTGCAACCTCCTGGTGATCCGGGACAATTACCCCGTCATCATGACCGTTTCTGACGTGGTGCGGGACCACGCGAAGCGCCTGGTCAAGATCCTCAAGGAGGAGCTGGATCTCGAGAAGGCGAACCTGACCGAGCGGCTCCATATGCGCACCCTGGAGCGTATCTTCATAGAGGAGCGCATTTACAAGAAGATAGAAACCATGAAGACCGCGGAAGGCGTGATCAAGGCGGTAATGACCGGCTTCGAGCCCTTTCGCGCCGAACTCGTGCGCGACGTGACCGAGGACGATGTGGAACGGCTCTTAAAGATCCCGATTCGGCGCATATCGCTTTACGACATCAATAAAAACCGGGCGGAGGTAGAGGAGATCAAGGCGCGCATCCGCGAGATAAATCGCCTTTTAAAAAACCTCACGGCCTACGCGATCAGCGTTTTGGACGGGATTCTCGCGAAGCTGGACCCCGCGGAAACCGGTCGGAAAACCCGGATTGACCGTTTTTCCAAGGTTGACGTGAAGGAAGCGGTTACCCGCGATACCTCGCTGCGATACGACGCCGAAACGGGGTATTTGGGCACCTCCGTCGCGACGGGCGCCGAGATTTTGAAGGTAACGCCCTATGACCGGGTTATCGTCATGCGGCGTTCCGGGGTATACACCGTCATGGACGTACCGGATAAGCTTTTCGTGGATACCGGTATGTGGTATTGCGGTTTCTCCGAGAAGGAAGTGCTTTCCAAGGTCCTTTTTACGGTTATCTATCGGGACCCCAAAACGGGGTTCCCCTGCATCAAACGATGCCGCGTGGAAGGGTATATCCTGAACCGGGATTATCAGATAGCGCCGGACGGGGCCGAAGTGCTCTTCGTGGGCACCAAGGATAAATTTCAATTTACGGTCACTTACGTGCCGAAACCGCGTTTAAAAACCCTATCCCAGAACTTTAAGGCGCAAGAGTTCGCCGAAAAGGGGTTGAAGGCCCTGGGCGTGCGCCTCGCGAACCGTGAAGTGGAATCGGTGAGCGTGGAGGAAGGCGCGTCCGGCGGTTCGGCCGCCGCGGGAAAGGGCAGGGCCACTGCCAAGCGGGAACGGGAGCTTTTTGACGAGATTGAACCGGCGGCGAAAAAGAGTACCGGTCCGAAGGCTCCGGCCAAGGCGAAATCGGGATTGATGAGCAAGGCGGCGGAAACGACCGCAAAGAAGGCTCCGGCCGCTAAGAACGCCGGGACAAAAAAAGAGACGGCCCCGAAGGCCGCCCCGAAAAAGAAGAAATAAAGGCATGGGCCGTCCCTTCCGGGACGGCCTCATCTATTTTAGCGAAGCCCGAGCACCACTACCGTGGCGAGTTGGGGCGTGGGAGTCGCCGCGGTAACCTGCGGTATGACGGGTGCCGGCGCGGCGATGGTCGCGATAACCGGCGAAACGACCTCGGTAGACGGGGTGCTCGTTAATACGATGGTGTCCATACGCTGTTTCAGCGCGGAAACCGGGCTGGCGACGGCCTCGCCGAAGAGCTCGAGCTGCTGCCCCGCCGTTCCGGACCGTGTCTGACCGATCGGGGTGGAAAACACGACCGTACCCTGGGTTATTACCAGCTCATCGCCCATTTCGAAGACGGTTCCGCGAACGGACGCGGTCGCGGCGGGACTCTTCACCGAAAAGGCGTTTTTCTTATTGTTGAAGGAATTGACCTCGGCCTTCACGTTCCCCACCTCGAGGTAGAGCTCGGTGTTGACCGTGTTTTCCTTTTCGACCAGTTGGGTAAGGGTCATGCGCGTAAGCGCCTTGACCGTCAAAATCGAGGCGCCGAGCTTCACCGTGGCTTCCGACTTGAAGCCCGTGGAAATCACGGTTCCCGCGGTGAGGGCGGTACCGGCGGCGAGGGGTTTCCATACCCCCGCGTCGGTTTGATACTCGACTTTGCCGTTTACGGTGACGACCTGACCGTCCAAGGCGAACAGTCCCGGCGCCGCGAAAAGGGCGAATGCAACCGCGAGTAACGCGTATTTCTTCATAGTAACCTCCCGTTCAGCGTCAGAAACTGAACACGGCCTTTAATGAGGCCTGCATTTCAAAATCACCCTCCGAAGGAACCCAGAAGTAGGAATCCAATCGGAACTTTAGATCGCTGGTCGCCTTAAGCGTCGCGCCCGCGTTCAATTCGCTGCCGTTATAGAAATCCGGGTACGCGTCGTCCGTTTGGGCGACCATGAATACCTTTCCCCCGAAATCAAGGTTGAAGACCGCGGTGGGGTTGAAATTCCAACCCGCGGAAGCCCGCATGAGATTTTGGAAATTGCGCGAATACAACGTTCCGAGCGATTGGAAGCTGATCGGGGAGAATACGTCAAAGAAATCGCTTTGCCGGGGACTGAAGAGGAATTGCCCGAACAGTTGGTTTTTCGACGAGGGATACAGGTCTACCCGCGCGGAGGCCAGGAGCGAATTGGAAGAGCCCTTGGACCCGTCGCTTTCCTTGATTCCGCTCTGCCAGGTGCCGGTGAGGGTCCCGAAAGCGACCGGATTGAGGGGCGTCGAGAGGGAGACCGTACCGTATACCATGTCCGCCAGGGAATTATAATCCGATTCGAGGTAGCGACGGAGATCGTATTCTCCCGTGCCCTCGAGGAGCACGTCCATGGAGCCTATGGCCTGCGGAATCTGGAGGGTGAGCTTCCCGATAACCCGTTTTGAGCCCAGGCCGTAGGGTTCGTCCGCGTTTTCGGTCATGTCGGCCTGATCGTCGTCGGTCATGAGGGCGCCGCCCTTTCTCGTATTCAGCAAGCCGGTATAGCCCGCGGCGAAATCGAGGTTACCGAAACCGAAAACCCCGTGCAGTTCCACGCCGTCTATATTCTGGGCGAGAACGAAACCCGTTACGTCCGATTGCGGAATTCTGCCCACGGACATGGATACCTTGGCGGTTTGCCCGTCGACCGGGGTAAATTTAAGCCGGAAGAGGTCTAGGTCGGCGAACCAGGTATACGCGTCGGAAGCGGCGGGCTTTGCCGCGTATAGGCTTCCTTCCACGGAAAGCTGCGTGTTTCCGGACGCGTCGAAGGGAACGGTGACCCAGGCGGTGCTCTTGTGGTCGGTGTACCACGCCCATTCGCCTTGGTATTGGCCACCGGCGAGATTCGAAAGATCAATGCCGAAATCGAAGGAGAAGACGGCCGCGGCGAGGAGCGTAAAGACGCATGCGAGTAGGTTTTTTCGGACGGTGCGGGTCATTTCTGTTCCTCCTTTGCCGAGAAAATCGCGTCCCGGTATTCCGGGCTCGCCTCCGGGACCGGCGGGTCTCGGAGCGTCGCGTCGGGCCATTTGGCCACGAATTTACTGACGGCCCGTACCAAGTCCCTTCCCGAAAGGACGTGGTCCGGATCGGTGCCCGCCTTCCAGAAGCCCTGGGCCTTCAATTCCTTCCACGCGTATCGGGCGCTGCCCGTCGCGTTCCAGAGTATGCCGCCCTTGAGCCCGTAGTTTTTCATGAGGAAGTGGGAAACCATGCGTACGGTCACCGGTTGCTCGGCGTCATTCGCGAAGGGAAAGGTTCCGAACCGATCGCAGTACGTGTAGGCCTCGAAGGGAGTGCATTCCATGCCGAGTTGACTGGCGACCAGGTAGGAAAAGTCCGTTACGGTAGCCGACTGTTTTTCCAGAATGCCCGATAAAAGGGCCGCGTCCTGGGCGGCGAGGGGAAGAACCGCGGCGAGCAGGGCAAGGCAGAGTGCGGTACGCTTTATCATTGACCGGCCTCCTCGTCTAGGATGATAATCTCGACCCGCCGGTTTCGGCTGCGGCCTTCGGGTGTCTCGTTCGTGTCTATCGGTTCGGCGCCGCCCTTTCCGCTCGCGATTACCTCGTCCGCGCCCTTAATGGCCGACTGCACGAGGAAGTCGGCGACCGATCGCGCCCGGTCGGTGGAGAGCGTGAGGAGTTCCTCCTCGTTTGATCCCGCGGGATTCGCCGCGTGGCCCACGACGCTCAGTTTACGGCCCGTCAGGGTCTTCAGGATGGCGCCGATATTCAGGAGCTTCGTTTTCTCCGACTCGACGAGAACGGCGGAGTCGGGCTCGAACTGGATATTCTCGATGGAGAGCACGATGCCCGCGTCGGTTTCCTTAACGTCCACGTTCTGTACCTTTTGCTCCCGTATCTGTTCCTGGAGCTGGCTGACTATGCTCGCGCGGACTATTTCGCTGACGGTATTGAATTCTTCGGCGGTTTCCCGGGTGAAAAGGAGCGAGGTTTTATCCGTAAAACGGTACTGAAGCTCCTCTATGACGTTCGACCGCTTCGGGGAGCCGGAACGGTTATCCCACAAAAAGTCGATGGTGGAAACGCCGCTTAACCGCTCGAGGTTTGAGCGTTTTGCGTCCTTTTCGGGGAAAACGTAAAAGGGAACCCATTTGCCCGTCACGCGGTAGTAGGATTTACCCTCCAATTCCACCAAGCCGCGATAGGTGTAGGTAACGGGTACGTTGACCGTTAGCGCCTCTTTCAGGCCGAAACCGGACAGGTCGTACGCGATCTCAACCGCCCCTTCCCAGGTGTTTCCCGTTTCCAGCGAATTGCGCGGAAAGGTTATCAAGTGCCGTAAGTGCGAAATGGTGCTTTGGTTTTGCGCGGCCGCCTCTTGGAACGGAGCCGCGTCGGTCACGGTGACGGGTTGACTCGTTATGGAGTCCAGTCCGGTGACGTATTCTTTTACCGTTACCCTGGTTTCATACTGCTGTCCGGTATTTGCCTTCCAGGTCAACACCTCGGCGTTGGCCCCGAAAAGAGATACGAGCGCGAGTACACCCAGGATCGGTCCTTTTTTTAATCCCATACTCAATCCCCTTGAAACGGTTTTGAACGGATAAGCCCGTCAGGCTTCGCGTTCCGTGAGCCCCGGTAGCTGCCGGGGCCCCATGGTGTCCATACCTTCACTATAACCCATTTTAACGGGCTGGACACTCCCTTTGCGGTTTTTCGCCCCATGGATATATAATGATACTATATAATTGCCGCAGGAGAAGTCATGCATAAAGAAAAAACCTCCCTGTTTATGGATTTCATGAAGAAGAAACTCGAATATTTGGTAGCCTTTTCCACCCTGATCGCCTTTATCGCCCTGTCCCTCACCGAAACGGGCTTAAAATTCGAGTACAACATGTACGATACCCTGCTAGCCCTGAAACCCGCGCCCGCTGAACGGGACGACGTGTTGCTGATCGATATCGACGACCGGGCC
Organism: Spirochaetales bacterium; assembly: GCA_003252395.1. Taxonomy (GTDB): domain Bacteria; phylum Spirochaetota; class Spirochaetia; order Treponematales; family Treponemataceae; genus Teretinema. Next base: position 135,223 of record QKEL01000013.1, read on the forward strand.
ATTGAGGAAATCGGCGCCTGGCCCTGGACCCGTGACATTCTGGCGGACGTGCTGATCCGCATGCGCGAGTTGGGCGGAAAGGCGGTGGTATTCGATATCGAGTACCTGACCCCCGGTCAGGCCGGCGTGAACCGCGCCTACGTGAAAGACGTATTCCCCGAGGAATACTCCGCCACGAAGGGCGAGGTGGTGGAATACATCGGCCAATTTGCCGAGTCCGTGGCGGATAAAAACATTCCCCTGACCGCCGTTCGCGAGGTCGGTTCCGACATGACCGGCTACCTTGGGCAGCGGCTCGATGATCTATCCTCGTCGGTCACCGGGAATATTTTCAGGGACAACGACGAATACTTCGCCAAGGCGATCCGTTTTTTCGGCAACGCATACCTTACCATCAACAATACCAAGCTTACGGAAAACGATGATTTGGACGGGGCGAAGGCCTTTGCCCTGGCGAATATCCTCAGGAGCGACGTTTCGGATCCCCTGGGCCGCTTTCTCATAGAGAACCGCATATTCCGGGAAAGTAACAAAGCCGCGGAGGGCATTACCCCCACCATCTTGATCCTCCTGCGGGAAGCCGCGGGGGCGGGCTTTCCCAACGTTATCATTGACGAGGACGGTATCCGGCGACGGGTCGAGCTCCTGACCGGGCATGAGGGCAAGTATTTCGCCCAGCTCGTATTCGCCCCGATGCTCAACCTGCTCGAACCCGAAGCGATCGTGCGCGACCGCTATTCCCTGGTATTGGAAAACGCCCTTGACCCCGCCGATCCCGCTTCGGGAAAGCGGGCGGATATTCGGATACCCCTGGACGAGAACGGCCGGTTCGTCATCAATTGGCTTAAAAAGCCCTATCAGGACGCCCTGAACCGCTCCAACGACAGCTTCAAGCACCTTTCGTCCTACGACTTTACCCTGGCCGACGAGATGGAACAGCAGTTGATCGACAATCTGACGGCGATCGAGGGCCTCAACGTACGAACCGCCGAGGGGTATCTCGCTTATCATGACGCGGTTCTTTGGCTTCGCGGTTCCTGGAAGGATATCGTTTCGTGGAAAGCGGCCTTGCTCGAGGGCGGCCGCGACGATTTTTCGGCGTATTTCGAGGCCAGAAGGGCCTTTTTCTCCGATTACGGGGAATTCCTTTCGGGCGGTTTCGACACGGAAATCTACGAGACGGTGGAACGGGTGATCGACGCCGGCGGCGACCCGGCCTTGCGCGACTTCGAGGAAACCGTGCGCTCCAATTTCAACGTCTATAACGAGCAATACGCGGCGTACATGGACCATGTCGAAAAGCTCGGGGCGATATGCGCGGGTTCGTTCTCGATAATCGGAAACAGCGCGACGGGAACCTCGGATATGGGCAATAATCCGTTCCAACAGCGCTACCCGAACGTGGGTACCCACGCGAATATCTACAATACGATCATGACCGAGCAGTTTATCGTGCCCGTACCGCGATGGGGCTCTTGGATCATCGCCTTCGTCCTCGCGCTGACAAGCGCCCTCGCGTTCCGCAGAATCAAAAGCCTGCGCGGCCGCATCGTGTACGGCCTGCTTTCCATGGTGGCGGTCTTCGTCGCCGTAGCCGCGATCATGGCGCTTACCCGGATCTATATCCAGCTATTCGTGCCGCTCCTTACCGTCTCGTTTACCTTCCTTTTGGTATCGATTCTGCGGTTCGTGTTCTCGGAACAGGAAAAGAGCTTTTTGCGAAAGGCCTTCACTATGTATCTTTCCTCGGACGTGGTTAACCAGATCGTCGCGGACCCGAGCCTCTTAAAGCTCGGCGGCCAGGAAAAGCACATTACCGCCCTGTTTACCGACATAAAGAGCTTTTCGACCCTCTCGGAGAAGGTAACGCCCGAGCATCTGGTCGAGATTCTGAACCGGTACCTCACCTTGATGAGCGATATCGTGCTGGAACAAAAGGGGACGATAGACAAGTATATCGGCGACGCCATCGTTTCGTTCTTCGGCGCGCCCATCGACCTGAGCGACCACGCGAAGCGGGCCTGTCTCGCCGCGGTTCGCATGAAGCAGGCCGAAAAGCAGCTGAACGACGACATGCTGGCCTCGAACTTCACGCCCATGCCCGTATACACGAGGATCGGCATCAACACGGGGCCGATGGTCGTGGGCAATATGGGCACGGACAACAAGATGAACTATACCATCATGGGGAACGACGTGAACCTCGCGGCCCGGCTGGAGGGCGTGAACAAGCAATACGGCACCTGGATTCTGGTTTCCGAGACCACCTGGAACGCCACCGACGGCATGTTCCTCGGCCGAAAACTGGACCGGGTGAGGGTCGTGGGAATCGAAACCCCGGTACAGCTGTACAATATCATGGGCGTTCGCGCCGAGGCCTCGGGCAGGCAGGTCGCCCTCGCCGAAAAATTCAACGCGGCGATCGACGCGTACCGCGGAAGGCGTTTCGGCGACGCCCTGCTTTACTTTACCAAGTGCGTCGAGCTGGACCCGGAAGACGACGCATCCCGGATATTCCTCGACCGCGTAAAGGGCCTTATCAAGAACGGTATTGCCCCGGACTGGACCGATATCGTTAATATGACCTCGAAGTGACGGCCGCGCCGCAGGAGAAAACAGCCTCATGAACGTCCCCGCGGGTCCGGCCGTCGCCGAAATAGAGATAAAACGCTCCCGATTTCTCGCCGAATTGGTTCCGGTATCCTCGCAGGAGCAGGCGCGCGCGTTCTTGAAGGCCCAAAAGGAAAAATACGCCGACGCCGCCCACGTGGTCCATGCCTTCTCCGTCGGGAAAACCGGGGGGACGCTGGGCTGTTCCGACGACGGGGAGCCCTCTGGAACGGCGGGAAGGCCGGTTCTCGAAGTATTGAAGGGCTCGGGGCTCACGAACGCCATGCTTACCGTGACCCGTTGGTTCGGCGGCACGCTTTTGGGGACAGGCGGTCTCGTGAAGGCCTATACCGAGGCCGCAAAGGCCGTTGTCGCGGAAACGGAGCCGGTGGAATTGGTCGAAACCCGATCGTTCCGCCTCGGCTTGGGGTATGACCTTTACGAGCGGGCGAAAAGGCTCCTTGAGGCGCTTGGGGCCGAGATTGGGGAAGAGCGTTTCGCCACCGATGTAGAGCTCGAGGGCCGGGTGCGGAGCGACCGCGTGGACCGGCTGTCGGCGGAAATGACGGAACTGTCCGCGGGAAAATGCTCGGTCAGTTTTGGGGATTGAGGGTAATTATGAGAAAGTCCGAGGGGGCGAAAAGCCGGAAGCGGAGAAGCCTCCCGCCGAACCCCGCCCCGTTGGAAACGATAACCGGGGTTTCCCCCTTCATGACAAGGCCGCTCCGGTATTTTTGGCCGTATTCCGAGGGAAGGACGGGCGCGTAGCCAAAAAAGGTGATTTGGCCGCCGTGGGTATGGCCCGAGACGATCAGGTCGAAATACCGCAGATCCGCTGGGGGAAGCTTTTCGGCAAAATCCGGGTTATGGCTTATCAGGACCGTGTATGGGGCCGTTTCGAGGATATCCCGGAAGCGCGCCATGTCGGGAAAAACGTCGCGAAAATCGCCGATACCGGCGATAACCGGGCCTCCCGGGAGTTTTACGAGCGAATCTTGGAGCACGACTATGCCCGCTGCCCGGAGGGTTTCGACGGTGCGCGCGCGCCCGTTATAAAAATCGTGGTTGCCCAGGCTTGCGTACACCCCGTCGGGCGCGGAAAGCCTCGTCGCCTCCCGCGCGAAACCGTCTATTTGGGCGGCGCTCAGGGTGTCGTCGCCGCCGATCAGGATACAGTCCGGGCGCTCCGCGTTTATGGACTCGATCAGGCGGCGGAACCGCCCCACCGAAAAATTATTCCCCAAATGGATATCGGAGACGAAGGCGATTCGATAAGGCGCGGTTAGTCCCTGCGGAGCGGTCAGATCGAAGCGCCGTACGCGGTTGACGCCGAGTTCGGGCGCGGTGGCGCAGGAGGCGAGGGGCAATAGCACCGCGCAGGCCAATGCGGCGAAAGCGCCGGCGGCGCGGGCGGAACGGAGTGAGTCCATACCGTCAGTATACCGACCTCGCGGGGCCTGCGCAATTCGCGCGAGGCAGGTACGCGGCCACCGGCGCGATTCGGTAGGCGCGATTCTCCGGGCTTATCGGCCGGGGCTTTGCGGCCGCCGCCTTAATTCAGCTCGTTAAGGAGCATGGCCGCGAGGAGGGGCCTTCTTCTCCATTCCGGCCTGCGTCGCGACTCGGCGCAAAACCGCTCGACCATGAGCGCCGCCCGTTCGGTTTCGTCACGGCACGACGAGCGCTTTTCCCCTTCGCCCGCGGCCGACGCACGGGAGCGCGCTATGGCCTTTTCGTACGCTTCGAGGTTGTCGAGGAAGTCGGGCAACTTTCGGGGCAGGTCTCGGTGTCGGCACCAATCCCCGAAACCCGTGGCGCGGAGTTTTCGGGCGTTCAGTTCCTGCTCGTATTGGCCTTGCACCGGGATCGCCAGGACCGGCTTTCCGAGGGCGAGGGCTTCGGAGATGCTCTGATGGCCCGCGGGAGCCACGAGGGCCCGGCATGAAAGAAGGGTTTCCGCGTAATCGGCGCGTGGGTCGGGGAAGGTCCTGAAACGCTCTTTTCCCAGGCGTTCCAGCAGCGGAAAGAGGGTATCCCGATACAGAGGCTTTAGGTACACCGCCACGTGTTCCCCGGCGACCGCTTCCCGTTCCCGCAATTCTTTCCGCACGATGGGCCCGACGTCGCCGTCGAAGAAGGAGCAGATGATGGTGCGGTCCGAACGGGCCATCATGTACCGGGATACGAGCCGTGCCACGATAGCGCCGAAACCGAGGCTGTGGGAGCGAAGCACTACCCCGGGATGATTGAGCTGGAGGACCGGAATGCCCAACAGTTTCGCCGAGCGGGCGGCGAAGGGCTCAAAGTCGGAAACCACCGCTTCTACCCGGGCGTCGCGCATTCTCCGGGCGATCTCGGCGCTGGTACCCACCGCGCCCAAAAGGAGCCCCGCGTTCGCCAAGGCGGTTTTCACGTAATCCACCGTGAAACCGTTTTGCACGAAGGCGAAATATGGTATGCTGTAAACGCCGCAGTCGGGGAAACGCCCGCGAAGCTCGGCAGTCAGGTGTTCCGGGGCCCAAAACGTGATTTCGTGACGGGCGCTGAGGATTTCCGCGAGGGCGACGGCCCGAGAAAAATGGCCGCGACCCTCGCCGTTAATGGAAAAGGCTATACGCATGCTGTACCTCCCGATGGAGGCAGTATCGCAGCAAACCGTGAGAAACCCGTGAGGGAAGGGTAAGCGAATCGCGTATTCACCGTAAAATATTAATTAAAAAAGGGGACATCCATGGAATTTATGCGTCAGTATTTCGTCCATTATTACGAGATCGGACCGTCGCGAAAGCTTTCGCTCCTTGCCCTGTTGGGCTACCTCGAGGATATCGCGATCCTCCACAGCGAGGCACGCGGGCTGGGGCTTGATTATTACGAGGCCAACCGCTGCGGCTGGATGCTCGTGAAATGGGACGTTCGGATACGCTCCCTTCCCCGCTTCGGGGATACCGTGACCGTGCATACCCGGATCAACGGCATGAAGTCCTTCTTCGCTGACCGCGAGTTCACGTTGACCGCATCGGACGGTACCGTCCTCGTGGAGGCGCGGGCGAACTGGATTCTCGTGGATACCGACAAAAGGCGGCCCATGCGCATTCCCCAAGAACAGTGGGATCGCTTCGGCGTGAGCCCGGAAAGCGCCTCGCGGTGCGTTACCATTCAGGACGTGCATGGCTCGCGCGGCGCGGAAGCGGGATCGGGCGAGCCTTCCGTTCGCGCCTTTACCGCCTCGAACGGGGATATCGACACCAATTTGCACGTAAACAACCTTTGCTTCGTCGAATGGGCCCTTGATTCCCTTCCGGAGGGCTATCTTTTCGGCCATGAACCCTCGCGGGTCGCGGTGCACTACCGGAAAGAATTGGCCCATGGCGCCGAGGGCCGGGTCGAAACCGTATCCGGGGCCGAAGGCGCGGACCCCGGAACGACCCGTACCCTCCATTCGGTTTATTCGCTCGACGCCGAATGTTGCTCTATTGAGATTGACTGGAAAACGGTATAGGCAGGGATAAAGAAATGACCGGTACGGGATATCTGCGCGGCTTCTTTATTTTCCTAACCCTGTTTCTTCTATTTTGGTTTTGGATATTTTTTTCCGTACTATCCGGACAATCGCCCAAATCGACCGTCAGTCGGTTATTCTCGCCGCGGCCGAATGAGAAGCCGCTTATAGAACCGTCGTTTTACGAACGGCAGGCCTGGATTGAGGATATCCTTCCCGACGCCACTTCCCGCGATGCCCTTGCGCGGAACGGGAATAGGGTGTACATCCGCTTCGCCCAGCCCATGGACACCGGTTATGCCGCGTTGACCTCCCATTCGGTGACCTGGGAGGGGGATGTCCCGATTGACTATTCCCGTACGGAATGGACCGATGTCTACACCTTCGTTCTTTCCGTGAATCGGCCCCTTTTGAAGGGAGAATCCATGACCCTGGTCTACGAGTTCAGAACGAGACTCGCTCAGACGCTGCCCCAGGTGGTGCTCAATTATGAATAAGCGGCGAGTCGCTTTTTGGGGCATGGGGATCGTAACCGCCCTGACCTATGGCCTCTTTCTTCCCCCGATACTCGCGGACGTACCGCCTAACGATTATTACCCGAACCTGTTTAAGGCCGCCGCCCTGCGTTCCATACCGGCCGGCACTCCCCCGGATTACGGGCGCGATAGCGACGGCGACGGACTTACCGATTACGACGAAGATAACAAGTACCGGACGGACAAGGCAAAGGCCGACACCGACAGAGACGGCTTAACCGACGGCGATTGGGAGGAGCGGCGGGAATATACCCGAACCTACGTCGCGGTTATGGACCTTCGCCCGCCTTATTCCCTGGCGGACATGAACGATTTTTACCAGGACGCCCGATATATCGGGAATAGTGCCGTCGGCGTCGATCGCGTCGAGGTTGTCCTGTATCCCGAGGCGAAAGAGCTTCTGTGCCCCGCGCCCTATGCGCCGACGAAAAGCGAATATACCGCTCCGACCTTCGCCAAGAACTACGATAGCGCCATGGAAACGCGTCTCCTCGAGGTAACCTCCGGCGCGCGGACGGACCTCCAGGCCGTGCTGTCTGTGCAGCGGTTTTTCAACTCGTTCCGGTACGAGGACCTACGCGGCGATCTGGGGTACTCGAGCGATTATCCGCTTCAGTTCCAATATTATGCCGATGGGGCCGGCGGATACGCCCAAAACTACGGCGGCCTGCCCACGGCCTACTCGATGGACGAGCTTTTGGCCCGGCAATTCTTCGCCGCCGGCATGTTTGACCGGAAGACGCATGGCGCGTGCTCCTCCTCGGCCACGCTTCGGGGCGCCCTGTTCAGGGCCGCTGGGCTGGAAGAGCGGACCGTCTTTACCATACCCCTTTTTTATTCGCTACAAACCGACGGTACGAGGGTCGATGTCTCTTCCGTGCCCCCGGGATCCTTCTTGGACCAAAAGATCGGCCGGGGAACCATCGCCGATCATTTTTTCAATGAGGTCCGCATCGGCGGCCGCTGGATACGGGTAGACACCAACCTGATCGATCCCGGCGTCCACGGTCCCCGGGTCAAGCTCATGGTCATGCACGACCAGGCGGACGTTTCCTGGGAACAATGGGACAGCCGCCGTTATTTCGCCGAACGCCCCTATACGTACGTTTCCATAGAAGAGCGCCTCGGACCTCATCGCGAATGACGACCGAGGGTCTGACCCTCTGTGTGGGGGTGGCGGAGAAACCCTCCAGGTTTCGCAGCCAGGGGGAGCCGCGTCTGCCACGCTCCCTTATGGCGTGTAATGGCGGAAGCGACGCCACGCCCATCGCCGAAGCTTGGTATCTAGTCGCGCGCGGCAATGAGAGGGGCATGCCCTCGCGCGGTTCCGCAGTCCGGCCCGATTTTATCGGGACGGGCGAGGACTGAAATGCGAGGGTTGCCCCTCGGCCGCCCGCGCGCGCATGTGCCGATGAATCCTCCGGCGACGGGCGAAACAGGCGCTCCCCCTAGAACAGCATTCGATAATTTTATATACTAACGCCCAATAAACGACTTGAACGACCTTTTCTCAGGTTTTCAATACCATTTAATCAGGAGAACGAACATGATGTATTCGGCAGAAGTGGAACACATGTGTCCTCTCGCCAAGGCCGCGTATCACGGCCCCGCGCCCATCCCGCAGGAGGGAAAATGGGTGCAGGCGAAGGAAGTGAAGGACATTTCCGGCTTCACTCACGGCGTGGGCTGGTGCGCTCCCCAGCAGGGCGCTTGCAAGCTTTCCCTCAACGTTAAGGAAGGCGTGATTCAGGAAGCCTTGGTCGAGACCATCGGCTGCTCGGGCATGACCCACTCCGCCGCCATGGCCGCGGAAATCCTGATCGGCAAGACGATCATCGAGGCGATGAACACCGACCTCGTGTGCGACGCGATCAACACCGCCATGCGAGAGCTCTTCCTCCAGATCATTTACGGCCGCAGCCAGTCCGCCTTCTCCGAGGGCGGCCTCCCGATCGGCGCCGGGCTCGAGGACCTCGGAAAGGGACTCCGGAGCCAGGTAGGCACCATGTTCGCCACCCTCAAGAAGGGTCCCCGCTACCTCGAGATGGCCGAAGGCTACGTTACCCGCCTCGCAGTGGACAAGGAAGGCGCGATCATCGGTTACGAGTTCGTGAGCCTCGGCAAGATGATGGACGCGATCAAGAAGGGAACCGACGCCAACGAGGCACTCGCCAAGGCGAAGGGAACCTACGGCCGCTTCGCCGAAGCCGCCAAGTACGTCGATCCCAGGCACGAGTAAGGGAGGGGAGATAAAATGGCAGCATTGTTTGAAAGCTACGAGCGCAGAATCAACCAGATTCTTCCCGCGCTGAAGAAATACGGCATCAATTCCGTCGAAGAGGCCAAGAAGGTCTGCGACGACGCGGGCGTGGACGTCGGCGGCATCGTCGCCGGCATTCAGCCCATCTGCTTCGAGAACGCCAAGTGGGCCTACATCGTGGGCGCCGCCATGGCGATCAAGAAGGGCGACAAGACCGCGGTCGACGTCGCCAAGACCCTGGGCGAGGGCCTCCAGGCCTTCTGCATCCCCGGTTCCGTCGCCGACGACCGCAAGGTCGGACTCGGCCACGGCAACCTCGCCGCGATGCTCCTCTCCGACGAGACGCAGTGCTTCTGCTTCCTCGCCGGCCACGAGTCCTTCGCCGCCGCCGAGGGCGCGATCGGCATCGCCCGCAGCGCCAACCGCGCCCGCAAGACCCCCCTCAAGGTGTGCCTGAACGGTCTCGGCAAGGACGCCGCCCAGATCATCAGCCGCATCAACGGCTTCACCTACGTGCAGACCCAGTTCGACTACTACACCAGCGATCTCAAGATCGTGAAAGAGTACAAGTACTCCGAGGGCGAGCGCGCCGCGGTCCGCGTGTACGGAGCCGACGACGTGCGCGAGGGCGTGGCGATCATGTGGAAGGAAGGGGTCGACGTTTCGATCACCGGCAACTCCACCAACCCGACCCGCTTCCAGCACCCCGTCGCCGGTACCTACAAGAAGGAAACCAACGACAAGGGCAAGAAGTACTTCTCCGTCGCCTCGGGCGGCGGAACGGGCCGCACCCTGCACCCGGACAACATGGCCGCCGGTCCCGCCAGCTACGGCATGACCGACACCATGGGCCGCATGCACTCCGACGCCCAGTTCGCGGGTTCTTCCTCGGTTCCCGCCCACGTGGAGATGATGGGCCTGATCGGCATGGGCAACAACCCCATGGTCGGCGCCTCCGTTTCCGTGGCCGTGGCCATTTCGGAAGCGATGAAGAAGTAAATTCTCGGTTTACTACATCTTGAAGGTTCGCGTCGCGAATTTTCATGATAGCCGCGGGCCGTTTGGCTCGCGGCTTTTTTTTTTACCCTACGCCGCTCGGTTTCAGGTTCGTAACGGACAACGCGCCCGCGCGGCGCGAATATCTGCTATAGTGGTTCTTACGCGTTCGCCCTTGAGCGGTACGGAAAGAAGGAGTTTCAATGAAAGAAAAAGAAACGGTTTCGGGAGATGGCGGGGAAACCGCCCGGGCGAAACCGGCAGGCAAAGCGGGACGCCCGCATATCGCGGCATCCATATTCTGGACGCACGTCAGGCGCATCGGGTTTATGCGCACCTTCATAGGCGGTTTTCTTCAGTATTTGAGCATTTTCGAGTTTATTATGCTTCATTTGACGGTCATCGTGGTTCTCTACCGCGTGATGCTCGCGCCCCTATTCGCTCTCAAGAAGTTCCGCGTGGGCGATTACATGCTCTTTGACCGCGGCAAGGTGCGCCGCATGCGCGCGTTCGACCGGCTCAACTGCCAATTTTGCGCCTACGCGAACGGGACGGCGAAGATGTGGAACGACGAGCTCGACGAGATGGCCAAGGCCGATTTCCGGAAGGGGAACCCCTTCGCGAGGCTGATCGTCGCGCTGTACGCACTCTGTCTCGCGGTATTCCTCTTTTTCAGCTTCATTTTGAGCAAGGTTCTGTTTATCGTCATTGCCCTTTTTTTGGGGATGCACATCGTGAAACTGGGCGAGATCGCCAGGGAGCTCAAGGAGTCGAACTACGCCGGCGGACATTCGGCGCCCCTTCGATCGCTTATCCGCGGGGCGAAGGTGTACGCATACTCACTCGCTGCCAATCTTGAGCAGATCGAGTCGAGCTGGTGCCCGCTCAAGCACGTTGAAACGGAAACGTCCGTGACGTCCGAACATCATGCGAATTTTTTCGGCCAAGACCGGCTTGACGAGATGGTCGAAAGGCTCGCGCGGGACGGAACGGTTTCTCCGAGAAAGCCGAAATACTGACGAGGGGCGCCTATATTTTATTCCCTGATCTGTTTATGGAGCGAAATGCCGTCGCCCGCGCGCAATCCCCGGTCGTAGGAATCGCCGTGCACGCGGCGCCCGACTTTTTTCGTGCGGGTTTTCCCGTATTTCTCCCCGATAAACGCGGCGTTTTCCCGATCGGCGGTGGCCGTCATAAGGACGGTAAGCTGCCGGTCGTCGGGAGCCGTCTTTCCTTCCCGCGCCGATTCCCCGTCCATGGCCGCGAGCCGCTCGCCGATGCGCATTACCGCGCCTATCCTGAAACTGTCGAGATGGTCCACCGTCTTGCCGTGTTCCCGCGCGAGAATGAGTATCGCCCGGTGAAGGTAGGCGAAAAGCTCCGCGGCGGAGCGGGCGTTCACTTCCCGGCCAATGATTAAAACCTGCCGGATATCCCCCCGCTGAACCGTGAGGGCCTGCGTAAACGTGCATTGCGAAACGACCTGAATGAGGTACCGTTCCCAAGAGCGTAGCCGTTTCTTTTCCAGAAGCACGCCTTCCACGATCTCGCTTTGGCGCGCGTCCACGTCCGCGAGGGAAAGCCCGTACCGCGCGAGGAGTACGCGCGCCTTCTCCAGGGCCGAGGCCGCCTCCGCCTCGCTGGGCGAGGTTCCCAAGGCCATGAGCTTCTTTACCTTTTTGAGGATATCGTCGGTGGGTCGGTCCGCGCTCGAGTCCATGCCCCCAGTGTAGCAGGGGGAGGGTTCGCTGTACAGGCGCGCGAAGACGATAGTTCAAAAGAGGTAAAACCGTCATTTTACCGCTTGTCAAATAATTTAACATTAGTTAAAATAAATGCATGAACGAGGCGCGATACGATACCAAACTAAAACTCATCGAAAAGGCGGCGCTGGAGGTATTCCTCGAGCGCGGGTTCGAGCATACGACCCTCGAGGCCGTGGCCGAACGGCTGGGTTATACGAAACAGGCAATCTATTACTATTACAAAAGCAAGGAAGCCTTGGTCGCTTCCTTTTGCTTCTCGATTCTCTCCAAGTCGAAAGAAGACGTGGGGGCGATTTGCGGCTCCCAGAAGACTCCCGAGGAAAAAATCAGGGATTTAATCCGCTATACCCTCAACGGCTCTTCCTTCGAGCGCGGCTTTTTTACCCTGCATAACGGCATGAAGGGAATCCTTTCGCGGATTCAGGACCCGGAAAGGGTGGCGGAGATTTCCCGCATGATCTCGGAAATACCGGCCATGATCATGGACACGATTCGCGAAGGGGTCGAGTCGGGGTGCTTTCGCTCCGGGGATCCCTATACCCTTTCGCTCATCATCGCCGGGATGCTGAACGGGATAATTCTTACCCTCGACGCGCAAACGGGTCGGGGCGCCATAGATCCCGCGGCGAACGATATCGCCGCGGAAATAATTTTGAAAGGAATCAGTCGATGAAAAAGCTCTTTACGGCACTGGGTCAATTCATAGTGCGGCATCCCGTCGGGATTATCGTCGCGGCCATCGCGCTCACCCTTGCCCTCGGCGCGGGAATGTCCCGCCTGACGATGGACGCGGACATGACCGACGATATACCGAATACCATCCCGGAGAAGGCGTTCTTCGACGAGGTTGGCAAGGTCTTTCCCGCGAACGACGTATTGGTCGTCGCCTTCTCCGATTCCCGGGGCGTCTACTCCCCGGAGTCCCTTTCCCAGGTGGCCGACTGGACCGACAGGTTCGCCGCCATGGAAGACGTGAAGGGCGTGCTGTCGCTTTCCAACGCGACCATGATTACCGGCACCGAAGAGGGAATCGTGATCGAGCGGGCCATGCGGGGCGTTCCGGCCTCCGCCGAGGAGTCCGCGGCGTTTCGCGCCCGGATCGAAAAAAGCGGCATGGCGGAAGCCTTGGTGGGCCGCGACGGGCTCGCTACCTGCCTGATGGTGAGCGTGGATCCCTCGGCGGATACCCGGCGCAGGCCCCGGCTCGTGGTTTCCTTCCCGGAAGGCGCCGCGGGGCCGACCCTCGAATCGGCCATCGAGGCGGTACGCGGCCTGGCGGAGGGAAATCCCGCCGACGGGAAATTCCGCGTGTACCGGTCCGACGTTGTCCAAGACTCATTCGAGGCGGCCGCGGGTTACGGCCTGCGCATGGACGCCGCGAAAGGCGGCTTAACCCTGCTCGTGCGCCCGGGAGAAGGCGCCGACATAGCCGCGTTCGGGAAGGCGGCGAAGGCCGCGCTGAAGGATGCGGGCGGAACCGTGCGGGTAGAGAATTCCCAGATCGCCATGTATGACCGCGTAATGGCCGCCATTGACCTCATGCCCCGCACCGCCGACGGCAAAGCGTACGTTTCGGGCTCCAAGGCCGTTTCGAGCGTGGTGAGCAAGCTGATGATCAAGGATCTCGCCACCCTGTTCCCGGTCGTGATCGTCCTCATCATCCTCATACTCTTCCTGAGTTTCAGAACGCTGCGCGGCGTGCTGTTGCCCCTGAGCAACGTGATCATGGCCACGGTCATGGCCATGGGTTTCATGGGATGGACCGGACAATCGATATCCATGGCAACCATGGTGCTGCCCATAATCCTGATCGCCGTGGGAACGGCCTACGCCATTCACGTGATCAACCGTTACTACGAGGACATGGCTACCGACGGCGATCGGCCGAAGGCGATCGTGACCACCCTGGGCCACGTTGCCATTCCCATCCTCTTCGCCGCGCTTACCACGATCGTCGGCTTCGCTTCCTTGGCGGTTTCATCGATAGTCGCCCTGCGGGTATACGGGCTCCTCGCCGCGCTCGGCATACTGTTCGCGCTTCTCCTGTCCATCACCTTCACTCCCGCGGTCCTGGCGTTGCTACGGCCTCCCCGTCTCCGCGCCGTAAAGGAAGGCTCCTCCGGCATGCTCGGCGGGCTTTTGGTCGGAATCGGCAAAATGACGGCGGCCAAGCCCGTTCCCGTGTTCGTCGCGTCCCTGGCCATAGTGGCGCTCGCCGCGACGGCCATTCCCCGGATCGTTTTCGAGACCAATACGGTAGAATCCTTCAAGCGGGGCACCGATATCCGGGAATCCTCGGAATATTTCAACGAGAACTTCACGGGGATCACCATGATGACGGTGGTGGTCAAAGCCGGCGAAGAGGGCGCTATCCTCGACTCGGACGTGCTTCAGTCCATGGACGGCCTTGAAACCCTGCTTTCCTCCCTGCGCTTCACGGGGAAAAAGGTGTACGAGCCCGGCCAAAAAGGTTATGAGGGTGCGGAAGACCTCGTGGGGGGAACGCAGTCCATCGTTACCTTCGTGAAGGGGTTGAACAAGGCCCTCCACGGTGACGATCCCTCGTGGGAAAAGGTTCCCGACGCGGTGACGGAGGTGCCGGTGACCACCGAGCGGTACGTGCTCGCGGGGGAGGAGCTCAGGGAAATCGATTCCGACTGGGGCGACCTACTGGCGACTTACGGCCCGGGCCAGGCTGAAACCTATGTCCGCCAAGGCGACGCGGCGACCATAACCCGCGACGGCATGGAACGGCGGATCGATCTGGAGCGGGGGACGGCCGTGGACCTGGTTCCCGGAAGGGTGTTCGCCGGCCAGCTCGTGTTCCAATACGAGAACTCCGGCGATCCCGAGGATATAGAGTCCTTTATCGATAACCCGAGGCAAACCGCGCGGATAAACGTCTTTCTCCGCACGGGAAGCTCGACCGTGTCGCGCCAGGTGCAGACGATCGCCCGGTCATGGATTTCCGCGAATTTCCCCGAGGGAACCCGGGCCGATATCACCGGGCTCGCCGCGCTCAACCTGACCATCATGGACCTCTTGGTAAAAACCCAGATTTGGTCCATCCTGACCTCCCTGGCGATCATATTCCTCATGATTTCCCTGAAGGGGCGGAGCCTGTCCGAGGGACTGGTCTCCATCGTGCCCCTGACCGCTTCCCTGACGATCAATTTCGGCGTTATGGGTTTCGCGGGAATCCCGGTTGACATTTCCACCGCCACCATCGCCTCCATCGCCATCGGCATCGGCATAGACTATACCCTCCACTTTATGGAGCGGTACCGGCTTATGCGCGAAAGCCTCAATCCCGGCGACGCGGTGGTCGCCACCATGGGAACCACCGGAAAGGGCATCGTGTTCAACGCGGCGGCGGTGGCCGGGGGCTTTCTCGCCCTGACCGCGAGCAGCATCCGCGGAAATATGTACATGGGCGCCCTCATGGCGCTTATCATGGTCGTCGCCTCGAGCTTCGCCCTGACCCTGCTGCCGGCGACGATACTCATTTTCAAGCCCCGGTTCGCCGATCCCCGGAAGAAAGGCGAATGAAATCCCACAAAGGAGTACCTGATATGAAAAGACAGAACCAAAGCGGTATTCGCGCGCGCGTCGCGGCCTTGGCCGCCCTCTCCCTCGCCCTCGTCACGTTTTCGGCGGCCGCCGAAGACCTGGGGAGCATCTTGGACAAAAACGAGAATATGCCCCGCCCCGCGGCGTCCGTCGCCGAGATGCGCATGGTCATAACCAATAAGGCCGGACAGTCGCGTACCCGGGAAATCCAGGCCTGGACCGCCTACGCCGAGGGCGAGTACAACAAGCAGATGATGGTCTTTACCGCCCCCGCCGACGTGCGCGATACGCGCTTTCTCACGATCGACTGGAAGGACGCGGCCAAGCCGGACGAACAGGCCATCTATATCCCGGCGCTTCGAAAGGTGCGGACCATCGGCGCCTCGGGCGGGGATTCCAAAACCGGCGCCTTCCTCGGCTCGGACTTCAGCTACGCCGATATCGGGACGCTCGACCGCTCCGATTTCACGGTTACGCTGATCGGAGAGGAGACCCTCGGCGGCGTGAAATGCTGGAAAATCCAGTACGACGCGACCGGCGACAAGACGATCGAAAAATACGGCTACGGGCGCGTTATCCGCTGGATAAACGAGGATAACTACACGAGCCGCCAAAGCGAGTTCTACGACCGCGGCGGAAAGGCCGTGAAGCGGTTGGAGATCACCGGCACCGAACTGGTGGACGGAAAGTACTGGCAATTCAAGGCCATGCGAATGAATAACCTCGAATCGGGCGGGAATACGCTCTGGGAGTTTACCAAGAGCCAAAACCTCGCCCAGGCGGACGAAAAGTACTTTACCCTCCGCTTCCTGGAGCGCGGACGATGAGCCGCCGCGTTCCCGCCGCGCTCGCGGCAGCCGCCCTCTGTTTCGCCGTGTCGCTTCCCGCCGCCGGGGAAGGGGAGTCGCCGCTCGTTTCGAACCTCAGTCCCTCCGGCTACGTGACCGCCTCGGCGTGGGCGACTCCCCGCGCCGACGACGCGCTTTCCACCGCGGGCCTTCGGGGCAACGTCGCGCTTTCCGGCGACGCGGGAGAGACCGGCGCCTTCAAGCTCGCCCTTGAATGGAACGCGAACGGCGCCGGACTCGCCGACGCGGGCGCGGCCGAAACCACCTGGTACGGCCCCGCCTCGTTTTCGGCCTCCGTCGCCGACCGGGCGTCGGTGGACCTTTCCCTCAAGGAAGCCTGGTTTTCCCTGTACGCGGGGGACTTTGACCTCGTTCTCGGCCAACAGATCGTGACGTGGGGCCAGGCCGACGGCAATAACCCCACGGACAACGTGAACCCGCGCTACGTGGGCACCCGCGACGCCACGACGACCGACGAAAAGAAAATTCCCGTGCCCATGGTCAACGTTACCTGGAACCTTCCCTCCGGTGACGGCGCGGTGCAGGGCCTTTTCCTGCCGATTCCCGCGGTTAACCGCATGCCCGACATGGGCGACTTCGTAAAAGAGGATATTCCGGGCGTTTCTCCCGAGAATTTCGAGGGGGGAGTGCGCGGTCTCTTCTATATCGGGCAGTCCAGCGTCTCGGTCAGCTACCTCACGGTCCTTGACCGGTACCCCTCGGACGTGACCGGTTTTACGCGGATGATGGTATCCCCCATGCCCCCGCCCGGAATTTTCGTGGAAGTGCCCGATACCCTCGGTCATACCCGCCGCCAGATCGTCGGAATTGACGCCGTGGCCTTTCTGGGTCCTTACGATCTCCGTGCAGAATGGGCCTACACCCTCACCGACGACCTTGAGGGTACCGATCCCTATAAGAAGAACCCATCCCTCTCAGGCGTGGTACAGGGAAGCAGGAATTTCCTCGACGGAAGGTTGAGCCTCGCCCTTTCCTGGGCGCCCACCTGGATCCAAAACTTCGAGGAGCCTCCCGCGCAAGCCCTCGCGTACGCCTCACGGCTCTATACCGGGCAGGGTTTCGCCCTCGAACAGGCCGTGGCCGCGCGGGCCCAGGCGAAATTCCTCAACGAGACCCTCCAGGCCGAGGCCATGCTGCTTACGGAACTTGCCGCCCGCGACTGGCTCGCCACGGTGAGCGGGACCTATAACCTTGCCGACGGCTGGAACCTTAAGGGCGGCGTGAACCTGCACGGCTCCTTCCGTTCCTCAGACGACCCGCTGCGCCAGTTAGGCGTGTTCGGGAACGATGCTGCCCAAGATTCCGATTCCCTATACCTGGAACTGCGTTTCGATTTTTAGCGTTTCTTTTTTTGGCGATTTAGACGATTATCGCGGCGGCTTGAACCCCGCTTTCGCCCGGCTCTCCCGTTAGCGGGCGAAGAGCCGGGTCAATTCCAGCGCTATTTTGCCGTCGCGGTATTCTACCCGGATAGAGTCGCACATGATCGACACCATCCGGAGCGCGTTGGGATTGAGCGGGTCGCCCGCGAGTTGCCAATAATAGTCCTCCAGCTCGGGCTTCCGCGTCTGGGTCAGGCTTTCGCGAAGCGCGTCGATTTTACCCCGGTCCGTTTCGCGCGCCGGGCATTCCATCGAGACGGTGAAGCCTTCCCCGGTTTTGTTAATCGCTATGGAAAGGGTATCGGCCTGGAATTCGCGCAATAGGTACGAGCCGAATTCGTCGGCGATTTTCATTACCTTGTCAATTTCGTGGTTCATGCGTCCGTATCCTTTTTCCCGAAGGCGCTGATGACGGGAACGAGGAACGAGGCGACGAAGCCCCCCGCGAACCCGTTATTATAGAGGTTCACCCCCCCGTGGAGCACGCCGACGTTGTGCACGATCGATAAATGGAAAAAGCCGGCGAGTATGCCCGCGACGGGCCCGAAACTGCCGGCGATGGGCGCCAGCGTCGTGCCGAACAGGGCGGCGAGGATCACCGGCGTGGTTCCCGTTTCCCAAATCTTGAATAGCGAGGCGATATACACGCCGACCAATACCGGGACCGCGTTGCGCGGATGCTTCCCGAAGGCCGCGAACCCCGTAACGGTGAGAATGGCGCCCACGACCGGCCCGTTGAAGGTTCCCCCCAGGAGGATTACGTACGCGCTCGCGATAAGGCCCATAACGCCCATATTCACCAAGGCGGCGGGTACGCTGCCGATGGCCGTAAAATCGGAAACGAGGCGGCCGGTGGAGGCGTATATTTTCCTGCTGTCGCGAATCAGCGCCCCCCAGTCCCTTCGGCCCGCGAACAGGCCCGACGCCACGGCGAGTGCCAGGCAGGCCAGGATAAAGAGCCGCATGAACGCGTCATCTCCCGTCTCGATGAGGGGCGGGGCCGCGAAGTCGTACCCGAACCCCCGGAGAAGGGCGATTAAAAAAGAGCCCACGATTCCGCCGGTAAAGCCGACGTTGTAGATATTGTAGCCGTCGTGGAAACGGAGCATGTGCGAGGCGAGGGGAGGAAGCACGAAACCGGCGACGACCCCGAAGCCAAGGCCCGCGGCGAGGGCAGGGAGCGGAGCAAGCCAGCCCCCGAAGGCCAAGGCGCTGACGAGGGGCGAAAGGGTAGTGCCGAACAGCGCGATCAGGGCGTACTTCTTAAAGGGAGCCCCGTTCACCCGCGCGAACAGCCAAACCCCGAAGGCCACGGGCCACACGTTCAGGAGGTTTTTGCCGAAAAAGGCAAAGCCGATTACCGTCAGGAGCGCCGCGATAAAGGGCCCGCTCAAGTCGATCCGAAGGAAGGCGAGCAGGGCTACCGACAAAAGGCCGAGGCCTCCCGCGTTCAAAAAGGCGGCGGGCATTCCCCCGACGGCCACGTAATCGTGGAGCAACACGCTGGGGCACAGGAGAATCCTGGCCATCCCCGCGAGGATTCCGCGTCCCGCGCCCATCGCGATACCCATACCCGCGAGGGTCAGGGGAAAGAGCGCGGCAAGAAGATACTGTCTGCGGCGTGACTCGTTCACTGGTTTGGTACCCCCTCCCTAAAGTATCTTTCGTTCCCCGCTTCCCCGTCAATAAAAAAAAAGGACCGGTCATCGCCGGTCCTCGTTCAGTCGCCCGGGGGCGGCTCATTTTTTCTTTAATAGCGACGCGAAGGGATTGTAGGTTTCGCCGTCGTCCTTGCCGTTCATGTAGGACTGGGCCGCCTTGTCCTGCTCGAAGGAAGAAACCGTGCGCAAGGATATCTTGCGGTTCTTGACGTCCACGTCCTTGATCACGACGGAGATCTTTTGGCCCGGTTTCACCTCGTTCTTGGCCTCGCCGTGCTGCACCCCGCCGGAAATCTCGGAAACGTGGAGCAAGCCGTCAATGCCCGATTCCAGGGTGACGAAGGCGCCGAAGGCGGCCACGCGGGAAACGGTCCCCTCGTGCTTGGTGCCCTTGGCGTATTTTTCGGCGACCGATTCCCAGGGGTCGGCGAGCAGCGACTTAAGGCTTAACGTAATGCGGTCGTTTTGCCAGTCAAGGCGGATAATCTGCACTTCCACTTCCTGTCCCACGGCAAGGACGTCGCCCACTTCGTTAATCCGCTCGCGGGCGATTTCGGAGATGGGAAGGAGGCCCTGAAGGCCGTTGATTTCCACGAAGGCGCCGAATTTCTGCAGGGATTTTACGGTTCCCTTGACGATCATGCCCTCTTCCAGGGTCGCCTTTTGCGCCTCGCGCTGTTTGGCCCTTTCTTCCTCTACGATGGCCCGGTTCGAAACGAGTATGGAGCGGCCGCCCTGCTTATACTCCAGGATTTTGAAGGTCAGTCTCTTGCCCACGGGAGACTCGCTCTGATCGCCCCTCTTTTCGCCCATCTGGGAGAAGGGGCAAAAGGCGCGCGCGCCGCCGATCTTTACCTCGAAGCCGCCCTTTATTTCCTTTTCCACCGCGCCTTCCACGGGAATGCCGTTGGCGAAGGCGTTTTCGAGCATTTCGTTTTTGGCGCTGTCGCCGGCGATCTTGGTGGTGAAGCGGGGCACTCCGCCCTTGGAATCGAGATAGTAAGCGGTTATTTCATCGCCTTCTTCCACGGTGAGAAGGCCCTTATCGTCGGTAAGTTCGGCGCGATCCAGAACGCCCTCGCTTTTTCCGCTCAATTCGAGAAAAACGGTGTCGCCGGAAATGGACACGATAACGGTTTTCACCGGCTGGCCGGGTTTGAGCTTATCCATGGAAGCAAGGCTGTTTTCGAACATTTCGGCGAAGCTATTCGCCTCTTGGTTGGTTTCATTGGTTTTCAAGGTACACTCCCCACCGATATCTCATCGGTCAGGGCACTATATCAGAAAAGGGCGAAAGGGAACAGGGCATCGACCCCGTATTCCGGGCTGTTTTTCGCATGTTTCTACTGACAGAGACCGCCCGTTTGGGTATACTCCCTACGGGGCTCGCGAACGCGGGCCCGAGATAAAAACCATCGTAAACATCTGGAGAATACCATGAAAAGAGCGCTCTTTATCGCCTGCTCCATCGTCGCTGCCGCGTCGGCTTTCGCCCTGGGAGGCAAAGACGCCTCCGGCGCCGACAAATCCCTGCAGAAGGTGAAGGATTCCGGAAAATTCGTCCTCGGCTTGGACGATGCCTTTCCGCCCATGGGCTTTCGCGACGAAAACAACGAGATCGTCGGCTACGACGTAGACCTCGCCAAGGAAGTGACCGCGCGCATGGGCGTTGCCCTCGTCCTTCAGCCCATCGACTGGAACGCCAAGGAACAGGAACTCAATACCGGCAAGATCGACTGCATATGGAATGGCTTTACCATTACCGAGGAGCGCACTAAGGCCATGGCCTTCACGAAGCCCTACCTGAAAAACGCCCAGGTGCTCGTGGTTAAAGCCGATTCGCCCGTGAAGGGCCTCGCCGACCTGAAAGGCAAGACCGTCGGGCTCCAGGCCGGTTCATCCGCAGCCGACGCCCTCGAGTCCGCGACCGATTTCAAGGCCTCACTCAAGGGTTCCGTGGAATTCAAGGATAACCTGACCGCCCTCATGGACCTCGAGGCAAAGGGCGTCGACGCCGTGGTAATGGACCTCATGGTCGCCAACGACAACATTAACCGCTCGGGCAAGGCCTACCGCATCCTGTCGGAATCCCTTTCCCCCGAGGATTACGGCGTAGGGTTCCGCAAAAACGACCTTGCGCTCATGGGCGAGGTGCAAAAGCAGCTCGAGGCCATGGCCGCCGACGGTACCCTCGCGAAGATCACGGTCAAGTGGTTTGGCGCGGACATTTCCACCGTCGGCAAATAAGCCGTTCCCGTACCGTACCACAATTCACTACCCACAGGAGGCGATATGCTGAAGATGCTCGAGGCGATGGCTCAGGGAACCGTCGTTTCCCTGGAGGTTTTTTTTCTCACCTTGCTCATCTCCGTACCGCTCGCCCTGCCGGTGGCCCTGGGGCGCATGTCCAAAAACCGCCTCCTGGCCGCGTCGGTTAACCTGTACCTTTTGGTGATGCGGGGCACGCCCCTGATACTGCAGCTGATCTTCGTATACTTTGCCCCGTATTACCTCTTCGGCCTTTCGAGCGGCCGCTTTGCGGCGGTCATCATCGCCTTCTCGGTCAATTACGCCGCCTACTTCGCCGAAATATACCGCGGCGGGATCGAGTCGATACCCAAGGGGCAATACGAGGCCGCCAAGGTGCTCGGGTTTACCCGGAGCCAAACCTTCTTCCGGATTATCCTGCCCCAGGTGGTCAAACGGATCATTCCCTCAATGGGGAACGAGGTCATTACCCTGGTAAAGGACACCGCCCTCGCGCAAACCATCGGCGTGGCGGAGCTCTTCCGCGCGGCCCAGAACGCCTCGGCGCGGCAATTCTCGACCCTGCCCATCTTCGTGGCGGGCGTATTTTACTTCGTGATGAACTGGGTCGTCTCCGCGGCCTTCGCGCGGGCCGAAAAGCGCCTGTCGTACTACCGATAAGGAGCGTTTCCGTGGAAGTCCTCAAAGTCGCCCATTTATCCAAAGCCTTCGGTTCCCTCGAGGTTATCCGGGATATTTCCCTTTCCGTCTCGCAAGGCGAGGTTCTCGCCGTGATCGGTCCCTCGGGTTCCGGAAAGTCAACCCTGCTTCGCTCCATTACCCATTTGGAGACGGTCTCCGGCGGATCCATTACCGTCGGCGGGACCGACGTGGTCCGGGACGGCCTCTACGCTCCTCCCGCCGAGCTTCGCAAGGCCTGCCTGCGCATGGGGCTCGTGTTCCAGAACTTCAACCTCTTTCCCCATCTTTCCGTCCTGCAAAACGTTACCGAGGCCCAGCTCCTGGTGCTGAAAAGGGGCAAGGCGGAAGCAGAGGCGCGCGCGCGGGAACTTCTGGCGAAGATGGGGCTTTCGGATAAGGAGCGCTCCTATCCCTGCGAATTGTCGGGCGGTCAGCAGCAACGGGTTTCCATCGCCCGCGCGCTCGCCCTGGACCCGGAGATTCTCTTTTTCGACGAGCCGACGAGCGCATTGGACCCGGAGCTAACGGGGGAAATCCTCAAGGTGATCCGCGCCCTGGCGGCCGAGAAAATGACCATGGTCATCGTAACCCACGAAATATTATTCGCCCGCGACGTGGCGGACCGGGTTGTATTCATGGACGGCGGCGTAATCGTCGAGGAGGGCCTCCCCGCCGACGTGATCGGCGCGCCCAAGAACGAAAGAACCAAGGCCTTCCTTTCCCGGATAACGAATTAACCGGTTTTCTCATTTTTAATAATTGACAGCGAAAACAAATAGTGATACTCATGGATAAGGCCCGTTTTCGATAGCCATGCGATCGATCGACGGGCCCGAACGGACCAGGGAAGACGACGATCCAGGGGAGTACCCGCATGTCAATCATTGAAGTAAACGGCCTTTGCAGGGATTTTTCGTATTATGAAAAACGCGAGGGCTTGCACGCCTCGTTTCATAATTTGTTCAACCGTAAAAAACTCGTCAAACGCGCGGTAAAGGACGTGAGCTTTTCCATAGAGGAAGGCGCTACCGTCGGCTTCCTCGGGCCTAATGGCGCGGGCAAGACCACGACGTTAAAAATGCTTTCGGGCATCATGCACCCCAGCGCGGGCGAGGCCCGGGTTATCGGCCACGTTCCCTGGCAGCGGAAGAAGGACTTCCGCATGCAAATCTCCATCGTGATGGGGCAGCGGAGCCAGCTCTGGCCGGATTTGCCCGCCCTGGAATCCTTTGACCTTAACCGCGAAATTTACGAGATAGACCGGCGTGCCTACCGGGAAACCCTGGACGAACTGGTGAGCCTTTTCGGGGTGGAAGAACAGTTGCCCGTGCAGGTGCGCAGGCTTTCCCTGGGCGAGCGAATGAAAATGGAAATCGTCGCCGCGCTCCTGCACCGCCCGAGGGTGCTCTTTTTGGACGAGCCCACCATCGGGCTGGACATTATATCCCAGCGTTCCATACGGGAGCTTTTGAAGGGCCTTCGGGAGCGATTCGGCACTACCGTCATGCTCACGAGCCACTATCTTTCGGATATCGAGGACCTGTGCGAGCGCATTATCCTCATCAACCACGGGTCCATCGTGTACGACGGGCCGCTCGCCCGGGTAAACGACGCCCTGTCGGACCGGAAAACCGTCAGCCTCGTCCTGTCCGAGGATATCGAACCGGCCGCGCTTTCCGGCTACCCCGGCTTTCAATCCCTCGAGGGCCTCACGGCCCGCTTCGAGGTGGACCGCGCGGCGGTTCGCTCTTTTTCACGCCGCGTTCTCGAGGAGCTCCCCGTCGCCGACCTGACGATCGCCGACATGCCGATCGAGGAGGGCATCGCCCGGCTCTATACGGCGGGAGGCGAACGGTGACCGCCCTGGCGAGAAAGTACGGTAAAAGCTTTTCCATCGCCCTGAAGGCGGGGTTGGAATATCGGGTGAATTTCTATTTTTCCGTCGCGGCGGCGGCCGCCCCGGTGATCATCCAAACCGCCCTCTGGGTCGCCCTTTACGGCGGCGATCCGGGCGCGACCCTTTTCGGCTTTACCTTCGCGCAGATGGTGGCCTACACGGTCATCGCCCAGCTGGTATCCCGCCTGGTCCGCACCGGGTTCGAGTACGATATCAACGGCGATATCCGCGCGGGCACGCTGGACCGCTATCTCGTGAAGCCGGTAAGCTATTTTTCCTTCAGGCTGTTCGCGTTCTTGGGCGATAAAACGGTGCACTCCCTGGTCACCGGCGCCCTTTTAGCCGCGGCCGTCGCGGCGCTTACCCTGTTTTTGGGCTTCCGCCTGACCCCGGGCGGGGCCGTCCTCTTCCTCGCCGCCCTCGCCCTGGCCTTTACCCTCAATTTCCTCGTATTCTGGTGCGTCGCCCTCGCCGGTTTTTGGCTTACGGAGATCGGCTTCCTCTTTGAGGCCGTCAGAATCGTGATTATCGCGTTAAGCGGCGGCATTTTCCCGCTCGCCGTCTTTGGCCCGACCGGGGAGGCCGTGCTCGGCGCCCTGCCGTTCCGCTTCACCATTCAATACCCCGTGGAATTGCTATTGGGCAGGATACGCCCCGCGGAGGCCCTCCCGGGATTCCTGGTCGCCCTCCTGTGGATCGCCTCCCTTTTCGGCCTTTCCCGCCTGTTATGGTCGCGGGGCATTCGCCGTTTCGCCGCGGTGGGGAGTTGAGCATGATGAAAGAAATACTCAAGCACCTTCGAATCTGGGGTCGTCTCGTCCGTATCAACCTGATGAGCCAAATGGAATACCGGGCGAATTTCGTGACCGGGCTTCTCATGGAAGGGGGCTACCTCTTCGCGAAAATCATGTACGTGATCGTCGCCTATTCCGCGGGGAAAAGCATCGCCGGCTACGGGCCCGACGAGATACTCGTGTTCGTGGGGACCTTCGTCACCCTTACCGGCTTTTACGCGGGAATCTTCATGATGAACCTGTTTCAGCTTTCGGGCCTCGTGCGGGACGGCTCCTTCGATACGCTTTTGACGAAACCGCTGTCGGTGCAATTCCTCGCCACCTTCCGCCGTTCCGACATCGCCCTCTTTTCGCTGGACGCGCTCGCGGGCCTCGTCATGATCGCCGTCGGCTGCGTTCGCGGCGGCATCGCGCTCGATCCCCTGCGCATCGCGGGTTGGGCCTTCTTCGCCGCCTCCGGCATGGGCGTGGCGTACGCGCTGTGGCTCATTCCGATGACCCTGGTGTTCCGGATCGTGAAGGCCGACTCCATAATGGGCCTGGCCGACGCCTTCTGGGATTTCAACAACGTGCCGATGGTGGTGTACAAGCGGTTTGGCCAGGCGGTCGGTACCTTCCTCATTCCCATTTTCGTGATAACGAACTTTCCGGCCCTATTCGTCCTGGGTCGGCTTCCCCCGTTGTGGGCGCTGTGGGGCGTCGTCGCGCCGGTGGCGTTCGGCCTTATCGCCTCCGCGTGCTGGAATTCCTCGATACGCCACTACGCGAGCGGCGGTAACTGATCCCGCGCTGGCGTCGACGGGGCGAATCGGGTATACTGGACCCGCCGCCGTTCGGCGACCGCGAGGAGATTCAATATGCTGAAGCACATCGTAATGTGGAAATTCAAGGACGAGGCCGAGGGCAAAACCCGCTCCGAAAACTGTCTCTATATCAAGGGCCTGCTCGAGGCCCTGCCGGCGAAAATCGCCTTCATCCGCGGCCTTGAGGTGGGAATAAACGCCTTTGCCGGGCCCATGTCCTACGATATGGTCCTCGTCACCGCGTTCGATTCCAAGGCCGATCTCGATCTCTACGCCGGTCACCCGGATCACGTTAAGGTGAGCGAGTACGTCGCCAAGGTGCGGGAGTCCCGGGCCGTCGTCGACTACGAAGCGTAGGGTCGGCGAATGGCGGAAAAGCACATAAATTGGTTTGCCCTCGAAAAGGCCTGCGCGAAGCCCGGCTGCCCGGTCTGCACCATCGTGCGGGATCGATCGGCGCGCTACATAGACAACATGCTCTTTGAGCACGTATCGGACCGGGGTTTCCGGGAACGGTACCGCAACGCCCTCGGCTTTTGTCCCGACCATGCCCGAAGCCTGGAGTCGTATCGCGACGGGCTGGCGGTGGCGATTCTCGGCGAGGATATACTTGCCCACGTGTTGCCCGACCTGAAAAGGGGAAAGGCCACGAAGGTCCGCGACGAATGCCCCGCCTGCGCGGAAACCGCGCGGGTTGAGCGGGAATTTCTCGGCTTTCTCGCGGAATCGGAAGACCAGGCCCTCAAGGATTTTTTTACCGCTTCCGAAGGCTTATGCGTGCCGCACTACCGCGCCTTGGTCACGTCCGTCAAAAAGGTTCCCCTCTGGCTCCGGGATTTTCACGAACGGCGTTTTGAGGAATTGCTCCGGCGAACCCGTAATTTTATCGAGTTTTCCGCCTGGGGCCGCCAAGACGATTTTGCCGCCCTGTCCCCGGAGGATAAGGTCGTATGGAAGGAAATAGCGAGAAGTCTCCGGGGAGCGGCGGATTAAGGCTCGCGGGACGGGCGCGCGGGGACGCCTTCGCTTGAGTCCTCGGTTCGACCGGCGGGGGCCGGCCTCCCTGCGGAACCGCTCAGGCGCGCCCCGCGCTCATGGCCCCGCAAGCGGCTGTAACCGCGCCGGAAGCGTTGAAGGGTAAGGGCGGCGGATTAAGGCTCGCGGGGCGGGCGCGCGGGAACGCCTTCGCTTGAGTCCTCGGTTCGACCGGCGGGGGCCGGCCTCCCTGCGGAATCGCTCAGGCGCGCCCCGCGCTCATGGCCCCGCAAGCGGCTGTAACCGCGCCGGAAGCGTTGAAGGGTAAGGGCGGCGGATTAAGGCTCGCGGGACGGGCGCGCGGGGACGCGATTAGCCCCGGCGGAGGTTGGTATGGGTGTAGGCGAGGGCGTCCAATTCAGGAAGCGCCTTCGAAAAGAGCCACCCCTGGACCCGGTCGCACTGCTGGAGCGCGAGATATTCGAACTGAGCCTCGTTTTCCACCCCTTCGGCTATTACCTCAAGGCCCAGTTTCTTTCCGATTCTGACGATATTGCCCGTTATGGTGCCGTCTTGATTCGCCTCATGAATGCCATCAATAAAGATCTTGTCGATCTTAAGCACCGAGATGGGAAGCTGATGCAGGTAGCTCAGGGATGAATACCCCTTACCGAAGTCGTCCAGGGCAATGCCGATTCCCAGTTCCCGCAGTTCATCGAGTTGGTTTCCGATTATCTGCCATGATTCCATGAGTATCGATTCGGTCAGTTCCAGCTCCAGCTTATTGGCGGGAATGCCGGTCTCCCCCAATATCTTGCGAATCATCGGCACGAAATCGTTTTGCAAGAGTTGAAGCATGGAAATGTTCACCGACATGATAATTTCGGTATAGCCGTCGGTATGGAGTTTCTTCAGGAATTTACAGGCGTTCCAGAGCACCCACTCCCCAATCGGTATGATCATGTGGGTTTCTTCCGCCACCGAAATGAACCGATCCGGCGAAACATTGCCGAGTACCGGGCTATTCCACCGAATCAGGGCCTCAAAGCTGACGACCTTCCGGGTCGAGACGGCGATCTGCGGTTGGTAATGGACGGACAGCTCGTTGTTCATGAGGGCGCCATGCAGGAATTCGCCGATATTCATCCGGTCCTTGATGCTACCCATCATGTCCGCCGAGAAAAGCCTCGACCGGTTCTTGCCGTCCTGCTTGGAACGGAACATGGCGATATCGGCGAATTTAAGGAGCTCGTGAGGGTCAGTGCCGTGGAGCGGGTACATGGCGATCCCGACGCTGATGCTGGAATGGATGTTGGTCTTTTCGATGGAGAGCGGTTCCTCAAAAAGGGCGAGTATCAAATTGGCCTTTGCCGTGAGCTCGGGAACCGAGGTAAAGGCGGTCAGGATGACGAATTCATCGCCGTCGAGCCGGTAAATTTCGTCGGGCGTTCTCAGCGATGAGGAAAGCCTCCTGGCGATTGCGGTCAGGAGCGCGTCGCCGAAAAGGTGCCCCATGGTATCGTTGATCAGTTTGATATTGTCAACGTCGATGTATAAAAGGGCCTTTTCGCGGTTGGTCGAGTCGTTAAGAAAGAGGGGAAGCCGCTCCATCAGCTTTCTCCGGTTTGAAAGGCCGGTGAGCAGGTCTAAGTACAGCATAACCTTTAGCTCGTTCCGGCTTTCCCGAATTACCTGTTCGTTGTCGCTGAGTTTGTGAAGCACGGGAGCGACCAGGAAAAAAATGATCGTCGCGCTGATTATCACGAAGGCGGTGCCCTTAAATATGTTTATCCATTTCAGTAAAAAGGGATCCGAGAAAATCCACTGGACGAGCAGGTCGCTCCCCCATATCCAAATCAGGCTAAACACCAAATATATAACCGTTATGCGAAGGGCCAATGTCCAAGTCGGCTTTCTGTCGTTTACGACTATGAACTTTGGCTGAAGATCCTCATTGCTCATGTAATTCAGTATACCATATGGGGCGTAAAACTGCCCGACCCAAGCGCGCGTATTGACGGTTTTTTTCATTTAGGGTATACCTATGGTTCCTGTGCAAACATGAATTTATGGGCGAATGTACCCAGGAGGATATACAGTGAGCGTTAAAATCAGACTTAAGAAGTTCGGAAGCAAGGCACGTCCTTACTATCGCATCGTCGTTCAGGACGTCCGTGAGCCCCGCGACGGGCGCACCATCGATGAGCTTGGCATCTATCATCCCATCGAGGCTGAAGACAAGCAGGTGTCCTTCGACGCGGACAAGGTTCGCAGCTGGCTCGACAAGGGCGCCCAGCCCACCGACACCGTCAAGAGCATTCTGAACCGAAACAAGTTCACCCTCTAATTCGGGGGAAAGGCACCGATCGTGGAAAAAGATTTGGTTGAATACATGGCTAAATCCCTGGTAGACGACCCCGGTGCGGTTGCGGTCAGTGAGGTAGAGGGGGAGAAATCCACCATCCTCGAGCTCCGTGTCGCCCCTGAGGATATCGGGAAGGTAATCGGGAAGTACGGACGCATCGCGAAGGCCATGCGGACGGTCTTGAGCGCCTCGTCCGGAAAGTCCGGAAAAAGGGTTACCCTGGAAATCCTCGATTGATGGATTTGCTGGTTACCGGGTATATCCGTTCATCCCACGGGTTGGACGGTTTCGTTAAGGTGGAAAGCGCTTCCGGCGAGGTAGCGCATTTTGCCGAACTGGAGGAGATTTCGCTCCGTCCGAAAGGATCTGAAGGTCCCGTCAAACGGTACGAAATCGAGGCTGTCGAGGGTTCCTCGGCGCTTTTACTTCTAAAATTAAAGGGTATCGACACGCCAGAGGCCGCCAAGGCGCTCTCCGGCATGGAATTGTTGGTGCCCCGCGACCAAGCTTGTCCCCTTGAAGAGGACGAGTGGTATGTCGATGATCTTTGTCAGTGCAATCTTGTATACCAAGGAAATCCAATCGGCAAAATCGCCGGTGTAATGGAAGGCGGAGCGGGTGACCTACTCGAGGTTACTCTCTTCGAGGGCTCGAATCCGGATTTATCCGGAGGAAAAACGCGTCTTATTCCGATGCAAAAAGAATTCATCGGAAAGGTCGATCTTTCGTCCAAGACCGTTGAGCTGATGCACCGCTGGATTCTGGAGCAGTGACTCCATGCAATTCCATGTGCTGACCTTGTTTCCCGAAATACCGAGGGCCTTTTTCGAAAGTTCGATTATGGCCAAGGCGGTTGATCGGGGAATTATCGCCTACACCCTGGTGAATATCCGGGATTTCGCGTATGACAGGCATAAAACCTGCGACGATAAGCCTTACGGCGGCGTGCTCGGCGGAAAGGTTCCCGGTATGCTTATGCTGCCGGAGCCCCTGTCCCTGGCCCTAGAATCGGTCGGCGTCGTTCCTAAAAACGGGAATGCCGCCGCGGATTCGGGCGAAACGGGGCGCGACGAGGCCTTGACGGCGCGCGCTGAAGGGCGGGCTCGAAAGAGGGTCATTTACGTGACCCCCTCCGGCAAGCCCCTGACGCAACGACTCGCGGGCGAACTGGCTCGGGAATCCGAGCTGGTTTTCGTCTGCGGCCGCTACGAAGGCATCGATCAGCGCGTTATCGATACCTACGTCGACGACGAGATTTCCATCGGAGACTACGTTATGTCTTCCGGCGAGCTCGCGGCGACGGTAATAATCGATACGGTTTATCGCCTGATCGACGGGGTCATTTCCCGGGAATCCCTGGAGGAGGAAAGTTTCTCCGACGGGCTTCTGGAATACCCGCAGTATACGAGACCTGAGATATTTCGGGGCATGAGCGTCCCGGAGGTGCTCCTTTCGGGGCACCATGAATTGATTCGCCGTTGGCGTCTGCGGAAACGCGTCGAGAAGACGTTGGCGGTACGGCCCGACCTTCTGGAGAAGGCCCGGGCTTCCGGCTCCCTGTCCAAGGAGACGGAGAAGACTTTGAAGGAGATCGAAAATGAGCATGGATCTAATCCGCACGATTGAAGAAACCCAGAAGAAAGCCGAAGTGCCCGCGTTCAAGGTTGGCGACACCGTTAAGGTTCACTTCCGCATCGTTGAAGGCAAAACCGAACGCATTCAGATATACGAAGGCTTGGTCATTTGCTTCAAGAATTCCGGAATCGGCAAGACCTTCACCGTACGCAAGAATTCCTACGGCGTGGGCGTGGAACGCGTGTTCCCCCTTCACTCGCCGCGCATCGCCGACGTTGAGCTCGTCCGCCCCGGTAAGGTTCGCCGGGCGAAACTCTACTACATCCGCGAGAAGATCGGTAAGGCCGCGAAGATCAAGACCCTTATCGTCAAGAATCAGGACAAATAAGCGACGACGAACCGGACCCCAGGGTCCGGTTTTTTTATGATACGTGCCGATAATCATGACATGCTGTATATCGACCGCACCGGGCAGGACCGCCTTTTTAGGCTGGCTCGCGAGGGAAGCGTTCATGACGTTCGGGTCATAGCCCGCCTCGAGGGCGATCGGGCCCGGATTAGCGTGGACGGGAAGCCCTTTATCGCCCGGCTTCCCGCGACCTTCGCCGAAGCAAACGTTTTTAAGGCCGTGATTATCCGGGAGCGCGGCATTCTTACCCTTATGCCCCAGGGGCCGATCCTATCCGGCGCCGTCGGCGAACCGGGGGAAAACCCGGCTCCGGTTTTATCGGATCCACTCCATCTGGCCGGCAGGTTGGCCCTCCCCCCATTGCCCGCCTATCTTTCCCTCATCGCTTTTTATTCCGCACTCGGAAGCAGGTTGGACGCCGCAAAGATACGGAAACTGGCCCTTATCGCGACCCGCTTCGAGGGGCGTGAGGAAGACGCGGCCGAAGCCGCCGCCATGCTCGATCGGCAGGGCGTGGAGCCGGACGAATCGAGCGTGGAAACCCTGCTTTCGATTCTCCGCGGCGAAGGCGGCGGCGGGGACGGCAGGCCGGACGACGGTCAGTCCGATTTCCTCGATTCGCTGAACGGCCCCGCTTCGCCTTTCCGATGGGTAATCGTTCCCTTTCAAAGGGCATCCGGAGCCGGCTATGCGGGATCGTTGCGGTTTCTTCTCGACGCCGAAAGCGGCATGGTAAGCGGCATGAGAATAGGCGCGATTATCGACGGAATTTCCGTCCGGTGCGAGTTAAGCGGCGAAAGTCCCTCATTTTCGGTAAATCCGAGAATCCCCGCTGTTATTTTGGAGCAAACTGAGGTATATTTTAAAGGCGTTTTGGCCGCGGCCGGAATTGGCGCGCGAGGCGCGGATCGTCGCTCGCCTGTTTCCCGCGCGCGTGCCGCGCCTCCGTTGGACGTGCGGGCATGAACGCGACGAAGAGGGCGGTAGCCTTGGCTTGGTCGCGGGAACATCCCGCGCCGTACGTTTTGGCCGCCGGAAGCGGTTATATCGCCGCATCCATGTTGCGGCAAGCCGAATACCACGCGGTCCCGGTCGTGCGCGATTCCGCGTTGGCGGACATACTCGCCGGGATTCCGCCGGGAGCCTATATTCCCGAGCGTACCTGGAAGGCCGTCGCCGCGGTGTTTGCGTTCCTTGACGGAATTTCGGAAAAACGATTATTTACAGAACGTTGAATCGAGGGTTGAATGAATGCTTAAAAAAATCAACAGGAGCGATCTTCGCGAGGGTATGCGGTTTTCCGCGCCCGTTTTCTTCGATGACGGGGAGAGTATGCTGGTCAGTCAGGGCGTTCCCTTTAAGTCCCGGGAACTGTCTGCCCTGGATCGATGGAAGATATCGTACGTCTTGACCGCCGGTCGCGAGATCAGCGCCGACGAGGCGGCGATGCTCGAGAAAGCGGCAAAAAAGAACCAAAACGCCCCGGCCGACGAGTTGGAAGCCCTGGAAGAGATAGACGATGCCGAGGAACTGGACGCCATGGAAGAATTGGACGAGGCGGATTCCGATGACGGCGTCAACGGCTCTCCCCTGGCGGAAAAGGCGACCCTGGACAAACTGCAGTATACTTCCGAGCAAATCCTCAAGCTGCCCGAGGTTCTTGAGCATAATGAACTGTACGCGAAGTATTATTCCCTGATCGAGGACCTCGACGGAATCTTTAACTCTATCCAGCGGCGAGACGAGGTCCGTACCCGCTCGATCGACCGAATCGTGAGCGAATTGTTCGTTTTGATCCAAACCGAGCGGTCCGACGTGGTGGGTTTCATCCTGGGCGGCGACGTTCGGGACAAGCAGCGCGCGAAATGCGCCGTCAACACCGGCATTCTTTCCATCATCATCGGCGAACATCTCGGGCTGCCCCGCCACCGGCTTCTGCAGATAGCCACGGGAGCCTTATTGCACGACATCGGAATGATCAAGGTTCCCGCTTCCATCATCAACAAGGAAGGGAAACTGGACGACAACGAACTGCAGATCATCAGGAGCCACACGTCCTATGGCTACAAGTTGATCGTGAACGAGCTCCTCTACGCGGACGAGGTCGGCAAGGCGGCAATGCAACACCATGAGCGCTGGGACGGGGAGGGGTACCCCGGCCGCCTTTCGGGCGACCGCATAGATATCGGCGCCCGCATTATCTCCGTGGCGGACGCGTTCGAGGCCATGGTCTCTCCCAAGGCGTACCGCGATTCCATGGTAGGCTATCAGGCCATGAAAAACCTGCTTTCGGACAACGCCCGCCGCTTCGACCCGGACATTATTCGCGCCATGATCCAGAGCATGGGAATATATCCCGTCGGTTCCATCGTGCTGATGAATAATTCCGTGATAGCCCGGGTCATCGAGAGCCATCAGGACGCTCCCTTACGGCCGGTTATTCGCGTCTTGATCGACGAATTCGGCAATCCTTATACAATGAACGAGGGCGATACGATAGACCTCCTGGAAAACCGAAATCTCTTCATCGCCCGGGCGATCGATCCGGCGGAGTACCAAAAGGAACCGTGAGCACTCGGGTCGGTCAGGCCGGCGAAGCCCAAGTCGCGGAACGGCTTTCCGCCTCCGGTTGGTCAGTTTTGGAACGGAACTGGAGGACACGCAGGGGCGAAATCGATATAATAGCCATTGACGGCGATACGATCGTCTTTGTCGAGGTTAAAACCTGGCCGCGGGGATCCCTGAGCGATCTGGAACTGTCAGTGGGCCCGGTAAAACAAAAAAGAATCATGGAAACGGCTAAATGTTTCCTGGCCACGCATCGAAAATATAATGGTATGTATGTCCGGTTCGACGTGATTTTCGTGAGTTCCGATCCCCTCGCGGGCGGTTCGCTCAAGTTCCGTCACCTAAAAGATGCCATTTCGGAGCGTGTATGATTAGCAAGACAAAGACCGCCATCAGCCCCCGTATCCTTGAGTTGAAGGAAAAAATCAAGGATGAACGCTACGTGCAGGGAGCGATTCAGCGGATCGCGCTCGTTTTGAGCAATAAACTGATCGAGGTGAAGGATAACGGCAATGAGCGACAATACTGAGGGAAGACCGAGAAGGGATAGAGGCCGCAGGAGGCGAGGCGGGAGCGGCCGTTCGGGAAGCCCCAAGCCCGAAACGATCGATAACCGCGAGCAGCCGCCCAAGCGAGAGGCTTTCGGCCGCCGCGAGGGCCAGTCCCGGAGGGAGGGTCGCCGCGACGCGAAGTCCCGTCAGGAGAACTCCGGCCGAAGGGAAGGACGCGGAAGGGGCGAGGCTGCCTCGCGCGCCGGCGCGCCCGCGCGGCCCGACGCGGTGGCGGCAAAGGATTTCCCCAAACAGGTACCGGCCAGGAGGGAACGGCGCTATGAGCCCGAAGCGGCGCCGCCTCCCGTCCTACCGAACCATGTCTGTCCCCGCTGCGGGGAGCCGATTCAGGACATAACCTCGGCTTTGACGGACCGCGAATCCGGCACGCCGATCCATTTCGATTGCGCCGTTCGCTTTCTCGAGGGCGCCGAAAGCGTGAGCGAAAAGCAGAAAATCGTGTACATCGGCCAGGGCCGCTTCGCCGTAATGGAATTCGAGATTCCCGGCGATACCAAGAAATTCCATATCATTCGGACCATCGAATGGGAAAGCCGTGAGCATCGGGCCGAATGGCGCGCGGACATTGCGGGGCAATTCAGTCAGGTGCGATAAAGGTCCCTGAAATGCGCCTTCGCAATGAAAAAAAGGCTGCCGGGTTACCCCAGGCAGCCTATTTCGTTTTTAAACCGCCGCGGCGGTTCGTCGGTCGCGCTTGAGGCCGTTAGCCCCGCGCGGGTATCGTGTCGAACCCGCAGATGGGCACGAGGACGTCGGGAACCTTGATGGAACCGTCGGCCTGCTGGTAATTCTCGAGTACCGCGACGAGGGCCCGGGATATGGCGATCGCTGTGCCGTTGAGCATGTGCACGTAGCGGTTCTTGCCGTCGTCGTCCTTGTACCGCACGTTAAGGCGGCGGGACTGGAAGTCTGTGCAGTTCGAGGTGGAGGTTACCTCTCCCCATTCGCCTCCGTTTCTTCCGGGCATCCAGGCTTCAAGGTCCCACTTCCGGTAGGCCGGGGCGCCGAGGTCTCCGGTGCAAGTGTCTACCACGCGGAACGGAATGCCGAGACCGGAGAAAATTTCCTCCTCGATCTTGCGGAGGTCCGCGTGGATCCGATCGGAATCCTCGGGCAGGCAGTACACGAACATTTCGAGCTTGGTGAACTGGTGCACGCGGTACAGGCCCTTGGAGAATTGCCCCGAAGCGCCGGCTTCCCGGCGGAAACAATGGGAAATGCCGCAGTATTTTAACGGAAGCTTTTCTTTCGAGAGGATTTCGTCCTTATGGTAGCCGCCGAGGGTTATCTCCGCGGTGGCGACGAGACAGGTGCCTTCTTCCTCGATGGTATAGATATTTGACTCGGCGCCCCGGGGATTGAACCCGATGCCGTAGAGAATTTCCTCTTTCGCCACGTCGGGGGTAATGAAGGGAGTGAAGCCGTGCTTGCGCAGCACGTTCAGGCCGTACATGACGAGGGCCTGCTCGAGGAAGACCGCCTCGTTCTTGAGGTAATAGAACTTCGTGCCCGAAACCTTGGTGCCCGCCTCGAAATCGAGGAGGTCAAGGGCCTCGCCCAGCTGTACGTGGTCCTTGGGCTCGAAGGGGAATTTCGTGGGCTCGCCGAACCGGGCGACCTCGGTATTGTCCTTGTCTTCCTTGCCCACCGGCGCTTCGGGATGCGCCATGTTCGGGATCTGGCGGCCGGCGGTTTCGAGATCGGCCTCCGCCTGGGCCAATTCCGCCTCGGACCTCGCGATGTCTTCCTTGATGGACTTGCCTTCATCGATGAGCCGCTTGCGCTCGTCGTCGGAAAGCTTGCCCTTCATGGCCTTCGCGTTGTCGTTTCGCTTGGTTTGAAGGAGCTGGAGGGAGGTGACGAGGGCGGTTCGCCGGTCGAAAAGGTCGACGACGGTATCCGCGTCGGCCTTCATGTTGCGGGCGGCGATGTTCGCCTTGACGGCATCTAGGTTTTCTTTGATGAATCGGTAGTCCAACATAATGGGACCATACTATCCCTTCGGGCGCGCGGTGTTCAAGTAGCGGCGTCGGGGTAGGGTATCTCGCCAGAGAAGAGGCGGAGGACGGTAGCGCAGCAGGCGGGCGCGTCGGCGGTTTCCGGCTTGAACAAGAGTTCACCGTCGGGTCCGATTCCCTCCACCGTGCCGTCGATCCATTCCCCTTTACCTGGGTCTCCCTGCAGGAAGCGGACGCGCTCGCCCCGATAGAGGAGCAATTCGCTGACGCGGTCATGCCAGTCTTCCAGGCCGAGCGCCCCGTGAAGCTCACCGAGGTAGGCCTCGAGGAAGCGGTCCTGGTCAGGCGTTTCGCGGTCGGGAAAGAGGCTTGCCAGGGAGCCGGCCTTATGGGAAATTTCCGGCGGAAAGCGGCGTTGGGCGAGGTTAAAGCCCGTCCCCACGTATAGGGTTCCGCCGTCTGCCTCGCATAGAATTCCCGAAACCTTTTTGCCCCGTACGAGCACGTCGTTCGGCCATTTAATCCTCGCTTTCTCGCCGGCGGGCAAATATCGGTTAAACGTTTTGGCGACGGCGAGACCGACCCTGAGCGTGAAGCCGCGTACCGGAGGGCGCCTGAGAAGGGTCGTGCACAAGAGGTTTTCCCCCGCCGCGGCTTCCCACGTTCGCCCGTCTATTCGTCCCCTGCCCGCGCTCTGGTAGGCGGCCCGGATGACCGTTCCGTCCGGATAGCCCGCCGCAGAAAGTTCCCGCGCGAGGCGCATGGTGGAATCGGTCTGAGCGACATGGAAGACCGGCGCGCCGAAGGGATTATCCAGGAGAAGGGTTTCATATTCCATGGCCCGCATAATAGCGTAATTGTTCATGGGTGGACAATGGCGCTCCGCCCGGCGATTCCCGCTTTACATGTCGCGCGAAAACTGCTAATATAATCGGGTAAAGACATATTTCAGCGGTAGTCGTATAACGGCTATTACCCCAGCTTCCCAAGCTGGAGACGAGGGTTCGACTCCCTTCTACCGCTGAGATGTGTCTTTTTGCGTATTAAATACTAATGTTCGTTATGGGCGGCACGGTTGCCCGCAAAACCGCCAAAGGGTGTCGAACGCCTCAGGGGCGCCGAGCGAAGGCGAGGGAAAGCGGCCAGGGACGGCCGCGACAGCCCCGCGGCGCGGCCCGGAGAGAGGGCGCAGGAAGCGCCCGAGCGCAGGGCGACTCCCTTCTACCGCTGAGATGTGTCTTTTTGCGTTTTAAACCACATATCTGCGAAAAGCGGCACGGTTGCCCGCAAAACCGCCAAAGGGATTCGCGGCATAGCTTCGAGCGCTCGAACGCCCGAGGGGCGCGATTTATTGATGCAGTACCGCGCACGGTGGCGTATACTGTACCCGAAAGGAATCATCCGTCTTATGGGGTCCGCCGCAGACGGTTGCTTTATTGGAGGGGTTACGCATGACCGCATTTCCGCGTTCAAGGGTTTTGGCGACCGTTTCGTTCGTTTTGCTTGCCGCTTTCGCTTTTGCCTCGGGGCCCGACGGGGCCATTCCCGACGGAATAGATGCCACAGACGGCGTATACGTCGACGAGGCGGGCAGGTACGCCGTAGAATGGGTTAACGAGACCGATCTTCCCGTCGAGCTTTTTACGGTGAGCGACGACGAGTATTTTGACGGAGAAAACGCAAACGAAAGCGTGGTGGATTGGGACGAAGAATGGATCTATTCCCATTTCACCGTTCTGCCGGGCCAGCGGGCCACGGTGCGCGCGACCTATGACGAAGCGTACTGGTTCGCGGTCTCGCAAACGTCCTATTGGGGAGAAGAAGACGCGTCCCTGAACTTTCCCGCGGAGGCGCTCGGCTTTTCCGGCGCCGCATACTTTCCCTTCACCTGGGAACTGATCTCAGACGGGGAATCCTTTCCGTACGTTATCTACATGACTGATGATTCGGCTTATCCGCGCTATTCCGTGGCGGAATTCGCCAATGAGTACGGGAGTACGGTCCGGCTCTACGCGCGGTACCTGGACGCGGATACCGGCGAGACGAGCGAGGACTTCCGCGACCTGGAACCGGGATCTACCTGGACGGTTTCCGTGCGTGACGGCTCGCGTTCGCTGTGGTGGGGCGCCTACGCGGAGGATGAAGGGGAGTCGTTTTCCTACTGGGGCAGGGAGACAAAACCCGGCCATGACGAACCCGTCGATTCCTTCCTGAGGCGCATCGCGACGGAGGTAACCCTTCCCGAGGACCAAGCCTTCAAGTACGATCCCTTTTACATAACCATCGAATAGCCGGGCCCGTCTATTCGCGTTCTCAGCCCAGGGTAGCGACGTAGCTCGCGATCCCCGACAGTCCCATGCTCACGCCGATTGAGGCGACGAAAAGGCCCATGATACGGATCAATACGCCAAGCAGGTTGAACCTGATCAGGGGCTTCGCGATAACGGGGGCGATGAGCATGGCTCCCAGGTTTACGAGCATCGCGCCCGCCGTGGCGATCACCACCTCCAGGGAACCGTATTGGGCGCTCATGCTAATGACCGCCGTGATGGTCGCGGGGCCGGCGATGAGGGGGCTCGCGATGGGCACGATGGAAAGGTCGGTAAGCTTCTTGTGGGTGTCCACCTCGAAGAAAACGCCGTTTCTCAATGCGGCGAAGCCGTACCAGAACACGACGATGCCGCCCACGATCTGGAAAGCGTACAGCTGAACGTGAAAAACCACGCTGAGGATGAAGCTCCCCGTCACCGCGAAGACCACCAGCATGATGAAGGCGGCGATGCTTGAGCGCACGGAAATGGTCTCGATGTCCTTGA
This sequence comes from Spirochaetales bacterium, assembly GCA_003252395.1. GTDB lineage: Bacteria > Spirochaetota > Spirochaetia > Treponematales > Treponemataceae > Teretinema. The sequence goes on from QKEL01000013.1 coordinate 174,053, forward strand.
ACGTCGCCGTGTCGGGCAGGACGGCGATGACGGCGATCTTGCTTACCGGGTTGATTACCGCGATGAAGAATAGCGAAAGGTTGATTATGGTTTCCAGCATACTATCCAGTATAGGGCATCATTCCGTTTTTCGGTAGCTGAGCATCGCCCAGCCGTTGAAACCCAGGGCGAACCCCGCCAGGGCCGCCGCCTCTCCGGCGAGGTCGGCGAAGCCGCTTCCTTTCAGGTACACGGCGCGCAGCACGGCGATCATGTACCGGAGGGGGCTGAACCGGCTTATCGCCTGGGCCCAGGGCGGCATGCCGGCGGCGGGCGTATAGAGTCCGCTCAGGTAAATCCAGGTAATCACGAAAAAGAAAATCATGAACATGGCCTGCTGGAGGGTTTTGGCGTAATTGGAAATGACGAGACCGAACCCGGACATGGCCAGCATGAAAATTCCCGCGAACCCGTACAGCGTAAGCACGCTCCCCTCGGGCGCTATGCCGTAGGCCACGCGCGCGACGGCCATGGCGGAGGTAAGCGCCACGAAGCCGATAGCCCAGTGCGGGATAAGCTTCGCGAGGATAAAGTGAAACCGGGTGACGGGGGTCACGTTCATCTGTTCCATGGTGCCCTTTTCCTTTTCTCCGACGATATTCAAGGCGGGCAGGAAACCGCAGAGCATGGCGAGAAGCATCACGAGCAGCGCCGGTACCATGGCGTAGGTGTATCGGAGCTGGGGATTGAACAGATAGCGCGGCACGGTCTCGAACGAGGGCGTTAAGGGGTTCTGCAGGGGCGCGAGTCGCTTCATCCGAACCGTCAGCGCATAGTCCTGGACGATCCCCCCCAGGTAGGAGCTGCCGAGGCCAGCCCGTATTTGGTTGACCCCGTTCGCCGAGATCATGACCGCGGCCTTCTTTTCCGCGATAAGGCCGCGCTCGAAGCCGGCCGGGATTTCCAGGATCACGTCGGCGTCCCCCGCGTCCACCGCGGAGCGGGCCTCGCCGTAGCTTTTCGCGTTCCGCTCGAGTATGAAGTAGCCCGACGAAAGCGCCTTTTCGGCGAGTTCCCGGGACACCTCGCTTTTGTCGGAATCGACCAGGGCGAGGCGCAGGTTTTTCACGTCGAACGTGGCGGCTAGCGGCAGAATCAGCATCACCATGACCGGGAACATCACTATGAGCCGCGGCATGAAGGGGTTGCGGCGGATGAGGCGGAATTCCTTTTCCAGAAGATATTTCAGCATGCTACGCTACTCCAGCCTGGTTTTAAACTGTTTGAGACTCGCGGCCATGAGGGCGCAGGCCATGGCCGCGAGCACGGCGGTCTCTTTCCAAATGGCCGAAAGCCCGGCCCCCTTAATCATGATTTTCCGCGTCGCCGAGATATACCATTTCGCCGGTATGGCCTGGGCGACGGCCTGGAGGGCGATGGGCATGTTCTCGATCGGAAACATCATCCCCGAAAGGATCATGATGGGCATCATCAATCCCATGCCCGAGATCAGTAGGGCCACGAACTGTTGCCTCACCATGGAAGAAATGAGGATGCCGAGGGAGAGGGCGGTAAAAATAAACAGGAGCGAGACGAAAACGAGTAGGGCAAGGCTCCCCGCCACCGGTACGCGAAGCAGGAAAACCGCGAAGGCGATGATCGTCGCGAGGTTCACGCAGGAAAGCGCGAAATAGGGAACGGTTTTCGCGAGCAGGATCAGGAGGGGATTCACCGGCGACACCAAGAGCACCTCCATGGTGCCCGTTTCCTTTTCCCGGGTAATGGATATCGAGGTCATCATGGCGCAGATGAGCATGAGTACCATGCCCATAACGCCGGGGACGAAGTTATACGCGCTTTTCATTTCCGGGTTATAAAGCACCCGCGTGGCCGCGGCGATCTCGTAGGGCATCTCTGCGGTTCCCGAATTGTCCCTCAGCCACGCGCCGGCTATCCCCGTGGCGTAATTGACCAGGGTAATGGCGTTGTTCGGGTCGGAACCGTCGGCGACCAAGGCGATCCGCGCGTCGCCGGATCGGAGCATGGATTCGCGGAAATTCGCCGAAAATTCGACCGCGAGGCCGATTTCCCCGTCGCGGAAGGCCCTATCGGCCTCGTCGCCGTCGGCGAGGTAGCGGTCAAGGGCGAAATACTCGCTGGCCGCCAGGCGTTCCACGATGGCGCGGGTCGCCTCGTCGCGGGAAGGGTCTATCACCGCGAAGGGCGTGTCCTTCACGTCGGTGTTCATGGCGTACCCGAAGAGGATCAGCATGATCACCGGCAGCAGGATGAGAATCGCGGTGGTCCAGGTATCCCGGAGGATGTGGTCGAATTCCTTCTTCACGAAGGCAAAAAACTGTTTCACGGTACGATCCCCTAGTCCGCGCCGCGCGTGGCTTCCCGCGCGAGCCGATGAAACACCGAATCCATGGAATCGCAGCCGAAGCGCTCGCGCAGCGCCTCGGGCGAGTCGAGCGCGGCGATCCGGCCGTCGACCATGATTGACACCCGGTCGCAATATTCGGCCTCGTCCATGTAGTGGGTGGTGACGAACGCCGTTACGCCCCGGTTCGCGGCGGCGTATATGAGTTCCCAAAACCGTCTCCTTGCCGCGGGGTCAACCCCGCCGGTGGGCTCGTCCAGGAACACGATGCGCGGCTCGTGAAAGGTCGCCACGGTGAAGGCGAGCTTTTGCTTCCATCCCGCGGGAAAGGAACCGACGAGCGCGTCCCGTTCGCCGAGCAGTCCCAGGGCCGAAAGCGCCCGTTCGGTGCGGCCGGAAATCTCGCCTTCCCGCACGCCGTATATGCCTCCGTACAGCCTAATGTTCTCCGCCACGGTCAGTTCGTCGTAAAGCGCGAATTTCTGGCTCATGTACCCGATTGCCTTCTTCACGCGCTCGGGTTCCCTTCGCACGTCGATTCCCGCCACGGTCAGCGAGCCGGAAGTCGGCCGGGACAGGCCGCAGAGCATGCGCATGGCGGTTGTCTTACCCGCCCCGTTGGCGCCGAGAAAGCCGAAGATTTCCCCCCGTCTCACGGTGAAGGAGATATGGTCCACCGCGGTGAACGCGCCGAATTGTTTCGTGAGGCCCTCGGTCTCGATTACGTCCATACGCTCTCCTTGCCGCTCCCGGCTGGTAGGGAAAGGTTGAGAAAACAGTCCTCAACGCTCGCCTCGATCCTACGTACCACCGCGTTTCCGTAGCCGGCTTTCGCCAGGGCCCCGAGTACGCGCTCCGGCGACACGTTTTCCTCGTCGAAGCTCAGGTGATGCGAGTCGCCGAAGGGAAAGGCCGATCGTACCCCGGGAATGCCGCGAAGCGCCCGTAGCAATCGGTACCGGTCCGCTCCCTTCACCGAGAAGAGGCTTCCCCGGTACGAGTCGCTCACCGAAGCGGGCGTGTCCGTCTGCAGGAAGCGCCCGTCCCGGATAAGGGCGATACGGTCGCATCGCGCCGCCTCGTCCATGTAGGGAGTCGAAACGAGGACGGTCATTCCGGTCGCTTTCAGCCGCGCGAGCATGTCCCAAAACTCCTTTCTCGATACCGGGTCTACCCCGGTGGTCGGCTCGTCGAGAAACAGTACCCGGGGCCGATGGATCAGGGCGCAGGAAAGGGCGAGCTTTTGCTTCATGCCACCCGAAAGGGCGCCCGCCCTGCGGTTTTTGAAAGGCTCGATTTGCCGGTAAATATCGGCGACGAGATCGTAGTTTTCCTTAATCGTCGTGCCGAACACGGTTGCGAAGAATTCCAGGTTCTCTTCCACCGTGAGGTCTTGATAGAGGGAAAACCTTCCCGGCATATAGCCGACCCGCCTGCGGATTTCCCTGAAGTCCTTGACCACGTCCAGGGCGTCTACCCGTGCGGTGCCGGAATCCGCGAGGAGGACCGTGACGAGAATGCGGAACAGGGTGGTCTTTCCCGCGCCGTCGGGACCGATAATCCCGAAAAGCTCGCCCTCGTTCACCGAAAGGTCCACCCCCTTAAGCGCCTGCGCCGACCCGTAGGACCGGGTCAGTCCTTCCGCGCTGACCGCCGCCTCACTCATGGGAGAATCTCACCGCCCCGTACATTCCGAGCTTCAGGAAACCGTCGTTATCCACGGCGATTTTCGCGGCGTACACGAGGTTGGACCGTTCGTTCCTCGTTTGGGCGTTTTTGGGGGTAAACTCCGCCTTGTCCGATATCCAGGAGACGGTGCCCCTATACTCCCGGACCGCCTTCGTTCCGTAATCGGCGTAGACAGTCGCGGCCGAGCCGAGCTTCACCGCGGTGACGATATCGGCGTCGACATAGGCCCGCAGGTACATGCGATCCAGGTTCGCCACGCGGAAGAGCGCCTTTCCGGGGGTCGCGAGCTCTCCCGCCTCGGCGTATTTCACGATGAGCGTTCCGTCTACGGGGCTTTTCGCGACGCAGCGGGCGATCTGGTCGTCGAGCTGGGCTATTTGATAGCCCAGGGCGGACTGTTCGTCGCCGAGGCTGGCGCGCGAGGAGTCGAGGCTTTCCCGTTGCGCCGCGAGTTGGCGTTCCAGGGTCGCGATTTGGGCTACCGCGTCGTCCAGCTGTTTGCGGCTGGCGGCTTCGGCGCTTAAGAGCCTTTCTATCCGCTCCTTCTCCCCCCTCGCCGTTTCCAATTGCTGTTCCGTGGCCGCGAGCTGGAGCGCGATATCGGGTTTCCGGTTCTCGGCGCCGCGAATCTGGGACTCAAGTTGCTTTCGTTTGAGTTCAAGCTGGACCGAGTCGATCCTCGCGACGGCCATCCCCTCGGAGATCCGCGAGCCCTCTTCCGCGTCAAAGGAGAGGATGCGTCCGGTTGCCTCCGAGGAAACGATGATTTCGGGACTCTCGAAGGTCCCCGAGGCTTCCGGACCGGGTTCCCGCGCGGCGCATCCGGCGAGGAAGAAAGAAAGGGCCAAAACCGCCCCCGAAAACGCGACGGCGAACGGGCGGCGCGCGGGGAACCGGTTCCGTACGGCGGCTCCTTCGGCTAGTGCGATGTTTTTCATGGGTTCCTCACTTATTTAGGGTATCGCCGAGGGCGAATCTCGCCTCGAGCAGTTGGGTTTCGTGCAGGGCCTTCGCCTGCCGCGCGAGGGCCTCGGCGGTAATGACCCGCAGATAGTCCACGGTGCCGATGGTCCCGCTTTCGAGCTTCGTCTTCGCGGCGTCCTTCATGCGCTCACGCAGTTCGAGCAACCGGGCGTCCGCGGCGACCAGGGCCTCCAGCCGGGCGATCTCCGCCCGCTTCCCGGCCGCTTCCGTCTCGACGGACCGGTAAAACGCGTCCCGGTCGGCGGCAATGGAATCTGAATCGGCGTCGACCTTGGCGAGGGTAAACGGCAGGGACCAAAACCCGTCAATGGACCAACTGAAGCGAACGCCCGCTATCCAGAACGCGGAGGGATCGTCGTCCAGCGCGTTCAGTCCGGGCTTCCCGTACCCCGCTTGGGCGAAGGCCGAAAGGCGGGGCATGGCCTGGGCGAGCAATTGGGCTTTCTGCGAATCGTTGGCCCGCTCCAGGGCAGAAAACCAGGCCGTCTCGGGCCGGGCAATCCCGTCGGGCGCTGTCGGAATTCCCACGGGTCCCGCGGCGGTTTCCGGCAGGATGAACCGTTCGCACCCCGTGAATCGGGAACCGGTTAACAGGGAAAGAGTCGCGAGTAGCGACTGTCGCGCCGAGTCGAGGTTGATTCTCGCCTGTTCCGCGGAAAGCTCCTCCACGCGCACGGAGTCGAGATCGCCCGAGGTCGCTACCCCGTTGTTTATCCATGCCTCGACGAGTCGTCGGTTTGCGGCGAGTTCCTCCCGGAGCAGCGCGTTTTGCTCCCGTTGCGATTCCACGGTCAGTATCCCGAAATAGGCGGCGTTAACCCGGGCGCGCAGGCCGTACAGCGTCGTTTCTACCTTGGTCCGGTCCGCTTCGGAGGCCGCCCGCGCGGCTTTCTTCCGGGCGGCGGTAAGCCCGCCGTCCCAAACGGTTTGGGCTATTTCGGCGGCGATTTGGTATTGGTCGGTATCTGCCTGGGGCAAATCGGGGGAGGGGAGCGGGGCCGGCAGGGCGAGGTCGATCTTCGTCACGTCGGACTGGTCCGTGTATTTTCCCGATAGGGCAATTTTGGGAAGCCAGGCGGTATTCGCCGCGGAGAGGGAGAGTTTCTCCGATCGGTCAATGAGGGAAAGCTTGGATACCGCCGGATAATTGTTTCTGGCCGCTGCCTGGCACCATTCGAGGGTTATCGGCTCGTCGCGCGCGGTTTGGCCGTGCGTTGCCGCGAGCGCCATGATAAGAAAAAGGGTTACGCAGGCGAGATGGGTCTTTTTCATGGCCGTATGCTCCCCAGGATAATCCTTACGTGTTCATCCTTGCGATGCTGGGCGAAGGCCCTGAATTCCGCCTCGCCGAGGTCGAATACCTTGGTAATTATTGGCTGTCCCAAAAAAAGCATTGCGTTTAGCGACATTACCGTCAGGATCATGTCGGGAGGGGCCATGGGCCTGACCCGACCCGCGGCGATCTCCTCCCGGAGCTGCCTCGAGAAATCGTCGAATACCTTCAGATGGAGATCGTTTATCATCGTCTTGACGAACTCGATCCGATTCGGATTCCCCGCGAGCTCATTGATGATGAGAAAGGGGAGCCTCGGGTTGGCGGCCATTATATCGAAATGCGTCTCTACCTTGCGGCGAACCCGTTCCTCGAAGGAATCGCTCTCCTCGTCGATCTTCATGAAGGCGGAAAGGAAAAGGTTGAATTTTTCCCGCAGCACGGCCTCGACGAGCCGGTCCTTGGTGCGAAAATAGTAATGGACTAACGCTTGGTTACAGCCCGCCTTTTTGGCGATCGCCACCGTGGAGGTCAGGGCAAAGCCCTTTTCGAGGAACAGTTCTTCCGCGGCCTTGAGAATCTTTTTTTCCCTGTCGATATGGGCTTCCGCCGTCATATTAATACCCCTATTTAATAGTGCTATTAAATATCTTAATAACCCTATTAATAGACCATAGACGCACGTACGTCAAGCGTGAGGCGAAAAAAAAGTCTCTTTTGATTGTCTCACCGGCCGGATCGGGAAACTCTCGGTAAAAGGCGGGGAAGGGATACTAACGGTGCGAAAGCCCCGGCCTCCGGCGGGAGCGGGAAGGGCCGCGCCCGCGGGGGACGGGGAGCGGGCGTCTATCGCTCGAAGTCGATTTCCACGGGAGTAACGCCCCAAATATCCTTCGAGTACTCGAGAATCGTCCGATCAGAGGAGAACTTGCCCATCTTGGCGGTATTCATGATGGACATGCGCGTCCACTTTTCCCGGTCCTTCCAGGTTTCGGAAACCCTGTCCTGGCAGTCCACGTAGGACCGATAATCCGCGAGGAGGAGATATGCGTCTCCCTTTTGCACTAGGCTTTCCACGATGGGCTTGAAGAGGTCGGGCTCTTCCGCGGAGAAGAACCCGTTTGCGATTCGGTCTATGACGAGTTTGAGCTCGGGGTCGGCAAGGTAAAATTCCATGGGGTTGTAGCCGCCCGACTTCAGCTTCGATACCTCCGCGGCGTTCATCCCGAAAATGAAGATATTGTCGTCGCCCACCTCTTCCTTTATCTCCACGTTCGCGCCGTCCAGCGTGCCGATGGTCACGGCGCCGTTCAGGGCGAATTTCATGTTGCCCGTTCCCGAGGCCTCGGTGCCCGCGGTTGAGATTTGCTCCGAAAGGTCCGCCGCGGGAATGATCTTCTCGGCGTTCGATACGGCATAATTGCGGAGAAAGAGCACTTTGAGCCGGCCGGCCACCGCGGGGTCGTTATTCACCCGTTCCGCCACGGAGTTTATGAGCTTGATGATGAGCTTCGCCATCCAGTAACCCGGGGCGGCCTTGCCGGCGAAGATAACCGTGCGGGGCACGAACTCCCGGTCGGGATGTTCGAGTATGCGGTTATACAGGGTAATGACGTGCAGGGCGTTGAGAAGCTGCCGCTTGTACTCGTGGAGCCGCTTAACCTGAATGTCGATGAGGGAGTCCACGTCGATGGCGACGTTGTTGTGGCTCATGACGTAGGAGGCGAGGCGTACCTTTCTCGCCCGTTTGACCGCGCGCCACCGTTCCCTGAAGGCCGGGTCGTCGGCGAAGGGAATGAGCTTTTCCAGCTGAAAGAGGTCGGTCACCCATCCCGAGCCGATTTTTTCGGTGATAAGGGCCGAAAGGTCCGGGTTGCACAGCCTGAGCCAGCGGCGCTGAGTAATGCCGTTGGTCTTGTTGTTGAACTTCTCGGGCGACAGGCGCCAGAATTGGCTGAACACGCGGTCTTTCAGGATTTCCGTATGCAGGGCCGCCACGCCGTTCAGGGAGTGGCTGCCGACGATGGCGAGATTGGCCATGCGTACCTTCCGCTCGAAGCCCTCCTCGATAACGGAAACCTCGCGCAGCATGTCCGTATCGCCGGGGAACCGCGCGGCCACCCGTTCCAGGAACCGTCGGTTAATCTCGTATATGATTTCCATGTGCCGCGGTAGCAACCGTTCCACCAGGGATACGGGCCAGCGTTCCAGGGCCTCCGGAAGGATCGTATGGTTCGTGTAGCCGAAGGTTTTTACCGTGATGTCCCACGCTTCGTCCCATTCGAGCCTTTCCAGGTCCACGAGAATTCGCATGAGCTCCGCGATGGCTATGGCGGGATGGGTGTCGTTGAGCTGTATCGCCACCTTGTCGGGGAATTCGCCGAAGGTCTTATGCTCCTTTTTATAGCGCCGGATTATGTCCTGAATCGTGGCGGAGACGAAGAAGTACTCCTGCTTCAGCCTGAGTTCCTTGCCCTCGAACACGTTGTCGTTGGGGTAGAGCACCCGGGTGATGTTCTCGGAACGGGATTTTTCGGAGACCGCCTTGATATAATCGCCGCCGTTGAAGTAGTTGAGGTCGAATTCGCGCGAAGCACGGGCCGACCAAAGCCTGAGGTTGTTTACGGTATCGTTGTGAAACCCGGGAACGGGGGTATCGAAGCCCGTCGCCACGATCGTTTCCCCGTTTGCCCAACGCTTTCGCATGGTGCCGTCCTCGTCGCGAAAGGTTTCCACGTTGCCGTAGAAATTCACGAGGTAGGTGTACTCCTGGCGGGGAAATTCCCACACGTTGCCGTAGCGGAGCCAGTTATCCGGGCTTTCCACCTGATACCCGTTCCTGATGCTCTGAAAGAAGATCCCGTAATCGTAGCGGATACCGTACCCCATGGCGGGCATTTTCAGCGTCGCGAGGGAATCCATGAAGCAGGCGGCGAGGCGGCCGAGCCCGCCGTTTCCGAGCCCGGCGTCCCATTCCTTCTCCCGGATTTCCTCCAGGGAATACCCTAAGTCGGTCAGGGCCTGCGCGGCTTGATCGCAGAGGTCAAGGTTTATCAGGCTGTTGCCGAGGCTGCGCCCGATCAGGAATTCGAGGGAGAGGTAATAGACCCGCTTCACGTCCTTGTCGTGATAGGTTTGCTGGGTCTTTATCCAGCGCTCGATCAGGCGGTCCCGGGCGGCAAGGGCAAGGCTCGTGTAGCAATCCTGGGCCGTAAAGGTATACCCGTCTTTGCCCAGGGAGTATTCCACGTGGTTCACCAGCGAAGCCCTGATCGCCTTCGCGTCCATGCCCATGGGCTGACGGTTCGACGGGGTAAGTTTCTGAATTTTTCCTTTCGTTTCGGCCATACGTTCCTGCTCCTTGCGCCTTAATTCTTTATTACCGAAAGTATGGGCGGTTTCCCGACGGAATGCAAGAACGGGGCGTATCCGCCCGAATTCGATCAGCGAAGGCCGGCGCGGCGAAGCGCGGCGAGCATGCGCGCCGGATCGTTTCCGATCAGGGCGTCCGCCCCGCATCGGGCGAGCCACAGGGCGTCCAGGTTATTGCGTACGGTCCAAACGTGCACCCGCCGACCCGCGGCGTGCTCCCGCCGTATCAGGGACGGCGAGGTTTCCCTGACCGCGGGGTGAAAGGCGGCGGGAGGCACGGGAAGGATTCCCCCTTGGCCGTTTCCGGTTCCGAAGGCGAGGGGGCGGGTGTCCCGCTTCGTGTTCCCGCAATACAGAAAGCCGACGCTCACTTCCGGCAGGAGTTCCGAAAACCGGGCCAGGGCCACCGGATCGAAGCTGGAGACGATGAGGCGGGAACGGAGTCCCCCATCGCGCGCCACTGCGGCGCGGACGGTTTCGGCCACGCATTCCGCCGTGAGGCGCGCGTTTTTTCCCCGTTCCGTTTCGCCGTCGTAGGCCATGGCCGGATAGCCCGTGAATAGCCGCCCCAACCGCGCGAGGGTGGGAATGGAGGCGAGGGGCGTTTTGATCTCAACGTTTACGTAGCCTTCCTTCGGCCGCCCGGAAAGGACCTCGGCGAGCAGGGGAATGCGTTCCCCGGCGAAAGAGCCGGAAAACCGGGAACCCGCGTCGAGACTCCGCAGGTATTCGAGCGGTCGGTCCGCCACGGCGCCGGCGCCGTCGGTGAGGCGGTCGAGGGTGTCGTCGTGAAAGACGACCGCGTGACCGTCGGCGCTTCGCTGGGCGTCCAGCTCGATCCCGTCCGCCCCGGCTTCCCAGGCGAGGGTAAAGGCGGCGAGGGTGTTCTGCGGCGCGCGGGCCATGTAGCCCCGGTGCGCCCATACGAGGGTTCGTTCTCCCGGCGGGGGAAATATCGCCGGTTCGGCGGATCGTTCATTCATCGTTTTTTATTGGCCTCGCGAATAGAGTATCCCGAAAACCGCCGGGAATCCAGTAGCGGAACGATACCCGCGCGCGAACGTGAAGATACGGCAAAAAAAAAACCGTCCGCGCGCATTTTACGGCGGACGGTTTCCCTAAATCATGTTGCTGACGTGCCCGGCTTTCTCAGGCGAGCAGGTCTACCCGGTTTCCGAGCGAGGGATCGGTGATCACCCGTGCGGCTTCGAGACCGTTTATGAGGTCATCCGCCTGGGTCTTGTCCTCGTCCATCGCCATTTTCTGTACCTGGATCGCAACGTCCTGCTGGACACGCTGCTGCGAGAGCCCGGTTGAGAGCGCTGTAATATCCATACCGTAAATATACGATCGCAGGGCCGGCAATGCAAGGGGAAACCGAATGAATTCATAGCAAAATAGTAGTGTATGCCTTCCGTTTCCGCGCGGTAACCTTTTACGCGGGAACGGTTGTTTAGTGGGTATATGAGCGACATCAATCTTACCAAGTTGAAGAACCTGGCGGCAGTCGCCTGCCTCGTCCTGACGGCCTCGGTGATATCGGTTTCCTGCGTTTCCGCTCCGGAACGCGATCGGGGCAGCCTATCCGACGCGATGGACAAGGCGCGCGACGATCATGAGGGCTCCCGCTCGGTACCGGACGAACCGGCCGGGAAGAACGATATGCCGGAAGGGGCCTGGATCGTGGACCCGCCGAGAAGGCACGACCGGGATCGCGGAAACGATTCGCAGCGTGAGCCCCTCATCCAAGGCTCCACGAGCGATACGCTTAGTTTCGGCTTTCGCAGTTCGGTATCCCTCGCGTCGTCCGAGGACTGGGCGTCGCCCCTGGATATGGACATGCTGCTCGGCTCGAGCGGCGATTCTATGGGCCTTTTCGGTTACCTCGGCCTTCGCGTGGTCGACCCCGGCGAAAGCTCCCCCCTGTCCGCTTCCATAAAGGATTCCGCCGGGATCGTGCGGGCGGGTTTCCAGTTTCGTTGGTATCCCCTCTCGTACCGGGAATACCTATCGCCGCTTATTGATTTCTCAATCGGCGGCTTCACGATGGGGTGGACCTATAGAAACGCCCTTACCGCGGGGAACGACACGATACTCGGCGACTCCCTCGGCGGCCTCCATCTTGCCCTGGGCGCCGGCGTAAGCATTGTCCGCGGGACTCGGGCCGAGTTCTCGGTCCGCCTCGTGCCCGAAGCGTACCTTTTTGGCGATAAGACCGACGAGGGCTTTACCAACGACTTTTTCAAGCCCCTCGGGGTGCTGAAGCTCGAGGGCGAGTTAATCTTTCGTTAGGCCCGTTTTCGGTAGTCTATGCCGCTGGCGGCGAGCAGGATAAGCGCGGGCGTATAGAAGGTCCAAACCAGCGGCGTCGCGACGGGCGAAAGGCCGCTCAGGCCGACGTTCACGTCGCAAAGGAAAAACGACGTCATGCCGAGGGCGATCATCCACGCGTTGCGCCGGGGAAAGAAGCTGCGGCGAAGGGCGCTCCAGGCGACGGCCAGGGAGATGACGAGGTACACGCCGTAAACCACCATGATCGGGGTGGGCTTTCGCGCCGCAAGATAATACGAGGCGGTAACGGGAATGGCCACGATCAGTACCATAAAGAGTTCCGTCACCGCAAGCTTGGCCAGGGCGCGCTTGCGGCCCGCCTCGCCCCGTCCGGGGCCCCGGTACGCGCTGCGGGCGTTCCGCCAGTGGCGCACGATGAGGCACGTCTGAACCGCCATGAAGCAGATTATTCCCGCGGCGTTGAAAGCCTCGGAGGGGGAACGCCCCAGGGCCGCGAGCACGGGGAAGAGCAGCACCATGAAGGTATCGGCGGCGACGAGAAAGGAGAAGGCGGCGCGAAGCCAAAAGGCGTCGCGCTCGTCAAGGCGGTCGTTCCCGATGGACCAGACGAAGAGGCAGGAAAGCCAGCTCGCCAGGTATTTCGCCGCCGCGACGGCGATCGCGAAGGCGGGTGCCGGGCTTGATCCGGCGCGGATATAGGCGTACGAGACCCAATCCCCGGTTATGTAGAACAGGGAGAGGAGGGCGATGGCCATAAGGAGGGACCGATGCGGGTCGTTGCTTTTCTTGGTCACGGCGATTCTATCTCCTTAACCTTATTTTTCCACGAATTGGTAGGTCCCGTTCCAGGGCCCGAGCTTTCCGAGCTGTTTAAGCGCCATGAGCTCCCTCGTTCGGCGCACGTAATATTCATGGAGCGGGTCACGGTCCCGAAAGCGCCCGTGCAGGGACACGTAAATGCCCAGGGCCCGCTCGAAGTCGCCCACGCGGTACGCGGCGAACGCTTCCTCCATTTGGGCCTGGTTGCCGAGCTTCAAGTCGATCAGGTCCGGCGTATTGTGGTCGAAAACCTCATAGAGCCGCGTCGGCGCCTCGCGGCCCTTGACCAGTACGCAATCGATAAAGCGGATGCGGTGGTCTCCGGTGAGCCGGTTAACCACTTCCTCGGAGATGACGACGGGCAGGCCGTAGCGCTTGGTGAGCGATTCGAATCGGCTGGCGGTGTTGACCGAGTCGCCGATGACGGTGTAGTCCAGTTTTTCCTTGGAGCCTATGTTCCCCCGGGTGACCGTCCCGTAGTCGATCCCGATCCCGTTCCTGATGTAGGAACGGCCCGCGGCGAGGGCGTCGTTGTACTCCCTGAGACGGCCGATCATGGCGACGGCGGTTTCCACCGCGCGGTCGGCGCTCTCGAACAGGGCCATGATCGCGTCGCCGATGAGCTTGTCTATCTCCCCGCCGCCGTTCACGATGCATTCGTTCATATTCGTGAAGTAGGTATTGAGGAGGGTAACCGTATCGGCGGAAGAAAGCTTTTCCGACATGAGGGTAAAATCGCGGATATCCGCGAACATGATGGCGATTTCCTGGGTTTTCGGCTCGAATCTCGTCGGGTCGTGCCCTGCCTGGATAACCCGTACCAGGGAAGGCCGGGTATACTTTTCGGTGATGACCAGCTGTCGGTTGATTTCCTTGGTGCGCTCGTCCACGAGGTATTCCAAAATCTGCTTTTGAATCGCGATTTCCGTAATGTCGCTCAGGATAAAGAAAATGCGGTCCAATTCGTGGCCGTTATAGATATGCGACATCTTTATATTGTAGAAGCGGCGCGAATCGTTGGGCCCCGGGGCGGAGAGGGCCGCGATGAGACCCTCGACCCGGAACTGGCCTTCGTCGGGCGGCGTACCTTCCGCGTCCGGAAAGAGTTCCGTGATCCTACGTGCCTGCGCGGGGTCGAAATCGCTGAAGTTGCGCAGGAAGGCGCGATTATAGAAAAGGATGTTCAGTTCCTTGTCCGTCACGATGATCGGTTCCTCGGAGAGGTCAAAGGCCTTTTGCCCGATGATCTGCTCGTCTTTCGCGCCGAGGTTGTAGCGGCCCACCGCGTAGGTGATGCAGACGATCCATATGCCGATAAAAAGCGACCCGAAGGCGGGGATGGGCAGTTCGAATATGGGGAGAATGATATTGAGCACGATGGTGATGCCGCCGAAGACGACCCCGGTGAGGGAAATGACCTCGGACTGCTTTCGCATATCCACGCTGGCGTTTTGCCGGTGGGAACGCCGCCAGAATATCACGACGAGCGCGGTACCCTCGGCGTACCAGAAAAGGGTCATTCCGACGAAAATTTGCGTGCAAAGCGACCCCATATTCGGCGTGTCCCGGAGCCCCCAGGGCGTCGGAACGTATTTGAGGGGTTCCCCCGCGCCGGTGAGTATCCAGATATGCAGGGCCACCGCGAGTAGATACTGGACCGCCACGGCGACATTCGGCGCGTTGAGGGTAAAACGGCGGCGACCCACGTACAGGGTTTTGCCGGGCAGGCGGTCGAGGCCCGAAAGCAGGGTGAAAAAATGGATGAGAATGGGCCACATGGGCACGAAGCCGAACGATTGCACGTAATACCAGAACCACACCCCGGTTTCCGGATCGGCGCTGAAAATGAAGGCCGACGCGAAAACCCACGTGCCGATGGTGAGGCACAGGCCGAGGGTCAGGATGCTTCCCTTCGTCTTCTGCGTTTTTCCGAAGGCGTAAAACCCGATGGCGAAAGCCAAAAGCGCGATGACCAGGGACACGGTGGTGAGATGGTTGATTTGGGAAAACCAGTCGAGCGAGATCTGGCGATGCGTCATGAAGCGATACTCCTCCCACTAGTTTACCATCAAGATCGCCGCTCTGTCATCGAAAATGGTAAAACGGGCCGCCGCCCGAGGAAAATCGATTCACTTTCTCCTTGAAAGCGGGTATCGCTTGTCATACCTTAGTAGGGGAGTTATGTATGAAACTGACGGTTTGGGGATGCAGGGGCTCGATCGCCGCCCCGGGAAAGGAAACGGTTCGCTATGGCGGCGAGTCAACCTGTTACGAGATCCTGACCGATTCGCGCGAAACCATTATCATCGACGCGGGTTCCGGAATTCGCAAGTTGGGAAACAAACTGGCGAAGGACTCTTCGCGGCGGAAGCTTACCCTGCTTTTGACCCATTCCCATTGGGACCATCTCGCCGGGTTTCCCTTTTTCAAGCCCGCTTTCATTCCGGGCTTTACCATTACCGTGTGCGGGGGGAACGATTCCCCCGGCCGCGTGCTGGAATGCCTGCGGCATCAAATGGACCCGCCCTATTTCCCCGTGGACATGAGCGCCATGAAGGCGGAATTCGCCGTCGGCTGCCATTGTTCCGCCGGGACGTGCGCCAATGTCCTGCCGGAGATCGGTCCGGGGCATCGGTGCGAGTCAATTCCCCTCAACCATCCGGACGGCGGTTTCGGCTATAAATTTACCGGCGCGAGCGGCGACGCCCTCGTCGTGCTGACGGATAACGAATTGCGTTTTGCCCACCCCGGCGGCAGGGAGCGCGAGGCGTACGTGGAATTCTGCCGCGGCGCGAAGCTGCTCATCCACGACGCGCAATACACCGAAAGGGAGTATGAGCGAACGCTGGGCTGGGGGCATTCCACCTTTCGCGACGCCATGGACCTCGCGCTGGACGCGGGGGCGCGAAAGCTCGTGATGGTGCATCACGATCCGGACCATACCGACGATGACCTTGACCGTATCGCCGACGAGTGCGCTCTCTACCTGAAAAGCAGGGGCGCCGCGCTGGATTTCGAGCTGTGCCGGGAAGGCAATTCGTACGACGTGTAGGGCGCTTGCCCTTCTTCGCGGGCCATGGCATCATGGGTTTCATGAAAGACTTTTCGGCGGGCAAGGCACCGCCTCTATCCCGCTTTGGACGCTTCCGTTCACGGATGGCCTCGCTTATGCTTTTCGCGGTAATCCTCGCCGCTCCCCTGATCGCCTCCGGCGGCGCCGATTCGGGCGGTTATACCGAAGACTCCTATAAAAAGGCGGTATCGCGGCAAATGGGCCACCGCCTGGACGAGAACGAAGAGGTCGTGGCCGCGGCGACCTGGCTTTGGTACGACCAAAAATGCGGCCATGAGTGGGATAAGGAAGGCTTTTCCATGGCCGTGGAGGCTGGCGCGAAAAACTGCGCCAACGAGGCGATGCTCGCCGCGGCGAAAACCGGCAATTTCGGCGAAAAGCTCTTAAAGGCCCTGGTAGTGGCCGCCGGCGACGCCGCGGACAACTTTACCCAGTGGGTGGAGAAAAACAGCGACCGATACGGGAAGGATAAGTAACGGCGCCGGTTCAGCACCTTACCCAGGCGCCGTTCGCGCGCGACGAATCGACGACCGCCTGAACGAAGCGCATGCCCGCGAGTCCGTCACGCGCGGTAGGGAAGTGCAGGGCGAGGGGGTCGCATTCGGTTCCGCTCAGACGCGCCGCCATGGCCTCCGCCGCGTCGGAGAAGAGGTTGCCGAAGGCGGAGGGAAACCCCTCGGGGTGGCCCGCGACGATGCGCGACGACCGCCGGGTCAGGGGATGGCTTCCCGGGCCGTTGGGCGTACGAACCTCGGCCGGGGCGCCGAAGGGCTTGTAGTCGAGCCGTTGCGGCAATTCCTGATGCCATTCCAGCGAACCCTTCGAGCCGCTTACCCGCAAGCGAAGGCCGTTCTCCACTCCCGCCGCCGCCTGGGTTACCCAAAAGCTTCCCCGCGCTCCGTTGGATAGGCGGAGCAGGGCTCCCGCGTAATCGTCCACGGTGTGGCCCGGCACGATGGCGCCTATCTCCGCGGCGACCTCCGCGACCTCGAGTCCGGTCACGAAGCGCAGGAGATTATGGGCGTGGGTGCCGATATCGCCCATTACCCGGGAAGGACCCGCCTTGGCCGGGTCGAACTTCCAGGACCGGGGCCCGTCCCGGTTTGCGGGCTGGGGGCCGGCGTTGCCGCCCTGCACGTATTCCGCCTGCACCAGCCGAATTTCGCCCAATTCGCCCGCGGCCACCATGGCCCTCGCCTGACGGACCATGGGGTAGCCGGTATAATTATGGGTCAAAAGGAATACGAGTCCCGTTTCTTCGGCCTTTCGCGCCAGGAGCGCCGCCTCTTCCACCGTATTGGTCATGGGCTTGTCGCAAATCACGTGAAATCCCGACTCCAGGGCCGCCATGGCATAGCGGTAATGGGAATCGTTCGGGGTCATAATGTCCACCGCGTCGATCCGGTCTGCGCGCCCGGCCTCTTTCTCGATCAATTCCCCGAAGGTGCCGTACGTTCTGTCCGGGGCGAAGCCCAGCGCGCGTCCCTGTTCCCGGGCCTTATCGGCCTTGGAGGAAAGGACTCCCGTGACGATTTCGTACCGGTCGTCCAGCCTTGCGGCCAAACGGTGCATGGGGCCGATGAACGAGGGTTCCGCGCCGCCGATCACGGCGAGGCGTATGCGTCGGCCCAGTTTTTCTATAACGGGATTAAGGCTCATTTGCTTCCTCCTTGCGCGCGCTTACCCGATAGGTAATCGCGTATGGTCCGGACGACCAGGGCATGGTCTTCCTCCTGGGGCAGCCCAGAGACGGTAACGGTTCCGATGGCGCCGCTTCCCCGCACGTTGACGGGAAAGCAGCCGCCGTGGGGCGCGTAGTCCCGTTCCGAAACGGCGTACCGCCCCTCAAGGGTCGAACCGTCCCGTTTGAGCTTTTGGCCGAAATACCAGGAGCTGTGGCCGAATCGATTCACCAAATTCTTTTTTCGTATGACCCAGTGGCCGTTGTCCGGGGCGGTGCCCCGGCACTCATAATGGAACAATACCCTGTCCCGGGTAGAAATATCGATTACCACGGCCAGGCCCCCCGCGCGGGCGCGTTCGGCGAATAGGACGCCCAGGTCCCAGGCGTCGTCCTCATCGAAGGAATCGAAGGTCAGTTCATCCTCTTCCCGTAATAGTTCTTCTAGCGATTGCGTCATGCCCGTAAGTATGCGCCCGAATATCCTCGAGCGCAAGGATCGGCTCGAAAAAGCCGGCGGTATTCGCGCGCGCCGGCCGCTTTCCGTTTTTTTAAGGTTTTTTGCCGTAAAATTTCGGGTTATCCGCCGCCGGGGCCGATGCTACCATACCCTCAACAAAAATAAGATAGGGGAGTCTTTTGTTGAGTAATCATGAATCGTCCGCCCCCGTCGCGAAAGGCGTGGCGGCGGAAACGGCGGAAATAGCGCTGAGAATCGCGATCCTTTTCCTGCTCGTGACCTTATTCCTGCCGGGGCTCAACCCCGCGAGGATCAGCGAGAAGATAAACCGCAACATGTCCCTTTTCACCTCGGGGGTGCTCTACGGGAGCTTAACCGCCGATATGGGCCGGCTCATCGCGAAGGGCTGGGTGCGGTCGGGTACCATGCAGCTCCTCTACGCGGCCAGCCTTCTTTCCTGTCTCGGCATGTTCGCCGCCGGGGCCGGCGCGGCCATGACCATGGGGAACGCGCGGTTTAAGCGTTTGGCCCATATTATGGCCATGTTCGGCTCGGCCGCGGTTCTCGTTGGCCTATTCGGCATACGGCTCGCCCATGCCCAGCTATTAACCATGTCGGACCTGGCCAAGTCGAAGCCCGTCGAGCCCTTCGCCCTCACGCTGACGGCGATCGTCGCCGCCGCGGTCTTCGGCCTCGCGATACTCTCCCTTATCGCGGTTCCTGCGCCGAAAAAGGGTGAGGCCTACGCCATGGACACGCGCATGCAGCTTTTCCTGCTTCTGTTGCCCTTCGTCCTATTGGTATTTCTTTTCAACTACCTTCCGCTCTGGGGCTGGCGCTACGCGTTTTTCGACTATAAGGTCGGCGACGCGCTCACCGCGGACCGGTTCGTCGGCTTTAAGTGGTTTAGCTACCTGTTCCAAAACGAGGCGACCAAGCGCGACGTGGTGCGGGTGCTCGTGAATACCCTCGCCATGAGCGGTTTGGGCATTCTCACGAGCTGGTTCCCCATGGCCTTCGCCATTTTCCTGGCGGAGATTCGCAGCATGAGGCTCAGGCGCTTTATCCAAACCCTGACCACCGTCCCGAATTTCATTTCCTGGGTGCTCGTTTACGCGGTGGCCTTTTGCATCTTCAGCACCGACGGCTTCCTTTCCAGCGTCATGGTCAACGCGGGCGTCTGGAGCCAGGGGAAAAACCTATTGATGGGGGAATCGCATATTTGGCTCAAGATGCTCGGCTGGGGCGTCTGGAAGGGCCTGGGCTGGAGCGCGATCATGTACATCGCGGCCATTAGCGCGATCGATCCCCAGCTGTACGAGGCGGCCACCGTGGACGGCGCGGGCCGGTTCGGCAAGATGTGGCATATCACCCTGCCCGAGCTGATCCCCACCTACATGGTGCTCCTCCTCCTTTCCATAGCGGGCATTCTCAACAACGGCATGGAACAGTACCTGGTGTTCGAGAACGCCACCAATACCGACCCGATCACCGTCCTTGACCTGTACGTTTACAAGCTCGGGATCGGGAAGGGCTCCATTCCGCTTTCGACCCTGATCGGCATGGTGAAATCCCTCGTCAGCGTCGCGCTCCTTTTCGGCGCGAACGCCATCTCAAAGGCCGTCCGCGGCTCGACCATCGTATAGGGAGACGCAACGCGATGAACCAAAAAAAGAATTCCGGCGACCTGGTCTTTAATACCCTGAACCATGGCTTTTTCCTCCTTTTCACGCTCCTGTGCGTGTTTCCCTTCTATTACCTTTTCATCAATACGGTCAGCTCCAACGACCTGGTCCGCAAGGGCCTGATCAACTTCTATCCGGTGGGCCTGCACGTGGAAAACTACGTGAAGCTTTCCCAGGTCGGCGACCTGTCCCGCTCCTTCCTCGTTTCCTTCTCCCGCACGGTCATCGGCACGGTGTTCACCGTGATAGCTTCCGGCTTCGTCGGCTACCTCATGACGAAGCGGGAACTGTGGAGGCGGAAATTCTGGTACCGGTTCATGGTAATCACGATGTACTTCAACGCGGGTATCGTTCCGTGGTTCACCAATATGCAAATGCTCGGGCTGACCAACACCTATCTCGCGTACATTATCCCGGGCATCGTGAACGTCTTCAACATCATCATGGTGAAGACCTATATCGAGTCGATTCCCGCGGAGCTCGAGGAAAGCGCGGCGATAGACGGGGCGACGGTGCTGACGATCTTTTACCGGATTATCTGGCCCCTTTCAAAGCCCATCCTCGCCACCATCGCGGTGTGGAGCGCGGTGGGAAACTGGAACTCCTTCATGGACTCCCTCATCCTCATGCAGGCCAAGCCGGAACTATACACGCTGCAGCATCGGCTCTGGATATACCTCAATACGACGAGCAACCTCAAGGCGATGATGTCGTCGTCCACCACGGGCCTCAGCGAGGCGGTCATGAACGACATGCTCAACGTGAAGGTCATCAAGTACACCATCGCCATGGTCACGGCGATCCCGATCCTCGCCGTGTACCCGTTCATGCAGCGGTATTTCGAGAAGGGAATCATGCTCGGCGCCGTAAAGGGCTGAGCCGCACTGGGCATCGTGCCGTCCGGCGCCCGTCGCCGTTCGGCAAAAAATAATCAGGAGGACTTATGAAACGTTTGCAGACTCTCGCGGCGGCCCTGGTCGCCCTCGCGATCGCCGCTCTCCCCGCCGTCGCCGGCGGAAAGCCGGACGCGGGCAAGGCGGCCGGTTCCGCGGCCGACGGCATTATCCCGAAGGAGACCGTTACCCTGCAGGTATTCGATCAGCTCGCCAACTATTCCGGCCTACAGACCGGCTGGTTCGGCGACGTGATGCTCGAGAAATTCAACGTCAAGCTCAACATCATTCCCGATCCGGACGGCGTGTACGAAACCAGAATGGCTTCCGGCAATTTGGGCGACCTCGTCATCTGGGGAAACGACCAGGACGAGTACGCGAACGCCTGGAAGGCCGGGATGCTTTTCGACTGGGAAGACGAGGATCTCCTGGATAACTACGGCAAGTACGTCAAGGCGACCTTCCCCTACGCCCTGGAAAAGAACAAGAAGATTTCCGGCGGCAACCTCTACGGCTACGGCTACCGGGTCTCCAGCTCTTCCAAGAACCGCCAGGAGTTCTTCTACACCTGGGACCTCCGCTTCGACCTCTACGAAAAGCTCGGCAAGCCCCAGATCAAGACCCTTGACGACCTGGCGAGCGTGCTCAAGAAGATGAAGGAGATTTGCCCCACCGACGACAACGGAAACCCCACCTACGGCGTGTCCCTCTTCAACGACTGGGACGGCAACATGGTCATGGCCGTCAAGTCTACCGCCACCGCCTTCTACGGGTACGACGAGTTCGACTTCGGCCTCTACGATCCCTCGAAACAGCAGTACCACCCCTTCAACGAAAAGAACGGCCCCTACCTAACCGCCCTCAAATTCTACAATAAGCTGAACCAGATGGGCCTCGTTGACCCGGACTCGCAGACCCAGAAGTATAACGGCATGAGCGAGGACTACCAGAACGGCACGGCCTTCTTCAATATCTTCAACTGGATGGCCAGCGGTACCTACAACTCCGACGCGCACAAGGCCGCCGGAAAGGCCATGTATCCCGTCGCGCCCGCCAACGCCGCCCCGATCGTGTACGGCCAGAACGTGTACGGCGGAAACCGCATTTGGTCCATCGGCGCCGACACCGAGTACCCCGAGCTTTGCATGGCGATCATCAATTGGCTTTCCACCCCCGAGGGCTTCCTCACCGCCCAGCGGGGACCGAAGGGCGTGATCTGGGATTACGATTCGAAGGGCTATACCTACCTGACCGAGCTCGGGAAGAAGAGCGTCGCCGACCCGAACGGCACCATGATGACCCCTCCCTACGCCAGTACCTGGCGCGAGGGCAGCTTCGCCATCAACAACGAGACCTGGGACTTCGACTCCGTTAATCCCGACTCGAAGGTGGGCGAGACCTTCAACTACAAGAAGTGGGCAAGCGAGCTCACGCCCCCCTCCACCGAGATCGAGGCGCGCTGGCGCGCGTGGGCCAAGGCCGCCACCGCCGACGAGTACCTCGGAAACCGAAAGTACGTCCTTTCCCCGGGAACCATGTTCTCCGAGGACCCGATCCCCGAGGACCTTAAGGTGAAGTGGAACCAGATCGCCGACTCGATCAAGAACAACAGCTGGAAGGCCATCTACGCCAAGACCGACGCCGAGTTCGATTCCTACGTCGCGAAGATGCTTTCCGAAACCGAATCGTACGGCTACGCCGACTGCCTCGCCTTCTCCAAGGCCCAGGTCGCCCGCCGCATCGCCGCCGAAAACGCGGTAAAGTAAGCTTTAGTGCGCGGGGGCGCGCGGGCCGGATCCCGCGCGCCCTGCCCCCGCGCGACGGGCCGTCCGGCGCGGTGCCGGGCGGCTTTTTTTTATGGATATACCGGGGAGGGGAGGGCCGATGTTCTCGTTCAGCGCCGACAATCGTTTTTTCCAGTTCGTGAACCGCTTGATGGACGTGCTCTTCCTGAACCTGCTCTTTCTTTTGTTCTCGCTGCCGATCGTCACGGCGGGAGCCTCGCTGACGGCGGCCCACGCGGTTGCCCTGAAGATGGTGGACGACGAGGAAGGCTATCTTTTTAGGACCTTCTGGAAGGCGTTCCGGGAAAATTTCCGAAGGGCCACGCTGCTGTGGCTCGCTAATGCCGCGGTGGCCTACGCCCTCTGGATCGATTGGCAGATCGTCGCCACGGCAGCCGAACCGCCCGTCTCCGCGATCGTCGCCGGTGCGATCGTCGCCGTAGTCTCCTTTTGCGTTTTTACGTACGCGTATCCCCTCTTGGCCCGCTATGAGAACACGCTTGCCAATACGGCGCGAAACGCGTTGCGCATCGCCTTCCGGTTTCCCGGCAAAACGGCGCTGCTTTTCGCCCTGCTCGCCCTCGAGGCCGCCGTGTTCCTTTGGAACGTACCCATGCTCGTCGCGGGGAGCCTCATCGGGCCGATGATCGCCGTATATACGGTAAGCGGCGTGTCGAAACGGATATTCCAGAAGATTGAATCGGAAAACGAAGCGCTCCCCCGAGGCGGGGCTTAACCGGCGGGCGCTAAGGGATCGGGAAGGCCTAAGCGCATGCGTTCGGCGTTGGATTCGTCGCAAACGGTAACCCGTATGGGGAATAATGCGTTATTATTTACCGTAGATAGATCGCGGGGGGTACCCCGCGCTACCCGTGCCGATGCGTGAGGAGTGGCGAATGAAAAGGGCGAATCCGTTCGTTTTTATGCTTTTCTCCGCGATTATCGGGGCCTCCGCCCAGGAGCTTAGGCTCGGGGCGAACGAGTCGTCCAATGCTTTTGTGCCCCTGATGGAAAGGGTCTTGGCCGATGCGGGGATGCGCGTTTCCACGACGTCCCTTCCGACGCCCCGGGCGGTTAAATCGGTATCGATCGGGGAATTGGACGGCCTATTCTTCGTGAGCGAGGAAACGCTCAAGACCGAGAGCGGCTTGCGCGCGGTTCCGGTGGTATTGCTCGAGCTGCCGTTCATCGCCATAGCCGCCGACCAAAACCTCACCGCTTCGTCTCCGGAGGAACTATCCGGCAAAACCGTGGGAATAGTCCGCACGGACACCGCGTCCCTCAGGCGTTTTGCCGGCGCTGATATCGTCCTCGTTCCCGATTACGTTTCGCTGACCAAAATGTTCGAGCAAAAACGGTTCGACGTCGCGATTATCGCCGCTCCCAACGCGCGCTTTTACCCTCAGTTCCTCAACGCGAAAATCCTGTTCACCGTTCATACGGTACCGTACTTTCTTGCCCTTTCCGTAAGGCGGCCCGATCTCGCCGGGCCGGTGGAGAAGGCCCTGAAGGCCTGGGTTCTGGACGGGCGGTGGGGCGAAGAGGTGAAACGCGTCATGAATCGATAGGCGACGCGTTTCAGCCCCCTCCCCGCGGTCCTTAGCGCCGGGCCATCATGTCGTGGAGCCCGCCGCCGTTCGTAACGTCGGTGAAGCCCATCTGGCCGAGCACCCGTGCCGCGTAGGCCGAGCGGGCCCCCGAGGCGCAGTAGACGATCACGGGACGGTCTTTCGCGCCGATCACCGCGTCCGCGTTGGCGGGAAGGTCGTCGAGCGGAAGGTTGACCGCGCCGGGAACCGCGCCCATGCCGTATTCGCCGGGCGTGCGCACGTCCAGGATCAGCGTTCCGCCCGCCGAATCGCCGGCGTCTTCTTCGTCTTCCCCGCCGTCGGATTCCGCCATGGCCATCATGTCGTGGAGCCCGCCGCCGTTGGTTACCTTCGCGAAACCCGCCTGCTTGAGCTGCCGCGCCGCGTAGGAAGAGCGGGCCCCCGAGGCGCAGTACACGATTATCTCCCGCCCCTTGTCGCCGAATTCGTCAAGGCGTTCCCCGATCTCGTCGAGCGGGATATTCACGGCCTTGGGATAGGCGCCCATGGAATATTCTTCCCTCGTGCGAACGTCCACTATCAGGCGTCCCGCGGACCGGGACTTTTTTTCTTCTTCGTCCTTGGCGGGGCCGCCCTTCGTGCCTTCAGCCCCATGCGAGCCGCCTTCGAGATCCCCGACGTTCTTTTTTTCCACGGGGAAAAGGCCGACTTCGAGCTGGGCGAAGGGATAGGCGCGGGCCTGCCGCTCCAGGGAGATATAGCCTCCGGAAAGGTTGTATACCCGCTCGAAGCCCGCTTCCTTGAGCATGCGGAGCGAAACGTGGCCCTTCTGGCCGTCGTCGCTGATAAGGAGAATCGCCCGGTCCTTCGGAAGCTCGTCGAGGCTCTCCCTGAGCATATTCTGGCTCACGTTGCTCGACCCGGCGAGATGCGCCTTCCGGAAGCTGATGGGGTCGCGCAGGTCGAGGGCGATGGGCTTGTTCTCGAGGGCGAAGGCCTCGAGGTCTTTGGCGAGCACGGCCGGGCTGAAGCCCGAACGCTTGTTGTTCGCCGTGAAGGCCGCCATGTTCACCGGGCCGTTCGGGCTGTTGAACGGCGGCGCGTAGGCCAGGTCCAGTTCCTCGAGGTCGTCAAGGGTAAGGCCGCCGGCGATGGCCGTGGCGATCACGTCGATCCGCTTGTCTACCCCGACCCGTCCCGCGACCTGGGCGCCGAGCACCTTGCCCGATTCCTTGTCGTAGACCAGCATGAGGCTTACCTTCTGCGATCCGGGATAGTAGGCCGTATGGCTCGCCTTGTGCACCACGACCGCGTCGGCGTCGAAGCCCGCTTCCTTGGCCTGTTTCAGGTTGAGCCCGGTTGAACCGGCCACCGCGCCGAAAAGCTTGACTACCGAGGTTCCGCTCGCGCCCTTGTAGGCCTTGTCGCCGCCCAGGGCGTTTTCCGCCACGATGCGGCCCTGCCGGTTCGCCGGCCCGGCCAGGGGAATGCGGGCCTTTCGGTTGTTCACCCAATTCTCGATCTCGTTCATGTCGCCCGCGGCGTAAATGCTTTCGTCGCTCGTGCGGAGCCGGTCGTTCACCAAAAGGCCGCCCGCCTGGCCGATCTCGAGACCGGCTTCCTGGGCGAGCTTGAGGGTGGGCCGGACGCCCACCGAGAGGAGGACCATGTCGGCCTCGAGTTTCGTGCCGTCGTTTGCCGTCACGACGTTGCCCTCTACGCTCGCCAAGGCCTTGCCGAGGTGGAGTTTCACGCCGTAGTCCAGAAGTTCCTTTTCGATGAAGCCCGCCATCTCGCCCTCAAGGAGGGGCATGACCTGCGGGGCGAACTCGAGGAGGTTGACCGAAAGGCCGCGCTTCGCGAGGGCCTCGACCATCTCGAGGCCGATAAAGCCGCCGCCAACCACCACCGCGGTCTTCGGGGCCTTTTTCGCGATAAAGTCGTTGATCCTGTCCATATCGTCCAAGGTCCATAGCTGGAACACGTTTTCCTGATCCACGCCGGGAAGGGGAGGGACGATGGGCTTTCCGCCCTGGGCCAATATCAGCGCGTCGTAGTCGAATACGGTTTTCTCGTCCGTCTTTTTATTGACCGCCGTCACCTTCTTTGCCTTCCGGTCCAGGGCGGTAGCCTCGGTGGCGGTGTGGACGGTCACGCGATACTGGTCGCGAAAGGTTTCGGGGCTGGCCAGAATGAGGTCCGAGCGGTTTTTCACGTCGCCGCCGATAAAGTAGGGAAGTCCGCAGTTGGCGAACGAAACGTCGTCTCCCGCCTCGAGCAGGGTAATTTCCGCCTCTCCGTCGATCCGTCGCGCCCGCGCCGCCGCCGTGGCTCCGGCCGCAACTCCTCCGATAATCAGTACCTTTTTCATGGCTTCTACGCTCCTGGAATAAAAAAGTTCGGCCTCGCCCCTGCCCGGGGCAGCCGTTTGGTTCTTCTTGATACCTTTATCATACGGAATGCGCGGCCGCGTTGCAGTGACAAAGTCACCCGCGCGGGCGTACAAGGAGCGACACGCGTTTCGGTTCTTCGATATAGGCTTTCATACCGCACGCATACGACGTTCCCGTAGACGCGCGCCTGTCCGCGGTGTTACCATGCCCCCATGGACACGCAAACCCTGGATCTCCTGGCGCGCTACAACGCCAAGGCAAACGCCGCCATGAACGCCCTCATCGCGCCCTTGGGCGACGAGGCGTGGCGGAAAAAATTCGACGGCTACTTCAGTTCCGTAAAGTCGATGTGCAACCATATTTATATCGGGGATCACAATTGGCTCCGACGCTTCGCCGGCCTTCGGGAATTCGCCTACGCGAAGGACCCGCTATTGGCGGGCAAAATCGGCTTCGACGAGCGAGTGGTGGGCACGGTGGGCGAATACCTGGCCATGCGCGAAACCCTGGACCGAAAAATCCTCGAGTTCGCCGCGGAAGTCCGCCCCGACGATTTCGGCAAGAAACTCGCCTACCTCGATTCCCACGGCGACCGCCACGAACGGGACTTCGGCGGCCTCGTCCTCCACTTTTTCAATCATCAAACCCATCACCGGGGCATGGTTTCCCTCTACCTGGAATTCCTCGGCGTGCCGAACGACTTCAACAATCTGTACGACCTGCTCTAAGCGGCGCCGAAACACCACATAAGGATACTTTCACATGATCTTCACCGTCATAAGCTACATCGCCGCCACGCTCACCACCGTCGCCTTTCTCCCCCAGGCCATCATGACCGTCCGCACGAGGGATACCTCGGGCATCTCGCTCGGCATGTACGTCATGTTCACCGTGGGGGTCAATTGCTGGATGGTCTACGGCCTCGCGACGGCCCAGTGGTCGATCGTCGTTTCCAACGCCATCACCTCGGCCTTCGCGATCACCATTCTCTGCTTTAAAATCGCCGGATTGCTCAAGGAACGAAAGGCCCGCCGCGCGGCGAACTGAGCGGCTCCTGACCGCGCGGCGAGCTGAGCCGCGCGGCGAGCTGTTCGCCTAAGCCCGCTCAGGGGCGATAAAGTTCGTGCGCACCCGCTCTTCCCGCTTTGGAAGGGGAACGCCGGCCTTTTCGCCCGCTTCCTTGCAGCGCAGGAACCATGCCATGTTGCGCGCGAGCACCCGCATGGACTGCATGCCCTCCAGGTCCCTTTTCGCGTCGGCCGCGTTGGCGCCGTGCACCATGTTCCAGTATTGGGACGATATGACGGGCATATTCGAAACGGTAAAGTATTTATTGATCTGATCGAAGGCCGCGGTGGTCCCGCCCCGGCGCGCCGCGACGACGGCGGCGGCGGGCTTCAGGTAAAACCGCCCCTTGCCGCTATTGCCCTCGGCGTAAAAAAGCCGGTCCATGAACGCGACAAAGGCGCCGGCGGCGCCCGCGTAATGCACCGGGGAACCGAAAATGAAGCCGTCGGCGGACTCGGCCTTTTCCATGAAGGCGTTCACCCCGTCGGTATCGCCGAAGGCGCACTTCCCCAAGGCCCTGCACTTCATGCACGCCGTGCACCCGATGAGCGCCGCAACGCCCAGCTGCGCGATTTCCGTCTCTATTCCTTCCTCGTTCAAAGTCGCCGCGATCTCGCTCAGCGCCGCGAACGTGGTTCCTTCCGCGTGCGGGCTCCCGTTGAGCATCAGTACCTTCATGTCACGCTCCCTCGTCATTGATTTTCCGGTAGTATGCCATCAATCGTACCGCGTCGAAAGGGGGCGGGCCGGTTCTTTTTTTTAAGATTGAGGCAGTCAGGGCCACTCGGGTCGATCGAACGACGCGCGGAGCCCCCGCGGAGGCGCCAAAGGACGGGCGTCGCGCGCGGTCCCGATTTCGCTTCTCAACTCCGGCCTACCGGTATATACTGAAACGGTTTAGGACATTCATGTCCCGTGAGAGCCTGTATTCAACGCATCGCAGCGAACAAAAGCGCAACGGAAAGGGGATTCCATGAAACCGGCAAAAATAGTGTGGGTTGTAGCCCTCGCGGCGATCGTTTTCGGCTGCGAAAATCCTTCGTCTACGAAAGACGAAACGGGAACGTTGAAGGTTCGTTCCTATTCCGACGGTTATGCGGACCCGTCGACCATATCGGCCGAGAGCCCGATTAACGCGATTCTCGACGTGACCTATCCCGACGGCTCGAAGCGCACCGTCGTTACCGACGAGCTTGGTTTTTACGATTTTGGGGCCGTTCCCGCCGGAACCTATGAGATCAAGCCCCGTTACCTAGACGACCTGGCGCCTACCCGGATATCCGTGGGAAAGGGCGAGGCGGTATCGAAAACCGTTCTTCTTCCGTATATTGAAATCGCGTACTACCTCTTTGACCCGGATACCGCACCCGTGAACGGCGCGAACGTTCGGAAGGCCCTCTCCCTGGCGGTCGTTCGGCAGGATATTGCCGACGCGTCGGGGGGAACCAACGCGCCGCTGGCGAGTTGCATCCCCGCCCGCCTCGCCGGCCCCTGGTCGGCGGCCGCCCATGCGCATGCGGAATCGCTCGGCGAGGCGAGGACCACACTCGGAAACGGCGCCGCGGACCTTGCGATATCCTATAACGATAACGTCGCGGTGAACGCACCCATCGCCGCAAAGGTTCGGGACCAATGGCAGGCTATCGGGAATGCCGTTACCGTATCGCTTTCGGCCTATTCTTGGGACGATTTCGTGCAGAAGCGCGACGTAAATAAATCCTTCCAGGCGGCGCGGGGCGGTTGGGGATACGATTCGAATAATCCCCTCCCCCTGTTCGCGGCCCAGGTATTCCTCGAAACCGCCGAGTACGCCTCGCTTTTGCAAGCCGCGGAGGCGGATCTCGCGCGCGGCGACTTTGGCGCGTTCGACGCCGATATCGTCGCGCTCAACGATTATCTCGTGGATAACTGCCTGCTTATCCCCTTGTACCAAAACCAATGAGGACGACGGGCGTTTAATGTATTATAAGGATGCGGCATATGGGTAACTTTCTGAAGGTAGACGACCTTAGCGGCGACGAGTTGATCGCGGTGCTGGACCGCGCCGACGCGCTCAAGGAAATGTGGGATACGGGCCGCATGCCCCGGAGCCTCGCGGGGAAACGGGGGGCGCTTTGGTTTTACGGGCAGGGCTTTCGCAACCGCGTCGCCTTCGAGCTCGGCGCCCGCGCGCTCGGCGCCGACGTTTCCTTCATTCCCGGCGAACTCGGCGTTCATGAGCCGATCGAGGATATCGGGGCCTATCTCGACAATTGGTTCGACTTTTTCGCGATTCGCTGCAAAAGCCATGCCGATTTGGAAACCGTCGCCGCGCGGACGCGGGGCCCGGTGATCAACGCCCGCACTTCCTTCAACCATCCCTGCGAGATCGTCGGCGACCTGCAGTATATCCGGAGGGAGCGGAAAAGCCTCGAGGGGCTCTCCGTCGTTTTCGTGGGCGAGCTGACCAACCTTTGCATGAGCTGGTTCGAGGCGGCCCGCGCGTTGCCCATTACCGTGACCCAGGTGGCCCCCGCGGGCTACGAGGCCCCTCCCGATCTACTGGCGCGTCTCAATGACGGGGCCGCGGGGCGCGTACGGGTTTCTCGCGATCTATACGGCAGCGTATCCGGCGAGACCGACGTACTCTACACCGACTGCTGGCCGAAGGGCGCAGACGCCGAGAAAACCCGCGACGCCTTCTTGCCCTATCAGGTGACGAAAGACGTGGTCCTCCGCATGAACGGCGCGGGCTTCTTTTTGCCCTGCCCGCCTATTACCCGGGGCGAGGAAATCTCCGCCGATTCCCTCGGCGCGCGACAGTACCGCGACTATAGCGCCAAGGAATACCTTCTTCACGCGCAAAACGCCATTATGGAGTGGTGTATGGGGCGGCTTGACTGAGTCATGGCCGCGGCGCGGCCCGCGGCCAAGAGGTCGTCCCGCCGTTCCGCCCGCTCGGTAGCGGCCCGCTCAGCGGCGGCCCGCTCGGCGGGCTTTCGCGCGCCTTCGCCCGTTCTGCCTCGGTCCCGGCCCTTCTTTTGACCGTTAGGGGATGAGGCTTACGCCGAAGACCTCGGAAATGCCCGCGATAAGGAAGTGGGCGCCGATCGCGGCGATGAAGATCCAGAGGATCCTGGCGACCACGAGGGTGCCGAGCCGGCCGAGAACGCGGGATATCCAGACGGAGGCGCGGATGGTGACGAAGCAGACGAGGAAGGTACATACCAGGGCGAGGCCGGCGACGAACCAGCCGTCCCGGTCCAGGATCAATATGGCCGTGACGATGGAGCCGGGGCCGACCAATAGGGGTACCGCCATGGGAACCACGCCCATTTCCATGGCCTTCGCCGGGGTGCTTTGGTATTCGAGCGGGTCGTAAAAGACGATTTGCTTTATGGCCAAAACGAGGAGGAGTATGCCGCCGGCGATCCGGAATTCGGCCATGTGAATCTGGAATACGTACTGCATGACCCACTGGCCCGTGTACATGAGGACGAGCAGGGTAAAAAACCCGGCGAGCACCGCGGTATTGAAGAGCTTGTTCCGGGAGGCCTTGTCCAGGTCCTTGGTCAGTTCCGCGTACATGGGAACCACGGTGATCGGGTTCAAAATGGCGATCAGGGCGAGAAAGGCGTTGAAAAACGCCTCAAAATTGAAGTTCATACGGGAAAGTATAGCGGATAAACCCGTCTCGGAGAATAGATCCGGCACGGGAAACGCGGGGATACGCCCCGCGCTCACGAACAAGGAGGAATCGAATGGGAGAATTTGAGGAAGGGTACGCGCTGCTCGAGCAAAAATTCGGCAACGGCAAGGACAATATCATTACGCTGGGAACCATCGCCCTGCAACGCGGCGAAAGCGGAAGGCCCCTTCCCGTCGTTCGGGGCCTGGACGCCTATTACGAGGACGGGGTTTTTTACGTTTCGACCAACGCGCAGTCGGGGAAGATGCGGCAAATCGCGGCAAACCCGGACGTTTTCGTCGCCTCGTGCGCGGAAATGTTCACCGCCTCCGGCCGCGGCGAGAACCTCGGCTGGGTAATGGACCCCAAAAACGCCGCGCTCCGCCTTAAGCTCCGCGCCGCGTTCGCCGCCTGGTACGATATGGCGAATAACGAAAAGGACGAGAATTGCTGCATATTGGCGATTCGCCTGACCAAGGGGATCCTCAACGTGAATCACTGGGAAAAGCTCTACCATATGGATTTCGTGAATAAGGCGATCGTGGAAAACGCGGGAATCGTCTGACGCGGCGCGGCGCCGCGCGCGGGGCGCGTGCCCCGCGCGCGTGAGTCACTCCTTCGTTTTAAAGAAGCCCACGTTGGTGACCAGTTCGTCGGCCTGATTGGAGAGGGCGAGGGAGGTCGCCGCCAGGCGTTCCGCGTTCGAGGCGTTTTTCTGGACGACCTGGTCCATCTGCCCGATTGATTTCGCGATCTCGTTCGCCCCGCTGGCCTGCTCGCGGGAGGCGTGGGATATCTCCTGGATTAGCTCGGCCGTTTTTTGGATATCGGGAACGAGCTCGGTGATTCCCTCCCCGGCCAGGGCCGCGACCTCCGTGCTCCGCACCGAAAGCCCGTTGATTTCCCCCGCCGCCGCCTGCGAGCGTTCGGCGAGCTTTCTCACCTCGCTCGCGACCACCGCGAAGCCCTTGCCCGCGTCGCCGGCCCGGGCCGCCTCTATCGCCGCGTTCAGGGCGAGTAGGTTCGTCTGCCGCGCGATTTCCTCGATAATGGAGATTCGGGAAGCGATCTCCGCCATACTAGACACCAATTCGCCGACCGCCTTACCCGAGTTTTCCGCGTTCTGCGACACGCGCCGGGAAAGGGCGTCGGCCTCGTTCGTGTTGTCCGCGTTTTGCTGAATGGTGGAGGCGAGTTGCTCCACCGACGCCGAAAGCTCCTCGATGCTCGCCGCTTGCTCGTTCGAGCCCTGGGCCATGTCTTCGGCGGTCGCCGAAAGCGACGAAGAGCCGGTGAATACCTCGTCGGCGGCGCCCCGAATTCCCGAAACCACCGCCGATATCCCGGCGCGGAGGTTGAGTATGGAAGAGACGAGGTCGCCTATTTCGTCGCCGCGCGCGACCATCCTTGATACGGACTCGTCGTCCAGGCCCTCGAGCGCGAGGTCGCCCCCCGCGATTTTCCCCATGGTAGCCCGCACCGCCTCTATCGGAACGACGAAGGAGCGGGCGACGAAGAAGGTCACCACGGCCGAGAAGACAAAGAAGATCGCCGCGGAGACGATCAGGCCCGTCAGGAGCATGGCGAGCCTGCCGCGATATTCCGATACCGGCACCGTTGCCGCGAGCACCTGGCCGTCTTTCGTGTCGAAGGAGGCGAAATAGCGCGTTCCGTCCGCCTCGTATTCGGCCGTTCCCTCCTTGCGCGCGAGCATATCGGCGGCGAAGGATTCCCGCGAGAGATCCTGGCCGATACGGGCCGGGTCGCTATGCGCGGCGACGGTCATATCGGGGCCGAAGGCGAAGAAGAAGCCCGACTCCCCGACGGAAGCCCCTTCGATGAGCTTTTGGGCGCTTGCCTGGTCGAGCAGGTTCTGCAACTCCTTCGGCGTAACGCCGATCTGCACGATTCCCGGCCTGTCCCGCCTCGACACGCTGATGTACTGGAACAGCGCCTTGTCGGCGCCCCGCGGTTCCGGGTCTTGGGCGAGTTCAAAGGCAGGGTCGGTCAGGATGGGGAGGAACGGCTTGGTCTGTTCGCTCGTATTGAAATCGAATCCGTAAAAGCCGGGAACGTTTCCCCAGCGGAGCACGCCCTTTTCGTCGGTAACGTGCACTTCGTCCACCCCGATATCGCGGGCCAGCCTCGTCATGTTCTTCGGCTCGAGCGCGGCGGGATCGGCTTGGATCAGGGCGGAGACCGAACGGGCGATGCGGAGATAGTTCGAGTTCAGCGAGGCCTTGAGAATGTCGGCCGTATCTTTTTGGCGGTCGATTCTCTGCGTGAATTCGAGGAGTTTCGACTCCGTCGTCGCGTGCATGAGCTCGTCGAGGGTACGGGCCTGGAGGATGAACGCGATTGATCCGATGGCGATAATGGTCGAAGACAGGATGCCGAGGACCGGGAAAACGATTCTCTGGCGTATGGTTAACTTCATGGGAGCTCCTTAAAACCGCGTGGCCGGAACGGTATCCCGACGCGCGCATACCGTAAGTGTAGTGGGCGATATAGGTGAATGCAAACGGCGCGGGAATGCATTATCATTGCGTTATGGAAACGAACGCGTCACGGCCCGGTACGTTCGACATTCGGGCGGGCGACGCATTGCGCTGCCTTGCCCTCGACATGGGGCATACGCCGACGCCGAAATAAAAAGCAGTAAGAGTTAAGGAGAAACCCATGAAACACGCGAGAATTCTTGTCCTGACGGTCTTCGGTTTGCTCTGCGCGGCCGCGGCGGGGGCCCAGGCCTTCGTCGATATCGAGGGCGGGGCCGCCTTTACCGGCTACAACGACGTCGCCATCCCGGCCGAAACCGGGACCAAAATATCGCTCGCGACGGACACCGAATCCGCGCCCGCACCGGTCGCGCGGCTCCGCTTCGGCTCAACCTTCGGCGGACGCCATACGGTTTCCGTTCTCTACGCGCCCCTCACCGTCCGCGGCTCCGGAACGCCGGACCGGGACCTTTCGTACCAGGGAAAGACCTTCGCCTCAGGCGAGAAGGTCGAGTCGGTATACCGTTTCGATTCCTATCGCCTGACCTATCGCTATACCTTTGTCGACTCCGAACGCTGGAATATCGGCGCTGGCCTCACGGGCAAGGTAAGAAGCGCCGACATCGCCTTAATGGGCGACTCGGGCTATGCCCACCGAAGCGATCTCGGCGTGGTGCCCCTCATCAATTTCCGCGCCCAATGGAATTTCGCCCGGCCATGGAGCGCCCTCCTCGAGGCCGACGCCCTCGTCACTCCCTTCGGGCGGGCGGAAGACGCACTTCTCGCCCTGCAGTACCGGTCTTCCGATCGCGTATCCTTCAGGGCGGGGTATCGGGTTCTCGAGGGCGGCTCCGACGGGGGAGGGAACGTGTATACCTTCGCGCTCTTCCATTACGCTACCGCGGGCATAACCGTGGGCCTGTAGTTCCCTTTAATAAGACGGGCTGGGCGGCGGCTCCGCCCGTGGCCCCTTCGCGCCCCTTCACGCCTTCTGCCTCGATCCCGAACGCGGTCCGTAACGCGTGCCCTTGACTCGCCCGCCCTCCATCGGGGAAAATGGCCTCGCCCATGCCCTGAACATGGGTAGGAGAAAAACTATGGAAGAAACGACGGGTTTGACGAGCGACTTCATCCGCGAAGCGGTCAAGGAAGATTTAAGTAACGGAAAATGCGACGCGATCCGCACGAGGTTTCCGCCGGAGCCCAACGGCTGGCTCCATATCGGTCACGCGAAGGCCATCGCGGTAGACTTCGGGGTAGCCGCCCAATTCGGCGGCACCTGCAACCTCCGGTTCGACGACACCAACCCGGAAAAAGAGGATATGTCCTACGTCGAGGCCATCAAGCGCGATGTGAAATGGCTGGGCCACGACTGGGAGAACCGCGAGTTCTTCGCCTCGGACTATTACGAATACCTCTATGACCTCGCGGTCAAGCTGATCAAAAAGGGCCTGGCCTACGTGGACGACCTAAACGATCAGGAGATGCGCGAATACCGCGGCACCGCCGTGCCGGACAAGCACAATATCACCCTGACGCCCCCGGGAAAGAACAGCCCCTGGCGCGACCGCACCGTCGAGGAAAACCTTGACCTGTTCGCCCGAATGCGCGCGGGCGAGTTCGCCGACGGCGAGAAGACGTTGCGGGCGAAAATCGACATGACCCACCCGAACCTGGTCATGCGCGACCCGGTCATGTACCGCATTCGCCGCGAGCCCCACTACCGGACCGGGAACGAGTGGTGCATCTACCCCATGTACGACTTTCAGCACCCCCTTTCGGACGCGAAGGAAGGCATTACGCACTCCCTGTGCTCCCTCGAGTACGAGATTCACCGGCCCCTCTACGACTGGTTTATCCAGGCCGCCGAGGTATATCCCTCGCGCCAGATCG
This sequence comes from Spirochaetales bacterium, assembly GCA_003252395.1. Classification (GTDB taxonomy): domain Bacteria; phylum Spirochaetota; class Spirochaetia; order Treponematales; family Treponemataceae; genus Teretinema. Next base: position 209,489 of record QKEL01000013.1, read on the forward strand.
AGTTCGCGCGGCTCAACATTACCCACGTGGTCCTTTCCAAGCGCTGGCTTTTACAGCTCGTCAAGGAAAAGCGCGTGTCCGGCTGGGACGACCCGCGCATGCCGACCATCGCGGGTTTGCGCCGCCGGGGCTACACCCCCGAGGCGATTTCGGACTTTCTTTCCCGCATCGGCGTGTCGAAAACCGACAGCATGGTGGATATCCAGCTATTGGAACATTGCCTCCGCGAGGACTTGAATAAGCGTGCCAACCGCGTGATGACCGTACTCAAGCCGTTGAAGCTCACGATCGAGGACTGGGAAGAGGGCAGGGTGGAGGAGCTCGAGGCGGTGAACAACCCCGAGGACGAGTCCGCCGGCAAGCGCATGGTACGCTTTGGCCGGGAGCTTTACATCGAGCGCGACGATTTCCAGGAAATCCCGCCGCCCAAGTACCACCGCCTGTATCCGGGCAACACCGTGCGCCTCCGCTGGGGCTACGTGGTGACCTGTACGGGCTTCAAGAAAAACGACGCGGGCGAAATCGTTGAAGTGATCTGTTCCCACGACAAGGGTTCGAAGGGCGGCAACCCGTCGGACGGCAAGAAGGTAAAGGGCACGATCCACTGGGTGCACGCTCCCGACGCGGTCCGAGCCCGGATCAACCTGTACGATTACCTCTTCGCCCCTGAGCGGCCCATGGAAGTTGAGCCGGGAAAAACCTTCCTGGATAACCTGAACCCCGACTCCCTCGAGACGATCACCGATGCCTTGGTGGAACCCGCAGTGGCCCATGCCGAACCGGGAACCAAGTTCCAGTTCGAACGACTTGGCTATTTCGTGGCGGACACGGATTCCACGTCCGGGGCCCCGGTCTTCAACCGCACGGTCTCGTTAAAGGATACCTGGGCGAAGATCGAGAAAAAGAACGAGCAATAGAAGAATCAAGATCGAGGCAGCGGGCCGCCGGGGTTCCCCCGGCTTCACGGGGGGCGAACTTCCCCGCGCGCAGCCGCGCGAGCGTTCGATCAAGCCGGGGCGGGCTCCGTTCCGGCTTTTTTTATGTCCCCGGGCGAGACTCTGCCTGCGAAATATCCCTTTTTGTTTTCCTTCCCGCATGGCATTCTCCCCGTTCCCCGCTTATACTTGGGAAAGCATTAAAAACATGAGGATGGTGTCCGAGATGGGAATCCCCGAAAATTCGCCGCGCGGGAAGATAACCCCGGCAATGATTACGTATACCCTCGCTTTTTGCGTTCTCCTCGCGGGCCTGTACGCGCTCAGTCGGTACAATTATCTCGTGTTCCACAGCTTTATCGAGATTTTCAGCGTCGTTATATCCGGGAGTATTTTTGTCCTTTCGCGGTTGACGGACGATAAAAGGGGGAACGCCTTTACCGTTTTGGGAATCGGCTACGCCTTCGTCGGCATGCTGGACCTCCTGCATACCCTGAGCTACGAGGGCATGCCCGTCTTCGCCGCCCACGCCTTTTACGGAAACCAGCTTTGGATATGCGCGAGAATCCTGGAATCGCTGACCGTCTTGCTCTTTCTCCTTCTGCTCGGGAAAAAAAGCGTGCGCTTCGCTTTGTATCTCGCGCTCTACGTCGCCGTGTTCGCGGTAATGGTCGTTTCCATTTTCGCGCTTCGGATATTCCCCGTGTGCTTCATCGCCGGGGTCGGCCAAACGCCCTTCAAGATTATCGCCGAATACGTGGTCTGCGCGATTCTTGCCGCGTGCGCGGTCATGGCCAACCGGGGTAAGCGAATCGAGGACGCCGAAATCCGGTTGTACCTGACGGCGTCCATCGTGATCACCATTTTCAGCGAAATCTGCTTTACCCTGTACACGGATAACTTTGGCGTGCTCAACGTGATCGGCCATTTATTAAAGCTCATATCCTTTTATTACATATACAAATCGGTATTGGTAGTGAACGTGCGGCGTCCCCTTACCCTCATTTTTAGGCAATTGGCGGAAAAAGAGGAAAAGATACTCTCCCTCATGGCGGATCTTGAGGCGGAACGAAACGCGGCGGTATGGGCCTCGATCAGGGACGCGTTGACCGGAATTTACAACCGGGGCCATTTCAATGAAATACTCCCCAAGGTGGTGGCCGGGGCCAAACGGAAGGGACAGCCCCTTTCCATATTGATGATCGATATCGATTACTTCAAGAACTATAACGACCGGTACGGGCATATCCTCGGCGACGAATGCCTGCGAAAGGTCGTGGAAGCGCTGGGAGGCCCGCTTAACCGGCCCGGTGACCTGTTGGCCCGCTACGGGGGGGAGGAATTCGTCGCCTTGCTCGAGGATACCGAGGGCGAGGGGGCGGAGCATATCGCGAATCGTATGAAAGACGCGGTGGCGGCTCTGGGTATCGAGCATGCCGGGTCGGAATGCGCCGCCGTGGTGACCGTCAGCATCGGGTTGGTTACCCTGCGGGACCGCTTTCCCGATACCCCCGAGGGGGCGGTGGACCTTGCCGACAAGGCCCTGTACGCGGCAAAGGAAGAGGGCAGAAACCGGGTACATCGCCTGAGCTGGGACCCATCTGCGTTTTAACGGACTTTTCATCGTTTTTCGATTGAACCGCGGTTTTTCGCGCGTTATATTCTGACCAGCGGTCATTTACTGACCAAAGGTCAGTTTGCCGCGAAGGGGAGGGGGCATGGACGTTGAGAAACGCCGGGACCGAAAGAAAACGCGGCGTCGCGAGGATATTATCGGGGTTACCCGCAACATGATCGTGGAACGGGGCGTGGACGGATTTACCCTGCAGGACGTGGCGAACGGCCTCGATCTTTCGAAGGGGACCCTCTATCTCAGCTTTTCGGGCAAAGAAGAGCTTTTACGCGCCGTTTTGGAAGAGGCGGGGACCGATTTTCTGGAGTACCTGAATGCCCGGACGGCGGATGCCGCTTCCGGTCTCGACACGATTTTGAGGATCGGTCGGGGCTATCTCGAATTCTACGAGGACCAGGAAGACGCCTTCCTCCTTTTCGGGCTTATGGACCATTTCGCGCCGGAATTTCCCTTCGCCCAGGGGGCGGGGAGCGGGCAGCTGCCCCAGGTCTTCGTCGAGCTGGTCCGCGAGAGCCTTGACCGGGGCGTGCGGGACGGGAGCGTCGATCCGTCGCTCGATCCGGACGGCATGACCTTCAATATCGTGTTCATGGCCACTTCCCTGATGGACAAGGTTTCGAAAATTCCCCGCGCGATTCGCGCCGGCATGGACGTTCCCGCGATTATCGCCCACGCATTCTCACTGCTCGTCCGTGCGGTGGCGAACCCCGCCATACCCCGCGATCTCATAGACCGCTATTTCGAGTCGGGAGCCCAGGTAAACCTGAGCCCCTATTGGAGGAATGAAAAATGAAACGCCTTTTTAGGCATCCGTGGGCCATCGTCGGCATAATCGGCGCGATCACGGTTTTTTTCGCGTTCCAGTTGCCCCGCGCCGTGTTGGACAACAACACCTTCCGGTTCGTGCCAGAAGACGATCCCGAGCGCGTGGCCCTGCAACGGCTCGAGGACCGGTACGGGAGCCAGGTATTCGTCATGGTGGGCCTGAAGCGAACGTTCGGCACCGTATTCGAACCGGATTTTCTCCTGAAGCTGAGGAACTTTTCCGCCGCGGCCGCGGAAATTCCCCACGTGGAGTCCGTTACTTCCCTGATGAACATCGACTACATTTCGGGCGACGCCGATACGGTGAGCGTGGAGCCCCTGGTTCCCGAGGCCTTTTCCGGCACCCGCGCGGAGATCGCGACCTTGAAGGAACGGCTCGCGGACTGGGACCTCTTTAAGGACTCGATCATATCGGCGGACGGGCGATCTACCTTGGTTCTGGTGAGCATCTCGAAGTTCGACGACGGGTCGGGCGACGCGGCTTCGGTGCGTATTTACCGGGAAGTAAAGGCGCTCGCCTCGTCTACCGCCTTCCCGGACACCGAAATATTCGTAACGGGGCTTCCCGCCTTCACCTCGGTCATTAATCAGTCCATGCGGTCCGACATCGTCGTCCTCATTCCCCTCGTCGCCCTGGTGGTAATCGCCACGCTGTTCCTCAGTTTCCGCCGCTTCGGCGGCGTGGCGCTCCCCCTGCTGACGGTCCTCGTTTCTACGGTGTGGTCCTTGGGCCTCATGGCCCTTTTGGGGGTGAAGCTTTCCATGCTCGCCACCGTGCTACCCGTGATCCTCGTCGCGGTGGGAAGCGCGTACGGTATCCACATAGTCAGCCACTATTACGACGAGATGGCGACATGGGGGGCCGTGAGCCGGGAACGACACGCCGAAATCGTGTTTCATGCCCTTTCCCGCGTATCCTCGCCGACCCTTCTCGCGGCCTTGACCACCCTCGCGGGCTTCGTTTCCCTCGCCTTTACCTCGGTCGTGCCCATCCGCGAGTTTGGCCTTTTCGCCAGCGTGGGCGTCGCGGTCGCCTACGCCACCGCGGTATTCCTCATTCCCTCCCTCCTCCTCATTCGCGGCCCGGAGCCCGCGAAACGAGCAGTATCCGACGGAGCCCCTGGCGGAACGCCCGACGCTGAGAGCGACGCCCAGCTCGAGGCGGACTTCCTCTCGCGAAACGTCGCCAACGCCTTCGGCGCCGCGACGCGCCATCCCCTTCCCGTGGCCCTGTCGGTGATCGCCTTGGCCCTCCTTGCGGCGTGGGGTATCGGCAGGATCGTCATTGACAACGTGATTATCGAATACTTCAAGGACGACACGGATATCGTGCGATCGGACAAGTTCATCCGCTCGGATTTCGCGGGCTCAGGATCGCTTTCCATCGTCGTTCGCGGAAAGGAGAAAGGCGACCTGACCAAGAGCGAAATACTGAAGGCGATGGACGATTTATGCGCGTACCTGGAGAACGAGGTGCCCGAGGTCGGCAAGGTTACGGGCTTTCCGCAAATGATCAAGCGGATAAACCAGGTATTCAACGCCGGGGAACCCGCCGTGGGTTTGGCCTCCGCCGGCTATGCGTACGAAAGCGGGTCCGAGGGAACGGCAACGCCCGCTCGGTCGGCGCCTTCCGCCGTTTCCGCCGACGCCGTTTCCGGGACCCCCGACCAAGGTTTCGGCGACTGGAGCGCTTTCGGGGGCGAGGGCGACGCGGGGGCCTTCGGCGATTGGGGTTCCTACGAGGAGAGCCTCCCGGTCCCCGCCATGGGCGGCGGTTCGGGCGATTCCTTCGACAATCCCGACTCGTTTACCCGCCTTCAGGCGGCCGCCCTCCTATCCCGGGCACTCGCCGACGCCGCGGGTAAAAATCCCTCCGCCGAGGATCTCGTGAAGGCCGTCGCGCGGGCGACCAATTACCGCGGCGCCGCGTATTACGAAATTCCGACCGACCCGGCGCGGTACGGCAAGGCCGATTCGGAAGGGCTTAAGCGGCTTATCGGGAACTATCTCGTGCTCCTTTCGGGGGATATTTCCGATTGGGCCGACGATCCCCTCGAACCCCGCGAGGCGAGGCTGAACGTGCTTCTCCGCACGGTGGGGCAGCGCGATACCCTCCGCGCGGTTAACGCGATGCGGGGCTTTATCGACGCGCGGTTTCCCCCGGGCTACGAAACGGAGATCGCCGGGGCCGTCCTGGTGGAAAATTCCCTGAACACCCAGGTGGTGTATTCCCAGGCGATTTCGATCGTCAGCTCGCTGCTGCTCGTGTTCCTGATCCTCGCGGCGTATTACCGTTCCCTGGTCGCCGGTTTCCTGGGCATTTTCACCCTGGGCCTCGCGGTGGCGGTAAACTTCACGATCATGGGAATCGCGGGGATTAAGCTCAATCTCGGGACGGCCCTCGTGGGCTCCATCTGCGTGGGAACGGGCATTGACTACATAATCCACTATCTCGCGGCCTATAGGCACGAGACGCTCGCCTGTCAGGACCAAAGCCGGGTGCTGAGGCGGACCTTCCTCACGTCGGGGAAGGCGATCATCTTCAACGCGGTTTCCGTGGGCGCCGGTTTCGCCGTGCTCGCCCTTTCCCGGTTCAACATGCTCGCGTATTTGGGCGCTCTCGTGGCGGCGGCCATGATCGTTTCCGCCGCGATATCGCTCACCGTTTTGCCCGTTCTCCTGAATTTGCTTAAGCCCGCGTTCACGAGAAAGCCATACGATTAAGCGCCGGTTTACGAGCCGGAGCGTTTTTGAAGGAGTGAATATATGAAGAACGACCGTCGCGCCTTACGTTCCCGATCCCTCGGACTTTCCGTCGCCGCGCGCTTCCCGGCCCTCGCGGCGGGAATGCTCTTCCTGGCGATTTTCCCGCTCGCCGCCCAGACCGCGGACGAGATCGTGGAGAAATCAAAGACCGTGAACGAGGCGAAATCGACCCAAATCCAGATGCAGCTTACCGTGACCGACAGGAAGGGCGGGGTAAAGACCATGCTGGTGGAACAGTACGGAATCGACGCGGGCGGGCTTTCGAAATCGGTCATCGTTTTCAAGCAGCCCGCGAGCGTCGCCGGTACCCGCTTCCTGGTGGAAGAGGCGGACGGCGGGGCCGAAAACCGCAAGATTTTCCTGCCCGAGTTGGGGAAGGTCCGCCGGATCTCGGCCAGCGAGGGGGGCGGAAGCTTCATGGGCACCGATTTCAGTTATGACGATATTTCCACGGCCGCCCGCGATACGGCCCGCGATACGCATAACGTCGTGCGGGAGGAATCGGTGAACGGCTCGGCGTGCTGGGTGATCCAGTCGGTGCCCAAGGAAAAGGGCGATTCCCAATACTCGAAAAGCCTGCGCTGGATTTCCAAAGACCATTACCTGACGTTGAAATCGGAGATGTACGACAAGGGCGGTTCCCTCCTGAAAACCCTCGATATCGGGAAATACGAAAACAAGTCCGGCTATTGGACGCCGATCGTCACTACCATATCCAACGTACAGGAAAACACCTCCACGGCCATGGAACTCAAGGCGGTCATTTACGACAAGCCGATACCCGCCGGGGTGTTTACCGAGAAATTTCTCATGACGGGCAGACCGTAAGGGGGCGTACGATGAAACGATGCACGGCCGGAAGGCGTTCACTTCGCTCTCGTCGGGGCTTCTCCTTCCCGCTCTCCGTCGCCCTCTTTGGGCTCTTCCTTGTCGCTTCCGTTCCCCTGTCGGCCCAATCCGCGGAAGAAGCGGAAACGGCTCCCTTCGATCCCTTCGGCGCGGTCGACTCCGGCGACGGCTTCGGCTTCGGCGGCGTTCAGGACGCGACCGGCGCCGAAGCCGGCCAAAGCCTTTCGATAGGCGGCGAGCTGCGCTTTTCCGCGGTTCAGTTCGTCGGCGGCCTCGAACCGAAAGACGGCCTGGCGGACGCGGCCGCTTCCTCCGCGAGCCTCGCGAATTCCGCCGGCAAGCTCCGGTTCGACGCCTCGGGCAAGGACGTGGACGCCTCGCTCCGCCTCGCCGTGAGTCCCGCCCTCCTCTCGGGCGATCCCGCGCGGGTAATCGACGAGGCCTGGGTACGGCTTTGGATTGGCGACGGCATGCTGGACGGCGGCCTTATGAAGGTTTCCTGGGGCAAGGCCGATTCCCTGAGCGTGCTGGACGTATTGAATCCGAGGGATTTGTCCGATCTAACGATAACCGATCCCAAGGACCAAAAGATCGCCCGCCCCATGCTCCGCGCGAGCGTGCCCGTGGGCGGCGCGACGGTGGAGGCGGCCTGGCTCCCGGTATACGAATCGGATCGCGTCGCCTGGGACGGCCCGTGGGCGCCGAAACAGGTTAAGGACTTGAAGGCCCGTGGGTATACCATGCTGTACTACGGCGCGGATCCCGCGGCCAACGGAGGGCTCGGTAACGGCCTCTACGCGAATTACTATTCGACCGCGTGGTCGACGGCGTACGCGGGCGCGCAGGCGCAAATATACCAAACCGCCTATCAGACGTATCTTGGAACGCATCCCGGCGATACCGTTGGGGCTGCCTCTGCCGGTACGGCCGCGGTAAACGGCGGCATATCCCAGGCAATGGCCACCGCGAATGCGGTCGTCGCCGGCATGGCGGCCCAGCTCGCGGCGCAGGCCGACGCGGACGCGAATAGCCGTCTCGCTGAGTTGATCGCGTACCCCGAGGGGAATACCCTCGATTGGTCCCAGGTCGGCATAAGGCTGACCGGAACGGTCGGCCAGGTTGATCTCGGCTTTCAGTATTTCTGGGGCTTCCTTCCCAATCCGGTAATCGACGCGGCGGGCGCCCTGGCGAGCCAAACCTTCCCGGTAACGGTGGCGTATAACCGCTACCATCAGGTCGGGGCCGACCTCGCGGCGGTGATCTTCGGACTGAACGCGCGCTTCGAGGCGGGGGCCAACCTGACCGACGATTTCGCGGGCGACGATCCCCTGACCTACAATCCCTCCCTCGCGTGGGCGGCCGGTTTCGACCGGGACCTTTTCGCGGGCATAAACCTGAACGCGCAGGCGAAGGGTTCTTACGCGCTTGGCTACGGCAAGATCGATGACGGAGCGACGAGCGCCGACGTTCAGGCGTCGGCCGCTCCCACCGATACCCTCGTTATCCTCCGGCTCGCGCAAAGCCTGAACCGTGACGCGGTCCGGTGGGAGCTCGCGGGGGTGTGGGCGCCGGAAAACCGGGACTTCGCCGTGGCCCCCTCGCTGACCTTCGCGATCGGCGAGGCGGAACTCAAGCTCGCGGGCCGCTGGTTCGGCGGCGATGCGGACGGTAACCTGGGACAGTACGCGGACCAATCATACGCCGAGGTTTCCCTGCGGTACGTCTTCTGAGATCGCGCGGAGAGCCGTTCATTCGCAGGCGTAGCGCACGTCGTCGATGCACCAGTCGTGCGCTCCGGTCTTGCGAATCCTGAACTGAAGGGGGTAGGATTCCGGACCCGTTTCGGCCAATTCGGGTGTTTTGGGATTGTCCCAGTCCACCGCGGATAGGTCCAATCGGACCAGGGTCCAGCCTTCCGCGGATACGGGACTCGTCGAGAAGGGGACGGCCGATACGCATTCTGGTTCCCATATCGCGCCTTCCAAGCCGTTGAGGTCAAAGTAGTTTTTTTCCGAGCTACCGCCGGGGCCAACCTGGACCCGTAGCCCCGGCGCGTCGCCCGACGCGGCGCCGCGGAACCGGAACGTGAGGTACCGTGGCCTTTCCGGTAGCGGCCGTAAAGGGCTTCCGGAAAAGTTGAGGGTTTTATCCGAACCGGCTACGGCTTGATAGCCCACGGAGGCTTCTCCTTCCCAGGGGCTTTCCGCGCGTGCGGCGAAGCCGGCCGAGGCTCCCTCCGCGCGTTCCTCGCAGTCGCCGCCCTCGAAGGCGAGCACGCTGGTTCCCGCCTCGAGCGTCTCGGCCGCGAACGGCTCCCCGGTTATGCCGCGCGCCTCGTCTGAGGCGGTAACGGTCACCGCGTACCGTCCCGGCGCCAGTTCCCGGGGAATCGTGAGCCGGCAGGCCCAAAGCTCGCCCCCCGTCGCCGAATCCCCCGCTTCGCGGGTCAGGGCGATATCGCGCTCCAGGCCAAGGCTCGAGGCGTCCGCGTGAACCCCGCTCACGGCGGCGCCGTATTGACCCGCAGCCCTGGCGAAAAGCGTAACGGTCTGCCCCGAAAGGGCCGCCCGATAGTCGAACCAGGCTTCATTGACGGTAACCGTAGGGGCGGGGGGCTCCACGGTAAATGCGGCGCGTGCAACGCGGACGATGCCTGCGCCGGAGAGGGTGATCGAAATGGGGTAGTTTCCGGGCTCGAGCCCGGCGGGAAGCGCATAGGCAAGGGAGAAACCGTCCCGGCTCCTCGCGAGCGCCGCTTCCGCATCCCCGCCAAGGGCGCTAAGGTCGGCCCGAGCCTCGGCCGCGACGTTTTCTTCCGCGGTCGATACGCTGAGCAGAATGTCCGTCGGCGCGACGCTGGATGCCCTGTCGGGGGAGCATGCCGCGCCCTGGATCGAAAGCGCGCGCCGCTCCCAATCCCCTCCTTCGGTTCCGTCGCTCACGCCGGGCCTCAGCGCGGCATAATCGCCCGCGGCCGGATCGCCCGCGAAAAAGGCGCACTCGATTCCGGTCCCCGGCCAGAGCCCCGCATTCACCGCGTCGGCCAGCGGTAAGGCTTTCCCGCCGTCAAACCAGGGTGGCGAGGCTTGTCGATCGGTGGTAAACGCCGCGAAATCGACGAATCCGTCCGCGTCTTCAAGGAAGAGTGCCCCGAAGTCGGCCGCCTCTATCCCCGGGGAAAAACGGATTTCCCCGCCGTCCCGGACGGTAGCCCAATCGGGCAGGGAGGAAAGCGCGGCGAGATTCACGGTTTCGCCGTCGCCGCGCAGGAAACCGACGGCCATATCGGAAGGAATCGAGCCCTTATCGAGTACCCGAATCCCCACCCAGCGGTCTTCCGCCCGGGGAGCCCAACTGAAAGAAGACAAAACCGCCGGCGGCGTTTCGGCTTTTTTAGTCTCGGCGCCGCCGGGAATTAGCGCGGGGTCAGGCGGGACCGCGTCGCCTTCCAAGGCGGCCCTGCATGATCCAAAGCACAATAACGCGGCCGCCAGGGCCACGGTCAGCGTAAACCGTTCGTTCATCGATCAAAATTCCTCCATCGGGGTGTCTTGTCGGCGCGAATCGGGTTACTGCCCGGGAAACCGGCTTTAGAAAAGAGGGCTTACCCCTTAGCCTATTTGCTTGAGCGCGACGGCCACGGAGGGGTTGGACGGGCCGAGGAAGAGCTTGTGTTTGCTGAATCCCCCGGGTATGCTCTTGCCGTCGTAATTGGCGATGCCCACCGGTTCTTTCGGCATGCCGATAAAATTGGTATCGAGCTTCCCGTTATCGTTCGCGTCCTGGTACGCGGTTACGTAATACTCGCCCGCGCTCAGGCTGACCGTCCCCGTCACGGATTCGGCGTCGGCGGAGAGGACAAGGGTCGCGACGGGCTTGTTTTTTTTCAAGGCCTGGTCCGAGTCGTATAAGGCGACGTAAATAGGCGCCTTCCCGGCGGCAACGCCGGTTACCGTAACCGTTACGTCCGCGTTCTGGGCGAAGGCGATTCCCGCCGCCGTAATCATCGCGATAATAAACAAACGTTTCATGATACCGATCTCCTTTCGATATGAGGTCCCTACACGAAACCCCGTACGCGCCTCATTTCGCTACCGCGGGGTTGCCGTTACGCTATAATGTAATGTCGGGAGACTCGGTTTGGAAGAAAAAAAAAGAGTCGCGCCAAAAGCGAACGGTGCATGGTCGGGATACGTGCCCAGGGGTATAAAGCCGGAAGGGGCGTTCCGCGACAGGCGTCGATCCGGCGCGAAAATCCGCTTTCTACAGGAGGGGAATGTAGGGGATGCTTTGTCCCTCGGCCAGAAACATTACGAAAAACCAACCGGGGCAGGGGCATAGTACCGTTCCGGTAAAGGTAGTCTCGCGGTTGGGAGAATACATGGTATAGCGCCGCGGCCGGCCTTCCAGGGCGACCGGCGCGAATATTTCGAGCCAGTGGCTCAATTCCTCCGGGGACAGGTGCTCGCTCGCGGGGACGCCTTCCACCGTCTCCGCCTTCGCGCCGAGAAGCGCCGTGAACATGGCGTTCACTTCGGTGGTTACGTAATCCACCGGCCTCCCGCTTGCGTCGCATACCAGGCGGTGCATGGCGGCGCCGCAGGGCATATCCATGAATATTCTGCCGAGAACGGGCTTTTTCTTGATGCCCTCCAGTTCGGGTACGCTCACTTTATTTCATCCTTTCGCCCGATCCGGAAACGGAGGCGGGGCGCATGGTCCATGATACACCCCTCGCTTTGCATCTGTAAACGGAACCTTTCGCGGGCGTCGATCGTACCCCGTTCGAGGTCCCGTCCCCCCAAGACTTTCGCCCGAAAGCCATGGTATACTCCGGCCATGAAAGCTCAATCGTCCAAATGGTTCGTTTCCCTCTTTTATGCGCTCTTGACGGGCATTGTGTACGCCGTGGGGATAAAGTATTTTATCCGTCCTGCCGGGGTAATCCTGACGGGAACCGAGGGTATCGCCATATCCACTTCGTATTATTTCGAGAGCGAGACCCTTTTCGTTATCCTCTATTCCGTCTTTCAGGCGATATTGATCGCGTTTTCCTTCAAGAAGATCGGGCTCTCGTTTAGCCTGAAAACCCTGATTACCGTCGCGGTCGTCGCGGTATTGGTCGCCGCGCTTCCCACCTTCCGGGTGGCCTCGCCCGAGAGCGAGAAGGAGCGGATCGTTCTGGTGCTTTTCGGCTCGATCATCATGGGCGCGGGGAAGGCCCTGGCCTTGCGAAACCGCGGCTCGGTGGGGGACGAGGATATCGTCGCCGTATATTTTTCCGAGCGGCTGAGGAAGCCCGTGGGAAACGTGATTCTTATCGCGGGGTGCATAGCCGCGTTCTACGGCCTGGTGCTCGATTATTTGAAGTTCGGGAGCCTGGAACGCACGTTGAATACCCTGATCTACACGGTTATCTTCCTATTCGTCACCGCCGAGACGGTTAATCTCGTGTATAAGCGCTACCGGTTCTCCGCCCTTGAGATAGTCACGGAGCACGCGGCGGAGATAGAGGCGGCGCTCTTGCGCATTTTGCCGGGACGGAGCCTTACCCGTTCCACGGCGGTCGGAAGTTTCTCGGGTACCGAGAAGGTGCGGATCGTGGTGGTGCTGACCCAGGAGGAGCTGCCTGAGGCGCTGGAGGCGGTAGCCGAGTCCGACGCCAAGTGCTTCGCGTATCACTATGAGCTTCAGGGCATTCAGGGAAGATTCGTCTGGCGGAATTTCTAACCGGTATCAGTCGTGCAATCCATGCTCTTCTGGGTATCCAAGCTGATTAATCCCCTCCTTTCGCCCCTCACTTTGGCGATTTTGGTTCCGGCCGCGGCGTTGGCGTGGACCCTTTTCGGGGGGAAACGGTCTCAGGCGTCCGCGGACCGGGACTCTGCGGGGCCCGCCGCGCCCGTTCTCTCCCTCCGGGAAACCCGGGGCAGGCGCTTCGCGGCCGCGGGCCTCGTCGCCTTGGGTTTGCTCTATCTCGCCTCGCTCCCGGCGGCGTCGAACCTCCTCGTTCGCATGTGGGAAACCGAACGGACCGACCCGGCGGCGCTCGAATCGGACCCGAACGCCCCCTTCGACGCTATCGTCGTTTTGGGCGGCTCGGTCAGCGTGGAACTGAGCGAGGGCTGGCACGTCGAAACGGGCCAGTCCATGGAACGGATCGTTGCGGCCGCGCGGCTCTATCGAGCGCTTTCCGCCCCGAAGGTTATCGTAACCGGCGGCTCGGGCAATCCCGCCTTTCAGGACCGGGCCGAGGCTCCCCTCATGCTCCGGTTGCTGACCCTTATGGGCGTAAAGGAGGAAGACGTGCTTTTGGAGGCTACGTCCCGAAATACGTACGAGAACGCGGTTTTCACCAAGAAAGTCATGGAAGGCGCGGGCCTTCGCTCGGCGCTCCTGGTCACTTCCGCCCTGCACATGCCGCGCGCCCGGGCGGTCTTCGCGAAGCAGGGCATCGCGTTCGCCCCCTTCGCCGTGGACACCTCCCTCGACGTGGTCACGCCGCCGAACGGCCTTTTCCCCGACACCGTCGCCTTGGACAATACGTACCGGACCCTGCGGGAGATGGCCGGCTACGTCGCGTACCGGGCCATGGGGAGGCTCTAGGGCATCGTTCCCGCTTTTCTCGCGCGGCCAAAATCGGTATAGTATCCCGGACACGCATTCCCGGGGGTTTTACCATGATAGACCGTTCCAAGGCCGCGCTCGCGGCGATACTGCTTCTTTCTTCGCTTTCCCTTTCCTTCGCGGCCGGAAAAAAAGACGCGGCGGCCGCGGCGGGTAACGGGCCGACGGTTGACTCCGCGCGCCGGGTAACGGTGGCGCATACCCACTCGTACCCGCCCTACGATTTCGTGAACGAGCGGGGGCAGTCCGACGGCTTCGAGGTGGCGGTTCTCAAGGCCGTAGACGAAATTCTCCCGGAATACGAGTTTTCCTTCGCCGCGACCGCCGACGAGGACCTGCTCATCGGCATTGAGTCGGGCAAATACGCCCTGGGCACCAAGGGCGCCTGGATGACCGAGGAACGGAAAAAGAAATTCCTGTTTCCCGCCCAGTACCTCGCGGTAAGCGTTATCGGCATCGCCTATCGGGCCGCCGACTCGGACCGCATCCGCGACTTTGACAGCTTCGCCGCGACTTCGGGAAAACTCGTTCCCATCTCGCCCCAGAGCGCCCAGTTCGCCCTGGTCAAAGAGTACAACGCCTCCCATCCCGACTCGCCGGTCGCCCTGGTGCCCTCGGATACCTTCATCATCAACGACGCGTACCAGTGGGTTCTCGAGGGCCGCTACGACGCCTTCCTGGATATCAAGCTTTCATTCCTCAATTCGGTGGTTTCCGAGAAGGGGCCCTACCATGGCCTGGCCGGAAAGCTCGCCTACGCGCCCTACAAGGGAATCCCGACCTGGCCCCTGTTCAACCGGAACGAAACGGCCCTCGCCGCTGCCTACGATCGCGCCATGGAGACCCTGAAGGCCGACGGAACCCTGGAACGGTTGTCCAATCAGTACTTCGGCGAGAATATCTTCCTCTACGGGGCCGAGTAACGATGGCCCAGTCGCCGCTTCCGGCGGCCCGGGGCGCCGGAACCGGCCTGTTGCCTGCCTGAAACCGCCATGGATCGCCCCTTCGACCCCGTATTCGCCCTAACGCTGCTCCCCCGCCTGCTCGCGTTTTTGCCCGTCACCGTGGGCATCACCGTCGCCTCGGCCCTGGTCGGGAGCCTGATCGGGCTTCTCGTGGCCCGCCTTCGCCTTTCTTCCCGTTGCCTGCCCGCGGCGCTAGGCGTCGCCTACGTTTCCCTCCTTCGGTGTACCCCGTCCATCGTCCTCCTTTTCGTGGTCTATTACGGCCTTCCCGCCCTGCTCGAGTCGGCTTTTTCCGTTCCTGCCCAGGCGTGGCACCGCGCGACCTTCGTGATAATCGCCCTATCCCTGCTTTTTTCCGCCACCATGGCGGAGGTGTTCCGTTCCGCCTGGCTTTCGGTGGACCGGGGCCAGGCGGAGGCCGCCTTGAGCGCGGGACTCAGCCCGCTCCAGGCCCAGCTCAGGATTGTCCTTCCCCAGGCTGCCGTGAGCGCCCTGCCCAATTTCGGCAACGCCCTCATCGCCCTCATGAAAGAGGGCGCCCTTGCCTACCTGGTGGGCCTTATCGACATGATGGGGCAGGGGTTTTTGACCATCGCGCGCAATTACGGCGCCCGCTCCCTCGAAACCTACCTCGCCCTCGCGGCGGTGTACTGGTGCCTTACGGTCGCCCTTGAGCGGCTGTTCCGTTTCGCCGAGCGCCGGCTGACCCGCGGCATGAAGGGCCTTTCCTCATGAGCCTCGATTACGGTTTCATGGCCGGCCTGAGCCTTTCGATCCTCAAGGGGCTTCCCGTAACGATAGGCCTTTCCCTGTGGACCCTTGCGCTCGCGCTTCCCGCGGGCTTAGGCCTCGCCCTCGTCCGGATTTACCGGCCGCGGGGCTTCGATCGCGCCGCCGCGCTGTGGGTATCCTTCTTCCGGGGCACGCCCATCGTCCTGCAAATACTGATCGTTTACAGTCTCCTGCCGAGCCTTCTCAACGCGCTTTCGGTCCGGTACGGTCTCGGCTGGCGCGTTTTTGACGTAAACCCCTTCTGGTACGCCGTGATCGTCTTCGCGCTGAATACCTCCGCCACCTTCTCCGAGGCGTTTCGCTCCGCCATTCTCACCGTGGACCGCGGCCAGCTCGAAGCGGCCCTCGCGGCCGGCCTTTCGACTCCCCGTGCCTGGCGCCGCATCCTCCTCCCGCAGGCCTTTCTCGTGGCCCTGCCGAACCTGGCCAACGGCACCGTCAACCTGCTCAAGGGCACGTCGTTGGCCTTTATGATGACGGTCAAGGACGTGACCGCCGTCGCGCGGATCGAGGCCTCGTACGGGTATCAGTACATCGAGGCGTATCTGGTGGTTTTCGCCTGCTACGCGGCGCTGGGCCTGACCATCCAGGCCGGATTCGCCCTGGCCGAGCGGGCCCTGGGCGCGTACCGGCGAACCGTTATATATTGAAGGCTCGGGACATTCGGGAAGGAACCATGCTTACCATACGGAATTTGAGAAAAAGCTATCACCGCCACGAGGTTCTCAAGGGCATTGACCTCACCGTCCGCAAGGGCGACGTGGTGGCCATCCTCGGGCCCTCTGGATCGGGCAAGACCACCCTCCTCAAGACCGTCAATTTCCTGGAACGGGCCGACGAGGGCAAGATGAATTTCGACGGGATAGAGGTAAACCTCGCCAAGGCCTCCGCCTCGACCATCGCGCGGCTCCGGAAAAAAACCGCCTTCGTGTTCCAAAGCTATAATCTTTTCAACAATAAGACCGCACTCGAAAACGTGACCGAGGGGCTTATCTACGGGCGGGGCATGAACCCCGCGGAGGCGAGCGCCGTCGCGCTTCGGGCCCTGGAAAAGGTAGGCCTTTCCGACCGGCTCGACTATTATCCCTCGCGGCTTTCGGGCGGCCAGCAGCAGCGCGTGGGAATCGCCCGCGCCATCGCGTGCGATCCCGACGTTATTCTCTTCGACGAGCCGACGAGCGCGCTGGACCCTGAGCTGGTGGGGGAAATACTGGCCATCATGCGGGACCTGGCGCGGGAAGGCACGACCATGGTGGTGGTTACCCACGAAATGGGCTTTGCCCGCGAGGTCGCCAGCAACGTGGTATTTTTGGACGGCGGGGTTATCGTAGAGGAAGGCCCTCCCGAGCTTTTTTTCGGCGCGCCTAAGGAAGAGCGTACCCGACAGTTTCTCAAGCGTTTTCTGCCCGTCGCTCCTTGACCCGCCACCCCGCGGAGCCCTATCATCGACCCCATGACAGGTAACCGCAGCATTGGTCCCGTTCTCGCCGTCAGCGATCTTTCCACCTGGGGCCGCGTCGCCCTTTCCGCCGGCATTCCGCCCCTGGAGCGCCGGGGCATTCAGGTTTGCGCCCTTCCGACCGCCCTTCTTTCCTCGCACGGCGCCTATCCCGGCGCGGTAATCCATGCCCAAACCGCTTTTATGGAAGCGGCCCTCGCCCATGTGGAAGGCCTTAATCCCCGTTTCTCCGCGCTTTTCACGGGTTTTATCGCCGAAGCCGCCCAATTCGCGCTCTTAGGTCCCCTTGCCGCGCGAATCCGGGACAACGGGGGGCTTATCCTCGCCGACCCGGTAATAGGCGACAACGGGCGGCTCTACGGTTTTTTCGACGATTCTTTCGTGGAGGCCATGCGGCGCCACGTCGCGGGGGCCGACCTTATTACCCCGAACCTGACGGAGGCCGCCCTGCTCCTGGGGAAGGCCCCCGACGCCGTCCCCGCCGACCGCATCGAGCTTCGCCGGTGGCTTGAGCGCCTTTCGGGCCTCGGCCCGCGGTACGTCGCCCTCACGAGCGCCCCCGTTCACGGCCGCGAAGAGCGTACCGGGGTCGCCCTCTACGACGCGAAGCCCCGCCGGTTTTCCCTCCTTACCCATAGCCGGCTTGCCGGGGGTTATCCGGGAACCGGCGACTTTTTCGCCGCCGAACTCCTGGCCCGCATGCTGAAAGGGGCCCCCTTCCTCCTTGCCGCCCGTTTCGCCGCGGCCCGGGTACGCCGCGCCATCGGACGCACCCGCCGTATCGGCGCCGATCCCCGCGAGGGCTTGAAAACCCGTTTGTGAACCCCTTTTTTCCGCTTGGCCCTTGACGGGATGTTACTATCGTCATAAGATAGCAATGTGATATCAAAAAGATATCAAAAGCCGAAACGTGGAGGAAGAATATGGTCAAGGATACTGTCGAGACGGAAAAAGAGGCCCCTGCCTCGAACGGAATGCGCGCCCTGGTTTTCAATACCCTCGCGATGCTCGCCTCGGTCGGTTTATTCTCGTACGCCATCGTTCTGATGGCGAACGACGCCGCGCTGGTTTTGGGTATCGCCATCCTCGTCGTGACGAGCCTTTATTTTAGCGTCGTGGGCCCCATTCTGTATTGCGGCCTCAAGATTCTGAAACCGAACGAGGCCATGGTACTCACTTTTTTCGGCGAGTATTACGGGACCCTCAAGGGTTCGGGCTTTTTCTTCGTTAATCCCTTCGTGACCGCCACCGCGCCGACCAAGGCGGCGGTAGCCCCGTCCGGGACGGATAAAGGCGCCCAAAGCGTGTCGGTCAGCGGGATCAGCGTGCCGCTCTCTTCCGTCTCCTCCGCTCAATCGAAGAAAATCTCCCTAAAGGCCCTTACCCTGAACAACGACAAGCAGAAGGTAAACGACGCCGCCGGCAATCCGATCATCATCGGGATCGTCGTGGTCTGGAAGGTCGTCAATACCGCGAAGGCCGTATTCAACGTCGATAACTTCGCGGAGTATCTTTCCATCCAGAGCGATTCGGCCCTGAGGAACATCGTCCGCCTGTATCCCTACGACGCTTCCGACGAGGAAAACGAGCGCTCGCTCCGCGGCTCGAGCCAGGAGATCGCCGAAAGCCTCAAGCGCGAGATCCAGGAAAAGGTGAACGTCGCCGGCCTTGAAATTTTGGAGGCCCGCATAACCCACCTTTCCTACGCTCCCGAAATCGCCCAGGCCATGCTTCAAAAGCAGCAGGCGTCGGCGGTGGTCGCGGCGCGCCAGCTCATCGTCGAGGGCGCCGTGGGCATGGTGGACATGGCCCTTTCGAAACTGAGCGAGAAGGATATCGTGGAGCTTGACGAGGAGCGGAAGGCGGCCATGGTCAGCAATCTCCTGGTCGTGCTCTGCGGCAATCGCGATGCCCAGCCCGTGGTCAATTCCGGTTCCCTGTACTGATGGGTCGGGAGGGAAATTCCGCCGAGGGTAAGGGCGAGGGGGCGAAGAAACAGGTCCCCTTAAGGCTCTCTCCGAAGCTCTGGCAGGAACTGAACGCCTGGGCCGAGGACGATTTCCGTTCCCTGAACGGGCAAATCGAGTATCTCTTGACGGAATGCGTGCGCCAGCGAAAAAAACGGGATCGGGAGTGACCGTCGGGTCCCTTGCCATTTTCGTCCCGTCCGCACATACTGTGCGCCATGACGGGACAAAGCAGACAAGACATTCGCGCGGGGCTCCGGGTTTCCATCGTATTGAAAGAGGATCAGCGCACGGGCAAGCGGACCGAGGGGGTGGTTCGGGACATTCTTACCAACTCCCCCAACCATCCGCATGGCATCAAGGTCAGGCTGGAATCGGGCTTGGTCGGCCGGGTTCAGGAGATACTCGGGTGAAGGGGGCGCAAGCCGTCCCCGGGGCGCCTGAAATCAGGACCCTTTCGACCCGGGAAGTCTATGCGAACCGGTGGATGAGGGTGCGGGAAGACGCCATTCTCCGTGCCGACGGTTCTCGGGGCCTCTACGGCGTAGTGGAGAAGGCCGATTTCGCCACGGTAATCCCCCTCGGTCCCGAGGGCATCACCATGGTCGAACAGTACCGCTATACCGTGGGCGGCCGCTATTGGGAATTTCCCCAGGGATCAAAAGAGGAGGGGAGCTACTCCCCGGAAGAGCTTGCCCGGGCCGAACTGCGGGAGGAAACGGGATTGACCGCCGACCGTATCGAGGAAATCGGAACGCTCTTTACCGCGTACGGATACTCAAACCAGCGCTATCGGGTATTCGTGGCCACGGGCCTTACCCCGGGCAGCGCCTCGTTGGACCCGGAAGAGCTGGGCCTCATTTCCCAGACGTTTCCGGTCGCCGAGGTGGAGCGCATGATCCTTTCCGGCGAGATCCGGGACGCGAGCACCGTCGCGGCGTTCGGCCTCCTGAAAATGCGTGGCTTGGCCGAAACGCCGGGGGCGTAAGGCCTTGGGTAGAAAAAATGCCTATCGACGCTCCCTTTTGCCCGCAGAGGGTTTATACTAAAGCCAGTATGGACCGACAACTTCTTCCTCGGCGATTTACCGTCGGATGCGTGCTCATAATCAACGCCGCCATTTGGATGTCCATTGACGCCTTGAATACGGTAGTCATGGGAAATCCCCGCGTCTTAGGTTCCCTCATTCCCTGGGTTCTCGGCATTGGCTGGTTCGGCGTGACGCTTCTCGCCTGGGGCCTCTTCCTCGGCATGCGGAAATCCCGGCGCTACGGCCTGATGGTTGACATGAACCTTCAAATCAACCGCGCCATCCTCATCGACGAGGACATAGACAGAATCTACGACACGGTGCTCGATTACGTGTTCATGATCTTTCCCAACGCGAAATTCGGTTCAGTCCTTACCCTAGACGAGAAGGGGTATCTCACCTTCGCGGCCTCCAAGGGCTACGCGGGCAATTACGTGAATAACTTCTGCCTCAAGCTGGAAGAGTCCTTCATCTTCCAGGAATCGAGGGGCGCCATAGAACGCGCCCTCTTGATCCGCAAAAAGGCCCTCAAGCGGCTTTTTACCCGGTTTTACCCCGATACCTGGAAGTTTCAATCGGTAATCAGCGCCCCGCTTTTCGTGAACGGGCGGCTATTCGGCCTTTTAAATCTCGATTCCGGTAAGCCAAACACCTTCGCGCCTTCCGACGTGGCCATCGTGGAGCGGGTCGCCTCGCAGATAGAGGTGTGCCTCTATGCCCGGGGAATCTACCTCGAGCGCCTGGAAGAGTCCCGGGAAGACGCGTTAACCGGCCTTTTAACCCGTCGCGCGTTCGAAGAACTGCTTTGCCGGGAAATATCGCGGGCAAGCCGGTATTCCCAGTGTTTTGTCCTCGCCCTCATCGACGCGGACGGCCTGAAGCGGGTGAACGACTCCCTCGGGCACCGCGCCGGGGACCGGTTCCTCATGACGATCGCCCAACGCCTCCGGTACGGGAACCGAACCAGCGATATTACCGGCAGGTTCGGCGGCGACGAGTTCGTGGTCCTCTATCACGGCTGCGACACCGAGGCGATACGGCATAAGCTGGACGCGGACCTCGCCGCCCTCCGTTCCTCCCCGGTGGCTTTCGAGGGCGCGTCGATCGTCCCCTCATTCTCCTACGGGCTGGCGAGCTTTCCCGAAGAGGGCGTTTCTCTCGACGAATTGACCGACGTGGCGGACCGGCGGCTTTACGAAATGAAGAACCTGAGGCGTTCCGTCAATTCGAACCGGCATACGGAGGCGTAAATGGGCGCGAATGCGGGCAAAAACGCGGAGATACGCGCGGAAAGCGTACGGGATATCCTGCGCGCGCGCTTCGAAGGGCATCCCGATCGCCATGAGGGCATCGCGTGGGAGGCCGTGGAAAGGCGGCTTGAAGCCAATCCCGAAAAGCTGTCCTCCCTCGCCGCGATGGAAGCGAGCGGCGGCGAACCCGACGTGGTCGGCGTTGACGCGGCCACGGGAGAAATCGTCTTTTACGATTGCGCGAGCGAAAGCCCGGCGGGAAGGCGAAGCCTGTGCTACGACCGCGCGGCCCTTGAGGGCAGAAAGGAAGCGAGGCCGCGCGATTCGGCCGCCGACATGGCCGCCGCCCTGGGGGGCGTCCTGGCGGACGAGGGGCAATACCGCGATCTTCAGCGGTTCGGTCCCTTTGACCAAAAAACCTCGAGTTGGCTGCGTACCCCCGATTCGGTCCGCCGTCTCGGAGGGGCCCTGTTCGGCGACTGGCGGTACGGCCGCGCGTTTATCTATCACAACGGCGCCGAATCGTACTATGCGGCGCGGGGCTTTCGGGTTATCCTGAAGGTGTGAGCGCGTTCCCCCCCGGCGACCGGTTTTGCCCATGCGATTGAGCGACCGTATCCCCCTTCTCAGGCGGCTGAACCGTACCGCCCGGCGGCTGAAGTCCCGCCTTCTGGAACTCTACTACGCCTACCGGGACCCGGCGCTCCCCTGGAAGGCGAAAATACCCGTCGCCGCGGCGCTCCTCTACGCCCTGAGCCCCATCGACCTCATACCCGATTTCATACCCGTTCTCGGCTACCTTGACGACGTGATTATCCTGAGCGCCCTCTTTGCCTGGGCCCTCCGCTCCATTCCCCCGGAAATTCTGGAATCGGCACGGGAACGGGCGCGGAAGGAACCCTTTCGGCTTACGGCCCATTGGTACTTCGCCGTGCCCGTAGTCGCCCTGTGGGCCGTAGTGGCGTTCTTCCTGATCCGCGCCTGCCTCGGCCTCTTCGGGGGTGAGTAACGTTCGATCGCGAAAAAAATACGATTTCCAAAAAGCTTGAAAGTCAAGATACTTGACATCGCGTGGTAATTCTCTTATTCTCTGGAATAAGAAGGAGCGCCCATGAACGCGACAAATGGCGATACACCCGCCGGCAATTCCAACCCCAACCATAACCCCAATAGCCAATCCCTCTCGGAAGTCATGGTCGAACTCTTCGAGCGCCTTTCTTCCTGGGAACTTTCCGTCGTGGCGGAATCGGGCCTTTCGCTGCCCCTCATGCACGCCGTGGAATTATTGGGAATCTACGGGCCCATGAAAATGCGCGACCTATGCGCCCGCCTCGGCGTTACCACCGGAACCCTCACCGTTACCGTGGACAAACTGGAAAAGGCGGGGCTCGTGGCCCGGGTGGCGAATCCCGAAGACCGCCGCTCCTGGTTCATAGAGTTGACCGAGGCGGGAAAGAAAACCCAGGCAGAGCATTCGGCCTATCATGGGCGACTGGTGGCTGAAGCCACCTCCGGCTTTAGCGAAGAGGAGCTCGCCCGCTTCGCCGATTTTATCAGGCGCTTCGTCGAGAACATGTGACGGAACGCCGTATCGCAAGGAGAGAGAACATGGCCAAATATAGGATACGGGGCTTGGACTGCGCGAACTGCGCGCTTACGATAGAGAAGGCCCTCAATAGGGAAGCGGGGCTCGAGAACGCCCGGGTAAACTTCGCCGCGGCCACCGTCGAGTTCGACGGCGCCTACGAGGCCGAGGCCCGGGCCGTCATTTCCAGCATCGAGCCGGGAGCCGCGGTATCGGCCGCGGATAACGAAGCGCTTCCCGACCCCGACGCCGAAGCCGACGCCCTCGGCGCGGGGGCCCTGGTCCGAATCGCGGTCGCGGGCGCGCTTTTCGCGGTCGGCACGGCCTTTCACGACGCCCTGCACGCCACGCCCCTTTCCGTCGCCGAATACGCCGTGCTCCTTCCCGCCTACGTGCTCATCGGCTTTCCCGTGCTCCGGAGCGCCTTTACGAGTATATTGCGCGGGCAGGTGTTCAACGAGATGTTCCTCATGAGCGTCGCCACCGTGGGCGCCATCGCGATCCACCAGATACCCGAGGCCGTGGGCGTAATGCTCTTTTACTCCCTGGGCGAATACTTCCAGGACCGGGCCGTGGCAAAGTCCCGGCGCAATATTTCCACGCTCATGGATCTGCGGCCCGATAGCGCCCGCCTCGTGGTTAACGGCCGCCGCGAGACCGTTCCCCCCGCATCGGTCGCCGTGGGCTCGCTTATCGAGATCCTTCCCGGCGAGCGAATCCCCCTGGACGGCTCGGTGGCCGAGGGCGAATCCTTTATCGATACTTCCTCGCTCACGGGCGAGTCCGTGCCCCGCCGCGTCGTTCCCGGCGACCCGGTCCTTTCCGGGTGCGTGAACGACGAGGGAAAGATTATCGTGCGGACGGAAAAGACCTTCGCCCAGTCCGCCGCCTCCCGGATACTCGAATTGGTGGAAGACGCGGCGGGCAGAAAGGCCCCGACCGAGCGGTTTATCTCCCGGTTCGCCGCGGTCTATACGCCCGCCGTGGTAATCGGCGCGGCGCTCATCGCCTTCGTGCCGCCCCTCCTGGTTCCCGGGGCTTCCCTCGCGGATTGGGCCTACCGCGCGCTGATACTCCTCGTTATCTCCTGCCCCTGCGCCCTGGTAATCTCGGTGCCCCTGGGCTACTTCGGCGGCATCGGCGGCGCGGCGCGGCACAAGATACTCATAAAGGGGGCGAACTACCTGGACTCCCTCGCGCGGGCCGATACCGTCGTCTTCGACAAAACGGGCACCCTCACCGAAGGGGTCTTCGCGGTAAACGAGACGGTTACCCGGAACGGCTTTACGGAGGATGGTCTTTTAGCCTGGGCCGCCGCCGCGGAAAGCCACTCGAGCCATCCCATCGCCCGCTCCATCCGGGAAGCCTACCGGGCCTCGCGCGAATCGAATACCCTCCGCTCGGCCGAATCGACGGCCGAATCGGTCGCGGAGATCAAGGGTCACGGCGTTATGGCCCGCGTGGAAGGACGCGCCGTTCTCGTCGGGAACGACCGGTTCCTCCACCGCGAAGACATCGCCCACGGGGACTGCGACGTTCCGGGAACCGTTACCTATATCGCCGTGGACGGAACATACGCCGGTTACCTCGTTATCTCGGACCGGGTCAAGGCGAACGCCGCGGCCACCGTGGCGGACTTAAAGTCGCTCAGCGTACGGCGGACCGTCATGCTCACCGGCGACGACCGCGGCGCGGCGGAGAAGGTGGCCGAGGAAACCGGAATAGACGGCGCGTACGCGGAACTGCTCCCCGCCGACAAGGTGGAACGCCTTGAGGAACTCCTTTCCGCCGCGCCGAAGGGAAAAACCACCGTATTCGTGGGCGACGGCATGAACGACGCCCCGGTACTCGTCCGCGCCGACGTGGGAATCGCCATGGGCGGCCTCGGTTCCGACGCGGCCATCGAGGCGGCCGACGCGGTCATCATGGACGACGATATCTCCCGCGTCCCCCATGCCATCCGAATCGCCCGGTTCACCCGCCGCGTGGTCGTCCAGAACATCGTCCTCGCCATGGCGGTCAAGGGCGCCTTCATCGCCCTCGGTTCCTTCGGCGTTGCCAATATGTGGGAAGCGGTCATCGCCGACGTGGGCGTCGCCCTCCTGGCCGTCCTCAATTCCCTGCGCACCGTCCGGGTCAAATAAGGGGAAGGGGGAAGAGGCAGCGCGGGGCGCGGCGGCGCTCGACGCACGGGCGGAGCCCCCGCCCAGGGCGTCATTCCGGGGAGAAGGCGGAACGGAATCGGTCCCGTACGGGCGCTTGCGCCGTATTTGTTAAATCTTACTAAAACCATTATATTGAAGCATATACGGTATCCGGAGGTACTCATATGATTCGACGTCTTTCATCCGCATTGTTCGTTCTCGCCGCGTTCCTGACCGGTTTTGGCCTGCAGGCGCAGGAAGCCGGCTCTTGGGCGGCCCCAAAGACCGACGGCGTTCTTTCCGCGGGGGAATACCGCTACGAAAAAACCGCGTCCGGCATCACCCTGGGCGTAACGCTTTCTCCCGACGGAAAAACCCTTTTCGTGGCCGTGCGGGCCCCGACCGCGGGCTGGGTCGCCGCCGGGATCGGTTCCCTGAAGATGAACGGCGCCTTTATGGTTATCGCCTACGATGCCAACGGCGCGCCGACCGTCAGCGAGCAGACCGGCAAGGGACACGGCCATTCGCCCAACGCGACGAACAAACTGGCCGCGAGCGCCGTCCGGGAATCCGACGGCGTCACCACGCTCGAACTGGTCGTGCCCGCCGCGGGCTATACCGAGGGAAACGCGATCAAACTGATCGCCGCCTACGGAAAGGCGGACAATCTCACCTCCATGCACCGCGGCTTTCTCTCCGCCGAAGCGCCCCTCTCGGCAGCCCGATAAGGCGGTATTACGCCTCGAGGGAGCGGAGCCGTTCTATCGTGAGCGGCGCGCTTCCCTCGAAATGGTTATTCACGTATACCTGCACCAGGCGGCTTCCCCGCGCGAGTTCCGCGATCGCCTCGGCCGTCCGCCTGAGGTCTTCTTTCGGTTCCGCGAGCCGGTTCCATTCGCCCTTGGTCTTCTCCTCTATCGCTTTTCGGTCCCCGCCTAAAAGCCGTACCGCGCACCGTTCCCCGATGAGGTCCCCGTGCCTTTCCACCAGCTCGTGGACGCGGGGAAGGTATATCTTTTCGGAAAATACGTGGCTCAGCCCCGAATCTTTCAGGAAACGGAAGTATTCCCGGGTCAGGTAATTCGCGTTCCGGCATTCAATGCCCAGGGGCACCCGCCGCTCACGCGGAATTTCCCGTTCCACCGCCTCGGCGAAGGCCCCGAGCCGTTTCATGAACTCGTCGACCCCGGGCATTTTTTGTTTATTGAGATACTCGAATTCGAGTTCCGCGAGAAAGACGCGGTCACGCAGGGGAGCCAATCCGCGCAGGTATTCGTCGTACGCGCTCGCCGAAAGAAAATCCGGGTTGGGAATAAGGGGCGCGCCTTTGTCCCTGCTCCTTTCATGGGTTAGGCTAACGCGCTCGCTCACCTTGCAGGCAAAGGTAAACCCTTCCGGCGTGCGCTCGCGGTACTCTCGCGCGTCTTGGGTGTCGGGCATGCGGTAGAACCAGCTATCCACCTCCACGGTGGGGTACCGGGACGAATACTCCGTAAGGTACGCGGCAGAGTAGGGCTCCTTGCGGGAGTACACCAGGCCGATCCAGGAATCGTAATTCCAGGAACAGGTGCCCAGGGGAACCCGCTCCAAAAGGTTTGCGCTCATGGCTTAAGTATGGCGCATTCCGGCGAAACGCGCGGGAACCTATCGCGAAAAAACGTGTATACTGGTGGTATGGCCAAAAAAAGTAACGCTAACCGGTTGCATGAACTCGTTTTTTTCAGGATTTTCGACGTTGGTAGGGCCATTAACCTGCCTTCTTTGCAAAAAAGCCTCGCGGTGAGGGAGGAAGGCCCCACCGTCAGGGCTCCCTCTCGCCGCGACACGCCCGCCTCTTTGTCGCTTCCCCGCCCGCTGTTGGTTCCGCTCAAATCCGCCGCCTCAGAAGGGTACGGAACGCTCAAGGCCGAGGCGAAGGTCTACGAAGACGGCGCCATTACCGTGTGCCTCCGCCTTCGCGTCGCGACGAGCCTAGCGGGGCTCGAAACCATCGCCGGGGCGCCCATCGTCCGCGCGGACCGGCCGGGGGAAGCCTCCGGGAGCGCCGCGCCGGGCGAAACGATTACCCTCTCGGCATGGGCCGACCGGCTCTTCGGCGAAATGATCGATTTAATACGCCCCGCCATCCTTGATCCCGCCTCAAACCCCGGCAAGGATTTTGAGACCTATATCGCGTTTTGCATGCTGGAATGCCCCGAGGGCCCGGAACGGTACGTGGAAAAAAACCGGACCGCCATCGCCTCGTTGATGATGGGCGCCCCGGCCGGCGAGGAGATTCACGAGCAAAAGATCGCCGAAACCCTCGCGAAGCCCTTTTCCTACGCCGCGACCGACATGGCGGTCTTCGACCTTGACCGCTGCTTTATCATAGATCCCCGGGGCGAGTACGAGGATATCCTTCTCATGATCGAGCACGCGAACTATCGCCTTCTGGAACTGCGGGTTCTGGACCGCCTCTTGGACAAGCGGCTCGACGAGGCGGAACGCGACCTCGGCTCCTTCTCCCGCCGGGGTCGGGCCCCCGTGGGCGCCGTGCGTAAGAAATTCGCGCGCATTCAATCCCTCCGCTTCGTCGCCCTGTTCGTGCTGGAAAACCTGGAAAACTCCTCGAAAATCATCGGCGACTACTACCTCGGCCAGATTTACGACCGCCTCTGCGCCCTGTTCAACACCGACGGTTGGAGCCGGTCGGTGGAACGCCGGCTGGATATATTGACCTCGGTATACGAGATGGTGAAGACCGACAACGCGGAGCGCCGGACCCTGGTCCTGGAAATCGTGTTTATCGCGGTGTGCATTATCCTCCCGGTCATCCAGATCTGGCAGGCTCTCTTATAGGCGCGCTTTCGAAAGGGTTTCCCCCGCCGCCGTTTCCGTGTATACTGCCGGTCCCGCGAAACGGGATCGCGGTAACCGCTTGGGAGAGAGGGTTCATGAGACTATTGTTCGCGAGGCACGGCGAAACCGACTGGAACGTCGCCGGCAGGATACAGGGCAGCGCCGATATCGCCCTCAACGAAAACGGCAGGGCTCAGGCGGTCGAGTTGGCCCAAAAAATCCGGGACATGCGCATTCCCGACCTGGTACTGTATTCCAGCCCCCAAAAACGAGCCTTCGAGACCGCACGTATCGTGGCCGAACGCGTCGGCGCCCCCCTTTCGGCGAAAAACGGGTTTGAGGAAATCTCGTTCGGAAACTGGGAGGGCCTGTCCTGGAACGAGATCGAGCGGGTGTATCCCCGCGAATACGCCCGGTGGCGCGCGGACCGGCGGTACGACAAGTCCCATGGGGGAGAGTCCTACGAAGAAATGCTCCGCCGCGCGGGCGAGGCGGTTAGAAGCGTCGTCGCTTCCGCCGTCGGTACCCCGCTGATCGTTTCCCACGGCGGGGTTATCCTCGCCCTGAAATGCATCGCGTTCGACATGCCCTTTTCGCAAATGCATCGGTACCGGTTGGGAAACGCGGAGGTCGTAACGTTCGAAAGCGAAACGCTACTGGGAAAACTGCCGGAACCGGACGCCATAACCGCGTAGCGGCGGTTACCGTACCGTATACAAGCCCAAGGAGGCACCGAATAAACGAGTTTGAAACCATACTGGAACGAAGCAAGGCGAAACACCGGGAAATCATGAAAAAGCTTCGCCTGCTGTCAAAGCGGAATATTCCGGGCATCGAGCGGCAAATCCACGCGTGGCACGAAGAGGTCTTCGGCACAATCGACTGTACCGCCTGCGGCCTTTGCTGCCGCAATATGGGCCCCATCTTCCGCAACACCGACGTAAAGCACATCTGCGCGGCCATCGGCGCCGACCCCAAGCGCTTTCACGAGGATTACCTGCAACAGGATCCCGACGGGGTCGGCTTTATGCTCCGCGAACTGCCCTGTCCCTTTCAGAACGCCGACAATACCTGCTCGATCTACGACGTGAGAACCCTCTCCTGCGTCAATTTTCCCCATACCAATTCGGTAAACATACGCCGAAAGCTCGGCGGCCTCGCCCTTGATTCCCTGTATTGCCCCGCCGCCTTCATGATTTGCGAGAAAATCATGGAAACCTACTAAGGCGGTTTCCCCGCCGCCGTGGCAAAGACGACGGCGCGCGACTATACTTGATCCATGGACGCGATCATAAAAGAGAAGATACACATCGGGATATCCGCCTGCCAATTCGGGGCGAAGGTACGCTATAACGGCAAGGGCCAGGACGTAACCCGCCTGATCGGGAGGGAGCGCGCCGATTTCGTGTGGCATCCCGTCTGTCCCGAAGTCATGAGCGGCCTCGGCGTTCCCCGGGTGCCGGTGAGCCTTCGGGGCGGCAACGGCGACGATTTTTGGGCCGGAAAGGCCGAAGTCAAATCCCGGGACGGGGACGTACTCGGGGAATGGATGCGCATGGGCTGCGCGGCCTGCCTCGATTCCCTGGAACGCGCCGGGATCAAGGCCTTCGTTTTTATGGAAGGAAGCCCCTCCTGCGGCGTGTACCGCACCTCGCTCAAAAACCGCCGCCTTGGCCATCCGCCCGGCATTTTCGGCTCCCTCCTTTTAGAAAAGGGCTTTTTCCTGATACCCGCTCCCGACCTGCAAAGCCCCATACGGTGGTGGGACTGGCGGCGCAGGCTCTTCGCCTTTCTGTGGCTCGACGCAAAGCCCTTTGACCGGGCGGGAGAGGTCGTGGAGTGCTGGCATATCCTCAAATTCCTCTGCCAGGAACTTTCGCGCTCCGAAGCCGATGGCATGGGAAAGGAAATCGCGAGCCTGAAAGGGGTTGGACCGGAGGCCCTGCAGGCGCTGAAGCGGCGGATGCTCGACCTTTTGCGCAGGCCCTCGGACATTCAGAATATAAAGCAGTCGCTTTGGAAAAATTACCGATTCCTGAATAAACGGTTCGGGATCGAGTCGGAAACCGTCAAAATGCCCGCCGAGGAGCGCGGCATGACCCGTATCGCGGCGGAATTGCTCTCCCTCGAGATCGTGACGTCGCGGCAAAACCTGCTGTTCGGTCCCGTTCCCGTCCATTACGACCGGTCCGGTTCCGGTACTCCCGAAGCGGACGAAGCGGACGAAGCGGACGCGGCGAATGACCCGGAGCCCGCCGGGGACGCTGAATCGAACTAAGCCCCCGTTCGGGGCGGAGAGCCGCGTTCCGGGGCGAGTTGGCCGCAGGAAGCGCGGATTCCCGCTCCCTTTCCCTTGCGCGTGAAGGCCGGAATGCCCCGTTCCCGCAGAAGGCGCCAGAACCGTTCCACGTCGCCTTCCGTCGCGGAAGGCAGGGCGCTCCGCTCCGGGGCCACGAAGGCGATCAGGTTAACCTTTGCCGTGAGCCCCTCGAGATAGGCGCACAGGGCGTCCGCGGCCCCTGCCGTATCGTTCAAACCGGGAATGACCAGGTACTCGAAATACAGCCGGTCCTTGACGCGGGAGTGGGGGAGGGCCAGCAGGGCCTCTTTTAATCGCGCGAGCGGCCACGTTTGATTGACCGGCATGAGGGAACCGCGCACGCCGTCCAGGGCCGAATGAAGGCTTATTGCCACGGTTACCAGGTCGAAGCGGGCCGTTCCGTCCGCGCCCGCCCCGCGCCGCTTCGCGAGTTCGGCGAACCGCTCCAAGCCCGGAACGTGACCGCAGGTGGAAACGCTGACGTTCCCGCTCAAAAGCGCCGCTCCCCGGGGATCGGTAAGAATCTCAACCGCCGTTCGTACCGCGCCGAAATTGTCGAAGGGCTCCCCCATCCCCATGAAAACGGCGTTCTCGATATCCGCGCCGAAGAAAAAGCGCGCCGTCAGGTACTGGGCCGTAATTTCCCCCGCGCTCAGGTTCCTCCCGAGGCCCATGGCCCCCGTTCTGCAGAAGGCGCACCCCCGGGCGCAGCCCGCCTGGGTCGAGACGCACAGGGTCGTGTGGGTCGCCATGGGAACGATTACCGCCTCGATCTCGTAGCCGTCTTCCAGGGCAAGGGTAAACTTCACGGTATCGCCTTCCCGCTCCGTTCTGGCGACGGGGGGGAGGGCGCGGCCGAAATCCTCGGTTATGCGGGTCGCCAGCGCCCGATTGTCCCGGAATTCTTCCCGGTCGATGAGCCCCGCTAGGGAACCCTTCCCGTAGAGGTGGTTCACTGTCGCGCGCGCGTGGAAGCGGCCCTTGCCGTAGCGGCGGGCAAATTCCGCGGCGAGGTCCGATTCCGTCATGCCGAATATATCCGGGCGGGGAAGGTTCATGGGGTGAGTATAAAGGATGAGGGCCGGTGCGGGGAATAGCCGCCGTGCCGGGCTACAGGGCCTCGATTTTTCGCCACAGGCCGTCCGGGATTTCCACGCCCTTCATGAAGTGCTCCTTTCGGGAGCGCGCGCTCCGTTCCCCGGGGTAGTGGATAGCCTCGAATCCTTCGGCAAGGGCGGCGCCCTTTACGTATTCGAGCGTAGCCCGTATCAGGTTGCTCCGCCGGTCGCCCGCTCCGAAGAAGTCGGGTTTAAAGCACATGAAGGCCTGGGATATGCCGAATTCGCGCTCTCCCTCGCCCAATTCCTCGATCTCCCGGGTGGTTCTGCCGTCGGAAAGGATCGAGACGAATAGATCGAGGAGAAGCGAAAGGCCAGAGCCCTTCCAATAGCCGATGGGGAGCATCCTTCCCGATTCCGCGATGGCTTCGGGCTTAACGGTGAGCCGTCCGTCCGCGTCAAAGCCGCCGGGAAAGGGAAAGTCGCGCCTTTCTTCCAGGTGATTGGAAAGTTTACCGTAAGAATACTGGGAGATAGCGGTATCGAGGATGATCGTCCGGTCCCCGTCCGGTACGGCGAGCACGAAGGGATTGTTGCCGATCCTGGGTTCCTTGGCTCCCCAGGGGGGCATATTGGCCTTGGTGTTCGTGAAGGAAACGCTCAGCATGCCCCGGGAGGCGGCGTACAGTCCGTAGGTCGCGGCGCGCATCCAGTGGTTGGTGTTGCGAAGCGTCACGAGGGAAAAGCCCTTGCGCTTCGCGATACGCACCGCTCGGTCCATGGCGAGCAAGGCGTTTAGGGGGCCGGCGCCGAGCCGGCCGTCCCATTGTTCAAAGTTTCCCTTTTTCCGGAGCCGCGCCGGTTTCGCGCCCGGCTTTACCAGGCCAAGCTCGACGTACTGGACGAAGCCCGGAAAACGCTTGATCCCGTGGGAGAATACCCCGTCGAAGGTATTGTCGGTAAATATTTCGGCGAGACTCGAGGCGTCGGCCTCGGAGAACCCGCATTTTATCAAGACCCCGAAAAAGGTCCCGGACATCTGTTCATACGAAACGTTCATGGTCGCTCCCCGCATCCGCGATGCTGTTCATAGTATCGGCGCGCGCCTCTCTATGTTGAGATCAATTACTGATAAGACGGATTGTCCGAGCATGGCGGATTGGCCGATCAAGCCGGATTGGCCGATCAAGCCGGGGCCGTGCCGCTCACCGCGCGTAGGGTCCCGTTTCGGTAGGGTAGGGCCAGGCGTTTATTCCGCCCGCGTCGTATACGCGGGTATAACCGGCTTGCAGCAATCTCAGCGCCGCGTTCCTGCTTCGGTTGCCTGACCGGCAATAGACGATAATGGGCGCGTTTTTATCCGGCAGTTCCTTTCCCATGCGGGCGGCCAGTTCGTAATCCGGAATCAGCACGCTGCCGGGAATATGTCTTTGCGCGTACTCGTCGGGAGTCCGCACGTCCAGGAGAACGGCGGTCTTGTCCTGTTCGAGCATCCTCTTGGCCTCCGCCGGGGAAAGCGCGCGATAGGGGGCTATTGCCGACGCGCCTTGGGCCGCAACGGACAGTGAGGCGACAACCATGGAAACGATTAGGAAACCGAGGGTTTTCTTCATGAATTCACTCCTTCTCGCAGTGCCCTGCGTACCGTAAACATAAAACAAGGAGGGTCGAGGGACCGTGACAAACGTCACGAACTTACAAACGCATTGCCGAATCCGGTCGAACGTGCGAATATGGGGGCCATGAACCCGTCCGCGACAGACTTTTTCGATTCGGTAAAATCCTGGGGCGCGAGCGACGCGGCCGTTTCCCGGCCGGGCGACGGCCCCGCGGGCCTGGCGTTCGCCGTGTCCCTCGCGCTTCGCCTCTCCGACGCGGTGATCGACGAGATCGCCGACGAGCCGACCTATACCTATTTCCATCATTATCGAACCGCGAACGCCTTTCTCGACCGTCTCGCCCTGCAGGCCGGCCTCTTCCTCCAGGATACGGGGGCGCGCTACCTTCCCGTCGCCGCGTCCCAGAGCGCGCCCGATTCAGGCGCCGACGGCGCGTTCCCGTACGGTGGCCCCTTCGCGGGGCGTTACTCCCATAAAAAGGCCGCCTGCCTTTCCGGCCTTGGCGCCATGGGACGGAGCAATCTCTTTCTTCACCGCCAATGGGGGCCCCGGGTTCGGCTCGTGACCGTATTCACGGATTGGAAGGAGCTGGAGGCCCTCTGCGGGAGCGGGAGCGAAACGGCGGGCGCGGTTCCCGAGCGGACGGGCCCGGCGCTTTCCCATCGGTGCGCCGGCTGCGAGCGGTGCGTCGCCGCCTGTCCCGCCCTCGCCATCGGCCTCTCGCCCGACGGACCGGTATTCGATCCGGCGAAATGCAGCGCTTGGATGAAAAAGGAATACCGACATATCGGCCGCGGCGCGGTGTGCGGAATTTGCATGCGCGTGTGTCCTTCCAGAGCGGAATAGCGCCGT
This sequence comes from Spirochaetales bacterium, assembly GCA_003252395.1. Lineage (GTDB taxonomy): Bacteria > Spirochaetota > Spirochaetia > Treponematales > Treponemataceae > Teretinema. Next base: position 243,003 of record QKEL01000013.1, read on the forward strand.
AAAAAACCGAAAAAGGCGTTATGGAACGATAAAAGTCGTGTATAATGCTTCCTATGGAAAACTTCAGAACCTTCGGAAATCCGTACATGCCTTCCTGGGAGTACGTACCCGACGGCGAACCCCACGTGTTCGGCAATCGGGTCTATGTATACGGCTCTCATGACCGGTTTAACGGTCATGTGTTTTGCCTGGGCGATTACGTATGCTGGTCTGCCCCGGTAGACGATCTAACGCTCTGGACGTACGAGGGCGTAATCTACAAAAAGACCGACGACCCGTTGAATCCGCTCGGGGCCATGTGCCTGTACGCCCCCGACGTTACCCGGGGAACCGACGGACGCTATTACCTCTATTACGTGCTCGACAAGGTTTCGGTGGTTTCGGTGGCCGTTTCCGCCAAACCCGCCGGTCCCTTCTCGTTTTACGGGTACGTCAGGCATGAAAACGGCGAACTCCTCGGCGCGGCCGAGGGCGACGAGCCCCAATTCGACCCGGGGGTCCTGACCGAGGGCGATCTGACCTATCTCTATACCGGGTTTTGCGGGGTCGGGGATCGGTCGAGAACCGGGCCCATGCTCAGCGTAATCGGTCCCGATATGCTCACGCTCCAACGCGGGCCGGAGCGGTTGCTGCCGAGCCAGCCCTTTTCCCAGGGTTCCGGTTTCGAGGGACACGAATACTTCGAGGCGGCCAGCATTCGAAAATACCGGGGCCTGTATTATTTTATCTATTCCTCGGTGGTCATGCACGAGCTCTGCTACGCGACCAGCGATCGGCCGGACGGGGGCTTCCGCTACCGGGGCGTCCTCGTGAGCAATAACGATTCGCACGTCGGCGGTTACAAGGACCCGGAGGAACCGGCCTATTACGGCGGCAACAACCACGGGAGCATCGCCGAAATCGGCGGTCGCTGGTACGTCTTCTACCACCGCCATACCCACGGCACCACCTTTTGCAGGCAGGCGTGCGCCGAGCCGCTGGTACCGGGCCCCGACGGCACCTTCCTGCAGGCGGAGCTTACCTCGCAGGGCCTTCGCGGGGAACCCTTCCCCGCCCGGGGCAGGTACCCGGCCTATATCGCCTGCAACCTTTCCTGCGGCGTGGTTTCGCCCTACACCGCGCAGTCCGCCTGGCCCGACAACCGGTTCCCCCTGATTACCCAGGAGGGAAAGGACGGCGACCGGGTGGACGGATACGTGGCGAACATGATGGCCGGCGCGGAGGCGGGGTTCAAATACTTCGATTTCCGCGGCGTTACGGCCCTTTCGATCCGGGTCCGGGGATATTGCAAGGGGGACTTTGTCGTTGCCCTCTCCCGCAAGGGGCCCGCGGCGGCCAGAATCCGGGTGGATTTCACCAACGTCTGGACCGACTACCGCGCGCCGCTTGCCGTTCCCGACGGCACGTATCCGCTCTATCTCCGATTCGAGGGAGACGGATTGGCGAGCCTGGAGTCCTTCGAGTTCGAATGATCCGGGGGCCCGCTCGGCGCGACGCGCGTTCCGGGCGCTCCCTTACGTTCCCTTCGCCGGGGCGGCCGCCCGCGCCGCCGCGGGCGAAGCGGTCTTTTGCTGCCGGAATTCCTTCGGGGTCAGGCCTTCCCGTTTTTTGAAAATATAGCTCAGGTAGTTCGGCTCGTTGTATCCCACCGAGAAGGCGATATTCACGATCTTGTCGTCGGTCGAAAGGAGCAGCTCCTTTACCTTCTCCATGCGCACCGAGGTGAGGTGGTCTATGAAGGTTTCCGACATTTCCTGCGAGAAGATCGTGCTGAAATGGGTCGGGCTCAGGGAAACGTGGGCGGCCACCGTGTTCAGTGAAATATCGGGGTCGTTGTAGTTTTCCGCGATATACTCGCAGGCCTTTTGCACGAGCTTGCGGTGGTGGCAGTCCTTGCCCTGGTCCCGCAGCTCGATGAATTTCATGCAGATTTGCGTCGCGAGTTCCGTGCACTCCTGGGCCGTTACCGACGAGGAAATCACCTGTTCGCGGTCCACGAATTTCTCGGTAAGCTCGTTCCAGTCCATGCCGGGGTTAAAGCTCCGTATGATCCTCATGGCCGAGGCCGTCAGGTCCATCAAAACGTAATAGCGGTAGAGCATGCCCTGCATTTCGTCGCTGCACAGGTTCTTGGTGAATTCCGCCACGATCGAGGGAACGTCGTCGGCCCTGGCGAACTTGAGCCGCGATTCCATGTCGGTATTGAATAGCTCGTCCAGCGACGCCACCAGGGGCGAATCCCTGCGGCTGAGGTCCCCGGTGCGGAAAATCCTGCCCCGCTGCGTGTGGGAGAACGTCTTAAGCAGTACCGAGGCTTCGCGCCAGGCTTCGTGTATTCCCGAGAGCCGCTCGGTCACCCCGCTTATGCCCACGGTCACGACGGTGGAGCCGCCGTCCTCCACCTCGTGCTTGAGGGTCTGGGAAACGTGGTAGGCGCGGCCCACCGTGTCCATCTCGCTCGCCCCCTTCACGATCAGCGCCACGTGGTCCATCCCGCTCATGAAATACAGCACGTCCTCGGCGTCGGAGAAAAGGTACTTTACCTTGGAGGCGATAGCCTGGCGGTTCGGGTACCCTTCCTTTTCCTCGCAGTAGGCTATGGCCACGGCGTAATGCCTCCCCAACAGGTTGACCGACAGCTCACCGGCGCGGCGGAGCGTTTCGTCGGGATCGAGCACGCCGTTGCACACCTGCTCGAGAAAGGTCCCGACCAGCGCGTTCCGCACGGTTTCCTCGTTCGAGAGGTTCTGCATGGACGAAAGGCTCCGTCTCTTGTACTCGGTGATCTTCTCGCCCGAGGCGCGCAGGGCGGCGAAAAGGTCCTTATTCGACACGGGCTTCAGGATATATTGGTCAACGCCGATGCCGATGGCCTGGCGGGCCAGGTCAAAGTCGTCGTGACCGCTCACGATGATGATTCTCAGCCAGGGTATGATGGACTTCGCGTGGCGGGCCAGCGTGAGCCCGTCCATGAACGGCATCTTGATATCGGTTATGAGTATGTCGGGTTTCACGTCCTGAATAATGGTGAGCGCGAGCTCGCCGTCCGCTGCCTCGCCCGCGCAGGTAAAGGGCTCGCCGCCGTTCTCGATCGCGTTTCTCATGTTTTGCCGTATCAGCGTCTCGTCCTCTACGAGGAATACCGTGAACATCGCGCTTCTCCCCCCTTAGCCGATTTGCGCCTGCGCCTGGGCGGGCGAGCGGACCAGGGGCAGCCGCAGGGTTATCGTGCAGCCCTTGTCCAACTCGCTTTCCACCGTGAGCCCCTGCTCGGTTTCGTAATACAGCTGAACGCGCTTGTACACGTTATACAGGCCGAAACCGGATATCGGGTTCGCCACGTCGTAATGCGTCAGGCTGCCCCGCAGCGTCTCGAGTTCCTCGGCGCTCATGCCGCGCCCGTTGTCTTCCACCGAAAAGACCATCACGTCGCCTTCCAGGTCGCCCTTCAGCGAAATGAAGCCCCGTCGCCGCTTTTTCTTGATGCCGTGGTAAATCGCGTTTTCCACCAGGGGCTGCAGGAGCAGTTTCAGCATGGATTCCTGCAGAATCCGGGGGCTAAAGTCTATGCGGTAGTCGAGGATCGCGCCGTACCGCATTTTCTGAATCGCGAGATAGCTTTCCACGTGCGATTTTTCTTCCGCCACCGTAACCCAATCCCGGCCCTTATTCAACGAGAGCCGGAAAAAGCTCGAGAGGGCCAGGGTGGTTGTTATCACGTCGTCGGTCTGTCCTTCCTCCGCGAGGGAAAGGATGGTCCCGAGGGTATTGTACATGAAGTGCGGCGCGATCTGGGCCTGCAGCGCCTTCATCTCCGCCTTCTGTAAATTCCGCTGCTTTTGCACGTTCTGCTCTATGAGCTCTATAAGCTTTCCCGCCATGGTATTGAGGCTGTCCGTCAGCTCGTCAAGCTCGCTTACCTCCGGCTTTTCGGCGCGGATAGACAGGTCGCCCTGGGCGATCCGCGAGGCCATGGTCTTGAGCCGGTCGATGGGGTCGTTGACGCTCCGGTTGAGCTGGCGGTAATTGCGCATGAGGAACATGAGGATCGACGCGAACAGCACGGTCTGCACCAGCGTCATGATATCCATGGACCGCTGCAGCTTCGTGTTCTGGATATGGGCGAGCACCATTTCCGCGGCGACGAACTTTTGCAGCACGTCGTAGAGAAGGTCGCTTACCGAGCTTATTTCCGCGAGAATTTTCTCGTTGTCGCGAACCGGCGCGTTCCCGGCGATATTGTCGCCGATCTTTCGCACGTACCCCTCCATCGTATCCAGGGTATTTCTCGCGACCAGGATCAGGTAGCTGTTGTCGGCGCTATTGGCGTTTCGTTCCAAAAGGTCGAGCTTTTCCTTGATGCGCTCGATCAATTCGTACTGGGTGTTGTCCCCGAATTCGGTCTTCCCCGTAACGATATTCCACATGGTCGTGTAGGTTTCTTCCTTCAGCCCGCTCGAGAGGCTGTTCGCGTCGTACACGTTTTCGATGATCCGTTCGTACTGGTTCAGGACGATGTTGTAATAGAGGGTATTGAATAGGAAGGGCACCAGCGTCGCGATAATGATGACGATATTGGTTACCTTCAGGGTCTTGCGTATGCTGTTGGTACGCATGGTGAAAACGCGCCTGATATCAATACCCCCTGGCTGGGATCGAATCGAGGTCGCCGAATTCGTCGAAGGTGGTTTCCTGGACGTACAGCCTCTTTTCCACCTTCTCGCCGGCGACGATTCTCTTCGCCAGTTCCATGACCTGCTGGCCGCTGTTGGGATTGCACTCTATGACGCAATTGATCGTTCCCGCCTTGAGGTAGTCGATGCTTCGCTGGGTCGCGTCCACCGAGACGATCGCGATATCCTTGCCCGGGACGAGCCCCGCCTCGGACATCACCTCTATCGCGCCGAAGGTCATGTCGTCGTTATGGGAATAAAGGACGTTGATGTCCTTGGGGTTGAACCGCTTGAGGACCTGGCGCATGATTTCCCGGCCCTTGCTCTGCATGAAGTCGCCGTCTTCCGAATACACCACCTTGAACTTCGGGTACTGCTCGAGCACCTTCCTGAAGCCCTCCGAACGCCCGATCGCGGGTGTGGAATAGGCCGTGCCCGCGAGTTCCACGATATTGACCGGGGCGGCGCGGTCCTTGAATTTCCTGATCAGGAATTCGCCCGCCTTGCGGCCCTCGAGATCGAAATCGGAACACAGCGCCGTAGCGTACAGGCTCTCGTCGTCCGTGTCTATCATGCGGTCCACGATCATCACGGGAATGCCCGCCGCCTTCGCCTCGCCGAGCACCGTGTCCCAGCCGGTTTCCACCAGGGGCGAGAACGCGATTATGTCCACCTTATACGCGATAAAGGACCTGAGCGCCTTGATCTGGTTCGCGGGATCCTGCATCGCGTCCTCGAACATGATCTTGATTCCCGTTCGCTTCGCCGCCGCCTTTATGGAAAAGCTGTTTTGCGTCCTCCAGGAACTCTCGTCGCCCAGCTGCGAATAGCCGAGCACGATCGGATCCTGAACGCTCGTGACGTTCCGAACCCGGTCGCAGGCGGAGACCGTAAGCAGTATGAATAGAATGGCGGAAAACGGGGCGCGGCGTTTCATGGGTAACCTTCAATCTATAGTACCACACCTTCCGGGGAGCGCAACTGGAAACGTCGCGGCGGCCGGCACAAAAATCGCTTCCGTAAAAAATCGTAGTTTTTTCGGAAGAAAACGGAGTTTTCGCGCCCTCCCCGCCGCTTCGCCTTAAAAGATCGTAGTAAGTGCGGATGGATGTGGGTAGCGGGCGCGAAAATTCGGGGTCCATACTGATGCTCGGGGCAGGTGCCCTACAGAAACGAAAACGGAGGAAAAGTGATGAAAAAGAACCAAAACATCGGTATCGCCGCGTTAGTCGCGGTGCTGCTGCTGACCCCGGCGACGGTATTCGCGGGCGGTAAAAAAGACGCGGGCGCCGCGAGCGGCGGGCTTATCAAGGTAGGTATCGTAAACCTTCCCCCCGAAGAGTCCGGCTATCGCCAGGCCAACGTAGAAGACATGAACGCCGTGTTCTCCAAGGCGAACGGCTATGACGCGAAACAGACCAATACCGGCGACAACAGCGAGCAGATCGCCGCCGCCCAGGGCTACATTCGCGACGGCGTGGACTATCTCCTTATCTCCGCCGCCAACGCTTCCGGTTGGGACAACGTCCTCAAGCAGGCCAAGTCCGCCGGCGTGACCGTGTTCCTCTTTGACCGCCTGATCCAGACCGACGTCGCGAACTACCAGGCCGCGCTCGTGTCCGATATGGCCACCGAAGGCAACACCGCCATGTCGTGGGTACTCTCCCAGAACCTTCCCGCGTACAACGTGATCCTCATCCGCGGACAGCTCGGCTCCGCCGCCGAACTCGGCCGCAGCGCCGCCGTCCTCAAGGCCCGCGACGCCGGAAAGATCAAGATCGTCGCCGACGGTACCGGCGGGGACAGCTGGAGCCTCGAAGAGGCGCGCAAGGTGGTGGAAGCCGCCATCGCCGCCGGTAAGGATTTCAACGTGATCTACGCCGAGAACGACGGTATGGCCCAGGGCGCCGTGCAGGCCCTCGACGCCGCCGGCATTACCCACGGTAAGGGCGGCAAGGTCAAGGTCCTCGGGTTCGACTTCAACCGTTTCGCCCTGCGGAACGTACAGGCCGGATACTGGGATTGCGACGTGCAGTGCAGCCCCCGCCAGGCCGCCGAGATCTCCAAGTGGATCAAGGACGCCGCCAACGGCATGCCCCTTCCCAGCGGAACGGTCTTCCAGAAGGAAGTATTCGCCGACACCGCCTCGATCACCGATGACCTGATCACCAAGTTGGGCATCAACGCCGATCCCGGAAAGGGCGTCGTGACGAAGTAATCCCTCTCTGACAGGATTTCTAAATCGCTAGATTGCGTACGCGGTGCGGTTACCGGCCCTCGGCCGGTTATCGCGCCGCGATTGGTTTATTGGGCATCTGAAGGAGGGCATGAAAGTGCAGTCGGAAACAGTGCTGGAAATGCGGGGCATATGCAAGACCTTCCCGGGGGTCAAGGCCCTGCAAAACGTGGATTTCACGTTGCGAAAAGGTGAGATACATGCCCTCATGGGCGAGAACGGGGCGGGAAAATCCACCCTAGTTAAGGTCATGACCGGGGTTTACGAGAAGGATGCGGGCAGCATCGCCATAGAGGGGAAGGATATCCATTTCCGATCGCCCCAAGACGCGCAAAACAACGGCATTGGCACGGTGTATCAGGAAATTACCCTGTGCCCCAACCTTACCGTCGCGGAAAACATGTTTATAGGACGGGGCAAGGACCTGCTCGTCCACTGGAACGAAATGAACGTACGGGCGGCGAAGCTGCTGGAATCGCTCAGCATTCCCGCCAGGCCGACCCAGGAACTGTCGAATTGTTCCCTTGCGGTCCAGCAGATGATCGCCATCGCGCGCGCGGTGGACATGGACTGCAAGATTCTTATATTGGACGAGCCCACTTCGTCCCTCGACACGGACGAGGTTAAAACCCTTTTCGACCTCATGCGGCAATTGAGGGACCGGGGCGTCGGGATCGTGTTTATTACCCACTTTCTCGATCAGGTGTACGAAATTAGCGACCGGATCACCGTGCTCAGGAACGGCGAGCTGATCGGCGAATACGAGGCTTCGGAGCTCCCCCAATTCGATTTGATTTCGAAGATGATGGGCAAGGCCCTGGAGGATATGGAACAGCTCCATAAGCGGGACCTTTCCGCCGTCGCCGGCTCTGAGCCGGTTTTTGAGGCGTCGTCCCTCGCGAGCAACGCGGGCATACGGCCCTTCGACTTCGCGATTCGCAAGGGAGAGGTCAACGGCTTTACGGGCCTTCTCGGCTCGGGCCGCAGCGAAAGCGTCAGGGCTATCTACGCCGCCGACAAGGTGATCGGCGGAGCGACGAAACTACACGGCAAGACAGTTAAGATACGGGAGCCGATCGACGCCATGAAACTCGGCATCGCGTACCTTCCCGAAGACCGCAAGGGCGACGGCATCATCGCCGACCTCTCGGTCCGGGACAATATAATCCTGGCGCTGCAGGTCATGAAGGGCTTCTTCAAGCCGTTCACGCGCAAACAGGCCGAGGCCTTCGCCGACGAATACATAAAACGGCTGAATATCAAGACCGCGTCTACCAATACGCCCATCAAGTCCCTGTCCGGCGGAAACCAGCAAAAGGTTATCCTGGCCCGCTGGCTTATCACCCACCCCGAGTACCTCATCCTCGACGAGCCTACCCGGGGAATCGATATCGGTACGAAGGTGGAAATACAGAAACTGGTGCTCAAGCTCGCGGAAGAGGGCGTCAGCGTGACCTTCATCTCCTCTGAAATCGAGGAAATGCTCAGGACCTGTTCCCGGCTGATCGTCATGAAGGACCGCCAAATCGCGGGCGAGCTGACCGGCGAGAACATAACGCAAGGGGAAGTAATGAACATGATCGCAGGGGGTAGGGAATGAACAAGGCAAGACCGCACGGGCAGGGGTCGCATTTATTGTTTCCGCTGTCCATCTTGGGAATTCTCGTGATTATCAACCTTATCAAGGGGGCCGATTACTTCAGTATCACCATGATAAACGGCGCGCTGTACGGGAATATCCCGAATATCCTATTCGGCGCCTCGGAACTGGTCATACTCTCCATCGGCATGACCTTGGTCACCGCGTCGTCGCGGGGGCAAGACATCAGCGTGGGCGTCGCCGCGGCCATTACCTCGGCGGTATTCGTCCAAGTCCTTCTCGGGGCGCCGGAGATAACCTGGCTCGTGATACTGTACGGTTTCGCCGTCAGTTGCGTGGTGGGCATGGTTATCGGCGCCTTCAACGGCTCCCTCGTGGCGATATTCAAGGTGCAGCCCATGGTCGCGACCCTCATCCTCTTCACGGCGGGGCGCTCCATCTCCTTCATGATCGACGGTAAGCTCTCGCCCATCCTGGCAAACCCGCTCACGAGCCAGATCGGCGGCGTCATGCCGGGAATACCGATACCGACGCCGATCATCCTCACCGCGATTTTCATAATCCTGACGGCCGTGGTGCTGAAGACGACCAATCTGAGGCTGTACGTCGAAACCGTGGGCATTAACGAAAAGGCCGCGCGGCTCAACGGCATAAACCCGGTGGCGGTGAAATTCCTGACCTACGTTATCCTCGGCGTTTGCTGCGCCGTGGCGGGCTTTATCGCCGTAACCAAGGCGGGTAGGCACGATAGCGTGAATATCCTCAAGTTCGTGGAAATGGACGCGATACTCGCGGTGGCCATCGGCGGGAACGCCCTGTCGGGCGGCAAGTTCAGCATTACCGGCTCCATCATCGGCGCCTATACCATAGAAATGCTGAGCCGCACCCTCCTGCGCCTCGAGGTGGGCACGGAGACGATCAAGGCCTTTAAGGCGGTCTTCATTATCATCCTTATGGTCATTTCCTCGCCCGTTCTCCGGGTACAACTGGCCAAGGCCAAGCGGTGGCTTGAAACCGGGGGCCTTAAGGGCCTTCTGACGAAGAGGGAGGCGTAAGATGGGCGCGAACGGAATGCAAAAGAAGCGCGAGGCCCTCACCAATTCGAACCTCCTTTTCATCATCGCGGCGGTCATATTCGTCTGCATGTACGCCTTCGCCATGGTCCGCTACCCGGGGAGCTTCCTCCAGTTTCAGACTTTCTTCGACCTTTTTAGCCTGAACGCCCCGCTCATTATCATAACGCTCGGCATCAGTATCGTGATGATCGGCGGCGGCATCGACATTTCCGTCGGCGCCGTCACGGGCCTCGTTACCATGTGCTGCGCGGTATTTCTCGAGTCGGGCGGCGGAAATATCTTCGGCGCCGTGCTGCTCGCGCTGGGAATCGGGATCGCCTTCGGCCTCCTGCAGGGCTTTCTCATTTCCTATCTGGAGATACAGCCGTTCATCATCACCCTCGCGGGAATGTTCCTCGCCAACGGATTGCTCACCACGATCCACAAGGACCCGATAAACGTGACCCTGGCCGAATTCGTCGCCCTGCGCGATTACGAGGTCGTGGTGCCCTGGCTCGGAACCTATAACCGGCTGGGAAAATTCATACCTTTGGAGATTAAGCTCGGAACCGTCATCGTCGTCCTTCTCGTCCTCCTCCTCGTGGCGTTGATGAAATGGTCCCGTTTCGGGCGGAATCTCTACGCGGTGGGCGGCAATAGCCAAAGCGCCCTGATGCTCGGAATAAACGTGAGAAAGACGAAGTTTTATTCGTACCTTCTTTCCGGCGTGCTTTCCGGCATCGCGGGCTTCGTGTATATCATGACCACCGGCGCGGGTAACGTGGGCAACGCCTCCGGCTTCGAAATGAAGGCCATCGCCGGGTCGATCATCGGCGGAACCATGCTTTCCGGCGGCGTCGGCAACCTCTTCGGCTCGCCGATCGGCGCCCTCACGCTGCTGACGATCAATGAACTGATCCGGGCGGCGGGGGTAAACTCCAATTATCAGGCCATCGTCAGCGGGCTCTTGCTCTACGTCTTCATCGTATTGCAGAGCATCGTCGTGTGGCTTCGCGGTAGCAAGGATATCCGCCTCGCGCTTCCGCCCTGGCTTCGCTTCGGCGCCAAAGCCGGGTAAGGCAGCGTTCGAGGGGCACCCATGACACACGTTCATGGGTGTTTTTTTTTAGGTATCAGATAGGGGAAATAACCTATTCTCACCGATGGGGGACGCTTCTAGACTTAATAAACCGGATATATACCGGAAACTTTTAGGGGGAATTAAATAGAAAAAGATCGCTCGCTTCCGTATTCGTGATGGGATTCGCGCTTCTGGGATCCCTCGGATTTGCCGGCGGCAAGACCGACGCCGCCAAGCAGGACACCGGCAAGGTTAAGGTAACCTGGTGGCACATCGGTACCGCCGATACGGACAAGAACTTCAACCAGTCCGTGGCCGACGCCTACATGGCCGCCCACCCGAACGTAGAAATCGAGATCACCGTTCTCGAGAACGAGGCCTTCAAGAGCAAGCTCGCTACCGTCATGCAGTCCGGTAATCCTCCCGACGTCTTCCATAGCTGGGGCGGCGGCACCATGGCCGAGTACGCCAAGGCTGGCCTCCTGAAAGATATCACCAAATCCGTAAGCGGAACCGACTGGGGCAATTCCATGGCTTCCGGCGTATGGCAGGTGTATCAGTACGGCGGAAAGCAGTTCGGCGTTCCCTACGACATGGGCGCCATCACCTTCTGGTACAACAAGGACCTTCTCGCGAAGGTTGGCTATACCTCCTTCCCCACGACCTGGGACGATTTCCTGACCCTGGTCAAAAAACTCAAGGCCGCCGGCATTACCCCGATCGCCCTGGGCGGCGGCGACAAGTGGCCCGCCATGCACATGTGGTCCTATATGGCCGCCCGTCTCGGCGGAAAAGAAGCCTTCGACCAGCTGTTTAGCGGCAAGGGCGCGGGCTTTAACGATCCCGTATTCGTGAAGGCCGGCGAAATGCTCGTCGAGCTCGCGAAGCTCCAGCCCTTCCAGGACGGATTCCTCGGCGCCACCTATAACGACGAAGCCGCCCTCGTGGGTAACGGACAGGCCGCCATGGAACTCATGGGCCAGTGGGCTCCGAACGTGCAGAACGACAGCTCCACCACCAAGAAGGGCCTCGGCGACAAGCTCGCCACCGCTCCCTTCCCGGCCATCGCCGGCGGTAAGGGCAAGGTCACCGACGTGATCGGCGGCGGAAACGGCATGGCGGTCGGAAAGAACGCTCCCGACGCGGCCGTCGACTTCCTGATGTACCTGACCAACCGCGACAACAACGCGAAGTACGCGTCCATCGCCGGAATTATCCCCACCGTCAAGGGCGCGGAGACCGGCATTACCGATCCCAACGCCAAGCTCGTCAAGGGCGTCGTCGACAAGACCGGTTTCTTCCAGCTCTATCTGGACCAGTTCTTCGCTCCCGCCGTCGGCGGCGCGATCAACGACGCCGTTCAGACCATGCTCGCCGGTACCGCAACGCCCGTGCAGGCATGCGCCGCCATGCAGTCCGCCTACGAGATGAACCGCTAATCGTTAGTCAGAACGTCGTTTCGTAATCAACTCCGGGTCCGGCGCGAGCCGGACCCGGTTTCCCGTACCGGAGTCATCATGATCAAAAAGAATGTCGCCTTACCGTACATCCTCTTAGCGCCGGCCCTTTTGCTCTTCACTCTCTTCGTGGTAGCGCCGGTTTTTCAAGCCGCGATTTTCAGTCTGTACAAATGGAACGGGCTCGGTCCTCTTTCCGATTTTCGCGGAATAGACAACTTCGTATTGCTTCTGAAAAACGCGATATTCATTAAAGCGATATCGCATAACGTAATCATTATCGTCGTATCGCTCGCGGTCGAATTGCCGCTGGCCCTCATCGTGGCCCTAATCATCGGCAGGAGCGAATTTCGCCTCGCCGTCCTCTTTCGCACTTTTTTCTTTTTGCCCTACGTGCTTTCCGAGATCATTACCGGCGTGTTGTGGCAATTTATCTATCATCCCCAATACGGATTAATACGATCCATTTTCGAGAACCTGTTTCCCGGCATTCCCGCTCCCACGCTTTTGGGAAATCCCGCGACCGTGCTCGGGGCGATTCTGGTCGTTATCATATGGAAGTACTTCGGTTTTCACATGTCCATCCTGATCGCGGGCCTTCAGGGCATTCCCAACGATATCCGCGAGGCCGCCCTGATCGACGGCGCGACGAGCATGCAGACCACCGGCTACATCATTCTTCCGCTGTTGCGGCCGACGATCATCGTGTCCGCCTATTTCTCGATCATCGGTTCCCTGCAGATATTCGACGTGATCTGGGCCATGGGCAAGGGCGACCCGGTCAACGCGGCGGAATCCATGGTTACGTACCTGTATAAATTCGGCATGCAGCGCTTGAACATCGGTTTCGGAAGCGCGGTCGCCGTCACCATCTTCGTGTTCTGCCTGTTCTTTTCGTTAATTTACAACCGGCTGACCGCCACCCCGGAAGAGAGGTAATCCATGGCATCCTCGATTAAACGCGCAAAAATCATTTCCAATAATCTCGCGTATCTGTTTTGCATCGCGCTTTCCGTTTTCGTGCTGCTTCCCATGTGGATCGCCGTAATGGGCGGTTTCAAGTCCATGGGGCAGCTGATAGCCAATCCGCTCGGTTTGCCCGTGCCCTTTGAGGTGCATCAGTATACCGATCTCTTGGTCGGCAAGGTGGGAACCTTTTGGCGCTCCTTGGGTAACTCCGCCCTCATCGCCTTCGGCACGGTGGGGCTCACCCTGGTCGCCTGCGTGCTCGCGTCGTTTGCCCTCGCGCGAATACGGTTCCGGTTGAACAAGCTGATGTCCGGCTATTTTATGCTCGGCCTGCTTTTCCCCCTCGCCGTGGCGATCCTGCCGCTCTATCTCCAGATCCGTACCCTCGGTCTCCTGGATAAATACGCGGGCGTCATATTGCCGCAAGTCGCGTTTCAGCTTCCGATGATCATTCTTCTCATGCGGGGCTTTTTCGAGGCGGTTCCCCAGGACCTGGAAGACGCCTGCGCCATTGACGGCTACGGGCCCGTGGGCTTTCTCCTGCACATGGTATTGCCCCTTTCCACGCCGATCCTCGCGACCACCGCGGTAATAACCCTCGTGGCGAGCTGGAACAACTTCTTCTTGCCCCTGCTCGTGTTCAACGAGCCCGGGCGTTTCACCCTGCCCATGGGCGTCATGAATTTCCAGGGCCAGCATGCCTCTCAGTGGAACCTTATACTCGGTTACCTCTCGCTCGCTATGGTTCCCGCGGTGATCCTCTTTATCGCCGCCCAACGCTACATCGTCGCGGGTTTGACCGGCGGTGCCGTGAAGGGTTAACGGGATTGGAGACCGAAAAGCGAACGAACTGGACCGAGCGCGATACGATACTGAACGGCATAAAAATCCATTATGCCAGAACCGGGGACGGAACCCTTCCTCCCCTCATGCTAGTGCACGGTTTCACGGACAGCGGGCGCTGTTGGGC
>QKEL01000007.1 GCA_003252395.1 Spirochaetales bacterium
AAAGTATAATGGTATTGATAAGAATCACTTCCATTTATTTCTAAAAGAATGTGAGTTTCGTTTCAATTACGGAACACCAAAACAGCAGCTTAAAATATTGCGAAAATGGTGTGGTATTTAGATTTTATCTAGTACAGCCCCTAATTTTATGTGGTCGATAGAAGCCAATTTTTAAAATTCTTACAAAAGCAGAAATGCATATATCAAGTCCCACAGGTTTCTGTATCAAGAATTCTCATCATTGATTTAAAGCCTTCATCCTGAATTAAGAAAGCTTCTATTTCGCTAATAGTAAAATTTGAAGCCTTAAGAATATATTGCTTAAATCGAAATAAATTTTGAATATTTTGACTTTTGGGAGTACGATCATCTATAAAGTTCAAGTGACTAATTTCAATCCATTTTTCCTCAAGCAATCTTAGGTAACGAAAATAGTCGTTATGTTTCCATACCTGTATTCCATCTATTTGATTTAAATAAAGCAGAAAAAGCCAGTCGCTTTTATAAACCTCCTGATAAAAGTCCTCCAAAGTTTTTTTGACTTCTTGACCTTTCTGTTTCATAAAATCACAAAAGAAAACAAATAACTCACTAACTTCATAAAGACGTAAGACATTCTCATTTTCTCTATAGTTAGAAATATCATCACAGGCTATAAGTATCTCATCTGTAATTAAAACATTCGGTAATTCCTCAAATAATGAAACTAAACTATTTGTTGTAGAAAAAGATTTCTTAAGTTGTAACACATTTCGCTTAACAATCTTTCGTTTCCCAATAAATATTTCTGGTACTTTCATATATCCTCTTATAATAAACTAAGTACGGCATTTAAGAAATTACTAAACAGGGCTCCTATTCCTGATCCTGTTGGATCAGTTGAAGAATCTGTTTTTGATTCATTTGGAAGTGAATATTCTGGAGCACTCATAAATTTTTCAACAGATTGTTGATATGCGGTTTGATATTCTTGAGAATATTCTTGTTTTGCTTCTTCAAGCATTGCATTATACGATAATTCATCCTCAGGCACTTTCGTCTTTTCAAATATTTGATAGGTAATCACCCCATCAATAGGTGAAAAGAAAGCTACAGCATCATCACCAACTTGCAATACACCATTCACACCAAGATCCGAAGAAGGCCCGGGTATCGCATTTACTCCAAATATATTCAGTAATATCCTATCCCTTGTTCCTTGTAATTGAGCTTGAATAGCACTCTTCAATGGTTTAATCTCATAATGTGGTGCAGAAGGTTTACCATCTGCATTTTGACCTAAATTAATTATATCTGGTCGTAGTAAGGTAATACCAGGAATTCGTGGTATCTGTTCTCCATTTGCTTGAAGTACAACTTTCTGAATTGATACATAATTACTACTAACATAATCTTTAGGGTGTTTTGATTGATAGTAAACACCAATCTCAATATGAATCCGTGTACCTTTCCCGAGCCACTCAGGCATTAACCCCGTGGGATCTGTTGCCTTTAGCGGATTGTTCCTCCCATACCCATACCAATTTCGAACGATTTATAACTATAACAGAAGATGCCGCTTATTACCCCCCCCCCCCCGTCCATTCAAGTATGAAAAAGCAAGACCTCTTTCGGCCCGCTATTTTTTGGATCACGGGGGCGAACTTTTATTTCCATATCAAGATCCAACTGAGATAGATACTTAATCAACGTGGAAAGCTTTATATCGGTTCGGCCTTCAATCCTAGATACTGCGGGCTGAGAGAATCCTTTGATATCAGATTGCTTGACATTGTATTTCTCGCGTAGTTCGGCAAGATTTAAAAGCAAAAGTTCCTTTTCGAATATTTCGTTTGAACGAGCAATGGACTCATCGCTCATCATACTTTCCATCGATTTCATCGCGTCTTTAACAATAGCCATATCATGCCTCCTTGTTTAATTTAAATCCAGGTATTGCTCATATAGCATTTCTGATTCGGCAATCAATTTTTTTATAGAAACGTTTGTCTTCGGATCCGCCTTTCACATAACCAGTTAGCAGTAGGCACACCCGATCGCCTGTAAAAAGCAACGCAATACGATATTTTCACCCCTGCGCCTGTACGCGTAATTCTTTCAAATTCGAATACTTGCTGCCCTTGAGCGTATCCACATAGGGGCGACCCAATGCAGGGCCTTTTTCCAGTAGCAGCTTCACATACGCGCGTACAGCTTCCTGCACCTGAACCGCTTGAGCTGAAAACCACTCGATATACTCGGTCGTACTTTCAAGCGACCATTTAAGCACTGCTCCCATATATAAATTATAACCCCTGCGTTATATAACGTCAAGGTAATAATTATTCATGTGCAATGGAATGTGCAATGATCTTACCTGTTTCCATATGAGGACATCCGATTACATGTGATAGTTGACAAAAATGCGTTAATTACCACAAAATATCGGGAATTGGTAAGGATTAAAGCCTGAAAAAGATCTTTTAAGGCGTGGGTCGATGGATTCGAACAGGAAGGTTCGCCGACCGCAGGGAGGAAAAGCCGCCATGGATGGCGGCGACAGAACCTGGATGCGGCCTGGAAGGAGCGAACACGATGTTCACGACTGCAAGGCGATTCCATCGTGGCTCCTGACTTCGTCGCCCCGGCGTTCACTCTGCCACGGGTATGTACCCCGAATCGTCGGAGCTGATGATGGCGTCGGGCGGCGTGGCGATATAGAGCGCGATGCCGGCGAGGGCGTCTTCCGGGGTCACGTTGAAATGAACCGTGGAGTAGGTAAAGCCCCCTCCTTGCGCCGTTATGGAGTACGCCCCGTCAGCGGGGTTGAACCAGCAAACGCCGCCGTCACGGCTCGTAGCGGCCTGCGAGGGATCCGGCTGGGATCGGTCGTTGAAATACACCGGTCCGATCGGATCAACGGTCGCGTCGCTCAATAACAGTGCTTGGGCGCCCGGAACCCCGTGGGTTTGGCGGTGATAGATACTGGCCCAACTTTTCCCGACGGTGGTCACTATAGCTCTCTCCAGTGTCTGCGGGCTCCCCGCAATGGAGCCGAGGAGCGATTCCACCATGGGATTGACCGCGTATCGGTAATACAGGGGATCGATAAACTGGATGGCAAGATCGGTACGGTCCTCGTCCCCGATCGAGATTACGTTGGACTTCGTGGTCACCCACCCTTCCTTTTCGTACACGAAGGAACAGGAAAGGCTTTGCCCGCGCGGCTTGATCACGTAGAGGGTCCATAAGCCCTCATCGTCGCTCACGAGATTGAGTTTTTTGGTGACCGGGTATTCGGCTATCCATACCTTTACGCCGCTCACCGTCGCGTCCCAGTCCAGGTACTCAGGCGGATTCACGCTTACGTCCATCCCGAAGTGGTTCACTTTTCCCTTAAGCGTCACCAATTCCAGATACGGGATAAAACAGCGGTCCCCGCCTTGATCCGCGCCGCTCAGGTCCAGTACCCGGTCTTGGGGTAGTCCGTCGAGAAGGGCGCTCCGCTCCGGGTATTCGGAACTTCCCTGCTGACAGGACAATAATGCGATGCAAGTCAGGCCGCAAAACGCCAATGCCTTAATCGAGTCGGTTCTCATGCGATCTCCTTTACATAGTGATTTATGAAAGAGGCTAGCACGTTTTCGTTCGGCAAAGGCGACCAACGGCGCTAAATGGTAAAAAAAATCTGGATTGAGGTGGACGGGACGCGCTTACCGGATCGCCACGCGATTGCGTCCCGCTTCCTTGGCCTTGTAGCAAGCGATATCCGCGGAAAGCAAAAGGGCGTCAATGCCCTTTATTTCAGGGGTAAGGCCCGCGAGGCCCATCGAGACGGTAAAGCCGATCTGTTGGTCATCATAACGGAACGAAGAGTTCTCGAAATAGCGGCGAATTTTCTCGGCGATGGTAAAGGCGCCGGAGACCTCGGTATTCGGGAAGAGGATGGCGAATTCCTCGCCGCCGATCCTCCCGATGGTATCGGTGGTTCGCAATTGGTTCGTCAGAACGGTCGCGAGGAACTCCAGGGCCCTGTCGCCCGCGGCGTGTCCGTGGATATCGTTTATCGCCTTAAAATGGTCAATGTCCAAAAAAACCAGGGCCAGTGGCTGGCCGTCCCGAATCGCGCGGCTTATTTCGTATTCCGCCCGCCCGAGGAAATACCGGCGGTTCCATAACCCGGTCAGGTCGTCGGTGGCCGCGAGCATCTTGAGCCGCTCTTCCGCCAGGGCCTTTTCGGTTACGTCGGAAAAGGTCCATAGCCTGCCCGTAACGCGGCCGTCCTCGATGAGCGGGCAGGTGAACTGGTCAAGGATAATGCCGTTTTTCAGGTATATTCGCGTCGTGGCTTCCGCCTCGCCCGGGGCTTCCTCGTTCATGAAGAATTTTTCGTAGTCGGGCATAACCGCCTGCAAGAGGCGAGAGCGCGTCTCGGCCGTAAAGGTATCGCCCATTACCCGTGGCGGGATCTGCCAGAGCTGCATGAACCGGAGGTTGCGGTGGATTACGCGCATTTGGTCCGAGAGAACGAGAATGCCGTCGCTCGCCGATTCCAGTATGAGGTTAAGCTCGTACGCCTTGTTGGTTAGGGAAGTCTCGGTCATGCGCTCGATATTTCGGATTAACCCCGCGATTTCGCCGTTATAAAGCCGGTATCGCAGCGGCTCGAGGGGCTTTCCGTCGGTAATGTCGGATACGCGGTCCTTGAGCGCCAAAAGCGGCTTTACGAAACGGGTCTCATGGATGCGGGCCTGGACCACGCCGAGAATCAGGGAAAGCATAAGCATCAGGGTGATAATCCCGATTATCTTGTTTCGTATAGGCTCGCGTACCTCCGTGAGGTTTGCCGCGGATATGAGAATCCAATCCGTTATCCCGAGCCTCGAATAATAGGCGAGGCGCGTATCAACCCCCGGCAGGGTATAGGTAATTACGCCCGAGTCTCGGAAAAAGTCCGAGAGGCTACAGGAAGTAAGGTCCTCTATGTTTTTACCGATATATTTCGCGTCCTGGTGAACCAGGACGGTTCCGTCAAACCCTATTACGTAATTGTTCTGGGTCTCAAAGGTCCGAACCCGATTCAACATACCGTTTATCCCGGCGAGGCTTGAGTCAACAGAGACAACCCCGAGGATTTCTCCCTCCGATCTGAGCGTTTCCGATACGGAAAGCAGCCATTCGCCGGTTTTTATGTCCTGGTAAGGGAATCCGATATTAATGCCGGGACTTTTCCGCAACGCGGCGAGATACCAGGGCCGAATGGTTGCTTTAAACCCCGCGGGTATATCGTAGTCGTTGATGAGGAGGGAACCGTCCTCATAGCCGGCGTAGCAATACAGGACGTTTGAATTGGATTCCTCCACGAAACGGAAATAATCGAGGGCCCGGGCCCGGCTTTTCGGGTCTTCGCTTTCGCCCCCGATTACGTCGGGACTCGCGGCTATTATGCGCACCGTGGCCGCCAACCCCTCCAATTGCGCGTCCATATAGGCCGCGATTTGGCGATTCGAACCGGATATGCGTTCCGTGGCGCTTTCCATGCCCATTTGGTACATGGCAAGGGATTGAAATACGGTTACCGCCACCGAGATAACGCATAGCATGAGAAGTCCGACAAGGAAGAATTCGTTTTTGAGGCTAAGCCCTTTATTGCGCATGATCATTGGCCGTCCGCGCTAGAGTATAATGCACTTCTGGCTGATTGAAAACAATCCGACGCTCACCTTTATCGCATGCCCTGAAGGGACAATAGCTCCATTTCGCCCTTGCCCTTGATCCCTTCCCTGCCCTTGGACGCCAGAGTGAACCGGCCTTCCAGCAGATCGGCGGTTTCCCGAGAAAGGGTTATTTCGCCCGGGGAAGATATGCCCTGCAGCCTGAAGGCGATATTTACCGTATCGCCGAACACGTCAAAGATATATTTCTTAATCCCGACCACGCCGCCTACCACGGGGCCCGTATGCATGCCGATTCGGATTTCCCACGGTACGGGGGTCTGTTCTCGGTACGAGGCGAGCCACGAAAGGGTTTCCAGGGCCGCGGACGCGAGGCGAGCCGCGTCGTCGGCGATTCCCGCGCAATTCTCGCAGGGAGTCAGCCGGGCTACGGCTATATACGCGTCTCCTACGGTCTTAATTCGCTCGCAGCCGTGGCGGTCCATGATTTCGTCGAAGGCGCCGAATATGGTGTTTAAGGCGTCGATGGTGGCCGCGGGCGACAGCGCGGCGCTTTTTTCCGTAAAGCCCACGATGTCCGCCACGTACACCGTAACCCCCGGATGAACCCGGGGCTCGGCCTTGCCGTTGTTTTTTAGCTCGGCGGCAACGTGGGGCGGCAGGACGTTCAGCAAGAGGGATTCGCTCCGCTCGCGTTCTTTCAAGAGGTCCGAGGTACGCAGGCTAACGAGTTTTTCAAGCCGTTCCTTGCGCCGGGTTATGGCCCTCAGCCGCGCCAGGGTCACCAGATAGCCGAGGGCGAGCAAACAAGCCGCCACCAGGACCATAAAGGGAATGGTCTGCCAAAAGCGGGGGCGAACGCGAAGCGTTACCCAGGCGCCGAGCGGATTCGCGACGCCGTCGTTGTTCCACGCAGTTACGTGGAAACGGTACTTCCCGGGGGGCAGGTTCGTGTAGACGGCGCTTCGCTCGCCGTAGGTCGTTATCGGCACGCGGTCATACCCCTCCAAGGCGTAACTGAAGCCCACCTTTTGGGGAATCACGAAACTCAGGGCGGTAAAGCCGATACTGACCCGCCGCGTTCCGGCCGGAACGTTCACTTCTATTTCCTTTCCCGCGGGAACGCCGGTGGAGTAGCCGTCGACGGTTACCTGTTCCACGTACACCGGCGGCGGCGTGGGATTAATCGCGACCGATTTGGGATTATAAACCGAAAGCCCGCTGATGGTCGGAAGGAAAAAGACACCGGACGGGCTAATGAAGGCCCATGAGTTCGCCGCGGGCTGACCCGCCAGGCCATCGAGCCGATTGAGTACCCTCACGCGGTTTTTGTTTAAGAGCGCGCCGGGTTTTAAATTCACGAGCAGCTCGGGGCTGAATACGGCTATGCCCCTGCTCGTTATAAGCCAAAAATCGCCCGATTTCGGGTCCTGCAGGAGTTCGTACACGCTGTCCGAAAGAAGCCCGTCGGTGGCGCGAAAGGTCGTGAAACGGCCGTCGGGATTCACGAGCGAAAGCCCGTCGGAAGTGCAAACCCAAAGGCGCCTTTCGCTATCCTCGAATACGCGAAAGACCACGTTCCCCGCAAGTCCGTCCTCCACGGTCCACGAACTGAAAGTACCGTCGTCTTCGAGCCGCGCGAGTCCGCCGCCGTCAAGGCCTATCCACAACCGCTTTTGGGAATCCTCGAATAGCCCCAGGATAAACTCGTTCCGAAGGCCGTCGGCCCGGGTATAGATCCGCCCCTCGTCCAATAGGCATAAACCGGCGGAGGTTCCGCCCCATATTCGCCCGCGGGAATCTTCCAGGGAAAGCCGGAAGCGGTTTACCGGCAGGTTTTTCTCGGCCGAAACGCTCTTTCCCGTCGCCCCGTCAAAGCGGTAAAGTCCGAAATTGGAATAGGTAGAAAACCACAAATGACCCCGGGAATCGAGCCTGATTTGCCGAACCCGGGAGCCCCCGATATCGGCGAGCACCGCTTCCACAGCTGCGGTTCGCCCGGTCGATACGCCGTACGGATCCTCGACCGAGGGCAAAAAGGTGAGTCCCTGATCCGAACCGACCCAAACGCTGCCGTACCGGTCTTCCACCACGGAGTTCACGGCATTGCCCTTCAAGCCTTCCCTGGTGGTGATATTGAGAAACTTTCCCGAGGAAAATTTCACGAGGCCGCCCCGCTCCGTACACACCCACAGGCTTTTTTCCCGATCGAGCCACAGGGCGGTCACGCTATTGTTGGGCAAGCCGTTGACCTCGGAAAAGAGCCGGAAACCGGTCAGATCGCCGTAGGCGAGGCCCTTATCCGTGGCTATCCAGACGGTGCCCTCGCCGTCCACCACGAAATCCTTAATGGTACCGCCCTTCAGTTCCGGCAATTCGAACCGGCGAACGAGAACGTTCTTTTTGATAACGAAGATATCGCCCATGGCGGTTCCGAGCCAAAGCCGGCCTTCGCCGTCCTCGAACGCGGCGGTGAAGGACCTATTGGTGAAGTCTTCCAGTCCGGTCGGGTTCCACAGGGCTATGCCGTCCGCGTTGGACAAAATAAGCCCGTTGCGATTGGTCCCAGACAGAAGCGAGCCGTCGCTCAGGGGCTGGAGAAAGGTGGAAATGCCCTCGGGAGAGCCGGCGGGGGCAAAGCGGCCGTCGCTGCCGAAAACCGCGAGCCCGCCGGCGGTTCCCACCCAGAGCGTACCCGAACGGTCAAAACCGAGGGCTCGGATGGAAAGGTCGGGTAAGCCCGATTCGGTTCCGTACGTCTCGAAGCTACCGTTCCGATAGGCGATAAGGCCATCGGTATTCGTGCCGATCCATACGGTTCCGTCGGGGCCTTCCGCGAGGGAACGGGCCGAGTTGGACGAAAAACCGTCCCCGCTCGCCTTGTTGTAGACAATAAAGTTCTTTCCGTCG
Organism: Spirochaetales bacterium; assembly: GCA_003252395.1. Taxonomy (GTDB): domain Bacteria; phylum Spirochaetota; class Spirochaetia; order Treponematales; family Treponemataceae; genus Teretinema. The sequence goes on from QKEL01000007.1 coordinate 8,565, forward strand.
AACCGAATGAGCCCGTCGTAACTGGCGAGCCACATATAGCCCGCGCCGTCCTGCAGAACGTCCAACACGTTATTGGAGGGCAGTCCCGTCAGGTCGTCCCAATGGTCCATGATCATCCGCTCGGGCGCCATGCCGGTCTCTAGGGCTATCGCGGCGGAAGAAAGGAAGAGCATTACCGTGAGGGGAATCGAAAAAAAGGAACGGGCATTCGGCTTCATAAAAAACACTATATAGTATTCCACGACGCTAAGCCAGCGAAAAACGCGTTTCTCCCGGACACTTGCCCGGCTTTCCGGCATAACCTATGATTAAGCTATGCCGAGAGCGCGCTCCACCGAACGGGAATCGTATCGAAACCTCATACGCACCAATTATACCTTAGCCACGTTGGGCATCGTGCTCCTGGTGATCATATTCGCCCTTTACCTTTCCGCGGATTACTCGAGAAACCGCAACGCCGAGAACGAGCGGCTCAGGCTCATCGCCACAACCTCCGCGGCCCGCTTCGAAAGCCTGGTCAACAATATGCTCGTAACCATGCGTTTTCTCGACCAATGGATTCACGATAATCCCGACAGGGATCCGCGAATGGACCCGGAGTTTATACGGCTGGTGGATATTTACCGCTCCCAAACGGGCAGGCGCATCGATATACGAATGGTAACCGACGCGGGGGGAATATATTATTTGCCCGCCACGTCGAAGGAACCCCGCGCCGACATATCGGATCGGGAATATTACCTCGAATCGAAAAAACTCAGGCCGGACTCGCTCTATTTCGCGAATCCCGTAGAGAGCCGGGTAACGGGAAAGTGGGGCATACCGATCACCTATCGGGTTCGAAACAATAATTTCGGGATATTCCTGCTCCTGGGGGCCATTGAGTTCGAGGTTCTGGAAGAGGTCTTGGCGCCAAGCGAGGTATTGCCGGAATTCTCGGTGGGGATACTCCGGTCCGACAAGACCCTGATTTACCGCGCTCCCTACGATTCCCTGCTGGTCGGAACCAAATTCGAGGCGCGGGCTCGGTCGGGGGAGGTCGGTATCGTGGATATTTACAATCCGGAACGGAACCGGCGCCTGGCCACCTACCAGGCCCTTAACGATTTTACCCTGGGCATCGTGATAAGCGAAAGCTGGCCTGCGGTGCGCAACGGGTGGCTTGCCTCACTTTCGATTAAGGCCGCCGTGACCGCCGCGATGATCGTCCTTTATGCCTTCCTGTCGTTTCGGATGATCGCGGCGCAGAAACGAAATAACGATATACAGAAGAAGCTGCAAACCGCGGCGCGTTACGATACCCTGACGGGCCTGAAAAACCGGGGCTATTTTTTCGAGCGCTTCGGGGACGAGCTTGACCGGGCCCAGCGATACCGGGTTCCGCTGGTTTTCATGATCCTCGATATCGACCATTTCAAGGTTTTGAACGATTCCTGCGGCCACCCGGAGGGTGACGCCGTCCTCAAGCGCATAGCGTCGATTATCGACGCGGGAATAAGGGGCTCGGACATATCCGGGCGGGTCGGCGGCGAGGAATTCGCCCTGATCCTCTCTGACGTGGACCTCGCGCACGCGATCGCGGTGGCGGAGCGGATCAGGGAACGGGTAACGACGATTCGCGTGGCGGGCTGGAACGCCAGCGTCAGCATTGGGGCCGTCGCGTGGAAGGGGCCGGAAGAATCCCTGACCGACCTTTACAAGCGGGCCGACGACGCCCTGTACCGCGCGAAGGCGGAGGGCAGAAACCGGGTCATAGCCTTGACCGAGTAAAGCGGGCCCACAAGGGAACGAGCCATGCGGCGGAACAGGCAGCGAAGGCCGCGACGGACAGCCATGACCCGCGAACGATAAAGTCGGATACCCAGAAGGCGGGAAAGACGCCCGCGGCGTAGGCGATGGGGTCTTTCACCGCGAAGGGAACCGCGAGAGACGCTAAAATGAGGCCCGCCAGCTTTCCCAAGGCAAGCCCTTCAACCCGGTTTCCCGAAAAGGAAACCACGAAGAGGGCCACGCACAGCGAGACCGGGACCAACGCGACGGAGACGACGATCAATGCGGGCAAGGAAAGGGCCGAGGTACGGAAAAGGGCCAGTACCAACGATGTGAGCGGAACCGTGGCCGCCAGGGGCACGATAAGCCGCGAAAAAAGGTACCCGGTCCGGCCCAGGGGCGTAACCGCCAAATAGGAGGCGGTTCCGTTGTCGCGCTCCTCCAACATGACCATGGCCGAGGCGAACGACACCATATACCCCGTCAGAAAACCGACAAAAAGGTCCGCGAGTGGAAAAAAGGGACTGACCGATTCGGGTAGGCCAAAGCGTTCCGCGACGAGGCGATTGGCCAGCGGAAGGGCAAGGCGGAAAGCCGCTCCCGCGAGGAAAGGCGCGACGAAACAGAGGGCGAGCATGGCGTCGGAGGAAATCTCCGAAACGAGGCGGCCGAGCGAACGGCGCAGCAGGCGAAGGGTCATGCGATGCCTCCCTGTCGGTCATCGAGGGCCTCGGCGGCGAATAGCCGATCCGCGCGCCGGATCGCGACGATGCAGGCGGGTACGAACCAGGCGAGAAGGACCGGCAACGCGAGGGGCCGGGCCGGAGATTGGGGTTCCAGAAGGAAAAGGATGAGCGAGCCCGGGTTCCACGAAAGCCATTCGGGCAACAGGCTAAACCGCGTCAACGGCCCGAGGGCAAAGACGAAGGCCCCCAGGGGGACGCTCCGCACGAAAAAAGCGTTCACCGAGGGGGCGGTAGCGGCCACGGCGAGACCGAGGGCGGTAAACAGGCAGGAGCCGACGAAGGCGCCGGCCGCGAATGAAAAGGAAAGAACGCCGCCGCCGGCCACCGTAATGACCGACGCGGAGGCAAGGGAAATCAAGCCGAGGGAAAGAAGCTTGGAAAGGGCGTATTCGGCGGCACTCGCGGGCGATACCGCGAGCGCGCTCACGACCCGCTCGCCCTTTTCGAAAAGCACGATCGCTCCGATGAAGAAAAAACCCAGCGCCGCCGGATCGGAGTATACGGTCAGGGCCCGGACCGCGGACCGCCACGCGGGGGGCGCAAGGCGCACGGCGGCGGCGTACGCCAGGGTGAGAATCGCGTACACGCCATAAAAGCCGTACCGCAGCTGAAAGCGGATGTCGGAGCTGAGCAAGGACAAAAAGCGTCTCATGAGAGCCCCCTTCCCGTAACGTCGATGAAGATATCCTCCAGCGTCGGTTCCAGGCTATGGACGGAAAGGAGCCGGCCTTCCCTCGCGAGGGAAAGGAAGGTCTCGTCCGTCCCCGTCGCGTCGCGGTTAATCTCCGCGGTTTCTTCCCGCAACGCGCCGGCGGGATCGGGGGAGAGCCAACTGTAGCGGATACGCGCCGCGCCCCGGCTCATGGCGAGGTTCCGCGGGGTATCGAGTGCCCGAACCGTACCGTCCACGATGAAGGCGACCCGGTCGCAGAGCTCTGCGGCGTCGTGCATGTTGTGGGTGGTGAGGATTACCGCGCGGCCCGCGTCGCGCTCGGCCCGAATCAGGGATTTCATGTCACGGGCGTTGGCGGGATCGAGCCCGGAAGTCGGCTCGTCCAGGAAAAGCACGTCGGGACCGTGAGCCAGGGCTTTGGCGAAATTAAGCCGGCTTTTCATGCCCTTCGAGAAGGCCCCTACCTTTTTGTAGCCGTCCTGGGAAAGGCCGACCATCGATAGTAGCTCATCCGCGCTTCGGCCCCGTCGCTCATAAAGGGAGGCGAAAAACTCGAGGTTTTCCCGGGCCGTCAGCTTTTCATAGAGCGTCGGATACTCGAAATCCACCCCGATTCGCTCGTAAAAGGAGCGGTCCCGCCGGCGAACGTCGTGGCCCGCGACGCTTACCGTCCCCTTGTAGCCCGGAAGAAGCCCGGTCATGATCTTTTGCAGGGTGCTCTTTCCCGCGCCGGAGGGGCCGAGAAAGCCGAAAATTTCCCCGGAGGCCACCGAAAACGAAACGTCCCGAATAAAGGGGGATGCGGTATAGCTGAACGATACGTCGCGAACCTCTATCATAAAGCGCCTTCCTTTGGTCCCGTCATGGCGGCGACCGTCTGCCGGATCATGGTTTCCACCACCCGGTCGTAATAGGGTTCCCCGATTTCCCGCCGATGGAGGGTCAGGGTAAATATGCCGCGGAGCATGGCGCCCCAAAACGGCATGTCAGTCTCGCCGAGGCCCGGAAGCCGCGAAAAAACCGCGGTAACCATGTCCCCGTCTTCGGCTCGATGCGATGCGAGAACGGACTCGTCCAGCCGCGAGGAGAGGTATTCCAGCTCGCCGTCGGCCAACGAGGCGGGTAAAAAGGAAGATTCCGCCTCGCGGAACGCCAAAACCAGGGCGTCGGCGATATCGCTCGGGCGAAGCCCTTCGGGACAGGCCGCGGCGGCGTCTATCCGCTCGATGAGGACCGTGCGGACGCGCGCGTGGTAATCCATGAGGACCCGATAAAAGAGCGCCTCTTTCGAGGGATAAAAGAGGTAAAACGCCCCCTTGGAAATTCCCGCCGCCTTTGCCAATTCGTCCACGGTCGTTTTGCGGCACCCGCCGGAACCGAAGCGACGCTCCGCTTCTTCCCGTAGTTTTCCGTCTATCCGACCGCGCTCTCCCCCGGAAAATGCCCGCGCCATCCTCACCTCCCCACCATTATACATGACCGTATGACTATTTTAGTCTTTTCGGTCACACTGTAACTATATACCGCAATCGGCCATTCGTCAATCGGTTGCGTTGTCGCCGATAATCCCCTATACTGAATTGACAGGAGGCCCGCATGTCGCTCAAGGCTATGGATCTATTCGAGGCTTACACCCAAAACAAGATGCCGCTGGATGAAGGCTATATCGTTTCGTCGTTTTTCAAACCCGAATCAACCTACAGCATCTACGAGGTCGTTTCGTATTCAGCCGTGAAAGACATTTACGCGGCCGGCAACGGCATAACCTTCCAGACCAACGGGAAGAAGATGTACGTGCTCGTTGAACCGCCGTCGTACCCGCAAAAGATGATCGAACCCTATTGCAGGCCCCAGGACTTTCTGGTTCCCCTTCGCTTCAGCGAGGCGAATTTGATCACGGCGAAGAACCAGTCGCGGATTTACTTCAATAAGGAACCCCAGCAGGCCATTTCCGCATTCACCATCGTTCGGCCCGAGGGGATGAACTTCGCGTTCCTCTTCTATTCCCGCCCGGACGTGTTCCAGTCCATGGAACTGTTCTTCTCAAAGACGCTCAGTCAGGAAGCGGGCATTACCCAGGTAGACGCGGCAAAGGCCGCCAAAGCCATCGCCGAGCTGTGCTCAAAGACCCTTACCTGGCCCAAAGACCAGGAATGAGGCCGCTTCTCGTCGTTTGGGAGCTCGCGACCGACGACTACGGCTATTTTACGCAATTTCGCCCGGCGGTCCGCATCGCCGGGATCTGCGAAGACCGGGGCATTCCGCTCCGGTTTTTGTTTGCCCGCGACGTCGCGGCCTTTCTCGCGCGCCGCTCCTCCGATACACCGAACGCGGCGCTTCCGGGCTATAGCCCCGCGACGCATTCCGCCACCGCGGACGCACCGTTCCGCGACGCCGCCTCCGTCCGCTGCCTGATCCGGGGCATGGCCGATCCCTCACGTATCGCCTCGCTCGAAGGGGCCGGAATTCGGTGCGTCAACGGTTCCCGGGCAACCCGAATCGCCAACGATAAACTGGAATCGGCCCATTTGGCCCGGCGCCTCGGCATTCCGACCCCGCTCGCCTTTGCCGCCGACGGGGCGGAGGGGAGCGATCGAAGGCCGACGAATCTCCCCGCGGGCTTAGCCTATCCGATCGTGATAAAGCCGCGCTTCGGAAGCCGAGGCCGGGGCGTTACCCTGGCGACGACCGGGGAAGAGGCGGCGGCGGCGATTCAGGATCTCGCGGAACGGGGAGAGCGGGCCTTGGCGCAGGAATACGTCGCCGCATCCCGGGGGCGTGACCTGCGCGTCTTTTTTTCTGGAAACCGGATCGTCGCCGTGGCAGAACGGATAAACCCCGCAGGCGGACTCGTGTCCAACGCCGCGGAAGGCGGACTGATGCGCCGCGCGAGCTTGCCCGATCCGGCCGAGGAGTGGGAGCGGGCGGCGTTCGCGCTTGCCGGGGAAGCGGGACTTCTATACGGCTCCGCCGATTTTCTCTATACCGGCGACGGGGGGCTCACCCTCTGCGAAATCAACGCGGCGCCCGGCTTTGAGGCCCTGGAAAGGGCCTGCGGGATAGACGTCGCCGGCGCCGTGATAGACGCCGCGACGGAATAGGCCCGGCCGCTCACGGCGCGTTCTAGCGCTCCCCGAGGAGCTGCTTGAGCTCCTGAATTTCGGCGGCTAGCTTTGACCGCTCCATTTTCTGGTATCGGGCGGGAACCATCTCGCGGCTCGTGCATTCGAGAACGGCCACGAGGTTTTGGAGCTCGATTTCGTAAGGATAGGCGGGCGGAATGAAATCCCGGACCGTTTCCTCCAGGTCTTCCTTGGTCACTATGGCGCGACCGTCCATGGTAGCGGTCATTTTCGCCCGCACGAGGATCGCCTCGATATCCGCCCCGGACATTTCGGAGCGCAGTCCCTTAAACAGATCCCCGAGGGGGAAATCCTTCACCTTTATCTCGAGCTTTCGCTGCAGGGTCCGGAAAAGCTCGGCCTTCGCCTCCACGGTTTCGGGGTAAAAGAGGGCGAGGTGCTCCTCCGCCCTCCCCTGCCGCTTGAGGTCGATGGGCAGGAGATCGGGACGGCTGGTGATGAGGAACCAGATGATCTTGCCGCGGTAGTCGGTATTGCCCATAAACCCCGCGATTTGGGCGAATACGCGGCTCGTGGTGCCCGAGTCGCCCTGCGTATCCCTGTCGCCCAGGAAGGCGTCGGCCTCGTCGATCATCACCGCGACCGGGGCCATGGCTTTCAGGATATTCAGCACCTTTTCCAGGTTGCTTTCCGTGGCTCCCTGCCACTTTGAGCGGAAGTTCCGGAGCTTCACCATGGGAACGCCGATTTCGCCCGCGAAGGCGGAAACCATAAAGGTTTTTCCGGTGCCCACGGGGCCCGCGATCAGGTACCCCATGGGAAGCACGTCGGTACGGCCCTGCTTTATCGCCTTGGCCGCGCTTTGGAACCGCTTGCGCACGAAATCGTGGCCGGCGACGAAGGACAGGTCATGGGAGGTTTCCACGAATTCGAGAAGCCCCGCGGCCTCGTTCTCGATGATGGCGCGCTTGCGGTCGCGAAGGTATTCGAGGGACAGGGGCTTGTCTTCCTGATACGATTCCGCCACGAGCTGATTCAGGTTCAAGAGGTTGAGTCCGGAGGTAAGCGACCCGACCCGTTCGGGATTCAGGCCGCGATCGAGCAGGAGGGTGCCGTTTTCTTCCAAAAAGGCGAGAAATTGGCTCCGCACCGCCGTATCGGGGAAGGGAATGGCGACCTTGACCGTGGAAGGCGACGAGGAAAGGCGAGGATTGATATCGGTGAGGTTTTCGGTGAGCATGAGGATGGACACGTCTCCCCGGGTAAACTGGGGCTCATGGGACCACCGGTTAAGGGTTACCAGGCAATAGCGGTCAATTTCGTCGAGATGCCCCAACTCGTCGGCGGGCACGATGGTTTCCGCGTAGTCCACGATCAGCACGATGCGAAGGTCGAGGGGAAGGTTCATGACGAAGTAACGCTCGAGCCAGTCAAAGGCCTTCACGGGATCGCGCGACAGGAAATCCTCGGGAGGAGCGTCGGGGTAGCGGGCGCACATGGCCTTCAGGTAGTCCTTTTGCATTTGGCCCGTGCAAAAGGAGACGCCGCTCGATTTATCGTAGAATACGATGATATCGCGGTTGCCGAACAGGACTTCCGAGATATAATCCTGGATTTTCACGAACATGAACTCGCCTTCGTTCATCTTGTGGGGAAGAAAATCGCGGATATTGCCGTGAACGAAATACAGATTGGCCGTTTTTGAGCAATACTTGACCGAAAGCTCTTGCGCCCAGGCCGGCAGGATATTTATGTAATCGAGATTTTTCTTGATAAGCTGCTGACTTTCCGCCATGCGTTCCCCCCTCAAAAAGGAGTGTACCATCAGATCACGGTCTTGTCATTTCCCTCGGTATCGGTTATGTTCCATTCATACCACATGATAAGGAGCTATATATGGCTTACGTCATTTCCGATGCTTGCATCAACTGCGCGGCGTGCGAGAGCGAATGCCCCACCAGCGCGATTTCCGAAAAGGGCGACAAGCGCGTTATCGATCCCGATACCTGCGTGAGCTGCGGCGCCTGCGCTGCCGTTTGCCCCGTCGAGGCGATTTCCGAGGAGTAATCCCCGCTAAAGCCTTGAACTGTAACCGCGGCGAAGGGATACCCCTCTCGCTGCGGTTTTTTTTTATTGCCCGAACCCGGAGGCATACCATGGTTTTACGCATTCTAAAGGGATACCTCGGCCTGCTCGTCGCCCTCGGCCGTATCGTCGCGCTCGGCGCCGCGTGCATCGGGGCGGGACTCGCCATCGTATACCCCCTTTGGCGGCTGGCGACCTCCCGCCCGGACGTATACACGCTGGTCTGCGGCGTTCTTTTCGTCGCCGTGGCGGGCTCTATCGCGGCCATCCGCATGAGAACGGCCCTGCGTCTGAATCCGGCGAGGTTCCGCCGAAATCTCCTGAAATTCGCGGTCCTCGCGGCGGGAATCTCGATTGCGGTCGCCCTGCTACTGTCCCTGCACCGTTTCCTGGCCCTCGCGGCGCTCGTCGTCACGGCCGCGGCCTGGGGCCTTATCGAGTTCGTCCTCGAGCCTTCCGTTTCGAACGGGAAATGATAGGGGCGCCGGTATGGGCTGAAGGCGCCGGGCGGCGGGCTTTCATGCTCTGTTGCCTCGTATTGGCCGGGGCGCGGGCGGCCTTTGCCGCCGATTATCCGCGTATTCCGGCCCTCGACCCGGCCGATCCGGTCTTCAGGCAGTATTCCGACGACGTGCGGGACGCCCGAATCGCCCTGGCCGGGGCGGCAAACCGAAAGGGGCAACGCGTCCTCCCCGTCGGCATATACGCCTACCGCGTTCTCCCCACGGACACCCTATTGGGCATCGCCGCCCGGTGCAGCGTGCCCTACGATGCCCTGGCGAGCCTAAACCGCCTTTCGGCGCCCTCGGACCTGACCCCGGGAACCGTGCTCCTCCTTCCGACCCTTCCCGGACTATACCTCCCCGACGACGCGGCGGGCGCTTTCGAAACCCTCCTCCTTTCCTCCTTCGATCCCGACGATCCTTCCATTATCACGTTCGCCGTCCACGATACGGGAACCGGAACGAAGCGAACCGTCCACTGCATTCCCGATGGCCTCTTCGACGGCACGGTCCGGGCGTGGTTTCTCACCCCCCGCTATCGATTCCCCCTCCCGTCCGGCGTGGTAACGTCGTCGTTCGGCATGAGAAAGAACCCCGTCACGGGCAATCTCGTGTTTCACAAAGGGGTGGACCTAGCCGCGCCCCGCGGGACTTCGGTCTATTCCTGCGCCGACGGAGAGGTCGTTTCTACCGGATTCGATTCTGTGTACGGAAATTACGTGATAGTGCGCCACGAGGGGGGAAAAGAAAGCCTCTACGGCCACCTTGCCGCGGTAAAAATCGAGTTGCGGGAACGCGTTAAATCCGGTACTATTCTAGGTACCGTCGGCTCAACCGGCCAATCGACCGGGCCCCATCTCCATTTCGAGATTCATGAAAACGGGATTCCGAAGGACCCGGCGGGATTTATTAAAGGAACCACGCAAAGATGAACGAAAAACGGGTGGGAATCGCGTTTACCTTCACCATGCTCCTTCTGTCCGCCGCCGCGGCGGATACCTTTCGGGTCGGTTCAACGGCTATCGCCCTGATAGACGCGGCCAATCCCGAGGCGCAAACGTACGACGCGTCGTTTAACGGCGCGGTGGGAATCGAGTTTCCGAGGGATACGGCCTTCCTGAAGGGCATAGAGATCGAGGTAAAGGTTCCCCAGGAGATTATCGAATACCGGAACAGCATGGCCTACGGGCTTTATTCCAAGATAGATCCCCTGCCGGCCAAAGACCGTACGGACTACAAGGCGACGCAGATTACCCTGCAGCCCCTGCCCTCCCGCCTTTCGTTCGTGCTGCAAATTCCGCTGGTCAAGGACCATCGGCTCAAATCGGGACCCTATGCGACGGTGCTCCCCTACGTGCACGACCCCAAGGCGGGCGCCTTGCTTTTCCGGCTCCTGCCGGTCATGAAGGTCTTGCCGGACACGATCGGCGACCTGACGTTCCAGGTCAAGGTAAAGCCCATCCTCGCCGACGAGGGCGGCTTTCGGCTGTCGGTGGCCTATCCCCCCCTGCCGGGAACCCCGGAGGCGCCGATATCGGTGCGTATCGACGAAATCGCCGTGAACAATCCCGGGGAACTGCAGATTCTGAAACCCGGCCAACACCATCTCTCTATCGTCTCCGATTCCTACCGCAACGAGGTTCGCGTGTTCAAGGTGGAACAGGCCCGCGTCACCGAACTTTCGGTCACCATGCAGGATACCGCTCCCCGCGTGTACCTGATCGCGCCGGAAAACGCCCTTATCCAGATGGACGGCGAAAGCGTGAGCCCCGGGAAGGAAGCCAGGATCGTGCAACCGGGCGACCACGTCATCAAATTCACCATCGGCGATTACGAGGTGGTCAAGCAACTCACCGTGGAAAAGGCGAGGGATTACACCGTTTCCCTCATCGTGGACGTAAACGTCGCCGAATCGCAGTGAGCGCCGCTTTTTTGTAAAGGTTTCCCGCCCCCTTTCCGATAGATAAGTATCGGGCAGTTCAGTTCCCCTCCCACCCACTGACTGTCCGTAGCCTGATGGGCGGGCCGGTAGATAATACCGGCCCTTTTTGTTTTAAAGAAACCGCCAAAACGATACCTTGTAACGACGCCCCGTTTATGCTTTTATAGATGGTATGTTCGCCAAGGAAACCCGTAAACCGCTCATTCTCGTATCCCTCGCCGCGATAGGCGCGATACTGTGCGGAGCCGCCCTAGGCGGGGCGTTAGCCGCCACCGCAAATTTAAAGAACCAGGAAAATTTCAGCGATTTCAGCCCCGCCCTGCCCACGCGCATTCTCGACGTTCGCGGGGAACTCATAACCGAATTCGCTTCCGAGGAAAAGCGGGAACTGATCACCCTTGACCAACTGCCCAAGCACGTCATTCAGGCGCTGATCGCGCGCGAAGACCGGGTATTCTATCAGCACGGCGGCTTCACCGTAAAATCCATCATGCGCGCCGTGTTCGGAAAGCTGACCGGCCAATCACTCGGCGGCGGCAGCACGATAACCCAACAGCTCGCGGGAACCCTATACCTCGACCGGAGCGATATCAGCATCAGCAGGAAATTGAAAGAACTGTGGTGGTCGTTCCAGCTCGAGCGCCGATTCTCCAAGGACGAAATTCTGGAGATGTACCTGAACAAGGTGTATCTCGGAAGCGGCACCTTCGGGATAAACGCGGCGTCTAAGTTTTACTTCGGCCACTCGGCGAGCGACCTGACCCCGGCGGAAGCGGCGATCCTCATGATCCAGCTTTCCAACCCGGCCCTCTACAACCCCTTCGAGCACCCGAATCGGGCGCAGGAACGGCAGCGGCAGGTCCTGGACCAAATGGTGGAGCTCGGGTACCTCACGAAAAAGGTCGCCGACGATTCCTTTGACGACTATTGGGGAAATTTCGATTACTCGCGCACCTCGTCGTCGGCCTATTTCTCGCGCGTGGACAAGGCCCGCTGGTTCTCCGAATACGTGCGGCAGGAACTCGAGTCCATGCTCTACGGCTCCATGAACCTCTATACCGACGGCTACGTGGTGCACACGAGCCTCGACTTGGAAAAGCAGGCCGAGGCGGACAGGGTTTTCCAGGCATGGCTCACGCGGGCCAACGACCGCTTTAGGCGCTCGAGCACCTCGCGGTTCGACAAGGCGGACCAGTACGCGGACATAACCGCCCTACTCGCCCTCGCCTTCGATTTGCCTAAACTGGCCGTCTCCCAGGAACGAACCCAGGTAAAGTCCATCGGCTATTACCGCGACAAGCTCAATCCGCTGGTCGACGTCCTTTCCATGACCTTCGGCATGGACGTCCTGAAAACCGGCGCGAACAAGACGAACGCGGCGATCCAGGCGGCGAGCGTGGAAACCACCGTGGAAGGGGCGCTTCTTACCCTGGACAACGATACCGGATACATAACCGCCATGATCGGCGGCAGCAAGTTCGACCAATCGAATATGTATAACCGCGCCATGAAGGGCGAAATTCAGCCCGGAAGTACCTTTAAGCCCCTGTATTATTCCGCCGCCGTCGATTCGCGGAAATTCACCGAGGCGAGCATGATCTCGGACACGCCGGTGGTGTTTTACAACGAGTCGGGCGTGCCGTACACGCCGCTCAACTTCATGGGCGAATGGCAGGGCACGGTGCTGCTGTGGGAAGCCCTGGCACATTCCATGAACGTGCCCTCCATCCGCGTCCTCGACGGGATCGGGTTCGACGCCGCGATCAACCGCGCGTCGCTTCTCCTGGGCTATACCGACCGGGCGGATATCGAGGAACGCTTCCCCCGGGTGTATTCCCTCGGGCTCGGCGTAATCAGCGTCGCCCCCTGGCGCATGGCGAAAGCCTTCGCGACCTTCGCCGACGGCGGCAAGGAACTGACGCCCATCGCGATCCGCTCGGTGGAAGACCGGAACGGCCGCGTCATTATCGACCGGGAGAAGGAAGTCCGGCTGGAACAAAAGCGAAAGGGCAACGCGATACAGCTCATATCCCCGCAAAACGCCTACATCATGACCGATATGCTGAAAAACACGGTGGCGAGCGGAACCCTGGCGAATCCCACGGGCTGGGGCGCGAAGTTCAGGTATAAGGACGAAAGCGGCAAAACCTTTCATATGCCCGCGGCGGGAAAGACGGGAACCACGCAAAACTGGGCCGACGCATGGACCGTCGGCTTTACGCCCTATTACACCACCGCCCTCTGGTTCGGCTTCGACAAGGGAGGCATGAGCCTTGGCCTCGACAATACCGGCTCCGTGCTCGCCGGCTACGCCTGGGCCGAATACATGGACGCGATCCACGAAGGGCTCCCCTACCGCGATTTCCCCCGGCCCCAGAACGGAATCGTGACCGCCACGGTCTGCAAGAAATCGGGCGATCTTCCCACCGACGCCTGCGACGACGGGACCATTACCCTGCAGTTTCTTGAGGGTACCGAGCCGAAAACCTATTGCACCTATCACGAAAACAGCGAGAATTTGAGGCGAACGTCCGTGGAACGCCTGCAAAGCGAGGGCTTCGCGGCGGGACAGCGGCCCATTACCGTGGACACCTCGGCGCTCACCCTCGACCCGTCGATTTTCGAGGATCCTGCCCCGCGCGTAAAACCGCGAAACGAGGCGACCCTTACCGCGGGAACCGAGGGGCAAACCGTGGATACGGCGGGTTCGGGCGACCAGGAAAGCGGCAATGCCCCTTCCGGGGAGGAAACCGCCCCGGACGGCGGCAACGCGTTCAACCCGCTTCTCGAGTAGAAGGATCAGGAGGGCAGCATGCAGATCGCGATTGAGGACATCAAAATCCGGAAACGGGTACGGGTCAACCTCGATAACATCGATGAGCTCATGGAAAGCATCCGCCACTACGGGCTTCTCAACCCGATCACCGTAAACGCGAAATACGAACTGATCGCCGGCCGCCGCCGCCTCGAGGCCGCGAAGCGGCTCGGGTGGCGTTCGATCAGCGCCACGGTGCTGGACGATACGGACCGGATCAGCGAGTTGGAGCTCGAGATCGAGGAAAATACCCAGCGGAACGACTTTTCCGAAGCGGAACTCCTCGCGGCCTACACCCGACTGGAGAAGCTGCGAAACCCGAATATCTTTATCCGCATTTGGCGGGCGATCGTCTCGTTTTTCAAAAGCCTGTTCGCGCCGAGGATTTGACGGGGCTCTCGCTTATATAAATGAAAAGGAGTTCCGTTGCCGGAACTCCTTATTTTTTACTTGGACACGACCCGAACGAATTTTTTCTTGCCCGCGCGGAGCACCACCTCGCCATCGGCGTCCAGCCGGTCGGCGCCGATCACGGCCTTAACGTCGGCGACGGGCGAGTCGGCAACCGCGGCGCCGCCCTGTTCCACGAGGCGCCGGGCGTCGCTTTTGGTAAGCGCGAGGCCGGCCTCCACGAAAAGGTCGATTATCCCGATTCCGGCTTCGAACCGCGAGCGGTCCATTTCCACGGTGGGCATGGAGGCCTTGTCGCCGCCGCCCCCGAACGCCGCCTTGGCGCCCGCGAGGGCCTTGTCAGCCTCTTCCTTGCCGTGAATCAGCGCGGTCACCTCGTAGGCGAGGCGCTCCTTGGCGGCGTTCACGTTCCCCGCCATGAGCCCGTCGATTTCGGAAACCGGAAGGAAGGTGAAAAGGAGCAGGAACTTGCGGGTATCCGCGTCGGTCACGTTGCGCCAATACTGGAAAAAGTCGTAGGGCGTCGTAATCGCCGGATCGAGAAAGAGGGCGCCCTTTTCGGTCTTGCCCATTTTCTTGCCGTCCGAGGTGGTAATGAGCGGGAAGGTCAGGCCGAAGGCCTGGTTGCCGTTCATGCGGCGGATCAGCTCGATCCCGGCAACGATATTGCCCCACTGGTCGTCGCCGCCGATCTGGAGCGCGCAGCCGTGGCGCTCGTTGAGCTGGTAAAAGTCGTAGCTCTGGAGCAGCTGGTAGTTGAATTCCACGAAGGAAAGGCCCGTCTCCATGCGCTTCCGGTACGCCTCGAAGGTGAGCATGCGGTTCACGGAAAACTGGGAGCCGATATCCCGGAGGAAGTCGATATAGTTGAGGTCCGCGAGCCAGTTCTTATTGTTGTCGCTGTACGCCGTTTCGCTGTCAAAACCGATGAAGCGGTCAAGCTGTTTGAGGATCGATTCGGAGTTTCGGTCGATTTCCTCGTAGGAGATCATCTTGCGCATTTCGGTTTTGCCCGAGGGATCGCCGATTCGGGCGGTACCGCCGCCCACGAGGGCTATGCCCCTGTGCCCGGCCTCGCGCAGGTGCCTCAGGGCGAAAAAGGGAACCATGTGGCCGATGTGCAGGCTGGGTCCCGTGGGGTCGCAACCCACGTAAAAGGTCACGGGGCCCTCGTCCATGAGTTTCGAGAGGGCGTCTACGTCGGTGCATTGCTGGAAAAATCCGCGTTCCTTGAGGGTTTCGAGTGCCTTGTTCATAATGGGAAAAAGTATATCTATTTTGGCTTTTTTTGTATACAATCGTAGGCATGATGCACGGGTTTTTGAGAGTCGCCGCAGCGACCCCGGCCTGCACGGTCGCGGACTGTACGGCCAACGCCGCCGAAATAATCGCCCTCGCCAAAGAGGCCGCCGCGCGCGGCGTGTCCCTCGCCGTTTTCCCCGAACTCTCCGTAACGGGGTACACCTGCGGCGATCTTTTCTCCCAGGAAGCCCTCGGCGCCGCCGCGCTTTCCGCCGTTCGCCGCATCGCGGCCAAAACCGCGGAATTGGAGCTTACCCTCGCGGTGGGCTTTCCCCTGAACCTAGGCAACGCGCGCTATAACTGCGCCGCAGTTATCTCGGGCGGAAAGGTCCGCGGGGTGGTCCCGAAATCGCATATCCCGAACTACGGCGAGTTTTACGAAATACGGCACTTTACCGCTGCGCCGCTCTACCCGGATGACCGGGGTACCCGCGAAATACCGGCGGGGCTTCTCGGCGCCGATCCGGTGCCCTTCGGGACCGATCTTCTCTTCGCCGACGAAATCGCGCCGGACCTCGCCTTCGCCGTGGAGATCTGCGAGGACCTCTGGGTGCCCATTCCCCCCTCGTCCCGCCACGTGCAGGCCGGGGCCGTGATCGTCGCGAACCTTTCCGCGAGCAACGAGGTGATAGGCAAGGCCGAATACCGCCGCTCCCTGGTGCTTGGGCAATCGGGCCGGGGCATGTGCGCTTATCTTTACGCCGACGCCGGAACCGGGGAATCCACCACCGACATGGTCTTCGCCGCCCATAACCTGATCGCCGAAAACGGGAGCCTCCTCGCCGAATCGGCCCTGTTCTCCGGAGGGCTCCTGGTCGCCGACGTGGACGCGGACCGGCTCCTTCAGGAACGCCGCCGGGTAAATACCTTCCGAAACGAGGGTTCCTACCGCAGGATACCCTGCGCGCTGAAGGCGCGCGACCAAACGCCCTGCCGGACCATACCCAGGCACCCCTTCGTTCCCGCCGACCGGAACGATCTCGCGAGGCGGTGCGAGGAAATCTTCGCCCTCCAAACCGCCGGGCTCGCCAAGCGCCTGGCCCACACCCGAGCCGCCTCCGCGGTGCTCGGCCTATCGGGAGGCCTGGACTCTACGCTCGCCCTCCTCGTGACCGTTCGCGCCTTTCAGCTGCTCGGCCTTGACCGCGCGGGAATCCTCGCCGTCACCATGCCGGGTTTCGGGACCACCAAGCGCACCCGGGGCAACGCCCTCGCCCTCGCCGCGGCGCTCGGCACGTCCACGGAAGAGATACGCATCCACAAGGCGGTGAAACAGCACTTCGCCGACATCGGCCATGACGGCGAAACCTACGACATCGCCTACGAGAATTCCCAGGCGCGGGAGCGTACGCAAATACTGATGGACAAGGCGAACCAAACCGGCGGCCTCGTGATCGGCACGGGAGACCTGTCGGAACTCGCCCTGGGCTGGGCGACCTACAACGGCGACCACATGTCCATGTACGCGGTGAACGCCTCCATCCCGAAAACCCTGGTGCGCCACCTGGTGGGCTATTGCGCCGAGCACCCCGCCTCCTTCGCCGAAGGGGAAACGGAGCGGAAGCGGTTCTCCAAGGTCCTGACCTCGATCCTCGATACGCCGGTGAGCCCGGAACTCTTGCCGCCGAAGGACGGGGAAATCGCGCAAAAAACCGAGCATATCGTGGGGCCCTACGAACTGCACGATTTCTTCCTCTATTACCTGGCGCGTTGGGGTTTCTCGCCCCGGAAAATCCTTTCCCTGGCCGTCGCCGCCTTCGGGCCCGATTACGGCCGGAGCGAGATTCTCCGCTGGATGAAGGTTTTTTACCGGCGGTTCTTTTCCCAGCAATTTAAAAGGTCGTGCCTGCCCGACGGCCCGAAGGTGGGCAGCGTTACGCTGTCGCCGAGGAGCGACTGGCGCATGCCGAGCGACGCGTCCGCCGCCCTCTGGCTCGCGGAAATCGAAGAGCTTGAACGGGAGTAGCGGATATGACGAGGGACTATCTTTTCGACGGGGTCAAGGCGTTCAACGCCACCGACTATCTCGACCACCGGGAACTGTTCGAGAAAATAGGCCGGGGACAGAACCCCCACACGCTGTTCATCGGCTGTTCCGACTCGCGCATCGTGCCGAACCTGATCACGAAGACCCTCCCCGGCGAGCTATTCGTGGTCCGCAATATCGCGAACCTCGTGCCCTGGTACCGCGAATCGGAGGAATTCCTCGCCACCACCTCGGCGATCGAGTACGCCGTAAAGGCCCTCAACGTGGAAAACATCGTCGTCTGCGGGCATTCGAACTGCGGGGGATGCAACGCGCTGTGGCTCGAGGGCAACCAGGGCGCGGACATTCCGCACACGAAAAAATGGCTGGAACTGGCCCGCCGGGTCAAGGACAAGATCGTCGCCGACGGGGTAACCGATCCCGCGGAGCGCGAATGGCAAACCGAACAGCTCAATATCGTGGAGCAAATGAACCACCTCGTCACCTATCCCTATATCAAGGAACGGTACCGATCGGGGAAGCTCAATATACTCGGATGGTATTACATCATCGAAACCGGGGAAATCTTCAATTACGACAAGGACACGCGGGAATTCAAGAAGATTGAGTAGCGCGGAACGCCTTCCAGTCTTCGTAATGGGCCGGGAGCGTTTCCCAGGGCTTAAGGCCGTAGGGGCAGCGTTTGCCGCAGGCGCCGCATTTCGTGCAGTCGTCGATCCGCGCCATGAGGAGCGCCCATTCGTCGGTGAGCCATTGGGCGGGGGGCGAGCGGCGGAGAAGCTCGTGCATCCGGTTCGCGTTGTGTATGGGGATTCCCGCGGGGCACGGCAGGCAGTACCCGCAGCCCCGGCAGAACGATCCCGCCAGCTCAACGCGGTCCTTCTCGATGACCTTCCTGAGCGGCTCGTCAAGCGCGGGCGACTCCGCTTCCAGGGCAAGCAGCTCTTCCAGTTCCGAAAGCCTCTGAATGCCCCATATGGGCACCGCGCCCTCGAACCGGCGAAGCCAGGCGAAGGCCGCGCGCGCGTTCGTAATGAGGCCGCCCGAAAGGGCTTTCATGGCGATAAAGCCTACCCCGGCGCTTTCGCACGCCTCGGCGAGGGCCTCGTCCTCGGGCCCGGAAAGATAGGAAAGGGGAAACTGAATCGTCTCGTAGAGTCCCGAACCGAGCGCTTCGGTCGCCAAGGCGCGGGAGTGGTTGGTTATCCCGATATGGCGGATCTTCCCCGCCGCCTTCGCCTCCAAAAGGGCGTCATAAAGGCCGTCTTCGGCGCCGGGAACGGGCACGAAGCTCGGGTTATGCAATTGATACAGGTCGATATAGTCGGTTTGCAGGTTGCGAAGGCTCGTTTCCAGCTGGTCCCGTAGGTCGCCGGCGGTACGGGCCCCCGTCTTGGTGGCGATTATTACGTCCTTCCGGAATTCGGAGAACGCGAGGCCCAGTTTTTCCTCGCTGTCGGAATACATGCGGGCGGTATCGAAAAAATTTACGCCGCCGTCGTAGGCGGCCCGCAGAATGCCCCCCGCGGCGTCGAAATCGCTCACGCGCTGGATAGGCAGCGCCCCGAAGGCGGTGCGCGATACCATCAGTCCGGTGGAGCCGAGGCGTACGTATTCCATTCGTCACCGGCCCTTCGCCGCGATAATGCGCTCGTACAGGTCGAAACCCACCAATTCCTGGAACCGGTCGGCTATGTCGGGCACCGAAAAAAGCTTTTCCACGAAAAGCCCGGCGGCGCCCATGGAAACGGAGCGGTTACCGTACTCCGAGAATTCTATCTCGATCTCGCGCTCCAGGTCGTACACCCAATTGCCCGCGATGGAGCGGCGCATGGCCTCCTCGAGGTTCTCGCGGTTGGCGGGCAGGTCGCCGGTAAATACTATCTTGGTAAAATCCACCGTGTTCATAAGGAGCGCGAGATTGTCGCAGAGCTCCGCGTACACCTCGCGCAACAGGGCCCGATTGTCCGGCAATTCGCGGAACCGGGAACAGGGAACGCTGAACTGGCCCGACTCGGGAGTCGCGCCCACCGCGCGAAACTCGCCCGCGGTAAAGTGGTCGCCGTGCAGCACCCGCTCCCGGACGGTAAGCCCGAGTCCGACGGCTATGCCGTGGGGCGCCGTTGACCCGGAAACCAGGTCGCGAAACTCGCCGAGCACCGCGATAAAGTTGCGCGCCCGGGCCGATTTGCGGAAGGCGAGCTCGGCCCAGCAGCAGCAATTCGCGTCGTTCTCGATAAACACGTACTCGCCCGAGCGCTTCGAAACCTCGTCGCGCACCGCGTAGGGTTCGCGCACGCCCAGCGAGTTGGAGCGGATCAGGAGGCCGGCGTAGGGATCGACGATGCCCGGCAGGCCTATCCCCACGCCCAGGAGAATTTTCCCCGTTCCGGCGACGAATTCGCGCGCGCGCTCGATCAGCGAAACCGCGTGGGAAACGAGCCCCTCGCGGCTCACCTTGCCTATGCCGTCGAAGGTATGCAACACCTCGCCCGAAACGGTGGCGATCACCGCCGTGAACCGGGCGTCCTGTATCTCCAGGCCCAGTACGACCCCGAGATCCGGGTTTATCTCGAGATTGATCTGCCGCCGCCCTACCCCGCTTTGCTGGCGGTTCTTGCCGGCGGTCACCACGATTCCCCGGTCGAGTATTCCCTGCATGATCTTCGTGACCGTCGAGCGGTCAAGGTCGAGAATTTCCGCGACCTTAATGCGGCTTATCCCGGGATTAAGCCAGATCGCCCGGATAATGCGGGAGGTATTTATGCTGTGCAATCGATTAGAATCGGCCATGGTTGAACCTCGGCCGAACCGAAGGTTCGGCTTGGAGAATTCCGGCGTAGCCGGAATTCTCCACCGGTGATTGAATGAATGTCACGTACCTACATTCAACGTTCAATGGACTCAAACCCGTTTGTAGTTCTTGATTTCTTCGCGGATTCGAGCGGCCAATTCGGCGCGCGGAATGCGGACCTGTTCCATGGAATCGCGGAACCGCAGGGTTACCGTATCGTCTTCCTTGGAATCGTAGTCCACGGTCACGCAGAAGGGGGTTCCGATCTCGTCCTGCCTTCGGTAGCGCTTGCCGATCGCGCCCGACTGGTCGTAATCGGTCATGAAGTCTTCCTTCAGCTCGTTCCGGATCTCCTGGGCAAGCTCCGCGAGCCCGTCCTTCTTCATGAGGGGGAGCACCGCCACGGTCACCGGCGCGATCTTCGGGTGGAACCGGAGCACGGTGCGCCAGTCGTCGTCGTTACCCTTGTCGGCGACCTTCTCTTCCTCGTAGGCGTCGCAGAGGAACATGAGCACGTTGCGGGTAAGGCCCGCGCTCGTCTCGATAATATAGGGAATATAGCGCTCGTTGCCGTTGTCCTGGTCGATGTACTGAAGGTCCTTGCCGGAATACTTCGTGTGCTGGGTCAGGTCGAAATCGGTGCGGTTATGGATGCCCTCAAGCTCCTGGAAGCCCATGGGGAACTCGAACTCGATATCGTAGGCGTCCTTCGCGTAGTGCGCGAGCTTCTCGTGGTGGTGCCAGCGGAGCTTCTCCGGCCGAATTCCGAGCTTCGCGTAGTAGGCCATGCGCTGCTCGCGCCAGCTCTCGAACGTCGTCACGTCGTCGCCGGGCTTCACGAAATACTGCATCTCCATCTGCTCGAACTCGCAGGTGCGGAAAATGAAGTTCTTGGTCACGATCTCGTTGCGGAAGGCCTTGCCCACCTGGGCGATCCCGAAGGGAATCTTGAGGCGGTTCGACTGCGCGATGTTCTTGTAGTTCACGTAAATGCCCTGTGCGGTCTCGGGGCGGAGATAGATCACGGATGAGGTGTCTTCCGCGGGGCCGATGCTCGTCTTGAACATCAGGTTAAAGGAGCGGGGCTCGGTCAGGGGGCCGCCGCATTTGGGGCACTTCCGCGCCGCCACGGCCTCGGGAGAAATCTGGGTATCGTCGTCGGCCCGGAACCGGCTCTTGCAGTCCTTGCAGTCCACGAGCGGGTCCGAGAAGTTCGCCACGTGGCCGGAAGCTTCCCACACCTTCGGGTGCATCAGGATCGCCGCGTCGAGCCCCACGATATTGTCGTGAAGCTGGGTCATTTCCTTCCACCAGGCCTTCTGAATGTTGTTCTTGAGCTCAATGCCGAGGGGGCCGTAGTCCCACGCGCCGTTCTGGCCGCCGTAAATCTCGGATGACTGAAACACGAACCCGCGCCGCTTGGCCAGGCTCACAATTTTTTCCATGGAAACCGCATGATCGTCCATCTAAAGAAGCTCCTTTCGCCCCCGCTGGCAGCGAGGGACATAATATAGGAGATAATTTTAGCATACGAAGGCTGCGCTTGTACAGCAATGGGTGATGAAGGAACATAATGGGAAAGGACGAAAGACCGAGGCAGAAGGCGCGTGGCGGCTCGAACGCCCCGCCCGGCAGCCGCCGGAGAGAACGGGCCACAGGGGGAGCGCGGGGGGAAAAAAAGAACGGAAAACCGCGAAGCGGGTGTATACTCATCGCAAGCAACCATATCCGAAAACAAACACCAAACCGTTCAGACGGATCTCCCCTGATCAATGGAGCGAATCATGAAGAAAAACGTCACTCTCGCGATTCTTTCGGCGGCCGTGATCGGCCTGGGGCCTTTCATCGTTTCCTGCGACAACGTAACCGATCCCGCGGCGGACAAAATCGACGGGGCGGTGGGGATTGTCTTTCCCAACGATTACCTTCGGTGGGACAACGATGAGGCCCGGTTCCGCGCGGCACTTACCGCGGCGGGCGTGGAACACACAATCCTGAGAAGCGCCGATAGTTCCGTCACCGAGGCGACGCATGTCGCGAACCTTATCGAGTCGGGAATAAAGGTACTCGTGCTCTGTCCGGTCTCCTCGGCCGACGCGGCTTCCGCGGCAGAGGCAGCCCACGCGGCGGGGGTAACGGTCATCGCCTACGAACGCCTCATAACGGAAACGGCCGCAGTGGACTATTACGTATCCTTTAAGAGCCTGGACGTTGGGCGAATGCAGGGACAGTACCTTATCGACCACGCGACGGGCACGGGGAATCCCCTCTACCTCTACGCGGGCAACCAAACCGACAACAATTCCTTCCTCTTTTTCGCCGGTTCCTGGTCGGTCCTGCAGCCGAAAATCGCCGACGGCACGTTCGTAATCGCCAATTCCCAGGCCGCTGACGGCCTCAAGGAGAGCGCGACGTTGACCCACGACCAGATCAGCACTATTTTCGGCACGAACGCCATCTCCGGCACCCCGCCGGCGATGACCGTTGACGGCATAACGACGCATTGGTCGTACGATGACGCGAAAACCCTGTGCGAACGCAACCTCTCGACGGTAAACGCGAGCGCGAGCCTCAAGGGCAGCGTGTTCGTCCTCGGTCCGAACGATTATACCGCCCGCGGCATTATAGCGGCGTTGGACGGCGATTCCGCCGTTACCTCCTACGTAATCACCGGGCAGGACGCGGAAAAGGATTCGGTGCAATCCATCATCGACGGATATCAATCCATGACCGTGTTCAAGGACGTTCGCACCCTCGCGAGCGACGCGGCGGCCGCCGTTATCGAGGTTCTCAAGGGTAAAACGCCCGCGACGCTCGGCTCCTTCAACAACGGAGTCAAGGAAGTGCCTTCCGTAATAAGCGATATCGTTCAAGTAACCGCCGCGAACGTACGGGAAGCGCTTATCGATACGGGCTATTATTCGGCAAGCGACTTTACGGGCCTCTAATCGCGCGCCCTGAAGCCCCGGGCCGCGGGGCTTCATTGGCGGCCGAGCGCGGCAGAATACCCAAACGATAGTCATACTACGAAAAACTCCCCCTACGCCTTTTTTTTTCTGGGCAGATAGTCAAATTTCCGTATACAATCGGAAAAAGCCCTTCGCGGAAAAGAGGGTATCAAAAAAAACCATAAGGAGTTTTCAATGAAAAAATCGCTTTTGCCCTTTATCGGGATGGTCATGACCCTAACGCTGTTTTCTTTGGCGTCCTGCGATAATCCGACTGATGCGGCGGGAACGCCTCTCGATATCTCGGTGGGGATCGTTTTTCCGAATAAATCGATCCACTGGCAAAACGACTCGGCGGCGCTGAAAACGGCCTTAACCGGGTACGACGTGGGCTGCTCCGTCTTCTTGGGCGACGATACCCTCGCTACGGAAACCGCCGCCGTTACCGCCCTTATCGACGCGAAAATATCGGTGTTGATCATAACCCCCGTAACTTCATCGAATTCCGTCGCGAGCCTGGAGGCGGCCAAAGACGCGGGCATTACGGTCATATGCTACGACCGATTACCGCTCAGCACCGAGGCGATCGATTATTATTCGGGTTTTTTGCAGGCGGACGTGGGAATCGCGCAGGGACGGTACTTGGCCGATAACGCGTCGGGCACGGGAATCCCCCTCTACCTTTACGGGGGCTCCTACCTTGATTCCAGCTCGGTCCGCTTCTTCCGCGGGGCATGGTCGGTCCTGCAGCCGAAAATCGCCGACGGCACGTTCGTAATCGAAAATTCCCAGGCCGCGACAAACTTGAAAAACAGCGCGACCCTCACGGACAGCGAAATTTACGGCATCCTCGGCACGAACGCCATTTCCGGCACCCCGCCCGTTATGACCGTCAATGGCATCACGACCCACTGGAACAATCAGGACGCGGGCACCCTGGCCGCCAAAAACCTCGATGATGCGGACGCATCTCAAAAAGGGAACGTGTTCATTCTCGGCCCGAACGACGGAACCGCGCGGGCAATACTTCAGGCGTTTGAGGACGATCCTGACGTATCATCCTACGTAATCACCGGTCAGGACGCGGAAAAGCCGTCGGTGCAATCGATTATCGACGGGGACCAATCCATGACGGTCTTTAAGGACACCCGTACCCTCGCGTCGAACACCGCGCGTATGGCGGCCGATATTCTCCAGGAAAGGCAACCCGAAACGCAAACCTATTACGATAACGGGATTAAGCAGGTACCGCAGCTGGTGACCGATATCGTCGTGGTAACCGCCGCGAACGTACGGGAAGCGCTAATCGATACGGGCTATTATTCGGCAAGCGACTTTACGGGCCTCTAATCGCGCGGCGTGAAGCCCCGATCCGCCGGGGCCTTCAATGGCGGCCAACCACCCGGTTTCGGCCGCCTTCCTTGGCCTCGTACAGGCGGTTATCCGCGCGCTTGATCAAATCGTCTACGGTCCGGATATCGTCGGTCCACGAGGCCACGCCGAAGGACATGGTTACCCGAATCCCGCGGCCCTCAAACGATACGCTCAAGGCTTCCACGGTTTCCCGCATCCGCTCGATTCCGACGGCGGCCTCGTCTTCCTCGGCGTTGTGCAGCAAGAATAGGAATTCCTCGCCGCCCCAGCGGGCCAAACTGTCTTCCTCGCGCATCCGGGATTTCAGGGCGGACGAAAGGGCCGTAAGCACCAGGTCGCCCGCTACGTGCCCGTATTCGTCGTTTATGCGCTTGAAATAATCGATATCGGCCAACGCGATGCTGAAGGTTCCCTCGTGGCGGAGTACCCGCGCGGAGGATTGCTCGATTTGAGCCAGCATGGCGCGACGGTTCAGCAAGCCGGTCAGGGGATCGAGATAGGCGATTTCCTCAATCCTTCTTTTCTCGGTTTCGAGTTGCCGGTTCTTGTCCGTTACCTCCGCCTGAAGGCCGCCGATCAAGACTTCCATGCGGCGCTCGAAGAACATGATAAGCGCCAGGGAAAGGGCCAGGGCCAAAACGCCGAGACCGCAGAACAAAACAAGGTACGCGCCTTGGGTCCGGCCCAGGGCCTTGGCCTCCCGGTCCAGTAGGGCATCGAGATCGTCGAGGTACACCCCGGTCCCGATAACCCAATCATAGGGTTTGTAGAGCGCGGCGTAACTCAGTTTATGCGCGATTTCGTCGGAATCCATTTTCTTGAACCAATAATCGTAATAGAGCGCCCCGTCCTTTTTTACGCCTTCCAATTCTACCAGATTCGGTTTATTGCCCCGAATATCGACGGTTTCCGTCGAAATGAAGGAACCTTCGGCGTCGGTAAGGTTGGGATGAACGAGGCAAATGGCGTAGCGCTCGCCCCCGTCGTAATCGACTATCTGATGTATCCAGATGTACCCGTCGTCGGCGAGCCGCTCGCGCCGTATCCGGTATTGCGCGCTTTCCCGCACCGCCGCCTCTATATATTCCCCGGAGATTCCCAAAAGAACCAGAAAAAGATCCGTTTCCGCGAACATGTTCAATCGATACCGGTCAGCCAGGCCGCGAAAGGCGTCGACGCCGCCAATGCCCTGAGGGAGTACCGTCCAGTCGGTTAGGCTATACAGTCGCCCGCTTTCGCGTTCCAGGCAAAAGGCGTCGATTCCATCGGATACCATTTTCCCTTCCCTCACCCGTTTCACGAAACCGGCGGTATCGCCTCCCCTCGCGAGCGTCGCGTCGATACGGTCCCACACCCTTCCAAGACGGGCTTTTTCCGCGTCCGTCAATCGATCTCGCTCTATATCGATCTCCTGGACCGTGAGGTCAATGGCGTCCTTAACGTATTTTTTTTTCGTTTCGAGAATACTCTCCGAGATTTGCCGAATTTTATCGCGGGTTTGCGCGGCGTAGGAATAGAGATAGCTACCGCCCAAGGATACGAGGAGAACCAACACAAGGCAAAGGCTGCCGGAATAATAGAGAAGGCGAATCCTGTTTTGGGCTATTTTCATCGGCTACCCCCGTTGATAGCGTAATTCCAGTATAATTCATCGAATCGCCTTTTTTCGGTCTGATACGGGATTTTCGGGAAATCTCCACTTTTACCAAATATCATTCGGGTGTGACATAAAACCCCTAACCGAAGACGAAAATGTAACGCTTTCTCGCACCAAAATTGTTTATATTGTGTCTAGTAAACCAAGAAGTGAGGCACATAATGAAGAAACGGGGAATATCGCACGGTATTATCGGTTTTTTGGGGATGTTCTTCTCATTCACCTGGCTTTTTTGGCTGGTATTAAGCCTGGTTTCGGGGGTCCATTCCTACTTACGACCCTCGGAACGCTAACGTTCTCGCGCCGTACGCTTTCGTTTGGAAGAAACGATACAAAAAAAACGGGCTACCCGGTAAAACCGTCGGGTAGCCCGTTTTATTTTCAACGATCGGCGCCCACGCGGTGGGTCAGGAAAACCGCTCCCGAACGGCGCGATCGATTCGTTCATTGGCCTTGTCCGGGCCGATCACCTGAATCGAGCCCACCAGGGGCGGGCTCACCCGGCTACCGGTAACGGCCATGCGGATCGGCATCATCAAATCGCCGAGCTTTACGCCGAGCGATTCCGCCGTGGCGCGGAAAAGGCCGTCGGCCTCTTCTTCACCGAGCCCCCCTATTTTGGATATAACCTCTTTCGCGGCGATCAGAACCTCACGGGTTTTCGCGGCATCGAGGCGCTTGGGCACTATATCCTCGACGGGCGGGACCGCGGGCTCGTTAAAAATGAAGTTCACCATGAGCGGCGCGTCGGTCAGGAAATGCAGGCGCTCGCGGACCAACGGCATGGCGCCCATCAGGGTCGCGCGCTGGGCGTCGGTCGGCTTGAGGAGCGTTTCGTCGGCGAATCGAAGGCCCGCGGCGGCGCGGTTTTCCGGGGAATTGGCCTCCCCCGCGCCGCAGGAGCCGAGAATGCCCGAATTGGCTATGAAGGGCCAGGTCAGGTCGAAAAGCTCGGCGTCGGTTTTCAAGCGCATGTACTGACCGTTAAACCACTCCAGCTTTTTATAGTCGAACACCGCCGGGGCCTTGTTTATCTTTTCCATCCGGAACAGGGAGCCCAATTCTGCCAGCGTGTATAGGTCGCGCCCGTCCTCGTAGGAACAGCCGAGCATCGCCACGTAGTTGATCAGGGCCTCCTTGAGGTAGCCGTTATTGCGGAACTCGTTGCAGCTCGTCGCGCCGTGCCTCTTCGAGAGCTTCTGCCCGTCCTCTCCCATGACCATGGGAAGGTGGCAATAGTCGGGATATTCCCAACCGAACGCCTTGTACATGATCACGTGAAGGGGCGTGGAGGGAATCCATTCCTGGGCCCGCATGACGTGGGTAATCTTCATGAGGTGATCGTCCACCACGTTCGCCAGGTGATAGGTAGGGAACCCGTCGCTCTTGAGGAGCACGGGATCGGGGCTCACGTCCTCGTTCTTCCATTCGATATCGCCGAGGAGCTCGTCGTGGAATTTCGTGGCGCCCTCGAGCGGAACCGCGAGGCGGATCACGTAGGGCTTGCCGGAGTCAAGATTCTCGCGGATTTCCTCCCGCGGGAGGGAACGGCAGTGCCGATCGTAGCCCAGGGCCGATTTGGCGGCGGTTTGGGCCTTTCGCAGGCCTTCCATGCGCGTTTCGTCGCAAAAGCAATAGTACGCCTGGCCCTTTTCCACGAGCTCAAGGGCGAATTTCTTGTACAGCTCAAACCGTTTCGATTGCACGTAGGGCTCGAACTCGCCGCCGCGGGGGCCCCCTTCATCCCATTCAAGGCCGAGCCAGGCGAGGGTATCGTAGAGGTTCCGTTCGTATTCGGGCGAGTATCGGGTCTGATCGGTATCCTCGATGCGCAGGATAAACTTTCCGCCCGCGGATCTGGCATACAGGTAATTGAAAAGCGCGGTTCTCACACCGCCGATGTGCTGCATTCCCGTGGGGGAAGGCGCGTAACGGACACGTACGTTCAATTCAGGGCTCCTTTGAATACGATATTATAGGTTTTTCCCCTTTCTTGGACAAGCGGAAGGTTTCGCCGCGGTGCGCCTGAAGCAAGTACGCAAAAAAAACGCATCATCGTTATGGCATCATCCGAAATACCGCATTATAGTAAAGGAGTAATCGGAGGAATTTGATGAAAACACTGATCGCTGAAGACGACTTTACCTCGAGACTCCTACTTCAGGGAATTCTACAGGCGTATGGTGAATGCCACATCAGCGTGAACGGACTGGAAGCGGTTGAGGCTTTCAGGGCCGCCCTCGAATCGGGGAAACCCTACGATCTCGTCTGCCTGGACATTATGATGCCCGAAATGGACGGTCAAGCGGCGTTGAAACGCATCCGCGGCATCGAGGAAGACGCGGGCATATTCTCCTCCGACGGGGCGAAAATCATCATGACTACCGCGCTGGACGACAAAAAGAATATAATGGGCGCCTTCAAGGAGCAGTGCGACGTGTACCTGGTCAAACCCATTGACCGAACGAAACTCGTCGAGCAGCTGAAGGCCCTTCGGCTCGTAGACTGATTCCCCGCTATGGCGGCGAATCCGGCGCAAAAGCCGAACTGGGAATCGGCCTTTGAGGCTATTCCGCTCGGCGTTTTCGAATACGATTGCGTTCACGACACCCACGACGGAAACGAGGCCTTCCGCGCCATAACCGGGGTTAAGCCCGGCGAGTCGCTTCGCGAGCACGGCTTCCGCATCGAACCGTACGAACTGGAGCGGATACGGTCGCTTTATTCCCACGAGGCGGATGACCGGCCCTTTCGTCACGAATTCGAGTATCGGCACCCCGACGGGATAACGCGGAGGCTCAGGCTCATGGGCCGCCTGAGGCGGCCCTACCTGGACGGCGCGATCCTGGACGTAACCGCGACGTGGCTCGCCGATACGGAGACCCTGACCGCGGAATCGCTGGAAAGCCCGCTTTTTGCCCAATTGCCCATAGCCATGGTAGTCATAGACCCGGAAACCCACCTCATCGAGCAGGCCAACGAATACGCGGCCAAATTGTGGGGAGGCCCCCTCAGGAACCTCGTGGGGAAACGCTGCTACCACTTAATCTGCCCCCATCAGGAGGCGACCTGCCCCGTGTCCGACTTTTCGCTCAACGAGACGAAAAGCAATTTCATTACGGCGAAGGGCGAGCTCGTACAGGTTTCCAAGACCGTAATGGGCGCCAATATACGGGGACGGCGCAAGATTCTCGAATGCATCGTCGACGTGTCTCCCCTCGCGAAAAAAGAAGAACAGCTGAGGACCCTCACCGACCGCCTACGCCTGGCGACCCGCGCGGGCGGCGTGGGAATTTGGGACTACGACTTCGAGCGCGGCGCGGAGGTATGGGACGAGCAGATGTTCAAGCTTTACGGCATACCCCGCGACGATACGAAGGACGGGTTTCGGCTGTGGGCGGAAGGCATGCACCCCGAGGACCGGGACACCCAACTCGACCTCTTTCGCACGGTGGTGGAAACCCACGCGGACTACAACGCGGAGTTCCGCGTGGTGTGGCCCGACGGGAGCGTGCATACCATCCGTTCCATGGCCCTCATGCAATTCGACCGAATGGGAAACCCCACGCACCTCATCGGGACTAACTGGGACATTACCGACCAAAAGACAACCGAAGCGAACCTGATTCGCTATAACATGGAGATGGAAGCCGCCGGGCTGAGGGCGAACGAGCTGATGCTTCGGGCGGAAACGGCCAACGTGGCGAAAAGCGCCTTCCTGGCGACCATTAGCCACGAAATCAGAACGCCGTTGAACGGCATCATCGGCATGAGCGGCCTCCTCCTGGACACGGCCCTCGATCGGGCGCAGCGTCAGTACGCGGAACTTATCAGGTCGGGGGGCACGAATCTTCTGGAATTGCTGAACCAGCTGCTGGACCATTCGAAGATAGAGGCGAATAAAATGCTTCTGGAACTTATGGAATTCAGCGTTTCCACCGTCATGGACGAAACGGTCATGCTCCTCAGCGGACAGGCCAGCCAGAAGGGCCTGAAGATACGCGTCGGTTATTCCCCCGATATGAGCGAAACCCTCGTGGGCGATCCGGGACGGCTCCGGCAGATTCTCGTAAACCTGGTCGGCAACGCGATTAAGTTTACCGAACGGGGCGAGATTCGGGTATCCGCGAAGAAGGAGAAAACGCAAGAAAGGGAAATAACCGTCAAGTTCTCCGTTCGGGACACGGGAATCGGCATTCCCGACGACAAAAAGGCCCTCCTCTTTCAGCCTTTCAGCCAACTCGACAGCACTAAAACCCGAAAGTACGGCGGCACGGGCCTGGGGCTCGCCATTTCAAAGCAGCTCACCGAACTCATGGGCGGCGAAATCGGCGTGGAGAGCCAAGAGGGCACGGGCTCGGAATTTTGGTTTACCGCCGTTTTTGAGCTTCCCGAGAAAGAGCCAGGCCGCGACGCAGGCGAAGCGGGGGGTAAAAAGCCCGCGGTGCGTGAACCGGAGACCGCGAAACCCGCCGAATCGTTTACCCCTGCCCCGGGAGCGCCCTTAAAGGTACTGCTCGCGGAGGACAATCCGACGAACCGGCTCGTGGCCGAGAAAATTCTCGAAAAGTGCGGGGCGGAAGTCGATTCAGTCGCGAACGGAGCCGAGGCCCTCGACGCCCTTCGCCGGATTTCCTACGACATGCTCTTCCTGGACTGCAATATGTCGGTTATGGACGGGTACGAAGCCGCGCGAAAGATACGGCGCGGGGAAGCCGCCTCGGAAGCGGGTAAAAGGCTGCCGATCATCGCCCTTACCGCCCACACGGGGGAGGAACAGCGGGTCAAGTGCCTTCAGTGCGGGATGGACGAAATGGTATCCAAACCCATCGACGCCCGCAAGATAGCGGAAGTCATCTCGAACTATGCCCCCGCATACGCGGCGGCGGACCTTTTCGCCCCCGACGCCGTACGCGCCAGGCTGCTCGGCGACGAAAAACTCTTCAATAAACTCGTGACCGCGTTTCTGGGAGACGCGCCTAAGAAAATCGACGAGCTCGAGCGGGCGATCCGCGCGGGAGACGCGAAAGGGGCGTCCCGGGCAGCCCACAGCATCCACGGCGCCGCGCTGAACGTCGGTTCTCGGCGCCTGGCGAAGTGGGCGCTGAAACTGGACAAGACCGTATCGGAAAAAACCTTGGCCGAAAACCTGGAAAATTACGCGCGATTACGGGATACTTTTAATGAACTACGGAAAGCCCTGCAAAGGTATCGACCGGAGGAAAGCCGATGAGAATACTCGTGGCCGACGACGACGTTGCGTCCAGAACCATTTTGACGATGCTCCTCGAAAAAAACGGGCACTCCGTGCATACGTGCGACAACGGGACGGAAGCGCTGGAACTCCTGACGAGGGCCGACCACCCCGAACTGGCGATCCTCGATTGGCTCATGCCCGGCCTTGACGGCATCGAGGTATGCCAGAGGCTGAGAGCCGCCGAGCGGGACCTGCCCGTCTACGTAATCATGCTGACCATCAAGGGCGAGAAGAACGATATCGTGCGGGGACTCGATTCGGGGGCGAACGATTACATTTCCAAGCCTTACGATCCCGGCGAGCTGCATGCGCGTATCCTCGCGGGAGAGCGGATCATAGGCCTCCAAAAAGAGCTGAAAAAGAGGGCCGACGAGGCCATTGACAGCGAATTGCGCATTAAGGCCCTCCTCAGCGAAAAGGAAACCCTTCTTTTCGAGATTCACAGCAGGGTAAAAAACAATCTGCAAACCATTTCGAACATGCTCACGCTGCAGGCGGAGACACTGCAGGATCCCAAGGCCTCCCTCGCGCTTCACAATACCATCGCGCGGATCGCGAACATGGGAATACTCCATGACCGCCTCTACCGGAACGGGACTGCGGAAACGCTCTCGGTCAAGTCGTACGTCGAGCAACTCGTCTCGAACATCGCGGGGCTGTACCCGGACCACAAGAAGGTATCCTTCGATTACGACATCTCGGACTTCCCGGTGAATACGGCCCAAATATCCAAGATCGGGATGATCATCAACGAGCTCGTGATGAATTCCATGGAGTACGCGTTCAAGGGCAGGGACTCGGGAGAGGTTCTCATTTCCATCCGGAAGCAGGACGGGTTTATCCGCCTGGGCTTCGCGGACAACGGCAACGGGCTCCCCGAAACGGTGGATACGGAAAATCCCGAAACCTTCGGACTGCGGCTGGTACGCGGCATGTGCCGCCAGCTGAACGGCACGTTCACCGTGGACCGGACGGGGGGAAGCGGCTATAAATTCAATTTCGCGGGGTAATGGCGGAACGAACTTATTATATCTATAAAAATAGTTTGCAAATCCCGCGCGAATGCTCAATGATTATTGTATCGGCGGCACGGTGACCGCCGGATAGATTCCAAGGAGATAACAAAATACGATGGGCGCCCCGCTTGACGACGAGACGAAAGAAATTATCGTGTCCTTTATCGAGGAAGGATACGAGCGATTGGACGACGCCGAGAACCAGCTATCGAAGCTTGAGGAAAGCGATGACAAGACGGCGAAGCTCAATTCGGTTTTCCGGCTTTTCCACTCGGTCAAGGGTTCCGCGGGCTATCTCGGATTCGACCATATCAAGCGACTGACCCATGTCGCGGAAACCCTTCTCGACGCCTTTCTCAAGGAACATTACGAGCCGACCCCGGATTCCGTCGACGCGGTATTCCGTACCATCGACGTACTGCGAGGCCTTATCGCCACGGTGGAAAAAACCTGGTCGGATTCCGACGGGGAAAGCGCGGCCCACGCGCAGGCGGACGCCATCGAGGGCGTAATCGCCTCGCTGAAGGGAACCCCCGCTCCCGAAAAGGAACCGATACCGGAAGCGGTCGCGGCCGCCGAACCGACCGGCGCGGCTGCGATGCCGAACGAGGTCCGCCTGACCTCCCTCGTTTCCCGGGATATGGTCGAGCGCTTTATCGGCGAATGCGCCGATACCGTGGACGCGACGGAGCGGATCGCGCTCTCCCTGGAAAACGGCAAGGTTGAAACCGAAAAGGTGAACGATATCTTCCGGGCCGTCCATACCATCAAGGGCAATTCCGGGTTTTTCGGCTATCTCCTGCTCGAAAGCTCGTGCATGGAAATGGAAAGCCTCCTGGACGACGCCCGAAAGTCGGCGGCTGCCGTTACCGAGCCCTTTATCAACAAGGCAATCAAATTCATAGACCGCCTGCGCGGTATCCTTTCGAGCGTGGATATACGGGAAGGAGACGGGTCGGCCGAAACGCCGGGACCGATCGAGAGCCAAACCGCCCCGAAGCCCGCCCCGGCCGGGAACGACGGCTACAAAACCCTCGGCGAAATTCTCGTGAGCATGGGGGCGGTCGATAGCGAACAGGTAGACGAGGCCCTGAAAGAACAGGTGAGGCCCCTCGGGGAAATCCTCGTCGATAAGGGCGTGGTGGACCGACAGGTCGTGGACACGGCGCTCAGGGAGCAGCAAAGCCAGGCGGCCGCCGCCGAGGTCACGGACCGCCACGAGGTGGTACGCCGGGAAATCAGGGTGGACACCGCGAAGCTGGACAAGCTGTTCGAATTGGTCGGCGAGCTTATCACCGCCGAAGCCATGGTGCTCAATAGCCCGGACCTCGCGGGGCTCAAGCTAGACAACTTCGGGAAATCCTACGCGCGACTGACCAAAATAAGCCGGGAGATTCAGGAAACCACCATGATGATCCGCATGATTCCCCTGGACGGACTGTTCCAGAAAATGCGGCGCCTGGTCAGGGACCTTTCCCGAAAATTCGACAAGCCCATAGACTTTATCGTTTCCGGCCAGGATACGGAAATGGACAAAAACGTGATCGAGCAGGTCGCGGACCCCCTCGTGCACATTCTCAGAAACGCGATCGATCACGGCATCGAGTCCCGCGCGGAACGGGCTTCCCGGGGAAAGCCGGAAACGGGCACCGTGCGGCTCAACGCGAAATACGAGGGCTCTGATATTTGGATTACCATCAAGGACGACGGCGCGGGCCTGCACCGGGACCGAATTCTCGCGAAGGCGGCCGAGCGCGGGCTTCTCAAAGGCGACGGCGCGGCCATGAGCGACTCGGAGGTATGGCAATATATCTTTGAGCCCGGCTTTTCAACGGCCGCCGCGGTTTCCGAGGTTTCCGGAAGGGGCGTCGGGCTCGACGTGGTCAAGAAAAACCTGGAGCGAATCCACGGCAGGATCGACATTTTCACGTCGCCCGGAATCGGAACCGAATTCGTGCTGGTCATTCCCCTGACCATGGCGATCATCGACGGCATTACCGTCAGGGTCGGCCAAAACCGGTACTCGTTGCCCCTGGGCGACATTATCGAGTTCGTCAAGGTGAGCCGGGCGCAGCTCACGCGAACCGATTCCGAGGGAGACACGGTAAATATCCGCCAGGAGTTTTTGCCGCTCATTAAGCTATCGGAGGTTTTTCGCGTACGGGACGGAGAAACCGACCCGACCAAGGGGATCATTATTATAGTGCAGAACAACGGAAGAAAGGCCTGTCTCCTTATCGACGAGGTAGTGGGCAACCAACAGATAGTCGTAAAGTCCCTTTCCGAGTATTTGGGCAAGGTAGACGGGATTTCGGGATGCAGCATTCTCGGGGACGGGAGCGTAAGCTTTATCGTCGACACGGGCAGGCTGCTGACCATGAAACTGGATTGATCGGCTTTTAAGGAGGAATTATATGAAAATAATGGCAAAATTGCTCACGGCCTTCTTGGGAGTGGCGTTTATCTGCGGGGTGATCGGTACGTTCGCCATCGGCATGATCGGCAGCCTCGACTCGACCATCATGGAAATGAACACGAAGACGATCCCCTCGATCGCCTATCTCGATACCATATCGAAGGAATTCAGGACGATACTCGGAACGGTCCAGAACCTCGCCAACCCCCGGGGGGGCTATACTCCCGGCTATATCGACGAGCAGTTGGCGGCCATAGACGCGAGCCGGGCGAAGTACCGCCCGGTAATGGACCTATACGACGCGCTCCCCAAAACCGCGGAGGAACAAATTCTGTGGAATGCCGTTAAGGACACGCTCACCTCGGGGGCCGCCTATACCAATACCACGGTAGAACTGACGAAAAAGGTCCTTTCCCTGCCCACGGCGGAGGAAATTGAGGCGCAATACGATCAGGTGAACGCCCACGTATTCGGGCCCGACCGCAAGGCGTTCACCACGCTCTTCGATAACCTGGAAAAAAACGTGGCGTACGTTTCCGACTACTACGGGACCCAAATGGCGCTCAAGGCGAATAAGACCGGTGACTTCGCGAAGGCCTCCATGGTAGCCATTACCCTCGCCGGCCTCGCGCTCGCCGTCGCCCTCGGCATTATTTTCGGCAATTCGATGAGCGCGACGGTAAAGAAAGCGGTGGCGGCGCTGGAAAAGATCGCCCAGGGAGACATGAACGCGAAGCTTTCCCTCCGCGGAAAGGACGAATTCCAGCAGGTAGCGCGTGCGATAGACACCGTGACCGGCACCATCTCGGCGATGATAGCGGAGGCGGAACGGCTCACGGCGGCCGCGGTGGCCGGAAGGCTCACGGTGCGCGGCGAGGCCGACAAATTCTCCGGCGGGTACCGCGACGTGGTCAACGGCGTAAACTCGGTCATGAACGCCCTGGTCGGTTTCCTGGACAACATGCCGAACCCCGCCATGATCATAAACCGCGATTACGAGGTTCAATACATGAACAAGGCCGGCGCCGCCCTCGGTAACGCCGAAGCGGACGATCTCGTTCGGGCGCGGCGCAAATGCTTCGACTTTTTCCACACCTCGGATTGCAGAACCCAAAATTGCGCCTGTACCCGGGCCATGCAGCTTAATAGCCAGCAAAACTCGGAAACCGAGGCGCGGCCGCTTACCGAGACCTTCGATATCGCCTACACCGGCGTTCCGATCCTTTCCCGAACGGGAGAAACCATCGGCGCCTTCGAGGTTATCGTCGACCAGACCATGATCAAGAAGGCGGAACGGAAAATGAACAAGATAGCGGCGTTCCAGAACGAGGAAATCGCCCGGCTCAAGGGAAACCTCCAGAAAATAGCCCAGGGCAACCTCGACTGCGATTTCGCCGTATCCGCGGCCGACGAAGACACGAAGGATACCGCCGAGCTTTTCATGAGCATTTCCGGCGCCCTCAGCCAATCGGTGCGGGCCATCGAGGCCCTCGTCGCCGACGCGGACATGCTCGCCGAGGCGGCGGTGGCGGGCGCCCTGCAGACCCGCGCGGACGAAACCCGCCATCTGGGCGACTACCAAAAGATCATCTCCGGTTTCAACCGTACGCTGGACCTGGTGATCGCGCCGATCAACGAGACCATCGCGGTGTTCAAGCGCCTGGCGGAAGGGGACCTGACCCAAGCCATGGTCGGCGACTACCGGGGCGATTTCGACGTGCTCAAAACGGCGCTCAACGAATCGCTGAGGTCCATCAACGATACCCTCGCGCAGATCAATATCGCCGTGGACCAGGTCGCCGAAGGTTCCGTCCAGGTTTCGCAGGCGAGCCAGTCCCTCTCGCAAGGCGCCTCGGAGCAGGCCTCGTCGCTGGAGGAGATCACCTCTTCCACCACGGAAATAGCGAGCCAGACGAAGCAGAATACCGAGAACGCCCTGAGGATGAACGACCTCGCGCGTTCGGCCCAGGAAAACGCGACGAACGGGAACGGGCAAATGAAGGAACTCGTGTCCGCCATGAACGATATCAACACCAGCGCAGAGGAGATCAAGAAGGTCGTCAAAACCATCGACGATATTTCCTTCCAGATCAACCTGCTCGCGTTGAACGCCAACGTCGAGGCAGCCCGGGCGGGAAAATACGGCAAGGGCTTCGCGGTGGTCGCCGAGGAGGTGCGAAACCTCGCGGTGAGAAGCGCGGAGTCGGTGAAGGACACGACCCGAATGGTGGAAGAGGCTATCACGAACATCCAAAGGGGAAACGAGCTCGTGGACAGCACAGCCAACCAGCTTGACCAGATCGTCGCGGGCGCGTCGCAGGTATCGGAAATCGCGGAAGAAGTCGCGACGGCGGGACGGGAACAAACCCAGGGCCTGGAGCAGATATCGTTAGGCCTTACCCAGATAGACCAGGTTACCCAGAGCAATACCGCCAGCGCCGAACAGAGCGCGTCGGCGTCGGAAGAGCTTTCGTCCCAGGCCCAACAGGTCAAGGCCATGCTCGCGCGGTTCAAGATCGCCTCGGAAGAGCGAACCATGGGCGGCGCGGGAAACGCGGAGCTATTGGCCATGCTCCGGGCGGAGCTTGCCCAGCGCGGCATTCGCCACGAGAGCGCGGGCGAGAAAGTCCCCGCGGTAGCCAGAAAGCCCGGCGCGACGCAGGGACGGCCAACGGCGCCCGCGCGCCCGGCGCCGGGCCGGGCGGGCGCCGCCGGCAACGTACTCTCGTCCAGCGGCAGGACCGGGCCGGTGAACCCGGCCGACATTATCTCGCTGGACGACGACAACTTCGGAAAATTCTGACTAAAGGAAGGGCGTCATGGTCGAATTGAAAGCGGGCTCCTCGGCGGACGATTTTCTCGTGGATGACGAGGACAACGAGGATACCCAGGCAAACAAATACCTATTTTTCCGCATCGGCAAGGAGTCGTACGGGATCGGCATACGGTTCGTGATCGAGATAATCGAGCTCCAGACCATCTCCGAGGTTCCCGATAT
Organism: Spirochaetales bacterium; assembly: GCA_003252395.1. Taxonomy (GTDB): domain Bacteria; phylum Spirochaetota; class Spirochaetia; order Treponematales; family Treponemataceae; genus Teretinema. Next base: position 46,342 of record QKEL01000007.1, read on the forward strand.
GCCCCGATACGTGAAGGGCGTCATCAACCTGCGCGGCAAGGTCATACCCATCGTGGACCTCCGCCTCAGGTTCGACATGGAAGAGCGGGAATACGATAACCGGACCTGCATCATCGTGACCGAGGTAGACGGCGTATTGGTCGGCTGCCTGGTCGATACGGTGGAAGAGGTGATGGAGATCCCGGAGAAGGCCATCGAACCGCCGCCCAACTTCCGTACCACCTCCGGACGGGACCGGTATATCAGCGGAATGGGCAAGGCCGGAGATTCCATCAAGATACTGCTGGACGTGGAAAAGATCGTGAAGGACGATAACCTTACCGCCGCGGGGGAAGCCGCCGGTGAATGAAATCGGGGACGCCTTCTCGCAGAACGAGGATTTAATACCCCTCAGCGGGCGGGAGTTTACGTACATCACCGCGCTGGTCTACGACCGCTTCGGGATTCACCTGCCCGAGCAAAAAAAGGTGCTCGTTTCCGGCAGGCTCTCGAAGCGCTTGAGGCGGCTGGGATGCAAGAACTTTTCGGATTATATACGCCTGCTCGAAAACGACTCGACGGGCGCGGAAATATCCGAAATGATCAACCTCTTGACCACGAACCATTCCTTCTTCTTCCGGGAAGGGGAGCATTTCGATTTTCTGGCCAATACGGTACTTTCCGACCTATCGGGCGCATTCGCGCGCGGCGGTCCCTACCCCTTGCGGATTTGGAGCGCCGGCTGCGCCAGCGGGGAGGAAGTGTATTCCGTGGCCATGCTTCTGCATGACCGCTACGCGGGAAAGCCCGGCGCGCCCGACATCGGGCTTCTCGCCACGGACATATCGCTGACCGCGTTGAGAACCGCGCGGGAGGGAATATACGCCGCGCAGAAATTCAACGAAATGCCTTCCCGTTTCCGGCAGCGGTATCTCGGCGCGACCGAAGAACGGGAATACGCCGTGGCGGAAGAGATCAAGGCCATGGTGCTTTTCAAGCGGCTGAACCTGATGGCCGAATCGTACCCGATGAAGGGACAATTCGACGTGGTGTTTTGCAGGAACGTCATGATATACTTTAACCAGGAATCCCGTAACCGGGTCGTTTCCACGCTGTACCGGTACGTGAAGCCCGGCGGGTATCTGTTCATCGGGCACTCGGAATCGCTGCCCCGGGAATGGAACCCCTTCGATTACGTTAAGCCCGCGATATACCGCAAAGGCGTTGAACCAACGAAGTCACAAGGAGTAAGACGATGACCGGCGCGAAAATTTTCACTGTCGCGAACCAGAAGGGAGGCGTGGGAAAAACCTCGTCGGTAATCCAGATAGCCTCCGGCCTCGCCAGGCGCGGGGAAAAGGTTCTCATGATCGACGGGGATCCCCAGGGGAACCTAACGCTCTTTTTCGGCGCGAAGGACAAGCGCGATTTTTCCGCCTTGGTAAGCGATCTTGCCAAGGGAGAAAAGACCAAGGCGGACGCCTACATAAACGCGCGGGTCAGGCGCAACCTCGACCTCATACCCGCGGGGAACAAGCGTCTCCGGCTGGACGTCCGGGACACCGAAATCATCGGCGACTACGCCCGTTTCACGGACTTTATCAACCCCTTGCGGGAGCGGTACGAATGGATCATCATCGACTCGTCGCCGTCGAACAGCCCGCTGGAGCATATGCTGATCCGGGCCAGCGACGCGGTGATTATCCCGCTGGAATTCCAGCTCTATTCCGTTTCGGGGCTTGAATCCATACTCGATGAGGTCCGCTCCTGCTCCGCGGAGGCCGGCAGGGAAATTCACGTGCACTCCCTCCTTTTCACCAAGGCCGAAAACCGCCTCCACCGCGTGCAAACCTACCGCGAGCTCTTCTCGAGCTTCCACATTCCGGTATACGAAATTTGCAAATCCGAATATATCTCCCGATCCCTCGAAAAATCCCGGACCATTTGGGAATGCGGCCCGTCGAGCTACGCCGCCCGGGATTATCGAACCTTGCTCGACAAAGGGTTTCCGGTGCGGCAATGACGGTAAAACAGCAAGAGGACAGGCTGGCGCGGCTCGCCCGCTCGATTGGCCATACGCTGAGCGAAACCCCCGTGGCGGAAACCGGCTCCTACGAGTATACCGCCTCCTATAAGAACGCGGAGCGCCACGAGCTCAAGGGCTCGTGGCGGGTAACCTCCCATCTGGTAGACGGCGTTCCGTACGAGCGGGTATACGCCGAGCATCGCTTTCCCGGCGAAACGCCGAAGGAACTCTCCTACGATTCGGTATACGAATTCCATACCCATCATTGCGTAAAGCGCGTCCTCGTTACCGCCCGCCTCGAAAAGGGCGTTTACGAGTACCGGCTTACGGTGGTCCTCTCTTGGAGAATTCGGGAAAAGAAACTGACGGTCCAGCCCTTGATCGGGTATCAGTACATCAGTCTCGACGGAAAACCGGCGGTAATCCAGGAACTTCCCCCGGACCCGTCTCCCCTGAACATCACCGTGGCAATGGACGGCGCGACCCTGGTATTCACCGATAACCTGGACGTGAAACGGCTGGAGCGGATAGGGCAATGAACCTCCAACGGAAGATCCGGGTGCTCGTGGTCGACGATTCGGCCGTGGCCCGGGAGCTGATAGCCAAGGGCCTCTCCGGGTTTCCCGACCTCGAGGTCGCGGCAACCGCCTCGGACGCCTGGGCGGCCAGGGACAAGATCGTGCTCCTGAAGCCCGACGTCATGACCCTGGATATCGAGATGCCGAAAATGGACGGGATCGAGTTCCTCGCGAAACTGCTTCCGCAATACCCCCTTCCGGTAATTATCGTTTCCGGGGTAACGCCGAGGGGCTCGGAACGCGCGCTGGCCGCCCTCAGGGCCGGTGCCGTGGATATCGTGGCGAAGCCCTCGGGCAGGGACGCGGAAGGATTGGCCCACATGCTGGCGCAGCTCGCCGAGAGAATCCGCGAGGCGTCCCGGGCGGACATGACGAAGATAGCGAAGCGGAAAACGGTCGAGCCGCGCCCCGTGTACCGCCCCGCGGCGGTCTCCGGCGAGGGGAGACTGATCGCCATCGGTGCCTCCACCGGGGGCACCAACGTATTAAACCAGATAATACCGCAATTCCCGCCGGACATGCCGCCCGTGGTCGTGGTCCAGCACATGCCTCCCGTGTTCACCCGGATGTTCGCCGAAACGCTTGATAAGGCGTCCTCGGTGCGGGTCCGGGAGGCGAAGGACGGGGACGTGGCGGAACGGGGCGTCGTATTGATCGCCCCGGGCGACTTTCACCTGCGCGTCGCGAAGCGCGGGGACCGCTGGCAGGTAACCTGCTCGGGCGGCGACAAGATCAGCGGGCACCGCCCCTCGGTAGACGCGCTTTTCGACTCCGTGGCCGAGGCCGCGGGCGAAAGGGGGACGGGACTGTTGCTTACGGGCATGGGCGCGGACGGGGCGAACGGCCTACTGCGCATGAGACGGCGGGGCGCGCGGTGCTTCGCCCAAAGCGAGGAAAGCTCCGTCGTTTTCGGCATGCCCGGCGAGGCCTGGAAGCGCGGGGCGGCGGAACGGCTTTTGGATATAGAAGAAATGACCGCGACCCTGCTCGGAATACCGAATAAGCCGGCCACGGAAACGGGAAGGAGCGCAGTATCGCAACCCACACGGTAGGGATCGGGGAATGGATCGTGAGCGCGAATCCCGGCGACCAGATAAAAACCTTCGCGCTCGGCTCGTGCGTGGCGGTGCTCATGTTCGATACGATACGGGGCATCGCGGGCATGCTGCATTTCGCCCTGCCCGATTCCTCGATAGACGCCAGAAAGGGACAGGAACGGCCGGGCTACTTCGCCGACCTCGGTATCCCCTTCATGATCGAGGACATGAAAAAGATGGGCGCCGTCCGGCAGAACGTGCGCATCAAGCTCGTCGGCGGGGCCTCGGTGATGGACGACAAGGGACTGTTCGACATCGGCAAGCGGAACATCCTGGCGGCGAAAAAGATACTCTGGAAAAGCTCGCTCGGGGCGACCGCCGAGGATACCGGGGGCGAAATCAGCCGAACGGTCACGCTCTTCGCGGACACCGGGGGGACCCTCATCTCCTCCGGCCAGCGCCAATGGGAGATATAGCATGAAAGCATTCCGTACCGTACTGATCGTGGACGACTCGGCGACCTCGCGCATGATCATACAGCGCTGCGTGGAAATGTGCGGCTTCGAGATAGGCGCGTTCGTGGAGGCCGAGAACGGCATAGACGGCCTTACGGCCCTGGACGGGGCCGATACGGTGGACCTGATCTTCTCCGACATAAACATGCCGAAGATGGACGGCACCACGTTCATCAAGCTGGTTAAGAACAAGGAGTCCACCGCGGGCATACCGATCGTGGTAACCTCGAGCGTCGCGCTGAGCGCGGTGGAATCGGGGCTGAAACAGCTCGGGGTAACGGGCGTTATCCAAAAGCCCGTATCGCCGGAAAAAGTTCTCGCCGTTTTGGGAGGCCTCTCGTGAACGACCAAATCGATCCCGCCCGCGCGGGAAAGCTCCTCGCGGCGGCGACCTCGGAAGCCTTCGCGGAGATGACCTTCATCGACGTAAGCCCGATTCAGGCCGGCGACGGCCTCCCGGAAGCGGGGCAAGACGTTCAGTGCGCGGCCATAGACGTCATGGCCCCCCTCTCCTGCAGAATCGAGATGAAGGTGCCTCCCGCGATCCGGGACCGGGTGATAGACGCCCTTTTCAGCGAAAGCCCCGAACGGGACCGAAAAAAAAACGCGGAAGATTCCGTTCTCGAGATGCTCAACGTCATCACGGGAAATTTCCTCTCCGCGTATTTCGGACCGCAAACCGAGGTTCGGCTTTCATTGCCCCGGTACCTCTACCTGGACGAACGGCTGCCGGGCACCGCGGTGGCGGACCTCCGGCTCAACGCCGAGGGAACGCCCCTCGATCTTACCCTGTTCTCGGTTAGATACCGCTACTGATCGCCGCCAGCAGTGCCTCTTTCTGGAAGGGCTTCACGATAAAGCCCTTGGCTCCCAGGCCCATCGCCTCGGTCTTGAGCGATTCCTCGTCCTGGGTGGTCAACACGAACACGGGCACGCCCGCGATATCGGGCCGGTTTTTCCGTTCCTTCAAGAACTCGATCCCGTTCATCTCCGGCATGTTGATGTCGAGCAATATGCAATCGACCTTCGCGGTTTTTAAGACCTCAAGGGCCTGTTTCCCGTTCTCGGCTTCCTCGACGGTATGGCCCGCCCCCTTGAGCGCCAGGGAAATGATCTTCCGCATGGTCGAGGAATCGTCTACAGAAAGGAATTTCATAATCGTACCTCCATGAGTGCATCCTTTTCGGCATTGGTTTTCGCGCGGGCGATCAGGGCCTTTCGAACCCGGTCGAACCGCTCGTTTAGTTTTCTTTGGGAAACGGGGGAGCTAGAGGCCGCGGCCCGCTCCGAAAGGCGCCGGCCGGCGGCATCGAGCATATCCACCGCGCTTTCAAGCATTTGCCGCGTCATGTCCTGAAACTGCAGGGCTTCGAGAATACGGTCCAGGTCGGCGAGGGTATCGCCGCCGCCGTTAGTCGAATCGCCGGAGGAAAGGCAGCGGGCGCGCAGGATATTCAGGGTATCTATGGCGGTAAGGGTCGCCACCTCCGTCTCCCGGGGAACCGCCGCCACGACCGCGGCGGCCAGGGGCAGATCGATCCGCGACGCGTCCTCGATGGCCCGCTCCAGGGTGCCGCGCCGGAGGGCGAGCGCGATCGCGGCGGACAGGGAGAATACCGAGGACAGGGCGAGCAGGATCAGGGGAATCCGAAGGGAATCGGCGCCGAAAACGAGAAGCGCCGCGGCGGCGCACAGGTTGATCAATAAAGACAGCAATATCGTTACTTGGGCGAATTTCATAATACTGGAAAGTATAGTTCACTCTCCGCGAGTCCGCCAGTATCGCGGAATAATTCGCCTCAAAAAAAGAACGCGTCGGCTCGGAAACGCCGCTTACCGGTAGTTGCCCAGCCCGCCCTTTTTGACCTCGTAGTGGCTAAAGCTCATCGCGAAGGAAGCGCGGCCCTGGGTCACCGAGCGGAGGGCCGTGGAGAAGCCGAACATCTTGGCCATGGGCGCCTGGGCGTGCACCACCTCGATCGAGGGCTTCGATTCCAGGCTCGAGATAAGGCCGCCCCGTTGGGTCACCTGGCTCATCGCGTCGCCCACGAAATCCTTCGGGCACAGGATATCCACGTTCATCACCGGCTCCAAAAGCTCAGGAGAGGCCTTGCGGCACGCCTCGTCGAAGGCGTGCGAGGCGGCGGCCTCGAAGGCGAAGGTGGTAGAGGTAAGCTCGTTCCACTCGAGGGCGGTCACCGTCACGCCCACGTCCACGCAGGGATAGCCGTACTGTATGCCCGAGCCGAAGGCGCTCGTGACCGCGAGCTCGATCGCGTCGAAGATCTCCTCGGGAATTTGGGCTTTCTTGGCCTTGCAGGAGTACCGGTTTCCCGTGCCCCGGGGCAGCGGTTCCACGGTGAGGGTAACCCCCGCGGTGTTTTCCTTTCCGCCGAGCACCTTGCTGAAGGATTCGGAATGCTCCGCCGAGGCGGTGACCGACTCGCGGTACGTAACCTGGGGGTTTCCCACCCGGGCCTCTACCTTGAAATCGTCGATCATGCGGGTAACGAGCACGTCGAGATGGAGCTCTCCCATGCCCGAAATGATCAGCTGCCCGGTTTCCGCGTCCTCGCGGCTCGTAAAGGTCGGGTCTTCCCGGGCGAGAATATCGAGCGTATCCTTGAGTTTGTCGCGCTCCGAAAGGGTCTTGGGCTCTATGGCGACGGAAATGACCGGCTCGGGGAAGTGCATCTTCTCCAGGAGGATCGGCATGCCCTCGCTTCCCACCGTATCGCCGGTCTGGGCGATCTTAAAGCCGATGACCACCGCGATATCGCCCGCCTCCACGGCGTCCATGGGCTCGGACTTATTCGAGTGCATGCGGAGGATTCGGTTTACCCGTTCCCGCTTTTTCTTTCCCACGTTGAACACCTGGTCGCCGGTCTTGATCTTGCCGGAGTACATGCGCACGTAGCAAAGCGATCCCGCCTCGCGGTCGTACTGGATCTTGAACACCAGGCCGAGGGCCACGCCGGAAGCGTCGCAGAGGACGGAAATATCCTCTTCCTTCTTCGTATGGAACCCGACGGCCGCCGGAACCTCGTGGGGCGCGGGCAGATAGTCGATTATGCCGTCGATCAGGGGCTGAATGCCCTGGTTTCGCCTCGAGGCGCCGCAAAGGAAGGGAATGAAGGCGCGCTCCAGGGTTCCCTTGCGAATTTCCGCGCGGATGAGGCCCGCGGGAATGTCCGCGCCCTCGAGAATGAGCTCGGTAAGCTCGTCCGAACGCGAGGAAAGCGCGTCTAAGAGCTTATCCCGCCAGGCGTGGGCTTCCGCAGCGCGCGAGGAGTCTATCTCGGAATAGACGAGCGTTTCTCCGTCGTCCGCGGGATCGAAGCGGATTTCCCGCATATCGATAAGGTCGATCACGCCCTCGAAGTCGCTCCCCTGCCCTATCGGGAGCTGGAGCGCCACGCACTGGGCGCCGAATTTCTCGCGAACGTCGTTCATGGCCGCGTAAAAGTCCGCGCCGACGCGGTCCATCTTGTTCACGAAGCACACGCGGGGAACCTTGTATTGGTCGGCCTGGCGCCACACGGTCTCCGTCTGGGGCTGCACGCCGCCCACCGCGCAGAGCACCGCCACGGCGCCGTCGAGCACGCGCAGGGACCGCTCTACCTCCGCGGTAAAATCCACGTGGCCGGGGGTATCGATGATATTGATCTGGTGGTCGCGCCAATAGGTGGTGGTCGCCGCGCTCTGAATGGTGATTCCCCGTTCCTGCTCCTGGGCCATCCAGTCCATCGTGGCCTCGCCGTCGTCTATCTCGCCGATGCGGTGGATCTTCCCGGTATAGAAAAGGATCCGCTCTGTCGTGGTGGTCTTCCCGGCGTCGATATGGGCCATGATTCCGATATTGCGCATTTTGTCCAGATTCATCGATTTAACTCCTAAAGTTAATGGGCTATAGTACCGGTTTGCGCGGGAATTCTCAAGGGGATTCAAATAGGGCGGAAAGAGGCAGGGAGCGCATGCAGGGGCGACGGTCAAGTTCCGCAGCCGGCGGCGAGCGCGTCTTTGCGGGGGAGAGGGCGACATTCCCCGAAACGCGATTCATGAAGACAAAAAGCCGTGCCCATGGTAGGGTTTCGGGCGGGTTCAACCCGTCCCCCGAAAATCCCAAGATATGACAAGCGCGGAATCGCGCGGCGTAGTAAGGTACAAACGATGAAGGAAGACACGAAGACCGACTGGCACCGAAAGGTCGACGAGGCCCTGATCAAGCTTCTCGACCGTCTCGACGATCCGCCCGATTTCAGGCGAATAGCGGAGGAAGTCGCGGCCTCTCCCTATCACTTCCATAAGAAGTTTCGGGAATTGACCGGCGAAACCTTCAAGGCCTGCACGGACAGACTGAGACTGGAAAAGGCCATGGCCATGCTTCGCGAAAACAAAAGCGTCACCGAGATCGCCTTCGATTGCGGCTATTCCACCGTCGAAATGTTCTCGAAGGCCGTTCGGAAGGCATGGGGCATGAGTCCGACGCGGCTAAAGCGGCAAGCTTCGTGGCATCCCTTCATTCCGTCCAGGGTTGGGGTTCATTATTCCGGAAAGAATGACCGCAAAGCCTGGTTCTACGCTCAGGGAGGCAATGAAACCATGGAAACAAAAATCGTGCAGTTTAACGAAAAGCGCTTTTACGGCTATCCAATCGTCGGCGACTACTGGCAGCTGCCGCAAGCGTGGGAACGCTTTTTCGCCGCCGTCGGCAAGAACGGCATAGGGCAACTCGGGACCGAATACATGTCGGTCTTTTTGGACAACTCGGATTCGGTTCCGCAGGAACGGAAGCGCGCGATGGCGGGCTTCGTAACGGAAAAAAAGCTCGACGGCGCATTCGATTTCGAGGAATATACCATTCCCTCGGGGCTCTATGCCGTTACCGTTCATTTCGGCAGCTCAGAGTCCATCGGGCCCGTTTGGGAGCAATGGACCAAAAAGTGGCTGCCGGATAGCGGATGGGAACCGGACTTCACGCGACCTAACTATGAATGGTACCAGAACCGCCTGGAGAATCCGGAATTACTGTTGACCTTCCTCGTCACGGCGGTAAAGAGGAAAGAATAGGACGTACGCTTTTTCGCCCGGCTTATACGCGGTACGGGTCGTTGAAAGGCTTCGGTCTTTTCGACGGCCCGCCAGCGCGGCGGCCGACCCCGCCCCGGCAAGGACTTTCTGGCCGCCGCTGCGGCGGGGGACAAGGCCGGACTGAAAGTACGGCCCGCTCTTGCAAGGACTTTCTGCGTCAATCTTGATTCTTCAATTTCGCATTATTGGGCTTTAGACCTACCGACCTACCGTCCAGCCTACCAGCCTACCAGCCTACCGACCTACCTACCGGTCGGTAGATTTGTTGAAGTATTCTACCAACCGACTAAGCCTTTCCTCTTGCATTTTCCTCCAAGTCATGCGATATTTGTTTCTTAAAGAAACATATCAAGGAGCATTTCATGGCCGCACATTCACGCCCCTGGCTCGATTCAACCAAAACCGCAAAAGAGCGGGTTTCGCTTCTCTTAAACGCGATGACCGTAGAGGAAAAGGTCGCGCAGATGGTGCAGATCAGTTACAGCATTATCTCTCCCGAGGAAGCGGACGGCTGGGCGCGGCTGGGCGTGGGTTCGGTGCTCCATTGCCTGGGCGACGATGCCCGCAGGCTCCAACGGCTCGCGACGGAAAACAGGCTCGGCATTCCCGTGATTTTCGGGATCGACGCGATTCACGGCCACGGAATCCATAACGGCGCGACGGTATTCCCGACCCAGCTTGCCCTGGCGGCGAGCTGGAACCCGGACAACGCGGAGCGGATGGCGGCGATTACCGCGAAAGAGGTGGCGGCGGAAGGGCTGCACTGGACGTTCTCGCCCGTGCTCTGCCTGGGCCGGGACGCGCGCTGGGGCAGGATCGACGAGACCTTCGGCGAGGATCCCTATCTCGCGGGGAAACTGGGCGCCGCGGCGATACGCGGGTACCAGGGAACCGACACCGGGGCCTCCGACCGGATCGTGGCTTGCGCGAAGCACTATATCGCCTACGGGGAAAGTACCGGCGGCCGCGATTCCTACGACAGCGCGGTGAGCATGCGCATGGTGCGCGATATATTCCTGCCCCCCTTCGCCGAGGCGGTAAAGGCGGGGGTCCAGACCGTTATGGCCGGCTACGAGCCGGTTGACCGCGTTCCGTGTTCCGCCCACCGGGAGCTCCTGCGCGGCGTCCTGAAAGGCGAGCTCGGGTTCGAGGGCTTCGTGGTGACGGACTGGATGAACGTGCTGAGCCTCCGCACGCGGCACAAAATGGCGAAGGATATGGAAACGGCCTCGAAAATCGCGTTGGAAGCCGGCAACGACATGATCATGACCACGCCCGAATTCTATCGGGCCACGCTCACGCTTCTGGAACGGGGCGAGGTGGATATGGCGCATATTGACGAGGCGGTACGCCGCGTTCTCGGGATCAAGTTCGCCGCCGGGCTTTTCGATAACCCCGACAAGATTAAAACCCTTCCCCTGGCGGAAGACCCCCGGGCGAAGGAAGCGGAATCGGTGTATAACTGCGCCGAGCACCGGAAGGCCAATCTGGAGATAGCCCGGGAATGCGTGGTTTTATTGAAGAACGACGACGTGGGCGGAAAGCCCGCGCTGCCCGTCTCCGGTCCAGAATCCGCTGAGAACGGTCGACGGGTGCGGAAGATCGCGGTGGTGGGGCCCAACGCCGATTCCGTGCGCGCCCAGTTCGGCGACTGGACCTTTTTCACGCATCCCGTTCCCCACTACGACGCGGTGCCGACCTTCCGGGTAGACACCATGCTCGACGGTATCAGGAAACTCGCCGGGGAACGCGGCATAGCGGTGGCCTACGACAAGGGTTGCGACGCGACGGACTGCGCCGTAGAGTCCATCGAGGCTGCCCGGAAGGCGGCGCGGGACGCGGACGCGGTATTCGCCTTCGTGGGCGATACCCTGCCCCAAACCGGAGAGGCCCACGACCGATCGAACCTTGCCCTGACCGGCAGGCAAAACGAGCTCGTGGAAGCCCTCTCGGCGGACTGCCGCGCGCGCGGGGTTCCCCTCGTCGCCGTTTTGGTAAACGGAAAGCCCCTGGAATTCGGCAGGGTCGCCGCCGCTTCCGACGCGGTGGTCGAAACCTTCAATTCCGGCACCCACGGGGGAATCGCCACCGCTGAAATTCTCTTCGGCCTCGTGAATCCCTCCGGCCGGCTCCCCATTTCCTTTCCCCGGACCACGGGCCAGATTCCGGTATACTACAACCAGATTCCCGGATGGCACGAGGGCAAGTATTTTGACTGCCCCGCGACGCCCCTGTTCGCCTTCGGCGAGGGCCTTTCCTATACGAGGTTCCGCTACGACGGGGTGAGCCTGTCGACGGCGACCGCGAAGGCGGGAGAAACGGTAGAGGTGCGCGTGACGGTGACCAACGTCGGTGACCGGGAGGGTATAGAGACGGTACAGGTGTACGTCGCCGACCTCGACGCCTCCATCGTGACCCCGATCCGGGAATTGAAAGCCTTCCGCCGCGTTCGAATTCCCGCGGGCGCGACGGTGACGGTACGCGTTCCCCTGGACGCGGACTCCCTTTCACTCGTGGGTATTGACGGGCGGCGGGCGGTTGAGCCGGGCGACTTTGACGTTCTCGCCGGTCACGATTCGCGGGAACAGAGTTTACTGGCCGCCCGACTGACCATCACAGAATAAGCATTTTGCTTTGACAGGGGCGGCCTAATCCGGTATGATCGGGTTATGGCCGCCCCGCGTTTTTATCCCCTTGAAGCGAAGACCGCCCTGTCCCGGGGTACGCTCGCGGAACCCTTTCTCTGCTGCCTTTACCGCGCCATGGCGCCGTATCGGGGGTGCGGTCACGGGTGCGCGTATTGCGACGGCAGGGCCGAAAAGTATTTCGTGGAAGGCGTATTCGACCGGGATATCGGCGTGCGCTTCAACCTCGGCGGTCTTATGCGAAAGGAAGCTTTGGGGCGTACGGCGCGGGGGGAATACGGGGCCGTCTGCATCGGTTCCGGCGTGACCGACGTATACCAACCCTATGACGGGCGCTTTGCCCTAACGCGGGAATGCCTGGAAGCGTTGGCGCCCCTGGGCATCCCCGTGGTGATTCTCACGAAGAACGCGCGAATCGAGCGCGATTTCGACCTGCTCGCCCGATTTCCGTCGGCCCTCGTCATACTGACCGTCACTACCCTCGACCCCCGCCTCGCCTCCGTCCTCGAAAGCGGCGCCTCGCCCCCCGCGAGAAGGTTGGAAACGGTCCGACGCGCCCGAGAAGCCGGGTTTCACGCGGGGGTAATGGCCATGCCCCTGTGCCCGGGCATTACCGACTCGACGGAAGCCGCCCGCGGCCTCTTTCGCGCGTGCCATGACGCGGGCGCCGAGTTCGTCTATCCCGGAGGCCTCACGCTCAGGCCCGGTTGCCAGAAGGAACGCTTTTTCGAGACCCTGACGGCCCATTTTCCGGAAAAGGTTCCCCTGTACGAGCGGGCCTACGCGGAAAACCGCCAATCCGGCATGCCCGATCGATCGTACCGCACGGGACTGGAACGGACCATAGGCCGCATACTCGACGAGGAAGGCATTCCTTCCATGATTCCCCACTCGGTGTACCGCGATCTCCTTTCGCCGCCCGATTCGATTTTCGTGCTCCTGTGCCACATGCAAAGCCTGTACGCGGCCCGCGGTGTAGACACCCGGCCGCTCAAGGCGGCGACGGAACGATACGGCGCGTGGCTCGCGGAAACGAGGAAGGCGGTGCGCCGTAAAAAAACGCCGCGGAACGCGCCTGCCGCATCGGCCAAGGAAACGGCAGCCGGCGATTTATTCCCGAACGACCGAGAATCGGACAATCCGGCAGAGCCGTTCCCGATCACCGCGGAGCTTTCAGCCCGGCTCCGCGAAAGGCCCTTCGCCGAGCGGTGCGGCAACGCCCGGCTGGGATCCCTCGTCGACACACTCCTGAACGACGGCGCCGTCTTCGATTATCCGACGCTCTCCCTCCTTTCCCCGGATTAGACGCTTATTTCGTGATAGTATTATGGGGTTATGAACGTAAAAAGCACCCTTTTCAGAATCGGTTCCGGCCTTGTCGCCGCCGCGATTATCGTGACCCTCGTCTCGATATTCACCCATCGTTCCGCCGCGCTTCCGGCGTTTCGGCAGTCCGCCGTTTCCTCGGTAGAGTCCGTAAGCGCGTCCCGTCCGGGACCGGCGGATTCCCTTATCATACGGTTTCGGGAAGCGGTTGCCCGTCCGGAACTAGTAGCCAAGGCGGCCTTCGTTTCCCCCGCGCTCAAGGGTTCGTGGTCAATGGAAGACGACCGAACGGTGAAATTCACCCCCGATTCTCCCATGAAAAGCGGAACCGCGGTGAAAGTCGCGGTGGATACCGGGCTCCTTGCGGGCAAGGCCGCCGGCGCGGAAGGATGCTCCTTTACGTTCACGGTTCGGCCCGCGGTATTCGAATGCGAAACCGAGGGATTATATGCCGAAGACGCGGAATCGAGTCGGTTCACCCTGAGCGGAACCGTTTCCGCCGACGTGACCCTTTCCGAAAAGCAGGCGGCCCAAGCCCTTTCGGTTACGCTTTCCGGGGGTGGCGCCCGGGTCGAAACGCTTTTTGAGCCGGTCCGCGACGAACCGGGAAGTTCAGCGGTTTCCGCGCGCTGGCGGTTTACGGTTCGCGGCATCGAGCGCGGAAGCGAAGCGCGCACCCTCTCGCTGTCCTGGAACGGCCGCGTCGTCGGTTCGCCCGAGGCGGGAACGCGCGACTGGCTCGTTCCCGGACGGGAAGATTTCAGGGTACTCGAAATCGCCGCCACCGAACCGACGCGCATTCAAGTGCGCTTCTCGGACGGCCTCGACCGCGCCCAGGACCTACGGGGCCTGGTGAGCGCGGGCACGGGCGGCGATATCCGGTATACCATAGACTCGAACGTGCTGAGCCTCTTTAATCCCGACGGCTGGAATTCCGACGCGGACCTGACCGTCCGCGAGGGCATCCGCAGCGGTTCCGGCAAGGTTCTTTCCCTCCCCGCGGCCATGACCGTCAGGACGGCCTGGGAAATTCCCGCGGTCCGCTTTCCAGACGACGGCGTGATCCTCCCGACCACCCAAGGCGTCATCGTGCCGGTGGAAACGAAGAACCTCAAAGGCCTTATAGTGGAAGCCTACCGAATATTCGGCGACAACGTGCTTCAGTTCCTCCAAAACAACGAGCTCGACGGGAAATACGAGCTTCGGCGCGTCGGAGAGCCGATATGGAGCGACGCCATCGAATTTGCCTGGGACGACGGCATGAAAAACCGCTGGGTTACCCGCGGCCTCGATCTCTCCCGCCTCGTCAAGGATTACCCGGGCGGCATGTTTCAGCTGCGGGCGACCTTTCGGCACCGGCATATCATGTACGAGTGCGGCGTGAATCACCAGGACTTTTCGTCGTATCCCATGCCCGACGACTCGATCGCGGAGGATTCGAACGGGGACGAAGAAAGCTATTGGGACTATTGGGGAGATATGGACTGGAAAAAACGCCAAACCTACTGGTCCTACCGAAACGACCCCTGCCATCCGGCCTTCTATCTAACCGACTATCACCGGGAAGTGCTCGCCCGCAAGAACGTGCTGGTTTCGGACCTGGGCATGATGGCGAAAAAGGACGCGGACGGGACCTATCGCGTTACCGTGGCGAACATCGGCACCACCGAGCCGGTGAATGGGGCGGAGGTATCCCTGTATTCCTACGCCCAGCGAAAACTGGTCTCGGCGGTTACCGGGAAAGACGGCGCCGTTATCCTGACCCCCGGCGCGGAGCCCTATTTCATGGCTGCGGTATACAAGGGTCAGACCTCATGGCTCAGGATAGACGCCGGTACGTCCCTAAGCGTGAGCCATTTCAAGGTCGACGGCGTGAAGGCGGAAAAGGGCATAAAGGGCTTTATTTACGGGGAGCGCGGCGTTTGGCGCCCAGGCGACGACATACACCTCGTGTTCCTGCTTCAGGACCTGGAAAAGAAGCTCCCGTCCGGCTTTCCCGTCACCTTCGAGCTGGAAGACCCCATGGGCAGAATCGCGAGGACCGGGACCTATACCGAATCGCTGGACGGGTTTTACCGCATAGATACCGCGACGCAAACCGGCGATCCCACCGGCAAATGGACGGCGCGGGTTCGCGCCGGCGGCCAGGCGTGGACGGAAACCCTGAGGGTCGAGGCGATTATCCCCAACAGGCTGGCCATAAACCTCAAAACCGCCGACCCCATGCTCAAGCCGAAGGGCAACAAATTCACCCTGTCCGGCGAATGGCTTCACGGCGCGCCGGCCCCTGGGCTGAAGGCCGACGTTTCGGCGATCTTTCTGCCCGGTTCCACGACCTTCGACGGTTATGCCGATTACGTATTCACGAATCCCGAGCGTTCGGTGGAATCGGAGCAGGAAACGGTGTGGTCCGGATACCTCGGCCAGGATTCGGCCGCGCGGTTCGATCTTGACCTTTACGCCGGGGATACCCTTCCGGGCAAGCTTAAGGCCCGGTTGATAACGCGCGTGTTCGAGCCCTCGGGACTGTTCTCGATCGAGCAGGCAAACTACGATTATTCGCCGTACGAACGGTACGTCGGCCTGAAACTGCCCAAGGGCGACGCCGCCCGCGGCATGCTCCTGACGGATACCAAGCATCGGGTGGATCTTGCCCTGCTCGGCCCCGACGGCACTCCCGTGCGGGGAACGGCGGAAGTCGCCCTCACGGTGTATAAGCTCGAATGGAAATGGTGGTGGGAAAAGGACGCCCTAACCGACGCGACCTACGTGTCGGGCCGGTCCGCCCAGAGGGTCGCGAGCGGGACCGCTACGGTGAAAAACGGTCGGGGAAGCTGGGAGTTCGAGGTGAAGTACCCCGATTGGGGCCGTTACCTCGTGGTCGCGACGGATGCTTCCGCCGGAGGCTACTCGGGCGGGCACAGCGCCGCGAAGGTCGTGTACGTCGATTGGCCGGGCTGGGCCGGACGCGGGCAGGAAGGGGGCACGGGCAGCGCCGCGATGCTTCCGCTCACTGCCGATAAGGAAGGCTACTCGGTGGGCGACACCGCGGTGATTTCCTTCGACTCATCCGCGGGGGGCCGCGCCCTGGTAACCGTGGAAAAGAACGGGGCCGTCCTTGATCAGGCCTGGGTCGAGACGAAAAAGGGAACCACGGCCTGGAAGCTCCCCATCAGCTCGGGTATGGCGCCGAACGCCTACGTGCACGTCACCTTGCTGCAGCCCCACCTCCAAACGGCGAATAGCCTCCCGATCAGGCTCTACGGCGTCATTCCCGTCATGGTCGACGATTCGGCCACCAAGCTCTCGCCGGCCATAGACGCGCCCGCGGCCTGGGAACCCGGGAAAAGGGCGGCGTTTACGGTCAGCGAGGCCTCCGGCCGCGCCATGACCTATACGGTGGCCGTGGTAGACGAAGGGCTCCTCGGCTTGACGCGCTATTCCGCCCCGAACCCGAGAAACGAATTCTACAAAAAAGAGGCATCCCGCCTCATAAGCTGGGACATATACCGGTACGTCATGAGCGCCTTCGGCGGAAAGCTCGAAACCCTCCTCTCCATCGGCGGTTCCGAGGAGATCCTCGGCGGAAACAACAAGAAAACGGAGCGGTTCAAGCCCGTCGTACAATTTTTCGGCCCCTATAGGCTCGAGCCGGGAAAGAAAAACGCGACGGAATTCGACATGCCGAATTACGTCGGCGCGGTTCGCGTCATGGTCGTCGCCGGCCGCGACGGCGCGTACGGCGTCGCCGAAAGGCAGGTCAAGGTCAAAAGCGAACTCATGGTGCTCAAGACCCTGCCGAGAACCCTGGGAGCCAACGAATCGATCGACATACCGGTCACGACCTTCAACGGCTCGGACCGATCGCTGCCGGTAACGGTAAGCCTCTCCTCGACCGGGTCGATCGACGGTACGTGGAGCCAAACGGTCACGGTCCCCGCCCTCTCCGACGCCACCGTCAGCTTTACGGTGAAAACCGCGAAGGCCGGCGTCGCCCGCTTCACGGCCAAGGCGGCCACGACGGCCATCGCCGTATCCGACGATCCAACGGACATAGAAATCCTGTCACGGGGCAGTCCCACCGCGACGACGAGGGACTTTACGCTCGCGCCGGGGAATACGTGGCGCAATTACGTGCCGAGCCCGGGGGAAAAGGGAAGCAAGACCATAACGGCCGAGCTCTCAACCCTTCCGGTCCTGGATTTAGATACCCGGCTCCGCTATTTACTGGGCTATCCGCACGGATGCATCGAGCAGATTACCTCGGGCGGTTTCCCGCAGCTCTATGCCCCCTCGATGATCGCCCTCTCCCCGACCGAAGCGGAGCGGGTTAAGGAGAACGTAAGGTCCGTTTTGGACCGGTATCCTTCCTACCAGACCGCCGGGGGCGGTTTCGCCTATTGGCCGGGACAAACCGAGGAAAACGAGTGGGGAACCACCTACGCGGGGCATTTCATGGTCGAGGCGCGTCGCGCCGGCTACGAGGTAAGCGACGATCTTTTCAAGCCATGGCTCGCCCGGCAGCAAACCCTCGCCCGGGACTGGCAGCCGGCCGGTGACAAATACCGGTACCACAACCAGGCATACCGCCTGTATACCCTCGCGCTTGCGGGCTATGCCGATATCGGCGCCATGAATAGGCTCGCGAGCCTCAGCGGCGTCGGCGACGCGGCCCTTTGGCAGCTCGCCGCGGCATACGGCCTCGCGGGACACCGCCAAACCGCCTCGGGAATCGCCGGCGGCCTTGCCGCATGGCCCGGTTCCTATCGCGATACCGGCAACACCTGGGGCTCGGACCTTCGCGACGCGGCCATAGCCCTGCGCTGCCTGGCCGATTTGGGCGACTCCGGCCGCGCCGCGGACCTCGTGCCCAAGGTCGCGCGGAGCTTCGCCGACGGGCGCTGGTACTCCACCCAGGAAACGTCCTGGATGGTCATGGCGCTCGCGCCGTGGTACGCCAAGAACGAATCCCAAGAAACCACCTGGAGCATCGATTGGGACCGGGGAACCCAAGAGGGCACGGTCGGCAAGCAAGCCGCCGTGGTCAACCTCGAGGCCTTCGAGTCCCCCACGCAAACCATGGTGGTCAAGAATACCGGCAAAAAGGCCTTGTACGGCCGCGTAACTACCCGTGGCATGCTCCCCCCCGGCCAGGAAACGGAAATATCCGACGGGATCGGGCTTACCGTCGCCTATTTGGATCCGACGGGAGCGGCAATACCCGTATCCGCGATACGCTTCGGCGATTCCTTCACGGTCCGCGTCACGGTTCGAAATAACCGCGGCGAAAAGATCGAGAACCTGGCCCTTGACCTGCCGGTTCCCACGGCTTGGGAATTCGGCAACGCCAGGGTCGGGGACACGGGCGACGGGGACGCCGAGACCGCTCTGGGAGATTCGGCGTACGATTGGCGGGACATTCGCGATACGCGCGTTTCCACCTATTTCTCCCTGGATAGAAACGAGTCCAAAACGTTTACCTTCCACGCTACCCAGGCGTACTCGGGGGATTATTACGTTCCCGCGGTCCGCGCCGAGGCGATGTACGACGCCTCGATCCAGGGCGTGGTGCCCGGCGCGTTCGTGGCGGGCTCCGCTCGTTGACGCGCCGCTTTCCCGGAGGTGCCGCGCTGGTTTGCGTCGGCGCGGGCACCTTCCTCTTCTGTCTCCTTACGCTCGCGACGCCTCGGCGGCAGGCGCCCCTTTCCCAGGCGATCCGCGACCGGGAGGGCAACCTTCTCGGCGCGGCGGTGGCGGCCGACGGGCAATGGCGGTTTCCGCCCGGCCGGGCCGTTCCCGAGCGTTTCGCGGTCGCCATTACGGCGTTCGAGGACAAGCGGTTTTACCTCCACCCGGGCATCGATCCCCTTTCCCTCGCGCGGGCCGCGGCGCAGGATATAGCGTCCCGCCGCGTCGTTTCGGGGGGATCCACCCTCACCATGCAAACCGTGCGCCTACTCTCCGGGAACCCCGCGAGAACCTTCGGCGAGAAGGTCAGGGAAGCAGTCCTGGCCGTGGCGCTGGAACTGCGGTACACCAAGCGCGATATCCTCGAACTGTACGCGGGAAACGCGCCCTTCGGGGGAAACGTGGTCGGGCTCGAGGCCGCCTCTTGGCGGTATTTCAACCGTTCGCCCGATTCGTTAACCTGGGCAGAGGCGGCGACCTTGGCGGTGCTCCCGAACCAACCGGCCCTCGTGCACCCCGGCGCGAACCGCGACCGGCTCGGCGAAAAAAGGGACCGATTGCTTGGCCGACTGCTCGCCCTCGGCGCCATCGACCCCGGGGAATACCGGCTGGCCCTCGCCGAGCCGCTTCCGGACAAGCCCTGGCCCCTGCCCCGCCTGGCTCCCCATTACCTCGACCGCAATCGGGATCGGGGCGGGCCCGTGGACACGGACATAGACCGGGCGCTCCAAGTCAGGGTAACCGAAATTCTCGAACGCCGTTCGGCCAGACTCGCCGCGAGCGGCATCAAGAACGCGGCGGCGTTGGTGATCGAGACGAAGACGGGCGCCATACTCGCCTACGCGGGAAACACGGGGATGGACCGCGAAAACCGCGGGGACTCGGACGTGGACATGATACGCGCCAAACGAAGCTCAGGCAGCCTTCTCAAGCCCTTTCTCTACGGGGCCATGCTGGACGCGGGCCTTCTGTTGCCCCGCCAGCTCGTGGTGGACATACCCACCAGAATCGGGAGTTACAAGCCCGAAAACAACGTTCCGGTATATCAAGGGGTCGTGCGGGCCGACCAGGCGCTCTCACGCTCGCTCAACGTGCCCGCGGTGCGGGAACTGCGGGAATTTGGCATAGCGCCCTTTTTGGACGTATTGCGACGCTCCGGATTCACCACCTTTACCCGCCCCGCGGACGAATACGGGCTTCCCCTCATTTTGGGCGGCGGCGAATGCACCATGGAGGAAGCGGCGCGCGCCTACGCCGCCTTGATGAACCGGGCCGTCGGCTACCGGCAGGTCGCCGGCGCGGAAAACGGGGAACGCCTTCCCGAGTCGCCCCTCTCGCGGGGGGCGGCGTATCTCACGCTTAAAGCGTTGGTCGCCGGAACCCGGCCCGAGGAGGAAGCGCTTTGGGAATCCTGGGCCTCCGGACGGAATATCGCCTGGAAAACCGGAACGAGTTACGGCAACCGAGACGCCTGGGCCATCGGTACCACGCCTTCGTATACCGTCGCCGTTTGGGTGGGTAACGCTACCGGGGAGGGCCGACCGGAACTAAAGAGCGCGACCACGGCGGCGCCGGCTCTATTCGACATTTTCTCGCTACTACCCCAGTCGGCATGGCCCGGAGAGCCCGAAGCGGAGTTGGAGAGGGTTCGCGTCTGCTCCCGTTCCGGGTATCTCGCGGGGCCCAACTGCGATGAAACGGAGACGGGCCTGAAACCCCTGCGCGCAACCTCCGCCCATCCCTGCCCGTGGTGCCGACCGGTATCCTTCAGCCCGGACGGAGCATGGCGGGCCACCGCGGAAGATCTCGCCTCCCTCGGGCCGGGAACCTTCCCCCTCATACAGAACCGATTCGTTTTACCGCCGGTCCTCGAATGGTGGTACGTCCGTCACGCGGTGAACTACCGCGCCCTCCCCCCCTGGATACCGGGACATAAAGGCGGTTCCGTGGAATCGGACCTTTCGATAGCATTTCCCGAGGAAGGCACCAACGCGTACATCCCCGTGGAATTGGACGGCAGCCCGGGAGCCTTGATCCTACAGGCGGTCAGCCGCGACCGGGAATCCGTTCTCTATTGGGATCTCGACGGCGATTACCTGGGCGATACGCGGGAATACCATGAAATGGCGGTCAGGCCAAAACCCGGCGATCACCTTCTCACGGTCACCGATTCAGGGGGCAGGAGCGTGACCCGCCGTTTCCGGGTGCTCAGCGAGAACGAGTGAAAGCCGACGGGAACGGGATAAAAAAAGCCGCCCGGTCCGCTGACGGAACCTGGGCGGCGTATCCTTCTGCCGTACCCTTAGGCTTTTTGCTTTTTGGCTTTCTTCGCCTTATCCGCTCCCCGCGAAGCGTCGGCTGAGTCGCCCTTCTTCGCATCGGCGTTCGCGGCGTCCCGGGGCGGTCGGCCGCGCCGCTTTTTCGGCTCATCGGATGCCGGCTTCAAAACGGGGCTCTCGCCCTTAGGGGGGCGGCCGCGGGCAGCTTTCTTCTCGGTTACGCCGAGCTTCTCGGCTGCCTTCTTTTCCACCGTTCCGATTATCTCGGACAGCGACGGCCGTTTACCCTTCGCGGGCGGGAAGGCAAGCTCAATCACCTCTTCCATCCTGCTGACGGGGTGGAATTTTATGCCGTTCCGCACGTGCTCAGGAATCTCGTCCAGGTCGCGCTGGTTCGCCTGCGGTATGATAATCTCCTTAATCCCGTTCCTCCGGGCGGCCACGGTCTTTTCCTTAAGGCCGCCGATGGGCAATACCTGACCCGTTAGCGAAAGTTCCCCGGTCATGGCCAGATTGGGCTTGATGGTCCTGCCCTGGATAAGGGATAACAGCGTGGTCGCCATGGTAATTCCGGCGGAAGGCCCGTCCTTCGGCGTTGCTCCCTCGGGAATATGGAGATGCACGAGCCGTGACTCGTACCAGTCCTTCGCGACGATTTCCTTTTCCGTCACGTAGTGCTTAACCCATGACCAGGCGATGGAGGCGGATTCCTTCATCACGTCGCCCATTTGCCCGGTGAGGCTAAAGCCTTCCTTCCCGGGATTGGAGATGGCCTCGATAATCAGGGTATCGCCGCCCATGCTCGTCCAGGCGAGGCCCACCGCCGTGCCCGGCCGATCGGCCTTCTTGCCCTCGTCCTCGCGGAATATGGGTTTCCCGAGCATCTTTTCTATCATCGCCGGCTCGGGGGATACTTTCTCGCCCTTCTTTTTCTGGCCGAAGACGATCTCGGTCGCGATCTTTCGGTGAATCTTATCCAGGTTCTTCTCGAAATTCCGCACTCCCGCCTCGCGGGCGTACGAATTGGCGATAAAGAGGAGCGACTGGTTCGAATACTTGACTTGGCCCTTGCCGAGACCGTTTTTCTCGAGGCTGCGGGGCACCAGGTACTTCTTCGCGATTTCGAGCTTCTCGGTGTCGATATAGCCCGAAAGCTGAATCACCTCGGCGCGGTCCATCAGCGGGCCCGGAATCGAGTCGAGGGTATTGGCCGTGAGGATGAAAAGGATGTTCGACAGATCGAAGGGCAGGTCCAGATAATGGTCGCGGAACGCCACGTTCTGCTCTGGATCGAGCACCTCCAGAAGGGCGCTCGACGGATCGCCCTGATAGCTCATGCCCATCTTGTCCACCTCGTCGATCATGAAGACCGGGGCCTTGCTCTTGACGATCTTGAGTCCCTGGATGATCTTTCCGGGCATCGCGCCGATGTAGGTGCGCCGGTGGCCCTTAATCTCGGCCTCGTCGCGCATGCCGCCCACGGAGAAGCGGAAGAACGGCTTGCCCATGGCCCGGGCGATCGATCGGCCGACGCTCGTCTTGCCCACGCCGGGCGGCCCGACGAGCAATATTATCGAGCCCTTGGTATCGTCCTTCAGCTTTCTGACCGCGAGGTACTCTATGATGCGCTTCTTAACGTCGGTCAGGCCGTAATGGTCCCCGTCCAAGACGCCTTTCGCCTCGTTCAGGTCATACGATTCCCGCGCCGGGGCTTCCCAGGGCAGGTTCACGATGGTCTCGAGGTAATTGCGCGTCACGATGTACTCGCCGGAATTGGAATCCATCAGCGCGAACTTCTCGAGCTCGCTTTCTACCGCTTCCTTAATCTCGCCCTCGAACTTAAGCGCCTCGATCTTTTCCTTGAACTTCTGGTATTCGGAGCTCTTGGCGTCGGTTGTCATGCCGAGCTCTTCCTTGATGGTCTTTAGCTCCTCGCGAAGGAAGTATTCACGCTGGTTTTTCTCTATGCGGTTGTTAATCTCGTTTTGTATCTTCTTCTGTACCCGCAGGAGCTCCTGTTCCTTCTTGATGAACACGAGCACCTGTTCCATGCGCTGGCGCACGTTTTGAATCTCGAGAATACGCTGCTGGTCGTCCTTGTCGATATTGAGGATGCTCGCTATGAAATCGGCGATCTTGCCGGGGTGGTCGATATTGACCATGTTCAGCCGCATTTCCTCGGAGAAAAGGGGATTGTTCTCGGAGATCTCCTTCATCTCTCCGATAAGCGCCCGGGTAAGGGCCTTCACCTCGAACGTGTCGGAATCCTCGTCCTCGAGATAATCCACGATGGCGATCATGGGGGCGCGCTCGCTCACGATCTTGCGCACGCGGAACCGTTTCAGGGTGGAAATAAAGATATTCACGCCGCCGTCGGGAAGGTTAATCTTCTTGATAATCCGGGCGACCGTTCCGACCTGGCTTAAGTCGGTCACGCCCGGGGAATCCACGTCTTCGCGCACCATGCAAATCCCGACGAATCCGTCGCCGGAATACGATTCCTCCACGACCTTAACGTCGTCCGGATTGTTGATCATTACCGGCGTGAAGATACCGGGAAAGATCGGCCGACCCATGAGGGGGATAAGAAAAAGCTTGTTCGGGAGCAGCTGCTCAATCGGTACAATGGTTTGTTCAGGCATATTTTTAATATCACTAAATCGGGAGGAAATGTCAAACAGGATCGCGGCGTTTGCGCGGAAACGCCCTTCCGTGCTACCATGTCGCGAGACTCGAAAGAACGACGAGGAGAGCACGCCATGGAAGAGCAAAAAACCTATCAGCGCCCCAGTTGGGACGAGTACTTCATGGAGGTATGCCACGCCATAGCCAAACGGGCCACCTGCGACCGCGGCCGCTCCGGTTGCGTCATCGCGCGGGACCACCAAATTCTCGTTACCGGCTACGTGGGCTCCCCGAAGGGACTTCCCCATTGCGACGAGGTCGGCCATTGGTATAAGAAAATCACCCACGAGGACGGCAGCGTCACCCAGCATTGCACCAGGACGGTCCATGCCGAGCAGAACGCGATTTGCCAGGCCGCCAGGCGCGGGGTTGCCCTCGACGGGGCGACCCTCTACTGCAGCATGACGCCCTGCCGAACCTGCGCGATGCTCATCATTAACTGCGGAATCGTCCGGGTAGTCGCCGAACGGCGCTATCACGATTCCGCCGACACCGTCGCCATGTTCGAGCAGGCCGGCATCAGCCTCGAGCACGTACACGACGAGGTCCAAAAGTACGATAGGCAGTGAGGAAAGGCTACCCCTTCCGCCTGCGCCTGGATCCCGGGCGAGGAATACCCAACGAAGCATAAAAGCCGCTCGAAATTTTCATTTTCTCCCCGTTTTCGCTACAATAAGAATAAATTCATTATTGGAGGGAAAACATGCCTTTCATGGAATGGACCAAGGAATTCGAATTCGGCATTCCGCTCATCGATCGGCAACACCAACATTGGCTTGAAATGCTCAATACCTTCTACGATCAGATCGATGACGTGGCGTACCGCAAGAACGTGCAAGAACTTATCCAAGAAGCGATTGACTACACCCACTACCACTTCGAGACCGAGGAAAAACTGATGCGGGATATCGGTTACCCGGCCATCGACGAACAAAAGGCCCAACACGCCGAGATAACGAGGCGTATAGAGCGATTTCGCGACAGCATTACCGACGATACGCCGGTCGTCTCCATGTTCTTGACTGAAGAGATGAAGGCATGGTTCAGCCATCACATTCTGGAAGAGGATAAAAAGTACGCGAAACTCTACCTGGAGCGCGCGCAGCGCCCCGTTTGAGATCTTCGGCAAGCGGGTATTTTTACCCCAAGTTCGCCAAAAGCCAATCCCTGAATTGCGCGTAATCGTTGGCCATGGACTGGGAACGGTCGGGCAGGTTCATTACCCGCTCGAGGCGTTCCGGGATCGAGGGTTCCCTGCCGATCGCCTCGCGAACGGTCTCGCCGAACTTCG
The DNA here is from genome assembly GCA_003252395.1 of Spirochaetales bacterium. Taxonomy (GTDB): domain Bacteria; phylum Spirochaetota; class Spirochaetia; order Treponematales; family Treponemataceae; genus Teretinema. Next base: position 71,482 of record QKEL01000007.1, read on the forward strand.
ACGGATGGGCGGTTTCGAGTATGAGGCCCACGCATTTTTTCTCGGCGCAGTCCCGCGCCCATTCAGGGGCCGTGGCGGCCGTGCCGACCAGGCCGGAACTGAGCGGGGGCACGACCTTACCCTCAAGCAGGGCGGCCATGGCCCCGGAGCGAATATCGTCCCAGGCGCGCCACGCGACGGCGCCGTGAGGATCGATAATGTATCCGGTTCGGTCGTTGCACTGGCGAATAGCTTCCATGGTACCGGCATCGTCAAGCCAATAACCGGCTATAAGGCGCCGCGCCTCGTCCAGGGAATAGAGGGCGTTCATGCGCTCCCAGTTGCTCGGGGCGCCCACGTCCATGGCGTTTGAAAGGGTGGAAACGGAAGGCCGCGCGCGGTAAGAGCCTCCCGCCAGCCAGTCAGGGACCGTCCGGTTTGAATTGGTCGCCGCGATAAACCCCCGAATCGGCGCGCCCATCTTGCGCGCGATCAAGCCGGAGGTCAGGTTGCCGAAGTTGCCCGAGGGAACGGTCACGATGAGCGAGGGAGAGTCGATATCGTTGTCGTATCGGCCCCGGTCGCGAATCAAGAGCGCCCCGTAGGTATAATAGAAGGACTGCGGCAAAAGCCGGGAAATATTGATCGAGTTTGCCGAGGAAAGACGGAGACGTCCCCGCAGCGCTTCGTCGGTGAAAGCAGTTTTCACGAGCTTTTGGCAATCGTCGAAAGTCCCTTCCACGGAAAGGGCGCGCACGTTGCCCTCGAAGGTCGATAACTGCTTTTCCTGGAGGGGAGATATCTTTCCCCGGGGATACAAAATGGTAACGTCGATTCCCGGGACTCCGTGGAAGGCGCTGCCCACGGCGCTTCCGGTATCGCCGGAGGTAGCCACCAGGATGTGCAGGGAATCGGTCTCGCTGCGGTTAAAGTAAGACATGGTCCGGGCCATGAAGCGCGCGCCGAAATCCTTGAACGCGCAGGTAGGCCCGTGGAAAAGCTCAAGCACGTACGTCGTGGGATCTATCGGCGCGATGGGCGCGGTAAACGGATACGCGTCGGCGATGATCGCCATGAGCTCGTCTTCGGGTATCTCGTCGCCCACGAAGGGCTTCGCGGTCTCGAAGGCAATGTCGCGGAAAGACGGAACCAGGTTCCTGGACAGGAACGACTTCGGCAGGCTCGGGATTTCGTCCGGCATGTAGAGGCCGCCGGTCGCGGGATCCATTCCCTGCATGACCGCGGTGCGGAACGAAACCCGCTTCGACGCGTCGCGGGTATCATGGTACATCATGGCTCACTATACCATAAACCCCATGGCTCGGGCAACGCAAAAAAAAATATGCTATACTTTGACCCATGGAACCCATCAATAGATACCTGGACGCCGCCATCCTCAAACCCGAGCTTACGCGGGACGAGGCCGTCGCGGCGATCGAAGAAAGCATTAAGTGGAAGACTAAAACCGTGTGCGTACGGCCTTGCGACATCGAGCTCGCGAAATCCATGTGCGCCGGCACGGAAACCGGCGTGAGCTGCGTTCTCGCCTTCCCCCACGGCTGCACCACTACCGCGGTCAAGGCCCTCGAGGCGAAGGAATACTGCCGTCTCGGGGTAGACGAGATAGACATGGTAGCCAATTACGGCATGATACGCTCGCACCGATGGGACTACGTGGAAGCCGATATCCGCGCGGTCGCGGACGCGTGCAAGGTCGGCGGGGCGGGAGGCGCGAAGGTGCCGCTGAAAGTCATTTTCGAAACCTGCCACCTTACGGCCGAGGAAATCGCCAAAACCACCGAGCTTTGCGTGGCTGCCGGCGCCGATTTCGTGAAGACCTCCACGGGCTTTTCTACCGGCGGGGCAACGGAAGAGGCAGTCAGGGTAATGCTCGACGCGGCGAAAGGCAGAATCAAGGTAAAGCCCTCGGGGGGAATCCGAACGAGGGAACAAGCCCTGCGATACGTGGAAATGGGGGCCCACCGCTTGGGCACGAATTATACCGCCAGCGAGGCCCTGGTCAGCGGCTCAACGGGTAATACCGCCGCGGAAGCCTCGAAGTCGGCGTATTGACCGGAAGAGCGCGGATGCCGCGTGTCGAGCCATCGGCGCGCGGTTGGGCGCCTAGTCTATTTTTCTGCAAGAATCCCGAATCAGGAGCTGGGCGGGAATATTCACGATGGGCGGGAGTTCTTCCCCGCCCATTTTTTTCAAGAGCATACGGGCGGCGATGGTGCCGATTTCCTCGGTATTTTGCCACATGGTAGTCAGTCTCGGCGTAATGTACTGGCCAACCTCGTCGCCGTCAAAGCCGATGATGGACACGTCGCCGGGAATGGAGCGGCCCGCGTCTTCCAGGGCAAGCTTTACCCCGCACGCGAGGGTATCGTTCGAGGCAAACACCGCGGTGAATTTCACTCCCCGCTTAATGAGGCGCCGCATTGCCTCGTAACCGGCCTCGCCGTGCCAAAACTGCGATTCTTCCACCATGGAATCGGAATACTCTATTCCGTTGGAAAGAAGGCAATCCCTATATCCTTTCCACCGCTCATCCGCCGCGGGGGCGGTAAGACGGCGCGGGCCGGAAATGTACACGATATCGCGATGCCCCAGGTTAATCAGGTATTGCACCGCCTCATAGGCGCCCTTCACGTTTTCCGTCACGATGGTACTAATCCCCGCGATGGGCTCGTTGGCCGAAACGCACGGGCGATTGCTTTGCGCAAGACGGATCACTTCCTCGTCGCCCGGAACGGGATTCATTATGAGAACCCCGTCGATATTTCGATAATCGCAATGCTCTACGTAGGACATTTGGCGGGGACCGAGGGTACGGGATAAGAACAAAAGATCGTATCCCGCATTCTCGACCACTTTTCTGAAACTATTCAAAATATCGCTGAAAAGGGGGTGCTTAAACCCCTTCAGCATGTAAAAATCCTCGTAAATGACCCCAATAAGGTTCGAGCGGTTCGTCGTGAGCGCCCGGGCGGTCATATTCGGGGTATATCCCATTTCCTCCGCGGTTTTCAGTATCAGGTTACGAGTCGCCACGCTCAAGCCGCCGGTACCGTTCAAGGCCCGCGAAATCGTGGGCGGTGAAAAACCCGTGCGCTTGGCAATGTCGTAAATCGTAACCATGATACATTACACCTTATATGAGAAATATTCGAAATCAGCGCTCGCGGAAAGGGATTGCGTATCCACGCAGAACATGCCGACAAAGGCCCCGGTAAACCCGAGACCGCCGAATTCGTCGGACAGGACTGACGCGTCCAAAACGGGGCGAACCACTATCCAGTTTACGCCGTCCAGGGAATAGCGGAACTGTCCCCTGCCGTTCTTCACCGTAACGCCAAGCCAAACGGGCCCCTCTTCCGGAAGATAAATATCGTTCGTCCGGGCAAAGGCCTGATCGATCATGGTAATTACGTTCAGCGTCCGCCGCTTTTCCCCGTCGTTCCGGGAAACGGCCAAGAGATACTGGTTTTCCTCGTCATACCGCCAGGTAAGCCCCGCGAGATGCTGGAATGAAACGGGCGACATCTCCAGTTTCGTTTCGGCTTCAAAGTCGAAGTCGGTTTGTCTGCGAGCCAAAAGGGTCTGTCCGTATTTGGACACCGGTGATTGGCTTCCGACCAATCGGAGGTAACCGGGACGCGCCGAAAGCGAATACCGGGCAAGGTCCCGCTGTATACGGAGGTTCTTGAAATCACCGTGGATCTTGTCGGTATCGAAGCGGTAGGTCATGGACCGGTTCGGCGCGACGAGGGTCCCGTCCGCCAGAGCGGATTTCTTGGCCTGCTCGGTCAGAACCGGCGGCTCAAAGGTATCCGTCGGCCAATTCCAAACCCGGCCGCCCTCGAGTACCTTCTTGCCTTCCGGGGGCCTCACGAAGGGCCAGTCGTCCTTCCATACCAGCTCGACTATCGCCGTTTCACGCCCCAGGGGACACCGATCGGTGCCCGGTAGCGGCCGTCCGCAGAGGAAAGCGAGATACGTTCTCCCGTCCGGCGTATCGCACCAGCTGGCATGCCCGGCTTTTTGAATAGCGATATCCGGATGCCCGTACGACGATATCAGGGGGTTATACGGATGGAGTTCGTATGGACCGTCGATAGTGCGGGACCGACCGACGGTAGCGGCATGTTCCAGGGTTGTACCGCCCTCGGCGGCGAGAATATAGTACCACCCGTTTCGTTTGTACAGGTGCGGACCTTCGACCATGGCGATCTCGGAACCGGGGAATATTTTCCGAATCGAACCAACCAGGCGTTTATCCTTAGGGCTATATTCCTGCAACAGAATGCCGGAAAATTGGTCGCTTCCCGTCTTACGATAATCCCATTCCATATTAACGAACCATTTCTTTCCGTCATCGTCATGAAATAGGGAAGGGTCGAAACCCGAGGAATTGAGATACACCGGATCTGACCAGGGACCTTCGATGGAAGGCGCGGTGGTAAGATAATTCGGAGAATCCTTCCAGGGCCCCGAGTTCCAACTGCGTACGTTGGTATAGATGAGCCAAAATTGCCCGTCTGCCCACGAAAGGCAGGGAGCCCAAATACCGCAGGAAGCCTGGGCGCCATCCATATCGAGAAGCCGAGACTCGGACAAGGGAGCAGGAACGCTTTCCCAGGTAACCAAGTCTTTTGACCGATGAATTTCCACACCGGGATACCACTCAAAGGTGGAATTCGCGATGTAATACCAATCTCCCACCCGAAGGATGGAGGGATCGGCGTGGAATCCCGTCAATACGGGATTCACTGCCTTGAACATAGGTATACTCTCCAAGAATTACTCTTTCACGCCGCCCATGGTGATACCGGAAATAATGAACCGGGACATGAACGAATAAAAGATAATAATCGGTACGATGGATACGGCAATACCGAGGTAGATTCCACCGTACTCGGTGCGATAGATATCCCCGCGAAGCATTTGCACGAGCATGGGCAGGGTATATTTCTTCGTGCTGGAAATGAGCACGAAGGGCGTAAAGAAGTTATTCCAAGAACCAACGAACGCGAAAATCGCCTGAGCCGCGAGCGCGGGGCTCATGATCGGCAATATGATCATGTTAAAGGTAAAAAATTCATTCGCGCCGTCAATTCTCGAAGCGTCCACCAAGTCCATGGAAAGCACCGAAGCAAGATATTGCCTTATGAACAATACCGTCGCCGCGCCGGCCATGGCCGGAAGGATAAGCGGTATATAGTTGTCCAGCAGGTGCAACATCGCCATAAACTTATAGAATCCGATAAACGACAGCGAAGCGGGAAGCATCATGACCAGGAGGATTAGTCCCCACATGAAGCTCCTTCCCTTGAATTTGTAAACATGGAGACCATATGCCGTCATTGCGGAGAAATACACGTTTATGAGCGTGGCGGAGACCGCGATAATCAGGCTATTCCAAAAGCCTTGCTGAATTTGGAAGCCTCGGCTCGTAAGCGCATGCCAGTTATACGCCATGTTGGTGCTCGGTAAAAGGGAAATTCCCGAGTTGATCTGCTCCGTGGAGCGAGTCGCGTTCACCAAAAGCAGCCAGATGGGGACAACGGCGAGTAAGCCAAGAAATATCATGATTACGTAGATGAAAAATTTCTTTACGGCATAAGAGCTTTTATAGTTTTGCATCATAGTTCTCCTTACCGGGCCTTCTTGGGTTCGCTGCGATCCTGCAGGAAGAAGTAAATAACGAGGGCCAGAATAATGGTGATCAAAAACACACCGATGGAGATGGCCGCCGCGTATGCGTAATCGTTAACCCCCTGGAAAGCCATGTTGTACAAATACACGTTGGTCGTCCGAATCTTAAAGTCCGGAGCGCCGCGCATATCGGTTAACAGGAAGGGGATTTCCAGCATCTGCATACCGCCGATCATGTTGGTTACCAAAATATAGAGCATCATCGGCCGAAGCATGGGGAGCGTAATGTACCAGGTGGTCTGGCGGCTATTCGCGCCGTCTACTACCGCGGATTCATAGAGCGAACTTGAAATACTCGTAATACCGGCCATCAGCATGATAACGGTATGGCCGTACCACATCCACCATTGGATAAAGGCAACGATGCCCCGAGACATGGTAACGTCTCGGAAAAAGTTGAACGCTTCCTGAATCGCCACTCCGTCGCGGATGACCGTGGAATACTGTCCCAGCACCTCGGTGAGAAACCAATTAACGGGCCCCAAGGGATAACCGAAAAGGCTCCGGAAGAGCATGGCGACGGATGCCGCAGTCAGTAGATTCGGCATATAAATAATAGCCCGGAAAAAGGCCTTACCGCTCAGTTTCAATCGGAAATCGCTTAACCAAATGGAAAGAAGGAGCGCTATGCCGAGCTGGGGAACGAAGTTCCAGCCCCAAATGATGAAGGTATTCCCTACAGCACCCCAGAAGTACTGGTCATGGATAAGCTTATTAAAATTCTTCAGTCCCACAAAATTGAACGTATTCTTCAAACCCTTCAAATCGGTAAAAGAAAGCGTGAACGTATAAATTGTTGGATACAGATTAAAAACAAGAAAGGCCAAAATGAACGGAAGGATAAAGAAATATCCCCACCGGTTGGTCTGCGCCTCGCTGCTGATTAATTTGCGACTCATCGGTTTCCCCTCTCTCAAAGTCGTTTCATTACAAAAAAAGGTGCGGATCGGTATACACACCGTTTCCGCACCTCTTTTTTACCTAAGATACATCTCGCCTAAGGAGATTAGAGACCGAGCTGTGCGTTGACCTGGCTCTTGAAGTCTTCAATCGCCTTGTCGCGGGTCTTCTCACCGTTCTTGTAAGCGATGACCGCTTCGTTGAACAGGGCTTCGATAGCCTGATCGGTACCCTGGATGAGCTTACCGTTGACGCTCTTAGCCATTTCGGCGAAGGCGGCATAGTGGTTCTGTCCACCGAGGAAGGGCTCGGAGAAGGAATCCTTGATCTTGTTGACCACGTTCATGTTGGACACGAAGTCGCCCTTATCCTTCGCCCACTTCTCGAGGAAGCCGTCGTCGGAGGTCAGGTACTTGATGAAGTCCTTGGCAGCGGTAACGTTCTTGGTTCCCTTGTAGGCGCCGATCCAGGTACCACCCCACTGATAAGCGGCGGGTCCGGGGATCATGGCCCAGTCGCCGGTGGTGTCGGGGGCATTGGTCTTCAGGACATAGTGGAGACCCCAGGTCGGGAGGAGGTAGGAGAATACTTCTACGTCTTTTCCGGCTTCGTCCTTGAGGGTTCCCTTCATACCGGCGAACCAGCCTTCGGCCCACTGCTCGGCACGGGCTTCGTAGCCCTTGTCGCGGAGGGTCTTGGACATGTCCATGTAGGAAATCATGGCGGGATCGATCACGAGCTTGCCGTCAACGACCCAGGGATCCTTGCGGGCGCCCTTGTAAGGCATCAGCATGTCGCCGGTGGAGGAAACGACGGTGCACTTGCCACCGGACTTCTCCTTGAGGAGAGCGGCGGTTTCCATGAACTTGTCGAGGCTGGACATGTACTTCTGGACTTCGGCGGGATCGTCGGTGCCGAGGTATTTCTTCGCGAGGCTGCGGCGATAGAACATGGCGCCGGGAGTGGCCTGCCAAGACATACCGTAAACCTTTCCGTTGTAAGAACCGATTTCGATCGGATAAGCGAGCTCTTTGTCCTTCACTTCAGCGGCTACGTCGCTGATGTCAAGGAGCAGGCCGGATTCAACGTACTTGCGTACGAAGGCGGCTTCAAGAGCGAAAACGTCGGGAGCGCCCTGTCCGGAAGCGAGAACCGGGTCAAGCTTGTTGGGGAACTGGTCCGTGGGGGTCATGGAATACTCGATCTGGACGCCAGGATGGGTCGGACCATAGTAATTGTCGCACATGTCTTTCAGTTCGTCGGTGAATGACCAGACGACCAGCTTGCCGGAAGCCTCTTTCGGGGCTGCCGCTTCCTTCTTCGCGCATCCGCTCAATAATACGGCGGCTGCGGCGAGAACGATCAGTACCTTTTTCATACCTTTCTCCTCTCTTTGTATGACAACCGGTTGCAGAATTGTTACGGCAACCGGTTACCTTCTCTGCAGATCAGAGTAAACCCTGCCCGTGGTTCCTGTCAAATAGAAAATGAGTAACTTAACCGGTTAAATTCATAAAATTTTACCCGATTTACTTCATCTCGTTCCGTAATACGTTACGGATAAAGATACCGGACGGCGACAAATCAGAGAGTGGCCATCTTCCCTTGGCGTCACGATCGGCATTGTATTTAAGGAGGCTCGACGCCTCGCCCTTGTTGTTCAGGGACCAGTTCGCCCAGGAAATATTCCGTTTTTGCATCCAACGGAGCCATTCTCCCGATTCTTTGGGGAAAATGTCGCCGCCACCGGTATTGAGGGTGGTGCCCCATTCGGTCACGAAAAGGGGAAGGCCGGCGTTCAGCGCCTTTTCGGCCTTCGCGCGCAGTTCCTTGCCGTGACTTCCCGCGTAGAAATGGAGCGAGTACATAATGTTCGGTCCCATATCGAGGGGATCTTCGGCGGCAATATCCACGTCCTGGCTCCACGTAGGCGTTCCGACCAAAATGAGGTTATCGGGGTCTATTGCGCGGATGGCCGCAATGACCGTTTCCGCGTATGGTTTGATATTCCCCGACCAGGTTACCTCGGAACCGTTCGGCTCATTGCATATTTCGTAGATCACGTTCGGCGTGTCCCCCCACCGCCTGGCGGCGTCGGTAAAGAACTCGACGGCTTCCTCGGTATGGAGGGAGGGATCATGATCGCTCAGCACATGCCAGTCAACGATAACGTACATGCCCAGCTCGATACAGGCCGCTACCGAGTCGTTTACCCGATTGCGGATAACCCGGTTCGAAAGATAGCCCCCCTCGCCCAGGTACATCGCCGCGCGCCAAAGTTGGGCGTTCCAGTCATCCCTGAGCCATTGGATCACGTCCCGATTCGCGTATTTTCCGTAATACTGCAAGCCGTGGGAACTAATCCCCCGCAGCTGCACCGGCGTTCCGTCCGAAGCGCAGAGGTCGGTACCGCGCACCTGGAGGTTCCCGTACCGATCTACCACCGTTCGTCCCTCCTTATCCACCGAAAGCCGGGTATCCCGGGCATGACCTCCCCCGCACGAAACCAATACCGCGATACCGGCGCACAGGGCCCCGAATAGAAAGAACGCTTTCCCCATCCGGGCCGCTCCTGCCATACGAGTCCTTTCAAATGAATCAGAAAAAACCATCACTGCCTCTCCTCCATTTTATTCGAGCGACAGTATACCACGAGTTCGTAAATAGATGACGCAAGAAACCAATTCAAGTAAAATCTACGGTTTGGATATACGTTTTCCGGTATTGCAGGGGGGAAAAACCGGTACATTTACGGAAGATGCGGGAAAAATGGAATTGATTTTCAAAGCCGAACCAGTCTGATATCTCGCCTACCGATTTATCGGTAGACATAAGAAGGGCGGAAGCGCCTTCCACCTTCAGTCGGGTGAAGTATTGATGCGGCGTCATTCGCACCTCATCCCTGAAAAGGCGGATAAAGTGCTCTTCGGATAGGCCGATTTTTTTGGCGATCTCCTCGATAGTAACGCGTTCCCGCACGAATTTTTCCATATAAGCAAGCGCTTTTTCCACGTGATGCCGGTTTCCGGACGGGGTTTCCGCGGGAGTCGCGGCGCGGACGAACCATCGATACAGGAAACTTCGCAACAGATGCGCCGCTGATTCCCGTAGGGAGGGCTCGGCGGAACGGGCCATTTGCAGGAGATCCTCAAACTGAAACCGGAAGTTGGGGTCCACCGAGAGTACGGTCTCGCGGGCCGCAAGGCACCGCTCCAGGGATTTCCTGAGAAATTCATCCTGGCCATTGAGCGAAGCCGCGGCCGTCGGATTGACCGGGACGGTAAGCTGATCGCTGAAGGTAAAGAGGATCGCGTACCAGGAAAGGGGCCTTCCCCCGGGTTCGGGGGCGATGGAATGGAATTCCCGGGGGCCCGAAAGAAAGAGACGGCCGCCGGATATGGGGTAGCGGGTGCGGTTACACTGGTAGCTGCCGGAGCCTTCGAGAAAGAAGTGGAGCTCAAAATCCGCGGCCCCATGGGCATGATAGCGGCCATGCCAGGAAGTCTGGTCGCCGCCGGAAAGGCGGTACACAAGAACGGTATCGACGATCTTCACCGCTTAAATATACCCCCGATACCGGAAAATATCAATTTTAGATATATAAAATCAGTTAGCGCCATACCAAACGAACCGAGCGGGCCCTATACTCAAAAACGTATGAGAGGGAGGATCGGCATGAATACCGTAGCCGGAATAGACATGGGAACTCAGAGCGTAAAGGTCATTCTTTACGATTGGGAAAACAAGACGATTATCGCGCGGTCGCAGGTGCCCGTGGATATTATCGCGCGCAATGACGGAACCAGGGAGCAGAAGACCGAATGGTACGACGCCGCTCTCGAAGCGTGTTTCGCGGCGTTCAGCGCCGAACAGAAGGCCACCATCCGCGGAATCGGCATTTCAGGCCACCAGCACGGTTTCGTGCCCCTGGACGCCGACGGAAAGGCCCTGTACAACGTGAAGCTCTGGAACGATACGTCCACCACGGAAGAGTGCGCCATTTTGACCGAGGCGGCGGGCGGTAACGACGCGGTGATTTCCGAGGTGTGCAATCTCATGCTTCCCGGTTTCACGGCCCCGAAGATCCTTTGGCTGAAGAGACACCACCCCGAAGCGTTCGCGAAACTGAAATATATCATGCTCCCCCACGATTATCTGAACTTTGTCCTAACGGGAGCGTACAAAATGGAGTGCGGGGACGCCTCGGGCACCGCGCTCTTCAACGGCATTCGCCGTGAATGGTCTAAAAAACTCTGCGGCCTGATTGACGCCGGCTTGATCGGTCTCCTTCCCGATCTTATCGAGTCGAACAGCGCCGTCGGGACTGTTTCCCGGGATGCGGAGCGCCGTTTTGGCATTCCGGGAGGCATTCCCGTTTCCTCCGGCGGAGGGGACAATATGATGGGAGCCATCGGTACCGGAACCGTCCGGGACGGATTCCTCACCATGAGTCTCGGCACGTCAGGAACCCTGTACGGCTATTCCGACAGTCCCGTTTCAGACCCGGTCAGGGGCCTTTCGGGCTTTAATTCCTCCACCGGCGGTTATTTGCCGCTCCTTTGCACCATGAACTGCACCGTGGCGACCGAACAGACCCGCGCCCTGTTCAATCTTGGGGTAAAAGAGTTCGACGAATGCGCCGACAAGGCGCCCATCGGCGCGGACGGCGTGGTGTTCCTGCCCTTCTTCAACGGCGAGCGAACCCCGAACCTACCGAACGGGCGGGCGAGCATTACGGGGCTTACTGCCGCGAACTGCTCCCGCGAGAATATTGCCCGCGCGGCAATGGAATCGGCCATTTTCGGCATGCGAATCGGCCTTGAGGCCTTCCAGGCGCTGGGGTTCAGGGCCAGGGAGATACGGCTGATCGGCGGCGGCGCGAAAAGCGCGATATGGCGTAAAATGGCGGCCAATATCATGAACCTGCCGGTAAAACGCCCCACCAGCGACGAAGCCGCGGCCATGGGCGGCGCGATCCAAGCCCTCTGGTGCCTCCTGACGGCCAAGGGCGAAAAGGTCGCCATCGCCGACCTGACCGACGCACACGTCACCATAGACGAGGCGGACTGCATCACGCCCGATCCGCAGGCGGTAGCGGCCTACGACCGCGCATACGCGGAATACAACCGGTATCTCGGGGCCCTCGCGCCCTTGTACGTATAAACTTTCTTTAAGGAGACAGACTATGAAAAGACAACTTTCCATGCCCTTCTGGTGTGTTCGGAGCACGGTCGGCGACCCCTTCGGCGGTCCCGTAATGGACGAAGTTTCCGCCCTCGAGGCGTGCGACATCCTGTGCGAGGCCAAGAGCAAGGGCCTGATCGATTTCACCTCGACCCACGACGACGACATCGTCGAATGGGACCCCATGAATCCCATGGACGACCAGGATCCCTCGAGCCAGACCTATAAAACCCTCCATGCCCTGAAGGACAAGATGGACAAGGCCGGGCTCAAGATGAAGATGGTCACCTGTAGCCTCCATGGCGACCGCCTGTTCCGCAACGGCGGCCTGACCAACCCCGATCCGGAGATTCGCGCCTTCGCCGCCCAGAAAGTCATGCGCACCCTGCGAATCGGCAATTTCTTCGGCGCCGAGTACTTCACCTACTGGGTTGCCCGCGACGGTTTCGAATGCCAGTTCGCGGTGGACTGGAAGAACGTGTACAAGCTCATCGAGAACGGGCTTAACCTCGCCACCCGGTACATCAAGGAAAACAAGCTTTCCATTAAGTACTGCACGATCGAGCCCAAGCCGAACGAGCCCCGCGGCGAAATGTACCTCGCGACCACCGGCCACGCCCTCGCGCTCATCAGCCGCCTTGAGGATCCGTCCATGTGGGGCGTGAATCCCGAGCTCCTCCAGCACGAAGGCATGACCAACCTGTCCGCGACCAACGCGGCGGGCATGGCCATCAACGCCGGCAAGCTCCCCTTCCTCCACGTCGGAAACCAGAAGGCTGGCCAGTTCGACAACGATAACCCCATCCTCACCGGTATGGACGGAATCAAGGAAATGATCAGCGTTTTCTGGATTCTCGAAAAACTCGACTGGAAGGGATACATCGAGTTCGACAACCACCTCCTCCGCGCGGACTCCGCGCCCGGAGAGGCAAACCGCATCCAGCTCCGCAAGGATTTCATCAAGCATAACGTGGACAGCTATCGCATGGCCGAAAAGAAGGCCGAGGAACTCGCCGCGAACAAGGAACTCAATACCCTTCGCGCGGCCGCCCTCGAGAAGTCCGCTTCCATCGAGAAAGCCCTCGCGAGCTTCGACCTGAAGGCTATCCAGGCCGCGAAGCTGGACTACAAGAAAGTACTGGAAGCGCCCTCCTCCAACGCGAAGATCGACTTCGCCGCGAACAAGGCCCTTCTGGGAATGTAAGGGAATCGAACGGCGGCGGAAATCGGGCCTGCCGCCGTTTTTTCAAACCGACCAACGCGAGTCTTGCGCGCGAGCGCGGGAGGAGCGTTGGTTTTTTTATGCCCGAACGAGGATGCGGGGCGGCTTGACAACAATACGGGGCGCCCCGATACTGGCCCTACGATGGGCATTCAAGTCGATACGCAAGCCGCGTACCTTCCCGGAGGGGAAACCCCGGACATTCAGGCGCTGGGCCAGTTACCGTATGGCAGGGAAACCTTTGCCTCCATTGCGCGGGGGGATGACCCAAGTCTCCTCGGCACGGTGGAGCTTTCCCTCGGTTGTTGGGCGCTCTTATTCATTCACAAAGGGGTTCCGGGCATTTATGCCCCCGCCTCGGAATCGGCAATGGCCGCGCTTATGCGGGGACCGCTTGGCGATCGGCCCGAACCGATCCTGTTGCGCTTCACGCCCGAATCGCTGGTTCAGGTAAGCCTCGAAGCGGGCCGAACGAAAGACCCTGCCGGACTATGCGGCGCCCTTATCCGTTTCCTCGGCTTTGGGGGAAAGGATCGGTACGTGATCTCCTGGAAGGGAAAGGGCGACAAGCAAATGACGCTTGATTTTTTCCCCCTGGCGAAAAATGCCGAATTCTCGAAGGCCTTTCGCGATCTCGCCTGGTATCGGGAGCCCTGGGCATGATCAAACCGTGCGAACAGACCCATTTTATCGGGGTGACCGTCTCGGGTCAGTTGGCCGAGACCGTTTCGTCGTGCAGAAGATGGATGCACGAGCGGTTTGGCTGTAAATCGGGGCATCAAACCCCGCCCCACGTAACGTTGATCCCGCCGTTTATCTTTCCCGACGAACGCAGGATCGTCGATTTGGAGCTCGCCCTCGAGGGTTTCATACACCGTCAAAAGCCCTTCGATGGCCGATTTCGCGGGTTTGGAGCCTTCGCGGAACGGACGGTCTTTGTCCGGGTAGAGCCGGACCCCCGTTGGAACGCGTGGCATGAAAGCGTAACCGAAGCCGTTATAAATGCCTTCCCAGACCTTATACATCGCGATAAGCGCCCCTTCACGCCGCACTTAACCGTCTCGAATCGGGATATTCCGTTGGGCGCCGTGCCTGCGGCATTGTCCCATTTCGATACCCTCGATCTTGACGTCAGCATACCCATAGACCATGTAGTGCTATTCGAGCGAACCGGAACCCGTTGGGATATCCGAAACGGGTGGTACGCGCCGTGAGGAATTCGAAACTTCGTTACGGAAAGCTCTATCAAAAACAAAGCCTCCTTTCGGCGGCTTTGATTTTTGGAGATGGGGGGAGTCGACCTTTCAAGGCTCGCCTTCCGGGCTCGCCTTTTCAGGCCGGGGTACTCACTTTCGGCGCCATCCCTGGCGCCTCTCCCTCGCTCACGCTCGGCGTTCGCACCCGTTCGACTTCCCCCCATCTCTCTATCAAAAACAAAGCCGCCTTTCGGCGGCTTTGTTTTTTGGAGATGGGGGGAGTCGAACCCCCGTCCTGAAGTGCGAGGCAGGGGCGTCTACAGGTTTAGCGGCGCGAGGTAATTGTCGGGAGCCGGTGGCAGCGCCGCAAGCGTCGGCTCCGTATCCGCAAAAAGTGTCCCTCCTCAAGTCACGGCCCAAGAGTCGGTAAGCTCCGGTTGGCGTCAGAATTCCGGGTGCTTCGGAGCAGCAGCACCCGGATTCCGCGCTCTGCTACTTACGCAGCGAGAGCGAAACTGTCGTTGTTTTCGGCAGTTATAGGGTTTGGTTCGTTTGGAGGACGGACCTGACCTCACCTGCAGCCCAAGCATCGACCACCACAGTCGAAACCGGTGCACCCCCGATTGCTTAAGGCCTCGCCTTGGCGACTCCTTAAGGGTAATCATCGCTTTTCCCGGAACGTATCCGGGACATAAACATACGGCTTTGCCGCGCGGTTGTCAATGCGCCGAATCGCCCGCGCCGCGACCGCGGAATTCGTCCATGGCCGCGGATATGCCGAAAAAGTCCGCAATGAGGTCGAGGAGCGCCACGGGGAGGAGCCTGAGCACGTACACCGAATACACGAAGCGCGGAAGAATGACCCGTTTGGAGCCCTTTTCGACGGCCCGAACGATTCGCTTGGCGACGTATTCCGGCTTGAGAATCGGAAGAAGGAGGGGAAACCGGGTTTTCACCCCGTCAAACATGCCGGTTCCAATGAAAAAGGGGCATATAACGGTGGTCCCAACCCGGCTTTTCCGTTTTCTCAGTTCCATGCGCATCGCCTCGTGAAACCCGAAAACGGCGAATTTACTCGCTGAATAGTCGGCTAGCCCCGTAACTCCGATAATCCCCGCGGCGGATGAAACGGTCACGATATGGCCTCGGTCGCGCTCAATCATCCCCGGAAGAAAGGCCTTCACGGTCCAGAAGTTGGACAGAACGTTGATCCCCATGGTGCGCTCTATCTTCGCGTCGTCGGTTTCAAGGAAAGTCGATCCCGAAACGATACCCGCGTTATTGATGAGTATATCGGGGGCGCCCCAGCCGTTCCGGACCGCTTCCGCGGCGCGATACACCGCGTCGCGGTCCGATACGTCGCACCGCATCCCGCGAATATCGAGGCCGTCGGCCTTGGCGTCCGCTTCAGCACGGGAAAGGGCGCTTTCGTTCACGTCCCATACCATAACGCGGCAACCCTTTCGGGCCAATGCCCGACCGACGAGGAGACCGATCCCGCTCGCGCCGCCGGTAATAAGGATGCATGTTTCTGAAGAGAGTTTCATGGATAGCAGTATACCACGATTTTTTTGATCCCGGTCCCGTCAAGGTCCTCTCGGCGGGCACCGATAGGATAGGTAGGTTCAGGAGGGCTTGAGCATGTTCATTTCCCGCCACGGCATTACGGCGTTTCTTATTACCCTTACCCTTACCGTCTCGAGTCTTGCCGCCCAAAGCGAGATTATCAAGCTTGAGGCCACCGCGTCGTATTACGGCAAGGATTTTGACGGACGCCCCACTTCGAGCGGCGAGATATTCGACATGTACGCGATGACGGCAGCGCATAAAAGCCTCCCCTTCGGCACCCTCCTGGAAGTGACGAACCTGGCGAACGGAAAACGGGTTACGGTCAGGGTGAACGATCGGGGCCCCTTCGTGGAAAACCGGGAAATAGACCTATCCTTTGGAGCCGCCGAGGCGCTCGGCATGATCGAGGCCGGGGTGGCCAAGGTTTCGATCCGTACAACGGGCCTTGCGGCAGCCGGAACCGCCGCGGCGTCAGAACCGTCAACGGGCAACCCGTCGGGTCTCTGGCGCATACAGATCGCCTCATTCTCAAGCGAAGAGAACGCGGAGCGAATGGCGGCCAAGTTGCGCTCGGAGGGTTTCGATCCCGCCCTCGAGCGGGCCGGCGGGTATGTCCGGGTAGTTTTGCCGAAACTGAGGCAGGGCGATCTCGAGACGGTCAAGGCGCGGCTCTTGGACCGGGGCTACAAGGATTGGCTCACGAAACGGGAAAGCCCGTAAGCGGTAAGCACCGGGAGCGCTCCCGCGAACCATTCTATTCACGGTTTTTTTTTTATGTTATAGTAAAAATCAATGAAATTTACCGATTTTCCCCTTGACGGCGGACTCCAAGAGGGCCTCGCCGAAGCAGGCTACATTACCTGCATGCCTGTCCAGGAACAGGTACTCAAAAACGGCCTAGAAGGGGCCGACCTTTACGTGCAGTCCCAAACCGGGACCGGAAAAACCGCCGCATACCTCGTAACCATCCTTCAGCGGCTCGTCAGCGATCCCGCCCTCTCCGGCAAAAAAGCGCTCATCATGGTTCCCACCCGCGAACTGGCGGTCCAGGTAGAGGAAGAGGCTCGAATGCTCGGCGCGTGCATGAAGCTGAAATCCGCGAGCTTCTACGGCGGCGTCGGCTATGGCCATCAGCTGGAGCTCCTGAAAAAAGGGGTGGACATCCTCATCGGCACCCCCGGACGGGTCATAGACCTTCAGGAACAGGGGGTCATGGACCTTTCCAACGTCGCCTTCCTGGTCATCGACGAGGCGGACCGCATGTTCGACATGGGTTTTTACCCGGACCTTCGGACCCTTATCAAGGTACTGCCCAAGGCCGAAAACCGCCAGACCATGCTTTTCAGCGCGACCCTTAACAACTGGGTTAAAAACCTCGCCTGGGAATACACGATCGAGGCGAAAGAGATCACCATCGAGGCGGAGAACGTCACGGTGGACATGATCGCCCAGATGCTGTATCACGTGTCCAGCGACGAGAAGATGAAGCTTCTCTTGGGCCTGATCGAGCGCGATAAGCCAGAAAGCCTGATCGTATTCTGCAATACGAAACGGATGAGCGAGGTGGTTTCCAAACGGCTGAAGCTCAACGGCATCGAAAGCGAATTCATAATCGGCGACTTGCCACAGTCCAAACGGCTTCAGGTCATAGACTCCTTCAAGTCCGGCTCGCTTCGCTGCCTAGTCGCCACCGACGTGGCGGCCCGCGGCATCGACGTGGACGACCTTGCCATGGTGATTAACTACGATCTGCCCAACGAGGCGGAAAACTACGTGCACCGCATCGGGCGCACCGCCCGGGCGGGAAAAACCGGCAAGGCCTTTTCTTTCTGCTCCGAGCAAGACGTGTACAACCTTCCCGCAATCGAGAAATACTGCGAAATGAAGATTCCTTCGGGCGTGCCCGCCGAAACGGATTTCGCGGAAGACAAGAGCGCGGGGAAATACATCAGGACGGACCGCTACGACAGCGATTACGACGACGACGATTACGGCCGGGATCGCGGCCGCGGCGGCCGCTCCGGTGGCGGCCGCTCCGGCGGGCCCCGTTCCGGCGGGCGCATGGGCGGACAACGCTCCGGCGGGGGCAGGTCGGGCGGGCCCCGGTCGGGCGACGGCCGGTCCTCCGGACCGCGCTCCGGCGGCCCGCGCTCGGGCCATTCACCCGACGGCCGGAGCGACGGCAGGCGTCCCGATCGACCGGGCGACGCGCGCGGTCCCCGCGACCGACGGTTCCCCGAAGGCGACCGCCGAGGCGCTCAGGGCGGGCAAACCGCGGGTAACGGGGATTCCCGCCCCGCATCGGGCCCTTCCGAACGGGATCTGGCGAAACTCAGCTTTGAGGAACGCATGGCCTACTATAAGTCAAAATACGCAGACGAAGGCGCCAAAGGCCAACCGCGGGATACCCGGAAGGACAATGGCCGCCGCGATAGCGCTCCGCGCGGACAGGAACAAAAGGGCCAGGGACGCGGCAAGCGACCCGAGGGAACCCGAAACGACGGCCGGCGCGGGCCTCAGGGCCAGGGCACGCCGAAAGGCAATCCGCAGCACCGAGCCCCGAATACGGGGGCCCCGAATACGGGGGCCCCGAGCGCGCGGAACGCAGGCTCGCGCGGCGCAAACCCGCGAAACGCGGCATCCCGACCCGCCGCGGCAAAGGGCGCCCCGTCCGCCGCTCCCCAAAAGGCGGGTGGCATCGCCGGGTTCTTCAAGAAGATTTTCGGCGGCGCCAAGTAAGGGCGTTTCCAGACATCGATCCTATTGGCAGGCAGCCGCGGCGCGCGTCGCGGTTGCCTCGCATTTATTTATCCGCCAGCCGGAAACGACCAACCGACCAGAGACCGTCCCGCAAAGGCCCCCGATCCCCCGGCGTTTTCCGGAACAGGCACCGTCTATTGAGAGGATATGCCCGTGAGGGATTACAGAGAATCGTTCGGCAGAATTTCGGGGGATATGAGGGCTCGAATCTTCGTTTCAAGCGCCCTGGTCGGTATCCTCTCCGGCTTCATAATCGTCGCCTACCGCGCCTCGATCGCCTACCTGGAACATACCCGCTACTCGTTTATGGGCCGGATAACCGCGTCGGCGTCCGGCTTCTTTCTATGGGCGTTCCTCGCGGTAATCGCGGGACTCGCCACGGCCGCCATGACCCGCGCCTCCCCGCTCATACGGGGCTCGGGCATTCCCCAAGTAAAGGCCTATCTCATGAGGCGCATTCCCTTTAACTGGATGCGCGAACTGCCCCTGAAATTCGCGGGCGGCAGCCTTGCCCTCGGCGCGGGGCTCTCGCTCGGGCGCGAAGGCCCCTCGATCCAGCTCGGATCGCTCGTGGGCGTCGCGGTAAGCGACCTCGCGGTAGGCAAGCGGTACAAGCGGTACCTCGTTACCGCCGGCGCCGCCGCGGGCATCTCCGCCGCCTTTAACGCGCCCCTTGCGGGCGTGCTCTTTTGCGTGGAGGAATTGCACCGCAACATTTCCCCCCTCATGCTTACCAGCTCGCTCATCGCCTCCTTCTGCGCCAACGCCATTATGTGGATGTGCTCGGGAAACGCGCCGGTGTTCTCGATCGGGCTGGCCAACGTGCTCCCCCTCCGCGCCTATTTCTCCGACGTGCTCATCATCGGCATAGCCGCCGGCCTCGCGGGCAGCCTTTTCAACTATGCCCTTATCCTCTTCCAAAAAGAATACAAGCGAATCGTCCCGAACGATTTCGCGCGCCTCGCCTCCGCCTTTTTGCTCGGGGCCCTCGTGTGCGTCCTCATACCGAAAATCACCGGCGGCGGAAACGAACTGATTAACGCCGGGGAAATTTCGGGCTATTCCCTCATCGTCTTGCTCGCGCTCCTCGTCGCGAAATTCGCCTTCACCCTGGTTTCTTACGCCTCCGGGGCGCCGGGGGGCATCTTCCTTCCCATGCTTTCCCTGGGCGCGCTCCTGGGCGCCGTTTGCCTGAAATTCTTCCCCCTGCTCGGCTTTACCCCCGAATACCTCAATAATTACCTTCTTTTGGGAATGGTCGCCTTTTTCACCGCCGTGGTACGCGCTCCCATAACGGGCGCGGTGCTCATCACCGAAATGGCGGGAAGCTTTTCGCATTTTCCCGCGTTTATCTTCGTATCGGTGATAGCCACCATCGTGGCGTCCATGCTTCACACGAAACCGATCTACGATTCACTGCTCGGGAATTTCGCCTCCGACGAGATACCCACCGACGATACGTCGCCCGAGGTCATCCATATTCCCGTGCTGGAAGGCTCCATCCTCGCCAGCATGCCCGAATGGCAGGAACTGCTTCCCGACGCCTGCGTCCCGATTTCCATCGAGCGCGGCGAGGACGAGATTTTCCCGGGACAGGACCGTCCGCTGCATCCCGGCGACGTGCTTAAGGTGATCGCGGAGTCAAAGCGCGCCAAGAGACTGAGGCCCATACTCGAAAACCTCGGCGAGCCGGCGCGAGAGCCCCACGACTGAGCGGGAACAAAGCGATGACAAACGAAAACGATACCGCCTCGGCGCTCTTCTACATTCACCTGTCCAACGTCTTCTTCGCCGCGGCCGCCCTTTTCATCTCCGCGCTCTCGGGAGCCTTCAGCGGCTACTTCACCTCATTCGCGCGCTTCGCCATCGGCGCGGCGTTGGGCTTCGCGCACCTCGCGCTGATCGGAAAGCCCTTCAAGATCAACCGTTTCTGGCCATGGATCGGCCGCGGGGTTTTCGGATCGCTGGCCATGACCCTCTACTACGTTTCCATCGAGCTGGGTACGGCCGGCCGCGCGAGCCTTTTGAACAACACGTTCCCCATTTTCGTCGCGGTCATATCGATCTTCGTGCTCCGCGAGGC
This sequence comes from Spirochaetales bacterium, assembly GCA_003252395.1. GTDB lineage: Bacteria > Spirochaetota > Spirochaetia > Treponematales > Treponemataceae > Teretinema. The sequence continues at coordinate 92,093 of QKEL01000007.1, forward strand.
CGTTCGCCCGGTCACGGTCGCCGGTATACTCCTCGCCTTCACGGGCGTCGCCTTCGTGCTCGCCGACGGTTCCGCCGCGTCTTTCACGGCCGACGCCCTGGGCCTCGCAAGCGGCGTGCTCGGGGGCATTTCGTACCACTTTAACAAGCGGGCCACCCGCACCGAGAATCCCATCGTTATATACCTATCGGTTTGCCTGGTCGGCATGGCGTTCAACGCGTTCTCCGTCGGCGAGGCCGCGCGCCTCCAGCCGGTCAGCGCCGCCTTCATCGCCCTCGCCGCCCTCGCGGCCTACTTCGCCCAAGTCTCGGTTACAATCGGGCTCGCGAAAATCGACACCACGGCGGGCAGCGTGCATACCTTCGCCAAAATACCCCTTACCATCGTCGGCGGCATCCTCCTCTTCGGGAACCCGGCCAAGCCCGCCTTCATCCTCGGGACCGTCCTCCTCGCCGCCGGCATTCTCCTGGACAAGATCGTGCCGGCGAAGAAAAAAGACTGAGGCAGACGGCGGTCGCTGGGGCGAACTCACGGCGCATGAAGCGCCGCGCGCCGCAGCCAGCGGCCAGCGATGGCCACGGAAGGCGCCCGTGGGGAAAAAAAACTCCCCGAGAAAACCGACATGACCCTCACGCACAGTTCAGACTCACACGCCGCGACGTGCATTCCCAATCACATCTAGATTTTTTCCGTTTCTTTTTTTTGCGCGAAAAACGCCACAATATTCGTTTCTTCGCTGAAATAAATAGCCTACGTGCTAGACTTATATGCCATATGCAAAAGTATATAAACGGCATACAGAAACGTTAGCGCATAGCTTTGTTCTGATTTATCCCAATACCTTTGAACTCATTCCCCTAGATGGAATAGTAATATTTAAAGGGGCTGTAGTAGATAAGTTTTCTAGATATTGCACCAATTCATGAGAGTTTCTAGCTGCTCTCTTGGTGATCCATAATTAAAGCGAAACTCACATTCCTTAAGAAACAAAGGAAACGAGTTCCTATCGATTCCATTATACTTC
>QKEL01000010.1 GCA_003252395.1 Spirochaetales bacterium
CGAAGGAAGCTGTACTCGACCATGTTGAAGAAGGGAAGGTATCCGAACACGAACACCAGGGCGAGAGGCACCGCGAGAAAGAGGGCAGCCATAATGCGCTGCTGCCGACGGTAGGTCATGCGGGTTTGTCGATTCATAGAAAAACGTCCTTAGGGAAAGCGGGATGACCGCCGGGAGCGGGAGCCCCCGGGGCCTAATGCGCGCGGCAGGGAGCGGGGCGGGCCGGGTTCGGACCGCCCCGGCTCAACCTCAGGGAGTGACCCCCAGGGTCTTCCTGGCCTTCGCCCAGCGGGCGTTCCAGTCCTTCATGATGTCGTCGAAGGATTCCTTGGTGGTTCCCATAGCGGCGTCCACGATGCGGATCTTCTGGGGATCGGCCCAGAGCCCGATCTCGGCCTCTTTATCGATCTTGTCGAAAAGGCCGTCCTCACCGGGCTTAGCGGGATTCCCGGCGATGTAGACCACGCCGCTCTGCTTGAAGCTGTCGAGCACCGCGGGGAAGGCGCTTCCCTTTAGGGCGGGAATGCTCTGGTTGTCCCGGGCGTAGCCCGATTCGTCGGCGAACCACTTGGCGAAGGCGGCGGCGGCGGCCTTGTTGCGGCTGTACTTGTTCACGGCGACGTTGTAGTCCAGGGCCACCTCGGAGTACATCTTGCCGCCCACGCTCGTGGGGTAGGGCATGTAGCCGATGTCGTCGGGATTCTTCGCCAGGGCCATGATCTGTCCCACTGCCCATCCGCCCAGGTTCATCACGCCGATCTTGCCGTCGGCGATCATCTGCTTGGAGGCTTCCCAGTCGGAGGTCAGGAGGTCCTTTTCGCACAGGCCCCGCTTCACCACCTCGTAGAGCACCTTGTAGAGCTCGTAGTGGGGCTTTCCCGCCGAGAAGGGATCGTCCATGTGGATCATCTTGTTGCCCCAGTCGGGATCGCCTGAGTAGGCGTTGCGTCCGCCCTCCCACTGCACCAGGGTCCATTTGGAGGGGTAGTTGATGAAGATGGGTACCGCGTCGGTGTTCTTCTTGATCTTCTCCAGGGCGGCGTAAAACTCGTCGGAAGTCTTCGGGAACTTCGTGATCCCCGCCTTCTCGAACACCCGCTTGTTGTACACGAGGCCGCCCACGTTGGCGTTGATGGGCAGGGCATACACGGTGTCGCCGTAGGAAATCTGGGCGCTCTGCTCGATAAAGTCGTACCTCTTGTTGAGCTCCGCCTTGGTACCCATGGGCTCGTAGAAATTGCCGAAATCCTGGGGTATGGGGGGGTTGGTCACCATCATGAGCACGTCGCCGTATTCCTTGGTGGACATGCGGGTGCGTACGGTGCCGGCGTAGTCGGTGATGGCCTCGAACTCCACGCTCACGTCGGGATACTTCTCGTTGAACCGGGCCTTATACTCCTGGAACTTCGTGTCGTTCCAGTCGGTTCGATGGTGCAGAACGACGATGGAACCGGCGATCTTGCCGGAATCCGCTTTGGCTGAATCCTTGGAACCTCCAGCGAAGGCGCCGAGGGTGATCGCCGCAAGCAGGGCCGTGGCTAAAATTCTTTGGGCTTTCATTTTCACTCTCTCCTTAAAAATAAAAGGGCTCATTCCAAAGAGAAACCGGTTTCTCTTTGGAATGAGCCCAGTATATCATGAGATCGAGGGGTGTCAAGAAAAAAGTTTATGTTTTGTAATAAAATGTCCTTAAGAATAAAAACCGGTTTCTGCGGGTAAATTAAAAAAAGCCCCGAAACGACGGTACATCGTTTCGGAGCAAAGAGAGAGGGCGCGGATTAACGAAAAGGAGCGTTTCTTAAGTTCTCGCGAGATTCCGCCGGATCAGTTCCACCCGCTGCTTCACCGAGCCCTGAGAGGTGTGGGCGTCGCGCGGGGTGTTCAGGCAGTAGTCTACCAGGCGATCAACGGTGCTCTCCGCCACGTGAAGCCGAGTGTCGGAGGAGGCGTAATAAATGAGAAGCCTGCCGGATTCCTCCGAAATGGCCCCGTTCACGAAAACGACGTTCGATACGTCGCCAACCCGCTCATTTCCTTCAGGGGCTATGAGATAGCCGCCCGGGCTCGCGATTACCCGGGTCGGGTCCTCGAGGTCGGTCATGAAGGCGTACACCACGTAGCGCAAACCCGCGGCGGTATTCCTGACCCCGTGGGCGATATGGAGCCAGCCCTTGGGCGTCTTTATGGGCACCGCGCCCGCGCCGTTTTTGGTTTCCTTGATCGTATGGTACGCCTTCTCGTCAAGAATCTTCTCGTCAGGCACTACGGCGCGGTCCATCGAATCCGCGAAGCCTACGCAAATGCCGCCGCCGGTTCCGGTCTCGATAAAGCCGTCCTGAGGACGGGTGTACAGCATGTATTTTCCGTTCACGAACTCGGGGTGAAGCACCACGTTCCGCTGTTGTGGGGATTTCGTGGCGAGATCCGGCAGGCGGATCCAGGTTTTCAGGTCTTTGGTCCGGACAATGCCCGCGGCGGCCACCGCGCTGGAGGTGTCTCCCGCGGGCGAGGCGGGATCCTTGCGCTCGGAACAAAAAATCCCGTAGATCCAGCCGTCTTCATGGCGGGTAAGCCGCATATCGTACACGTTAACGTCCGGATTTTCGGTTTGGGGCAGTTCGACGGGGTAATCCCGAAATTTAAAATTCTCCACGCCGTTGGGGCTCTCGGCGACGGCGAAAAAACTCTTCCGGTCCGCGCCTTCCACGCGCACGACCAAGACGTACTTTCCCTCGTGCAGGATCGCGCCCGCGTTGAAGGCCGCGTTGATTCCCATGCGTTCCATCAGGAAGGGATTCGTGGCGGGATCCAGATCATAGCGCCAGGAAAGGGGCGCGTGGGAGGCGGTCACCACGGGGTTCTCATAACGGACGAATATGCCGTTGCCGGGAAAAACGGGCCTGTTGGGCCTTGCGACCAGGGCGTGGTGTTCCGTTTCCAGCATGGCCAGGCGGTCCGAAAAATCGTTCATCATATATCTGTCCTCAAGCAAAAAATCGCCGAACGTAGGTGCGGCACGCGAGATACTTTATCGGGAACGGGCGCGCCGCATGATTTCCATGCAGGCCCGGGCGTTGTGGTAGGGCGTTTTCCAGTTACCGCCCTTGGGTTCCGTTAAATCCGGATTTCCGTCCGGGTCTACGGCCCAAAACCAGTCGCCCCCGATACGGTCCGCCTGGAAGCGGTCTATCCAGCGCCACGCGGCGTGGGCTGCCTCGAGAAAGGGCAATTCGCCGGTCATTTCCCAGGCATTATAAAAACCGACCAGGGCTTCGGCCTGGCACCACCAAATACGGGTGCGGTCCCGCCTGCCTTCATGGGTCTCGTTCTCCAGGGCGCCGGTCGATGGATCTACCCCTTCGGCCAAGGCGGTCCTCGCGATGCCGATAATGCCCTCTCGCCGGGTATCCGCGAGCCGCCTCCCCTCTTTCGCTCCCGCCCCTTCCCCGGATTTCAGTTCTTCGACGGCTTCCCATAAAAGCCAGCTGGCTTCAATGTCGTGCCCGTAAGATACGGGATCGCCGACGGCGTTCCATTTCCGGTCAAAATAAAGGTCCAGGTGAAAGTCAGGCCCGAGGATACGTTCCATGGTAACGTCCACTAACGCCGCGAGCGCTTCGCCGACACGCTCGAGGATCGCCGAAACGGAGGTCACGCCGGCAACAGTGCCGGGGACGGTTTTGAAGCCCGCCGAGGAAAAGGCGCCCAGGGTCCGGTGCAAAGCCGTCAAGGATTCCATCACGTGGAGGTTCGTATTCATGGACTTTTCGCAATCGATGTCCTTGTCGGACAGTTTAAGGTCTTCCGTGGGAGCCCAATCCCTGCCCCGCGCCTCCACGTAACCGCCGGCTATCGGGTCTCGGGCATGTAGTTCGAGCAGGCAAAAAAGATCGAGGGCGCGACGAAGGGGCTCCGTCGGGTCAGGGCGGAGAGCGCCTTCCCGGCATTCCTCATGGCGCAAAAGCGCGGCGGCGTATTCCGCCAGGCCGTACAGCGTGAAAGCCTCGCCGTACACCTGCTTTTTCGTTACCGCAGGAAGGCCGTTCGGGGCCACCGACCAGTAAACCCCGCCGTAGTCCGCGTCCAGGAATTGGCCGACTAAGGCATCATAGGCCCAGCGGGCGGCATCCAGGAGGGAGGGGTCGCTTAAGCAAACGGAGGCGGCGGAATATGTCCATAGGTGGCGGGCGGTCATCACGACCGAACGGGGTTCTGCCCCGTCCCCTACGTTATCGCCCCCAATCCTTCCCCAATAGCCGCCGTTCACCGGATCGCGGGAGTATTTCTGCCAATAGGGAAGAATATTCCCCGTCAGTTCCGCGCGCGCGGCTTCCGCCAGGGTTTCCGGGGTTTGCCCCGGATCCGATATCGCCTTCGCCGTCATACGATGCTGTTTTTCTTTACGAAATCGACTATCTCGTCGATTCGGCCGAAGGCAAGGCCCGTCGCGGTATCGGCGCAGCCGTAGTACACCGCGACCCTGCCGGTGTCCCCATCGGTCAGGGCCGCGCACGGAAAGGTGACGTTCGGAACGTCGCCGACGCACTCGTAGTCCTTCACGGGATTTATCAGATAGGGCCGCGCGCGGGCGATCACCTTCCAGGGCGCGTCCAGGTCGAGCAGGGCGGCGCTCCAGGAATACACGAAGCCGTTACAGCTGTTGAGCACGCCGTGATAGAAGAGAAGCCAGCCCTCTGAAGTCTCGATAGGCGCGGGACCGGCGCCAACCTTCGTGCTCTGCCAGCCGGAGTGCTTCGTGTCCGGGGACATAACGTGGCGGTGCCTGCCCCAATAGGTCATGTCCGGGCTCTCGGAATAAAAAATATCCCCGAAAGGGGTGTGCCCCGAATCGCTCGGCCGGGACAGGAGCGCGAAATTCCCGCGGATTTTCCGGGGAAAGAGCACCCCGTTCCGGTTATACGGCATGAGGGGGTTCTCGATCCGGGTAAAGGTTTCAAAATCGTAGGTATAGCCCATGCCGATACTCGCGCCGTGATAGCCGTTGCACCAAATAATCCAATACCGATCTTCCACGAAAACGACGCGGGGATCGTACTTGTAATCCGAGTCGGGCAGATCAGCCGAGGCTTTCGCGAAGGCAATCGGTTTATCCTCAATCGTCCAATGGACACCGTCCTTGCTTCTGCCGCAGTGAATATTCATGCGCCGCGCCGTATCGTCCACCCGGAAAACCCCGGCGTACGCGCCCTTGAAAGGCACTACGGCACTGTTGAAGATGCTGTTGGAGTACGCGGTCTGATCCCGCGTAATAACCGGATTTGCGGAACAGCGCCACAGTACCTCTGACCGGAGCGCCGCAGGACGGTCTTCCCAGGGCATGCCGGGCAGGGACGAAGCGTTCACAAGCATTGAAGCCATATCAACCTCACAGGAGCTGTATCATCATATACGTAACCGAAACACAAGTTGCGGGGAGAAACAAAAAGAGAAACCGGTTTCTCTTTTCAATAAATATCCTATCCCCATTGGCGGGAAATGTCAAGATTCTTCTGGTAATACGAAGAGGCATCGGGTACAATCGATTTCACAATGCAAGAAAACCCGGAGTACCTAACTCAACAGCTCATCACCTACATAGGAAACAAACGTTCGCTGCTGCCCTTTCTCGGAAAAGCGGTCGAGAAGACCCGAGCCCGGCTTGGGGGGCGTAAAATCGCCGCTTTCGACGCCTTTTCGGGCTCGGGCGTCGTTTCGCGCTTTTTAAAAAGACATTGCTCGTATCTCGCCGCCAACGATTTGGAACCCTACGCTTCCCTCATCAATCGGTGCTATCTCGCGAATGCCTCCGAGTTGGATATTGAGGGCTTGCGGAACACCCATACGACCCTGCTCAACCGGCTGACGGGCGGACCGCTCGAGCCGGGACTCATCACCCGTCACTATGCCCCGCGGAACGACCGGGACATCCAGGCCGGGGAGCGGGCGTTCTACACGAACCGGAATGCCCGTTACCTCGATACGGCGCGCGCCCTGATCGGTCAATTGCCCGAAGGAGAGCGGGATTTCTTTCTCGCCCCCCTTTTATCGGAGGCCTCGGTGCACGCGAACACGTCAGGGGTTTTTAAGGGCTTTCATAAGAACCCCAATTCGGGAATCGGCCAGTTCGGTGGTTCCGGACGGGACGCGCTTAACCGGATCTTAGGGGACATTACCCTGCCCTTCCCGGTCTTTAGCCGCTTTGAATGCGAGACCATGACGCTCTGCGCGGAAGCGCGGGAAGCCGCGGGTCGCATTCCCCCGGTGGATCTGGCTTACCTTGACCCGCCGTACAACCAGCACCCCTACGGTTCAAACTATTTCATGCTGAACCTATTGGTGGAGTACCGGGAATGCGGGAATATCTCGGAGGTTTCGGGCATTCCGGCCGATTGGCGCCGGTCGGCCTATAACCGGCGCTCCGAAGCGGCGGCGCAGCTTGAAGGGCTGATAACCGCCCTTAACGCGCCGTTCATCCTCGTATCCTTCAACTCGGAAGGCTTTATCGACCGGGAATCCATGGTCGCCCTGCTCGGCCGCTTCGGCCGGGTCGAAGACTTTGAGACCCGGTACAATGCCTTCCGGGGAAGCAGGAATCTCAGGGACCGGGCCAAGCACGTAAGCGAGTACCTCTTTCTCGTGGAACGCCGGGGATAGACCCGCTCAATGGCCACTTCATTTGCGGATCCAAAGCGCGATATCCTTCAGGGTAAAGTTTTTTCCCGTCATCAGGAGCCCGGTTCGGAATATCTTCGCCGCCAGAAGCCCGCATCCGAAAATAGAGAGGGCCAAAAGGGCCAGGGACGCCAAAGCCTCGAGGGTTCCCGCCGCCCCGGCGAGCACGCGCAGCATCATCACCATCGGAGCGGTGAAGGGCACGAAGGAAAAGACTACCGCCAGGGTAGAATCGGGCTGCTGAATGAAGGACTGCATCATTACCATGGGGATCACGAGAAGGAGAACCACGGGCATGGAAAGCTGGGCCATATGCTGATCGTCCTCGGAGGCGGCGCCGAAAGAGGCGTAGAACGACGCGTACAGGAGATAGCCCCCGGCAAAGAACGCGACGAGCCAGGCGAACTTGTCCCCGCCGACGGAAACGGGCAGGCCGATATTGAACACCGGCTTGAGGAGCGCGAGGGAACCGGCGGTGATACCCACCCACGCCGCGTACTGGAGCAGGCCCGCAAGACCGATGCCGAAAATCTTGCCGAACAGAATGTCCCCCGCCCTCGCCGACGATAAAAGGATATCAACGATCTTCGAGGACTTTTCCGCCACCACGGAGCGGCCCGTCTGCTGCCCGTAAAGAAGAACCGTTAGGTAAATAACCATGCAAAAGAAGATTCCGGTGAACAATGTCGCCAGGAATTCCGCTTCCCCGCTTTTTGCCGCGCTTTCCTTTTCGTCCACCTTGAAGGTAGGCAAATCCACCGGGGCGAGCAGGGACCGGGCCCACGATTCGTCCACGCCGGCGGCGGAAACCCGCTCGGAAACCACCAGGGCCGAAACCATGCCCTTGATGGCCTCCGAGACGAAGAGGTCCGCCCCGTTTTTCGAGAACCACCCGAAAGACCCGCTCCCTTCACCCTCCCGAATCGAGGATTCCGAGGGGAAGCCCGCGGGAAGCTTGAGGTAACCGTCCAGCTCTCCGTCCAGGGTTTTTGCCCGCAGCGACGACTCATCGCCCGAGATCTCGTAGAGCCATCCCTTGGCGGTAATTTCGGGACCCAGCAATCCCCCGGAACGCGCGGCGGAAGCTTCGTCGGGGGTGAAAACGCCGATACGAAGAACATCGTCGGTGCGGTCCATGGTCTTCATGGCGATGAGCGAGGGGAGCACCACCACGGCGAGGATAAGAAAGGGGCCCAGTACGGTCGTGATAATGAAGGTTTTCGTTTTAACCATTTTAAGGAATTCATAGCGGAATACCACCGCGAGCTTATTTGAGATCATTGCGCGTCTCCTTTTGCGACGGACACGAAAATCGAGTGGAGGGAGGGCTCGCGGGTCATGAAGGAACGCAGCCCCCCGCGACCCGCCAGGGCGGAAAGGATCGCGTCCCGGTCCGCGTCGGCTTTTAGGGAGAGAATAAAACCGTCCGCGTCGGAAGCGACGGAACCGACGCCGGGAACCCGCTCGAGAAAGGCGGAATCGCCTTCGGCTTTCCGATCCGCCTCGAAGGAGACGAACAGCGCGTCGCCGCCGGCATCGCGTTTTATATCGCGCAGGGACCCGTCGAGGAGCTTCTTCCCGCGGTGGAGCATCACGATGCGGTCGCACACCCGCTCCGCCTGTTCCATCACGTGGGTGGAAAAGAGGACGAGCTTGCCCTGGGCGCGGAATTCGCGGATAAAGGCCAGCAGTTCGTCGGAGGAAACGGGGTCGAGGCCCGAGAAGGGTTCGTCCAGAAAGAGAACGTCGGGATCGTGCAGCACGGAGCTAATGAATTGCACCTTTTGCGACATGCCCTTCGAGAGGGAGTCGATCCGTTTGTCCCGCCACTCGCTCAGGCCGAACCGCTCGAGCCAGCCGTCCAAGCGCGGCTTGGCGACCCGCGCGGGGCACCCCTTCAGGGCCGCCAGGTATACGAGCACGTCGGAGAGCTTTTGCTTGCGGTGAAGCCCGCGCTCTTCGGGCAAATAGCCCACCCGGTTTCGGTCTTCTTCCGCGAAGGGTTTCCCGTCCAGGAAGATACTCCCCGAATCGGGAGCCAGAATGTTCATGATCATGCGGATGGTGGTCGATTTTCCCGCGCCGTTCGGCCCGATCAGCCCGTAAATCTCCCCGGGCCGTACCTCAAAGGAGAGGGAGTCCACGGCGGTCAGCGCGCCGTACCGTTTTGTTACGTTTTCTGTTTTAAGCATACCGAAACCATATCACCCCGTCACGGCGCCCGCAAGGGTTTTTTGGTCGCCAGGCCAGCGTACGGCCAGTTGACGGGCCGTTTACAGGCCGTTTTTGGGGCAGAGCGACTCGACCGGGCACTCGCCGCACTTCGGCTTTCTCGCAACGCACACGTAGCGGCCGTGCAAAAGGAGCCAATGGTGGGCATGGAGGAGGAATTCGGCGGGGATTTTCGCCATGAGATCGTTCTCCACGCCACGGGGCGTGGTTTCGGCCGAAAGGCCCAGGCGCGGCGCCACGCGCAACAGGTGCGTATCCACCGGCATGGTCGGCTTTCCGAAAGCCGCGTTCAGCATCACGTTGGCGGTTTTCCGGCCGACCCCCGGAAGGCTTTCCAGCGCTTCCCGGGTATCGGGCACCGCGCCGCCGAACCGGTCCACCAGGGCCTGGCTCGTCTCGATTATGTGCCGCGCCTTGGTCGGCCAATAATTCACGCTCTTCACGTATTCGCCGAGCCGCTCGAGCCCGAGTGCGAGCATTTTTTCGGGACTGTCCGCCACGGCGAAAAGGGCCGCGGTGGCCTTGTTCACGCCCTTGTCGGTCATCTGGGCGGAAAGCATGACCGCCACGAGGAGCGTGTACGCGTTCACGCTCACTAACTCGGTTTTCGGCTCGGGGTTCGCCCGGGCAAGGGTTTCCATGACGGTTCTGATCTGTTGCGGGGAGAGCATGGTCATGGCTCAGGATAGCCGGAAACACCCGCGGGAAACAATGCTCGGGAGGGAATAATGCTTCGCGCCCGAATACGGTCCTTCCGCCGGCGCTTCTTATGCCGACCGCCTTTTTTTGCTATACTCCCCCCCATGAATCTTCTTTCCGTCAACGGCCTTTCCCGAATGGGCCGCGAATCACCGCTCTTCGGCGGCGTATCCTTCGGCCTGGACGAAGGCGACAAGGCCGCCCTGATCGGCAAAAACGGCTCGGGCAAGAGCACGCTCCTCCGCTGCGTCGCGGGGGAACTGCAGGGCGACGCGGGCACCGTCATACTCAATAAGGCGGCGGGGGTTTCCTATCTCCCCCAAAACCCCGTTTTCGACCCGAACGACCGCATCCTCGACCATATCTACAAATCCCGCAGCCCGAAGCTCGACACGATACGCGACTATCAGGAAACCTGCGACCTTCTCGCCGGCGCGGGAGAAAGCCCCGAACGGCTCACCAAGCGACTCGAGGAACTTACCCACGAGATGGACGAAAAGGACCTGTGGAACCTTGAGGCCCAAATCCGCTCCGTCCTGACCACCCTCGGCATCGACGACCTGGAGCTGACCATGGGCACCCTCTCGGGCGGCATGGTCAAGAAGGTCGCCCTCGCCCAGGTCCTCGTGGAAGACACCCGCCTCATCCTCCTGGACGAGCCGACCAACCACCTCGATATACGCACCATCGCCTGGCTCGAGGAATTCCTCGCGGCCACGGACCGTTCGGTACTCATGGTCACCCACGACCGCTACTTCCTCGACTCGGTGTGCAACCGCATCTACGAGCTCGACAATCGCCGACTCACCATGTACGAGGGGAACTTCTCGCGATACCTCGAAAAAAAGGAGCTTGAGCGCGAAATCGCGGCCAACGCGGAGGAACGGATCGAATCGGTCCTCCGCACCGAGCGGGAGTGGCTCCTCAGGGGGCCAAAGGCGCGCGGCACCAAGGCCCGCGCCCGCGTGGACAATATCCACCGCATGATCAACCGTGAGAAACTCGCCGCGGACAGCGAGTTCGCCTTCGAGATAACCGGCCGCCGCCTGGGAGGCAAAATACTCGAGGTTACCGGGCTGACCAAAAGCTGGCCCCAAGCGACGCCCGCGGGAAATAAAGGCACAAAACCGGCCGGCCAACCTACCGGCGCCGCGCGCCCCCCGATCGTCGACGGCTTCTCCTACTCCTTCAAGAAGGGCGAGCGCATCGGCGTATTCGGCAACAACGGCTCGGGCAAAACCACCCTCCTCAACCTGCTCACCGGCAAAATCGAGCCCGACTCGGGAACCGTCGTTCGGGGCGACAACACACTCTTCGCCTACTACGAGCAAAACCCGGCGTTCCCGAACGTGGACATGACCGTCCTCGCCTACGTGCGCGAGGCCGCCGAGGTAATAGCCACCGCGAACGGCAAAACCTTAAGCGCCGCGCAGCTCCTCGAGCGCTTCGGCTTCGAGGGCAAAATCCAGCACTCCCCGGTGGGTACCCTCTCCGGCGGCGAGCGAAAGCGGCTCTACCTGGTGCGCCTGCTCATCTCAAACCCCAATTTTCTCGTGCTCGACGAGCCCACCAACGACTTCGACATCTACACCATGGGCGTCCTCGAGCAATTTCTCGAGGGCTTCGCGGGCTGCCTCCTCGTGGTCTCCCACGACCGCTTTTTCATGGACCGCGTGGCCGACACCCTCTTCGTCCTCCCGGGAGACGGCACGATTGAAGGCTTCGTGGGCAGCTGCACGGAACTGCTGGAAGCGCAGCGCGACGGGGAAAAAGGGAAAAGGGGAATCGAGGCGCCAAGAACGGGCGACCCGGCCGGAAAGGGCGACGGGGGCGGAACGGGAAAGCCGCGGGCCCCTTCGTCCGCCGGGGGAGACTCCCCCGATTCGGCGGGCCAAAAAACCGAGCGGAACAGGCCGAAAAAGCGCACCTTCGCCGAGGAAAGGGAATACGCGCTCATTGAGGGGGAAATAGAGGCCCTCGAGGGGCGAAAGGCGGAACTGGAAGCCCTCCTTTCCGGGGGCGAAAGCGACCACCTCAAGCTCGCCGCCTGGGGCCGGGAGTTCGACGCCGCCTCCGCGGAACTGGAAGAAAAGATCGCGCGCTGGGAGTACCTCGCCTCATTCGGCTGAGCGGTACAGCCGGCCCGTGCCCTCCTCGAAGCGCCTTCGATCGTAGCGCGCCTCCCGGAATTCCACGGCCATGGTTTCGCTGTCCCACAGCGCGTATTCCGCCGGATAGTCCGCGGCGTCGTCTTCTTCGGGCCGCGAGCGGGGAAACCCCACGCTGCCGGGGTTGATTATCCCGGGGAACGGAAGGCCGCCGTCCGGCGAAAAGCGGATCTCCGTGCCCGGAGCGGCGCGAAAGCCCGCCTCCCCGGAGCCCCTTACGAACCAGGCCGGCGTATGGGTATGCCCCACGAGGCACAGGCGCATGCCCCGCGCCTCCAGGCGCTCCAGGGCGGATTCCGTTTCGTCCCCGCCAAAGAGATAGCCCGTCACCGGCTCCAGGGGAGAACCGTGCACGGCGAGAACGCCGCCATGGAACTCCGCGACGGTCGGCCGGGCCGCCAGCCAGGCAAGGCTATCGGGCGTCAGGCGGGCCCGGGTGAATTCCAGGGCAAACCGGGCGTTCGCGTTGAACCACCGGGAGGAAACCGCGCCGAGAACCCCCGCGTCGTGGTTGCCCGTCACGCACGCCTTCAGGAGCCCGGCGGCCTCCAGCTCCCGCAGCCGGGACACGCAGGCGGAAGGCTCGAAGCCGTACCCCACCACGTCGCCCAGGCAGACGATTCCGTCCGTTCCGTCCGGGGCGGCGGCCAGGACCGCGTTCAGCGCGTCGAGATTCCCGTGTATGTCCGAAATCGCGAGATATTTCATCCAATCCGCATTATACTCAAAACACCCATGGCGCGCAAAACCGAAGGCGCGATCGGGCGGTTTTTGGCCGACCGGTTCGCCCCAGAATGGAAACTCCTTTCGGAAACCGAAACCCTCCTCTCCCATACCCCCGAATTCGCCTCCTACGAAAGCCAATTCCGCCAATGGCGCAAGCGATTGCAGGCGGCCACGATCAGGGAAGACGGCCTGAACACGGTCCGTCAGGAAATCGTGGCCCTCCGCAAGGAACTGCGCCTGCGGGGCTACGACCTTTCCCTCGGCTCCCTCCGCCTCGTCCTGGACGGTTTCCGCAACGACGACTCGGTGGCGGAAGGCTTCAGGCGGGTCGTGATCTGCATATGCGGCAGCCGCGTATACTACCAGTGCGGACAGGCCAACCACGTGGAAATCGCCGCCGAACTGCTGGATAGCCTTTCCCGGCGGCGGCTTCTCGAGCGTCCCGAGGTCCATTACCTGTGGTACCGCAGAACGTCACGGGAATTGGTCCTTTCCGGGTCCGCCACCGAAACCCGGGACGATTTCGTCCGGCTGGAGAACAGGGCCAACGCGAATCCCCTGCTTTTGCTTTCCGCCCTGAAAAACCTCTCCTGAGCGCGCTTTTTTCGCGAAACTCGCGAATCGGGCGAACCGATTCATATACTGAAGGTGTTATACATAGTAAAAGGGGTATTCACTATGAAACGAGACATAACGACCGTGGTAATCGGCGTTCTTTTCCTGGCCGCCGGCGTCCTCATCGGCGGAAACATGCTCGGGTATTTCGATTTCGACTTTAACCTGGCGGGATGGTGGACCCTCTTCCTGATCATTCCCGCCCTCCTGTCCATGACGCAGGTCGGGCCAAACGCCGGGAACGTCATATTGTTCGGAATCGGTACCCTGCTCTTTTTGGACCGGCAGGGAATCGTTCCCCACGGCTACGGATGGAAACTGATATTCCCGGTGGTATTGCTGGCGGTGGGACTCCAGATCCTCTTCGGGAACGGCAATCGGGGGGGAGACCGCCCGTTCCGGCCGTACGAGAGCGGCGACGAGGGAAATTCCGGCGACCCCGGTCCCGGCCCCGGTCCCGACCGACGAAACGGTTCGGCGACGCGGTCGGGCGGCGGCGTTTTTACCTCGTCCTCGAAACCCGGGGAGGGGCACAAGAAGGCTTCGGTCACCTTCGGCGGCGAGCACGTTTACTACGGCGACGAGGAATTCCTCGGCGGCGTCTATACGGCCATCTTCGGCGGCCTTACGGTTAACCTCGTGAACGTGCGGATAAGCGGCAACGTGTCCATAGACGTGAGCGCGGTGTTCGGCGGGGTGGAAATTATCCTGCCCCAGGGCGTCCGGGTCGTCACCCACGTCATCCCCGTACTCGGAGGTTCGGAATGCAAGTATCCTTCCTCGACCGACCCCGCGGCCCCGACGGTCACGGTCAACGGCACCGTTACCTTCGGCGGCGTGGAGATTAAATGAGCATTTCCCCGAGGTTCGCGATATAAAGATCTGCTCCGGGAAGGTTTTCCGGCCTTCCCACGGCCACCGCAGCCATTCCGGCGGCCTTCGCGGCCTCGATCCCCGCCAATGAGTCCTCGAAAACGGCGCATTCCGCCGCCGGGAGGCCGAGCGCTTCCGCGCCTTTCAGGAACGCCTCGGGGTCGGGCTTCGCCCTGGAAACCGCGTTTCCGTCGACGATCGCGTCGAAGAGGCCGGCGATACCGCAGCGATCCAGGATAAGCCGGGCGTTCTTGCTCGCGGAGGCGAGGGCGACGCGGGCGCCGCGGGACCGCAGCGCTTCCAGGTATTCGCGGGCCCCCGGCAACAGCGCGCCCGAGTCGAGCTTTAAAAGGTATTCCACGTACCAGGCGTTCTTTCGCTCCGTCAGCTCGAGCATCTCTCGCTCGGAAAAGGAAAGGCCGCCGATCTCCAGGAGTATCTCCAGGGAGCGCCTGCGGCTCACGCCCTTCAGCCGCTCGTTGCTTTCCGCCGAAAACGCGAAGCCCAGGCTCTCGGCCAGGCGTTTCCACGCCAGATAATGGTACTTCGCCGTGTCGACTATCACGCCGTCCAGATCGAACAAGGCGCCCGTAAACTCAACCATGAATACCCCCGTCCCTCGCTCAAACCGAACGCACGGAATCCCGTTCGACGATGGAAACCGGCAAAACCACGCTGCGCGACGCCGCTGTTTTTCCTTCCAGGTAATCGACCATCATGTTCGCGGCAACCGTTCCCTTCTCGCGGGCGTCCTGATGCACCGTGGTGAGCTGGGGGGTGGTAATGCGGCTGATGTACACGTCGTCGAACCCCATGACGGAGACGTCGTCGGGCACGCGCGCGCCCCGCTCGTTCAGCCCGCCGATGATTCCCGCGGCGAGAAGGTCGGCGGTGGCGAAGACCGCGGTTACGTCCGTGCGGGAGGAAAGCGCGCGACCAAGGTCGCGGCCGCCGTCGACGGTCATGGGGCATTCGAAGGCCAACCGCCCGTCGAAGGGTATGCCCGCCGCCTCGAGCGCGTCCCGATAGCCCCGAAACCGCTCTTCCAGAACGCCCGCGCGCTCGATTCGGGGCGAGGCGAACGCGATAGTGCGGTGTCCCCTGCCGATCAGGTATTCCGTCGCGAGATACCCGCCCCGGTAATCCTCGAGGCCCACGTTGAATACCGTGCCGTTCTCTACGTAGCTGTCCAAAAGCACGACGGGCTTATCGGAGGATATGAGACCGCCGAAAAAGCTGCCCTCGAAAATCCCGGCAAGGATCACCCCGTCTAGGTTCCAGTTCCGAAAAAGCGAGAAAAGCTCGTTTTCGTCCCTGACGGTACGGACCATCATGTAATACCCGCGCTCGCGGAGCGCGCATTCAATGCCGCCGATAAACGCGCCGTGGAAGGGGTCTTGCAGGAAGCTGCAATCGGGGGAATCGGCGAGCAGGTGGTTTATCACGCCGATAATGCGGGAGCTCTTGCTTACCAGGGCCCGGGCCGAAAGGTTCGGCGCGTAATCGTACCGCTCGATTATCCGGTTGATCCGTTCCACCGTATCCTTGGCGACGTGGGAACGCTTCCCGTGAATCACGTTCGATACGGTGGTAACGCTTACGCCGGCGTCACGGGCTATGTCCTTAATGGTCGCCATGCCGCAAATACCCTCGGGCCCTAGAAGCGTTCGGGAACGGATCCCGCGACGGCCCGCGCTCCCGCGCTCCCGACGAGCGCCGCCAACGCCCGGGCGATTCCCCCCCGACCGTGCCGCAAGAGGGCCGTGACGAAGGGCCGCCCGACCATCACCTCGCTTACCCCGTAGAAGGCGGCGGTCTCGAGGTCGCTCCTGCGCCGCACGCCGCCGTCGACCCACAGCTCGCCGCAATGGTTCCGCAATTCCCGCCCGTGGGCCGCGAGAAAGGCCGCGGTGCTGCCACGGTCCGTTTCCACGCGGCCGCCGTGGTTGGAAATAACCGCCACGTCGGGCCGCACCTCGCGCACCAGATCAAGGTCAGATTCCCGGAAGATCCCCTTGATCGCGAAGGGAAGGGCGGCGTGGCGCCTGATTTCGTTCAGGTCAGCGGCGGTTTTCCGCTGCAGGTTTACTTGGTTTCGCATGGTCACGATGGCGTAGGAGTCGATATCCACCCCGACGATTTCGGCCACCGGCCGGGCCCATTCCACGCGCTCAAGCACGCGTTCGTTGGGATAGGGCTTAATGAAGACGGCGCCCCGGACGTTTCTGGCGGCCAAGGCCTCGATCCCGAACCTCAGTTTTTCGTCGGGCGCGCCGTCGCCGATGGAGAGCCGGACCCCGGCGGCCAGGGCGGAATCGGCGAGGTCGTGGTAGAACGCCCGCTCTTCCCGGTACCCGACGTTTTGCATGGCCCCGGTCAGGGGCGCAAGCCGTACCGCGGGAAGCTCGGAATCGTCCCGCGGGGCGCGGGGATACTCGGCCCAATCGGCGCAGTTCCGTATAAAATTGTCGTTGCCGTACACGCCGCCCATTCCGGGCAGTTCGCCGACACAGCCGTGCCCGTCGCATTCATCGCAAAAATGGCACTTATAGGACCCATCGTCTCGCATTGGGTCACTATACGCCACATTCCGGCGTCTCGCAACATGCAAAACCAGCGCCTTGCGCGCCCCGAAGGAATCGCTAAACCGGTTTGACAACGGCAATGAAAAGGCGCATGCTCAAACCGGATACTGAATCGGGAGGAACGAAATGACGAAAGCATGGTGGAAAGAAGCGGTGGTGTACCAGATTTATCCCCGAAGCTTCATGGACTCGAACGGTGACGGCGTGGGCGACCTCGCGGGAATCGCGTCAAAGGCGGATTATTTGGCCGAGCTCGGCGTGAGCGCCGTATGGCTTTCCCCGGTCTACGCCTCGCCGAACGCGGATAACGGGTACGATATCAGCGATTACCGGGCCATCATGAAGGAATTCGGGACCCTCGACGACTGGAAGCGGCTGCTCGCCGCCCTCCACGCGCGCGGCATCCGGCTGGTCATGGACCTCGTGGTGAACCATACGTCCGACGAGCACGCCTGGTTCGTCGAGTCCCGAAAATCGCGGGAAGGCCCCTACGCCGACTACTATATCTGGCGGGAAGGACGGGGCGGGTCGTGCGAGGAACTGCCCCCCAACGATTGGCAGTCGATTTTCTCCGGCCCCGCGTGGAAATACGTCGCCGAGCGGGACCAGTGGTACCTCCACCTATTCGCCGAGAAACAGCCCGACCTAAACTGGGAAAACCCCCGCGTGCGCGAGGAAGTGTACGCCATGATGGAATTCTGGCTCGACCTGGGCGTGGACGGGTTCCGCATGGACGTGATCAACATGATATCCAAGGATTCGCGGTTCACCGCCTTCATGAACGGGCCCCGCATACACGAATTCCTTCAGGAGATGAACGCTCGGGTGCTCGCCGGCCGCGACCTTTTAACCGTCGGGGAAACCCCCGGCGTGGACCCGCAGCTTGCGGCCCTGTACGTGGGCGAGTCGCGGAACGAGCTGGGCATGGTGTTCCAGTTCGAGCACATGGGCGTGGACCACGGCAAGGGCGGTAAATGGGACCCGGTTCCCTGGAAACTCACGGAGCTGAAGCGCATCCTCGGCAAATGGCAACGGGAACTGGACGAAAAGGGATGGAACAGCCTGTATCTCAATAACCATGACCAACCGCGCATGGTTTCCCGCTTCGGGAACGACGCGCCCCGGTGGCGGGAGACGAGCGCGAAGATGCTCGCCACCCTGCTCCACACCCAACAGGGAACGCCATACGTGTACCAGGGCGAGGAACTCGGCATGACCAACGTGGCCTTCCCGCGCCTCGAAGACTACGACGACGTGGAAATCAAGAACTGGGCCCGCGAGCAAATGGGGCTCCACGGCAAGAAAGAGGCGGACCTCTTGCCGGCGATCCACTACATGGGCCGCGACAACGCCCGAACGCCCATGCAATGGACGGGGGGAGCGAACGCCGGCTTTACCGCGGGAAAGCCCTGGATCGGCGTTAATCCCAATTACCGGGAAATTAACGCCGAAGCCGCCCTCGCCGACGAAAATTCGGTGTTCCATTACTATAAACGGCTCATTGCCCTCAGGAAGAAATACCCTATCCTCGCCTACGGCGGCTCATTCACGGAGTTTATGGCAGATAGCGAGGCGGTATACGCCTACGGGCGGTCCTATGCGGGCTCGAAACTCCTTACGGTCCTCAATTTTACCGATACGGACCAAGGCCTCGCGCCCATGGCGGAGGCCTTGAAGGGGGCGGGAACGCTATTAATCGGGAATTACGCAAAGGCGGGTTCGGAAAGCGCGACGGGCAAAGAAGCCGCGATTCCCGACCCCTTGGTACTGCGCCCCTACGAGGCGCGGGTGTACCTCGCCGAGTGATCCTCGGCGCCGAGAGGGAGCCTCAAAGGCAGGCCTTTCGGCGGGACTGACGGGCGATTTATAGCGAGGTCAGGGGGCTTTCCAACCGGTCCAGCTGGTCGCTGCCCTCAAGATACCAGTTGTCCGCGGCGTAGTCGCGGGCGGACATGCCCGTTTCGTCTATCGGCAAGATATCGGCGCCGGCGTCGAGCAGGGCCCTGATGAGGGAGTCGTCACCGTTATTCTCGCACGCGTAAATCAAGGCGGTTTTGCCAAGGTCGTCCACCGCGTTAACCTTCGCCCCGTCGGCTATCAGGGCCTTCGTTATTTCGAGCCGCCCGTATTGGGCCGCGAGCATGAGCGGGGTCACGGCGTCGTTTCCCCGAACGGAGGAATCGGCTCCGGCCTTTCGCAAAACGGGGTACAGCGAGTCCGCGTTTTCGTTGTAGAACGCGTACATCAGCGCCGAGTAACCGTAATCGTCGAGGTCGTTGACCTTCGCCCCGGAGGCCAGCAGAAGCTTCATAACCTCGGGGTCACCGTTGTTCGAGGCGGCGTACATGAGGGGCGTGGTCCCGTATTCGTCGCGGACGTTCGCCTTCGCGCCGGAGGAAAGGAGGGCCTGTATCGCCGCCAGCGGCAAGTCGGTCGAAACCGCGAACGCGAGGGGAGAGGTTCCGTCGGAATCCGCGGCGTTCACGTCTGCCCCCAAGGCGATAAGCCGCTTGATGAGGGCGGGGTCCGCCGAGGCGTTGCCGCATAGATAGGAAAGGACGGTCCGCCGGTATTCATCGGCCGTCCCGACCGTCCCCTTCACGTCGTTCAGGCGTTCCTTGAGGAGCCACGAAAGCACGCTCAAGTCTTCGTTCCCGGCGGCGTACATAAGGACCGTGCGGCCGTCTTCGTCCCGGGTGGCAAGGCTCGCCCCCCGCTGCAGCAAAAAGGCCACGGTTTCCGCCGACGTGCCGTTTTGGCAGGCGAACATGAGGGCCGTTTCCCCCGCGAGATTCTTGGCCTCGATAGCGGAGCCCACGGAAAGCAGGTATTCAAGCACGGCCTGTTCCCTATCGCTCGCGCATGCCGTCATGAGCAGGGTGTTCCCGGAGGAATCCACCTTATCGCCCATCGCCGCGCGAATTTCATCCAGGGAACCAGAGCGGATTATCTCAAAAACGGGGTCTTCTTCGTAATCGTCGTAGTCGTAATCGTCGTAGTCGTATTCGTCATAATCCCCCTCTTCGTATTCCTCGTCGTAATACTCGCCAGAGTCGTCGGAATCGTCATACTCGTATTCGTATTCTTCGTCGGCCTGATATTCCTCGGCGGCGCCTTCGGCGACCAGGGCGACCGGTGACAGGAAAAGGACAAAAAACAAGGCAAAAATGATCTTGTGCATAGTGACTCCTGGGACAACTATACCCTGACCCGGTTTTTTTTTCATGTTTTTCGGATATTCCGGCTTCGAAAGCTTGACGGACCCCTCAATGTGTATTAATACCATATTAATACCATGGATATATCTGATATTTCGACGCACAATGCCGATCAAACCCTTCCCCTTTATGCGCAAATCGCGAAGGAAATCAGGGCGGCCATTTCCTCGGGAGAGATTCCCCCGGGAACCCGACTGCCCGCGGTAACCGACCTTGCCGAAACCAAGGGCGTAACCGCCGCCACCGTCCGGCGCGCCCTCAAAGACTTAACCGACGAAGGCCTTATCTATTCCCACGTCGGGCGGGGAACCTTCGTGACCGAACCGGCCACACGCGCGGCGGAACCCAGGCCCTCGGATAGGCCGCGCTCCAGCCGCGCGGAATCCGAACGGGATATCAGGGAATTGATGGCGCTGGCGAATCGGGAAGGGGTGATCGCCTTTACCCGGGGAATCGGCGACCCGGAAACCGTCCAAAAGGGAACCCTGACCCGGCTCGCCCACGAGGCCCTGGAAGGGGGCGAGGAAATGTTCCTGGATTACGGCGACCCCCGGGGGCTTTTACCCCTGCGTGAGGCCATAGCCAACCTATACCGCGAGCGCTCCCTGGCGATCGGGCCGGAAAACGTACTCGTGACCAGCGGCTCCCAGCAGGCCCTCGCCCTCATCGCCCGCGAGGCCGCGGAAAAAGGCACGCCCGTGGCCTGCGAAACGCCCTGCTACTCCGGCGTACTCAACGCCTTCGAGGCCTTTGCCGTACGCCCCGCCTTCGTGGAGCGCGACGCCCGGGGACCCCGCCCCGAACGATTGCCGGAAGGCGGCGTCCGCGGTTTCGCGGGGGGCGTCTTTTACCTATGCCCCATCCTCCATAATCCCATGGGTACGGACATCGCGCCGGACCGTCAGGCGCTCGTTGTCGAATGGGCGCGACGGACGGGCAGCGTTATCCTGGCCGACGAAATTTTCCGAGACCTCCATTTCGGCCCCGAGGCGCCGGCTTCCTTCCTCGCGAGCCTCGGCACGGAACGCTCCATCGTCCTCGGATCCCTCTCAAAGTCGTTTATCTCCGGCCTGCGGGTCGGCTGGCTCATCGCCTCGGAAGAACGGATACGCAGCCTCACGGCGGTGAAGAAGGCCATGGACCTGGGCTGCCCGCCCCTCATGCAGGGAATCGCACGGGTTTTCCTGGAAGACGAATCGGGCTACCGCGCCCACGGCGCGCTGGTCCGCGAGCACTACCGGATCCGTCGGGACGCCGTCCTTTCGGCACTCGACCGCCATATGCCCGAGGGCGTGGCATGGACCCGGCCGGCAGGGGGCTTCCAGCTCTGGCTCAGCCTGCCGCCGGGCTATTCCGCGGTGGAACTCTTGGTCCGGGCCGTGGAAGCCGGGGTTTCCTTTCTTCCCGGCGCGCTGCAGTGGACGGGAAACCCTTCGGGCGAAGACTATTCGGCCTCCCTCAGGCTCTGCTACGGCTCCCTTAAGCCGGAAGAGATCGAGGAAGGTATCGCGCGGCTCGCTCGGGCGACCAGGGCCTATTTAGCGGAATCGTCCGCCCGCCCCGACTATTCGGGATTGGGCGATTTTTAGGAATCGGCGCGAGGAAACAAGGCGCGCAAGGGAGAACGACATGAACGAAAAAGAACGATTCGCCGTGAAAATCGGCTTGGCGGAAATGCTCAAGGGCGGGGTCATTATGGACGTAACCAACGCCGAGCAGGCGAAGATCGCCGAGCAGGCCGGCGCCGCCGCGGTCATGGCCCTGGAGCGAATCCCCTCGGATATCCGGCGCGACGGCGGCGTTTCACGCATGAGCGACCCGAAGATGATCGCGGAGATACAAAAGGCGGTGTCTATCCCCGTTATGGCGAAATGCAGGATCGGCCATTTCGTGGAAGCCCAGATCCTCGAGGCCCTCGAGATAGACTTTATAGACGAAAGCGAGGTGCTCACCCCGGCCGACGAGGAATTCCACATCAACAAGCACGGCTTCACGGTGCCCTTCGTCTGCGGCTGCCGGAACCTGGGCGAGGCGCTGCGCCGCATCGGGGAGGGCGCCGCGATGATCCGCACCAAGGGCGAGGCCGGCACCGGCAACGTGGTCGAGGCGGTGCGCCACATGCGGCAGCTCATGGCGGACATTCGCCGCGTCAGGGGCATGGACGAGGCGGAGCTCATGACCGCCGCCAAGGAACTCCAGGCGCCCTACGAACTCGTGCTCGAAACCCGCCGGCTCGGCAAGCTTCCCGTGCCCAATTTCGCCGCGGGGGGCGTAGCCACCCCGGCCGACGCCGCCCTCATGATGCACCTGGGCGCCGAAACGGTCTTCGTCGGCTCCGGCATCTTCAAAAGCCAGGACCCCGAAGCCCGCGCCCGGGCCATCGTCAAGGCGGTGACCCATTACCGCGACCCCGCCGTGCTCCTGGAAGTTTCCACGGGCCTGGCGCCGGCCATGGAAGGGATCGACATAACCAAGCTCGCCGAGAGCGAAAAACTCGCGGGCCGGGGCTGGTAAGGGCAAACGGCAGATAGCAACATTAGGAGTTCCGCATTATGAAACCCATCGTCGGCGTGCTTGCCCTGCAGGGCGGTTTCGCGAAACACGGCGCGGTACTGGAAAGCCTCGGCGCCCGCGCCATTGAGGTGAGGACCGTCACCGATCTCGGTCGCTGCGACGCCCTGGTCATTCCCGGGGGGGAATCCACGGTGCTCACGAAGCACCTTATGGGGCCCGATAGCGGCCCGGCCTTCGGAACGCCCTGGGAGCCGCTGCCGCTGTGGCACGCGATACGCGCCTTCGCCGATCCGGTGCACGGCGCGGGAAAGCCGGTCCTCGGCACCTGCGCAGGGCTCATTATGCTCTCCCGGGATTGCGGCGACGCGCGGGTGCGCCCCTTTAACCTCCTTCCCCTCTCCGTTGAGCGCAACGCCTTCGGAAGGCAGACGGAATCCTTTATCGCGCCCGTAACCCTTACCCTCGAAGGCGAAGATACGCCGACCGAGCCGTACCGGGCGGTCTTTATCCGCGCGCCGAGAATACGCCAGCGCGGCGAAGAGGTGGGCGTCCTCGCCACGCTCGACGGCCCACAACACGAGACGGAACCGGTCATGGTTCGCCTCGGGAACGTGATAGGGCTCACCTTCCATCCGGAGCTAACGCCCGAAGACCCGAGGATTCACCGGTATTTTTTGGGCTTGATACGGAATTAAGGAAGGCACGCGCCATGCCGGGACGTTTTTGTCGTATATTTGAGTCATGTACACCGCAACCATGAGATATACCTTTACGGAACGGGGCTTCGAGGACGGCTGCGCCCTCTGGAAGACCCTGGTCTTGGAACGGGCGAAAACCGCCCCCGGCATGGTGAGAATGCAATTCCTCACCGCGAAACCCATCGCCTTGGCCATCGGCACCTGGCGCGCGAAAGCCGACGCCGAGGCGTTCATGAGAACGGGGGTTTTCAAGGAATTAACGGCGACGCTCGGCCCCCTTCTCGAAAGCCAACCCGTACCGGAATTGTGGGAATTGTCGGCCTTCGCCGAAGGCGAGCGGACCTAAGGGGACGACCGTTTTCCGACGCCCGGGGGAATACCGGGCGAAGGCGCTCCCTCAGGCTATTTGACAGGGGCCAATCGCCAATCTATCCTTAAGCTATACTAAAAAAACGGGGGTTCTTTCGTGAAACCGTCGGGTATTCTTGGGGCCTTGGCGATCGGCGCCCTATTCGCGTTCTCGGCTCACGCCCAGGCAGAAAGCGTCTTGATGGTTACCATGGAGTGGCCACCCTTTCGCGTTGCCGGCGAACAAGGGGGCGGATGGTCGGGAATCGATATCGACTTGATGCGCGAGGTATCGCGGCGCGCCGGCATCGAGACGGTCATTACCGAAGCGCCCTGGAGCCGATGCCTCGAAATGATACGGCTCGGCCATGCCGACCTCATGACCGGCGTGGCGTGGACGGCCGAACGGGCCGCCGGGATGACCTACGTGCCCACGAGTTACGCCTCCGTCCAACCCGTTTTTTACGCCCGTTCCGGCAACGGGGCCCACGTGAGCTCCTATGAAAGCCTCTACGGGAAGGCTATCGGGAATTCGGTCAATACCGCCTATTTCGACCGGTTCAACGGCGACGAGGCCCTGACGAAAATACCCCTTAAGGACGAAATGACCAAGCTGAAAATGCTCACCCTCGGCAGGATTGACCTGGCAATCGGGACCGACCCCAATTTCAGTTGGTATATCGAGCGGTTCGGCATGAAAGGGCTCGTGGAACCCACGGCCTGGCAACCCGCCGAGAAAACGCCCCTCTACATCGTCGTGTCCCCGGCGAGCAAAATACCGAACCTGGCGGCGCGCCTGGACGAAGCCCTTCGGTCCATGATCGAGGACGGCTCCCTGGCCGGAATCCAAAACGGATACCCAAAATGACCGCGGCCCCGTCCCCCGTTTCGGGGTCCCGTATTGGCTTGCTCGGCGAGATCGGGTTTCTCATGGTCTCCCTCACCGCCGTCTTCGTTATCCTCGTGGAAAGCCTTTCCCTGCTCGCCATAACCCGCGCCGCGACCGACGACCTGAAACGGGAAGCGGCGCGCACCACGGAGGAAACCGTGGCCATCCTCGAGGTACCCCTTTTCATTCTGGACCTGGACCAGTGCAGGCGGATCGGCATGACCCTGCTCGCGTCCGGAAGGATCTCCGGGATCAAAATCGAGTCTTCCTATTCCGAGGTGATTCTGGACGTTCCCGACACGGATCCCGACGCGTCCATTCAGAGCACCGCGGGAGAAATCGTCCGGGACGGTTACGTGCTGGGCACCTACCGGCTTGACTTTAGCGACAAGCAATTGCGCGACCTGACCGCGAAGATCATGAACGTCATCTTCTGGGTAATACTGACCGTGATCGTTTCAATCGTGCTGGCCATACGGTTTATCCTCATCAAGGGCTTCAATCGGGCCTTCTCGCCCATAAACGCGGCGCTGAGCCGAATCGAAAGGGGCGATTACGCCGCCCGCATCCCCCGGAGCAGATACGGCGACATCGACCGGATTATCGGCAACATCAACAGCATGGCCAACGAGATAGAGCGCCACAGCAACGCCCTCAACCTCGCGAACCAAAACCTCGAGCTCAAGGTGGAAGAACGAACCAAGGCCTTGCGCGATTCCCTGGACGAATTGGAAAAAACGCAAAACCGCCTGGTCCATTCGGAAAAGATGTCGGCCCTGGGCGGCCTTTCCGCGGGCATAGCGCACGAGTTGAACACGCCCTTGGGGGCGATTCTCTCGTCGAACCGCCAAATCCTGGACTTCTTCGACCGCTCCTTGCACGAGACCCTGAACCTCTACGCCGAACTGGACCCGCAGGGACGGGAACGGTTTATCGAACTCCTCCGCCTGAGCAGGGATACCGCGTCGCGACAGGACCTTTCCCTGTCCACGCGCAAGCAACGCAAACTCGTAGAAGACGAGCTGAGGGAAAACGGGGTGTCGGAACCGGAAGAACTCGCCGAGCTGATCGTGGAGCTGGGACTCCGCGAGGCCCTGGGCCAATTCCGCGGCTGGCTCGGCGAAGACGGGGCGCCGGCGCTGCTTCGGGCCGTCGGCCCGGTTACCCAGACGAGGCGCATGGCGGAAATTATCGAGTTGGCGGGCAACAAGTCCGCCAACGTGGTGGCCGCGCTCCGTTCCTATCTCGCCCCGGACGATTCGAAGATGCCGGATTACCTTGACGTTGAAGACGGCATCGAAAAAGTGCTCGTGCTCATGCAAAACATGGTGAAACACGGGATAGCCCTCACTCGCGACTATGCGGGGGTCGAGGTCAAGGGTTCGCCCGAGAAACTGGGGCAGGTTTGGCTCAACCTGATCCGAAACGCGGTACAGGCCATGGACTACAAGGGAAGCCTTACCATCGCCACGGCCTGCGACGAGGCGGGCCTGGTATCGGTGCGCGTAACCGATACCGGACCGGGTATCGCGCCCGATATCGCGGACAGGATATTCGAGCCCTTCTTTTCCACGAAAAAAAGCGGCGAGGGAATGGGTATCGGGCTGGACGTATGCAAGAGGATCGTGGAAGGCCACGGCGGAACGATCGCGTTCGAGAGCGCGCCGGGCCGCACGGTATTCACGGTCACCTTGCCGGAAGGAAGAAAGAAGGGGGAAAGGCCATGACCGAACGCGCGAAGAGGGCAATCCTCTGCGTCGACGACGAACCGTTAATCCTGATATCCCTGATCCAGGAGCTGAAAGGCGCCTTTAAGGACAGTTTCGTGTATGAGCAGGCCCTCAACGCCGAAATGGCCCTGGAAACCGTCGCGGAACTGGAACAGGAGGGAATTCGGCTGGTCTTGGTTCTCTCGGACTGGCTCATGCCCGGCATGAAGGGCGACGAGTTTCTGGACCGGATTTCGCGCGAGCACCCGACGATTAAAACCGTCATGATAACGGGGCACGCCGACGGGAACGCCGTCGCGCGTATCGGCCACATCGATTCCGTCCAGGCGATTCTCCAAAAGCCCTGGGACCCCGACGAACTCATCGCCATTATCCGCGCGGCCCTGCCCGACTAGGAGCGGGCGGAGCGCGACGGATCAGCGCAGGACGTGCGAGAAAATGACGGCGGCGCGATAGAACGCGCGTCGGTAGGGATTTCCGTCCACTAGGCGCCGGTAGCGGTAAAAGTCGGCCTCTGACGTATCCACGGTAAAGGTGCGCAGTTCGCGCCACTGCGCCAGCAAGGTCAGCGAGGTGAGCGCGTTTCCGCGGTAGTCCCTGCGGAAGCCGAAGTTCACGATGGGGCCCCAGGTCCAAATCGGCACCGACTCGCCCCAGTAATCGCCCCCGGACGTGCCGTACAGCCTGGTCCGGTTTTCGACGAGCAAGCCGACCAGGTCCGGGCCTACGGGCATCCGGTAACCGGCGAAGTAATTGCCGGTATACGACCACCCGTTCAGGTTCTCCCCTTCGTCCGCCTCCCAAAGCCAGGATTCCCCCGCGGACGCGCCGGTGAAGGCGCCGTACGTGAAGCCTTGATAGGTTTGCACCACCACATGGTTCCATTCGCCCGGCACGATGGCCGCGAAATCGAACTGGAACGTGCCGCCGCCCTTCCAATACCAGACCGCGCCGCCCAAGGATTCGTCTTCCAGGTCGCGCTCGCCGGTATAGGTCCCGTCAGGGGCGGTTTTGCCCGCGTTCATCCGCAAGCCGTCGGCTATCGGAATGTTCCAGCCGGTACCGATGCCCGCGCCCGACGACAGGCTCAAAAAGGCCACGGGAGTCAGGGTGGCCAAAAAGGTTCCGTTAACGGAAACGGGGGACAATTCCCCGGCGATGTCCAGGCGAAGATTGTTGCCCTCGGTCAGCGGCCCGTCGCCCGCGAACAACGGGAAGGAGACGGATTCCGTAAGGGTCAATTTCGTTTCCAACGTGCTGGCGAACACGAAGGAAACGGAGGTGGAGTCGGTTACGCCCTCCGTCAGGGCGGAGACGGGCAGGGCCGCCAGGGAGCAAAGCGCGACGCAGAACGCGGCGAGCGCGCCGCGGGGCGAAAGCGACTGGTAAATCCGCATCAATGTACCTCCAGGGTGATTTTTTCGGCGATTTCCAAAGCGGTGGTAAAGCCCTCGAGCGACGGAACGACCTCGCCGGACGAACCGTCCGGCGACCCGTGACCGACCGGCTTCAGGGTCAGGGTTTCCGGGTTTCCGAAGACAAAGCAGGCTTCGTATACCAGCGAGGGTTGGCCGTTCACCCCGGTATCCGCCTTTTTCCAGCGCTCATTGTAGTCATAGCTATGGTTTATCTCGAAGCGCGCTACGTATTCCCGTCCGGCTTTCAGGGATCCGCCGGGAACGGTAGCCGCGGCGCCCGCGGCGGACGACGCCGCGGAAATCGCGTCGAGGGACGAAAGCGCGCCCGCGGCGTGGTACCACACCGGAACCGATTCCGGTCGGCCTTCGGCGGGAGAGCCGAGCCAGCCGCCCTTGCCGGCCTTCCCGCTCACGAGGAGGGTCGCGACGTATTCCCCGTCGGTGGTTTCGATCCAGCCTGCGTAGGAAGGCGATACCGCGGCGAACAGCATTATGCGGTGGGTCCATCGCGGGCCCGGTTCCACCGATAGCGCGAGGGTTCCCGGGGCCGCGGAGGATTCGACCGAGCCTGAGCCCGCGCTTCCCGAAGACCGAGTCGGCTCAGGCGACGCGCAGGCCGAAATAAGGAAAACGGCGAGGGCAACCGAGAGGGCGGATTGCCCCCGATAAGACGTAAACACTGCCATGTCATTCGCTCCAATTACCGTCATTATACTCCCGAAAGCCGGTTCCCCGGTACGGGATTCCAGAATCAAAAATCGAAATTGTCCGGGTCGGAACCCGCGCGCTGATTACGGTTCATGTCCCCGATGGCAAGCATGTCGGCATGGCTAAGCTCAAAGTCGAACACGCCCGCGTTCTCCGCGATCCGCTCACGCCTTACCGATTTCGGTATGGTCACGAGGCCCCGCTGCAATTCCCAGCGGATAATGACCTGCGCCGCGGTTTTCCCGTACTTCGCGCCGATCCCGGCGAGCGTCGGATCGGCGGTCAGGTTAAGCCGCACTCCCCCGAGCGGGCTCCAGCAGGTAACCGCTATGCCCAAACCCTCGCAATAGTCGACCAGGGGTTTTTGGCCCAACAGCGGATGGCACTCTACCTGATCCACCGCCGGCGTCAGGTCCGTGGCCTTCGCGAGGGCCTCGAGGTGATGCCGGTGAAAATTGCTCACCCCCAGCGCCTTGATATGGCCGGCGCGGTACAGGGGCTCCAGGGCGACGTACGATTTCTCGAAGCGGCCGGGCACGGGCCAGTGCACCAGATAGAGGTCCACGTAATCGGTCCCCAACAGGTCCAGGCTCCGGTTAAAGGCCTCCGCCTCGGTACCCCTGCGGGAATCCTCGTTCCACAGTTTGGTGGTAAGGAAAATCTCGCTTCGGGGGATACCCGAGTCCCTGATCGCCCTGCCGACGCTTTCCTCGTTTCCGTACGCGGCGGCCGTATCGATGTGCCGATAGCCCGCTTCCAGCGCCCACAGTACCGCCCGTTCGGTTTCACGCCCGTTTTCCGCCCGAAACACCCCCAGTCCGAGTAGGGGAATTTCGACGCCGTTATTCAGCGTCCTGGTTGAATCGATTCGCAACTCGCTCATCTATTGTTCCCTCCTGATCCTTTTGGTACATTGTCTACATGTTTACCGTAACCCAAACGGAGGGCACCGTCAAAGAGCGCTATACGACCGCTCTGGAACAGCTGCGGGCCCTCGTCTCCGACGAGAGCGACGCAATCGCCAACTTATCAAACACGTCGGCCCTCCTGAAAGTGTCCCTGGACCGCGTGAATTGGGCGGGATTTTACCGCTACGACGGCGCGGAATTGGTCCTTGGCCCCTTCCAGGGCCTTCCCGCCTGCATCCGCATACCCCTGGGATCGGGCGTGTGCGGTACCGCCGCCGCGCGGCGCGAAACCCTGGTAGTTTCAGACGTGCACGCCTTTCCCGGCCATATCGCCTGCGATTCCGCCTCGAAAAGCGAGATCGTCGTTCCCCTCACGGTGAACGGAAGGCTCTACGGCGTGCTCGACGTGGATAGCCCCGAGGAGAACCGATTCGGGGCAGACGAACGGGAGTTTCTGGAGGCGGTCGCCCGCCTTCTCGAGCGATGCCTCGCATGAACGCGACCCTGGCCGCGGCGATAACCTCCTACACGTTTTTCTTCCTTACCGGTTTTTTCATCAATATCGGCGGGCCCGTTTCCAATGCCGCCGCCGCGGCTTTCGGCACCGATACCGCGGCGCTGGGCTTTTGCTTTTCCCTCTTTATGGTCGGCCGCCTTATCGGCATTTTAGGGAACGGGGCATTGGTGCGGAAACGGGGCATTAACCGGAACGTTCACGTTCGAGCCTTGGGGCTCGCGGCCCTTTTCGCCGCGGCGGGAATCATACTCCTGGCGCGGGGAGTGAACGGCTTCGCCGCCTGGATTTTTCTCGCGGGCATCGCCATCGGCGGCATGTATTCCGCCTCGAACATGATCCTCGTGGACATTTTCGAGGGGTCGCGCCGCGCCTTCCACGTATCCATGATCAATTTCTTTTACAGCGTGGGCGCGGTGCTCTCCCCCGCCCTATCGGGCGCCCTGCTCAAGCTCGGCGCGCCCTGGTACGCGCCCTACGTCGCCTTCGCGGCAATCCTTCTCGCGTGGGCGGCCGTTACCGCGGGCGCAAGCTTCGCGCGGCTCTTCGGCGGTACCGGCGCGGAACCCCAGTCCCCGTCCCCGTCTGCCGCCCAGGGCCCCGAACGGATTACACCGCCCCTCCTATTGATTTGCGCGGCTATCGTACTCGTCATCTTCGCGGAATACATGACGACCTTCTGGACCCCGGTGTATTTACGGGAATTCCGGGGCGAGGACGCCCTCTTTTCCGGGCTTGCCGTATCGGCCTTTTGGGTCGCGGTGCTAATCGGGCGCTTCGCCGAAAGCATGCTTATCGCCCGGATCAGGCCGCGGTTTTATATACTCGCCTCGGGAACCGCGGCCATAATCGCCCTCTTGGCCCTTCCGTTCCAAGCGTCCCGGCCCACGATCCTCGTTTCGGCCTTCGCCTCGGGAGCGCTGTGCGCGGGCCTGTTTCCCGCGCTTTTCACCTTCGGCGCGTCCCGGGCCGAGCGGCTCAAGCATACCTTCCCCACGCTCATGATGGTTTCCGCCGCAATCGGCAGCTTCTTGGCCATGACGGCGGGCAGCCTGATAAAAAGGGCCGCGGGCGTTCAGGGCGTCATGTTCGCCGCGCCGGTGGCGGTTGCCCTTACGGTCGTTACCGTGTTCGCCGTCGCCCTGGCGGACGCCAAAGAGCAAAAATAGTCGGGTACCGATTTTCGATCCGGCATATACTCCGAATACAGGGAGAAAAAAAACGATGATGGACTGGCAGGAACGGATGACGAACGCGATCGCCTACCTCGAGGCAAACCTCGCCGCCCAGATCGATCTGGAACGGGCCGCCGAGGCCGCCAACTGCTCGCCCTTCCACTTTTTCAGGATGTTCGACGTGATAACCGGCCTCGGCCCCGGGGAATACGTGAGGCGGCGCCGCCTTACCCTCGCCGCGGCGGAACTCGCCACCGGGGCTTCCGCGCAGGCGGGCTCCCGCGTTATCGACGTCGCGCTGAAATACGGGTGGGAGTCGCCGGACGCCTTCAGCCGCGCGTTCAAGAAAGAATTCGGCCTGCCGCCCGGAAGCCTCAGGGAGGGAACCGCCACCCTGCACGCCTATCCCCCCATCGCGTTTTCTATCGCCCTGAAAGGAGACAAAGCCATGGAATACCGAATCGAACAGGGGCCGGAATACCGGCTCACGGGCGTCTCGCTCGAGTGCAAGAGCGACGACGGCAGCAACTTCAGGGATATCCCCGCGTTTTGGGAAGCGGTGATGAAGGACGGCCGGTTCAATCAGCTCTTGAACCGCATGGGGAAAAACCTGTGCGTGTGCGGGGTCTGCCACTCGGCCGACATGAAAACGGGCGCATTCACCTACACCATCGCGATCGAGACGCCGGCATCCATGAACGGCATGCCCGAAGGCTGCGGCGAGGTTATCGTCCCCGCGTCCACCTGGGCCAAGTTTACGTCCCGGGGCCCGCTGTTCCCGAACTACCAGGACATGATCAAGCGGATTTATTCAGAGTGGTTCCCGGCCTCCGGCAAGGAGCACGCGGGAACGGCCGAAATCGAGTTCTACCCCTGCGATAAGGACGCCAACGACCCGGACTATTACGCCGAGTACTGGGTTCCCCTGAAATGACCGCGCGTCCGGGCAGGGCAACCCGCCCGGACCTTATTCGATCCGCGTCACCCCGTCGCCGCCTTTGCAGGCGAAGAAATCGGCCTCAAGCCCGGTTTTCGCCCGGTAGGCCTCGCCCACGCGGCGTATAAAGCCCTTCACCGCGTCCGCGCGAACCAGGGCGATTGCGCACCCGCCGAAGCCGGCGCCGGTCATGCGCGCGCCGATACAGCCCTCGGCGGCGTTCGCCTCCTCGAAAAGCGTATCCAATTCAAGGCCCGTCACCTCGTAATCGTCCCGCAAGGATACGTGTGAGGCGACGAGCAACTCGCCAAGCCGTTTCAGGTTTCCCGCCTCCAGGGCGGCCACGGCCTCGTTTACCCGCGCGTTCTCGGTCACGCAATGCCGTACCCGCCGGCGAATCGTCGCGTCGGCCAGATGCGATTCGAGGGGGGCGAAGGTTTCCGGGGTCAGCTCGCAAAGCGACTCGATCTTCGCGTATTTTTTAAGCTCGGCCAGGCCCGCCATGCACTCCCCCAGCCGTTCGTTGTATTTCGAATCGGCGAGCTCGCGCTTCTTGTTCGTGTTCATCACGACTATCCGGTATTCTCCCACCGCGAGCGGCACGTATCGGTACCAGAGGTTGGACGTGTCCAGGAGGATGGCGTGGTCTTTCTTGCCCATGGCGACGCTGAACTGGTCCATAATGCCGCACTTCACGTTCATGAACTCGTGCTCGCTCCGCTGTCCCAGTTTCGCGACCGTAACGCGGTCCAGGGCGAACCCGAAGAGGTCCGCGAGGGCCCAGGCGAAGCCGACTTCCAGGGCGGCCGAGGAGGAAACGCCCCCTCCCGCCGGAATATTCGAGAACATTAAAAGCTCAAAGCCGGAATCGAGGGAATGCCCCCCGTCCCGCAGCAGCTTCACGATGCCGTTCAGGTAATTCGCGTAGCCGTTTTCCCGCGCGTAGGCGAAGGATTCCCCCGCGTCGAATTCCATCCTGCCGGGGAACCGGAGATCGTCGTAGACGATTTTCGCGTCCGGCCGCCGGCGGATCGCGATATAGAGGAAGCGGTCTATGGCCGCCGGAAAGACCTTGCCGCCGTTATAGTCGATATGCTCGCCGATCACGTTGATCCGGGCCGGCGACGAGAACAGGGCGATCGGCCCCTCCCCGTAGCGCTTCCTGAACTCGCCCTTAAACTCCGTCAGGAATCGGGGGCGGTCAACGTCGGCGAGGTAGTCGAGCTTCGCGTTCCGCACCTCGGCGGCCTTGGCCTCTACCGCCGCCACGTTCGCCGCCGCCCAGGCGCCGGTCTCGCTCGTCGCGTAGTACTTGATGAGCCGCTTTGCCCGCAGGGGCGTGTAAAACTCGATATGGAAATGGTAGTACCCCTCGGCTTCCTTCCACTCCGGGGAGTTCGCCGGGTTTTGGTGTATGGCCATCATATAGGGAAAGGGCCGGTTGAATATCCTGTCGAAAGAGCCGGTCACCACATTCAGGATATCCGCGAGATCGGTTCGCTCCGCGTCGGTCAGGTCGGTAATCCGCGGGCGATGCGCCTTCGCGGTCACGAACACGCCGTAGGGATAATCGGTAAAGAAGGGTATGTACGCGTAAAAGGATCCGTTTTCGAACACCATCCGCTCGCCGAAAGAGGCTTCCTCGCGGTTCATCCGGCAAACGAGGCATTCGCCGCTGGCGGCGTGGTGCCTTTTCGCGTTTTGGAGCTCAACCTCGATTTTTTGCGGGATCCAGGAGTAGGCGTAAATCTGGCCGTGGGGATGCGGCATCGTCACGCCGATTTCCTCGCCCCGGTTCTCGAAGGGCATGACGTACTTGCTCGTGGGCCGCTCGGAAAGCGAGGCGACGCGCTCGATCCACAGGTCCACCAGCTTTCGGATATGGGGAACCGGCAACTCGTGCAGGGTTTTTTCGTGGTCGCTGGAATACAGGATCACCTCGCACGCCCCCGCGGCGGGCGCGGTCCGGTAAAAATCGGAGCCAACGGGATCGGGTTCGGGGGGGGTCGCGCTCAGCGCCGGAAAGTCGTTGTCGTATTTGTGAACGTCGTAGGAATCGGGAACCTTCCCCGAACCGGGGCAAAACGGGCACCAGTCTTTCGGCATCTGGGGGCGGTTCTGCCGGTGCGAGGCCACCATGGTCCACGTTCCGAGCATGGGGTTGAAACGAAGCTCACTCATCGAGATTCTCCTTGAAAAACACGTCTATGGGCATGGATATGCCCGCGTCCGGCGTCTCGCGCAGCACGAAATGCCGGTAGAGCTGGTGCACCGCGAGGCGGCCCTGTTCCTCGGGCCGCTGGGAGATTATGCAGTCTATCGAGCCGGAGCGCAGGCAGCGCACGTTTTCCTCCACCAGGTCGTAGCTTATCAGGGCCGGCCGGCCGGCGGGAAAATCGGAACGCGCGTCGAGGTAGGAGGCGATTTTGTGACCGAACGCGGTGACCGCGAATATTCCCCGAAGGTCGGGATACTCCGCGAAAGCCTTCGCGAAGGTCTTTGCCGGTTCCTCGGGGTCCGTTTCCGGGCAAACGAGGTCGGCCACGCGGATATCCTTTCGGAAGGAAAGGCGGTCGATAAAGCCCTTCACGCGTTCGTTCAGGTTATAGGCGCCCAGATAGGGGCGAACCACCGCGTAGGTACCGGCTCCGGGGGCGAGCAGCTCCATGAGCCGACCGGCTACCCTGCCGCCCTTTCGCGGCTCTTGGGCCACCGTGGTCATGGCTTCCAGGCCGGGCATGGCGGTATCGATAAAGCAAACGGGCGGCTTGGGGCTAATGCGATCCAGCAAGGCGGCGATCTCCGCCTGCATGACGGGGGCGATCACCCACGCGTTGCATTCCGCGGCGGCCATGGTCGAGAAGGCGGATTCCAGGGAACGCTGGTTGGTTCTTTCGTAGGTAAACAGCTCGGGATTGAACGAAAACGCGGAGAGCCCGTCGAAGGCGTTTCGGATGGCAGTCCAGATAAGGTCCCAGTAGCGGCTTTCCTTTTCCAACTCGGGCAATAAAACGCCGATTCGAAACGTTTCGCCTCGCTTCAGGTGCCGGGCCAAGGGATTGGCCTGATAGCCGGCCGCCTCGATAATCTCGCGTATCCTCCGTTCCTTTTCCTCCGAAACGTGGCCGCGTCCGTGAACGACCCTATCCACGGTACCGATGGAGACGCCTGCGCGTTTTGCAATCTCTACGATGGTCACCCTTTTCCCCCTAATGTGTGTACGTACACAATACTGCCACAACCGCGTTTCGGTCAAGCAGGAAAAGCGCAAATCCGCTATACTCCGTGACAATGCAGCATGAAACGACGATCCGGCTACTGCCGGGAGAAGAGAACGACGAAAAACTGATCCGTTCGCGCATCGAACGGGAAATTCGAGACGCCGGGCATAATCCCGGCGAGATCGACTCATGGGTTTTAAAAAAGAAATCAATCGACGCGAGAAAGGGAAAGATAGCCGTGGTGCTTCGCCATACGGTCTATATCGGCGAAAAGCCCGGAGCGCCCACCGTTCCCGAATGGCTGCCCGCCAATCCGGCCAAGCGGGCGATAATCGTCGGTTCCGGCCCGGCCGGGCTCTTTGCCGCGCTTCGGCTCCTGGAAGACGGCATCACGCCCATCGTGATCGAGCGGGGCGAACCGACGGGGCAACGCAAGCGGGATATCGCCGAAATCACCCGAACCGGCAGGGTTAACGGCGATTCCAACTACTGCTTCGGCGAGGGCGGCGCGGGAACCTTCTCCGACGGAAAGCTCTATACCCGCTCGAATAAACGGGGCGACATCGGCCGTATCCTGGCCATACTGAGCGCCCACGGCGCCGATCCTAGCATACTGACGGACGCGCACCCCCACGTGGGCAGCGACCGGCTCCCCCGTATCATAAACGCCATCCGGGAAACCATCGTTTCCCGCGGCGGCGAATTCCGCTTCAACGCCCGCTTTACGGGGTTGATCCTCGAAGGCGGCGCGGTGAGGGGCATTACGGTAAAGCCCGCCACCCAAACGGAAGGGGCTGAATCGGCGGTTTTCGGCGGCGCGGTAATCCTCGCCACGGGGCATTCCGCCGACGACGTATACGAGTACCTGGAGGCCGGCCTCGCCCGGGATACCGAGGGAAAGGAAGCCCGCTTCGGCTCGCCCCTGGAGGCAAAAACCTTCGCGGTCGGGGTCCGGGTAGAGCACCCACGCGCGCTGATCGACGCGATTCAGTACCACGGCGAGCGGGGGGCACAAAACATGCCGGCCGCGGAATACCGCCTGGTGGCGCAGGAAGACGGCCGCGGGGTCTATTCCTTTTGCATGTGCCCCGGCGGCCTCATCGTGCCCTCCGCCAGCGACGACGGCGGAATCGTCGTGAACGGCATGTCCAGTTCCGGGCGGAACGGGCGATGGTCCAACGCCGCCTTCGTGGTGGAAACGCGGCCGGAGGACCTGCCGGGCGAATACGGGCGCTACGGCCGACTCGCCGGCCTTCGCTGGCGGAAAAGCCTCGAGAGCGAGGCCAAGAGCAACGGCTCGGGCCAAAGGGCGCCGGCACAGCGCATGACCGACTTTCTCGCGCGCCGGGCCTCGGAATCGCTCCCGGAATGCTCGTACAGCCCCGGCGTCGTGCCCTCGCGGCTGGACGAATGGCTCCCGGCCCGGATTTCGGGGCGGCTCGCGGCGGCCTTCCGCGATTTTGAGCCTTCAATGCGCGGCTTCGTCTGCCCGGAAGCGATCCTGGTCGCGGTGGAAACGAGAACCTCCTCTCCGGTACGGATCCTTCGCGACGGCGACAGCCTCGAGTGCGCGACCCTTCCGGGCCTCTATCCCGCGGGAGAGGGGGCGGGCTACGCGGGAGGCATCGTGTCCTCCGCCATGGACGGGGAAAAATGCGCCGCCGCCTGCGCTCGTGCCCTTCTCGGGAAATAACGGCCGCGGCAACCGTAGGCGACTGACACGGGGCGCGTTCTTTTATATACTCGCCCTATGGAAAAAGTTTTGGAAATCTGCGCGCGGATCGACGGCATGGCCGAGGCGGTATACGCGGCCTATGCCCGCAAGCCGGAATCGGGCGACCTTGCCGACTTTTGGCTTCAGCTGGCCGAAGAGGAACGGGAGCACGCCGCCGCGTGGCGGTGGCTGGGCCGATTCGTCGACCGGGCTACCATGGAATCCTATATCGACGATTACGACGAGGCGCTCGCCAGGCTTGAGGAGCTCTCAAGCCAAGCCAAGGCGCTCCTCGCCCGTTCCCGCGAAGGAATCTCCCTTTCCGCGATGTTCGCTGATACCTGCACCCTCGAGCTGGGAATGCTCGACACGGCCTTAATCCACCTGTTTTCCCTCTTCGACCTTTTAAACCCGGCAGACGCGCGCAAGATCGACTACGAAGCCCATATTCGCCATTTCTCGCAGCGGATCAGAGAAAGCGACCTTGGCTCCGGCCTAGCCCCGATGATCGATCGCATTTTCCGCTTTTGGAAGCAGAATTCCCTCCTGGCCGAGCAGGCGCAGCGCGATTATCTGACCGGGCTCCTGAACCGCCGGGGCTTTATCGGGAGAACCATGCCCCTCGCGGCGTTGCTCGGCAGAAGCGGAGGCGTATCGGGGCTCCTCATGATCGATATCGACCGTTTCAAGGCGGTGAACGACACCCACGGTCACGTGACCGGGGACACGGTCCTGTCCCGGCTGGGCGCGACCATTTCGGGTCACCTGCGGATATCCGACGCCGCGGGGCGTTTTGGGGGGGAAGAATTCACGGTATTCCTGCCCGAGACGGGGCCGGAAGGCGCCCGTGACGCGGCCGAAAAACTGCGTAAGGCCGTGGAGTCGGACGGAGAAATGCCCGTTCCGATCACCGTCAGCGTGGGCTTCGCCTGGATTACACACGGGGGAAACGCCGCCGAGGAAATGGACAGGCTCCTGAAAACCGCCGACGAAAACCTCTACGCGGCGAAGCGAAACGGGAGAAACCGGACGGAAGGCTCGCCTGCCGGCTAAGGCGTTCCGGCCCTAGGCGTCGCCCACCTCGGAGGGCCCGGACAGGGGTTTGGGCCGCGAAAAGTAGTAGCCCTGGAAATAGTCGATATTCAGGTTCTGCAGCGAATCGTATACCTCGTCGTCCTCGACGAATTCGGCCACGGTCTGCTTGTTGGTCTTCTTGCAAAAGTGGACTATCCCCTCCACCAGGGTTTTCGCGTTCTCGTCGGACCGAATCCGGCGGATCAGCGAGCCGTCAATTTTAACGATATCGATGGGCAGGTTCAGGAGATTGATATAGTTCGAGTAGCCCGAACCGAAATCGTCGATCGCGATGCGGAACCCGAAACGGGAAACGTAGTCGATAAACCAAACGCATTTATCCAACTCCACCAACTCGTCGCTCTCGAGAATCTCGAAGATGATGCGCCCCGCCCGATCGCGGATCATGTGGTGAATTTCTTCCACCAAGGCGATAAAGTCGCTGCGAACGATATCGGCGATGGAAATGTTCACCGAAACGTTAATATCGAATTCGAGAATCGCCTCGGCGGACTTTCTCAGGATAAACTCGGTAAGGTAATGGTAAAAGCCGGTCGAGCGGGCTACCTCAAGGTAGGGATAGATCGAGGAGAAGGTTCCGTCCTGCTTTTTAATACGGAGCAAGGCCTCGTACCAGGAAATGCCGGAGCCGTCGGCCTTGTAGATCGGCTGGAACACCGCGCGGAAGGTGCCGTTCTCGCGGTTGGTAACCAAGTCCGAGAACCGCATCACGTAGTTATAGGAGGTTTCCCGCTCATGGGTATCGTCGGTGAAAACGGTTATGACCGACTGGCTGTGCTCGGCGCGCTTTAGGGCGATATCCGCCATGGAAAGGGGGCTTCGCGTGTCCCCCGGCGAAATGGACGTGCCGCCGACCCGGTATACCAGGCGAATGCGGTCCTGTTCCCAGGGAAGGGCCTCCAAGTCCAGGGCGCGCACGATTTCGTCCAAGAGCTGGATGGCGTTTACCGTGGAAGTCGGCCCGTCGCGCAGGATCAAAACGCCGTATTCGTTGTACTTGAGCTGGTAGGTCCGGTACCCGTACCGTATTTCGTGCTTGGAAAGCTGTTGCGAGGCGAATTGGGAAATGGTATCCGAAAATTCGTACCCGAAGAGCGCCACGAGATCGCTGAAGTTCTCGATTTTGATGATGGCGAACACGTAGTGAAGCGTCGGGTCGAGGCTGAAGGTGAGCACTTCCCGGTTTGGCAATCCCGTGGACGGCGAGAACACCATCAGGTCGGTGAGCTTCCCCACCAGATTTTCCTGCCTCCGCTCGGAATACAGGGAAAAAAGGTAGAGAAGCGCGCTGCCTACCGCGAGGGCAACGAAGGAAACGGGCCCCAAGTAGGTTTTCCAGGGCGGCAAAAGGCCCAGGGAGGCAAAACCCCACGCCAGGACGAAGGCGAGCGATATCCCGCCGTAGAGGAATGACCCCCGTCTTGAACCGTGCAGTTGCAGGCAGAAAACGGGTAAAAAGACCATC
This sequence comes from Spirochaetales bacterium, assembly GCA_003252395.1. Lineage (GTDB taxonomy): Bacteria > Spirochaetota > Spirochaetia > Treponematales > Treponemataceae > Teretinema. The sequence continues at coordinate 39,123 of QKEL01000010.1, forward strand.
ACCAGGGTCACTACCGACAAGCCCCGTTCTACGTACGCGGATAAGACGAAGGCCACCGCCAGGGAGGCCATCGAAAGCCACGAAAAGAACTCCACCTTCCCGATAATCCGAATCGCAGCGACCTGGATAAGGGAAATAAGGAGCGGCGCGAGGCAATACAGGGGAAATACGTGCCCGTACACCAGGGAAATCACCGCTTCAAGGAGCGGCGGAATGGCGGCGACGGCGGGAAAAACGAAATAAAGAAGCGTTTTTTTGTAGTCCCTCGCCTCGCTCAGAATCGTCTGAAACCAGGGGGTACGCTTATAATCAAAGGCCCCAAGGCCGACTTTGCGAAAGCGAAGATCCAACATATATAAATACTATCGGTTTGCCCGAGAAAAAGTCAATCAAATATTGTGAGCCGTCGGCCCGCCAATTCCAAGATTCCCTCGTCGCGCATCCTTCCCAATTCCCGGGAAAGCGCGCTCCGGTCCACGCACAGGTAGTCCGCCAATTCGCCCCGGGAAAAGGGCAATTCCACGGTCACCGAACGCCTCGGCGCCTGCCCCTCCCCGCCCGGCGCCTCGGCGCGGGATAGGCCCCGCTCGCGCGCGAGGGCCGCAGCGTATCCCCGCACCTTATCGCGGATGGAGCGCATGCCGGCGATTTCGATGCGGGAATTGAGCGTGAGGTTTTTACGCGCCAGCATGCGGACCATGTTTTCGATCAACCGCGCGTGAAAGCCGCAGGAAGACTCGCAGGGCCTCAGCAGGCGGGCGAAGGGGAGAAAGACCGCCACGACGTCCGTTTCGGCGACCACCGAGACCGGCGCGCGGGGAATGCCGGCGCAGGCGAAGCTTTCCCCGAACAGGGAGCCCGCGCCGAAGGTCGCGATAATCATTCGGTTGCCGTCCAAGTCGGTCCGCGTTACGCGAACGCTTCCCGCGGCGACTATGCCGATCGACTCCACGCGGTCGCCCTCGGCGATTACGGTCTCGCCCCGGGAAAAGCGCCGTTCCCGCGCGCTTACGCACTCGAGCAACACGGCGCTCTCCTCCGGGGTAATTCCCTCGAAAAGACTGATGTTTCCGGGAAGTATCATGCCGCTATCCTAGGATATGGGGCCGGACCTGTCAAATCAAAACCGGTCGGCCCCGGGCGCGAAAGGGCTTCCCGGAACCCCGCCGCGCCCGGTACGGCCTTACCGGTTCTTGGCCTTGGAATACAGGTCGAAGGCGACCGCCCCGAGGAGCACGAAGCCCTTGATTGCCTGCTGCCAGTCTATGCCCACGCCCATGATGGACATGCCGTTATTGAGCACGCCCATGAAAAGGCCGCCGACGATGGCGCCGATTACCGTGCCGATACCGCCGGTGGTGGAGGCGCCGCCCACGTAACAGGCCGCGATCGCGTCGAGCTCGAAATTCTGCCCGGCCTTCGGCGTGGCCACGTTGAGCCTGGCCGCGAACACCATGCCCGCCAGGGCCGAGATCACGCCCATATTCACGTAAATCCAGAACATCACCCGTTCGGTCTTGATGCCCGAGAGCTTGGCCGCCTTGGCGTTGCCGCCCAAGGCGTAAATATGCCTTCCGGGAACCGTGCGCACGGTCACGAAGTGGTACACCGCGATCAGCATCGCCAGGAGCACGAGAATGTTCGGGATGCCCTTGTAGGAGGCGAACACCAGCGTAAAGGCGTTCACCGCCACGACGAGAAACGCGAGCTTGACGAGAAAGGCCCACAGGGGCAAAAGCTCGAAATCGAACTTCTTCTGCTTGCGCCGCTTATGGATCTCGTTCACCGCGATTCCCACGGAAATCACCAGGCCGATCAGGATCGTGAGCAGGTGCTTGTCTCCGCCGAAGGGGTCGGGAATGAACCCCGAGGACAGGGACTGGAACATCTGGGGGAAGGGACCCTTGGACTGCCCCTGGAGCACCACGAGCGCCAGGCCCCGGAAGATCAGCATGCCCGCCAGCGTCACGATGAACGCCGGAATTTTCACGTAGGCGATCCAATATCCCTGCCAGGCGCCGATAACGCCGCCGATCAGGAGCGCGATGACCATCGCGTACACCGAGGGTATGCCGTGGTCGACCATGAGCGTGGCCGAAATGGCGCCGACGAAGGCCACGACGGAGCCGACCGACAGGTCGATATTTCCCGTCAGGATCGCGAGCAGCATGCCGATCGCCAGGATCAGTATGTAGCTGTTCTGCAGGATCAGGTTGGTCAGGTTGACGGGCCTGAGGAGCACGCCGTCGGTGGTGATCTGGAACAGGATCATCGCGGCCGCGAGGGCGAGCAGCATCCCGTACTGCCTGAAATTCTTCTTCAATATCTGAAAAACGTTGTTCATCTTCTTTCCCTCACGACTGGATTATGTTTCGCATGATTTCTTCCTGGGTGGCGGTTTTGCCGTCCAGTTCCGCGGTGATCCTGCCCTCGCTCATGACGTACAGGCGATCGCTCATGCCGATTACCTCGGGCATCTCCGAGGATATGAAAACGCAGGCCATGCCCTGGGCGGCCAGCTGATTGATGATCGTGTATATCTCGTACTTCGCGCCCACGTCGATTCCGCGGGTGGGCTCGTCGAGGATCAATATCTTCGGCTCGGTGAACAGCCACTTCGAAAGCACGACCTTTTGCTGGTTGCCGCCCGAGAGGTTGTTCGTGAGCTGGAGGATGGACGGGGTCTTGATGTTGAGGGCCTTCCGGTATTCCTCGGCCTCACGCACCTCCTCGTGCTCGTCGATCACGAGATTCTTCGCCACCTTGCCGAGTTTCGCGAGGGTCGTGTTGTGCCGCACGTCGTCGATCAGCACGAGCCCGTACTGCTTACGGTCCTCGGTCACGTAGGCGATTCCCCTGGCGATCGCCTTGGGAATCGTGCCCAGGTCCGCCTTCTTGCCGTCTATATAGGCCTCGCCCGAGATATTCCGCCCGTAGGAGCGGCCGAAAACGCTCATGGCCAGCTCCGTGCGGCCGGCGCCCATGAGACCCACGAGGCCGATCACCTCGCCGGCGCGCACCTTAAAGTTCGCGTTGTCTATCATCTTGCGGCCCGGATCGTCCGGGTGGAATACGTTCCAGTTTTTCACCTCGAATACCACGTCGCCCACGGCGCTGGTCCGCTTGGGAAACATATCGGTAATCTCGCGGCCGACCATGCCCCGGATAATCCGCTCTTCGGAAATGGGCCCGTCGCCGACCTTCAGGGTCTCGATGACCCGGCCGTCGCGGATGATCGTGATTGAGTCGGAGACCTTCGCGACCTCGTTCAGTTTATGGGATATGAGAACCGAGGAAATGCCGCGGTTCTTGAGCTCAAGCAGCAGCTTGAGCAGGTTCTCGCTGTCTTTTTCGTTCAGCGCCGCCGTCGGCTCGTCGAGTATCAGGAGCCGAACGTCCTTGGAAAGCGCTTTGGCGATCTCTATGATCTGCTGTTTGCCCACGCCGAGCTTTCCGACGGGGGTATTGGGGTTCTCTTTCAGGCCCAGCATGGCCATGAGCCGTACCGCCTCTTCCCGGGTTTTGTCCCAGTCGATAACCTGAAGGCGGGCCTTTTCGTTGCCGATGAAAATGTTCTCGGCGATGGACAGATAGGGGCTCAGCGCGAGTTCCTGGTGGATAATGACTATCCCCGCCCTCTCGCTGTGCTTGATATCGCTGAACGCGCACTCGCGCCCGTCCATCAAAATTTGGCCTTCGTAGGTCCCGTGCGGGTAGGTTCCGCTCAGGATATTCATGAGCGTCGACTTACCCGCGCCGTTCTCGCCGACGAGGGCGTGTATCTCCGCCTTTTCCACGCGAAGACTCACGGCGTCGAGCGCCTTTACGCCCGGAAAAACCTTGGTGATGTCCTTCATCTCCAAAAGGGTCTCAGACATTCGGAATCCTTCCTCTTTGAAAAAAAATAGGAGTTCAAGCCCAAAGCTCAAACGAACTTTGGACCCAAACTCCCGGTAAAACTGTGGGGTCTCGCGAAACCGCCCCCTGCCCTACGGCCCGAGGCGGTCCCTTAAAGCCCGCTTACTTCAGCTGGTCGGCGGTGTAGTAGCCGGAATCGACCAGGGCGGAAGTGATATTGTCCTTGGTCACGATGGTGGACTGCAGGAGGTAGGAGGGAACGACCTTCACGCCGTTGTCGTAGGTCTTGGTGTCGTTAACCTCGGCGGCCTTGCCCTGGAGGAGCGCGGTGGCCATGGCGACGGCCTGCTTCGCGAGGGAGCGGGTGTCCTTGAAGATCGTGGAATACTGCTCGCCGGCGAGGATCGACTTGACGGAGGGAACTTCCGCGTCCTGTCCGGAAACGAAGGGCATCGGGGTGCCGCCCTTGCCGTAGCCTACGCCCTTGAGGGAGGAAAGGATACCGATGGAGATACCGTCATAGGGGGAGAGGACCGCGTTGATCTTCTTGTCGGTGTAGAACGCCGAAAGGAGGTTGTCCATGCGGGCCTGGGCGGTCGCGCCGTCCCAGCGAAGGGTGGAAACCTTGTCCATGCCCATCTGGCCGGAACCGATGATGACCTTGCCGCTCTTGATGTAGGGATCGAGCACGCTCATGGCGCCGTTATAGAAGAAGTAGGCGTTGTTGTCGTCGGGCGAGCCGCCGAACAGTTCCATGTAGAAGGGACCCTTCGCGGTCTTCAGGTTGAGCGCGGTTTCGAGGGTGGAAGCCTGCTGCACGCCGACCTTGAAGTTGTCGAAGGTCACGTAGTAGCTGACGTAGGGGGAATTGCGGATCAGGCGATCGTAGGCGATAACGGGAATCTTCGACTCGTTGGCCTTCTAGAGCACCTTGGTCACGGACTCGCCGTCGATTGCGGCGATAACGAGCACGTCGACGCCCCTGGTAATCATGTTTTCGAGCTGGGCGATCTGGTTCTCGACCACGTCTTCGGCGTACTGAAGGTCAACCTTGAAACCGAGCTTCTCGAATTCCGCCTTCATGTTGTTGCCGTCGGCGATCCAGCGCGCGGACGATTTGGTGGGCATCGCGATACCGATGGTCCCCATCTTTCCGGATGAGCCGGAGTCTTTCGAACCGCCCGCAAAGGCCGACGCCACAAGGGCGAGACCGGCGATAACTGCGATCAATTTCTTCATTTAAATTCCTCCTCGGATTGATTTGCCCAAAGGGCAAATTACGTTAACGTACACGTAGTGATACGTCATTGTAACGCGGTAACGTTAACGCTTGTCCGGGATACTCACGTTAACGTACACGTACTTTCTCAGATTAGGGCATTTTCCCGATGCTGTCAAATAATATGATAGGTAATTTTTTTACCGCAAGAATCGCCAGATTGAGGCAGAACGTCTTCGCGGGCGAGGGTCCTTGCCGGGGCGGAAGGGAACGGCGGAGCGAAGCCGGAGCCCGCCGGGGCCCGGCACCGCCCCAGAGATTACAGTCGGTAATCTGGATCGTCGATCACGGCGGTTTCCCGGTTGAGTTCGAGTATCCGCGCGAGGTACGCGTCGCTTACGTATTGGGCCCGGTATTCCCCGCCCTGGCGCTCGAGCTGGCCGTAAAAGGAACGCATATGGTTGCGGCTTCCCTTCATGAGGTTCTGATAGACGATTTTCAGGTCGTCGTTATCCGTCGCCGCGACGGCCGCCTGCAGGTCGGCTATGTCCAAGTCCTCTATCGTCGCGCCGACGGTCAGGGCCGCGCCGAGGCTGCCGGAGCCGGAAGCGACCAGGCGGTCATACAGGGCCTTCGTTTCGGCGCTCGCGAACCGCCCCGCGGGTAGCGCGGATACGCTGTCCTTCACCCCATAGCGGGCAAGCAGGGACACGAGGGAGTCGAGGTGCTGCTGCTCGCTCGCGCTGATATTGTTGAACACCGGAAGGTTCCACACGGCGTACAGCTTGGCGTACACGTCACGGGCGAGCTTTTCCTCTTCGGCCATGGCAAGGAGGGTATCGCGCTCGGCGGCGGTCAGGTCCGAGACGGGAACGCCCGCAAGGATCGCGTCGAGCTGGGCTTGAAACTGCGCGTCGGTTTCCGCGCCGCCGCCGGGTCCGAGGCCGTTTCCCGCGCCCCTCCCGGCGCCGTTACCGCGTCCGCCGCCCCGCGTCGCGGGCGTTCCGCTTTCCTGCGTTCCTTCCGCGCCCGCTGCGACGAGGGCGAAGGCCAAGAGCAAACCGGTCAATGCGCCAGTAATTCTATTCATGGTAAGTCTCCTTAAAAAACGGGTTCCCGATCCGCCGGGGCGAACCGGTTTATGAATATGAATGTAACGGCCGATTGTGAAGCTCCCGTGAAGGGCGCGCGAAGTATTCGTGGGCCGCGAAATTCAGACGGGCTTCACGAAATCTTCACGCAATACGCACCCCATCTTCCCGGAGCCTTCCTATAATCAAACCATACGAGGTAATGTATCCAGGAGGATTCCATGGCAGGCAAAAACTTGAAATCGCGGCGCGCGGGCCGGATCAGGCCGTTCGTGCAGGTCTTTTTCTTCGTTTTGATCGGGGCGATCTCCGTCAACCACTATCTGGAGGAATCGGGCGCGGCGCTGCCCTGGCTTTCGAGCGCGTCGCTCCATTCGGTCTGCCCCTTCGGGGGCGTGGTGTCCATCTATCAGCTTTTCGTAACCGGCACCTTCGTTAAAAAGGTCCATGAGTCTTCAATGGTGCTCATGGGCATCGTATTCGTTCTCGCCCTGCTTTTCGGGCCGGTTTTTTGCGGCTGGATCTGTCCCTTCGGCGCCTTCCAGGAATGGCTGGCCAAAATCGGCAGGAAAATCTTCAAAAAACGGTACAACCGTTTCATGCCCCGCCGCCTCGATTCCGTCCTTCGCTACGCGCGCTATCTCCTCTTGGCCCAGGTGATCTACATGACCGCGAAATCAGGCGTGCTCGCGTTCGCCGAAGCGGACCCCTACTATGCCCTCTTTAATTTTTGGACCGGCGAGGTAGCGCTCGCGGGATACCTTTTCCTCGGGGCCACCGCGCTCCTTTCCCTCTTCGTGGAGCGGCCCTTTTGCAAATACGCCTGCCCCTACGGCGCCGTGCTGGGCATAACCAATCTATTCCGGGTGTTCGCCATCAAGCGGAACAAGGAGACCTGTATCGATTGCAAGGCCTGCGACCGGGCCTGCCCCATGAATATAGAAGTATCCGCTTCAGGGACCGTGAGAAACCATCAGTGCGTCTCCTGCCTGAAGTGCGCCAGCGAGCAAGCCTGCCCGATCGCCGATACCGTCGTGATGGGCGTAGGCAGCTTTCCCGCGGCGGGCAAAAGCGCGGATAAATAAGGGGGAACGGCATGAAAAAGATAAGCAGTTACGTTCTGGCGCCCGTCATCGCGGCGGTGTTTTTCGGCGGCATAATCGTTTCGATGGCCCTGAACCTGTGGATCACCGAATCCACCAAGACGGCGGTAAAATACTCGAGCGGCGAGTTCGCGGGCCTCGCGAACCCGGGCGATATTCGCGGGTCCTATTCGCTATCCGATATCGAGAAGAACTTCGGCATTCCCGTCGCGGTGACCGCCCGGGCCTTCGGCGCGGAATCCTGGCCCGACCCCGCCGCCTTCAAGGCGAAAGACCTTGAGGCCCTCTACGAGGGAGCCCCGGAGGGCGTCGAGATCGGTACCGATTCGGTGCGGCTTTTCGTCGCGACCTACCTCGGAAGGCCCTATGCCCCGGAAGAAACCACGCGGCTACCCCGCGCCGCCCTCACGGAGCTGGCGGCGAAACTCTCGCCGGCGGACCTGAAAGCCATGGAAAAGTACGCCTTCGAGGGCGAAGCGCAAAGCGCCGACGGCATGGCGGCGACCGCGCTAACCGGCGAGCCCGCATCCGCTGAAGCGACCGCGCCGACTGTCACGGCGCCGACTACCGCCGAGGACCATGGCGCCACCGCCGCCGAAGACCGCGCCATCAAGGGAAAAACCACCTTTAACGATCTCTTGTCCTGGGGCGTGAGCAGGTCTACAATCAATGGTATCATGGGCATGGATATCGGGCCCGCCTCGGTGACCGTCCGGGATTTCTGCCTTGAAAGAGGCCTGGAATTCTCGGAGTACCGGGCAGCGCTCCAGGCGGTAGTACCCGCGCGATAAGCGCCGCGCGGCGCCAGAACCAGAAGCATAACGTCGGAGGCCCTGAGAAACCGTGGCGAGCATATACGTGGTGGAAGACAGCGAAAACATCCGCGAGGCGGTACGCGGCTATCTCGAGCTCGACGGGCACGAGGTGGCCGAGTTCGATAAACTCGCGGACGCGAGAAAATCCCTCGAAACCGCCGCGCCCGACCTGCTCCTCCTGGACGTAATGCTCCCCGACGGGGACGGTTTTCTCTTCGCCAAAAAGCTGAGGCAAACCAAGGCCATTCCCGTCATTTTCCTGACCGCGCGGGCGGACGAATCGGACCGGATTACCGGCTTGGAACTCGGCGCCGACGACTACGTGGTAAAGCCCTTTTCGCCCAAGGAGCTCGTATTGCGGGTAAACGCCGTATTGCGCAGGGTCCAGGGACGGAACGGGCCCCTCGCGGCGCGTCCGGCGCGCTACCTGCTGAGCGGCGCGGCCTTGGAGCTCGATCGCGCGAACCACCGCCTTACCCTCGACGGGGCGGCGCTCAGCCTTACCGCCGCGGAGTGGACGATCCTTTCCTACCTCGCGGAAAAGTGCCCGCAGGTTTTCAGCCGGGCGCAGCTCCTCCAGGCCTGCCTCGATTCCATCGCCGACGGCTCGGAACGCACCATCGACACCCACGTCAAGAACATACGGGCCAAGCTCCGCAACCCCGAGTGGATCGAAACGGTACGGGGCTTCGGCTACCGTTTTTCGGGGCGGCCGGAATGAGAAACGCGTTCTCCTGGCTCTTCAGGTCCATAGCGGGAAGCCTTGCCGCCCTCGTTCTGGTGCAGGTTCTCCTCGTTAGCCTGGGCCTCCCGCTCATACTCGGGGCCTATTCGCGATACCGCCAATCCGAGTTCGCGAGCCTCGCCGGGGAAATCCTTAAAGGGAGCCAAGAGGCGCGGGACCGCGTGCAAGGCCTGGAAAACGCCTTTTTCGTGTTCGCGGCGGACCGCAGCCTCATCTATTCCAATCGGGGAAAGGGGAAGAGCCTCGGCGAGGCGGAACTGATCCCCATTACGCTCGAAGGCTCCGTGGTCGGCTATTACCGCGCCCTCGAACTGCAGTTTCTCGATACCAAGGCCAACCGGGCCTTTTTCGTTTCCCTCATGACGCTGCTCGCCGGTTCGGTGCTCCTGTCGTCCGCCATCGGCCTCGTTTTCGCCTTCCGGGCCGCGGGCACCATTTCCCGCCCGGTGGAAACCCTGCTCGGCGACCTGAACGACCTGGAGCGGCTTTCGCCCGTAACGGCCCGGCGCTTCGAAATCAGCGAGCTCACCGGCGTCTCGGAACGCCTGGCGCGGGTGAGCGATATCCTTTCCCGGCAAGATTCCTACAAGCGGCAATGGATGCAGGATATCTCCCACGATCTGAGAACGCCCATCGCCGGGTTACGCGGCCAGCTCGAAGCCCTGCGCGACGGCGTCTTTACCCCTTCCGAAGAACGGTACGGCCGGCTTCTTTCGGAGATCGAGCGGCTGGAATCCATGGCCGCGGGGGTGTCGGAGCTTAATTCCCTGGAAAGCGCGGGGGAACCCGGCGGCGCGGTCAACGCCGAGGCCATCGACGGCGCGGAGTTCGCCGAGGAAATCCTGCGCCCTTTCGAGGCTCCCCTCTCCGAGAAGGGGGTACGGGTCGAGAAACGCGTTTCCGCCCCGACCATCCGCGGAGACCGGCCGCTCCTCCTGCGGGCCGCGGAAAACATCGTCTCGAACGCGCTTCGTTTCCTTCCCCCGGGAGGGCTTTTGGAGCTCGGCATCGACCCCACCGAGGAAGGCTGGGCGCTGAGCGTTTACAACGACGGCCCTCCCATACCCGAAGAGCAGCTTGGTCTCGTTTTCAACCGCTTTTACCGGGGCGAGAATTCGCGCACCACGCCCGGCAGCGGGTTGGGGCTCAGTATCGTCAAGGAGATCGCCCGGCGGCATGGCGGTAGCATAATCGCCGAAAACCGCGGATACGGCGGCGCGCCGACCGGGGTCCGTTTTACCCTGGAAATTCCCTGGGCCCCTTAGAAAAAATCGCTTTGCGGCGGGGATCGGACAGGCTACACTGACGGGGCGGCGTCGCGATGAACGGGGTCGGCGAAAAGAAATCGCGTTACGGGGGCTTTATCGTGGGAAAGTCTGTAAAAGGCATTATACGGATGGTGGGGATTTGGGATTTATTGCTTACCCTCCCCTTCGCACTGCCGGTCGTGAACGGTTACGCCATCGGCGCCCTACGCTCTCTCAATGGCCTGCTTTCGCCGGCCGCGCCGTTCCCGGAATTTAGCGGCTTTCACCTCTTTTTCGTACAGTTATTCGGAATTCTCGCCGTATTATGGGCCGCGGTGCGCGTTCATACGGGCGAAGCCTATCTCGGAGCCTACGATTCGGCGGGAAGGTTGGTGGTGGGCTCCTGCATGATCGCGTTTACCCTCCAGGGCGGAGGGTTGGTTCCCGCGGCGTTTTCGGCGTCGGAATTCGGTTTCGCCCTCGTGCAGGCCTACGCGCTGAGTCGCGGGGTAAAGGGCTGAGAAAGGGCGCAAACCGTTCGATTAGCCTTTCCGCTTTCCGCAGCCCGATCCCTTTACCGTTCCGCCGAACGCGATCATGACGCCCAGGATAAAGCCCAGGTTATACGTCGCTCCGGTATTGTGCACCTCGTACACGTTCACGTTCTTGTTGAAAAGCGAAACGATAAACGCGATGAACGCGATTATCCCATGCCAGAGGCCGAGAAGGAAGCCCGCGGGGGCCTTCTCGCCCGCGCGAACCGTGGCGACGAGCTCGTTTTGCCCCGCTGCGCAGGAAGCGAGAACAAAAGCGGCCGACAGCGCGAGGAACAGCATGCCGGCGCGGCGAACGGCCCGATCGCCGCGGGATTGAATCGAAACGCCTATCTTTTTCATGCCCTCACTCTATACCTCGCGCCGAGGAATTTCAAATGCCGTTCGCATCGCAGGCTACCGCAAGGGCGCGCGCAAAAAAAATGGCGCGCACCGGGAGGAGTCGGTACGCGCCGGAGAGAGGGATAATTACTTAGGCAAAGACCGCGGAACCGTTCCGATCGGTCAATGCGCGCCGCCCTGGCCGTAGTAGGCGTTGGGGCCGTGCTTACGCAGGTAATGCTTGTCCACGATATAATGCGGAAGCCCCGTCGCCCCGGGATTCGCCTGGAGGGTGAGCAGGGCCATGCGGGCCATTTCCTCGAGCACCGCGCCGTTGTACACCGACTTGGCGGCGTTGGCCCCCCAGGCGAAGGGACCGTGCCCGCCCACGAGCACCATGGTCACCTCGGAAGGCTTCATGGGGCCGCACTGGCCGGGAATGCCCTCGAGAAAGGCCTTCACGATCAACTTGCCCGTTTCCAGCTCGTAATCCCGTTCCACCGCTTCCTTCGAAAGGTAGGGCGTGCAGGGAACGGGAAGCTGGATATGGTCGGCGTGGGTGGTACCGAACAGCGGTATCGCCCTGCAGGCTTGGGCCCAGGCCGTGGCGTGCGTGGAGTGGGTATGGATAATGCCCCCCACGGCCGGCTTCCCGGAACCCGACCCCGCGTTGAAATCGCGATAGAGGACCCGGTGGGTCGGCGTGTCCGAAGAAGGGTTTAGTTTCCCCTCGACGATCGTACCCTCAAGGTCAACCACGACCATATCCCCGGGTTTCAGCTCGGGATACGGCACGCCGGAAGGCTTGATCGCGAAGACGGCGCGCGAGGCGTCGTAGGCGGAGACGTTTCCCCAGGTGTATAGGGCAAGGCCGCGGGCGGGAATTTCCATGTTCGCCGCCCACGCCTCTTCCTTAAGAGAGGCGTAAACCGACACGGTACCTTACCTCCAGGCGGCGGCGTTCCACCGCAGCTCGTTCCGGAACGAGGGAACCGTGGTTCCCTTGCCGATGGAAACGAACTCGATCCCGACCATCTCCGCCCAGTCGCGGATCATGTCGGCGGTAAGGATATTCGAGAAGGCGGTGTGGTGCCCGCCCCCCGCGAGAATCCAGCTTTCGGCGGAGGTCGTCATGTCAGGGAGGGGCTTCCAGAGCACGCGGGCCACGGGAAGCTTCGGGAAGGGCTTGGCGGGCTTAACCACTTCCACCTCGTTGAGCACGCAGCGGAAGCGGTTGCCGAAGTCGACCACCGAGGCGCAAATCGCGGCGCCGGGGTTCGAGTCGAACACGAGGCGGGCGGGGTCTTCCTTGTCGCCGATCCCGAGCTGATGCACCTCGAGTTTGGGCTTTCCCGCGGCGATGGAGGGGCAGACTTCAAGCATGTGCGCGCCGAGGATAAGGCCGTCTTCCTTTTTCGTGCCGAAGTGATAGGTATAGTCTTCCATGAAGGAATCGCCGAAACCGGCCCCCTTGGCGGCGCCAAGCCCGGCCGACATGACCTTGAAGGTGCGTACCATGGCGGAAACCTTCCAGTCGCCCTCGCCGGCGAAGCCGAACCCGTCGGCCATGAGCCGCTGGACGGCGAGGCCGGGAAGCTGCTTCATGCCGTGCAGGTCCTGGAAGTTCGTCGTGAAGGCGTTGGCGCCCTTGTCGGCGAAAAAGGCGCGGAAGGCGATTTCGATCCGAGCCTGCTCGCGGATATGGGCGAGGGCGAAGGCCTTGTCGGCGCCCCACGCGATCTCGTACTCGCCCTCGTAGGTCTTTACCAGGGCGTCGATTTCCGCGTCGGTTACCTTGGCCATATAGGCCACCAGGTCGCCGATCCCGTAATAGGGCACGGACCAGCCGAGCTTGATCATGGCCTCGACCTTGTCGCCGTCGGTAACCGACACCTCGCGCATATTGTCGCCGAAGCGGACGATCCGGAGCGCCTTTCCGTCCGCAACCGCGATTCCCGCGCGCATCCACTTGGCGATCCGCGTCCTCGTCTCGCTATCGCTCCAGTGGCCGGCGATTACCTTGCGGGGCACGTCCATGCGGGCGGTAATAAAGCCGAATTCCCGGTCGCCGTGGGCAGACTGGTTCAGGTTCATGAAGTCCATATCGATGGTATCGTAGGGTAGGTCACGGTTGAACTGGGTGTTGAACTGCAGGAGCGGCTTCTTGTAGGAGGAAAGGCCGGCGATCCACATCTTGGCGGGGCTAAAGGTGTGCATCCAGGCGATAACGCCCGCGCAATCGCGCTCGGCGTTGGCCTTCTCGAGCTCGGTCCGGATCGCGTCCGGGGTGAGCAGGGTGGGCTTCCACACGATCTTGCAGGGCATGGAGGGGTCGGCGTTCAGGGCCTCTACCACCTTCTTGGAGTCCTCGGCCACCTGGCGAAGGGTTTCGTCGCCGTAAAGGTCCTGGCTTCCGGTTATGAACCAAAACTCGTATTTCTTCAGGTCAATCATTTCGTTTCTCCTTTAACCTCAGATTCGATAAACGCGCCAAGGCGCTTGAATTTTCCGTAGAGCCCGTTATAGACCGCCACCGCGGCGGGATTGGGCTTATGGACCCGCTCGGTTCCCGCGGAAAGGGCTTTCTGCGCGGTGAATAGGTCCGGGTAGAGCCCCGCGGCCGTTGCGGCGAATACCGCCGCGCCGATCGCGCAGGACTGGTCGCCCGCGGTAACCTGAATCTCGCGATTGGTCACGTCCGCGAGGATCTGCATGCCGAGCTTGCTCTTCCGGGCCACGCCGCCTATGGCCATAATCCGCTCGATCTTCACGCCGCCCGCCTCGAAGGCCTCGATAATCGCGCGGGCGCCGAACGCGGTGGACTCAAGAAGGGCGCGCATGACCATGGGGGCGTCGGTCCCGAGCTTGATCCCGGTAATCGCGGCGGCGAGCTTTTGGTTCGCGAAGGGGGTACGACGACCGTTAACCCAGTCCAGGGCCACCGGCGAGGATTCGCTCGGGGGAATGGATTCCGCCGCCTCCTCCAATCGCCTGACCAGGTTCTTTTCGATGGCTTCCACGTCCAGTCCCTTGGCGGCGGGATCGGCGGCCACGAGGTTCTTGACCGGCCACATGAGCAGGTTCCTGAACCAGGCGTAGTAATCGCCGTACGCGGACTGTCCGGCCTCGTAGCCGATCCAGTCGGCGACCACGGAACCGTCTACCTGGCCGCAAATGCCGGGGACCAGGGCCTCGCTCTCGCCCGCCTTCGGCTTTTCCGCGATGATAATGTCGCAGGTTGAGGTACCGATGCTCTTCACGAGGGTTCCGGGGGCAGCGTCGCCGCCGACCGCGCCGATATGCGCGTCGTAGGCGCCCACGCACACGATGGTCGACTCGCTCAGGCCCAGGCTCTTGGCCCACGCGGGGGTAAGCTTTCCCGCCACGGTTTCGGTGGTCCAGGTCTCGCTGCCAAGCGTATCCCGCAGCGCGCCGAGCCGCGGGTCCAGCCGGTCAAAGAACGCCCTTGGGGGATAGCCGCCCCATTCCTTGTGCCACATGATCTTATGGCCCGCGGCGCAGCGGCTTCGCTTAATGGCCTCGGGGCTTTCGGTTCCCGTCAGCGTCGCGGTGATCCAGTCGCAGTGCTCGACCGCCGTATAGGCCGCCTTGGCGACCCGGTCGTTGCCCCGAAGGGTATGCAGGGTTTTCGCCCAAAACCATTCGGACGAATACACGCCGCCCATATACTTGGTAAAATCCGTTCCGCCCCAGGTACGGCACAGCGCGTTTATCTCGTCCGCTTCCTTTATAGCGGTATGGTCCTTCCAGAGAATGAACATCGCGTCGGGATCCTCGGCGAACTCCGGCAAGAGGGAAAGCGGCGTGCCGTTCCTGTCCGCGAAACAGGGCGTTGAGCCCGTGGTGTCGATCGAGATGGCGCGAACCTTTCCGGTTACGGAAGCGTTAACGTTAACGCTTGCCTGCGCAAGGGCGCCCTTCACGGCTAGGGTAAGGCTCTCCGTGTAGTCTTTCGGATGCTGCCTGAACCTGTCCGCCTTGGGATCGCAGTATGCCCCGGATTTCCAGCGGGGATAGTACGCGACATGCTGGCCCGCGACGTGGCCGTCGGCGGCGTCCAGAATCACGACCCGTACCGAGTCAGACCCGAAGTCCGCCCCCAGTACGTAATGCTCGTCTTTGTTCATCATACGAGATTCTCCTTGAAAAATATGTCCAGCGGCATCGCTATCTCGGGATCGGTCCGTTCCTCAAGCACGATGTTTCTGTACAGTTGCGTTACGGCGATACGGCCCTGCTCTTCGGGACGCTGCGAAATAAGGCAATCGATCCGCCCGTCCCGCAGGCATTCAACGTTTTCGGGAACCAGGTCGTACCCGATAATCTTGCGGCCGTCCTTCATTCCCCGGCGGTACACCCGCTCGGCGACAACGTGGCCCACCGAGGACACGGCGAAAAAACCCTGAATCGCCGGCCGCTCGTTTAGGGTGCGGTCCAATATGGCCAGCATGTCGGATTCATGGTTTTCCGGGCACACCAGGTCGATAATCTCGACCTTCGGGTTCCCGGAAAACCAGGCGGTAAAGCCCCGGGCACGCTCGTTCAGGTTGAAGGCTTCCGTGTACGGGCGAACCACGGCGAAGGGACCTTCCGACGCGGACAGGAATTCCATGACCCGCCCGGCGAGAAAGCCGCCCCGGAACGGGTCTTGGGCGATCGTGGTTATCCCGTGGGCTCCCGGCAACGGGGAGTCGATAATGCAATAGGGGACCGCCGGGGGCCTTTCGGAAAGAAGCACCAGAGTCTCTTCCTGCATGACCGGCGCGATAATATAGCCGTCGCACCCGGAGTCCAGCATGGCCTGATACGCCGCGTCCAGCGAAAAACGGTCAGGCCGCTCGAAGGGGTACAGTTTCGTTTCGATCGAGAAAACCGAGAACGACGCCGCGGCCCGCACGATCGCGTCGTACATCAGGCGCCAATACCGGCTTTCGCCTTCCAGGCCGGGAATGAGTATTCCCAGCTGATAACCCCGGTTTCTCTTCAAGTGGCGCGCCAGAGGATTGGGCTGATACCCCTCTTCCTCGATAATCGCGCGTATGCGGTTACGAGTCGCCTCAGAAACGCGGCCGCGGTCATGCAGTACGCGATCTACCGTACCGATCGACACTCCGGCTCGCTTTGCGATCTCGGTTACCGTCATTTCCCTCCCCCCGTTTCATCCTTGCGTGTACCTACACCCACATAATACCCCGGTTGGTTGACCGCGTCAATCGCGGTTTATAGCGAGAATGCTTGTAATGGTACGAAAAAGGTAGATATAATATTCAACTATGAATCAGGATGAACGGCTACTGGTAGTAGACCCCCTCGCGAACATGGATAAATTAAAAGCCATGGCCTCGGAACCCCGCATACAAATTCTGCAGCTGATCCGGCAGCGGGTGCGGAACGTCAACGAGATAGCGGACGACATGCACTTGCCCCAGTCCACCGTGGCCACCCACATATCCATCCTCGAAAACGCCGGCCTCATCCGAACGGAATCCGTGAAGGCAAAAAAGGGCAACCAAAAGCTCTGTCGGCCCGCCTTCGAGGAAATGCTCATTCAGTTTCCCGAGGAGCAAACCGAGGAAAACTGCCTGGAAGTGGAAATGCCCATCGGGCTGTATACGAATTACCGCGTCTCCGCCCCCTGCGGGCTATGCTCCACCGAGGGCATTATCGGCTTTTTGGACATTCCGGACTCTTTCTTGAACCCGAACCGCATGAAGGCGGGCCTTATCTGGTGCGAGTCCGGCTTCGTGGAGTACAAATTCCCGAATAACGCCATGTATGACAAGCGAAAGGTCAAACGCCTCGAGCTGAGCATGGAGCTTTCCTCGGAAACGCCGGGCACGAACAAGAATTGGCTGTCCGACATTACCCTGTGGCTCAACAACGTTGAAACGGGGTCCTGGATTTCCCCGGGCGACTTTGGGGACAAGCGGGGGAAATACACGCCGGACTGGTGGAAACTCGAGGGCTCCCAATACGGGTTGCTCAAGCACTGGAACGTCAGCGACGAGGGCACCTACGTGGACGGCGTGAAGATATCTTCCGTCACCCTCGACGACCTCTGCCTTATGGAGCACCACTCCATCAAGGTAAAAATCGGCGTGCAGGACAACGCCGAACACCTGGGCGGCATGAATATTTTCGGCAAGGGATTCGGTAATTACGACCAGGGCATCGTGCTTCGGCTCTATTTTTAGCGAAACAAAGCGCGTAAATTTTTCGATATACAACGCATTTTCTCGATAAAGTGGTTGAACCGCACAAAAAACGGGGTTATGATTCGTTCAAACGCACACTTTACTTTATCGAGGCATATATGGACCACGCGATCATCGTTTACGCGCAGCAAAAGGGCTCCGTCATCGAGCGGGATATCTACGGCCACTTCTCCGAGCATCTGGGAAGGTGCATCTACGGCGGCATTTGGGTGGGTCCCGATTCGCCGATCCCGAATATCAAGGGATACCGGAAAGACGTCGTCGAGGCCCTGAAAAAAATCCGCATTCCGAACCTTCGCTGGCCGGGCGGCTGCTTTGCCGACGAATACCACTGGAAAGACGGCATCGGGCCCAAGGAAGAGCGCAAGCGGATGGTGAACACCCATTGGGGCGGCGTGGTCGAGGATAACTCCTTCGGTACCCACGAGTTCATGGACCTGTGCGAGCTCTTGGACTGCAAAGCCTACATCAACGGCAACGTCGGCTCGGGCACGGTGCAGGAAATGCAGGAATGGGTCGAGTACATTACCTTCGACGGCGACTCCCCCATGGCCCGGTTGCGAGCGAAAAACGGCCGCGAAAAGCCGTGGAAACTCCCCTACTTTTGCGTCGGCAACGAGAACTGGGGCTGCGGCGGCAACATGACCGCGGAGCATTACGCGAACCTCTACCGCAATTTCCAGACCTACGTCCGCAATTACGGGAAGGACAAGATATACAAGATCGCCGGCGGCCCGAGCGTGGCGGACTACCACTGGACCGAGGTTCTCATGCGCGAGGCGACCCGCATGATGGACGGGTTGAGCCTGCACCATTACACCTTCGAGAACGGCTGGAACGGCAAAAAGCCCGCAACGGTCTTCGACGAGACCGGGTGGTTCTCTACCCTGAAAAGCGCCTACTATATGGACGAATTGCTCGTGAACCACTCGAAAATCATGGACAAGTACGATCCGGAAAAGAAGGTCGGCCTGATCGTCGACGAATGGGGCTGCTGGCACGACGTCGAGCCCGGCACCAATCCCGGCTTCCTGTACCAGCAAAACACCCTGCGCGACGCCCTCGTGGCGGGCATAACCCTGAACTGCTTCAATAACCGGGCAGACCGGGTCAAAATGGCGAATCTCGCCCAGCTCGCCAACGTGCTGCAGTCGCCCATCCTCACCGAGGGCCCCGACATGGTGCTCACGCCCACCTATCACGTTTTGGACATGTATAAAAACCACCAGGGCGCGACCCACCTCGCCACCGGCCTCGCCACCCCCGAATACCGGCACGGAACGGAAGCGAAGGGCATTCCCGCGCTGAGCGTTTCCGCGTCCCGGGCCGCGTCGGGGGAAATTACCGTAACGATAACCAACGCCGACCCGAACAGGCCCGCCACGGTTCCCGTATCGGTCGCCGGCGCGGAAACGCCCGTCACGAAGGCCCGCGCGGAGATCCTCACGTCCGACCGTATGAACGCCTTCAACGATTTCCAGAATCCGAACGCCCTTACGGCGAAGCCCTTCGCGGTCGCGGCCCCGAAAAACGGCGTGATAGAGCTGGACATGCCGCCCATGTCGGTCGTCACGGTCACCCTTTCCTAGGAAGGGGCAGGCCATGGCGTGCAGGGGGTGCGGTTCCGCGGAACTGCCGACGAAGGGCGAGATCGAGCGCATCGCGGAAGAAATCGCCGCGAGCCGGGAAACCGCGGTCGGGGTTCGGCCAATAGACGAGGAAACCCGGTCCAGAAGGATATTGACCTGCGCCGCCTGCGAGGCCTTGGCCATGGAGATCCTCTGCGCCCACTGCGGCTGCTTTATCGCCGCGCGGGCGCTGGACCCCTTGCGTAAATGCCCGCACCCGGCCGGAAACCGGTGGGCCTTCGGCGACGAAACGCCCGCCGAGGAATCGGCCGCCGGTTAAGGCCTTCCCGTATACAATTCTTCCGTAAGCTCCCGGGCCGCCCGCTCCAGCAAACCGCCGGAGTCGGCCAACCGGAGCACGGTATACCGCTCGCGAATCTCCATCGCGTGCAGAACCCCTTCGTAGAACGTTTCCCGGGGAATGCCCAGCCCCGCGGGCCCCAGGGGATCCCCCGTCGGCGCGGTTTCCGCCCCCGCGGCGGCCGCGCCACGGCCGGCGCCATAGCCCGCGCCGTCCAACAAATCGCGAATCAGGGCCGGATCGGGCGGATTCACCCCCGCCGGCACCAAGGAACCGAGGGTTCGGTATATTTCGGCGATTACCCGCGTCGCCACCCCCACGGAGTTGCCGTGCAGGGGGTGCTCGCGGCCGGCCGCGAGCGCGGCGGTTTCCCAATAATGGGCCATATGGTGTTCCGCCCCCGACGCGGGCCGGGAATTGCCCGTCATTCCCATCACCAATCCCGAAAGGACGAGCGCCTCGGTGGTCGCCACGGGATCAATGACCCTTCCCTCGCGGACCGGGGCCACGCACCGCTCGATCGCCCGCTCCACGAGCGCTTCCATCCGCGGGCAATGGTACTCGCCGGTCAGTTCCCTGGCCAGGCGCCAGTCCGCCAACGCGGTGTATTTTCCCAGAATGTCCCCGAACCCCGCCCGGAGCATCAACGCCGGGCCTCAGCCAGAATCCGCGGGTCGGCGAAAATCCCCCGGGGATACGCCGCCTCGAAGGTGATTTTCTTCCCGTCCACGATAAGGGGAGAAACGGTGGAAGCGTACCCGTCCATGGAGGGAGCGGTCGCGAAAACGGAATAGGGTATGCCGGTTCTCGCGGAAACGAGCCGGCAGGTATCGTTTACGGAACCCGAACCCACGGCGACGATAAAGGCCGCGTCGCCGCACTCGATCAAGACCCTTCCGACCGCGGCCTCGTCGGGCACCAGTTCCGCGCGGCCGCGGGCGGGCAGCTCAAGCGACCGTACGGAAAGCGATCGGCTCCCCGCCCGAGCGGCCCCGATCTCCCGCGAAATGAGATTGGCCAATTCGCGTCCGGCAACGGCGAGGGTATTCGCGTCGCCCACGACCAGAATCTCGGTTCCCCTTCGGCCCGCGCTTCCCAGCAATACCGCCTGGGCGGCGGCGGACACTCCGGCGCCGGGCGATATGTCGATCCGGTCTATCCCGACGCCATGCCGCCTCCCGCAATCGCACTCGAATTCAAGGTATGCCCATTCCGATAGGGCCAGGCTCGAAAAATCCGGTATGCCCATACGCCATCCCCCCTTCGGCCGAAAGCGGCCGGTCGCGCACATGAATAGTAGCCCGCGGCGCTCCGCGTTGCATAGCCAAAAAAAAACGCGATAATGTTGCAATTGCAACGGAATTGACCCGATCTTTCGTATATCTTACCATCAACACCTTTCAAACGGAGACCACAATGACCAGACAGATCATCAAGATAGACGCGGAAAAATGCAATGGCTGCGGACTGTGCGTGAGCGCCTGCCACGAAGGGGCCATCGGCCTCAAGGAAGGCAAGGCGACCCTCCTTCGCGACGACTACTGCGACGGGCTCGGGAACTGCCTTCCGGTCTGCCCCACCGGCGCGATCACCTTCGAGCAGCGCGAGGCGGCTGCCTACGACGAGGCCGCGGTCATGGAAAACATGAAGAATAAGGCTGAAGGCGCATCGAAAGAAGGTACAGACGAGAAAATGGCCGCGAACGCGCCCCGGCCCGTCATTACCCAGCCGGCCGGGGGCTGTCCCGGCTCGGCGGCGAGAACCTTCGACAGGCCCGCCGGCGCTCCCGCGCGCACCGTCGCCTACGCCGGCGGCGGCTGCCCCGGATCGGCGGCCCGAAGCCTCGCGCCCTCCGGCGCGCCGGCAACGGCGAACGCCGCGCAAAACCGCGTTTCGGAGCTTCGCCAGTGGCCGGTCCAGCTGAAGCTCGTCCCCGTTCGCGCCCCCTATTTCGACGGCGCCCACCTCCTGATCGCCGCCGACTGTACCGCCTACGCCTACGCGGGCTTTCACGAAGACTTCATCCGCAACAAAATCACGGTCATCGGCTGCCCCAAGCTCGATACGGGCGATTACGCGGAAAAACTCGCCGCCATCATCGCGGAAAACGACATTCAGAGCGTGACCATCGTTCGCATGGAAGTGCCCTGCTGCGGCGGCCTCGCCCACGCGGCGACCGAGGCCCTCAAGGCAAGCGGAAAGTTCATACCCTGGCACGTCGTCACCGTTTCCACCGACGGCCAAATACTCTAGCCGGAGCGGGGCGGCTCGGTTGACCGCGCCCCGCCTAATTTTGATGGAAACGCCCCCGATCCGGCCGTATACTGAACGTACAGAATCAGGAGGCGTCCCATGTCCGAATCGCGTACCGAATCCAATGAAAGCCCGACGGCCGGCCGTTTGGCAAAAGGAGCCCTCGTCGCCTTCCTCGCGAACCTCGCCGCGGGTACGGCGGCCTGGGCGTTCATCGCGCTCAGCCCGGGAACGGGCGGCCTCATGTCGTGGGTACCCGCGTACGCCCTCTATTTCGCGATGCTCCCCGCGACCGCGCTTCTCCCGGGATTGGCCCTCGCGAGCGCGCTCATCCTCAGGAGGGTCCGCCGCGCCCGTTTATCGCCGGCAACGCGGCAACCGGCGCGAGCTGGCGACTCGTTTCGCCGCCTGGAGGGAGCGCTCAACGGCATCGCCCTCGCCGCGGGCGCTTTCCTTACCGCGGCGATTTTGGCCTTCCTCGCCTGGTTCCTTATCGGCTCACAACGCGTCTCGCCCCGCCCCGCGCCCCTCTTTCTCGCCGAAGGCGCCGTAGACCGCCCCCTTCAGCGGCTGGCCTTCTCCTCGGATCCCCACTTTGGGGCCGACACCCGGAATCCCGAGGCCACGGAAAGCCTTCTTTCCGCGATCGATCGGGGCGATTACGACGGGTTTTTCGTCCTCGGGGACCTTTCCGAAACGGGCTTTCCCGGTACCGGGCTGGAGGAAGCCGCCGAGGCCCTCGCGCGCTCCCTCCCCGATACCCCCGTCGCGACCCTGGAAGGCAATCACGATTACCTGATCGGCGGTTCGGCGCGATACCGGAAAATATTCAAGCGCCCGCCGTATTGGCGCATGGATTCCGGTTCCGTACATATCATCGCCCTCGATCTCCCCTGGGGAACCGAACGCTTTACCCGGGAACAGCGGGCCTTTTTGGAACGAACGCTCTCATCCATAAACAACGAAGACTTCACCGTCGTTTTGTCCCATTGCTTCTTCTGGTCTTCGGGTTATGTCGACCCGGGGACCGGCAAACCCTGGTACGATCAGGCGGACATGATCGCCGAGGTGGCCCCGATTCTCGCGGCGGGGGGCGTGGACCTCGTCGTCTCCGGCCATAACCATTACATGGAATACCTTGAGGCGGACGGCATGCGCTTTGCGGTAATCGGGGCCATGGGCGGGGCGCCCGACCCCCTACCGACCCATATGTCCCCGGCTTCCCGCTGGTTCAATCAGGGTACCTTCGGCTACCTGGAACTGGACCTCTCCGGCGCGATCCCCGCGCTCACGTTCCGGGACCGAACGGGCGCGGCCTTGTACAGCGAGGAACTCGGCCCGTCGCCTCGGTAAGGCCCCCGCGCGGCGGAGGCAAAAAAAGGGCAACCCGAACGAACGTGCCGGGTTGCCCAAAGGGCGCTTTTTTTTCGCCAGCGCGGGCGGAAATCAAACCGCTTGGCGCGGCTTTTTTATTTTTCCGGCTTCAGGTAGGCCTTTACGTAATTGCCCTCGTTGAAGTACCTATTGGCCAGAACGCTCAGGTTTTCCCCGGTCAAGCCAGATAGAACCGCGTTTACGTCCTCGATATCCCCGTACGCGCGTCCCGACATTCCGAAACCGAGAAGCTTTCTCAGCCAATAACCGTTATTATGAAGCCCTTCTTCCTGGGTCCTCTTCCAGGTTTCCCTCAGCTTGGTCACGTACGTTTCCGGAACGGGCGAGGCTTTCATCCAGCGTATCTGCTCCAACGTCGCCGCCGAAAGCTCGTCCTCCCTCCCGGGCTCGCATCCGAATTCGATGTCGGTCTCGTAGAAGCTTTCCGGATAATCGACCATGGTACCGCGGACGGATACGCCGTACGATCCGCTCATGTCTTCCCGGATA
The DNA here is from genome assembly GCA_003252395.1 of Spirochaetales bacterium. Taxonomy (GTDB): domain Bacteria; phylum Spirochaetota; class Spirochaetia; order Treponematales; family Treponemataceae; genus Teretinema. The sequence goes on from QKEL01000010.1 coordinate 62,378, forward strand.
ATCTCCCGAAGCCGAATCTCGAGCAGGGAACAGAGATACCCGTAGAGCTCCCGGTCCGCGCCAGAAACCGTCGTCGGTCCGCCAAAGGCCATGAAAACGCGGCTTTTGGGGTCAATTCCCAGCTTCAGGACCTCAGACGAAATGCCCGCCGGGAAGGGAACCGGGCGCGCTACGGCGTTCTCGGCGCTCCCCGTGGAAGGCAGCGGGGAAAGATACGTAGCGACCAGCGTTTTCAGTTCGTCGAGCCGAAAGCTCCCCACGAAAACGAAGGTAAAATCGCCGGCGTCGGCAAAGCGCCGGGCATACGCCTTCTCCGAGGCTTCGGGATCCATCTTGGCAACGAGCGCGGGCGACAGGTTCGCGTGCCTCACGTCGTCGCCGTATAAAAGCCGCGCCTTCAGGTCGGCAAAGGCCTCGGCCGGGTCCTTGCCGCGCGAGGCCGCCACCGTTTCCAGCTGGGCCCGAAGGGCTCCCCAGGCTTCCGCGGTGAAGTAGGGCCGGTTAAACCACAGGTTCGCGAGCTGAAGGGCGGTTTCCAGGTCCTTCGTCGAGGAAGAGCCGGAAAGCCCCTCATAGGAGACATCGATCCAGGGCGCGGCGCCCACGGTCATGCCGGAAAGCTTTTTCTGTAAGTCGGTGGCAGAAAAGCCGTTGAGACCCGACATGCGCGCGTAGGAGGTCGATATCGCCGCGGAGGGGAAGTCCTCGTCGGAGACAGTCGAGTTACCGCCCTTGCTCCACGCTCCGAACAGAATCTCGTTGTCCTTAAAATCCGTCGGCATGGCGAGAACCGTCGCCCCGTTCCGGAGCTTCCATTCGGTCAGGCCGCGTTCGGTAAGCTTTTTCTCGGACACGATAGCCTGGAGAACGTCCGTATCCGCGGCGGCAAGGGAAGAATCGAAAAGGGGCCGGTCCAACCCGTTCTCGGCATATGCCGCCAGGGCCTTTTCGGGCGCCCATTTCTGCCAAAGAGCGAGAAGGCCTACCTCGTCCGGTATGTCCCCGGCGGTATCCGGCGCGGTAATGAGCAGGGAGGTGCCGCGATCGGCAAACCACTCCCGTATCGCCGCGTTAACGTCGGCCTCCGATATGCCCGGCACCAAGGCCGATAGCAAGCCGTATTCGTCGTCCGCCGAAATTTTCACGTCTCCGTAAAGCCGTTCGTTCACGAGTTCGGCGGCCAGCGACGCGGAATGGGTTTTCTCCCGATCAAGCCACTTTTGTTTCGCCGAGTCGAGAATGTCGTTTTTGGCGCGCTCCAGTTCCGCGGCGGTTATGCCGAATTCCCGGTAGCGTAGCCATTCCTCGAGCAATTCCTTGAATCCGTCCTCAAAGCGGCCGGGTTGCGGGACCGCCGCCAGGTACGCGAAGTCGGACGGGCGGGCGAGCCGCTGCGACCCGGCGCCGGCGCCTAAAATCAAGGGTTCGGCAACGAGGGTCTTCTCTTGGAGCCTGGTATTGAAAGCCGCCTCGGCGATGGACCGTACCACGGCCCTTCGGTAGTCTCCGACGGTCTTAAGCGGCCGCGCGGGGGAGGCCTCAAGGATCTCCGCCGTGATATACTGAATTTCCGGGTCCCTGAATACCAAGACCCCGGGCTTCGACGCCTTGAGACCATCGATTACGGGGCGCGACGGTTTTCCTTTCGCCTTCGGAATCGTCCCGACGCTGCTTTCCAAGGCCAGAAGGATCGCGTCGGGGTCCGCGTCGCCGACTACCGTAACGGACATAAGGTCGGGCCGGTACCACCGCTCGTAAAAATCGACGACGCGCTCCCTCGAAACCGACTTCACGATCTCGGGACTTCCGATCGGGAGGCGCTCCGCGTATTTCGAGCCCTTGAGGATAAAGGGAAATTCCGCGTCGTTGGCCCTTCCCTGGGCCCCGCGTCCGAGGCGCCATTCTTCCACCACGACGCCGCGTTCCTTATCCAACTCGGCCCCGTCGAAGGAGAGCCCGCTTGCCCAATCCCGAAGGACCAAAAGGGACGTATCCAGTATGGCCGGGTCGTCCGCCGGAATCTCGAGCATATACACCGTCTCGTCAAAGGACGTATACGCGTTTACCTCGGGGCCGAACTTCATGCCGATGCTCTCGAAATAGTCGATCAATTCGTTTTTCGCGAAATTCTCGCTCCCGTTAAACGCCATATGCTCGACCAGGTGCGCCACTCCGCGCTGATCGTCATCCTCGAGCACGGAGCCCGCGTTTACCGCAAGGCGGAGCATAATGCGGTCACGCGGCTCGCCGTTCCTGAGAATGGACCACGACAGCCCGTTTTCGAACGTTCCGGTTTTGACCGACGCGTCGCTTACGAGCCGCTCCTTCAGCGAGGGCTCCCCTCCCGCTATCCCCGAAGAGCCGCCGGAGCTGGCGCACCCGATCGCGGCGACGCACGAAGCGACCGCAAGGGCCATCCCGACGCCGGCGCGCCTCGCGCTCCCCGTTTTATGGGCCAGCGATCCGATCTTCCTTTCCCCGCGCGCACCCGTATGTATCGTTTCCCGTACAAGCGTTTTTGAGTGTAATAACCGCCCGGATGTATCCGGACAAGTTCCGTTTTTCTTGTCTTTTTCCATCAAATCACTCCGTTTCATTTAGTAATACGCATACACCATATAGCACTTACCGTTACGGCACAACTGACTTGACGTTCGCCCGGCCATGGGATAGTCTGTGTCAACCGGAAGGGGAGTAGTAACACGCGTGCGATCAACACACGGCGGTCTCTTATCAGAAGACGCCTGGTCCCACGGCTTCGGCTCGTTAATCCCGAAGATACCAGACCTTTCGCGCAGACAGACCGGTCCCGGTCATTCGGCGCGAAAGGTTTTTTTTTAATCCAACCCGAATGATTCGCGCAAGCACCGCGTGAATAGAACGTAATCAATAGGCTCCCGGCAAAAACCGGGTAACACATCAAAGAGGTATTTTTATGGAAATGAAATGGCTCGTCCTTGCCATCGCGGCCGCCATGTACGCGATAGTAATCGCCTTCCCCGATCGAAAGGCATGGGCCAGTTTAGGGGCGGCCCTCCTAACGATCGTGATCGGCGTCGTCTCACCCGCGCATGCGATATTTGACCTCGTCAATTGGAACGTCCTCATGATCTACGTGGGCAGCCTGGCAATCGCGGAACTCTTTATCTATTCGAGGGTTCCCGCGCGTATCGCCGATACTATCGTCGACCGGTCCCCCAACGTAGGGCTTGCCATCGTCGCCATACTCATGATGACCGGAATAATCTCCGCCTTCGTGGAGAACGTCGCGACCGTACTGGTTATGGCTCCCATCGCGTTGGCCCTTTCCAGAAAGATGAAGATGGATCCCACTTATTTCATGGTCGGCCTGGCCGTCATGGCCAACCTACAGGGTACCGCCACCCTCGTCGGCGACCCGCCTTCGATGATTTTCGCGAACTTTGCCAACTACAGCTTCAACGACTTCTTTATCTTTGATTCCCGGGCATCCATTTTCTTCGTGGTGCAAGTGGGCATGATCGCGGGCGCGGTTTTCTTTTACGCTTATTTCGCGAAGCACGGTAGCGGCAAGGTTGAGATTGAAAGGGAACCGATTCTATCCTACGTCCCGACGGCCCTTCTCGTGATAATGATAATCGGTCTCGCGATAAGCTCCTTCTTCTTCTCAGGGGTATCGCTCACCGCCGGCGTACTCGTGCTCGCGTTGGGTATCCTTGGATTGCTCTGGTATAGGTTCGTCAGAAAAGAAAGCACGGCGAGCGCGCTGAAGATGATAAAGGGCCTTGATTGGGAAACCATCCTGTTCCTTATCGGCATCTTCATCGTCATCGGGGCCATAGACAAGGTTGGGCTCCTTACCGCTTTCGCCTCCCTTCTGTCGGGGATCATCGGCAACAACGTCCTCCTGGGATTCATGGTCATCCTCGCGGTATCCATCGTAATCTCCGGCTTCGTCGATAACGTTCCCTATATCATCGCCATGCTCCCCGTAGCGGCCTCCTTGGGTCAGCAGCTCGGTCTCCGCCCGGAGCTGTATATGTTCGCGCTTCTTATCGGTTCGTGCCTCGGGGGAAACCTAACGCCCTTCGGCGCGTCCGCGAATATCGTCGCCATGGGAATTCTAAAAAAGGAAGGTCATCCCATGGGATTCCCCGACTGGCTTAAGATTGGCCTTCCCTTCACGGTTATAACCACGACCGCCGCAGCCGCCTTCCTATGGATCGTTTGGCGATAATGCGCATGGGGTTCCCGTTGGACGAAACTCGCCGCGGTCCGCCACGATAGCCCGAAAGGCAATGAACAAAAAAAAGGGCGTATCCGGGCAGAACGCCGCCCAGATAAGCCCGTTTTCAGATTTCGCCGCGCATCGAGCGGTAGTGCCTTGATGACTACCCCAAACGGCATACGATCGAATTGGCCCATACAGGCCGAAAGACAGATGGACGAGCCCCTGACGAAACCTTGTTCGAAGTAAACGATCCCTACCCTACCGGGAAAGACAGCGAGGCCATCTCACTGCTTGGCAACAGGAGCGAACGGTCGGGAATAACTTGATCAATGCCGCAGGAGAAAAGCTACGAGCCCTGATTTTTTGGTCAAGAATCATTCTCGATTTTACTTATCAGTTTTAGTACTCTCTTTTTTTGTGCGTCAGATAATGAACCCATCCTTTTTTGCAATACATCTAGGAATAAGCTCTTGTTCTGTGGAGTAACGCAGATACTTGCCCTTTCAGCGTGTTGCGCTACTTCTTTAGGCCGGCACGCCTCAAGGTGCGACAGTATTAACGGAAATATCTCCTTTGAATAGCGATCGTTCCCCTTGATTATGCCTGCGAATATGGTCACGCAATAATCGGTCGTAATAACGCTTCCATTATTGAAGACTCTTTTTAATAAATCGAGATTACGGTACAGCTTGTCGCTATTTTTTTCGGCGAGGAGCGATAATGCGATACAGCTCCCCCAAACTACCCGATTGTTTCTGCTATGTAGTTTCTCCAGGAAAACATCAATATAGGGGTTTATCAGTTCCGGTGATCGATAGCCGATTTCATATAATACCTTTATGCAGTCATTGTTAACCTGTTTTTCTTCATTGTCCAGACCAATGACTATCTCTTTAATTCCATTGCCGTTTTTCGTTTTGGCCAATGTCTCGGCTAACTCGATATTCGGTTCTTCGTCGTTACGGTTTCGGTAAAATGCGATATTCTCAATCATACATTCCCTACGTTAGAAAAACGGCTGAGCGGAATCGTGAGGTACGGTTTCACCGGGCATAGGGATCGACCGTCCCACAAACGGCACCCCAATCCCCATCAACCGCGCCACAAAGGACTTTCGGGCGTATCGCCAAGGAATACATCGCCGAATGACGCTGCCACGGCAAAAACGATGCCCAGGTTCTTGCGCGGCATTCGCGGCCTATTTCCTTAGCGCCAAATCAATATGCAGCTCAGAGGCTTTTTTGCGTACTAATTCAACGGCTCTCTGACTCCTTTCCTTAATTTCTCCCGGTTCGTATGCATTGCTCGATTTTAGTTCACTATGAATTTCATCCAGGGTTTCGATGGGCAAATCATTGACGGCTAAACAGAAAAACCCCTTTCTTCTTCCGTCATTATATTCTTGCAGTAACTCGTCAAGATACTCCATCCGCTTGCGTAGCTCGGAAAGAAAGCCCTCAATATCCGACAGTGCCCTTGCATTATTATCCTTCACTTTTCTGTAGGATATAAACGAGTCCTTCGTACCGCTCCCTTTGTATTTCTCGCATGGATAGTCTGAGCATTGAAAGCAGTATTCCACGTTATCATGCGTAATGCTGCAACTCATTACCGAACAGGACGGATGTTGCCTATTGAATCCGACACCGCCACATCCAGGGCACTTTGAAGAGCCTTCCGTATGATATCTTGGGCACAAGCAACAGTTTAATCCACACAGCGAAAACAATGGATTTTTTCTTGATACAATCGCCATAACCCCTCCGCCCACGCCCGACTACCGCTGGCATAATATAAGCAGTAACCGCCGTGATACTCAGAATCTCCAAGTTGTTACTATATACTTATCATTGTAACGTATAACGATCTTATCTTCACGCACCGTTGCTTACTACTCCCAACTACTTCCTTAACCCGCACTATTTTTTTTGCCCACTCCCGTACGGCGAAATCGTTCGGCGAAAGGCTATGGAATTCCAGAAAGGGATGTTCGCATCCTCCGATGTCCCAGGTAATTGAATTCCCCCTATGGCAATTATTCAAAAGAGTAGACAGAAGATCGTAACTTGGGAGAAAGCATTCAGCGGATACACGAATCCAACACCGACTTCATGACAGACCAGTCGAACACCCGCTCTCTCGGGCAAGGATATCAGGCTCGGCATAAGGGGTCCGGCAATAAAATCGGCGTGAATGGCCATAGTATTCTGTCCTGCATAGAGGAATTACTATGGCCGATGATTACCGGAGTGAATTGTCGTCATTGACCTGCTGTTCGGCCTCGTCGATTTCCCCGCACTAACGCGAGACACTTTACCTGATCAGGTTAGGTATGCCTGGAATTTTGCGCCAAGGTGCGTAACCGAGCTAAGGGAAGCAGTCAGGGCAACCACGTCGACTATCCTACAAATTCCGGCACGAACGACCATTATGGACATGATCTGAATGGGCACACAAACAAAAGGACACTGACTGAGAACAACGAGTGAGAACAGAAATTTCCATCGGCCGAAACGGAACCATTAGGCCTGTTATAATTCTGAAAAATAGACGAGTGTATCCCATTTATTTAGCCAATACTACTCATTCCATTCGATGCAATCGGCTTGGCAAAGTTGGTTAATAAAGCATACCTTGAGATACTCTGTGACATTGAGATATCGACTGGAGCGATAAGTCGCCTCACGCGCCCGGTTATGGAAGAAGTCTTAACCGAGTGCGTGAATGACAAATCAGGCAGAACAATGTATCGCACACAATTGCCTCGCTTCATGCCGTGCGGGATAACGGGCCGACCAACGGAAAACCTGCGGCAAGGACTTATACGCCGCGAGGCTCTTTAATCTTCAGGGTTGAAAGGATGCCTTCGGGTTTTATAATGCGGATACCGAAGGCGATATATTCTGGGTGAAGATCCTGAATGAATTACTACACTGCGGGGCCTAAGGCATTCTGATGGTCTGTACTGATAGATTAACCGGTTTTCCTGAAATGATTCGAATAGGGTACCCCAAGACTCGTATACAACTTTGCATTGTCCAGATGGTTCGTAACTCAACAAAATTTGTATCATATAGACATCATAAAGTCATTTGCGTAGATTTGAAAGCAATTTATACTGCGACTTCCGAGAAAGCCGACCGTAAAGCCCAGGAGAAATCAGTATAACGTCCGGCAATACATAGTGATGAAAACGGGAAGCGGACATTTTCTTGGGTACCTATACCCCTTTTCCTATGCGTTAACAATACCGAATTGGGCACATAACTCGACAGTATATTTACGATTCCCCGTTAATTCTTGGATTCTCAAACCAAGTGCAACATTATTGCTATTTAAAGGGAGAGCTACGCTCGGCTTTGTAAAGTCCGGATCCGACCAAGAATAGGGATAAACAGATGAACTGCGCGCAGCTCTCCCAAAATGAAGGCACTACAATTTGAGTATGCGAGCCAAAAAGGCATCATTCCAGCAAAGCACTCGGGATTTTTGCGCCGTTCTCCACGTACCGTCTCCAGGAAACGTAAACGAAATCTACGTCATTCAGGTCATTATGACGCCTTTATCGCCTATCCTTACGCCCTTGCATCCAGGCGCCGTGCTCGTCGCTGTTCTGAGTTTCCACCAGAAAGGAGGCGACGAATATGGTTCCTTCTTTATAGTACAAGGAGCCCAGAGCATAAAAACACTCACCTTACCGGTAATGGGCTCTATTCGATCAGCCTTCAGACTTAATATTATGCAATCCAAATTGATCGTCAGCGAGGAGGATTTCGGTTCAAAAACCCTTAGAATTATTCCCGAAATTTTCTGAAGTGACCATATAAGAATTTACAAAACCAGAAAGACAGGGTAAAATTTCCTTATGTCTGGGAGTGATTTTCGTTTATCAGATGTAGAAAGGAATTCGCTGACGACCCTCCATCGGGGCTGCCAAGACAAAAGTACAGCGGATAGAATAAAAGCGATACTGCTCGTTGATAAAGGTTATACTAATCAGCAAATTGAAGAAATTCTACTCATCGACGGAAAGACGCTCGGGCGTTATAATAAGATATACCAAGACAAGGGCGTAGTTGGTCTTATCTCTGATAATTATTCAGGTGGTTCTTATAAACCATCAGAATAACAACGTGGACTACATACCGGGGGATTGGATTTCGTAAACATATTCAACAGCTGGAAATATGTGTGACTTTGTTTAAAAGACAATCAATATCCGATACAGCCAACAAGGATGGTCAAGCCATACACCGATTTGGTTATTCGTATAAAAAAAGCACAGTTCCTGGAAGAAAAGGCATTATAAAAGGGCCTGTACTAGATAAAATTCCGAATACTACCTAAACAGTAGTAATAACTCAGTGCAGGTTAAAGAAATCCACTCATATCAAGCACGTTATAGCTTCGATAACAGTCTGTATAGACAATACTATGAGGCTTGATTTTCTTTTCTAGTTCAGTGATTAGCGTTTGCTCTGTAGTATCCGGAACAATACCTATATACCCCATACCGTGAAGCTTTCAAATACCGAATACAGCTACTTTTGTGGTAGCACCTCGACCACACTTGCCTTTTCTTGTGGCAGCAATGTAACCTTCATCAAGCCCTTTTTGACCTGTAAATTTCACTTTATATTACAGATCGAAATGCCTTGAAATAACTATACGTAGTTTTCGGTAAAACAGTACCGCTGAATTTGAATTAATTTTTGGGATATTTACTGCAGATCTAGCGGAAACTTCAAGAATAAAAAAATCCTTAACCAGTCTTTCTGGTCCTTTCTACTTAGCCATCAACGAAATACGGCCATTCCTGAAGCATAATTCATATGCTATATACTACAGCCCCAAATAAAAAAGGTTCATCCGGTTTTAAGGTGGTAGAAGGCCGATCGGATTTTGAGAAAAAAACTCACCATCCCGAAAGCCATAACCCATCCGCTTGGTAACCTTGATTTTTATCGTTCACCCCTTCAATAAAGCTGGTATGGATGGGGTACTCCGCATGAGCGAGGATCTCATCTTTCCAAAGGGAGAGATTCAAGAGCGAACCGCCCGGCGACGCCATGACGCATACTCGGTTTCAGCCATGCCTCGATCCCTACACAGCCATAATCGCTTGAAATTTTCTTTCACGATATAGATCTTCGCATGCGCCTGATTGGCAGAGAGTAAGTCCTGGAGCCGAATTTTGTCTTTGGGGTTCTGAATACTTGCTTATTTTTATTAAAAAAAAAAGCTCTCTGGTTCCCTTCACGACCTATCGCTTACGGGGATCATCTCGGAGCCTATTGGCTTCATCGACGCGGACTCGGTTTATGACCTCTCTTCCATACCGCGCGACAAAGCGGAAGATATCGAATACGATATGCGCCTTCAGGCAGTGCTCCTTGACCTCGTTACCGTAAGCCGCGCTGCAGTCAAGAGCGACAGCCTTAATTCCTTCACACGCAATGGAGCCCCGTTGCTTGAAGAACGGACGAACGGCTTCCCTGCTTCGGCCTCTCCCAACCCATATTACGGAACCTGTCTCCAAAGTGATAATAACCGTGGCGTAACGGTGGCCTTTCTGGATGGCAAACCCATCTATACCGATTATTCGGATAGGCTCTTTCTCTTGTGTGGCATTATTTTCTTTAAGATGTCGCTTGTCGACTGCCTTGTCCGTTCCCCAGTCTAGGCTAAAGAAACAGGCGGTATGTTTTATGGCCATGTGCTCACACAGTTCTCCAATGGATCGTTCCATACATATAGTTAGTCGATGTCGCGGTTCTAACCAAGGGAGCCGCTCCGTAACCTCACCGCACTCTGGACAGCGGAATCGTCGCCGCTCAACGTGGTGTATACGGGAATCCCAAAGACAGGTAGCTCATATATCCTGCGCCAGCGGTAATCGTGTAAATAAAGCCATTGCCGTTAGCATTGTGGGCAGAGTCCTGTTTGATTCCGATGAGCGGTCAAGGTGAGATGACAATCACCACCTGATTTTCAGGATTTCAGTAACCGAATAGCCTTCTCAACCACCGAGATCGGTAATATCATTGGATTGCACGGTCAGGTTCCCCTTCTTGGGTTAAGTTTATTCATCCATAAACTTTGAAGGCTTACCGTGCTTTTTCAGGACCTTTCTGTAGTGCGTTGGTATTTGCCTGATTGTATAAAGAATTAATGGCGGTATCCCGCCTCCTGAAGATAGAATTAATTAACCCCGAAACTCTTTATCGAAAGGGAAACGGTATAACTGCCTACGCACCTATAGCGCAGAAAGCCGGAAGCTCAATGTTTTGGAACTTGCCGTTGATATGGACAATGTCAGCAAGGCATGTAAGCTTTTGGGGTATTCACGACAGCAATTTTGTTAGATCCGAAAAAACATCCAAGCCTGCGGTTCTGAAGGGCCCTTGGATAAGGTGGGGGGACCAATAAATCCGTATCCCGACAGGATTCCTGAGAAGATCGAAAAGGCAATTATAGATTCTTGCATGGATGCACCCATGCAATAAAGCCTGAAACTCAGCCAGCAACTTGCTTTGCGGGTAATCAATGTCCGTGTTGGCGCCGTTTGAGGGGTTTGTCAACGACTCAATTGACTATCTCGTCATCAACGACTTCTGCGTCTTGAGCGGCATTGCAATGAACAAAGCATCGATCTAAATGAGAAGCATATCCAGCTTCTTGAACGATTCGATCCTGAGTTCCGAGAACGCCATATAAAGGCCGATTTCACCGGAGAACTCGTTGCAATAGAGACCATTATGGTCGGAACGCTTAAGGGCATAGGCAAGATCTACCTTCAAACAGTCATAGACTGTCATTGCCGTCACGCGTGGGGCAACTTGTATACCTCGAAGGTTCCAGTAAAAGCGGTCCATGTTCTAAACGACAAGGTGCTGCCCTTCTTTGAAGATCGCGGAGTAAAAGTCCAAACAATTCTTAGTGACGACTGCAGAGAATATTGCGGACGTCCCGATCAACATCCATTCGAACTTTTCCTGCAGCTCGAGGAGATAGAACATCGTACTACGCCAATCAGACGGCCGCAAAGTAATGGTATTGTCGAACGACTTCATCGAACCTTACTTGATGAGCATTTCAGAATTCAGGGCCGGATCAAGTTCTAAGAGGGAATCGAGAAAATGCAGAATGATCTTGATGAGTACCACTAACTTTATAACACAGAACGAGCCCATCAAGGCCGAAACATGAATGGACGAACACCATACCAAGCCTTCGTTGAAGGAATCCGAACCCCGAACAAGGAGGATGACGAGGCCGTTTGACGGCTTGGTATCCGGAGGTGTCTGTCAGTCAATCACTCGCTCAGTACATTCTTAATCCAACGGGAATATATAAATCAAGGGGCTGTACTAGATAAAATTCCGATTTATACTTAAACAGTGGTTATAACTCATTGCAGGTTAAAGAAATCCACTCAGCTTAAGCTGTTAGAATTCTTTGTTCTGGAAGTGACGGCCAGATCAGCAGCAGATATCCTTCAAAT
>QKEL01000005.1 GCA_003252395.1 Spirochaetales bacterium
GTAGCCCCGGTTGAACCGCATACAAAAGGAAAATTCATGAAATTCAAGGACTCACTATTATTTAAATTACTTTTAGCCCTCGGAATTCCGGTAGTACTATTAGCGGCAGGAATAGGTTTTTTCGCGTATTCTGGGTCTTCAAAACTCCTCGTTCGGCAAGTCGAGCGAATATTAGCCTCGGAATCCTCAAAACTAGCCGTTAACTACGAGAATTGGTTGCTCCTCCAGCATGCCCAACTGGAGTCCCTGGCGGCGAGTACGGCTATCGATTACTCGGCGGAGATGTATGCCCGCTTAACCGACGAAGCCGCTCGCCTCGGCTATAATTCCATATCTCCCGCCGACACGTCGGGCATACTGCACTTGGCAAACGGCAGAACCGCCGATCTTTCCCAACGGCCGTACCTGCGATCCGTTTTAACCACCGGGCGTCCCGCGATATCCGATCCGGTGTACAGCGCCGTGGCGGGAGAGGAAAACATGCTTACCGTGCTGTTCGCCGTACCCGTATTGGAAGAAGGACGTCTCACGAAGGTACTGATCGGCCAACGAAACGCGGAATTCCTCAACTCGAATATTTCGACCGTCGATTACGGGGAAGGCTCCGAAAACTACATGATTAACAAGGCGGGCGCGATAATCGCCGACACCAACGCGGAAACCGCCAGGGAAGGAATAAACCTCCTGGAAAAAACCCGGGAGAGCGGCGATCAGGCCGACCGACTCACGGTTCTGGAATCCATGGTCGCCGGCGAAAGCGGGGTTACCTCATACAAAACGGGGGGAAAACTCCGTTACGTCGGCTACGCCCCCGTGCGTGGCATGGACTGGAGCGTCGGTATCGACGTTCCCGAATCCACCGTAGCGAAACCCCTGGTCGAGCTGAGAAACGCGATCATCCAGGTTTCCCTCGGCGCCGTGCTGATCGGTATCCTCTTTGCCCTCGGCGCCGGAATCGGCTTCATTCGCCCCATCAAAGCCCTCGCCGCGGGCTTCGACGAAGTAGCCAAAGGCGACGCGGACCTAACCCGCAGGCTTCCGGTCAGGGGAAGGGACGAACTGAGCGGGATGGTCGAGAGTTTCAACGCCTTTGTCGAGCGCCTACAGTCCATTATCCGGGCGCTCCGAGAAAACCAGGGGTCCCTGGGAAATATCGGCGAAAGTCTCTCGGTTAATTCCGTCGAATCGGCCAGCGCCATCAGCGAGATTATGGCCAATATCGGTAGCGTCCGCAAACACGCCGACATACAGCATACCCAGGCGGGAGAGGTTAAGGTCGCCATGGACACGATCACCGGGGGCATCGCGGAACTTGACCGGCTCATAGAAACCCAGGTCTCGGGAAGCACCGAAATGGCCGCTTCTATCGAGCAAATGGTCGGAAACATCGATTCCGTGGCGGGTTCCACCGAAAAAATGACCGGTTCTTTCCGAACCCTCGCGGACGCGGTGAACGACGGGCGGGTAAAGCAGGAAACCACCGAGGAAAACGCCACGGGAATCGCGCGGCAATCGGAGCTACTGAACGACGCGAACGAGGCCATATCGGGCATCGCGTCCCAGACCAACCTCCTCGCCATGAACGCCGCCATTGAGGCGGCCCACGCGGGCAACGCGGGCAAGGGATTCAGCGTCGTTGCCGACGAGATACGGAAGCTATCGGAACAGGCGAGCGAGCAATCAAAGGCCATAAACGCCCAAATAGCGGAAATTCAAAAGGGCA
>QKEL01000006.1 GCA_003252395.1 Spirochaetales bacterium
CCCCCCGCTCAATCGATCGCCCGCACGCCGCCCTGCCGGATTCCGGCTTCGTAGAGCTTACCGCACGCGAGGTAAAGGGGGAGCTTCGTCTTGAGGAGGACGATGCCGTTTTCCGAGGCGAGGGCGACCATCTCCGCATTGGGGGATTTGCCCCGTACGAAGCAAACGGCCTGGATGTCCATTAGGAGGGCCGTTCGGATCACCTGTACGTTGATGAGTCCCGTGAGGAGCAGTACTTGGTCCTTCACGAAGGCCATGACGTCGCTCATGAGATCCGCCCCGCAGGCGGACTTGATCTCGATGTCCTCCCGGGCGGTTTCGGCTATGATTTCGGCCTCGATGGCCGCGCTGATTTCACGTATGGTCATGATAATCAGGATACCACGCCTCGGTCGGACCGTAAAGCTCGGCCTACGGCCGCTTACGCCCTATCGGCGATGTTCCTGAGCCAGAGGTCCGCGAGGACTAAGGCCGTCATGGACTCGACCACGGGGACGATTCTGGGGCAGAGGCACACGTCGTGCCTGCCATGGGTCGAGATAACGCAATCCTTTCCGTTTACGTCGACGGTTAGCTGTTCCTTGGCGATGGAGGACACGGGTTTCACGGCGGCCCTGAATAGAATGTCGGCGCCGGTAGAAAGTCCCCCGAGGATACCCCCCGCGTTGTTCGATAGGAAACGCGGCTTACCGCCGTCGGGGTTCGCGCGCATGGGGTCGTTGTTTTCGCTTCCGGTCTTTCCCGCCGCCTCGAATCCCGCGCCGAACTCGATGCCCTTGATCGCGCCGATCGAGAGGATGCCGTGGGCCAGCTCCGCGTCGAGCTTATCGAAGACGGGTTCGCCGAGCCCGACGGGGATATCCCCGGTAACGCGGCAGGTAATTATTCCGCCTCCCGAATCGCCTGCGGCCTTGAGTTCGATAACGCGGGCCTGCATGGCCTCGGCCGCATCCGCGTCGCAGGCGCGCATGGGGTTTTTTTCGATTTGCCCTTCGTCAAAATTCGCGCACTTTATGCCGACGGCCTCGCTCGTCCATGCGAGTATCCGTATCCCCTTGCTCTCGAGGAACGCCTTGGCGACGGCTCCCGCGGCCACGCGGCCGATGGTTTCGCGGCCTGAGGACCTACCGCCGCCGCGATAGTCGCGTATGCCGTATTTCTCGAGAAAGGGGTAATCGGCGTGGCCGGGTCGGAACTTTTTCGCGATATCGCCGTAGTCGGCGCTTTGCTGGTTCGTGTTCCGGACGATCATGGAGATCGCGGTTCCCGTGGTTACGCCCTCGAAAATCCCCGAGAGAATCTCTACCTCGTCCGCTTCCTTTCGGGCGGTAACCGCCGGGTTCAGCTTGACGTCTTCCCCATGGACGGGATGGGCGCCGGGGCGCCGTCGGTCAAGCTCCTTCTGAACGAGGTACTCGGACAGGGGAATCCCCGCCGGGCAACCGTCGATCGTCACGCCGAGGGCGCTCCCGTGGCTTTCTCCGTAAGTAGAGATTCTGAAAAGGGTTCCGAAGGTATTGCCGCCCATGCCTAGTTAGTCGCCTTTTCGCGCTTTTTCCGGGTTTCTTCCGCCTTGCGGCTGATGCGGTTCCACACCGAGGAGATTCCCATGGCCTTTTTCGCCGCGTTCAGCGTAGCCCTC
>QKEL01000002.1 GCA_003252395.1 Spirochaetales bacterium
GGCGGTGGCGGAAGCGCGGGAGGATTCGGGACGGGGCGGCCGGGGCGCGATGATTGAGCGGGCCATGCGGTATATCGACGAGAATTTCGCGAGCCCCGAGATATCGCTCCATTCCGTGGCGGGTTTCGTGAACGCGAGCCCTAACCATTTCAGCGCGGTTTTTTCCCGCGAGGCGGGAATCAGCTTCATCGAATACCTTACCGGGGCGCGTATAGACCGGGCAAAGCGGCTGCTTTCCGCCACGAGGATGCGGAGCGCGGACATCGCCTACGAAGTCGGGTTCAACGATCCCCACTATTTCAGCTTTATCTTTAAAAAGAACGCGGGGCTCACGCCCACGGAATACCGCGCCGCCCATACCGACCCGGTTTCGTAAGATATTCAACCGATACCGTAAGAAATCCAACCCGCCGGTCTCGTTACCGACGGAAGTCGATAAAAAGTTCAACCGATCCGGATAAGATCCTTCATGTACTTCCCGTAACGGCGGGTTTACCATGCCCATAAGTAATTCAGTTCGGCCAGGGGCCGAAGCGTCGGCCATATAGCCGGCGGAAATTCAAGGGGGAATACATGAAAAAAGCGTTGTTTATCGCGATGGCTCTCGCGACCGTGGCCGGCGCCGCGTTCGCGGGCGGAAAGTCCGATTCGGGGAAAGCCGCCTCGACGGAAAAGAAACTGATCACCGTCGGGTACGCCCAGGTCGGCGCGGAATCCGATTGGCGCACCGCCAATACCGAATCCTTCAAGAGCACCTTCGTCGAGGCAAACGGCTACAAGCTGATTTTCGACGACGCCCAGCAAAAGCAGGAAAACCAGATTAAGGCGATTCGCAACTTCATCCAGCAGGACGTCGACTACATCGTCGTGGCGCCCGTGGTGGAAACCGGTTGGGAAACCGTCCTCAAGGAAGCCAAGGACGCGGGAATCCCCGTCATCCTCTCCGACCGCATGATGAAACTTTCCGACAACAGCCTCTATACCGCGTGGGTCGGCGGCAACTTCCTCAAGGAAGGCCAAGACGCCGTCGCGTGGCTCGACTCCTACGTGGCCAAGAGCGGGCTTAAGGATAAAGACCTCAATATCGTGATCCTCCAGGGTACCATCGGTTCCTCCGCGCAGGTCGGACGCACCCAGGGCGTGACCGAGGGCATCGCGAAGAACGCCCACTATAAGCTCCTCGCGAAGCAGACCGGCGAGTTTACCCAGGCAAAGGGCCAGGAAGTCATGGAATCCTTCCTGAAGGCGTATCCTAACATCGACGTGGTTATCGCCGAGAACGACAACATGGCTTTCGGCGCCATTGACGCCATCAAGGCGGTCGGTAAGGTTCCCGGAAAGGATATCATCATCTCCTTCGACGCGGTTCACGAGGCCTTCAACCGCATGATCGCCGGCGAGATCAACGCCGACGTGGAATGCAACCCGCTTCACGGCCCCCGCGTCGCCGAGATCATCCAGACCCTCGAGAAGGGCGGTTCCGTGGACAAGATCATGTACGTGAAGGAAGGCACCTTC
>QKEL01000001.1 GCA_003252395.1 Spirochaetales bacterium
AATTAACATCAAGGAAACGGAAGACGTGCTCTATTCCGGAAAGCCCGGCCGGGTGTTAGTTCGCGGCAAAACCGACTCCTTCGCGGTGGTCACGCCGGTTCCGGGAACCAATTGGATGGTGAGCGTCTCTTTCCAAACGGCCATGGTCAGCCAGAAAGTCTCTTCCAACCTCCTGCCCACCGCGATCGCGACTATCTTCGCATTGATCCTTACCCTCTCGCCCGTGGCGTTCCTGCTGAACCGAATGGTGATCAAGAATATCCTGATCACGTCGGGATACCTCACCACCATCGCTTCCGGCGACCTCACCCTCGACGTCGATCCCACGCTCCTGGCGAGGAAGGACGAGATCGGGGTACTGGGGAAGTCCCTCCGCGACATGACCGAGAACCTGCGGGATATCGTGGGCAAGGTCTCCGCCGCGGCTACCTATATCGCGTCGGGAAGCCTTCAGGTGAGCGACTCAAGCCAGGTGCTTTCCAACGGGGCCACCGAGCAGGCCTCAAGCGCAGAGGAAGTCTCGAGTTCGATGGAAGAGATGAGCTCCAATATCAGGCAGAACGCCGATAACTCGAGCCAAACGGAAAAGATCGCGATTAAGGCGGCCAAGGACGCCCGTGAAAGCGGGGAGACTGTTAAGGAAGCGGTGGCCGCCATGACCATGATCGCCAACAAAATCACGATAATCGAGGAAATATCGAGAAGAACGAACCTCTTGGCCCTGAATGCCGCCATCGAGGCCGCCCGGGCGGGTGAACACGGCAAGGGATTCGCCGTCGTCGCCGCGGAAGTGAGAAAGCTGGCGGAACAGAGCCAACTCGCCGCCGGGGACATTACCGAGTTGGCGGCGAAAACCGTGGAGCTCTCCCAGGGATCCGGTGAAAAGCTCGCGAAACTCGTGCCCGACATCGAGCGAACCGCGGAACTGGTCGAGGAAATCACCTCCGCGAGCAACGAACAGCAAACGGGGGTCGACCAAATATCCGCGGCGATTTTGCAACTTGACCAAATCATCCAGAGCAACGCGGCTTCGTCGGAGGAGTTGGCTTCCACCTCGGAGGAGCTCGCGTCCCAGGCGGAACAGCTCAAGGATACCATCGAATTCTTCAAAATATCGAAAACCGACGTCGCCATCGTCGAATAGGCGCCGGCGCTTTCGGAAAAAAAAGCGCGCCGGATCTATCTCCGGCGCGCTTACGAAGCGAGAAAATCCGGCTGCTCAGTGAGCCCCGCCCTGACCGTAGTAGGCGTCGGGGCCATGCTTTCTCATGTAATGCTTATTCACGATATAGTCCGCCAAAGGCGTGGCCCCGGGGTTAACCTGCAGGGTCAGAAGGGCCATTCGGGCCGTTTCCTCGAGGACCGCGCCGTTGTACACGGACTTTGCGGCGTCGGGGCCCCACGCGAAGGGACCGTGACCGCCCACCAGCACCATGGTGACTTCCGCGGGGTTCATGGGCCCGCATTGCCCGGGAATACCCTTCCGAAAGGCGTCCACGATCAGGTTACCCGTTTCC
>QKEL01000015.1 GCA_003252395.1 Spirochaetales bacterium
ATTGGAGACCGAAAAGCGAACGAACTGGACCGAGCGCGATACGATACTGAACGGCATAAAAATCCATTATGCCAGAACCGGGGACGGAACCCTTCCTCCCCTCATGCTAGTGCACGGTTTCACGGACAGCGGGCGCTGTTGGGCTCCCGTCGCGAAGGCGCTATCCGCCCGATACGACGTTATTATGCCCGACATGCGCGGCCATGGGCTTTCCGAAAGGCTAATGCCGGGAGAGTTCGTGGACATGGGCCGCGATGTGGCCTCTCTCATCGTTGCGCTGGGACTGAAGAACCTCGTCCTTTGCGGTCATTCCATGGGAGCCATGGTCGCGTTCCAAACCGCGGTTCGGTTCCCGGGTCTGGTGACATCCCTGGTGCTGGAAGACCCTGCCTGGTTTATGCCCTCTTCGCTCGCCCCGATTTTTTCGGAAAACCCGCAGGATAACCCCATGGCCCAATGGGTCGAGTCTCTCAAAAAAACGACGTTGGATGACTTACTCGAAGGCTACCGCAAGGACCATCCCGATTGGGACGCCGACCTTATCCGCGCCATGGCGGAGTCGAAAAAGCAGCTCGATCCCCACGCGTGGTCGGTCATTTTCCCGCGTATGGGCGGCGACCGCTGGCCGTGGCACCAAACGCTGGGAACCCTAAAACAGCCCTTATTGCTCATTACCGGGAACCCGGAGCGAGGCGCCATCGTGACTCCCGAGATGGCGGACAAGATACTGTCGCTCAAGGGCGATACCCAGATAGAACGCTTCGAGAATGCCGGTCACTTGATCCGGTTCGACGAACCGGAGCGCTTCCTTGAGGCCCTGAATCTGTTCCTCGCCTCCCGTTCCCCGCGGTAAAACCTTCACGCTCTCCCCGTAACCCGAATTCCCTTGACAGTTTTATTTGTCATCATGTACTATACTACGCATAGTACTATGAGTGAAGATAATATTGGTAAAGAAATAATACGCGGGCATATCGACGGTATCGTTCTCGCCTTGCTGTCCGATCGGGACCGGTATGGGTACGACCTTTACAAAGAGGTTTTAACCCGTACCGGCGGGGAATACGAGCTTAAGGAACCTTCCCTGTATTCCGCGTTTCGTAGACTGGAGGGTCAGGGCTTGGTGCGTTCCTACTGGGGCGAGGAAACCCAAGGAGGGCGACGGAAGTATTACGCCCTGACGCAGACCGGCAAGGAAGCCCTGGTTACGCTTCGGCAGGATTGGGTTTTCGCGAAAAAGATCATCAATACGTTAATCGGGGAGTAAGGATGGAACGACAGGGACTCGAATCGGTACGTTATTACGTGCGTGGGCTCTTCAGGGGCATGCCGGAAACGGAGCGCCTCGCGGAGCAGCGAGAGGAATTGGAAACCCACCTTTCCGACAGAATTGCCGATGTCATGGCGACGGGCGTTTCCTTCGATGAGGCCTTCGCCGGCGCGGTAGACTCCCTCGGGAATCTCGAGGAACTGGTAGAGACCATGTCCGGTCAAAGGCGCAATATACTGACCCGCAAGGCTGATGCGCTTCTTTCAGCCGGGATGCTTCTGTACGGAACCGTCTATATCGCCGCCGTTTGGATATGGTTCGCCCTCGTCGGCTTTGGCTGGCGTGCGGTCTTCGTCGCCCTTCCCGGCTGGCTCGGATTCGCGGTTCCCTTCTTGCTCGCCTGGCTGCGGTTTCGGTCCCGAGCCTCCGAGAGCGCCATGGTTTCCCTCGAACGGCGCGAATGGGTACGGCTTTCCTGGCTCGGCTGGACGGGCATTTCCCTGGTGTGCTGGCTGGTGAACGTCGCCTTCCTGGGCACGGGCCTGTTCCTGGACGTGGTGTGGGCCTGGATGCCCATGTTTGGACTTCTTACCTGGCCCCTGTCAGAGAGCGCCTATGCCCTTATGCTGAAGGGCCTCGCCTCCATCCGCGCCGACCGTCCTTAAAAAAAAACGGCATGAAAAGAACACGGTTTTCGTTTTTGTTCCCAATCCTTTTGTCCGTTGGGTTGGGACGGGCGTACCCCGCGGGACAAAGCGGGCCGGCGGTAGAAGAAAGGATGCTCCTCGCCAAGGTGAGGATAGCGATCGGCGAGTCGACGTTTGAGTGGGCGGAAGCGGGAATTGTCGCCGTAGCCGGAAACGCGTCGGTCCAAGAGACGGTCCTTGAGCCGGAAACGGTGGTTTCCTATCTTGGCCTTCGGCCCGGCCGCTCGTATTCCCCTGGCGAATTGGAGCGACGGTGCCTGGAAAGCGAAACGCGCCTTACCGAGAGCGCCCTTTTCTATGAGGCGAGCGTCGTGGTCCTTCCCTCCCGGAAAAACAGGGATACCCGCACGGTTTTGGTTTCCGTTCGGCCCGGCTATTTGTGGCGCTTCGGGGCCGGGAACGCCTTCGTGACCGTTGGCCGCGTGGCCCTGGGCGGAGAGCGGCTCTCGCTTAAGGGCTACCTGGGCTGGAACCGGAACGGCGTCGAAATCCTGCATGAACGATTCGGCGGCCTTCCTTTGGCGCTCGGGGCAGGAGTGTTCGCCAACGCGCCGGGTACCTGGTCCGCTCAGGCGGCAGCCACGGGAATCGCGCCCACGGCACCGGGAATGGAAGCCCGCCTTACCCAGGGCGCCTATATCGGCCCGGATCTGTTGATCGCCGTGGACGAGGCGGTCCTCGCGTATTTCCCGGGAACCGATAAGAACGGCGCGTACTCGGTGCAGCCCCACGTTCGCTTCGGCCGACCCTTCCTCGGATCGGACCGGTCGCGGGGCGGGGGAGGCGCGGGAACCGTGAGTCACGGAGGGGCAGAGGGGCGGTTGTGGGTATTCCTTCCCTATCGTGAAGGCGTTAAGGGCGAGGCGTCCGCCTGGTATCGCGCGTCGCTGGGCGCCAGGGGAACCCTTGCGGCGAAGGTAGCGGCGGGCGCCGCGAAGGGGGAGTACGGCTTCGATCTCGCCTCTACCGACGACCGCTCCGTGCGTTCCGGCTATCCGGCGGCCGCGCTTATCGCCACCGACTTCGTATTCGCCTCGGCGGAGGCGCGTTACCGCGCGGCGGCGCTTCCCCTCGGCTGGACAACGTGCGGTATCGAACCCTTCCTCTTTTTCGACGCGGCCCTGCTCAACGATCAAACGGCGGACAGGCGCATGGCGGCGGAAGGCATGGGGGCGGGGCTCAGGGTTTTGTTCGACAGTCCCGTTTTCGCCTATTTCACGTTTACGTTCGGGGTGAATCCGAATGGTTCTTCCCGGTTCTCATTTTGCGGCACGGCGGGGATTTGATACCCGTCGGTCAGCCGAAACACGGATAAGGAGTCATACATGCACGATTTCGCTGGCTTGAAACGGACGATCGCCCTCACGCTTTTTTTGTTCTCGCTTTCCCTTACCGCGGGCGCGCAGTCCGAGAGCGCCAAAAAGTCGATCCCGGCCGATCTCGCCGCCGGTATCGCCCTGCATGACGCAGCGCACGCGAACCTTGACTGGGATACGGTGAACGGGGCGATCCGCGTCCTGAAGCCGCTGGTAACCACAGATCCCCTCGCAAAGGCGTACTACGGGAGCGCGCTCAGCTTGCGGGCGAGCCTCGAGGCCCGGGACAAAAACGCCGTTGCGGCCCTCGCGATTTTGAACGAATCCGCGACGCTTATCGACGGTGCCCTCGCCTCCGATCCCGAGAGCGTCGAGCTTCGCCTGTTGCGCATGGAAAACTCCTACGGGGTTAGCGTCGAATCACCGGTCAACCGTTGGCCCGCGATGAAGGAAGACCTCGATTGGCTGAACGCGCGCCGAAACGGGTTCACGCCGGAAACCTTAGGCGTTATCGACCTGTATGCCGGCCTCTATTTCGCCCGCTCGCGGGACATAGACGGCGCGCTCGACGCATGGGACCGCTGCGTGAGCGAATCGCCCGGTTCGCCGGAAGCAGACGAGGCGCGCCTCCTGCTCGCGAAGTACGGGGATTGAGCCGATGACCGATATCCTTACCGGCGTTGTCGAGCCCGTGGCGCTCGGCTTTTCGACCGGGACCTGGTGCGCCATGTACTGCGGGCCCGTTCTTCTCCCTTTCCTGCTCTCCCGGGATTCGACCGGGTACCGGCGCAACGCGGCCCTGGTCGGTCTCTTTCTCTCGGGCCGGCTCGCGGCGTACGCGGGCCTCGGCTTTGCCCTTGCCTCGCTGGGCTTGCTCGCTGGGGCGTTCTTCGATCCGGTATTGGCTCGCCGGGTCTCGTACGGGGCCTATATCGCCTGCGGCCTCGTCCTCGTCGCCGCCGCGTTACCCCGCCGATCCGCTCCCTGCGCCGGCTGCGGAGAACGCGCCGCCGGCGGTAAACCGTCGCGAACCGGGCGCTCGCCCGCGGGCCGCGCGTTCGGCGCCGCCGTTCGCTTCCTGGGCGGTGACGACCGCCGGTCCGCCTTCCTGTCTGGCCTCGCGGTGGGCTTTCACGTTTGCCCGGCTTTCTGGACCGCCGCCTTCCGTTCCGCGCTATCGCCTACGATGCTGTCGGGCGCGGCGTACTTCCTCCTTTTTTACGCGGGAACGCTCCCTTTTTTCGTTCCCCTTTTGGGCCTTCCCTTTCTTTCGCGCAGGAACGCGCCGCCCGTCCGGATCGCCCGGCTTACGCAGCTGTTCGTCGGCGCGTATTTCGTCGTTTTCGCGGGTCTTATCCCGATCCTGATCGCGAGGTAACCATGGCGGTATCCCTTTTCTTCACGGCCTTCATGGCGATGATCGTCTGGTTCTTCGGCCTTTCGGGAGACGTTTCCTCCCCGGCGCGCTGGCTCTATTCGGCGGCAATGCTCGCCGTGTTCTTCGCCATGGTACGCACCAGGGAGTATTCCCGGTGGCGGCGGGCCTTCATCGTGTCCTTCGCGTTTTTTTTTACCGTATCGTTCATCGGGATACTCCAGGACGAACGGGGCAGCATGGCCCTTTCCCAGTCCACGGTCGCGAGCGCCGAAGTGCCGTTCTGTCAGATCGTCATCCCGGCGATCGTCGCCCCCTTCGTCCTCACCGGGAAGGTCATTTTTCCCGCGCGTATGGGCGGCCATTTCGCGTCCGTCACGGGAATGCTTTTAATTTGGTTCATCGCCACCGTCACCATCGGCAGGGGATGGTGCGGCTGGGTTTGCTTCTACGGGGGATGGGAAGAGGGCGCCTCGCGGGTGCTTAAAAAACGGCGCATAGAGACCCTTTCCCGGAACGGCGATATCCGGTCGGCGCATTACGCGTTTCTCGGCTTTATCGTCCTGGTATCCCTCGGATTTATGTCGTCCGTGTACTGCGAATGGTTTTGCCCCTTTAAGCTGGTTACCGAATTCGCGGAAGTCTCCGACGCTGAGTCCCTCATCGCCGCGGTGCTGTTCATCGGACTTTTTCTCGGTTTCGTTATCGTGCTTCCCCTTCTCACCAAAAAGCGCGTGCAATGCGGTTCCCTGTGCCCCTTCGGGGCCTTTCAGTCCCTTCTCAGTCCCGTTTCCGGCTTTCGGATCGCGATAGACGCGGATTCGTGCGTCGGGTGCATGGAATGCGCGAAGGCCTGTCCCTTTTTCGCCATCGACAAAAATACGATAGACGGGAAACGCGGTACGCCCGAGCGCACTTGCGCCCTGTGCGGCGAATGCATCGCCGCGTGCCCGACGGGCGCCATCCGGTACGAGTTCGCTTCCGTGCTGAGAAAGCGCCGTCGCCCGGGAACGGCGAGCGGCCTCCTGCCGGGTTCTCTGCAGGCCCCCCGTCGGGGCTCCCCGTGCGGGAAGCCGGTTCCCCGCACCGCGATAGGGCGTTTCGTCCAATCGATCCTGGAACCGGAATACCTATTCGCCTTCACGGCGTTTACGTTCTCCGTGATGATCTCGGGAAAATTCGTGCCCGACGCCCTGAATCGGATCGCCTCCCTTTTCCTCGGGGGCGCGCGATGAAACGCCCGGAGTTGTCCGCATTCAGAACCGGCGCGAAATGGTACGGGCCGCGAATCGTCAAGCTCTTTATCGCCCTCTTCGGCGTGCTTTTCTTTATGTACTATTCCGACGTAATGAGCCGCGCCCTCATCGCGGCGTTCAATCCGGAGGTCGATCCTTCCTTCACCGGGGGGCATGTCGCGAGGACCGTCTACGATCCGGTCGGCGACGATCACGGGTTCGGCGGGCTTACTTACCCGAATAACGGCGATTTTACCGCGGGAGCCCTCGACCTCGTGCGCTACGTCGCGCGCGTTCCGGTGTGGGGCGCCCGCTGGCAGGCAATGCGCGAGTACTGGCAGCTCGATCTCGTATTCGCCTCGGGTCCCGCGCGGGTTAGGGCCGTCAGGATTTACGTCGACGCGGACGGCGACGGCCTCGGTTCGGTCGAACTTCCCTCCGGCGCCCCGGAAGGCCTCTCGCTTGATCCCGCGCACCCGTGGGATTGGCGCCTCGCGATCGACGGGCTATCCGGTTCCATAGAATCGGCGGACGGCACGTTGAAATTGCCCGTGGAGGTGAGCCCGCTGGACGGGGAGAAAGGCCTGCGCGTGCGCGTCCCCCTGGAAAACAGGGCCTTGCGGGGCCTTTTCGGGGCGGAGTCGACCTGGCAGTACGTATTCGTATCGGCCTGGTCTCCCTGGTCCCGGGGCGCGATTATGCCCGCATCGCGCCGCCCCTCGATAGACCGCGCGGGCGGATCTGCCTCGCCCTTCACCCCTGCTGTGTTCGATCTGCTCAGCGACGAACCGGGCGCCCAGGAGGCGGAACTCTCTTCCTGGGACGAAAACGCCCTTGCCCTCGCGACGGTAAAACCCGTCGAGATACCCCTTGCCGCGCCTGCCCCGTCGGGCCTATTCGCCCCCGATAGCGCCTTGGTCGCCGAGCTCGAGTCCCTGTCGAAGGCGGAAGCGGAGCGCTCCCGTACGGAAGCAGCGAACGCCTGGACCGCCGCGCGCGAGGCGCTCGACCCCGCGCGTTCGCGCGACGAAACCGCCTTGATCGCCTACGCAATCGCCGCGTTCAACGCCGACGCGCGGATCGAGGCGGAACGGGCGATCGATTGTGCCCTCGACATCGATCCAGAGGATCCTACCGCCCTGGGGTATAAGGGAGCGCTCGTCGCGCGACGGGCCGGGGACGCGCCGGCGCTCGCCGCGGTATCAATCGTGGCCGATGCGTACCGGTATCTCGACCGGGCGGTTGAACTCGCCGCGGGACCGGATGAGGCGGTAACGGCGCGGCTGTGCCGGGCGAACGTTTCGATGGCCGTTCCGGAGGCCGTTTTCGGCAAACGCGCGCAGGGAGCGTCCGATTTCCTCGCTGCGGCGAAGGAAGGCGCAAAGGGTGCGGTCCCGCTTTCCGGAGGCTTCACGGCCGAATGCTACCGAAGCGCCGGGCAATGCCTCGAGGACGCGGGCCGCGCGGACGAGGCCGGAACCTGGTTTCGGGAAGCTGCGAGACTGGCGGACTCCGGCAACGGGGAGGGCGTGTCCCCGGCGACCCGTCTTGCCCTCGCGCGAAAGGGCTATCTGGGGCTCTCCCGGTAAATAAAACTAGCCAAACGAAAACGACCGGGGTTAAAATGGTAGCGAATTCGGAGGGATACGTATGGACGCTCAGGTAGTCATTTCCGATTTTGAGGCTTCGCACCATGCCGAGGTGTACTCGCTGGCGAAGAAGGCCTGGTACCACGCCTATTCCGATTTTCTCGACGAGGGCACGCTGAACACGCGGCTGAACTGCTGGTATTCCCGGGAAAGCCACGAGGGAATGGCGTGGAACGTAAAGAACAGGGGCTATTTTTTCAAGGTGCTTCACGACGCGAACCGCCGCCTTATCGGCTTTATCTCCGGCAATACCCGCACCGGCGTTCTCGATCGGCTATACCTTGACCCGGCGGAACTGGGCAAGGGGTATGGCTCCCGGCTTTTGGAGCTTTTTTTGGGCGAACTGAAAGCTAACGGAATCGCCGAATGCCGCGCGTGCTGCGACCGCAAGAACCGGTTGGGCCTCGAGTTTTACCGGCGAAAGGGGTTCCGGATTATCGAAGAGAACGGGGAAGACTACGCCCTCGCGAAGGCCGTGGAGTAGGAAACGCCCCGCGTCGCCCGCGCCAGTCGCCCTGAAACTATGCCTTACCGCAACGATTCCGCGAGCCAATCGATAAACGTCTCGCCGCCCCTGGGCCCGGTATCCCGTAAGCCGATGGGAAAGTGCCCTCGGTTTTCGTACTCGACGTACCGGGAATCCGGGCAGATACGCGAAAGCAGTTTCGCCGTAAACGCTCCCTGTTCGAAGATCCCCTTGTCGTCCCGAGAAAGCGCGCAATAAAAACGGACCCTGGCCGCGGCGAATAGTTCCGCCGCGCTCGCTTCGTAATAGGAACTTCCCGCCGCCGCCGCGCGAAAGAGCGCGGGCCGGGCCATGGCCAATTCCATGACGAAGGCCGCGCCCTGGGAAAAGCCGTAGCCCGCGATTCGGCGCGGGTCTATTGCGGGGTGCCGCAACGCGACGTTCTCGATAAACCGCGCGTAAGAAGCGGGGTCAGAAAAGTAATCCGTCCTCGAAAGGGGCACGAGAACGGCGGCGCCCGCGGGACCGAACGCCGCCTGCGCGGCGGGATCGGCGAAGAGGGAGCCGAACCGCTCCCTCGAAACGTCTTTCTGGTTTGAACCGTGAAATACCGCGATGAGGGGAACCGAGCCACCGCCTTCAGGGCTTTCGCCCGGGCTTTCGAGCGAGGCGGGAAGGTAGAGCGCGTAGGCGATACCCGCGGGCGTAACGCCCTGAAGCCAGTCTCCCGACCGCGCCTCTTCCTTCGCCCAGTATGCCGGATCGTACTCCGGGGAAACCGCGGGGCGATAGCGGAGCGCGAGGCCGGCGAGGGCGAGGAAGGCGAGAATCGGGAGCGCGATCGCCGCTATTCGGCGGGGAACGCTCACTCCCCGAACGCCTGCCGAACGATCTTCTCGTCGAGCTTCGGGCTTAGGAGGCTCACCGCCGGCACGACGGCGAAGGGAACCAGCATCGCGATGCTCGAGGCAAGGGGCGAGTTCGCGGGGCCGAGGATGAAAAAGAGCGCGATGGCCGTGCCGGAGCCCGCGAAGAAGCCGGCGTAGGCCCCCGCCTTCGTGACCCGCTTCCAATAAATGCCGAGAATGTAGGGCGCCATGAAGGCTCCCGACAGGACGCCCCAGGACAGGGACATGAGCGTCACGATAAAGCCGACCTGCATCCGTGAAATGGCGTAGGAGCAAATGATGAAGACCCCGGAAAGGACGCGGATCATCAACAGGGACTGTCCGTCGGTGACCTGCGGCCGGAGGTAGCCCTTGTAGAGGTCGATGGTGATGGCCGAGGACGACACGAGGATCATCGACGAAAGGGTGGACATGGACGCTGAAAGCACGAGGAGCATGATCACGGCGAGGAGGACCTCGGGAAGGTGCGCCGTGAGCAGGGTGGGTATGATCAGGTCGTAATTCACGCCGCCCGAGGGGAGTTTGGGCACCGTGTTCGAATCGAAGAACGCGTGGCCGAGCACGCCGGTGGTGTAGGCCGCCACGCCGATGACCAGCGCGAACACGGTGGTGATTATCGCCGCCCTGCCGATCATCTTGTCGTCCTTGATCGAGTAGAATTTTTGCACCATCTGGGGAAGGCCCCAGGTACCGAAACTGGTCATGAAGACGAGAGAGGCCACCGTGAGCCAGGAGGGCCGCGCCGCCGCCGGAACGTGCTCGGGGTAGCCGGCCGCCACCGCGGCGATTGCCTGGCTCAGCCCGCCCGCCTTCGAGACCATGATTACCACCATCAGCGAGGCGCCGACGAGCATGATGAAGCCCTGGATAAAGTCGGTCATGGTCACCGCGAAGTAGCCGCCGAGTATGAGGTAGAGCCCGGTAATGCCCACGAGGACTATCAGCGCGAAATCGTAGGAGATCCCGAACGTGCTCTCGAAGAGGTGCCCCAGTCCCTTGAAAACCGATGCGGAGTAGGGAAGGAGAAAGACGAAGATCAGCACCGCGGCGATCATCTTCAGGTGGGCCGAACCGTAGCGGGCCTCGAGGAATTCGGGCATGGTCATAACGCCCATCCGCTGGGTCATGAGCCGCGTGCGCTTTCCGAGCACGAGCCAGGCGAGGAGGGCGCCGAGGAAGGCGTTGCCCACGCCGATCAAGAGGGCGCTAAAACCGAATTGCCAGCCCTGCTTTCCCGCGAAACCGATAAAGATGACCGCGGAAAAATAGGTGGTGCCGTAGGCGAAGGCCGAGATCCACGGGCCCAGGGTGCGCCCGCCGAGAAAGAAATCGTTCAGCGTCGAGGTTTTTTTCATTCCCCACACGCCGACGGCGACCATGGCAAAGAGAAATACGAGCAAAAGGACGAGACTGTACATAAGAATTCCTCGCGTTTTCGTTATTTGATGGTTCAGTATAACCCATGACGGGCCGGGCGAGAAACGTTTTTTTCGCGCCCGGCCCGCGCTCTTACAGCCGCCGCTCGAACGACCAGGTAACCGGCTCGAACCGCCGCGTCCAAAACGCGCGCGCCTCGGGGTTATGCGTCTCGCAGTCCACCGACATGAGGGTATAGCCCCGGTCCGCCGCCGCCAGGGCAAGCCGCCGCAAGAGCGCCTCGCCGGCGCCTAAGCCGCGGGCGGCGGGGTCTACGTACAGGCCGCAGATCGCCATGGTTTCCGCGCCGTGCACGAACCAGCTCACGTCGAAATGGGGCGGGTCCGCCTTGATAAAGCCGACGGGAATCCCGTCGCGCTCGGCGATGAACGTAAGGGAATCAGCGCTCGCGAGCCACTGCTCCCATTCGCCCTCGGTCGAGCCATGCGTATCGGGCATGAGTACCGGAGGCGCGCCGACGTGCCGCGCGAGGCTCGCGTCCAATTCGGAAAGCGCCTTCGCGTCGGACCCGGTCGCCGCGCGGACGTTCAGTCCCCCGGGTCCCGGTTCGCGCGGGAACGCCGTGCCCGGCCCGGTTTTCCCGATCAACTCGGCTACCGGCACCGCGGCGTCCAGCACGATTCTCCCGTACCCTAAAAGGGAGAACTCCTCGAGTAAGGCCCCGTTGGCCGAAAGGATGCTGGCCGCGTGGATCGGGATACCCGCTTCCTTCAGGTCGCCCAAGAGCCGCCTCACGAGCGTGCCCATCAAACGCGGGACCTCCCCGTCAGGCGCGGAAACGGCCGAACACCAGTCGGGCGTGAACGCCGCGGCCCCGACGTTCCGGAACTCGTCAATTTTAAACCAGCCGAGAAAGGCGATAAGCGTATCGCCTTCTATCAAACCGTATACGCGGCCCTCGCGGGCCATCCATTCAATGCGGGGAACGAACTCGTCCTCCCTTTTTTCCGGCATCCAGGGAAAGCGCGCCCTGAGGCTAAGGAGGTTGCGATACGCCAAGGCCGACGCCTCGGCGATCCTCGTCTCGTCGTGTATGAGAATGGTTTTCACGGAACAACTCCTATGGTTGACCGTTCCTAAATTAGGCTATGGGTGGGGTTGGATAGTAAGGGAGCGGAGGCGGGTCTCGAGTCGGGAACGGTCAGGCGACCTGACCCGCGTCTCCGTACCCCGTGTCGTTGAATACTCTCAGCATGTAGACCTCCTCGTGAGCGAAAGGAAACGTAAGATGAACTATATGATACCCCGGTTCACTCGGGCGCGCAAGGGAATTATCGTTGCGCGTCGGCGTCCTTGAGGACGAACGCCCCCTTTTCGTACACGACGGCTTGCCGGTCCGTGAGCGGCCATAGGTCGAGCGAGTCGCGCCACTCCGCGAGAATTTCCTCGGCGATTTCCGCGAAGTAGTCGCTCCGGCAGTGGGGGAGCACGCAAAAATCGACGTAGCCGATACCCCGGAAATCCTTCAGCTCCGGCGCCGCGGAGGCGTCGTCCATCCGCGCGATATAGCCGATATCCTTCGCCATGACGACGGAGCCCGCGGAGGAACCCAGGTAGGCGCCGCCCCGGTCTATAAAATCGCGCACGAGGGCGTCGACCCCCTTCTTTTTCATTTCCTGCAAAAGGTAAAAGGTATTCCCGCCGGAGACGAAAACGTACGGGCGCGAGTCAATTTCCCGGGCGATCGTTTCAGCGTCGGCCGCGCTTATGTCCAGGGTACTCGCCCGAAAGCCGCAATCCTCCAGCGTTTTCAGGTCCGAGTAAACGTGGTCCTTATACGCGTCGGGATTCGACGCGGTCGGAATGAAGGTTACCCTTCGGTCTTGATCCCCGTCCTTCGCGTACTCGAGAAAGAGTTCCTTCGCCTCGGTAAAATAGGAAGCGAGAAAAACGCGTTTCATCCTTGAACCCTCACTTGACGTACTCGTCCTTGGCCAGCCACAGCTCCTCGATCCGGTACATGTGCCAATACTCGTGAAAGACCATATGGTTCAAAATGATGGGAATGTTGTAGCGCGCGTACTCGCCGTGGGTCGCCTCGTTTCGGTAGTCCGCGTCGCGAAGCGATTCGATCAGGGCTATCTGCCTTTTCCGTTCCGCCCGGTATTCCGCGAACGCCGCTTCCGTCGATTCATACAAATCGCCGATGGCCGCTTGCTTTTCGGGAAAGAAGGGTACGATCGCGGGGTTCTTCTCCGCGCGAATCAATTCAATCCGCCCGTACAGCATCTTCTGGACGCTGGCGACGTGATACACGTGCTCCCGGATCGTCCACGCCTCCGCGTTCCTTTTTTCGTCAAAGCGTTCCTTCGGGATATTCGAAACGTAGGCCTCGATAATGTCGGGAATGCTTTCCAGGGTGGAAACCAAAAGCGTTGGGTCAAATTTCATATGTTCTTCTCCTTTCGCAATTCCAGAATCGATCGCAGGTTCCTGTCGGGGTCCTTGCGCAGGATCAGTATGAGCGCTTCTTCCACCCCCGCGACGCTTACCGTGCAGGCTATCACGTCGATCGCTACGGGGTTTGAAAAGGCGATCAAGGCAAGGATTCCCGCCAACACGACCGCTCCCGAAACCTTGTTCAGGACCGTGTGGATAAAAATAAGCGCGCGGTTACGCGCCAGGCCGATCGCCACGGGCGCGAGCTTGATCAGCACCGCGGCGCCCAAAAACCACCGGCGGCCATAGAGCAGGTCGCCCCGGTACGCGATGAGGTAGATCAGCAGGGAAACGAAGAAGGCGAAGTCCCCGATCGAATCGAGGAGGGCGCCGAGTTCGCTTTGGCAGCCGAGCCTTCTCGCGAGGAAGCCGTCCAGCGCGTCGGTGAGGCCGATCAGGGCCGTCACCAGAACGAAGTAAAAAAGGCTATCCCCGATAAAAACGTAGAGAACGCACGAAACGATTCGCAGCGCCGATAGCGCGTTCGGAATCTGCTTGACCAGGGCTCGTCGCATACCCTATTTGAAAAACAGGCCCACCACGTAATCGGTGAAGGTGCCAATGGGAATCAGGTCCACGTTCGCGCGGCTTTCGATAAAGAGTACCGCGAAAAGCGCGTAGGAACCGAACTTCATCATATTTTGCTCGGCGGCCGCGGACAGGTTCAGCCCCGAGAAAAAAACGTGGCTACCGTCCAGGGGAGGGAAGGGCAGAATATTAAAGATAAAAAGGCCAAGGTTTATCACCGCCAGATAAAACAGGGTGTACACGATAATCTGGTGGGCGTTATCCGGAACGGCATAGGAAAAGAAGAGATAGGCCTTGATGAGGAGCAGGGTAAGAAGGCCCAACGCGAGATTCGACAGGGGCCCCGCCAGGGCGATTAGCGCCTTGTAGAGCTTCGGCTTTTTGAGGTTTTCCGGGCTGAACTGGACCGGCTTCGCCCAGCCGAAACCGGCGATCACGATGAAAAGCATTCCCAGGGGATCGATATGCCTCACCGGGTTCAACGTGATCCTTCCCTGGTCCTTCGCCGTGGGGTCCCCGAGCCGGTAGGCCGTATAGGCGTGGGCGTATTCGTGCACGGTGAGGCCGACCACCACCGCCGGCACCGAGTAGAGAATGTTCTGAAGGTCAAGGCTCATGCCGCGGCCGAGCCCGCGACGGAGGCCTTTACCTTTGCGCGCCTAATTTCCGCGGTCACCGTCAGCATGAGAAGGCCCGACCACCACAGGATCATGTCCACCACCTGGAACTTGTCCAGGTTCGGGATAATCCCGAAGATCGTCAGGCTCAGGAGAAAGTCGCTGATGGTCACGCACACGCAGCCGATAAAGCACACCCACTGCGACGTCACGCTGATATACCGCTCGCCGAAGCGCGCCGAGGAGCGCCACAGGAAAACCGTATGGATCGCGCAGTAGACTAAGACCGGAATCTTTAAGGCCCCTAGGTTATCGTAGAGGATAATATAGAACACGCCCATCACGATCGCCACGGGCACCAAGCGGATCCAGTCGCCGCTTTTGTCGGAAAAATAAAAGTAGAGGGCGTAAAAGACGATCCCCAGGGTGTTCGCCCCGATCCCGATTATGAACGAAAGCTCTCCCGGAAGCTCCATGAACACGTCACCGAGCATTGAAAAAAGGAGGCCGACGAATATGAGGGCGTTGTGCCGGTCAAGCTTCATCGCGGCGATCCACGCGAGCATCATTGCCGTGGGAATCACCTTCAGAATGACCGCGACGGGAAGGGGCGCGGCATGCCTAAATACGTTGAAAAGGACCGCCGCCGCAAGGCCAATGAGGAAAAAAAGGACGGAGAGCGCTTTTTTATTCATGGTTTTGACTCCTGCCCCTTATCTTATACCACCGTCCGCGGCTTGAAAAGCGGAAAAGCGAAAAAGGCAAGGGTGAGGCAGAAGGCGCCACGGGGGGCGAGCGATCCTCTTCGGAGCCGCCTCACGGACCGCCCGCGAACGGGCTCGTCCTTACCGGGGCGACGGCTTTTGCCATCACGTTCCCAAAACGGTTATTTCCCAAAGGGAGTTCCCCCATTCGGTTCCCCGCTTGAGGCAACGCACCCGCAAAAAGCGCGCCGTCCGCCCTTCCAGCGGGACGTACTCCGCGTTCCCCGCGCCGTCGGTTATGAGCGCGGCCTGCCGCCACGCGGCGCCGTCTTCGGAGAGTTCAATCGCGTATTCCTTCGAGAAGGCGATCTCCCATTCAAGCAGCGCGCCGGCGAGCGCGCGAACGCTCCCCAAATCCAGCTCAACGTACTCGTCGTCGTTCCACGCGCTTTCCCAGCGGGTATGCGGATCGCCGTCCGCCGCGTTCGCCGCCGCGTTTCCCTCCGTCTGGGCCGACGAAGAGCGGGCGCCCGCTATCGCGATTTTTTCGGGTTGCTTCGGCGCCCCGCCTCTTTCTTTCCCCGCGGTCGCGGTAACGACCGTGGCGGGAGCGCGGACAGAGCGGGCTTTCGTTCCGTCGGTAAGCGCCGCCTCGCACGAGAACCGCACGATTCCGTTCCCGGACGCCTTCCAGGAAAGCGCATAGGGGGCGGTCTCCGTCGAGCCGATTTCCGCCCCGTCGACGTAGTAGGTCACCTTCGCGATCCGCTCCGGGCGATCGGTCGCGATACCGAGGACGATCGTCGAGCCAACCGCCGCCGCGAAGGGCACCGCGGCGGCGTCTACGGCAACGGTCGCGGTCCGGGCGGGGTGACTATAGAAGAATTCTATGATCGCCTCGGTCGCTTCCCGGGGCCAGGAATGCCCCCCCGAGGCGTAAAAAAGGGAGGCCGTGTCGTGCCCCGCTCCCCGCCAGATAGTCCCCTCGGCGCCGGGGGTATCGAAGAGGGGCTCGGGTCCCGAAACCGCCCCGTTCAGTTCTTTCCAGAAATCCACCGAATCCTGCGCGGAAAGGAGGCGCCATTGGGGCACCCCCGTAAAGGGCACGCTCTCGTCGTCGCGGGCATGGATATGCAGGACCGAAACCGGTTGGGGCTCATAGGCGATAGCCCCGTCGGAGAGAAGGCCCGCCACCGGGGCGATGGCGGCGAACCGGCCGGGCATGGCCAGGGCGAGGGTATAGCTTTCAATCGCGCCGGCGGAATGCCCGGTAAGGTAGATCCTCTGCGGGTCAACGCTCAGCCTTTTGGAAAAGCCGGCGATCATGGCCTCGAAAAACGCGTTGTCGGTGGGCGCGTCCCACCGTCTCCCGATCCCGTCGGGATACGCCACGATGAAGCCGAGTTCGTCGGCGAGCCGGTCAAAGCCGTAGGCCCGGAAGAGTTCCCCGGTGCCGGTGGCCCCGTGCAGGGCGAACACGAGCGGATAGGGCGCCGAACCGTCGTAGTCCGGGGGAATGTGGAGCGCGCCTTCCCGCGTAATGCCGCTTACCTCCACCGTAAAGCGGGTTCGGTCCGCGTTTATCGCGAGCGAATCGCCCCGGCTCCCCTTAACGCACCCCGCCAGGGCCGCGAGCGTCCCGGCCAGCGCGAGCCCCAGCGCCGCGCCCATCGTCAGGCGCGAGGGCCCGTACCGGTAAAACGCCCGAATTGATACGCGCCGGTATTGTCCGTATAATGCACGCAAAGGAAGGACCTCCCATGGAAATGATTATCGCAAAGCAGGATACGCCTTTATTTTACGCCGAACCGGAGGCGTTTTCAGGGGTCGAAAAAATCGCCGCGAAGGTACGCGCCGACCTTGAAGCCGTTACCGGCCACGCTCCCGGCGCGACCGACTCCCTGTCGGCACTCGGCCCCGTCGCCGTGATATACGGCACCTTGGGTCGGAGCCCGGCCCTCGATTCCCTGACCGAACGGAAACTCATAGATCCTTCGCGGATCGCGGGCGGCCGGGAGCGCTACCTTTTTACCCTCGTCGCCAAACCCTTCCCCGGCGTGGAAACCGCCCTCGTCATCGCGGGCAGCGACAAGCGCGGCACGGTCTACGGCCTCTTCCATCTCTCCGAGCTCGCGGGCGTTTCGCCGTTAGTCAACTGGTCGGGCGCCGTGCCCGTTCGAAAGGAAAGGATCGTCCTCACCGATAAAGACTCCCTCGTATCCAGGGAACCCTCGGTCCGCTTCCGCGGCTTTTTCATCAACGACGAATGGCCCGCCCTCGGCACCTGGGCCACGAAACGCTTCGGCGGCCTCAACGCGAAAATGTACGACGCGGTGTTCGAGCTCCTCCTCAGGCTCAAGGGCAACTACCTCTGGCCCGCCATGTGGGCCTCGGTCTTTTCCGACGACGGCCCCGGCCTCGAGAACGCGATCCTGGCCGACGAGTACGGGGTAATCATGGGCATGTCCCACCACGAGCCCTGCCTCCGCCACGGAGAGGAATACAAGCGCCTGCGCGGGAAGGGATCGCCCTACGGCGACGCCTGGAACTTCAGGTCGAACCCTGAAGGCATCACGAAGTTCTGGGAAGACGGGCTCGAGCGGAGCGGCCGCTTCGAGAACGTCATCACCGTGGGCATGCGGGGCGAGGCCGATTCGGCGATCATGGGGAAAGAAGCGACCATGGCCGACAACGTGCAGCTCCTCCGCGACGTGCTCAAGACCCAAAAGAAACTCATCGCCGACATCGTCAAGCCCGTCCGCGGCGATACCCCGATGATGCTCGCCCTCTACAAGGAAGTGGAAGCCTACTTCTACGGCGACGAAAACACGCCCGGCCTTATCGGCAGCAAGGACCTTGAAGACGTCATCCTCATGTTCAGCGACGACAACTTCGGCAACCTCCGCACCCTGCCCACCGCCGAGATGCGGGGCCACCCGGGCGGCTACGGCATCTATTACCATTTCGACTACCACGGCTGGCCCGTCTCCTTCGAGTGGGTCAACTCCACGTACCTCCCCAAGGTGTGGGAGCAGATGACCCAGGCCTGGGAGTTCGGCGTGCGCGACCTGTGGATCGTGAACGTGGGCGATATCTGCACCAACGAATTTCCCCTTTCCTATTTCCTCGATCTCGCCTACGATTTCGATTCCTGGGGCTCCTCCGCGCCGGGCTCCACCGTATCCTACACGGAACGCTGGGTCGCTTCCCAGTTCGGCGCCTGGCTTACCCCGTCCCAAAAGGAACGGGTCTCCCGCCTCCTTACCGACTACGCGAAGATCGCCCACATGCGACGCCCCGAGTCGATGAACGCCGAGGTCTACCATCCCTTCAATTACCGCGAGGCCGACCGGATGCTCGAGCGGGTAGGGAAGGTCCTGGAAGAGGCGGCCTCCCTCAAGGCGGAGATGCCCGCGGAAATCCTTCCGCCCTTTTTCCAGCAGGTTTACTTCCCCGCGGTGGCCAACATGTACGCGCAGAAAACCCAGCTCCTCGCCGGGAAAAACCTCGCCTACGCCCGCGAGGGCCGCGTCGAGGCGAATCTCCTCGCCGAGCGGGTGGGCGAATGCCTTGCCGACGACGAGCGCCTCGTGGAGGAATTTCACGGCCTCGCGGGCGGGCGCTGGTACGGCATGGGCCTTTCCGAGCATATCGGCTTCAGGAACTGGAACGAGGAGGAATGCGCCTTCCCCCTCCAGGTTACCTTCAAGAGCGCGAACAAGCCCAGGATCGTCGTGTCCATACCGGGAAGCGCGATCCACACCCAGGGCGGCGACTGGACGCGGAAAGAGCTCGTCCTCGCCGATCTCTACCGACCCGACCGCCTCGAAGCCTTCATCGATATCTCGAACGGAGGCGCTTCTCCCGCGAAATACGAAATCACCGCGAGCCCTTTTCTCCGCCTCTCGTCAACCTCGGGTACCGTCTCCCTGAACGACCGGATCGCCGTCTCCGTCAATCCCGGGGCGAGGGCCGAAGGCGAGATCCTGATCGTCTCGGGCGGCAGCAAGGTGCGCGTTAAGGTGCCGGCTCCCGTCGCCGCCGAGGGCCTCGCGCCCAACGTGTATCTCGAGGCCGCGGGCTACGTCGCCATGGAAGCCGAGCGCTTCTTCGCCCGCCACGACACCGCTTCAGGCTCGTTCGCGGTCCTCCCGGGCCACGGGAAAGCCCTCTCCGCCGCGAAAGCCTACCCCTCCACCGCCTTCTTCACGCCGGGCGCCGACGCGCCTTCCCTCGAATACCGCTTCGTCGCGCAGTCGGACGGCCCCTACGCGGCCCAGTTCTACCTGTCGCCCTCGAACCCCGTGGACAAGGCCCACGGCATCGCCTTCGCCGTCCAAACCAACGACGGTCCCATCGCCCGCCACGAAACCGTTCCCGCGGGCGCCGGAGTCGGCGACGACCAGGAGTTCTGGGCCCAGGGCGTGCTCGCCAATAACCGCGTCCATACGTGCGAAGTCAATTGCCGCGCGGGCCTCAACGCCCTCCGCGTTTACGCCGTCACCCCCGGCTTCGTCCTCGAGCGCCTCGTCCTCCACCCCGCCGCGTCTCCCATTCCCCCCTCCTGCCTCGGCCCCGAGGAAAGCTATCGCGGCTAATGGGCTTCGACCCTTACGCCCCGGTTTATGGGCGAAGCGCTTGTAAGCCGAGGCAGGGGGCGCCTTCCGGGGAGCGGGTCCACCTTCGGAGCCCCCTCAGGGGAGCGTCCTTGCAGGGGCGAAGGGGCAGGGGAGCGAAGCTGTAACGTATCCTAAAAAATCCTCCCTTTATCCCGATTCATACCGTAAGCGATCAAACGGCGAGTGCGGATCAGCCAAAGAAAGTAGTGGTCGCTACCGAGTCTTCACGCGATTGCTCGACTATTCCAATTTATTCGATATGCCGATGCCGGAAAACGCGAAACGGGAGATCGGCGATACCGATTCGATTACGTCAGCGTCAAAAAAAGCGAATATCGATACGTTCAGCGCCGCTATCCATGATTGGATCATGCGATAGTGGTTTGCGCGTAATCGCCGAAGCCGGTCCGCGCGGGAAAGTCGATAGAATCGGCGAAGCGTGTGATTAAGACTCACGCCGCTTTGCTTCGCATTAAAGCTTTGTCACTACAACGATCAGAGCGGTATGGCTTTTTCTCGTGGCTTGTAGGCTTTTCGGTTAGCGAAGAAGGCAGGCTACACGTTCACCGTTGATTTGAATGCGGGTGGAGTGAGTCGTTCGGTTAATGCTAGTAAAAATTCTGTTGCCATTTTTCTTCACTGATAGGGAAATTCGTTCAATTTACGGCAAATCTATCTGTAATCTCCCCATTCTAACGAGTCCACTAAATTTAATAAGAAAAGCGATGGAAATCTCCAAAAAGTGGGGGTAGAATGGCATGGATAAGGAAAATATGAGAATAAGATAAATGGAGTTAGGTGGACCCTTCGGGCGGAGGATGATATGAAAGAACAAGAAATCAGGGATAAACTGATTAAAAATCTACATATAATTAATGAAGATTACACATTTTTAGATAAAGAAAAATATTTTCCAAATGAAATTGGAACTAAAAGTTTTATAGATATATTTGCAAAAAGGAGCAATGGAAAATATGTTGTGATTGAAGTAAAACGTTCAGATGCTGCTTCAAGAGAGGCAATTCATGAATTGTTTAAGTATCTCGAAGCTGTTAAAAAAAAGGGGCTGTAGTAGATAAGCATATGAATTATGCTTAAGGAATGGCTGTATTTCGTTGTAGGCTAAGTAGAAAGGTCCAGAAGGACCTGGTTAAGTATTTTATTCTCGAAGTTACTGCTAGATCTGCAGCAAATATGCTGCAAA